>NZ_CP048273.1:0-3632500 GCF_000465465.2 Bacillus sp. NSP9.1
GACTTTTATATTATATCCAATTCTCAACATGAAGTCAAGAACTTTTTTAAAGTAGCTTTTTTTGTTTTTGCCACCGCTTTTTGCGGCAACGAATAATAATATACCACCGTATTTATGTTTGTGCAATACTTTTTTGAGAAAAAATAAAATTTGTTTTTAAATAAGGATCAGCCGTTTCATTTCCGGCTGATCCTTGAAGTTTTAACGATGTCTCATTTGCGGGAATAGTAAAACATCCCTGATTGACGGCGAATTCGTCAAAAGCATAATAAGCCGGTCAATACCGATTCCTAAACCGCCGGTAGGAGGCATCCCGTATTCTAATGCTTCAACAAAGTCCTCATCCATCATATGAGCTTCATCATTTCCTTCTTCACGTTCTTTTAATTGCGCCTCAAAGCGTTCTCTCTGATCAATAGGATCATTAAGTTCGGTGAAGGCATTCGCATGCTCTCGACCCACAATAAACAGCTCAAAACGGTCCGTAAAGCGGGGATCCTCAGGATTTTTCTTAGCAAGCGGCGAAATTTCTACCGGATGACCATAGATAAAGGTTGGCTGAATCAGGGTTTCTTCGATTTTTTGTTCGAAGAACTCGTTAATGATGTGCCCCACAGACATATTTTCAGTAATTTCAACACTATGATCTTTAGCAAAAGCTCTGGCCTCTTCCAGTGAGACCTCTTTCCAGAAATCCACTCCGGTCGCTTCTTTAACGGCATCTACCATATGAAGCCTTTTCCACTCAGGTTTGAGATCGACTTGATGATCACCATATTGAACAGTAGTAGTGCCAAGCACTTCTTCAGCGATGTGAGCGATGAGATTTTCCGTTAAGCTCATGATATCTTTGTAATCGGCATAAGCTTCATAAAGCTCGATCATTGTGAATTCGGGGTTGTGGCGGGTGGATACTCCTTCATTCCGGAATACACGTCCGATTTCATAAACTTTTTCAAGTCCGCCGACGATCAGCCTTTTCAAATGAAGTTCAATCGCGATTCTCATATAAAGCGGCATATCGAGCGCATTATGGTGTGTGATAAACGGACGGGCGGATGCACCTCCTGGAATGGCATGCATCGTAGGTGTTTCTACCTCCAGGTATCCGTGGTCATCTAAGTATCTTCTCATTGATTGAATGATCTTACTTCTTGTAATAAACGTATTTTTGCTGTCCGGATTGACAATCAAGTCCAAATAACGCTGGCGGTAGCGCTGTTCAATGTCTTTTAAGCCGTGATATTTATCAGGAAGCGGACGAAGAGCTTTTGTTAAAAGATCAAAAGATGTTGCTTTGACAGACAATTCACCCACATTGGTTTTAAACATAACACCAGTAACACCGATAATATCCCCGAGGTCAGAGCCTTTAAACAGCTCGTATTGTTCTTCTCCGACACTGTCTTTTCTAACGTAAATCTGGATTTGGCCTTTCAAATCCTGAATGTGGGCAAATCCAGCTTTCCCTTTGCCTCGTTTTGTCATCATCCGGCCTGCAATCGTTACTTCGATTGCTTTCTCTTCTAATTCTTCCTTAGAGTACTCATTGTACAAATCAATTAGTTCCGCTGATTGATGAGTGCGTTCAAAACGCTGACCGAAAGGGTCCTTTCCGCTTTCGCGCAATTGACTCATTTTATCGCGTCTGACTTGCAACTGATCGTTTAATTCTTCATGGTTATGCTCTTCATGACTCATCATATATCACTCCGTTATTTTTAGTCTTTCAGGAAAAGCAGAAAAACTGCCAGTTAAAACTGGCAGTGAGCAGAGGTCGGATTTATCCTACTTTAGCATCCTGAAGCTCTTTTGCCTCGGCTTCAATCGTAAACGCATCCAGCAGCTGCACGAGCTCATCTCTCGTTTCGCAATGGTTGATTTCATTCCGGACCTTTGCGTTTCCTCTTATACCTTTTAAATACCAGGCCGCGTGCTTTCTCATTTCACGAACTGCCACATTTTCACCTTTTAGTTTGATTAAACGGTCAAGATGAAGCTTGCAGACGGAAATTTTCTCACGCACTTTCGGCTCATCTTTTAATTCGCCTGTTTCCAGGTATTGAACCGTGCGGTAAATCATCCACGGATTACCCAAAGCAGCACGGCCGATCATGACGCCGTCCACTCCTGTTTCATCAAGCATGCGCTTCGCGTCTTGAGGTGTTTTGACGTCTCCGTTTCCGATAACAGGTATTGATACAGACTGCTTTACTTCTTTGATGATGTCCCAGTTCGCCGTTCCTTCATACATTTGCACGCGGGTCCGCCCGTGAAGAGCCACGGCTTTTCCGCCGGCCCGTTCAACAGCTCTTGCATTCTCAACAGCAAAAATGTGATCATCATCCCAGCCCATTCTCATTTTAACGGTAACCGGTTTATCAACCGCATCCACTACAGCAGAAACCATCTCATAAATTTTATTCGGATCAAGCAGCCATTTGGCCCCCGCATCACATTTTGTAATCTTTGGCACCGGACATCCCATGTTAATGTCAATAATATCAGCTGTTGTGTTTTGATCAACGAATTTCGCCGCTTCGACGAGCGTTTCTTTTTCACCGCCGAAAATTTGCAGGCTGAGCGGTTTTTCCCGTTCATCGATATAAAGCATTCCCATTGTTTTCGCATTGTTATAAAGGATCGCTTTATCGCTGACCATTTCTGCGCACACCAAACCCGCACCGAATTCTTTAACGGTCAGGCGGAAGGCGGAGTTGCATACCCCTGCCATCGGCGCAAGGACAACCCTGTTTTTCAATTCGATATCACCGATCTTAAACATTTTACGTCCTCCTTTCTTATTCTTCTGATGGAGACAATTCCTCCACTGATATATTTAAAGTATTGGCTACATCCCTGAGCATGCTCTCCGACGGCATTCGATTTCCCCGTTCTATTTCACCCAGTACAGAAACGGACATACCCAATGCTTTGGCAAAGCCCTCTTGAGTATAACCTTTCAACTTTCTGTACGCACGAATTCGTCTACCCCAGATTTCTGCTTCCATACCCTTACACCTTCTTGATTTTTCGCATGATTGACAGATTCCTCAAAGTCCGGATAAATCTCCAATAGCGGGACGAGTACAAACAAACGTTCATGCATTCTCGGATGAGGAACAATGAGTTGCTCTGTCTCAATATTTTCACGATTATACAGCAAAATGTCAAGGTCTGCCGTTCTCGGACCCCACCTGATGTCCCGCGTCCGGCCGAGTTCATTTTCAATGCGCTGCGTCAAATCAAGCAGTGCAAAAGGCGAAAGAGATGTTTTGACAGCCGCAACCATATTTAAAAATGGATCCTGATCTGTATATCCGACCGGATCTGTCTCATAAATTGAAGAGATGCTTGTAACCGTGACAGACGGATGCTGATGCAGGAGAGCAACGGCTTTTTTTAAATATTCTTCCCGCCGGCCGATATTCGAGCCCAACGCTATATATGCCGTATGTTTCATTTCCGCTTTCTCGTCATTTCTATGGCTACGGATTTGTAATGTCCGGGTATCGGCGGATCTGGTTTGATCACCTTGACAGTGCATTCCTGAACCGCTTCAAATTGACCGAGGACTTTCTCGGCTATCGTTTCTGCAAGGGTTTCGACAAGGTTGACCGGCTCTCCTTCCACGACCTCTTTACAGAGCTTGTACAGCTCTGCATAGTTAATGGTCGCATCAATATCATCGGTCTTTCCTGCTACGCTCAAGTCTAATCCTGCCGTCAAATCAACGCGGAAACGCTGGCCGAGTTTGTTCTCCTCTTGAAAAACCCCGTGGTATCCGTAAAATTCCATTCCCTCTATATATACTTTATCGATGATAAACGCCTCCCTTATCGATCATCGCATCCATCATTTTCGCCATTCTAGCAATCGGCTTGACGTCATGGACTCTGACAATGTCGCATCCTTTTTGAATGCCGAGGCATACTGTCGCGCCTGTCCCTTCCGCCCGTTCCTCAGGCGGCAAATCCAGGACGCGTCCGATAAACCTTTTGCGCGAGGTGCCCAGTAAAAGCGGGTAGCCCAGACTCTTGAATCTCTCCAGCTCATTCATGACCATAAGATTGTCATGATATGTTTTGGCAAAACCGATACCGGGATCAAGGATGATGTGATGGTCTTGCACTCCGGCGGACTTCGCAATGTCTACACATTCCATCAGATCGGACATCATGTCTGGTATTAAATCTGTATAATTTCGTTCATGTCGATTGTGCATCAAGATAACCGGCACATCATGCCGAGAGGCGACAGCAGCCATTTCGGGATCGGCTTTGGCGCCCCATACATCATTGATAATCGAAGCTCCGGCTTTTAGCGCTTCATCGGCTACCCCAGCCTTATATGTGTCAACCGATATCGGTGCATCGATTTCCTGTACAAGCTTTTCAATTACAGGAATGACTCTTGCAAGCTCCTCATCAAGGGAAACCTTCTCGGCTCCGGGCCTTGTCGATTCTCCCCCGATATCAAGGATATGGGCGCCGTCTTCTATCATCTGTTTCGCATGGACCACTGCGCGGTCTATACTGTTGTATTTCCCTCCGTCGGAAAACGAGTCAGGCGTGACATTTAAAATGCCCATAATTAATGTTTTATCTTCATATGACAACGTGTATTGTTTTGCTTTCAGCCGCTTTGAACGGACTGTTGTTTGCAGCGCCATATCCCTCACCCTTTAGATTCAATTTTCGTCTTTTGCTGTTCTATCGTTAGTGTACACCTTTTGCAGTTTCTTTGTCAGACTTCCATCCTTTCCCGGGAATGCAGTGGCGCCGATTTGGCGGAACGGCACAATCTCCTGAACGGAATTGGTCATCCATGCTTCCTCAGCAGCGAGAAGATGATCCAACGGATATTCCCCCTGTCTGACCTTCATTCCCATACTGTCGAGCCGCTCCAGCACATATCGCCGCGTCACACCGTCTAAAATTCCGGTCTTCAGTGAAGGTGTATACACACATCCGTCTTTTTGCCAAAAAAGGTTGGAAACAATGCCCTCGGCTACATCTCCGCTCGCGGTAAGAAAAATCCCTTCTTTTCCCGGATCACTTCCGAGTTCTCTTTTTCCATACAGGTTGTTTAAAAAGTGGTGGGATTTCAGCCGGAAAGGCCCCTCAGGCGTGTTTCGGCGAACCTGCAAAATGATTCCTTCCTTTTCCTCCGGTACGGATGCCGGATCAAAAGGGTTCATCATCACCATGATGCAGGGATTTTTGTATGAATCGGGAAAAAGCCCTGATCCCCCGGGACCGGCTGATATATTGAGCCTGATCCTCGCATTGCCATTTGGCGGCTGATTCAATTCGAGCAGCTTGTCCAGCACACTGAGGACATCGCTCTCTGTCAGCGCCGTCTCTATTTTCAGTTCATTCAATGCTGTCTGAAGCCTTTCCATGTGCCATTCCAAAAGAAACGGCTTCCCTTTATAGAGGCGAAATGTTTCAAAAACGCCGATTCCATATAAAAAACCATGGTCAAAAGGAGAAAGTCTCGCTTCCTCCTCTTTCACATAATGACCGTTCATGTAAATGATCATGCGTTCACTTTCTTTCGGTAAGTCTCAATAAAATTATTGAGCATCTCTTTTCCGCAGGAGGTCATAATAGACTCCGGATGAAACTGCACACCTTCGATCGGCAGCTCTTTATGCCTGATGGCCATAATCTCTCCTTCATCAGTCCAAGCGGATGTGGTAAAGCAGCTCGGCAAGGTTTCAGGTTTAACGATCAGCGAATGATACCGGGTAGCCGTCAGCGGACTTTCCAAGCCTTTAAAAACGGTTAAACCATCGTGGGAAATCTCTGATGTCTTCCCATGCATCAACCGTTCCGCTCTGACGACATCGCCGCCGAAAACCTGGGCGATGGATTGATGTCCGAGGCAGACTCCGAAAATGGGAATCTTCCCTGCAAAATGACGGATCGCTTCAAGGCTGATTCCGGCCTCATCAGGGCTGCACGGCCCCGGCGAAATCATCAGAAAATCCGGGGACAATTCTTCAATGCCCGCCAGTGTCACTTCATCATTGCGCTTGACGATCAATTCTTCGCCGAGCTCTCCTAAATATTGCACCAAATTGTACGTAAACGAGTCATAATTGTCGATCATCAAAATCATTTTCTCAGCTCTCCTCTGCTCTTTTTTTCTCTTCTTCACTCAACTGCAGCGCCTTTTTCATCGCAATGGCCTTTTTAAATGATTCCTTATATTCATGCTTAGGGTTTGAATCAATGACGATTCCCGCTCCCGACTGCATGAACGCATGGCCTGCTTTGACATAAATCGTTCGGATGACGATATTAAAGTGCATATCTTGATTATATCCGAACCATCCTATAGAACCAGTATAAAGCCCTCGCCTTGTCGGCTCAAGCTCTTCAATGATTTCCATTGTTCTTACCTTCGGAGCCCCTGTAATCGTTCCGCCGGGAAACACCGCGTGGATGACATCAACCGCATCGCATTCTTCTTTGATTTCACCGCACACATTTGAAACAATGTGCATGACATGGGAATATTTTTCAATCACCATGAATTCATCGACGCGAACGGAGCCGTATTTTGACACCCTGCCAAGGTCATTCCGCTCTAAATCCACAAGCATCACGTGCTCGGCCCGCTCTTTTTCATTCATGATCAGTTCATTCGCGAGCGCTTCATCCTCCGCTTCATCCGCCCCGCGGGATCTTGTCCCTGCAATCGGCCTTGTTTCCAGCAGGGTTCCTTTCTTTTTAATCAGCAGTTCAGGCGATCCGCAAATCACCTGGAAATCCGGGGTTTCCAAGTATGCCATGTAAGGAGAGGGATTCACTTTTCTCAGCATTTTATAAACGTCAAACGGCGCCGCCGACAGCCGCTCTGACTGCCGCAGGGAAAGATTCACCTGGAACACGTCACCGCTTGCGATGTATTGCTTTATTTTTTCAACCGCCTGTGAAAAGCCCTCTTCGGTAAATGAAGGTGCAAACGAAGCCCCTTTATTGTCCGCCGGTTCTTCAGCTGCTGCGGGTTCCGCATCGCGTGACATCCACATCTGTTCAAGCTGATTCAGTTGATCTTCCGTAGAGGAAAGCTCTTCTCCGTTTTTGTGCGTGATCAGCCAAAGCTCTTCCTTTGCATGGTCATAGACGGCCAGATCATCAAACACGAGAAAGAATAAGTCAGGCGTTTGCAGATCATCGATAGACAGATGTTTAAATTTTTCAATATAGCGGGCATAGTCATAGCTTAAAAAGCCGACAGCCCCTCCCTGAAAATCAGGAAAATCTGCAACCGTCTCCGTTTTCAATTCCTGAAACCATCGGGTAAACTGTAAAAACGGATCTCCTTCTTTAAATATCGTTTCCCCTTTATATTGAATGGTCGTGATCCCGTCTTTCCCTTTCGCGATGGCGACAGGATCAAGACCGGCTATACTGTAGTCGCCGCCTCTGGCGCTTTCCAGGAGCACATGGTGTTTTTTTCCTTTCGAAAGACATTCATACCTTTTAAAAAAACGTTCCTGGGAATATGGGTATATTCTGGCTACAGGCCTTCGTTGTGTCATCGTATCATTCCTAACCGTTATTCTATTGTCCTTATTGTAATGCAAATCTTTTTTTAAAGAAAAGAGAATTTCATTTCCAATACATAAAAAGCCCTTGAGCATTTTACTCAAGGACACCGACCTCCTTTTATAAAGCAAAAGGCCGCCGACATCGTCGACAGCCCAACACTTTTTTAAACCTATTCAAATTGATAAAGAGGTGTGCTTAAGTATCTCTCACCATTACTTGGGAGTACGGCAAGCACTTTTTTGCCTTTTCCGAGCTTTTTAGCAACTTGAATGGCAGCGAAGATCGCCGCTCCTGAAGAAATTCCGCCCAGGATTCCTTCTTCTCTTGCAGCTTTACGGGCAAATTCAAAGGCTTCTTCATTTTTCACCGTAATAATTTCATCGTAAACATCAGTATTCAAAATTTGAGGTACGAACCCGGCTCCGATTCCTTGAATTTTATGCGGCCCTGGTTTTCCTCCTGAAAGAACCGGAGAATCTGTCGGTTCCACAGCAAAAATTTTGATCGACGGATTTTTTTCTTTCAGAACCTCGCCGGCTCCTGTAATGGTTCCGCCGGTTCCGATACCGGCGACGAACGCATCAAGTCCATCTCCAAATTGTTCAGCGATTTCCTGGCCTGTCGTGCGGCGATGCACTTCCGCATTTGCAGGGTTGTTAAATTGCTGAGGCATAAAATAGCCGTTTTCTTTAGCCAGTTCTTCCGCTTTTTTAATCGCACCTTTCATTCCTTCAGCGCCCGGTGTCAGCACAAGCTCCGCTCCATAAGCGCGAAGAAGGTTGCGGCGCTCGGAACTCATTGTATCAGGCATCACAAGGATGGCTTTGATGCCTTTTGCAGCAGCGACCATGGCAAGGCCGATTCCTGTATTTCCGCTTGTCGGCTCAATCAGTGTATCTCCTTCTTTCAGAAGGCCTTTTTCTTCGGCGTCTTCGATCATCGCAAGCGCAATCCGGTCTTTAACACTGCTGCCGGGATTCATATACTCAAGCTTTACATATACATCAGCACTGTCTTCATCAACAAGACGATTTAATTTAACAACAGGTGTGTTTCCGATTAAGTCATAAACAGAGTTTGCAACGCGAACCATATGAACACCTCAATTTCCGAGTAATTTTATTGGGATTATAACTAATTTATCAATATCAAAAAATTTTGTCAATCTTTATTTTTATCACCATAAAACCACGATACGTTTGCATCTTTCCAGAGGGTTTTAACTGAGGCTTTGTCGCCAATCTGATCCATTGCGATCTGTCTGCGGATTTGATTCTTGACTTCGCTGTAAGTGAAAGACCGGCCGTTCAGCTTTTCTTTCAGCTGAATAACGGAATAGCCCTGGCTCGTTTGAATCGGTTCATCGACCCACTCGTTTTCTTTTAAATGTTTGGCTGCTTGCAAATATTCTGCCGGGATGTTTTCATTCTGCTCATTGACAAAGCCGAGGTCTCCGCCATAAGGCGCCGTATATCGGTCTGTCGAGTGTTCGGCAGCGGCCGCTTCAAAGCTTGATCCGCCCTTCAGTTCCTTTAACACTTGTTCAGCTTCATCTTTATCTTTTACAACGATATGCTTCAAGCGGTAAGAATCATCGAATTTATACAGGTCTTTATTTTTCTGATAGAAAGACTTTAATTCGCTTTCCGGGATCACAATGTCTTTAGTGAGGAGCTCTTCAAGAAGTATATTGTGCTTGATCTGTTCTCTCCACTCTTTTTCCGTCGTATGTTCGTCTTCATAGAAAGAATTATAAACGGCTTTGATCAAAAGAAACTCCCTGTCGATTTCATCATCAGAGATTTTGATGTTATTTTTTTCAGCCAGCTGGTTGACGACACGCTCATTGATCATATCTTCCAAAGTAGCCTTTCCGAAGCGGTCCTCCATCTCACTCAGCCATTCCTCCCGGGTAATGCCGCTCTTTCCAATGTTGGCAATCACCTCCTGGGCTGATGAAGTGGAAGCGGTCTGCGACTTTGTGAGAACATATGCAATCACAATACAGTTGACAAAAATTGCGCCAATGATAATCGGCCACAGCGTTCTTGATTTCAATATCGTTTCTCCCCTTTTCCCATTGTAAAAGACCCGCTACATGAATAGCGGGCATTAAATTTCATCTCGAAGCGCTTCAAGCTCTTCTTTTGTAAACAGATACGTTTCATTGCAAAAATGGCATTGCGCCTCGGCTTTTCCATCTTCATCAATCATGGCTTGAATCTCTTGTTTGCCAAGACCGATAATTCCTCTTGCGAAACGCTCTTTTGAACAATTGCAGGTAAAGCGGACTGGAACGGTTTCCAGCACTTCCGCTTCTTCCCCCAGAACCGTTCTCAATACTTCCTCAGGGGTCAGCCCTTTTTGAATCAGCTTGGAAATCGGTTCCACCTGGGATAAGTTAGTCTCCAGCTTTGTGATGGTTTCATCATCAGTCCCGGGCAGCAGCTGTATGATGAAGCCGCCGGCTGCCAAAATCGTATTGTCCGGATTGACGAGCACACCAACGCCCACCGAGGAAGGGACTTGTTCAGAAGAGACAAGATAATATGTAAAATCATCGCCAATTTCTCCGGAAACGATTTCGACTTGACCGGTAAACAAGTCGCGCAAACCAAGATCCTTTACAACGCTGAGCGTTCCCGACGTTCCCACAGCTCTTCTGACATCAAGCTTTCCATGCTCATTTAAATCAAAATGGACATGAGGGTTGGACACATAGCCCCGAACGTCTCCCTTTGCATTTCCATCGGCGACAATAGCCCCGATCGGTCCGCCGCCTTCAATTTTAACGGTCAGCTTGTCTTCGCCTTTCAGCATAGCGCCCAGCATCACGGCCGCCGTCATCGTTCTTCCTAAAGCGGCGGAAGCGGTCGGCCAGGTATTGTGGCGTCTTTGTGCTTCATGAATCGTTTCTGTCGTTCTTGCTGCATATGCCCTGACTTTGCCGTCATATGCAATCGCTTTTACTAAATAGTCCATCGTCATCCTCCTATACACTTTCAACGCGATTCCGCTCGTATATCAGCTCAAGTCCCTTTAATGTGAGAAACGGATCGACAACATCTATACAATCGGACTCATCCGCAATCAAAGAAGCCAGACCGCCTGTCGCAATGACTTTCGGATTTTGTTTCGACTGCCATTTCATCCGTTTGACAATGCCTTCAACTTGTCCGACATACCCGTAAAGAATGCCGGATTGCATGGCGCTGACCGTGCTTTTACCGACAATGTTGTCCGGCCTTGCGATTTCAATTCTAGGAAGCTTTGCAGCTCTTGAGTAAAGGGCTTCTGTCGAGATCGTGATGCCCGGCGCGATCGCTCCGCCCATGTATTCTTTGCGTTCGTTGATATAACAGTATGTTGTAGCGGTTCCAAAATCAACGACAATCAGCGGACTTCCGTAAAGATGAATCGCCGCCACTGCATTAACGATACGGTCAGCTCCGACTTCTTTCGGATTATCGTATTTAATATTCAATCCTGTCTTCATACCGGGCCCGACGATCTGCGGCTCGATCTGAAAGTATTTTGTACACATTCTTTCAAGGGAAAACATGATCGGCGGTACAACTGATGAAATGATAATTCCTTCGATCTGGTCAAACATCAGTCCAACATAATCAAATAAAGACCTGAGGAGCATGCCGAATTCATCTTCTGTTTTGTGGCGGCTTGTTTCAATCCGCCAGTGATATTCTAACTCCCCGTCGTGATATATGCCTAGAACGGTGTTTGTATTTCCCACATCTATAACGAGTAACATTCTGATCACCACTTTTGACTAGTTTCTCTTACTTGGTCATAAAACATTCTACCATCATACAATACACGATGCCGATTCTTTTTGTAAACGAATCAAACCGGCGGAAAGAGATTTCGCCAAAGCGGCTCTAAAAAGGCAAAAAAATAAGAAAACTGCCGAATAGCATACGCTTGGCAGTTTTCTTAAAACGAAGGGAAAAGGGATGGGAATTACGCTTTGTCATCCTCTTTTCTCTCTTCATCATCTCTTTTGTTGATGTTTACTTTGACATCGTCTTTTTTCTCCTGAACATCATCTGCATAGGTCCGGTCAGGAAGTTTTCCGTGCTCAGTCAAATGCTTGATTTGCTCAGCGTCGAGCGTTTCGACTTCCAGCAATGTCTGAGCGATCAGTTCAAGCTTATCGCGGTTTTCGGTAAGGATCGTTTTCGCACGTTCATAACATTCTTTGATGAAGCGCTGGATTTCCTTATCAATTTCATACGCGATCGCGTCACTGTAGTTTTGATCATTGTTGAAGTCACGACCCAAGAAGACCTGGCCGCCCTGAGACTGTCCGAACTGAAGTGGACCGAGTTTTTCAGACATTCCAAACTCCGTAACCATCCGTCTAGCGATGCCGGTGGCACGCTGGAAGTCATTATGGGCTCCCGTGCTGACTTCGCCGAATATAATCTCCTCGGCTACACGGCCTCCAAGCAGACCGACGATTTTATCGAGAAGTTCCGGTTTTGTTTGGAAATAACGGTCTTCCTTAGGAAGCATAACGGCATATCCGCCGGCTTGGCCGCGGGGTACGATTGTTACTTTGTGCACCATATCCGCTTCGTCCAAAACAAGTCCGATGACGGTGTGCCCCGCTTCATGATAAGCAACGATATTGCGTTCTTTTTTCGAAATCACCCTGCTTTTCTTAGCAGGACCGGCGATGACGCGGTCTGTCGCTTCATCGATGTCGCGCATATCGATTTTCTTTTTATCATGGCGGGCTGCTACGAGAGCCGCTTCATTCAAAAGATTCTCAAGATCCGCACCGGAGAATCCAGGCGTTCTCATCGCGATTGATTTCAAGTTGACAGATTCGTCAAGCGGTTTGTTTCTCGCATGGACGCGAAGCACTTCTTCACGGCCTTTTACATCAGGACGGTCAACTGTAATTTGACGGTCAAAGCGTCCCGGACGAAGCAATGCAGGGTCTAAAATGTCTGCGCGGTTAGTCGCGGCAATAATGATGATCCCTTCATTGGCGCTAAAGCCGTCCATTTCAACAAGAAGCTGGTTCAGCGTCTGCTCCCGTTCGTCATGGCCGCCGCCTAGACCCGCACCACGCTGACGTCCGACTGCATCGATCTCATCGATGAAAATCAGACACGGCGCATTCTTCTTCGCATTTTCAAACAGGTCGCGTACACGTGAAGCACCGACCCCGACGAACATTTCCACGAAGTCTGATCCACTGATGCTGAAGAAAGGCACGCCAGCTTCACCGGCACAAGCTTTCGCAAGCAACGTTTTACCTGTACCCGGAGGTCCGACCAAAAGCACACCTTTCGGAATCCTTGCTCCGAGTTCAGCAAATTTGCGGGGATCCTTCAGAAACTCGACGACTTCGACAAGCTCTTGTTTTTCCTCATCCGCTCCTGCCACATCTTTGAATTTGACGCGTTTCTTTTCTTCTGTATATAGCTTAGCCTTGCTTTTACCGAAGTTCATGACACGGCTTCCGCCGCCTTGAGCCTGATTAAGCAGGAAGAAGAAAAGAATGAAGATAATTACAAAAGGGATGATGGTGGTAAAGAAGGTCATCCATCCGCTTGTTTCCTGTGCAGGTTCAACTTGTATCTTCATCTTTTTGACTTGATCAATAATCTGGTCTGCCCCTTTTCCTTCAGGAACATGGGTCAGGAAATATTGGTCTTTTTCATAATTATTCAGCTGCCCGCGGACTTCGTAAACACCTCTGACAGGCTGGATGGAAACATTCTCAACCTTCCCGTTTTCAAGGTTTGAAACAAAGTCACTGTACGTCATATTTTCTGTTTTCGGATTTGCGGTTTGGAAGTAGCTCACAACTCCGATTACAACTAATAAAATAAGTAAATAAAAAATGGTATTACGGAAGACCCGATTCATTCCTTACCTCCTCCCACAGTAAGCACAACTATGTTCAATAGTATCATAGAAAATCGTTCCAATACAACAGATATCCCTTTCGTAATCAGCTTTCATAAACCGCCGGCTTGAGAACTCCGATGTACGGAAGATTGCGGTAGCGCTCCGCATAATCAAGACCGTATCCCACAACGAATGCGTCCGGCACTTCAAAGCCGACATAGTCCGCTTTGATATCCGCCTTGCGTCCGCTCGGTTTATCAAGAAGGGTTACAATCTTAATCGACTTTGCTTTGCGGTACCGGAAAAGCTCCACAAGATAACTTAAAGTCAGCCCACTGTCGATGATGTCTTCAATAATTAAGATGTCACGGCCCTCGACTGATGTATCCAAATCTTTAATGATTTTGACTTCGCCGGAAGAAACCGTGGAATTGCCATAGCTTGATACATCCATGAAATCCATTTCCAAATATGTATCAATATGCTTTAAAAGATCGGCCATAAACGGCATGGCTCCCTTTAACACGCCGATGGCCAACGGGAACTTGCCGCTGTATTCATCTGTTAATGCGGTGCCGAGCTCCTTGACCTTTTTTTGGATCTCCTCCTCAGAGATCAGGATATTTTCAATATCTTGTTTCATTCTTTGCTAGCCCCCTACACTTTTCATGCTGTCTATATTGTAATACAATGCGATCATTGTTTGTAACATCAAGTTCCTCAAAAATGGTTTTTTTCAGACCGGGTATCCAAACAATCCTTCCGTCCGCGTCTGTCACAATGGGCCAGCTGTCTCTTTTCGCAAGAGGTACTTTTTCATCAATAAATATATCTTTAACCTTTTTTGAGCCGTTCATCCCTTTAAGTTGGATTCTGTCTCCTTTTTGCCTTGTCCGTACATAAAGGGGGAAATGAACATGCTTGGAACTTGCTGCAAAAACATCATTTCCTTTCGGCACGTGGGCTGCACCTTGTCTGCTCACATGAAGGGAATATCCGTTAGGAAGCATCAGGTCTTCGTCTTCCGCACCGCTGATTTCATAGTGATAGGAAATTTTTTCACATTGCAAACGCTGAAATGTAAACAAACATGTATGATAAGATTTAACCACTTTAAGCCCGTTTGGAAAATCAAGAGAACCGGATGGACCCGTTTTTGAAATCCATTCCAGAAACAACTTAATATGATGGGCTGAAAACGCCGATGGAACGTTTTCATAAAGATAGTTTAATATTAGTTGAACTCCCCTTCTTTGTAAAGGCATAGGGAGATCGAGAAGGTGCGGGACGCTGATTTCCGGTTTTTTGGGGGAGTACATCGATGCGATCGCCATCATTGCGATTATCTTTGTAAATGGCATTCTCGGATTTTTTCAGGAGAGGCGGGCGGAACGGTCGCTTGAGGCATTGAAGGAACTGTCGGCTCCCCAGGTGACAGTGCTAAGGGAAGGGAGCTGGATCAAAGTTCCTTCAAAAGAGCTTGTGCCGGGTGATGTGGTGCGCTTTTCAAGCGGCGACAGGATCGGCGCCGATCTTCGAGTCGTCGAGGCAAAGAGCCTGGAAATAGAAGAGTCGGCTCTCACCGGGGAATCGACATCTTCCGACTCTTTCTTTAAGAAAGGGAGAACATAATGCCTGAATCGGTTTCGTGTATAGTCGTCCTCAGCATTGCTCGGATCTGTCCTGAACGGGACACGGTTCACCTTGCAGTAAGCCAGAAGGTCTTCTTTGGCAAGCTCGAGAAACGGCCTGATCAGCCATCCGCTCTCAAAGCGGCGCTTCGGCTGCATACCGGCAAGGCCTAAACCGACCGTGCCCTTCGCCAATTTCATCAGCATCGTCTCCACCTGGTCATCTCCATGATGTGCCAATGCCAAAAATCCCGCCTGATGCTGATTCATTTGCTCCTTAAAGAAGCGGAATCTGCACTCTCTTGCGGCCGCCTGTTTGTTCAGGCTGTTTTCAGAAGCATACTTGCCGACATCGATTTGCCGGGCTTCACAGTATATCCCTTCCGCTCTGCAATATTGCTCAACAAAACGCATGTCTTCCTCAGACTCCCGGCCCCTGAACATATGATCGACATGTACGGCAATAAGTGTCGCCGTTTCGGGAATCGAATGATGCAAGGCGTGAAGCAGGGCCATGGAATCAGGTCCGCCGGAGACGCCAACGATGATCGTTGTTCCATCAAAAGACAGATCGTTTTTTTTCATGAAATCTTCTATCGTTTTCACAATGTCCTCCCACTTAGAGCAGGGTGATTTTCAAAAGATATAAATAATCCTAACACTTTCAATCAGTCCCTGCAAAGAAGAGCTATCGGCCTTGTATGTTCTTCACATAAAGAACAGAACGATATAGGCAAAATAAAGGGCAAGGACACTGACGACGATCAACAGCGTTTCAAAGATACCGCCGGATTTCTGCCGGGCTTTCCTCACCCTGCGGCCGCTTCGCGAACGCTGCTGAGGCGCCGCATGCGCCCGTTGACCCGGGCCTCGCGCTGAGGCCGGCACCTGCGAACGGCGGGCGGTTCTCGGCTGATGCCTGCTGCTTTGTCCCTTAACCGGACGGCTCACCTCGAGCAGGTCGGTCTTCATTTCATCCGCTGTTTTATACTTTCCTTTTAAAGCTGAAACCAAAACCGCTTTATATTTTGATAAAAACGGCTGACTGTCAATGACTGTCAAAAGCTGATCCGTCGGCTTGGCCGACTTCTTGAATTCTTTTTTAGTCACACAGTTCACCATAATCATGGCCACGGAAAACAAATCATATGATGGTTCAGCCTTGCGGGTTCCACATTCCCAATATCCCCTGTCAAAAAACTCCGTGTACTCCTTGATCGCCCGGCCTTCTTTTGTCGTTCCCCCGACATCAATACAGCGAATTCTTGCCGGAGGCCCCGTCACGATCAAATTTTCCGGTTTTAAATCTCCAAAAACCCATCCTTCGCGATGGATGATCGCTAAGCTTGATAGAAGCTGACTGATCAATACCGGAATCCATTCCTCCCCCTTTTCGCTGACATAACGTAAAAGAAGGGGCCCCTCGATATATTCCATGACATAAAATGAGAGTTTTTTGCCGGTATTGGACAACAGCATGTCATCCACATCAAAAAAAGAAGGCCCCATCGCTTTAGCCTGGGCCTTTGAAAAAGATTTCAGAACATTCACTTCCGACGTAATGGACAGACTGTCATCGCTCACTTTAAGCGCCACACGTCCTTTAGTTGAATCAGCTAGGTACACAACGCCATTAGCCCCTTTTCCCAGCTGTCTGATGATCTTATAGGAATGATTGTTCCACTTTCCAACAACCTTTAAACCCGGCTTTAAACTACCCGCTATACTCGTCGAAGCGTCTTTCATCATCTTCTAACATGCCCCTTCTCGAGCTGATTTTATTAAAATGCTGAATCGCCTCTCTGATTGCCGGGCCTGTCGGGGTAATGCCTCCCGCCGCCAGTTTGGAAAATATTGAGGATAGAGATTCAAACTTTGGCGTCCAATCCAGCACAAGCTCAACCTCTTGTTTTTTCCCGGGAAATATAAACATCGCAAATTCGTTGTCACCGATTCTTGAGTTTAGGCTGATCGACAGATCGATCAATGCTTCTTTGACTGTCGGGAGCTTTGGATTCATGCTTGCGCTTGTGTCGACAAGAACCAAAACGTGTAGATGAACGGTTTCCCCGAGCTCATCAACGACTTCCATGACTTCCCCGCGCTTATCAGGGGGCAGTTCATCGATTTCTGTAGACTTTCCGAGAATCTGTTTCAGCTCATTGTTGACCACACCTTGAAGCGTTTGTGTCATTGCTTTTTTCGTCACCATCTGAACCGTTTGCGACAGCTGGGAAGCATAGACCACCTGATGAACACCGCCTCCTGCAAGAGCGATTCCTTCAACTTCATTCATCGCTTCTTGATCCATCGCATTTTCTTCCATAATCCCAATAACATTTACGGTGATCCCCTGCTCTTTTGCAAAGGCCGCCATCGCCTGCGGGTCTTCACCGCGGTTTGAACATCCGTCTGTAATGAGCAGGATTTGATTCAAGTGCCCCTTTTTCATGATTTTTATTCCTCCTGGAGTCTTGATTTAGTTTCATCATCGCCAGAAGAAATTTGATTTATACGAATGCTATGAAATCTCTTGGTTCTTTTGCAAAAAAGCCGGCGCCGGAATGGAAGCCCATTTTGGTGTATTATGGTCGATCTTGATGACAAGCACTGTCATATCATCCTCAATCAGGCCTGATCTTGTCCGAATAACCTCTTCCATGATCAAGTCGGCGATTTCCTGAGGATCCTCTGTTTTCAGTGATTTCAGCTTCCGTTTCATCCAAAGGTCGTAATTTTCCACATGTCTCGGCCCTTCAAAAATTCCGTCGCTCATCATAATCAGGAGATCTCCCGCTTTTAATTGCTCGCTGACAACATCGACGTCAAATTCGGTGATGATGCCGATCGGCAAATTGCTGGCCTGGACTTTGATGATTTGATCTGACCTCTTAATAAAGCTTGGGGTCGAACCGATTTTTAAAAATTTGCAGCTCGCATCCTGTAAATCAATGATGGACAGATCAAGCGTTGAGTAAATCTCATCTGTTGTTCTTAATGAAAGGATGCTGTTGATCGTTTTGATCGCAACCTTTTCATCAATGCCTGACTGGAGAATTTTTTCAAGCAGTTTGATCGTTTCATTGCTTTCAAAATGAGCCCTGGCTCCGTTGCCCATGCCGTCGCTGATGGCGGCGGCGTATTTGCCTGCGCCAAGCTCCATCATATTATAGCTGTCGCCGGAGACGAGGCCGCCGCCTTTGGCTGCATGGGCCGCCCCCGTCGACACACGGTAGGATTTCGCCGATCCGAAAGCGACGTGGCAGTAGCCGTTCGGGTGTCCGGCACATTGCTCAGCCTTAACGATGATCTGCTCCTCCAAAATATCAGACAACATCGGGGCAATGATTTTTTCACACTCCCCATGCCCGTTGCAATATGGGATGCTCATTTCGATATCGATATTTCCTTGATCAAGACTGTAGATTTCAACCTGCTGAATTTCGATGCCGAAATGCTGCAGCGCTTCGCGAATTTGCTCTTCCTGGATAAAGTGCTGCTCCCTCTCCCTTTTTATTTCCCGAGAAAAGTCGGCCATGACCTGGGATACGCCGAGGAGCTGCTCCGCTACGAGACGTCTGCTGTCATGGACCTTTTGCTTTAACGTCTGATCTGCTCTGAAGTGTGTAAGCTCGTCCTCGATCAGCGCTTCAACCTGTTTCGATTTAGAACAGTGCTGATTGAATTCTTTTTTCAGCTTGCGGTTTTGATAGTATTGCTTTTCTTCTGTTTCCTGCATAACCCGCGTCATCAAATCATATGTTTTATCAAAGTTCTGTACCCAGCACTTGTTTTTCTTATAACAAGATTGACAGGAGTGTTCAGTCACCTTGCTTAAAAACAGATCGATTTCTTTTTCCTTCCCTTCTTCGTCAGGAACGGAATGATAAAATGTGGCAAAGCTTTCTGACAAAGCATGAAACACATTTGAAAATTGATCAACTTTTTGGGCGGTGACATCCCGGATTTTTCTTGCATATTGCTGCTGCTCCTGGGCATGTTCGACCGTTCCGGGGATATATTTGGCCACTTTTTTCGTGATGGACTGCGGTGTTAACAGAAACAAACCGATCGCTATTAAGGATTCATACAATGTCGGCACAAGTTCAGCCGAACCTTCTCCATAAAGAGAAATCAGCAATGATCCGATCAGCAGGCCGACCGCGGCGCCTACTTTTTTTCCTTCTTTTAACAGACCGCCGAGAAGGCCTGAAAAAGCCAGCAGGCTCATCTGATATAGATTGCCGATATTGGAGAGGCTGAGAATCAATCCAGTCACAACCCCGACCGTACAGCCGATGCTGGCGCCGCCGATAAACGCGAAGGCCAGCACGACATACCGGGCCAATATCAGTTCAGCCTGCATGCCTTGGAATGAAACACCCGTTAATCCGGTGAGAACGGATGCAATTAATATCATAAAGCAGATGATTTCCTCAATTTTCAAAGATTGTTTGGCCCGCTTTGATGTCACGATCGGCAGGCTTTGCAAAAAAATCAAGGTCAAAATAAAGGACAGCCCTGCTTCGACAAAAGCCATAATGTAGTGATAGTTTGACACCGTTCCGTGCTGAGCATAAACAAACCCGCATCTCGCCAGCGCCATTGCCAAAAAAACGACGACAGGCAGCGTCCTGACCGGATCTTTTATAATAAAAGAAGTCATTTTTGAACATATGGCAAATGTAACGAGTGCGGCAAGGATAAACAGTGCATGCTGCGGTGAAATGCTCAAAGCTCCCGCAAGCAGCGCCAGACAGGCCAAGAAGGCTTTATCTTTTTTAATCAACAGCATCGCTCCGAAAAATGGAAGGGCAAATGGAATCACCTCCGACAAAATGAAGGCTCGTCCCAATAAAAAACCGATGATCATATAAATGAACCCTTTATAGAAAAAGAGCGAATACAAATGCTGCATCATCAGCTTCGCCATGCTGGCATACCATGAATGGATCTTCTGTACAAATGGTCCTGCAATTGGGCTGTTCACTCTTCTTTCCGCTTTTTCCATGATCTCATCCCCCACTGGTTTATTCGTTGCTTGCCATTATAACGAAAGATGAAACAGGATTTTGTCAAAAGAAGGTAACGATTCCAAAGAACTCTTCGACGCTTTTTGTAGAAAGCTTCAATCGCTCATGATAAGTCGAGTCTTTTCTCGCAATTTTGCAGTTTTGGGCAAAACAAAAAACCGGCTTCATAAGAAACCGGTTTTGCGGATGACCCGTACGGGATTCGAACCCGTGTTACCGCCGTGAAAGGGCGGTGTCTTAACCACTTGACCAACGGGCCATATCAAAGTAGCGGCGGAGGGGATCGAACCCCCGACCTCACGGGTATGAACCGTACGCTCTAGCCAGCTGAGCTACACCGCCATGTTTATCATTTCGCGTTCTTTTAACGCACAAGTTCTATAATACAAAGGATTGTTCAGTCCGTCAATAGATTTTTAAATAAAATTTTCGAGAAAATAAAAAGGCATCCGTTGGGATAAGACGAATGCCTTTCGTATATATAGAAAGCAGCAAGTTAACCTCTTCTTGCTCCGCGCCCTCCACGTTTTGATTCCGTGTTGCGTTTAAGAGATGATAAACGGTCTTCACTATCTTTTAAGAACTTAGACATTTTCTGTTCAAACGTTTCTTTAGAGCGGAAATCATTTCTGGGTCTTGATTGAGGACGGTCTACAGCCTTTTTGATGGACAAGCCGATTTTTCCATCTTTTTCAACATTGATGACCTTGACTTGGACTTGATCACCGACTTTCAGATGATCATTAATATCCTTCACATAATTATCGGCTACTTCACTAATATGAACGAGACCTGTTGATCCTCCAGGCAATTCAACAAACGCTCCGAAATTTGTAATACCTGTTACTTTCCCTTGCAACTTGCTGCCAACTTCAATCGACATAAAAAAAGTGCTCCTCCTTAGACTTAAAAAAGATCATTTCTTTAATTATACATAAAGAAAAAAATAAGTGTCAACAAGGCTACTTGCTCTTCTTGTCAAACTTGAAGATGATTTCCCCGTCCTTTGACAAGTAATAATCCTTTCTGGCAAGCTCGGCAACGTAATCCTTGTCCTTCAATTTGACGATCTCATCTTGCAAATCCGATTTTTTTGCTTCCAGCTTATCCAGCTTTTTCAAGAGTTCTTCTTTCTTCTCTTCTTTTGCGCTTATGTCAGAGGATTGCGTCCACATTGAGCTGACCAGCACAATCGCCGTAAGCAGCACGACGGCCCCAAATACCGTCAACCGTCTGTAAAGACCGCGTCTCTTTCTTTTGAGATGCTGCTGTTTCCGTTCCATCTGCTCTTTATATTCATTTTGAATCTGAGAAATATTGCGTTTTCTAGAATCGTTCAATTCCAGACGGCCTCCCTTCACTTTTTCAATAATTTCGTTTTAATTGTTATGAATAGTTTCTTTCCCTTTTTGAAAAATCCTGCTCCGGATTGAAAAAAGCGTTTCAGCAGCCTCTGAATACGGGCGGGTAGCAGCTTGTAGCATTGGTATATTAAGAAGTAAAACGGGTAGCCTGCAAATTTTAAGATCTTATATAAACATAACGCAAAAAATCGAAAAAGAACATAGATATTTTTCAATGTAAACAAAATGATAGCCAAAATGGCCTGAAGTGCCCACACGACAGGGCGGAATATCATCATCCGCATCATTTTTGCCGCGGTTCGGCAAATGAAAACGAAAAAAGAGATCATCCATTCCAGCATTTGATTGTAGATATGTTTAAAAAGGCTTTGGTAAGCGGCAAATCCCAGCAAGACCGCCAAAAAGATATAGATTCTAAACTCTCCTTCATTTACGCTGAGCAAGACGTAGAAAAAAAGGAGACCTTGTACCATCCAAAACAATAGATCATGGATAAATAAAAGCAGTCTGGCGGTTTTTGCGCGAAGCACAAATCGTTTGTAGGTATCAAGGGAAGCACCCAGCCATGCCCCCATTCCGGCCATGGCCAGCATCGTATAAAACTGGGTGGTCAGCGTCATTTAAACAACTTGCTAAAAAAACCTTTAGCTTTCTCCCCCTGCTGCTCATCCAAATAGACGAGATCAAGCACTCTTCCTTTAATGGAGACAACGCCTTTTTCCACATCCAGATTTTTCATCTGCAGATTTTCGCCTCTGACCGCCAGCATACCCATGACGGTTTCCAGCAAAAATTCCTCATTGTCAAAGCTCTCGACTTGTTTGACGCCGGAAATGTCCAACAGCTTGCGGCCCTTCATCATCACATTATGTTCAGGACCAGATGACCCGCCGGAAGGGTTGTGCTGATCATAATATAAGCTCATCTATTCATCCCCCATATCCTCATACTAAGATTCGTTACTGCATTGTATGAGTCGGGAGATTTTTTTAGAACAAGCCTATTCTCCTCCGAGTTTCTCTTCTTTCAGCACGGTGTACATATTGGCCGCCTCTTCTTTTTTTGTCGTGTCCTTCAAATCGTTAACTTTGACCGTGACAAGCTTTTGGCCGAAACGCACTTCAAGCTCGTCTCCCGCTTTGACGACAGAGCTTGCTTTTGCCTGCTGTCCGTTGATCGAGATCCTTCCCTGATCCGCTACCTCCTTGGCCAGTGTTCTTCTTTTAATCAATCTTGATACTTTTAGAAATTTATCAAGTCTCATCGTTCAGTTTCCCCTTTCCAATTCTTTCGCTTCATTCCAAAGTTCATCCATTTCCTCAAGCGTCATGCTTTCAAGGTCTTTCCCGGCGCGCTTCGCTTCTTGTTCAATATACGTGAACCGCCTGTAAAATTTGGCATTCGTCATCGTCAGTGCCTCTTCTGGTTCAATTTTGTAGTAACGGCCGATATTGACAAGAGCAAATAAAAGATCACCGAATTCTTCCTTTATTTTTTTACTGTTCGGTTCAGCTTCGGAGATTTCAAGCGAAAACTCTTTTATTTCTTCTTGAACCTTATCCCACATATCCTCAACGTCTGACCAGTCAAATCCGGTTTTGGCAGCTTTTTTTTGAAGCTTGTTCGCCTTTGCCAGAGCAGGCAGCGGCTTCGGAATGTCATCAAGGAGCGATGTCTCACCGGTCTGTTTTTCCCGCTTCTTGATCTCTTCCCAGTTTGCTATGACGTCCGCCTCATCGCGAACGGCAACGTCTCCAAAGACATGCGGATGCCTTCTGATCATCTTCTCGGTGACTCCGCGTATCACGTCATCAATTGCAAAAAAGCCTTCGTCCTCGCCGATCTGCGCATGCAGAAGGATTTGCAGCAGGACATCGCCAAGCTCTTCAACAAGATGATCCGGATCGTCTTCATCGATGGCTTCCAGCACTTCATAGCACTCTTCTATCAAGTATTTCTTCAGTGATTGATGGGTTTGTTTCTGATCCCAAGGGCAGCCGTTCGGCCCGCGCAGCTCCCTGATAACACGGCGGAACATCGAAAACTCCTGATAAAGTATCGCGTCATCTTTAACAGGCGGGACGTAGACGCTTGTCAAGTTATTGATGCCAAGGCTCCTGTCCAGCTCATAAAGAGGCACTTTCCTGACCTCTTCCATGCTGCTGCCCGCTGCTGTTACGATCACGACCTCATAGTCGTCAGGCAGCTTTTCCATCAATGTCAGCTTCACTTCTGAAGCGGTTATCTGATCATAGACCTGACAAATAATGAGATGATGGCGAAGTTCGACTTCGTCTGCGGAGAACTGGACGGCATCTACAAATTGAAAGCCTTCAATCGGATCGATCTCCAAGGCGTTAAATGTCGCGTCAAGAAAGCTGTGGCCTCCCTCCACCTCTACTTCTGTATGGTGCATATGCTGTCTTTCAAGCAACAGCTGCACCGTTTTTTCCGCTACGAACGGGTGGCCCGGCACGGCGTAAAGCACATCCCGCTCCTCTGCCTCGCGAAAAAGCCTTGCAACGATTTCATCGTAAACCTCATCAAATTGATCATGCTTTTCATAGACCTCATCAAAAAAATGAATGGTCGGAATTTCTTTTCTCAGCTCTTCTATTAATGGATGGTCCTTCGTCCGGACATATAAAACCTCAGCCTGTGTAAGACGCTTGTAGACGCCGAGGGTTAATTGGGTCATATCGCCTGCCCCGAGACCGACAACTGTTATTTTACGAGCCATTCCTGCCGCCCCTTTCTCGTTTGAATGTAAGGAGCTTGCTTCCAAAAGGCACAAGCTCGAGTTCTTTCTCTGAAAACACGCGTAATTTGAATATACAGTATAAATAGACCGCACCGCCGATCAAAACGGCACTGAGGCTTTCGGCAGCCGACAGCCACCTGCTTGACTGGGTGATCACCGCTTCAAACACATAAAGCCAGACCGCTAAGACCGCCGACATGATAAAGGCTGAAAGCAGAATGCCGGTGATTCTGTATTGAGACAGCTTAATCCAGCCCTTTCTTCGCAGCTGGATCAGATTGAGCCCGGCGACAGCCGCAAATGAGACCACCGTGGCCAACGCTGCTCCGGATATACCGAAAGGAGGGATCAGGGCGCAGTTCATAACAGCTTTCAGCAAAAATCCGCTGCAAACGGAGACAGCCGGAAAAAACGTGTCCCCGAGGCCTTGCAAAACAGCGGTCATCGTCATAGCAACCGATGCAAAAAAAATCGAAATACTGAAAATTTGCAGGACAGCCGTCCCTTCACTGTTTTTGAACAGCATGACATTAACCGGCTCCAAAATGCACATGAGGCCTGTCGCCGCACCGGCACCGATCATAAAGCTGATTTTAATTGAAGACTGCACCTTTTCCCGGGCAGCCTCGCTTTCCCGCTGTTTTTTCGCTTTCGTAAGGGACGGGACGAGAGCCGTCGCAATACTGGCAGCAAAGACAGTTCCCAATTGCAGCAGCGGCTGTCCTCTGTCATATACACCTTTTATATGTTTCGCCTGGAGTTCATCCATTCCCTGCCCGGTTAAAAGCGAATATAAATTCAGCGCGTCGACAAGCTGGATCAGAATCAGCATGAGGCTGGCAGCGCAGATCGTTGCCGTGTAAAGACAAAGCTGTTTCACAATGGTTTTCGTCTCAACACCAGCCTTAGCCGTGACAACGACTCCGGTCCTCTCTCTTTTTGTCCAACATATCGCCAGGATCAAAAACGCCGCAAGGCCGCCGATCAATGAGCCAAAAGCCGCTCCTGCGCCGGCTTCATATAGCGAGTGTCCGTTCTTTACCAGCCACCATGTCAGGATAAGGATGGCCGCAACGCGAAGCAGCTGCTCCCCGATTTGCGAAAATGCCGTCGGCAGCATCAGCTCGCTCCCTTGAAAATAGCCTCTGAAAAATGAGACGAAGGGCAGCAGCAAATAAGAAAACGAAACGGCGCGAATAACCGGACCAAGTTCCGCATCCCCCATCAGGCCTGCGATCGACTCCGCTCCGACAAACAGCAGCAGAAAAAAGACAAGGCCGACACCAGACACAAACAGCATGGACACCCGGAGGATTTTCCCGCGGCCTTCCGGTCCATAGTCATTCAAAAGCTTTGAAATGATGACCGGAAAGCCTGATGTCGCTAGCAGTACAGAGATCCCAATCATCGGATACACCTGCTGAAAAATATAAAAACCGACATCTCCCACAATATTTTGAAAAGGCACTCTATATACAGCGCTTAATATTTTTGATAAAATCCCCGCCAATGACAGCACAAAGGCACCTTGCCAAAGCAGCCGTCCTCGGCTGTTGAAAAAGCCCATTTTGCAAGCTCCTTTCAATGCGCTCACCTTATAAAAAAGCGCACGAAACGTGCTTATTATACCATATAGAGAGCCGGTTCCCGCGCTTTAAACTCCTCAACTAAAAAAAGAACAGCCCAAAAAGGGTGCTGTTCCATCATCGCAAGCGGGTTCGACATTCCTGCTTTAGAGGGAGCAGGAATGTCAAAATAAAAGGAATGAGACCTATTGTTCCATTTGACGAGCCAGAAAACCGGCCGCCGTTTCGACTGCTTTATGTTCGACTTCACCAATCGACTGGTCTTTCGAAAAAATTACGACGGCTCCGATCGGATCGCCGTTTGCAACAATCGGTCCAACCGTATAAGAAGCGACTTCTTCGTCAATGCCGTCAATCAGCTGGATGGTCTTCGCATCCCCGTCCAATACAGAGTTGCGCTGATCCATCGCTTTTTCTACCAGATCGCTGATCGATTTATTTAAGTAGTCTTTTTTAGAGCTTCCGGAAACCGCGATATACACATCCCGGTCGCAAATCAGCACGGAATGCCCTAAACTGTCATAAAGCGCGTCCGCATATTCCTTGGCGAAATCACCAAGCTCGCTGATGGGAGAATATTTTTTTAAAATAACCTCCCCGTCCCGATCCACAAATATTTCCAATGGGTCCCCCTCGCGAATGCGCAAGGTTCTTCGGATTTCCTTCGGGATTACGACCCGGCCTAAATCATCAATCCGACGTACGATACCAGTTGCTTTCATCTCTGCTGCCTCTCTTTCATTTGATGATATATCTGGTGGATGTAACAGAGCTGTGTCCTTGAAACACTCTCCACTCTTGATTGATTTTAGTATCCTTCACATCAAATGTAATATACGTGAGAAACAGCAAAATTTTACGATGAAGCGATTGTTTGTTTTTTGACGTCTTGCAAGCCTTTCAAAATCTCAAGAAGCGTCTCCAGCCATTCTTCCGGCTTCCGGTTTTTAATTTGAATCGAGATTTTTAGTTTTTTCCCTTCCATTCCGAGGCCGATCTGTCTGCCATATTTGCTGCCGAGCTCAAACAGCTTTTGTCCATCGATGGCAGAGCTTGCCTGTTCATCAATCGTCAGCATGACGGCGTCCTTATCCTGCTTGATCAGCTCTACTCGCTCTCTGATCGCATATACCTTCATTTCTGCGATGGCAAATAAGTACTCGACTTCTTTCGGGTATTCGCCGAAGCGATCGATCATCTCATCCTGAAGCTCGCTCTTTTCTTCAATTGTCGCGACGGACCTGAACCGTTTATACATATCTATTTTTTGTTTCCCGTCGGTGACATAGGTTTGCGGAATATACGCGTCAATCTCCAAATCGATTTCCGGCTCAAATTTTTCAACCTGCGGCACATCACCCTTGCGCGCTTCAATCGCTTCCTTGAGCATTTGCGAATATAAATCAAAACCGACGGAATCGATAAACCCGTGCTGCTGTGCACCCAGAAGGTTTCCGGCGCCGCGAATCGTCAAGTCGCGCATCGCGATTTTAAACCCTGACCCCAGTTCTGTGAACTCTTTAATAGCCTGAAGCCTTTTTTCCGCCACTTCCGTGAGGACTTTGTCTTTGCGGTACGTAAAATAGGCGTACGCCACCCGATTGGAGCGTCCGACGCGGCCCCTCAGCTGATACAGCTGGGAAAGTCCCATTTTGTCGGCATCAAACACGATCAACGTATTGACGTTTGGAATATCAACGCCCGTCTCAATAATCGTCGTACTGACAAGAACATCCGATTCTCCTTCTAAAAAGTTCAACATGACGGATTCAAGCTCGTTTTCCGTCATTTTCCCATGAGCATACGTCACCTTGGCATCAGGCACAAGCATTGAAATTTCTTCGGCTTTTCTTTCAATGTCCTCTACCCGGTTGTATAGGAAGTACACCTGGCCGCCTCTGGCCAGCTCCCGTTCAATCGCTTCTCTCACCAGTGCTCCATTGTATTCGACAACATACGTCTGCACAGGAAAGCGATTTTCCGGCGGAGTTTCAATGACTGACAAATCCCTGACACCGAGCATGGACATATGAAGGGTTCGCGGTATCGGAGTCGCCGTCAACGTCAAGACGTCGACATTCGCTTTAATGCGTTTAATCTTTTCCTTGTGTGTCACACCGAACCTTTGTTCTTCATCGATAATAAGCAAGCCCAGATCTTTGTATACAACATCCTTTGACAAAAGCCGATGGGTTCCGATGACAATATCAATCGTGCCGTTTTTCAAGCCTTTAATCGTTTCATTCGCTTCCTTTCTCGTGCGGAAGCGGCTGAGCAGACCGATGTTAATCGGGTAGTCCTGGAAGCGCTCCTGTATCGTCTCATAATGCTGCTGAGCCAAAATCGTCGTCGGAACAAGGAGCGCGACCTGTTTTCCGTCAGCAATCGCTTTAAATGCAGCTCGTATCGCCACCTCTGTCTTGCCGTATCCGACATCGCCGCAAAGCAGACGATCCATTGGACGCGGTTTCTCCATATCTTTTTTAATTTCATGAATCGATCTCAGCTGATCCTCTGTTTCCTGGTATGGAAAAGCAGCTTCAAATTCGCGCTGCATTTCATGATCGGGAGAAAATGCATACCCTTTGCTTGCTTCCCTTTCGGCATAGAGCTTAATCAAGTCATCGGCGATATCCTGAACAGAGGTTTCAACCTTTTTCTTGACCCGCTTCCATTCGCTTCCTCCCAGTTTATACAGCTTCGGTTCTTTTCCTTCTGAACCGACATATTTTTGGACCTGGTCAATCTGGTCAACGGGCACGTACAGCTTATCGCTTCCCTGGTAATGAATATTGAGGTAATCCTTGTGGATGCCGTTGATTTCCAGTGTTTCGATGCCTAAGTATTTTCCGATTCCATGATTGACGTGGACGACATAATCACCGACCTGCAATTCTGAGTAGCTTTTGATTCTTTCTGCATTGGTCAGTTTTTGCTTGCGCGCCTGCTTTTTTACGCGCTTTTTAAACAGCTCTTCTTCGGTGATGACGGCCAGCTTCATCAGCGGGAGCTCGAAGCCCGATTGAAGGCTGCCCTCCATAACGTAAATTTGGCCTTGGGCAAGGCCTGTATTACGGTCGGCTTGGGCAGCTTCTATTTCATAATCCGATAGAACAGAAGCAAGCTTGTCAACGCGTTCCTGGCTGTCCCCGAGAAAAACCGTCGTATACTTGGATTTCCTGAACCGTTCAATTTCATTTTTGAGCACATTCATCTGTCCGTGAAAGTTCTGCATTTGTTTGCTTGATACATTCACGATGTTTTGCGGACTTGTATGCTGAACATGCCTTAAAAACAGCGAATAGTATAAAATCGGGCGAGACTGTTTCGAAATGAATTGATGAAAAGGGAATGACATCGATATATCATGAAGAATATTGCCCTCTTCGAGAAGACTCGTCATCCATTCAGCTTCTTCTTTTTGCAGCTGATCTTCCATTTCATGAATACGGCTGATTTCATCCAATATCAGCAAAGTATGGTTTGGAAAATAATCTAGCAAACTAGCAGGCTTCTCATAGAAATAAGAAAGGTATTTGACCATTTCCTGGCCAATGTTTCCTTCCGCCAGCCTCTCTTTATCCTCTTCTATATTTTGATGGAGGATTTCTTTCTGTTTATCAAGCTTCAGTTTCTTGAGGCTGTCGGCAAGACCTTTTTCTATTTGTTCAAGCGCTCTTTTCCGGTCTTCATCCCGGACGATCAGCTCCTTGGCCGGACCGATCTTCACTTGCTCGCGCGTCTCAAGAGACCGTTGATCATCCGTATTAAAAATGCGAATCGAATCGATCTCGGTGTCAAACAGTTCAATGCGGATCGGGTTTTCCTCAGTCAATGAGTAGACATCGATAATGCCCCCGCGAATACTGAACTCGCCTGGAGCCGCGACCATATCCGTACGCTCATATCCGATTTGAACCAGCGTCTGAATCAGCTTTTCCGGGTCGATTTCCCTTCCGGTTTCAAGGTGAACCTGACTATTTCTCCATACTTCCACAGGGGGCAGCATTCTTCTCACGGCTGCAGCGGGAGCAACTATGATCGGAGATTCTCCGCTTGCCAGCCTATTTAAAACATCGAGCCTTTGCGAGCGCAGCTCAGGGCTTGCAACCGCTATCTCGGACGAAATCAACTCATTTACAGGATACAAAAGGACAGGCTGATCTTTTATCAGCCCTGTTAAATCATCTGTAATTTTTTGAGCCTGATAAAGGTTATGTGTAATTAAAAACAACGGCCGTCCAGATTCTTTTGAAAGAGCGGCTGTAAACAGCGCCCGGGCTGATCCGGAGAGCCCCGCAAGCAGCTGCTCCTTCAGCCCTTCGTTTAAACCGTTGACGATGGATTTAAAATCATCGCTTTCTGTAATGTATGATTGAATATTGTTCAAATGAGCCCCTCCTCTCTTCCTCAAATAGAAAAATGCTTTGGTCTAGTCTCTACACCAAAGCTTTTTTATTGAATAAATGACTGATATTGATGATAATCCGGATTTCGTTCCAGCGCTTCCTGGCAATCTTCACATATCGTCCTGATGTGTAAATCCCCATTATCCTTATAAGAAATCATATCGTTTCTTTCCTCATTTGTTAAGTGGTCAAAGCCCAATTGCGCGCTATTGACATAAGAATGATCAAGACTTCCTACTTTTACGCCGCAATGGCGGCAGTAATAATGCAAAGCCATAAAGGAACCTCCCATAGCCAGTCTTTTTACGACTAGTATGTTCTGATCCCGTGCCGCTTATACCTTTGCATTAAATTCATTCATGACTTCTAAAAAAGGTTTTTCCAAAGAAGCTTCACAGGCCTTGGCCGATTGTTTGACGGCCTCTTGTATCGCCGGCTCTTCTTCATCTGTAAAAGCGCCAAGCACATAGTCGACGATTTTCATGCCGTTGACCGGACGGCCGATTCCGATTCTGATCCGGTTAAACTCCGCTGTTCCCAGATGCTGAATCATCGATTTGATGCCGTTATGGCCTCCTGCGCTTCCTTTTGTCCTCAGACGGATTTTTCCGGTCGGAAGATCCAAATCATCATAGATCACCTTCATGTTCTCAACAGGGATTTCGTAATAATCCAGAAGCGGCCTCAAGCATTCTCCCGATAAGTTCATATATGTAAGCGGCTTAACAAGTAGAACCTTTTTGCCGGAAACAAATCCAATTCCGTATTGACCGTTGAACTTTGTTTTATCAAGCGGAATGCTCCACTCTTTTGAGAGCTCGTCGATCGTCATAAAACCTACATTGTGTCTCGTATTTTCATATGTTTTACCCGGATTGCCCAATCCTGCAAACACAAGCATTATTCTATATCCTCCCTTAAGCAAAACCCTGCCTCAGCATACCGAGGGGGAGCATCCTAATTTCCCCTCATTCTAGCACAAAAGACGTAACCGCGGGAGGATTACGTCTTACGTATTTATTCTTCTTTTTCCTCTTCAGTGCCTTTTTCTGGTTCCTCAACGTCTTGTGCGGCTGATTCGGCTTCCGTTTCTTCCTGCTTTTGAGGAGGAAGAATGGATGCAACAACTTCATCAGGCTCATGGTTGTATGAATAATCACCTTTGGACGGAATATCGCCGACGGTTAGAACATCGTTGACTTCGAGACTGGAAATATCGACGTCGATCGTTTGCGGAATGTTCTTCGGCTTTGCTGTGACAGACAGCTCGTAAAGCGGCTGCTGAAGAACACCGCCCTGTTTGATGCCCTCTGCTTCACCCGTAAGGTTTACAGGGACCGTCGCCTCCATTTCCGCTTCCATATCAACCACTTTAAAATCGGCATGGACGATTGAATCTTTTAACGGATCCGTCTGCAGCTCAGTCACCATAACAGAGTGCTGATCACCGTTTATATCCAAGTTGATAATCGTATTTTTGCCCTCAGCGCGCAAGATTTTTAAAAGCTCGATACTGTCTAACGCTACGGATTTGTTCTCCAGATTTCTTCCGTAAATGACACCCGGCACATACCCGGATTGCCGAATTCTTCTTAAAGAAGACCGTCTGGAATCCGTTCTTTCTTCCGCTTTTAAAATTGCCATATTCAGCACCATCCTATCGTTAGATTGGTCTTTCTAAAACCATACCCATAACGACAAAACTTTAAACCAGAATGAGCAAATTAATCGAACAGGAAGCTGACAGATTGTTTTTCATGCACACGAATAATCGCTTCCGCCAACAGCGGCGCGACAGAAAGCTGTTTAAACTTCGCAATTTTCTTTTCTTCAGGAAGCTCAATGCTGTTGGTCACAACGAGCTCTTTAATTTTGGAATTGTCGATTCTTTCGATCGCCGGACCGGAAAGAACCGGATGTGTACAGCATGCATACACTTCCTCTGCGCCGCTTTCGACGAGCGCATTGGCCGCAAGCGTAATCGTTCCTGCAGTATCGATAATATCATCGATTAAAATGGCTGTTTTTCCTTCAATATGTCCGATGATATTCATAACCTCGGCTACATTCGGCTTAGGTCGGCGTTTGTCGATAATCGCAATCGGCGCTTTCAAGCGGTCCGCCAATTTGCGGGCACGTGTCACACCGCCGTGGTCAGGAGACACGATCACGACATCCTTGAAATTTTTCTCTTCAAAATAATTTCCTAAAATCGGAACACCCATTAAATGGTCGATCGGGATATCGAAGAAACCTTGAATTTGCGGAGCGTGCAGGTCAAGAGCGATCACCCGGGTAGCGCCGGCTGTTTCAAGCAGGTTGGCCACGAGTTTTGCGGTAATCGGCTCGCGGGAACGGGCTTTACGGTCCTGACGGGCATAGCCGTAATAAGGCATCACGATATTAATCGTTTTCGCCGAAGCGCGTTTCAGCGCATCCACCATGATCAAAAGCTCCATGATGTGCTCGTTCACCGGCGCGCTTGTCGATTGGATGACATAGCAGTCGCAGCCGCGGATGCTTTCTTCGATATTGATTTGAACCTCACCGTCGCTAAAGCGTTTAACAGAACTCTTTCCAAGCTCAACTCCGACGCTATCCGCGATTTCCTTCGCAAGACCCGGATTTGAGTTTAAAGAAAAAATCTTCAAATTGTCGTCTTCATATTTAGACATGGTAAACCTCCGATTTAGGATTATTTTTTGTGTATGTTCTCAACGTAGTCTTCTTTGTTGACTTGTCTTGCCCTTGCAATAGACAAAGCCCGGCCGGGTACATCATCGGTAATTGTTGAACCCGCCGCTACGTAAGCGCCCTCGCCGATTGTTACAGGAGCAACCAAGTTGGAGTTGCAGCCAACAAAAGCTCCGTCCTCAATTTTCGTTTTAAACTTATTTTCCCCGTCATAATTAACGGTAATCGAACCGCAGCCGAGATTGACATCCGATCCAATTTCCGCGTCCCCTATGTAACTTAAATGAGATGCTTTGCTGCGATCTCCGAATTGCGACTTTTTCACTTCTACGAAATTGCCGATTCTTACTTCATTGCCGATTTTAGAGTCAGGTCTGATATGAGCAAACGGCCCGATCGTCACATCGTCGCCGACTTCGCTGTCCACGACAACGGACTGTTTAATAACGGTCCGGCTCCCGATCGTACAGTTTTCCAGCTCGCTGTTTTGTCCGATCATCGTGTCTTCACCGATGACAACTCTGCCCTTGATCACCGTTCCAGGATAAATCACGGTATCCCGGCCGATGACGGCTTCCGGTGAAATGTATGTGTTGGCTGGATCGATTAAGCTGACGCCATTTTGCATATGGCGTTTGTTGATGCGCTGCTTCATATAAGCTTCAGCTTGAGACAGAGCTACCCTGTCATTGACTCCGAGCGTTTCTTGGAAGTTATCAGTCTGATAAGCGGCAACAGTCTCCCCTTGATTTTTCAAGATTTCAATCACATCAGGAAGATAATATTCCCCTTGGACATTATCATTGGACACCTGCTCGATCGTCTGGAAAAGAGCTTCATTATCAAAGCAGTAGGTTCCTGTGTTGATTTCTTTGACAAGGCGTTCCTCAGCTGTTGCGTCTTTATGTTCGACAATTTTTGCAACATCGCCGCTTTCGTTGCGTATGATGCGTCCATAGCCTGTCGGATCTTCCGCAAGTGCTGTTAAAATCGTAACCTTGGCTGCTTTCTCCTGATGCTCACGGAGCATGGCTTCCATTGTTTCCGCTGTTAAAAGCGGAGTATCTCCGCAAATGACGATCGTCGTTCCTTTTTCGCCTGCAAGAATCGATTTAGCTTGCTTGACAGCATGTGCCGTACCGAGCTGTTCAGCTTGAAGAGCATATTCACTCTTTTCCCCGAGCTGTTTTTTGACATCTTCTGCACCATGTCCGACAATTGTAACCAACTTTTCCAATGACAGCTTGCGGGCTTCATCGACAACATGTTCGACCATCGGCTTTCCGCAAACAGGATGAAGCACTTTATATAACTTTGATTTCATTCTCGTTCCTTGACCAGCTGCTAATACAACTGCAAACCGCTTATCCATGTATTGGCCTCCATTATCCCTATTATCCATAGAAAAATATATCCTAAATATGAGCTGATTTCAAGCAAGCCAAAAAAGGAAATCAGCAAATCAAGACGACAAATTTTAGACTTTCTGGGATATTTATGGGATCATATCTTTCGGCTAAGTCTCTGTTCTTTTAGTGAACTAAGCTGCCCGGGCTTCATTTTCACCCATTTACTGATATATGCACGGATAAACCATATATTGTCATTTTATTATCATATCATCATTTTTTGCAAAACAAAAAGGGCTTTCTATAAGCCCTTCTTTTTTAAGAAGCTCCCGCTTCTTCATATTCTATTTCCTCAACGTCACCCAAACGATGATATTCATTTAACACCGCGTCCTGAATTTTTCCGCGGGTGCTTGAGTTGATTGGATGAGCGATATCACGAAACTCTCCATCAGGTGTACGCTTACTTGGCATCGCAACGAAAAGACCATTGTTTCCATCAATTACACGAATGTCATGCACTACAAATTCGTGATCCAGCGTGATGGATGCAATCGCTCTCATGCGACCATCGGTATTCACGCGGCGTAATCTTACGTCGGTAACTTCCACAGTAGTTCACCACCTTTTCCCAATATAAAAACATTAGTGTAATTATTCAACGGTTTTTTTTGTTTTCCTGCATAACCCTAAAATATTTTTGTAATATTGGGATAAAAACACACTGAATTGTCAAAAATTCCAACAAAAAAAGATGGTTTTGTCAGCCAAAACCACCTTTTAACGATTCATCTATTTCACGAGTGCGATGACTTCAATTTCAACCAATGCATCTTTCGGGAGACGCGCAACCTCCACACATGATCTCGCCGGTTTATGTTCAGCGAAATACTGGCCGTAGACCTCATTAACCTCGGCAAATTGATTCATGTCAGCCAAAAACACGGTCGCTTTCACGACGGTTTCAAGCGAAGCGCCCGCTTCTTTCAGAACGGCTTTTAAATTGCGGAACACCTGATGCGTCTGTTCCGTGATGTCTCCATCGACCATTTCACCCGCCGGGGTCAGAGGAATTTGCCCTGAACTGTAAAACATATTATTGACGATAATCCCCTGTGAATATGGTCCGATTGCTTCCGGAGCTTCCTTTGTCTGAACAACCTTTGCCATTCTCAATCTCCCCATTCTTTATTGATTTTCTTCAAAAAATCGCGGAAAATTTCCGTTTTGTATTTCTACGTTTTTTTCCTTTATATCGATTTCTGAAAGGGTAAGAAGCGACATATACTCATCAACAAGCCGCTCCTGCACCCCTTGGGCTTCAACAAGAACGCCGATGCCAGCAACATGAGCGTTGAATTCATCCAGCAGATTGATCATGCCATTGATCGTACCGCCCGCTTTCATAAAATCATCGATGATCAACACGTGCGAACCCGTTTTTAAGCTGCGTTTTGCAAGCGACATCGTCTGAATGCGGTTGGATGAACCTGAAACATAATTGATGCTGACCGTTGACCCTTCCGTAACCTTGTTGTCCTTCCTGACGATGACCGTCGGCACATCCAAATAACTCGCTACGGCATATGCCAGCGGAATGCCTTTCGTGGCGACCGTCATCACGACATCGATTTCCCTGTCCGAAAAAGCTGAAGCAAAAATCTTCCCGGCCTTTGTTAACACTGATGGCTTTCCGAGGACGTCCGTCATATATAGATAACCGCCGGGCAAAATCCGTTCTGAATCGACCAACGACTCCCCGAGTGTTTTGACAAAGTCTGCTGCCTCATCAAGCTTAACCTTTGGAATGTATTTAACACCGCCCGCTGCTCCCGGCACTGTCTGAAGCGTTCCGATTCCCTGCTGCTCGAAGGTCTGCTTAATGATGGTTAAATCTTCACTAATTGATGATTTAGCAGATTGATACCGTTCTGAAAAGAAGGTTAATGGCACTAAGACATGCGGATGGGTCAACAAATAATTTGTCAGATCCACCAATCTGCCGCTTCGACGAAACTTCATGCACTTACCTCCAAAATCCGAATATTTTTAAAAATAATATAACTTAACATACGGATTTAATCAAGGTCATTTTGTTCTCCGATCATTCGGACAGCATATACCTGATCGCAAAACCCTCTTAACCCGTTGTAAATTCTCTGTACTTTTGATTCATACTGCACCAGTCCGAACACCGTCGGTCCGCTTCCGCTCATCAGTACCGCATCTGCGCCAAATCGTTTCATTTGATTTTTTATCATCGCCACTTCAGGGTGCATGTTCAATGTGACTGTTTCGAGAACATTCCCAAGTTTTTCACACATTTTATGAAAATTTTTCTCTTCAATCGCAGAAATCATACCTTGAACATCCGGATGTTCGATTTTGTCGAGCTTCAGCTGCTTGTACACTTCCGCGGTTGATACGCCGATCGTCGGCTTCGCCAATACAACCCAGCAGTGCGGCGGCGTCCCGATGTGGCGGATTTTTTCCCCCCGCCCTGTTGCCAGAGCCGTTCCCCCGTGAACGCAAAATGAGACATCCGATCCGATTTCCGCACCGAGCTCGGCCAGTTCATTCACAGAAAGCTTCAAATCCCACAGGCGGTTCAAACCTCTGAGGACAGCGGCTGCATCGCTGCTCCCTCCGGCGAGCCCTGCCGCCACAGGAATGACCTTTGTGATGAAAATGGAAACACCTTTTGTAATGGCGTAACGCTTTTTTATGAGCATCGCAGCCTGATAAGCAAGGTTTCGCTGATCGTCCGGTACAAAACGGTTATGTGAAGATACTGTCACTTTATCTTCTGCCAGCTCTGTTAATTCAATTCGATCCGCCAAATCGATCGTTGTCATCACCATTTCAACTTCGTGATACCCGTCAGAACGTTTACGGCGAACGTCGAGCGACAAATTAATTTTAGCCGGCGCCTTCTCTAAAATACGCAATCCAGTCACCTACTTCTCCATCTAAACATAAGTATCCACATTGTAACATATTTTGAAGTACAGGCGTACAAATGCATGCACAGCAGCAGGGCGCCGCTTTTTTAGCTCTGCTGGCAGAGGCATGGCCGCCTCGTAAAAGGCCCTGATAAAAAACGGAGGACAAATTGTCCTCCGGTTGTCACTGTTTTATTGATTTTGTCTGTTTTGAGCCATTTGCTGTTCGGCTAATTCGATGGCCCTCTTCACCATGTTTCCGGCGTCTCTGGCCCGAATTCCGCCCCAGCCCTCAGTTTTTACCGTATCGTAAAATCCAAGATCTTTAGCCAATTCATTTTTGAATTCCTCTGACATGATGCTTCGACGTCTGCCCATGCGAAACAGCCCCTTTCAAGTATCATACCATTCGTCTGACTCATCATAAAACGAGTGACATTCATTAGCTTTGCTTGATCTTTAGCAGAACTTGCCCGAAAAATATTGGATAAAACAAAAAAGCAGTAAACATGACGTTTACTGCTTTTTAAAGGGCTACTGAGCTCGTTTTATCGTCAGAAAATCTTAACTCAACCGTCTCAGTAAGAATATCGGCATAACTGTATGAAACTCTTTCAAACGAGTTCTCGTCTTGATCTAGTTGTATCACAAAAACAGAAGGGTACGTCTCAGCTAAAATGCCCGAACGCTCAATCGTTTTTCGGCGGCCTCCGTTTGCTTTTAACGTCAGCCTTTTTCCCAAATGTCCATCAAGCGATCTTTTAATATCGGACAACGTTTTCGCCATTGCATCCACCTCACTATATTCAGTATACACCAGAAGCCCATTTTTGTCAAATAAAATTTAAATTATATCAACGTTCATAAGCCTCTGTCAATAAAATATTTGTGACAAATTCTACATCAACTTTCCCTTATTTTCCTCATTTTTCGCTTATTTATGTATGCTTTTTAAAAAAAGGGAAAATTTATTCAAAAGCGAAGCAAAAAACCCGCACTTGCGGCGGGTTTTTATCTTATTGAGAAACGCTTATTTCTCCGCTGTTCACAGGCCGCTTGAGGGACCCGCATGTCCTCCCGGGCCAAGGTGGATGATCATCCTGACAACCCTTTAATCGTTTGCTTTATATGGCATCCCGATTCTTAAAACACCGCGTGTTTCAATGCCGCCGAGCCCTTTCTCCCGCGTCAGGGTATTCCTGAGCACCTCCCAGACGTTGATGCGGTCCATAAACGGAGTGAAGCTGATTTTTGCCACAATATAAACCGGATCAAGCGCATGGATGTTGACTCTTGAGGGTGAGCTTGCAAAATTAGCCCCGGCTCTGATCAATGATTCAAAATGGGACTGGCACGCCCCGGCAAAAATGACAAGCTGATCGAGATGGGGGATTTTTTTCCTCGCTTTTTGCACAGTTTCGATGAAATCTTTGGTGTGCCTGTAAGCGTCCAAATTGTCGATATCGCCCTTTTGCTTTGAATAGGCATCATGTCCGGTGATGACAAGGAGATCCGGACGGTATTCATCGATCAGCTCCTCAATAACGGAAGACATTTTCTTTTCATGACAATGAATCCCGTACACTGGAACGCCGATCTTTTCATACAATGTCAGGCACTTTTTTAAATAAGCTGAATCGCCATCTAAATGCAAAACCCTTCCAGGCAGATGGAAATATTGCTGTTGGGTGCTGTATTGATTTGTGGCGCGGTATTCGTGTTTGTCGCGAAGAAGCTTATAATCCTGGCGAAGCAGATCGAGGGATTCCTTCATTTTTGATTCTTCCTCCCTCTTTCTCATCTGCCGCTCAGCCTCGCGCACAATCTCCAGGTCAGACAAATTCGCATCAGCGATCAATCTGACTTCATCTCCGTGCAATACGGCGACAGGATCACCGTTTGCCGATTGATCAATTCGTATAATTCGAAATAATATATCCCTTCGATAGGATTTTCTGACAACCATATCGCCTATTTTAAATTGCATGCTTTTCACTCCACACATAGACTAAGCCCCATCATGATGAACGAAAAAACAATAATAAAGGTGCTTCTTTAGCCTATGTACCTGCCGTTCAAGTGGTGAACAGCTGGCAAGCCTCATCAGTGCGCCGCGCTTCATAAAAAAAGCCCTCCATCAAAGAAGGGCTTTCGATAAATGCTCGCTCAGAACGGCGAACTCTTCAATGCTGAGCGATTCTCCGCGCCTTTTGCCGTCAATCTGCGAGTCTTGGAGCGCTTTTTCAATATCCGCTTTATGCTCTTTGCCATTCGCCAAATTATTGACGAGATTGTTTAAAAGCGTTTTGCGGCGCTGAGCAAAACTTGCCTTCACGACCTGAAAGAAAAACGCTTCATTCTGAACTTGAACGGCAGGTTCTTTCCTCAACGTCAGCCTGATGACGGCAGAATCAACATTTGGCTGAGGTACGAAAACGGTTTTCGGAACGTTCATGACCGTTTTTGCTTCAGTGTAAAACTGAACGGCGATGGAGAGGGATCCGTATTCCTTTGAAGAAGGCTTAGCTGCCATCCGGTCTGCGACCTCTTTTTGCAGCATGACGACAATGCCTTTCAAAGGCAGATTCTCCTCTAAAAGCTTCATAATAATAGGTGTGGTCACATAATACGGCAGATTGGCGACGACCATGACCTCTTCACAGTCTTGAAACTGTTCATCCATCACCGCCTTGATGTCCGCTTTCAGAACATCCTGATGGATGACCGTTACATTGTCGTACGGAGAAAGGGTGTCCTTTAAAATCGGCAATAGCCTTTGGTCGATTTCAAACGCCGCCACTTTCTTCGCGCGTTTTGCCAGCTGTTCGGTCAATGCCCCGATCCCCGGGCCGATTTCAATCACGCCCGTTGTCCCGGTCACTTCGGCGTGGTCAACGATTCTGTCCAATATATTCGTGTCGATCAGGAAGTTCTGTCCCAAGCTTTTTTTAAATGAAAAACCGTACCGCTTGAGAATTTCCTTTGTTCTTATTGGGGTGGCGATGTCCTTATTCATTCTCTTCCTCCCGCAGCACTGCATCCAGCGCGCTTAAATAGTCACTCTTTTTAATTTGAAACATCTGCAGCCGTTTTTGAAGCTGCTTTCCGTTTGTGTATCCGATATTCAATATGTCGCCGAGCCGCTCGCGTCTTTGTTTCGCAAGCGGGCCTCCAATCAGGCCGGCTTCGATTAAATCCTCGGTCTTGATTTCCGGTTCCACCGCATCCATTTCTTCTTGAACGGTTCTCAAACAGTCGCGGATGCTTTCAAGCGAGGCATGCTCAACACCAATTCCCCGGTTGTTTTTAGGCTTTGCCAAATGCTTTGGCAAAAATGCATGCTTACAGCCCGGTACTTTTTCGGCAATCGTTTTTCTGATTTTCTCCCCCGGGAAATCGGGGTCAGTAAATATAATGACGCCGCGCGTTTTCTGAGCGAGCTGAATCCGCCTGATGACATCCTCTCCTATAGCAGATCCGTTTGTTTCTATTGTATCTGCATCAACAGCCGATTTGATTTTGGCTGTGTCATCACGTCCTTCAACCACAATAATTTCTTTAATTTTCATTTTTTCCTCCGAATGTCGAAAAAACTTATATTACATTTTTAAAAAAAACTGAAACCTTTTTGTAACAAAACCGTCTAATTAGATGAGAAACAAGATGGATCTATTATAACCAAAAAAACAGAGGGCGCAAAATCCCTCTGCTTGCTAAAAATAATATAAGTATATTTAGTTCAAAACCTTGATTTTAACTCGTTTGTTCCCCCACCGGTAAGCGGCGGACTTGTTCGGAAAGAATACATCAATTTTGCGGCCTTTAATGGCTGAGCCCGTATCGGCTGCGATCGCATAACCGTAGCCTTCTACATGCACTTTGGAGCCCAATGGAATGACGCTTGGATCTACAGCAATCACCTTGGAGCCCGGATTGCTTTTCAAATTCACGCCGGTCGCAGTATGGCCTGAGCATCCGTTACAGCTTGCAGTATACGCTGTGGATGATACATAAAATTCTTTTCCTGAGGATTGATTGCCGCGCGATACATTCGCGCTGACTTGCGCCACTGCTTTTCGTTTTGTTCCGACGGCGATCACTTTGGCTTTGCTTTCTGCTGTCGTTTCCTCTTTAATCAATTCCCTGGAAACTTCTTTGCCGTTTTTCATCACGACGGCATAATGCTTTTTAAGCTTGCCTTCTTTGCCGTGCTGAACGACCTTCTGTTCGCCCTTCTCCAGAGATGAATCTTCTTTCTTCTGGACGTCAAAAGGGATCTTTTCTTCCACTACATCGGTGACTTTTTTGATACGGGTGATGTAAACGTCAGCCTGATCTTTTGTCAGCTTCTTGTCTAGTGCAGGCTTGACTTCATCCTTATCGCTTATGCTGATCTTATGTTGTTTTAAAAAGTCAGCGACCGTAGTCGAAGTTGTCCATATATCTTTATGTTTACCGGCATCCTTTACGGTTACTTTAAAAGCCCTTTGCAAAGTCAGCTTCATATCTTTTTTTATTTCTTTATCAACTGAGGGGTTAATTTGATCGTGTTCCGCCAACTCAAGATTTAAATCTTTCAGAAGCTTGCCGACTGTGCCCGCTGTTGTCCATATTTTCTTTTCCTTCCCGTTTATCGTCAACTGAACGGGCTTGGCAGCAACATACTCAATGTTCATGTTGCCCGTGATTTTTGTATTTTCAGCGGGAGAAATAAGATCTTCTTTCCTCGTTTCAATATCCAAACTTTTCAGCAGCTCGCCTACGGTTTTAGCATGCGTGCGAACATCCTGCTTTTTCCCGTTAATAGATATTGAGACTTGCTGTTTAGCGAGCTCATGTACTCCGTAAGCAGTTCCGCTTCCTGCCACTAGCAGTCCAGCAGCAACCAGTATCCATCTGCTTTTGCTAAGCTTTACGGAAAACAGCTTTTTCATTTTTTGTATGATGAAAAACGCCTCCTTCTCCTCGGGGAGATTATATAGAGTATCTACAAGCCTGTCAACCCTCCTCTCTATTTTCTCCGCAAGCCCGCCATCTCTTTTATTATGGGAAAACACCCTCATAAAAGAAAGAAAGACTTGTCGACACAGATATCCTATGAGTGTAAACAGACATGTAGAACTTTTGAGAACCTTCTCCCGAAAAGACAAGCTTGCCCACAGGTCGATATCAAATGCTGTCAGTTAATGCCGAAAAGTTTTTTTGCATTCTCTGTAGTAAAAGCTGCCACTTCCTCATAAGTCAGCCCTTTCAGTTCAGCAATCTGCTCAGCGACAAGCTTGACATAGCTCGGTTCATTACGCTTTCCTCTAAAAGGATGAGGCGCCAAAAACGGGCAATCCGTCTCGATCAAAATTCGATCGTTCGGCACTTGTTTGACAACTTCTTTCGGTTTTTTGGCATTTTTAAATGTGACCGGCCCGCCAAAAGATAGGTAAAAATTCATATCGATGCATTCTTTGGCGATTTCGGCACTCCCGGTGAAGCAATGCATAATGCCGCCGACTTTTTCCGCCCCTTCTTCGCGCAATATGGATACAACGTCTTCAGTTGCCTCGCGGTTATGGATGACGATCGGCAGGTTGACCTCTTTTGCCAATGCGATTTGTTTTCTGAACACTTCTTTTTGAACGTCCTTCGGCGATTTATCCCAATGATAGTCCAGTCCCATTTCTCCAATCGCCACAACCTTTTCATGGGCCGAGAGCTTCTTGATCCATGCTAAGTCCTCATCCGTCATATCAATCGCATCAACAGGGTGCCAGCCGATTGCCGCATAAATGAAATCATAAGCATCAATCAATTCCATTGCGCGCGTAATCGTCGGCCGGTCAAAACCGACCACTACGATGTGTTCCACTTCTTCTTTCTTTGCCCGGGCAATCACGTCTTCCAAATCGTCGTTGAACTGCTCGGCATTTAAATGTGCATGTGTGTCAAATAACATGTAAACGCCACCTTTTTCATAAATGTTGTCGATAAAAACAAAAGGTGTTCGACGAAATGTTACACGTGAAACACCTTTTGCTATTGGTCTGATTTATTTAATACGTGTCCCGTTCGCCAGTGAACTGTCTACGGATGCCAGTGAAAGAAGACCTTGATCCTCTCCGGCTAAAATCATGCCTTGAGACAACTCGCCTCTTAGCTTGACCGGTTTTAAATTGGTTACGCAAATCACTTTTCGGCCGATGAGCTCCTCAGGTTTGTAGTGTTTCGCAATTCCCGAAACGACCTGGCGCTTTTCAAAGCCTAAATCGAGCTGAAGCTTCAACAGCCGGTCAGCTTTTTTGACAGGTTCCGCACGAATGACTTCAGCAACCCGCAGCTCCGTGCTCATAAAATCATCAATTGTAATCTCCGGGAGCCGTTCAGGCGCTTTCGCTTCTTTTTTCGCTTCTTCTTTTGGAGCCGCTCCCTGCATTTTTGCTTTAATATATGCGACTTCTTCCTCAGCATCGAGCCGCGGAAACAACGGTTCTCCTTTTTGAACCTGCACCGACTTTAATTGTCCGAAGCTGTCAATGCTATCCCATCCTTTTAATGAAGGATCGGAAATGCCCAGCTGTGAAAAAATCTTTTCAGGCGTCTGCGTTAAAAACGGCTGAAGCAGCACAGCGGTGATTCTCAGCGATTCAGCTAAATGGTACATCACAGATTGAAGCTCTTTTTCTTTTTCTTTATCTTTCGCAAGAATCCATGGTGCTGTTTCATCAATATATTTATTGGTTCTGCTGACAAACTGCCAGAGGGACGAAAGTGCAACAGAAAACTCCATGTTTTCGATCGCCCGCTCATACGCTTGAATCGTCTCTTTTGCAAATGAAGACAGCGATTCATCGTAAGCCGTTACAGGGCCTTCATAAGCTTGGATCTGTCCGTCGAAATATTTGTTGATCATGGCGACCGTTCTGTTTAAAAGGTTGCCCAAGTCATTCGCCAAGTCATAATTTATCCGCTCAACAAATCCTTCCGGTGTGAATACACCATCAGATCCAAACGGAACTTCGCGAAGCAGATAGTAGCGAAGTGCATCAAGGCCATATTTGTCGATCAGTGTCACAGGATCGACTACATTCCCTTTTGATTTAGACATCTTTCCATCTTTCATTAACAGCCAGCCGTGGGCAAAAACCTTTTTAGGCAATGGAAGGTCTAATGCCATCAGCATGATCGGCCAATAGATGGTATGGAAGCGGACGATTTCCTTGCCGACCAGGTGAACATCAGCCGGCCAATACTTCTGATAATTTTCATCATTTGCTGTATTAAAGCCCAGAGCCGTGATGTAGTTAAACAGCGCATCGATCCATACATAGATGACATGCTTTGGATTTCCCGGCACTTTGATGCCCCAGTCAAATGTCGTTCTGGAGACAGCTAAATCTTCAAGACCCGGTTTAATAAAATTGTTGATCATTTCGTTTTTGCGGGATTCAGGCTGAATGAATTCAGGATTCTCTTCATAGAAAGCGAGAAGGCGGTCAGCGTATTTCCCCATACGGAAGAAATAGGATTCTTCCTTGATCAGTTCAACGGGGTGCCCGCTGTCAGGACTTTTTCCGCCGATCACCTCGCCTTTTTCATTGCGTTCAACATCGACAAGCTGTGTTTCGGTGTAGAATGTTTCATCAGGGATGCTGTACCAGCCCTCATATTGATCAAGATAAATATCGCCGTTGTCGAGCAGCTTTTGAAAAACCTTTTCGATCACACTTTTATGCCGTTCTTGTGTGGTTCGAATGAAATCATCGTTGGATATATCTAGCTTTTTCCAGAGCTCTTGAATGTCTTCTGCCGCACGATCGACCAATTCCTGCGGAGTGATATTCTCCTTCTCCGCTGTTTGTTGGATTTTCTGTCCGTGCTCATCTGTTCCTGTTAAGTATCTTACATCAAAGCCCCGCAGTCTTTTGTACCGGGCCATCGCATCACCGGCAACGGTTGTGTAGGCGTGACCAATATGTAGCTTTCCACTTGGATAGTAGATCGGTGTTGTAATGTAAAACGTATTCTTTTCTTGCGGCATCATGGAACCTCCCAATTAAAATGTCAAAAAACTCCCGCCCAAAGGACGAGAGCGGCATGTGCATTCATTCACTATATACTCAATATATAATCCCTCTATATATGATACCATCTTAGCCTTTAAGTTCAAGAAAATATACATTGTCGACAAACAATGAATGCAGTCGATTACAATTTTTGATTTGAAAAGAAAAATTATACTTCGACAAAAAAATGCTTTCATTGTCGAATAATGTCGTATATAATCGATATGAAGAAAAACCTTAGTTCGAAAGTCTTGATTTAAGGGCATTTTTCAAGACTATAACTTGGTTTTATCATCTTCAAATCCCTTGTTTAATCAGTTCTCACAAGGTCTTTTGACTATATGATGTAATTTTTACAATCAATAGAAAAGAAAATGATTGACGTTTATTGGAAACCTTGTTATGCTAGGACTGTAAGGATTTTGTCGAATAATGACGAAGATAATAACACCTATTAAAATAAGAATCTTTCGGGAGGAGAATGAATATGAAATCTACAGGTATCGTACGTAAAGTTGATGAGCTAGGACGCGTGGTGATTCCGATTGAACTTCGCCGTACACTTGGAATCGCAGAAAAAGACGCTCTTGAAATCTATGTTGACGACGAAAAAATCATCTTGAAAAAATATAAACCAAACATGACTTGCCAAGTAACAGGTGAAGTTTCTGATGACAACCTTAAACTTGCCGGCGGTAAATTGGTTCTTAGCCCAGAAGGCGCTGAGCAAATCATCAACGAGATTCAAGCACAACTTCAATCTCAAAAATAATTATTTTGATTATACAAAAACCGTTCTTGCGGAAGCAAGAGCGGTTTTTTTAGTTTTGTATATGGTAGGCTTCATAAATTTTTCGTTTGGGAACGCTTCGGTCGGCAGCGGTTTTTTTGATCGCTTCTTTCGAATGGAGTCCTTTGCCGATATAATATTCAACATGTTCTTTTTCTGATAGATTCTCCCACCAAAGCGCTTCTTCGACAACCTCTTCGCCGGCCCCTTCAATCACAAGGCAAAATTCTCCGCGCACTTGCTCCTGCTCGGTCCATGCCAGCACTTCTTCGATCGTCCCTCTTATAAATTCTTCAAATTTCTTTGTCAGCTCTCTTGTCACGGCAATGTTGCGGTTGCCAAACACATCGTAAATCGCCGTCAGCGTTTCCTTGAGCCGATGGGGAGATTCGTAAAAAATCATCGTTTCCCGCCTGTTTTTCAACGCCTCAAGCTGCTTTTTTCTTTCGCGTTTATTCCGGTCCAAAAAGCCGAAAAAGAAGAATGGCTGGGGAGCGATGCCCGAAGCGATCAGCGCGGTCATAGCCGCATTCGCCCCCGGCAGAGGCACAACGTACCCGCCGATCGCGATAAAATCGCGGACGATTTCGGCGCCTGGATCAGAGATTGTCGGCATGCCCGCATCGCTGACCAAAGCGACATTTTTCCCATCCTTCAGCCATTCCAAAATTTTATGTCCGCTGCTTTCTTTGTTATGTTCATGATAGCTGACCAGCTGTGTTTCAATTTGATAGACATGGCACAGTTTCTTTGTCTGCCGTGTGTCCTCCGCGGCGATGACGTCAGCCTCTTTCAATGTATCAATGGCCCGAAATGTCATATCCTCCAAATTACCGATTGGCGTCGGCACGAGGTATAGAATGCCCATCTCTGATTGTTGAGCAAAGCTCTTTTGTCGATTGATGATCAACAGCCTCCCTTCGTTTTTGCTTTTCTTCTATATAATGTTCTTTGTTTTTTCTCGATAATTTTTTGAAATAATACTCAGCTTGCATCGCCTCCCGTTTTGTTGGAAAGCGCTCCGCATAATGGAGCGTGACCGGCAGCCTCGCTCTTGTATATTTGGCGCCCTTTCCGTCATTGTGGGTTTTCAGTCGTTTTTCGAGATTGTTCGTATAGCCCGCATATAAGCTGCCGTCGGCACATGACAGCACATAAAAGTAATGATCATTTGTCTCCATATAAAATCTTCCTTATCTCGTTTGTATATTGGTCATTCTCGTCATATACAAACAGAGGAGACAAAATTTTAAGGTCGGGCCTGCCGTCTTTAATGCCTTCCACCAGAATGGTATTAGCTTCTTTGCTCTGTTTCGGATAAACGAATTGCACACGTTTCGGTTCAATCTGATATGCCTTCATTAATTCAAAGATTTCGAGCAATCTGCCCGGCCTGTGAACGAGAGCCAGCTTTCCGCCTTGTTTTAAAAGCTTGCTGCTGACTCGAATCACATCTTCCAGCGTGCAGTAAATTTCATGTCTGGCTATAGCCAGGTGTTCATTCAGGTTTTGCTCCGTTTTTTGCGGAGTTTTAAAATAAGGGGGATTGCAAGTGACAACATCAGCTTTGTTATAGCCAAGCACCTGCGGCATATTGTTCAAATCATCCCTGATGAGATCAATCTGCTGTTCCAGATTGTTGTAGGCCACACTGCGAAGCGCCATATCATAAAGCCTTTCCTGGATTTCAACCCCGGTGATGTCCGCTTTTGAACGGGTGCTGAGAAGCAGGGGAACAATCCCGTTGCCTGTGCATAAATCAATGATTTTCCCTTTTTGGATGGGAACATAGGCGAACTTTGACAGCAGCACCGCATCTAAAGAAAACGCAAAAACCGTCGGACTTTGCACGATTTTCATATCTTCTGCCAGCAAATAATCGAGTCGTTCATCATCTTTTAATTGAATCATGTTTTTTCCCTTTCTGTCCTGTGAAAAGGGCTTCCGTCTGCCGGAAGCCCTTGCTTTTATTTTTTATTTAAAAACGACAGGCAGAACAGACAGTCTCCTTCTTTGCGGACGCTTCCGTAGTGGATATTGCAGATGTGGAAGCCCTCCTGATACAGGCGCGCCAAATTATCGTGGCCCTCTCCAATATCAGCATGCCCTGTCTTTTCCGCTTTTATCTCTTTCTCATCCGCTTTTGCCGCATTCAGCCTTTGATCTGTCTCTTCCAACCGCTTTCGCAGATGTTCGTTTTCCAGCTGCAAATGATTATTTTCTTCGATCATTTCCCCGATGTGCTGCTTAAGGTCTCCAAGCTGCCGGTACAGGGATCCGATTTGTTCTTCTAAACTTATGACTGTATCAAACAATTCTTTTTTATCCAAGGTTTCACACCTCGTCAATCTGTGGTTTGTGCAGATACGACACCTTCTTGCAACAGCTCATCCCACGTGTATTCAACGACTTTTTCACAATCTGTCAATTCGACTTGCAGGATGCGTTCGAGAATATTCAGTCCGACGACCTTTGCCGGTCCGTTGGACGTGGCGATCACTTCTCCGATATCCGGAAGCTGTTCTTTGGCTGTTTCGTATTCATCGTTTTCGTATTTCAGACAGCACATCAGCCGTCCGCATAGACCGGAAATCTTCGTTGGATTAAGGGACAGATTTTGGTCTTTTGCCATTTTGATAGAAACCGGTTCAAAATCGCCAAGAAACGTCGAACAGCACAGCATTCTTCCGCAAGGCCCGATGCCGCCCAGCATCTTGGCTTCATCTCTTACACCGATCTGTCTCAGTTCGATTCTCGTTTTAAAGATGGATGCCAAATCCTTAACAAGCTCTCTGAAGTCCACTCTTCCGTCGGCCGTAAAATAAAAAATAACCTTGTTTCGGTCAAAGGTAAACTCGACATCGACCAATTTCATTTCCAAGCCGTGTTCATTGACCTTTTTCTGGCATACGTCAAAGGCGGAAAGTGCAGCTTCCTGATTTTCTTCCACAATCAGCCGGTCGCGTTCATCCGCCACCCTGATCACTTTTTTCAACGGCAGCACAACGTCGTTTTCGTCCACCTTCTTATTCGCGATGACAACCTGCCCGTATTCAACGCCGCGAACCGTTTCAACGATGACGCAGCTGTCTTTATCTATCTGAAATCCGTTTGGATCAAAATAATAAATTTTGCCCGCTTTTTTAAAGCGAACACCTATGACGTTATACAAGCTTATCCCTCCTGCAGCATTAAAACCAAGTGCTCCATTAAACCTTGGGCATTCACATTGGAATAAAGCCGTTTTTTTGCTTCTAAAACAGCAAGAATCTGGTTTGTCACTCTTTGTTGTGTTGATTGCAGCGCGTGCTGTTTTAATGATTGGAATAAGTCCTGAAATAATATTTTATCTTCATGTCCGATCTGAATAGACAACACATCACGATATATAAATAAAAGCATATCAAGACCCATTTCTTGATGGTCTTTCTCCTTAAAAAAGGGCATCCACTGATCTTGAATATAGAAAAAAGCATGTCCTTTTCGCTGGTGTAAGACTTCATACAATTTTATCACTTTCGCTCTCGTCTCTGCAAACTGATCATTTCGACTTAATTCGAGCGCTTCCGATAAATTGTTGGTCATATTCGACAAAATCGCAGCAAGTTGCTGTGTGACGCCTTGCTTGATCAGCTCCTTTTCAATCGATTCGGGCAAAAGCGATTGAAAAGACAGAACCTGACACCGCGATATAATCGTATCAAGCAGCTTGTGCTGCTGTTCCGTTAAAAGAATGGCTATCGTATCGCTGTTCGGCTCTTCCAAAAATTTCAGCAGACTGTTGGCCGCATTTGCCGTCATCTGGTCTGCATGGGAGATAATGTACAGCTTTTTATGCGATTCCAAGCCCGTTTTTGAAAATTCCTCTTGAAGAGCCTGAATCTGTCCTTTTTTGATGGATAAGCCATCAGGATGAACGACGTGTACGTCAGGATGGTTGCCGGAAGAAATCCGCTGACAGTTTCGGCAGGATTCACAAGGTTCCGCACCGTTTTTCAGACAAAAAAAACTTTTCGCCAGCAATATGGCCGCATCCAGCTTGCCTGTTCCTTTACGGCCTTCAAACAAATAAGCGTGTGCAAGACGATTTCTTTCTATACTGTTTTGCAAAAGCTTCATGACACGCGGCTGAAGCTTTTGCATGTCTGTCCAGGTTGTAGCCATACCATCACTCTCTATGTGTAAAGGTTTATCAATAAACCCTTTATTTCCCCAATTCGTTCCAACAATTCGATAGAGGGCTTTTCTTGATCCATTAATTCCTCTGTCAACTGTACAAGCTTTTCGTCAAGCTCCTTGACGATGCTTAGCGTTCTGCTGTTTCCGTATAAATCGAAACTCCTTGAATTCTCAAGCGTTAAACCGTTTTCCACGGCTTCTTTCACAAAACGTTTGATCAAGCCTTTAAATCTTGCCAAGTCCTTGAAGTTTCTTGATTTCTTCAGTCTTTTGCCAAACGTTTCGATATCGGTCAAAAGCATCGTCAGCTGTTCAAACCTGAGCTTACCGCTTTGTATATTCATCTTTTCCTTAAAAGAAGCAGCAGCATTTTCTCCTCTGATTGCAGGAGCCTGCTGTTTTTCTATCATCGTCCGCAGTTCTTGACTTATTTTCATATCCTCAACCCTTAAAATTGATGGAATTGCTCAATTGGCAGTACAAAAACGGTTGCTCCGCCTACTTCAACTTCAACCGGATAAGGAACATAAGAATCCGCATTTCCTCCCATCGGAGAGACAGGCGCAATCAGCTGATCCCGTTTGCTTCCGTTTTCTTTTATCAGACTTAACGCTTTATCCACTCGAATATCATCAACGCCCATCATGAAGGTGGTGTTTCCCGATTTCAGAAAACCGCCGGTTGACGCCAGCTTGGTCACGCGGAAATTATGATCGGTCAAAGCCTTTAAAAGCCGATTGCTGTCTTGATCCTGAACAACAGCTATAATTAACTTCATATGAAAAGCCTCCTTTTGATTGGAAACGCCTAAGGATATTCTTGTTTCCATTATAACAACGATTGGTAATCAGGTCACAGTCGATTTTTTAACGCTTCATTAATAATTTGATTTACCCTTTTTAATACATCTTCAAATGTCTGGCTGGCGTCAACCGTTTGAAAACGGTCGGGAAACCGTTTGATCGCCTCTTGGTAGCCTTCCTGAACCCGCTTGTGAAAGTGAATTTGTTCAAGATCGAGACGGTTCTTTTCCCGGTCTTCATTTGCATTGATCCGTTTGAGGCCTTCCTCGGGTTCAATCGCAAAGAAAATGGTCACATCCGGCATCATACCGCCGATCGCAAACTGGTTGATAGAAAGAACTTCGTCCATTCCAAGTCCCCTTGCATATCCTTGATAAGCCAAGGAGCTGTCGATGAACCGGTCGCACAAGACGATTTGCCCCTTATCAAGGGCGGGTTTGACTTTTTCAACAAGGTGCTGCCTCCTTGCCGCTGCATATAAAAGCGCCTCTGTTTTAGGGTCCATATCCGTATTTTTCGGATTAAGAATGACTTCGCGAATCTGTTCGGATATGTCAATGCCTCCCGGTTCTCTTGTTGCAAGAACGGAATGGCCGTTTTTCATCAATATTTGGGCTGCGGCCTCAAGGACGGTTGTTTTTCCTGCACCTTCAGGACCTTCAAAAGTAATAAATAAACCGCTCATGATTACTCCTCTTCTATATAGACAGTTATTTGTTTATCCTCCAAGTGAACGCCTCCCTGAATGTGAACATTCAGGTCGATAAGCCGTGACAACTGGCTGATGCTCTCTTCGGTTATTCTTTCCCCCGCCATGATCAAAGGAATGCCGGGCGGATATGGAATCACCTGCTCGGCGCTGATTCTGCCGGCAGCCCTGCTCAATGGCACCGCCTCTTTTTTCAAAGAGGAAAGGACGCTTTTTTCAAAAGGCAAGGTGGTGATTTTTTCTATAGGCAGCTCGATCCGGGATCGGCTTTGCTTGGCGGCCGGCCAGTGATCGATTCCCTTTTCAATCTTCCTGATGAGCTCCGGTGTGAGTCTGCTTTTCCCCTCCAGTGGAAGGATGAACAGCACCTGCTTTTCATCTGCTAACTCGGGATGGACCCCGTTCGCCTCAAAGATGCTTTTCAATTCATAGCCGGAGTGGCCATGAAGCGACCTGACACAAAGCTTCAAAGGGTCCTGCCGAACGCCGGGATCAGCCGGTTCTACGATTTCCAGTCCTTTGATTTTGAAGAAATGCTCTTTTATTTCATTGATCCCTTTTTCAATCTTTGTTATTCTATGCGATTTTATGATCTCCTCGGCATAGGCCCTGGCTAAATCCAAAGAAGCCATAATCGGATAGGAAGGGCTGCTGCTTTGAAGTACGGTCACATAATGCTTCAGCCTGTCCCTGTTGATTCTCCCGCTGTTGAGGTGAAGGTAGGAGCCCATTGTCATCGCCGGCAGCGTTTTATGTGCTGACTGTACGACGGCATCCGCACCGGCTTCTAATGCCGGCTGGGGAAATGGACGGCCCAATATAAAATGGGCGCCATGGGCTTCATCGACTAAGACAGGTATGTCATGCTTATGGGCTTCAGCGATAACGGGTTGAAGGTTGACGGCATGTCCGTAGTAATTAGGATATGTCAGCATCAGCCCTTTTGCCGACGGATGCTTTAAAATCGCATCTTGGACGGTCTTTTGCAGAACATGGGTTGGAACATCAAGCGCATCATCCACTTCAGGCGTCAAAAACACCGGCTGGGCGCCCGACAGTTCAACCGCATGAAATACCGACTTGTGGCAATTTCGCTGAACGAGCAGGACATCACCCGGTCCGCAGACTGAAAGAATCATGGCCAGATTGCCGACCGTTGATCCGTTAACGAGAAAAAAACTTTCTTTTGTACCATAAAGCTCTGAGGTTAAATCCTGTGCTTCCTTTATAACACCTGACGGCTCATGTAAATCATCAAGACCCGTCAATTCGGTGACATCGATTTTCAGGATGGATTCAAACAGGGTTCTCGCTTCATCAAAAAAGACATCTCCATTGTGATGTCCCGGAACGTGAAAAGATTGATGATTTCCTTCTGCATGGTGAACCAATGCTGTATATAAAGGTGTTTTCATGTATACCGATCCTTTTATGTAAGCCCGGAAATCCTTCCCGGCATCTCTCTTTATTCAAACATCTCTCATCAAGTGGATGCTGACCTTATTATACCTTTGAAAATGCCTGACTTAAAGGAAGACCTTTTGGAAATTTACCGATCGTCTTTCATATTCATAAGCTTCATTTTAAAATCTCCCTCAAGCTGCCTTATTTTTTCTTCAGCCTTCAGCCGTTTTGCCTGTCCCTCTTCTTGAATGTTGAGGGTCTCTTCAATTATGCCGATTAAGTTGTCCTGCACTTTTTTCAAGGTTTCAATGTCGACGAAGCCGCGTTCTTTCTCTTTGGCGATTTCAACTGAATTGGCTTTCAGCATCTCTGCATTTTTGATGAGAAGCTCATTTGTCGTGTCGGAGACTTGCTTTTGCGTTTCTGCAGCGCGGTGCTGCCTCAGCAGGGCAAGCGCAATAGCCACCTGGTTTTTCCACAGAGGAATGGCTGTTATAATTGAAGACTGGATCTTTTCGGCCAATACTTGGTTTGTATGCTGAATGAGCCGGATTTGCGCCGCGCTTTGCAGCGTAATCTGCCTGCTCACTGTTAAATCGTAGAGACGTTTTTCCAGCCGGTCGGCAAACTGAATCATATCGTTTATGTCGTGGGCGGCCATATGATGCCGCTCCGTTTTTAGTTCTTCCTTCAGCTTGGGAATAATTTTTGTGTGCAATTCCTCCAGTTTCAGCCTTCCGGCGGCAATATAAATATTCAACGCCTCGTAATATTCCCGATTCTTTTCATAAAGCTGATCAAGCATTTTGTGATCACCGATCAATGCTGTTCTGGAATATTCAAGCCTTACACTGATTCTGTCAATTTGGACGGCAGTTTTTTGGTACCGTGATAAAACCTCTTGGACGGAATGGGAACCCCCTCCGAAAAAGCGGGAAAAGAAGCTCCGTTTTTTCGGCTGCAACTCATCAGGGCTGACCTGCTTAAGCTTTTTCACCAGCTCTCCTAAAACGTTTCCGGTCTCGCCTGCATCGTTCTTTTGAACATGCTCCAAAAAGGCATGAGAAAAATCAGCCAGTTTTAATTGAGTTTGAGCTCCAAATTGTGTGATGCTCTGGTGATTTTTCGGATCAATCTGTTCAGCCAGCTGTAATGCCCGCCTCCGGTTTTTTTCAGACAATACATCTGCTCCTTGTCCATAAGGATCGACAAGAAGATCACGTCCTGCTACGACCTTTCGCTGTGAAGGATTGGATTCAGTCATTCATCTCTCCTCCTTCAGCTTTTCTTCAACGAATTTTTGGCGACATCCAGCTCAAATTCCAGGTGTTCGATATCCGATTTCAGCAGGCAGTAAAGGTCTTCTTCCAATTGTTTTGCAAGCTTGTCAATTGTCATTCGCGTTTCGCTCAACGACACTTCCAGCTTCGCATTCCGCTTTGGCTGTGAGGCTAACAAAGCATATTTTTCTGTCAATTCAACAATTGAATCAAGGTGTTGATAATAAAAGCGTTCCACTTGATAAAAACGCTTCGGCTCTTTCTTTGTGATCGTGTAAATTCTTCTGACGATGCGCAAAATTTCAAAATTCTGTTTTATCGTTTGGATATGTCTCACTGCAAACAGCGCTGTTCTTAAACGGGCTATTTTCTCTTTTGCTTCCCGCAAATTTTGTTTAATATAGGCATATTCGCGTCTTGTAAGCTGATTGTCTCTTAAAAATAAATAGGTTCCATACCACTTTCCCCCGGCATAAATGACAGTCCAAGCTCCTGCCGCATAAAGAGAGGACAGGAGAAATGTCTGGTCAAAGGCAAAGAAACTGGTAAACCAAAGGAATACGGACATTGTACTTGCGGTTACAGTACGAAGTAAAAAGCGACAAATCGGTTTCATCACATCATCTCCTCCTCATCCATTCTTTCATAAGCTAAAAAGCCGCTGTCATATATCAAAAAAGACATCTCAATCCGATGTCCCGAAACAATCCGCATGTTTCCCATCTTTATTATACCGTGCTCTGATAGGATCTGAAAGACTCCCGATCGATAGGCAAAAAAAAAGACCTTGAAACGGTCTAAGAATACAATGGCGGTGTGCGGAGACTTTTTAATTTTTTTACATAATCAGAGTATTGAGGGTCAGACGTTGATGTCGATATAATCTTTTTTTCGCAATCTTCACATAAAAATTTAGTATAAAGGTGAATTCCTTCGCTTTTTATTTGTTCACAAATGATACACGTTTCCCCATGATCAGACTTACTCATCCATTCCACCTCCATGGTATAAGTATTTCCAACCTTTAATATTTGTATACAAAATTAAGAAAGTTTTTGAAGGTTAGATCAGTATATGTAGGCGCTGGGCATTAGGTGTCTGTATCAACGTCATCTATGTGCGGATTTTCCGGCAAATGAGCTTGACCTGCTCATGATAGAATTCGGGAAAATGGAAATAATACCTTTATCGATTTTAAAAGGACTGAGTCTGATGAAAGATCCTCATCTCATCAAGCAAACCGTAAAACATCAGCAGGCAAAACAAGCAGCGCAGGGAAAGGGGCCAGAACTGAAATGGTGGCAGCTCTCTCTGATTGGCATCGGCTCCATTATTGGCGCAGGCTTTTTTTTAGGGACGGGACTATCGATAAAAACCGCTGGTCCTTCTGTTTTACTTGGCTATATGATAGCCGGTCTGACAACTTTTTTTGTATTCAGCGCACTCGCGGAAATGACCGTCAATGATCCCCAGGCGGGCTCATTTCGAACCTACGCCAGAAAAGCATACGGTCACCCGATAAGCTTTATGTCTGGCTGGATGTATTGGCTGGCGGGCATCTTTATCATGTCCAGCGAAGTCGTTGCACTTGCCACATTCACACAATTTTGGTTTCCCTATATTCCATTATGGGTTTTTTCAATCATGTATTCCGGGTTGGGAATTGGCATCAATCTTTTGGGAGTCAAAAACTTTGGAAAAATCGAATCTATATTTGCTATCATCAAACTTTCAACTTTAATTGCGTTTGTATGTTTTGGCCTTTTGTTTGTTTTTGGTGTGGTCAACCCGAAGGATGCTGCAGGGACTGCATCGGTGGCTTTCGGAGCGCTGTTTCCAAATGGCGTTATCGGTTTATGGTCAGCGCTTATTTTTGTCTTTTTTTCTTTTGGCGGTATTGCTGTTATCGGTGTCGTATCATCAGAGCTTGAAAATAAAAATGAAATTCCCAAGGCGGGGTTTGGATTGACGATTCCGCTCGTCTCCATCTACTTGGCAGCCTTGCTGCTGATATTTCTTATGGTGGACTGGACAACCGTTAACGAGTCGGAAAGTCCATTTGTAACCGCACTGGCAGCTTTTCAAATCCCTTATATCGATTCAATATTTAACGCCATCATCATTAGTGCAGCATTTTCAACAATGGTCGGTGCATTGTTTTCAGTAAGCCATGTCATGATTTCTTTAGCTCAAGATGGCGATGCTCCTAAAGGCTTACAAGAAAAAAACAGCCGCGGCATTGCTTTTAAATCACTCTCGCTTACGGCTTTAGGATTATGTATTTCGATTTTTTTCTCGTATCTGTTACCAAGCAATATGTATGAGTATATCACCACTTCCGCCGGAGTTATGCTGATTTTAAATTGGATCATTATCCTGGCTTCTCATATTAAACTCCATCCAACATATCAAAATAAAACATCATTTAAAGCATTCGGATATCCTTTCACTTCATACTTAGGCATCGGTTTTATTTTGCTGGCACTCTCCGGCGCTATGATTCATACGAGCGAACGAATCGGCTTATTCATAAGCGTTGGCCTGTTATTCGTCATTTTTCTTTGCTATAAAATCATTTTCCAGGTGAGAAAACAATAAAAAAGACCAGCTTATTTAAAGCTGGTCTTTTACATTGCTTGGCGGCGTCCTACTCTCACAGGGGGAAGCCCCCAACTACCATCGGCGCTGAAAAAATTTAAACAACGCTGCCATTCGAGTACACTCCCACCAGTACTTTAGTCCTTAACTTTTTTAGCATATTCAAAGTTTCATAATTACAATTAGAGTATCATTTGAAATTATATAACAAAACAACGCGGAAATCTCTTTTCCGGATCAATAATTTATCATACCTTAATTTCGCTTTCTCTGCCTTTTTTTCCGATTTTGAATGAGTGGTGAATGTGCTGAATGTCAATCATTTTCCCTCTCCTTTATAACAATTTTGTCTTTTTATAAATGGCAAAATAGCTGATTAAAAAGCCGATGACAGCGCCCAGGATCCTCCCAACAGACTTCCGATAATAATAGCGCTACCCATATACAAAACGAGCTGATAATGGATCAGCTTGTCTTTTCGTAAAGACCAGAGAGCTGAAAGGGTGGCAGAAAAAGTTTGGATGACAATGATTCCGGATACTTCGTGGGATGTGTAGGCCGCAAATCCGAGCGCTGGAGGAATGTACAGAAGCATACGGATACAGATTCGATTTCAAAAAAGCCCCTTCTCTCATTCATTTTTCTTAAGCATATCTGAATATGATATAAAAATCGAGCGCTTATTTATTTTACCAGCGTTCATTATGGTAAAGTTAACACAGGGGGGATTCACGATGAGCATTTTTAATGAAGCGAGAAAAGAACTTTGGAGCGAACTTCAAGGCCTGTCAGATGAGGATTTGAATAAAAGGCCGGCAGAGGAAGAATGGAGCGTTCAAGAAGTGCTGGATCATTTGAAAAAGATCGATTTGATGGCCGCTCATTTGTTCAAAGAAAAAATTCAGCATGCACCGATCAAAACAATAGAAGAAAAGCCCGTCAAGATCGCGGAGGAGCGAAGCCCTAAACGAAAAGCGCCTCAACATGTCGAGCCTGAAAGAAAAAACACAGATTTGTTAACGATCAAGGCTGAGCTGGACAATGTCAGAACACAGCTGACCTCCGTCATCGCCGCCTTTCAGGAAGAAGATTTTCAGCGGGTATTGCCTCATCCGGTCTTTAAAGAACTGACGGTCAGGCAATGGATCGATTTTATCGGTCATCATGAAAAACGGCATATTCAGCAAATCCAGGAAATCAAACAGAAATTGGGGCGTGATTGAAACCTCTCCGCTGTCTAAAGAGGCCTTGGCATCGGAACGATTTTCACAGCTGCTGACAAGGGAATCGCCGAAATGCTCCAGGAGACCCTTTTTCAAGGGTCTCCTGCTTCGGCTATGCAAATGACCTGGCGTCACCCTTTACCGCATTAGGCGAATAGGACCATACTTCCGCATGATCACCTTGAAAAATAAGGCCCGGGCGTTCGACAACGCAGACGATTCCTCTTCTGCCCATCGCATGACGCACAAATCGGGAAGCAAGCTCCGGCTTGTCCGGAAACTGTTGCTGAATGACTTCCCCGGGCTGAATGCACGGTTCGTTTTCACCTTCGCATAAAAGTGCGGCCCCGCTCGGAAAGATCAATCGGCTTCCCTCTCTCAAGGATGTCAAATGAGGCAGGCCGCTCAAGGCGATATTGGCTCCGAGCCATTCGGGCAAAACGGCGGGAACGCCGAGCTTTTCAGCCATCACCAGACATTCCTCGACTGAGACGATCGAAATCTGCCTTCTGTTAAAAATCTCCGTCCCCTTTTGATACATCGGCGGTGTATTCGTCATTGAAACCCTTTCTGTCATTCTGCACAAAATCAATGGACAAAGCGGTTCCATTGAAAAAGTGGATGAAAGCGCCCGCCTGCTCGGAGAAATGGTCGAACGGATGAACGGGATGATCAAGCGGTTTAAACTGTGATGTTTCAATGAAATGGGAGGTTTTCATGTTGACAGCAAATTTGAAAAGAGGACTGTTTGCGCTCGTCTTGTTCGGCCTGCTGTTCGCCGCAGCGGGGTGCTCGTTCAATACTGTGCAAAAGAGTGCTGAAAAAGAGGAAAAAGTAAAGCTGACTGCCGATTCTGACAAATTATATGTCGGCTTTGCGATCGACACGCTGAAAGAAGAGCGCTGGTACAAAGACAAAGCGGCATTTGAAAAAGAGGTGGAAACCCTCGGCGGAGAAGTCAAAACGCTCGCGGCAAACGGGAATCAAGATGACGAAAAAATCGATTCAGACGCTGTCCAAGGATAAAGACGGTTTCTTCTTATTCGTTGAAGGCAGCAAGCCGGACTGGGCGGCGCATCAAAATGATCCGATCGGCATCATCAGCGATGTCCTGGCATTTGATGACGCGGTCAAAGAAGCTTAGAAAAGAATTTGATAACAAGCTGGTTGAACAGCTGATGCAGCAAAAAGAGGAATGGAACAGGCAACAGCGGCTGATTGAAAACAGCCTTGAGCCTTCCGCTGAAGTCCTCTACGAGTTGAAAGTAGCTGAAGCAAAGTACTTTTTTTATTTGCGGGAAGCCAAAAAAAGAAACTTAAGAATCGGCGGATGGAAGTAGCAGGTCTATTTACGTGAATCTCTTCATATGCTTGTACTAGAAAAGGTGAGGAGTGAGAGAGTTCGTGGGATCTGTTATCATTATCGGGGCAATTGCGGCTTTGGTTGCCCTGCTGTTTTTTTCAAAGACCGCCTTTAAACCTTTAAAATGGATCGGGACGATTGCCGTTCGATTGATCATCGGCGCCCTGTTGTTGTTTTGTGTAAATCTGTTTGGAGAAAGCATTGGCATTCATGTGCCGATTAATATTGTGACAACGGGGGTCAGCGGATTATTAGGTGTACCGGGGGTAGCGGCTCTCATCGTAATTAAACAATTTATCGCTGTTTAAATTATTGTTGACATCTGTTCTTAAAGGTGTTAAATTTATATTCGTCGCTAATGACGAATTATTTTTTTTTTTGAAAAAAGTTATTGACGACACATCAGATTGATGTTAATATATTATAGTCGCTTCGAGAGAGGCAACGAAGTTCTTTGAAAACTAAACAAGACAAAACGTACCTGTTCATTCATTTTTATAAATCGCACATGCGAGTGTGCGTAGTCATTATCAAACAGGCCTGCACGATGCAGGTCACACAGACTCATCTGTGTTCCATTTATGGAGAGTTTGATCCTGGCTCAGGACGAACGCTGGCGGCGTGCCTAATACATGCAAGTCGAGCGGACCGATGGGAGCTTGCTCCCTGAGGTTAGCGGCGGACGGGTGAGTAACACGTGGGTAACCTGCCTGTAAGACTGGGATAACTCCGGGAAACCGGGGCTAATACCGGATGCTTGATTGAACCGCATGGTTCAATCATAAAAGATGGCTTCGGCTATCACTTACAGATGGACCCGCGGCGCATTAGCTAGTTGGTGAGGTAATGGCTCACCAAGGCGACGATGCGTAGCCGAAGCCATCTTTTATGATTGAACCATGCGGTTCAATCAAGCATCCGGTATTAGCCCCGGTTTCCCGGAGTTATCCCAGTCTTACAGGCAGGTTACCCACGTGTTACTCACCCGTCCGCCGCTAACCTCAGGGAGCAAGCTCCCGTCGGTCCGCTCGACTTGCATGTATTAGGCACGCCGCCAGCGTTCGTCCTGAGCCAGGATCAAACTCTCCATGAAAAGTTTGATAATGACTACGCACATTCGCATGTGCGATTTATAAAAATGAATTAACAGGTACGTTTTGTCTTGTTTAGTTTTCAAAGAACTTCGTTGCCTCTCTCGAAGCGACTATAATATATTAACATCAATCTGATGTGTCGTCAATAACTTTTTTCAAAAAAAAAAATAATTCGTCATTAGCGACGAATATAAATTTAACACCTTTAAGAACAGATGTCAACAATAATTTAAACAGCGATAAATTGTTTAATTACGATGAGAGCCGCTACCCCCGGTACACCTAATAATCCGCTGACCCCCGTTGTCACAATATTAATCGGCACATGAATGCCAATGCTTTCTCCAAACAGATTTACACAAAACAACAACAGGGCGCCGATGATCAATCGAACGGCAATCGTCCCGATCCATTTTAAAGGTTTAAAGGCGGTCTTTGAAAAAAACAGCAGGGCAACCAAAGCCGCAATTGCCCCGATAATGATAACAGATCCCATGAACTCTCTCACTCCTCACCTTTTCTAGTACAAGCATATGAAGAGATTCACGTAAATAGACCTGCTACTTCCATCCGCCGATTCTTAAGTTTCTTTTTTTGGCTTCCCGCAAATAAAAAAAGTACTTTGCTTCAGCTACTTTCAACTCGTAGAGGACTTCAGCGGAAGGCTCAAGGCTGTTTTCAATCAGCCGCTGTTGCCTGTTCCATTCTTCTTTTTGCTGCATCAGCTGTTCAACCAGCTTGTTATCAAATTCTTTTCTAAGCTTCTTTTTCCGAAGAAAACCCATGGTCTTGCAATCCTCCCTCTACATTTCACGTCTGCCTTCTAGCGCTTTAGAAAGAGTGACTTCATCTGCATATTCCAAATCGCCGCCGACCGGAAGTCCATGGGCAATGCGGGACAGCTTGATGCCAGATGGCTTTAAAAGCCTCGAAATGTACATGGCAGTTGCTTCTCCTTCTATATTTGGGTTTGTGGCGAGAATCACTTCAGTTACTTGATCATCCTGCAATCGCTTCAGCAATTCGGGAATTTTAATATCTTCCGGTCCAATGCCATCCATCGGAGAAATTGCACCATGCAGCACATGGTACAAGCCTTCGTATTCCTTCATTTTTTCCATGGCAATGACATCTTTTGGATCCTGAACAACACATATGACCGATTTGTCTCTTCTCGTATCTTCGCAAATATAGCAGGGATCTTGATCCGTTATGTGGCCGCATATCGAACAATATGTCAAATTGCGCTTTGCGTTTACCAATGCCTTTGCAAAATCTAACACAACATCTTCTTTCATACTGAGAACAAAAAAAGCCAGACGGACCGCCGTTTTGGGTCCGATTCCTGGCAATTTCATAAAGCTGTCAATCAGCTTTGATATTGGTTCAGGATACTGCATTCTTATTTTCCTCCTAGAATAAACCCGGCATGTTCATCCCTTTTGTAAACTTACCCATTGTTTCATTTGTCACTTCGTCAACTTTTTTCAAAGCGTCGTTTGTCGCTGCAAGGACGAGATCTTGAAGCATTTCTACATCGTCAGGGTCGACGGCTTCTTCGTTAATGATTACATCGATGACTTCTTTTTGACCGTTCACTTTAACGGTGACCATTCCTCCGCCTGCTGTGCCTTCAAGCACCTTTTCAGCCAGTTCTTCCTGTGCCTTTTGCATATCCTTTTGCATTTTTTGCATTTGCTTCATCATTTTTTGCATATTTCCCATTCCACCGCGCATACTGATCATCCACTCTCTTTCATGTTTTATTCTTTAATTTCAATCAATTCCGCCCCAACGAGCTTTTTCGCTTCTGCTATGAGCGGATCTTCTTCTTTTGATTCATTCGCTTCTGTGTCTTCCTGCTGATGATCTTGCAAAAATTCTTTTCTTATTTTACCCCATTGGGCTTCAGGAACGCCAACTATATCTATTCTGTGGCCGAGCATTCCCTCCAATATGTGCTCGAGGTTTGTTCGGACTCCATTATTATCCTCGGCAACCATTTTGCAATGGATTTCATATTTAAACGAAAGAACAAATGCCTTGGAAGACGACGCCACCGGCTCGCTGTCATTTAAAAGAGCGGCGTGCGACACCTTATTTTGCTGTTTGAGCTGAGCAAGCAGCTCTCCCCAGAAGCCCTTTAATTTTTCGAGGTCCGCCCTTGTGGCGTCTTTTAAAATTTCATGGATGCGACCGACAGGCGCCTTATATCCGTTTTTCGCGCTTTTGTGAGGACGGGGCGCTTCCTTCGGCTGACTTGGAGCCGCGGAAACCTGTATCCCCGATGTTTTGAGCCTTTCAATTTCCTGTTCAAGAAGGCGGACCTTGTTGACGAGGTTTTCCACCTCCGGCTGCCCCGCTGAAGGCGCCTCCGCTTTTGCCGCTCCTTGGCAGAGCTTCACAACCGCAACCTCAAAAAAGATGCGCGGATGATTCGTCCATTTCATTTCCTGGTGACTTTTATTTAAAATATCAATCATTTCATAAAGAGCAGGCGCCGGAATTTGACGGGAGAGGCTTCGGAACTCTTCGTCAACTTTCACCTTTTCAAGCACGCCTTCTAAGTCGGGCGCGGTTTGATAGAGAAGCATATCCCGGAAATAGAAGATCATATCCTCGATCAGCTTTGCCGGGTCTTTCCCCTGTTGCAGCAGTTCGTTCAGTGTCTCTAACGCGCCGGAAACATTTTTTTCATAAAGCGAATTCGCCAGTTTTCCTATATAATGCTGAGACACGGCTCCCGTGATCAGCAAGGCATCATCGATCGTAAGCTCCTCGCCGCTGAAGGATATCGCTTGATCCAGAAGGCTTAAAGCATCCCTCATTCCTCCGTCTGCTGCTCCGGCAATGATTTCCAAGGCGCCTTCCTCCACCTTGAACTGCTCCGTTTCAACGATTTTGTTCATTCGTCCGACAATCGCCTGGGACGTGATTCTTTTAAAGTCAAAACGCTGACATCGAGAAATAATGGTTAAAGGGATTTTATGAGGCTCTGTCGTTGCGAGAATAAAAATACAATGCTCAGGCGGTTCTTCAAGTGTTTTAAGAAGTGCGTTAAATGCGCCAATAGAAAGCATATGTACTTCATCTATGATATATACTTTATACGTCACAGCGGACGGGGCAAATTTGACTTTATCGCGAATGTCGCGTATTTCATCCACACCGTTGTTGGATGCGGCATCGATTTCGATTACGTCTGAAATCGCACCGTTTGTAATGCCTTTGCACGCGGAACATTCGTTACACGGTTCACTGACTGGAGCATGCTCGCAGTTGACCGCTTTGGCAAACAGTTTTGCAGCGCTTGTCTTTCCCGTTCCCCTCGGTCCGGAAAACAAGTAAGCGTGCGAAAATTTCTTTTGTAAAAGGGCATTTTGCAACGTTTTCGTGATGTGCTCCTGACCGACTACATCTTCAAATAACTGCGGCCTGAACACTCTGTATAAAGCCTGGTAACTCACAAATACGCCCTCCTCTTGATATCTTCAACTTTATTATACATGAAGCGGCTTTCAATTCCAAAAGCTCTTCTTAAGAAAAAAACTCATCTATCTTTAAATAGATGAGTCTTTAATTTGATGATTGATTTACCGTGCACCTTCTGTCGATTCGCTACCCTAAGCGTTACTTAAGCAGTTAGCTCAGCCCAGGCAACCCTGCGGCACATGGAAGGTTCCACTTAATGCTGCTTCCTTCCGGACCTGACATGGTTCATGGATTCCCATTGCGCAGGACCCAAGCGTCAACACCACTTGCTTAAGGCAGACCTTAAAGTAAACGAACCTCGAGAAAGGAGTTCGGCCTCGCTCGAGCGGATTGCGAGTACAGGGCACCGCTACCTCCCCGCTTAGCACGGCAAAATAAATATCAAATTATCATGCGTCTGCTTGTGACGCACTCATTAGTATAACTTGTTTCATCCTAAATTGCAAATATCCGTCATTGCGGTTTGTTTTGCTTTTCCGCTTTCTTTTTTGCGCGAAGACGCTGGAAAAAATCGCTGAGCAGCCGGCCGCATTCCTCTTCCATTACACCGCTGACCACTTCTGCCTGATGATTAAACCGCTCCTCCTCAAGAAGGTTCATTAAAGTACCTGCACAGCCGCCTTTTGGGTCGAATGCGCCGAATACTACTTTATCGATCCGGGAAAGCACAGCCGCTCCGGCACACATCGGACAGGGCTCAAGCGTCACGTAAAGCACCGCTCTTTCAAGCCGCCAGGTTCCCAGCTTCCTGCACGCTTCGTCAATGACAAGCATCTCCGCGTGTGCAAGCGACCTTTGTTCCGTCTCCCTTAAGTTATGGGCACGGGCAATGATTTCGCCATCCAGAACCAGCACGGCGCCGATCGGCACCTCTCCTTTTTCTTCAGCTTTTTTCGCTTCGCGGATCGCTTCCTTCATATAAAGCTCGTCTTGTGTCATCTGCATGCACTCTTTCAATGTTTTTTCCCCATCAAGAAAGGCTAACATATAGAAATGAAATATGAACCTGAAAGGAGACAAAGCGGCCTTGTCCACTTCAGATACCGCACTCATTATTGTAGACATCATCAATGATTTTCATTTCGATATGGGTCACACACTTTCCAAAAAAACGGAGGAGATAGCCGACAATATTCTGGCTCTAAAAAAACATGCCGAACATATCAATTGGCCTATCATCTACATTAATGACCATTTCGGAATTTGGCAAGCGGATATTGCTGCCATTATAAAGAAATGCAAGAATGGCAAAAGTGAAAACATCATTAAACAGCTCGCGCCCACAGAAAGCGACTATTTTTTAATCAAGCCGAAACACTCGGCCTTTTACGGAACCGCTCTTGAAACATTATTAAATGAACTTCATATCAATCATTTAATCATTACGGGAATCGCCGGCAATATTTGCGTACTTTTCACAGCAAATGACGCCTATATGCGTGAATATAAAATCACGATCCCTCGCGATTGCATTGCTTCAAATCATGAAAAAGATAACCGATATGCAGTGACGATGATGGAGAATGTCCTGTTTGCCAATATCACCACCGCCCAAAATCTCATGAGGAAAACTTAGAGCATGAAACACTTCCTTTCCTCATATATTGGTAGCAATGAGAAAGGAGGCGTTTTCCATTCAGATTTATGTCGTGCAAAGAGGCGATACCCTATATAGAATTGCGAACCGGTACAGGACGACGGTCAATGAAATTGTCGAAACAAATGAAATTCCCAATCCAAATCGGCTTGTGGTCGGACAAACCATCGTCATCCCGATTGCCGGCCAATTTTATGAAGTCAGACAAGGAGATACACTGGCATCGATTGCGGCGCGCTTTAATATCCCCCCTGCTGAACTGGCCAGAATCAACCGCATTCTGATCACCGCCGTTTTGCCTGTCGGAATACTGCTGTACATCCCTCCGCGGCCAAAGCGGAACATCGAATCAAACGCTTATATAGAACCCCGCGGAGAAACGGTCAGCCCCGCTCTTCAGCAGGCGGCAAGAGAGGCGGTGCCATACCTGACATATCTCGGCGCTTTCAGCTTTCAGGCAAAACGGGACGGCACACTTGAAGAACCGCCGCTCAACGGTTTAAAAGAAATTGCCGACAGACAGCGGACGACCATGATGATGATTGTGACCAATCTTGAAAATGAAGCATTCAGCGCTGAGCTCGGCAGGATCATCTTGAGGGACGAGAATGTCAAAAACAGATTGCTGAATAACATTGTGGCCGCCGCCAGGAGATACGGTTTCAAAGACATTCATTTTGACTTTGAATACTTAAGGCCGGAGGATAGAGAAGCATATAATCAATTTCTTCGGGAAGCCCGGGATCGTTTCAGACGGGAAGGTTGGTTGATCTCAACCGCCCTCGCGCCGAAAACAAGAGCCGATCAGCCGGGACAATGGTATGAAGCCCACGACTACCGGGCGCACGGTCAAATTGTCGATTTTGTCGTGCTGATGACATATGAATGGGGGTACAGCGGAGGTCCGCCAATGGCGGTGTCGCCGATCGGGCCTGTACGGGATGTTATCGAGTACGCGCTCACAGAAATGCCCGCCAATAAAATTGTCATGGGACAAAACCTGTACGGCTATGATTGGACTCTTCCGTATACTCCCGGAGGGGAATTGGCCAGAGCCATCAGTCCGCAGCAGGCGATACAAATCGCAAGCGAAAATAATGCGGCCATATCGTTTGACGAAACAGCCCAGGCACCCTTTTTCCGCTATACAGACAAAGCGGGCAAGCGGCATGAAGTCTGGTTTGAAGATGCGAGATCCATCCAGGCGAAATTCGATTTGATCAAAGAATTAAACTTAAGAGGAATCAGCTATTGGAAGCTCGGCCTGTCATTCCCGCAGAACTGGCTTTTGCTTGGTGATCAATTTAACATTGTGAAAAGGACGTTCCCAAGTTAACGGAACGTTTTTTTCATGTCGAAAGAGGATGATGTGATACAATATGAATGGTTAAAATCAAAAGCAAACGACTTTTCTAAAAGTAGGAGGACATCTATGAATACAGCCCCTTTCATCGCTGTCGAAGGTCCCATCGGGGCGGGAAAAACAACATTGGCCTGCATGCTTTCAGAAACACTCTCATTGTCACTAGTCAAAGAAATTGTCGAAGAGAACCCTTTTCTAGACAAATTTTACGAGGATAAAGATGAGTGGAGCTTTCAGCTGGAAATGTTTTTCCTCTGCAATCGCTATAAGCAGCTTGAAGATACCGAGAAAAAGTATTTACATAACAACAAGCCCGTCATCTCGGATTACCATATTTATAAAAACCTGATTTTTGCGGAGCGGACACTGGACGGCCAAAAGCTGGAGAAATACAGAAAAATTTACGGGCTCTTGACAGAGGATTTGCCGAAACCGAACATGATCATCTATATCCGGGCAAGCCTTCCGACATTGTTAAAGCGGATCAAAAAGCGCGGACGGCCGTTTGAACAGCAAATGGACAAGCATTATTTGGAGCAGCTGATCAAGGATTATGACGCTGCGATCAGACACATCAAAGAAGCCGATCCATCGCTGCCCATTATCGAAATCAATGGAGATCAAGAAGATTTTGTTTTATCGGAAGCCGTTTTTAAGCGGATTGCCGATCAAGTAAAGGAGTATATTCGATGAGTGTACATCATATTCCAAGTGACGCCATTATTACTGTTGCAGGAACGGTAGGAGTCGGGAAATCGACTTTAACAAAAGAGCTGGCAAAAAGACTCGGATTTAAAACATCTCTTGAAGAAGTGGTAAACAACCCTTATTTGGAAGCTTTTTATCATGACTTTGAACGCTGGAGCTTTCATTTACAGATTTTCTTTTTGGCGGAACGCTTTAAAGAACAGAAATATATTTTTGAATCAGGCGGCGGCTTTGTCCAAGACCGTTCGATTTATGAAGACACAGGGATTTTCGCCAAGATGCACGCCGATAAAGGAACAATGTCAAAAGTCGACTATAAGACCTATACAAGCCTGTTCGAAGCGATGGTCATGACACCGTACTTCCCCCGCCCTGACGTCTTAGTATATTTGGAGGGCGATTTGGAATCAATTCTCGACCGCATCCAAAAACGCGGAAGGGAGATGGAACTGCAGACTGACCGATCTTACTGGAAGGAAATGTACACAAGGTACGAAAACTGGATCAGCGGCTTTAATGCCTGCCCTGTCGTAAGGGTCAATATCGACGACTACGATCTGTTCAACAATTCCGCCTCACTAGACCCGATCATTGAAAAAATAAGCGAAGCCATTCAAAGATAGACATCAAAAAAAGAGCGGTTTTTTTCCGCTCTTTTCCTGAAAAATATACAAAAAAACCGCCGCCCTATCCAGGCAGCGGCAACACAATCTCCAATTTATGCTTAGTCAATCACTAAAATGCAAATCAATAATGGCGGAGGAAGAGGGATTCGAACCCCCGCGGGCTTTGACACCCCTGTCGGTTTTCAAGACCGATCCCTTCAGCCAGACTTGGGTATTCCTCCGTATCGACAAGAATTAATATAACATGTCCTATCTTTTTAAGTCAAGGGATTTTTTAATAAAAAATTTATTTTATTGTTCACCCTTCTCATTATATGCAAAAATGATGATAAACGCAAAGGGCGATGGCATTGTGGAAACATTTTATAAGTCGTTTGCCTCAAGCTTACACGCTGAACAGACCTATTGAAACAGAAAACAGAAGAACTCCTCGGCGTCTCTTTCCCTGATGAACTGGTCAGCCTCTTAAAAATGACAGATGGGATCAATGATACATTCGGGGATCATCTCATTTGGCCTGCAGACAGAATAATAGAAGAGAATCGAGACCTGAGAGGTACCGACTGTTTTAAGCCGTTTGATTATCTGTTATTTATAGCAGATGCGGGCAATGGCGATTTATTTGCTTATTCTATTTTAAACGGCTCCATATCATATAGACGACAGACGAAATATCGGTCTTAAAGCCATTCATAAAAGGCCGGATCGGCGGAACAATCACCATTTAAAAAACGATCTTAGGCGGGAGCATGATGAAATGAATTACCTATCAAAAGAATTGGCGGCGGAAATTGTCGACAGAACCATGTCGATTATTCGGCACAACATTAATATGATGGATGAAAACGGGGTTATCATCGCTTCAGGAGACCGCTCGAGAATCGGTGATGAACACGCTGGAGCGAAGGATGCACTTGCAGCTGAAAAGGTTATCAGCATTACGCCTGAAGAATGCTCGGCTTTAACGGGCACAAAACCCGGCGTTAACCTTCCCATCGTATTTCATGATGAAATAATCGGCGTTATTGGAATCACGGGGCCGCCTGCTGAAGTCAGCCGTTATGGGGAACTTGTTAAAATGGCGGCGGAGCTTACTGTCGAACAGGCATTTTTAACAAAACAGCTGACATGGGATCAAAGGCTTCGCGAAGAAACGGTCATCCAAATGATTCAGGGGGCTGATCTAGCATCCCTTGACTTCCTTGAACGAGCGGAGCGATTGAACATACCGCTAGACGGCCAGCGTACTTGTCTTGTGTTTGAACTGCCATCAGCTGATATGAAACCGGCATTTATTAAAAAACTTGAAAAGCATTTAACCGCGAAAGATTTGTACGCCAATATTTCTTTAAAAGAGATCGCAGTTATTCTGGCAAGCGTCCCCACTAAAAGCAGGTCAGAGCTCTTTTCATCTTGGAACAGCTGGCTCAGCCAATGGAAAACGATCAGAGGCGCGCTTGGCGAGCAGGCGGATCAGCTTCAGCAGCTGCCATTTTCCTATCAAAGTGCAAAACAAACGCTCAAGATTGCTAAAAACAGTTGTCGTTTATTCGATTATCGAGAGTTTGCGATTCCTGTTTTATTATCAAAGATAGAGCATCCTGATCAGGAGATTCATTTTCGAAACATCTGGGATCACCTTTCCCAAGCAGATCAAAAAGGCGAATTAATCCATACCCTCCTCTGCTACATAGAAGAAAACGGCGAAATTGGGGAAACTTCATCAAGACTCTTTATTCACCGCAACACATTAAACTACCGGTTGAGAAAGGTTGAAATAGCGACAGGGTGCAATCCAAAACGGTTTGACGACCTATTCAAACTGTATACAGCCATTACGCTTTTTTCACCCTTTTGTGCAAATGAACAATTTTAATATAGGATAAAAGAACGAAATCCGTATACCTGACCAATTCTCCCCTACCCAGAAAGCGTTTACAATTGGACGTAAGGGAGGGTATGCACATGGATATTCAAATCAATGCAATAGGCGCCTTATGCGCATTAGCCATATCAATCTTTCTCATTCTGAAAAAAGTCCCACCGGCTTACGGCATGATGATCGGCGCATTGACCGGAGGCTTAATCGGCGGCGCAGATTTAATAGAGACGACGGATTTGATGATAGCAGGTGCTAAAAACATGATTCCTGCGGTGCTCCGCATCTTGGCGGCAGGCGTGCTCGCCGGCGTTCTGATTCAATCCGGCTCCGCAGCAGTGATTGCGGAAACCATTGTCAATAAGATCGGAGAAAAAAGGGCGCTGCTTGCCTTAACATTGGCAACGGCCATCTTAACAACGGTCGGCGTATTTGTTGATGTCGCTGTCATCACAGTCGCTCCGATTGCCCTGGCGATCGCGAGACGGACCTTTATTAGCAAAGCGGCCATTCTGTTGGCAATGATCGGCGGGGGGAAAGCGGGCAATATCATGTCGCCAAACCCTAATGCCATTGCCGCTTCAGATGCCTTTCACGTCCCTTTGACATCCGTGATGGCCGCCGGGATCATTCCCGCTGTTTTCGGATTGTGCGCCACTTACTTGCTGGCAAAACGCCTTTCAAATAAAGGAACAAAAGTGGCTGCAAATGAGATTGAAACCCAAACGGCTCAACACCTGCCGGCATTTTGGGCGGCGCTCAGCGGTCCGGTGGTGTCCATCCTGTTGCTCGCCTTAAGGCCTGCAGCAGGAATTACGATTGATCCGATTATCGCTCTGCCGGCGGGAGGCCTCGTCACTGCGATCGCATCGGGACAAGCGGGCAAACTGAAGGATTTTGCCGCTTCAGGACTGTCGAAAATGTCAGGCGTTGCCGTGATGCTGATCGGGACTGGAACCCTTGCAGGAATCATTGCCAACTCCAAACTCAATTCTTTCATTACCGACACCCTTGTCGGCTTGGGTCTGCCGTCGTTTCTCTTAGCTCCGATTTCAGGCATGCTGATGTCCATGGCGACAGCTTCCACAACAGCAGGTACCGCAGTTGCCAGCAGTGTATTCGGTCCGACTCTGCTTGACCTTGGCGTCGCCGGCCTCGCAGGGGCGGCGATGATACACGCCGGAGCTACCGTACTTGATCACATGCCCCACGGAAGTTTCTTTCATGCGACAGGCGGCAGTGTATTCATGGCGATGAAAGAACGGCTCAAACTGATTCCGTACGAATCCCTCATCGGCTTGATTTTAACGATCATCTCAACCTTGATTTTTGGCATTTTTCAATTCTTTATTTAAAAAGGAGCAGAAGCTATGAAAATCGTGATTGCACCTGATTCATTCAAGGAAAGCATGACATCGCCGGAAGCGGCCGCCAGCATTGAAAAAGGCTTTAAAGCTGTGCTCCCAGATGCCGAATATATTAAAATTCCGGTTGCCGACGGCGGAGAAGGGACCGTTCAGGCTCTGGTTGACGCAACGGGCGGGGAATTGATGTACAAACAGGTGACAGGACCTCTCGGGACACCGGTGAAAGCGGCATACGGGCTTCTCGGAGACGGAAAAACGGCCGTCATTGAAATGGCGGAAGCATCTGGCCTTCACCTCATTCCCCCAGCACAGCGCAACCCGCTCCAGACGACAACAAGAGGAACCGGAGAATTAATCATCGATGCCGTGGAAAAAGGGGCGGCCAAAATCATCATCGGTTTAGGCGGAAGCGCCACAAACGACGGCGGAGCCGGGATGGCCAGCGCACTCGGCGTCAAATTTCTGGACTCGAATGGAAAGGAAATCCGAGATGGAGGCGGAGCGCTTTCTGACATTGCCCGCATTGATGTGAGCGGTCTTGATCCGAAATTAAAACAAATCAAATTTGAAGCGGCTTGTGATGTCGATAATCCGCTGACAGGGCCGCGCGGGGCATCCGCCGTCTTCGGTCCGCAAAAGGGAGCGACTGGTGAAATGGTTGCTCTTTTGGACCAGCATTTGAAACACTATGATGCAATGATCCGAGACGAATTACATCTCGAAGCTGATACACTCCCTGGCGCCGGCGCGGCAGGCGGTCTCGGGGCAGGCTTGTACGCCTTTTTACAAGCTGAATTAAAAAGCGGTGTTGACATTGTCTTGGACACCTTATCTTTTTCAGAACGGATCAAAGGAGCAGACCTTATCATTACAGGCGAAGGAAAAATAGACGGTCAAACCATCTATGGGAAAACACCCGCAGGAATCGCAAAAAGGGCTGTCGCCGCAGGCATCCCCGTCATCGCTTTCGCCGGTTCGCTGGGCGACGGCTGTGAACTCGTTTATGAAAAAGGAATATCAGCTCTTTTCTCGATTGTGCCGGGGATCCAATCCCTTGAGGACTCCCTGGCCAACGGAAGCCTATATTTGGAGCGCTGCGCGCGGAATATCGCTGCGGTATGGTCGCTTAAATAAAAAAGGTGCGTACTTGACGCACCTTTTTCCTATGCTTTAATCACTTCTCTGTTTCCCATATATGGACGCAGCACTTTAGGAATGACGACACTTCCGTCTTCCTGCTGATAATTCTCCAATAATGCGGCGACCGTTCTGCCGACCGCCAGGCCTGAGCCGTTCAGTGTATGGACATGCTCCGGCTTGCCTTTTGCTTCCCTTCTGAATCTGATATTCGCCCGTCTGGCCTGGAAAGCTTCAAAGTTACTGCAAGATGAAATTTCACGATAAGTGTTTTGGCTTGGAATCCATACTTCGATATCGTATTTTTTCGCAGCGGTAAACCCTAGATCGCCCGTACACATGCTCATCACACGATAAGGAAGCTCAAGCAGCTGAAGAACTTTCTCCGCTTGATTTGTCAGTTTTTCAAGCTCTTCATATGAATCCTCAGGCTTCACAAATTTCACCAGTTCAACCTTGTTAAATTGGTGCTGGCGAATCAAACCGCGCGTATCACGGCCGGCTGAGCCTGCTTCTGAACGGAAGCACGCACTGAACGCCGCATAATTGACCGGCAGCTCGTCAGCTGACAAAATTTCATCGCGATGCAGGTTCGTAATCGGCACTTCCGCCGTCGGAATTAAGAAATAATCTTCTTCTCTGATTTTAAAGGCATCTTCCTCAAATTTCGGCAGCTGTCCGGTGCCTGTCATGCTTGCACGGTTCACCATGTACGGCGGGATGACTTCCGTATAGCCGTACTCGTCTACGTGGAGATCAAGCATAAAGTTATACAATGCACGTTCAAGTCTGGCGCCGAGCCCTTTATAGAAAACGAAACGGCTTCCCGTTACCTTGCCGGCCCGCTCAAAATCGAGAATATCCAATTGATCGGCAATATCCCAATGAGGCTTCGCTTCAAACGAAAATTCGGGAAGTTCGCCCCATTTGCGAACTTCCACGTTGTCGTCTTCAGTCTCACCGACCGGAACAGACTCGTGAGGGATGTTCGGAATAGACAGCATGATCTTATCAAGGGAAGACTCGACCGTTCTCAGCTCTTCATCAAGTTTTTTAATGTCTTCACCGACTTCGCGCATTTCTTTAATGAGGTGGTCAGCATCTTTTTTCTCACGCTTTAATGCGGCAACCTGCTGAGATACCTCATTACGCTTTCCTTTCAGCTCTTCCACTTTGACGATCAATTCTCTTCTCTTTGCATCCAATTCCTCAAATTGATCAAAATCTGATAAATCTTCTCCCCTGTGGGCAAGCTTTTGTTTGATTTCCTCAAGATTTGCCCGCAGCAGTTTCACATCAAGCATCTGCCTCGCTCCTTTTTACTGATTTGACCGAAAAAAAGAGCCCTTGTCCCCTAAATATAAGGGACGAGAGCTCTCGCGTTGCCACCCTGATTGAAAACAGGACAGTGCCGTTCCTGTTTTCCGCTTCCTTTTGATAACGGTCTCCCGTAAATGCCTACTTTTAAGTTTGTTCAGCATTTCGCTCAAGGATGGATTCGGACAGCATCTTTCACCGATTCGCACCAACCATCGGCTCTCTTGGAAAGAGCGGCTTCCTACTGCTTCCTGTCAACGCTTTTCGATCTATTTTGTCTTATAAATGTACTACAAGTTTTCACAGCTTTCAACCGTTTTATACGACGGCTTCCTGTCTGTGTTTTTCCGCCATCTCAATGAACAGCTTTGTCATTCTGTGGTCATCCGTCAGCTCCGGATGGAACGAACAGCCGAGGAGATGTCCCTGTTTGGCTGCGACAATTCTTCCGTCATGCTCTGAAAGCACTTCGACATCAGCGCCGGCTTCCAAAATGTGCGGGGCGCGGATAAATACGCCTGTGAACGGTTCTTCCAGTCCTTTAACGGTTAAATCTGCCTCAAAGCTGTCGACTTGCCTTCCAAAGGAATTCCGCTCTACCGTTACATCCAGAATCCCGAGGTGAGCATCATCAGACCCGGCGATTTTTTTTGCAAGGATAATCAGGCCCGCACAAGTTCCAAACATCGGCTTTCCGGATGCGGCGAACTCCTGAAGAGGCTGCATGAACTGATACGTATCGATGAGGCGCCTCATCGTCGTGCTTTCGCCGCCAGGCAAAATCAAACCGTCGATTTCCTTTAGTTCTTCCGGCCATTTAATGACTTTTCCGGCCGCTCCGCATGCTTCAATTGAGCGAATATGTTCCCTTACTGCTCCCTGAAGTCCAAGTACACCAATTGTCAGCATGTCAATCCGTCTCCTTCATACTTACCAGCCGCGCTCTTGCATACGCTGTTCTGGCAGCAGATTTGAGATTTCGATACCTTTCATAGCCGTTCCAAGCTCTTTTGAAAGCTCGGCAATCAGCTTGTAATCTGTATAATGCGTCGTCGCTTCAACGATCGCTTTCGCAAATTTAGCAGGATTGTCAGATTTGAAAATACCTGATCCTACGAATACGCCATCTGCGCCGAGTTCCATCATTAACGCGGCATCAGCCGGTGTTGCCACACCGCCGGCAGCGAAGTTGACAACCGGAAGACGTCCTTCCGCTTTAATTTGCTTCAACAGCTCATAAGGAGCGCCGAGATTTTTCGCTTCTGTCATCAGCTCATCATCACTCATGCCAACGACTTTGCGCACTTGCGCGTTCACTTTTCTCATATGGCGGACGGCTTCAACGATGTTGCCTGTTCCAGGCTCACCTTTTGTCCGCAGCATGGAAGCTCCTTCTGCGATCCGGCGCGTCGCTTCTCCCAGGTCACGGCAGCCGCACACGAAAGGAACAGTGTATTCATTTTTATTTAAATGAAATTCTTCATCCGCAGGAGTCAAAACTTCACTTTCATCAATATAGTCAACGCCAAGAGCTTCGAGAACACGCGCTTCAACGATATGTCCGATACGGGCTTTCGCCATGACCGGAATTGAAACGGCGTTCATGACTTCTTCGACAATTGTCGGGTCAGCCATACGGGCAACACCGCCGGCCGCACGAATATCAGCCGGAACGCGTTCCAGCGCCATAACGGCGACAGCTCCTGCTTCTTCTGCGATTTTTGCTTGTTCGGCATTGACAACGTCCATAATGACGCCGCCTTTCTGCATTTCTGCCATACCGCGTTTTACACGATCAGTACCTGTTTGAGCCATTTCAAGGATCCTCCTAATCAATGATAGAATGTTCAGATTTAATCTTATTGTATCCTATAATTCCACAAAATCATATGGAAAAACACGAAGATTATTTCTATTTTAAACACAAATCGTTAGGGTTGTACATATGATATGACAATAAAGAGCCCTAATTATAGAGCTCTTTACCATTAAAACCAGCCGGTTACCATTTCAACGATATTGTTCCAAATACCGGCGAAAAATCCGCCGATGCTCCGCATCGTTAAAATAAACCAGTTTGCTTTCTCATCGTCTTCTTTTGTCACTAAATGAACGCCTGATACATCGCTGCCGATAAAGCCGTAATCCTTTTCTTCTCCCTTATAAACTGCCGTTAAGGTTCCGACTTTTTCGCCTTTTTTCACAGGCGCGGTCAGTTCGTCTTTGTTCAGCGTGACTTTTGCCTTATAATTCTTTTCTTCTCCGTTTTTCACAGGCATTGAAAAGGCTTTTTCAGTGACGATGCCGACTTCTGTTTCCTTACCTTTGTCGACTTTGATCGTTTCATTGCCTTTCACCTGTTCGCCTTTTCCGTAAAACTCTTTCATTGTGAAATGTTTAAAGGCATAATTCAACATTTTTTTCGTTTCTTTAAAACGGCCGGTATGTAGGTCGCCTTTTGCATTGAGAACGACGGAAATCACGCGCATACCATTTCTTTTGGCCGTCGCAGTGAAGCATGAACCGGCAGAATCTGTTGATCCGGTTTTCAGCCCGTCAACACCATCATATTCTGCAACAAGGCCTTTGAGCATGAAGTTCCAGTTCGGCATGTCCATTTCATCGTCTGTGCCTTCTCTGAACTTCGTCTTTGCAATGCTCGCCGTGTCGAGGATTTCAGGATAGTCATTCACTAAATGATCGGCAAGAAGCGCCATGTCTCTTGCTGATAATTCATTTTCTTCATCAGGGCTCGTTCCTTTCGGATGTTTGCCGTGAAGATCTTTGTTTTCCAAGCCTGTAGCATTTACGAATTTGTAGTTTTTCATGCCCAGTTCTTTCGCTTTTTTGTTCATAAGCTCTACAAAGTTGGATTCAGAGCCGGCAATGATTTCTGCAAGTGCGATAGCCGCTCCGTTGGCGGAATAGATCGCTGTCGCCTGATAAAGCTCTTTTACCGTATATGAGCCGTCTTTGCGAAGAGGGACATTTGATAATGAACGATCCTGGGAAATTTCATACACATAATCATCTGGTGTATACTTTTGATCCCATTTTACTTTGCCGTCGTGGATCGCTTCCAAAAGAAGATACTCCGTCATCATTTTGGCCATGCTGGCAACGGGAAGACGCTGATCCGCGTTTTTACTGTACAAAATTTTACCTGAAGACGCTTCTATCAATATTGCTGCTTTTGCATCTACGTTGATTGGATCATTTGCAGCTTTTGCTTTTGACATTGGAGAAAATGCCCCCACAGCCACCGCAAAAGCAACGACAAACATGATCAGCTGCTTAAATCTCTTGGTTTTCAAATCTTGATACCTCCGCTTTTCATCAGACTAAAATCTATATCAAAGCCTTAAAGCATTTTTTAAACACAACATTATAAATTTTATCATAATAAAGCAAAAAAAAATAGACAGAGTATGCCTCTGTCTACAGTTTAATATTTGTCATATTTGATTAGGAAATGGTATAGTTAGGCGATTCTTTGGTAATTTGCACATCGTGAGGATGGCTTTCCCGCAGTCCCGCACCTGTCATGCGGATGAATTGCGCATCTTCTCTCAGCGCATTCAAATCTTTTGTTCCGCAGTAGCCCATACCGGATTTGAGGCCGCCGACAAGCTGATAAACCGTATCAGCTACAGGGCCTTTGTAAGGAGTCCGGCCCTCAATGCCTTCAGGGACAAACTTCTTATTTTCTTCTTGGAAGTAGCGGTCTTTGCTTCCCTTTTCCATCGCGGCGACAGAACCCATGCCGCGGTATACTTTAAAGCGTCGGCCTTGGAAAATTTCCGTCTCGCCCGGGCTTTCAGATGTACCGGCAAGGAGGCTTCCAAGCATAACCGCATGTCCTCCGGCAGCCAGTGCCTTCACAATATCTCCGGAATACTTGATACCGCCGTCTGCAATAATGGCCGCACCGTGTTTTCTCGCTTCAGTCGCACAGTCATAAACCGCAGTCACCTGCGGAACACCGACACCAGCCACAACACGGGTTGTACAAATAGATCCCGGTCCGATACCGACTTTGACAACATTTGCGCCGGCTTCAATCAGCGCTTTTGTGCCTTCGGCAGTTGCGACGTTTCCGGCAATGATGTTCAATTCCGGATAAGTGTCACGGATTTTTCTGACTGTATCAAGAACACCTTGGGAATGCCCGTGCGCCGTATCGACGACAATGACATCGACATTGGCTTCAACAAGCTTTCTGACACGCGTCATCGTATCGCCGGTCACTCCGACAGCGGCGCCTACAAGCAGACGTCCGTGAACATCCTTTGCTGAATTCGGGAACTCAATCACTTTTTCGATATCTTTGATCGTGATAAGTCCTTTTAAAACACCTTGATCATCTAAAAGAGGGAGTTTTTCGATTTTATATTTCTGAAGAATTTTTTCAGCTTCATCCAATGTAGTGCCGACAGGAGCTGTGACAAGCTCTTCTTTTGTCATCACATCGCTGATTTTCATAGAGTAGTCAGAAATAAATCGGAGATCGCGGTTTGTAATAATTCCAACGAGTTTTTGATCTTCGGTGTTGTCAACGATCGGTACACCGGAAATTCTGTATTTGCCCATTAAGTGCTCTGCATCAAAAACCTGGTGTTCAGGTGTCAGGAAAAATGGATTCGTAATAACGCCGCGCTCTGAACGTTTTACTTTGTCAACCTGTTCTGCCTGCTGTTCAATTGACATGTTTTTATGGATGATGCCCATTCCGCCCTGTCTTGCCATCGCGATGGCCATTTGAGCTTCTGTGACAGTATCCATACCTGCACTGATAATTGGAACATTCAGCTTAAGTGATGAAGTAAGCTCTACCGATAAATCGACGTCGCGCGGAAGAACTTCCGATTTCGCCGGAACAAGCAGTACATCATCAAATGTTAAGCCTTCTTTTGAAAATTTGCTTTCCCACATAGTAAATCCCCCTCTTTTCGGCAAAATATTATATGTAGATTATCAATATGAAAACCGACTGTCAAGAAAGCGGAAAACAGTTGTAATTTTTAGAAAATAACCATGAGGGGAGCGGAGTTCATGCAAAATAAAGGATGGAAGGAATTAGAGCTGTTTTACTCCATCGAAACCTCCCAAAACTTTCTTGAGCTGGTATATAAAAATCAAGAAATGGAGGATCCCAAACGAAATTCGTATAAAAATGGAGAGCGGTTTATTTTTTTTCTTTAAACATGCCGAAGCCTTTTATAAGCAAGCTGAGATTGCATCGCTGGAAATTAAGCCGATCCTATTGTTTTACGGAATGGCTCAGCTGCTGAAAGCCTGCCTGTTAACGACAGATCCTTCATATCCAAGCCATACTTCAGTGCTTGCCCATGGTGTCACCACCAGAAAACGAAAAAAACAAAATTACCGTTTTTATGAGGATGAAGTGAAAATCCAACGAAATGGCCTATGCATGCATGTCATCAAATCTCTTTTTCAGTTGGAAGGCTTGGAAGATGAACGTTTTAGCATGAAACAGCTCTTGGCGAAAATTCCGGAAATCAATAAAGTTCTCTTATTTCAAAGAAAAGAAAATCCCTTGATGAAAGCGGTAGTTCAAGGAAACCGCATCTGGCTGCCGGAAGGTATCGCCAATGCTTACAACATGTCAGCGGAACGGTTTATCGAACATGTCGAATATCATTTGAACTGGACTTTTCAGCAAAAAAACAAGGGCTGTTTAGGTTTTTCTTCAGAGCAAAAAGAAGTGCATCCAAGCACTTCGACCAGCCTGCTGTTCGATTTAGAAAGCGAAACCTATTTCTTCCCGGCCGAACGCGACCGCTTTTTAAAGCTTCCGGAAATATTGATTCATTATTTGATCGCTTACAATCTCAGCATGATTGCCAGATATGAAACGGAGTGGTGGTATGACCTTCTCCTTCAATGTGCAAGCGACGACTATGTCATCATTCAGCAGTTTTTACATATAGCTGAAACGAAATTTCCCTTTTATATCGCTCAGCTCCTTTTGCAAAAAAGACACCATAACAAAAAAGACCAGCTTATTTAAAGCTGGTCTTTTACATTGCTTGGCGGCGTCCTACTCTCACAGGGGGAAGCCCCCAACTACCATCGGCGCTGAAGAGCTTAACTTCCGTGTTCGGCATGGGAACGGGTGTGACCTCTTCGCTATCGCCACCAAACCTTATTTGAGAGGTGTTCTCTCAAAACTAGATAACGGTGTCGTAAGACATTCATTTGGTTAAGCCCTCGATCGATTAGTATCTGTCAGCTCCATGTGTAGCCACACTTCCACCTCAGACCTATCAACCTGATCATCTTTCAGGGATCTTACTTCCTTAACGGAATGGGAAATCTCATCTTGAGGGGGGCTTCATGCTTAGATGCTTTCAGCACTTATCCCGTCCGCACATAGCTACCCAGCGATGCCCTTGGCAGAACAACTGGTACACCAGCGGTGCGTCCATCCCGGTCCTCTCGTACTAAGGACAGCTCCTCTCAAATTTCCTACGCCCGCGACGGATAGGGACCGAACTGTCCCACGACGTTCTGAACCCAGCTCGCGTACCGCTTTAATGGGCGAACAGCCCAACCCTTGGGACCGACTACAGCCCCAGGATGCGATGAGCCGACATCGAGGTGCCAAACCTCCCAGTCGATGTGGACTCTTGGGGGAGATAAGCCTGTTATCCCCGGGGTAGCTATGTGCGGACGGGATAAGTGCTGAAAGCATCTAAGCATGAAGCCCCCCTCAAGATGAGATTTCCCATTCCGTTAAGGAAGTAAGATCCCTGAAAGATGATCAGGCTGATAGGTCTGAGGTGGAAGTGTGGCGACACATGGAGCTGACAGATACTAATCGATCGAGGGCTTATAAGAGAGAGGATGGCATGCATCACTGTTAGAATAAGATCGGAGGGCTCTTTGCATCAACAAGAAAAGAGTGTGCTTTATGGTCCGGCTGTTTTGATATTCCCACAATATATAAAAACCCACTCTATAAGTGGGTTTTTATATTAAGATCATTCTTCATCTTCATAGAAACCAAACAATTTCTCTTCTTCATATTCATATTTCCGACCTGACAGCGCCTAAAAATCAAGTGTTTCCTGCCTGTTGTGCAAAGAGACAACTGCCAAAAAACCATGCTGGAAACCATTGGATTTACCTTCACAAATACAGGATAAGATTGGCCACCTGTTATTCAAACTGAAAATATACTTGATTCCCCGCTTCCATTTGAAATGAGTATATCATTTCTTACATATATGTCAATTTATATATTTAAAAATTTACATATGATATACTGTAGATATTTAAGTTGAAAAGAAGGAGATGATACATGATGCAAAAAAACAAGCATCATTTATTAAGCGAGGGGGTGTTTTTCCCTTTAATAACAGCTTCTCTCAAAGGCATCTCTCAAGTCATCCTGATTGAGAATGTAATGACCGGCTTTCTAATTCTGATAGCCATCACTGTTTCTTCTTATTATTTAGGCATAATTGCTCTGTTGTCCGCTATTATCGGCACCTTAGCAGGGAAATTGGGGGCGGCAGATGAAAAGAATATAAATCAGGGTTTGTTAGGATATAATTCTGTGTTAACTGGAATGGCATTGGCATCATTCTTAACTGGCCCTTACATGTGGCTTATCGCTTTAATTGGGGCAGCCGCAGCAGCCATCTTCACAGCCGCCATGATGCATTTTACGAAAAGAACCGAAGTTCCAATTCTTACATTCCCCTTTGTTATCCTGACATGGTTTATATTATTAGCTTCATACAAATTAAAAGGGATTAGATTAAGTTCTGCCCTGGTACCTCAGGATTTAACACACTGGGAACTAAAGACAGCAGGTGAAGTCAATTTAATAGACGGGGTCTTTCATGGAATTGGACAAGTATTTTTTCTTAGTAACACAGTATCTGGGATTTTAGTATTCCTCGCCGTATGTTGGGCAGGAAGAAAACTAGGACTATATACAGTTATCGGAAATGCAGTTGCTATCATCAGTGCTGCATAGATCGCCATTCCAACCGGATGCGTGTAATCAAACGTTTTTTGGATCCAGTTCGTCACATCGTTGGTACCAAAGAATGAAGCCACGGTCCGCGGTGTAATGATAAACGAAACAGCAAAGATAACCGGAATAACACCCGCCGGGTTAACCTTCAGCGGCAAGTGTGTTGACTGACCGCCAGGAACCGGTGAACGGCCTGAACCTTTCGCATATTGAATTGAGATTTTTCTTACTGCCTGTTGGATAAAAATCACGCCAACGACAATCGCCACAATCGCAACCAATATGATGACAACCTTTAAGATTTGCAAGAACAACTGATCTCCAGCGTCTGTAAACTGCTGAGCGTAGATCTGATTGACCGTCTGCGGAATACCGGCAACGATACCGGCGAAGATGATAATCGATATTCCATTACCAACTCCATGGGACGTAATTTGTTCTCCCAGCCACATTAAAAAAGCAGTTCCGGCAGTCAGCACAATCGCAATGGTCCAAAATCAATGGACAAAGCGGTTCCATTGAAAAAGTGGATGAAAGCGCCCGCCTGCTCGGAGAAATGGTCGAACGGATGAACGGGATGATCAAGCGGTTTAAACTGTGATGTTTCAATGAAATGGGAGGTTTTCATGTTGACAGCAAATTTGAAAAGAGGACTGTTTGCGCTCGTCTTGTTCGGCCTGCTGTTCGCCGCAGCGGGGTGCTCGTTCAATACTGTGCAAAAGAGTGCTGAAAAAGAGGAAAAAGTAAAGCTGACTGCCGATTCTGACAAATTATATGTCGGCTTTGCGATCGACACGCTGAAAGAAGAGCGCTGGTACAAAGACAAAGCGGCATTTGAAAAAGAGGTGGAAACCCTCGGCGGAGAAGTCAAAACGCTCGCGGCAAACGGGAATCAAGATGACGAAAAAATCGATTCAGACGCTGTCCAAGGATAAAGACGGTTTCTTCTTATTCGTTGAAGGCAGCAAGCCGGACTGGGCGGCGCATCAAAATGATCCGATCGGCATCATCAGCGATGTCCTGGCATTTGATGACGCGGTCAAAGAAGCTTAGAAAAGAATTTGATAACAAGCTGGTTGAACAGCTGATGCAGCAAAAAGAGGAATGGAACAGGCAACAGCGGCTGATTGAAAACAGCCTTGAGCCTTCCGCTGAAGTCCTCTACGAGTTGAAAGTAGCTGAAGCAAAGTACTTTTTTTATTTGCGGGAAGCCAAAAAAAGAAACTTAAGAATCGGCGGATGGAAGTAGCAGGTCTATTTACGTGAATCTCTTCATATGCTTGTACTAGAAAAGGTGAGGAGTGAGAGAGTTCGTGGGATCTGTTATCATTATCGGGGCAATTGCGGCTTTGGTTGCCCTGCTGTTTTTTTCAAAGACCGCCTTTAAACCTTTAAAATGGATCGGGACGATTGCCGTTCGATTGATCATCGGCGCCCTGTTGTTGTTTTGTGTAAATCTGTTTGGAGAAAGCATTGGCATTCATGTGCCGATTAATATTGTGACAACGGGGGTCAGCGGATTATTAGGTGTACCGGGGGTAGCGGCTCTCATCGTAATTAAACAATTTATCGCTGTTTAAATTATTGTTGACATCTGTTCTTAAAGGTGTTAAATTTATATTCGTCGCTAATGACGAATTATTTTTTTTTTTGAAAAAAGTTATTGACGACACATCAGATTGATGTTAATATATTATAGTCGCTTCGAGAGAGGCAACGAAGTTCTTTGAAAACTAAACAAGACAAAACGTACCTGTTCATTCATTTTTATAAATCGCACATGCGAGTGTGCGTAGTCATTATCAAACAGGCCTGCACGATGCAGGTCACACAGACTCATCTGTGTTCCATTTATGGAGAGTTTGATCCTGGCTCAGGACGAACGCTGGCGGCGTGCCTAATACATGCAAGTCGAGCGGACCGATGGGAGCTTGCTCCCTGAGGTTAGCGGCGGACGGGTGAGTAACACGTGGGTAACCTGCCTGTAAGACTGGGATAACTCCGGGAAACCGGGGCTAATACCGGATGCTTGATTGAACCGCATGGTTCAATCATAAAAGATGGCTTCGGCTATCACTTACAGATGGACCCGCGGCGCATTAGCTAGTTGGTGAGGTAATGGCTCACCAAGGCGACGATGCGTAGCCGAAGCCATCTTTTATGATTGAACCATGCGGTTCAATCAAGCATCCGGTATTAGCCCCGGTTTCCCGGAGTTATCCCAGTCTTACAGGCAGGTTACCCACGTGTTACTCACCCGTCCGCCGCTAACCTCAGGGAGCAAGCTCCCGTCGGTCCGCTCGACTTGCATGTATTAGGCACGCCGCCAGCGTTCGTCCTGAGCCAGGATCAAACTCTCCATGAAAAGTTTGATAATGACTACGCACACTCGCATGTGCGATTTATAAAAATGAATTAACAGGTACGTTTTGTCTTGTTTAGTTTTCAAAGAACTTCGTTGCCGCTCTCAAGGCGACCACTTAAATATAACATTTAATAGACAAGCGGTCAACACTTTTTTTCGAAAAGTTTTTATTAGCTTTTATATAAGCGACCAAGAAGTATTATAACACATGATGCATTTATCGAAAAGACCTTATAACGAATAAGGCAATAAAAAAATGCAGCCCGCAGGCTGCATTTCATTTATGATTCATCCGCTTCATTTTCTTCTGATTCAGTCGCGGCTTCTTCTTCATCTTTTTCGACTAAGGCTACTGTCGCTACATGCTCCTGTTCACCCAATCTAATGAGGCGAACCCCCTGTGTTACACGGCCGGTAATGGAAATATCGTTAATATCCATCCGGATGATCACTCCGCTGGCGGTGATGATCATCAAATCTTCTTCTCCTCTCGTTGCTTTAACTGTCACAAGAGAACCGTTGTTTTCCGTGATTTTGCAGGTTTTCAGCCCTTTTCCTCCACGGCTTTGAGTTCTGTACTCAGAAGCAGGTGTCAGTTTTCCATACCCTTTTTCCGTGACGATCAATACATGAGAGTCTTCTTCTAAAATCTCCATACCGACAACCATATCATCATCTGTCAGTGTGATTCCTTTCACACCGGCTGCGGTTCTTCCCATCTGCCTTACATCGGTTTCAGGGAATCTGATGAGCAGACCGTTTTTCGTTCCGATAATGATTTGTTTATTCCCATCAGTCAGACGCACGGCCATCAATTCATCTTCATCGCGGAGACTTAAGGCAATCAAGCCGTTGTTGCGGATATTTGCGAATTGAGACAGCGGCGTGCGCTTGGAGATGCCGTGTTTTGTCGTAAAGAACAGGTATGACTCTTCATCAAACTCGGACACCGGAATAATCGCGTTGATCCATTCCCCTTTTTCTACTTCCAGCAGGTTAATGATCGGAATTCCCTTTGCCGTTCGGCCGAATTCAGGAATTTCATATCCCTTGGCACGATATACCTTCCCTTTGTTTGAGAAGAAGAGAATCGTATCATGCGTAGATGTGGAGATCAGGTGCTCAACGAAGTCATCTTCGTTTGTCCCCATACCTTGAATTCCTTTTCCGCCCCGTTTCTGGCTGCGGTAAGTAGAAGAAGGAAGACGTTTGATGTATCCGTTATGAGTCAATGTGACAACGATGTTTTCTCTCGTAATGAGATCTTCGTCTTCAATGGTTTCAAGGCCTGATGTCACGATCTCTGTACGGCGTTCATCATTAAAACGCTCTTTAATTTCCGTCAGTTCCTCACGGATGATTTCAAGAACTTTTTCTTCGTCCGCTAAGATCCCTTTCAATTCTGCGATCAGTTTGATTAAGTCTTGGTATTCCTCTTCAATTTTTTCGCGCTCCAGTCCTGTTAACCGCTGGAGACGCATGTCCAAAATGGCTTGCGCTTGTTTTTCGGTCAATGAGAATTTCTCGATTAACCCGTTTTTCGCAATTTCAGCCGTTTGTGAATTTCTGATTAAGGAAATGACTTCATCAAGATGATCAAGAGCGACTCTTAAGCCTTCGAGAATATGGGCTCTTGCTTCGGCTTTGCGAAGTTCGAATGCCGTACGCCTTCTGATCACGACTTTTTGATGATCGAGATAATGCTCGAGACACTGCTTTAAACTCAAGACTTTCGGCTGTCCATCGACGAGCGCTAAAAGATTGATCCCAAATGATGTTTGAAGTGCCGTCTGCTTGTACAAATTATTTAACAGAACATTTGCATTTGCGTCTCGTCTCAGCTCGATGACGATCCTCATGCCGTTTCGGTCTGATTCATCACGGAGATCTGTTATCCCTTCGATTTTCTTATCGCGGACAAGATCGGCGATTTTTTCGATCAGTTTCGCTTTATTCACCTGATAAGGTATTTCCGTAATAATGATGACCTGTTTGCCGGAGGATGTTTCTTCGATTTGAGCCTTTGCCCGAATCGTGATCGAACCTCTTCCTGTTTCATAAGCTTTGCGGATTCCGCTTCTGCCCATGATCAGCCCTGCTGTCGGGAAATCCGGTCCCGGAATGATGTCCATCAACTCCGGAAGCGTGATTTCAGGGTTTTTACTGACGGCTAAAACCCCGTCAATAATCTCACCAAGCTGATGTGGCGGGATATTCGTCGCCATACCTACCGCAATCCCGGCAGCTCCGTTGACCAGCAGGTTTGGAAATCTGGCAGGCATGACAACCGGTTCTTTTTCAGACCCGTCATAGTTGTCCTGATAATCGATCGTATCTTTATTAATGTCTCGCAGGATTTCCATGGATATTTTCGACATTCTTGCTTCTGTATAACGCATGGCCGCAGCGGAGTCGCCGTCGACAGAACCGAAGTTTCCATGGCCTTGAACAAGCATATACCGATAGTTAAAATCCTGCGCCATTCTGACCATGGCTTCATAAACGGCAGAGTCACCATGCGGGTGATATTTACCGATGACTTCGCCGACGATCCGCGCCGATTTTTTGTATGGCTTGTCACTTGTCATCCCAAGGTCGTTCATCGCGTACAATATTCTTCTATGCACCGGCTTCAGACCGTCCCTTACATCCGGAAGGGCCCGCGAAACAATAACACTCATGGCATAGTCTAAGAAAGACGTGCGCATTTCCTGACTGATATTGATTTCCTGGACTTGGGGCTTTTGTTGTTCACTCATTAAAAAACCTCCCTGGAGAATATACATGAGTTGTGTGGGAGTAGAATTGCATTTATACTCTTCAACGAATTAGGCTATTCTCCATTATATCAATAATCTTAATTTTATACACATTAAATTGCGGGAATGTTATAGGATCCGCCTGCTCATATTCTAGAAAAGACCTTATTTCAGGTTGAGTGAAAATAAGGTCTTATCTGCATTAGATATCCAAGTTCTTTACATAACGTGCATTTTCTTCAATGAAGTTCCGCCGCGGTTCCACTTTGTCTCCCATGAGCATTTCAAAGGTTTCATCAGCATCAATCGCGTCTTTTAGCGTCACTTGAAGCAATGTTCGCGTTTCAGGATCCATCGTCGTTTCCCACAGCTGTGTCGCGTTCATTTCTCCCAACCCTTTATAGCGCTGAAGTCCAGGCTTAGGGGTTTGCGGAAGCTCTTTTAAAATGTCTTCGAGCTGCTGGTCGTTATACGCATATTCGACGCGTTTGCCCTGCTGTATTTTGTAAAGCGGCGGCTGTGCGATGTAGACATATCCCTGCTCAATAATCTGCCGCATGTAGCGGTAGAAAAAGGTCAAGAGCAGCGTTCTGATGTGGGCGCCGTCGACATCGGCATCCGTCATGATGACGACCTTATGATAACGCGCTTTTTCAAGGTTGAAATCTTCGCCGATTCCCGTACCAAGCGCAGTGATCATTGACCGGACTTCATTGTTGGACAAAATTTTATCAAGACGGGCTTTTTCGACGTTTAAAATTTTACCTCTAAGCGGTAAAATCGCTTGGAAATGACGATCCCGGCCTTGTTTAGCTGAGCCGCCCGCCGAGTCACCCTCAACGATATAGAGCTCGGAAATCGACGGATCTTTAGAAGAACAGTCGGCCAGTTTACCAGGCAGATTGGAGACTTCCAGAGCGCTTTTTCGCCGCGTCAGTTCGCGCGCTTTTTTGGCCGCCATCCGCGCTCTTGCCGCCATGACCCCTTTTTCAACGATTTTTTTCGCCGAATCCGGGTTTTCCAGCAGGAATGTTTCCAATGCTTCTGAAAACAAGGCGTCTGTTATCGTGCGGGCTTCAGAATTGCCGAGCTTTGTTTTCGTTTGCCCTTCAAATTGCGGATCCGGATGTTTGATGGAAATGATCGCTGTCAACCCTTCACGGACATCTTCACCGCTTAAATTCGGATCGTTTTCTTTGAAAATCCCATTCTTTCTGGCGTAATCATTGATGACGCGGGTCAAGCCTGTTTTAAACCCGGCTTCATGCGTTCCGCCTTCATACGTATGAATGTTATTGGCAAATGAATAGATGTTGCTTGTGTAGCTGTCATTGTACTGGAGCGCTACTTCGATCGTGATGCCGTCTTTTGATCCTTCAATGTAGACAGGCTCCTCATGGATCACTTCCCGTGAGCGGTTTAAGTGCTCAACATAGCTTTTAATTCCGCCTTCATAGCAATACTCATTCTTCCGTTCTTTTCCTTCGCGCGTATCTTCAATCGTGATTTTGACGCCTTTTGTCAAAAAGGCAAGCTCACGAACGCGAGTGGCAAGTGTATCGTAGTCATATTCGATTGTTTCTGTGAATATTTCCGGATCAGGAGCGAAGTGTGTGGTCGTTCCCGTTTTGTCGGTCTCGCCGATCACCTTCAAATCAGCTTTTGGAACGCCCCGTTCAAATTCTTGATAATGGATCTTTCCGTCCCTGTAAACCGTTACATCCAACTCGGTTGAAAGGGCGTTAACGACAGAAGCCCCCACGCCGTGCAAACCGCCGGAAACCTTATATCCGCTTCCGTCGAATTTACCTCCGGCGTGCAGGACCGTCATGATGACTTCGACAGCCGGACGGCCCATTTTTTCATGGATGCCGACCGGGATGCCCCGCCCGTTGTCTTTTACCGTGATGCTGTTATCTTTCTCAATGACAACATTGATTTCAGTGCAGTAACCGGCCAAAGCTTCATCGATGCTGTTATCGACGATTTCCCATACGAGATGGTGCAGACCTTTGCCGCTTGTTGACCCGATGTACATTCCCGGTCTTTTTCGAACGGCTTCCAATCCCTCTAGAACCTGTATCTGATTTTCATCATAATTGTTATGCTGTTCCATTGCCACGCACATTCACCTACACTTTTCTCAAAACTAATAAATTTATAGTAAAGATTCTTTAAGAATCGTTTTCCGGCTTGGATTGCGCCCGTTTTTTCAACGTGCCTGAGGCTAAAGGAGAAAAATAAATCGATTGCACTGTGACAACAATTGATTTCGGTGTTCCGTTGGAAGAGACAATCCGCTTTTTTTGTTTCGTCAAAAATTCATCAACAATCGGAGATGCCTTTGCCTTATAATCAAAAATTGCCACAATTTCACGTGTTGAGACCACAAAGTCATCACCTAAATGGATATACAATCCCTCACCCCATTTTTCTCAGTCCAATAGCGTGCCATTTTCTACACGAAAGATAGCTGCTTCATTTAAGGTTTTATGGTCAATTCCATCAACGCTTGTCGTTGTTACGAATGTTTGAACGCGGCCTTGAATGGTGTGGAGCAGGTGGGACTGCCGGTAGTCATCCAGCTCTGATAATACATCATCCAAAAGCAGAATCGGGTATTCCCCAATCTCTTCCTGAATCAAATCGATTTCCGCCAATTTGAGCGACAATGCGGTCGTCCGCTGCTGACCCTGTGAACCGTAAGTCTGCACATCCCGTCCATTGACATAAAAAAGAACATCATCCCTGTGAGGTCCTGAAAGGGATACTCCCCGGTCTATTTCTTTATCTCGCAATTTAGAAAACGCTTCTTGATAACTATTGATCATTTTCGACAAATCAGGCGAATCTGATACGTGAAGAGATGTATGATACTTCAAGGTCAGTTCCTCCAGCCCTCTTGAGATTCCGGAGTGGATGGGCTGCGCCCACTTTTCGAGCTGATCGACAAACTGAAGGCGTTTGATCACAACCTTTGCTGCAAATTCCGCAAGCTGTTCCGTCAGCACGTCAAGCATCGTTTGATCGGTTTGTTTTCGCGTTTGAAGCTGCTTCAAGAAATGATTTCGCTGTGAAAGGATTTTTTGGTAAAGGGAAAGGTCATGAAGATAGACTGGTGATACTTGGCCGATTTCCATATCGAGAAACCTTCTTCTGACCTGAGGGCTTCCTTTTACAAGGTTCAAATCCTCCGGTGCAAACATAATCGTGTTAACAGCCCCGACGTACTGGCTCAGCTTTTGCTGCTCAATATGATTGACCTTGCCTTTTTTTCCTTTTTTGGAAATCACGAGCTGGATGGGAACAGAACCGTTTTTTTTCATGACCCTGCCTTCTATTTTAGCATAGTCTTCATCCCATCGTATGAGTTCTTTGTCATTTGAAGTTCGATGGGATTTTGCCATCGCAAGCACATAGATCGCTTCCATCAAATTTGTTTTGCCCTGGGCGTTTTCTCCAATAATCACGTTCACTTTGTTTTCAAATTGGAGCTCAAGGCGCTCATAGTTACGGTAAGATGATAATGTAAGATTTTGGATATACAATCAATATCACCTGCTTTAGCCGCCGACTTGAAAAGAACCGAACCCTTCAATCGTCACGACATCTCCGACATATAATTTCCGGCCGCGGCGGTTATCGGGCTCACCATTGACAAGCACCTCATATTCCGACAAAAACCATTTTGCCATTCCGCCTGATTGAATGACATCAGCCAATTTCAGAAACTGACCGAGTGTAATCATGTTCGTATCAATAGCCACCGTCTTTGTCATGTTATCGACCTCTTTCATATCACTAATATCTAATTGTACTAAAAAACAGGGAAAGAAGGAAAGGGGAAACTTGCGGCATCAAAAACAGGGCGAGCGAGAACAGCTTTTCTCCCATGAAATAAGAGAAAAGCTGCCGGACATATCCGGCAACTTTCCCCAGTTTTCAAATTAATAGGTCCGGACTGGAAGAATTAACTGAACGATCGAATCATCGTTCGGAGTGCGGATCAGAAAAGGTCTCATCGCGCCTGTGAAGCTGACATGAATGTCCTCTCCTTCAAGAACTTTCAAGGCATCCAGCATATACTTCGGACTAAACGATATTTTTAAGTCTTCCCCTTCAATTTGCTCGGCATTCACCGTTTCGACAACCTTTCCGATTTCCGGAGAGTTTGAAGAGATTTCGATGGACTCATTGGCGGACGCGGAAAGTTTCACCACGTTATTCCTTCCTTCTCTCGCCAAGAGCGATGCTCTGTCGATCGCCTGGAGGAATTCCTTCGTATTGACCACAAGGTTTGTTTTACTTTCCTGCGGAATCAGGCGGTTTGTATCTGGATAATTTCCGTCAAGCAGCCTTGAGAAGAACAGCACGTTTTTCGTCTTAAACAGCACTTGTGTTTCAGTGATGACGATGTCGACAAGCTCCTGGTGATCATCGAGAATCTTGCTCAGCTCGGTCAAGCTTTTTCCCGGAATGACGACATTGTATGAACTGTCTTCACTGATATCGAGCTTCGCTTTTCTAAGTGCGAGACGGTGGCTATCCGTCGCAGTGCATATTAATTCACCGTCGGCAACGGTCCAGTTTACACCTGTCAAGATTGGGCGTGTTTCTGAGGTGGACACTGCAAAAACCGTTTGTCTGATCAAATTTTTTAGCAGGTCAGTCGGAATTTGAAAAGCATGGTGCTCCTCGATTTGCGGTAAAAGCGGATATTCGCTCGCATCCAGGCCGTTTAAGTTAAATTCCGCTTTTCCTGAACGGATGATCGTCAAATATTGATTTTGGACCTCGATTTCCACCGTTGACATTGGGAGTTTTTTAACGATTTCGCTGAAAAAACGCGCTTGAAGAACGATGCTTCCCGGCTGTTCGATTGTGACGATTTCCAAATCTCCGTCTTCTTTAGGGATGAACGATTCGATCGAGATATCCGAGTCGCTTCCTGTAAGGGAAACCCCTTCATCAGAGGCAACGATTTTAATACCGGTTAAAATCGGGATCGTTGTTCTTGAAGAAACGGCCTTTAACACATCTTGGACACTTTCGACTAAACGGTCTTTTTGAATTGTAAATTTCATAATCATCCTCCTTACGGAATCTATAATTATTATGTTTTTAAAAAATAGCAGAAGTACTAGTAGGGGCTGTGGATTTGTGGATAAGTGTTAAAAACGAACGGAAACACAGCCTATCCACATGTGGACAGACTGTGTAAGACCATGTTTGAGTTATTCACACTTTCCCACAGAACATTATCTGAGCTGCTCTTTAATTTCTTTAATCTGCTGCTGAAGCTGTTCATCCTCGTTCAGCAGTTTCGATATTTTTTCATGGGCATGGATGACCGTCGTATGGTCGCGCCCGCCAAATTCTTCGCCGATTTTAGGAAGCGAGGAATCTGTCATTTCTCTTGATAGATACATAGCGATCTGCCGCGGAAATGCCACGGATTTTGTCCGTTTTTTCGCCTTGAAATCTTCCAGCTTAATATTAAACTGCTGGCCGACAACCCTCTGAATGTCTTTGATCGTGATGACCTTCGGCTTTGAGGAAGGAATAATATCTTTCAAAGCTTCGGCAGCCAAATCGGCATTGATGTCTTTATTGATCAAAGAAGAGTATGCGACAACCCGGATTAAAGCCCCTTCAAGCTCTCTGATATTGCTGTCGATCTGATTGGCAATATAAAGCATGACTTCATTTGGGATGTCAAGTCCTTCTGCTTTCGCTTTCTTTCTTAAAATGGCGATTCTCGTTTCCAGGTCAGGAGGCGTAATATCTGTGATTAGTCCCCATTCAAAACGGGATCGCAAACGGTCTTCAAGCGTTGGGATCTCTTTAGGCGGCCGATCGCTCGAAATCACGATTTGCTTCGTTTCTTCATGCAGCGTATTGAACGTATGGAAAAATTCCTCTTGCGTCTGTTCTTTTCCAGCTAAAAACTGAATATCATCTATCAAAAGAACGTCGACATTTCTGTAGCGATTGCGAAAATCGACAGCCTTATTGTCACGAATCGAGTTGATAAATTCATTTGTGAATTTTTCAGAAGACAAATAGACGACTTTTGCAGACGGATTATGATCGATGACATAATGGCCGATCGCATGCATCAAGTGCGTTTTTCCAAGTCCGACTCCCCCATATATAAACAGCGGATTGTACGCTTTCGCAGGCGCTTCAGCAACCGCTAAAGACGCGGCGTGGGCAAATCGGTTTCCTGAACCGATAACGAAAGTGTCGAATGTGTATTTGGGATTCAGCATATTTTGCGGAAAGTCGGCAGGTTCTTCTTTCGACATTTTTTTGATAGGAGACTTTGGCATGAATTCTTCTTCATTTTGATTCTGAGGAATGACAAATTTGATGTTCAATTCTTCTCCGGTCAGATCGTAGATCGTCTCGGCAATCAAGTGAAGATAACGCGACTCGAGCCAGTCTCTTGCAAACTCGTTCGGAGCGGTGATGATCAGCGTGTCCCCCTGTAAGGAATGAGCCTTTGTCGACTTCATCCATGTTTCGAAACTGGGCTTGCTCAATTTCTTTTCGATCTGCCCAAGGGCTTGACTCCAAAGATCCGAAATGTTTTTCATAATGGCGGTTCGTCCCTCCTTTTCCGGCGGTATTTGCTCGTTCAGACTGTTATAGAACACAAAAAAAGAGCAAATGGATGGCTCCATTCGTGAATGAAATGTTGAAAACATATAATATAGTAGAAAAACGTCTTTTCGACACCATTCACAAGATGTGGACAATTTCCTTCACACCCTGTGAAAAATCTTTCCACAAGTTATCCACAGCTTGTGGATAATGGTATAGCAGCCAATTTGTTATCAAGAGTTAAAACACAAATATAATATCAGAATAAGCGAGACGTTGCAATGGTTGACAGGAACTTATCCACACTCTATACAAACTGTTGAAAAAAGTTTGTCCACAAGGGTTAGTTTTGTGAAGATGTTGTCGATAATGGTTGTGGATAGAAAAAATAAGGCGAAAGATATCCACATCGGTTATTTTTCGATGATCAAGTCGACATTTCCCGCTTCCAAAAAAATCTTTTAAGCTAAAAATGAGGAAAAATGAAAATAAGCTTTCGGAGTCGATCTATCTGTGTTATCCTATTATGGTGCAAAAAGAAATGTATGAGTGAAGTTGACAATGAACTGCTCATCCAAATATAATAAATTAGACTGTCTTTAACAGCTATTCCTCGAGGGAGGTGTCATACATGAAAAGAACATTTCAACCAAATAACCGTAAGCGCAGCAAAGTTCATGGCTTTCGCAGCCGCATGAGTTCTAAAAATGGACGTCTTGTATTAGCACGTCGCCGCCGCAAAGGAAGAAAAGTATTATCAGCTTAGGCCACTGAATAATGTCAGTGGTCTTTTTTACATAAAGGAATGACCAGGCCTTTTTTGCCAGCTTGTTATCGGAGTGAAGGAAGAGATGAAAAAGCGAAATCGATTAAAAAAAAATGAAGATTTTCAAAAGGTATTTAAAAAAGGCAAATCGATGGCAAACCGGCAGTATGTTTTATATGTGCTTCACCAGCCTGAAGCGAAGGAGTTTCGGGTCGGGCTGTCGGTCAGCAAAAAAATCGGGAACGCCGTTGTGCGCAACCGGGTAAAACGGCTGATTCGCCAGGTCATCCAAGAAGAGCGGGATCAATTAAAACAGGAAAATGACTATATCATTATTGCGAGAAAACCCGCTGCTGATTTGACATATGAAGAAACAAAGAAAAGTCTGCAGCATCTTTTCAGAAAGTCATTTGTGTACCGAAAACAATCGAATAAGCCATCATAACCCGATTATATAAGGAGACATTTTTAAGCGCTTCCTTTTGGTTGAAAAATGTCGGCGCCCATTTTAGGGGGAAAGATGATAAAATACGAGAAAGTATGTCTTTTTAATGTTCATAACCGAATGAAAAAAACGGTTGAAGAATGAAGATTTAGGAGGAAATGTTGTTGAAGAGGCGAATTTTATTATTATTCAGTATGATCGGCGTTCTCGTGCTGTTAGCTGGATGTACGCAAATCAACCAGCCGATCACTGCAGAGAGTGAAGGATTTTGGAACAGCTACATCGTTTATCCTTTGTCACAGCTGATTACGTATGTTGCCAATTTGATGAATGAAAATTTCGGGCTTGCAATTATCATCGTCACGCTCTTAATCAGACTTTTGATTTTGCCGCTGATGATCAAGCAGACGAGAAGCTCAAAAGCGATGCAGGCGCTGCAGCCTGAAATGCAAAAACTTCGCGAGAAATACAGCTCAAAAGATCAGAAAACACAGCAAAAACTTCAGCAGGAAACGATGGCTCTCATGCAGAAGCACGGCGTGAACCCGCTTGCGGGATGTTTCCCTATTTTAATTCAAATGCCGATCTTAATCGGATTCTATCATGCCATTATGAGAACGCGGGAGATCGCAGAGCACAGCTTTTTATGGTTTGACCTGGGAGAGCGTGATCCATATTTCATCCTGCCGATTCTGGCGGGGGTGTTCACTTTCATTCAGCAAAAGCTGATGATGGCCGGAAACGCTCAGCAAAATCCGCAAATGGCGATGATGCTTTGGCTGATGCCGATTATGATCGTCATATTTGCCATTAATTTCCCGGCGGCTCTTTCTCTGTATTGGGTAGTCGGAAACTTGTTTATGATTGCTCAAACCTTCTTTATCAAAGGACCTGATTTGAAGGCGGAGAGGCAGGAAGCGACAGCCGGAGGAAAAAAATCCGGAGGGAAGAAAAAGTGAAGGAACTGACTGCTACTGGACGTACCGTCGATGAAGCAGTGCAATCCGGGCTTAAACAGCTGGAACTCCAAGCAGACGATGCTGAAATCGCCATAATCGATGAAGGCAAAAAGGGATTATTCGGCATTTTCGGACATCAGCCTGCAGTTGTCAAAATTCGAGAAAAAATAGATCCTGTAAAAGAAGCGAAACAGTATTTGGAAAATGTTGTGAAGAACATGGGGATAGAAGCGCAGGTGACGGCGACAGTTGAGCCGAAAAAGGTCACCTTCCTGTTAAAAGGTGACAAAACGGCGCTTTTGATCGGAAAAAGAGGACAAACGTTAAACGCTCTTGAAACGTTGACACAGCTTGTCATCAACCGGCACTCCGACCGCTATATTCATGTGGTAGTCGATGCTGAAGGGTACCGTGCAAAGCGGAAGGAAACCTTGGCGCAGCTGGCCATGAAGCTGGCCGATCAGGCGAGAAGGCAGAAAAAAGACATTCATCTTGAACCGATGCCTTCCAGTGAGCGCAAAGTGATCCATGACACGCTTTCGGGCTATTCCAGTGAAATTGAAACGTATTCAACCGGTGAAGATCATAACCGTCACCTCGTCATCTCATATAAAAAATAACATGAAAACCGAAGTTCTGAAAAACGGGACTTCGGTTTTTTGTATTGTCAAAAATGATTTATGCTGCGCCTGTCGGTTTAAGTTCCTTATTTTTAGGTGTAAGCTGTTGATGAAAAACAAATTTAATTGTTATTCACATGTGGATAAGTTAAAGTAAGTAATGGTGGCTTTCTGCAGTTGTGGATAACGATTCAAGTCACTTTCACTTCAATTGAAACTATGTTATCTTTAAATTTTGATTACAATAAAAGTTTTTATCCATTTATGATGTTTGGAAGATGATCCGTCAAATGGGGATAATAGATAAAGGAATGAAAAAGAGAGGTGAAAGCCATGGATACAATCGCTGCGATTTCAACGCCGATGGGTGAAGGAGCGATTGCGATCGTACGGATGAGCGGCCCTGAAGCGATTTCGATTGCCGATAAAGTATATCAAGGCCCGAGCGGAAAACGTTTGCGCTCTGTTGATTCACATACCATTAATTACGGCCATATTGTCGATCCGGAAACGGAAAAGGTCGTTGAAGAAGTCATGGTTTCCGTATTAAAAGCGCCGAAAACTTTCACAAGAGAAGATATCGTGGAAATCAACTGCCACGGCGGAATCGTGACGGTCAATCAAGTGCTCCAGCTTGTCTTAAGAGAAGGAGCGAGACTTGCAGAGCCTGGAGAATTTACGAAAAGAGCCTTTTTAAACGGAAGAATCGACCTTTCCCAGGCTGAGGCTGTTATGGATCTGATCAGAGCCAAGACGGACCGCGCGATGAATGTCGCCATGAATCAGATGGAAGGAAGGCTTTCTTCACTGATCAAACGATTGAGAGCCGAGATTCTTGAGACATTGGCGCATGTTGAAGTAAATATTGACTACCCGGAATACGATGATGTTGAAGAAATGACGCACAACATGCTGATTGAAAAGGCGACAAAAGTCAAAAAAGAGATCGAAGCGCTCCTTACGACATCAGAACAGGGTAAAATATTAAGAGAAGGCATTTCAACGGTGATTATCGGGCGGCCGAATGTCGGCAAATCATCGCTGTTAAACAGCCTCGTCCATGAAACGAAGGCCATTGTAACGGACATCCCCGGTACGACGAGGGATGTCATTGAAGAATACGTGAATGTCAGAGGCGTGCCTCTGCGTCTTGTTGATACAGCGGGAATCCGTGAGACAGAGGATATCGTCGAGCGCATCGGTGTCGAACGCTCCAGACAGGTGTTAAAAGAAGCGGATCTGATCCTGCTCGTCCTCAATTACAGCGAGCCTTTGTCAGAAGAAGATGTCAAGCTTTTCGAAGCGACGAAGGGGATGGATTTGATCGTCATCGTCAATAAAACCGACCTCGAGCAACAGCTCGATCTCGACCGTGTCGCGGAATTGGCAAGCGGCCGTCCTGTCGTCACGACGTCGCTGTTGAAAGAAGAAGGAATTGACGAGCTTGAGGAAGCGATTCAATCGCTGTTTTTTACGGGGGCGATCGAGAGCGGCGACTTGACATATGTCAGCAACACAAGGCACATCTCGCTTTTGCATGAGGCAAAGCGCGCCATTACCGACGCACTTGAGGGAATTGAAAACGATGTCCCGATTGATATGGTGCAAATCGATTTAACAAAATGTTGGGAAGTACTAGGGGAGATCATTGGCGACGCTGTACACGAAAGCCTGATCGACCAGCTCTTTTCCCAATTTTGCTTAGGAAAATAAAGGAGGAACAAAGCATATGGGCTATGTAGCAGGCCAATATGATGTTATTGTCGTCGGCGCCGGACACGCCGGTGTTGAAGCGGCGCTGGCATCAGCCAGACAAGGCGCCAAAACGCTTGTCTTAACCATCAACCTTGATATGGTTGCTTTCATGCCGTGTAATCCGTCTGTCGGCGGCCCCGCGAAAGGGATTGTCGTCCGCGAAATCGACGCGTTGGGCGGAGAAATGGCTAAAAATATTGACAAAACCCACATTCAAATGAGGCTGTTAAATACGGGGAAAGGCCCGGCCGTAAGAGCCCTTCGTGCACAGGCCGACAAATTCCAATACCAGCATGAAATGAAAAAAACGCTTGAAAACGAACCGAATTTGACATTGCTGCAAGGGATGGCTGAACGCCTTTTGATTGAAGACGGCGAATGCCGCGGGATTATCACCCAAACCGGTGCGGAATACCGTTCCAAAACGGTTGTCCTGACGACAGGGACATTTTTGCGGGGAAAAATTATTCTCGGCGACCTGTCTTATTCAAGCGGACCGAACAACCAACAGCCCTCTATTAAGCTGTCTGAACATCTCGAAGAGCTCGGATTTGACCTAGTCCGCTTTAAAACAGGCACACCGCCGCGGGTTAACAGCCATTCAATCGACTACAGCAAAACGGAAATCCAGCCTGGTGATGAAGTGCCGCGGGCCTTTTCCTATGAGACGGTCGAATACATTACAGACCAGCTGCCTTGCTGGCTGACGTATACGAGCCCGGAAACACATGAGATCATCGATAACAATCTGCACCGTTCACCGATGTATTCCGGAATGATCAAAGGAACGGGGCCGAGATACTGCCCGTCCATTGAAGACAAAGTCGTCCGCTTTAACGACAAACCGAGACACCAAATCTTTCTCGAGCCGGAAGGACGCAACACACAGGAAGTCTATGTCCAGGGATTGTCAACAAGCCTTCCTGAAGATGTACAGAAAAAAATGCTGTCAACCATACCGGGACTTGAAAACGTGCAGATGATGCGTGCCGGGTATGCGATTGAATATGATGCGATCGTACCGACACAGCTTTGGCCGACACTGGAAACGAAAAAAATACCGGGACTGTTCACCGCGGGACAAATCAACGGCACGTCAGGATATGAAGAGGCGGCCGGACAGGGAATCATGGCCGGCATTAATGCGGGCCGCAAAGCGCTTGGCAAAGAGGAAGTCATTCTCAGCCGCTCTGATGCCTATATCGGCGTGCTGATTGACGACCTTGTCACCAAGGGAACGAACGAACCATACCGGCTGTTGACTTCCCGCGCGGAATACCGCCTGCTTCTGCGTCATGACAACGCCGACCTGCGCCTGACGGAGATCGGCTATAAAGTCGGTCTGATTTCTGAAGAGAGATATCAAAAGTTTCAGGAGAAAAAAGCGGCCATTGAAGCAGAGAAAAAACGCCTGCATTCTGTTATTATCAAACCGTCCAAGGAAAATCAGGAATACATTCGCTCACTTGGCGGAAGCGAGCTGAAGGACGGCATCCGCGCCACCGATCTCATCAAGCGGCCGGAAATGAATTACGAAACCGTTACAGCGCTTGCACCGGCGGAAGAAAAAGTCCCCGCCGACGTGGCCGAACAGGTTGAAATTCAAATTAAGTATGAAGGTTATATTGAAAAATCCTTACAGCAGGTCGAAAAGCTGAAGAAAATGGAGAACAAAAAGATTCCTGACAGAATCGACTATGATGCGATTAAAGGCATTGCGACCGAAGCGCGTCAAAAGCTAAAAGAGGTCAGACCGCTGTCAGTTGCACAAGCCTCAAGGATTTCCGGTGTAAACCCTGCTGATATTTCGATTCTGCTTGTTTACCTTGAACAGGGCCGGATCGCCAAGGTTGCGGAATAGAAAGGATGACGGCATGAACATTGAGCAATTTACAGCCAGCCTGAAGGAGAAAGGCATCTCCCTTTCCCCCTTCCAGCTGGAGCAGTTTGAAACCTATTATGAATGGCTTGTTGAATGGAATGAGAAGATGAACTTAACGTCCATTACTGCGAAAAAAGAAGTGTACTTAAAGCATTTTTACGACTCGATCACCGCTTCTTTTTATGTTGATTTCAACAAGCTGGACAGTTTGTGTGACGTTGGGGCGGGCGCCGGGTTTCCCAGCCTTCCGATCAAGATCTGTTTTCCTCACCTTCACGTGACAATCGTCGATTCATTAAACAAGCGTATTCAATTTTTAAACGAGCTTTCCGCTGCTTTAAAATTGGAAAACACAGCTTTTTACCATGACCGTGCGGAAACATTCGGGAGATTGAAAGACAAGCGGGAAAGCTTTGACATTGTAACAGCCAGGGCGGTCGCACGGCTTTCCGTTCTCAGTGAGCTTTGCCTGCCGCTCGTCAAGAAAAACGGTTTATTCGTAGCCTTAAAAGCGGCTTCCGCCGAAGAGGAAATAAAGACGGGCAAAAAAGCCATAAAAGCGCTGGGCGGCCAAATTGAAGCCGTACATTCCTTTCAGCTGCCGATCGAAGAAAGCGACAGAAACATCATTGTCATTAAAAAACAGTCGCAGACACCGAAGAAATTTCCAAGAAAACCTGGAACACCTAATAAATCTCCTATTGAAGGTTAAAATATTCGTTTTCTTCAAAATTCGCGGTGACACAGAAGGAAAATTCATGAGAAAATAGAATTATAAAAATGGCAGTGTTTAAAGGTGGTGTAGGTACATGAAGCATTCATTCTCTCGTCTCTTCGGCATTGGTGAGAAGGAAGAAGAAGCAGAGATTAATGAACATGATACGAATAAAGAAGAAATTCAAGATATACCAGTAGGCGATATTATTCCTAACCGTTTTCAGCCGCGCACCATTTTCTCTGAAGAAAAAATTCAAGAATTAGCCGCAACCATTCATACACACGGCATCATTCAGCCGATTGTCGTCAGAAAAACAGAGCGTGAAGGACAATATGAACTGATTGCAGGAGAGCGGCGTTGGCGGGCGGTTCAAACGCTCAATTGGGAGAAGGTTCCCGCCATTATCAAAGATTTTTCAGATACAGAGACGGCTTCTGTCGCACTGATTGAAAACCTCCAACGGGAGGAATTGTCTTCGATTGAAGAAGCGCATGCATATGCAAGGCTGCTTGAGCTTCATGACTTGACCCAGGAAGCCCTCGCACAAAGGCTGGGCAAAGGGCAGTCCACGATCGCCAACAAACTCAGGCTGTTAAAGCTTCCGGAAGAGGTTCAGGAAGCGATTTTAAAAAAAGAAATTTCCGAGCGTCACGCCAGAGCGCTCATCCCGTTAAAACAGCCCGAACTCCAGGTTAAGCTGTTAAGCGAGGTCATTGAAAAGAATTTAAATGTTAAACAAACCGAAGACCGTGTCGTCAAAATGCTTGAACAGGGCAAACGAAAGCCTAAGCCAAAGAGAAAAGCGTTCAGCAGAGACGCGAGAATCGCGATGAATACGATCCGCCAGTCCCTGTCAATGGTCGAAGACAGCGGCGTCAAACTGAATACAGAAGAAGAGGAATTTGAAGAATACATTCAGTTTACGATCAGGATACCGAAATAAAAGCTCTAAAGGGAGCTTTTATTTTTTTTTGGAAGAAAATATCCAGAAAGGGAGCAGCTATGGAATATTATCAAAAATATCGTTCATTGCTACTATCAATTGCTTATCGGATGATTGGAACATTTCAAGATGCCGAGGATATGGTGCATGATTTATTCGCTGACCTGCAGGAGAAAGATATCAGTCAAATGGATCATGTTCAGTCCTATTTGACAAAATCGATCACAAACCGCTGCATTAATTTTTTGAACTCAGCCCGGAACAAACGGGAAATGTATGTCGGAGAGTGGCTTCCTGAACCGCAGGTGACACTCTCTGAGGAGAACCCGGCTGTATTCATTGAAAAAGAAGAAATGGTTTCCTATGCGTTCATGGTGATGATGAGCCGGCTCAATCCTGTAGAAAGGGCGGTGTTCATGTTCAGGGATGTGTTTGGCTATCAGTATAAGGAAATATCGTCCATTATTGAAAAATCGGAAGCGAGCTGCCGGAAAATCTACAGCCGGCTGAAACATAAATTGGGCGGAGAAGTCTCTGTTTTATCCAAACCGAATAAAGAACAGGAGCTGGCAGAGCTGTTTATCCATTCAGCAAAAACAGGGAATTTTGCAGAGTTTTCAAGAAGAGTGGCAGAAGAGGCGATATTATTTACGGACGGCGGCGGAAAAGTGCGCAGCGCCTTAAGACCAATCTATGGCAGAAGTCGAATCTCTGCTTTCTTTACGGGAGTGGTCAAAAAAGGGAGCTTTTCAGGCCGTTTTATTTCCGCCGATATCAATGGACAAAACGGTGTGCTGATCACACGGAACAACCACCCGGTTTACGCTCTATGTTTTGCCTGGGATCCTGAAGGGCATGCTGTCAAACATATTTATATCGTTTCCAATCCGGATAAACTAAAACGCATCATAATATAGTGTTTTTTGTCACAAACCGAACGCCTCATTTGTTATATAAATGAATCAGCAAAGGAGGAATTGATATGGAAACGAGATTTTTAATGGAAAAAGTAAATCCGGCGGGCTATGCCGGTATGGTTGAGCTTGAAAAAGCACAGGCCTCTTCAAGCCTTGATCCGGTGTTAAAAGAGCTTATCAAAATCCGCGCGTCACAATTAAACGGGTGCGCCTTCTGTCTGAATATGCATACGAAGGATGCGCGGCAAAACGGAGAGTCAGAACAGAGGATATACGCTCTCAACGCTTGGCGTGAAGCCCCTTTTTACACGGAAAAGGAGCGGGCCGTATTAGCCTTGACCGAAGCTGTAACAACAATTGCAGATGCCGGGCTGCCGGATGATATCTACAACGAAGTAAGGGCTCATTTCAGCGAAAGCGAAACGGCTGAAATTATCATGGCGGTCGTGACGATCAATGCTTGGAACCGCATCGCCATTGCCACCCGGAAGATGCCTGCAGCCGATTAAGCGACAGCCCCTGAAGCATGAGATGTTTCAGGGGTTTTTTTATCCTTTTTTAATTATACTAAAATAATTTTTATATTATTTTCATTTCGTCAAAATTCCCTTTTATTTTACATGGATGTCAACATATGCAGAATAGACAAAACAAAAATTACAAAAAAAGCAAACGTCTGATTCTTTTTTTGTTAAAATAGAGAAATGAGAGAAACTTGTTCAATGTGAAAGTAGGTGACATTGTGGGGAAAATTATTGCGATCACAAACCAAAAAGGGGGCGTTGGCAAAACAACAACCTCTGTTAACCTCGGAGCTTGCTTGGCTTATATCGGGAAAAGGGTTTTGCTAGTCGACATAGACCCGCAAGGAAACGCAACAAGCGGAATCGGCGTAGAAAAAGCTGATGTCGATCACTGTGTGTACGATATATTAGTAGATGATGCAGATGTCAAAGATGTCATCAAAACAACATCTGTAGAAAACTTGGATGTCATTCCTGCAACGATTCAGCTTGCAGGTGCAGAAATTGAACTGGTTCCGACCATTTCCCGGGAAGTGCGATTAAAGCGGGCTTTGGAATCCGTCAAACAAAATTATGATTTTATGATCATTGACTGTCCTCCTTCACTTGGATTGCTGACAATCAATGCACTGACGGCTTCAGATTCTGTCGTGATCCCTGTTCAATGTGAGTATTACGCTTTAGAAGGATTGAGCCAGCTGCTTAATTCGGTGCGGCTCGTCCAAAAACATTTAAATACCGATCTCATGATTGACGGCGTATTGCTGACAATGCTCGATGCAAGAACAAATTTAGGCATACAGGTCATTGAAGAAGTGAAAAAGTATTTCCGCGATAAAGTATACAAAACGGTGATTCCTCGGAACGTCAGACTTAGTGAAGCACCGAGTCATGGAAAGCCGATTATTTTATATGATCCGCGTTCCAGGGGAGCGGAAGTCTATTTAGATTTAGCAAAGGAAGTGGCTGCGAATGCCTAAAGGTCTCGGAAAAGGGATTAATGCACTGTTTTCAAATGTTGATTTATCCGAAGAGACGGTTGAGGAAATCAAGCTGCACGATTTGCGGCCCAATCCTTATCAGCCAAGAAAAACGTTTGATGACCAATCGTTAAAAGATTTAAAGGAGTCCATTTTACAGCATGGAGTATTGCAGCCCATTATCGTTCGAAAGTCTATCAAAGGCTATGACATTGTAGCCGGAGAACGCCGCTTTCGAGCTGCTGAAAAAGCCGGTTTAGAAACGATTCCTGCGATTGTCCGAGAGCTGTCAGAATCCCTGATGATGGAGATTGCCCTACTGGAAAATCTTCAGCGTGAAGACCTGTCTCCGCTTGAGGAAGCCAAAGCGTACGAATCTTTGCTAAAACATCTTGATATGACACAAGAACAGCTGGCGAAAAGGCTTGGAAAAAGCCGACCTCACATCGCCAACCATTTGCGATTGCTGACGCTGCCTGAAAAGGTTCAGAAGTTAATTGACAACGGTACATTATCAATGGGGCATGGACGAACGTTACTGGGGCTGAAAAATAAGAAAAAGCTCGAGCCATTGGTTCAAAAGGTTGTATCGGAACAGCTGAACGTCCGTCAGCTTGAAAAGTTGGTTCAACAGCTGAATGCTGATGTTCCACGTGAAACAAAGAAGCCGAAACAAGCAAAAGATGCCGTCATTAAAGAGCGGGAGTCATACTTGCAAAATTACTTTGGAACACCTGTCACCATTAAAAAGCAAAAGAAAAAGGGCCGAATTGAAATCGAATTTTATTCAAATGAAGATTTGGACCGCATTCTTGAACTTTTATCAGAAAAAGAGTCATAAAGTGCAAAAACCATCTGAATGGATACAGATGGTTTTTTTCGTGTTACATTCTTCCTGTCATCCGCTGAATCGGTGTGACATGGCGCTGATGCCACCCTCCTGCTTTCTCCAGATGTGATAAACCTTCGGCGAGAACAGTTGCCATACTCATGACAAGATTGAGACGGGTATTTTGCAAAACAAAATACTCCATAAAACCGCTGACATTGACTATCCCGTTGATGTGTATATCGCCGACTTCCGGCAAGCTTTTTTGGACGCCGGCTCCGGGCTTTAAAGGTCCTTTGCCGATTTGAAAAGAACCGACGCTTTTTGTCCGTCCCAGACAAGCATCAATGGCGATGATATAAGGGTTGTCATGCTCCAGGTAAATGTTCTCCAGCTTCTCATTTAAGTTGACGGCATGAACCGGATCAGCCAGTGTTCCATAAACGTGAAAACGAGCCGGCTGTTTGGCGGCAAGCTTCATGCCAACGAGAGGACCGAGAGAATCACCTGTTGAGCGGTCTGTGCCGATACAAACGACGACAATGGGCCGTCCGGCTGCCTCTTTTAAATAAACGCTAAGAACTTTCTCAATTTGTTTTACTGCCAACGGATCTGAATGAGAGATGTATTCTTTTATCGGTTCTTGAGAGAAAATCCCGCCTTTGCGATTCATAGGTTCACATCCTTGTCATCGTGGTAACAGCATTGCTTTGGTGTGTTTTTTAGTAATCAATGGTTGTTTACAGTATATCCAGCAGTCTCTTTTTTTATGCTTTGGATGTTTTGTTATATCAATATAATTAAAAGTCTCTTGCAAAAAAACACTTTCGGCGAATTCATGAATTTTTATCAAGTAAGGACAATATAGTGTCAGTGAATGCGTAAACAAGCATTAAAAACTGCTGCTGATGGGGTGAAAAATCGTGTGGAGAGCCGGAATGAAGTGGATGCTTCTCATTTTAGGAAGCTTAATAGGCGCAGGATATGCATCCGGCCAGGAGATATGGCAGTTTTTTGGTGATGAAAGCGGACTGGCTATCCTCCTGTTCACGATGATGTTCAGCCTGTCGACTTATATTGTCATGAGGATCAGTTATGAAGAAAAATCGGTGCATTTTCTGCCCGTTCTGGAAAAATTGATCGGACCACTCCTGGCGAAAGTATATGATTTTTTGATCATCCTCTACTTGTTTACGACGACGATTGTGATGATTGCCGGCGGGGGTGTCACACTGCAAATATTCCATATTCCTTTTTGGGCCGGTGTCATCTTATTTTCACTGTGTGCCGGATTGCTTTTTCTATGGGGAATCAAAGGGATTTTATCGGTCAACAGCTACTTGATTCCGGTTTTGGTTGCGGGGCTTTTGTACGTGCTGATTTCCTTTCAAACAGCTCACCACCAGCCATGGCTTCTCAACCTAAACCAGCAGTATAACTGGCCCGCCGGCATCGCGTTCGCTTCCCTCAACATTTTATCCGTCGTGGCCGTGTTATCTGCGGTCGGAAAAGAAATCAAAGGAGTCGGTGAGGCAAGGATTGCAAGCATTTTAAGCGGTTTGATCTTCGGTGCAATATCGTATATGTACAATGAGACGCTCGTGGAGCTCGCCGGTGAATTATCCCATTATGAAATCCCTTTATTTGCGGTTTTGGAGGGAGCTCCTTTCCCTATCTTTTTATTCATGACAGCGGTGCTGTGCGTGGCGATTTATACGACGACGATTTCAAGCATCCTCGGTCTTTCAAGCCGTTTTCTGTCAGTTGTGAACTGGCCGAGATGGATCATGGTTTTCCTTCTTCTTTTCATCATGCTGCCTTTTACAACGTTTGGATTTTCCAATTTAATCGCCTTTTTATATCCTATTTATGGATTGTTAAACCTATATCTATTAGTCAATATTTTACTTTATCCGTTGTTGAGTAAATGGAAGACATAATATTTTTTATATTTAATTGGTATATAGTATATAAAAAGTTTTTTATTGAATAATTGCTCTTTCCATGTCGTTTTTTGTACAATAAGATCACGATAAAGGAAGCAAAGAGGTGAACGAGCTTGGCCGACAAAGAATTTGGCCTGAATGACGTGGTTGAAATGAAAAAGCCGCATCCATGCGGGACAAATCGCTGGAAGATCATTCGGATGGGAATGGACATCCGGATAAAATGTGAAGGTTGTTCTCACAGCGTCATGATTCCACGCAAAGATTTTCAAAGAAAGATGAAAAAAATCTTGGTCAAGCATGAGGAGTCCGATTCTTAATCCAAAGCGGACCCTCATGTTTTTTATCGTTCTAAGGGTAAAATTGGATTTTCACACTGCTTTTGTTATTGAAAAGCAAGTTTTGTCAGCTTGTCTTTTATTTTAATCATCCTTATAATTGTTGCAGGTTTACATTACGCGACTAAGACACGCATGTTTAATGATAGAGGAGATGAAAGAATGGCTTTAACAGCTGGGATTGTTGGTTTGCCAAACGTTGGGAAATCAACCTTGTTTAATGCGATTACACAGGCCGGGGCAGAATCGGCCAACTACCCGTTTTGTACGATTGATCCAAACGTCGGGATCGTTGAAGTGCCTGATGAGCGGCTGCAAAAATTGACAGAGCTCGTCAACCCGAAGAAGACGATTCCTACTGCATTTGAATTTACCGATATTGCCGGGATCGTAAAAGGAGCGTCCAAAGGTGAAGGACTCGGAAACAAGTTTCTTTCACATATTCGCCAAGTGGATGCCATTTGTCATGTTGTCCGCTGTTTTGCTGATGACAACATTACACATGTCTCCGGAAAGGTAGATCCGATCTCCGATATTGAGACGATCAACCTGGAGTTGATTTTGGCTGATCTGGAAACCGTTGAAAAGCGGATCGGACGCGTAGGTAAGATGGCGAAGCAGAAGGATAAGGAAGCAGTTTTTGAATTTGAGATTTTGACCAAGCTGAAAGAAGCGTTTGAACAGGAAAAGCCTGCCCGCTCCGTTGAATTTACGGAAGAGCAGCAAAAAGTGCTGAAGCAGCTTCACCTGTTGACGACAAAGCCTGTATTATATGTAGCGAATGTCAGTGAGGATGAAGTGGCTGATCCTTCAGGAAATGAATATGTCCAAAAGGTCAGGGAATTCGCCGCCGGCGAAAAAGCCGAGGTTATCGTCGTCTGCGCTAAAATTGAATCCGAAATTGCCGAGCTTGAAGGTGAGGAAAAGGCGATGTTCCTTGAAGAGCTTGGCATTGAAGAATCAGGTCTCGACCAGCTGATTAAAGCATCCTACTCTCTGCTCGGTCTTGCGACTTATTTTACGGCGGGAGAACAGGAAGTCAGAGCCTGGACGTTTAAAAAGGGAATGAAGGCTCCTGAATGTGCGGGCATCATCCATACCGATTTCGAACGCGGTTTTATCCGCGCGGAAACGGTGGCGTATGACGACCTGCTTGCAGCCGGAAACATGTCCGCTGCAAAAGAAGCGGGAAAAGTCCGCCTTGAAGGAAAAGAATACATCGTGAAAGACGGCGATGTCATTCATTTCCGTTTCAATGTATAACACAGTTGAAAAGGGACAAGAGCTTTGATATAATATAAAATTGTGAGTAATAGGATTATTGCTCCTTGCCCAGGTAATGGGCCGCTTAGTCCAAAAGGAGGTGCAAATACAAATGAGAAAGTACGAAATCATGTACATCATCCGCCCGGACGTTGATGATGAGTCTAAAAAGGCTATTGTTGAACGTTTCAACAACATCCTGACGACAAACGGTGCGGAGATCACTGAAACGAAGGATTGGGGAAAACGCCGTCTTGCTTACGAAATCAACGATTTCCGCGACGGATTCTACCAAATCGTATACGTTCAATCTGGAGCTGAAGCAGTTCAAGAATTTGACCGTTTAGCTAAAATCAGTGATGACATCATTCGCCACATCGTGGTTAAAGAAGAAGAATAAACAGAATTGATTGATATACTCTAAAGCAAAAGGATGGTCTCTCAATATGCTTAACCGAGTTGTTTTAGTCGGCAGACTGACAAAGGACCCAGAGCTTCGTTATACCCCAAGCGGTGCAGCTGTTGCGACCTTCACGCTCGCTGTGAATCGTACGTTTACGAATCAGCAGGGCGAACGTGAAGCGGATTTTATCAACTGTGTCGTTTGGAGAAGACAAGCCGAAAACGTAGCGAATTTCCTTAAAAAAGGAAGCCTTGCAGGTGTTGACGGACGTTTGCAAACGAGGAACTACGAAAACCAGCAGGGACAGCGTGTGTATGTCACAGAAGTTCAAGCTGAAAGTGTTCAATTCCTGGAGCCTAAAGGCGGCGGTTCTGGTTCCGGCGGTTACAGCGGAGGCCAGGGAGGCCAATACTTTGGCGGCGGACAAAACGAACCGAATCCATTCGGAGGCAGTCAGAACAACCAGAATCGCAATCAAGGCAACAGCTTTAATGATGATCCATTTGCCAATGATGGAAAGCCGATTGACATCTCAGACGACGACTTGCCATTTTAATGGATGACGGACGAATAAAACAGAACAGAAAGGAGGGAAATAACGATGGCAGGAGGACGCAGAGGCGGTCGTGCGAAACGCCGTAAAGTGTGTTATTTCACTTCTAACGGAATTACGCACATCGACTACAAAGATGTAGATCTTCTTAGAAAATTCATCTCTGAGCGCGGTAAAATCTTACCACGCCGTGTAACAGGAACAAGTGCGAAATACCAACGCAAATTGACTGTTGCAATCAAACGTGCTCGTCAAATGGCTTTACTTCCTTACGTAGCAGGCGAGTAAGCCGTGATTAGCAAAAGAACAAGAGCCTATGAGGTTCTTGTTCTTTTTTGTTTATTATGATGAATTTTTAGGACCCATATTCTAAATAGCGGTACAGCGTAGTTTTGCTGATTCCTGTCTCCTCAGTGATTTGGGCAATGGTGTATTTTTTGCTTTGGTACATGTCTAATGCACGTCTAACATTATGGTCCGGCTTTCTTGGGCGGCCTCCGGTTTTTCCCTTCATTTTTGCTTCATATATCCCCGCTTTTGTACTTTCGCTTATGACATCATGTTGAAAATCCCCGACTTTTTCCATCAGATGAAAGAATATTTTCCCTTCCGCAGTTGAGGTGTCCACCCCGTCAGCTATTGAAACGAAGTCTACCCTTTGCTCCTGAAACTTTTGAATTAAGTCAATTAAATGCCGGGTAGAATCAGCGAGACTATACAGCTTATACACGACCACTAGATCTCCACTACTAAGGGTGTTTAGGAGACGTTCTAATTCCGGACGATTTTTCGCCGAGTCTGTTTGTTCTTTATAGATCTGGTCACATCCGTACTTTTCGATTAATTTCAATTGGTGTTTTAATTCCTTATCTTGGCTAAATGGACGTACATAACCAAAAATCAACGTTATCATCTCCAAAAAGAGCGCTTTGAGTCATTATATCAAAATATTGTTCATGCCTGTATGTTTTCTATACTTAGTACCAAAAACGATCTTTTTTGGTACTAAAAATCATAGACATTTAGTTGGTGATCTGTTAAATTTAAATATGTTGTAAACGGCCCCGACTTCTATGAGAGTTAGAAGTCATTCAAAAAAATAAAAATTAAGAGGTGTTTTTCAATTGTTGTTAACAAAACTAAATAATGAATGGTTTTCCAATGTGAAAGGGGACGTTTTAGCCGGCATAGTTGTTGCTCTCGCGCTTATACCCGAGGCGATTGCTTTCTCGGTCATAGCCGGTGTAGATCCGATGGTCGGCCTGTATGCGTCATTTTGTATTGCTGTTGTCATATCATTTATGGGCGGCCGTCCAGCGATGATTTCAGCTGCAACCGGGGCGATGGCTCTTTTAATGGTGACTTTGGTGAAAGATCACGGCATCCAGTATTTATTTGCGGCGACGATTTTGACTGGAATTCTCCAATTCATATTTGGGGCCCTGAAAATCGCGCGCTTTATGAAATTTATTCCACGGTCGGTCATGGTAGGTTTCGTAAATGCGCTGGCCATTTTAATCTTTATGGCCCAAGTGCCTCATTTTGTTGGAATTTCCAATATGACTTATGTCATTGTAGGAATTACGCTTGTGATTATTTATTTGCTGCCTCGCTTTACAAAAGCCGTACCTGCTCCGCTTGTCGCGATTGTGGCGATGACCGTTCTCGCGATATTCGGCCATTTTGATCTTCGGACTGTCGGAGATTTGGGGCAGATTTCAAGCTCTTTGCCTGCATTTATGATTCCGGATATTCCGTTTAACCTTGAAACGCTCTCGATTATTTTCCCGACCGCTTTGGCCTTGTCAATTGTCGGCCTGTTGGAGTCTCTCTTAACGGCCTCCATTGTCGATGATATGACAGATACGGAAAGCGACAAAAACAGGGAAAGCCGCGGACAAGGAATCGCCAATATTGTGGCCGGATTTTTCGGAGGCATGGCGGGTTGTGCGATGATCGGCCAATCTGTGATCAATGTGAAATCAGGCGGAAGAGGCCGCTTGTCCACGTTTGTAGCCGGAGTCTTTCTCATGTTTTTGATTATGGTGCTCGGCGATTGGGTCGTGCAAATACCGATGGCAGCCCTGGTCGGCGTCATGATTATGGTATCGATCGGTACATTTGATTGGTCATCCCTAAGAACGTTGAGAAAAGCGCCACTGACAGATTCGATTGTCATGATTGTCACAGTTGTGACGGTGGTAGCCACCCATGACTTATCAAAGGGAGTGTTTGCGGGGATTATCCTAAGCGCCATTTTCTTTGTCGCAAAAATATCGAAAGTCCGGGTGGAAGCTTCAAAGACTCCTTCAGACAGGGAAACCGTTTATGATATAAAAGGACAGATATTCTTTGCTTCAGTCCAGGACTTTATTCAATCATTTTCTTTCCATAACGCGGGAGAAAAAGTCGTGCTGAATTTTGCAGACGCACATATTTGGGATGATTCTGCTGTGGCTGCAATTGACAAAGTCGTTTTGAAATTCAAAGATCAAAATGTGGATGTAAAGCTGGCAGGCTTAAATGAGTCGAGCCATCAGCTTGTGAAAAGGCTGGCGACCTATGACCAGCCGAATGCAAAAGCGTCAAGCCACTAAAAGGGAGGAAGTATCTGATGTACAGAAAAATCCTGCTGGCCGTCGACGGATCGGCTCACTCAGAAAGATCGGCAGATCATGCTATAAAACTTGCTAAGCTTTCATCAGGAGCGGAAGTTGAGCTCATTTATGTACTCGATTATTCCAAATCAAAAAGTGAAGTTTTGCATAGTACAAGTTTGGAAGAATTAGAACATGCCAGAAGAAATAAACTGAAACATATAGAAGAAAAATTTAAAACAGCAGATATCTCTTATCAAGTCACAATGAAGCACGGTGAACCAGGCCCAACCATTGTTTCCTACGCTAATGATCACACATTTGATATTGTGATTGTTGGAAGCAGAGGGTTGAATAAACTCCAGGAAATGGTGCTGGGAAGCGTCAGCCACAAAGTGGCAAAACGTGTGAATTGTCCTGTGATGATCATTAAGTAGAGGCCTATAGAAGGAAAGCCGATTTTCCCGTAAAGCTGGGGAAAGTCGGTTTTTCGTTTTCTATATGAAGGAACAAGGGGGGAATTTTTCGTGGAAGCTAACATACAAAAGGCACCTTTTTATTATGGTTGGATGATCGTATTGATTTCCGCTTTGGGCGTGTTTTTTTCCGGTCCCGGTCAAACTTATTCCAATTCTATTTTTATTGACGAATACATACACCATTTTGGCTGGTCCCGGTCTGAAGTGTCGGGCATATATTCAGCCGCCACTTTATGTGCGGGCATCCTGATGATGTTTGTCGGCCGGTTTATAGATAAACTGGGTCAGCGCAACATGATGGTGATTGTCGGTTTGGCTCTTGGCGCGGCTTGTTTTTTTAACAGCTTTGCGGTGAATATATGGATGGTGGCCGTCGGGTTCTTTCTGATCCGTCTATTCGGACAGGGAAGCATGACACTCCTGCCCAACACGCTTGTTCCACAATGGTTTATTCGAAAAAGAGGCCGGGCGATGAGCTTTATGGCTGTCGGCAGTTTTGCGAGCGCGGCTTTATTCCCTGTGCTGAATGCCTGGATGATCGAGAAATGGAATTGGCAGTTTACATGGCAGGTCTGGGGCTTTTTGCTGGTGTTTTTCTTTGCTCCAGTCGCATTTTTGATCGTCAGAAACCGGCCAGAGGATATTGGGCTGCTGCCGGATGGCGGTACGAAAGACGGCGAAGATGAAAAGGATATCGCCATGCGGTTGCATGCGCCGATTGCCGAAGAGGACTGGACATTAAAAGAAGCAATGAAAACCGGTTCATTTTGGTATGTCCTGATATGTGTCAGCATCCCAGCGTTAGTCAATACGGGGATCACTTTTCACTTGCTGTCGATTTTAGGGGAAAACAGCCTTTCACCGCAGGTTGCCGCCAACGTTCTCAGTTTAATGGCATTGATCGGATTTCCGATTACAATGGTTTCAGGTTTTTTATTAGAAAAAATAAAAACCAATTTGCTGCTTGCGTTTATTTTTATATTGGAATTGATATTGCTGCTTCTCCTTTTGGGGACAAACAGCATAGGAGCCGCTATTCTTTTCGGTGTTGTCTGGGGAGTGGCCAGCGGCCTTGAGAGAATTACGCTCAATATCATTTGGCCGAACTATTTTGGGCGCCGTTATATCGGCAGCATCAAAGGGATCGCGATGGCTGTAACTGTCGTCGGGTCCGCGTTTGGCCCGCTGCCGTTCGGTGTGGGATTTGACATCTTCCAAAGCTATACGCCCGTTTTAGTGATGCTGATGATTTTGCCCGGGGCGGGTTTTATTTGCGCCTTGCTTGCCCGAAAGCCTATCAAACAAGGAGAGCCGTCATAACGGCTCTTTTATTCATGTTTCCTAATCTGAATCCGCTCAATGTCGCCAAGGACAACGAGATAAAATATCAGCCCCAGCAATAAAACAAAGCCCGCCGCTAAAAAGCTGAGCGTAAACGAGCCGGTGACATCCACCAAATACCCTGTCAACGATACCGCGATGATGCCGCCGAACAGGTTATTCGCCAAATTGACCATGGAGCTGAGGAGCGAGATTGAGCCCGCCGGTGCAATGTCCGCCGAGATGGACCAGCCGACGGGCGCCGTTGCGGAAATTCCGGCCAAACCGACGGAAATACAGATGACCGCGATGATGATATGGTCTGTGAAAACGGCGCCTAAAAAAGCAAAGCCGAGACTCATTCCGATGATGATAATCGTTTGATATACTTTTGTATTTGAATAGCCCTTTTTCATGAAGAAATCGACGAGCCATCCGCCGACGATGATCCCGGAAAGCGTCGAAATCAGCCAGGGAACGGCCGTAAACAGCCCTGAAGACATGATGTCCATCCCATAGGTTTCTTTAAAGAACGTCGGAAGCCATGTAAGCAGCAGGTTAAATGTATAGCCATAGCCCGTAAATCCGATCATCAGCCCCCACGCTTTTCGATTTGTCAGCATCGTTTTCAGAGCGGTTATTGTCCGTTCTGATATCTCTTCACTGGAAACGGCATTGTGTTTTTGAATATAATGAAGCTCTTCTTTTGATATCCGTTTATGCCGTTCAGGCTGTTCATAATACACCCAGAAAAAAACCGTAAATAGCACATTGATGATCCCGATCGTCAGAAAAGCAGCCCGCCAGTCAAACGTGGTAACTAAAAATGCAATGAGAGGAGCGCCGATCACGTTTGCGAATTTCGCAGCCGAATCAAACAGCGAGTTGGCAAGCCCCCGTTCATTTGCTGGAAACCATAAGGCCGTGGCTTTCGAAGCGGCTGGAAAAGCTGATGCACTTGTTAAACCGATTAAAAAGCGAACGATATATAAAAGCAGTTTTCCCTGCAAAAAAGCTAAAAAGATCGTTAAAACGCTCCAAACCGCCATTCCGATTCGTGTCACCCAGGCAACGCCGTACTTGTCCAAAAGACTGCCCACCGGAATCTGCATCAGCGTGTAGGAATACGTATAAATTGAAAAGACAACGCCTAATTGTGTTGCCGTCAATTGAAAGGAATCCTGTATCGCAGGAGCCGCAACTGAAATGGTGACACGGTCAAAGTAATTTAAAATAATCATGCTGCTTAATAAGGATGAAATATACCATCTCGTATGTCCCGGGCGTTTTTCGAGCTCTTGCGTCATGATGAAACCTCCTCTTCCACTTAGAATGGGCTCTTTTTGAAATTCCATTCTCTTTTAAGATGATGACCCTCACGCCAACAGATGTGGCAAAAAAACCTTATAGACATTTGTATACATGTTTGCTAAAGTGAAACATGTTAAAAACAGACGGCTTCTATGAGAGTTAGAAGCAAATATATCCAAACGAGGTGTTGATTCTTTGAGTGTTAAACAATTAAATAGTGAATGGTTTTCAAATGTGCGGGGGGATATCCTTTCGGGTATCGTCGTAGCGCTAGCTCTCATTCCCGAAGCCATTGCGTTTTCCATCATTGCGGGTGTCGACCCGATGGTTGGGTTGTACGCGTCATTTTGTATCGCCGTTGTGATTTCGTTTGCAGGAGGCCGTCCGGCGATGATATCAGCGGCAACAGGAGCGATGGCTCTCTTAATGGGTACATTGGTGAAGGATCACGGGATTGAGTATTTATTTGCAGCGACAATTTTGACCGGAATGATCCAATTGATATTTGGGGTACTGAAAATCGCGCGCTTTATGAAATTTATTCCGCGGTCGGTTATGGTAGGTTTCGTAAATGCGCTGGCCATTTTAATTTTTATGGCCCAGGTTCCTCATTTTGTTGGAGTTTCGTATATGACGTATGTTGTGGTCGGTATAACATTGTTGATTATTTATATTCTCCCCCGTTTTACAAAAGCCGTTCCATCCGCACTTGTTGCCATTATTGCGATGACGGCATTTGCGATTTTCGGCCATTTCGATCTGCGCACTGTCGGGGATTTGGGAGAAATAAAGCAATCATTACCTGCTTTTATGATTCCTGATATTCCTTTCAATTTTGAGACATTGTCGATCATTTTTCCGACAGCCTTTGCGCTTTCCATCGTCGGTCTGCTTGAGTCATTATTGACATCTTCGATTGTCGATGATATGACAGATACGGAAAGTGATAAAAACAGGGAAAGCCGCGGACAGGGAATCGCTAATATCGTCGCCGGGTTTTTCGGGGGCATGGCGGGTTGTGCGATGATCGGCCAATCGGTGATCAATGTCAAGTCAGGCGGAAGAGGCCGCTTGTCCACGTTGGTGGCCGGAGTCTTCCTCATGTTTCTCATCATGGTGCTCGGTGACTGGGTTGTGCAAATTCCGATGGCCGCATTGGCCGGCGTGATGATTATGGTATCGATCGGCACATTTGACTGGTCCTCATTTAACATGTTAAGGAAGGTGCCGCTTACAGATTCGGTCGTGATGCTGGTGACCGTCATTACGGTTGTGGCTACACATGATTTGTCCAAAGGTGTATTTGCCGGAGTCATTTTAAGCGCAATCTTCTTTGTCGCGAAAATTTCCAAAGTGAAAATTGAGCAAACATCGACAGGAAACGAAATGAAGTATACGATCAAAGGGCAAGTCTTCTTTGCGTCTGTACAGGATTTCATCAATTCCTTCAATGTGGATGCAAATACGAAAAAGGTTGTCCTGGATTTTTCAGAAGCCCATATTTGGGATGATTCTGCTGTGGCGGCGATCGATAAAGTCGCTTTGAAGTTTAAGGATCAGGGAATTGATGTTGAGTTGTTCGGCTTGAATGAATCAAGCTTTCAGCTCGTCAAAAAATTGGCAACTTATGATCAGCCTCATCGTTCAGTATCAAATCACTAAGAAAACGGGTGATGAAGGGTGTACAAAAATATTTTGTTGGCTGCGGATGGATCGATTCATTCAGAAAGGGCGGCAGATGAAGCGATTCGTCTTGCTTCTCTCACAGATCAGGCGATGGTCGAGGTCATTTATGTATTGGACTATGATAAAGCGAAAAGCGAAGTGCTGCATAGTGAAAATCGCGCAAAACTGGAACGCAAGAGGCGCAGCAGGATCTTGGCAGTCGAAAGAAAATTGAAGCATTCAGCCGTTCCGTATAAAATGACGATGAAACACGGAGATCCGGGCCCGACAATTGTCGCATATGCAAACGATCATGATATTGATATCGTGATTGTAGGAAGCAGGGGGCTGAACACGTTGCAAGAAATGGTACTCGGAAGTGTCAGCCATAAAGTCGCCAAAAGGGTGAAATGCCCCGTTTTAATCGTGAAATAGCAGAACATGATGAGAAAGTCGGCAGGGATCAATCCTTGCCGGCTTTTTAACGCATCGAGATCGCTTTTTGCGCGTGCATGGCATCGCCTTTCAAGAGCTCCACAAGGTTGTAGGATGGGTACAATCCTTTATGGTACATATAATTAAATACTTGTTCATGCAGTTTGATGGCCGCGTTGATTTGTTTCACCAGCACTCTGCGCAGCTCAGGGGTTGCCGTTTCCGTAATGGCAATCGCATAGTTCCGAACGGTCGTTTTCGCTAAGACTAATAAATCTCCTGCTTCAAAATAGACGTCCGCCCGTTCTTCTTCCCGCTGAAAAGCCGGTGTCTTGGGCAAAAAGGGAAGCAGTTCTCTTAAATTCTGTTCCAGCGCTTTTGCAGATGTGCTGTATAGCTGTTTTAATTGGGGATCACTGATCTTTTTAAGGCTTTTCTTCAGCTTTACCAAGCCAACCGACTGGGCTGCAATCAATTCATGCAATTCCATTGTTTCATGCCAAGCCAATGTTTTTGTATTCATATCGATTCTCCTCCGCGTTTTTTCAAAGGTAACATATGCCCAAAGCGGGAAAATGGTTCGTGAAGCGGCAACGAGGTCCCAATATATTGGATGTTTCACATGGAACAACAGTGGGTATGACAGCAGACATCTGTGTCTTGGGATCGTTTTACTTGAGATTTGCCCTTATGTTAAAATAAAGAAACAGTGAGAGAAGGTCGAGTACCTGCTCATGCTTCGTTTGATTGAAAACGGAAATGCGACGTAAAAAAGAGCAGTCGTTTATGCTGCTCTTTTTGATTCATGAAAACAAAAAATACGAGGTGGACAAGTGAAACAAACAAGAGCTTTGGTAGAAGGCGCTATACTGCTCAGTCTTTTTGCCGTTTTGATGATGATCAGCCTCTATATTCCGTTAATCGGAACGTTTCTCTTATTTGCATTGCCGTTGCCTGTGATGATGCTGACGATCAGGCATGGGGTGAAGCCCGGCCTTTTCATGGGCCTTGTCAGTTTGCCGGTTTCTATGGTGGCCGGTTCTTTGAGCGGCCTGATTCTGGCATTTCCGGTCAGTGCTGCCGGAATTATGATGGGCTTTCACTATAGGAAAAAAGAGCCCGGATATGCGATTACTTCAGCAGCTGTTACATACATGGTTTCAATGGTTCTGCTGCTTTTCGTCAGCATTCAATTTTTCGGGTTAAACTTAATAGAAACGGCTAATCAAACATATAATGAAACATTCAACATGTTTGAATCGAGTTTAAAACAGTTTGGAAATGATAAAGAGACGGTAAAACAGATGGAGCAAATGAAGGAACAGTTGCAGCAGATGCGCTATTTATATCCGACGATGATTGTGATGTTTTCCGGCATTGCCGCTTTTTTGAATCATCTGATTGCAAAACCGATCCTTCGGCGTACCGCAGTGAAGATGCCGTCTTTAAAACCGTTTAGGGAGCTGAGGCTTCCGCAAAGCATCATCTGGGTCTACTTGCTGACGATTCTTCTTTCGCTCGCTCCTGCTGAAGAGGGAAGCGTGTTCTATTCCATTTTATTAAATGCGAGTATGCTCCTGGGATTCATCATGGCCATCCAAGGCTTTTCATTTGTGTTTTATTTTTGCCACGCGAAGAAGATGCCAACGGTTCTGCCGGTTATTTTTTTGATTATTGCGCTGTTTTCACCCTTGGTGTACCTTGTACGCATCTTAGGTATAATGGACATAGGTTTTAACTTGAGAGAGAAAATTAAAAAAAGTAAATGTTCTCTCCATGGTGAGGAGTTGATTTGAGTGCCAAATTTTTATGAAAAACCGTTATTTCGATATCCCATTTATTCATTAATTATCGTCACAATCATTTCTGTCCTCATCAACCTTTATTTTAATTGGATGGCAGGAGCGGCCGGCATCTTGATTCTTGGCGTCATTTTATACTTTTTAAAACGCGCCGACTCTAAAATCAGAAAAGAGCTGGACGACTATATATCCACTTTGTCTTACCGGCTGAAAAAAGTCGGAGAAGAGGCGCTTCTGGAAATGCCGATCGGGATCATGCTCTTTAATGATCAATACTACATCGAATGGGCCAATCCGTTTATGGCGTCTTGTTTTAATGAAAGCACGCTTGTCGGGCGTTCTCTTTACGATACCTGCGAGTCTGTCGTTCCTTTGATTAAGCAGGAAGTGGATACAGAAACGATTACGCTGAATGACCGTAAATTCAACGTTGTCATCAAAAGAGAAGAAAAGCTGCTGTATTTCTTTGATGTCACAGAGCAAATACAGATTGAAAAGCAATATGAGAATGAAAGAACGGTTCTCGCCTACATATTTTTAGACAATTATGATGATGTGACACAAGGGCTTGATGATCAGACGAGAAGCACGATGAACAGTGAAGTGACATCCCTTCTGAATCAATGGGCTAAGCAGTACGGGATCTTCCTGAAAAGGGTATCTTCCGAGCGGTTTATCGGTGTTTTGAATGAGCATATTTTAAGCGAGCTGGAAGCATCGAAGTTTTCGATTCTGGATGAAGTCCGCGAAAAAACGTCCGTTCATACAATTTCACTGACACTGAGCATCGGGATTGGTGCATCTGTTGCATCTTTGAAGGAGCTTGGCGATTTAGCGCAATCAAGCCTTGACTTGGCGCTCGGACGCGGAGGGGACCAGGTGGCGATCAAACAGCCAAACGGAAAAGTGAAGTTTTACGGCGGGAAAACAAATCCGATGGAAAAACGCACGCGCGTCAGGGCCAGAGTCATTTCACACGCTCTCAAGGAAATCGTCTCTGAAAGCAGCAATGTGATCATCATGGGGCACCAGTTTCCCGATATGGATTCGATCGGTTCAGCCATCGGGATTTTAAAAGTCGCACAGGCCAATGGAAAAGACGGATTTGTCGTCATCGACCCCGGTCAGATAGGCGCCAGCGTCCAGCGTTTGATTGAGGAAATCAAAAAATACGAAGTCCTCTGGTCACGCTTTATAACGCCGGAAGAGGCGCTGGAGATCGCTAACGATGACACGCTTCTTGTCGTTGTTGACACACATAGGCCTTCATTTGTCATCGAAGAAAGGCTGGTCAATAAAATTGAAAATGTCGTCGTGATCGATCATCATAGAAGAGGGGAAGAGTTTATTAAAGACCCGCTGCTTGTTTATATGGAGCCGTATGCTTCATCTACGGCAGAACTTGTGACAGAGCTTCTTGAATACCAGCCGAAGCGCCTGAAAATCAATATGATCGAAGCGACCGCGCTGCTGGCGGGGATTATTGTGGATACGAAAAGCTTCTCGCTGCGCACCGGTTCCCGTACATTCGATGCGGCGTCATACCTCCGTGCGAAGGGGGCTGACACCGTATTGGTGCAAAAGTTTTTAAAAGAAACAGCTGATCATTTTATTAAAAGGGCGAGGCTCATTCAGCACACGTCTTTTTATAAAAACGGCATCGCCATCGCGTCTCTGCCGAACGGTGAGACGGACGAATATTTTGACCAGGTCATCATTGCGCAAGCCGCGGATTCCCTTCTTTCCATGAGTGATGTGGAAGCTTCCTTCGCTGTAGCGAGAAGGGATGACAGCACGGTATGCATCAGCGCCAGATCGCTTGGCGAAGTGAATGTTCAAATCATCATGGAGGCTCTTGAAGGCGGAGGGCATTTAACAAACGCCGCCACACAGCTGACGGATATCTCTGTTGAGGAGACGCTCAGCCGCCTCAAGGAAGCGATAGACGAGTATTTTGAAGGAGGCATTCAAAAATGAAGGTAATTTTCTTACAGGATGTTAAAGGCAAAGGGAAAAAAGGCGAAGTGAAAAATGTAGCGGATGGTTACGCTCATAATTTTCTGATCAAAAAAGGGCTTGCTGTTGAGGCGACATCTTCTAATATCAGCGCGCTTGAAGGACAGAAGAAAAAAGAGAAAAAAGAAGCGGCTGAAGAATTAAAGCAAGCGCAGGAGCTGAAGAAAAAGCTTGAAACCATTACGGTGGAGCTTTCCGCAAAATCCGGGGAAGGCGGCCGTCTCTTCGGTTCTGTCACAAGCAAACAAATTGCCGATGCGCTCCAAAAGGCCCATCAATTAAAAATAGACAAACGTAAAATTGAATTGAACGATGCGATTCGTTCGTTAGGATATACAAATGTTCCGGTGAAGCTGCATCCGGAAGTTCAAGCGACACTGAAAGTTCATGTGAAAGAGCAATCGTAAAAAAGAATCCCCTTCTAGTGAAGGGGATTCTCTTTTATTCCGTATGTTTTCTCATTTCATTTGCCAAAAACTCGACATCTGTGCCGACGATGACCTGGAGCTCGTGCTGGTTGAGCTTCACGATGCCTTTGGCGCCCAGCGCTTTCAATGTTTGTTCATCCAATTTGGATGCGTCGCGGATCTTAAGGCGCAGCCGGGTGACGCAATTGTTCAATGTGTCGATGTTTTCTTTTCCGCCCAGCGCTTCAAGGTATTGGACCGCAAGCGATTCGTATTTGGAAGACCCCGTTTCCACGCTCACCGGCGCGGCCTCCTGCTCGGTTTCATCTTCTCGTCCCGGTGTTTTCAAATTCAGCTTTGTAATTAAGAAGTAAAAGATGATGAAATAGATGATACCGTACACCAGTCCGACCGGAAGCAGCAATAGCGGTTTTGTGGCGATTCCATAGTTTAAGAGATAATCGATCGTTCCCGCTGAAAAGGTAAAGCCGTGATGGATGCCGAGCATGTTGGTCACGGTCATCGCGCTAGCCGTTAAAATGGCGTGAATACCGAAAAGGAGCGGTGACAGGAACATGAATGTAAACTCAATTGGCTCTGTTATCCCTGTTAAAAACGATGTAAACGCGAGTCCGATTAATAAACCGGCCGTTGCTTTACGGCGGTGTTTTTTAGCGGCGGCGATCATCGCAAGACACGCCGCTGGCAGACCGAACATCATGATCGGGAAGAAACCGGTCATAAATGCGCCCGCATTCGGATCTCCGGCAAAGAAGCGGTTCATATCACCCGTTTTGCCGGCGAATTCGCCAAAGACCATCCAAACCATGTTGTTTAAAATATGATGGAGACCGAGCGGAAGCAACAGCCTGTTCAAAAGACCGAATATTCCGACTCCTAATGCCCCAGCATGAATGATCCAGGTGCCGACGGCGTCGATTGCTTGCTGTGCGTATATCCAGACAAACCCGAAAATGCCCGCGAGGATGATGGAAGAAAAGGCCGTCATGATCGGAACGCAGCGTTTTCCGCCAAAAAATCCAAGCCAGTCCGGCAGTTTTGCATCTTTAAAGCGGTTATACATGACGGCGGCGACGACGCCTGAGATGATCCCGCCGAGAACCCCCATATTGAGGTCTTCATTAATGGCTGCAAGGCCGCCTGTCAGCACAAAATAGCCGATGGCTCCGGACAGGGCGGCGGCGCCGTGTCCGTCCTTTGACAGGCCGATGGCGACACCTATCGCAAAGATGATCGGCAATTGATCGAGAATCGACTGACCTGAAGCGGCAATGAATGGAATGTTAAACAGGTCTTCCCTTCCTAAGGCAAGGAGCAGTCCCGCGGCAGGAAGAACGGCGATCGGCAGCATCAGGGCGCGGCCGATGTTTTGAAGAAATCCCAACATTGTTAAAACCCCTTTCGATAATAGTGAATTGCTTTTTTTAAATGGCCGTTTACATGGGCTAAACAGCGTCCGGCATCTTCCGAAGATCCGTTTGTCAGCACGATAAAGATCGCAGCCTTAATGTCGAAGCTGCTTTCTTTTAAAGCCTGCAAAGCTTCCTCCCGCGAGACGCCGGTTGTATTCATTAATATGCTGATGGCCCGGTTGGACAGCTTTTGATTGAGCAATTTCATATTGACCATCTCGTTTTGATAAACGTGCCCGAGCCGCACCATTGCAGCGGTTGACAGCATATTCAGAATCATTTTTTGCGCGGTTCCGGCTTTGAGGCGGGTTGAGCCGCGGATGATTTCCGGTCCCGTTTGCACCTCAATCGCGATTGCGCTGATTTTGCCTGCTTCTGTCCCTGTATTGCAGCTGATCGATACCGAGACGGCCCCCATCTCTTTGGCATAGGATAAGGCGCCAAGGACATAGGGAGTTGAACCGCTGGCCGTCACGCCGATGAACAGATCGTCTTTTGAAAACGAATGCGCCTGCAATTCGGCGACGACCTTTTCCGGGTCATCTTCATTTTCTTCAAGCGGCTTCCACATTGCTTCATGTCCCCCCGCGATAAGGCCGACCCACTGATTTTCATCGATGGAGAATGTCGGCGGCAATTCCGCGGCGTCAAGGACAGCTATTCTGCCGCTTGTACCGGCTCCGGCTGTAAACACCCTTCCGCCGTTCTGCAGGCAGCTGACAATTTCGTCGGCGGCATCGGCAATTTGGGGGAGGTGAGGCTTGATGGCGCCCGGAAGCGAACGGTCTTCTTCATTCATCAAAGTGACGATTTCCAACGCGCTCATCTCATCGAGCGCTCTGCTTTTTTCATTGGTTTCCTCTGTCTTCTTCATGTTTCTTTCCTCTTCATATCGATGACGAATTTGTAGCGGTCGCCTCTGTAGACGGATTTCACCATTTCAAACGGTCTGCCGTCTTCCAAATAGCTGCATCGCTCAATCAAAAGAACGGGCGCGCCCACATCAATGTCGAGCGGTTCGCTTTCTGCCTGGGTCGCGATAGACGGCTCCAATGTCTGTGCCGCGCGGTCGATGGTGAGAGACAGCGTGTTTTCAACATAGTCGTACAGTGAGGCGCTCATAATATCCTCTGTCAGACCTTTTATCAAATCGGCCGGCAAATATGAGATTTCGTATGCCATGGGAATTTCGTCGGCAAGGCGGATCCGTTTCACTTCGTAGACGGGTGAGCCTTCCGCGATCTCCAATTTGTGCGCCGTTCGCTGATCACAAGCGATAATGCCGAATCCGAGCATGTTCGTGCCGGGTGTCATGCCTCTTGATTTCATGTCTTCAGAAAAACTTGTCAACCCTTTGAGAGGCTGCTCAATCTTCGGCTTGGCAATGAATGTTCCTTTCCCCCGCTTCCGTACGAGGATGCCTTCGTTGACAAGGTTGTTGACCGCTTGCCGGACGGTCATTCTGCTTACTTCATATTTCTCGGCAAACTCCCTTTCCGAAGGAATCAAGTCCCCGGGCTTTAAGTCTTTTGTTTCGACCATCTTTTTGATTTCAGTTTCAATCTGGTAGTAGATGGGGATGTGGGAATCTTTTTTTATCAATCGATCATACCCCTTTCTTTCACAATCGATAGCGCATCACTGTCAGCGATGATGACGACATCCTGGTGTTTTTTTAATATGGAAGCGGGGATGTCTTCACTCGGTTCTTCACTGAGCAGTTTGGCCAGAATGCCGGCTTTTTTCGCCCCTGAAACGAGCAGCAGAATCTGTTTGCTTTTCATGATTGTCGAAATACCCATAGTCACAGCCTGGGACGGGACGGACGAAAGATCATCGAAATAGCGGGCATTGGCTTTTCGCGTTGATTCTGTCAGTGTGACGACATGTGTTTGAGACGAAAACGGTGTCCCCGGTTCATTAAAGCCGATGTGACCGTTTAAGCCGAGGCCGAGCAATTGCAGGTCAACACCTCCCAGCCGCTCGATCAACTGCTCATAGCGTCTGCATTCGACGGCCAAATCTTCCGCCATGCCATCAGGCAAATAGGTATGGCTTAGGGGAATATCGATATGGTCGAACAGCTGGTTTTTCATATAGCGCGTATAGCTGTTCTCATCATCAGGTGAAATCCCGACATACTCATCCAGGTTCACAGTGTATACATGCTTATAGGACGTTCCATTTCGCACGAAATCTTCCCTCAAGGTTTGATACGTCCCAAGAGGCGTTCCTCCTGTCGCAAGGCCAAGCACGGGTGCAGAGAAGCGATTCACTTTGTCGATGATGAATCGGGCGGCTTTTTGACTCATATCCTGATAATCTTTAGCTTCAATGATATTCATGGTTAAACCTCCCTTTTGTTGAACGCGATAACCCCTTTGCACAGCGTCATCACAACTTCGCTTTTTTCGTTCAAAACGATCAAATCGGCATCCTTTCCATTTTTGATGCTGCCTTTGCGGTCGAAGATCTGAAGCTGTTTGGCAGGGTTTACCGCTGTCATATGGACGATGTCTTCCAGTGTACATTCAGAGAATTCCATCATGTTCCGGGCAGCCTGATCCATCTTCAAAATACTGCCGGCCAATGTGCCGTTCTGAAGCACGGCTTTCTCATCCTTTACAAACACCTCCTGGCCGCCTAATGTATAAGTTCCATTCTTAAGACACTTTGCGCGCATCGCATCGGTGATTAAAATGATGCCCTCTTTCTGTTTTTGCCGGAAGGCCAGTTTCATGACGGCTGGGTGGACGTGAATCCCGTCTGCTATCAGCTCAGCGATCAATTCACGATGTAAAAGGGCGCTGCCCGCTACCCCGGGCTCCCGGTGGTGCAGACCCCGCATGCCGTTGAACAAATGGGTGACATGTGATAAGCCCGCTTCGATCCCTGCCTCCATTTCCTTTAACCCTGCATCAGAATGGCCGGCTGAAGCGACAACACCGGTTTTATTCAAATAAGAGATGAGCTCTAAAGAGCCTTCCAGCTCAGGCGCGATCGTCACCTGTTTAATATGGTTCCCTGAAAGCTCCTGCCATGCTTTGAATAAAGATAAGTCAGGCGGAATGATGGCATCGGGCGGCTGGGCCCCGCATCGCTTTTCTGAAATAAAAGGGCCTTCCAAATGAATCCCTAAAACTTCGGCAGTGCCCGGACGAATGTCTGACTCCATATAGCGTTTGACATTTGCCAAGGCTTGTTCGATGCTGGCAGCATCCTGGGTCATCGTTGTTGCGAGAAAGCTTGTCGTCCCTTCTTTCGGAAGGGCTTCAGCCATCGTGTTTAAAGCTTCGGGCGTTCCATCCATGACATCCGCGCCGTTTGCACCGTGAATATGAACGTCAATCATCCCGGGGAGCACTTTAAAGTTTTCCGGAAATGTCAGCGGCTCAGCGGTCTGTGCAGCTTCGGGAAGCTCTGACATTGATCCGCAAGCCTCAATTGTTTCTCCATTTGTCAGGACAAATCCATTTTCTATCATTCCATTTTCACTGTAAATACGAAGATGTTTTAAAATATAGCGTTTAGTTTGGTTAGTTTTCACAGCCAAAAGTCCTTTCTTGAAAACGTTATCATCAGTATAGAACATTATAGTTCTAGTTGTCTAGACCATTAACAAAAATATTTTTCTTCTATCCAATCATACATCATGACACACCGTTTGCCGGCTTTTTTGTCAGGTTATATCCACATCGCAAAAAAAATCAAAAAAGGCGATGCGGAATCCAGTATTCTAGAGGTGAAAGGAGACTGCGGCCAACATGCATTATGAAAGGGCGGTTCAAAAAACGATCGATTGGCTTGAATCACATTTGCACGAGCAGATTTCAATCGAGGATATTGCCGGTGTGTCGGGATTTTCCAAATTTCATTTTCATCGTATTTTTCAAGCGGAAGTCGGGATGTCAGCCGCTTCCTATATTCGTATGAGGCGTCTTGCCCATGCTGCTACAGACCTGCTTTATACAGATCACCGTATCATCGATATTGCGCTGCACTATCAGTTCGAGTCACAAGAAGCGTTTACAAGGGCGTTTAAAAAGCTGTATCACATGCCGCCGGGCGCATACCGGACATTGATGAGGCCGATCGCTTCAAAAAAGGAGGAATCTTGGATGGAGAAAAACATGAAAGGCTGGGTACTAAGCGGAAGCCACCCGTTTCAATTCGAAATGGGGATAGATCGGGAACATGTACTTCACGGCAAAGCTTCAGGCTATTTAAAATCAATCATGGTTCAGGATATCGGTGAGTTTGCCACGATGATGCAGCAGTTTAAGGCTGACCGCTACTGCGGGAAAAGGCTGCGTCTGTCCTGCTTTATCAAAACGAAAGGAGTGCAGCATTTTTCTTCTCTTTGGATGCGGGTCGACAGTGCGGCGGAGGATGTGCTTCAATTTGATAATATGAGCAATAGGCCGATTACGGGAACGACGAATTGGAATCGTTACGCCGTAGTATTAGATGTGCCTGAAAACAGCGCGGTCATTTCATTTGGGATTCAGCTATCCGGCCCCGGTCATGTGTGGATCGATCATGTCACATTTGAAGAGGTTGACGAAAGTGTTCCGTCAACGAATATGGAAATACACGGTGAACTCTTAGAAGAACCGGTTAATTTATCATTTGAGGAAGAGTTATAAAGGGAAAAAAGCTGCCGGGAAATCCCGGCAGCTTTTTTTATGCTGGTTTGGCGTAGATATACTGATTTCTGCCCGCGCCAAGCCCTGCACCAATGAGAGCGACAAGCGCGGCGACGAAAAGCAGGATCGGTCCGTTCCATGAATGCATATGATCATATAAAAATCCGACAAAACTAGGGCCGATCGCCGCCAGCAAATAACCCGCGGATTGCGACATTCCTGATAAAGCTGCCGCCTGATCGGCGTTCTCGCTTCTCAGTCCGATGAGAGCCAGCGCCAAGCTGATGCTTGAACCTTGTCCAATTCCGATCAGAATCACCCAGAAAGTCAGCATGGCCGTACTGCCTCCGTATAAAAGGCCTGACATCCCGGCTAAGTAAAGAATGCCGAGAGCAAGGACGATGCTTCTCTGATTTCGGAAACGACCGGCGAGCACCGGTGTTAAAAATGTCGACGGAAGGCTGGCAAATTGCATCAGCGACAGCATCCAGCCGGCAAGCGACATGCTCATCCCGTGGGAGCGGAGGATTTCAGGCAGCCAGGCGATCGTACAATAAAACAAGAAAGACTGAATGCCCATAAAGAAGGTGACCTGCCAGGCGATTTTGGAACGCCAGACGGTTTGTCCCTCCGTTTTGACGCGGACGGTGCTGTTGGCCGTGTCATGATAGCGCAGCTGCGGAACCCAGAGCAAAATGGCGATAAACGCCAATCCCGCCCATACCATCAGTGAAGCGCTCCATCCCCACTGCAAGCCGTGAGCAAGCGGAATGCTGATTCCGGAAGCGAGCGCCGCAAATATCGACATGGACGTTGTATACAAACTTGTCATGATGCCCGCTTTATCGGGATATTTGTGTTTGATGAGGCTTGGCAGCAGCACATTGCAGATGGCGATCCCGACTCCGATCAGAGCGGTTCCTGTAAGCAATGTAAAACGATCCCCATAGGAACGCAGCAAAATGCCGATTAACAGAACGACCAATCCCACCCAAAGGGTTCTTTCATTGCCCAGTTTCTGTCCGAGCTTTGGAGCGATTGGAGAAAGAAACGCGAAAGACAATAGCGGCAAAGTCGTCAAAAAACCTGCCATCCCGTTTGTCATGACCAAGTCGGAGCGGATCGAACTGATCAATGGTCCGACTGATGTAATGGCGGGTCTTAAATTAAAAGCGATAAAAATAATTCCGGCAATCAATAAGATATTGTGTATACGGGTGCGTCGAGCGTCATTGTATTGCATGCTGTATTCTCCTTTGCTTTCAGGTGAAAAAGTGACATGAAAAAGAAACCCGGAACGCGGTCCAAGGTTACTTTTGGCGATCCTGCTTCTGTATGACGGCAAGTTTTCAAGCGGAATATGCTGCGGCATATGGCATGGTTTGTTCGGACAGGAAGATTTAAGGATTCCGAAAGGTTTTGCGCCGCTTCGGCTCATATTATAAAGACTTCTTCTTTTCCTCCATTTTCTATTGTACCCGAGCGTCCTAGGGACGCAACAGTAAATATGAGTGACAACATTTATTGTAACATCATATAACAAATGAGTTGGAAGAAAAAGAGAAAGAGACTATAAATGAAATAGGAGGTGCTACGCATGAATACGACATTATCGGCATTGAAAAAGAAATTGTATGAGCTTCAGGTCAGATCAAAAGGCCTTTACACATTTGAAGAATACAAAGATATGCGCAATGTGCTGCAAACGCTGAGGATGAGGTTTGCAGCTTATGAGGAATGGGATTTATATCAACATGCGACCGATCTGATGGTCAGCATGCTGTTTAAAAACAATTGGAACGGCAGGCTGGACTGAAGGTCAAACACCTTTAAGCTTGTCGTTTTTACCGCCTGCGGCTGTGCGGCCGCCCCCGTTATACCCGTCACTCCTTTTTCTCCTGTACAGGTCAACACTTCCTTTCCGCGAAGCTTTCTATGAAAATATTTCCGAATAAAGGGTTTCTTCCAGAGTCTATTTTTTTTCTGTGAAAATGGTAAAATAGACGTTGGGTTATTTTTTATGGGAGGACGGTGCTTAACATGACAGATCTTCTGAATGACAGGCTGCCGCCGCAAAATATTGAAGCTGAGCAGGCCGTGTTAGGTGCTGTTTTTTTAGAACCATCGGCATTAACTTTGGCGTCAGAAGTCTTGATTCCAGATGATTTTTACAGAATGTCGCACCAAAAAATATTTAACGCCATGCTTGTTCTCGGGGACCGCGGCGAGCCTGTAGATTTGGTGACAGTCACATCAGAGCTTGCGAATACGGATCTTCTGGAAGAGGTCGGCGGAATTTCTTATTTGACGGATATTGCAAATTCTGTGCCGACTGCGGCTAATATAGAATATTACGCAAAGATTGTAGAAGAAAAATCGATTCTGCGCCGCTTGATCCGTACGGCAACGACGATTGCCCAAGACGGATATACGCGGGAAGATGAGGTCGAGGATCTTTTAAGCGAAGCGGAAAAAACGATTATGGAAGTCGCCCAGCGCAAAAATACAGGGGCCTTCCAAAATATTAAAGATGTTCTTGTGCAAACCTATGACAATATCGAACAGCTTCACAACCGCAAAGGGGATATTACCGGAATTCCGACCGGTTTTACGGAGCTTGACAGAATGACAGCCGGCTTTCAGAGAAATGATTTGATCATCGTTGCCGCGCGTCCATCTGTGGGGAAAACCGCTTTTGCTCTGAACATCGCTCAAAATGTGGCGACGAAAACGGACGAAAGCGTCGCGATCTTCAGTCTTGAGATGGGAGCCGAACAGCTTGTCATGCGGATGCTTTGTGCAGAAGGCAACATCAACGCACAAAATCTCCGTACCGGAAATTTGACGGAAGAAGACTGGGGCAAGCTGACGATGGCGATGGGAAGCCTGTCAAACAGCGGCATTTTCATTGATGATACACCCGGCATCCGCGTCAGCGAAATCCGTTCAAAATGCAGACGTTTGAAGCAGGAAAACGGACTCGGCATGATCTTAATCGACTATTTGCAGCTCATCCAGGGAAGCGGCCGTTCATCGGACAACCGCCAGCAGGAAGTATCGGAAATTTCCCGTGCGCTAAAAGCGCTGGCGAGGGAGCTTGAAGTTCCGGTCATCGCCCTTTCCCAGCTTTCCCGCGGCGTCGAGCAGCGCCAGGATAAGCGCCCGATGATGTCAGACATCCGGGAATCGGGAAGTATCGAGCAGGATGCCGATATTGTCGCTTTCTTATATCGCGATGATTACTATGACAAAGAATCGGAGAATAAAAACATTATCGAAATTATTATCGCAAAACAGCGGAACGGCCCGGTCGGCACCGTTTCACTCGCATTTGTCAAGGAATACAATAAATTCGTGAACCTGGAGCGTCGCTTTGATGATGCGGGTGTTCCGCCTGGTGCATAAATCCCTAAGACATGTTCTTAGGGATTTTTTTGTGTTCTTACCTGTCTGCGAAGCTAAGGGGCGGAATAGGCGCCTTGATTGTCTACATATGTGCCGTTGTCCAAAAATTTGCATGTTCGCTAGTTTTTGAGTTTTTAAGTGAAAAACTGTTTCTCAAAAAGGAAAATTGTAAAATTAATTTTATAATAACGAACGAAAATGTTACGTTGTAAAATTAATGTTCGGATTTACAATTGACTTTAAAGCGTGACACTGATAAACTGATTATGTTTGATATTGATATCGTTTGAAAAGGTTAACGGAGGTGGACGGATATGTCTTCAGTAGTTGTTGTCGGTACCCAGTGGGGTGACGAAGGAAAAGGAAAAATTACCGATTTCCTTTCAGAAAACGCGGAAGTGATCGCACGGTACCAAGGCGGAAATAACGCAGGACATACGATTAAATTTAACGGGGTTACGTACAAGCTGCACTTGATTCCATCCGGTATTTTTTATAAGGATAAAATATGTGTGATCGGCAACGGAATGGTCGTTGATCCGAAGGCATTGGTGACAGAGCTTGCCTATCTACATGAACGCAATGTCACAACTGAAAACTTGAGAATTTCCAACAGAGCCCATGTCATTCTTCCGTATCATTTAAAGCTTGATGCGGTGGAAGAAGAACGGAAAGGGGCAAACAAAATCGGCACGACGAAAAAAGGAATCGGCCCGGCCTACATGGATAAAGCGGCACGCGTCGGCATCCGCATCGCCGATCTTTTGGACCGTGACGTTTTTGAAGAAAAACTCGCCCGCAATCTGGAAGAAAAAAACCGTCTGCTTGAAAAAATGTATGAAGCGGAAGGATTTAAAATAGAAGATATTTTGGATGAATATTATGAGTACGGTCAACAAATTAAACAATACGTCTGCGACACGTCGGTCGTCTTAAACGACGCGCTTGACGACGGACGCCGCGTCCTGTTCGAAGGGGCGCAAGGGGTCATGCTTGACATCGATCAGGGGACATATCCGTTTGTCACGTCTTCAAACCCTGTCGCGGGGGGCGTTACGATTGGATCTGGTGTCGGCCCTACAAAAATCCAGCATGTCGTCGGCGTCTCAAAAGCGTATACGACACGTGTCGGAGACGGCCCTTTCCCGACGGAACTTGAAAATGAGATCGGAGATCAAATCCGCGAGGTCGGCCGCGAATACGGCACAACGACCGGCCGCCCGCGCCGCGTCGGCTGGTTTGACAGCGTCGTTGTCCGCCATGCCCGCCGCGTCAGCGGAATTACGGATCTTTCTCTCAATTCAATCGATGTATTGACCGGAATTGAAACGCTGAAAATCTGTGTCGCATACAAATACCGCGGAGAAATTCTTGAGGAGTTTCCGGCAAGCTTAAAAGCGTTGTCCGAATGTGAGCCGGTCTATGAAGAAATGCCGGGCTGGACTGAAGACATCACAGGAGCGAAAAACTTGAGCGATCTGCCTGAAAATGCGCGCCATTACCTTGAGCGGGTTTCCCAGCTGACAGGCATTCCGCTGTCCATTTTCTCCGTCGGCCCTGACAGATCTCAGACAAATGTGATCAGAAGCGTGTACCGTCCGAACTAACTGATCCAAGCCTCTGCCGTTGTTGCAGAGGCTTTCTTTATCAAAAGGAGGCAAACAAATGAAACGAGTTGATGTCGTCTATTCATTCGCAGAAGAAAACGGGCAAGTCCTGATGGTGAAAAACAGAAAAAATCAATCATGGACGCTGCCGGGCGGCAAGGTTGAAGCGGGAGAGTCCCTGCCGGAAGCGGCCTCAAGAGAAATGAAGGAAGAAACGGGATGCGGCATTGAACCCCTCGGGATTTTAGCATTAAATGAAGCGGTGATCGGTGACGAGCACGTCTATTTTATCGTGTTCAAAGCAACGGTGACAGACCGTCCTGACACTCTCACATTCGATGAGAACATTCTTGAAGCGAAGTGGATGCCCATAGATGAGGCGAATCGGCTGTTGTCGGTATTTCACCCGCACGGAATCATGCACTGGGTAAACACCGAAGGAGCGGAGTATTTTCATGAAGGGGAAAAATAAATAGAAAAAATATAAAAAATATATTGCCACCTCTGTTCGTTCTATGATAATATAAATCTCGTTGTTGCGAAAAAGAATTTGCATCACTAGAGCCATTAGCTCAGTTGGTAGAGCACGCCCGAATACGCTTCGGAGAATTCGCTTCAGCGTACACATCGAGAGGCATCTTGAAAAAGCTTTCTGAGATGTGGACGTCGTTATGCTAGATTAAATCTAAGGGTGTCATTTAATTTTGAGCCATTAGCTCAGTTGGTAGAGCATCTGACTTTTAATCAGAGGGTCGAAGGTTCGAGTCCTTCATGGCTCACCATTTTCTCTATGGCCCGTTGGTCAAGCGGTTAAGACACCGCCCTTTCACGGCGGTAACACGGGTTCGAATCCCGTACGGGTCATTGATTTACTTTAGCGTTATTGCTAAATCCCCGCTTGCTTCGGAAGGACCACGATTCCTTCCCGAAGCAGGTACTGTAAAATAGAGGTCCGGTAGTTCAGTTGGTTAGAATGCCTGCCTGTCACGCAGGAGGTCGCGGGTTCGAGTCCCGTCCGGACCGCCATTTTAAAATATGAATATTTGGCTCGGTAGCTCAGTTGGTAGAGCAACGGACTGAAAATCCGTGTGTCGGCGGTTCGATTCCGTCCCGAGCCACTTTAATAAAGCGCGTCTGTTAATGGAACAGATGCGTTTTATTTATAGGTTGAAATATAGAATAAACGAGAAAGGGAACAAGAAAGGAAAAAAAGGGAGGCCGGAGGACCCGGCCGAAGAAGAAGACGTTACTATATAGACGTGTTCATCATGAAAGATGTTTCATTTTTCAGTAAAAAAAGTAATGAAAATTTAATGAAGGGGTCCGAGTCAGCGCCATTCTATTCGGATGACATTTCCAAAACTTTTCCCTTGAACTATTTTTTTAATTTTTGTCTCATTAACGTTATAATGTATAAGAAATCTATTTTCATGAATGAGCTTTTTATGACGACTTGATATAAAACACAAACAGCTCTCTCCCTGAGCGCTGTACGATAACTCTGAACCAGGAGGAATGGATAATGGAAAAAAAGATACTTGTTGTAGATGATGAACAGCCGATCGCTGATATTTTAGAATTCAATCTGAAAAAAGAGGGCTATGAAGTCCATTGCGCATATGACGGCATTGAAGCGCTGCAAATGGTCGAGGAGCTGAATCCCGATTTAGTCCTGCTCGACATCATGCTTCCAAATAAAGACGGTGTCGAGGTGTGCCGCGAAGTCCGAAAAAAATACGACATGCCGATCATTATGCTGACCGCAAAGGATTCAGAAATCGATAAAGTCATCGGTCTGGAACTCGGTGCCGACGACTATGTGACAAAGCCGTTCAGCACACGCGAACTGCTGGCCAGGGTGAAAGCCAACCTGAGAAGACAGAACACAGCGGTGCCGGCCGAAGAAGAAACATCTTCAAACGAAATACAAATCGGGTCGCTCGTTATTTTTCCGGATGCCTATGTCGTTTCCAAACGCGATGAAACAATCGAACTGACACACCGGGAGTTTGAGCTTCTGCACTACCTTGCAAAACACATCGGACAAGTCATGACCCGCGAGCATTTGCTGCAGACCGTGTGGGGATATGACTACTTTGGAGACGTCCGCACAGTTGACGTAACCGTAAGGCGCCTTCGCGAAAAGATTGAGGATAATCCGAGCCATCCAAGCTGGATCGTCACAAGACGAGGCGTCGGCTATTACTTGAGAAACCCAGAACAGGAATAATGCCCAAATGAATAAAGTCGGTTTTTTTCGCTCCATACATTTTAAGTTTACTTTAATATACATCCTGCTGATCATCGTCGCCATGCAGATCATCGGTGTCTACTTTGTCAGGGAGATGGAGGAGTCCCTTCTGAACTCTTACAAAGATTCACTTGACCAGCGGGTGAACAACCTCTCCTACTATCTTGAGCAGGAGATGACGAAAGACAGAAGCACCGATTCTTCAACTACTTTGAAAGACGATGCAGAGCGGATTTTGAATGATTTTAGCAAGGAAGGCGAAATCCTTGAAGTCAGCTTGATTGATAAAAGCTATGAAGTCATCGCAACTTCCAACCCGTACAATCGGGAAGTAGCCGGTAAAAAGACAACAGAGGGCATCATCAAACGAACATTGCTAGTCGGTATCCCGTACGGAAACAATTTTTTTGATCCGGAACGGGACAGCAGGGTGCGGATTTCCGTCACACCGATTAAAAAATCCAATCAAGAGACGATCGGGGCCATCTATGTCGTCGCCTCGATGGATGATGTCTATACGCAAATCCGGACGATCAATACGATTTTAGCGTCCGGAACACTTATCGCTCTCGGGATCACGGCTTTCCTCGGCATTTTTGTCGCGCGGACGATCACACATCCGCTTTCAGATATGCGAAAGCAGGCCATTGAGCTGGCAAAAGGGAATTTCTCGAGAAAAGTCAGGAAGTATGGAAACGACGAGATCGGTCAATTGGCCACGACTTTTAATTATTTAACAAGAGAGCTGAAAGAAGCTCAATCGATGACAGAAGGAGAACGGAAAAAGTTATCTTCTGTTATCGCCTATATGACGGACGGAGTAATCGCGACAAACCGCAACGGCGCCATTATATTATTAAATTCACCGGCTTTAGAGCTTTTAAATGTTTCACGTGAAACGGCTTTGGAAATGCCGATTACCAAATTGCTCGGTATTGAAGATGAATACTCGTTTGAAGACTTGGTCGAGCAGCAGGACTCTCTCCTTCTGGAGATTGACCAGGAAGAACGGACATCTGTGCTTCGCGTCAATTTCTCGGTGATTCAAAAAGAGCACGGGAAAATTGACGGGTTAATCGCGGTTATTTACGATGTCACAGAACAGGAGCAGATTGATCAAGAGCGCAGAGAGTTTGTCGCAAATGTTTCACACGAGCTCAGAACGCCGCTGACGACGATGCGAAGCTATTTAGAAGCGCTTGCGGAAGGCGCCTGGGAAGATCCAAATATTGCGCCGCGGTTCTTGAATGTGACGCAGAATGAAACAGAGCGCATGATCAGGCTTGTCAACGACTTGCTGCAGCTTTCAAAGTTTGACAGCAAGGACTATCAATTCAACAAGGAATGGGTTCATTTCATCCGCTTCTTTTCACTTATCATTGAGCGCTTTGAAATGACAAAGGAGCAGCACGTTGATTTTATCACCCATCTGCCTGACAGAAATTTATATGTTGAAATAGATCCGGACAAAATTACACAAGTGCTGGACAATATTATTTCAAACGCGCTGAAATATTCGCCTGAAGGCGGCCACATCACCTTCTCCGTTGATGTCAATGAGGAGGAAGAACTCCTTTATATCAGCGTAAAAGATGAGGGTGTCGGCATTCCGAGAAAAGATGTGGAAAAGATTTTCGAGCGTTTTTACCGGGTGGACAAAGCGAGAACAAGAAAGCTAGGCGGAACCGGCCTGGGTCTTGCGATTGCAAAAGAAATGGTACAGGCCCACGGCGGAGATATCTGGGCCGACAGTATCGAAGGCAAAGGAACGACGATCACATTTACCCTGCCATATAAAGAGGAGCAAGAGGATGATTGGGATGAAGCGTGAGACAATGAAAACGATAATACTGTCCTTACTGATTGTGATCAGTCTCCTTTTCACCTTCAATATTTGGGGATTTCAGGGGAATTACGAAAGAGTTGAAGATTCTCAGGCGCAGGTCAGCGACAAGCAGCCGATTACAAACCAGACAAAGCTGTTAAATGAAGCCGTAAAGCCGCAGCAGATGTTTATTCATGACAATGGGAAACATTATTTGCTGAATGATATGACGCTCTATTCACAGCTCTGGGATGATATGAGCCACTGGGAAGTCAAGTCGTTGAGAGACATCTCAGACGAATTTGATAAGCAGAAGTTCAAAAACTGGCTGTACGCGAAAAACAAATTCGCCTCCAAATTGGATCTCGTTTTTAGCGACAATATTCCAATCGATGTGCTGCAGCCGCTGTTTAAATGGTCAGCCAATTCGTATGAGTATAACTCATTTGACCGGGTCATTCTTCCTTTCAATGGAGGAAGCGGCACGAAAAAAATTTATTTTGTCTCCTTCAGCAAAGAGACGGTTGTTGAAGCGGAAATCGAATCGGCTAATTACCGGAACATCCTCTCAGATATTGAGAAAGAAAAATCGCAGATGCCGCTTTATAAGGATTATGAAATTAATGCAAGAAGAGATGTGCTGCTGCCGGTTAATAAGCTGAAGATGTTTGAAAAAGAGTATTTCACCGAAACAATCAGCCCGACGCGTTTTAAAAATGCCCTGTTTGATGACCCTCAAACCGTGCGGCAGGAAACGAACTTAAACAGGCCGGTATATTCGGATGGAACAAGCCTTTTAGAGGTTTACTCAAACAATAGAGAAGTGAAGTTCCAGCACCGAAATTTAGAGCCGAGTTCTTCCTACCAAAATGGAGAACTGATCAATAAAAGCTTTAAATATTTAAATGATACCGGAAGCTGGACGGACGATTATCAGTTTTTCGGCTTGAATGAAAACCAGCAGGTCACCTTTAATTTGTTCATGGATCAGATGCCGGTCGTCAACAGCCAGAGCCAGCCTTTTGGAACGACATCCATTGAGCTTCGCTGGGCGAACAATGACATTTTGGATTATAAACACCCGACATATGTCTTAGGAGCGAATGCAAATCCGGTCAGCAAAAAAGAGAAAGAAATCATGAGCGGACAAGAGCTGATTCAATATTTGAAGGACAATAAAGAATACAACTTTGACAAGATTGAACAAATTTTCCCCGCTTATGAAATGGTTTCAGTATCAGCGGAACAAGACCCGCTTGTTAAACTTGTGCCGACATGGTGCATTAAAATAAACGGGAAGGTGCAGCCGGTTTCCGAAAAGGATGCAGTGGTCAAGGAGGGCGTTGAAAGTGGAGTGGAATAGAACAAAAACAATCTTCATCATCGTCTTCCTGATCCTTGATATCTTTTTGGCGTATCAATACTTTGATAAACGGAAAATCAACCAGTTCCCGATTTTAGAAAAGTCGACACTGCAGGAAGATATGAAAGCAGACCATATTTCCTACGGCAATTTGTCGAAGGAGACATCAAAAGGCTCTTCAATCTCCGCGCAAAAAAGGATCTTTAAACCGAGCGAAATTAAATCGTTAAAAGGGCAAAAGCCGAAAACAGATCTGTCGAAAACAGACCCCTTAACAGAAATCAAAATGGTATTTGATGATCCCATTGTGCTGCCGAAAACGGATATGAAAACAAAAGCAAGGGAAATCGTCGATGAGGAAATCATTGACGGCAGCAAGTATAAGTTCTGGAAGATCGACAAGTCTCAAAAGCAGATCATCTTCTTCCAAACGTACAAAGGAAGCTACATTTTTCAGGATCGACAGGATAATACCAACAATGAAATGGGAGAAGTCGTTCTTTATTTTAATGATAAAAATGAAGTCGTTTCTTATAAACAGTCAATGCTGCAGGACATAAAAGAGGTCAAAACAGAAAATCTGATTTCGGCGGTTGGTGCGGTTGAAGCGTTATACTATCCGGATTTTCTGAAAAAATACAGCAAAGTCAAATCGGCTGAACTTGGATATTTCACACAGTATCCTTTGGCAAGCGCCCAGATTTTCGTACCGGTCTGGAGAATCGAAGTAGAACGCAAAACGGACGACAAAACGATAAAGGAAGAATTTATCGTGGATGCACGGGACGGCGCTGTTCTTCAATCACAGGAGAAAAAGGAAAAATCGTAATGGAGTGAGAAACCATGAGCCTGCAATTTAGCGTACTTGCGAGCGGGAGTACCGGAAATGCATTTTATTTGGAAACGGATGACCACGCTTTTCTTGTTGACGCAGGGCTTAGCGGGAAGGCAATCGAAGGTCTGATGTCGCAAATTGACCGGAGTTTGGACCAGCTGGACGGAATTTTTGTCACTCATGAACACAGTGATCATATTAAAGGTCTCGGTGTGCTGGCAAGAAAATATGAGCTTCCCGTCTATGCCAATGAAAAAACGTGGAAGGCGATGGAAGGCCATATCGGCAAAATAGACAACGGTCAGAAGTTCGTGTTTCCGATGGAATCGGTAAAGTCGTTCGGTTCTCTTGATGTTGAATCTTTTGGCGTCTCTCATGATGCTGCAGAACCGATGTTTTACGTTTTTCACTATAATGGACGAAAGCTTGCGCTGATTACGGATACCGGCTATGTCAGCGACAGAATGAAAGGCATTATCCGCTCGGCCAACGTCTTTATTTTTGAAAGCAACCACGACGTCGGGATGCTGCAGATGGGCCGCTATCCATGGAATATTAAGAGGCGGATTTTGAGCGACATCGGCCACGTTTCAAATGAAGATGCCGCATTGGCGATGAAAGATGTCATCGGAGACGAGACATCAAGAATTTACTTGGCTCATTTAAGCCAGGACAACAATATGAAGGAGCTGGCGAGAATGTCGGTTCAGCAAACCCTTGCCGCCAAGGGATTGCTGGCCGGAGAAGCCTTTGATTTATTCGATACGGATCCCAAAAAGCCAACACCTCTTGCAGCCGTATAAATTTTTCTTGTTCAATGATTAATCTGAAAGGATATGATCCACACTATATACATATATCGTTCCTTGAAAGGATTTGAATATAGTGGATTTTAATCATGATGAGGAAAAGTATGTTCGTCAAAAGCCGGAAAGAAATTGGAGAAGCTTTTTGTTTTCCAGCTTGATCGGTGCCGTGATCGGCGCTTTGCTGACAGTCTTTGCGCTGCCGTATCTTTCCGAACAGGGGCTCTTGCCGTACAACCTCCAGGTCATTGAATCGAACGGGGGACGGACGGCAACCGGACAAACCGGAACGGTGCGCAATGTCTCAGTCAATGTCAATAATGAGGTTACACAAGTCGTTTCTAAAGTATCCGATGCCGTGGTCGGCGTCATCAATATCCAAAAAACAGGGGTATGGGATGAAGACGGTGAAGCGGGAACCGGATCAGGTGTTATTTATAAAAAGGACGGCAACACATCACACATTGTGACAAACCATCATGTGATTGAAGGAGCGACGCAAATTGAAGTCAGCTTGAATGACGGGACAAGACTTCCGGCAAAACTGATCGGCAGCGACAGGCTGATGGATCTTGCCGTTCTTCAAGTCAACAGCAATAAAATAAAAGCGGCTGCCGAGTTTGGAAATTCCGATAAGGTCAAGACAGGCGAGCCTGTGATTGCAATCGGAAACCCTCTCGGCCTGCAGTTCTCAGGTTCTGTCACACAGGGCATCATTTCTGGAACAGAGCGGGCTGTTCCAGTTGATTCGAATGGAGATGGACAGCCGGACTGGAATGCCGAGGTATTGCAGACAGATGCCGCCATTAACCCGGGAAACAGCGGCGGCGGACTGTTTAATATCGACGGCAAAGTGATCGGCATCAATTCGATGAAGATCGCAGAATCAGCCGTAGAAGGGATTGGACTGAGCATTCCGGCAAACCTCGCGATCCCTGTTATTAATGATTTGGAGAAATACGGTGAAGTGAGACGCCCGTATCTCGGAATCGAGATGAAGTCCCTTGGCGATATCGCCAGCTACCATTGGCAGGAAACGCTTAAACTGCCGGACAATGTCACTTCAGGCGTTGTTGTCATGGGCGTTGCCCCAATGTCGCCTGCAGGAAGAGCGGATCTGAATGAACTTGATGTCATCATTGAGTTCAACGGCGAGCGGGTATACGACATCGTCGACCTGCGCAAAGAGCTTTATACGAAACATGTTGGCGACACAGTGAAATTGAAATATATGCGCGGCGGAAAAGAAAAAACAACAGAAGTGAAACTGTCGCGGTCCAAATTGGGCAATTAATCAGGAACAGTCTGGCGAATCGAGCCAGGCTGTTTTTGCATGCCTTTATGATGAAGGAGATAAAAATTTTCGTCAAAGCGTTAATTTTTAATTTTAGCAATAAAATCAACGGTAGAAGAACCGAAAAGAACATTTTTGACCTAAGCAATTTTCTTATATTGATTGATAAAAACCGATTCTACGGAAAAAACGGACAAGGGCTCGTATTGCGTTTCATTTCGCCGTGCTGTATGATTTTGACAAGGAAACGGAGATGGGATGAGTCAGCATGCGCTTGTATTGCAATCGGATTTTGGCATTGACGACGGGGCGGTCAAATTCGGTTGACAGTTCAATCCGGATTTTCGATTTAACACACAACATTCTCGTGTTTCACATTTGGGAGGCCTCATACCGCCTGCTGCAAACCGTTTCTTATTGGCCTGAAGGAACGGTATTTGTGACCGTCGTCGATCCCGGTGTCGGCTCAAAACGGCGAAGCATTGCCGTAAAGATCGCCACAAATCAATATATCATCACACCGGATAACGGGACGCTCACCCATATCAGCAGGAAAATTGGAATCGCCGAAGCCCGTCAGCTCGATGAATGGCAAAACAGACTTCCAAAGTCCGGCGAGTCGCATACGTTTACGATCGTGATATTTATGCATACACAGGAGCCAGACTTGCTGCAGGCATCATCGGCTTCGAGCAGATCGGCCCCGAGCTCTCCGCGAATTCAGTGATCAAGCTCCCTGTCATGGAAGCCTATATAGAAGATGAATGGATAACAGGCACAATCGATATTTTGGATATTCGCTTCGGCAATCTGTGGACGAATATCAGCAGGACGCTGTTTAGCACGTTAGACATTCACTACGGAGATGTATTGGAAGTCATGGTGATGAATAACGGACACAAAGTCTATCACCAGGTCATGCCATTTGCGCGTTCATTTGCCGCAAATCCCGGTGGGCCAGCCGCTTGTTTACGTGAATTCGCTGGACAATTTGGGGCTTGCCGTCAACCAGGGATTTTTTGCTTAGTCACACGATATTGAAACTGGAAACGATTGGCGAATCTCGCTTCGCAAAATCAAGACACCGGCATAAAAAAACCATAATAAAACAACCTGGCGGAAAATCCAGGTTGTTTTTTGTTCGTTCAAAATACATAAAAATGAAAAAATCAATGATGAAGTTGATGAGAAAGGAAGGGATAAATGTTCAAAAAATGAGCCTAAGGTCACCTTAGTTCCTAAGTCTTATTGTCTAACAACTGGGAAAAGAATATATTGATGGGTGTGCCGCTAAAATGAAAATATTCATTCAATTCATTTGTTTGGAAAAAGAAGATCCGGAGGAATGATATGAACGACAATTTGCAGATGGCGATGAAAACGCTGTCTAATGAAAAGAACAAAAGTACGGTGTCCGTTGTTGTTTTGTGTCTTGTTACCCTGGGGATTTACATTCCATATTGGTTTTTATCCAGAAGAAAAAGCTTCGATTTGCTGCCATATCATGATATTCCCTACACCACGTTAAAAGCCATTATATTTTATCATTTATTTTCTATTCCGATGAGAATATCAGCCGCAATCGTATTTCCAGAGATGCACTACAGCCTTTATCTATTGCTGGATAGAATTATTTTGATTTTGTCTGCTGGTGTTCTGATTTACTGTGCGCTCGTTGTGACGGCTTCATTGAATAAACTGTCGGGAAAAGAACCTGCCAAAGGCTCTGTTTTCGCATTCCTTTTAAATGTGATATACATACAGCACAGAATCAATAAACTGGCAGAGCCCAAGCGGCCTTATTTGACCAGGGCATCATAAGAACGAAAAAGGAAGTGAAAAAATAATCGATGTTAAAGACGAAATTGAAAATAGACTTAAGCAAGCAGAAAAGAAATCCGGTCTTTCTGACACCGATGTCGGAAGACGATTTTAGAACCTATCAAACATACTCAATCCAACATTACGCCATGGCAAAAGTGAAAGCCGGCACATGGACGATAGCGGAAGCAATGGAGAAATCGGAAGAACAACTGAAAACGCTTTTGCCCGATGGAACGGCAACCATCAATCATTATCTCTGGTCGATTGTGAATGAAAACAAGGATGTCATCGGCTGGCTTTGGCTTTACGCAGATCCCTACCACCCGCAAAAGGAAGCGTTCATTTATGATTTCGGCCTTTACGAGGCCTATCGCGGACAAGGAAACGGCCAGCAGGCTTTAAAGGCATTGGAAGAGGAAGCAAAGCAATTGGGTATCAAAAAGCTTTCCCTTCATGTATTCGCCCATAATAAGACGGCGAAACGGCTGTATGAGAAAATGAATTTTGAAACAACTGATTTGCATATGAGCAAGCGGCTGTAAACACGAGGATCAAAGCTTTAAGCTTTGATCCTTTTTTGGAGCAGTTCTTTGTTCCTATTCATGTTGAAAGAAACGTGTCGAAAAAAAGTCAAAATGATCATATCGAACCTCTTTATGTTACAGAAAGTGAGATTTAATATTACAGGATGAAAAAAATGACGATTTTCGCCCTATTGATTGTCGATTCCCAAAGAAAAAGCACGAAATTTGCCTCGATCCAAAAGACCCGATTTATTTATCGTCATCAAAAAAAGGAACTGATATACCTAAAAAAATTCCATTAAATAGCTAGATTTGGTTTTGATTTATCAATTGCGTTATAGTACCTTTTTATATGGAAAGTGGAAAAGTATAGATGGCAAGGAAAGAAGTTGGTTTAACAATGAAAGAATTTGCGGAATTTCCGAAGATTCGAGCCGATCACGCGCTTTTGTTAACGCTCGTAACCTTCGGGATGTATATTCCATTTTGGTTTCTGTCGAGAAGACAGCTGTTCGAGAGGTATCAGATCAAGCTCCCGTACATTGCGATAAAAGTGACGGTGCTCTTATTTGCTTTTTCAATGCTGGAATCGTTTTGGGCAAGTCTACATTATGTCTTAGAAGATGTTCTCCCTTATGGCGACAACATCCTGCTGCGCGCTCTGTACCCAGCGCACAGCTTTTTGCCTCAAGTTTCATTCCTTTTATTCTGCTTTGTAAACATCAGAAGCTGTTTCAGGATTCGGAAGGCTCTTCTAAAGCGGCAATTGAAGACAAATGGGGTGATGACCTTCTTGTTCAACGTCACTTATTTGCAGCATCTCATCAACAAACAGATATCAGAAGATCATCAAGGTGTGAAAAGCGAAGCGGTATAAATGAAAAGCAGACAGCGGAGACATTCAGCATTGGCCAGGAGGCCAGTGCTTTTTGTGTGGAAAGTTATCCAAAGGGCTTGTGGATAAATGATCTAAAGAAGGGTAAAACCTATTAACATGTGAATAAATAGGGTATATTGAATAGGGAGCTTTTTCATAAAAGAGCCCAATGATACAGATATTGGAGGGACTTTCATGAAGTCTTGCGAAGAACATATTGAGACCGTCATTGACATGTATGTGGATGAGGAAGAATTAGCCCCGGAAATCAGAAAAATCGAACATACACACAGTTTATCCACAACCTGTGAATTGTGTGATAAGCCTGCAGTATATATAGTGGGGAACGAATGATCGGACACTAAATACACAATCCTTATCCACAATTGTGGATAATCTACCTGAATAACTTGTTCTTAAAGTGGGGATGACCTGTGAATATATCAATCGTAGCAATCGGAAAACTGAAAGAAAAATATTTAAAACAAGGAATCGACGAATACATAAAACGGCTTTCGGCATATGCAAAAGTCGACATCATCGAACTGCCGGACGAAAAAGCACCGGAAAACCTAAGCGATCAGGACATGAAAATCATCAAAGACAAAGAAGGCGAACGAATTCTCTCCAAAATCAGCCCTGACGCCCACGTCATTGCCCTCGCGATCGAAGGAAAAATGAAAAGCTCGGAAGAATTAGCCGATAATATGGATAGACTCGCCACATATGGAAAGAGCAAGGTAACCTTCGTCATCGGCGGCTCACTCGGCTTGAGCGACGCCGTCCTGAAGCGCGCGGATGAGAAGCTGTCGTTTTCGAGGATGACGTTCCCACATCAGCTGATGAGGCTAATTTTACTCGAGCAGGTTTATCGGGCGTTTCGGATTAATCGGGGGGAACCGTATCATAAGTAAATGAGGTTTTTTAGAAGCAAGAGAAAAGAAAGAATTACTCAGTTCCTTCTCTCCAGAACTGAGTAATTCTTTTATTTTAAATAAAACTTTAGAAATGTTGGAGTATCAACCTTAATTCCTCTTTTTGATAAGAGGTCCTTTCTTTCGGTCCATAGCTTAAAAAGAATTTTTTCTTTATCATCATTAGTGCCATGATGCAAGAGACGATGGCAATTTGGGCATAGGGCAACAATATTTTCCTTAATATCAATAGTGAGTTCGAATTGGTCTTGAAGTGATAGTGGTATTAAGTGATGTCCTTCTACATAAGGCTGAGCAGAAGCTGCAGATATAAAAGTTTTGTGAGTTGAGTCCACTTCACAGGTGAAGTTTGCTTCTTTCAAAGCTTGAGCTGATTCTTGGATGTTTCTCTGAAATCGAGAAGAAATAGTGTGCACACGTTTCTTACCCAATTCATTTTGTAGAGAGGCTTGATATGCAGTGTCATCGATATCCTCTTTTTCTAAGAATCCGTTATTTTCAAATTGCATTGGGTATTCTTCCAAGAAAGATAAGTCAGCCATTCCTATATGAGGGAACTCGTCATCATTTTTTTGAAAAATATACCAATGGGGTTCTTCCTCTTCTGTTAATTTACTGTAAAACGTATCAGAGTCAATTGTGAATTCAGAGGATTTATTAAAGTATAATCTAAGCTCGTTCCCTGTTCTTTTTGGATAAACAATAGATACCGTTCGCAAATGTGAATTTTCCAAATCGTTATAGGGGTGGACGAAGAACTTAAAATCCTTCTGAGTATCATTTCCCTCTCCCCCACCTTTTCTTGGGAAATCCATATCAGGATATGAGGCTTGCAGAACTGTTTTTTCGAACTTATCCAGTGTTACACTTTTGTCTCCAGTAGCTTCTCGTAAAGTAATTGTAGATGCTGCCCCATTTTCCGCTTCGAGTAATTCAAGGAGTTCATTATTCATCCAACTCATTATTACCATCCCTTTCAAGTTAAGTGGTTATCACTTCCACTTAAAATAATACAGGGTAAAATCGGGTAAGTAAACAGTTTTATTTCGGGTGAATCCGGTTTTTTAATCATTTTTCGTTGGGTAAAAGCGGGAAAAAAAGAGAACGTATGTTTCTCAGAGTTAGCGGTTTTAGCAAAAAGGTGTTATAATTACAGAATAAAATTTAAAAAGGTGAAACTTATGAGATATAAAGCTTTAGATTTGTTTTCAGGGTGTGGAGGACTGAGTGAGGGTTTTTTGCAGGCTGGTTATGATGTGGCTGTTTCAATTGAAATTGATGAAAAAGCATGTGAAACCCAAAGAAAAAATCATCCAGAAACAATTATAATTCAAGGGGATTTAACTGAACTACGTCCACAACAATTGGAGCAAGAGACTCAAATTTCAAATTATGATTTAATTATAGGAGGTCCTCCGTGTCAAGGCTTTTCTACTATTGGAACTCGGTTAGGAACGAGTGATTTTGGAGAATTTGGAGAAGACCCTCGAAATAGTCTCTATAAAGAGTTTGTAAAATACGTTCGTTATTATCAACCCAAAATGTTTTTGATGGAAAATGTGCCAGGACTCTATACTATGCAAGATGGAGCGATTAGAGAAAACATTGAGAATGATTTTTCACACGATGACCCTGAAGGTAGATACGTTGGTTATAGAGTTACTTCAACAATCTTGAGAGCAGTTGAGTTTGGGGTCCCTCAAAAGAGAGAGAGAGTGTTCTTCGTTGGGGTCCGGAATGATTTTGAAGGCATTGATTTTCAGTTTCCAGAGCCTTTCTTAAATGACGATGATTTCTATACAGTAAGAGATGCAATCGGAGATTTACCAGCTTTGGGAGTAAGAGATGGAGAGAATAAAACCATTCACCAAATTGAACCCAATTCATTTTTAACTATGCTTAATGAAAATGCTTTTAATTTGCGACGAGATAATAATTATGAAGAAGGTTATATATATAATCACCTTTCAAGATACAACAATCCCCGAGACAGAGAGATATTCCGTAGATTAGCACCTTTTCAAAAGTTAAGAGAACTGAATTTAGATGAGATTGCTGAATACCTAAGAGCTAATGGGTTTCAGGAGCTACCTGTTCGTTTGAGAAATGGCTTCGATGACTTTTATAGAAAACTCGATTGGGAACGTCCGTCCCCAACAATAATTGCTCATTTACACAAGGATGGTTTAGCTTTTATACATCCAGATGGAGGACAAGCTCGGTCATTATCAATAAGAGAAGCAGCAAGGTTGCAAAGCTTTCCTGATAATTTTATTTTTCAAGGATCTCAGTCGCATATGTTTAAGCAAATTGGAAATGCTGTCCCACCAATGTTAGCGTATCATTTAGCGAATGCTTTAAGGGAAACTCTAAATAGTATTTATGAATTTAATATACAAACTACTCTTGCTTTTGAGTAGTTTACGTTAAGGAACCTTGTCATAAAGGTTCTTTTTTTGTCCGTATTTAAATAATCATCAAACATATATTATTAAAGTGCTTAATTACACTATAACTATTAGGAGTGTTAAACATGAAAAGTGCAAAAAGAGTTAACATTGTGTCTGTTAAGTTAGTAAGAGAATCAAGTATTTTATATAAAAGAAGAAGCATATGTTCACCAAACGATGCATACGAACTTATAAAAAACTTCCTAGAAGATATGGACAGGGAGCATTTCGTCGTAGTCTCATTAGACACAAAGAACCAACCTGTTTCATTAAACATTTGCCATATTGGAAGTATAAATGCTAGCCTTGTTAGTCCTAGGAAGGTCATGAAATGAGCTATTTTATCATCAGCAGCAAGCATCATGGTATTCCATAATCACCCCTCTGGAGATACTTCCCCATCTCAAGAAGATATATCGGTTACTTTTCGTCTTAAAGAAGCAGGTAGACTGATGGGGATTGAATTGCTCGACCATTTAATCATTGGTGGTTGCAGATACTTATCTCTAAAGGAAAAAGGCTATAATTTAAGAGGGAAGGTCAATGTGTTATTATAACGCTGAATATTTCGTTATTTTCATGTCGTTGCAATTTGGCATTGATGTTGAAGAAGAACAACTTGGCGAAGAATCAGTTCTATTGTATAAAGAGGAACTTGATGAAAATCTTGTTTCGGAAGAAATGTTTAGTATTTCTCCTGAAATGGTATTGGTTCATTCTTGTGTTTACAATAAAGAAGAACATGAGTGGTTGGTTTGTGTAGCATCTGATGCTGATACGAACCAACCAACCACTCTTTTTAGTTTGTCTGAAGAATGGCGAAAAAATCTATGAAGACGTGTTACTGCGAAATGAGAATAATGAGAAATGATATATTCAGCGTATATCAATGAATTGGAGGAACGATCCTACCAGCACGTTAGCCTTGATATGGAAGATTGGTCTTTTGTATATTTTACAGCTAAGGATAAAGGAGAAGAAATCGAAATAAAAATTTGTCTAGAAAGCGAGAATATCTATCCAAGAAAGATTGGATATGAAGATTAGTGGTATGTGGATTTCTTAGAATCAACCATTTATCAATGAGAGGTAGTGAAAGAGGGGAAAGTAACCAACTATTCCCCCTCTTTTATTATCTAGTTTTCCAACGAGCAGCACTTAAAAGGATTGATACGAGCTTCTAAGCATTAGAATGAGAAACTGTAGTAAAATAATTGAATAGATTAGTATTGTATTTTTTGCTTCTCTCTATTAACCAAAGACTGGAGAATAAGATATGGATGAAAAGAAACGGTTACGATGTACCAAATTTCAAAAGAACTTGCATTAGAAAGTAACTATGATTTTGTAAAGAAGGAAAAAATGGGTATATAAAAATAATTGATGAAAGAAGAAATGCGTTTGATAAATTTAAGAAAGAACAGGTGAGAAAATTTTGTTACTTCCTATGGTGCTATGGTAACAAGCCAGCCTTCCAACTTTACGATCAAAGCGATGGAGGATTCGGTCGTTATAGAAATTCGGAAGGATGTACTGGAAGAATTAATGAATAAAAGCCATATGTGGGAAAGATTCGTAAGGAAATGCGTGGAGAGATTATACATCAGAAAGGAAGAACGGGAACGCCAATTGTTATATCTTACAGCAAGGGAGCGCTATGAGGCGTTTCTGAAATATCCTGGGTTGGAGAAGAGAATTCCTCAGTATCATGTCGCTTCTTACATAGGTGTATCTCCTGTATCGTTAAGCAGGTTGTTCCGAAGCGATCTGCATTAACATAGGTTAATGCAGTTTGATTCCTGATCGATTACAAAATCCGCAGAATTCAATATTTCTATAGGGAGAAGTGCAGATGCGATATATGATGATCGTGTTGTTTTATCCTTCCTGGCTTGCATTATATCGTGAAGAGCGCAATAATCATGCTGCTTCTTTGCAGAAGATCGTCCAAAAATACAATCAGCATGTTCAGGCCCGCTTTTTTGATGCTGAGGCGCTTCCGGAAAAGGAATTTACGGATTTTGTGGTATGTGAAGTAGACGATATAAAGCAGTATCACTATATGTGAGAAAGAAATTAAAGATTTACACCCAGGGATACATGAAAATTAAAGATGTCATTATGGGCATGGAAAATGCTTTTAAGTCCTATGAGTCGGAAGTGCTCAAAATGAATTGATCAAGTTAGGATGTAAAAAGACCGGAAAAACTCTGTGAGTGAAGTCCGGTCTTTTTATCAACTTGCCCTACCGGTGAATGACTATGTTAAAAATATCTTTTTGGCAACATTTACAGCATTCAAGACTTTAGGAAACCCCGTGTATGGGTAGCATTGCAGTAATGCCTCAATCACTTCTTGTCTCGTTAGACCTACACGAATGGAGGCATTGAGATGAACGTGCAACTGTGTCTCGCATCCACCTTGAGCAGTTAAGGCTCCTAATGTGACGAGTTGGCGCTGTTTAGGGTTTAGTCCTGAGCGGCTGTAGATTTCACCAAACGCAAATTCAATGATTTGTTCAGCTAATACAGGGGCAATCTCGGCAAGTGAATCGGCAACCGCCTCACCATGTTTGCCGTCGATTTCTTGAAGTTTTGCTACGCCTCTTTCCCGTCGTTCCCCTATAGAATGTAGTAGTTCGTCCTCGATGTTTACTTCGATATTTTGTTCTGCAAAAAGTTGTTTCGCAACGGTAATGGCATTTAAAGCACGAGGAGCCCCGCAAAACGGAATACAATGGGTAGCAATTTCAATAATTTCGTTTGGCGTAATTCCAACTTTCAAACCGAAATTCATGTGCCACTTGAGTTGATTTGGAGTATCACCTAACGATGTTAACGCAGAGATCACGATCATTTCTCTTTGTTGATAGGTGAGTACGGGATTATTGAAAACTTGCCCAAAAAATTCAATAATGTACCGACTTATGTGGGGAGATACATCGTTTAAAGTATGAATAACCGCTTGGATTCCTGCTTCATCAGTTTCTTGAAAAAGTTTTTTTCCATTTTCATAGTTTGAGTTCATCGCTTAATTGCCTCCAGTTTTGATGTTTTCTATTTCCCGGTACTTCTAATGTAGTTTATTATTGCTGCTCGAAGTCAAATATATGTTTTTACAATAGAATTTGCTATTAGGTAGAGGTTACTAAAGCATTTTTCTATCTTTTTGATCTACATTTCGTTATAGTAACTATAACGAAAGGGGACGGATCGGATGTCATTTTCGATGAAATATGTAGTTGATAACTTACATGTGACTGCAAATACACTCAGATTTTATGAAACGGAAGGGTTGTTAAGAAAAATTTCTCGAGATTCAAATGGTCGTAGAATATATAATGATGACGATTTGAGATGGATCAACTTTATCCGATCTCTGCGGTTGACAGGAATGCCTATTTCTAAAATAAAAGAATATATCGATCTTTATGAATTAGGCGATGAAACATTCCTGCAAAGAAAAGAAATGATGATGCAGCATAAATTAGAAGTACAGAATAAAATCAATGAAAACCTAAAACATTTAGAAGTAATAAGTTATAAGGTTGCGATGTACGAACTTCAAGAAAGGAAAGACACGCAGAAAATTTAGTATACTGGACTGTAAGATAAAAGCTCGGCTGTATGCCGAGCTTTTCCAATGATGACACAGCTGTTTCAACATGGTTGTTTGTTACACGTTCCGGCGCCATATGCTTTTTAGTCAGTCCAGCTGAACATAAAACGTCGTCTTCTCGTTCGGCACACTCTTCGCATAGATCTTGCCCGCATGTTCGGCGGGGATGCCCGGACCAGTATTGGTCACCGAAACCTGGATATGGCCCTGACGTTTTTTAAGCGTTACGTGGATTTGGGATCCTATCTTTAACAATAGATCGTCAATAAGACGGTCTTTTTTATTTTGAATTTTGAAAAGGATCTTTGAAATTATAATTTATAGGCTTATCTCAGTGTAACATATAATTGACATCTGAATAAATGTCATATATATTGTACATATCGATGGTGATGAAAGGGTGTTTGGCTTGAACAGGGTCAAAGAGTATAGAAAACGATGCAACCTTACTCAGATTGAACTTGCCAAAAGAGTTGGTGTTGCAAGACAAACCATTAATCTAATTGAAAATGATAAGTATAACCCCTCTTTGTCTTTGTGTATTTCCTTAGCTAAGGAGCTCAAAACAGACCTTAACACTCTATTTTGGGAGGAGAAAATGAATGAAGAATCAAATACTTAATCGCTTTATTGGCGCAGTTGACGATCGTGATGAATATCAGCGTTATGAAATTTATAAGGAATTAGCCTTTTCTGGGGTTTTGTTATGGTATTTATCCATGTTATTAATGTTCATTAGTCTCATCATTGATACAATACAAAACACCCTATCGTTTGCGACACCTTCACTTTTCATGATTAATATGATTTACGGGGCTATGATTATTATAAAAATGAGGAAAAAACATCTTGATGAAACAGATTGTGCTTCGATAGAAGAATATGAGGAAAAGAAAAAACGCTTGAAAAAAACGTCATTTTTAGCTGGTTTTCAATGGGGGTTATCCATGTTAATTTTTATGGAATATGTATCTCCTTATTTATCGACTGGTGAAATAAATGTAAGTTTGTGGAATATATTGGTTTGGGTTATAGGTGGAATATTCTTTGGTATGACAATGTATTGGTTTTCAAAATCAAAGCTACAGAAGCACTTTTGATCAAATGGTCAAGCAAGGAGCTTCAAAGGAAAATGGGAATAGGAACACTTCGCAAAATGTGTAAGTGTTCTTTTTTACGCAGTAAGAATTAGAAGACTCTCTGTGTACTTTTTAAACGTTGAAAGGAGATAAATATGACATTTACCATGTATATAAAAGGAATTGTGTTTTTATCCCGAGTTACCAACTTTTTAAAAATCAAATTAGATAAGGACCTTCGGTATCTATGACGAAAATTGTAAAAAAAATTTTATCACCAAGTAAAAAATACAAAGTTGAAATTATGAAAAGACATGATGGTCTATACACAACAGAAGTCTTTGCATGGTTTGAATGGGATGACGAGTATGAACATGAGTATTGGAGTCCAATTAAACAAGGTTTATCACTGATTGATACAGAGAAAAGAGCGATAGAAATTGGTATTGAACAACTAAAAGAATGTTCAGGTGAACTTATCGATTAAGGAGGAGTTGTTCTAAAAACATCTCAAAACGAGAGTGTCGATGGTTAGGAATGATCATTGTTCAATAAAGGAGCTGTCCTAAAAGGTCATGAAATTGAGCTGAAAGGCCAGCTAAAGCATCTGAAATACCTATCGAGCAATAAACTGCTGATCACCCAGATCACACTCAAACCCATCCCTTCCCCTCTGCAATCCTCGCCGCTTCCATCCGGTTTTTCGCATCCAGCTTCTGCATCATTTCAGAAATATAATTCCGGACGGTTCCTGACGACAAGAAAAGTTCCGCGGAGATTTCTTTCGTCGTCTTACCGAGAGCGGCGAGGCGGAGGATGGCCTGTTCGCGTTCGGTGAGCGGGTTTGTTTCGCGGATGGCGGCGAAGCTGAGTTCCGGGCTGAAGGTTCGTTTGCCTTCTGTGCATTTGCGGATGGCAGCGGCGAGGTCGTCGATTTCTCCATCCTTGAGCAGGTAGCCGTGGACATTGCTTTTGATGGCGCGTTCGAAGTAGCCGGGACGCGCAAACGTCGTTAGGATGATGATTTTCGTTTTTGCGCCTTGCTTTGCGAGCTCTTCGGCCACTTCCAGGCCGCTTTTGACCGGCATTTCGATATCCATGAGGCAGACATCCGGTTCCAGTTTGAGAATGGCGGCGAGTGCTTCTTCACCGTTTATCGCTTGGCCGATCACTTCCATGTCTTCTTCCAGATCAAGCAAGGAGCCGAGCGCGCTTAACAGCATCTTTTGATCCTCGGCAATGAATATACGAATCATAGCATTTCCTCTTTTCGTTCTTTCTTTATCATGGGAACGGTTATCTTTAATACAGCGCCGTTATGGGTTGAAACATCGATGTCTCCGTCGATTAATGAGAGCCTTTCTTTCATCCCGCGCAGGCCGTTTCCAAACGGTTTTTGCTGATCGATTCCCATTCCGTCGTCCTTGACGGTGATGCTCATGTTTTCGTCTGTTTGCGAAATGGAAATGATGCAGTGGGTGGCGCGGCTGTGTTTGACGATATTTGTGGCGGCTTCGCGAATACACATGCTGACAATGTTTTGTGTGACGGGAGGGATGCTTGAAAAATCGGAATCTCCCATGTATTCGAATGTGATGTCGGCAGCCCGCAGGATTTGCTGGATGTGAATGAGCTCTTCGGCGATCGTTGCCGTTTTCATATCAGACACGAGTTCTCGGACTTGTTTTAAAGCCGCTCTTGATGTGGTTTCCATTTCTCTTGCTTCTTTTCGCGCCCGTTCGGGATCGCTTGCGACGGTGCGCTGGACAAGCTGGCTTTTTAATGTGAGCAGTGACAGGGTATGGCCAAGTGTATCATGGAGATCGCGGGCAATCCGGACACGCTCCTCGCGCTTGACCAGTTCCTGAATATGCTGATTGGCTTCATCAAGCTCTTGTTCCAGCTCCATGCGGCGGTTCATCGAACGGATGCCAAATGGTGAAATGAGCATAATCACGAGAAAGGGCAGAAAATAAGAGAGCTGGTTGTGCAGCGACTGATCATTGAGCAGATGATAGGTGAAAGGGGCGACCAATACAACAACCAGGCTGGCAAGCCCGCGCCGGAACTTCTTTTTTTCCCGGTAATAACCGATAAAGTTTGCTGGAAAAAAGCCTAAAAAGACTAAGTTGATATCATAGAATACAGTGTAGATTAAAATGATCGAAAGCTGGATGGCCAGCCAATAAGAAAACAATTTTTTTTGCGGCGAAATAAAATAAAGCTGGCGGTACGTCACAAGGAAAAGCAGCACCAGTCCGAAGCCGATCAGCTGTTTCAGGCCCGCCGTCTGATATGTCAAATAGCTGATCGGCAGCAGCAAATAGATTAAAAAGATATAAGGAAAAAAGCCGTATCGGCTCGGAAACATGCTGAACGATTTTTTCATTCTGGCTCACACCGCTTCTTGTTTTTTTCTCAGATATTTAGATAGTAGCATAAGTGCTGCTGAATAGGTCAACAGGATGAGAATGTTTTGCCAGCCGGGCATTTCGCCTTTCACAATCTCCCAAGCTCCGCTGCCAAAATGATAGGAAGGCAGCCAATAGCCGATATTCTGCATCATTTTCGGCATCACCTCAAGCGGCATCCACATCCCGCCGGCAACAGCGAGCGCCATATAGAGCACATTGCTGACTCCGGCCGCTGTGTCGACTTTTTTCATCATCCCAATCAATGTTCCGATCGCCAGAAACGGGAGCGAGCCAAGCAAGATCCACAAGCCGCTCAAAATCCATTCCAACGGGGTTAAAGAAACGCCGTTGATCAAAGCGCCGGATAAGAAGATTACCGTAATCGACAGGAGATGAATGACACTTTGCCCGGCCATTTGCGCGGCAAAATATACATGATCCGGGAGGGGAGTCACGCGAATAAACGTCGACCAGCCTTGAGCGCGCTCTTGTACCATGCGGATTCCGAGCGTCATGATCGAGGAGCCCATCACACTGAATGATGTCATCGACATTAAATAATGCGCTTTCCAGGCCTCAGGGTCGGAAGCGTTCGTGTTGACGATATTGGTGAAAATATAGTAGAAAGCAATCGGCATCGCCAGCGACCAAAAAACATAATATCGATTTCTGAGCATTCTTTTGATCTCTGTTTTGCACTGCATCTGAAATACGCTCATTTTTCCTCGTCTCCTTTGTCTGTCAGCTGACTGAACGCCTTCTCCAGATTGCCGCGTTCGATTTGAATATCATAAGCGCCGATCTTCTCCTCGAAAATGAGCGCCAGGATGTTGTCCGTATTGGCTGTTTCGATGAAGATGCGCTTGTTTTTTCTGTAAATCCGCTCGATTTCAGGGTGCTGATACAGCTTTTCCAGCGGTTGTTCCGGGTCCGCCATAAATGAAACGGACTGCCTCACAATGTTTGCTTTGATTTCCTGCGGTGTTCCGTCTGCGACAATGCTGCCGTCTTTAAAGAGCAGGATTCGCTGTGCGGCATCATCTGCTTCTTGTAAATAGTGAGTTGAAAAAATAATCGTTTTTCCTTGATCAGCAAGGTTATGGATCGTTTGCCAAAAGCGGTTTCTTGATGTGATATCCATTCCGACTGTAGGTTCGTCAAAGATCATCAGCTCAGGATCGCCGGCAAGCGCCAAGGCAAAGCTCAGCCGGCGTTTTTGTCCGCCGGACAACTTTTCTGCCCGCGTTTTTAAATCGCGATCTGTCAGGCCTGTTAAACGCAAAAGCGTTTGAAGGGGCAAGGGCTTTGGATAGTAGCTTCGAACGAGTTCGATGATTTCCCCTGCATTTAACCCCGGCATCACACTGACTTCCTGCAGCATCGTGCCGATTTTCTCGCGCACGCGCCTTTCTTGGGGTGAGGCATGAAATAATCTAACGTCACCGTCCGTCGGCTTTAACAGCCCCAGCATCATTGAAATCGTCGTCGTTTTCCCGGCTCCGTTCGGCCCGAGAATCGCGACAATTTCTCCTTTTTCAATTGAAAAATCTATCTGATCAACCGCCGTTTTTTGGCGGAAAGTCTTTGTTACATTCGTCAAGCTCACAACATTGCACATGACTTATAAACCACCTCCTGATTTACTCATTTTATTGTATAAGCTGAGGAAGGCGGATTTTAGTAAGTGATGTCATGAAAATCGGATGACAAATGTCATTTTTTGAAACAATGAAAAAATAACATGGAGCAAGCTAACGGTGTAAAGCAAATGAAGTAGGGAGATGAGCAGAGCGCCATAAAAATCGACGCATCATGGAGATAGAGAGAGCGGTCTTCAATTGTGAAAGAAGCTCTCTCTACTTAAAAGTGTCAAAGGAGAGTCTTAACCATTATTTTTAACCGGATACTTCCTCCCGTTCTTCACAATTTTCTCTTCCACAATCTCTTTCACATCCAGTCCAAGATCGTTGCACAGCATGAGTGAGTAGATCAAAACATCCGCGATTTCTTCACGGATGTTTTCTTTATTTGCTTTGAGTGCTTCTTCACTGCTGATCCATTGGAAGTCTTCGAGCAGCTCTGCTGCTTCGATGGAGATTGAGATGGCGAGGTCTTTTGGGTTATGGTATTGTCTCCAGTTTCGTTCATCTCTGAATTCGTTGATTGCGTTGATTAGGTTTTGGATATCACTCATGATCATTTTCCCCTTTCTAACTCGAGTAGTCTCTTTCTTAATTTAGGGTCTGTCGCATAAATATAGAGGCCGTGTATGCCCCGCTTCATCAGGACATTTATTGAATTTAATATGATTTGTTCTTTAATTTGTTCATTCTGTTCTGGAGACAAATCTGTACGTGACACGAATGCCCCTTTATCTTTGTATTTAGAAGTATCAATTACCAGTTCGTCGTTGTCTTCATCATAGCTTACAGAAGGGCCGAGAACGACGCCGGCGTAATTTAGATCAAACCCTTGAACAGTATAAATGGAGCCGACTTCTTTAATAGAATTTGGATTTTCGGCCCATGTCACTTTATCCTGGGTGCTGTTCCAGGGCATGTTAATCCCTTCTTCATCAACGATGTAAGTCTTTTTATCTTTTTTATGTAAATAATCAAAGGTCGAGACAATCCGGGAGAGCCCGTCTTCACTGTTTTTATGTTCAATAGCTGTTTTAAACGCAGCAGCATCTTCGAATATTTTTAGCTCGAAGGAGGAGTCTTCAGTCGGCAAGGGAAGAACTTTCTTTTCAACAAAGCTGTCAATCCACTTCATCGTTTCTGGATTGGCGTTCATTCTCATTTGGTCTGTAAGTTTTACGGTTTTCGCATCATACTGATTGATGATTTCTTCGAGCAGCCTATCGTTCCAATAACTTTTAATCTTTAGGACTTGTTTTGGATCAAAGATCACAACAGTGATTTTACTTCGCCTAATGATCTCATCCAGCTGGTTTTGGTAGCGAAAATTGTTATAGGAATCTTCCTTTGTCAAAAGCAGATGAGCTTCGTCTACTAATACGATATCCGCTGTTGCTCCCGTCTTTGTTTTCTCATTAATAAATGGTGTTGGCTTCATAAGACTCTTTTTCTTCAAATTCGGTAAGCTGTTGGCGATACTTTTATAAGTCTTCAGCATTTCACTGTGATTCACCAGCAAGTAATTATCTTTTTTACCTAAAAAAGGGTCCCCGCTGTTAGCCAAGTCTTGAATCGTATTAAACAGAGAGCTTAATAAGACACTTTTACCTGTGCCGGCATCTCCTTCAATGACAATGACATGATTTCCTTCTTTTTGTATATGTTCTTTACAGAAATCAAGGATCTTATTTTTAATATCGAGCTGCTGGGGTGAGAGTTCCTTATAAGGAGATAACTTATAAATGTCTTTATTCCTAAGGTTTTCAAGAGAATCGCTCACAATTTTCTCTTTTCTCAGCTTCTCCCAAATGACTTGAAAGATATTTTCATTATAAAAGGGTTTCTGATAGTAATTGTGCATTTCTCTAGACCTGGTCTGGCTCACGTTTTGCAGCTGATAGCGGTTATCGGCGATAAAATAGTTAATTAGATTTGATTCGATATTGTACGTCGCAGACTGATGAAATTTCTCATGGCCGATTAAAATAAAGCGATTTAAACTTTTCCGCTTTTTATCATCTATATGATTCTTCAAACGCCGTGCAGCTTGAACCGTTTGCCCAATATATGCAGTCGGTTTCTTTTTCTCATTATAAAGGATATACACAATCGGATAGTTATTTAAATGCATTGTTTTTACAACATTCACATGGTCTGGAGTAAATTCTCTCTTTTCAAACACAAGTTCATTCATTGCTTCAGCCTCTGAATCTCTTTTTTAAAATAATAGTACCATATTTATGGCAGCCTATTGATATAAGTATGCAAATATTTTCCGGAGAAAGAGTCAAAAAAAGCGGCGTGCGGTTGTCATGGACTCTACGATGACAAGGAAGCAGCTATAACAAAGCGTTTTTTGTTGAAATAAAGCTTAGTAACAAGCCTAGATAGGAGCTGGCTGTTAATACGATCAGAACGGCATTGGATCAAAGGATTAAACATGACAGCGAGCTGCGGAAAAAAATATAAGAAGTGTTGCTTGAACAATTTATCATGATATCGAGAATTAGGCGGGAGGAGCCTATCATAAGTAAATGAGGTTTTTATAGATTCCACTCTAATAGATAAAAGAGGTCGTCTGAAAAGAGAAAATTCCTCCCTTTCATACCACCTCTGCAAAATGGGCTACCAAAGGGTTTGATTTAATGGGTCCATTTTGAAATGAATTTTTGAAGACTTATTGGGACAGCCTCGTTTTATGGATTTTTACTTTTTCAATAACAAATAAATAAAGTAAGGTGCCCCGATTAATGAGACCATGATTCCAGCTGGTATAGTGGTTTCAATGATATTACGTCCGATTGTGTCGGCGAATAATAATAACCAACCGCCAAGTAGAATAGCAACAGGGATAAATAGCTGATTTCTAGGTCCTACCAAAGTTTTTGCGATATGTGGGGCCATTAATCCGATAAAGGTAATACCTCCAGTGACAGAAACAGCAGCAGCAGCTAATGCGACAGCTGTTAAAAGTAAAATGATCCGCTCCCTTTCAATGGAAACCCCCACTCCAATGGTTACAGGCTCGCTTAATCCTAATAGATTTAGTCGATTTGCTTTGTACAAAGTAAACGGAATCAAGATGACTAACCAAGGCAGGAGAGCCCAAATAAATGGCCAATCTGTTCCCCAAATATTTCCTGCCAGCCATTTGGCGATGAAATCGACTTTTGTCCGTTCAGCAGAAGAAATAATGACAATCATAGCTCCGGAAAGTGCAGTTGAGAACCCGACTCCGATGAGGACTAAGCTTACAGGCTGCATGCCATTATTTTTGTTATAGGCTAACAGATAAATGAAGAAGCCTGTTATAATTGCACCGATAAAGCCAACAATTGGAATCATATAAACAAATGATCCAGCTTCGGTTGGGAAAAATAAAAAGAAAATGGCAATGGCAACCCCAGCACCGGAATTAATCCCAATAATGCCTGGATCAGCTAAATCATTTTTTGTGATTCCTTGCAAAATAGAACCTGATAAAGCAAGTGCCATCCCAGCTAATAAAGTAATCAATATTCGAGGCAAGCGAATAGAATATAATATAAATTCCTCTTTAAAGGTTCCTTGACCTAATAGAGTCCGGATGAGTCTGTCAAAAGATAAACTAGCAGACCCTATTCCCATCCCAATAACAGCTGTAGCTAGGATGAGTATGAGAGAAATCGATAAAATAATTCGCTGTTTTTTGATTAGTGCTGAATGTGTCATGAGAGTGCTTTTCCTCCCTTTCGGACAATGATCAGGAAGAACGGTAAACCTAGCATAGCCACAATGGCTATAACAGGTGTTTCATATGGTGCATTTAAGGTACGGCCAAGTGTATCAGCAAATAGCATAAAAGCAGCACCACAAGTTGCAGACATTGGTAAAATATAACGATAATCGGTTCCAACCATTGCTCGAACAATATGAGGAATTATAAGACCGATAAAGGTCATATTCCCAACAAGAGCAACAGATGCCCCGGCGAGAATGATAATGACAATAAATAGAAGGATTTTAATTCTGATGATATTTTGGCCTAAGCCAACTGCAACTTCTTCATTTAAGCTGAGAATGGTAAGTTGTCTCGAAAGGAAAAAGGAAACAACAACTCCAATTACAATGAAAGGTACAATCGTTTGCAGTTGGTTCCAATTCGTTCCGGAAACCCCTCCTGCTGTCCACATTGAGATATCTTTAGAAATTTTAAAATAAAGGCCAAGCCCTTCGGCAATGGCGTATAAAAAGGCGGAAACAGCAGAACCCGCTAATACAATACGGAGAGGAGAAAATCCGCCTTTTTTCATCGCACCAATTCCAAAAACCAACAAGGCGCCGATTGCGGCTCCAATAAAACAGGCAACCATCGTCAAAAAGTAGTTAGCTGAAGGAACGAAGGCGATCGTAACAGCCAATGCTGCATAAGCCCCAGCAGATAATCCTAGTAAACCTGGATCAGCAAGTGGGTTTCTTGTTATACCTTGCATGATTGCACCAGAGACAGCAAGAGCTGCGCCCACAACAATGGCGGCTATTTCACGAGGTAACCGAATATCACGGATAATCGAAATATGATCACCGGTTGCAGAAGACGAAAGAGCCAACCATACATCTTCAACTGAGACGTCTGCAGCTCCAAATATCATCGCTATAAAAAACATACCAATCAGAACTAGAATTCCTAAGATCAGTTTGAATGCAAATGAGGTAAAAGATAGAGTTTTTCTTACCATAAGGCTCGTCATTTTCCTTTCTTAGAAGGGGAAAGGGGCTGACAGACAGGGAAATAACGTCCCTTTCCGGCCAACCCTTTTCAAATAGACCTCTACTTTTTCCAGTTTTAGTTTCCTAGAAATGCTTCTTTAAAGAATGCCAGTTGCTTTTCAAGTGTGATTGGGTCAGTGAATGATGCGCCTTCACCTTGCATTTCAATGACATGTCCCTTTTGGACAGCAGGAATGTTCTTGTATGTGTCTGTTTCTTGGAAAGAGGTATTTGCATCAGAGTACTTACTTAAAATGACATAATCTCCCGCATATTCTGGAAGCACTTCAGCTGATAACGTATAATACCCTGCTTTTAATGCGTCTTCCTTTACTTTTTCAGGCATTTTTAGTTTCATCGTTTGATATAAGATTTCTGTACCGCGCGCCCAGTTATTACCGAAAACATAAAGGTCTTTCCCAGATGCTTCAATAACAGATACTGTTGAATTCTCGCCAATTTTTGTACGAATATCTTCTCCAATTTCTTCTGCACGTTGCTTAAAGTCATCAACCCATGCTTGGGCTTCTTTTTCTTTGTTTAGTAGCTTGCCAATTTCCACGTGTTGAGTTAAATAATCTACTTTACCCCATGTATAAGTAACAGTAGGTGCGATTTCATTTAATTTGTCTAAGTTTTTTACCGTTGATAACGCGATGATTAAATCTGGCTCTAATTCAATAATTTTTTCTAGGTCATCCTCTGAAACTTCTTGAACATCTTTTAACTTTTCTTTAAAGGTTGGATTGTTTTTAGACCAAGTGTCTACACCGACAACATTGACTCCTAAATCTAAAACATTGCCAGTGTAGCCTGAAAGCATAACAACTCTTTGTGGGTTAGCTGGAACTTCAATTGGTCCTGTTTCCGCTTGGTATGTAATCGTTTCGGATTCTTTTTTTGTTGAGCCGCTGTCCTTTGTTGTTGACTCTTCATTGCCACATGCACTAATCATAAGCGTCAGCAGTAGCATAAACGGGATTAATAGTTTCTTCATGCTCATTTTCACCTCTTTATAAATTGTAAGTAACACTTATTTGTTCTCGAGTCACGGCCAATAACGGCATCAATTTGAAAGACTTCCCGCAGTCCTCACCTCTTCACAAGCCCAGCCTTCACGACTTCGCCGTCTTTAATGCAATGATATAATCCGCAAAACGAGCAGCTCGATGTAAATCATGAAGTACCATCATCAAAAAAATAATGTCCGTCTCCCGTACAAGAGCCATAGCAATTCAAACACGTTGACGCTGATCTCAGGAAAGAGTGTCAATCGGCGATATTTATAGTCCGATGTGCCAGTATGCCCATTTTTCGCCAAGGCTTTTTTGTGTCTTCTTTTGAAATGTCTTTTCCATCTAAAAGGACTGAGCCTGATTGATGTGGAATAATATGCGTAATGGCCTTCAGTAGATGTAGATTTTCCACAACCATTGGATTCGAGATGGTTGTCACCTTTTATCTGGAAATTGTTACACTGAGATTTTTTACAATTAAACGTCCCCCAGAGCCAGTACTTTAATTCTCTAGTAAATACTGAATCATCTTTATGGCCCGCAGAATGAGAAACGAATAAATAATCGATAATGATTATCAATATCAATAAATATATATTTCATTTTTCAATATGTCAATACAGAAATTGTGTCCTTATCCTAGTACCCTCATGAAAATGAAAACTTTTAGAAAGATAAAATGAATTATGATGAAAATGGGTTTAATAACTTATCATTGATAAGCAATTGCGAATGATGTTTGGGAGTCAACAGGATGATATTCAACCTTTGATAGCGGGTTAGGAGAGAGGAAGCTAATTGAATATTGGCCGAAACTTGGCGGGGAAATCCTTGTTTACCCGGAGAAAAATTTGGGATGTTAGTTGATTGACCTTTGATCCAACAGCTGTGTTGAATGAAAAAATAGAATTGATACCCATTTTTGCTTGCGCGGCGTCAGGTCAAAATCATTATACAAAGACAGTGATTATTGCTGTTGGGAGTGGAATTTTGCATTTTAAAAAGCTTGAAATTGAAGGAGCAGAGCGGTTAAAGTCGCTAATTTTCATTATGAAAAGATAAAACCGTAATCAGGAGGTGGAAATACTGCTGTTAATTAAACATTCCGTCTCGCCTGAGAACCCTCCTAAATGAAACTTGGCAGCAGGCTTTAGGTGAATTATTGAATCACTTTGTGGATGTTGAAAGGTCACACACCAAAGGAAATTTTCCAAAGAAAAAAATCAATGATTGGCTCATCTTCAGTTCATCCGCTACCATTATCCAATGTGATCGACTTCACGATCTTTGATCATGCGGAAGTGGGAAGAGATATAAGAAGTGTTGCTGGAGGGAGGGTTTAGAATTTGGTGTGGTGAACCATGCCAGGTGCGCATATTGTGTATGTTAATTACTTTTTAATAGAAAGAAAAAAGCCGCCACACTGCTATTTAAGCAGTACAGCGGCTTTGTATACTAGTTAGTTGCGAATCAGGTAATCAAACGCGCCTAAAGCGGCATTTGCACCAGATCCCATCGAAATGATGATTTGGTTATACGGGCTGTCTGTGCAGTCGCCTGCAGCGAACAATCCAGGAATGGTTGTTTCGCCGCGTTTATCGACTGCGATTTCGCCGATGCGGTTGCGTTCGACGGTTTCCGGCAGCCATTCTGTGTTTGGCACAAGGCCGATTTGGACGAAGACGCCTTGGAGTTCGACGTGTTTTTCTGCTCCTGTTTCACGGTCAACGTAAGTGATGCCGTTAACGTTTTCGTCGCCTGTGATTTCTTTTGTTTGCGCGTTTTTCACGACAGTTACATTAGGGAGGCTGTAGAGACGTTTTTGCAGAACTTCGTCCGCTTTCAGCTCCGGCGCGAACTCAAGAACAGTCACATGGTTGACGATGCCTGCAAGGTCAATCGCTGCTTCGATTCCGGAGTTGCCGCCGCCAATAACGGCTACGTCTTTGCCTTCAAACAGTGGACCGTCACAGTGCGGGCAATATGCGACACCTTTGTTTTTGAACTCTTGTTCACCAGGTACGCCGATATTGCGCCAGCGGGCCCCTGTTGAAAGGATGACGGTTTTGCTTTTCAGAACAGCGCCGTTTTCCAGTTCAAGTTCAAACAGATCTTTTTTCTCGAGACCTTTTGCGCGTTGCAGGTTCATGACGTCGATATCATAATCCTTCACATGTTCTTCAAGGCTTGCCGCAAGCTTAGGGCCTTCGGTGCGCTTCACGCTGATAAAGTTTTCGATGCTCATCGTGTCAAGGACTTGGCCGCCGAAGCGTTCGGCAACGATTCCCGTGCGGATGCCTTTGCGCGCCGCATAGATCGCTGCGCTTGCACCGGCAGGTCCGCCGCCGACAACGAGGACATCGAACGGATCTTTATCAGAAAGCTCAGACGCATCTGTGCCGCTGCCCATCTTCGCAAGAATTTCTTCAAGCGTCATTCGGCCGCTGCCAAAGGATTCGCCGTTCAAGTATACGGTCGGCACCGCCATGATGTTTTTGCTCTCAACTTCTGATTTGTATGCCGCACCGTCAATCATCGTGTGTGTGATGTTCGGGTTGAGCACACTCATCATGTTCAATGCTTGTACAACATCAGGGCAGTTGTGGCATGTGAGGCTGATATAAGATTCGAAGCGGAATTCGCCGCTGATGTTCTTGATTTGATCGATGATTTTTTGATCGACTTTTGGCGGTCTGCCGCTCACTTGCAAGAGTGCCAGCACCAAAGATGTGAATTCGTGTCCGAGCGGAACGCCGGCGAATGTCACGCCTGTTTCCTCTCCGGCGCGATTGACGCTGAAGCTTGGCGTTCTGTCGAGCTGCGCCTTTTCAACAGTGATTTTGGATGACATGGAAGCCAGCTCTTCTACAAGAGCCAGCATATCCTTAGAGACACTGTCATCGCCTGCACTGACTTTAAGGACGATGTCATTTTCAATCATCTGCATGTATTGGTTTAGTTGTGCTTTGATATTTGCTTCAAGTACCAATTGTATGCACTCCTTAGATTTTGCCTACGAGGTCAAGGCTTGGTGTCAGGGTTTCAGAACCTTCTTCCCATTTAGCCGGGCAAACTTCGCCTGGGTTTTGGCGGACGTATTGAGCCGCTTTTACTTTGTTGATCAGGATGCTTGCATCACGGCCGATACCGCCGGCGTTGATTTCAACGGCTTGGATGACGCCGTCCGGATCGATGATGAATGTTCCGCGGTCAGCAAGACCTTCTTCTTCGTTAAGTACTTCAAAGTTGCGGGAGATCGTTTGAGACGGGTCGCCGATCATCGCATAAGTAATTTTGCCGATTTTTTCTGAGCTGTCGTGCCAGCCTTTGTGTACGAAGTGCGTATCTGTAGAAACAGAGTATACTTCAACACCAAGCTCTTTTAGAGCAGCGTATTCGTTTTGCAGATCTTCAAGCTCAGTCGGGCAGACGAAAGAGAAATCAGCTGGATAGAAGCAGAAAATGCTCCATTGGCCTTTCAGGTCCTCATTTGTTACATCGATGAACTCACCGTTTTTGTAAGCTTTTGCTGCGAATGGTTTTACTTCTTTTCCGATTAAAGACATGCGTAAATTCCTCCTAAATGTGTTATAGAAAAATAAAATAATAGAATTTATTTTTCTGTAATAATTCTAATTATATATAGATTATTAAATAATATATATTTTTTGTCAAGGGAAAAGAAGCACTTTATTCTTTTGGCTTTTTTATGGATGGTTTAGAATGTTGAGCCTCCTTTATAGCCAGGGTATCAGCGGGTGGAGATGAGAATGAAGACTGCTACTTGAAAATGCACCCGGGCTTCTCATAGCAAGAAAAAGCCACCCACTAAAAGAATGGACAGCTTCTAAGACTTTTTCTTTTTCTCAACATGTTCGATCGTTTCTCCGTTCATTACGCTGTATAACCGGCTCTTTGGTTCATATATTTTTTGAGACGGCCATAGTCCGTGATGACCGGAAAATATATAGCTGAGCAGACAAGCGATAAAAAAGTACTCTGCTCCTTTTCCATCAAACATTTCCAATGCCAGCAAGAATGCGGCGATAGGGGTATTCGCACCGCCGGAAAACGCTGCAATCAGTCCCAACGCTGCTAAAAATGAGAGAGGTAAATGGAAAAAGGAGTGCAGGGTGTTCCCTAGTGTTGCTCCCATGAAAAATAATGGTATCGCCTCACCGCCTACAAAGCCTGTCCCCAAAGTAATGGCTGTAAAAATGAGCTTGGCCAGGAAGGCAAAAGGAGGTACATCTTCTTGAAAAGCCTGCTCCAACATGTTCAAACCCCGTCCATTGTAATCTTGTGAACCAGCCAATAAAAATAAACATACGATGATAATACCGCCAACAAAGGCTCTTATCATATGGTTTTTCTTAAACACTCTCTCGCTGTATATTTGTATGCCGTGTCTCAATTGGCAATATGAGACGCTTAATAGACTGAATATAACAGAAACAAGAAGAATTTTTACAAACGTAATGAAAGATAACTCAGGCAGAGCATGGATCATAAATTCTTCATGTTTCACTCCCCAAGCTGCAGTCGTGATATAGTGACCGGTGAAGCTAGCTACAACACAAGGGACAAGCGCTTCAAATTTCAGCTTTCCTAAAGCGGTCATCTCCATTCCAAATACAGCCCCGGTCATGGGTGCGCCAAATGCAGCACCAAATCCGGCGCTAATACCGCTCATAATGAAAATTTTAGTTTCTGCCAAACGGACCTTAAACAACTTGTTGATCATTTCCGCGACGCTGCCTCCCATTTGGACAGCTGCCCCTTCTCTTCCGGTCGATCCGCCGAAAAAAACCGTGATAAAAGTTCCGAAATAGACAATAGGCCCCATTCTCTTCGGAACTTTTTTGTTTCTATTAACAGCATCAATGACAAGATTATTTAATTGGGCCGTGTCATGTAAGGTGTTATTTAAGACTACTTTTCCATATTTCATGTATATGTAGCCAATGACAAGTCCTCCAAGCGGCAGAAGGTAGATGAGCCAGTTATTTTGCTCTCTGACTTCACTCAGGTAGTCGTTTGCTTCAAGCAGGAAGGCTGTCACTGATCCGACAATACCGCCAATGATGCCTCCACATAATATCCATTTGCCAAGAATATTAAAAAAAATGCTATACTTCATAGACAGCCTCATTTCAATCCTTTTGGATGCTTTTTGGAATGTATAGGGTCTTTAATTTTCGTAAAAATGTTGTCTGAGGAGTTTGCTTGCGGTGCCGGGGTGTCCATACGAGTTTGCTTGAGATTCATTTCAAGCAGTGATTTCAACTGTTGAATATCTTCTTTAGTCGCATATTGCTTATTCGGCTTTAACATGTATCCTAACTGACCGTTGGATTCGAGTGTCGCTCATTGTAAATCCTTGAATGATTGAATATTTTGTTGTCTCAATCTTACTTCAAGCATATCTACAGTTAAGCGCATTTTTTTATATGATTGATTTGAATTTGACCACCCTCGACGATTGGAACTGATTTTCCATAAATAAAGCTCTCTAAAGCATCAAATTTCAAAGTAAGATACTCAATCAAAAGAAGAGTGAGAATCATTAAGAATGTAACAATCAAGGTAATCCGGATATTTCCATCATTAACTGGTTGCATAATTAATGAACCGACAGCTATCATGATGACAGTATGTGCAACAGTAAGCTGTGAAATAGATTTTCTGCCAGGTAACCGTAAAATGAGTACTCCTCCTATAACAATGACAACAGCTTTCCAGATGAAATGTAAATCCAAGAATATTCCTCCCAAAAAACAAAGAATAATTATATGTTGTAAAAGAAATACAAAATTATTCATGGCTAAAAAAACAAAAGCCATCCCCTAAAAGAATGGCTTCGAATTGATAATTAAATTCCTTGATAAGCAGAACGGTAAATCTCAGCCAGCTCAGACACCAATGGAAGCTTCGGATTGGCTGTTGTGCATTGGTCTTCAAAGGCGCGATCTGCCAAGGTGTCGACTTTGCTTTCAAATTCTACTGCGTCTATGCCGTTATATTTCAGGCTCATTGGGATATCGAGCTCTTTGGCAAGAGCGATGATCGCTTGAACAAGGCTTTCGACGCCTTCTTCAGTCGTTTTGGCCGGCAAGCCCAGCATTCTGGCAATTTCCGCATAGCGCTTATCGGCTACAAAATGGCTGTATTTCGGAAATGCCGTGAATTTCTTCGGTTTTGTCGCATTGTAGCGGATGACATGCGGCAGAAGCACGGCGTTGGCGCGTCCATGGGCAATATGGAATTCAGCTCCAAGCTTATGGGCCAGGCTGTGGTTGATGCCTAAGAAGGCGTTGGAGAAAGCCATTCCGGCAATGGTTGATGCATTATGCACTTTTTCGCGCGCCAGTTCGTCACTGCCGTTTTTGTACGCCTTCGGCAGGTATTCGAATATCAGCTCGATGGCTTTCATCGCCAAGCCGTCGGTATAGTCGTTGGCCATGCAGGATACATACGATTCAATCGCGTGTGTCAGGACGTCCATCCCTGTGTCCGCTGTAATGTGCTTCGGCACCGTCATGACAAACTGCGGATCGATGATCGCTACGTCAGGCGTCAATTCATAATCAGCGAGCGGATATTTCGTATTGGCCTCCTTATCTGTAATAACGGAGAATGAGGTGACTTCAGAGCCGGTTCCTGATGTTGTCGGGATCGCCACGAACTGTGCTTTATCGCCCAATTTCGGATATTTGGCGATGCGCTTGCGGATGTCCAGGAATTTTTGTTTTAATTCAAAGAATTTCGCGTCAGGGTGCTCATAGAACATCCACATTCCTTTTGCGGCATCCATCGCAGAACCTCCGCCAAGAGCGATAATGACATCAGGCTCGAATTTAGCCATCATGTCGACGCCGTTCATGACCGTTTCAATAGATGGATCAGGTTCTACATCGGAGAAAATTTCGCAATGAACGTAGTCCGGGCGTTTCCTTAAGTAGTGAAGGACGCGGTCGACATAGCCCAGCTTCACCATTCCCGGGTCTGTCACAATGAACGCTTTTGAGATGTTCGGCATTTTCGCTAAATATTGTGTTGCGTTTTTTTCAAAGTAAATTTTCGGCGGCACTTTAAACCATTGCATGTTAACATTCCTTTTTGCCACTTTTTTCGTATTGATCAAGTGAACGGCGCCAACGTTTGTCGATACAGCGTTCCCTCCGTACGTCCCGCAGCCGAGTGTCAAGGAAGGCATATAAGCGTTGTAAATATCGCCGATCGCTCCCTGGGAAGACGGGGCATTGACGATGATCCGTCCCGCTTTCATCCTCAGGCCGAATTGCTCGATCGCGTCTTGATCTGTTGTGTGAATCACCGCAGAGTGGCCGATACCGCCGAACTCCAGCATTTCTTCAGCCCGTTTTAAGCCTTCCTGGAGTCCGTTCACTTTGTAGCAGGCCAAAACCGGACTTAATTTTTCTCTTGAAAGCGGGTATTGCGGTCCGACACCTTTCAGCTCGGCAATGAGGATTTTCGTGCCTTCAGGAACCTTGATGCCTGCCATTTCGGCAATTTTGCATGCGGGCATACCGACGATATCAGCATTGACGGCACACGTATTTTCATTGATCACCAATTTTTCTACCTTTGTTTTTTCGTTTTCATTTAAGAAATAGCAGTTGTTTATCGTCATTTCGGCTTTGACGTCTGAATAAATGTTTTTATCGATGATGACGGCCTGTTCTGATGCGCAAATCATGCCGTTGTCGAAGGTTTTCGATAAAATCAGATCATTGACGGCTTGCTTGATGTTTGCAGATTTCTCGATATAGCACGGTACATTTCCCGGTCCGACGCCAAGGGCGGGTTTTCCTGAGCTGTAAGCGGCCTTCACCATGCCGGCGCCGCCTGTGGCAAGGATCAAAGATACTTTCGGATGGGTCATTAAAGCCCGGGTTGCTTCAAGTGAAGGGGTTTCAATCCACTGAATGCAGTGTTCGGGAGCCCCCGCTTTGACCGCCGCATCTCTGAGGATTTTTGCCGCTTCACTGCTGCACGTTTGTGCGGATGGATGGAAGGCGAATATAATTGGGTTTCTTGTTTTCATTGATATCAGGGATTTGAACATCGTGGTCGATGTAGGGTTTGTCACAGGTGTCACCCCTGCAACGATACCGACAGGCTCGGCGATTTCGATGACGCCCTCATGTTCATCCTCGTTGATGATGCCGACCGTTTGATTGGATTTGATATTGTGATAGACATATTCTGTGGCAAACATGTTTTTGATGATTTTATCTTCGTATACCCCGCGTTTTGTTTCCTCTACAGCGAGCTTTGCGAGGGGCATATGCTGATCAAGCCCGGTAAGCGCCATCTGCTTGACGATGGCGTCGATTTTCTCCTGGTCCAAGCGGCGGAATTCTTCCAACGCCTTCAGCCCTTTTTCGACTAAACGGTCAATCATGTCTGAGACATTTTGCTTTTGTTTGAGTTCCTTTTCTTCAACTGCCATTGCAAACCCTCCAATAACTTGATAGGAATCTGATTACAATAGAATTGCCAGAGAATGTTTGTGAAACATTTCACAAGTTGTGTTAAAAAAATTTTTCCCGTTGATTCAGGCCGTTTTTTTGTGGTCTCATCTCCTTGTATTTTTGAATGAATTTATCATAACACGGATTTGAAATAGAAGTTTGTGAAATGTTGAACAAAGTATGAATCCTATTAAAAATAGGACTTAGGACATATATCTGGATTTCTCAGAAATAAAACTGCACATCCAAGAAGATGTGCAGTTCATCTGTCATTCATACCAATCTGTATGAAACACGCCTTCCATATCCGTGCGCTCATACGTATGGGCGCCGAAATAATCGCGCTGCGCCTGCAGGAGGTTTGCGTTGGAGCGGCCTGTGCGGTAGCCGTCATAATAAGAGAGGGCGGTGCTCAGGCACGGGAATGAGATGCCTGAGCTGATCCCTTCACAGACGACTTTTCTGAGTCCTGTTTGGTATGCCTTGAGCTTTTCCGCAAAGTACGGCGCCGTCAGCAAATTGGACAGGTCCGGCTGTTTGCGGAATGCATCGCTGATCAGATTTAAGAAATCGGCGCGAATGATGCAGCCGCCCCGGAAAATCAGGGCGATATCATTTAACGGTAGATCCCATCCGTACAGGTCGGACGACATTTTATATTGGGCGAAGCCTTGTGCATAGGCGCAGACTTTCCCCATATATAAGGCTTGTCTGACGTAATCGATCCACAAATCCTGATCCAGGTGTTGAGCTTTTTTTTCCGGCCCGGCAAGGATCTTCTCCGCGGCGACCCGCTCGTCTTTTAAAGACGACAGGTAGCGGGCGAATAACGATTCCGTGATAATCGATGATGGAATGCCATTGTCGACGGCTTGCAGGCTTGTCCATTTGCCTGTGCCTTTTTGTCCTGTTTTATCAAGGATGACATCAATCAGCGGCTCACCCGTCTTTTCATCTGTTTTCCTTAGAATGTCCGCGGTGATCTCGATGAGATAGCTTTTCAGCTCGCCTTCGTTCCACGTTTCAAAAATGTCAGCGATTTCATTAACGGATACATGTAATTGGTCTCTTAAAAATGTATACGCTTCCGCGATCAGCTGCATATCGGCGTATTCGATCCCGTTGTGGACCATTTTCACAAAATGCCCCGCACCTTTTGGTCCGATATATACACAGCATGGGTCATCTCCCACTTGCGCAGCGATTTTCGTCAAAATCGGAGCCGCTTTTTCATAGACATCCCGGTCTCCGCCAGGCATGATGGAAGGTCCTTTTCGAGCGCCGACTTCACCGCCGGAAATGCCGATGCCCAGGTAGCCGATTCCCTTCGCTTTCAGTTTTTCATATCTTCGTTCTGTGTCTTGGTAGTGGGAGTTGCCGCCGTCCATGATGACATCCCCTTCTTCAAGCAAAGGAATGAGTGAGTCAATCACTGAATCGACCGGTTTTCCCGCTGTGACCATTAAAAAGATTTTGCGCGGTGTTTCTAATGACTGAACGAAATCCTGAAGCTCGTAGTACGGATTGAGTACCTTTCCATCAGTCTTTTGGACAAGCTGGTCGGTTAAATCCCTTGTGTAATTATAGACTGCGACCTGTTCCCCTTTGCTGGCCATGTTCAGAGCGATATTGCTGCCCATGACGCCTAAACCTATGACTCCTATTGTATTGAACATTTGTTACCTGCTCCTTCTTCTTGAAACTCTTTATACAATTAGGCTTAACAATAATGTAAATCCTAATCCGGCTACTGCGATAATTGTTTCCAGCACCGTCCATGTCGCGAATGTTTCTTTCATGCTTAAGCCGAAGTACTCTTTGAACATCCAGAAGCCTGCATCATTGACGTGGGAAGCGATTACACTTCCGGCCCCTGTGGCCAGCACCACCAATGCAAGGTTGACATCGGTTTGTCCAAGCATTGGAATGACAAGCCCGGTTGTGCTTAAGGCAGCAACTGTGGCAGATCCTAAAGAAATACGCAAGATGGCCGCGATCAACCAGGCAAGCAAAATCGGAGACATTGACGTTCCTTTGAATAATTCGGCCACATAGTCGCCTACCCCGCCGTTAATAAGGACTTGTTTGAAGGCGCCGCCGCCTCCGATGATCAAAAGCATCATGCCGATTTGCGTAATGGCTGTTGAGCAGGAATCCATCACCTGTTTGATCGGAATGTTTCTCGCGATTCCCATCGTATAGATGGCGACTAATAAAGAGATCACCATCGAAGTCGATGCATTTCCGATGAATTGGATAAATGCAAGCGCACCATTATCGGCAAATCCCATCGTCTCATGAAGCAATGTGATAATCGTAGAGATGGACATGATAATAACCGGAAGCATCGCTGTAAATACGCTGATGCCGAATTTTGGTGTTTCCTCGAGCTTGAATGTTTTTTGTTCACCTAATGACGCGATGCTGCCCATTTTTTCAAATGATTGCGGGACGATTTTTTTTGCTATTTTCGTAAATATGGGTCCGGCTAAAAGCACTGTTGGAACGGCAACGATGAAACCGTAAAGCAGAACTTCCCCGATGTTGGCTCCGAGTTCTCCGGCGATTGCCGTCGGCCCCGGATGCGGAGGCAGGAAGCCGTGTGTGACGGATAAAGCCGCCGCCATCGGAATCCCCAAATATAAAATAGAAATCTTTAATTCTCTTGAAATGGCAAATACAATTGGAATAAGCAAAACAAGTCCGACTTCAAAGAATAAAGCAACCCCGATGATAAATGAAGCGATGACAACGGCCCATTGAATATTTTTTTCGCCAAATTTGTTGACGAGGGTCATCGCAATCCGCTGCGCGCCCCCTGAATCCGCGATCAGTCTGCCGAGCATGGCGCCGAGCCCGAAGATCAAGGCGATGTGGCCAAGCGTGCCGCCGAGTCCTTCTTCAATCGTTTTGACGATTTCATCAAGCGGCATGCCGAGCGCCAACGCGACGCCGAACGATACAATAATCAAGGAAACAAACGTGTTCAGTTTCAATCCCATAATTAACAGCAGTAATGCGACAATCCCGATTGCTACAATGAGTAATGGCATGATAACGCCTCCAATTCTTGTTGTTTTTTTTGTTAGTTAAGGCTTCTTTGGTAATTGGAAATTTGTGTATATTCGTGTTCCAAAGACCGCGACAAGTTGATAAAGATCGGCATTAATTTTCTGTACTCCCGGGCAGCTTCTTCTTTCGGCGAATGCCGGTGGGTGCTGCCGATCATGTCTGAGACGATGTCGAAGGAATCGATTTTTCCTGTGGCATAAAGGCCTAAAATGCAGGCTCCCAGACACGAACTTTCGAAGCTTTCAGGGACGACGACTTCCGATTCGAAGATATCGGCCATCATTTGCCGCCACACGTCAGATCTTGCAAAGCCTCCTGTCGCTTGAATGCGGGTGACAGGTCCGTCCATGCATTCCGTTAATGCCAAAAAGACGGTGTATAAGTTGTAAATGACCCCTTCCAATGCCGCGCGAATCATATGTTCCTTCTTATGGGACATGGTGAGGCCGAAGAATGAACCGCGCACATCCGGATTCCACAGCGGAGCGCGTTCGCCCGCGAGATACGGGTGAAAGAGCAAGCCATCAGCGCCGGGTCTTACCCGTTCGGCGATTTTGGTTAGCACATCGTACGGATCAATGCCGAGCCTTTTTGCCGTTTCGATTTCTGCAGAGGCAAATTCGTCCCTGATCCAGCGAAGAACGATGCCGCCGTTGTTGACAGGTCCGCCGATGACCCAATGGTTCTCTGTAAGCGCGTAGCAAAAAATGCGCCCCTTTTCATCGGTTTGAGGTTCATCGATGATTGTGCGGATCGCGCCGCTTGTCCCGATTGTGACGGCAATTTCGCCTTTTTTAATAGCGTTGACGCCGAGGTTGGACAGCACGCCGTCGCTTGCTCCGATGACAAAAGGTGTCGCCGGATCGATTCCCATTTGCTCGGCAAAGGCCGGCTGGCAGTTTTCAAATATCGCTGTTGTCGGAACCAGCTTTGACAAATGATCTCGTGTAACGCCTGCGATGGATAACGCTTCTTCGTCCCAATCCAAGGTTTTCAGGTTCATCATTCCCATGGCTGAAGCCAGAGAGTAATCGACGACATATTGATCGAAAAGCTTTTTGAAAATGTACTCTTTGATTCCGATATATTTTTTGGTTTTGGAAGCGATTTCATGACGTTCATTCACAATCCAGGCGATTTTGCTTAACGGTGACATCGGATGGATCGGTGTACCTGTTCGCTTATAGACTTCATGTCCATTCAGTTCATCCTTGATCTTATGGGCCCAGCCTTCGCTTCGATTATCAGCCCAGGTGATGCACGGTGTCAGCGGCTGGTCTTTTTCATCCATGGCGATGACACTGTGCATGGCGCTGCTGAATGAAACAAATGAGATCTTTTTGTGCGGATGTTGTTTCGTGATGTTGCCAGCAGCAAGAATCACGGCCTGAAAAATTTCGTCAGGGTCTTGTTCGGCTGTCGAGATATCCGGTGTGTAAAGCGGGTATCCGATGCTTTCCTTTTGGATCACATCCCCTTTCTCACTGAATAAGACAGCCTTCGTGCTTGTCGTCCCGATATCAATCCCTAACATATAACTAGTCATTTTCTTGTTCAGCCCCTTTAGACAGCATTTGTTGCGATAACCAAAGGTCTTCAACCTTATCTTGTACGTCATCGAAATTTTGATGTAAGGACTTGAGCATCAGGGCTCTATCTTTTGTTTTGATCGCTTCAATATAAAGCTCATGATTGTTCAATACCCTTGCAAAGTCTTCATACTTTTCCTTTAAGCGCGCACGCATCGATAAAAGGATGAAGCTTTCCATTACAGGCTTTAAATTATTCCAGATCATCAGAATATAGGAGTGGTTGATAGACCGTACAATCGTTTCATGAAATAACACATCTTGATAAGAGAATTCATCCGCATCTTTGTATTTGATGGAGATTTTCATCATTTCTAGTATTTTGCTGAGGTCGGTCACTAATTGATCGACATCGGCTCTTCCCAGCCGCTCAAAGACAAACGTTTCCATGAGCAGACGGACATCGTAAATTTCCCTAATCTTTTTCTCTGTTAAACCAATGACAACGGCGCCCATTCTTTCCAGGCGAATGATTCGTTCAGAAGCAAGGATTTTTAAAGCTTCGCGAACGGGCGACCGGCTCACCGAAAATTCCGCAGCCAATTTATTTTCCGAAATGATGGTACCGCTTTCAATCATTCCGGAAATAATCCGCATCCTCAGTTCTGATGCCACGCGGACACCGGTTGATGCTCGTGAAAGCCACTTCTCGGGATATAAAAAACTGTTAGATTCACTCATAACGTCACCTTCCAGTTATACGAGTATACTTGTATACAAGTATGATAACGCGAATTTTTTGATTATGCAAACACTTTCATTTCTAATTTTTCTGAGAAATTTTCCCATGATTGCAAATGATCAAGGCCAGAGCGGTTATGTTTACTTTTGAGAAAGGAAGTGATGAGAGAAAAAAAGAAAGGGCGATTATTGTATCGCCCTCATATGTTGAGAGATGAGATTGAAGTCCTGTTGACCGATTTCTACATGTCCAAATCTGAAGGGATATCCCCAGTGTTTTTGATTTTCGATAAAAGAGAGGTGAGGAATAAGTGGATGGATGGACGTTTCCACACATTTTTGAAAGTCGATATTTCTTCTAAAAGGCGTGAATCCATTCCCCATATCAAATTTGAACACATGATCATCAATGACCTTCCCGATAGCCGTAAATTTTTGATATGGTGTCTGATCTCTTAAATGAAGCTTTGGGGAGTAATAAATGATCCAATCCCCGGGATTCATTCTTTTTAAAGGCGCCTCTTTTCCGTGACAAAGCTGGGCAAAGCCCCCGGATACAGCCTTTGCGACATGATCCCGGGAAGCCACACCGATCCAATACTTTCGCTTTAACATCCGCAAGTATCGCTGCCAGTATTGTCTTCAGTGGATGTTGAGACAGGGAAGTTCATTTTTTGCCAGGCGGCTATGCCCCCGGCCAGTTCTTTTACTTGATAGTCTTGTTCTAATAGACATTTTGCTGCTTTAGCGGCAGTATTGCACCACACGTCCCAGCAGTATACGATTATTTCCTTATCCTTGGGGATGTCATTCAACCGGTCCCGCAATTCTTGTTCCGGTATGACCACCGCACCCTTTATCGTAGGATTTCTTAATTCGCTTGGACCGTTTCTGACATCGATTAAAAAATATGTCTCAGGGTTTCTTTTTGCTGACTTTAAATAATCCATCGGACTTATGGTGGCTTCTAAACGGGCGTTGAAAAAATCAAGTGCATTCATAAGGTAACCTCCTATTTTTTGTACTGGCTCCACACTCTTAAAAGCATATCTTTAAAGACCTTTTTTTCATGTTCATTTAAAGGGGATAACACGTCAGATTCTGCTTGTGCTAAAAGCACTCTGCATGATGACAACACATCACTGCCTTTTTCAGTGAGGATCAGACTGTATGCTCTGCGGTCATTTGGATTTTTAGCCCGCTCAACAAAGCCCAATGTCTCTAAGTGGTCAACATGGCTGACCATTGTTGTTCGATCGATCTGCAGTTTTTCGGAGATCAGCTTTTGGGAAGAGTAAGGGTGTTCCTTAATAAATAAGAGAACCCCGAGCTGTCTGGCTTCAAGGTGATATGGCGTCAGGGCATCTGCGACCTTGTTTTCCATTTGCTGAAGGACTTTTCCTAATAAAAACCCGTAAGACTGGCTTAATAGATCCAGTATAATCACCTCTTTTTATTATCAGTATTGTATATAGTCAGTTTAACTGACTATTTTGCGAAAAGCAACTACAATTTATCATCTCGTTAATTAATTAAATTAATTATGTGTGCTACAATAAAACAAATCATTCAATGGAGGATTCCCATGCAGCGAGGTACATTTCAATTAATGAAATCGGTGAACAAATCGATCATTCTTAATAAAATCAGAACTTCAGAGCCGATTTCGAGAGCCGAGATCGCCAAGGAAACAAAGATTACCCCTCCCACGGTCTCAAGCATTGTCAAAGAGCTGATCGGACAAGGACTCGTCAAAGAAAGCACGCTCGGTCATTCGAGCGGCGGAAGAAAGCCGACAATGCTGCACATCAACACAGGTGCCTTTTATGTCATAGGCATTGATGCCGGGCCTGAGACGGTGGAGTGCGTCTTAACCGATTTAGCCGGAGGGATTCTGCAGCGGACATCGAGCCTGTTGAAAAAACCGCTGACAAACGAGATGTTCATGGATGTTTTAAAAGAAAATATCTATGCGATTTTGGGGCGGGCCGATGTCGATCAAGAAAAGATCATCGGGATCGGCATCGCCATGCACGGGGTCGTCGATGCTGAAACGGGAATGTCACGCATTGCGCCGATTTTAAACTTAACCAATATTCCCATTAAAGATGTGCTGGAACAAGAATTCAACTTAACCGTAAGAGTTGAAAACGATGCCAGGGCGATGGCGCTTGGCGAATCGTGGTTCGGCGGCCACGATGACGCAGGCAGCATGGCTGCCGTGAATATTGGCCGCGGCGTCGGTGCGGGGATCGTCATCAACGGAAAACTGTACCATGGAGTTGAAGGAATCGCGGGTGAACTGGGCCATATGATCATTGATATCAATGGAGAAAAGTGCGAGTGCGGCAACCGCGGCTGCCTGCAGACGATTGTGAGCGGAAAAGCGATTGCCGAACGGGGGAAAAAGCGGTTGAAGGAAAGGCAGGACAGCCTGACAGCTAAAGATTTGTTTGAAATGGCCGAGAACGGCTGCCAAACGTGTATCGAACTTTTTCGGGAAACTGGTGTGATCATCGGAATCGGGCTGACCAACTTCATTCATCTTGTCAATCCGGGCAAAATCGTGCTGGGCGGCGGAGTGATGAAGGGCGGGAGGTTCATATTGCCGGCGATACGAGAAACGATACAGCAGAAAGCTTTAACAGCCGAAGCGAGGCAGACGGATGTGACGATAACGAAGCTCGGCGATGAAGCGACGCTTTACGGAGCCGTTTCATTGCTGCTGGCGGAGCTGTTTGATCCGGTGTTAAAGTAAGCTTATTTTTTTCGCCTATTTTAACACCGGTGAAGCCTTACCCCTGATGATTGACTGTGCGGATAAAGCGCATGAAAGCTTCGCGATCTTTAAAAACTCCGGCGTCCTCAAGGGCTTTGACAAATTTCTTGCTAAGTTCTTTTCGTACAATTGATTCAGCCTGCTCCGGCTCGGACAGCTCTCCGTATTCGGCTTTGAGCTGTTCGGCCCATTCCCGGTGATGCGCTTCAACGGCATCTGACTGACCGAGCAGGAATTCTTTTACTGCCGCCAATTCGGTCTTTAAGCGGGGAGGAAGGACGGCTAGGCCCATCACTTCGATTAAGCCGATATTCTCTTTCTTAATATGGTGAACATCAGTATGCGGATGGAATATGCCATATGGGTGCTCGGCAGATGTCCGGTTGTTTCTGAGCACAAGGTCGATTTCATAAACGCCGCTCACGTTTCTTGCGATAGGCGTAATCGTGTTATGAGGCGTACCATCTGTAAAAGCGGTGATATCCGCTTGTTGATCCGAGTAGTTTTTCCACGTCTGAAAAATATCGTCCGCCGCTTCAACAAGGCTGTTGATCGCAGTTCCTTTCAAGCGGATGACAGACATCGGCCATTTTAAAACGGACGCTTCGATGTCAGGGTACTGTTTGATTTGAAAGGAGAACGCGTCTTCTGCGCGCGTCATCGCAAACTCATATCGTCCGGCCTGATAATGGTCATGGCTTAAAATAGACCCGCCGACGATCGGCAAATCGGCATTCGATCCGATAAAATAATGCGGAAACAGCTCTGTAAAAGCAAGCAGTCTGTGAAAGGCAAGCTTATCAATTTTCATCGGCCGATGCTGCTCAGAAAATAAAATGCTGTGCTCGTTATAGTAAGCATATGGAGAATATTGAAAATACCAGCTTTCACCGGCGAGCGGGACTTTAATAATCCTGTGGTTCGCCCGGGCAGGATATCCGATTCGTCCGGCATACCCTTCGTTTTCTTTGCACAATAGGCACGTCGGATAGCTGCGTGATTGTTTTGCAGCGGCGCGTTCCCGTTTGATTTGCTCAGGGTCTTTTTCCGGCTTTGACAAATTGATCGTAATATCCATTGTGCCGTAAGGTGTATCCATCTGATACGAAACATTTTTTTCAATTCGTTTCGTCTGGATGTAGTTGCTGTTTTTGCTGAGCTGATAAAAATATTCGGTGGCCTCCCATGGCGATTGCTCGTATTTTTGCTGAAACACGGCATTGATGACAGAAGGTCTTGCAACAAAGCAGTTCATCACATTTGCCGCCAGCATGTCTTTCGCGTCTATGTCGTCGGTTATCACGCCGTGTTCGACTGCATAGTCGGCGAGTTTTTCCAAAAGGTCTGGGATGGAGCCGCCGGAAGCCGCAGGGGCTTCTTCAGGAAACGATTCCAGGCCCAGCAGATTCATCACTTGGTTGCGCGCGTAGTTCACGTCAGCCGGTTCGATTAACCCTGCTTCAAGCGCTTTTTGAATAAGTCCGGCTATGTCTTGTTCAATCATGTTGACACTTCCTTCCTGTACCCGTTTGGATGTGAGGAATGCCACTTCCAGGCGTCTTTAATGATCTTTGCTACAGAAGTGCGCGAAGGCCTCCAGCCCAGAACCTGCTTTGCCTTGTCAGATCCGGCAATCAGGATGCTCGGGTCGCCGGATCTGCGCTTGCCGATCTCGGCGGGAATGTCTTTCCCGGTTACCTTTCTGGCCGCATCAATCATTTCTTTCACCGAAAATCCTTCGCTGCTGCCAAGGTTGAATATATCGCTTTTGCCGCCTTTTCTTAAATAGTTTAATGCCGCCAGATGGGCGTCAATCAGGTCTTCAACATGAACATAGTCACGAATGCACGTGCTGTCGGGTGTATCATAGTCATCACCGAAAATCGTAACATGCGGTCTTTGTCCGAGAGCGGTTTGCAGGATGATGGGGACAAGGTGTGTTTCCGGACGGTGGTCTTCTCCGATCTCTCCCGTTTCCCTTGCTCCTGCAACATTGAAGTACCTGAGAGACACAAAGCTGATCCCATGGGCTTCTTCAGTCCGCTTCATGAGCTTTTCCATGATCAGTTTCGTTTCCCCGTAGGTGCTTGTCGGCATTGTCGGCATGTCTTCTGTAATAGGCACCGATTCAGGCTCTCCATAGACGGCCGCCGTCGAGGAGAATACGATTTTTTTTACATCGTGCTCGAGCATCGTCTGAAGTAAAACCTGTGTTCCGGATACATTGTTGTCGTAATATTTGAGCGGATCTATCATCGATTCGCCGACAAGTGAACTGGCGGCAAAGTGGATCACTTCTTCAATATGTTCCTTTTCAAAAACAGTGCGAAGGAAGTTGTTATCGCGCACATCCCCTTCATAAAAGGCTGCATCAGGATGTACCGCCTGCCTTTGGCCGGTCTCGAGGTTGTCAACGACAACGACGTTTTCCTCTCTGTCTATTAATTGATACACGGCGTGTGAACCGATATAGCCGGCACCGCCCAAAACCAACACACTCATATCAATTCCCCTTTCTATATTTCTTTGGCGCCGTCGCCTATCGCAGCAGTATAAAAAGCGGCATCATAGCCAACTGTTTCGCGGTAGACGGCATTCACGCGTTCTTTAAAGCTGTCTGTCCGGTCTTTTTCTACAATCGCAATCGCACAGCCGCCGAACCCGGCGCCGGTCATGCGGGCACCCAGGACGCCGTCCTGTTCCCAGGCCGCTTGGACAATGGTATCAAGCTCCAGCCCTGTCACTTCATAATCATCCCTTAATGACACATGAGATTCATTCATCAGCTTGCCAAATCCGGCAAGGTCGCCCTCGCGAAGTTTTTCCAGCGCTTTCAGCGTCCGGGCATTTTCGTACACAGCATGTTTGGCGCGTTTTTGATTGGTTTCATTGCGGATGAGGTGCTGATGAGCTTCAAATGCTTCCGCCGTCAATTCGCCCAGGCTTGCGATCGATAACTCCTGCTGCAGATCGCCGAGCGCCTCTTCGCATTGGGCGCGCCTTTCATTATATTTAGACCCGGCCAGCGTCCGCTGTTTGTTTGAATTGATGATGATCACATCGTGTTCCTTCAACACGAAAGGAGCGTATGTGTAATCAAGTGTATGGCAGTCTAACAAAATTGCGTGATCCTTTTTCCCCATGCCGATCGCGAATTGATCCATAATGCCGCTCCCCACGCCGATGTACTCGTTTTCGACTTTTTGTCCGAGCTTCACCATGGAGATTGTGTCTGTTTGCAAATCATAAAGCCCTTTTAACAAAACGCCTGTCGCAAGCTCAATCGATGCGGAAGAAGAGAGGCCCGCCCCGTGCGGAATATTTCCGTAATACAAAATATCGGCGCCGTGAATGATTTGATGGCCTGCCGCTTTCATCAAAAGGAACATTCCTTTCGGATAGTTGGCCCAGCCGTCAGACTGATCAAAGGCTAAATCGCTCAAGCTGCATTCAATGATTCCTTTGTCAGGGAAGTTCTTTGAATAGAAACGGATCATTTGATCATCGCGCTTTATGCCAAGGGCATAGGTGCCAAATGAAATCGAGGCGGGGAAAACATGCCCTCCATTATAATCCGTGTGTTCGCCGATTAAGTTGATTCTTCCCGGAGCAAAAAAGGTTCGCGGTGTCTTTTCTGTCTTAAAAATAGAATGAAAGTCGTTAGATAAAGCGGCTGCAGTATTCATATATCCTCCCATTCGTTTGACGTGCAGACTTAATAAATTAATTTAATTAAGTTCAACATCAGTTTACTACGGGTTTTCAATTGGTGCAATAAAAAGTGTTTTTTCAAATGAAGCGTTTTCATGTAAAATCCTTATTGGCAGGGATAGGGCAATCAGCACTTGACTTTTACGCAAATCAACGTTAAATTAGTAAAATATTTTACTAAAAATAAAATCCCTTTTTAAAATAAAGATGTTCACATGGAGGTTTTACAATCGTGGCGACGATAAAAGATGTTGCAGAAAAGGCGGGGTATTCCATCTCAACGGTTTCCCGCGTATTGAATAACGACGAAAGCCTTTCCGTACCTGATGAGACGAGGGAGAAAATATTTGAAGTGGCGGAAAGCCTGAACTACCGTAAGAAAACGATCAGGACACTGGTGAAAAACATCGCGTTTCTGTACTGGCTGACGGATAAAGAAGAGCTTGAAGACGTGTATTTTAAAACGATGAGGCTGGAAATCGAGAAGCTCGCAAAGCAATTCAACGTTGAACTGACGACCTATAAAATTTCGGGCGGCATTGACGCCATTCCCGAAAACATAGAAGGATTCATTGCGGTCGGCTCATTTTCAAATGATGAATTAATCCGATTAAGACAGATGACGCCTCACGGAGTATTTATCGATTCGACGCCTGATCCGAATCACTTTGATTCAGTCAGACCGGACTTAAAGCAGATGACGAGGAAAACGGTAGACTTTCTCATTGAGAAAGGGCATGAAAAGATCGGCTTTATCGGCGGTACGTACCATAATCCCAATACTGATGAAGACGAAATGGACGTAAGGGAACGAACGTTTCGCGATGATATGAGGGAAAAAGGGCTCTTGGAGGAAAGCTTTATTTTTTGCCGCAGGGGTTTTTCGGTGGAAAACGGCTACCATCTGATGGAAAAAGCGGTTGAAAGATTGGGTGAAAAGCTGCCGACGGCCTTTTTTACAGCGGCGGACCCGATTGCCGTAGGCTGCCTTCAGGCCTTAAATGAAAAAGGGATCGCCATCCCGGGCAGGGTGAGCATCATCAGCATCAACAACATCAGTGTGGCGAAATACGTATCTCCCCCGCTGACGACATTCCATATCGATATTAAAGAGCTTTGCAAAAACGCTATTGAATTGCTTCTGGAGCAAATACTTGAAAAAAGAAAAGTTGTAAAAACGCTATATATCGGTGCGGAGCTGGTGGTCAGGAAAAGCACCAATTAAAAAAGCGCGGGCTGCTGAATAACAGCCTGCGCTTTTTCGTAAAATATTTTACCGTAGTAAGTAAAATAATTGTTTACACTTTTCCTGGGACATGCTATATTGTTTTTGTAAAGCGCTTTCACTCCAATAAAAGGAATGAGACAAATGATGAATATGAAAAAATATGTTGGAATCAGCAGTGTCATCGCTCTCAGTTTGTCTTTAACTGCCTGCGGGCCTAAAGAGAGCAGCAATGGAGCATCAGACTCGAAGCAAAAGGAACTCGTGGTCTGGGAAGATAAAGAGAAAAGCGAAGGCATTAAAGATGCCGTCGCCCAATTTGAAAAAGAGCACGGCGTATCTGTCAAAGTCGTTGAAAAGCCTTATGCAAAGCAGATCGAAGACTTGCGGATGGATGGACCGGCGGGAACGGGGCCGGATGTGTTAACGATGCCTGGAGACCAAATCGGGACAGCGGTAACGGAAGGTTTGATCAAGGAATTAAAAGTGGACAAAGAGGTCCAATCGATTTATACGGAACCGGCAATGAGATCCCAGGTGACAAACGGCAAGGTCTACGGCCTGCCGAAAGCGGTCGAAACGACGATGCTCTACTATAATAAAGATTTGATTTCTGAAAAAGAACTGCCGAAAACGCTGGATGAATGGTATGAGTATTCCAAAAAAACGGCTGACGGCAAAAAATTCGGCTTCCTGGCGCTGTTTGACCAGATTTATTATGCGCAGAGCGTCATGGGAGGATACGGCGGCTACATTTTTAAGAGCGATGCAGACGGCACTTATGATCCGGCCGATCTCGGCTTGAACAACAAAGGTGCAGTCGAAGGCGCCGAGTACATTCAGAAGTTTTATCAAGAGGGGCTGTTCCCTGCCGGAATTATTGGGGAGCAGGGGATCAATGTGCTGGAATCGCTGTTTACGGAAGGAAAAGCAGCAGCGATCATTTCAGGCCCATGGAATCTGGAACCATTCAAAAAAGCGGGCATCAACTACGGGGTTGCCAAGCTGCCTAAGCTGTCCAACGGCAAGCATATGAGTTCTTTTGTCGGTGTGAAAAGCTACAATGTAAGCGCTTATTCGAAGAATGCCGATCTAGCGGAAGAATTAGTCGTCTTCCTCGCCAATAAAGAAAACTCAAAGAAGAGATATGAGATCACAAAAGAAGTTCCCGCTGTCAAAGAACTGGCGGATGATCCTGCCGTCACAAAAAGCGAAGCGGCTCAAGCTGTTGCCGAACAATCTCAGTACTCAGAGTTGACACCGAATATTCCTGAGATGAATGAAGTATGGACGCCGGCGGATGCGGCTCTGCAAACGATCGCAACCGGAAAAGCCGAACCGAAAAAAGCGCTTGATCAAGCCGCCGAAACGATACAAGGACAGATCAAAGCGAAGCACAGCGGCAGCAAATAAGCCGCGGGCGGGTGGTGTCAAACTTATCTTAAGTTTGGCGCCATTTATGATCAGGACGTCCATATAAAGAGGTGAAAGAGAAGGTGCAGCATCGCAAAAAAGCTTTACTATTATCAATCGTTCCCGGTTTGGGCCAATTCTACAATAAACAATGGATAAAGGGTCTGTTATTCCTTCTTTTAGGCGTCTCGTTCTTTGCGGTTTTTGGCGATTTGCTGAATATGGGGCTGTGGGGCGTGTTTACACTTGGAACCGAAGTGCCGCGCGACAACTCGATTTTTCTATTGGCAGAAGGCATCATTGCCGTGATTGTCACCTGTTTTGGGCTGGCTGTCTATTACGCCAATTTGCGGGACGCCTACCAAAACGGAAAGAGGCGCGATGAACAAAAGGAGCTCAGTTCACTCAAGGAACAATATCAAAACTTAATGGCGCAAGGATATCCGTATCTCATCAGCGGGCCATCGCTGTTCATCCTGATTTTTGCCGTTGTGTTTCCGATTTTGTTCAGCTTTGCCTTAGCTTTTACAAACTATAACCTCTACCATTCTCCGCCAGCCCATCTTGTCGATTGGGTAGGACTTAAAACGTTTTCCGAAATTTTCACCGTTGATATTTGGCGGTCGACCTTTTTGGATGTTTTAGCTTGGACCATCGTTTGGACGCTTGTCGCTTCCACGCTCCAAGTCGGGTTGGGAATTTTGTTGGCGGTTGTCGTCAATCAGAAGGAAGTCCGCTTCAAAAAGTTTTTCCGGACGATTCTGGTCTTGCCTTGGGCCGTGCCCGGTTTTGTTACCATTCTCGTGTTTGCCGGCCTTTTTAATGACAGCTTCGGTGCTTTCAATCATCAAATCCTCGCCGCATTCGGCATCGATCCGATTCCTTGGATGACGAATGCCAATTGGACGAAGCTGGCGCTGATCCTCATGCAGGGATGGCTCGGATTTCCTTATGTGTTCATTGTAACGACCGGTGTTCTGCAGTCGATTCCGGACGACCTTTATGAAGCGGCGACCATTGACGGCGCGTCTGCGTTTTCGAAATTCAGGCATATCACATTGCCGCTGATTTTAATCGCGATGGCGCCGATTATCATTACGCAATTCACTTTTAATTTTAATAACTTCAATATTATTTATCTATTCAATGGAGGCGGTCCGGCTGTTCCCGGGTCAACAGCGGGAGGAACCGATATTCTGGTGTCCTGGATTTACAAATTAACGATGCAGTCGAGCCAGTACTCTTTAGCTGCCGCATTGACGATCCTGCTGTCGGTCTTTGTCATCTCGATCGCATTGTGGCAGTTCAGACGGACAAATTCTTTCAAAGAGGGGGCTTAACATATGAAGAAAAAAAGACTCTTTCGGCTCCTTCTGACCTACTCTCTGTTGGTTTTTATGACAGCCGTTATCATCTACCCTCTGCTTTGGACTGTGGGAGCCAGCTTTAATCCCGGCAACAGTTTGGTCAGTACTTCTATCATTCCGGCAAATCCGACATTGGATCACTATAGAGAATTATTCGCCGGCAAAGAGAACCTCCAATACGGGCAATGGTATGTAAACTCGCTGAAAATCAGCATCTTTACGATGGTCGGGTCGGTCATCAGCGTTTCTTTTACAGCTTATGCTTTTTCAAGATTTCGTTTTAAAGGAAGAAAAAACGCTTTAGTTTTGTTCTTGCTGCTGCAAATGATTCCTCAATTTTCGGCTTTGGTTGCGCTCTTTGTTTTAGCGCAGATGCTGGGAATGATGAACAGCCATTGGCTGCTGATTTTGCTGTACATCGGCGGACTCATACCGATGAACACGTATTTGATGAAAGGGTATATGGACTCGATTCCCATCGATTTGGATGAGAGCGCTAAGATTGACGGCGCAAGCAATACAAGGATTTTTCTGCAGATTATTATGCCGCTATCCAAACCGATGATCGCGGTCGTTGCCATGAACGGATTCACCGGGCCGCTCGGGGATTTCGTTTTGTCTTCGACGATATTGCGGACACCGGAGTCGTATACATTGCCGATCGGTTTATACAATTTAGTCAATGAAGTGATGGGAGCCAGCTATACGACGTTTGCCGCCGGCGCCATTTTGATCAGCATTCCGGTAGCCGTCATCTTTATCATGCTGCAAAAGAACTTTGTGTCAGGATTGACGGCAGGCGGAACAAAAGGATAGTCAGCAGAATATGGTCTAAAAAAGGAGAGTATCATGCCAAAAATTTATACGACACAAGCAAAATACATGCTTCACGGGGGAGACTACAATCCGGATCAGTGGCTTGACCGTCCGGATATTCTTGCGGATGACATCAGGCTGATGAAGCTTGCCCATACGAATACATTTTCAGTGGGGATTTTTTCATGGAGCGCTCTTGAGCCGGAGGAAGGCGTCTATACGTTTGAATGGCTGGATGATATGTTTGAGAGCATTCACCGGAACGGCGGCCGGATTATATTAGCGACACCGAGCGGCGCCCGTCCTGCTTGGCTGTCGCAAAAGTATCCGGAAGTGCTGCGCGTGAATGCGGAACGTGTCAAACAGCTGCATGGCGGAAGGCACAATCATTGCTTCACTTCAGACGTATACCGTGAAAAAACGAGAGAGATCAACCGCTTGCTGGCTGATAGGTACGGCAGCCATCCTGCCCTTTTGATGTGGCATGTTTCCAACGAATACGGAGGAGAATGCCATTGTGATCAATGTCAGCACGCCTTCAGAGACTGGCTGAAAAAGAGGTACAACCATGATCTTAAATCTTTGAATGACGCATGGTGGACGCCTTTTTGGAGCCATACCTTCAACGATTGGTCACAGATTGAATCGCCGTCTCCGATCGGGGAACATGCGGTGCACGGCTTGAATTTGGACTGGCGCCGCTTCGTCACTGACCAGACGATCTCTTTTTTTCAAAATGAAATCGTTCCGTTAAAGGAAATCACGCCGAATATTCCGATTACGACCAACTTTATGGCGGACACGCATGATCTCATTCCGTTTCAAGGGCTGGACTACAGCAGGTTTGCCAAGCACCTGGACGTGATCAGCTGGGACGCGTATCCCGCCTGGCACAACGATTGGGAAAGCACAGCAGATTTGGCCATGAAAGTCGGCTTTATCAATGATTTGTACCGCAGCCTGAAACAGCAGCCGTTTCTCTTAATGGAATCGACGCCAAGCGCTGTCAATTGGCACGATTTTAATAAAGCGAAACGGCCGGGCATGCACCTTCTGTCTTCTGTGCAGATGATCGCCCACGGATCTGACAGCATCCTCTATTTTCAATGGCGGAAATCCCGCGGCTCATCGGAAAAATTTCACGGTGCGGTTGTTGGCCATGACAACAGTACAGAGAACCGCGTCTTTCAAGAAGTGGTGAAGGTGGGGCAGACGCTGGAGCAGCTGTCTGAGGTTGTCGGCACGAATCGTCCGGCGGACACAGCGATTCTGTTTGACTGGGAAAACCATTGGGCGCTTGCTGATGCGCAAGGGTTTGGGCTGAAAACGAAGCGCTATATGCAAACATTGCATGAGCATTACCGCCCGTTTTGGGAACGGGATATTCCCGTCGACGTCATCACCAAGGAACAGGATTTTTCCTCATACCGACTTCTAATCGCGCCGATGCTTTATTTAGCAAGCGAAGAAACGATCGCCCGTTTGAAAGCATTTGTGGCAAATGGCGGTACATTAGTCATGACTTACATCAGCGGGCTTGTGAATGAACATGACTTAACCTATTTAGGCGGATGGCATCCCGACCTGAAAGAGATATTTGGCATTGAGCCCATGGAGACGGACACGCTTTATCCAGGCGACAAAAATGCAGTAGCTTACCGGAACCAGTCGTATGAACTGAGAGACTATGCAACCGTGCTGAAAATAAACGCGGCAGTCGCTGAAGGCTTCTATCAGGATGATTTTTATGCGAATTCGCCGGCTGTTACAAGCCACCGCTATCAAGAAGGGAAAACGCACTACATCGGAGCGCGGTTAAACGATCAATTTCACCGCGATTTTTACCAATCCTTGATGGAAGAGCTGTCCTTAAAGCCGGCATTTCCGGTCAATCACGGCAAAGGAGTGTCTGTCCAGGTCCGGCAGAATGATGAACATGATTATATCTTCGTCATGAATTTCACAGAAAAGCGCCAGCCTGTTACATTTTCATCAAGTGTCACGGATATGCTGACCGGTGAATTGATCACAGGTGATGTGACATTGGACAAGTATGAAACGAGAATCGCAGTCAACCGAAAGAATATGTAGCAGCAAGGTCATCCGCTCGTTCTCTTATGACAGCCATGAGCGGATGCTTTTTTAAAAGATTAATTGAAAACGCTTTCTTGAAAAGGGGTGGGAGAAAGTATGAGAAAAAGAGGAAGGTACCCAACATTGCTGGCTGTTTTTTGCGCACTGATGGTCGTGTTAGGCGAACGACCGGCTGAAGCCGGGGCTGCTTCTGCACCGGTAAAAGCTGATATTTTTGTAAAAAAAGTAGACGGGATCGACAAGGATTTTATAAAAGGAGTTGATGTCTCCAGTGTGATCGCTTTAGAACAAAGCGGCGTGGAATTTTACAATGAGTCCGGTAAACAACAGGACATATTTAAGACCCTTCAAGAAGCGGGCGTCAATTATGTGCGGGTGCGTGTCTGGCATGATCCATATGATAGAAAAGGACACGGCTATGGAGGGGGCAACAGCGATCTTGAGAAGGCCGTTCAAATCGGAAAACGGGCGACGGCCAACGGCATGAAACTGCTGGTCGATTTCCATTACTCCGATTTCTGGGCTGACCCGGCCAAACAGAAGGCCCCGAAGGCATGGGCGAACTTAAGCTTTGAAGATAAAAAACGGGCGCTCTACCAATATACAAAAGAAAGCCTGGAGACGATGCGAAAAGAGGGAATCGATATTGGCATGGTCCAGGTTGGCAATGAGACAAACGGGGGGATGGCCGGTGAAAAAGACTGGTCAAAGATGTGCGAATTGTTTAATGAAGGGAGCAGAGCGGTCAGAGACGTGGATTCAAATGTTTTGGTGGCTCTTCACTTTACCAATCCCGAAACGCCGGGGCGGTATGAAGCAATCGCTGAAACCCTTGACCGCAACGGTGTAGACTATGACGTTTTTTCAAGCTCGTATTATCCATTTTGGCATGGGACACTAGCCAATTTAACATCGGTGCTGAAACATGTGGCCGACCATTACGGTAAAAAGGTGATGGTTGCGGAGACCTCCTATACGTATACAGCCGAGGACGGGGATGGCCATGAAAACACGGCACCAAAAGATTCGGGCCAAACGTTACATTACCCGGTCACCGTTCAAGGGCAGGCGCATGCGGTGAGAGATGTGATTCAAGCGGTTGCTGATGTTGGGGACGCGGGGATTGGCGTTTTTTATTGGGAGCCGGCATGGATTCCTGTCGGCCCGGCTCATCAGCTCCAAAAAAATAAAACGCTGTGGGAAACATATGGCTCGGGCTGGGCCACAAGCTATGCCGCCGAATATGATCCCGAAGACGCCGGAAAGTGGTTTGGCGGAAGTGCTGTAGACAATCAGGCATTATTTGATTTCAACGGTCGTCCATTGCCCTCTCTCAACGTCTTTCAATACGTCGATACAGGTGCGGTGGCGCGCCTTTCAATTGACGAGATCAAAGACGTTTCGATAAACGCAGTGTCAGGCGGGAACATTTCTCTGCCTGAATCGGTAAAGGTCACCTACAATAACGGAGACGAGGGAAGCGCCGTTGTGACATGGGATCAAAAAGCGTTGAAACGGGCCATCAAAAAAGGTGTTGGAGAATATGTGATCGAAGGTGTTGTCAAAGGCGGAAAGACCGTTTTGGCTCACCTGAAAATCTTGTGCTGAATCCTGGCTTTGAAGAGCATGACAGCAGCATGTGGACGGGAACGGCGCTTCCCCTCACACCGACTACCTGGAAAATTCCGCAGACGCCAAGTCGGGAAATGCTTCACTTCATTTTTTCTCGGATGACAGAGTCGATTTCAAAGCAGAACAGACGATTACCGGGTTGAAGCGGGGGACATATCAGCTTTCGGCGTTTTTGCAAGGCGGGAACGCTGAAGGTGCGGAACTATATCTTTTTGCGAAAACAAGCGGCCAAGAATATCGAGCTGCCGCTGCCGTGAATGGCTGGGGAAACTGGAAGAACCCTGAGATTTCGGAGATCCTTGTGAAAGACGGGGCGGTGACGATTGGTGTAAGCGTGACAGCGGGGCCGGGCGCGTGGGGGAGTATTGACGATTTTGTATTGTATCAAAAAGCAAGATGACAGGGAAAAATAAAAGTAATGCCCAGACACAAAATCTGGGCATCTTTTTCATTGCTTTCTCCCATCAAACAGCGTATCGGCAAATTTCACTTCGGGAAACTCGTCAGCCGGCCCTTCAAGCAGCCGACCGCTTTTGTTTTTTAAATGTTTGTCAAAAAAGCTTAAGGTATAGGCGTTGACGATGGAAGCCGCTCTTAGCGGATCGATTTGTCCTGTCATTCCGGTCTGTCGGAGAAAGGGGGTGAAAAACTGGACATCGGCAAAGTTGTAGTGTTCCATTCCTTTGACATACAGAATGTGGCCGCCGTACTTGCCGGCGTTTTGAAAATGGGCGATCTCAGCTTCGGCGTCTTTTGTCTCCTTAGCGATTTCTTCTCTTGTTGCCCCCATTGTTTTTAATTCTTTATCAGTATAGACGTATTTCTGTCTGACTTTATTAAAGCGGTCAAATGTGCTTTCAGAGAACATAAACAGAAAAGGTTTGGTTGAACCCGGACGGTTATGGTAGCGGTACAGGCCGCCGTCAAGGTCAATGCCCGCTGTGACTCTGCTGTCATAAGAGGCGTCGTATGAAGCGGCTCCGCCGAAGGAGTGGCCAAAGACGCCGATATGGTTCATATCGACACTCCCTTTCAAGCGGGTGGGAAGGTTCCCGGCATTGATTCGTTCGAACTGGTCGAGAACGAATTTGATATCGTCTGTCCAAACCTTCCCTACCTTGTCGCGGTAGTTTTTTTCAGCGATCAAATATTCATCTGTTTTCATCGGGGCCATCCTTCCATCGGGAAATGCGGTGGCAAAAGCGCTGTATGTATGGTCGATGGAGGCGACGATATAGCCATGGCTGGCAAGGTTTTCAGCTTGTGAAGTATGAAAAAACCGCGATGACTTGTAGCCGTGGTTTAAGATGATGAGCGGATAAGAACGGCTGTTATCGGCAATCTCGGCCCCTTCATAGGAATGGCTCTGAATGTATGTCAAATAGTTGGTCACGATGGATGGAAGGCTGAGCGTTTTCGAGAGCGGTTCCTCCTTCAGCACGGAGCCTTCCATAAACGGAGCGGGTCTTCCATCGGCATGTTTTGCCGGGTACCACACTTGTACCATCAACTCCCGTTTGCCTTCTTTCACTTCATCAAAAATCTCATCTCTGTCAGAATCGACAAAGTGAAAAGTCTGTGTTCCTACCTGATATTCACCCGTCGGCTTCGGAAGTTGAAAAACGGGAAAAGCATACAAGAAGCCCGCGGTCAGCATAAGCATGACAGTACACAGCACGTAAATGTGACGGGGGATATTTCGAAAAGCATTTTTTTTAAAACATCCATAAATGGAACCGACAAAGAACAGAACCGTCAGGGCATATGGGAAAAGCAGCTGCACCCGCAACCCTTCGGTCGCCCAGTGTATGACCAGGAAAAGCAGGGCAATTCCGCTTCCAATGATAATCGCAATCCTGCGCTGTTTCTTTCTAAAAAAACCGGACAACAATACACCTGTGTTCGACAAAAGCAGCAGCACTTCAAACAGTCTCAAAGTCATATCCTCCCTCGGAGAAATTTTTATAGTGCCACCTTATCCCATACGGCTGCTTTTGTACTATCGATTTTCCTTACATCCCGGTGACAATGTTGTCACTTAAACGGAAAAAACCCTCTCCATCAAATCGATGGGGAGGGATGGGTTTACACAGCCGCTGTTTGCCGAAGCGCATCCTCTACAGAGGTGTATTCGTATCCAAGATCGCGGGCGACCGCTTCATATGTGATGCTTCCGTTCGCCACGTTGACACCGCGAGTCAGCGCCTCATTCTCGGCAATCGCTTTTTCAACACCTTTGCCGGCGATCTGCATGGCGTAAGGAATGGTGACGTTTGTTAAGCCGATCGTTGATGTGCGCGGAACGGCGCCGGGCATATTTGCAACGGCATAATGGACGACACCGTGTGTTGTATAGGTCGGGTTGTCATGTGTCGTGATTTTGTCGACCGTCTCAATGATTCCGCCCTGGTCAATTGCAACATCCACGACAACTGAGCCCGGCGACATGGACTTGATCATTTCTTCTGTGACAAGCTTTGGCGCTTTTGCTCCCGGAATTAATACCGCGCCGATCACAAGATCTGACTCTTTGACCGCTTCTGCGATATTGAGCGGATTGGACATCAGCGTTTGGATGTCCTTGCCGAACATGTCGTCGAGCTGGCGCAGCCGCTCTGCGCTCAGGTCGATCAGTGTGACGTCAGCGCCGAGGCCGACGGCGATTTTAGCAGCGTTTGTTCCCACCGCACCGCCGCCGATGATCGTGACTTTGCCGCGTTTGACACCCGGTACACCGGATAAGAGAATGCCTTTGCCGCCTTTTGATTTCTCAAGAAATTGGGCTCCGATTTGTGACGCCATCCGTCCCGCCACTTCACTCATCGGCGTCAGGAGCGGAAGCGTTCCATTAACTTGGACCGTTTCATATGCGATGGCCGTGACACCGCTTTCGACGAGCGCTTTGGCAAGCTGCGGTTCGGCAGCAAGATGAAGGTATGTGAATAGGATTAATCCTTTGCGGAAGTAGCCGTACTCAGAGCTGATCGGTTCTTTCACCTTCATGATCATTTCCGCTTTCGCCCATACATCTTTGGCTTCGGGGATGATCGCTGCTCCGGCAGCTGAATAGTCGGCATCCTCAAATCCGCTCCCAATTCCGGCGCCTTGTTCTATTAAGATCTGATGACCGTTTTCGGCCAGGGCGACAACGCCGGCAGGGGTAATGGCTACACGGTTTTCATTATTTTTAATTTCCTTTGGAATCCCAATGATCATGATGTCTTCCTCCCTAAAATATGATTCTACCGCTAGTATAATTCTCTGCATCGGGAAGAACATCGTGCGGAAAATTAAAAATGAAAGCGCTTTTTTGTGAAATTTAACAAATTCGTGAACAATGACAGATCTGTGTCCATTTTTTTTAAAAATATTTTACTAGAAAAAATCGTTTTGTTAAAAAAACAAATGTAATCGCTTACATTTTGTGTTGTTTCACAAACATAACGATTTTTCATTATGATAGAATATCTCATGCGATATGAAAGCGCTATCTTTGTCAGGAGTGAGTCGTTTGGATATGTTAGAGATACTAGGAAAGATTAATCATGTATTATGGGGGCCGCCCAGTTTAATTTTATTATTTGGGACAGGCTTATTTTTAACGATTGTTTTAAAAGGACTGCAATTTCGCCGCCTGATCTATGCGTTTAAGATAGGGTTTGGAAAAGAAGACGCCAAGGATGCGGCTGCTGAAGGCGATGTCAGTCATTTTAAAGCGCTTATGACAGCGCTCGCTGCCACAATTGGAAACGGCAATATCGCCGGTGTGGCAACTGCTTTGACACTAGGCGGCCCGGGTTCAATCTTTTGGATGTGGATTGTCGGTTTGTTAGGGATGGCGACGAAGTATGGGGAAGCGTTGCTCGCCGTCAAGTACCGCGTCAAAAATGATAAGGGCGAATATTCAAGCGGGCCGATGTATTATATTGAACGCGGGCTCGGCCGCAAGTTTAAAGGGCTGGCGGTCGCTTTTGCCCTGTTTGGCGCCTTTGCCGCTTTAGGAATAGGAAACAGTGTGCAATCCAACACAATCGCCGATGTGACACAAAACAGCTTTGGCATGGCCAACTGGGTGACAGGGTTGATTTTAGTCATTCTTGTCAGCGTGATTATTTTCGGCGGCATTCAGCGGATCAGCACCGTTGCCAGCTTCTTTGTGCCGATCATGGCATTCTTGTATATGGGCGGGGCGATCTTGATCCTGATTTTGAACTACGATAGGATCGTGCCGGCTTTTGAACTGATTTTTGATTATGCGTTCCACCCTGTAGCGGCGACCGGCGGTTTTCTTGGAATTGCCGTATCTGAAGCGATTCGCAACGGTGTGTCCCGCGGTATTTTTTCAAATGAGGCGGGTCTTGGTACAGCAGCATTGATCGCAGGCAATGCCAGAGCCGATCACCCGGTGAAACAAGCGCTTGTCGCCATGACCGGTACGTTTATTGTCACGATCGTGGTGTGTACGATGACCGGTTTAACCCTGCTCATTACCGGTTTCTGGGACCCTTCCGGCGGATTGATTTCCGGCGTTCCCCATGACGGCACCCTGGAGGGCGGGGCATTGACAAGCGCAGCGTTCGGCTCTGTTCTGGGAGCAGCCGGAGAGTATATCGTCTCGCTTTCCGTTATCTTCTTTGGTTTTTCGACGATTGTCGGCTGGTATGTATATGGTGAAAAGTGCTTCGAGTACCTGGCCGGTCCTAAGGGAATCGCAGGATACCGCCTCGTTTATATACTCGCCTGCGGAATAGGAACGGTCGCCAACCTTGTCACAGTATGGGCATTTGCCGATATGGCCAACGCGCTGATGATGATTCCGAATTTAATCGCCATTCTTCTATTATGGAAAGTGATTGTAGCGGAAACAAATGATTATTTTCATCATTTCTATCAAAATGTCCATTCCATAGAAAGACAAATTCATTGATTCAAAAGGTTCTGCTCACCCGGCAGAACCTTTTTTGTCCTGAAAAAACCGCGATCAGTCTGTTCACAAATGACCTCAAAATTTGACGAATAATGTCGATAATAGGGACGTAAGTTTGTTTCAGGACATTTTTTTATGACATAGATAAGGAAGGATAAATACGATGAAAGTGAAAACGAAATTGCTGGGGATCATCTCGATTTTAGTCATTTCAATCATTGGAATTGGCGTTTCCTCCGTTTTGGTGATCTCTTCGACGGTCGGCAAGAATGAAGTGCTGAAGGACAAAATGGAGTTCCAAAAAGAGGTCAAGCACATCCAATATCGGTTGACTGGATTATCAAATGATGAAAGAGGTTTTATCATTACCGGTGATAAGGAATATGGCGATGGAATGAAGGAGAAGGCCGATGATGTCTTAAAAAGTCTCGACAGGGTCAAAGGCCTGATTCATGATGAAAAATATGAAGCGAATGTGGAAGAAATTAAACAAAACTTTACGGATTATTGGGCTTTAAATCAACAAGTACTGCAAACTTATGATTCAAGTCCGAAGAAAGCAGAATCCATCCACTTCGGTGAAGAAAGATCGCTGCGAAAAGAAGTATTGGATCCGTCTGTCAATAAACTGGTGGACAGCCTTGACGAGGATGTCAAAGACTTAAAAGCTGAAATTCGCGATAATGGGAAAATGAGCGAGTGGTTCTTCATCACGATTACAGGTGTATCAGCCATTTTAGGCGTGATCCTGAGCCTATTGCTCTTGAAGTCGATTATGGTGCCGCTCAGAAGCCTTAACAAGCAGCTGGAGGACATTGCGCATGGAGAAGCGGACTTGACGAAAAAAGTCATTGTCAAAAATAAAGATGAATTCGGTCAGCTGGCCCATTCGTTCAATGCTTTTGTCGACTCATTAACACAAATTGTCAAGCAGATCAGCAGCTCGTCTGAACAGGTCGCAGCCTCATCGGAAGAATTGTCTGCGAGCGCGGAAGAATCAAAGTCAACCTCCGAACATATTTCCGAAGCGATGCAGACGATCGCCGACAGTAATACGCAGCAAAGCGCCATGACCGAAAAAAGCTCGGAATCGATTAATGAATTGTTGGAGCGCCTTTCCTCTGTCGCTGCAAATACAGGCAGCATCGCGGACCTTTCTTCTTCGATGAAAGACAAAGCAGAAATCGGTTCTGAATCCGTCCATAAAATGCTGGATCAAATGAATTTCATTGACAAATCCGTCAATTCGGCCGGAAACGGCCTTAAGGCATTGGTGGCAAGCACTGCCGAGATCAGAGATATTTCTTCTTTGATCACAGATATTTCCGAGCAGACGAACTTGCTGGCGCTGAATGCGGCGATCGAGGCGGCCAGAGCCGGAGAACAAGGAAAAGGGTTTGCCGTTGTGGCGGAAGAAGTAAGAAAATTGGCGGATGAAACAAATCAATCGGCCACTCACATACAAGCATTGGTATCAACCATCCAAAATGAATCGGTGGAAACGGTCAATAATATTAAAGTTGTACAAGAGAACGTCAGCTCGGGTATTGCTCTTTCAAGGGAAACAACCGGGAATTTCAATGAAATTCTCAATCTGGTGGAACAGGTTGCTTCGCAAATACAAGAAGTGGCAGCGTCCACGCAACAGCTGACATCAGGTGTCGAAGTGATCCAGAATACGGTTCAGACATTGGCGGCTGGCACAAAAGAAACGTCAGACGGCACAAACACCGTTGCTGCTTCAACGCAGGAACAGCTTGCTTCCATGGAGGAAATCTCATATGCAGCAGAATCATTGTCGCAATTGGCTGAAGAGCTGCAAACGGTGATCAATCGTTTTAAATATTAAACCAAAATCCCCATCTCCCAAGGTGGGGATTTTCATGATTCCAGTTTGGCCAAAGCCCCTTCAGGCACCGCCTCTTTTTTGATTTCAAACATGCGGCTTTCCTTTGTCCCCCTGGCTTTGATTTTCAAATATGCGCCCGGGTGCAGCTTATGGTCGAGCTCTGTTTTGAATGGCTGTCCGTTTCCGCCTGCATCAAATCCGGTGAGCTGATAGACATATTTGCCATTCTTGAATGTTACCGCGTTCTCCGTCGTTTTTGCGTAGTATTCATGCTGCTGCATGCTTTGGATCACCTCATCGGCTATCGGGACAAGACCGCCCGTCAGCTTTTGCAATGCAAACACCGCAGCGACGGCGATGAGAACCGCAGCCAGCCATTTTGCATTCGGTTTTTTCATGGCACTTTACTCCTCTTTCAGCGTTGTCTGGCACAATTTTATAAAAAAAGTAAAGCAGAAGAAATGGATTCATATGACAGTTTCCTTACACGATTGTAAGGTTGGCCGGTTTTGTGAAAGAGACAGCTTCATGTCATAATATAGCCAAACAAAGGAGAGACAGACAATGCAAAACATCATGATCGTTGAAGATGATCCGAAGATTGCGGATTTATTAAGAACCCACATTGTTAAATACGGATATCATGTCACTGTCGTCGAGGATTTTGACCATATCATGGACCAGTTCAGAAGCGAACAGCCTGATCTTGTGCTGCTTGATATTAATCTGCCGAGCTTTGACGGCTATTATTGGTGCCGGCAAATACGCCGGGAATCGATTTGCCCTGTGCTGTTTATTTCGGCGCGTACGGGTGAAATGGATCAGGTGATGGCTTTGGAAAACGGCGGGGATGACTTTATTACGAAGCCGTTTCACTCCGAGATTGTCATGGCGAAAATCCGCAGCCAGCTTCGCCGCGCTTACGGGGAATATGCGGCAAAATCCGAGGAGCGGATGCTTGAAAAAGAGGGGCTGCGGCTGTTTCCGGAACGGCTCGAATTGAGTTTTGCAGGCAAAACGGCATCTTTAACAAAAAAAGAAGCCGATATTATCGAAAGCTTAATGGAGCGGCACCCGCGGATTTCGGGCCGGGAAGATTTGCTGGCCAAGCTGTGGGATGATCAGGCATATGTTGATGAAAATACGCTCAATGTCAATATAGCCCGCGTCCGCAAAAAATTTCAGGAGCTTGATATTGATGATGCGGTGGAAACCGTAAGAGGCGCCGGCTACCGCCTGAATGTATCATGGGTAAAGGCGGGAGAGGAATGAAGCTTTTTTTCAAAGAACACTATCTATTGATCGCCGTACAGGCGCTCCAGTTTTTCGTGATGCTGCTCGTCTACTGGCTTGATGGATACCGACACATCAGGCCTGCTTTGTATGCCGTTTTTCTCGGTTTTTTCCTTTTGGGAAGCTACCTTGTCTATCACTACTATACGCGCCGCACCTTTTATCAGCGCCTTGGCAGCACCCTCGCGTCACTGGATGACACCTTTCAAAAAACGAGTCAGCCCCTGTCTCCTCTGGGAGAAGCGCTTGAACAGCTGCTGAAAAGCCAGTACAGACATTATCGACATGAATTGAAGGAACTGGAGCGCGGAAAGAAAGAACATCTGACCTTTATGGATCAATGGGTTCACCAGATGAAAACGCCGCTGTCTGTGATTGAGCTGACGGCGCAAAATTTGGATGAACCGGAATCATCAAGCATCCGCGAGGAGACGGAGCGAATCAAAACCGGGCTGAATACCATCCTCTATATGGCCCGCCTGCGTACAATCGAACAGGATTTCCACGTTAAACCGGTTGTGTTGGCCGATATTGTCCATGAGGTCAATCAGGAAAACAAGCGGTTTTATATTCGCAATCAGGTGTATCCTAAGTTTCAGGAGCAAAGGCAAGGCATTATTGTCGAAACGGACGAAAAGTGGCTGTTTTTCATGCTGACTCAGTTCATTCATAATGCGGTGAAATATTCGGCGGGAAAAAACAATACCATCATCATTTCGCTTGATGAAAAAGACGGTGAAGCGGTATTGGAAGTGACAGACTTCGGTGCCGGCATCCCGAAAATAGATCAAAACCGCGTATTCGATCCGTTCTTCACAGGGGAAAACGGCCGTAAATTCAGAGAATCGACGGGCATGGGCCTCTACCTGGCAAAAACGGCGGCCGACCAGCTCGGCCATCGGCTTGAACTCGAGTCAGAGGAAGGGAAGGGTACGACGGTTCGCACGATCTTCACACAGACGCAAAACCTTACATCGATGTAATGAAAGTGAAAGAATAATCGATAGCTGGCTATCCGTCCGTTTCGATAAACTGGTCACAGATCGAAAGTGAAATGTGAAAGGAGATCTTGTGATGCTTCATGTCAAACAAGCAAGTAAAATTTATGAAGGAAAAATCGCATACCGTGCGTTAACCGATATTAACCTGACGATTGAGGAAGGGGAATTTGTCGGCATCATGGGTCCTTCCGGAAGCGGTAAAACGACCCTGTTAAATATGATTGCGACCATCGATGAACCGACGACAGGAGAAATCCTGATCAACGGGAAAAATCCGCATTTGCTTAAAAAAGAAAAGCTGGCCAAGTTCCGCAGGAGAGAGCTTGGATTTGTTTTTCAGGACTTTAACCTTTTGCCTACATTAACGGTGGAAGAAAACATCGTCCTGCCGTTGACATTGGATGGAGAAAAGGTCAAAGAGATGAAGCGGAAAGCGCACGCTTTAGCCGAAAAACTCGGCATCACGCACATCATGAAAAAGCGCACATTCGAGATATCAGGAGGACAGGCGCAGCGGGCTGCCGTAGCCAGAGCGATGATTCATTCGCCGAAGCTTCTGCTTGCCGATGAACCGACGGGAAATCTTGATTCGAAGTCATCAAAAGATGTCATGGAAATGCTTGAATCAATCAACCGGAATGAGAAGACGACAATGCTGCTCGTCACGCACGATCCTCAAGCGGCCAGCTTCTGCAACCGGGTCGTCTTTATTAAAGACGGAAAGCTGTATTCGGAAATGAGCCGCGGCGATAACCGTCAGGCCTTTTTCCAAAAGATTCTCGACACGCTTTCTTTGCTGGGAGGGGATGCACATGACCTTTCGTCAGTTCGCGTTTAACAACGTCATTCGCAACAAAAGGCTTTATGCCGCTTATTTTCTCAGCAGCATGTTCACGGTGATGGTGTTTTTTACATTTGCGATATTTGCATTCCATCCGGCTCTTGGCGGGGATTCCCTCAGCACCGGCATGGGACAGAAGGCGTCCGGAGGTCTCTCTGTAGCCCGCGGCATTATCTTTGTCTTTTCTTTTTTCTTTGTATTGTACTCGATGAGCTCATTCCTGCAATCGAGAAGAAAGGAATTCGGCGTTTTAATGATTCAGGGGATGTCGATGCGCCAGATCCGCACGATGGTATTTTTGGAAAATATGTTGATTGGCTTTTTTGCGACGATTGGCGGGATTGTCCTTGGACTTGTATTTGCAAAATTAATCCTGCTTGCAGCCGAAAATGTGCTGATTATTGAAAACAAGCTCAATTTTTATTTTCCGCTTTTGGCGATCATTGTCACGTTTATATCCTTTACTGCTCTGTTTTTATTCATTTCTTTTCTCGTATCATTTGTGCTGCGCAGTGAAAAGTTGATCCATTTGCTGAAAGGAAATCAGAAGTCAAAAGGCGAGCCGAAGGCATCCGTCCTGCTGACGCTGCTTGCGGCTTTGTTGTTGGCTTCAGGCTATTATGTCGCTTTGGCTGCAAAGGGAAACGGCGTTTTTATAGCGATGCTTCCGGTGACAATTGTCGTCATTCTCGGAACATATTTGCTGTTTACACAGTTGAGCGTATTTGTCATTCGCCGGCTTAAAAAGCGGGAGAGCTTGTTTTGGCGGAAAACGAACATGATTTTATTTTCCGACCTTTCTTTCCGGATGAAAGACAATGCGCGGACGTTTTTTATGGTGGCCATCATATCGACCGTCGCGTTCAGCGCCATCGGCACGTTATACGGTTTTCAAACCCTTTTGACCGGCGGGATGAAAAAAATGAACCCCAATACATTCACGTATAGTGCCGGGGAAAATAACAAAAACACTGAAAAAGATGTCGTGTTCATTGATGAAACATTGAAAGAGAAGAACATTCAAACAGAAAAAGCCGAAGCGTTACTAAAGTACTTCGAAATCAACGGCGAAAGCGTGCTGATCGCCAAGCAATCCGATTATAACCGGTTCGCTGTCCTTATCGGTGCGGAGCAAATCAAGCTTCAAGAAGGAAAAGCCGCGGCAGTCGAATTTGACGAACGAGAAGACCGCGGGGGAAGTGATTTGCTTAAGCAGCCGATCACCCTTACCCCGGAGAGAAAGATTCACGCTGATCAAGTCGTTCGATCAAAGGCATTGCCTGAAACAGGCTCTTATTACGTTGTGACAGACAGCGACTATCAGAAGCTGAGAAAACCAAAAAGGGAAACATGGTTCTATGCATGGCAGGCTCAGGACAAAAATGACAGGCAAGTGATTGAAGCCGGAGAGAAGCTGGCGAAAAAATTAGATCCTTTTCAGTTCGTTGCTGTCGATTATGAGGTATATGATATCAGTAGAGGGTATGGCCCCATCTTATTCGTAGGATTGTTTATCGGCATCGTCTTTTTCGTTTCCGCAGGCAGCTTCCTTTACTTCCGTCTTTATACAGATCTTGACGATGATAAACAGAAGTTCAAGTCCATTTCGAAGATGGGTCTGACAGACCGCGAGCTCAAAAAAGTACTGAGCAGACAAATCGGCATCCTTTTCTTTGCGCCGATCGTTGTCGCCCTGGTCCATGGAGCGGTTGCGCTCACCGCTTTATCACATGCGTTCCGTTATAATCTTTTCAAGGAATCGGCAATGGTTCTCGGGATCTTTTTTGCGATCCAGGTGTTCTACTTTTTCATTGTCCGCTTCTACTATACGAAGCAGATTAAAGCGGCAATTTAGCCAAAAGATTAGACAGCTGTCTAATCTTTTTTTCTTGCAAACGGCTGACTCAAGGTGAATAAACATGCCTAAGCACTTCGCCTCTTCCCTTATTTGGATGATTATGTTAATTTGATATTATTTCAAATTTGAAAGAGGAGTGGTAGTTGTGCAAGTGAAAGAAATTTTTGTACTTCGTTGTATCTCCTGTTTAAGCGTGGTTTTGCTTCATGCGATATCGATGGTGATGTTTCTCCAGGAAGAAATGCTCGGGGATACAGTTCGTGTCATTGAGTCTTTTCGGACCCTGCTGATGTTCAGCACGCCGGCGTTTATATTCATTTCTGAATTTTTATTGTCCCATGCTTATTCCGACGGTGTTCCGGAAGGTTTTTTAAAGAAGAGGTTTAAAACGATCTTTATCCCTTTTCTATTTATTGCCGTTCTCGATGCGTTTTTAACGGCGGGTCTGATGATGGAGCAGTTTCATGCAGCAGCGATTGTTCAAAAGCTTTTGGCCAACATTTTTCTCGGGAATTTCATTGGCTATTTTATTCTCGTGATCTTTCAATTTTATCTTTTGCATATGTGCTTCCACTCTTTTTTGCAAAAGGCATCACCGAAATGGGTGCTTTCCGTTTCTTTTGCGGTCAACACCGCCTACTTATGCTATTTTACGTTTATCAACCCGCCCGTCGTACAGGAGCAGGCCTCGTTTCCGTTTTCATGGGTGCCGTTTCCCGGGTGGCTGTTCTATTTTTGTTTGGCCTATTATTGCGGGAAAGACTACAAGCGCTTTTTGGCCCTACCGGTATGCGGTATATACCGCGGCTGTTGTCACGGCCGTGTCAATCGTTGCGATATCCTATTTCAGCGAAAACATCGCGATTACATCCAAGCGCCCGGATATTTTATTTTACTCAATAAGCATCATTTTCCTATGCTTCCATCTGTTTTCAAAGCTGACTGCAGTGCCGAGACTAATCATGTTCATCAGCAACTATTCTTTCTCTATTTATTTACTGCACGCTTTTTTTCTGATTATCGGAATGGCCGTCTTAAGCGGGATCAACAGCATCAGTCCGGTGCCGGCTGTGGCGCTGCTTTTCTTTGGCGGCACAGGTGCAGCCATTTTCGTGTCCTGGTCTGTCAATAAATTGAAATATGGATATATGTTTGTCGGAAAAATATATCAGCCGAAGCGGCAGAGAACAGAGCCAAAAGTGCAGCACCATGCAGGCTAGGGGGGAAAGATCAGAGCCGGAAAAATACCCGGAGCTGATCTTTCGCTTTTTTGATTGGAAAAATTGTTCTGATTTTGACATATGTTCGTTTGGTGAAAAGGAAACTTATTACCTATAATCATAGTATGATAACGATTATCATTTTCAGACGGAGGCATCGATGATGGTTTTAGCCGATTTAAAACAAAAAGAGAGAGCAAGAATGATAGATTTTTCAGAGGTCAATGAATTGGTTCAGCGCCGGCTTATTCATCTCGGCATGAAAGAAAATGCTGAAATCTGCATCAAGCGGAAGCTGCCGTTTGGCGGCCCGTTCATGTTTGAGACAGGCGGGCAGTCGGTCGGCATCCGGCTGCAGGATGCAAAAAAGATAAGGGTTGAAAAACTATGACCCGTCAGGAAATCGCACTTTTCGGGAATCCGAATACAGGTAAAACATCGCTGTTTAATGCATTAACAGGTTCCTATGAATACGTAGGAAACTGGAGCGGAGTGACCGTAGAGAAAAAAGTGGGAATGCTCCGCCATACAAAAGGAATGATGATCGACCTCCCGGGAGTTTATACGTTAAGCCCTCTATCGCGTGATGAAGGGGTCGTCACCGACTTTTTATTGAAGGAATCGTTTACAGAAATATTAAATATTGTCGATGCATCACAGCTGAAGCGCAATTTGCATTTGACGGTTCAGCTGCTTGAATTTGGACAGCCACTCACGATCGGTTTAAACATGACGGATGTAGCCAGACAGCGCGGCATGTTGATCAACCATGAGAAATTGTCGGAAGCGCTTGGCGTTTCGGTCATCCCAATTGTGGCTCGTAGCGGCAAAGGGTGTGATGAGCTGAGCCGCCATCTGTCAGCAAGCAAAGGGGAGCCGCCAAAGCCGCTGATGATCAACTACGGCGGTACACTGGAACAAGCGATCACCCGGATTGAAGCCGTCATTCCGGACCGCTCCGGCGTGCCGAAGCGCTGGATGGCCCTGCAATATTTAGAGGGCAACTCAAAAATGAAAGAACAGCTGGAAGCAACAGCTGACCGAACGAGATTACAAGACATTTCCCAGGAAGCCGAAGAGCGCCTTAAGCAAGAAGAAGCCGCCAAATCGCTGCATCAGCATATTTACTATGTCAGGGAGCAGTACATCGATCATGCTTTGTCATCTTCTGTGCAGCTTCGCTCAGGACAAAAACAGACTTTGACCGACCGCGTGGATGCGATTGTGACACATAAGGTGCTGGGGATTCCGATTTTTTTGGCGTTTATGTATCTCATGTTTATGCTGACATTTGACTGGCTCGGTGTACCGTTGTCTGATGCGCTTGACGGATTGATCGGCGGACCCGTGACAGATTGGACGACTTCAGCATTGACGGCCATGGCTGCCAGTCCGTTTATCAAGGCGGTGATTCTTGACGGCATTATTGCCGGTGTAGGCGGTGTTTTAGTCTTCGTACCGCAAATCTTTATTTTATTCTTCTTTATTTCGCTGCTTGAAGATTCCGGATATATGGCGCGGGTGGCGATGGTAATGGACAGGCTGATGGAGGCGATCGGGTTAAACGGCAAAGCCTTTATTCCGCTGATCATCGGCTTTGGCTGCAATGTGCCTGGGGTTATGGCGGCCCGGACCGTTGAACAGCCGAAAGAACGGCTGCTGACGATCATGCTGACGCCTTTTATGTCTTGTTCGGCAAGGCTGCCGGTCTATGCGCTGTTTGCAGGCGCCTTCTTTGCGGCGCACCAGGCGCTGGTCGTGCTGTCATTATATGTTCTGGGGATCGCTGCGGCATTGGTGCTGGCAAAATTTTTGTCATCGTCGAAGCTGAAAGAAGAAACATCGTTTTTTGTGATTGAGCTGCCGCCGTACCGTTTGCCTCAAGCCCGTACATTATGGCGCTCGACTTGGGAAAAAGGAAAAGGATTCGTCCGCAAAGCCGGAACCTACATTTTTGGCGGATCTGTTCTCATTTGGCTTTTATCTTATACAGGGCCGGGCGGAACGGGCGTTGACATGGATGACAGCTTTTTGGCAATGATCGGCGGTGTGATCGCTCCGTTATTGATGCCGCTCGGATTTGGCACATGGCAGGCCGCCGCCTCGCTCTTAACAGGCTTTCTAGCAAAAGAAGTCGTCGTCGCTTCCATGAGCATTATTTATTTTGTACCTGAATCCCAGCTGCAAGGCATGATGGCACAGCAATTTACACCGCTGGCCGCCTACGGATTCATGGCGTTCGTTCTGCTATACGTTCCTTGCCTGGCAACGGTAGCCGTGATTAAAAAAGAAACGAACTCGAAAAAATGGATGTTCCTGTCGATTGTTTATGGGTTAATGATTGCTTATGCGATCACGTTCCTCATCTATCAGGGCGGGAAATTACTCGGATTATCATAAGGAAGGATGTGGCGGAGTTGTTTAATCTGATCATCGGGGGGCTCATCTTTGGCTATGCGGCATGGACGCTTGTTAAGCTTGTCAAAAGAAGCCGGAAGGGGAAATGCGCCGCCTGTGAACTCAATCGTTCTTGTCAATCCGCTTGTGAGAATGTGAAAAACAGCTGAGGTGTTCAGCTGTTTTTGTCTTTTAGACTTGCACTTCACTCATCAAAGCGAGGGTATTTCCTTCGGTATCTTCAAAGAAAGCCATCCAGGTTTCCGTTTGCTCCATTTTCGCCACCATATGCGGTTCTATCGGAAAAGAAACGCCTTTTGTTGCGATTTCATCATATACTGCCGGCAAATCTTCCACTTGAAAATAAATGACGGAGCTTGCATGAGCAAATTCGTCTTTTTCCGGGAGGCTGAGAAGAAGCCGAAGCCCGCCGCATTCAAAGAAGGCCATGCGATCTGTCCGAAATAAAAGGGACAGGCCCAATACATCCTGATAAAATGCCGCAGCCCGCTCTAAGTCTTGAACCGGCACCCCGATTTGTCCAACCTTTTCGATTCCCATCATCATCTCTCCCTTTTTGTTATTATTGTTATTTTACACAATGAATCCCAATATATCGATTTTTTCGGTTTTTGTTTCACGTGAAACGGGAGCGGCGGTGTTCTTGTTCAATCATTGTTTTCATGGATGTTTATTGGTAATATGACTTCTATTGGCGTAAATGGAAAACAGTAGAAAGTGGGCGGAAGTCAGAGAGATCAGCAAAAGGCTGAGCAGGAACGAAAAATAGGAATGGAAGGGTTTGTGCTCCTTCTCTCACTGATCTTTATTTCCATCTTTATCACGACTGCATACGAGATATCGAAATCTTTTTTTCATTGGCAACGGCTATTATTCTGTTAGACTCGTGAGTAAAGGTTTGTTAAGAAAGAAGAGGGGGCTTGGCTTAAAAGCGGTGTTTCCTATCTTTATCGTGTGGATGATGTTATCTTTTCTCCTTGGTGACATGTCATATCCATTTACTTTGAAAGGATTATTAAATCAAATATTGATGTTTATTCTATTCTTCGTTCCTTTCTGTTTCATCTTTAATTTTGCTTTTAAGTTGTCGAACATCCAGGACAGAAAACAATAAAAAAAGCTGGGATTCCCAGCTTTTTTTACTTATTCTCCTCTGCGCGCTTCACCAGCATCTCCGTGATCAAATCAACTTGCTTGCTGACAGAGATCGGATCGTATGGATAGTAGGTGTCGAAATCATTGATGAAGACGCGGTTGTTTTTGACGGCGTCTAAGTTTTTCCAGATGGAAGATTCCTTCAGTTTGTCGAGTGTTTTGCTGTCGCCGTTCGGGTTATAATCTGTGACGAACATGTAGTCGGCGGCATACTCAGGCAGGACTTCCATGGAGATTTCTTTCATTTCTCCTGTTTGAATAATGTCTTTTTCGATTTTTTCCGGCGCTTTTAAGCCGAGTGCGTTATAAATGGCTTGACCGCCGCGGCCGCCGTTGTCGTTGAATACCCACAGCTTGCCTTTGTCCGTGTTTTCATAAATGCCGAATGTGGCGTCTTTGTCGATCACCTTGGCGATTTTTTCCCTTGCGGCTTTTGCTTGCTCTTCAAAGTCGGCGAGGAATTGGTCGGCTTCTTTTTTGGCGCCTGCCACATCGCCGAACATCTTCACCGTTTCCTGCACATTTTTCGCCGTGTTATAAGGAATCACAACGGTTGGCGCGATTTTCGAGAGCTTATCGTAATTGTCATCTTTCATAACGACGATTAAATCAGGCTTGAGCTTCATGACTTTTTCCACATTGATCGGATCGCCCAGATCGGTGACATCTTTCAGCTTATCCTGCAAAAACGGATTGGTGAAACTCCATGAACCTGAACCGACCACATTTGCTCCGACAGTTAACAATTCACCGGCGTAATGGTCTGTCACGATGCGTTTTGGATGTGTCGGGATCTCCACGTCTCCGCGCGTCGACTTGTACGTTCTTGTCGTTTCTTCGGACGCTTTTTCATTGCCGCTGTTTCCGCTTGATTGCGATGCACTGCTGCATGCGCTGACCAATAAACATAACATCATAACAAAACCTATAATAAATGATCGTTTTTTCACTTGACCCTCCTGTGTATGTAAAGCATCTAGTTGATAATGATTCGCATTATCAAAGTAAATATAGCAAAAAAGCCCTCATTCGTCTATCACTTTTTTGCTTTGTATGATTACGGCTGTTTTGGATAATTTGTTACTATAAACATAAAAAGGACTGATAAGAGATGGCAGAAACACATCCGGTGATCAAAAAATTGCAGTTTAAGGACTGCGGGCAGCCCGTGCTCATTTTAAATGCGCCCGACTCTTACGGTGACATCACGGCAGCATTTCAAGGCGAAGTCCATCTGCAGGCTGAAGACGGAAAATATGACTTTGTTCAAGTTTTTGGCGTGACAAATGAAAAGCTCCAGGACTCCGCTATAAAAGCAGAGCAGCATCTGGCGGAGGATGGCTTGTTTTGGCTTTGCTATCCGAAAAAATCGTCCAAGGCTTACCATTCAGACTGCAGCCGTGATACGGTAGCCGGTCTGCTTGCCGATCAAGGCTATGAGCCCGTCCGTCAAATCGCCATTGATGAAGATTGGTCAGCGCTCAGGTTTCGGAAAGTGGAAAACATCAAGACAATGAAACGAACTTTTGCAGTAACGAAAAAAGGTAAACAGCGCACAGAGAAAGAATCATAACAAGGAAAAGGCATTTTTAAAATAATGTTCATCTTGTGTACACAAAAAAGAAATATTATTATGTTCAACACTTCACAAACTTTCTGTATAATGAATCTAATCTTTTAAATAGAAAAGAGGTATGCAGCATGAAGAAATGGGCATTTGTATCAGACTTTGATGGGACGATTTCCAAACAGGATTTTTACTGGATGGTGATTGATAAATATTTTCCTGAAGGCCGTGAATTGTATAAGAAGTGGAAATCCGGCGAATTGAAAGATATTGAATTTCTCGGCACCGTTTTTGCTTCAATCAATCAAAACGAACAAACCATCATTCATGACATCCACTCCATTCCGATTGACGAGTATGTGCCAGACTTCATTCAGCATGTCCAGGAAAACGGGGGCGACTTTTTCATCCTGAGCGCCGGCACCGATTATTATATTCATTATATTTTACAGAAATACGGCATTAAAGATGTCGAGGTGTATTCAAACAAAGGCTTTTTCCAAGAAGACAATGTTCATATGACCATTGATGAAAACCATTGGCACTACTCTGAACGCTACGGCATTGATAAATCAAAGGTGATCCGGAAGCTGAAAGAAGAGTATGAGACGATTTATTTTGCGGGTGACAGTGAACCGGACTCCCATCCGGCGAAGTTTGCGAATGTGACGTTTGCAAAAGATGCGCTTCAAGATCTTTTGCGGGATCAGGGTGTGCCGTTTGTAGCAGTTGATACATTTGCAGATATCGAGCAATATTTGAAAGAAAAGGGGCGCATCGTCTGATGCCGCGCCAAGTTACCAGTATAGCCATTCCCGCTGTATTGGACATTAGCGAAGGTGTGCTCGGCCGTTTGGATGAGATTCTGGAAAAGCAGCAATTTCAAAAGGCGATCATGTTTTTTGACGATTTTTCCTATCAGCAGTATAAGCATTCATTAAAAGCGACTTTTCAAAAGGTCGAAATCGAAGCCGTTCTGCTGGCTCCAAACCTGGACATCAAGGAGCTCTTAGAGCAGGCATTTTCCATTGGGAATGATGATGTCATCATTGCCATGGGCGGGGGATATGTCGTCGATTGCGGAAAATACATCGCGTTTTCCAAGCGTATCCCGTTTATCAGCATTCCGACGTCGGCATCCAATGACGGTTTTGCGAGCAGCAATTGTTCGCTTCAGGTTGAAGGGAAAAAAACGACGGTTCCGGCGCGGGTTCCATATGGAATTATTGCCGATTTAAAAATCATTCAACAGGCGCCGGAATGCTTTATTTTAGCAGGCATCGGCGACTTGATGTCCAATATTACTGCCCTTTATGACTGGGAGTTTGAAGAACGGCACGGTGTCGGCGATGTCAATGCTTTTGCGTCCATGCTCAGCAAGAAGGCGGTGAACAGCTTTGTCAGAACGCCGATGCAGGATATTAAACAGCCGATCTTTTTAAAAGAATTGGTCAGTTCATTGACGATGGGCGGCATCGCGACGGAAATCAGCGGAAACAGCGCGCCTATCAGCGGTTCTGAGCATCTCATCTCCCATGCGCTCGACAAAATTTCCAAAAAACCGCAGATGCACGGCATTCAAGTGGGAGTCGCCACCTACATCATGGCCCATGTCCAGAATCACCGCGCTGAGAGGATGGAAAAGGTGTTTACAAGGACAGGCTTTTTCCATTATGTGAAGTCACTTCAGCTTGATAAACAAGAGTTTCGCGAAGCGATCCGTCTTTCCCACACGATCAAGCCAAACCGGTTCACTTACCTGCATGAAGAGGCATATCGCGAAAAAGCGCTCCGCCTGCTTGATGAAGATCCGATTCTCCAGGACATATTTTAAGTGAAAACAGTCTCAAAAGAGACTGTTTTTTTAATGGGCAAGCCTTGAAGAAAAATGAAAGTGTCCAGCTGTGGTAAAATAGGGGTGAAATGGCCCAGATACATGAACGAAGTCACGAATTTAACCAGGGAGAGTGGAACATGTACAAACTAATCGCGATCGATATGGATGGAACATTATTGAATGACGTTCATGAAGTAACAGATGAAGTACGGAATGCGCTTCAAGAGGCGAAAGCGGAAGGCGTGAAGATCGTCCTTTGCACAGGGCGTCCTCTCGGCGGAGTGAGCCGCTACCTGGAAGAACTGAATTTAAATGAAGACGGCGATTATGTCATTGCCTATAACGGTGCATTTGTTCAAAATACGAATACACAGGAGGTTGTCTCAGAGCTGACGCTTGGCTATGAAGATCTCACATCTCTATATGAGCTCAGCGAAAAGCTGGATACGCCGATGCACTTTTTCGATTCGGCTTATCTCTATACGCCGAATCGGGATATCAGTCCGTATACCGTATATGAATCATATGTCACCCAAGTCCCGCTCCGTTTCCGGACGATGGAGGAGATACCGGAAGACATCATGGCGCCAAAAGCGATGTACATTGATGTGCCGGAAAAGCTGGACAGAACGATCGCCGCTATTCCGGCTGATATCAAGGAGCGCTACACGATGGTCAAAAGCTCCCCGTTTTTTTATGAAATCCTTCATCCTGCCGCAAGTAAAGGAAACGCCGTTCAGCAGCTTGCCAACATATTAGGCATTGCGCAAGAAGAAGTGATTTGTATTGGAGACAACGGAAATGACATGTCCATGATCGAATGGGCGGGATGCGGAGTTGCTATGGGGAATGCGATCCCTGAGGTAAAAGCTTCGGCCGATTATGAAACGCTTACGAATAATGAAAACGGCGTTGCCCACGCCATTCATGAGCTTGTATTGTCCAAATAAAAAAGCCGGCCCTTCGAAAGGCCGGCTTTTACCTATTTGCGACACCATGCTTCAATCTGCCAGATATGAGTCACCCAGTCTTCATAAAAAGACGGTTCATGGGAAACGAGCAAAATCGTTCCCTTATAGTCGCAGAGCGCTTGCTTTAACGCATGCTTTGCCAATGCGTCAAGGTGATTTGTCGGTTCATCAAGAACGAGCAGATTGCTTTTGGTCAGCATCAGCTCCGCAAGGCGAACTTTTGCCTGTTCGCCTCCGCTCAGAGTGGAGAGCGGCTGTGCGATATGTTCTCTTGTCAAGCCGGCTGCCGCAAGCTTGTGGCGAATGTCTTTTTCCGACGCATCGGGAAAGCGCGTCCGCATTTCTGTAAGCGGTGTGTTGGACGAACCGCTGCTTTCCTGTCTGAAATATGCGGCTCTTATATGCTGTCCGGCTGATACAGTGCCGCTTAAAGGCTTGAGGCCGCCGAGCAGCGTGTTGATCAATGTCGACTTTCCGCCGCCGTTTTCACCGATGACGGCGATTTTATCGCCCCGCTTCACGGTGAGGGAAAGCGGCATAAGCAACGGCTCAGCGTAGCCAATCTCCAGCTGTTTTGTCTCAAGAACGGTCATAGAAGGGTTGTTTTCCGTCCGGAATTCAAAGCGGGGGGCCGGACGGTCCTCCGGTTTTTCGATGCGTTGGATTTTGCTTAACGCTTTTTCGCGGCTTTTGGCCTGTTTTGCTTTCCGCACCCGGTTGCGATCAATGAAGGCCTCCAACTTCTCGATTTCTCTGCTCTGTTTGTCATAAGCCGCTTTGATCTGCGCTGTGTTTTGTTCATATTCCTTCAGGAAAAAACGATAGCCGCCGGAATACCGCTTAATGGTCTGATGTTCCAAGTGAAACGTAACATCTGTAATCTCGTATAAAAAGCGTTCGTCATGGGAGACGACGACAAAGGCATGCTCGTAATTTTTCAAATAGCCGGTCAGCCAGTCGATATGTCCGCGATCCAAGTAATTCGTCGGTTCATCCAATAAAAGAACTTCTGGTTCTTCCAGCAGCAGTTTGGCCAGAAGGAGCTTTGTTTTCTGGCCGCCGCTTAAATGTGAGACATCCCGGTCAAGTCCAATCTCAGTCAAGCCGAGGCCTTGTGCGGTGTCCTCAATTTTTGCGCCGATTTGGTAAAATCCCGACTTCTCCAATTCAGCCTGGAGATCACCGTACCTTTTCAGCAGGCCATCCAGGTTGCAAGCGGCATCTGCCATTTGTTCTGCAAGCAGATTCATTTCTATTTCCATGGCAAATAGGTGATGAAACGCCTTTTCCAAGTATTGAAGAACGGTCATGCCCTTCGTCAGTCCGGCATGTTGTTCAAGATAGCCGGGCCGTACGCTTGGCAGCCATTCAATGTTTCCCTTGTCGGGCAAAAGGCTTCCTGTCAAGAGGCGGAGAAAGGTCGACTTGCCAGCTCCGTTTCGACCGACGAGTCCGGCGTGTTCACCCCTCAGCAGGCGAAAGCTGACGTTTTGAAGAATGATGCGATCCCCGTGCATATAAGTGAGATTCGCAGCTTGAACAATACTCATGATGATTCTCTCCTTTTGGCTTTTATAAGCCATCTAAAGAGAACAGCGTGAACCATCAATATCCTGTTGTATAAAAAAGCGGGTAAGGCGAATACACCTTACCCACTACATATCAAATATAGCAAGAAAGGATTTGAAACCGTATCAAACTGTTCACGAGATGGCTTTCTAAAAAAGGGCAGACTTCTCCCGTCTTAAGCCAAATCTCTAATAAGAACAGTTGATAAGATTTCCATTCCTTTCCACCTCATTTTAGTTAACATTTCCTTCACATCAAATTATATGAAGAAGGAGGCGGGATGTCAATCCGGCATACCTATATATTGACAACCGCTATGCGGTGTGATATTTAAGATGTGAACAAAAGAGCAACCATTGATCTACATATTCTTCAATCAAAAAGGAGAGAGAACAGGTGGCTAAAAAAGAATTTAAAGCAGAGTCTAAAAGATTGCTGGACATCATGATCAACTCGATTTATTCCCAAAGGGAGGTCTTCTTAAGAGAGCTTGTTTCAAATGCGAGCGATGCCATCGACAAAATTTACTATAAAGCGCTCACAGACGACGCTTTGACGTTTAACAAAGATGATTATTACATTAAAATCTCGGCCGACAAACAAAACAGAACACTGACCGTATCGGACACCGGGATCGGCATGACAAAGGAAGAGCTCGAGGAGCACCTTGGAACGATCGCCAAAAGCGGCTCCCTTGCGTTTAAACATGAAAATGAACCGAAAGACGGGCACGATATCATCGGCCAGTTCGGCGTCGGCTTTTACGCCGCTTTTATGGTGGCTGATGTTGTCACTGTCATCACAAAGGCGCTCGGCAGTGATGAGGCGTATAAATGGGAGTCCGCCGGGGCGGACGGCTACACGATTGAGCCGTGCACAAAGGAATCGGTCGGAACAGATGTCATTTTGAAGCTGAAAGAGAACACTGAGGATGAACAATATGATGAATACTTGGAAGTCCATCGGCTGAAAAACATCATCAAAACATACTCTGATTTCATCCGCTATCCGATCAAGATGGATGTCACCGTCAACAAGCCGAAAGAGGACGCCGAAAATGAATTTGAAGAAGTTCAGGAAGAACAGACGGTCAACAGCATGGTGCCGATTTGGCGAAAGAATAAAACCGAGCTGACAGATGAGGATTATGAAGCGTTTTATGCGGAAAAGCACTACGGATTTGACAAGCCTCTCGCCCATATCCATACGAGCGTCGACGGTGCGGTGAGATACCAGGCGATCCTGTTTATTCCGGAAAACATTCCGTTTAACTACTATTCAAAAGAATTCGAGAAGGGCTTGGAGCTGTACTCAAACGGCGTGTTGATCATGAACAAATGCCCGGAACTGCTTCCGGATCATTTCAGCTTTGTCAAGGGTATGGTCGATTCAGAGGATTTATCCCTCAACATCTCAAGAGAGATGCTCCAGCATGACAGGCAGCTGAAGCTGATCGCCAAAAACATCAGCAAGAAAATCAAAAACGAGCTGAAAAGCCTGCTGAAAAACAACCGCGACAAGTATGAGGCTTTTTACCAATCATTCGGCAGACAGCTTAAGTTCGGCATCTACAATGATTTCGGCGCCAACAAAGACGTGCTGAAGGACCTCTTAATGTTCTACTCGTCCAAAGAGAAAAAGCTTGTGACGCTTGATGAGTATGTGTCAAGAATGCCTGAGGATCAGAAATATATTTATTATGCGTCAGGCGAATCGTATGAGCGGATTGAAAAGCTTCCACAGACAGAGCTTGTGTCTGAGAAAGGCTATGAAATTTTATATTTCACGGAAGATATCGATGAATTTGCCATCAAAATGCTGGCGAATTACGAAGAAAAAGAATTTAAATCCGTATCAAGCGGAGACCTTGGTATTGAATCAGAAGATGATCAAAACCAATCAGATGCAGATGAGAACCAATATAAAGAGCTGTTTGAGGAAATGAAAAACATTTTATCAGGCAAGGTGAAAAACGTCAGGCCGTCAAAACGATTAAAAACCCATTCCGTATGTCTCGCGGCTGACGGCGAAGTCACCATTGAGATGGAAAAAATTCTAAATGCGATGCCTGATAATCAGCATGTCAAAGCGGATAAAGTGCTTGAGATCAATACAAATCACGAGGTATTTGACACATTGCAGGCCGCGTTTGAAAACGATAAAGAAAAGTTCAGCTTATACACCGGTCTTCTCTACAACCAAGCGCTGCTGATCGAAGGCCTGCCGATCGACGACCCTGTCGAGTTTACGAATGATATATGCAAAGTGATGGCCTAAAACGGCTGACCGGTTTTCTAAAATTCACGACAGCCTAATTTTGTTTTTGAACCTTATATATTGAATATGCTCCTGAGCATTATAGTAGCGGGAACATCTAACCGATCGACAATAGAATAGCTCCTGTAAAGGAGTCAGCTTCAGCCTGAAAGTAAGATCGTCTTCGTTTAGCGGCCAGGACGGTCTTACTTTTTTTGTCTGATGACATGATCGCCGCAATCAAAATGCCGAAAATAAGCATGAGTTGGATTGCGCTTTCAACTGCCATACTCTCACCCCCGCCCTTACGAAGCTGAATCTATTGTTCGTTTTACTTTGCTCGTATTCAGCAGAACATCCCAGAAGGAAACAATGAGCAGTCATTGCTTTCGTTTTTTATCGGCTGGGTGTACCGGGGCTGCTGCTGTCACCGGTGACTGATCCTTACGACAAAATGACTGTTCCAAGAAAAAGATATGGTCCAAGGGGAGAACGGCAAGTCCACAAGGAACAAAACAAGAACTGACTTAAATTGGTTGTCTTAAATAGCATGAATAAACCATAGAAACCATGGAAAGCACAAAAAAGATCCGTCTCAGGAGTTCAGAGACGGATCTTTTTTTGTGAAATTAATGTTTGACGACTTCTTGACCCCTTACATTCCAAGTCATGGCGAAGATGATGGCCGCGATGGCGCATGAAGCTGTGAGCAGAGTGAATCCCGCATCCCAGCCGGATGCATCAACGATAACCCCCATTAAGGCGTTTGCTGTCAGGGTTCCGCCCAAGTAGCCGAACAGGCCGGTTAATCCTGCCGCAGTCCCGGCGGCTTTTTTCGGAACAAAGTCAAGCGCCTGCAGACCGATCAGCATGACCGGGCCGTAGATGAGGAAGCCGATGGCAATTAATGAAGCCATGTCGATCATCGGATTGCCCGCCGGATTGAACCAGTAGACAAGCACGGCGATCAATACCCCGAGCATAAAGACAAAGCCAGCAGGCCCCCGGCGCCCCTTAAACCATTTATCCGAAATCCAGCCGCAAAGCAGGGTGCCCGGAATGCCTGCCCACTCATACAGAAAATAGGCGACACTGGATTTGCTCATATCAAATCCTTTTTCTTCGCTTAAATAGGTCGGCGCCCAGTCTAAGACGCCGTAGCGGACGAAGTAGACAAAAATGTTTGCGAGCGCGATCGCCCATACCCATTTGTTATTGAGCACATATTTGAAAAGGATGTCTTTTGTCGATAATTCCGTTTCAAACGTTTTTTTCTCTTTGCTTGAATAATCATTGCGATATTCTTCGATCGGCGGCAACCCGACCGATTGCGGAGTGTCGCGAATCAGCAGGTAACTAATCAAGGCAACGACAATGGCGACGAGTGCCGGCAGAATAAAGACCCCTTCATAGCCTGTCACAGAGTTCCCCGCGATTCCGGAGAAGGCAGCCACGCCTGCGACGGCGATTGGCGCCATCAGCCCTCCGCCGACATTGTGGGCGACATTCCAGATCGCCGTTTTATTTCCCCTTTCACTGACACTAAACCAGTGAACAAGGACGCGTCCTGATGGCGGCCATCCCATTCCCTGAAACCAGCCATTTAAAAACAGCATGATAAACATAATGGCGATGGATGAGGTAAAGAACGGAACAAACCCCATCAGCAGGCTGATAACGGCGGAAAGAATCAGTCCCGCCGGCAGAAACATTCTCGGATTGCTTCTGTCCGATATGGTGGCCATCACAAATTTGCTGAGCCCGTAGGAAATCGAAAGTGCGGATAAAGCAAAACCGAGCGCCGATTTTGAAAATCCTTCTTCAATCAAATAAGGCATGGCAAGCGAGAAGTTTTTGCGAATCAAATAGTACGCCGCATAGCCGATGAAAATACCGAGAAACACTTGCAGTCTGAGTTTCTTGTATTCAGGATCAATTCTTTCTTCCGGCAATCTTTCAATCGGCGGAGCAGGTTTAAACAGTTTAAGCATGGTCTTTCTCCTTCTTATCGATTACTGGTTGTCATTTAAAACCTCTTGAAGACGGTCGGGGAAATTGGTGAACATTCCCGTCACGCCCCAATCGAGCAGTCTCTTCATGTCCTCTTTTTCATTCACGGTATACGGATGGATCAACAACCCGTGGCTCCGTACTTTTTGAACATACGCTTGATCGATGCGGTCATAGTTCATGCCGAGGCCGACGCTGTATGATTGATATGCCTCCAGTTCAGCATCCGTGATGGAAGCGGGTTTGTCATACCACAACAATTGCACAAGCGGAATGTTGGGGTTTGCTTGATGAATGATTTTTAAGCTTTCCGGACTAAAGGATTGTATGATGACTTTGCTTGAACGAAGATTAGGTCCTGTTAATTTGTACTGATCAAGGATATCCAGCAATTTTTCTTCCATGTGGTCGTAGACTTCGGGCGATTTCGTTTCAATATAATAACGCGCGCTTTTGCCGAACCTTTGGATCACTTCCTCGAGAGTAGGAACTTTGAGCCCGGCATATACCGGCTTGGCCAGTTCAGGATACTTTTCATTAAACCAGGAGCCGGCATCAAGCTTTTTGATTTCCTCCAGCGTATAGTCTTTGACATACCCGGTTCCATTGGTGGTACGGTCCAATGTTTCATCATGCATCGCAACCAGTTCGCCGTCTTTTGTCATTTGCAGATCGATTTCTATGTAATCGCCTTTCATTTTTTGCCCAAGCTCATAAGCCAAGAGGGTATGTTCAGGCGCGTGCCCGGATGCACCGCGGTGGGCGACATTTAAAATGTGATTCGGGTTAAGCTGCTTGTGGGCCGGTGCGGCTGCTTCAGCATGAATCCCGGCGCCGAAACCCGCTCCAATCAGCGCGGCCGTCATGGCAGCACTTCGGAAAAATCGTTTCATGATATCATCTCTCCTTTCAGATTGTTTTGCTGTTTGCACGCGATTTTGCTTTTTTACATGGCCGACTTCCCTCCTCTTCGGACAAAGAAAAAAGATCCACAAAAAAACCTCTCAATCTAAGGTTCTTGTAGTGGATCTCCTGTTTTCTCCGTCACTCTTATTAACTTCTTTCCTATCATATCAGAAATGGAAGCGCTGTCAATTGTTTTCGTGAAAAAAACCTATCTTAGCAGATAGGTTTTTTAACAGTGGTTTAGCGCGCAAACAATTGATCGATAAAGGCAAAATCATCTTCGGAAAGGTTGATTTTCGCCGTTTTTAAGTTGTCGATCAACTGATCGGCCCGTTTCGCACCAGGAATTAAAATATCGATTTCCGGTCTTGCCAAGTACCAAGCCAGCACGACATGAGCGATGCCGACATTGTGTTTTTCAGCAATTGGAGCGAGCTGATTCACTTTTTTGATGTTTTCTTTAAAACGGTCGCCTTGGAAATTTTCCATTTCTCTTCGAAGGTCGCCTTCAGGGAATGTTGTATTTTCGGTGTATTTTCCAGCCAATAAACCGGATACGAGCGGGAAAAACGGAACGAACGAAATGTTGTGCTCCTGTGTATACGGGAAGAATGTCGTTTCAGCTTCCCTGTTTAGCAGGTTGTATTCACCCTGCAGAACATCGACCAGTCCGTCCTTGTTCGCTTCTTTCAGCTGTTCGAGTGAGAAATTGGAGACGCCGATCGATCTGATTTTTCCTTCCTGCTTCAGCTCGTGAAGGGCTCCGACGGCTTCGTCTTTCGGTGTTTTTTCATCAGGGAAATGGATATAGAAAAGGTCAATGTAGTCTGTTTGCAGACGTTTTAGGCTTTCGTCCACGGATTTCTTCAAAAATGCCGGAGAGTTGTCAAAGACAAAGTCGTCCCCTTCTTTTCTATGAGCGGCCTTTGTGGCGATGACCACATCTTCGCGGTTAAATTCGCGCAGGACTTCACCGATGAGCTCTTCAGAGCGGCCGATTCCATATATGTAGGCGGTGTCCAGGAAATTCACGCCATTCTTGATCGCTTCCCGCACCAGCTCTTTGCCCGTTTCTTCATTGAGATTCGGGTAAAGGTTGTGGCCTCCTACTGCATTCGTGCCTAAACCAATCGGAAATACTTGAAGATCTGACTTGCCAATTCTTACTTTTTGCACTTTTTTCCCCTCCTGAAAGATAAATGATTGGCCGGCCGTTTTCATCATGCCGGCCAAGCAGCTCACTTTTACTATAAATGCTACGCCAGATGAATTTCAATTTTATGCTCTTTGCAAAATTTGTTATATTCTTCATCGAGCGGTTTTGATGTTACAATGCAATGCAGCCTTTCGAAATGCGCATATGTCAGCAAAGTGGATTTGCCGAATTTGGTGTGATCGGCCAATAAATACACTTCTTTTGCTTTTTCGGAAATCTTTTTTTTGATTTCATATTCAAGCAGGTCGGAATTTGTCAGACCGTGGGTAAGTGTTGCTCCGGTGGCTGACATAAAAGCTTTGTTAATATTGTATTTATCCAAAGTGCTGGGGTCATCCATTCCCACAAACGACTGCGTTTTCCGTTTATAGTTGTTTCCGATGATGATCAAGTTGATGTTTTTCATGGCAGCGGCGGCATTGATGATATCAAGACTGTTCGTTAAAACGGTTACATTTTTATTTGGGTCAAGAGTTTCCAAAATAGATTGTGTCGTTGTTCCGGAATCGATGAAAATCAGGTCATGGTCCTCGATAAAACGGGAAGCATAGTGCGCTATTTTTGTTTTCGCATCTTTGTTTTGGATCGTCCGGTTTTCAAAAGGGACCAACGCCGTTTTTTCAATAGCTGTTACGCCGCCGTATACTTTTTTAATGACTCCTTTTTCGGTCAATTTGTTGATATCGCGTCTGACCGTGTTTTTAGAGACATTGAAGACCTGGCACAGTTCATCTAATGAAACGGTGCCATTAGTCAAAATGTATTCTTCCATCTCCTTTATCCGCATTAATTTCATATCAAAAATCTCCTTCTAGAAACTTTAATTTAGGTATGAAAAAACCAAAAGTTGACCAATAATTGCTTAAGAAATGATAACATTGGTGGTTATACTTTGCAAGATTTACCCTATTCTTTTTTATTATACAATGTTTATATAAATAGTTTTAAGGTTTTCTTCAAATATTATAAAAGAAAAAATTTATTTATTTGTGATTGACTTATGGGTAGGATCAGATTAGAATATAACCAAGAAATGACCAAAACGTGATAATATTAATCAAAACTTTTGGGGCCAGATAAAACGTCATGACGTTGCGGTTCTTTTGACGAAGCTGTATTGGTCAAGTTTTTGTAAGCGTTTAATTTAACTCTTTTTCAAAAAATCGGTTATGTAATGAAGGGATATTCCCGAGTTCATTCATAATGATTGGATCCTGCCCCATCTGTACCAGTGGATGTTTAATATTCAAGGAGGTTATAAGAATGGCAGAAGTCAGAAAGTTAAAAAACTATATCAATGGAGAATGGGTTGAAAGCAAAACCGATAAATATGAAGATGTTGTCAATCCTGCGACAAAAGAAGTGCTGTGTCAAGTGCCGATCTCGACGCGCGAGGATATAGAATATGCAGCGGAGAAAGCGGCTGAAGCGTTTAAAACATGGTCGAAGGTAGCCGTGCCGCGGAGAGCGAGAATTTTATTTAACTTTCAGCAGCTGTTGACTCAGCATAAAGAAGAGCTTGCCCGCCTCATTACAATTGAAAATGGAAAAAACACAAAAGAAGCGCTGGGCGAAGTGGGACGCGGAATCGAAAACGTCGAGTTTGCTGCGGGCGCTCCGTCTTTGATGATGGGCGATTCACTCGCGACGATTGCAACTGATGTCGAAGCTGCGAACTACCGCTACCCGATCGGAGTCGTCGGCGGAATCGCGCCTTTCAATTTCCCGATGATGGTTCCGTGCTGGATGTTCCCAATGGCCATCGCTTTAGGAAACACGTTTATACTGAAACCTTCCGAGCGTACACCGCTTTTGACGGAGAAGCTTGTTGAGCTGTTTGAAGAAGCCGGGCTTCCAAAAGGCGTATTTAATGTGGTATACGGCGCGCATGATGTGGTGAACGGCATTCTCGAACACCCTGAAATTAAAGCGATTTCATTCGTCGGCTCCAAACCGGTCGGAGAATATGTCTATAAAAAAGGAAGCGAAAATCTGAAACGCGTTCAATCGCTGACAGGCGCTAAAAACCACACCATCGTTCTGAACGATGCCAATCTTGAAGATACGGTAACAAATATCATCGGCGCGGCTTTCGGCTCTGCCGGCGAACGCTGCATGGCCTGTGCGGTTGTCACCGTGGAAGAAGGAATTGCCGATCAATTCATGGAGAAATTGCTTGAAAAAGCGGGCGAGGTCAAAATCGGAAACGGCCTTGATGACGGCGTCTTCTTAGGGCCGGTCATCCGCGAAGACAACAAAAAACGCACGCTCGGCTACATCCAAAAAGGAATTGAAGAAGGTGCGAGACTTGTTTGCGACGGGCGTGAAAACGTTACGGATGATGGCTATTTCGTCGGGCCGACAATCTTTGACAATGTCACAACAGATATGACGATTTGGAAAGATGAAATCTTTGCTCCGGTACTGTCCGTGATTCGTGTGAAAAACTTAAAAGAAGCTGTTGAGATCGCCAACCAATCCGAATTTGCAAACGGCGCGTGCCTTTTCACATCTAATTCGAATGCGATTCGCTATTTCCGCGAAAACATCGATGCGGGCATGCTCGGCATCAACCTGGGTGTACCGGCTCCGATGGCCTTCTTCCCATTCTCAGGCTGGAAGTCATCGTTCTTCGGTACATTGCATGCCAACGGAAAAGACAGCGTAGATTTCTACACGCGCAAAAAAGTCGTGACCGCAAGATATCCGGCGCCTGACTTTAACTAAAAGTGAAAACGTCCGAACGGCGTGGCCATCACGCTGTTCGGCCTATGTTTGAAAGATCGATTGAAAAAAGGAGGCTTTTCAATGAGTCATTTGTTGCGCAAACCGCAGGCGAATGAGCTATCAGAAGGCGTAAAACTTGTCCATGAAGTGAAGAAATCAAACTCCGACCTGAACTATGTTGAATTTAAAGTCATTGACCTTGCACCGGGTGCCCGTTATGAGGAGGCTTTAAGTAAACAGGAATGCTGCATCGTGGCTGTGACCGGGAAGATTACCGTCTCCGATCATGAACAGACGTTTGAAAATATCGGCACACGAGAAAGCGTTTTCGAGAAAAAACCGACCGACAGTGTTTATGTGTCAAATGACCGTTCTTTTGTGATCACCGCGCCTGCACAGGCAAGGGTTGCCCTTTGCTATTCTCCATCTGAAAAACAGCTGCCGACGAAGCTGATCAAAGCGGAAGACAACGGTGTTGAACATCGCGGGAAATTCAGCAACAAACGAACCGTCCATAACATTCTTCCGGACTCAGATCCTTCAGCGAACAGCCTTTTAGTCGTCGAAGTTTATACAGAAAGCGGAAACTGGTCCAGCTATCCGCCGCATAAACATGACCAAGACAATTTGCCTGAAGAATCCTTTTTAGAAGAAACGTACTATCATGAACTTGACCCTGCCCAAGGCTTTGTATTTCAGCGCGTCTACACAGACGACCGTTCAATTGACGAAACGATGACCGTCGAGAACGAAAACGTTGTGATCGTGCCGGCTGGATATCATCCGGTAGGCGTGCCTGACGGATACACGTCCTATTATTTAAATGTGATGGCAGGTCCGACGCGGAAGTGGAAGTTTCATAATGATCCTGACCATGAGTGGATCCTGGAACGCTAACAATTAGGTGAGGAGTGGCTGTTTAAGATGAAGTATACATTTAATGAAGAAAAAGAATTTGACATTGTGGCAATCGGCCGCGCATGCATTGATTTGAACGCGGTTGAATACAACCGGCCGATGGAGCAGACAATGACATTCTCAAAATATGTCGGCGGCTCGCCGGCCAATATCGCGATCGGCAGTTCAAAATTGGGTTTGAAAGCCGGTTTCATCGGCAAAATTCCTGATGACCAGCATGGAAGATTCATAGAAAGCTATATGAGAAATACGGGTGTCGACACATCGCAAATGGCGGTTGACAAAGAGGGGCATAAAGCAGGGCTTGCCTTTACGGAAATTTTAAGCCCTGAAGAATGCAGCATTTTAATGTACAGAGACGATGTTGCAGACCTATACCTTGAGCCTTCTGAAGTCGATGAAAATTACATTGCCAAAGCCAAAATGCTTTTAGTCTCAGGTACGGCGCTGGCTAAAAGCCCGTCCCGTGAAGCGGTGTTGAAGGCCGTACAGCTGGCAAAGAAGCATCAGGTGAAAGTGGTCTTTGAACTCGATTACCGTCCATATACGTGGACGTCTGCAGATGAAACAGCTGTTTACTACAGTCTCGTTGCCGAGCAATCCGACATTGTCATCGGGACCCGTGATGAATTTGATGTGATGGAAAACCGCACAGGCGGTATCAACAAGGAATCGGTTCAGCATTTGTTTGCGCATTCCGCAGATCTCGTCGTTATCAAACACGGTGTCGAAGGTTCATACGCATACAGCAAATCCGGGGACGTCTTCCGGGCTAAAGCATATAAGACGAAAGTGTTGAAAACATTTGGAGCAGGCGATTCATACGCTTCGGCCTTTTTATACGGGCTTGTCACAGGCAAACACATTGAAACGGCGTTGAAATATGGAAGCGCTTCAGCATCGATTGTTGTCTCCAAGCATAGCTCATCTGAAGCCATGCCTACTGTCGCTGAGATTGAAGAACTGATTGCGGCGCAGTCTTGAATGAAAACGAATAAAGGTGGGATCGTTTGTGGGCAAGAAAATACGGTTAACAACAGCACAAGCGTTAATCAAATTCTTAAATCAGCAATACATCCATGTTGACGGGGAAGAAACTCCATTTGTCGAGGGGATCTTCACAATTTTCGGGCACGGAAACGTCGTTGGAATCGGCCAGGCGCTTGAACAGGATGCCGGCCACTTAAAGGTGTTTCAAGGTAAAAACGAACAGGGAATGGCCCATGCAGCAATGGCTTACAGCAAGCAGATGCTGAGAAGGAAGATCTATGCCGTCTCGACATCGGTCGGACCGGGAGCGGCCAATCTTGTGGCCGCTGCAGGTACAGCGCTTGCGAACAACATTCCCGTCCTCCTGATTCCGGCTGATACATTTGCGACAAGACAGCCTGATCCTGTTCTTCAGCAAGTGGAGCAAGAATACAGCGCGGCAATTACGACGAACGATGCATTGAAGCCGGTTTCGAGGTATTGGGACCGCATCACACGTCCTGAACAGTTAATGAGCAGTCTGATCCGCGCCTTTGAAGTGATGACAGATCCTGCAAAAGCGGGTCCGGCAACGATTTGCATTTCCCAAGACGTTGAAGGTGAAGCCTTTGATTTTGATGAAAGCTTCTTTGTGAAGCGCGTTCACTACATCGACCGCAAGCACCCGAGCGAGCGTGAACTTGAAGGTGCGGCTAAGCTGATCAAGTCAAGCAAAAAACCGCTCATCTTAGTCGGCGGCGGTGCGAAGTATTCCGGTGCGCGCGACGAATTAATCGCGATGTCTGAAGCTTACAACATTCCGCTGGTGGAAACCCAGGCCGGGAAATCAACGGTTGAAGCCGATTTTGCCAACAATTTGGGCGGTATGGGCATCACCGGTACGCTGGCAGCAAACAAAGCCGCCCGCGAGGCTGATTTGATCATCGGAATCGGCACGAGATACACCGATTTTGCAACATCCTCCAAAACGGCTTTTGACTTTGACAACGCAAAGTTTTTAAACATCAATGTCAGCAGAATGCAGGCGTATAAGCTGGATGCTTTCCAGGTTGTCGCGGATGCGAAAGTGACGCTCGGCAAGCTGCACGGCTTATTGGAAGGCTATAAGAGTGAGTTCGGTTCAACCATCAAGGAGCTGAAAGACGAATGGCTTGCTGAACGCGACCGCTTGAGCAAAGTCACATTTAAGCGCGAAAACTTCACGCCTGAAATTAAAGATCATTTTTCTCAGGAAGTGCTTAACGAATATGCGGATGCATTGAAAACGGAACTGCCGCAAACAACGGCATTGCTGGCCATCAATGAAACAGTTGATCCAGACAGCGTCGTCATTTGTTCAGCAGGCTCTCTTCCGGGCGACCTGCAGCGGCTCTGGCATTCCAACGTACCGAATACGTACCACTTGGAATACGGTTATTCCTGCATGGGATATGAAGTATCGGGAACGCTCGGCCTGAAATTGGCTCATCCGGACAGAGAGGTCTATTCACTGGTTGGGGACGGAAGCTTCCTGATGCTTCACTCCGAGCTGATTACAGCTATCCAGTACAACAAAAAGATCAATGTGCTGCTCTTTGACAACTCGGGCTTCGGCTGCATCAACAATCTGCAAATGGACCATGGAAGCGGCAGCTACTATTGTGAATTCAGAACGGATGATAACCAAATCCTCAACGTCGACTACGCAAAAGTTGCCGAAGGATACGGAGCCAAAACTTATAAAGCCAACACGATTGAAGAATTGAAAGCCGCGCTTGAAGATGCGAAGAAACAGGATGTTTCAACATTGATCGAAATGAAAGTGCTGCCGAAGACGATGACGGACGGCTATGACAGCTGGTGGCACGTTGGTGTTGCAGAGGTTTCAGAACAGGAAAGCGTTCAAAAAGCTTATGATGCAAAAGAAAAAATGCTGGAATCTGCAAAGCAGTATTAAAGGAGGCACCAGGATGGGCAAGGCGGAAATTCTATGGGGCATCGCCCCCATAGGATGGCGAAATGACGACATTCCGGAAATCGGAGCTGGCAACACGCTTCAACATTTGCTGAGCGATATCGTTGTTGCCGGCTTTCAAGGCACAGAGGTTGGAGGTTTTTTCCCGGAACCGGCGATTTTAAATAAAGAGCTTAAGTTAAGAAACTTAAAGATTGCAGGAAAGTGGTTCAGCAGCTTTATTCTCTGGGACGGTATCGAAGAAACCGCCAAAGAATTCAAGGCTCACTGTCAGTACCTGCAAGAGGTCGATGCGGATGTTGCGGTCGTGTCTGAACAAACGTACAGTGTGCAGGGCCTTGATAAAAATGTATTTACAGAAAAGCCGCACTTTACAGATGAGGAATGGCGAAAGCTTTGCGAAGGATTGAATCAGCTTGGCAAAATCGCAGACCAGTATGATCTGCAGCTGGTCTATCATCATCATCTGGGAACAGGGGTGCAGACGGAAGAAGAAGTCGACCGGCTTATGGCCGGGACTGATCCGGCATGTGTGCATCTCCTTTATGATACAGGGCACGCCTACATCTCTGATGGCAACTATATGAACATTCTGAAGAAGCATATCGGCCGAATTAAACATGTTCATTTTAAAGATGCGCGTCTTGATATCATGGAAAAGTGCAAAGCCGAAGGAAAATCGTTCAGGCAGGCGTTTTTACAAGGCATGTTCACGGTTCCCGGCGACGGCTGCATCGACTTTACGGAAGTGTATCAAACACTTTTACAGCATGACTATTCCGGCTGGATCGTTGTGGAAGCCGAACAGGATCCCGAAGTGGCAAACCCTCTAGAATACGCGCTGATCGCCAGAACATATATCGACCGTCACTTGTTGAATCCCGCAGCAACCAATTAAGGGGGCTTTACATTGAACAATGGAAATGCAGCAGTCTCACCATTCAATAAACGAACCATAGCAGCAGCATTGGCAAATTACATCGACGCGGGTTCCATTGTAGCAGGGTCAGCTGGTTTATCTTTATGGGTCAGTTATTTAAAGCTTTCGGATACACAGATCGGACTGCTCGGCGGCTTTAGCGCAAACGCCATCTCAGCCGCAATCGGCGCGCTGCTCGGAGGCTTTTTGGCCGACAAAATTGGCCGAAAGGCTGTCTATACGAACAGTATGCTGGTTTATGCACTGGGGATTTGTTTAGTATTGTTCGGCACCAGCTTTCCCTTTTTGTTAAGCGGTTACATTATTATCGGTTTATCGGTAGGAGCTGATATTACGGCTTCCTGGACGATCATCGCAGAGAACGCACCTAAGAAAAACAGGGCGCGTCATTGCGGAGTTGCACAGGTCGCATGGGCTGCGGGGGCGGTTGTGGTCCTGCTGCTGTCGGTCCTCCTTGGTGATTTAGGCTTATTGGGCAATAAAATCGTGTTTGGGCATTTGCTCGTTATCGCATTGATCACCTATGTTCTGCGGAAAAGGCTGCCGGAATCCGATGCCTGGCAGGATCAATCCGAAACGGCTCAAGCCGTTAGGAAGCCGAAGACGTCTTATCTCGATTTGCTTCAGCCTAAGTATTTGAAAAGCATTTTATTCTTAATGGGCGTGTACTTGGTTTGGAATCTGGCTGCAGGTGTCATGGGGTTTTTTATGCCTTACATTTATCAGCAGGTCGGCGGTGTATCAGCGACCATGGCAAACGTTTTGCAGATGGGGCTGTTTATTTTCACCGGGCTTGGCGTCGCTTTTATCTTCATGCCGTTTGCAGACAAATACAGGAAGACAGTGTTTGGGATCTCCGCGTTTGCGGCGGTGATCGGCTGGTCATTGTTTCTGCTTCCGGCAGAGGGCATGCCGATTCTCATCCTCTTTATCGTGATGATCGGCATAAACAACGGGGCAGGGCAACAGGCCAATTATCAACTATGGGCGAGTGAAATTTTCCCGACGGAATATCGTGCATCTGCACAAGGGTTGATGTTCTTCCTCGTTCGTATCTCAATCGGGGCTTGGAGCCTTTTCGTTCCAATGATCATCTCGAATTTTGGAATTGCATTCATGGCGGCCATACTCCTTGGATGTGTAACGGCCAGCATGCTGATCGGGCTCTTTTTTGCACCGAATACATCCGGTAAGTCGCTTGAACAAATTCAGGAAGAGTTGTATGGAACTCCTCCGGCTCAAGCGGGGCAAGTGCAAACAAGAAAAATTATGTAACTACATTTGAAGGAGTGGCTATCAATGAATTTACGCATAGGTGTTATTGGTACAGGAGCAATCGGAAAAGAACATATCAACCGCATCACAAATAAATTAGCCGGCGGCGAAATTGTCGCGGTTACCGATGTGAACCAGGAAGCAGCTCAGCAAGTCGTAACGGACTTCAGCTTGAATGCCAAAGTCTATCCGGACGACGACAGCCTGATCGCAGCGGAAAATGTCGACGCGGTGTTGGTCACAAGCTGGGGACCGGCTCATGAATCAAGTGTTTTGAAAGCGATTAAAGCAAACAAATTCGTATTTTGTGAAAAGCCTCTGGCGACGACTGCGGAAGGATGCATGCGGATCGTCAATGAAGAAATCAAAGCGGGCAAACGTCTCGTGCAAGTCGGCTTTATGCGCCGTTATGACAGCGGTTACGTACAGCTGAAAGAAGCGATCGACAACCGCGTCATCGGCGAGCCGCTCATGATCCACTGTGCGCACCGCAACCCGGCTGTCGGCGACAACTACACAACAGATATGGCTGTTGTCGATACCCTTGTCCATGAAATAGACGCCCTGCACTGGCTGATCAATGATGACTACGAATCTGTTCAGGTCATTTATCCGAAAAAATCGAAAAACGCGCTTCCTCATTTGCGTGATCCGCAAATCGTCATCATCGAAACGAAAGGCGGAGTCGTGATCAATGCGGAAATCTATGTCAATTGCAAATACGGATATGACATTCAGTGTGAAATCGTTGGTGAAGACGGCATCGTGAAGCTTCCTGAACCGTCCAGCATTTCTTTGAGAAAAGACGGAAAATTCTCTACAGATATCCTGATGGATTGGCAGCGCCGCTTCGTGGACGCCTACGATGTAGAGATCCAAGATTTCATTGACTCAATCCAACAGAAAGGCGAGGTCAGCGGGCCGACTGCATGGGACGGCTATATCGCCGCCGTAACGACGGACGCCTGTGTGAAAGCTCAGGAATCCGGACAGAAAGAACCTGTGGCGCTTCAGGAGAAACCGGAATTCTATCAAACGTTCACAACTGTTAAAAAATAAAAACTTTCCGAGGAGTGAAAAGTGTGAAATTAGCATTGGATCCATCGATGTATCGTGATGATTTAACTTTGGAGGAAACGGTCTATAAAACGGCGGAGCTTGGCTACGAATATATCGAACTATCGCCGCGCGAAGATTTTTGTCCATTCTATAAATATCCGAAAGTCGATTCAGCAAAAATCAAACAATTAAAGCGGCTTTTAAGAGATACCGGTGTTAAGCTTTCATCGCTCCTTCCGCTTTACCACTGGGCAGGTCCTGATGAAGATCGCCGTCAGGCAGCTGTGCGCAACTGGAAAAGGGCGATCGAAATTGCGGTCGAGCTTGAAGTCGATTTGATGAACAGCGAATTCAGCGGTTCAAAATACGATCCTTTAACAAGTGAAGAAAAATTTATCAAATCCATGGATGAGCTTCTGCCAGTCTTTGAAAAAGAAGGCATTAAACTCAATCTTCAAGCCCATCCATACGATTTTATCGAAACGCACAAAGGTGCGATGGATATGATCCGCGCGCTTGACAAGGATTGGATCAATCTTGTCTACTCGACTGCGCATACATTCTTCTATGATGACGGCAAAGGCGACATCGAGACAATGTTTGACGAAGCCGGCGACCGCCTCACACATGTTTTATTTGCAGATACCTATAATCATAAAGCGGCTCATGGCCTTCGCTACATTGTCAATCCGCCTGACGCGAAAGTAACGGTTCACCAGCATTTAGATATTGGTCAAGGCGAGGTCGATTTTGATACGATCTTCAGAAAGCTGAGAGAGATGAAGTTCGACGGAATTGCGACGAACGCCGTTTTTGCTTGGGTCGACGAAAGAGCGGATGAATCAAGCAGATTCATGCTTGAAAAATTGAAACAGGAACTATTAGGATAAGCCCCTGAGTTCGGCGCCAGGCCGAACTCTCTCTTCACAAGAATATCAGATAAGGAGAATCTAATATGAAGCTATGCTTTAATGAAGCAACGACGTTGGAAAATTCAAACCTTGCAAAGGATCTCGAATACTGTGAGAAGCATGGATACGATTATATCGAAATCCGGACGATGGATAAGCTGCCTGAGTATTTAAAAGACCATTCTCTATCAGAATTGGCCGAGTATTTTCAAACACATCATATTAAACCGCTTGCATTAAATGCCTTAGTTTTCTTCAATAACCGTGATGAAGAGGGGTACAAGAGCATCATCACCGAATTCAAAGGCATGATGGAAACGTGCAAGGCGCTTGGCGTGAAATACGTAGTCGCCGTTCCGCTCGTTACAGAAGAGAAAATATTGAAAGAAGACATCAAAAAAAGCTCTGTCAGCGTCTTGACTGAGCTGTCCGATATCGCCGAGCCGTACGGCGTGAAGATTGCTGTTGAATTTGTCGGGCATCCGGAATGTACCGTCAATACGTTCTCACAGGCTTACGATATCTTAAACACGGTCAACCGCGATAATGTCGGGCTTGTGTTTGACAGCTTCCACTTCCATGCTATGGGCTCAAATCTTGAAGACTTGAAGCAGGCGGATGGAAAGAAAATTTTTATTTATCACATTGATGATACGGAAGATTTCCCGATCGGCATTTTAAGAGATGAAGACCGTGTATGGCCGGGACAGGGAGCGATTGACTTGGATGCTCACCTATCCACTTTAAAGGAAATCGGTTTTTCAGACGTTGTGTCTGTTGAATTGTTCAGACCTGAATATTATAAGCTCAGTGCGGAAGAAACGATTAAAAAGGCAAAAGAAACAACGGTTGACGTTGTGTCAAAATACTTCAAGATGTAACACGAGATAGGAGGGGTGAACGTGGCTTTCGTTTCCATGAAGAATCTTCTTCGAGAAGCAAAGAAACAGCATTACGCAATCGGCCAGTTTAATATAAACGGCCTTCAATGGACAAAGGCGATTTTACAAGCGGCGGAAGAAGAGCGGTCACCTGTCATTGCGGCTGCCTCTGACCGGCTCATTGATTATTTGGGCGGATTTAAAACGGTTGCCGCCATGGTGGATGCACTGGTCAAAGAAATGTCAATCACCGTTCCGGTTGTCTTGCACCTCGACCACGGAAGAAGCCCTGAGCGCTGTAAAAAAGCGATTGACGCAGGCTTTAGTTCAGTGATGATTGACGGTTCCCACTCCCCGATTGACGACAATATCGCCATGACAAAAGAGGTCGTAGCTTATGCCCGGGCACACAATGTGTCTGTTGAAGCAGAGGTGGGCACAGTAGGCGGTATGGAAGACGGGCTCGTCGGCGGCGTGAAATACGCCGATATCGAGGAATGTGAACGCCTTGTCAAAGAAGCCGATATTGATGCGCTGGCTGCAGCTCTCGGCTCTGTCCATGGTAAATATCAAGGTGAGCCTAATTTAGGATTTAAAGAAATGGAAGAAATTTCACGGGTGACAGATATTCCGCTTGTTCTTCATGGGGCTTCGGGAATCCCGACTGACCAAATCGAAAGGGCGATCCGGCTCGGTCATGCAAAAATCAACATTAATACCGAATGCATGGTGGCCTGGACTGAGAAAACCCGCAGCATGTTTAAAGAAAATCCGGATCTGTATGAACCGCGCGCCTATATGACGCCTGGGATCGAAGCCGTCAAGGAAACGGTCAAGCTGAAAATGAGAGAGTTTGGGTCCTCCGGAAAAGCCGCATACACCCAAGAAATCAAAGTCTGATTGAGATATAAAAACCTGCCGGCACTCACTTTCGATAGTGAGTGTTTTTTTATTGTAAAGGAATACTAAAAGTTCCAAATTTATATTGACTGTAATTGATATAATAGTTATAATTTCCTTCATAATCCATTTGGGTCAGAAAAGAGTATATTTTCTGACGAATCTGCACAGCAAGACGATAACAAAATAAGGTGAAGTGAATATGCTAGCAAACGTTTTGAAGTTTCGGGTTCACATTTTATTTGGCGTTTTATGTTTAATCGGCGGAACGACCTGGGCTTTTCAAAAGGTCGGGCTGAGCGACAGCCTTCCGTTTTGGTCCGCAGGCATGAGATTTATGATCGCAAGCGTCATCATTGCCATCGTTCTTTTCATGCGCCGACAATTTGTGTTTTCAAAAGAATTGCTTGTGCTCTCGGTTTTCAACGGCATCATGTATTTTTCCATCCCTTTTGGTTCGGTTTACTGGGCTTCTCTTTATTTGCCAAGCGGTTTGGTTTCCATCTTGGCAGCCAGCATCTCCGTTTTTGCCCTGATCATCAATCGTTTAGTCAAAGGAACGCCGGCAACCAAATTGCAAAAATGGGGGATATGCCTCGCTTTGCTCGGCATCACGGTTGTTTTTGGCAATCAGCTGTTGATTCAAGTCGATTTGATTGAAATCATTGCCATGGTCGTGATTTTGTGTGCGATGTTCGGCTCGGCTTTTATTCAAATTAAAGTGCAGCAGAAAATCCAGTCACTGCCGATTTTGAGCTTTAACTCTCTGTCGATGTTAAGCGGCGGAGTCATTTTACTCCTTAGCAGTTTAGTGCTGGAAAGCGGCACAAGGACGTTTTCCGGTGTCAGCCTGATTGCCTTGTTGTATTTGGCGGTTGTCGGTTCGATATTGGGATTTTGGATCAATATTTATTTACTGAAAAAGTGGCACATTTCAAAAGCGACTTCCCACCTGTTTATTTCCCCTGTCATCGCTCTCTATATCGGATTTTTATTTTTGGATGAAAAATTGAATGCCAATATTTATTTAGGGACATTGCTTGTTATATTCGGCGTGATGTTCATTAATCTAAAAAAAGAAGAGAGGATCGCGAAAATTGACGAAACGAAACAAACACTTGGCCATCATCTGTCAAAATAAGCACTTGCCTTTTATTTTTGAAGAAGCGGAAAGCTTAGGTGTCAAGATTACGTTTTTTTACAATGCCGCCGAAGACCATCCGGGAGCTCTTCCGGCTGTTGATCGCTGCATCGCCATTCCGCTGTTTGAAGACGAGCCGGCGGCCATGAGAATCGTTCGGCAGACATATATCGAATCTCCGTTTGACGGTGTGATGACATTGTTTGAGCCGGCATTGCCTTTCACGGCGAAAGCCGCGGCGGCCTTGAATCTGCCGGGCCTCCCATTAGAAGCGGTTGAAAACTGCCGCAACAAAAACCGAACGCGCAGCATCCTGAAGGAGAACGGGCTGAATACGCCGCTCTTCTATGAAGTGGATCAGCTTGACGACCTGGAAGGTGAAAAGCTCTCATACCCTTTAGTCGTCAAACCGATCAACGGCTTTTCCAGCCAGGGCGTCGTCCGGGTCGATGACTGGGAACAGCTCAATGCAGCTGTTCAGAAGGTCGAAGCGATTAACCGGGGGGATCTCAGCAAATTTGTTCGGGAACACAGCGGCATCGTCGTGGAGCAATTTATCGACGGCCCCGAATTCGTTGTGGAAACATTGTCGATTCAAGGAAAGGTGCATGTTTTGTCGATCGGCTATAAAGGGGACGGCAAAGGCCCGTTTTTTGAAGAAGGCGTCTATATCGCCCCGGCCAGACTGGATGAAGAGCAGCGGCTATCGATTATCAAGGAAGTCACGGGCGCCGTATTGGCGCTTGGCATTCACCAAGGTCCGGCCCATACGGAGTTGAGACTGAACGAGGACGGCAAGCCTTATGTCATTGAGGTGGGCGCAAGAATCGGCGGCTCTGGCGTTTCCCATTTTATTGTCAAGGAAAGCACAGGAATCAACTTTATGCAGTTGGTCATACAAAATGCTTTTCAACCGTTAGAACAATTAAAGGACGACATTCACCCGAAAAGGACAGCGGGCAATTACATCATTCCTGTTCAAGGATCGGGCGCTTTTGAGAAAATTGACGGACTTGAAGAGGTGAAAGAAAAACCGGAAGTCAAACGGGTCTTTCAATTTTTCGAATCCGGCGCCGAGGTTCTCCCATATCCGCATTTCTCCGGTTATCCGGGGTTTATTTTAACAAGCCATGACACCTACGGGGACTGTGAGGCATTTTATCGGGAGCTGGATGATGAACTGACCATCATATATCAACCTAATCCAACAGGTACAATAGGAGGCTAAGATGATTCCGAATCAAGTGCAGGAAGAGCAGGCAGTCATGATCGTCCACACACTGGGACCGCAGGGCACGAATTGCGAAAAAGCCGGTCTGCTGTGGCTGAAGAACCAGGGGCTCCGCGGAGAAGTCAGACTGTATGAAACGCTGGAAGAGGCTTTGCTTCAAGTGAAAATGACGGAAAATTCAGTCCTTTTGGGCTGTGCCGTTTATCCGTATTTGCATAACATCGTATTCGAGAATCTAGTGGATTTAAAAATTATCGACAGCTTTGTCATGCCTACATACAACATGGTTTTTGCCGCAAAACAGGGCGCGGAAAAATCGAAGATTCAAACAGTCGCTTCCCATCCTGCGCCGGCTCATCTTGCAAAGCTCTTCAGCGACGATGTCCAATTGGTCACCAGCAACGCCAAAGCCGCGCTGGCCTGTGCCTTAAATGAGGCTGACGGCTGTATCACGACGATAAAAGCAGCTGATGAACACAACTTGCAAGTCATGAAAGATTTCGGCGAAGTGCCGATGTGTTTTACCATACACGGACTTAAAGGAGGAAGCTAATGCTGACTTTGACGCGCGACATTGTAAACCTGGTGAACGAACAAATCGTACCGCAGATTCATGAATTGCAAACATACCAAAATGATAAAGGACAGGTTGTGGAACAGCAAAATAGAGCGGAAGAGCTGCTTTTGCACTTGATGAAGGATGTGAGGGTGATATATGAGGCGGTTCATTTACAAGAAGCCGCGGCCGCTTTTGAACAGGATGTTTTGGACTGGCTCAGCCGCGGATTGGCAGAGACGCCGTATTTTGACCGGTTATTGACGGCTTACCGTGCGCCGGAAAACGGGGATGTCACCTTTTTTGCCGCTCCGATCGTGACACCGAACGGCCCGCATGCCAAAGGCTGTTTTTTTGAAGCCTTTTTAGCTGTTCGAGAAGAGCCGTCTATGATGAAGCCGATCGAAGCAGAGATGCCGCACCCGGAAAACGGCTGCCAATCGCTGAAGCTGCTCGCCGGAACAAAAGGGTTTACAGAAGAGAAGTGCATCGTCTTTTTTCCGGAAAATGTGAAAACGAAAGAAAAAGTCACAACCCAGACATTTGCGATTTTCTACTTTAATAAGTTTTATCAAATCTATCATGAGGACACGCTGAAGAGAGCGCAGGCGATTTTTGAAAACGTTCCTTTTAAGTCTCGCCATCTGCACCCGGATCGGACATATGAGGCGAGGGTCCTTTGGGGTTATTTGCACGACTATTACCACCATTGCGGGAAAAAGCCGTTCCATGAGCACATTCAAGCGAAAATGAATTTTTTTGCGGGCATTCTCGAGGAAGTAAAAGTCGATTGCCAATCGATCCTGGCTCTTGCGGAAAGACAGTACGACTATTGGGAAGAAATTATCGAGTTCGTGCTGTTTGAGCGGCTTTTACGGTATCCGAGCCAGCACAATGCCACACAAAACTTTGATTCGGGAACCGGGTTTTTCCTGTTTAGCTGGATCATTGAAAACGGCCGTTCCCTGCAAAGGGGAAGCGAGAAGCCTGTAGCGCTTGATCTTGCATTGTGCATGGAAGATTTGAAAAAGCTTGTTGCCGAAATCGAAAAACTGGAAGAGATAGAAGACGATTTGGCTTATAAAAAAGCGGCTGAGCATTATGTGAGGCGGTATTTGCCGCCCGGAAGCGAAGGTGAGCGCTTCAGCGTACCTGTTCAATATTTTATTCATGATCTCAACAACGGTATTGAAACATCCTATTTGCGATTTCAACACGATGAGGAGCTGAAACATTGAATCCGAAGCTAAGCAGCATTGGAGAGAAAATGAGTGAGAAGACAGGGGTTAGAGCGGTGATGGGGGACATTCAGGAAGTGCTGGCCGGGGGAAAGCGGCAATACATCAATTTAAGCGCGGGCAATCCTTTGATTCTTCCGGAAGCGGCTGCCATGTGGAAATCCGCTTTAGCAGGCTTATTAGAGGACGAGCGTTTTCCTTCAATCATCAGCCAATACGGGTCAAGCTACGGAACGGACGAACTGATTGAAAGTGTAGTCCGTTTCTTTTCCGAGAGGTATCATTTTGACATTCAAAAAGAAAATGTGCTGATTACGGCGGGAAGCCAGCAGTTATTTTTTCTGGCCGTCAATTCGTTTTGCGGAACCGGAAGCGATTCCGCCAAGAAGAAGGTCTTGATTCCCATGCTTCCGGACTATTCGGGATACAGCGGTGTCGCGCTTGAGAAAGACATCGTCCAAGGGATTCCTCCGATCGTTTCAATATTAGATGAACACACCTTCCGATACGAACTTGACCGGGAGCGATTTTTGCAAAGAATGGAGGCTGATCCGCACATCGGCGCTGTCATCCTCTCGCGCCCAAACAACCCTTGCGGAAATATTCTGTCTGCCGAGAATGTATTATTGATCTCAGACGCCTGCCGCAAAGCCAATGTGCCGCTGCTCATTGATTCCGCCTATGCTCCGCCGTTTCCGGCGATCAACTTCATCGACATGGAGCCTGTTTTCAATGACCAAATCATCCATTGCATGAGCCTTTCAAAAGCCGGGCTGCCCGGTGAAAGAATTGGCATCGCCATCGGCCCGTCCCGCTATATACAGGCAATGGAGGCGTTTCAGTCAAATGCGGCGATCCATTCTTCAAGGCTGGGGCAGTATATGGCGGCATCTGTTTTAAATAGCGGGCGTCTCGTTTCCATATCGGAAACGTGTGTGAGGCCATACTATAAGAGAAAATTTTCACTGTTGAACAGACTCCTTCACGAAAATATGGCGGATGGAATCAAGTGGTATATCCATAAAGGAGAGGGGTCGCTTTTTGGGTGGCTTTGGCTTGAAGACTTCCCGGCGGCCGATCAAGAGCTGTATGAACATTTGAAAGCGAACGGTGTCATCATCGTTCCCGGTTCATCCTTCTTTCACCATGACATACGGCATATGCCTCATGCGCACCAATGTATTCGGATCAGCCTTACGGCAGCGGATGAAGATCTAACAAGGGGAGTCGCTGTTTTGGCCAGCGTTGTGAAAGAATTGTGTCAGCAGAAAGTTCACTAAAAAAAGACAGGGGCTTAAATAACCCCTGTCTTATTCTTCAGCTCTTTCGGCGTCCGTTTTTCTCTTTCTGCGCCTTACCGTTATTAAAATCAGAATGACAGCTGCTGCGATGATCAAGACGAGAATTCCGAGATACAGCGTATTCTGCTGGCTGCTTTTCTTCGTCTCACTTGTTTCTGTTCCGCTCGTTTTGGATGCGAGCTGCTGGTGATTGGTGAACAGCTGCTGACTGTCCGTTTCATTGATCACGGTCGCTGTGTTGTCATTGCTCTCCAAAAAGCTGATCATTTCTTTTGTGACTGCAGTGCCTTTTCCATGAAGCGGAGTGAAAACCGCCATCGAGTAATTTTCATCCCACAGCGATGTCTGGGTAAAAGCGACTCGTTTGCTTGTTTCATTCAGCATTTGAAAAGAAGATACGTCCAGCGAGCTTTTCGTCACCGGTACTTCCAGTTCCGCTGCTTTCTCCTGCAGAAGTGCAAACTGACCTATGCCTCCGATAAAAATGATGTTCCGGCCTTTTGCGTCTTTTGCATTCACTTCAGATGCTTTTCTTACTGTGAATGACTGACCTGCTTCACCGCCGAGGGAATTCGTCACAAGCGACAGTTCTTGAAGCTTCGCCTGATCTGCGCTGTCGGGAAGGATGATCAGTGTTGCTTTGTCCTGGTTTCCCGCGTATGGAAGCGGCCAATCTTGAAAATCGGCAGCGGCTGACGCGCTTCTGACAGGATAAGACAGTGTGCTGCTTTTATCAATAAAAATCCATTTGTCTTCGTCCGTCGCATAGCATGGATTGTTTTCCTTCAAGCCTGATGCGGTAAATTGAATATCGATGTAGCGGTTTTTTTGCAAAAGCTTCGGATCGACTTTTAGTGTGACATGATAAAAGCCGTTTTTGTCTTCTTTTTCTAAAGCATCAACCGTGACAGAATGAGGCTGTCCATTGATCATGATCTTCAGCTCTGCCTTTTTGGCAGACATATCGCTTTGATCGGCGGATTTTTCAATTGTTTTTGATTTTTTCAATACAAGCGACAGCTTTGCAGATTGAGTCTTGTCCAAAATCGCCGGAGCAGGATAATAATAATGCTCTGAAGAGGTTTGATCAGAGCCGATCGTCAAATCCCCCGCCCCGAAATCCTCAAGTGACAGCTTATGGCGATCGCGATTTTGCCGCTGTTGAAGCTTGCCGATGGCCAGTGTTTCACCGCTCAGCTGGCCGGTGTACGTTTTATCGGTGATCACGCTGATTTTCTCTGACAGGATGTCATCCGATTTGGCGGTGACAAACAGTACAGGCTGCTCTCTGTCCTTTGCTTTAAGGACCCGTTCCGCAAGCAATAGCTGATCTTCTTGCGCTTCAAGGTTATCCTGTTTCAAAAGCTTTTTCACCTTGCCGCTCCAATGGTGCTGAACCCCGATCAAAATCGTCGGCTTGTCGATCTGCTTTACGTCGGATTCGTTCAAGTATGAAACGGTTATGCTGTTATCAACCGTCTTAAGATAGCTTTCCGTTTTGACCGCTGCTTCGATTTCCGCAGAACTCGGGTTATCCGGAATAACGATTGCGGTTTCTTCCGAGGTGTTTCCTGCTTGTGCGAAAGGATAAGGGTAATGTTCAAGTGCGGCCCCTTTTGCCAAGCTTTTGCTTCCCAATGTCAGACGGCTGTCCGGATAAATTTTGATCCAGTTGCCGGATGAGTCCTGTCTGACGCAGACGCCTTCTTTCACCACGCCGTAAAACTTCAAAGACAAGCTGTGGAAGCCTTGAGATGACTGGCTTTTGTTCAGCGAAAGCTTCAATTTCTTCCGTTTGGCATCCCCTTCAAGCTTTACCGTTTTAACCGGTTCACCATCAATCTCAACCGTCAGAGAGGAGGGGGCGATTAAAAGGTCTGACGCCTCATATTCAAGCAAAAGCTGCTGAAGGGAAGAAGCGCCTGCAGGGATTTGATATGTCAGCTCTGATGAGTCTTTTGCGCCGTACATTGTGATGAGATCGTTCGTGAGCATTTGCTCTTTGGATTGTTTGCCGCTGTTTTCCCCCAGAATCGAGCCGTCTACTTCGATGTCCTTAGCCAAGGCCGCTTGTCCGGTCATCGCCGCCAGCATGAAACTTAAGAGACATATAAATGCATGTTTCAAAAAAGTCACCCGCTTTTCTTTTGATTATATCGCTCTGTTTTGTACCATTTCACTTCTTGCTTGAACAGACGGTGCTTGATTTCTACGAATAAAGAATAAATCACAAGGACGATCCACGCCTGCGAGTATGTAAAGTACATCAGAAAAACGATGAAAACGTTTTGCTTGTTCATTTCTGTTTTTTCAATGCTCAGTGTAATCATGACTTCTGTCATGAAGAGGAAGAAAGCCAAAATCCACAGGATCATTGACAAAAAACCAACCGAGAGATGCAGATCATAAAATAAATTGATAACAAAAATCGCATTTGACATGATCACGCCGAAGAAAAACAAAAAATACGTAAAGAAGAAATAAAACAGGTCAAAGATAATCCGCTTCCGTTTCAGCTTGAAAAACTGGGCTAAAAACTTCAGGACGACATATTGATTGCCGCGCGCCCATCTTGTCCGCTGGCGCCACCACACCTTCCACGTTTCCGGCTCCTGTTCCCATGTAACGGCGGCCGGAAAGAAACGGATGTGGTAGCCGAGGTTGTATACGCGGATCGTCAGCTCGGTATCTTCGGCCAGCGCATTATCATCCCATCCGCCGAGCTGTTCGATAATGCTCCGGCGGATGGCAAAGTTGGTGCCGGGGATCGTGGCGATTTTGAACCACTTCCATCTTCCGCCCTGCGCCATCCATTGAAAGCAAATGGTCTCAATGTTAATAAACTTTGTCAGCAATGTTTTCGCCGCATTGATGACGCGGAATTTTCCCACCACGGCACCCGCTTTCCGGTCGTTCATCAGACCGAGAACAAGGTAGTAAACAGCCATTTTCTCCGGTGTGTTGTCAGCATCATATACACAAATGACATCCCCGTTCGATTCGGCAAACCCGGAATTGAGCGCGGAGGATTTGCCTTTTCCCGCATACGGCGGTTTGGTGACCACCATTTTAATGAAATCGTATTGTCTGGAAAACTCACCCACGATGTCACCCGTCCGGTCGGTCGAATTGTCGTTGATGACGATGATCTCCAGCCGGTCCTTCGGGTAATAGAGGTTGACCATCGCTTTCAGCGTCTGCCGAATCACGACTTCTTCATTGTGGGCTGGAATCAGAACGCTGACCTTCGGAAGGTCTTTCAAGTTCTCTTTCCACTTCGGGATGTTCAGCTCGTAGGTCATGTAGTGGCGAAATCCGCCCTGCATCAGAAACATGTGGTACAGCAGCATCACCCATATTAAGCTTAATGAGATAAAGAACAGAACATTACCCACGGCTTTTTCTCTCCTTAAAGATGCGTTTTTTTAATGTGGCTCTCAAGTAAAGGGTGTAGCTGAAAAACATGACGACAAATAAGAGCACGACGCTTGAGAGAATCCAAAGCGCCTTTTCCAGCGGGCTTTGCTGATGATGGTCGAAAAACTCTTCCATGGCATTCACCTTGCTATTGACGTGAATGGTGCCGTCTTCGCTCGTGCGAATGGTCACTTTGTCTGTTTGAACCGTTTGCTTTGTTTTCTTTAAATCAAGCCATTCGCTGTTCGGAATGTGTTCCATTTGATCAACCAGCTCGGGCAAATATTCCATGCCGAGATAGGGGTGGTAAAATGCTCCGGCTACTCCGCCTTCAAAATCGATCATTTGCGAGATATGGTCTTCGATATTGCCGAGCGGATTCGCATCTGACGCATCGACATAGCCCAGAGTTTCAGGATACAGCGTCATTCCATGCAGCATGGCTGGCTTCGTCACAAACGGTCCCGTACCGGAGGTTTTCCATGTTTCATCACTAAGCTGGACCTGGCCGATGATGCTTGAGAAATACTGTGAAGTGATCTGGTAACCATGCTCTGACATCGTGTAATGCGGCGCTTCAAATGCCAGCGGGTACAGCCCTTCCGCGGTTAAATCCTCAATAGCGTGCGTCAGCTTTTGTCGCGTATAGGTCTCTTCATTTTCTCTGAACGGCTTCAAATAACGGTTATAAGCCGCTTCATTCGGAAAATCCGCTTCTTTTTTTAAGAGGGACGGGTCATCCTCCGCATTTTGCGATGTGATCGGCTGATCAGCCTTGGCATCCCAAAATTCGAAGCCTTCCCCAGTTTCATCGTAGCGGTAGGCATGGGTATATCCATGAACAACCACACTGCCTCCCATGCTTTGCAGCTTCCGCAAAGATTTGACCAGCTTCGGCTTGTCAGACAGATAGACCTTTTCGCCTGTTTTCGGGTTCAAATAAACCGGAATAACAGCCAAGATAAAAGGGATGTTTCTCTCATACAGATAAGAACCCGCCTGCAGCAGCAATTTTTCATCTGACATCGGGCTGATGTCTTCCAGCCGCAAATATAAGAGTGTGTTCCCCGCCGCTATCCCGAATGCTTGTCTGAGCTGTTTGGCCAAGAGCAGGTTGTTGTTTAACAGGTTGGTTAAGCCGATATACACATTTGTCTTATCGGTTTCCCATACAAAAGGGTGTGCCTTCCCATCATCTGATGTGTATGTATACAATGCTTTCCCCTTCAAACCTGATACGCCGAGGACATTGAGCCCGCTTTTCAATGAGGCCGCACTGTTTTCACTCGTGCTGCGGACTTGGAAGACATTTTCTTCGTTTGTTAAAGAAAGGCCGGAAAATTGGCTGAATTGCCCGGCGTTAAAACCGATCGCAATCACGGGCGTTTCGCAGGCATTGATCTGTGACACAAGCTGCTTATTCAGCTTTCTTTTGGTTTGGCCGTAATAGATAATATGCTTTTTCTCTGCGAGATCCGTTTGCTTTACATCAGCATCTTTTTTGACAGTGACACGGGACGAGAAATGACCTGCGATCAGATCGAGCATTTTCACTTCTGACGATTCTTTTCCATCCAAGGTCGAATAGATGATGAGAATTCCGCCATTCTCCTGCGTCGCTGCCGCCGCGTCCGGGCGATAAAAAACGGCTGAGAGTATGAGTACAGCTGCGTATAGAAGAAAGCTTCGCTTACAGTTCATTCATCATCATCTCATTCTCCAGTTCTTCTAAAAATTGATCCGCCGTCTGCAAATCTTTGCGATATGTTAAGTAACATACGTGAAAGGTTAAGGTGATATATTTGCCATTTTGCAGCTGGTACGTGTCCAGTTGTTTTTTCAGCTTTGCCAGGACAGCGGGCATATGTTCAGCCGGCGTGTGGGTCAGAACAATCCCGAATCGTTCTTCAGAAGGACGGAATTTTTTGTCCGTTTCCCGTACACAGGATCTGATTTGGCTGCTGACAAATTGAAAGAGCCGATCGGTTTCTTTTTCTCCATACAAGGATTTAAACTCTTTGAAATAATGCATCTGCAGCAGCAAGAAAACAAATGAATTACCGTACCGCTCCGCGCGCTTCATTTCTTCTGACAGCTCCAGCTTCATTCTCTCTTTATTATCAAAGCCCGTCACTCTGTCAATCGCGACAAAGCTTTTGATTTCAGACTGAAGTCGTTTGACTGAATGCTGAAGTTCAACTGCAATATCGTGAATTCTTCCTGAGAAAAAGGAAAAGAGCAAGAGGGCCATTCCCCAGACGACGAGCATTTTCATGCCTTCTTCAGGCGGAAAAACCGCGGCCTGGCTCGCTTGCAAAACCATCATTAAGGTTCCGAGAACAAATAAAACGACGATGGTTCCCGCCAGCGCGTAAATCGGTCCAAGCCATATTCCCGCTCCGATGACGGCAAATGAAATACAAATGATCAAAACGGCTTCGGACTGCTCGGCTGAGACATAATAAATAAACAGAGAAAGAGCCGCTGCAAGCCCAGTCATGTAGGCAAACATTTTCTGTAAATCAGTGAATGATATTTTCATCAAAAAGCTTCCTTTCCGCCAGTAAAGGCAGCAGGTTGTCAAAAGAGTGCGTATTATCGCCGCTCATATATCCGCCATAATACGCTTCAGACGAATCAAGAATTTCAAACTCGATCATCTTTTCATAAAGCGCTTTGACCACGGCTTTGTCTTCATCTTGATTTATGAAAAACAAAATGGTCAAAGCGTAAACGGATGGCGACTCGTATTGAACGGCCGGTTTTTTCGTATCCGCCCAATACCGTCCATACAGCTTTCCATTCGCTTGAAACTCCTGTTTGATCCAATCCGCCAAAACAGCGGCTTTTTGATCCCCCTGCTGCAAATGCCATGCCGCATACAGCTGATCGATGAGGTTAATCTCGTTGTCATAGCTGTATTCCTTTGTCTCTGTGTTGTACAATTTCGGCAAAAAACCGTTTTTCAAAGGAGCGGTATAAAGAATATTGACATTCCGCTCTACGGTCTCTTCATCGATGGTTCCATTCTTTTTCAATACGGCTAACGCATCAGGCATAATATACGAAAGGGTGATATCCTTTGACGCCGCTTTGGAAGAAGAGTCATAGAAATCGGTAAAAATCCCGTTGTTCATGTTGTATGTTTTTAAAGCAGCGCCGATTTGTCGTGCCGTTTTCTTATACTTCCGGTTTCCCCACAGATCGGCTGCCTGATCCAGGGTCAGCATGATTCTGAGATCATCTATCAGGGCGTTCGCCCCGCTCGCTTGTCCATTTTCAATTTTCCATGTCACCAGGCCGCTGTTCATGAGAAACGATTCGGTCAAGTGCTGATATTGCTCTTGAAAATGAGTTCCGTCCTTTTTGTCAACTAAAAATTCCATCCACAAGCCGAGTGATTCGGATAAGTAAACAGGCTGATCCGAGAGACTTGTTTTCATAAGCCCCTCATCACTTATTAAATGATGAAAAATGAAATGCTCGGCAGGCTGCCGCGATTCATTGTCCTGCTCCGCGCTATGCTTGTTTCCGGCTTGGATAAAGCCGATGGAAAGACCAATGGTTAAAGCGCATAAGATGAAACCGATCAATACATACCTCACGGGGCGCCCCCCTCCTTTACATCACCTGAATGTCCAGCTTGCTGGGAAAAACCATGACATATTTCATTAATTATAAATGAAAAAATGGAGATTGCTAGGGGTTTTTTAATCTTTTTGAACTATTTTTATAAAGGGCTAAAGACTGCCGTTCGATTTTTTTAGCTATAGATATCATCTCATCATTTCTCTTTCATTTGGGAATGTAAAAATAACCAATTGGAGCGCCAGGGGTGAGGGAAGGAGGGCATCTTCTTTGAAAGACTTTCGAAAAATTAAGGAGATCATCACGAGAGGCAAAAGGAAGGGGGGGTCCCTTTATTTTCCTTGAGTGCATATTATATTTAATTTTTTACAAATATCATAATTTTTATAACAGCCTATTAATCATCTTGATGTTTAATAGGAAAAAAATGAAAAAAAGAAGTGTTTGAGTATGGGGAAATTAAAAAAGTCAGTGGGAACGGTTGCTGTTACGGCGGCAATTCTCTTCTCAGCGCTGCCTGCAAGCGCAGCTGAGTACGTGTGGGTCAGGGATGCATATCCAAACATGTACGATTATGTTTATGACTCAGTACACAAAAGAGTCCAAATTTGGAGAGACTCTAAAAACTACTTTTATGTGGATTGTGATTTAGTTGAATATGGAAAATGTTTTGTGAAAAGATAGTCAAATGTGGCAGAGAAAGTTGGGTGGCCGCCAACTTTCTCTGGTTTTTAACAGTTTGGTGCAATTCGTGGATTAACCGAACCAGCAGTTTTCAGTTGTTTTGAATTCACCTGCTGCAAATTCGGCATCGCCATGCGGAGCAAATTGGAGAGCGCCAGTGATGACAACGCCTGCAATCGCCAGGCCTAAAAGCCATTTCTTCATGGGGCAAGTTCCTCCTTTCTTGTTTGAATGTGGTCGAAGGCAATAATGCCTTCGTCAAAGTACTTTGCCGCTTGATTAAGACAATTCTTGCTTTTGAAGTATCTGGCCGCATTGATGGCCAGGTCTGCCGCGTCTGACCAAAGATTCTTGCTTCTAAGCATATCCAAGCCTTTGTCGAGCAGTGCTTCGTCTTGCTCTTTATAAATGGAATTAATCACCAGAAGCTTGGCTTTATATGTTTTTTCATCCAACTCTGCTGCAAGGCCGGCCGCTTTTTTGTACCATCCTGTTGCTTCTTCGATCAGACCTTTTTTGAATAAAACTCTTGCCAACATGTAGGAAGTTCTGAGTGTGGAGAGTTTGGAGTGAAGCTGTTCTAAGATGCCGAAGGCTGATGCGAACGCTTTTAGGGCCGGATCAAGCTTTTCCTGTCTTTCATAGCAGATTCCAAGGTTATGATATCCAAGGGCCTCTGCATACAGCTGCTTGGTGTCCGCCGCCATGTTGATCGCTTTTTGAAACAGCGCTTCAGCCGATTCATACTTGAATAGATCCAGCTTGTTCGCCGCGATGATCATTTGGGTGGAGGCGGCCCTGTGCTCGTAATGTTCAATCGCCAAAAAGCTTTCCAGCGCTTTTTCCGCGTGATTGATCGAGAAGAAGTTTTGTCTGATTTCATAGTAAGCAATGGACAGTTGATAGTGAAATTCGGCTATTTCGATTTCATCAGGGATTTTGTGGAGCGACTGCTCGGCGATTTTGTAAAAGTTAATGGCAGTGGTGAAATTTTTTTGATAAAACTCGTACATACCGCCGAAAAAGTAGAAATAGTATTGGAGCATATTGTCCGTTCCGATTTCTTCCGGTGTTTTTCTCATGTTTTGCAAAAGCGTCCCGGATTCCTCGTATCGTTCAGTCAACAGCTTAAATCGCGAATCAATGAGATTGAAGTACAAAAGCACATCCTGATTTTCTTCCATCGTTTCCAGCGTTCTTTTGATTTCTTCCCTCATCGCGGCCGCTTCGGCAATATGATTCTGCCTGATCAGCCCATACCATTGATTTAAGCTGTTTCCCACTGCTTCGAATGCAATTTTTGCCGCCACTCTAATACCCTCCGTTCACCAATATCATCCCCGTCCTACAATATCCATTTTATCATAATATTGGTATGTTGATAGTTATAAAGAGTACAAGTTTACTGTAGTCAACAAGTTACAGAAATAAGTTTGCTGGGAAATTATGATCATTCAACTTAAATTTATAATATAATAAAGAATACCAATGAAAGGGAAAGATGGAGGGTTTTATGGAGATATCCACAACAATAATTAAAGACCATCAAGATTGGACAGATCGAATATCAGATTGGAAATTGGTTATACATCAAGAGAATAATGAACTCTACATTAAAGTGACTTTAAAAACAGGAGGATATCAGTACTGGAGTTTAGAAAGGTGCAGAATCAAACCTGTCCGTAAAATAACAATCGGAGAAAACGAACAGGTTTTTTTAAAGCAAGAGATCAAACAGGGAATTGAAAGTATAGTAGTTTACGGTGAAAAGTATGCGATTGTGACTTTTAAAAATAGTAAACGATCTTATAATTATTATTTAAAAGATGTTACAAAGGTTAAAACTGGTAATGAACGATTTAAGAGCTATATAGATTATTTTAGATATGTGGCTGAAGAAAAAGATAAAACGCCAAATGATATTCCTCCTCTAAAACGTCAATTTGAAGCGTTAAATATCAGATTAGATAGCGCTCTTTATGCGTATTTTGAAAAAAAGAGCAAGGTTCTTGGAGAAACTCATAACATTATTTTTCCATTCGGTCTGAATTTAAGTCAAATTCAAGCAATAGAGTCTGCTTTTTCTTCGCAGATTAGTGTCATAGAAGGGCCGCCCGGAACAGGTAAAACACAAACGATCTTAAACCTTATTGCTAACATCATGATGAAAGGTCAAACAGCAGCCGTTGTTTCAAACAATAATGCAGCTGTTTCTAATGTGAAGGAAAAGTTGGAGAAAGCAGGTTTCAGTTTTCTTATGGCTTCCTTAGGAAACAAAGAAAATCAGAAACAATTCTTCAATCAGTTATCTCAAGTCCCCGAGGATATTAATGATTGGTCAATTGAACCAGAAAAGGAAGCTGAGCTATTACATAATATTATTGAAGATACAGCACTTATTAAAGATCTTTTTCATCTTCAAAACCGACAAGCTATTTTAAAACAACAGATAAAAGATCTTAAAACGGAAAGAGTGTACTACAAAGAACACATGAGAACACAAGAACGTTTAGACCCTAAACTGCTCCCGTTCTATAGCTTTGATAATTCAAAGATCTTAAATTTTATGGTGGATGAGGTGATGAATAGTGAGAAGAGAATGACATTTTTTAAAAAGATGAAATATCTACTTTATTATGGTTTATATGATTTCAAACTGATGGGAGATAGTTTGCAAAAGCAGAAAGTACTCACAGAACTACAGTATAAATTCTATAATCAAAAATTAATAGAACTTGAAAGTGAACTTGAGCAAGTGAATAAAACATTGGGGACAAAAAACTTTAAAGAAATCAATAAGCGAATTCAGGATCATTCTGTTTTATATTTTAAGGGTAAAATCCACCAAGCTCAAAAAAGAGATTTTTTGCTTCATTTTGATCAAAAAAATTATAAACGTTCATCAAATTTTAATATCTTCAAAAAGAGGTTTCCAATTGTATTAAGTACTGCTTTTTCTTTAATGGATTCAATTCCAAGAGGTTTTTTATTTGATTATTTAATCATTGACGAAGCATCCCAGTTAGAGCTGGTTCCAGGTATTCTTGCATTAAGCTGTGCTAAAAATGTGATCATTGTCGGAGATACAAAACAGCTCCCACATATTCCAGATCAAAAAATCTCTTCCGGAACGATGGGAATTGAACCTTGCTTTGACTATGCAAAACATAGTATGCTTCACTCGGTTTTAGAAGTATTTAAAAAAAACATTCCTGTTACTTTGTTGAAAGAGCATTATCGATGTCATCCGATGATTATTAAGTTTTGTAACGAGCGGTATTATAATGGTGAGCTGATACCATTAACTAAAACTGATGATAAAAGTGAGCCATCAATTGTTCTTATTAAGACCGCTAAGGGGAATCATATGCGTTTTTATGGGAACGGAGGACGTTATAATGTACGTGAAATAGAGTCATTACAAGAAGAGGCAATAAGAGATTTGACTTTTTCAAACGATTATCAAGACATTGGTTTTATTGCGCCATACAATGGGCAAATCAATGCTGCAAATGAATATATGAAGAAAAAAATTATAAAAAACACCGTACATAAGTTTCAGGGGCGGGAATGTGACGGAATCATCTTTTCAACTGTTCTTGATAAAAAAGCCAGTAAAAAAGATATTGAATTTGTGGACGATGCTGCCTTAATCAATGTAGCTGTTTCTAGAGCAAAAAAGAGATTTGTTTTAGTTTCTAATGTTGATATTTTCAAAAGGAGCAATAAAGAAATTTCTGAGTTAATACGCTATATGGAATATTATACTGAGTTCAGTCTTTATCATGAGAGTCAAGTTATTTCAGTTTTTGATTTATTATACAAAGAGTTTTCTGAAGTCCTTCTTGATAGGGAAAGAAAGCTAAAGGACAGTGATTCTAAATTTAAATCTGAACGGATTATTGCCAGTCTGTTAAGGGACATATTTGACGAGGAAGATAAGTATAAAAAATTTAGTTTTAAAAGAGAGTATCGCTTGAAGGATTTGATCAGGAAGACATCCCATTTAAGTTCGGAAGAGCAAAAGTTTATACAAACTTCGGCACGCTGTGATTTCCTCATTCATTATAAAATGGGGAATGAACCTGCAGGAGTGATTGAAGTAGACGGTTCGGCATATCACAATAGATCGAATAAGGAGCAACTTAGACGAGATTCATTGAAGGATTCAATTCTTAGAAAATCAGATATACCCCTCCTTAGATTAAAAACAATTGAGAGTGACGAAAATAATAAAATTAAAGAGTTTTTAAATTCAATTTTAACAAATGGCTAAAAAACAACTGTTAGTATTCGCGAGTTTTTTGAATTTTAGGCTACAGCAGTTTGGAAAAAGGGGAAGCTTTATTTAAAGTTCATCTGGATGAAAAAGGCCCTCAGCCTATATAATATGGATTAAAACGGTTCTCTAAAGGGGAGGCACGTGATGGACAAGGAAAAACAGCAATTGAGCATTGAAGCGGCCAGGCTTTACTATCAGTCGGATTATAGCCAGCAGCAAATCGCCGAGCAGCTTGAGATTTCAAGGCCGACTGTATCGAGGCTGCTTCAGTATGCAAAGGAAAAGGGGTATGTCCAGATTCGCGTCATGGATCCGTTTGAGGACATGAATGCGCTCGGTGCGATGCTTGAAGAAAAATACGGGCTGCTTGAAGCGCACGTCGTCTTTTCGCCGACCTCCGACTATACGACCATCACGCATTATCTGAGCCGCTTCGGCGCCGAATACATGCATGGAGCCGTCAAGGACGGCGACATCGTCGGCGTCAGCTGGGGAACGACGATGTATCAGATCGCGCAAAATCTCCACGCCAAGCAGGTGAAAGGCGTCGAAGTCGTTCAGCTGAAAGGCGGTATCAGCCACTCGAATGTCAATACCTATTCGTCTGAAACGATTCAGCTGTTTGCCGAGGCCTTTCAGACAATGCCGAGATACCTTCCGCTGCCGGTTGTGTTTGACAACGCCGAGGTCAAGCAGATGGTTGAGCAGGACAGGCATATCAAACGGATCATGGAAATGGGCAGGCAGGCGAACATCGCCATTTTTACGGTCGGGACGGTTCGGGATGAAGCCCTTTTGTTCAGGCTCGGCTACTTTAATGATCAGGAAAAAGAGCTCTTGAAATCATGCGGAGTCGGCGATATTTGCTCGCGCTTTTTTGATGCGGACGGAAAGATCTGCAGCGATGCGATCAATTCCCGGACAATCGGTGTCGAACTTGCTGATCTCAGGCAGAAAGAACGGTCGATTCTTGTTGCCGGCGGCATCCGCAAAACGGCCGCCATCCACGGCGCGCTCAATGGGAAATATGCCAATGTCCTGATTATCGATCAGCATACGGCAAAAGAACTGTTAAAAGATTGAATTGTCCAAGGTGAACAGCCTGGATTTTACTTTATTTTCTAGTGAACAAAAGTTCACATCATAATTTACATTTGTTCAGAAATCGGTTATGCTGAAACTATCTTAAAACAAAGGAAGTGCTTGTATATGGAGATTGCAAAAATCATTGATCATACAGCATTGAAACCGCATACACAAAAAGGAGAAATCAAAAAGCTGATCGAAGAAGCGAAAGCGTACCAATTCGCTTCCGTCTGCGTCAATCCAACATGGGTCGAGTTCGCCGCGAAAGAGCTTGCGGGAACGGAAATTGACGTTTGCACTGTCATCGGTTTCCCGCTTGGCGCCAATACGACGGAAACAAAAGCGTTCGAGACAAAAGACGCGATTGCAAAAGGAGCGACAGAGGTTGACATGGTGATCAACATTGCCGCGTTAAAAGACGGCGACGATGATTTTGTACAAGCCGATATCCGCGGAGTGGTGGAAGCGGCCGAAGGAAAAGCGCTTGTCAAAGTGATTATTGAAACATGTCTGCTCACAGATGAAGAAAAAGAACGCGCATGCCGCTTGGCTGTCGCGGCCGGAGCCGATTTTGTGAAAACCTCAACGGGATTCTCCACAGGCGGTGCGACAGCGGAAGACATTGCTTTAATGCGGAAAACCGTCGGACCTGATATTGGGGTGAAAGCATCCGGAGGTATTCGCACTAAAGAGGATGTAGAAAACATGATCTCAGCCGGAGCAAGCCGAATCGGGGCGAGCGCAGGAGTTTCCATCGTCAGCGGAGCGGAAGGAAAAAGCGGAGACAACTATTAAGTTCGGGATAAGCGGGAAGCTTTAGCTTCCCGTATATTGACGCAAAGATTGTAAGCGAATTCATCCTCGGGAGGATCAACATATGAAGTATCTCATCGGGATCATAGGATTAATTGTTATTTTAGGTATGGCATGGCTGTTCAGCAACGGGAAAAAAGGAGTCAAGTATCGTCCGGTTATCGTCATGATCGTACTGCAATTTGTACTAGGATATATCTTGTTGAACACAGGCGTCGGAAACTACCTTGTCGGCGGATTTGCGAAAGGGTTCAGCTATTTGCTTGAATACGCAGCTGAAGGTGTGAACTTTGTGTTCGGCGGGCTTGTGAATGTGAATGAGTCCACATTCTTCATGAGCGTGCTGCTGCCTATTGTATTTATTTCTGCTTTAATTGGAATTCTGCAATATTGGAGAATCCTTCCGTTTATAATAAAATATATTGGTCTGGCGCTCAGCAAAGTCAACGGGATGGGAAAACTTGAATCCTACAATGCCGTGGCATCGGCGATTTTAGGCCAATCAGAAGTATTCATCTCATTAAAAAAACAATTGGGCATGCTGCCTAAGCACAGACTTTATACACTGTGCGCTTCAGCGATGTCCACCGTATCGATGTCTATCGTCGGCTCCTACATGACGATGCTGAAACCGGAGTATGTCGTCACAGCACTCGTTTTAAACTTGTTCGGCGGGTTTATCATCGCCTCGATCATAAATCCTTATGAGGTGGATCAAGAACATGATATGGTAGAAGTGCAGGAAGAGGAAAAGCAATCCTTTTTCGAGATGCTCGGCGAATATATTATGGACGGCTTTAAAGTTGCGGTTGTCGTGGCGGCCATGTTGATCGGCTTTGTGGCGATCATCGCAATGATCAACGGTATTTTCAATGCCGTACTGGGGATATCTTTCCAAGAACTGCTCGGATATGTGTTTGCGCCGTTTGCTTTCTTGATGGGTATTCCATGGAATGAAGCCGTGAATGCCGGAAGCATCATGGCGACGAAAATGGTATCGAACGAGTTTGTCGCCATGCAGACGCTCGCACAAGGCGGACTCCATTTCAGCGGCCGCACGGAAGCGATTGTTTCCGTATTCCTCGTCTCTTTTGCCAACTTCTCATCCATCGGCATCATTGCCGGCGCTGTGAAAGGGCTGAATGAGAAACAAGGAAATGTCGTTGCCCGCTTCGGGTTGAAGCTTTTGTACGGGGCCACACTCGTCAGTTTCTTAACAGCTACTGTTGTAGGTTTGATCTATTAAACATTGACGTAAAGGAATGGTGATCACAATGAGAATGGTCGATATCATCACTAAAAAACAAAACGGCAAAGAATTGACGACAGAAGAAATTCAATTCTTCGTCAAAGGCTATACAGATGGAAGCATTCCTGACTATCAAGCAAGCGCGCTTGCCATGGCCATTTATTTTCAAGACATGACAGACAGAGAGCGCGCCGATTTAACGATGGCGATGGTCAATTCCGGGGAGACGATCGACCTCTCCGCCATTGAAGGCATCAAGGTCGATAAGCACTCAACAGGAGGCGTCGGCGACACGACAACGCTTGTGCTCGCACCGCTTGTCGCCGCTCTCGGCGTACCGGTAGCCAAAATGTCAGGACGCGGCCTCGGGCATACAGGCGGGACAATTGACAAGCTGGAAGCGGTAGAAGGGTTTCACGTGGAACTTTCAAAAGACGAGTTCATTGATCTTGTCAACCGCGACAAGGTCGCCGTCATCGGACAAAGCGGGAACTTGACGCCTGCGGATAAAAAACTGTATGCTCTCCGCGATGTGACAGGGACGGTCAATTCAATTCCGCTGATCGCAAGCTCGATCATGAGCAAGAAAATTGCCGCCGGGGCAGACGCCATCGTCCTTGACGTCAAAACAGGCGCCGGCGCATTCATGAAGACGGACGAAGACGCCGTCAACCTTGCAAAAGCGATGGTCCGCATCGGAAACAATGTCGGCCGCCAAACGATGGCTGTCATCTCCGATATGTCTCAGCCGCTTGGATTTGCCATCGGAAACGCACTTGAAGTAAAAGAAGCGATCGACACATTAAAGGGAGAAGGACCGGACGACTTAACCGAGCTTGTCTTAACGTTGGGCAGCCAGATGGTCGTTCTCGCCAAAAAAGCCGAAACACTAGACGAAGCCAGAGAGCAGTTGCTGGAAGTGATGAAAAACGGCAAAGCCCTGCAAAAATTTAAAGACTTCCTGCAAAACCAAGGCGGTGACAGCTCGGTTGCAGATGACCCGGCGAAGCTTCCGCAAGCCGCCTACAAAATCGACGTTCCTGCCAAAGAAGCGGGTGTCGTTTCTGAAATCGTCGCCGACCAAATCGGAGTCGCAGCCATGCTCTTAGGAGCGGGACGCGCTACAAAAGAAGACCAAATCGACCTTGCCGTCGGCATCATGCTCCGCAAAAAAGTCGGTGACACGGTCGAAAAAGGAGAACCTTTGGTCACACTTTACGCCAACCGCGAAAATGTTGATGACGTCATCGCCAAGGTGTATGAAAACATTAATATCGCAGCAAAAGCCGAAGCGCCGAAGCTGGTGCATACGGTGATTACCGAATAGAAGAACATGAGGACAGCACAGGCCTTAAGGGGATGTGCTGTTTTTTTATCTATTCAGCCCCCCGCTCTAAAAAATGGATGCAAGATCAACCATTCAAGACAAGCCTTATTTCCTATTTATCTGTTTTGGTACATATTGTATTATGAAAAAGGTCTCGATTTATAGATTGTGCAAGATCGGAATGTAGGGGAAATTTCACGAAAAAGTGGTCTTTCAACCTGAATGTTAAAAATTATGAACGACTTATGGCGGAGGAACAATTTTATGTTAACGGCGGCTTTTGCAAGTTTGATGATATTTATTCTTACAGGTGTCACATCCTTTTTTTTATATGCACTTCTCTCTTATTTTTTGCTCATGTTGTTGGCAACTGGTGATCCTGCAAGAGATGCCGGGCTGGGATTTGGTTATTTAGGCTTGTTGGCGATATCTTTCTTTTTAGCCGTTATGACGGGATTTGTTTTCGCAGTTGTTTATTTTTGCAAACAGGATTTTAAACAATAGTTTAATTCATGAGGAAATCTTCATACCGGGGTGAATGATATGTCCAACCATGCTGCTAAAATCTCCTCTTTAGAAAGCGATATCTCTTCTCTATTTAGGAAAAGAAAAGGATAACGGATTTATGTTTTCCATGAAAAAAAGCTGTATTTTTTTGTTGAGAAGCAATGCTGTACTCCTGTTGTTAGTGGCACTTTTACTGATAAATATTCCATATTGGAATCAAGATGACAGCGGTATTTCGTTATTTTTATTTATATTTATTGCAGAATGTTTTTTGATTTTACTTTCTTTTGTTTATGGTTTTAAAACAAAAAAAATATATATTAGTCCGAGGACAAATATATTTAAAAAATCAAATCTAATAGTAGGCATTACTACATTCATTGTTTTAAGTTTATTTTTAAGTTTTGTTTTAAGAGAACATATTCCATATCCAAGCGCTTTATTGTATGTGTCGTTGACTATCAATTTTATCATGGCAATATTTTCATTGCTATTTCCTACATGGGTAATAAAACAGTATGAAGTTAATATATATGAAGAACCGGGTGGGTGGATAAACGATTTTTTACGATATTTCTTATTTTTTGCTTGGACAATAAATTACGAAGTTCAGGTTGTTTTAGCCCGTCTTCCTTTTCTTTTGCAGCGTTTAATGGGAATTATTTTCATCATAGCATTAATCTTTTCAATAGCTTCAATAGCCTCTATTTTTTAAACAATTATTTTATAGAAATACTTAAAGTTGTCGTCTCTATCGATTAATTTATTTCATGTTTAATTATCTGAAGTAGTTTGTTTAAGTTTGGACTCCACATTGTTGTAGAGCTTATGTTATTGCATTTTTAGGGGTTGTTTTTATCCAGCCTCTTTTTTAATGCCTTTTAAAATCAAGGAGCCTTAGCGTATAATCACATTCATATACATACGCCATCATTCACTGGAAAACATATGACCAAAAGGAGTCCATTTATGAGCAAAACCAGTTTTAAAAGCTTTAGGTTAAGCGGAGATATCGTGAAAGCCCTCGATCATCTAAGGTATAAGCATCCGACCGCGGTGCAGAGCGAAGTGATCCCCGCGGTGCTTAAAAGTCGGGATGTGATCGTGAAAGCACAGACGGGGAGCGGGAAGACGGCTGCGTTTGGAATTCCGGTTTGCGAGTTGTCGGACTGGGGAGAAAACAAGCCTCAAGCCCTGGTTTTGACACCGACGCGCGAGCTGGCCGCTCAGGTAAAAGAGGATTTGATCAACATCGGCCGCTATAAAAGAATAAAAGTAGCAGCTGTTTACGGAAAATCGTCCTTTGAGCGGCAAAAAACGGAGCTGAAACAAAAATGCCATGTGGTTGTCGGGACTCCGGGCCGTTTATTAGAGCACATTGAAAAAGGAACGCTTCCGCTGGAAAAACTGCAATACCTGATCATCGATGAAGCTGATGAAATGCTGAATATGGGATTTATCGACCAGGTTGAAGCGATCATCCGTCATCTGCCTGATGAACGGCTGACCATGCTGTTTTCAGCGACCTTTCCGGAGGATGTGGAGCACCTTGCCGATCAATATATGAAAAACCCTTTGAAAATCGAGATCAAAGCAAGCGGTATGACAACCGCGGACATTGATCATGCACTGATCATTGTAAACGAACATGACAAATTTTCACTTTTGCGGGATGTTTTAATTACTGAGAACCCGGACAGCTGCATCATGTTTTGCCGCACACAGGAACATGTGAACGAATTGCACCGGCGATTGGCCGGTTTAGGTTATCCCTGCATGAAAATCCATGGCGGAATGTCTCAAGAAGAACGTTTTGCCGTGATGAACCGCTTTAGGCGCGGAGCATTCCGCTATTTGATAGCCACCGATGTGGCGGCAAGGGGTATCGACATTGAGAACATGACACATGTGATCAACTATGACCTTCCATTAGATAAAGAAAGCTATGTGCACCGTACCGGAAGAACGGGACGAGCCGGCAGCCGGGGAAAAGCGGTCACCTTTGCCACACCGTCTGAAAAGAACATCGTGGCGGAAATTGAAGACTATATCGGTTTAGCCATTCCTGTCATCGAGGCTCCGTCAAAAAAAGAAGTGGCGCAAGCAAAAGCGGCGTTTCAACAGAATATCAATAAAAAACCCGAGCTTAAAAAAGATAAGAGTGAATCGTTAAATCAAGCAATCATGAAGCTCTATTTTAATGGGGGAAAGAAGAAGAAATTGAGAGCCGTTGATTTCGTCGGAACGATTGCTAAAATCGATGGTGTGTCTGCGGAAGATATCGGTATTATCACGATTCAAGAGCAATGTTCATTTGTTGAGATATTAAACGGAAAAGGCCCGCTCGTGTTAAATGCGATGAAAGAAACAACCGTCAAAGGGAAATTGTTGAAAGTGCATAAAGCAAGGAAGAGCTAATTTCAGGCTGTCGACTTTGTCGAGAGCCTTTTTGTTCGTAATAAACAACGGATAAGCGGCATATGATGGATTGTCAAAAATGAAAGCGTTTCAAAAGAGAGGAGAACAAATGAAGATGAGTAAGCGTTTCTTTCGGATTCTTGCATTGACTTTCATCATCACTGCCTGTTTAGTGCCAGGCACTGCATTTGCAACATTTCAAAAACCGATTTTTTCCGATGTGACCGTTCATGATCCATCCGTCATCAAGGTCGATGATACGTACTATGTATTCGGCTCGCATTTGGCTTCCGCCAAGTCAGACGACCTTATGCAATGGACGCAGATTTCTTCCAGTGTAAACAACAACAATCCCCTGATTCCGAATGTATATGAAGAATTAAAAGAAACCTTTGAATGGGCGGAAAGCGATACATTGTGGGCGCCGGATGTCACACAGCTTGAGGACGGCAAATTTTATATGTATTACAACGCCTGCCGCGGCGATTCGCCGCGATCGGCCCTCGGTCTGGCCGTCGCCGACGACATCGAAGGCCCGTACAAAAACAAAGGCATATTTTTAAAGTCGGGAATGGACGGAATCAGCAATGACGGCACCCTTTATGACGCGACAAAGCATCCGAATGTCGTCGATCCGCACACATTTTTTGACCGGGACGGAAAACTGTGGATGGTGTACGGCTCCTATTCAGGCGGGATTTTCATTTTAGAAATGGACCGGAAAACCGGACTCCCGCTTCCCGGCCAGGGGTACGGGAAAAAGCTGATTGGCGGCAACCACAGCCGGATTGAAGGTGCATACATTCTCTACAATCCTGAAACACAGTATTACTACCTGTACATGTCCTTCGGGGGACTTGCCGCTGACGGCGGGTACAACATCCGTGTCGCCCGCTCCAAACAGCCGGACGGCCCATACTATGATGCAGAAGGCAATGCGATGATCGATGTTCGCGGCAAAGAAGGCACGCTTTTTGATGACCGTTCCATTGAACCTTACGGCGTCAAGCTCATGGGGAACTTTCAGTTTGAAAATAAAAGCGGCTATGTCTCACCAGGGCATAATTCCGCTTTCTATGATGAAAAAAGCGGCCAATCCTACTTGATTTTCCACACCCGTTTCCCGGAAAGAGGCGAGGAGCATGAAGTCCGCGTCCATCAAATGCTGATGAACAAAGAGGGCTGGCCTGTCGTCGCGCCTCACCGCTATGCGGGAGAAAAGCCCGGGAAGGTGAAAAAAGCGGATGTGATTGGCGATTACGAATTGGTGCGGCACGGCAAAGACATCTCCGCAGACATCAAACAATCAACGGACATTCATTTACATCAGAATGGAAAAGTGTCTGGCGCGGCGACGGGAACATGGAAGAAAACAGGACACAACCGAATTGAACTCAAGATCGACGGAAAACAATACGACGGCGTGTTTCTGCGGCAGTGGGATGCGAGCGCCGGGCGGAAAGTAATGACATTTAGCGCGTTGTCTCGTGAAGGGGATGCGGTTTGGGGAAATAAGGATTAAGATTAGATAAAGTGAGGATAACAAAAAAGCATATACCTATTTAAGGTATGTGCTTTTTTAGATCGGCTTTTATATGGAAAAACCAAATGAATTATACGATAATTAAAGATAAAGTCTTTAAAATAAGTTAATTAAGGGGAATTATTTAAAACGTAATACATAGTTATTCTTATTAAATTCAATTTATTTCCGACATATCTAATGCTGTTGCCATGCATATAGACATTGTCTGAAGCAAGAGGAGTTTAGAATCTATGAAGAAAATAATAACTTTCTTGAAATATAATATAAATAAAATTATCAAAATTTCAAGTTTGGGTTTTTTTTATCTGGTTTTTACACCTTTTTTCTGTGTTCAATACTTAGATAGAAAATTAGGTAACTCTTTTATTGAAGAAATAATAAGAGTATCTTCTTACAGTATATTTTTTTTATTTTTTGTGAGTGTACTTTATTTTCGATTTCAATATTTATTTAAATGTTACAATAATAGTAATAAACTTTTTGATTATTATTACATTGATTATAAAAAAGATTACCATAACAGACTAAAAGAGTTTCAAAATGCTATTATTTCAGCAATATTAATGACAATAAGTATACCTATTCTATTTTTTTTTGATAGCAATGATTATATTGCCCAATTTCCTATATTCATTTTAATTATTTACCTGCTAGGTTCCTTTTGCGTTCACCTCAAAAAAACACATAATATATTTGAAATCATTTTCGGTTATTTTTTGGAGTGGGGATTAAAAATTTCTATAATTACTCAAAGCATAAGTTTGATTTTATCCATTCAAGAAAGAGCGAAATATTGGTTATTTCCAACCGGATTATATAGAATAAATGATAAAAAACTATTGAACATACTACATGATTTATGGGGGTTACTTATATTTACCTTTCTATCATGTTGTTTGTTATTGATTTATATCCTTATATTCCAATCAACATTGAACTTAAAACAGTATCTCAATTATCTTAATATTGCAAGCTCAATTATAGTGATCTTTAATTTTTTAAACTTAGGGGTAAGTATGCTGAGCCACAATCATTTTATTTCTGGACAAGTATCTATATACATTGCTTTTATAAGCTTTCCTATTATATCAACAATACTGATAGCAAAACTAATATTAGAACATGTAAGCAAAAAGGTTGAAGAAAAGGCGATGAAGTATTTTTTAAAAGTTCAAAATTGTATATATGAAGATAATATGGTAACTGAATATGAAGATGACATTTTATTAAACATTAAAAAATCTTGTTTTTATGGAGGGGACTCTTATCGTATTTTATTTTACAACAATCAAAAAACTTATGACATAATTAGAAAGTTAGAATATAAAAAAGATAATACTTCTTTTTGACAGCTAGAGGAATATATTTAATTAACTAGCCGAGGTTTTTATCTCGGCTTTTTTCTATTACCCTTTCATTTTGACGAATCTTTTCCAATTCGGTAACATGAACATGAATTGTTCACTAAGTGTAATATCAAACAAAAAGGATGGAGCGCAATGTGTACAAGTATGACGCTGGCGACTGCCAGTCGGGAGCATTTGTTGGCAAGAACAATGGATTTTGCTTTTCAGCTAGATGGAGAAGTGCTGCTGCATCCGCGGCATTACAAATGGAAAAGCGAAGCGGACGGCAAGGAGCATGAGGGAGGCTATGCGTTTATCGGCATGGGCAGGAAACTGAACAATGCTTTATTCGCCGATGGGGTGAATGAAAAAGGCTTGGCTTGTGCAGCACTTTATTTCCCGGGTTATGCCGTCTATGAAAAAGAGGCGCAGGATCAATATCATAACATCGCGCCGCATGAATTTGTGACATGGGTGCTGTCACAGTGCCGTGATGTGGAAGAAGTGAAAAAAGCTGCCGCTTCGCTTGCCATCGTGGAGAGAGAGGTTGCTTTGCTGAAGACGGTCACTCCGCTTCACTGGATATTATCGGACGGTTCCGGTCGCAGCATTGTTGTTGAACCGACGGCAGCCGGCACCCAAATTCATGACAATCCGGTTGGCGTGCTGACGAACAGCCCGGAATTCCCATGGCATTTGACCAATTTGCGAAACTACATCGGGCTCCGCCCGGGCCAGTTTACCGCAAAAAAAGTGGGAAAGCTGACATTGTCGGCTTTTGGCCAAGGTTCGGGATTAGCGGGTCTGCCGGGAGACTTCACACCGCCATCTCGGTTTGTAAGGGCCGCGTATTTGAAGGAACATATTAAACCGGTTTCCGGCGAGACGGAAGGCGTATCGGCAGCATTTCATATTCTTTCCAATATGAATATCCCGAAAGGAATTGTCATCACAGAGCAGGGAGAAGACGACTATACCCAATACACGGCGGTCATGTGCAGTGAAACGTGCAGCTATTATTATCACCACTACCAAAACAGGCAGATTCAAAAGGTTTGCTTATTAGACGAAGACTTGGATCAGCGCGAATTAAAATCGTTTCCGGCAAACCATGAAGAGGCGATACATTCTCTTCAATCATGACAGAAAGAAGGAACGACATGCAAAACAAAGCAGCAAACAGACTCACCTTATTAGGCATCAGCTTACATATCATTTATTGGTTTATCATTTTATTCGCTTTTTTTCATATCAAACATCAGTTTGATTCTTATGCTGTTTGGAATCCAAATGTCACAGACGGATATGTGCAGGCTGCGACTTTCGTCGACATGCTGAAAATGATGGTTTACTCGGGCACTTTCTTTAATTTAGTCCTCCTTTTCATTTTGATCATGCTGATTGTGATATTAGCGCAGTCGCTTCTTTTTATTGCCCTGGAAATCACGGCCTATATAAAAATCAGAAACAACCCATTTTCTGGTTGGGGAGCTTTTATTTTAGCCATGGGGATTAAAAATATCTTCACAAATCTTTCAGGCATCCCTTTTTTAGTCGCGGGATTTATTCTTCAAAAGGAGAAGAAGCCGGAAGAGGATGAAACAAACGAGCAGCATTATAAAAAACGCCAGAGAACATTATATGCTCAAAGAGCGGTTGGTGTTCGGAAAAGATGGAAAAGAAGACATTATAGATAATTTTGAATAGGGGGGGACATGTGCCCCCTATTAGATTTAGTTGAAACTGTTTTCATGGTTAGCAGATAATTGAGGATGATCTTCAGAAACATCGCCTGGTGCAGGCAGTGCCCGTAATTTTGAAGTCAGCAGCCAATACGCTGCAATAAATAAGATTGCAAAACTCCCCAATCCATATATTAATTTAACTTCGATTTGAGTTGATAAAAAGCCTCCCAAAAGGGAACCTATCGGTAAAAACAATGCCGACAGGGAACCGACCAACGCAAATACCCTTCCTGTAAGCTCTTCAGGTACCAATGATTGAATCGTAGAAATTAATATAACGTTATGAATTCCAATGGGAATAAAAGCAAGTCCGAAATTGATTAAAATCATGAGAGGATGGCTTGATAAGTATGAGCAAAACCAAAAGAACGCTGAGAGAAAAAAGCAAGAAATGGTCGTATATCCTAAAGGTAATTTAGTTAGAATCTGGGATAATAGCGAACCCAGCAATAAAGAAATAGACATTGTACACAGAAAATAGCCGTAAAATGCTTCTCCTCCTATATGGCTTGAAAACTCAGGCATAATTGCTGTAATCATACCAAAAATGAAGTTTATAATTGTTAAAGGAATCAACATTTTAAGAATAATTGAGTTTTTAACGAAATCTTTTCCTTCTTTTAATTCACTGAAGTAAGATTTCTTGCTCTCTAATGATGAAGGGTTCGTGTCAGTTAGGGGAAATTTCATGAGCCCAAAGATGAGCGCAGCTAAAACAAATGTCAATACATCAATCAGATATATATTGATGACACCTATGTATACAATTAACATACCGGATAATCCAACCAAAACAATATCTGTTCCCTGATAAGCAAAAGTCATCAAAGAGTTGCCGGCTACAAGATCCTCTTTTTTCAATAGCTTCGGTAAAGCTGCTTGCTGTGCCGGATAGACGATTTGTTCAATAGAAGTAGCTATAAGCATGACAAAAATGACAAGCCATACATTTAAAAAACCGAGAAAGTATGAGAGGGGAACGGCCATGACAACAAAAGCCTGAATCCACTGAGTATAAATCAAGATTGATTTTAAACGCCATCTGTCAATTAAGGGCCCAACTAAAAACTCAAATATTCCCGGAAGCATGATCAGCATTCCCGCGAGACCGGTGTAAAAAGAGCTTCCGGTTAATTTAAATACAAGCCACATAGCCGCGACGCTATAGATGCTGTCCCCCAAATTCGTTAACAATCTGCCACTGAATAATAGAAAGAAATTTTTTATCTTTAGTACACTTATCATTCGAATACCCACCTATTTTTTAGGGTTCATTACAAAACAGTTTGATCGGTGAATCTGTGTTCATATTCTTCATGGATTTTGTATTCGTCCTCATTGCCGATAAAGTACCTGTTGTTGAGAAAGTCAGCTTTAGCAATTTTTGGAGAGTTTATGTTTAATACATGATCAAAAATGATTTTTGAAATCGAAATGGCTGAAAATAAAGAATCAAATATAACACCGCTATTTTCTACAATGACTTCATCCAGTTCGTTTAGCGTTCTGACATTTTGCTTAATCTCTTTTAAAATGGAAGCGTTTGTTTCTCTATCGATTAAATAACAATGCTGCTGGAAAACTGCATAACCGCTAATAATGATTTTGATGTTGGGGAAATCCAAAAATATATTTTCCAAAACATCTATGATTAAAGTGTTGTTATCTGCGCATAATGCCAGATAATCAATTTCTTCAAGAGCGACTGCATGCTTAAGATCTTCATAGTTGCTCAATTGTCGAATAATTGCCGTAATGTTGCTTGTTTTAAACTCATTTTCGTATTTATGTTTTAGAACTTCGACTTTATATCTTCCGACATCCCGAAAAGAGAAATTCTGGGCATATAAATTATTTTCCTCTACTTTATCAGGATCAATCAAAGTGAATCTATTTAATCCTAGCTTAATTAAGCATTCGGGTATATAACTTCCCGCGGTACCGGTACCAATGATACATATATGCGTCTTTTCGATGGAAAGGCTGTAGTCGTTATATGAAACATTTGGGATGCTGTCTACAAAACTGCGGACTCGATTTTCAACTTTCTGAACGTCTCTTTCTTGAACGGCAATATATCCTTTTGATAATAAATAAGAAAGAGTGGCATCTAAATTTTCTTTTTTTTCAAATGGGGCTGCTTCAACCAATTCAGAGTATGTTTTTGGTTCTGATAATATTGTGAGAAGCTGGAACAGCTTTTCATTATCGGAAGAACGAATCCCTTTTCTTAAACTGGAATTTGTGTAATAAACGATGATTTCATTCTCTTTTTTAGTCCAAAACATTCCTTTTTTTAAGTAGTACTTCATTAATTTGGCTCCTTCTTTTCAATAAAAATGATCGACTACAAGAGCCGTACAAAATGTATGGCTCTTGTATATAGTGTCAGCTCCTTCAATCTTTAAGTATTCTCTCTATTACTTATAAATACTAATGACAACTTTTCCATTTAGCTGGATATTTGAAGCGCTAACTTTATATTCTTCAAAATTCATAGTATCACCGCCTTTCACAATAATAGTTGGAAAGATTTGAATTTGCTGACATTTCCATTGTATTACTGAAGAAACCCATTTTCAAGGATAATTTAATATTTTTTGAATAAATATCCTTATTTAACAAAATATCCGGGACTTTTTGATTCGATTATTCCTGATTCTTTCAATCTACCTTTAAGGAAATGCCAATACTTTGGGAACCCTTGAATCTAATATACGGCAGGAAATAAACTGGAGAGCTGCCACACAGTGAGATCAAAGCAGTTAATTACACTTTTTATGAATCATACGTAATGAAAGCGTTGACATAAACAAACCCAGGTGCTAAAGTATAGTTACAAACTAATATCACCAAGTTCCTAAGGATTGTTACTGCTATGCAGGCAAAACCTAAGTTGCGCATCATTTTTGGGATATTGTCCCGAAAATGGCGGCGTAATTTAGGTTTTTTTTGTGCCTGAAATAAGGAGGTGAGGCGAAGCTATTAAAATCTTAAAAAAGAAATGCAATAAAAAAAGCCGGGTGAAGGCGGCCACCTTCAGTCCGGCAGATTCCCCCAAAGAGGAGGTACTCATATGGATTATAATAAAGTATCAAAAGACATTTTACAACTCGTCGGCGGTGAAGAGAACGTCCAGAGCGTGATTCACTGCATGACAAGACTGCGTTTCAACCTTTATGACAACACGAAGGCAGACCGGGCCCAACTGGAAAAAATGCCTGCCGTGATGGGCACGAACATCAGCGGTGAGCAATTTCAGATCATCATTGGAAATGATGTGCCGAACGTGTATAAAGCGATCATTGCCAACAGCGGGCTCAGCGATGAAAAAGCAAGCATGCAGCAAACCGGCAAAAAGAAAAATGTGCTGTCCGCCATCTTTGATGTGATCTCGGGCGTATTTACGCCGATTCTCCCGGCGATCGCCGGAGCGGGTATGATCAAGGGGATCATTGCGATCGCCGTCACGTTCGGCTGGATGAGCGAAAATAGTCAGGTCCACACCATTTTATCTGCCATCGGCGACGGAGCATTTTACTTCCTGCCGATTTTGCTGGCGGTCAGCGCCGCACGAAAATTCGGCAGCAACCCTTATGTTGCGGCCGCGATCGGGGCGGCGATTCTGCATCCCGATCTGACAGCGCTTCTCGGTTCAGGGAAAAGCATTTCCTTTGTCGGATTGCCTGTAACCGCTGCCACTTATTCGTCAACCGTCATTCCGATCCTGCTCGCGATTTGGATTGCATCTTACGTTGAGAAATGGATTGACAAAGTCACCCCGACTTCGTTGAAGATGATTTTTGTACCGACGCTGACGCTGCTGGTTGTCGTGCCTGTCACATTAATTACGGTCGGTCCGCTCGGTGCGATTGCAGGAAACTATCTGTCAATCGGTGTGAACGGTTTATTTGAAAATGCCGGTTTAATCACGATGATTCTTTTAGCCGGAACGTTTTCTTTGATCGTCATGACAGGAATGCACTATGCTTTCATTCCGGTTATGTTCAACAACATTACGCAAAACGGCTACGATTATTTGATACCTGCGATGTTTTTGGCGAATATGGGGCAGGCTGGCGCATCATTTGCCGTCTTCCTGCGGTCCAGAAATAAGAAATTCAAATCATTGTCGCTTACGACAAGCATCACGGCTTTGATGGGAATTACAGAGCCGGCGATGTACGGTGTCAATATGAGGCTGAAAAAGCCGTTTGTTTCCGCGCTTCTTGGCGCCGCTGTCGGTGGTGCTTTCTACGGCGTCACCGGTGTAGCCGCCTATATTATTGGCGGAAACGTCGGTTTGCCGGGAGTTACGACGTTTATCGGCCCGACTTTTATACAGGCGCTGATCGGTATCATCATCGCCTTCTTTGCGGCAACGGCAATCGCTTACTTATTGGGATTTGAAGACGTTCCGTCTGATGAAGCCGACGCTCCGGAAGCCGTTCCATCTGAAGCGGGCGCGGGAGAAATCATTCAAAGCCCGCTGAAAGGAGAAGTCAGAGCGTTAAGCGAAGTAGATGATGCGACATTTTCCGGAGAAGTGATGGGAAAAGGCGTAGCCATCGAGCCTGAAGAAGGCGAAGTCGTATCCCCGGTATCCGGCACGGTTACAACGGTTTTTCAAACAAAGCATGCGCTCGGTATCACGAGTGACAATGGAGCTGAGATTATTATCCATATCGGGATCGACACAGTGAAATTGAACGGTGAACATTTTACCGTACATGTGAATGCCGGAGATGTTGTCGCACCGGGCGACAGGCTTGCCTCATTTGACATGGAGGCGATCGAGAAAAAGGGCTTCCAGCTGATAACCCCCGTCATTGTCACAAATACGGACCGGTATCAATCAATCAAGCCGGTCAAAACAGCGGAAAGCGTGGATCCTTTGGAAGCGCTTATCGAGCTGTCGTAAATATAAAGATCACCCCTCTCCCCATCGGGAGGGGGACAAAAAAATCATTTTGAGGTGAAATCGTATGAGTGAAAATGCCAAAAGATTTCCTGATGGATTCCTATGGGGCGGTGCGGTTGCCGCAAACCAGGTGGAAGGTGCCTACAATGTCGGCGGGAAGGGGCTTTCTACGGCTGATGTGTCGCCGAACGGGGTGATGTATCCTTTTGATGAATCAATGGAGTCATTGAACTTGTATCACGAAGGCATTGATTTCTACCACCGCTACAAAGAAGACATCGCTTTATTCGCCGAAATGGGCTTTAAAGCGTTTCGGACATCGATTGCCTGGACGCGGATTTTTCCAAACGGTGATGAAAGCGAACCGAATGAGGAAGGTCTCAAATTTTACGATCAATTGTTTGATGAGCTGCTCAAATACAATATCGAGCCTGTCGTCACCATCTCCCACTACGAAATGCCGCTCGGTCTGATTAAAAACTACGGCGGCTGGAAAAACCGGAAAGTCATCGCGTTTTATGAGCGTTATGCGAGAACGGTCTTCAACCGCTACAAAGACAAAGTGAAATACTGGATGACCTTCAATGAAATCAACATGGTCCTGCACGCGCCGTTTACAGGCGGAGGCCTCGTGTTTGAAGAGGGTGAAAACAAATTAAATGCGATGTACCAAGCGGCGCATCATTTATTTGTCGCCAGCGCCCTTGCGGTAAAAGCGGGCAGAGAAATGATTCCGGACGCCAAAATCGGCTGCATGATCGCCGCCACGACGACATATCCGATGACACCGAATCCGGAAGATGTGCTTGCTGCAATGGAGAATGAGAGAAAAGCGCTGTTTTTCTCTGACGTTCAGGCGCGAGGGGCATATCCGGGTTATATGAAGCGCTTCTTGAAGGAAAACGGTATTACGATTGAAATGGCCGAAGGTGATGAAGACATTCTAAAAGAAAACACGGTCGATTACATTGGCTTCAGCTATTACATGTCAATGGTCGCCAGCACGGATGAGGAACTTGCCAAAACAGACGGCAACTTGCTCGGCGGCGTCAAAAATCCATACCTAGAGTCATCTGAATGGGGCTGGCAGATTGACCCCAAAGGGCTGCGGATTACCTTGAACACCCTGTATGACCGTTATCAAAAGCCGCTCTTCATTGTTGAAAATGGACTGGGCGCAGTCGATGTCGTCGAAGAGGATGGCTCGATCCAGGATGATTACAGAATCAATTATTTGCGCGATCATCTAAAAGAAGTAAGGGAAGCGATCGCAGACGGCGTCGACCTCATCGGCTACACATCATGGGGTCCGATCGACCTGGTCAGCGCCTCCACTGCGGAAATGAAAAAACGCTACGGCTATATTTATGTCGACCGGGACAATGAAGGAAAAGGGACGCTGAAGAGAACGAAGAAGAAGAGCTTTTACTGGTATAAGAATGTGATTGAAACGAATGGCGGGAGTTTATAAGATTGAGCTGTTCCCTTTGGGGGAGCAGCTTTTTTTGATTCTGTCCCTTCTCTGTAGCATGTGAAAACAATTTGCTATACACTTGACATAAAAAAGAAAAGCGCGGTGAGGTCCATGTTTAAACTGTTGCTGATTGAAGATGATGAATCGCTGTTTCAAGAAATAAAAGAACGCTTATCCGGCTGGTCCTATGATGTGTACGGCATCAGCGATTTCAGCGAAGTGACGCAGGAATTTGCGGCGGTCAAACCAGACTGCGTCATCATCGATATTCAGCTCCCTAAATTTGACGGGTTTCATTGGTGCCGGTTGATCCGTTCCCGTTCAAATGTTCCGATTCTTTTTTTATCCTCGCGCGACCATCCTGCTGATATGGTCATGTCCATGAAGCTGGGAGCGGATGATTTTATACAAAAACCGTTTCATTTTGATGTCCTGATCGCCAAAATCCAAGCGATTTTCCGTCGCGTGTATGACTATAATACAGAGCCTCACATCCTGAAAACGTGGTGTGGAGCGACCATTGACGTTGAACAAAATCGCGTCAGCAATGAAAAAGGAGCGATAGAACTGACGAAGAATGAAATGTTTATATTGAAGCAGCTGATAGACCAAAAAAATAAAATTGTCAGCCGGGAAGAGCTGATCAGAAGCTTGTGGAACGATGAGCGTTTTGTCAGCGATAATACGCTGACGGTCAATGTGAACCGGCTGAGAAAAAAACTGGATGCCTTGAACCTGGGACAATCTATCGAGACGAAAGTCGGCCAAGGCTATATGGCGAAAGAAGAAGGATCACGATGATGCTCAAAGCATTTTTAACTGAAAGGCGAAGCTGGATCGCCATATTTTTATGTCAGCAGCTTCTGATTGTGTTGATCGCTTTTGTCGATACGTCCATCCCATTGACGCCGATCCTTTACATCGTCTATTTATCGCTTTTGATATTGATGATTTTTATCTTTGTCCGCTTTCGGAAGGAAAGCAAATTTTACAAAAGCCTTGATGCATGGGAAAACAATCTTGATGTGACAAATATTCATGAAGCGGAAACACCGTTTGAAATGCTTGTTGAAAGAAATATTACCGGACAGACGGAGAAATTGAAGCAAGAGGCGAAGCGTCACCGCTTGGCGCTTGACAATGAAAAGGATGAACTGATGGCGTGGATCCACGAGGTCAAAACGCCGCTTTCCGCGATGCATTTGATCATTGAGACAATTGAAGACGAACCGCTAAAGTCGAGGCTCTCGTATGAATGGCTGCGCGTTCACCTGCTTCTCGACCGGCAGCTTCATCAAAAAAGGATATCCTTTATCGAAAATGACTTTTCACCGGAAGTCCTTGAACTGAAATCATTGATATTTAAAGAAATAAAAGATTTACAATCCTGGTGCATTCAAAAAGGGATCGGGTTTGAGATACAGCTTGAGGCGGGGGAAGTGCTCAGCGATTCGAAATGGCTGGCTTTTATCATTCGGCAGCTATTGACCAACGCAGTGAAATACAGTGAAGCGTCCGATATTATCGTGAAAAGCTATGAAGTGGACGGACGTGTGCATCTCGAAGTAAAAGACTTTGGGCGGGGCATTGATCCTAAAGATATACCGCGCGTGTTTGACAAAGGGTTTACATCAACAATGGAGCACCATGATCAAGCATCTACCGGAATGGGGCTTTATTTAGCAAAAAAAGCGGCCAAGTCGCTGCTGATCGATATTGAAATCGACTCAAAACCAGGAGCGGGTGCAACCTTTACATTAATTTTTCCGAAACGAAATGAATTTGTGCGTGTCATAGGCATGTGACAATAATGTCACATGCTTTTCTTTTTTGTTAGGTAAATCGAAGGAAAACGGCTGTCCGCCTTTTTATAATGAAAATGATCCAACAAAAAGGAGTTTTGCGACATGATGATATTAGAAGCGAATAAAATTCGAAAAAGCTACGGAAATAAATTCAATAAACAAGAAGTATTAAAGGGAATCGACCTCAATATCGAAAAGGGTGAATTTGTCGGCATTATGGGGCCTTCTGGTTCGGGTAAAACAACATTGCTGAATGTGCTGTCTTCCATTGATCAGGTAAGCGACGGAACGATTGCGATCAACCAGGTTGAGATGACCGGTATGAAGGAAAAACAGCTCGCTGAATTCCGGAAGCAGCATCTCGGATTTATCTTTCAAGAATACAACTTATTAGACACGCTGACGGTGAAAGAAAATATTCTGCTGCCGTTGTCGATTACGAAGATGTCTAAAAAAGAAGCCAATCAAAAGTTTGAGGAAGTGGCGAATGAACTGGGCATCTACGAGCTGAAAAATAAATATCCGAATGAAATTTCCGGCGGCCAAAAACAGCGGACTTCAGCCGCGAGGGCATTTATTCATGAACCGGACATTATTTTCGCAGATGAACCAACAGGTGCGCTTGATTCAAAATCCGCATCAGACTTATTAAACAAGCTGAGCCGATTAAATCAAAAGCGTCATGCTACGATCGTTATGGTCACCCACGACCCCGTCGCCGCCAGCTTCTGCAGCAGGGTTGTTTTTATAAAGGACGGCCAAATGTATTCGCAGCTCAATAAAGGCGGCCAGGACAGGCAGATGTTCTTCGAGGATATCATGAAGACGCAGGGTGTGTTAGGCGGGGTTTTAGCATGAGCATTCATCAGCTGATCTTTCGAAACTTAAGAAAAAACATCAGGAACTATTACCTCTATGTGTTTGCGCTAGTCTTCAGCGTGGCGCTTTATTTCTCATTTGTCACGCTTCAGTATGATCCTTCAATCAATGAAGTGAAATCTTCGATCAAAGGCGCGGCTGCATTAAAAACAGCCTCTATTTTGCTCGTGGCCGTTGTAGCGGTTTTTATTCTCTACGCCAATACGATTTTTATCAAGAGGCGGAGCCAAGAAATCGGCCTGTTTCAATTAATCGGCATGAGGAAGCAAAAAATCTTCCGCATCCTGAGCGCGGAAAATGTCATGCTGTATTTTGGCTCTTTAGTCATCGGTGTATTTGCCGGGTTTTCGATATCAAAACTCGTGCTGATGATTTTGTTCAAAATTGTCGATGTTCAAGCGAAAGCTAAACTGAATTTTTCCTGGGAAGCATTAATCCAAACCATCATTGTCTTCTGCGGAATCTACCTTTTGGTGATGATGATGAACTACGCGTTTATCAAAAAGCAAAGCATTTTATCTTTGTTTAAGGCAGCTTCATCTACAGAGGATCAAGTCAAACGAATATCCGTTTTCCAAATGATCATCGGTTTAATGGGGATCGTGTTCATTTTGTCGGGGTATTACATTTCCACCGAGCTGTTTGGCGGAAAATTCAAGACCATAAACGAATTGTTCTATGCGATGAGCTTGATTCTCGGGTCTGTCATGATCGGCACGTACCTGTTTTATAAAGGTTCAGTCAGCTTTGTCTCCAACATCATTCGCAAAAGCAAGGGAGGCTACTTAAATGTTTACGAAGTGTTATCCTTGTCGTCGATTATGTTTCGAATGAAATCAAACGCGCTGTTATTAACGATTATCACAGCTGTTTCGGCGCTGGCGATCAGTTTATTGTCCCTATGCTATATTGCGTACTATTCCGTAGAGAAAGTGGCTGAACAAAGTGTGGCGGCTGATTTTGCCATGACCAGTCAGAAGGATGCCAAGCGGTTTGCGGGGCTCTTAGACGAAAATGGCATTTCTTATAGCAAAGAAGAAATCCATGTTCTGCAAGCGTCCTTCAATCTGGAACAGGTTTTAGAGGGAGATCCTGAAGATATGGCTGGGGACCCGCGTAACCTCTCCCTTCCTGTTGTCAGCGATCAAGAGATTAACGGGATTGATATACCGAAGGGAGACGTGATTTTATCCGGATATAATGATCTTTTGCAAACCATGATGGTTTTTAAAGATTCCGGCACCATTCAAGTCAAGAGCAGACAGGAGACGGCATCGTTAAACTTTGTAGGGATAAGGAAGGAATTTCTCTTATCCTATGAGTTCACCAGTGGAGGATTGCCTGCTGTGGTTGTCGATGATGCGCTGTTTCAACGTCTAAACGATAATAAAGATCCAAACTTACAGCAAGAACCGAGTTTATTTATCGGGATCAATCTGAAAAATGAAGATCAGCTGCAGCAGGCAAATAAGCTGTTTGCAAAAGTGAATCAAAGCGATCGGCATTTGTCGCTCCTCGATGAACGCACGTCTCAAAAAGCGATTTACGGCCTTTTCATGTTTATCGTCGGCTTTTTAGGACTGACGTTCTTGATCACATCTGGATGCATCCTTTATTTTAAACAAATGGATGAAAGCGAAGATGAGAAACCGAATTACACGATACTGAGAAAACTCGGTTTTACAAGGGGGGACTTGCTGAAGGGCATACAGATCAAGCAAATCTACAACTTCGGCATTCCGTTGGTCATTGGTCTTTTTCACAGCTACTTTGCCGTCAAGTCCGGATGGTTCTTGTTCGGGGCAGAGCTGTGGACGCCGATGATTATCGTGATGGTGTTGTATACCGCTTTGTATTCTATTTTCGGTCTGTTGTCGGTACTTTATTATCGAAAGGTTATTAAGTCGGCGCTGTAGGATGTAAAACAAAAGCCCGCCGGATTCATCCGGCGGGCTTTTTGTTATGTCGACAGCTCCACCTTATAGAGCGTCTGCTGCTGTCCGCCGCCCGGGCCGCCCCTCATGCCCTGTTGTGCGGTGCTGTCCGTGTTTGCGGTGCTGCTGTATTCGTCAGATGAAATGTTCGTGCCGTTTTCTTTGATCCAGGAGACAAGCTCACTGTTTCCTGAGTTGTCGCTTGTGATCAAGAAGTATTTCACTTTTCCTTCTTGGACGAGTTTTTTCAGCTCGCTGACCGAAAGGATCGGATCTGTGCCGTTGAAGCCGCCGAGCGCCATCACGTTTTCGTCGGCATTGATGATATACGGCGCTGCGGTCACTGTCGTCAAGGTAGCGAATAAATACTCTTCGCCCGTGTTATGTTCCCGAAGATATGAGAGCAGCCCTTCATCCACTTCTGAGCTGAACATTCCGCTTCCGCCCATTGAGCTTTGCAGCTGCGGTCCTGATTCAGGAAGGACGCTGTTGCCGCTGTATAGAAGCGGTGTCGCTGACCAATAGACAGGTGTCAGAAGAAGGATCAGCAAACTGATGATCGTCAGCTGCTTGCCGAATGGATGGCTTCGCTTGAGGATGAGAAGGGCGATGGTAAGGCCCAGTCCCAAGATCCCCAGGACATACATCCAGAGGGTGCCGATTTGCTCAGTATAGCCGCTTAAAATATAGACTTGGAATGCGGCCGTCGTCAGAACGGCTGCCGGCAGCAGATAGCTTGCCCAGTCCTTTTGACTTTTGTACAACCCGTACATCGCGTACCATCCGATTCCGGACAGTGCGGCGATCGGCGGTGCCAGCATGATCAAGTAGTAATGGTGGAAGAATCCTGCGATACTGAAAAATCCGGCGACAGGGAAGAGCCATGCTGCCCAGAAAAGGGTTTCCTTCATTTCACCCGCTTTTTCGCGGCGGTCGCGGAACCAGCTGATGAACGCTCCGAGCAGGCCGAACAGTGCGAATGGAAGCATCCAGCTGATCTGCCCGGATAGCGCCGACTGGAACAGTCTGAATGGGCCGGCTGATCCGATGCCGAACATGTTCATGCTCTGTCCTCCGCCATTGCCCCCTCCGGGACCTCCGTTTCCACCGCCAGGCCCGCCTTGTCCTCCGCCGTCGGGCTGCTGCCCGCCGCCCGGCATGTTGCCGTTTTGGCCATTAGAGCTGCCGTTTGCCGTATTTCCATCCTGTGCTTGGGAATTGTCGTCAGAAAAGCTTTTGCCGCCCGGCGGCTGCATGCCGCCATTTGGCCCGCCGTCAGATGAGTTATTTCCATTCTGTGTCGGCTGCTGCAAGCCGTTCATGTCTCCGCGCGCATTACCTGTCGTTTGCCCGAGCAGGCGCTCCGTACCGTTGTAGCCGAATGCCAGTTCAAGAACGGAATTGGTTTGGCTGCTTCCGACATACGGACGGCTGTCAGACGATGTGTAGTCGACGACAAGCGCCCATGAAAGCGAAATGCCTGTGAGCACAATGAGCGACAGTACAGCCGATACCATTTTTTTCTTCCATTTGGCCTTTGCCGCGATGAGATAAAACAATAGAAAGGCCGGGAGCACCATTAAGGCCTGAAGCATTTTCATATTGAATCCGAGACCGATGATTCCGAATGCGGTGAGAAGCCAGATGAGCTTCCCTTGTTTGACCGCCTTCATCAGGCAGCATGTGCCGAGAAGCAATGTGAATACAAGCATGCTGTCGATGTTGTTCGTCCGGCTGACCGCCACGGCGATCGGCGTCAGCGCCATCACAAGAGCTGAGATGCGGGCCGCGCCCTTGCCGAATCTCGGCTTGATGAGCCTGTAAAGCAGATAGACGGAGCCGGCCCCGGCCAGTGCCTGAGGAAGGATGACGCTCCAGGTGTGCACACCGAAAACTTTTGCAAAGATGGTCTGAATCCATAATACTACGGGCGGCTTATCAACTGATACAAAGCCGGAAGAGTCAAATGAAGCAAAGAAGAAATTGTGGAAGCTTTGCGTCATGCTTTTCACCGCCGCCAGGTAATACTGATTGGCGGCATCATCCTGCCAAATGTTATATGTATTCAGAATAAGTGCTGCAAGCAAAATGACTGTAAGTATCCAATCGGGTTTTTTCATTTTCATCATCATGTCACCTCTTTATGATCCCTATTCTAAAAGATAAATATGAACAAGTTATGAATAAAAAGAGAACATTCTTTTTTTATTTAGGCAAAAAAATTTTGGAAAAAGTGTGTACATTTTCATCTTTGCACTGTATACTGTACTACAACAGAAAATAAAAACATAAAACTGTTTTATAAAAGGAGGGAGGCAAATGAGTATGAAAAGTCCGCTGGAATTTTTCCGGACGCTTCCGAAAAAAACGTGTCCTGAATGCGGAGAGCAGGTAGAGGAGCAGGCTGAATCTTATTTCATGGAATGTGAACGCTGTCTTGCCAAAAAGGGCGAATAAACCGCGGCTGTTTTATAACAAATGGGGAAAGGGGTAGGATCAACAAATGAAAACCGAAGAGATCGGGCTTAAAGTGACGGGAACGATGAATCAGCAATACGAAGAATTGTTAACAAAGGAAGCGCTTCAATTTATCGGGCGGCTTGAACGCCATTTTGGCGGGAGAAGGCGGGATTTACTGCATTTGCGGAAAATCGTTCAGGCGGAAATTGATCAAGGAAAGAATCCCGATTTTTTAAAAGAGACGAAATACATCAGGGAAAAGAACTGGACGGTCGCACCGCTGCCGCCGGATTTGGAAGACCGTCGGGTTGAAATCACCGGGCCAGTCGATAGAAAAATGGTGATCAATGCCTTGAATTCCGGAGCTAAGGTGTTTATGGCCGATTTTGAAGATGCCAATTCACCGACTTGGAAAAATTGTATTGAAGGCCAAATCAATTTGAGAGACGCGGTCAGGGGGACGATTTCGTTTACGAATGATGCCGGAAAACACTATCGGCTGAAGGAGAATCCGGCTGTGATCATGGTCAGGCCGCGGGGGTGGCATTTGGAGGAGAAACACGTGTTGGCCGACGGCAAGCCTGTATCAGCGAGCCTGTTCGATTTTGGCCTTTATTTCTTTCATAACGCCAAAGCTTTGATCAAAAAAGGAAGCGGCCCTTATTTCTACCTCCCGAAAATCGAAAACCATCTGGAAGCAAGGCTTTGGAACGACGTGTTTGTCTATGCGCAAAACGACTTGCGCATTCCGCAGGGGACGATTAAAGCGACGGTCTTAATCGAAACGATTTTGGCGGCTTTTGAAATGGATGAAATATTGTACGAATTAAAGGAACACTCGGCAGGTCTCAACTGCGGCCGCTGGGATTACATCTTCAGCTTCATTAAGAAATTCAAGAACCGTGATGAGGTCATTCTTCCGGATCGTTCGGCGGTGACGATGACCGTTCCCAACATGAGAGCCTACTCGCTGCTCGCCATCAAAACGTGCCATAAACGGCGGGTCCACGCCATCGGAGGGATGGCCGCACAGATTCCCGCGAAAGACCAGCCGGAAATCAATGAGGCCGCTTTCGCCAAAATCCGCGAAGACAAGGAGCGTGAAGCAAAAGACGGCCATGACGGTACATGGATCGCACACCCCGGCATGATTCAAACAGCCCTTGATGTATTTAATGAGCATATGCCGACAGCCAACCAGATTCATAGAGAACGGGATGATATCAAGATTAAAGCGACGGATTTGCTTGAAGTGCCGAAGGGTCGGATTACAGAGAAAGGTGTCCGCACCAATATCAGCGCCGGCATCCGCTACATCGCTTCCTGGCTGTCGGGAAGAGGCGCTGCACCGATTGACCACTTAATGGAGGATGCGGCAACAGCGGAAATCTCAAGAGCGCAGCTATGGCAATGGATTCGCCATCCAAAGGGGATTCTTGATGACGGCAGGAAAGTGACGGCTGAGATGGTGAAAGCGATGAAAGAGGAAGAAATGCAGAAAATCATCGGTGAAGTCGGGAAGGAACAATATCAGCGCGACCGCTTCGAAGAGGCCGGACAGGTGTTTGAACAACTGATTTTGGATGATGAATTTGCGGAATTTCTCACGATTCCCGCTTATGAAAAAATATAAATGGGGAGGAATATGAAGATGATGTCAGAAAAGGCAAGGCAAATGGAGGAAAGCTGGGAGAAGGATAAACGCTGGGACGGAATCAATAGGCCGTATAAGGCATCAGACGTAATCCGCCTGAGGGGCTCGCTTGAGGTGGAATATACAATCGCAAGGCGGGGCGCGGAAAAGCTGTGGAAGCTATTGCATACAGAAGACTTCGTCCCGGCGCTCGGGGCTCTAACCGGAAATCAGGCGATGCAGCAAGTAAAGGCTGGGTTGAAAGCGATTTATTTAAGCGGCTGGCAGGTGGCCGCCGATGCCAATCTCTCTGGAAGCATGTATCCCGATCAAAGCCTGTACCCGGCCAACAGTGTTCCGGATGTCGTGAAAAGAATCAATCGCGCTCTTCAGCGTGCCGACCAGATTCATTATATGGAAGGGAAAGAAGATATCGATTGGTATGCGCCGATCGTAGCCGATGCCGAAGCCGGCTTCGGCGGACAGCTCAATGTGTTCGAACTGATGAAAAGCATGATTGAGGCGGGCGCCGCAGGGGTTCATTTTGAAGACCAGCTTTCCTCCGAAAAAAAATGCGGCCATTTGGGGGGCAAAGTTTTGCTGCCGACACAGACGGCGGTTCGCAATCTGATTGCCGCGCGCTTTGCCGCAGACGTCATGGGCGTGCCGACCATTCTGATCGCACGGACGGACGCCAATGCGGCCGATCTCATCACAAGTGATATTGATCCGTATGATGCGCCGTTTTTAACGGGTGAACGCACCTCAGAAGGGTTTTATAAGACGAAATCGGGCCTTGACCAGGCGATTGCCAGAGGCCTGGCCTATGCGCCATACGCCGACTTGATCTGGTGTGAGACATCTGAACCGAACATTGAGGAAGCGCGCAGGTTTAGGCAGGCGATTCATGAAAAATTCCCGGGGAAACTTCTCGCATATAACTGCTCTCCTTCGTTCAACTGGAAGGCCAAACTGGATGATGCCAGCATCTTGAATTTCCAAAAAGAACTCGGTGAAATGGGGTATAAGTTCCAATTTGTAACACTTGCCGGTTTCCATGCATTGAACCACGGCATGTTTGAGCTGGCCCGCCAGTATAAGAACCGCGGAATGGCGGCGTATTCCGAGCTGCAGCAGGCTGAGTTCGCCAGTGAAAAATACGGCTATACTGCGACACGGCACCAGCGTGAGGTCGGAACAAGCTATTTTGATGAGGTGGCACAGGTCGTCTCAGGCGGCACATCCTCTACAACAGCGCTGAAAGGGTCAACCGAAGCGGAGCAGTTTCAGCCGTAACACAACGAAACAGCCGCCTTGCGGGCGGCTGTTTTGATTATTCATGTTCAATTAACAGTTGGCATCATTGGAAGGGGCTGTCAAAGGACGTTCCCGAAGCACAGTCAGTTTAGGCTGCCGAGGTTTTTGTCTTCTTTTGGCCGGCCGGTTGTCTTTGCTGAAAGAGTAAAACAAATATCCGGTCATCGTCAAAATCAAGATCAACATCATCATCAATATCCCCTCCAAATGGTTTTGACTTCTATATATTAGACGGATGACCGCAAGAAAAAGTTTCAGAAAATTAATATTTTTCTATAAATGTTTTAAAATGGTGTTCATCATCTTTACAATTGACGCGGCGCAGGTTGACATCAAGGCCATTGATGTGTAGAGTAAAAGTTAATGTTAATAGGAAGTCCACTAGGGGAGCCACATGCTGGCTGAGACAAGAAGCGATCTTGGACCCTTTGAACCTGATCTAGTTCATACTAGCGTAGGGAAGTGGAGTCGGTTTCTTTTTGATGTGATTATGTCAAAGCCGCTCCATGTCGGGGCGGCTTTTTTGCATAACAGCCGCTCTTACATCCCCCTGTGCCTTCCTTTTAAAACCGATGAAGGAGGCTTTCTGTCATGAGTTTTTCAGCACAACTTCGCCGAGAGGCAGACCCCATTTTTGAAGCGATTTTTCAGCACCCGTTTGTTCAGGGACTGGCTGCAGGCCGCCTGGAAAAGGAACAGCTGATCCATTATGTGAAACAAGATGTCGAGTATTTGAATTCCTTTATCCAAATCTATGGAATCGCCATTTCCAAGTGTGATAACCGCCAAGATATGGAGATGTTTCATCAGCAGATTTCCTTTGTTTTAAACAGCGAAGTACACCCGCATCATAATCTGTGCCGGGCTGCGGGCGCAGACTATGAATCTCTGCAGGGCTATCCATTGGCCCCGTCCGCCCATCATTATATCCGCCACATGCTGACGGCGGCGCACGAAGGGACGCTTGGAGAGATTTTAGCTGTCTTGCTGCCTTGTCCATGGACATATTGGGAAATCGGCAAAAAGCTCCTTGAAGAAGTACAGCCTGATTCGTCACATCCGTTCTATGACTGGATCCATTTTTACGGGGGCAGAACCGTCTCCATCACCACGAAGTTCTGCGCCCGTTTGGATGAATGGGCGAAAGAAGCGGGCGCAGCAGAGAAGAAGAAAATGAAAGAGCTCTTTTTGCAAAGCTGCCAGCTGGAATACGGTTTTTGGGAAATGGCCTATACAGTGGAAGACTGGCCGGTTGAAATGGAGGCGGTGACTCGATGAATTGGAATATAAAAGAAGTCGTGATGATGGTGATTTTGTCCGTTGCGTGCGGTGTCATTTATTTGGGCTGGTCAACGCTGTGGCTGCCGATCTCGGCCATTGTCGGACCTGTCGGCGCCAACTTTATGTTCGGCATTTGGGTGATTGCAAGCCCGATTGTTGCCTATATCATCCGCAAGCCCGGGGCGGCGCTGATTGCCGAAACGGCAGCGGCCTCGGTTGAGCTGTTGACAGGCAGCCATTTCGGCTTGTCCGCATTGCTGATCGGCGTTTTTCAAGGGGCCGGTGCGGAAATCGCGTTTGCGATATTTCGCTATAAGCGCTACAACCTGTTTACCCTGATGCTGTCCGGTGCACTTGCAGCTGTCGGCAGCATGACCTACAGCCTGATCGCGAACGGATTTGCCTACTATACGACAGAAACCCTGATTCTGACTTTTGTCATTCAAGTCATAAGCGGTATGATTCTGGGCGGCTGGCTGGCCAAAGCCGTTGTCGGCGCCCTCGCGAAAACCGGCGTCCTTGACCAGTATGACATCATGAAGGAACACCGGAAAAAGGATGAATCAAATGACTTCATTTCTAGGCTGCAATAATCTTTCCGTGCGCTTTTACAACCGGTCTGACACGATTTTGGACCGTGTGACCTTATCGATTCACAGGGGTGAGAAGGTGTTGATCCTCGGTCCGAGCGGAAGCGGGAAATCGACGCTGATTTCCGCTCTTTCCGGCATCATCCCTCAACATATTGAAGCCGAAATCACAGGCGAGATCGACCGCAGAAGAAGCGCAGGGGTTATGTTTCAAGACCCTGATACACAATTTTGTATGCTTCGTGTTGATGAAGAGATCGCGTTCAGCCTTGAAAATCGCTCCGTTCCCCCGGAGCAGATGAATGAGATCATCGACAATGTCATGGAGCAAGTCGGACTGAATATTGACAGAAAGACGCCGATCGAAGCCCTGTCAGGCGGAATGAAGCAGCGTCTCGCATTAGCGTGTCTTTTGGCACTGGAGCCGGAAGTGCTGTTTTTTGATGAACCGACGGCACAGCTTGATCCGGCGAGCAGGAAGGAAATATTTGCTTTACTGAAAGACCTTTCCGCAAAAAACGGCCAGACGATGGTGTTTGTCGAACATGTCTTGGATGGCTGCATCGAATGGATGGACCGCGTCGTCCTGTTGGACAATAACGGGCGGATTATAGCCGACGGGAAGCCGGAAGACATTCTCGTCCGCTATCGACAGCAAATGAAAGCTGCTGGGATTTGGCAGCCAAAGCTGTATCCGGCGGCATGGCATGAAGTCGTCGAAGACGAACAGCACCCGCTTGCCGTCAAGCTTTCCGCCAGGCTGAAAAGGAAGGAGCTTGCTGAAAAAAGCGACCCGAAGAAGAGCGATGCTTTGATCAGGATCGAAGATGCGGCGATCGGCTACCTGAAAAAAACGGTGGCCGACGGTATCAACCTCCGGATTCCAAAAGGAGGATGGGTATCGGTTATCGGTGCAAACGGCAGCGGAAAAAGCACCTTTTTAAAAAGTTTGATCAGGCTGGAAGCAGTCAAGAAAGGCCGGATTTATCTGGAGGATTGCGAGCTGAAAAAATGGCCTGACCGTCTATTGTACGAAAAAACCGGCTTTGTCTTTCAAAACCCGGAGCTCCAATTTATTCAGGATACGGTATTTGAGGAAATCGCTTTTGGCGCAAGACAGAGAGGTTGGTCAGAAGAACTTGTTCAGCGGAAGACGGCAGAATTGCTGGAGGAATTCGGACTCGTCTCACATGCGCAGGCCCATCCCTTTACACTGAGTCTGGGGCAGAAACGGCGCTTGAGCGTGGCGACGATGCTTTTGTTCGATCAGGATCTGCTGCTGCTTGATGAACCGACATTCGGCCAGGACGAAAAAACGGCGGGGGAACTGATCAGACGGTTAAAAGAGCGGCAGGAACGGGGAACGACGATCGTCATGGTAACTCATGACATGGATATCGTTGATGAGCATTCGGATCAAGTCATCGTCTTCCATCAAGGAAAAGCCGCTTTTCAAGGAACCCCGTCCCGGTTATTCTCCGATCAACGGTTGGTGCGGACATTTTCATTGCTGCCGCCGCTTCACTACCAGCTGCTGCACGCCAGAAAGGAGCAGGTGCCGGTATGAAAAGCAATCAATCGCTTCTGTCAACACTGAACCCCAGTGCAAAGCTCTTTTCCAATCTGCTTGTGATGTGCATCTTAATGGCTGTAACAAATCCGAAAGCAACATTTTTGATTTGGCTGCTCGCGTTATTGATCGGCATCTTTCTCGGCGGCTGGACATTGGCTTATTTGCTGAAACGTTTTTTTCCTTATCTCATGTTTTTCATTCTCGTCTTTTGGATGATGGCCGCTTTCGGAAAAGGCGAAGAAACGCTGTGGCAATGGGCCTGGTTTCATGTGACCAAGGAAAGCGCCAGCCATGGCCTGACGATTGCACTAAGGATGCTCGGGTTTGTTACATACGGCCTGCTGTTTACGTCGACAACCGATTTAACGCGGTTTATCATGAGCTTGATCCATCAATGCAGAATGCCGCCAAAATGGGCGTACGGTCTGTTGGCTGGTTTCCGGTTCATTCCGTTGTTTCAATCAGAGCTGGCGCAGATGAAAGCGGCCCATAAAATCAGGGGCTATAAGCAAAAAAACAGCTGGAAAGCTTTTATCCGCTATGCGCTGCCGCTGTTCTCGCAAGGTATCCGCAAATCTGAAAGAATCGCGGTGGCCATGGAAGCGCGCGGTTTTACGGGTACGAAAAACAGGACATATTATCAAACGACACGGCTTTACGCAAAAGATGCTGTTTATTTGGCAGGGCTGCTCTTGGCCGTGGCGGTCATTTTACGGATAACATAATGGGATAAAATAACATTTTCATGATGTCAGAGCCGAAAACGGCTCTTTTTTTATTAGAAATCAGAAACTTTCAGGGGACGATTGACTGAAAATCATTGACCCAATTTAAAAAGGTTGTACAATCAATGTGTAAAGATAAGAAAAAAGCAACATAAAAAATCCCCTTAGTTTATATGAGATGGGAGTGGCGCGATGTGAAAATTGCCAAAGTGATCAATAATAATGTGATCAGCGTTTGGAATGAACAAGGTCAGGAATTAGTGGTCATGGGCAGGGGAATCGCTTTTCAAAAAAAGCCCGGCGAGCCGGTCGATGAAACGAGGATCGAAAAGATTTTCAGGCTTGACAATAAAGATGTATCAGAACGGTTTAAGACGCTGTTGGACGAAATTCCGATCGAATTTATGGAAATATCGGAAGAGATCATCAGCTATGCGAAAATGAAGCTCGGCAAAAAACTGAATGACAGCATCTATGTATCGCTGACAGACCATATTCATTTTGCGGTCGAAAGGCAGCAAAAGGGTCTTGAGATTAAAAACGCCTTGCTCTGGGAGACAAAGCGGCTTTATAAAGACGAGTTTGCCATTGGCAGAGAGGCCTTGCAGATCATTGAAGATAAGACGGGGATCGCTCTTCCTGAAGACGAAGCCGCTTTTATCGCGCTCCATATTGTGAACGCCGAGCTGAATGAAGAAATGCCGAACATTGTCAACATCACAAAAGTGATGCAGGAAATATTAAGCATCGTCAAATATCATTTTCATATCGATTTTGATGAAGAATCGCTCCATTATTACCGATTCATCACCCATTTAAAGTTTTTTGCGCAGCGGCTGTTCAGCGGCACCTATATGAAAAGCAAAGACGACTTTTTGTTTGATACTGTGAAAAATAAATACCGTGATGCTTATGTATGCACCGAAAAAATCAGGCAGTACATTCAAAAGGAATACGGTCATGAACTAACAAGCGAAGAACTGTTGTATTTAACGATTCACATCGAGAGAGTCGTTCATCAAGGATAGAGGGATTATACGAAAAATGAAAGCGTTGACAACCTGTTGCAGGTATGCTAATTTGGACTTAAATCAAAAAATATCAATCTATTATTTAGGATTGTTACTGGTCATGCAGGCAAAACCTAAATTACTGTGATGCGGGACGTGTGCGCCTGTTTATCATGAGTAATTTAGGTTTTTTTATGTTTATCATACTTCAGCATAAGGATTGTTACTGTTCGGCAGGCAAAACCTAAGCAAAGCCTTTTTTGACGGGCTTTGTTTAGGTTTTTTATTTTTTAAAGATGCGGGAGGGATGGTCACGGATGGATGTGCAAACTTTAGCCAAGAATATTTTAAGACTTGTAGGGGGAGAAAAAAATGTCGCTTCTTTAGTTCATTGTGCAACAAGGCTGCGTTTTACATTAAAGGATCGCTCAAGGGCGGATCAAAAAGCGCTTGAAGAGACCGACGGAGTTGTGACGGTGGTGGAGAGCGGGGGCCAGTTTCAGGTCGTCATCGGCAACCATGTTCCCGAGGTCTACAAAGAGATCGGCCGGATATCGAATATCTTGGCAGAGCCGGCGGCTGATTCCGGTGAAAAAGGGAATCTTGCTGGAAGATTAGTAGATATCGTATCCAGCATCTTCACGCCCCTGCTTGGCGTCATGGCGGGAGCCGGGATTTTAAAAGGGCTGCTTTTGATTTGCACAAACGCCGGCTGGCTGACGGCCGAGGAGACGACTTACACGATTCTGTACGCGGCAGCCGACAGTTTATTTTACTTTCTGCCTCTTCTATTGGCCGTCACGGCAGCCAGAAAATTCGGCGCGAACATTTTTGTGGCGCTGACGATTGCGGGAGCTTTAATTTATCCATCCATCCTTGAATTGAAAAACAGCGGGGCAGATCCGGTGTTTTTCGGAATTCCCGTCGTTTTGATGAATTACACTTCGACGGTGATCCCGATCATTCTTGCCGTCTATGTGATGAGCTGGCTTGAAAAGTACTGCATGCATGTCATTCATGAAAGCGTTAAAAATTTTATCACCCCTTTAATCTGTCTGGTGGTGATGGTGCCGCTGACCTTAATCATTTTCGGACCGCTTGGCGTATATGCGGGAAATGGTATCGCAGCTGCGATTTTATCCGTTTTTGATGTCAGTCCGGTTCTGGCCGGGGCGATCATTGCGGCGCTGTGGCAAATCCTTGTCATCTTCGGGATTCACTGGGGCATCGTTCCGGTGATTCTCAATAACATTGCCGTCCATGGAAAGGATTATATCAAGCCTGCGACGGCCGCCGCCGTGTTTGCCCAAACAGGGGCGGCATTCGGGGTCATGCTCAAGACGAAAAACAAGAAGCTGAAGGCTTTGGCAGGATCAACCGCCATAACGGGGATGTTCGGCATCACTGAGCCGGCTGTCTACGGTGTCACTCTGAGGCTGAAAAAGCCGTTTGTATGCGGTGTCATCAGCGCCGCTGTCGGCGGAGCGATCATCGGCTATTCCCACAGCATTGCCATCGCTTCGGGTGCGCCGGGGTTGCTGACGATTCCGATTTTTTACGGACCGGGGTTTCTCGGCTTTATCACCGGGATATCAGTCTCTTTTGTTTTATCGATTGCACTCACATATATTGTCGGCTTTGATGATCCTGCAGAAGAGAAAAAGCAGCGGCATTCCGGTGAACAGATTTTCAGCCCTTTGCAGGGAGATGTGCTGCCGCTGGCGGAAGTATCCGACAACGTTTTTTCATCGGGAGCGATCGGGGAAGGCATTGCTGTGCTGCCGGCAAAGGGGATCGCTGCTGCCCCGGCGGACGGGGTTGTGACAACCGTTTTTCCGTCAGGGCATGCATACGGCATCACAACCGAACATCAAGCCGAAATCCTCATTCATATCGGTATCGATACTGTCAAACTGGAAGGGAAGCATTTTGATCCAAAAGTCGTTCAAGGGCAAAAAGTGAAACGGGGTGATATTCTCGCGGAATTCGATTTGGAAGCGCTAAAACAGGAGGGCTTTGATGTCACAACACCGGTTGTGGTGACAAATCCGCACCAATACAGTGATATTGAGAAAACCGGCCAAAACCGGGTCGAAACAGGAAAATGGATCATCACATTAAGGTAATCAGGGGAGGAACATAAGATGAAATACAGCAAATTAGCCAAATTTCCAGATCAATTTTTATGGGGAGCTTCAACATCGGCCTATCAGGTGGAAGGCGCTTGGAATGAAGACGGAAAAGGACCTTCTGTCATTGATACGCGCGACAGCTATCCTGAAGGCACGACCGATTTTAAAGTGGGCAGTGACCACTATCACCGCTATCAAGAAGATATCGCACTGTTTGCGGAAATGGGATTTAAAGCTTACCGTTTCTCAATCGCCTGGACGCGGATCATTCCCGACGGCGATGGAAGCGTCAATCCAAAAGGGATCGAGTTTTACAGCCGTTTGATCGACGAACTGCTGAAATATCAGATTGAACCGATTGTGACGATGTATCACTTTGACCTGCCGAACGCTTTGCAGGAAAAGGGGGGCTGGTCGAACAGAGCGACGATCGACGCCTTTGAAAAGTATGCGAACATCCTTTTTGAAAACTACGGAGACCGGGTCAAATACTGGCTGACCATCAATGAACAAAACATGATGATTCTCCACGGATCTGCCTTGGGGACCCTTGACCCGAATTTGGAAAACCCGAAAAAAGAGTTGTACCAGCAAAACCATCACATGCTTGTCGCACAGGCGAAAGCGATTCGCCTTTGCCATGATATGCTGCCGGAAGCAAAAATCGGGCCCGCACCAAATATCGCGCTCATCTATCCGGCTTCATCCAAACCCGAGGATGTCGTAGCGGCCTTTAACTATAACGCGATCAGAAACTGGCTTTACTTGGATATGGCCGTATACGGACGGTACAATACAACGGCATGGGCGTATATGAAAGAAAAAGGCTGCACACCTGCCATTGCTGAAGGGGATATGGACATTTTGAAGTCTGCCAAACCGGACTTCATCGCATTCAACTATTATACGTCGCAAACGGCCGAAGCAAGCAAAGATGACGGCAGCGATACATCCGCACGAGGCGGCGATCAGCATTTACAAACAGGGGAGGAAGGCGTGTACAGAGGAAGCGGCAATCCTTATTTGCAGAAAAATGATTTCGGCTGGGAAATCGATCCTGTCGGCTTCCGTTCGACACTCCGTGAGATTTATGACCGCTACCAGCTGCCGCTTATCATTACGGAAAACGGCCTCGGGGCCTTTGATGAGCTTGAGGACGGAGATGTCGTCAATGATGATTACCGCATCGAGTATTTAAAACAGCATATCAAGCAAATTCAGCTGGCGATTACAGATGGCGTCGATGTGTTCGGCTACTCGCCATGGTCAGCGATCGATTTGATTTCGACCCACCAAGGCTGTTCAAAACGCTACGGATTTATTTATGTGAATCGCGATGAATTTGACTTGAAAGACTTGCGCCGCATTCGCAAAAAAAGCTTTTACTGGTATAAAGACTTGATTGCTTCAAACGGCGAAACACTAGATTAAACAAAGAAAGAGGATGTTCAGATGATCTCTGAATATCCTCTTTTTTAAATAAATGACAGAAAATTTTAAAAATATAAATGTATATATTTTTAAACCGTGTTACATTCGAAACGGAACGAACAACAATGAGGAAAGGAAGAAAGAACCTATGACATTCAAAATCGAAACACTTCCAAACTATCGCATTGCTTATATGCGAAGAGTTGGTCCCTACGGTCCTGCCAATATTGATGTCATGGAGGCGTTAAAAAAATGGGCTAAGAAAAAAGGTCTTCTTGAGTCTGCCATTCTGTTTGCGATTCCACAGGATAACCCGGAAACAACACCTCCTGATCAGTGTAGATTTGATGCTTGTATCGTGATACCGCATGATTATCAAGTCGATGATTCAGTACTTGAAGGGGACATTTCTGGCGGAAAATACCTGATGTACGATGTTAAACATACAGCAGAGGATATTCAAAAAGCATATTCTGATATTTTTTCATCTCTGCAAAACAATGAATTTCAACTGGACAATAGACCAATGATGGAAAAATACATGGGTGATATGGTGAGCAACCCGTATTGCGAAATATGTGTACCTTTAAAATCGGTTTAATTCGTTTTCTTGTGTAGGTGTCACAGGGAGGAGAGGACAAGAAGTTATCAGCAGATCGCTTCTTGTCCAAACTTTGAATGTATTAAAATGACAATTCCCTTTAACGAGCGTTGCGTTTAACTCGCTGGCAGACAGGGTAAATCATAAAATAGCAATCCAGATCAACTACATAGGAAATAAGAATGGGGAGGGATGACAAGTGAATCACAATGATGGCCGCCGTAAAGTCAATGAACACAGCAAGGATCAACAACTTGAACAGTACCGGTCTGACAACCGGGGCAAAAAAATGACGACGAACCAAGGATTGCGCGTGTCTGAAGACGAACACTCCTTAAAAGCAGGCGTGCGCGGTCCGACGCTGATGGAGGATTTTCATTTCCGCGAAAAAATGACCCATTTTGACCATGAACGGATACCGGAACGCGTCGTCCATGCCCGGGGATTCGGCGCGCATGGCTACTTCCAGGTTTACGAACCGATGACAGAGTATACGAAAGCGAAGTTTCTTCAAGATCCGTCGGTGAAAACACCGGTGTTTGTCAGGTTTTCGACTGTAGCCGGTTCGAGGGGATCGGGTGATACGGTCCGGGATGTCAGAGGGTTTGCCACAAAGTTTTACACAGAGGAAGGGAACTATGATCTCGTCGGGAACAACATGCCTGTTTTCTTTATTCAGGATGCCATCAAGTTCCCCGATTTGGTGCACGCGTTTAAACCTGAGCCTCATCACGAGATGCCGCAAGCTTCTACGGCTCACGATACGTTCTGGGACTTTGTTGCCAATAACGAAGAAACAGCCCACATGATCATGTGGATTATGTCAGACAGGGCGATTCCGCGCAGCTACCGGATGATGGAAGGCTTCGGCGTGCATACGTTCAGGTTTGTTAATGAAGAAGGCAAGGCGCGTTTTGTTAAATTTCACTGGAAGCCCGTCCTCGGTGTCCATTCGCTCGTCTGGGACGAAGCGCAGACAATCGCCGGGAAAGACCCCGATTATCACCGCCGCGATCTCTGGGAAGCGATCGAAAGAGGCGATGAAGTGGAGTATGAGCTCGGGGTGCAAATGATTGAGGAAGAAGATGAGTTCAAATTTGATTTCGATATCCTCGACCCGACAAAGCTCTGGCCGGAAGAGGCGGTTCCTGTCAAAATTATCGGCAAAATGACGCTGAATCGAAACCAGGACAACGTGTTTGCGGAGACGGAACAGGCGGCCTTCCATCCGGGCAATGTCGTTCCGGGAATCGACTTTACGAACGATCCGCTACTCCAGGGACGTCTCTTTTCATATACGGATACACAGCTGATCCGGTTAGGCGGTCCGAACTTTCATGAAATTCCGATCAACCGGCCGGTCTGCCCGTTCCATAACAACCAGTATGACGGCTACCACCGGATGACGATCAATCAGGGGCCTGTCGCCTATCATCAAAACTCGCTGCAAAACAACGATCCGGCTCCCGCGTCAGCGGAAGAAGGCGGATATGTCCATTATCAGGAAAAAGTCGAGGGCAAAAAAATCCGCCAGCGCAGCGACAGCTTTCAAGACTTTTACTCACAGGCGAAGCTGTTTTGGAACAGCATGTCCCCGGTCGAAAAAGAACATATCATTGCCGCGTTTCACTTTGAAGTCGGGAAGGTGAAAAGCAAAGACGTCCGCCGCCAGGTCGTTGAAATGTTCAACCGTGTCGACGGTGATTTGGCCAAGCAAATCGCCGCCGGAGTAGGTGTTGAGCCGCCGGAAAAAGACGAAGGTTCTGACGTCACGCTCAAGTCGCCGGCCTTAAGCCAGGAAAATACGGTGAAAACACCGCTGACAAGAACGGTCGCCATTATAGCCGAAGCCGGTTTCGATGAGTCCGAAGTCAGCCGGGCGGTAAAAGCCTTCAGAAAAGCGGGTGTCATCCCGGACATCATCAGCACCGCTTTAGGAGCGGTCAAAGGGGCCGGCGGCCGAGAATTAGAAGCGGTTCACTCATTGCGGACGGTTGATTCGGTTCTGTATGACGCCGTCTATATTCCAAGCGGACAAGAAAGCGTTGAGCGGTTGAAAAAGGAAAAAGCCGCTTTGGATTTTATTCGTGAAGCCTTCGGACATTATAAAACGATCGGAGCTTCAGGTGAGGCAGTCGATCTGCTATTGTCAGCCGCCGGAACAGATGCCGCTCAAGAGCCGGGCATTATCACGGCGTGCGGCGGCAAAACAATCGATGCATTCACGAAAGAGCTGCTTGAAGCAATCGCCCTGGACCGCCATTGGGATCGGACCGTTAAATAGCACCCTGTCTCAAGGGTGCTAATTTAATTGACCACTATAATTTCTTTGATAATACAATCCATGATGAAAATACTGTAATCACCTGTAAAGAAACCAAAATCCGAACAACATCAACTCCCGCTAATGTAATATAGCCGAGCTGCATTCCGAAAATGAGCACAAGCAAGTAAACGGATAAAGCGATCATGGAATACTGCATTCCTTTTTGTCTGATGTGCTGTGACCTTTCATCTTTTTGTTTGAATTGCGGATAGAGGTAGCCTGCTGCAAAACTTAAAAAAGCCAGACCGCCCCACATGAAAAGTTCGATTAAAGATAAAGAATCACCGGCTATGCCGAAGATCATTTTCACAAGAAATATAAAGACAAACAGTCCGCCAATGATATAGTATGCTTTTCGCAATGCCATAAAATCTCCTCCTTGCCAATCTATTCATCATCTAAAAAGAAGATGTTTTCCACCTGTGTATGAAATGTACGGGCAATTTGAAGCGCCAGGGGAAGAGACGGATTATACTTCCCTTTTTCGATTGAGATAATTGTCTGCCGGCTGACGCCAAGAATTTCGGCCAATTTATCCTGTGAATACTTCTTCTGTTTTCGAAATTCAGCTAATTTGTTTTTCAAGGATTCAAATCTCCTTCGCTGTTATTCATATCCATTATAAAGTAAAGTAAGCTTTACGTAAAGCTTACTTTACAAAATAAATAAAAAAAGAGCTTGCCATTAATATGGCAAGCCGATTTACCAGACAAACAGTCCGACAATCCCCGCGCTCAGCAGTGAAACAGCCATACCGCTGACAAGGAGCTTCCAGACGTTTTTGCCGATGATCGCTGACTTTTCTCCATTGAATAAGGAGTTGTACGTTCCATAGATCATGCCGATCGTGCTGAAGTTTGCAAACGATGTTAAAAACGTCGTTGCAACGGCGGCAGTGTGGGGCGAAATCGTTTTTAACTGTGTTTTCAAATCCATCATCGCGACGAACTCATTTGTGGCGAGTTTCATACCCATCAGCTGTGCGACATACATCGTATCATGCGCGGGCAGTCCGAGCAGAAAGGCAAACGGACTGAAGATGTAAGAAAAGATTTTTTGGATGGTCAGCCCGTCCATGATCAGCCCCAGAAGGCCGTTTAAGCATGACGTTAGGGCAACATAGCCGATCACCATGGCCAGAATGACAATCACCATGTTCATTCCGACCAGCATGCTGTTGGAAATCGTTGAGAAAAAATCTTTCTTTTCTTCTTTGGGCGGTACATAAATGATGTCTTCGTCTTTTTTGACATCCACCGGATTTAAGATGCTTGCTAAAATGAGCGCGTTCAAGCAGTTTAACGGGATCGCTGTAAAGACATAGGTTGCGGGAACCATAGTTAAATAGGAGCCGAGGATCGAGCCGCTGATGCTGCTCATGCTCATGATGCCGAATGTCAGCAGGCGGTTGTCCTTTAAAACGGCCAGCTGCTGGCGAATGACAGCGAGCGCTTCTGTATTGCCCAAAAACATCATTTGAATGGAGAAGAAGCTTTCTAATTTGGGCAGACGCGACACTTTTGAAATCACCCAGCCGATCTTATCGATCAACCACGTTAAAATCCCAAAATAAGCAAGAATGTCAAAAAATGTGACGACAAAGATGATCGGCAATAGAGCGCTGAAGAAAAAGTCTACGGTCTCATTGCTCATAACGGAAGGAAATGCAAAGGCGATTCCATCGCTTGCACAGGCGATCAGCCAAGAAAAGAAAGCAGCGATCTGGTTGATGACCCATCCGCCTACTTTCGTGCCAAGCATGAACCATGTCACCAAAAGCTCAACGACAAAAAGCGAAAGAATCGGCCGCCATTTGATTGATTTCTTTTGCGGGGAACAGAGAAAAACGACGGCCATGACAATGAACAGGCCTAAAATATTAATGAGAAAATACATGATTTCAACTCCCGAATGTTTTTTGAAAATAAAAAAGCTCTTATTTTTCATGGGTTCCGATAAAGAAAGCATGAAAAATAAGAGCAAATGAAAAATAGATATATTGTTTGCGCAATACACTTTTTACATGATCAAATCTATTCAAACTTCCTTGTAGTCTGGCGATTTACGGTTGCCAGGTAGAAACAATCAGACCCTATTACTGATTATATACAAGAAGTGAGCTTCTATTATTTTGACTGTATTTTATCTCGAGATTGTTTAAAATTCAAGCTAAAAATATATTTTCACAATAATTTTTCATATGAAATCATGTCTAGGGAAGGGGCAGGGCGCTTGTTTCTTAGTCTTTGAAAGCCGGCTTTCAAGCGGGAAAAATGATAGAAGTGACGCTCCAGAACAAAAGACGAAAAGTGGAAGTTGAATCTGTAAGGTGGCGAAAATGGAGATTACTTCTTCAACTTGATCAAAGGTAAATCTTAAGTTGATTGCGCTTTATATCTTTTTCGAAATCCAAAGCAGCCTATATGGTGGTTTTTTGTCCCCGTAAGGTTGATGAATCTCTCCAGTGACAAACAACATACTAATGACACCGACAAACCCTTTGCAAAGAGCAAACATTAAATCAAAAGTCTCTGGGTATAATTTCACGGTACTTTAGTTTGTTGAATGAAATGAAACTTTTTTGCTATGATTTTCCTATGTTTTTACAACTTGTATATACGTCCAATTTCAGAGAAAAAGAGGGATAATGAATTATGCTGTTAAAAAAGAACTATCTTCCTGTCGGCAGTGTTGTCGGCTTACATAATGATTCAAGACGTCTGCTTGTCATTGGACGGCAAATGTTTTCTGAGACGAACCATGTCATCAGAGATTATGCAGCTGTCGACTATCCAAACTACGGACACGAGTGACTATTTAGATTTTAATGAAGAGAACAGAAACAATGATAATGGAAAAGATTACAGCAATGCTTACACAGATATGGACAGTGAGGCGATGACTGAAGACATTAATCATTTAAAATCCGCCAATCCTGAAGTCTATGAAAAGCTTCAGAAAATGGATATTACCGCTGCGGCAGGAGCAGGCCCTTACACTAAATATAGTGATGATATCGTTTCGGTAGAGAGTCAGAATGGAGAAATACTGGATGATCTCATTGATAATAAGCCTCAGTTTGAAATAGAGGAGTCTGGCCCTTAAACATCTTTATGAAGCTGAAGATTCTGATTTTGTGGATTTGATACAAGATGTTAACAAAAAAGAAGCGGAATAGGAGCAGTTCAATGATGAAATATAGACTTTTAAGTTTAAGTGTATTAATAGTGCTTTTAGTTGTGATCACCGGATGCGGAAAAGATGATTATCAAGAAGTCGTCTATAAAAAAGGCTTACCAAAAGAAAACAGCCCTGCATTTAAAGAATTTATGAGACATGAACTTGATTTAGTGAGTGATGCGACATTGAATTATCAAAATCATACTTATACGATTATGCGCAGTGATGTAGATGGACTACGCTATTATCAATATACGAGTAAAGAGCTTGAGGACTTTTACAATCCTTTATTTTCTGAAAAATATCCCGGAGCAAAACTGTATGATTTACAAACAACTAACTTTCTAACGAAAGAAAAGCTTATTCGCAATAAAATAGAACATCATCTGCCGGAAATGACTTTAGATAAAAAGAATGTTCTCAAGGTGAAAACAAAATTCGGAGAAAAAAAGTATGAGTTACCATCAGCCAGAGGCAAGAAAGTAATTCTGGCTCTTGAAGCTGTTAGCGAAGACAACATGCAGATAAAAGTGGTGGTAAATGGAAAAAAGGGAGACGGACAAACATATTATTTGTTTTTAAAACAAGATCTTTCAAAACATCAGCTAGTGAAAGAAGAAGCATTACATACAACAGTTGAGTCTGGAAAGTTAAATGATTACCTTTCAGTATTTCAAAAAGTAACAGAGGATGGATCATATCTTAAGTTATTCGACAACTATATTTTCGAAAAAAAGACGAACAAAGTCAGAAAAATCAAAGACACTGATATTCTAAGCGAAGATGGTAAGTATGTCTATATTAACGGAGCAAAAGAAGAAGAAAACTTTGTAATTTCCGATGGTGTTCAACAGATACAAACAGTGGACAACTATTTAAAAGGAAATGAAAAATATGAAGCTCAATTTAAGATTGACTTCAAACAAATTGCAAAAGAGATGGATTTTAACGCGGGCGATGCAAGGATAGCCAATATTCATTATTTTAATAAAGATTATGTAGTTTTGTATATTTCCTATCATGGGAAGACAATTGGCACAGCAGGCTCTGTTAATGTACTGATTGACTTACAAAAAAACAAAAAACAGCCAACTGCTTACTTAGTTGATTTAGGAATTGAATCATAGAGGGACTGAAGAGTTTTTATTCATTTGACACAGGTCACAAAGCTGGGATAATCATATAGAATTTTTTGGAAGTTAAATAAATAGGAACATAAAGGATAGAAATATTTCAATGAAAAAAAGATGGTTTATATACTTAGGTATTTTCACAATATGTTTGTTGGCGATCACCAACTGTGGAAAAGACGATGATGCATTCACATATCAAAAAGGATATCCAAAAGAAGACAGTCCGGCATTTAAAGAGTATATACGAATTGAAAGTGGATTAGCGGGCGATGCGACGTTAAGGCATGAAAATCATAAGTATACGATTATGCGCGGTGATAAGGGTGGTCTTCGTTATTATCAATATACAGATAAAGAGCTTCAGGATTCATATGCGTCAATTTTTTCACCTGATCAAATGTTTTACTCTCACCACATAAACAATAGCAAGTTTTTGGATGCCAAAGGCCCCCTTAGCTATATAATAGAACGTCAGCTGCCTGAATTGCGGTTGGATCATAAAAATATGCTGCAAGTGAAAACGGAATTAGGTGAAAAGAAGATAAAACTGCCCATAAAGGCAACAGCTGATTCTGAAGATATTTATCTCTATCTTTATGCTATTGATAAAAAAAACATGCTGATCGGAGTAGAGGATTATACAGGCGATGGAGATACGAAGACATATTATATATTTTTAAAACAAAATCTTTTAAAATACCAGATTGTCAATAAAGATGAATTGCCCGCAACAATCGAGTCAGGAAAACTAAATGATTACCTGTCTGTTTTTCCAAAGGTGACGGAGGATGGATCCTATCTGCACTTATTTGACAAATACATTTTTGAAAAAAAGACAAACCTAGTCAGAAAAATCAGTGACGATGATTATTTAAGCGAAGACGGCAAATATGTATATCTCAACGGGGCTGAAGACAAGGATATCATATCTGAAGGTGTCCAGCGCATTCAAACTGTGGAAAATTATCTAAAAAGAAATCATAAGGATGAAGTGCAATTTAATTTGGATTTTGAAAAGGCTTTTGACGGAGCAGGTTTGAAAGTGAAAAAAGTCAATTCAGCTGAAATTAAATATTTTAATAAAAATTTTGTGGCTATCCAATTTTCATATGATTTCATCTGGTATGGCTCGGGATATATTGATATGCTGATTGATTTGCAGGACAAAAAACACCCGACTGCTTACTTGATAGATTATTAGGATGATTGGGTAGTCGACTAGATTTACAGTAGATATTCATCACGGAGAAAAAAACTGCACCTCCACCGTTAGACACTATCTAACTATAGGGGTGCAGTTCATTTTTCACCCTTGCCCCACCTTCTCCGATGCATATCCATTCGGATTCGCAGAATGCCAGTTCCAGGCGTCGCGGATGATGGCGATCAGGCTGTTGTGTTTCGGGATCCAGCCTAATTCCTTTCTGGCGCGGGAAGAGGAAGCGATCAAGGCATCCGGGGTGTCTGTACTGTCACCGGGTGTGACGGGAATGAGGCCGATGCCTGTGACATATTGGGCGGCCTGGATGACTTGTTCGGCTGAATAGCCTTCGCCATAGCCGAGATTGAATGTCCGGCTCCCCTTGCCTTGCCGTAAATGGTTGATGGCGAGAACGTGGGCTTCGGCGAGATCCTGTACGTGGACATAATCGCGAATTCCTGCTGTGCATGCGGTCCTGTCATGTTTCGTTCCGATAGCAGCACGCAAAACATTTGAAATCAGATGCGCATCATCCGTACGGTCTTCGCCGATCGCTGCGGATGGGTGGGCCCCGCCGACATTGAAGGAGCGGAGAATCACATAGTTGAGACCGCAGGCTTTTTCCGCTTCCATCAGCATATTCTCCATCAGCCATTTGACTTTTCCGTGGGGATGGACAGGCTGCGGTTTTGATTCCTCTGTAATCGGCACATCTTTTGTGCTGCCGTAGACGGCCGCGCTTGAGGCGAAGACGATCTGCTTAACGGCGAATTCTTTCATGACGTCAAGCAGTGTTTCCAATCCTGAGATGTTTTCATTGAAAGAAGAAAACACGCGATTTGACTCGGTTGAAATAGGAGAAGCTGCGAAATGCATCACCGTTTCGATGTCCTCGTTTTCGAATACCTGCCTGAGAAAATGCCGGTCCCGGATGTCTCCTTTGTAAAAAACGGCTTCAGGGTGAACGGCTTCAGCATGTCCGGTTGCCAGGGAGTCGACAACGACGGCTTTTTCATTTTTCTCAATTAATGTGTAAACGGCATGGGAACCGATATAACCGGCTCCCCCGACAACGAGTATACTCATCGAAATCTCTCCTTTTTGGTTCATTTTGGCTACATGATATGACGCTGCGGTGCGACAGCCCGCCTTTGTTCTTCAAATCCGTATTTTTCATCTACAATGTAGAGCGGCCGGTCCTTCACTTCATCATAAATGCGGCCGATATATTCGCCGATGGCTCCGAGGATGATCAGGATGAAGCCGCTGAACAGACATTGCAGAATAATCATCGATGACCAGCCGGTAATGGTGCTTGTCGTAAACAGCTTCAGGCAGACGACGATGAAAGCGTATATAAAGCCGATCGCTGACAGCGCGATTCCTGAGTAGCTTGCCAGCTTCAAAGGCTGAAAGGAAAATGAAGTGATGCCGTCGAGCGACAGCTTCAGCATTTTTTTGAGCGGATACTTCGTTTCCCCTGCAAGCCGTTCGTGGCGCTCGTAATAGACGGCCGTCTGCTTGAAGCCGAGCCAGCTGACAAGCCCGCGGACAAACGGGTTTTTCTCTTTCAGCTTGTTCATTTCATTGACGACTTTGCGGTCCATGAGCCGGAAATCTCCAGTATCGACCGGAATGTCGACATCTGTGAGACGTCTTAGCATGCGGTAAAACATGGAGGCCGTCTGCTTTTTGAAAAATGTCTCTCCCTCGCGCTTCGTTCGGACGGCGTAGACCACGTCAAAGCCTTGGCGCCATTTTTCAGCCATTTCCAAAATCAGTTCAGGAGGATCCTGAAGATCGGCGTCGATGACGACGATCGCCTTGCCGGCAGCATAGTCCGTGCCGGCGGTGATCGCAATCTGGTGGCCGAAGTTTCTTGAGAAATTGATGCATTTGACAGCCGGATCGGCCTGAGCCAGCGACTTCAGCATATGGATGCTGTTATCGCTGGAGCCGTCATTTACAAAAATCAGCTCATATGGTTCTCCGGTTGAATCCATGACGCTTTTCAGTCTTTCATAGGTGCTGTCGAGGACTTCCGCCTCGTTAAAGACGGGAACAACAATTGAAAATGTGACGGGTTCGTTCATATTGATCACCTTTCCTTTCATCAATCCAGCTCCACTTTATAGAGCGTCTGATTTCCACCAGGTCCGCCCGACTGAGAACTGTTATCTGAAGAAGAGCTGCTGTATTCGCTTTTGGAAACCTTCGTGCCGTTTTCTTTAATCCAGTTGGTGAGTTCCGAATGATCTCGGCCTCTGCCATCGCCAATCATGAAGTATTTGACTTCACCGTTTTTGACAAGCTTTTCGAGTTTTTCAACGGTCAAAATCGGGTCGCTTCCTGAGAATCCGCCCATCGCCATCACAGCTTTGCCTGTTTTGATGATGTAAGATTGAGCTGAAGTTGCGCTGGAGACTGCAAATAAATATTTTTCTCCAGTGTTGTTCTTTTCCAGGTAGCTCAACAGTTCTTCATCGACTGATTCGCCGCTTCCAGGTCCGCCGCTGCCCCGTCTGCCTTGCTGAAACTGGCCGGAGCTGTCAGGGCTCATGCCTGCTGGAGCTTCATTGGCGTTTTGGCTGTTTTGCTTGGAGTCGGAATCTGTTGACCCGTTATTATCGTTGTTTTCATTATTGTCTGTTTGGCCATTTTGGCTGCCGAATCCAGGAGGTCCGCCGCTGTTGTTCATCTTGCCGCCTCCCCCGCCGCCAAATGATTGTGCGGATGTAGGTCCGGCTTGCGGGATCATCCCGTTCACCCCGTCAGCGAGGGTCGCGGCAGTCCAGTAGAAAGGACCGATCAGCATGCCGAGAAGCGCTGCAACTGAAACGTAGTAGCTGAACGACTTTCCTTTTTTGACAAAGATGAGCAGACAGCTTGTGACGACTCCGAAAGCGCCGATCGCGATGCTCCAGCCGATTCCGATCTCGCTGAGATAAGGGCTGAAGATATACAATTCAAACGCGGTTGTCAGCAGAACACCGCTCGGAAGAAGCCATTTTTTCCAGCCGTTTTCATCCTGATAGAGGCGGACTAATGCCGTCCATCCCGCACCTGACAAGGCGGCAATCGGTGCTGCCAGCATGATCAGATAGTAGTGGTGGAAGAATCCGGCGACACTGAAGAATCCAGCGACCGGCAACAGCCACATTGTCCAGAAAATCGTTTCATTCGTTGTCTCATTGAATTTTCGTTGACCGCGAATGCCTGTAATTAGTAAACCGATGATGCCGAAGAAGACGAACGGAATCAGCCAGCTTGCCTGTCCGGAAAGCTCAGATTGGAACAATCTCAGTGGCCCGGGTGTTCCTGTGCCGAAAGAACCTGCACCGTTTCCGCCGCCTCCGGGACCGCCGCCGTTTTGGACATCGCCCATTTGGCCGCCAGGTCCGCCTGAAGGCATCTCGCTTCCGCTTGGCGGAGTCATTTGTTCAGTTTCTGAGTCCGAACTGTTATCGGAACTATCGTTTTGTTGCTGTGGTGTTTCCTGCTGCTGGTTCTTTTGCTCTTGATCAGAAGCAGCTCCTCCGCCTGAACCGTTTTGTCCGGTAAGACGCTGGATTCCGTTGTAGCCAAAAGCGAGCTCCAGTACCGAGTTGGTTTGGCTGCTTCCGATATAAGGCCGCGAACTTTCCGGCTGGCTGTCGACGATGACCGCCCAGGAAACGGAAACACCTGCCAGAACGATAACTGCTGTGATAAGGGAAACGATTTTTTTGCGAATCGTCGTCTTTGCTGCCATCAGGTAAAATAGCATGAATGCAGGCAATACCATATAAGCTTGCAGCATTTTGACGTTAAAGCCGACGCCGACCATACAGAAGGCTCCGAGCAGCCATCCGATTTTTCCTTTGCGGACGGCTTTAAACAACATCCATGTTGCGATCATCAAACAAAGGACGAGAATGCTGTCAACGTTGTTTGTATGGCTGACGGCAACGGCAATCGGTGTACATGCCATCACGAGAGCCGCTATTCTTGCCGCCGTTTTTCCGAAGGTCGGTTTTACAATAAAGTACAAGAGTGATACAGAGATCACTTCAGCAATCGCTTCGGGCAGAACGACGCTCCAGCCGTGCACGCCGAATACGAGAGCGAACAGTGTTTGAATCCATAATGCGACAGGCGGTTTATCAACCGTTACAAAGCCTGCCGGGTCAAAAGATGCGTAAAAGAAATTATGAAAGCTTTGGGTCATACTCTCAACGGCCGCCGTATAGTAGGCGTTGTCTGTGTCGTTATTCCAGATGCCGTAAAGGTTTAAACATGCAGATAATGCGAGAATCAATACAAGAAAGATATCAATTTTCCTTTTCTTTTCCATTATTCGGTCACCTCACTTACATGCATTATAGAAGCCAAATATGATCAAACTATGAACAAATCAAGAAGGATTTTTAAATTGTAAAAACGCGGGCAAAAAAAAAGAGACATACCGATTACGGTATGTCTCAAACGCGTGTTTTTATTTCCACACATCTTCTGCAATGTCAATTACATGGCGCAGTTTTTCCCACTGCTGTTCTTCCGTTAAAAGGTTTCCCTCTTCCGTTGAAGCGAAGCCGCACTGCGGACTCAGGCAGAGCTGGCTCAGATCAACATAGCGGGAAGCTTCTTCAATACGGCGCTTGACGGCTGCAGGGTCTTCAAGCTCTCCAAACTTAGAAGTAATTAAGCCGAGGACGATCTGTAAATCTTTCCGTTTGACGTAACGAAGCGGTTCAAACCTGCCGGAGCGTTCATCGTCAAATTCCAGGAAGAGTCCGTCAAGGTTCAGTCCGTCGAAAATCGTTTCCGCGGCCGCGTCGTAGCCGCCTGAGGCCACATATGTCGAACGGAAGTTTCCGCGGCAAATATGCATGGTGACGGTCAAATCATCAGGGCGTCCGTCAAGCGCTTCATTGATCGTTTTGGCGAAGGATTCACGCAGTTCATCAGGCTGGCGTCCGAACGCTTTGATTTGTTCGTGTCCCTTTTCAGAGAAAAATACGGACCAAGCTGTGTCGTCAAGCTGCAGATAGCGGCAGCCTGCATCATAAAACGCGTCGATCGCTTTTTTGTAAGCTTGGGCCACATCATGATGGAACTCATCCAGATCCGCGTACGGGCTTTCATCAAGCTTTCCTCTGAAAAACAGCATATTCGGGCTCGGAATTGTCATTTTCGCCGTATGGTCTCCGGCAATACGATGAAGAAAACGATAATCGTCAAGCATTGGATGATTCGTAAAATCGACTTTGCCGGTCACTTTTATGCCGCGCGGTTTTGTTACTACATTGTGAAATTGAATTCCCTTGTCCGCTGTATAACCCTCTACACCGTCAAGGCCCTCCAGAAAGTCGAAGTGCCACCATGAGCGGCGGAATTCGCCGTCTGTCACGGCTTGAAGCCCAATCTCTTTTTGTTTTTCAACGATGCGCTTGATCTCTTCGTTCTCGACTTCGCGCAATTGTTCAGCGGTGATTTCACCGGACGCTTTTTGAAGGCGCGCTCTTTTCACAGGTTCTGACCGCAAAAGGCTGCCCACTTGATCAGCCCGGTACGGCCCCTTTTTTTGATTTGGCGTTTGTGACAGTTCAGCTGCTGGATTTGTCATGATTGATCCCTCTTTCTGTTTTGGTAACATAAAAAAGCTCTTCCTGATAAGGAAGAGCTTGATAGACAATCTCCTCCTTATCTTCAAGAACGCGAATACGCTCTTAAGGATTTAGCACCATTCTGTCATAGACAGCGGTTGCCGGGTTTCACAGGGCCAGTCCCTCCACCACTCTTGATAAGGAAAACCTTTTTTATGCGATTTTTATAATAATTTTAATATTAATACTTTTTATGAAAATGTCAATGGTATTTGGCAAAAATCTCTCTGTTTAGGTATTTTTCCATACCGTTTGATATTTTTCATTTTCCTCTGCAGCCATTCGTTCCATTCGAGGTTTGCTTGATGTCTTCGGATTGGACAGCATCGTATAAATGTCTATGGCCTTGAATGATATTAAATCGACTCAAGGTGTGATTTTTTCTGAAAAGCAGTTGTGAGAACGTTCAACAAGGTGATGCATCAAAGGCTTCATATTGAAGTGTGTTATCTTTCAATTCCAGGTTTGCAAAATACGTATGAATCAAATGGTCCATTTTAAACATCTTTGATTTATAGATTGTGGGAAAAACACCGGATCAATGGGTTTTCGACAAACTGCCTTCAGGCGGTATTTCTTCAGATATTTATCATATCCCGGAAACAGAAAAAGATGATCACAATCGATATTTGAAAGCGTTTTCTAAATTGTGTTCAACTACCATATTTCCGGTCGCTTTAAAAATATAATAGAACTAAGGTCTCGGGATAGAAGGGGGGATTAGATGAAAAATAAATTAAAAGACGTTGTTCAGCATTTAGTGATGAATCGTTCTTCTACGGTCGATTGGATCGAAAAAGAGATCAGCCAAAATAAAAGTGCAATTTGCAGCCATATTAGACAGCTGAATGACTACATTGGCAAGCAGAAGCTGGATTTGATTCAAATTACCCGAGAAGACGGCCGCATTTTGATCTCTGACAAAACGCGGGAATACCTTTATATCATGCTGAAAAAGGCAACATTTGTTGAACTGGACTACATTCCGCCGGAACTGAGAACGGGCCTGATCGTCATTAAACTCTCCACAAATCCGGCCCGTGATTCTTTAAAAGAGCTGGCTGACTTTGCAGCGGTCAGCAAAAATACGATGCTCCATGATATGAAGGCCGTCAAGGAATCTTTGCGAAACGAATCGCTGGATTTGCAATATTCGAGAAAAGACGGTTATCAGTTGATCGGCTCTGAGTATCGCATTCGCAAAAAGCTGGTCATTGAGACGAAAAAACTGCTGACTCGCGATGCCGGCGCCGCCTTATTGGAGCGGAAAGGGCTGATCGATCAAAATGAGCTGTTCCTTTTAAAAGAACGCTTAATGAAAGCGGAAAAAGAATTGAAGATTTCGCTGACTGACGAACAAATTGAAGATTTACCGATCGTCCTCTACTTGCTGATCAGGCGGATCAAGGAATGCAGGCGGGAGTGGACGCTTGAATTTGAAGAGGCGGACCTCATCCATACAAAGGAATATCAGTGTCTTAAAAATATATTTTGGGGTATGACCGAGCTGAGTGAAAACGATAAATTGTATTTGTCTCTTCAGGTGCTGTCATCCAACAAGCTTGAATCTGCACTTGATCTTTCAAGCGGCGGGGATCTGGTGAATTGCGTCCATGAATTCCTCGATGTGCTTGAAGGACAGCTGGCGACAGATTTAATGAAGAAAGAAGAGCTTAAACATAGGCTGCTTCTCCATTTGCGGCCTGCGGTTTACAGAATAAAGATGGGGCTGAACATCGACAATCCATTAAAGGATCAATTTATCGGCGAATTTCCATCCGTCTATTCCATCGTCAGCAATTCCGTTTTTCCGATCGAAAAGGTTATCGGGCTGCCGCTCTCGCAGGAAGAGGTCGCTTATCTTGCGATGATTGTACAGGCCTGGATTCATCAGACAGAAGGAGAAGCGGATTTTGTCTTTAAAGCTTTGGTTGTATGCCGGAACGGAATTTCTGTATCAAAGCTTCTCCTTGAAACATTAAAAGGAATGTTTCCCCATTTTCAGTTCATTGGCGCATATGCGGAGCGGAATTTTAAAGAACACGAACAAAAGGTGGATTTTATTTTTTCAACCGTCCCTTTAAATACTGTGAAAAAAACGTTTTTAGTCGATCCGATTTTAAATGAGAAAGATCGCTTCTTATTAAAAAAAGAGATTCAAAAATATATAGAACAAGATAGTGAAAAAAAGGCGCGCGAATTATTATTTCATTTGAAAGATTATATCGATCAAAAGGATTATCCGGCTGTGCAAGAGAAACTCATGTCTTTCTTTAATCAATCATCTTCTTCTGCATGTGCAAACGACGATCGCATTAAAGGTGAAAAGCTGTTCCCATTTTCAGAAGACCATATCGGTTTTACTGAAAGGGACATGAGTTGGGAAGAAGCGCTTGAACAAGCGATTAAGCCCATGAAGTTAAGGGGGTCCATCAATGAAAATTATAAGCGGCGGCTGACGGAACTGTTTGCGGAGGAAAGCCGCAGAATGATGATTGGCCCGTTCATCTATCTCCCGCACGCGAAGCCGGACGATGGGGTGGTGCATGAGGATTTCAGCATTTTGATATGCAGGCACCGTGTGGTCATGCCTGACGGAAATGCTGCAAAAGCGATTGTCGTGCTGGCTCCCGAAGATGAACATCATCATGTACCTACTCTTCTGCATTTGAACGATTTGTTTTTGAATGACTCAGCGAAGATATGGAAGGCACAGACAAAAAGAGATGTCCTCGATCGTATCTGCCTGTCTTCTGAGGGAAGGGGGTGGAGAAGGTGAATGAAGCTGATTTATTCAAGGAAGAACTCATTTTTACCGATATCCATGCACAAACGCCGTCTGAACTGCTAACAGAAATCGGTTGTGCATTAGAGCAATTGGGATATGTCGAAAAGTCGTTTACAGGCGCGATCATAGAGAGGGAACGGCAATATCCGACAGGGCTGGCGCTTCCGGAATTTAGCATCGGTCTTCCCCATACCGATGCCAGGCACGTGAAGCAGGCCTTTATCGCGGTTGTGAAAAATGACCAAAAATTGCCGTTCATCCATATGGGGACAGAAGATCAGGAAGTGGATATCGATTGTTTTTTTGTACTGGGGGTGAAAGATCCCTGCAAACAGGTCAAAGTGCTGCAACTTCTGATCGAAAAGTTGAATGACAGCCGCTTTGTCAGACGTTTGAAGACGATGGATGAGAAAAAACAATTGTTCACCTTTCTAAAACAAACTGTGCAGGAGTGATGAAAATGAAAAAAGTGATCGTAGCGTGCGGGTCGGGAGTGGCGACAAGCCAGACTGTTGCTTCAAAAGTAAAAAGGATATTGGAGGAAAACGGCATCCGTGCAAGCGTGGACGCGGTCGATATTAAATCATTGGAGCAGTACATCGGCTCAAGCGATGTTTATATCGCCATTACAAAAACCAAAAAAGAATATGCCATTCCGACATTAAATGGTATCGCTTTTTTAACGGGGATGGGGCTTCAGGAAGAAACGGATAGGCTGATTCAATTATTAACATAAGCGGAGGTGGCCCGGATGGAGCTATTGCAAAGCATTATTCAGTATGTATTGGATCTCGGGGCAGCTGTATTTGTGCCGCTTCTTATGTTTCTTGTCGGCATCGCTTCCAGAATGAAATGGAAGGATGCCGTCAATGCAGCGGTCATACTCGGCGTTGCCTTTGTCGGAATGAACATTGTCATCGGATTTATGCTGGATGCACTGACACCCGCTGCTCAAGCTCTCGTCAAAAGAACGGGTATACAGCTCAATACGATCGATGGGGGCTGGACATCGCTGGCCACCCTGGCCTGGGCATGGCCGCTCGCGTTTCTGATGTTTCCGCTGCAAATGCTGATTAATGCCATCATGCTTTTTTTCAATCAAACGAAGACATTAAACGTTGATTTATGGAATGTGTGGGGGAAGATCTTAACAGCCGTCCTTGTGATCGGTGTCACCGGGAATCTTTATATCGCCTTTTTGGTCGCTGCCGTTCAAATGGTAATTGAGCTGATCCTGGCCGATGTGAACCAAAAACAAATTGAAAGGATAACGGGAATCCCCGGCGTCACCGTCTCGCACAGTATGATGCTGTTTGCTGTGTTTTTGCTTCCGTTCAACTGGGTCATCAGCAAGATACCGTTGTTTGACCGGCATGTTGACGCCGATACATTAAAAGAAAAAATGGGTGTTTTTGCGGAGAATCATGTGATGGGCTTCATCATCGGCCTGCTGCTTGGGATGACAGCCGGCTATTCCGTCCCCGACATGCTGATGCTCGCCGTACAGGCTGCTGCTGCCTTAACATTGTTTCCGATGGTTGCCAAGCTCTTCATGCAAGCGCTCTCTCCATTGTCGGATGCCATTTCTGAGTTTATGAAAAACAAATTTAAAAACCGGAAGCTGTTCATCGGTCTCGATTGGCCGATTTTGGCGGGAAGCAGTGAAGCATGGGTAGCGATGATCTTGATGGTTCCCGTTACGTTAATCTATGCCGTCCTTTTGCCCGGCAATGCGATTTTGCCGTTCGCCGGGATCATTAATATTTCATTAGCCGTGCCGGCACTGATCATTACCGGAGGCAACCTCCTGCGCATGCTGCTTTTGGGCATCATTACGACACCTGTATTTCTGTATATTGCCACCGGTTTTGCACCATCCATCACACAGCTGGCAAAGGATACAAACGCGGTGAAGATCGGTGAAGGCCAGATGCTGTCTTGGAGTACGCTGGAATACCCGGTGTTTCGCTATATTTTTGCAAAAGCGGGTGAATTGTTGCAAGGCCATGTCGCCGGCCTTATTCTCGCCGCCGTATGGCTCCTTTTCTTCGCCTTGTATTGCCGGATGATGAAGAAGCGGACGAAAGAACTGGAAAAGGAAGAAACGGTATAAGGAGGCAACCGCTATGATATATACGATTACACTGAATCCTGCCATTGACCGGCTGATAAAGACAACTGGACGTTTGACTAGGAAAAAAACGAACCGGGTGGCCGAAACGGAATACGACTTGGGAGGCAAAGGGCTCCACGTTTCACATGCCTTATCCAAGTTCGGTGTCGTCAATCAAGCGCTCGGCTTTATCGGATCAGGAAACCGCACATTAATGGAAGCGATTCTGACCGACAAAAAGGTCAGTCACCATCTTTTTGTTGAAGAGGGGGCGTCGACCAGGGAGTGTATCGTTTTGCTTGATGAAACGGATGAAGGCAGTTTGATGATCACCGGAGACGGCTTTCCCGTTTCAGAGGAGAATCACCAAAGGCTCATTCGTTTTATCGATCGGCATGTCACCCCCAACGATTCCGTTGTGATGGCCGGATCTCTGCCTCCCGGCTATACGAATGCAAAGCTGAAGGAAATTCTCGCTGCATTGAAAAGGAAAGGCTGCTTTATTGCCTGTGATCTCTCAGGGGAGGCGCTATGTTTGGCTGTTGAGCTGGGAGTGGATTTTATAAAGCCGAATCAGCATGAGGCTGAGGAATTGTTTAGCGGACAGCGGCTGTCTTTATTGGAGAAGCTGCGCCTTCTGGCCGACAAAATCGATTATGTCGTCATATCGCTCGGACGCGACGGGTGCTATGCCTCCCGCAACGGCCGGATATACCGCGTGACATCGGCGGCCGTTCATGAGCGGAATGATACAGGTGCCGGAGATGTGTTTGTCGGGGCATTCATGGCTCAATTGGTGCAAAAAGCCGATTTCCAAACGATGCTGCGCTATGCTGTGGCTTGTGCAGCATCCAAAGCGGCAAAGCAAAATTGCACAGATTTTGATATGTCTGAAGCCGAAAGCTTGTTTTCGCAAATCATCATTACAGAATTGGGAGATGATCATCGTGTTATATCGTAAAGAACGAGAGGACCTGTGCAAAGTTGTCAAGCTGATGTTTACCCGTTTTGAAACGAACGTCGCAGGCGGAAATGTGAGCGTCAGAATGAACGAGCATCATATCATCATGACACCGACCTTAATGTCCCAGCAAAAGTTTTGCGATCTCAAACCATTTGAAATCCTTGTCGTTGATATGGATGAGCAGAAAATCGAAGGAGAAGGAAACATCACAAGGGAAATCAATATGCACATGGCCTGTTATCAAGAAAGGGAAGACATCGGCTGTGTTCTCCATGCGCATCCGAAGGAATCTTTGGTGTTCGCTTCATTGGGCATGGATCTCCCGAACATCACTGAGGCTACGCAAAAGCTTGGCCGCATTAGGTCGCTCACCTTTGCCCCGGCCACTTCAAAGGAGCTGGCGGAAACGGTCAGAGCCGATGTTAACAGCAAAAAAGAACAGCCTTTGCCCCAGGCCATGCTGCTGAACAAACACGGGATTCTCGTGCTTGACCGAACATTGCACAAGGCGTACGACATGCTGGAGAGAATTGAATACAATGCGTATGCCGCCGCGAAAGCGCTCGTGTTTGATGCGTTAAATATAAGGAAAATGCGAGATGAGAAATTAAGTTTTAATCTGGAGGAATAACATGAAGGCGTCCGTTCAAGCATGGATTTTCATCAGCGCGCTCTGTTTAATGATCGGCCTGCTCAAGGCTTCCTTGTTGATGTCCGCGGCTTCCCTGGTATTTGCCGTTTTCGCCAACAGGCAATATCAAAAAGAGAAAGGAAACGGCAGTCAACCGGCTTCATTAAAAAAATGAAGCCGGTTTTTAATTGGGATATTTTAAAAATATTTAACTTAAAATAGAAACTTTTTTTCGTGATCCTCAGTCTTAAAATGTGTACCTGTTTTAAAAACGGGTAATATAAAAAATGACACTTTTAAGGAGGCTAAATGATGAACAAAAAATCATTTTTTAAAGCGGCAGCCATTCTGCTCACAGGGCTTTTGGTATTGCTGGTGTACGGCGGGTCTGCGATTCCTTCGGCTTATGCTGTGAATGGGCAAAAACCGACGGTGACAAGCCATACATATAAAAATGTCAAGGAGCTTGTCTATCCCCAGGTTCAGAATATAAGCAGCAAATCTCTGCAAAACAAGATCAACAATGACTTTAAGCGTTATATTGAACAGTCTTACAAAGACTATTTGAAAAATAAACAAGACGGTGAACAGCACGGTTATCAAACCGCTTATCAAACGGCGTTCAGCGTGAAATATCTGAACGACAAAAAGCTGAGCATCTTAACGGAGAACTATGTATATTCAGGGGGAGCACACGGCAATACAGCTGTCCGCTCGTTCAACTATGATCTGAAAGCGAAAAAGCGCGTCTATTTGACAGATATTTTGAATACGAAAAAAAAGGTTGATAAAGCAAAAGACCATATCCTCAGCTACATTCGTAAACATCAGGATGTTTTCTTCCCGGACGTGAAGAAGAAAGATATCGTCCTTGATAAACAGACAGCCTTCTATTTTACAAAAGACGGCATTACTATTGTATTCCAACAGTATGACGTTGCACCGTATGTCGCCGGAAACCCTGTCGTACATGTGCCGAAGTCGGTTTACCAATAAAAGTTTGCAAGCCCCTGTCCTCAGGGGTTTTTTGTTGGAAAAAGGCGGGAAAAGCGCTTGGGAAGGGCGGGCAAAAGATCAGCCCGGCGTCAGTTCGCAGATTTTTTCTAGATCGAACAGCTCGCAGACATAGAACATGCACTGCCGGCCGCTGATGATCTGATATTTTTTAAAAGCATATGTCCGATCTGCCGAAACAGGTACAAGGTGTGTGAAATGTTTTCCCAGGCAGTCGCCCGTGCTGAAAATTTCACGCCTTGACTCCAGTTCTGCAATGATTTTCCCGATGGGAAGCCTTTCTTCCTGCAAATCTTGTTTGATGGCGGGCGGCAGTAAATTTGTTTTGACATAGACATAATTATAGGATAAGTAATCATTGCCTGTTTTCAAAGAGGAGGTCCTAAACAAGATTTCATCATCGCGTTGAAACAGTCTCGCTTCTTCAGGTGACAGCTTGTCATAATCAATATCATTTTGCTGAAAAACTTCGATTTCGACTTTGCCGCCGATCAGCGTTTCAATCGCTTTGGTTGTTGAACCATCGGTTTTGGTTAACATGTCTTTTACAAGAGAAACAAGAGTTTCAGGAAAAAAGTGGCTTACATTCAACTAAAGGCACCTCCATACAAAATTAGAATTTTTTGAAAACTTGTCTTTAAATCTATCATGTGGAGGTGAGTTTGTCTAGAAATATAAGTTAAATTTTAGGTTTGTAATGTAAATTTTATCTTTTTTACAATTGGATAGATCAGGATATGTCATGAAGAAAGGAGACATCCATTGTCTCCTTTTTTGTGCCGTGATTTTAAGTCGTCTCGCCTTCTAAAAGCTGTACGGGCAAATAGGTTTCCAGCGGCAAATCATCGAATTCACCTTCAATGGCTTTGGACAAAATCTCGATGGCCGTCTTGGAAATGAGTTCGATCGGCTGCTGGATGGTTGTCAATTCCGGAAGGATGGACTGAACCGCTTCCGTTCCGTCGTAGCCGATCACCTTTAATTGCCCCGGGATGTCTTTTCCGCGTTTTTTCGCTTCGGTGATGACTGTAGCGGCCATGAGATCATCGCTGGCAAAAATGCCGTCAGCTGCAGGCTGTTCATCAAACAGCTTTGAGATGATTTCCCGGTAATTTTGATGAAAGGGAACTTCATATGTAATCGGCTGTCTCCCGTGTTGTTGCATCACATCTTCATATGCTTTTCTTCTAAGATTTGCCGGTGTTTTCAGCTCAATTGGTCCGTTGATATGGATGATGTGCCGGCAGCCTTTTGCAATTAACAGTTCCGTCGCTTTTTTTCCTCCGTTATAGTTGTCGGAGCCGATGACGGGAATCGTTTCCGATAAGTAATGGTCGATGGCGACAATCGGCAGGTTTTGCCGATGATAATTTAAAATGCCCCTGTTGTAAGTCACGGCGATGACGCCGTCCACTTGATTTCGCATCAGCATTTCCAAGTATTTTTCTTCTTTGTCTTTGCGATTTAAGCTGTTGCAAAGCAGCAGTTTGTAGCCCATGGAAGCGCAGATGCTCTCAATATGAAAGGCCAGTTCCCCGAAAAACGGGTTGCTGGAGTTTGGGATGATGAGCCCTATTAAATTGGTTCGTTTACGAAATAAAGAGCGGGCCAAATCGTTTGGAAAGTAATTGATTTCTTCCATCGCTCTGTAGACTTTTTCTTTTGTTTTTTCGCTAATATAGCCGCGGTTATTTAATACCCGCGAAACGGTTGTTGATGAAACTCCCGCTTTTTTTGCAACGTCGTGAATGCTAGGCTTCATTCCCTTGTCCCCCTGCTTTTTACTGAAATGGCTTACAATTCTCGTCACGCACTTATTTTAGAGAATCGGGCCGATATGTGCAAGAAAATACCATGATTCTGAGAAATGTACCGAGAAGAATAAATTGAAAAATATATGTCAACCGGTTGACATATGAAACCGGTTGACATAAAATTCATTTGAAAGCGCTTTTATTTATTGATTGATGATAAATGGGGGGAGTGACAAAGATGAAAAGGTGGCTCTTCGGAGTTTTATCGTTGTTGTTGATGTTTGCGATGTGGGGCTGCAGCAATAGCAAAAATGCAAATAGCCATGATGGGAAAACGCTTACGGTGTGGGTGCACGTATCTGATGATAGTGAAGAAGGAAAGGTCTATCAAAAGCGGGTGGACGCTTTCAACAAAAAGTATGCTTCTGAAAATGTCGAGGCCAAAATTGATTTCATCCCCAGAAGCGGAAACGGCGGCGGATATGAAGACAAAGTGAACGCGGCGCTGACGACGAACACGCTGCCGGATGTGATCACTTTGGACGGACCGAATACGGCGGCTTATGCGAAATCGGGTGTTATTGCGCCATTGGATGAGTATATCAAAGGACAGGATGATTTATTGCCGAGCATTAAGCAGCAGGGAACCTACCAGGGGAAACTGTATGCGATCGGCGTCAGCGAATCGTCGGTCGGCATTTACTATAACAAAAAAATGCTGAAGGACGCCGGCGTTGATTTGAAAACGCTGCCAACAGTTGAGAATCCATGGACATGGGACGAATTTCTTGAGCTTTGCAAAAAGCTGAAAAATCAATATGACAAACCGGCCATCGATATGCAATTACAGTCAAAAGACGAAATGCTGACGTATGCGCTTTTGCCGTTTGTTTGGTCGGCTGGCGGCGATATCCTTTCAAAAGACGGCAAGAAAGCGGAGGGTGTTTTTAACGATAAACCGACCGTTGAAGCGATGACATTTATTCAAACAATGCTGAAGGAGGGCTATACGACCCGGACTCCGGTTAAGCAGGCGTTTGAAACGGAAAAATATCCGCTGAAAATGAGCGGTGTCTGGACGGTAACCGACATGGAAACAAATTTTCCTAATGTCGATTATGGTGTGATGCCGTATCCTGTTTCGCCAAAAACAAAAAAGCTTGTCTCCCCTTCAGGAAGCTGGCAGTTCGCCATGACACAGACGTCTGAAAACAAGGAGTGGGCGGCAAAATTGGTCGATTGGATGACAAACAAAGAATCCAACCTGGAATTGAGCCGTTCAATCGCCGCGCTGCCTGTGCGCTATTCATCAGAGAAAGTGCTGACAAAAGAATTCTCGGATGAAATGAATGTCTTCATGCAGCAGCTGAAAGAAACGGGGCACGCACGACCGGTAACACCGGCTTATCCACAGGTGACACGCGCATTTCAGCAAGCGATCGATGACATCAGCTTCTTTGATCAGAATCAGGATATTCAACAAGTGCTGGATACGCGTGCAAAAGAAATGCAATCAGCCATCGATAAGGCAAATTAGAAGGTGGAGCCATGAATAAAATTCCGTTGAAAGAAGCAAGGCCGGCCTTTCCGCTGAAAAAAGCCGCGGGCAATAAAATAGGGTGGCGGGAGAATGCGTTGGCTTATACATTTTTAGGTCCGGCCTTGCTGATTTTGTCAGTGTTTCTCGTGATTCCTTCGATTATGGCTGTGTACTACGCATTTACAGATTATTATTTGTTAACACCTGACCTGCGCAAGTTTGTCGGTTTTGACAACTTTATTAAATTGTTCAAAGACCCTATTTTCTTGAAAAGTTTGAGCAACACATTGAAATTTGTTGTCCTTGTGATTCCGTTACAGATCGGGGCCGCTCTCGGGCTGGCCCTTTTGTTGAATAAAAAGCGTAAGGCCAATACGTTTTTCAAAGTCGCATACTTTAGCCCCGTCGTCATGTCGCTTGTTGTCATCTCCGTTTTGTGGCTGTACTTGCTGAATCCGAATGAAGGAATGATCAATAACGTTCTGACACATGTCGGTCTGCCGCCACAGCCGTTTTTGACAAGTCCTAAGCAGGCGATCTTTACAATTGTTGTCGTTTCCGCCTGGCAGGGAGCCGGATTTCAGATGCTGATTTTTTTAGCGGGTCTGCAAAACATCCCCGGAGATGTCTACGAGGCGGCGCAATTGGATGGTATGAATAAATGGCAGCGGTTTATTTATATTACATTGCCATTGTTGAAGCCAACGTCGGTTTTTATCTTTATTACGACGCTGATCAGTGCGTTTAAGCTCCTTGTGCAACCCATGGTGATGACCCAGGGGGGACCGGTCAATTCAACGATGACGGTTGTCTATTATATTTATCAAACGGGATTTACCGATCGGATGGTCGGCTATGCAAGTTCGATTGCGCTCTTGTTTGGCACGATGATTGGATTGGTGACGCTGGCACAGCGCAAGTTGGTGAAGGAGGATGAAGGCGAATGAGACGGAAATTCGGACCTTTGACGATACTGGAATATATATGCCTTGTTTTGCTGGCGGTTCTGTTTATATTTCCGCTGATTTGGATGGTCGCTTCATCGATGAAACCGGAAGCCGATATTTACAACAATATCAGCAGCATTAAAGCGTTTCTCCCGTCTTTTCATCCGTCGGAATGGTTTCAATCCTACAGGGAAGTGCTGTCACGGTTTGATTTGCTGATGTATATCGGTAACAGTCTGTTTTACGGTTTGTGTGTGGCAGCGGGAGCTGTCGTCATCAACGGAATGGCGGGCTTCGCATTCGCCAAGCTGCGATTCACAGGCAAAAAAGTGCTGTTTGCCATATTGCTGGCGCTTTTAATCGTGCCGCTGGAAACGATTTTAATCTCTCAGTTTACTATCGTTCATAAGCTCGGACTTGTTGATACGCGCCTTGCCGTGATTTTGCCGGCGCTTGCCGGGGCCTTCAATATTTATTTGTTCCGGAACTTTTTCATGGCGATTCCGGGGGAGATGATTGAGTCGGCTAAGCTAGACGGCGCCAATACATGGCAGATTTTCTGGCGGGTGATGCTGCCGATGTCCAAGCCGGCCGTTGCTACGGTGGGGACATTGGCCTTTATCGGCAGCTGGAATGACTATATTTGGCCGCTGATGGTTTTGACGGATAAGTCGAAATTTCCGATCCAGGTGGCGATTACAGCCATCAACAGCACCGAGCCGGTTTATACGAATCAGGTCATGGCTGTCTTGACGATTTCGACGATTCCGCTGATTCTGATCTACATTGTCGCCCAGCGCTACATTTTAGAAGGCATTGGCGGTTCAGGGACAGGCATCAAATAGATACATCCAAATCGGGTTAAAGGAGCAAATGAAAATGAAAAGCTTAAACAGTTTGTATTGGAAACTAAGCGCTTATTTTTTCTTTTTCTTTTTTACGTGGTCTTCCAGCTACTCTTTATTTGCGATTTGGTTGGGGCAAGAAATCAATTTGAACGGGTCTGCGACGGGCATTATCTTTTCTGTCAATGCGATCTTTACTTTGTGCATGCAGCCTTTGTACGGTTTTATCTCTGATAAGCTCGGGCTGAAGAAAAACATTTTATTTATGATCAGTTTGCTTCTCGTATTTACAGGTCCCTTTTATATTTTCGTTTACGGACCGCTTTTGCAATACAATGTCTTTCTTGGGGCTATCGTCGGGGGAATTTATTTGGGAACTGCTTTTCTCGCTGGAATCGGCGCGATTGAAACTTTTATTGAAAAGGTCAGCCGTAAATATCAATTTGAATATGGGAGAACAAGGATGTGGGGTTCCCTCGGCTGGGCTGCGGCGACATTTTTTGCAGGTCAGCTGTTCAATATCGATCCGAATATCAACTTCTGGGTTGCGTCCGTTTCAGCAGTCATATTGGTGGCCATTATTGTTTCCGTAAAAATTGAGATGACAGATGATGAAAAGGAAAGAGCAGACTCGGTCGGATTAAAAGACGTAGGAGGACTTTTTCTCTTAAAAGATTTCTGGTTTTTGATGTTGTACGTGATCGGCGTAACTTGCGTATACGGCGTCTATGACCAGCAGTTTCCGCTTTACTACGCTTCCTTATTTCCGAATCCGGCCTTGGGGAACCAAATATTTGGATACCTTAATTCATTCCAAGTATTTATTGAAGCGGGCATGATGTTTCTTGCGCCTTTCATCGTCAATAAGCTCGGTCCTAAAAAAAGTTTGATTTTAGCGGGGCTATTAATGGCTTTCCGCATTATCGGTTCCGGACTTGTCAGCGGACCGGTCGGAATTTCATCGATGAAACTCATTCATGCTTTAGAATTGCCGATTATGCTGATTGCGGTGTTTAAATATTTGGCGATTAACTTTGATAATCGTCTTTCATCCGTACTTTATCTTGTCGGCTTTCAATTCGCATCCCAGGTAGGCACGTCGATTTTTTCGCCGCTTGCGGGAGGTTTATACGACAGCATCGGATTTCGCCAGACTTATCTCATCATGGGAGCAATGGTCCTTTGTTTCACCCTTATTTCGATTTTTACCTTGCTAGATTCAAAGAAAGACGTTGAATTTGCTCAAAGTCTACAAAGAAAGCATATATAGAGAGGATGTCACAGATGAACAGAATTCAGCAGGCAGAAGAAGCATTGAAAAAAGCCGGGAAAAAAGTGAATCACCGATACCGAATGGGCTATCACATGATGCCTCGGGCAAACTGGATAAATGATCCAAACGGACTGATTCAATATAAAGGGGAGTATCATGTCTTTTATCAGCACCATCCGTATGATGAGAATTGGGGGCCGATGCATTGGGGCCATTTGAAGAGCAAGGATCTCATTCACTGGGAGCACTTGCCGATCGCTTTAGCGCCTGGCGATGCATTTGATGAGAGCGGCTGTTTCTCAGGAAGCGCAGTCGAATATAACGGCGACCTCGCTTTAATCTATACAGGGCATAATATGATAGATGAAGAGAAAGACGATTTCTACCAAAATCAGAATATAGCAGTCAGCAAAGACGGTATCGTTTTTGAAAAACTGAAAGAAAACCCTGTCATTGCAGAGCCGCCGGAAGACAGCGCACGTCACTTTCGCGATCCGAAAGTATGGAAGCATCGTGAGAACTGGTATATGGTGGTCGGAAACGCCTCAAAAGAAAATGTCGGGCGGGTCATTTTATACCGCTCGCCTAACTTTGTAGATTGGGAGTACGCAGGCGTTCTCGCCCAAAGCGACGGAAATCTCGGCTTTATGTGGGAATGTCCGGATTTCTTTGAACTGTACGGCAAACACATTTTGCTGATTTCCCCTCAGGGTATAGAGGCGGATGGTGATTCATATCAAAATCTGTATCAAACAGGCTATTTGATTGGAGACTATGATGAAGAAACGAATGAGTTTGTACATGGCTCCTTTAAAGAGTTGGATCACGGCCATGACTTTTATGCCGTGCAAACTTTATTGGATGACAAAGGGCGCAGAATTGCGATTGGCTGGATGGATATGTGGGAATCAGAGATGCCGACGAAAGCAGACGGATGGTGCGGGGCATTAACTTTGCCGCGGGAATTGACGTTGAAGGATGATCACAAAATTTTAATGAATCCCGTCGAGGAGACTCAATTACTTCGTGAATCGGAACATCATGAATGTGACAATCAATCGATTTCTAGCAGCTATTTTATAAACACAACTGAAAAGCTTCTTGAAGTGATGGTCGTTTTTGATTTGACAATTTGCAGTGCCGAAACGGTTGGCTTAAAGATCCGGGGAATTGAACAGGAAGAGACAATCATCCAGTACAGCTTGGTTGATCAAAAGCTGACGCTCGACTGTTCAAAGTCCGGCAAAGCGCGGGACGGTGTGAGAAACGTACGGCTTGAAGCGGAGGAGAAGCTCACTTTGCATCTGTTTCTTGACAGATCGTCTATTGAAGTATTTGCAAACCATGGTGAAGCGACAATGACCAGCCGCATATATCCCAAAGAAGAAAGAGCAGGGATTGAGCTGTTTTCTGAGAAAGGCAATGTACGAGTTGACGAGTTCACTTACTGGACGTTGAAAGATATTTGGAAAGGCGATGAAGCGAAATGAGCGGAATTTTTTGCATCGGTGAGACGTTAATCGGCTTTATGCCGAAACATGTTCTTATTTCGGCAAAACACAGATAAAAATTGATCTGGCAAAAAAGCGGCTGTCGTGCCTTGCAGCCGCTTTCCGCTTTTTTTCGTATTACGCCCTATCTTCAAACAGCTTCGCAATTTCCACGATGACATTCGCGGCTTTTACCATATTGTCGGCGGAAATATACTCGTATTTTCCGTGAAAGTTTTCCCCGCCTGTAAAAATGTTTGGACAAGGAAGCCCCATGTATGAGAGCTGGGAGCCGTCTGTACCGCCGCGAATCGGTTTCACAACCGGCTCGATATCCAGGTTTTTCATCGCTTCATAGGCAATGTCGACAATCTCTTTAACCGGTTCGATTTTTTCCCTCATGTTGTAATATTGATCATTCATGTCCACTGTGACGCTGTTTTCGCCGTATTTGGCTGTAAGGTCGTTTGCGATTTTTTGGACGGTTTCTTTTCTCTCGTTAAATCGGTCTCTGTCAAAATCCCTGATAATATAGGAGAGATTCGTTTCAGAGACATCGCCATTGATCGAAAGCAGATGATAGAAGCCTTCATAACCTTCTGTAAATTCAGGAGCTTCGTTTTCCGGCAGTCCGGCGTGAAACTGCATCGCGATTTTGGCGGCATTGACCATTTTCCCTTTTGCTGTGCCCGGGTGGACGTTCGTTCCTTTACAAGTGATTTTCGCTGCTGCGGCATTGAAGCTCTCGTACTGCAGTTCGCCGAGGGGCCCGCCGTCAACCGTATACGCGAATGTGGCGTTAAACGCCTCGACGTCAAACTTGTGCGGCCCTCTGCCAATCTCTTCATCAGGCGTAAAAGCGACTCTGATTTTTCCGTGTTTGATTTCGGGGTGCGCAATTAAATATTCGATTGCCGTCATGATTTCAGAGATCCCCGCTTTATTGTCAGCGCCGAGCAAAGTCGTTCCGTCGGTAGTGATCAATGTATGCCCCGCATAATCTGCAAGCTCTGGAAATTCCTTGGGCGATAAGACGACATTGAGAGATTCATTCAGCACAATGTCCTTTCCCTCGTATTGTTCGATAACCTGCGGATTGACGTTCTTTCCGGTAAAATCTGTTGCTGTATCCACATGAGCCAGGAAGCCGATCGTCGGCACCTCTTTTTCCGTATTCGAAGGAAGCGTCGCCATCACATAGCCGTTTTCATCGATTGTGACGTCCTTCATGCCGATCTCTTCCAGCTCTTCAACAAGCATATTGGCAAGCGTCATCTGCCCGGGAGTGGAAGGCGTCGTCTGACTGTTTTCGTTTGACTGCGTATCCACTTTCGCATAAGAAATGAGACGTTCAATCAGTTTGTTCTTCATGTTTCCTTCATCTCCAATTGTTGGTTTTATGTTTATCTTATCATTCATGGCGGGCGAATCGAAAACTTTTATTCCTGTATAGGAAAATTTAGTATAATATAGTTCTAAAGGATCATCACAATTGTAAGGGAGTATCACAATGGCTAAAGGTTATACAAATGAAGGAACAAAATGGGAGTTTGTACATTCTTTCTGGCTTGTGTTCACATGGGTTCCTTTTGGATTTTTAAGCTGGTTTGCATTTATTTATATCGCAGCGCGAACTAAACAAGGAAAATGGTTATTTGCCGGAATCGGATACGCAGCGGCGGTTTTATTGGCTGCCTTTACAGCCAGAACGTTTCTCTTCGATTTGGCAATGAAAGCATTACTCATTGTTTGGATCATCTCAATCATTCATGCTTTCAAAACAAGAGCCGAATATTTGGTGCGGCTTGAAGCCGTATATCGGATCAAACGATCAAATATGAATGACCTGAGGGAAGAGCTTATACATGAACAGGCCCCGCACGGCCCAACCGGAACTTCTAAAGTGACGCTGACAAAGAAATAAATAGAATCCGCTATTTTCAGTGAAATAGCGGATTTTTTTAATGCAGAGAAAAAATTCCATCCTTTTGAAACTTTTCTCATCAATTTCCCTCTCTAATGTTTGAAGGAGGCGCAGCAGTGAACCAAATCAGATTAGTTAAAAAAGCTGTCGCAGGCAATGCCAAAGCTTTTGAAATGCTGTTTCAAAAGCACAGTGATCAGCTTTACAGAACAGCTTACGTATATGTGCGAAATAAGGAGGATGCGTTAGATATCGTACAGGAGACGGCGTACAAGGCATTTTTATCGATTGCCCAGCTGAGGAATCCCGAATACTTTTTGACATGGCTGACGAAAATCCTCATTCATCATGCATATGCCTTATTGGACAAGAAAAAGAAAGTGGTTTTAATGGGTAGGCCGCTGCAGGACGAAGGACGGGAGCAGGAGATGCATGCGGACGACAGAATGGGGATGCTTGAAGCTGTTCAGCAGTTGCGAAAAGAATATCAAACCGCCATCATTCTATTTTATTACCACGACCTGCCGATTCATGATATCGCCGGGGTAATGAATGCTCCGGAAGGAACCGTTAAGACCTATTTGAAAAGAGCGAAGCTTGAATTAAAACAACTACTGACAGGGGGAGAAGACGCATGGACAAACAATGGTTCAAAAACGAAGTAAACAAGATCGATGTCCCTACAAAAGAAATCTGCGAATCGATCGATAAAGGCATCAAGCGGGCCAAACGGGAAAAAACGTTTCAGCCGAAGCGCGCCGTGAAAAGGACTGTTTTTGTTTCAGGCGCGGCCGCCGTGCTCCTTCTCGGAAGCGGCTTCGTTTCCCCAGCGATGCAAAGCGTATTGGCGGACGTCCCGCTGTTTGGGAAAGCGTATCAACAATTCCACGACTATGTCGGCCAAAACTTGGTGGCAGGCCAGCTTGTCACTGAACTGAACGAGAAAGCGTCCAGCAACAACATAGACGTGACAGCTACAAGTGTTTATTTTGACGGCGGAATCATCGGTATGACGTTTAAGGTGAAAAGCGATACAAGAAAAGACTTAGATGATGGAGCGAGAATGATTCATTTCACATTATTTAATGGCGAGCGCAAATGGGCTATCGCTTCTCAAGGAGACTTGAAGAAAACAGATGACGGCTATACCGGCTACATTCAGATGGGCTATCCAGACAAACATATTCCAGATAAACTGACACTCCCGGTTACGATCACAAGCATCAATGGCATCAGAGGAAAATGGAAATTCGACATTCCGGTTTCAAAGCTGCCGTATAAAACGCTGCACATAACCAAAAACAATGCACAATCGGCTGATGGCCATAAGCTCGCCGTAAAAACGGTAATTCTCGGAAAAGAATCGACTGTCATCGACTATGAAGTATCCAACTCAGAGGAACATCCACACGATCGTACATCGATTATGAAGGTGACCGATGATAAAGGAAACGAAATCCCTCATATAAGCGGAGGGCAGTGGACAACAGACAGCAAAATAGCCGGAAGCAGGGTTCGTCACGAAGAGAGGCTGATCCTTGGAAAGGTGAATAAAGGAGCAAAATACCTCAAGATTGAGGCGAGCAGCAGTATGGGTGATTCCGAAAAAACGCTGCCTCTCACAAAAACACCCGCCGCGCTGAGCGCTGACCGTCATGACTTCCAGATTGCCGTTGATCAGGTGAAACAAAACGGCAGCAAACTGTCTGTCGACTATCATCTGAAACATGTCGATCAATCTAAGATCGATATGGACAGCATGCAAAATTTTTTAGAAACGATGTCACTGGTTGATTCGGCTTATAAAGGCTTTGACGAGGCGCCGATGGGACACAGCGTAAAAGGTAATTTTACAAAAGTGCTTGATCCTAAAAAACTCCGATTCCGATCAGACTTTACGTTAGATGGTGAATTTGGAGCGAAAAACTTCAGTCTTGACCAATATTCGCTTGATGTCGAATTTGGTTATTTAAGCGCATTTTATTCTACACCATTTAAGCCGATCAAAGTGCAATTGCCACAGTAAAATATATGACCCGCTGTTTCAGTGATACGGCGGGTTGTCTGCTTTGATGGTCTCCCAACCTGAAAAAATTTCCTCTCCCAAAGGAAAAAATATGCACAGAAAAGAAAGCGTTTTCAATGTAAAGTAAAAGCAAACCACCAAAAAAGGGGGAGAGTAAATGAGCAGGATGGCGAAGGTGACCGAGACGTTTGAGCGGATCGCTTTTAAAATAACAAGCTTCAAGTATATCATGGCCATTAAATCGGCGTTTGTCACGCTGATGCCAGTCATTATTGCCGGGGCGTTTGCGGTTTTGATGCAGAATATGGTGATGAGTCCTGAGACGGGACTTGCGGTTTTCGGGCCTTTTCGGTTCTTGTCTGCGCTTGAGCCAATTATGGCGTCGATCAATTATGCGACGCTGAACTTTATTACGATCGGCGCGGTGTTTTTGATCGGGATTGAGCTCGGAAAGCTGAATGGGCATGAATCGTTTTTTCCCGGCTTGATGGCGCTGATGTCCTATATCTCTGTCATTCCATCGACGGTGCTGTTGGAAGTGGACGGTTCGATGCAGGAAGTGGTTAACGTGCTGGCCAAGGAATTTACGGATCCGAAGTCGCTTTTTTTGGGGATGTTTATTTCGATTGTGTCTGTTGAAATTTTCAGCAAGCTTTCCAGTACAGACCGGCTCAAGATTAAAATGCCGGATAGCGTGCCGGCCAATGTCGCCGTATCATTCGGCTCCTTATTTCCATCCATTATTACCATTACCATCATCGCCAGCTTTGGGTTTGCTTTTCATCAGCTGACGGGTGTCTATCTGCATGAAGCCGTGTACAATGTCGTGCAAAAACCGCTGGAAGGCGCCGTTCAAGGTCTTCCCGGCATCCTTCTTTTAGTGTTTGTCGCGCAGTTTTTCTGGGTGATCGGCATCCACGGCAACCAAATGGTGAAGCCGATCAGGGAGCCTTTGCTGCTCGCTTCCATCACCGTCAATATGAATGCATATTCAGCGGGAGAATCAATTCCCAATATTATTACGATGCCTTTCTGGGATGTGTATATGAGTATCGGCGGCTCAGGCGTTACAATCGGTCTGTTGATCGCGATTTTGATTGCGGGAAAACGGGAGGATATGCGCAGCATCACAAAGATTTCGTTTGGTCCTAGTGTCTTTAATATCAATGAACCGGTGATTTTCGGAGTTCCTGTTATGCTGAATCCGTTAATGGCGATTCCGTTTATTATAACGCCGCTTGTGACGGGGACGATCGGCTATATTGCGACGGCGGCCGGCTTTGCGGGAAAAGCCGTCGTCATGGTGCCTTGGACGACACCGCCGATTATCAATGCCTGGCTTTCAACAGGCGGCAGTCTCGGCGCTGTCCTGACGCAAATTGTTTGTATCATCGTGTCGGTCATCATTTACCTTCCGTTTGTGATTCTTTTGAATCGCAGCTATAGCATCAGTGCTGAAAAAAATGTTTCCGTATAATACCTTACTTTCATTGCAAAGAAGGAGGCAATTGAAATGAAAAAGCAAACGTGGAAGATTCCCGGCGACTTTATTTTGGGCGCCGCTGCGTCCGCCTGGCAGACGGAAGGATGGGCCGGAAAGAGGCCGTCGCAGAACTCTTATTTGGATATGTGGTACAAGAATGATCCGCATGTATGGCATAACGGATACGGACCGGCTGTGGCAACCGATTTTTATAACCGCTATAAAGAGGATATCCAGCATATGAAAGAGATCGGCTTGACACATTACCGGACATCGATTAACTGGTCCCGTTTTCTGATTGACTATGAAACAGCAGAAGTTGACGAAGTATACGCAGGCTATATCGACGCTGTCATCAATGAGCTGATTACATCAGGTGTGGAGCCGATGATTTGCCTTGAGCATTATGAGATTCCCGCAGTGCTGATGGAGAAATACGGAGGGTGGGGTTCTAAACATGTCATAGATTTATTTGCGGCATACGCGGAAAAAGCGTTTAAACGGTATGGGGATAGGGTGAAATACTGGTTTACCTTTAATGAACCGATCGTGCCGCAAACGCGGATCTACCTTGACGCACTTCGCTATCCATACGAGCAGAACACGAAAAAATGGATGCAGTGGAATTTTAATAAGGCATTGGCGACGGCAAAGTGTGTTCGGCTTTTTCACGCCTGCAAGCCTGAGTGCCGGGAAGGCGCCAAAATCGGCGTTATTTTGAATCCGGAGGTTACTTATGCAAGATCAAGCGCGCCCCATGATCAAAAAGCAGCCCGCATCTATGATTTGTTTTTTAACAGAGTTTTTTTGGATCCGAGCATCAAAGGTGCCTATCCCGATGAATTGATGGAGCTTTTGGTCAAACACGATATTCTGTTTGACCATCATGAGGCGGAGCTTGACATCATCAAGCAGCATACAGTAGATTTTGTCGGCATTAACCTTTATTACCCCCGCCGTGTAAAAGCTCCGTCAAGCCAGTGGAATGAAGCAACGCCATTTCATCCCGTTTATTACTATGAATACTTTGAGCTGCCCGGCAGAAAAATGAACCCATTCAGAGGATGGGAGATCTATCCCCCAATTGTCTATGATATGGCGATGAGAATCAAAAATGAGTATGGCAATAAAGAGTGGCTCATTACGGAAAACGGGATGGGAGTAGAAAATGAGAACCGATTCAAAAATCAAGAGGGGATTATTCAGGACGATTACCGGATCGATTTTATTTCCAAGCATTTGGCCGAAGCCATGAAAGGGATCGCTGATGGCTCGAATTGCAAAGGCTATATGCTTTGGGCTTTTACTGATAATGTCTCTCCGATGAATGCTTTTAAAAATCGCTACGGTCTTGTCGAGATTCAATTAAAGCAAAACCGCAAGCGGGCGCTGAAGAAATCCGCTCATTTTTATCGGGAAATCATTCAAAACAGACAGTTTGAAACAGAACCGGATCTGCTCTATAAGTAAACAAAAAGAGAAATCATCCCGACCAAAAACGGGATGATTTTATATTTAGGTTCAATTTAATAGTATTTATAGTCCATTATAATAACAAACAATCCTTTTTTTCTCTCATAATACTCGAACTAAGTATAGGTTGATAGCGTAGTATAATTTGTTTATTGTAAAAATAGTTAATATTTGTTATTTTCAGTAAAAAGGATTCATGCAAAAAAGGGAAGGAGGAGTTTTGTTGATATGAGAGTTCAAAAGATATACTTTGGAAAACGAAATACCTATCTCTTACTAGATTCTAATGGGGTACCTGTTCAAGCAGTAGCTAAGTATATGAAGCATTTATACAATAAGGATAATAGTAGCAATACAATGCTAACTTACTGTACCGCTTTGAAGCATTTCTTTACATATTTAGAACAGGAAGGATTAAGTTATTATCAAGTCAATTTTGAAGTACTCACCAACTTTGTAGCCTGGCTTAGAAACCCATATCAAGCTAATAAAATTGTTCCGCATAAAGAAACTACTGCTAGACGTAAGGAAAAGACAGTAAATGTCTATTTAAGTGCCGTCACAAGCTTTTATGATTATCTATATCGCACCGACCTAATTGAGAAAAAGACAAATATCTATATTACTCCACATTTATTTCGTCATACCCATGGAACCACTTACTATCTCCAAACTAAAAACATAAAAATGGTACAAGAACGTTTAGGACATTCAGATATACAGACTACTATAAATCTATACCTCCACCCTTCTGATGACGAGATTAGAGAAGATTGGGAAAAAGCAGCAATAGCCTTTAAAATCGCTACATCTCCATATAAAGAGAACCAATAAGTGATCTAAATATTAATATTCTGCACCATATTTAGAATGCTAGCTTTTATTTGAGATTAATCTAAAAGACGGGGGCTCCAAATGTATTAAGATACAAGATGAATTAGATGCCAAGGACGCTAAAATAGTTGCCTTATTAATAATAATAAGCTGCAAGGAGCAAGTTTTAGCTCTATGTCTATTGTCATATTTAAAAAAACCCTTCCTAATTGGAAGGGCTTTTAAGTAATTACAGATCAATTCTGTTGAAGTGTATTTTTGAATTGTTGGTTTTCCTCGGTATTCAACAGTGGTGTAGACATCCACAGATTCTTAATCAATCATTTTTCTCCTGTGTCAGTCCACATGTAATCATCTTTACTCAAATCATACATTGATCCAGCGCCGAAATAGAGAATTTTTTTCTTCATCTTCAAATGCTCAATTGCTTGCAATAGATACATGGTATTCCATTTGCTGGCAGCTCTTTCGATACGCATTTTCATGACAGTCTACATAGGAAATGCTTATTTTGTCCAGGATTCAACCACTTTCACACCATTTCCATCTTCTACAAAGTGCAGGAACTGCATCACATCACCAGCGGTTTTTTTACCTGTTGTTAAGTCCTGATTCGTGATCCTGTAATGAATGGCCGCCCAATCACCACTGATCAGCATATTATCAAAGTAAATCCGCTTCACATCCGTCGATTCAGCAGCATCCTTTACAGCGTCCTTGTATTTTTCCAATGTCATAGTCCCCGCAGATGTATGGTACTGCATATTGCTATCATAATAGGTGTCCGCCCATGTCGTCCAGGCATCATAGCCTTGGTTCCAGTTATCAAAATCGTTCAAGATAGCGCTTTGAATTTTCTTAGCCATCTCGGTATCAATGGGGGTCGGATAAGCAACAGGGTATTTTTCTTCCAGATTCGAGGTATCCGGTATCGACGTATTGATGATTTTCTCTAATGCGGCCTGCTGCGCCGCCTTTTCCTCTTCGGTTTGGAAGCTAGATAATCCGGCAAAATCGGCTCCCTTTGTTCCAGCCCAGCCTTCCACAACCCGGGTACCCAGTTTGTCCCCATAATCCTTAAAGCGGACGAACTCCATCACACTTCCGTCTACTGCTTCACTGGTCTTCCTGTTAATCGTTGAGATATCATAACGGATCGCAGCCCAGTCCCCGCTGACAATCATATTATTAAAGTTGCCCATCTGAATATCGCTGGCTTTCAGCGTCTCATTCATGGAGTCCTGATATTCCTTCAGAGTCAGTTTCACACCGTGAACATTGTAAAGGGAATCCTCCGTATATAGAATATCTCCCCACGCCTTCCAAGCATCATAACCTCTATTCCAATTTTCAAAGCCATTTAGCAGCCGGTTTTGAATGTCTTTTCCCAGTTCTGTGTCGATGGGAGTAGGATTAATCACTGGAAATTTCCTTATAAGCTCTTTTGTATTTTCATAAGAATTGGAGATCTTGGACGGAGCTTTCTCATCCGTAATTCCCGTGTTCTCCGAGGAAGACTCCGAATCAGAAGAGACATGATCATCGCACCCTACTGCCGATCCTAAAATCAACATTGCCACTCCAGTTGCCATTATTTTTTTCATTTTCATCATAATTGGCCTCCTTACTATTATTTAAAACATTCCTTTAAAAGAACTTTTTTTAAATTAATTGTGCATTTATACCTTGCTGTTGTAGATTTTTAACCACTTGCTCTATTAATGAGCCATTCTTCGTAATAAAACTTATCCGAATTTTACTTTTTTGAACAATCTCATTAATTTTCAAATAAATCCTCCATATGAAAAGAATTGAATCGCTTTCTATCTTGTGATTCACTTTACTTATTTGGTCATGACACGTATACATTGCTCCTTTAACGTTTATTTATTTTCACTAATTTTTCTCCAGCGAATAAGAGCTAAAATTGATACACCACATAAAACTACCTATGCACCTTATTTTTCATAATATTTAACCTCCTTGATTTTATTTGCTGCTACGAAAGAAGATGTATGACAAACTAATATCTTTAGGATCACTGCCACTAAATGTCCCTTGCATTAAATCTTCAGCTATATGATATTGTCATGTATCTTCTTTCGACAAAAAAGTGTGTCTTATAATTTAGTTTAAACTATTGGCATATTAAAAAACGTACATAAGTACATGTACGTTAGGGCAAATTCTATTCTTAAATCATCTACGATCTAAAATTGAAGCTCACACTGACAAATCATTCTAACTTGACGAAAATCTTACCTTAGTCGTTCAAGTTCCAAAAAAAGGATTGTACATTTTTGATATGTTTAAAATGTACAATCCTTTTTAATCTAACGTTTTACTAGTCTTACCTAAATATAAAGTTGTCCTTCTTATGATGTGCACCCTTTATTCTCTCTTCGTTGGAAAAATAACCTTAATTTGAGTACCGTGATCAGGTTCGCTGTAAATTTCAATATCACCTTCGTGTGCATAAATGATCTGTCTGGCAATCGTCATGCCCAATCCAGTCCCTGAAGTGTTTGAAGAGGCGTTCGTTCCTCTGTAATAGCGATCAAATAAATGCTCCAATGTTTCTTTTTCCATGCCGATTCCGTTGTCTTCTATTAAAATAGTTAAAGAAAGAGATTCATCTTGCTGAATACTGACCTTTACCTCAGTCCCTGAAGGGTTATGTTTAATACTGTTGGCGATCAGGTTTTCCAAGGCGCGCTGCATGTATTTTTCATCCATATAAAAAGCAATTGCGTCTCGGTCCGTCTGAAATTCGAAATGTTTATCTTTCGATTCCGGCAAGCTTTGTAATGCGGATAAAGTTTCCCTTAACAAGCCTACAATGTCTTTTTCTTCTTTTTGAATCGGAAGGGCATCATTTTTTAAGCGGAAAGTGAGGTTGAATTCTTCTATCAATTCTTCCATATACTCTACCCGCTCGTTCAAGATGTTTGCAAAATCCCGTACTTTTTCCTGGTTCCATTCATGTTTTTCAGATGATAAAAGAATTGTGTATCCTTTAATCACTGACAACGGCGTCTTTAAGTCGTGGGATACGCCTGTCATCCATTCTTCCCGCGTTCTTTCCAGTTTTTCGCTTTCCGCTTTGTTTTTCTGAAGGATCGATGTAAGATTGCTCATTGCATTCATTAGTTCCTGGTACAGCTTATATCCGGGTTTTTTCTTTTTCTTTGGAATGAACGAAGAAAATGCCGGCTCTGCATATTTTCCCTTGGAGAGATTTTCAATCCATGAAACGATATAAAGCAAAGGTGCGCCAAGCTGTTTTCCGAAGTACAGCGCAACAATAATCCCCATCACGATCATGGAAAGGATCCACAGCTGGTTTGTCCAATAGAGAAACGGGTTGTCAGCTTTAAATGGTTCACCCAATATCCACGTCAATGTCCGGGTGTCTTTTGTATCATACCATGTTGAAAGATGGTAGCCTTTTTTAGCGGGATAAACATAATCCGAGACAAGTTCGCCGGGAATATATTGGCTGGGAATATGGCTTGGCTTGTTGGATGAATAAAGTTCGCTTCCCTCTTCATCAAGAATCTGAAGCCACATATGATATTCCTTTAAATGGCTGATCGTATCAGCTTCAACGGATATTTTTCCGTCTTTTATGGTTGTTTGGTGAACTACGCTTGATAAAGAAAGCGGTGATTGATGCGTCTCTCGATCATTGAGAAAAAAAGTAAAAAAAGTGTGCTGATCACAAATAAAGCGATACAAATAACGATCAGGAGAATGATTCGGGATATAAAGTGAAATGCAATGCGGTCTCTTAGCTTCATTGCTTTCCACCTGTCGGCTGAACTTCAAAAATATAGCCAAGCCCCCTTGCCGTCTTAATCCATTTTGGGCGGCTCGGGTCTTTTTCAATTTTTTCTCTAAGCCGGCGAACATGTACCATGACCGTACTGTCGCCATTATAAAACTCTCCCCAAACATCTCTGTAAATCTTTTGTTTGCTTAATATTTGATTGGGGTGGTTGCAAAAATACAGTAGAAGCTTAAACTCTTGAGCCGGACACTCGATTCTTGTTCCATCAACAACCAGTTTCCCCGATGTCTCATCAACTTGAAAATCCCCGAAATCATAAACCGGCTTGGACGATGAAGGAGTGAAATCTTTATATCGTTTTAACTGGGCTTTAACACGGGCAACGATTTCAAGAGGGTTAAAAGGTTTGGTAATGTAGTCGTCTCCCCCAAAACTAAAGCCTTGCAGTTTATCCAAATCAGATGTTTTAGCTGTAAGAAAAAGAACGGGGATATTTGTAAATTGGCGGAATTGATTGCAAAGAGTGAATCCATCTGAATCCGGAAGCATCACATCAAGCAGGACGATATCCGGCTCTTGATGTTTTAAAAGATGGAGCGTTTCCTCTCCGTTCTTGGCGTTTAAGACATCAGAGAACCCTTCGTTTTCAAACACCACGTTTAATAAATCTAAAATATGCTGGTCATCATCAACGATTAACACTTTGCATTGTCCGAAAGAATGATCCATTTTATGACCTCCATTAATATACGCTTTCATTTTCACATGAAATAGCAGGCAAAGAAAGTTATGGCGGCTGAAATTTAAGTGATGTTCAATTTTCTTAAAATTCTAACTTTTATATTCCTTAACATTGCCTGGCGGAGGCGGTGTATGGACAATCATTTCTGAGTGCATTTGCTCATTTCATCATCATTCATATTGCAAGAGGCTGTTTCTTAACAAGAAAAACAGCCTCTTATTTTATATAGCATATATTTGTCGGGTTCCTTTTTTGGCGATGCAGCAGCTGTTTTCCCGTGTTTAGGCAATGTTCAGGAAGAGTTTAAGGCGCATTAATACAAATGAGTCTATGATGAAGGTGAGGTGAGGAACAGTGGAACAAAATATCGTGTTAACAAAAAATTTAACAAAAAAATTCGGAAAACAAACATCGGTCAGCGGGTTGGAGATGAAAATAGAAAAAGGACAAATATACGGGTTCTTAGGGCCGAACGGTGCCGGAAAAACCACAACGATCAGGATGCTGTTAGGCTTGATTAAGCCTACAAATGGAAATATTCAGCTATTTGGCCAGGATATCCGCCAAAACCGTCTGCAAATCTTGCAGAGAATCGGTTCTCTAGTTGAATCGCCATCTTATTACGGAAATTTAACCGGAAGAGAAAATCTCGAGGTGATTCGCAGTGTTCGTGATTTGCCAGAGGGACGGATTGGGGAAGTGCTTGAGATCGTTCGTCTGACAAAAGTGGCGGATCGATTAACGAAAGAGTACTCGCTGGGAATGAAGCAAAGATTAGGGATTGCGGCTGCTTTAATGAGCAAGCCTGATCTCCTGGTGCTGGATGAACCGACGAATGGACTGGACCCTGCCGGTATTCACGAAATCAGAGAATTGATAAAGGAGTTGCCGGATAGATACGGCATGACCGTGCTGGTATCCAGTCATTTATTAAGCGAGATTGATCAGATGGCGACACAAGTGGGCATTATTTTGAATGGGAAGCTGATTTTCCAAGATGATATCGAAGCATTACGGAAAAAACAAAAACCGCTTCTGAAGATTGGAGCGAATAATATTCATGAAGCCCAATCCATTATACAAAACAGGGGGCTGCATGCAAAACTTCAGGAAGGAAACTTGTGGATCAGCGAAACATCGCCAGAATTTGTTTCCGAAATCAACGGAATTCTGGTACAGTCGGGAGTCTCTGTTTACAGACTGGAAGAAGTAAAACGGTCTTTGGAAGATATATTCCTGGAGCTGACTGGTACGGAGGGAAGTTTATGAGGCTGCGGGGTGATCTCCTGAAACTGAAGCGGTCCTCTTTGTTTATCGTCGTCTTCTTGGTTCCCCTTGTTGTTCTGGCATATGAGCTGTTGAATTTAACTTACCGTGGAGAGTATGCCCAAAAGCAAGCTGAAATGTTTAAGGCGTCCTCCATGTGGCAGTATATGCTTTTCGACAACAGCATGCTGTTTGGGCTGGGTTTTCCTTTAGCCGTAACGATTATTGCCTCCATTATTGCAAATATAGAGCATCAGACAAATTCGTGGAAGCAAACGCTGTCTCTGCCGGTATCAAGAGTAGGAATTTACTTAAGCAAATATATTTGGCTATTTAACAGCCTGCTCTTAACTGCAACGATATTTGCAATAGGGATGGTTGTACTGGGCAAGGCTTTGGGATTTGAAGGGCCGATACCGTGGGGGCTTTTGTTTGGGGACAGTTATGTCATGCTGCTGACGGCTTTGCCGATCATGTCTTTTCAATTATGGTTGTCCATCACATTTAAAAACCAGGCGTTTGCTATTCTCATTGGTACGGTAAGTTCAATTGTCGGTCTCTTTTTAGCTGCCGGAATGACGACGCGGTGGTTTCCGCTCGCTTATCCGAGCCAGTCTTCAACCATTATCCTGCAATATGAGGGTCTTGGGATCAATCCGGATCTATCGGCTTTTGTCATCATTAATGTTTTTGTCGGAATGCTGCTTTTGTTCATTGGGGCCTTTCATTTTAAAAAGCGAGATGTGCTGTAGGAGGGTGTATCATGTTAAAAAATATAATAGCTGCTGAAAGATTGAAATTAAAACGTTCGAAAATGTGGGTGTTGTATGTATTGGCCCCTTTTATCAGCGTCCTATTGGCTTACACTAACTTTCGCAATAACTATAAACTATTTGTGCAGCCTGGTGATAACGAGTGGATGGAAGCCTGGACACAGGTGGCCGTTTTTATGGGATCCTTTGTGCTGCCGATTCTTGTAGGTATATATGCTGCATTTGTGTGCAGAGAAGAACATGTGGGCGGAGGGTGGAAGCAATTGTTGGCTCTGCCGGTTTTAAGGTCCCGGGTTTTCTTTTCGAAAAGTGTTATGGTTGTGATGATGGTTGCTGCGACGATGGGCCTCTTATTCATACTTTTTATTCTATTCGGGTTCCTTAATGGTTTAAAAGGAGGTCTGCCGTTTCTCGCAATTTTAGGATATGTCGTCCAAGGGTCCATTGCCTGCCTTCCGCTTATCGTGTTGCAGCTGATCATCTCCATCAGGTATAAGACATTCGGTATACCGCTGGCTGTCAGCATCGGGTTTACATTGCCTTCCATCCTTGCCGCCAATACTCCATTGGGGCAAATCTATCCCTGGACGCTTCCGATGCTGGGGATGTCCCCTCCCGATGAGTCGCCGATTGATTCATATCCCTTGTTTTATGGTGTGTTAATCGTTTTGTTTGTCCTATTAACGGCGCTCGGGGTGAGGGATTTTTCACGGCGGGATATGATGTAGACTTTACATGATACAGTGTTTGAAAGAAACGGAGTATCGAGCGGGTCGACTGTGCTGCTGAAGAATCAGGTTATACATCGAAATCATCCCGTCTATAACCGGGATGATTTGAGGAGCAAAACAATCACATAAAATATTCGGGTCGGTTGATCATAATCTGTTTGTTCATTTGGCTGATAATGCCTTCACAGCGGAGTTTTTTCAGGACGGCGCTTACGGTTTCGCGCGATGTGCCGGAGATTTTCGCGATTTCCGAGGCGGTGATCGGACAGTTGATCACGGTTGAATCGCTTTCTTTTTGGCCGAGGCTTTCGGTCAAATAATAGATGGCCTGTGTCACCCTGTCGTGCGCATGGGAGAGAGTGATTCGTTTGAGCCTTTCTTCGTGAAGGGCAAGGATATCGGATAATTGATTCAGAACATCAAAGAGAAGGTTTTTGTTTTCCCTGACAAGATCTTCAAAAATGTTCATGGGAATATAGTAGAGTTCAATATCGGTTAAGGCTTCAGCGGCATAATGATAACATTCATCGCGAAACAGGCCGCCGAACGGAAAGAGTGTGTGAGGACGTACGTAGTCGGTATAAAACATGGATCCCGTTTCATTGGATTTTTCGAGTTTAATAAAACCGTCGAGAAGAAGATACATGCGTTCCCTGGGGTCTTCCTCCATGAATAAAATCTGGCCTTTATGGTAAGTGCGCCAATAGATAAACTGTTTCATACTTTCAAGCTCTTTTTTATTCAGGGAGGCGAATAGGGAAAACTTTTTCAGCTGATGTACAATGTCTTTGTTCTTCATATGAGCGGATCACCCTTTTCGATTTTGTTAAGACTTGAGGTAATATATCTTAAATTTTACTTGTTTTTGACGATCGGCAAAAGGAAGAACTCTTATAGAGCGCTTCCTTTGCCGCGCTTAGGCTTGTTCGACAATGGTCCCTGCATGGCCTTTGAGCGCTTCTTTCGCCAGTTTCAGGGAGGTAATCACCGTCTTGTTTCCTTTTTTGGCTTCGGCAAACTGAATGGCTGCTTTTACTTTTGGCAGCATGCTGCCCTCTGCAAATTGCTTTTCTTTGATATACCCTTTTAATTCCTCAGCAGTCACATGCCCGAGCGCCCGTTCCGTCGGTTTTAAGTAGTTGACGGCGACATGGTCGACACCTGTTAAGATGATCAGTTCATCCGCATGAACAAGCTCCGCTAACTTACAGGCGGCGAAATCTTTGTCAATGACGGCGTCGATTCCGCGGATGGACTGGCTTTGTTCAAGCACGGGAACACCGCCGCCGCCAGCCGCGATGACGATATGCCCTTTTTCAACCAACTCGTTGATGACGTCATGCTCAAGGATCGACACCGGTGCAGGCGACGGGACGACGCGGCGCCAGCCTCTTCCGGCGTCTTCTTTAAATACGAGGTCACCGTTTTGGTTCATCAGCTTTTTCGCTTCCTCTTCGCTGTAAAACGGTCCGATCGGCTTTGTAGGGTTGCGAAAAGCTTCATCATCACTGCGGACGGCAACACGGGTAATCACAGTTGCCGCATGTCCGTCTTTACCTTTTGCACGCAGCGCTTGGTCGATGGCATTTTGCAGCCAGCAGCCGATCATTCCCTGTGTCATCGATACACACGTCTCAAGCGGCATAGCCGGTGTTTTCGGAGAGTCCGCCTGCTTTTGCTGAATCATCAGATTCCCGACTTGCGGCCCGTTTCCGTGCGTGATGATCAGTTCAGTTCCATTGTCGAGCATATCCGCCAAATACACAGCCGTTTCTTCCAATGCCCGTTTTTGTGCTGCTGCGCTGGCGTCATCTCCCGTTTGAATGGCATTACCGCCAAGCGCGACGACAATTTTTCTTTTTTTCATATGAAACACCTCTGTTTGTTAAATTGAAATGCTGCCCGACATTAATTCCGCGATGGCTACAATCGCCAATATTAGAATGATGACGGCGACGACAAGCTCGGCCTTATTGAATACAGGTTCTTTTTTGCTTTTCCGGACCGCCCGGAATACGAGAATGCCGGGTGCGTATAAAATCATCGTCAACAGCAGGTAGTCAAGGCCTGCCGCATAAATGAGCCAGATGCCGTAAATGCTAGCGATCAGCCCGATTGCGATGTTCTTGATACGGTCGGGTTCCTTGTGCAGCCAGCTGTATTTGAGCTGATAAAACCCGGAAAATAAATACGGGATTAAGATAGCTGAGGAAGCCAAGGAAAAAGCGAACTGATATGCCGTATCCGAAATGATAAATGTCAGCAAAAACAGCTGGATGATAGCGTTTGTCAATGTCAGCGCATTTGTGGGTGCGCCGTTTTTGTTTTCTTTTCCGAACCATTTTGGAAAAACGCCTTCACGTGCGGCGATCAGCGGCAGCTCTCCGGCGAACAATGTCCAGGCCAACCAGGCGCCCAACACTGAAATAATCAGTCCAAAGTTGATCAGAACAGCTCCCCATTTGCCGACGATATGCTCCATGATGGCTGCCATTGAAGGGTTGGGAAGACCGGCCAGGTTTTCCTGGTTCATGACGCCAAACGACAGCATGGTGATCATGATGTAAATCGCCAGCACGCTGATCAGGCCGATGACGGTCGCCTTGCCGACATCGCTCGATTTCTTGGCCCGGCTTGAAAAAAGAACGGCTCCTTCAATTCCGGTAAACACCCAGACGGTGACGAGCATCGTGCTTTTCACTTGCGAACCGATTGATCCAAGCGACAGTCCTTGTCCCCAAAAATCCTGAGTAAATAAATCAAGATGAAAAACAAAGATGACGGCGATGATAAAAGCAAAAATCGGCACCAGTTTTGAAATCGTTGTAATCAAATTAATCATGGCAGCGGACTGGACACCGCGCAGAATCAAAAAGTGTACGCTCCATAAAATCACGCTTGCACCGATAACGGATGCGATGTTTTGGCCGTCTCCAAATACGGGGATAAAATAGCCGACAGCGCTAAACAGCAGGGTTCCATATGCGACATTGCCGAGAAGGGCCGCGAACCAGTATCCCCAGCCGCTGTTAAAGCCCATAAAATGGCCGAATCCCTCCCGTGCATAAGTAAAAATGCCGCCGTCTAAATCAGGTCTTTTCGTCGTCAGATTTTGGAAAGAGAAGGCCAAGGCAATCATACCGACACCGGTAATGACCCAGCCGATTAAGATGGCGCCGGCCCCTGCCCCGGAAGCCATATCGCTGGCCAGATTGAAGGCTCCGCCGCCGATCATTGAACCGATCACAAGCGCGATGAGCGCAAACAGCCCCAGTTTTTTTTCTTCCGCCATTGTTGGTCACCTCATTCGGTTTAGAATGGAAAAGGGGATCTTTCACCCTTTTCCTATCAGTCAAGGTCGCCCAATGTAGCCGCCATGACAGCTTTGATCGTATGCATCCGGTTTTCCGCTTCATCAAATACTTTAGAGTGCTTGCTGCGGAACACTTCATCTGTCACTTCCATTTCTTTGATGCCGTGTTTTTCGTAGACGCTTTGTCCATATGTTGTATGAAGGTCATGGAAGGCAGGCAGACAGTGCAGGAAGATGACATGGTCATTTCCGGTTTTCCTCACGAGCTCCATGTTCACTTGATAAGGTTTTAAAAGCTGAATCCGTTCGGCAAACTTGTCTTCTTCCCCCATGGACACCCAAACATCGGTATACAGCACGTCCGCTCCGGAGACTCCTTTGTCTGTATCGCTTGTGACGGTCACTTTTCCTCCTGATTCTTTTGCGAAAGCTTCCGCCATTTCGACGATTTCCCGATCAGGGAAAAGGTCTTCCGGTGAGCAGATTCTGACGTCCATTCCGACTTTGGCTCCGCCGATGAGCAGGCTGTTGGCGACATTGTTCCGTCCATCGCCGATATAGGTGAGCTTGACCCCCTTCACGCGTCCGATATGTTCTTTTACCGTCATAAAGTCGGCCAGCATTTGTGTCGGATGCCACAAGTCTGTTAAGCCGTTCCAGACCGGCACACCTGAATGCTCGGCAAGCGCCATGACTTTTTCGTGTTCAAAGCCGCGGAACTCGATGCCGTCAAACATGCGGCCGAGGACTTTTGCCGTGTCTTCAATCGATTCCTTTTTGCCGAGCTGAATGTCGTCTTTGCCGAGATATTCCGGATGTGCCCCAAGATCGATGCAAGCCGTAGTGAAAGCACAGCGCGTTCTTGTTGACGGTTTTTCAAACAGTAAAGCGATGTTTTTGCCTTCCAAATAGCGGTGTCTGATTCCCTGTGCTTTTTTGTCTTTTAAATCTTGGGCAAGGTCGAGCAAATATAGGATTTCTTCTTCAGAAAAATCCTTTTCAGCCAAGTAGCTTCTTCCTTTTAAGTCAATTGTTTTTGCCATGTTCTCTCTCTCCTTTTTCTGTTGAATTCGCCTATTTTACATCCTCACGGTAGAGCGGCATGCTCATGCAGCGCGGGCCTCCGCGGCCTCGGGAAAGCTCTCCGCTTGGGATTTCAATGACTTTGATACCCTGCTCTCTCAGGCAGGCGTTGGAAATATAGTTTCGATCATAAGTCACCACTACGCCGGGAGCGATGGCCAGCGTATTGGAGCCGTCGTTCCATTGCTCGCGTGCTGAAGCGATTTCATCTCCGCCTCCGCAGAAAATCAAGTTGACGTCTGAAAGGCCGAGCGTTTTCTTCAGCACTTCCAGCAAGTTGTGCTCTTCTGTAATATGAATGTCGTCTTCCGTTTCTCCCCGCTCAAGAATGAAGATCCGCATTTGTCCTTCAGGTCCTTGGATGGCGGGATGAATCGTGAATTGGTCGCGGTCGACCATCGTAAAGACGGTATCCAGGTGCATAAACGCCCTGCTTTTCGGTATTTCCACGGCAAGGACCCGCCGAATCCGTTTCTGTTGTTTAAACAAATTGCGAACAAGCCGTTCGATCGCCTGTGCGGTTGAACGTTCTGACACACCGATCGCAACCGTTTCTTCATTCAACACAAGCTCATCGCCGCCTTCGATATTGAAGTTGAAATCCCGGTCAAGCCAGACGGGGATGTCGTGTCCTTTAAACCGCGGATGGTGCTGAATAATGTAGCGCATAAACAAGGATTCTCTCCGGCGTGCGGGTTCCTTCATTTTATTGATGGTGAGTCCGCTGCCGATCGCTGCCGCCGGATCTCTTGTGAAATAAAGGTTTGGCATCGGGTCAAGATAAAATGGATAGTGGTCTTCCATCAGCTCGTGCAGGTGAGAGCGAAGCCCCAGTTCGATTTCATTTTTGCGGACGCCGCTCATCACACGTTCGACCATTGCTTCCGCTTCAAAGGAGAGCAAGTATTCTTTCAGTCTGTGATAAGCCCCGTTGATATCGGCTTTGCTCTCAGATAAAAGCTCGCTGATAAATCGTTCACGGACTGAATCGTCTTCCAAAGCTTCAGCGGTCAGCTTCTCTAAATAAAGAACCTCTGCGCCTTGATTTCTAAGGGTCTCTGCGAATTGGTCATGTTCGTTTTGCACGGCCGGTAAAAAAGGAATGTCGTCAAAGAGAAGCTTTCCCAGGTACTCGGGGGTGAGATTTTCCAGTTCCCGCCCGGGCCGCTTCAGCATGACTGTTTGTAAATGGCCGATTTCTGAGTAAACGTTGATCGGTGCTGTCATGTTCATCCCGCCTCCTACACTCTTTTTGTTACATGTAAAGCTTAAAACAGCGGGAGATCACGCGATGTGAAAGCGATAACAGCAAAAATGTGATCTATTTCACGTGTTTTTTGATGACACAAAAACAAAAATGAATAAATATGACATATCGAAAAACATCTCTTGTCAGGGCAAAGTGAAGAACGTATAAAATGTGTATATTTTACAAGGATCATTTTTTAAAATTTTTTTAGGGAAATATAAAAAGCCGATCCGCATGATGGGATCAGCTTGTTCAAACAGGCAATCAGCAAAAATGTTCACAGAATGATTGCGCGTTTTTCGATGATGGGGTAACCACAAGGCAGGTGTCATTTCCGCATATACAGCCCAACATTTCCGGGCGTCCGAGCTTGTCAAGAAGAACGCCGATAGCATGGGCATTTCCAGGCATTGTTTTAATGATGACCAAGTTTTCCGCACGACTCACCTGCAGGACAACGTCCGATATTTTATCCTTCAAAATTTTTGATGGGTTGACGGATAATGATGCGTTCGTGGTATAGACAAGCTTTCCGTTTTCATTTAGCTGTTTGACGAGGTACATCTCTTTAATATCCCGGGAAATGGTCGATTGGGACGCTGCTGCTCCACGGCTTTTCAGCAAGGCCGCCAATTGTTCCTGGGTTTCCACCGGATGTTCAAGAATGATTTGTTTAATAAGCCAGTGCCGTTTCTGTTTCTCCATATGAGGGCCTCCCTATGGCGAGCACGTATATCTACTATTATAGGATGTTTTGTTGGCTGTGCATGGAAGCTATTTTACAAAAAAACAACTATTTTATACTGGAAAAAGGGCTTGCTTGGCACTGAAAATTCACTTATAATGCTTGAAGATGACAAAATGATAGAACTGTAGAAAAAGTGGTTTTCTAGGGTTCCGCAGGTGCACCGCACTTGGTCTGGTCCGAGAGAAAACACATAACGAACAATCGTTATGACACGGTGGGATAAAAGCCCAGGAGTTTTGGCTCTTTCTTCATAAGAAGAGCGTTCTCCTGGGTTTTTATTGTGTTTTAACATACATCACTTCATTTTCGAAAAAGGAGTTGACGATATGAAAAAGAAAGCAATGGACATGATCATGATTACGATAGGAGCCTTTTTCTTTGCTCTGGCCGTGAATCTATTTGCGATTCCGAACGATTTGGGAGAGGGGGGCGTCACGGGGATCACGCTTATTTTATACTACGTGTTTGCATGGTCGCCGGGCATTACTAATTTTATCCTGAACGGGATTCTCCTCATCATCGGATATCGCTTTTTAGATAAAAAAACGACGATTTACACGATCATTGCGGTCGTCGCCAATTCATTCTTTCTGCATGTCACAGAAGACTGGGTGATACCGGCTGATGAAGTGATCATCAGCACGATTTTTGCCGGTGTATTTGCCGGCGTCGGCATCGGCATGATCATCCGCGTCGGCGGAACCACCGCCGGGTCCGCGATTCTCGCCCGGATCGCCAATAAATATTTTGACTGGAACATCAGCTACGCCTTATTGATGATTGACTTGGTGGTCGTATTCAGCTCCTACTTTATCATCGGGGCGGAGAAATTGATGTTTACGGTTGTCATGCTTTACATCGCAACAAAGGTCATGGACTTCATTATTGAAGGGCTTAACACGAAAAAAGCGATCACGATTATTTCCGAGCACAAGCATGAAATTGCCGCACAAGTCAACACGCTGATGGACCGCGGGGTCACGGTACTGTCAGGGAAGGGCCATTACACAGGCCATTCAAAAGAAATTTTATATATTGTGATCAATAAACAGGAGCTGTCCATGCTGAAAAAAATCATCAAAAGCACGGATAAGAAAGCATTTGTCATCATCCATGATGTCAGAGATGTATTTGGTGAAGGATTTGTTGATATCTCGAAATAAAAAAGGGCTGCCGAACAAGATCGGCAGCTTTTTTCGTTCTTTTGACCTGTTATGAATCATGATTCAAAATGCCTATTATGAATTTCAACCACAAACTTTTCCGCTTTTGTGAATTCCCTTCAAACCGCTTCGTTTAGGCAAGTTGTTCCATACATTTCATGTTTAAGCAAAAATTAAGATAAAAGGAATCCTAAACAATACTTTAGTATGATTTGGCAGATGTGCAAGTTTATTATAATTAAATAAAAAGACCTGGTTTTAAGGAGTGAAAATAGTTGGATTCAAGCAGGGTAATAGCGCTGGCGGAAAAGTATAAATCGGCCGCTGATGAAGTGAAAAAGTCGGAATTGCACTTGAAGACCCGACTGTCCGCCAATTCCGCTTCATGGAAGGGAAAGACCCGGGAACAGTTTGACAGTGAATTTGAGCAGACAACGGCGGCTTATCAGCAATTTGAAGCTGATTTAATCGAAATCAGCCGCGAGTTAATGACCGCGGCGGCAAAAATTGAACAGACGAAAGCGGAAATATTGAGAATGGAAGAGCTTGAAAGAAAAAAGAGAGAGAAATTGAAATAACAGCGGGAGAGGAGCGAGCGTATGGGGAAGGAAATCTTGGTCGATCCGGATAAGCTTGAAGGCTTGGCAAATGATTTTGTTAAAGAGCTGACTGACATGGAGAGATTATACAAAGACCTTCATCTAGAATTAACGACGATGATTTTAGGGTGTGACCCGCGCTACAGCCATTGCTTTTCAGGAGTAGGTGATGCCTGGTCGAGCGGCAATGACCTTGTCGGCAAGCTTGATGCCAATGAGCGATACATACGAAAAACGGCTGATAAGTTCGCCGAGCAGGACGACATTTTAAGAAAGCTGTATAACCTATATGATCAATACGGGACACTCACGGCGATGGCCGGCGTCACCATGAATCAATTTAAATATTACGGACTCGGGATTACAAAGTTTGTTAAGGATGGTTCAGGGCTGTATTCCGTCAGGCATACGAAGCTGCTGATGGACCTTTCGGGTATCATCGATGAGTCAAAATACAGCAGAGCCGCGAGAATTTTGCTGAGTCCAAAATATTTGTTCAAGAATCCTAATCTGCCATTTGCCGATTTGGTGCATAAGAAATTCACGAAATTTTATCCGCAGGATACGGTCGATTTTACCAATAAAATCAAAAGCTTTACGGCCGGTATGATCGATGAAGCGGGAAATAAGACAGCATTTAAAGATGTGTTGAAAGCCGGCGGCAAGTTTGCCAAGGGAAATGCGATTACAGCCGCTTTGATCACAGGCGCCACAGAGACTGTGGGAATGGGTTTGAAAATTTCGGAGAACTACAGTAAATACGGCAATAACCGCGAAGTATTAAAACGGGAAAATGCGAAAGCGGTCGGAAACGCCGTCAATAATACGGCCTGGATTACAGGCGGGTCTGTGGCCGGTGCGGTCATCGGCGGAGCGCTGGGCAGTGCTTTGGGTCCTGTTGGTACTGTTGTTGGAGGTGCAGCCGGTTCGTTTATCGGAGGAATTGTAGGAGAGCAAGCTGCTAAACTTACAGCGGGCATTGCCGAGAAAACAGCCCTTTTGCTGAAAAATCCGATCCAAGCCGGAATCGATAAAGCCAAAAAAGGATTCGAGCTGGCGGGTAAAGGCGTTCAAGCTTTTAATAAAGGCGTCGACACCGTCAATGAAGGCATTAAAAAAGGCGCCGAAACAGTCGGGAAAGGTTTTCAAAAAGCGAAAGAAACAGCCGGTTCTTTAATCAATGGCGCAAAACAATTCTTTGCGGGCAAGCTGTCGTTCGGTTAAGGGGGATATCAATGAAAAATTTGCAATTAAGCATTGAAGAGCTGATCTTCTGTTTTTACAGTGAAGGATTATTCGAGCAGGGCATGTCATTGAAACAAGCGTACTTTCCTGAAATGACAGAGGAGCAGCTTGAATTGATGTTTGAATTCTCATGCCGGTCTCTTCTGGCGAAAGACGTACTGGAATACAAAGAGCATCAATATAAATTAAAAGAACCTTGCAAACCGTTTATTCAAGCGTTGAATGATGCCGCTTTTACAATTAAAGTTGCAAAATTCGCCGGAGATGCAGAAGCAAGCGTTTCTTACCATGCTGCAGCCGATGGATTTTTTGCCCATGAGCTGAAACATGAGCAGCAGGTTCATCAAATCCGTTCTCTCGCTTCGAAAGAAGAAGTTCTCGAGCAAGCCGTTCAGTTTTTGAATATAAAGGAGAAGCAGGGGGAAAAAGGAGCAGCCCTCACTTTACAAAATGATGAATTTGAACAATTATTAAAGGGAGCCAGTGAAGAAAGGTCATTGGCCGATGAATATCTGGACAAATACGCCAATCATCCTCAGGCCGCAAGCTTTATGAAAGACTTGGTGATCCGGCAAGGAAAAATGGACAGTGTCATGTATATAGAATACGATCTGCACAATGCTCCTGATGTGAAAGACCTGATGTTTGTCATTCCCGGTACGGAGCATACATGGTTTGCCGCGGGGAGCGCAAGAAATGAATTCTCCGTTATGGCGGCCGAAAAAGAGATGATCCGCGACATGATATTTGGGGAGAGTCGTTTGCTGAAATAAAGAAGGTCCATGGTTTTTGGAACAGGTCGAAGTGGAAAGCCGGATGTTCTTCAGAATATGGGCGTTTGCAGGAACTGCGGGTATCGGTATAGTCGGAATATGGCTCGTTTTTGAGGCGATAAAATTCGAATCGACATATTCATTATTATATTTAGGCGCCGGCCTGCTCGGGATGATTTATGGTTTGCTCACGTTTTCCATGATTTTTCCCGCCTTCACGAAAAAGGCAGCGTCATCTTCAGCATTGTCAAAGGAGAAGACGGGCGGCTGTTTTCCGGAAAAACATCCGTCCATATCAAGGATATCAAAAGCATGAAAATGGGACGGCACCGCTACAGCCCGAAAGGCATTTTCTTCATGGACATCCTGATTCAGACGGGGAAGAATGGCATGGTGCGAATTCCAACTTACAACATTCTGCCCGAGCCGGAGTTCTACAAAGAGGTGGAGCTGCACATCCTGCCGTATATGACGGAGGAAGCGCGCGCGGACTGGATCGGCCAGTTTACAGAAGCGCAAAGAAAAGCATTTTTAAATGAGTTTCATAAGGATATTTAGTTTTTGGGGGGACTTATGATCACAAATCAAAAATCGCCGATAAACGTAAAAAGTAAAATGTTTTTCAGATGTTGGCTTTTTCTAGGCTCCTTTGGTTTAGGCGCCGCGAGTTTGTGGGTGTTTTATATGGGGGCCACTTTTCAAACCAAGTTCTATCTATTGGCTATACCGGCCGGAATATTATTTAGCTTCTTTTTCTTTACTTTATTCGCTATCGCTTTTCCCGCCTTCACGAAAAAAGGCGGCGTTATCTTCAGCATTATCGAAGGAGAAGACGGGCGGCTGTTTTCCGGCAAAACATCTGTCAATATCAAGGATATCAAAAGCATGAAAATGGGGCGGCACCGCTACAGCCCGAAAGGTATTTTCTTCATGGACATCCTGATTCAGACGGGAAATCATGGTATGGTGCGGATCCCGACCTACAACACGCTGCCCGAGCCGGAGTTTTACAAAGCGGTGGAGCTGCACATCCTGCCGTATATGACGGAGGAAGCGCGCGCGGACTGGATCGGTCAGTTTACAGAAGCGCAAAGAAAAGCATACTTGAATCAATTTCATAAAGATATTTAACAGATTCTGAGAATCAGCGCCATCAGGCTATTTTAGTCTATGGCGCTTTGTTTCATTCCCTAGTCTGAGAGATTTCCTCTTTTCATTCGGGAATCCCCGATGCAGCAGGGCCTGTGCCCGCATCTGCCCTCCTTATGATAAGCGAATTGGAAAAGGTGTGAAACCTTTGGGACGGAATATCCGTCATAATTTAGAGGCAATGCAATTGGTTTGACAGGCTGGTAGCTGTAGTTAAGATTTAGAGAAAAGCGTTTTCGTTTTTCCTATTTTATGTTATTGTTAAATTTGTTTATTTTGAATCAGAAAAACTTTAAAAGGTAGAGGTTATCATGAAGAAAATATTTTCTCATAAGCTAAGCTTTTTTCTGTTAGCTGTTATTTTTGTATGGGCTAAAACCTATGCTTCTTACTTTTTAGAATTTAATCTAGGTGTGAAAGGGACCACTCAGCAGGCTCTCTTATTTATTAATCCATTCAGCTTTACGATCGTTGCGCTCGGTTTGGCTTTATTTGCAAAAGGCCGGCGGGCGGCGGTTTGGATCATTATCATTGATGCTGTGATGACGTTCGCTTTATATGCGAATATCATGTTTTACCGTTTCTTTGATGACTTTTTGACTTTTGCAAACTTGAAACAAGCCGGAAACCTCGGCAATATGTCAGACGGAATTTTTGGTGTCATGGCTGCTCATGACGCGATCTATTTCATTGACCTCGTCATTCTGATTGCATTGTGTGTCCGCAGGCCTGAACTCAAGGCTTCCAAGCTGAAAAAAAGATGGGCTGCAGCCATCGTGTTGAGCGGTGTGGCGTTGTTCTTCATCAATCTCTCGATTGCCGAAGAAGACCGTCCCGAGCTTTTGACAAGAACATTTGACCGAAATTATATCGTCAAATATTTGGGGCCGTACAATTACATGATTTATGATGGCGTACAGGCCGCTCAGACCGCAAGCCAAAAAGCGTATGCAAGCAGCGATGATTTGACGAGCGTTGTCAATTATACAAGCTCGCATTATGCGAAGCCGAATGATGAGTACTTCGGCGCTGCAAAAGGAAAGAACATCATCAAAATTCATCTGGAAAGCTTCCAGACGTTTTTGATCGATTACAAACTGAACGGAAAAGAAGTAACACCGTTTCTGAATAAGCTGGCTCACGGCCAGGAGAACACGATCTATTTTGATAACTTTTTCCATCAGACCGGGCAGGGGAAAACCGCGGATGCCGAATTGATGATGGACAATAGCCTTTACGGACTGCCTGAAGGCAGTGCGTTTGTGACAAAAGGACAAAATACGTATCAATCCCTTCCGGCGATTTTAAACCAAAAAGAAGGGTATACAAGTGCCGTCATGCACGGGGACTACAAGTCATTCTGGAACCGCGACCAGGTATACAAACAGATTGGCTATGACAAATTCTTTGATGCCAGCACATACGACATGTCTGAAGACAACCTTGTCAACCTTGGCTTGAAGGATAAGCCGTTTTTTGAAGAGTCGATTCCGAAGCTGAAATCGCTCAAACAGCCGTTTTACGCCCATTTGCTGACACTGACAAACCATTATCCATTCATCCTCGATGATAAGGATGCGACCCTTGAGAAGGGAACGACAGGCGACAAAACGGTAGACGGATACTTCCAGACGGCCCGTTATCTTGATGAAGCCCTCGAACAGTTCTTTAAGGATCTGAAAAAATCGGGATTATATGATGATTCCGTGATCATCATCTACGGAGATCACAACGGAATTTCAGAAAATCATAACCGGGCGATGAAAGAGGTATTAGGCAAAGAGATTACACCGTATCAAAACGCGATGAATCAGCGCGTACCGCTGATGATCCGCATTCCGGGCAAAGAAGGCGGAGTCAACCATACGTATGGCGGGGAAATGGATGTCATGCCGACGATTCTTCATCTCGAAGGAATCGACAGCAATAAATATATCAATTTCGGGACAGATCTCTTCTCGAAAGAACATGACCAAACCGTCCCTTTCCGAAACGGCAACTTTGTCACACCAAAATACACGGTGATCGACACGACGGTTTATGATACAAAGACCGGAAAAGAGATCAAATCGAATAAAGAAGTCGAAAATATTAAATCACAGGTGTCAGAAGAGCTTGAACTGTCTGACCAGGTCCTTTATAAAGACCTGCTGAGATTCCATGAACTTCCTGACTTTACCCCTGTTGATCCGTCAAAATATCATTACGGGAAAGAAAAAGACGGTGAATAAAACAAAAAACCGCTTGGCGCGCCTTAGCCGCCAGGCGGTTTTTTTCTGCAAAAAAGAGCCGATTTTCCTATTCATCTCTGCTACTTTCAGCCTTATAATTTAAATTATGGAAAAAGACCTACAAACACATTTTTGCCAAAATTCAAAAATATGAGTCTCTCATTTTAATACAGAGGTGACGATTTAATGAGCTATTCGGATATGCTGGATCGCATCCATGCGGCGATCTCCAGCCAATCAGCCGATCTTGAAGAAAAAATATCGAGACTGAAACGGGCTAAAAGCAAAATAGAAGCAGAACAAAATACGTCTTTAAAAGAAATCAAAAAGATCCAAAGTCCCAATCTGGGCTCATCGTGGAATGGCAGCCGTTCAGAAAAATTTTCGGAGGCAAGAGATGAAGCGTACAATGAAATGCAAAACATCACCATGAATGATTATGAAAGCTATAAGGCAAGGATCCAATCCAAGATCGTGTTGCTGGAAATCGAGCAGGGTGCTTTATCCGCTGCAAGGGGGCTGGCTCATACGGCAGATGAGCTTCTTTCAAAAGGGGAGGAAGCCCTCGAAGAACTGGGCAGCACCATCGGTGATTTAACAAGGCGTCTGTTCTAGGACCGAAGAGGTTTCAAATCGAAAATAATTAAAGAAAGGGCTTAAGGCCGATGAAAATCTACGAAGCAAAAACCTTAATCTCTGCGATGAAAGAACGCTCGCAGCAATACCGGGATTTAAGAGAGCAAATCGCTTCTTTGAAAAAGCAGTTTCATAATGTCGTAAACCTTGGGGATGATTTTCAGGGAGAAGGTGCTGAAGCCATCAAAGATTTTTATCAGGCACAGGCAGATGTTGCAGATGCATGGCTCGGCCTGATCGATAAACAGGTTGCCTTTTTCGACGGCATCGCCGGCGCTGCCGAAGACCTCGACCTTTCTGGGGATACGGTCGTCAAGCTTGACTTTTTAGAAAATGAGCTGGCAAATGCTCACGCCACATCAAAGTCCATCGTTTCCGAACAAAAAAAAGAGCTGAAAAAAATCTTTGCTGAAATCGATGATGTGCTCACACTGGAAACGTTTTCGAGCGAAACCTTTGAATCCCATCTGAACAAAGCGAAAAAAGAACGTGAGGAAACGGTAACAAAAGTAAACGAATTTGATGCAGACTTAAAGTCAGAGTATGCCTTATCAGAAACAGAAGAAAGTTTTGTCCTGGGCTTGTACGGTGCGCTTGTTCATGCGACACAAAAGGGCAAGGAAGCCTCGCCCTTATACTTTAACGCCAATGCCTACCACAATAGCGAAGTCTACGGGCTGAAGGACGAAGTCGAAAAGGGAACATCCGAATACCTTTCAATCAAAAAAGAGCAGGAAGAAGCAAGACGGATCGCGAAAGAGCAAGAGGAGCTGGCAAACAGGCCATGGTATGAAAAAGCCTGGGATACAGTTTGCACCTTTACCGGGGAAGTGACAGGCTATTATGATTATAAAAGAGCGACGGAAGGAATCGATCCCGTTACAGGCGAAAAGCTCAGCGCTGCTCAACGGGTCACAGCCGGAGCTATGGCCGCTGCAGGCTTTATCCCGGTGGTCGGTTGGGCCGGTCGCGCCTTTAAAGGCGGCAAAGCGATCTATAAAACAGCCAAAGGTGTCAATGCTGCTGAACATGCCCTTGACGCTTACAAGTCGGCAAAATCGCTGGACTACTTGAAAAAAGCAGAATACGGGATTTACGGTTTAACAGCGGCGAACGGTTTCGGAGAAGCGGCGACCGGACGGGATATGTTCGGCAACAAATTATCAGACGAACAGCGGAAGCAAAGCCTGTTCAATGCGCTGGCCATTACAGGCGTGGGAGCGGCGGCGCGTTATGCCGACAAACTTCCGGTGAAAAAGCTTCCATACAAGGCCCACAGCAGCAAGTGGATCAATGATAAGCTGAACCGGGCCAAGCAAGCTGTCGACACAGTCAAAAAGAATGTAGGAAAGATCGAAGTCCCGGTCGGCATTCGCGTCGAACAGCTGGCGACACACGCCGGACCAGCGGTGGCCCGCATCGGTGTTGAGAAAAAATCGCTGCAGGATTTGCTGGCATTTTCTGCGAAGGACGGCCCAAGGCGAGCAAAACCGATATGGGATCCGAAACCGGAAGGCATGTCACAGAAAGACTATGTCGCTCATAACGGCAATCACTACAGCAAGGAAAAAAGAAGGGAATTATACGAGAAGCTTAATAAGAACAACAGGGCTTATGTCAAGGAAAAAAGAGTGCCGCAGGACCACGAAACGTTCCTCAGCGGCGAGGAATTTAAACGAACGAAAATCCGTGTAAAGGGCGCTCAAGTATATGAAAAAGACGGTCTGTATTACTACCGTGATACGCTTCATGTAGGAGAAGCCTCCCATATCGAGGTGTTTGACCGCACAGGGAGAAAACATCTGGGGGAAGCGGATCCGATCAGCGGTGTATTGGACCCGAGCAAAGCGGATCCAAACAAATCGATTTCAAAATTCATCAAATAGCGTGCTGAAAGGAAAATACCATGAAATTACTTGAACTTCATCAAACAGAATCTGAAAAAGACATTTATTTTATGGAAGTGCTGTCTGATAAAGTAGTCGTCAATGACGACTACGAAGGCATCACCGTGTTCAACGGCCATTTAAATGTGCTCAAGGAGTTCAATGTAGAGGACATCGTCATTGATGCTTCTTTTAAAAACGCCTCAGGGGAAGAATTGGTTGTTTTCTTCCAGGGTGAACGGCGGCTGTTTTATTTCAATCTGAAAAACATGAATCAGCAAATATGCGATGTGAAAGACGATCTTCCCGTTTTGTCCAAATATTATGTATGGGGCAAGGATGAGATTGTATTTGTCACATATGATGACGAGTTTTACCAATACAGCATCAAGGAAAATACCTTCGCCAAGATTGACGGTGCTGAGGTAAAAGACGCATATGAGACGTTCTATTCTTTTTGGTCGGAAACAAAGGGTTCGCCTGTGGTAGGCTATGACATGGATGAGCCGCACATTATAGCGAATACGAGAAATAACAGATACTATGTTTATCCTTCCAACAGGGACAAAATATTTTTGACATCCAGTTATAAGCCTCATGAAGTCCATTATTCCGGTGAAACGGCAATGTTTGTGCAGGAGAACATCATCGAATTATCGACTCAGACTGAGCGCGTCACATTGCAGCCTGAGAACAATATGACATTTTTAAGAGGAAGGTTTTTGGGACAGGATAAAATCGCTGTTTTAAGCAGCCACAACTCAGACCTCCTCAGCCAAATCAAGATATACCATATAGCAGACCTGACTTGAAGATTTGATCTTCAAGTTTTTTTGTGCTTCGGTTCTAAAACAAAAGCCCCTGCATAGGCTGGTATTTAAGAGGACGGACTAGTCTATTTATGATATGGGAAGTGAGACGATTGACGAGATTCCATTACTTTTTTAAATTGCATCCATTGAAAATCCAAGAGGGCTGGAAGGTTATCGAAAATCATTTATATCAAAAGCCCGTTCGCGACCGCCGTCAAAAATTGCTGCTCCTTGAACAGGAAGAAAGCCGTGAAATCGTACAAGTCGATCATGACGGAGGGAAGCGATATGCCATCAGGCTGATCGACGCCTGCGGAAAGCGGACAGGCGAGATTTCAGATATTCCGTACGACGAGCTGGTCGAACGATTGGAGAAGGTCATTTTGAAAGAGGATGGCGATCAAGGGAATCCAGGCGATTTGCTGAGGCTGCGCATCCCGACCGGCTGGGCGGTTTTGCGCCATGGCTTAACAGATATCAATCCGGATGAATTAGCTTCTGGCAGCAAGCTGTGGCAGTCCCATTTCAAGCAGGATCTGCTCCAGCTAAAATGTCGTGAAAAAAATCTGTTATTAGATGTAGAATGGTTTCCGGAAACCGATCCGGCAGGCCATTATGCGCTTAAACTGATTAAAGATGACGATTGGAAGCATCCAATTGAAGACAAATGGTGCATCCATCCGAAAGAGCTTGCTTATGAAATCGGCTCTGTTTTAAAAAAAACCTGTGAGCTCGAATATAAAACTTGAACCGGCGGGCGCCGGTTTTTTGATTTGAACAAGATGTCATATTTTTCTTGCCGAAAGGAATGAAATGGCATATGATGAAAAAGGTTTCATAAACATGAGGGGGTATATAAAATGAAAAAATGGTTTGCTGTTTTCCTTTCCATCGGTCTCGCCATCGGTTTTTCCTGCAGTACCGGCGACACCGCGGAAGCGAAAACAAAAGTGAAAACATATAAAAATTGCAAGGCGCTGAATAAGGCGTATAAAGGCGGTGTTGCCCGCGCTAAATCGGTAAAAAACAAAGGCGGTAAAACGAAGTACAAGCCTTATGTATCCAAAGCGCTGTATGACGCGAATAAAAGGCTTGACCGCGACAAGGATAAAATCGCCTGTGAACGCTGATTCCCTCAAATGAGGGAGTCTTTTTTGATTTTATGAAAATTCAAGACTGTTGAAACATAATGTTTACAGTCAGAAGCTATACTTTTATAGCGAACGGCAAGTCAACAGAAAAAGGGGAGTGGGTCATATGTCAGCAGGTCTAAAAAAATCGGTGTTGTCTTCATTGATTGGAGCGTCCTTCGGTTTACTGCTGTTTGCGCCAAATGCGGCCGCGGCAGAGCAGGAGGGGAAACCTCACAAAGTGGATGTCATTGCGCACAGGGGGGCTTCCGGATATGCACCTGAAAACACGGTGGCCGCTTTTGATTTAGCGTACAAAATGAAGTCCGATTATATCGAATTGGATGTGCAGATGTCAAAGGACGGGGAGCTTGTCGTCATCCATGATACGACGGTAAACCGCACGACAGACATTGATTCAGAGGAGCCGGTCGCTGTAAAGGATCTGACGCTTGCCGAGCTGCGCAAGCTTGATGCGGGGAGCTATTTCGGACCGCAGTTCACCGGTGAACGCATTCCGACGTTTGAAGAAGTCCTTGACCGGTATAAAGGAAAAATCGGCATGCTCATTGAATTAAAGGAGCCTGCCCTCTATCCGAGCATAGAGGAAAAAATCGCCGCAGCTCTAAAAGAACGGCGCATGGATAAGCCGAAACACGATCAAGTGATCGTTCAATCATTTAACTTCAATTCCGTACGGAAAATGCATGAACTGCTTCCGGCCGTCCCGACAGGTGTTTTGACTTCAAAGGTCACAGACCTGACAAATGAAAAGCTGAAGGACTTTTCCGGGTATGCCGACTATGTCAATGCCAATTTAATCAATGTGGCCGTTGATCCGACCCTTGTTTCACGGATTCATGCGCTCGGCATGAACATTACGCCTTGGACCATCCGTTCCCGCCACGAAGTTCCCCCGCTTATCAAGGCTGGAGTGGATGGAATCGTAACAGATTACCCGGACTATGTTCCGAAAAAAATACGCAGGTAAGAAAAAACAGCCTGCAGTATATCTGCAGGCTTGGTTATTCAATAAAACTGGGCCAATAACAGCAATGTAAGCGTGACGGTGATCGCTCCGCCGATCCTTGTGGATACTTGGGCAAACGGCATCAGCTCAAGGCGCTCAGCAGCACTGAGAATGGCGATGTCGCCGGTGCCTCCCTGGCCGGAATGGCAGGCGTTGATGATGGCGGTTTCGATCGGGTACATGTTGAGCCATTTTCCGGTCAAAAAGCCGACGGCCATCATTGTGACGACAACAGAGACGATCGTGATGATGTTGGCAATGTTGAACGCGGCGATCAGCTTGTCCCAAGGTGTCATGGAGACACCGATGGCAAACAGCAGCGGATAGGTGACAGCAGTTGAAAAAAAGCGTGACACACTGTAGGCTCCGTTTTCTAAATGTGCCGGTGCCAGACGGAACAGTTTAACGGCTACGGCCAATAAAAGCATCATCACAGGAGCAGGGAATCCGAATAAATCATGGGAAAGCATGCCGACCAAATACAGTGAAACAACCAATATCCCGCCGGAAGCAAAATGAGACAGGTTAAACACGCTTTCTTTTTCCTTATCCCGGCTCTCAAGCGGGAGCGTATCATCGGTTTCCGAGCGGTCCACCTTACCATTGCCCGTCCATTCCGGTCTTTTCTTTCCGACAACATTTAAAACGCCTGATAAAATAACAGCACTTAAGCTCCCAAACATAATGGAAGGGATGACCAATGCAAAGGCTTCTCCCTGGGACATCGGCATAATCTCAGAATAGCCGATGGACAGCGGGATCGCCCCTTCGCCGACACCTCCGGCCATGATTGGAATCACAATATAAAGCAATGTGTGCTGAAACCCCAGGCCGAGCAATGTGCCGACCAATAAACCGACTGCCCCCGCAGCGATCGACCCGGCAATCAGCGGGATGAATATTTTAAGAAATGCTTTGATCAAGGTTTCTCTTTTCATTCCTAAAATACTGCCGACAACAATCGCTGCAATGAATAGATAAAGGAAGTTTGAGTTTTCTGTAAATTCAGTTGTTGATTTAATGATATCCTCTGGAATCAAGTGATAATAGACGATCGCCGAAGGTATAAATGTGGCGAGAATCGCGGCCCCGCCAACAGAACGGATGAACGGAATCGACTTGCCGATTTGTGCGAATGTAAAGCCGAAAAACCCCGTAACAGCAATCGCAGTCAAAATGTCGCTTTTAAGGTCATGCATATAAACGAAGGTGACGATCAGAGCGAGTAGCAGTAGATAGACAGGCAGCGGAATGATGCCGATTTTCAGATGCATCGCTTTGGCAAAAAAGTTTTCATCTTTTTCTTTTGGCTGTTGAATCGGAATATGTTGAACTTCTGATTTTGCTTCCATCATTATTTCCCCCATTCTTAAAAAATCCCTTTGCTGTGTTATTTAACTAAATTAAGTATACTAAAAAAGTCAAAATTCAGACAACCATGCAAGAAGACCTACCGGTTCCCTGTTGATTTTAAAGTGTCCGCCTTTGCTTGTCTTGATCATACAAAAGGCAGCTTTTCGGTAGCCGAGAGCTGATTTAAATAGGCTCGGATCCTCAAAACCCTGATTTTGGAAGGTGAATGGACACAAAACGGCTGTTATTCCGTCAAAAATAAATCAAACATTTAGGCGGGAAGACCTTTTCACCTTGAAGAAGACCGTTTCAACAGACGGCTGGCCATCCCCGATTAGCAGAGGCTTCTGCGACCAATGGTTCAGATGCGGCTGAAAACGTAGCAAGGGATGCTGTTGTTTTAATTGAAATGGAATATACATCAAATAAATGAAAAAACAATACGATAGAATCGTTTGTAAAAGGGTCTATAGTTTCATAAAATATTGTGTTATCATCACAAAGAATTAAAAAAATAGTATTTTATAAGGAAATTGAGATTGAAAAGTGGTAATATATTCGAGTGTGAAAAAATTATGGATATGTTGGTAAAAGACCCTGCCTCAACGGGGTTTTTTCTCTGCCATAAAAATTGTCATAGGAGAAAAACATGGAATACATATTACACTACTACCCTCTGGTAATGGTTGTCTTGCTCTTGGTCGGCTTTTTAGGCTGCCTGGCAAGTCCGCGTTTTAAAAAGCCGCTGATTATCATGTGTCTGATCACAAACGCCGTTTATATTGTTTGGCGGTTCGGTTTTACCCTTCCAAGTTCCGGCCCGCTCGATGTGGCCATGGGTGTGATCCTCGTTGCAACCGAATGCATCGGCTTTGTGCAGCTATTGATCTTTTATACGCTCATGTGGAAGGAAAAAAAGCGGGCGCCAGAACCGCTTGATGATCAGGAGCAATGGCCGACCGTTGATATTTTAATTGCGACGTATAACGAAGAGCGGCATGTTTTGAAAAAATCGGTGGCAGGATGTCTGAATCTCGATTATCCTCAAGAGCTTGTCAATATTTATCTTTGCGACGACGGCAAGCGAGCGGATATTCGCAAGCTCGCTGAAGAGTTCGGCGTTCATTATTTGACGAGAAAAAACAATGAGCATGCCAAGGCGGGAAATCTGAATCACGCCATGAGCTGTTCAAATGGCGAACTGATTGTGACAATGGATGCCGATATGGTGCCGCTGCCTGCGTTTTTGCAAAAGACCGTCGGCTATTTTAAAAAGAAAAAGGTCGCTTTTGTACAAACACCCCAAGCCTTCTATAATGAAGATCCATATCAATACAACCTGTTTTCAGGCGCGAATATTCCAAATGAGCAGGACTTTTTCATGAGAAGGCTCCAGGCCGGAAAGGACCGTTTTAATGCTGTTATGTATGTCGGCAGCAACACCGTGTTTCGAAGAACTGCTTTAGAGGAGATCGGCGGTTTTGCAACCGGAGTGATTACGGAAGATATGGCGACGGGAATGCTGTTGCAAACGAAATACAAATCTGTGTTTGTCAAAGAAGTGCTGGCGGTCGGTCTTGCACCCGAAACCTGGACCGATCTTCTGAAACAGCGCGACCGCTGGTGCAGAGGAAATATTCAGTGCGGAAAGAAGTGGAATCCTTTATTTTTAAAAGGCCTCACACCGATGCAGCGGATTCTGTATTTTGACGGCATCCTCTTTTGGTTTTTCGGTGTCTTTAAAATGGTGTATATTTTAGCGCCTTTATTGTTTTTGCTGTTTGGGATTCATAGCTTAAAGACAGATCTCTGGGCGATCACTACGTTTTGGCTGCCGGCGTTTTTGGGGTCTTATCTTTCATTTAAGGTCATTTCCGATAGGCAGCGCAGCATGAGCTGGAGCCATATTTATGATACATCGATGGCGCCGCATATGGCGATGTCGGCTTTGTCCGAATTTATCTTCAAAAAACGGTTTGATTTTAAAGTGACGCCTAAGGGAGTCAATACCGACCGGCGCAAATTTAAATATATGACAGCCTATCCGTGCGCCGTGCTGCTTGGCATGACGTTGGCGGCTCTCGGCAAAACGCTTTACGATTATGTCGTCCTTCATACATTTGACATCAATGTGACATCATACAATTTATTTTGGGTTCTTTATAATATGGCGGGGCTCGTTCTCGCTTTGCTCGTCGCTTTTGACAGGCCGAGGTTCCGCAGCTCTGAGCGTTTCAGCATCAACCAAACGGAATCCTTTTCAACAACCGCTTCAGAGCAAATCCATCAATGTGAATTGAAGGATATCAGCGACACGGGTGCCCGTATCAGCCTGCCTTATTCAGCAGATGCGGATATGTATTATCAAGTGGACGGCCTTATGATTGACGGTGTCGGGAAATTGCCGGTACAGGTGATCTGGACGACGAAGATAGGAAACGAAATCGAAATTGGACTGAGGTTCAAAGAGATGGAGCGCGACCTGTATGTCAAGCTGATCGGCTATATGTTTCAGGCGGAAAATGCGAAAAAAGCCGACCGGGAAAAACGGGCTGACACATTGTCAACGGCTGTGCGCTTTTTGATGAAAACGGAAAAGAGCCCGGAATCATTCAAAAGAAAGTATGTCCGCGAAGCTTTTCAAGGAATGGGGACGCTCCTTTATCCCGCGGCCTCAGAGCAAAATCCGCATCAAATTGTGATCAAGGATATCAGTGTGTCAGGCTGTCAAATCGAAGCCGACGTCCCGCTTGAAATCGACGGGAATGTTTTGATTTCAATTGATGAGAAGCATCCGGAGGAAAGACTGGCGCTCGTTTGCTGGACAAAAAAGAAGCGAAAGCGATATACGGCGGGATTGAAATTTCTCGGGTGAAAAATCAGGCGGGGTTTCTGCCTGACAATTTTAAAAAGACCCTTCAGCATAAGCCTTTAGGGTCTTTTTTGTCATCGATCTTCTTTTACGGTCCGCCCCTGTTCAAATGTCATGTTTTGCTTCAGCGCGTTTTCTTTTGCGGTGATCGTATCCGGCGCGATTTTGAAAACAACGGTTTTGCTGCCTAGAGACGACCGGTACTTTTCTACATGGACTTTTTGCAGCGAAGAACTGTAGTATCCTGGTACATATTTGTCAAGAAGAGTCTGCATGGCAGATGTTGCTTCATCTAAATCAGTGATGATTGACGCTGTGCCAAAAAGTATGACGCTCATATATGCGGTATCTGTTTTTGCGGGAACCGGGTGAACCATTGTTCCATATTGTTCACTGACCGTGAAGCATACGTTTGGATTTTCGTGCAGCATCTCAATCTTTCGCCCTTCTGATGCTCCGTGAAAGTAAATCTGTCCGTTTTTCCAAACGAAGTTCAAAGGGATGACATAGGGTGTCCCTTGAGCGGCCAAGCCGAGGTATCCGGTTTGGGCTTCGCTTAAAAACCGGCCGATTTTTTCTGAATCTGTGCAGGCCCGCTGCTGCTGGCGGATGGAATGGTGCATAGCGGTCACGCTCCTTTTTAGGTGTTATGATATGATTGTAGGTTGTTATTGTCCCTTTAAAAAGAGACAATAGAAGAAAACTTGATGAGGTCAGATGATGATAGAATTAACGCCTTTACTAGACAAAACAGTGAGGACACCGCTTTATATTCAGCTCTATCAATATATTAAAAAGGAGATTGAAGAGGGCGGGATCCCTCCCGGCACGGTTCTGCCGTCTATCCGCTATTTATCCCGGCATTTACATATCAGCAAAAATACCGTTGAGAGCGCCTATCAGCAGCTGACTGCAGAAGGGTATACAGAGAGCAGGCCAAGAAGCGGCATCAAAGTGCTCCCGCTGGAAAAACCGCTTTTTCCGACTCGCCGCTTTACATATCCTGTACGGCAAAAACGCGAGGAAGAACCTTCTGTGCAATATGATTTTCAGTATGGCGATATCGATTTGGACCATTTTCCGCTCAAAACATGGAAGAAGTGTCTGCAAGATGCGATGAACAGTGAGAGTCCGGATTTGTTTCTGTACGGTGATCGTCAAGGCGACAAAGGTCTCCGGGCAGAATTGGCCAAGCATTTATTTCAAGCAAGAGGCGTCCGCTGTTCCTCTGAGCAAATCGTGGTCTGTTCAGGGACGCAGTCCGCGGTCAGCCTGCTTTGTCAGCTGCTCTCCTCCAACGGGCGGATGGTTGCGGTTGAAAATCCCGGGTATGACGGTGTCCGCTCCGTTTTTCTGAACCATGGATACGCCACCCATCCAATCGGGCTTGAAGCGGATGGAATCGATTTGTCGCAGCTCAAGAAGAGCAGGGCGAAGCTCGCCTACATTACGCCATCCCATCAGTTTCCATATGGGATGGTGCTGCCGATTCAAAAACGATTGAGATTGCTGAAGTGGGCTGACCAAAATGATGCCTACATTATTGAAGATGACTATGACAGTGAATTTCGCTATCGGGGTCAGCCTATTCCATCTTTAAAAGCGCTTGATACAAAAGATCATGTCATTTATCTAGGGACATTTTCCAAATGCTTTTTACCGGCGGCCAGATTAAGTTATATCGTTCTGCCGCAGAAGCTGACAGAGCGATTCCGCGAAAGATTAGGCCGCTACAGTCAATCTTCCTCACCGATGATTCAAAAAGCGATGTATTTGTTTATGAAAGAAGGGTTTTTTGAAAGGCACATTCGCAAAATGAAAAAAGTGTACCAGGAGAAGCATCAAACATTGATTTCAGCGATCGAAAAGCATTTCGGCAATGAGGTCAACATCATCGGAGAAAAAGCGGGACTCCATATTTTAATGGAAATCAGACGGGATATAAAGGACCTCATTGGTAAAGCGGAAAAGCATGATGTAAAAGTTTATCCCGTCTCAGACTTTTGGATCGATCCACGTGAGAGCCCCTCTTCCATCGTGATGGCGGGATTTGGAGGACTTTCTGAACAAGACATCGAGGAAGGGATCGAGAGACTCTATCAGGCATGGTTTGCGTGAATGCTCAAAACACCCTGGCGTCCGGCCGATATTAAGAAAGCAAAAAAAGTTAAACCGAAAGCAGGAAAGAAGAGTGAAAAAAACGAAGCTGATCCTCATGTTGTTTATGTTGACGGGAGCGCTTTACGGGTGTTCCAGCCATGAAGCAAAAGGGGAAGAAAAGGCAATATCAAAAGCGGCGCAGCAGGCGCCGGAGCGATCTGAAAAGGATTCTCAGCAAAACCCAGCGTCCATTGATACAGCCGATTGGATCAAAGTAGACGGACCGGCCCGCATTCCGATTCTCATGTATCACAGCATCTCATCGGGAAACAGCCTGCGGGTGCCGGAGACGGAATTTCGCGGACATATGAAATGGCTCAAGGATAACGGCTATTACACGCTGACGCCCGAAGAAGCCTATATTGTCTTAACACAGGATAAAATGCCGAGTGAAAAATGCGTGCTGATTACGTTCGACGACGGCTATACAGATAACTTTGAAAAAGCATACCCGATTCTAAAAGAATATGAGATGAAGGCGACGGTTTTTATGATCGGCAAATCGATCGGCAGAAAGAATCATTTGACCGAAGCCCAAATGAAAGAAATGGCCGGGCACGGTATTGCCATCGAAAGCCACACGATCAATCATGTCGAACTGAACGGACTGGCGCCGGAGCAGCAGCTGAGCGAAATGACGCGTTCCAAAACATTGTTTGACGGTATGCTCAAGCAAAACACAATTATGCTGAGTTATCCGGTCGGCCGCTATAACGCCGAGACGCTCAAACAGGCTGAAAAAGCGGGCTATCAAATGGCGGTGACGACAGAGCCGGGTGCGGCTCGAAGGGATCAGGGGATGTATGCGCTGCACAGGGTCCGCATCGCGCCGGGCATGTCGCCGGAAGCGTTTGGAAGAATGATAGAACACAGCAGACAATAGGAAAGGGCATTCACCAATGCCGCTTTCCTTATTTTTTATCGCTTTGGTGCGTCGGGTTGATGATAAGCCGCAGATTCGGGCGCATACCTTCAGAGGTTCGGCGGTTTTCCGTCTGCCCTGGTGCGGTTTCGATTACCCTCAAACATCCGGTCGGCGCTGCTGGCTGGCGGACCAATGTTTCGCTTTTCACGGCCGCTTTGTTATACGGTCTTTTGTTGCTCTTGTCAAAAAAGAATGAATACAAAATAAACAGAGCGAATAAAACCAGTAAAAAAATCATCTGGAAAAACCCCTCCTTGTCATGAATGTCTTCTTTTAATATCGAACAAGCGGGTGCAAAGTTTTATATATTTTGTATCGGAATCGAATTTTTATGACTTTTGTATCGGTTGAAGAGTGGGGAGCTGTTGTCCTAACATCATTCCCAATCGGAAGTCGGGTTAAACAACTGAATTGACTAGAATGTTTTTGGAGTAGATGGTGAACAAATTATGAAGGGAATTGGCCGCTGATTGCAGCAAGAGCTGCATCCAGCCTAAGAATCCGAGCAGGAGCAGGAGAAAGGCGGCCGGCAGGTTTTAACAGCCGCCGCCACCATCGCCGCCGCCACCGCAATCACCGCCGCCGTCTCCGGATGAATCAGGACCCCCGACAAAGAAAGTTGAAGAGCCGCTGTTGTTTCCGTCGGACGGCGCCATGGCGGCGTAGAGGAAGAATATCACCAAGATAAAACCAATTATTCCAACTAGCATATAAAAACCCCCTTCATAATATATAACTTTTGTTTTTATACGATTAGCAGGCTGGAAAGTTTCGCAATTTTGTAAAAAATAGTCTTACATAGATAATATGACTTTATCCATTTTACCCCGCAAGTCTTTTAGAGAGGGAATTTTCATGGAGATACATTTCAAGTACAGTGGCAAAATGAGTCGTTACAACGTTTTCAAATCGGTATTTTTCACTTCTCCGCTGCCGGACGAGAGCGATTCCATGATATAAGCGGATGTCAAAGCCTTTTATGTTAAGAATATCATAAAAAGGTTTTTTCATATGAGCGTCTAAGGTTTTTATATACCAGATCATGATTATTCAGCTTCAGTAAGTTAAAATAGGAATGGACGACTGTATAAAAAGGAGAGGATCAAGATGCCGAAGTACAGAGGTTATATCGGAACGTATACAAAAGCAGACAGCGAAGGGATTTATACATTCGAGCTTGATACGGAGAACAAAGCGTTAACGACGCCGAAGCTCGCTGCAAAGTTAGGCAGTCCGACATATTTGAATATCGCCAAAGACAATGAAATGCTGTATGCGGTTGCGAAAGACGGAGACAAGGGCGGAGTTGCCGCGTATCGGATTGATGGCTCCACCGGTGAGCTGACCTTCATCAACGGGCAAACGGAAGAAGGGCCGTCACCTTGTCATGTCAGTGTCGATCAGGACAATCGCTATGTTCTTTCCGCCAATTACCACAGCGGGACGATCATCTCTTATCCTTTAAATGAGAACCGCGGTCTGCTTGCACCTTCATCAGAGGTGCATCATGAGGGATCAGGACCGCATGAGAGACAGGAAAAAGCACACACCCATTATTCCGGATTTACGCCTGATCAGAAATATGCAGTGGCGGTCGATCTCGGAACGGACCTTATCATCACGTATCAATTGAAAGAGGGCCGGCTTGAAGAAGTGAAAAAACACGCTGCTGCACCGGGCTCAGGGCCGAGACATATCGAGTTCCACCCGCAGGAAAAGTATGCATATGTATTAACGGAGCTGAGCAATGAAGTCATCGTGTTGGAATACAATCCTGATTTGGGTGAATTCAGGGAGATTCAAGTGATTTCGGCATTGCCGGAAGGCTTTGACGGTGCGAGCCAGGGCGGCGCCATCCACGTCACAAAGGACGGCAAATTTGTATACGCTTCAAATCGCGGACACGACAGTGTTGCCGTCTTCAGCGTCAACGAACATTCGGGCGAGCTTACCCTTGTTGAACACGTGTCAACTGAAGGGGAATGGCCGCGGGACTTTGCGCTTGATCCATCCGAACAGTTTTTGATCGCTGCCAATCAGGAAACAGGAACACTGACATTGTTTGCAAGAGATGAAAAAACGGGGAGACTGACGCTTTTGCAATCTAATGTCCCGGCTCCGGAAGCGGTTTGTGTAAAATTTTTATATGTCTAGTCATAAAAAAACTTGATTGGCCTCCCTGCCAGTCAAGTTTTTTCGTTCTATGTTTAACTTTTAGAATTGCTGTCAAATTGTTTTTTAACCTTGATAAACGCCGCCATCTGTTTGATGTCTTCTTCAGAAAGAAGCGTCCCGTCGATCGCAAGCTTGTGCTTGCCCCATTCGGTCAACTCAATGGCATCACTTTTATCCTTCCCATTCCGCGGATCGTCAACTCTGCCAAGCAAATAATCGGTTGAGGTGTTGAATAAATCAGCGATTTCGATCAGCGCCTCTAAAGAAGGGCGGCGATAGCCTGATTCATAGCCCGCATAAGTGCTTTTTGCAATCCCGAGAAGGTCGGCAGTATATTGCAATGACCATTTTTTACTTTTTCTCAGTGTTGTTAATCGATCTAAATTCATATTTTACGCTCCTTTTGATTCAAAGTGATTATAGCATAATATCAGGAAAAGTGTACGCGTAATGAATAAACTTTCTTGATTATTTCACATTTGAAGACTATAATTGCATTAAAGGTACGCAAAAAGCGTATACAGCGCTTACATGCAGACCGCCATTGATTTTCTGATCGTGCTTTAGACTGAATAAATTGACTTCTTAAAGAGGTGTTGCACATGAAAAAGTTACTGCTCTTGACCACCGGCGGGACCATTGCTTCAGTAGAAGGAGAAAATGGACTGGCACCGGGGGTTAAAGCGGAAGAGCTTCTCAGCTATTTATCTGATGACTACTCAAATTATACGATAGATTGCCAATCTTTAATGGATATAGACAGTACAAATATGCAGCCTGAACACTGGGTGCAAATGGCGGAAGCGGTTTATGAAAATTACAGCCGCTATGACGGGTTTGTGATCACCCATGGCACAGATACGATGGCCTATACATCGGCAGCGCTTTCATACATGCTGCAGAATGTTGACAAGCCTGTTGTGATTACGGGTTCCCAGGTTCCGATTACATTTAAGAAGACGGACGCAAAGAAAAATATTAAAGACGCGGTCCGCTTTGCCTGCGACGGGATCGGCGGAGTGTACGTCGTCTTTGATGGACGTGTCATTTTGGGAACGAGAGCGATCAAATTGAGAACGAAAAGCTATGATGCTTTTGAAAGTATCAACTATCCTTATATCGCTTTCATCCATGACAAGGAAATCGAGTACAACAAGCGGGCGCCTGAGGCAAAGCCTGGCACATTGAAGATTGATACTTCCTTAAATACTGATGTGTGTCTTTTAAAATTGCACCCCGGCTTAAAGCCCGAGTTTTTGGATTGTCTGAAAGATTCATATAAAGGTATTGTGATTGAAAGCTACGGCAGCGGCGGTATTCCATTTGAAAAAAGAAACATTCTGGAAAAAGTGAACGAGCTGATCGATTCCGGAATCGTCGTCGCCATTACGACGCAATGCCTTGAAGAAGGAGAAGATATGAGCATTTACGAGGTTGGCCGAAAGGTAAACCAGGATGCCATTATCCGTTCAAGAAACATGAACACCGAAGCAATCGTGCCGAAACTCATGTGGGCCTTAGGGCAAACCGGGGATCCCGGTGAAGTGAAGAAAATCATGGAGACACCGATTTCAGACGATATCATCATTTAAAAAAGAAAGCAGGGTTAGCAAATGAAAGCTGAAATGACATACCGGACGGAAAAAGATTTTCTCGGAGAAAAAAGCATTCCGGCCGATGTCTACTACGGTATTCAAACATTGCGGGCAGCGGAGAATTTCCCGATCACAGGCTACAAAATTCACGAAGAAATGATCAAAGCATTGGCTGTTGTGAAAAAAGCGGCCGCGCTCGCGAACATGGAAACAAAGCGCCTTTATAAAGGCCTCGGTGAAGCGATTGTTCAAGCGGCAGACGAGATTATCGACGGCAAGCTGCATGATCAATTTATCGTCGACCCAATCCAGGGCGGCGCCGGAACTTCAATGAACATGAATGCGAATGAAGTCATCGGCAACCGCGCGCTTGAACTGCTCGGCCACGGGAAAGGGGAATATATTCACTTAAGTCCGAATACGCACGTCAACATGTCGCAATCGACAAACGACGTATTCCCGACGGCCATTCACATTTCGACGCTCAAGCTTCTGGAAAAGCTGCTCGATACGATGGATTACATGCTTGACGCCTTTAAGAAAAAAGCGCGCGACTTTGACCATGTCATCAAAATGGGGCGCACCCATCTCCAAGATGCGGTTCCGATTCGCCTCGGCCAGGAATTCGAAGCGTACTGCCGCGTGATCGAACGCGACATCAAGCGGATTAAACAGTCGCGCCAGCATCTGTACGAGGTTAATATGGGCGCTACCGCAGTGGGAACCGGGCTGAATGCAGATCCCCGCTATATTGAACATGTCGTCAAATATTTGGCGGACATCAGCGGACTTCCGCTTGTCGGCGCTGACCACCTTGTCGATGCGACGCAAAATACGGACGCATATACGGAAGTATCAGCGGCATTGAAAGTCTGCATGATGAATATGTCCAAAATCGCCAATGACCTGAGATTAATGGCATCTGGTCCGCGCGCAGGACTGGCTGAGATTTCCCTTCCGGCAAGACAGCCGGGCTCGTCGATTATGCCGGGAAAAGTCAATCCTGTCATGGCTGAGCTGATTAACCAAATCGCCTTCCAAGTCATTGGGAACGACCATACGATCTGCCTCGCTTCTGAAGCAGGCCAGCTCGAACTGAATGTGATGGAGCCTGTGCTCGTGTTTAACCTTCTTCAATCGATCAGCATCATGAACAACGGATTCCGTTCCTTTACGGATCATTGTGTGACAGGCATTGAAGCGAATGAAAAACGGTTGAAAGCCTATGTTGAAAAAAGCGCCGGCGTTATTACGGCCGTCAACCCGCACCTCGGATATGAAGCGGCCGCCAGAATTGCGAGAGAAGCGATTCTGACAGGTCAATCGGTCCGCGATTTATGCCTGCAAAATGATGTATTGACAGAGGAAGAGCTCGATTTGATTTTAAATCCTTTTGAAATGACAAAGCCGGGTATTGCCGGTGCGGAACTTTTGAATCGTGATTAACTAACGACAGACGAAAACACTCTAAAGCTTATACCGGGATAGAAATACAGAGTGTTTTCGCTTTTCTTGTAAAACGAATGAGAGCAGTGTAAAGGGTTACGGTCCTGGCCTTTTTCATGATATACTGGGCTGTGTTAGTTAAAATTTTATGAAAAACTTGAACTAAATCGCTATTTTTATGTATTTTTCTTTGAAAGCGTTTCAATTGATAAGGGGGATCTCAGGATGAAAAATACACGGTTGCCGTCTATGCTGGAAATTATTTGTGTATTAGGCGCGTTTTTAGCCATAGTATGTTCGTTTACAGTTAAGTTTGATTTGCCTATTCAGCTGGCATTATTCATTTCATGGTTTTTAGTGATTTTGCTCGGATTTCGCCTCGGGCACCGTTATGAGGATTTGCAAAAATCGATTACAACCGGGATATCCAATGGACTTGAAGCGATACTCATCCTGATAGCCGTCGGCGCTCTGATCGGCACATGGATAGCCGGAGGGGTTGTGCCGACGTTGATTTATTACGGACTTGAATTTATCCACCCGAGCATTTTCCTGCTCGCCACGCTCATCATTTGTTCGATTACGTCTGTTGCAACAGGGACATCCTGGGGAACCGTCGGTACGGCCGGAATCGCCATGATGGCGATCGGGGAAGGACTGGGACTGCCGCTTCCGCTTGTTGCCGGCGCTGTTTTGTCCGGCGCTTATTTTGGAGATAAATTATCGCCTCTTTCCGACAGCACAGTGCTTGCTTCGTCTTTATCAAAGGTCGAGGTCATCAGACATGTCAGAGCGATGCTGTTTTTATCCATTCCCGCCTATATCATCACGGCGGTGCTGTTTACGATTACCGGATTTATTTACGGAACGAAAAATGTCGACTTGGCTAAAGTAGAATATTTGAAAGCATCACTGCAGAACACATTTGATATTCACATTTGGATGCTCATTCCGGCCATCGTTGTCATTGTTCTATTGGCGATGAAAAAGCCGTCGGTGCCGACGATTGCGATCGGTGCTCTATTAGGCGCCATCTGGGCCGCGGTATTCCAAGACATGAATTTTTCCGCTGCGATCGGCACAGCTTACAGCGGGTTTTCAATCGATACCGGCATCGACTTTTTGGACAAGCTTTTAAACCGCGGCGGAATCGAAGGGATGCTCGGCTCTGTCGTTGTCATTATTCTTGGACTCGGTTTTGGCGGTTTGCTTGAACATTTAGGCGTTTTACAAGTGATTGTGTCGAAGTTCCAGAAAAAGCTGACATCAGCCGGAAATGTGACATTTTCAACGATCATTGTCGCTTTCCTGGCAAATGTATTTGGCTGTGCGATGTACGTTTCCCTCATCTTGACACCGAAAATCATGGAAAAAAGTTATGACAAGCTGCATATCGACCGCAGGGTGCTGTCAAGAAACGCGGAGGTCGGGGGGACCATGACATCGGGAATGGTGCCGTGGTCAGATAACGGAATTTATATGGCCGGGATTCTCGGCGTATCGACGTTCTCCTATCTGCCGTTTATGTGGCTGAGCTTCGTTTCCATCGGACTTGCGATTCTGTACGGCTATACAGGGAAATTCATTTGGTATACGGACAAAAAAGATTCACCTGCGGGGTAGCTGATCTTTAATCAATCATTGGAGGTATTTCAGTTATGAATGGCAATAACATTATTCGGAATTTGATGCTGGAGATCCCTTCGGCACCCGGAAACCTTGGAAAGGTGACAACGGCCATCGGCCTTGCCGGCGGCGATATTGGAGAAGTTGAAACGATCAAGGTCGGGCCGAATTATACGATGCGCAACATTACCGTTCAGGTTGAGCATGAAGAGCAGCTGACGGAGATTCTTGACGTAATTCGCAATTTAAAAGAAGGCATCCATCTTCATACCGTTTCAGATGATGTCCTTGCCGCACACGAAGGCGGGAAAATCGGCATGAAGAGCAAGATGCCGATTCACTCATTGGCGGACTTGAGAAGGGTCTACACTCCAGGGGTGGCAAACGTCTGCGAGCTTATAAAGGAAGAGCCGCAAAAAGCAAACATCTATACAGGAATCGGCAATTCGGTGGCGATCGTGACGGACGGAACGGCCATCCTCGGCCTCGGCGATATCGGCCCGGTTGCCGGAATGCCTGTTATGGAAGGGAAAGCCGCTCTATTTGACCAGCTGGCGGGCATCAGCGGTGTACCGATTTTGCTCGATACGAAAGATCCTGACGACATTGTGCGGACAGTTCAAAACATTTCGCCCGGATTTAGCGGGATTCTCCTTGAAGACATCGGTTCTCCGCATTGTTTTGAAATCGAAGAGCGCTTGAAAAACAATTTGAACATCCCGGTGATGCATGACGACCAGCACGGCACCGCTGTGGTCACGCTGGCGGCGGCGATTTCAGCCGCTAAAAGCGCCGGCGTCGACTTAAAGCAGGCGCATGTCGGCCAAATCGGGCTCGGAGCAGCTGGGGTTGCCATCTGCCGGATGTTCATGGCTTACGGTGTCAAACGGGTTGTCGGAACGGATAAATCATTGGAAGCGATGGCCCGTTTGGAAAATTACGGGGGACACGCGGCTGAAAGCATTGAAGAGCTGATGGAAAGCTGTGACATCGTCATCGCCACTACCGGTGTTCCAGGTTTGATCAAGAAACAATGGGTTCGTGAAGGCCAGGTGATTTTGGCTCTTTCCAATCCGAAACCGGAGATTGAGCCTGAAGATGCGCTTGAGGCGGGTGCAGCCTACGCCGCTGACGGCCGGTCCGTCAACAATGTCCTTGGATTCCCGGGCATTTTCAGAGGCGTGTTGAACGCAGGGGCGGAATCGATCAGCCATCCGATGCTGGTCGCAGCAGCAGAGGCGATTGCATCCTGTACAAAACAAGGCGACCTTGTGCCAGATCCGCTGAATCCCGACGTTCATGAAATCGTCGCTGAAGCGGTGGAGAGAGTCGCGCTTTCTGCGATGGGAAAAATGAATGAATAAAGAAAACAAACAGCTGCCGTTTTATTGTAAAACAGATAAAGCGGCAGCTGTTTTTCTTGCAAATGTTAACGGCGATTCCACTGACTGAAAATGGATGTATAACAGATTCGGTTCAGTGAACAGCCAATGGTTATGCAACGCGCTGATGATCAGGCCCTGATCGGTCAGCTTTTTTGTGAAAACCGGGATTTCTTTCGGCAAAATCGCGATTTCCGCCATGTTGAGGGCGATGCCGTTTTGATCAAGCGCTTCGAACATGACTTCCTCCATCCCGACTCCCCTGCTCGGCCTCCCCTGAACTCTGATATTTAAGTGCCGGTTGATACTGACGGAGCAAACGCCGTTTTCGACGTGCGGTTCTCCATTTAAAATTTGTCCGAACTGCCGGCAAATCGTTTGAAAATGCTGCATGTCCGCGAACCTCCCATTTTAATGTCACCTGATTTTATGAATGAAGGCTCGGTTTCATGATCATTTATCAGTGCGGTTTTTTGATGATTTCTTCGCCGTTTGCTTCCGGTTTGTTCGCATAGTTATACATGAACCCCATCATAAATGCTCCGCCGACCAAATTTCCCAATGTAACCGGAATGATATTGTGGACGGCACCGGCCAGGGAAATCGTTTCAGGATGGTCTGTCACCAAGGCGACGGCAAAAGTGGCCATGTTGGCAATGCTGTGTTCGTATCCGGAAATAAAGAAAGTAAAAACAAACAGCATCATGGAGAACATTTTCGCCCCGTCGCCCTTTTGTGACATCGGCACAAAGAACGCCAGACAGACGAGCCAGTTGCAAAGAATCGCTTTAAAAAACAATTCGATGGCTGGCGTATTCATTTTATGCTCGGCAACGCTCAGCAAGAAGCCGGTGGAAGACGAATCTTTCAATAGGCCGCTTGCAAAGATGATGGTTGCGAATAGGACGGCGCCCATTAAGTTTCCCGCATAGCTGAAGATCCACATCTTGATGACATCAGTCCAGCGCATTTTTTTGCGAAGCGCTGCAAATGTATAATAAAACGTGTTTCCCGTGAATAAATCTCCCCCGCCATAGACAATCAATATAATGGCTCCCCCGAATGTGACCGCTGCAATTGGATATGTGAACGGAGACCCCTCAAGATAAAAAAGGTTCCCTGTTTTAAATGCTACGATCACGCCGAATCCGATGAACATGCTTGCCAGTATAGAACGAAGAAGATAATGAAGACGGCTTTGTTCGAATATTCCGTATTTTTTCAAAGCAAGCTCTTCTACGCGAATCAGCGATTTAGTTTCCATGTTTACCACCACCAAGTATTTACTAAGAAGTCTTTTGAGTACGACTTAAGTATAGCAGGATATTGTGAAATATTTCACAAATATAAATGACTTTTATGTGAACAACAATCTATAAAACATGTAAACATCTCAGAAACCCTTCACCTGCCGAACTCTTTTCATTTCCGCATAAGGTTTGTTATAAAGTGAGTGGGGGTGACAGTATGGATGTCAAAACAACCATTGAAAAAGCAGTCACATCAGCCGGAGTGGGCCGCTTCATCAAACAGGTGAAGGAAGCGGGAGGAGGCGACATCAACCGGGCGTTTCTCGTAGAAACAGACGAAGCTCATCTGTTTATCAAGTTAAACGAAGGAGTGCCTGCCGACTTTTTCGAAAAAGAAGCCATGGGGCTGCATGAACTTGGCAAAACAGAGGCGGTGTTGGTGCCGGAGGTTCTGGCTTATAACAGCCAGAAGGATTTGGAGCGTTTTCTCGTACTATCATATATCAAAAGCGTTCGGTCGGACAAAACGGAAGAAGAGTTGGGAAGACGGCTCGCGGCCATGCATCATGCGGAAAAACCTTATTACGGGCTGTCGTATGACAATTATATCGGCACATTCAAGCAGGAAAACGGCAAGTATGCGAGCTGGCATGATTACTATCGGGACAAAAGGCTGCTGCCGCAGATTGCGGTTGCGCAGGACAAAGGGTTTTTAAGCGGCCGGCAGGCCAAACGTCATATCCGTCTCGCTGAATCGATCGGCCGCTGGCTCCCGGATCGCCCCCGCGCATCTGTTCTGCACGGTGATCTGTGGGGAGGCAACTGGATAGCGGGGGAAGGCGGCTCTCCATATCTCATCGATCCGGCTGTTCTGTATGGCGACTGCCGGATGGATCTGGCGATGACCGCTTTATTCGGCGGTTTTACGGATCGGTTTTACCGCGCTTATGAAGAAGCTTCAGGCGAGCCGCTGGACCGGGAAATATGGCCGCTTTATCAGCTTTTTTACGTCTATTTGCATTTGAATTCGTTTGGCTGCAGCTATCTGCCCCATGCTGAGAACATAGTAGAGCGGTATATTGGGTGAAAAATGGATATAGGCAAAAGATACCGATTTTGTGACAGGTATTGGACACCCTTCAAAGGGTGTTTTTTTATTGATCGGCGTGCTTTCTCCATGGGTCATGGTAAATAAATCCTATTAGCTGTCAAAAAAAGTTTAAAGTTTAGTCAATGTTTGGACACAAAATAAACCATTTTTTAGGTAATTAGATCTTTTTTTCTATGAATAAACGGTGTAAATTACTTATATAAGAAGTCGATAGATTGATTTATAAGTCTATTGGATTAATTTTCGGCCAATCACTTCAAAGGGCGTTTAACAGCGTCACCTTTCATCAATCTATTGTGAAATGTTGAACAAACTTCATGATCTGTGATCAACTTTGGAAATGGAGGAAGCAGGGGATGAACGAATTAATCTTAGCCAGATTTCAATTTGCTTCAACAACGATTTTTCACTTTATTTTTGTGCCGATGTCGATCGGGCTTGTCTTTATGGTTGCATTGATGGAAACCCTTTATGTGACCAAGAAAAAAGACATTTACAGGACGATGGCTAAATTTTGGGGGCATTTATTTTTAATTAACTTTGCCGTCGGTGTAGTGACAGGTATTCTGCAGGAATTTCAGTTCGGAATGAACTGGTCGGAGTACTCCCGCTTTGTCGGGGATGTGTTTGGCGCTCCGCTTGCTGTGGAGGCGCTCTTGGCATTCTTTATGGAATCCACTTTTATCGGCCTGTGGATATTCGGCTGGGATCGCCTGCCGAAAAAGGTTCATTTGCTGTCGATTTGGCTTGTTTCGCTGGGCACTATGCTGTCGGCGTTTTGGATTTTGGCGGCCAATTCATTTATGCAGGAGCCTGTTGGTTTCGCGATCAAAAACGGCCGTGCGGAAATGACCGATTTCTTCGCCATCATCAAGAATCCGCAGCTTTGGGTGGAATTTCCCCATGTCATTTTCGGCGCGCTTGCAACCGGTTCATTTTTTATTGCCGGTGTGAGTGCATATAAAATGCTGAAAAAACAGGAAATGCTGTTTTTCAGAAAGTCTTTTCAAATCGCGCTGGTTGTGGCGCTGGTTTCCGGCCTCGGCGTGGCTTTCAGCGGGCATGAACAGGCACAGCATCTGATGAAAAGCCAGCCGATGAAAATGGCGGCAAGTGAAGCGCTTTGGGATGACAGCGGCGATCCGGCGGCATGGACGGTTTTGGCCAATATTGATTCGGACAAGCAGGAAAACAAATCAGAAATCAGCATTCCGTATGCGCTCAGCTACCTGGCGTACAAACAATTCAGCGGTGATGTGCCGGGAATGAAAACATTGCAAAAACAATATGAAGAGAAGTATGGCGAAGGAAACTACATTCCGCCGGTGAAAACGACGTTCTGGAGCTTCAGAATCATGGCCGGCGCCGGGATATTGATGATTTTTGCCGCTTTAACCGGTCTTTTCCTCAGCTTCCGCAAAAAACTTGAGTCAAGCAAGTGGTATTTGCGGGCGATGGTCGCACTGATCGCGTTTCCGTTCATCGCGAACACGGCGGGCTGGATCATGACTGAGATCGGACGCCAGCCGTGGACGGTCTTCGGCATTTTGACGACGGCGCAATCCGTTTCACCGAACGTATCGGCGGGAATGCTTCTGTTCTCGGTTATCGCGTTTACCGCGATTTATCTCGTGCTGGCGATCGTTCTTGTTTACTTGTTTATCCGCGAGATTAAAAAAGGGGCTGAACATCATGAGCATCATCATGATGGCTCTGTATCGACAGACCCGTTTGATCAGGAGGTTTACCATGGTATCTCTTAATGAGCTTTGGTTCATATTGGTCGCTGTGTTGTTCGTGGGATTTTTCTTTCTGGAAGGTTTTGATTTTGGCGTCGGCATGGCCACCCGGTTTCTGGGACGGAATGAGCTTGAACGGAGGGTGATGATCAATACGATCGGACCTTTCTGGGATGCGAACGAGGTCTGGCTGCTGACCGGGGGAGGCGCGATTTTCGCGGCTTTTCCGAATTGGTATGCGACCATGTTCAGCGGATACTATATACCGTTCGTCTTTGTCCTGTTGGCATTGATCGGCCGGGGCGTCGCTTTTGAATTCAGAGGAAAAGTGGAGGCGGCTAAGTGGAAGAAAACATGGGATTGGGTCGTATTTTTCGGCAGCATTCTGCCTCCGTTTTTGTTCGGCGTTTTATTCACAAGCATTCTGCGGGGCATGCCGATCGATGCTGATATGAATCTTCACGCCGGTTTTACGGATTACGTGAATCTTTATTCTGTGACAGGAGGCGTCACCGTCACCCTGCTCTGTCTGTTGCACGGACTGATCTTTATTACGCTTAGAACCGATGCCGATCTCAGAGATCGTGCAAGACGTCTCGCTCAAAAAGTCGTGTTTGCGGCGCTGGCAGCGCTTGTGGTCTTTGTTGGGATGTCGATTTTTCAAACGGATTTATTTACAGGGCGCGGACAAGCCACGATACCGCTTGCCGCCTTAATCGTCGTTTGCTATGTGCTGTCCATTGTGTTTATGAAACAAAAACGCGACGGCTGGACGTTTGCCATGACTGGAGCTGGAATCGCGCTGACGGTGGCGACGATCTTTACGGCGCTGTTCCCGCGCGTGATGATCAGCTCTATCAAAAGCGCCTACGATTTGACGGTGTATAATGCTTCATCAGGCGACTATTCATTGAAAGTCATGACGATCGTCGCGCTCGCACTGCTGCCGTTTGTGCTCGGCTATCAAGTATGGAGCTATTATGTATTCCGGAAACGGGTCAGCAGCAAGGAGCCAATGATTTATTAATGGGAAAAGAGCTTTTTCAATATAAAGGGATCAAACGGATTCTCGCACTGCTTGCCGTTTTGACATGCATTCAGGCTGCTGCTGTGATCATGCAGGCGGAATGGCTCGCACAAGCGGTGACACGCCTGTTCAATGGCGGGCGAGTGGATTCGGTTTATTCATTGGCGGCCTTCTTTTTGGCGGCGTTTCTTCTCCGCCATGCCATCACAGTCGTGAAGCAGCGGGCTGTGTATGACTACGCCGCAAAGACCGGAGCCGACATGCGGAAAAGCTTTCTTGAAAAGCTTTTTCAATCAGGGCCGCGTCTCGCGAGAACCGAAGGAACCGGCCATGTGGTGACGCTTGCGATGGAAGGGATTGCCCAGTTCCGCCGCTATTTGGAGCTGTTTCTTCCGAAAATGATCAGCATGGCTGTTATTCCGGCGGCTGTCGTCTGCTATGTCTTTTTCAAAGACAGAACATCCGCCGTAGTGCTGATTGTGGCGATGCCGATTTTAATAGCATTTATGATTCTGCTTGGCTATGCCGCGAAAAGAAAGGCAGACCGGCAATGGAAAACATATGAAACGCTGTCCAATCATTTCACAGACTCGCTGCGCGGCTTGGAAACTTTGAAGTTTTTAGGGTTAAGCCGATCACATACAAAAAATATCTTTAAGGTGAGCGAAAGGTACCGGAAGGCGACGATGAACACGCTTAGAATCGCCTTTCTCTCATCATTTGCCCTCGACTTTTTTACGATGCTGTCTGTCGCGACGGTAGCCGTTTTTCTCGGCCTCGGCCTTGTCGAAGGACATATCGCGCTCGGTACGGCCCTCGCGATCTTGATGCTTGCTCCCGAATTTTTTCTCCCGGTCCGGGAAGTCGGCAATGACTACCACGCCACATTAAACGGCCAGGAAGCCGGAAAAGCGATAAAAGTGATTCTTAACGCTCCTTCATTTAAAGAAGAGAAACCGCTTCAGCTTGATGAATGGTCAGCTGAGAGTCAAATCAGGCTTAGAGGTGTCTCTGTACAGCACGGTGAAGAGGGAGAGAGTTCATTAACCGATATTTCCCTTTCTTTTAAAGGAAAGAAAAAAATCGGAATCATTGGTGCAAGCGGTGCGGGGAAGTCTACACTCATCGATGTGCTGGGCGGCTTTTTGGAAACAAAAAACGGCGCTATCGAAATCGGAGATGCAAAACGGTCGCATCTTCAGGCGGAAAGCTGGCAGCGGCAGCTGCTTTATATTCCGCAGCATCCGTTTATTTTTCCGGATACACTTGGCGCTAACATCAGCTTTTATCATCCAGGCGCTTCAGACGAAGAAGTCGAACAGGCGGCAAAGGCTGCGGGACTTTCACAGCTGATTGCGCAGCTTCCTTCAGGACTCGGGGAACAAATCGGCGAAGGTGGAAGGGCATTGAGCGGTGGGCAAGCCCAGCGGATCGCCATCGCCCGGGCCTTTCTCGGAAATCGTCCGGTTCTCTTGCTGGATGAACCGACCGCACACTTGGATGTCGAAACAGAATATGACATGAAGCAAACGATGCTGAAGCTGTTTGAGGATAAGCTCGTCTTGCTGGCGACCCACCGGCTGCACTGGATGCTTGATATGGATGAAATCATCGTGCTGCAGGATGGGAAAGTGGCTGAAACCGGAACACATCAAGAACTGATCGAAAAGCGCGGGGTTTACTACGATCTCGTGCAGGCGCAGTCTTTTGGGGGTGCATCATGAAAAAGGAAGACCGGTGGGTGCTGCCGTATGTGAAAAAGAATATGAAGCTTTTAATCATTGTGGTCTTGCTGGGCGGACTAACGGTGTCCTCTGCCGCATCCCTTATGTTTACGTCCGGTTATTTGATTTCCAAAGCGGCGACTCGTCCGGAAAATGTGTTGATGATTTACGTGCCGATCGTAGCCGTCCGCACCTTTGGGATTTTACGCTCTGTTTCCCGGTATGTAGAGCGGCTGACGGGCCACCATATCATATTGAAAATTCTATCGGACATGCGTGTTCGCCTGTACCGGATGCTTGAACCTCAGGCGCTGAAATTGCGTTCGCGTTTTCGTACAGGCGATATGCTCGGAATTTTGGCTGATGATATCGAGCATTTGCAGGATATGTATTTGAAGACGGTTTTTCCGGGCATTTCCGCCTTGCTTTTGTATACCATCTTCATCGTCGCTCTCGGAAGTTTTTCATGGCCGTTTGCCGGACTCATCGCGATCTATGCGGCAGTATTCGTTTTTCTTGTTCCGCTCGTTTCCCTGCTTGTCACAAGGGCGAAAAACATCGAGCTGAAAAAAGGCCGCAGCCGGCTTTACCGCCGCTTGACCGATGGCGTCATGGGTGTGAGCGACTGGGTTTTCAGCGGTCGGCAAAGCGACTTTATCGATGCATATGAAGAAGAGGAGCACAGGTGGTTGGAGATCGAGAGAAAACGCCAGCGTTTTTCGCGCTGGAGGGACTTTGCCGTCCAGTGTCTTGCAGCCGGACTCGTGCTGCTGATGCTGATGTGGGCAGGCGGTCTAAGTGCGGAAGGCGGATTGCCCCATACGTTCATTGCCGCGTTTGTCCTTGTGGTGTTTCCTCTGACAGAAGCATTCTTTCCGCTTTCTGATGCGGCGGGGGCGATCCCGGCGTACGAGGATTCGCTGCGGCGCATGGAGCAGCTCAGGCCCGCACAAGCGGAAGCGGATACCGTTTCGCCTGAAACTGCCGAGGCAGTCGGTTTAGACGATGTCACCCTCCGCTTTGACAATGTTTCATTTTCATATGAATCCGGCCATCCGGTGTTGCGCGGTGTTTCTTTTACCGTAAAGCAAGGGGAGAAAATCGCGCTCCTCGGACCGAGCGGTGCGGGTAAATCAACGATTTTGACCATGATCGAGGGGGCGCTTTCTCCAGACGCAGGACGAGTCGCTTTTAACGGAATTGAAGCCGTTGCCCTGCAAGATGACATTTCCCGGATTGTCGGCGTTTTAAATCAAAAGCCGTATCTGTTTGATACGACGATTTTAAATAATATCCGTCTCGGCAATCCTGAAGCGAGCGATGAAGAAGTGTACTGGGCGGCGCGGCAGGTCAAGCTTCATGATCTGATTGAATCGCTTCCTGACGGTTATCATACATCAGTGCAGGAGGCGGGGAGCCGCTTTTCCGGAGGAGAGCGGCAGCGGATCGCACTGGCGCGCATTCTATTGCAGGGTGCACCTGTTATCGTTTTGGATGAACCGACCGTCGGGCTTGATCCAATAACGGAAAAAGAGCTGCTTTTGACGATGTTTGAAGCGCTTGACGGAAAGACCGTTCTTTGGATCACCCACCATTTGGCGGGAGCTGAAGCGGCCGATCGGATTCTTTTTCTCGAAAACGGAAGAATTGAAATGGAAGGAAGACATCAAGATTTACTGCAAGAAAACAAGCGCTATCAGCGGCTATATCAGCTGGATGCGCCGGCGTTGCGGCATGAGGATCGAAAGGGCAGCTTCATTTGAAGCTGCTTTTTCTTTAGCAGTTTTTAGCCATTTTTAAGGAGCGGATTAACTGGGGTTAAGCGGCCATTGATATAATCAATTCATATGACAGGTGAGGGAGAGGAAACGATTGAATATTCAACTGCGGGAAGAGCGGGTGATTTGGTTGGATCAAGCGAGGGGGATTGCGCTTTTCGGGATTCTGCTGGCAAACATGCTGTTGTTTCAATACGGGATGTGGGAGGATTTATCCTTTAAACCGTTGCCATCCTATGACCACTGGGCATATGAATGGACAAGGATTTTTGCTGTCGGCAGCTTTATGCCGCTGTTCGCTTTTTTATTCGGCTACGGTATGGTGTTAATGAAAGACAGATTGGAACAAAAGGGAATCGTGACATATCGTCGCATTTTTATACGGCGCTTTCTGATACTGGCTGCCTTTGGCGGTTTGCACGGCTATTTTCTTTGGGATGGAGACATTTTGCTCAGTTACAGCATCATCGGAATCGGCCTGTTGTTTCTGTTTATCAACCGGAAACCGAAGACCATTTTGATTTGGGCGGTCAGTCTATTCGCGTTCTATGTTCTCATCTGCTATGGAAGCGGAGGGGCGGAGCCTGATCAGGAATTAGCGGCATTTAATGAGCGCACGGCCCTGGTGATGCAAAACGGAGACTATTGGGAGATCGTGTCCTACCGGGCGAATGAGGTCGTTCCTTTATTCGGTGTTGAGGATGAGCTTCCGGAATGGATGGTCATGGTGATGATCCTATTGATCGCTCCTATTTTTACGCTGTCTCCTTTTCTGTTCGGTTTATATGCGGCGAAGAAAAAATGGCTCCATCAGCCCCGGCTTTATTTGAAGGGAATCCGCAAAGTTTTCATTGTGACACTCGCTCTCGGTATTCCTTTGAAAACACTGCCGATTGTTTGGGATAATCCGGCCGTTTATATGCTGAGTGAAGGCGTCGGACCGCTGTCGCTGACATTTTGTTACTTGACGGGAATTGTTTTGATCTCGCAGTCTAAAGGGGGACAGCGCGTTTTAAAACCTTTTGGAGCCGTTGGAAGATTATCGCTGACAAACTACCTCACACAAAGCATCGTTATGACCTTTATTTTTTACGGGTATGGTCTGGGGTTGTTCGGAAAGCTCGGCGTATTGGCCGGCATCGGTATTGCCGCTTTGTTTTTTCTTTGTCAGACGGCAGCCAGCGTTTGGTGGACCAGCCGGTTTCGCATAGGGCCGTTTGAATGGCTGTGGAGATTGGGAACATATTTGAAGCCGCCAGCTTTCATGAAGAGGAACATGACGGGCAAAGGGCATTCTGTGGCAAAATAAGAATAGGGTTCACAGTTTAAACAAACGTTTGATTTAAAAGGATGTGAAGAAGAATGGCTGAAGAAAAACCGCCGATTTGGACAAAAGAACGGGTGAAAGCAACCCTTCCGAAAAGGGGAAAGGACAGCCATAAAGGAACATTCGGAACAGGGCTGCTGCTGGCCGGAAGCGATGATATGCCGGGGGCGGCTCTGCTCGCGGGCTATGGCGCGATGAGAAGCGGCATCGGAAAGCTTGTCATCGGCACATCAGCGGGTGCGGTGCCTTTAATCGTTCCTGTTCTGCCTGAAGCCACCTATTGGCGGGACGGCTTGAAAAGGGTGGGAAATGGGGAATTGGAGATGTGCTTTCGGGCGATTGCCCTCGGCCCCGGGCTCCTTCCGTCTGAAGCAACAGAACGGGCAGTACGTATGGTATTGAAGGAAGAATGCCCGGTTGTACTTGATGCCGGCGCTGTGTCAAAACGAATGTACCCGTCTCGCGAAGCACCGACGATTTTGACGCCGCATCCAGGAGAATTTTCGAGAATCACCGGTCTGTCCATTCAAGAGGTGCAAGCAGAGCGCGTTTTTCTTACGAAAGAATGGGCGGCCAAACTCGGTGTAACGATCATTTTGAAAGGAAATGAAACGGTCATCGCTTTTCCCGATGGAGAGTGCTGGAGAAACCAGACCGGTAACAACGCATTGGCAAAAGGAGGTACGGGTGATACATTAACCGGAATGATTCTCGGCATGCTGTGCTGCCACGAAAACCCGAAAGAAGCGGTGCTGAATGCTGTCCATCTGCACGGCGCCTGTGCCGACGCTTGGACAACATCCCGCTCGCCCCATACATTGCTTGCACATGAACTGTCCCAATGGCTGCCTGAGGTATGGAAAAAGTATGAGGAATAAAAGCGGAAACGTCCGAAGAACCCGGACGTTTCCATCTGGAGGTATTAAGGATTGATTTTACCGATGCCGGCATTTTGCCTGACGATTGATTTCACATTGTCCACGCTGTCGAGTGAATAGCTGTAAGGCGGTTTATAGGATGTTGTCGATGTAGTCGGCATGCTGCCTGTCGAGTTGACAAATTTATTGTTGGACACATCCCAATAGCCAGGTTTATCACTGTACCAGGAGACAATTGGATCTTTGGCATTTTCAAAGAGGTTGTTTTCGATTTTGAGACGGGCGCCCATTCTTGAGTTGATGCCGCTGTCGATAATGTTGCTGTAGTAGTTGTTGTAAAGATGGCCTTCACCGAATCGGAATGCTGGAACGCGGGAATTCAAGTTTGCAAACCAGTTATGGTGAAATGTGATCGTCCGGTTGTAATTATCGCTGTCTGAGCTGCCCATCAGCATGGATTTCCACGCATCATGCACATAGTTCCAAGAGAACGTAATGTATTTTGCATCTTTTTTGACATCAAACAATCCGTCATAATAATCTTTGTCAACATTCAAGCTGTGATACAGTTCATTATGATCGACCCAAATATTGTTGGAAGGACCTTCAATGCTGATCGCGTCTTTATCGCCTGATGCGACTTCATGGATTTTTAAGTTGCGGATGATGATGTTTTCGGCGCGCCACACTTTAATGCCGATCCCTTTTAATTCACCTTTTGTTCCGGAGCCGACAATCGATACGTCTGATACATCTTTGATGTCAATTTTTGATGCCGATGTATTGGAGGTTGTGATTGTGCCGTTGACATAAATTTTTAAGGGCGTGTTTGAACTTTTATTCTTTAGTGCCGCGAGCAACTGATCTCCCGTCGTGACGGTCACTGTCTGGCCGCCTTCTCCGCCGGTTGTTCCGCCGTTTAAAGAAGCGAAGCCCGTCAAGCTGAAATCGGCAAGCGGGCCTGCCTTGAATGAAGATGACGCTTCTGCGGAAACCGCTGTTGATAACGATCCGATAATCCCCAAAACAAAAATGAACATGATACTGATGATTTTCTTCATCGTATTCCTCCTTTTTTCTTTTTTAAAACCCTTTTAGGAAGCGCTTGCATTTATGGCGGATAGACTAGGTTGGACACGATCAACCCTCCCTTTTATTGGAATTACGGAGATCATAGCACATAAAACTGAATTATCTGAATAATCATGAAGTGAGTTGGAGTCGGCTATAAGCTGGTGATTATGACAAAAGGCATGAATCTGAGGCGAAGCGTATCAAGGTGGGGGAGCATTTGTCATATTTGATTGAAAAAAGGGGACGTTTTGCAGATGGGTGTTATGGTTACTTGTGCCGATGGTGAAGAGGCACACATTTTTATGAAGTACAACAGAGCTGCTAAACCAGCTCTGTTGTAAAATGACCGGCAGTTTTTTTTAATACGACGCGGGCAAGCACATCGATAAAACGGGGGTCGGTATTCGGCATCGGCGGACGGTAATAAGGGGCGCCGAGCTCGTCTGTAATGACTTTGCATTCATAGTCATTATCATAAAGAACCTCCAGATGGTCGGCTACAAAGCCGACTGGAGCGTAGATGAAGGATCTGTAGCCTTCCCGGTAAAGCTTTCGGGTCAGATCCTGTACATCGGGACCGAGCCAAGGGTCAGGTGTATTGCCTTCGCTTTGCCAGCCGGCAGTGACCTGGTCAAAAGGCAGCCGTTCTGCGATCTGTTTTGCGGTTTCTTTAAGCTGATCTGGATATGGATCGCCATGCTCCTTGATCTTTTCCGGCAAGCTGTGGGCTGAGCAAATCACAATGGTTTTTTGCAATTCGTCTTGAGACATCTGTTTAAGAATCCGGTTGATTTCTTCTGTCCAGTAACGGATGAAGCCCTCTTCCTGATGCCACTCATCAATGGACGCGATCCGGGGGCCGCCGATGTTTTCCGCGGCTTTTTGGGCGCGCCGGTTGTAGACTTCGGTACTAAAGGTGGAATAGTGAGGGGCTAAGACGATGGAAACGGCTTCTTCAATGTGGTCCCGCTTCATTTGCTCAACCGCATCCTCGATAAACGGAGAGATGTGTTTTAAGCCGAGATATGAGACATATTCCACTTCATTTTGCCGGGAGTTTAACACATCTTCGAGTTTTTTTGCCTGAGCCTCCGTTATTTTTGCCAAAGGAGAGATCCCGCCGATATGCTTGTAGCGGTTTTTCAGGTCGTCGATCATCTCATCGGTCGGTCTTTTTCCATGGCGGATGTGCGTATAGTAGGGAATGATATCGTCTTCTTGATAAGGAGTTCCATAAGCCATGACGAGCAGGCCGATTTTTTTTCGTTTCATATGTTTTTCACCTCTGTTGCTCCTGGCATGCCGTACAGACGCCATAAATACCTAAATAATGCGTATTCACTTTGAAATGCGTCAACTGTGCGGCTGCATGTTCAACCTCTTTGAGCTGTGGATATTCTAAATCTACGATTTTGCCGCATGATTTACAGATGACATGATAATGCTGTGATTCAAACAGTTCATATTTGCTTTTTCCATCTCCATAAGGCAGTTCATTTAAAATGCCGAGCTTCACAAATAATTTCAAATTGCCGTATATCGTCGGCAGGCTCATGTAAGGCAATTCGCGGTGTATATCTTCCGCTGACGGGTGGTCATTTAAAGTAATGATCGTTTTTAAAATCAGCACCCGCTGAGCTGTCACCCGCAAGCCGCGTTTCTTTAATAAAAAAACGAGCTGTTCTTCTTCCACATGTAACATCCCCTGCCATTCTGAATTAAGGACAGGCATCCGCTTGGCTGTGACGGATGCCTGCAAGTTTTAGAAAATGAAAAACTTATGCTTTAGCCTCCTGCGGAACAGATAGGTTCAGCCCTTCTGCGACGCGTGTGCCATATTCCGGATCAGCTTTATAGAAATGCTGAATCTGGCGAAGCTTAATTTCATCTTTTGTTACTTGTTTCATTGAACCTACGATATTGTTGACAAGACGGGTGCGTTCTTCTTCGCTTAAGAGGCGGTATAAATCACCCGCTTGCGTGTAGTGGTCATGATGGTCGTAAGCTACACTGTCAGCCGAACCTGATACCGGATAAGCGGTTGTTTTTTGTTCAGGCGCTTCCGCAGGTCCGCCGAAGCTGTTCGGTTCATAATAGACGGAACCGCCGCCGTTTGAGTCAAAGCGCATTTGGCCGTCGCGCTGATAGTTGCGGACTTCCGCTTTCGGGCGATTGATCGGCAGGCTGTTGTGGTTAGCGCCTACGCGGTAGCGGTGGGCATCCGCATATGCGAACAGGCGTCCCTGCAGCATTTTATCCGGAGACGGTTCAATGCCGGGCACCAATGTTCCAGGAGAGAATGTCGCCTGCTCCACTTCTGCAAAATAGTTTTCCGGATTTCGATTTAGAACCATGCGGCCGACTTCAATCAAAGGATAATCTTTTTGCGACCATACTTTGGTGACATCAAATGGATCAAAACGATACGTATCAGCGTCTTCCAAAGGCATGATCTGAACGTAAAGCCTCCAGGCCGGGAAGTCTCCTTTTTCAATCGCTTCATATAAATCCTGCGTATGATAATCGGGATTTTCGCCCGCAATCTTTGTGCCCACTTCTTCGGTCAAGTTTTTAATGCCCTGCTCTGTCTTGAAGTGGTATTTGACCCAAACCCCTTCGCCTTCGGCGTTGACCCATTTGAATGTATGGCTGCCAAAGCCGTGCATATGCCGGTAAGTGGCGGGAATGCCGCGGTCGGACATCAGGATTGTGACCTGGTGCAGGGATTCAGGGGATAATGACCAGAAATCCCAAACGGCGTCCGGGTTTTTCAAGTGTGTGACCGGATGGCGTTTTTGTGTATGAATGAAGTCAGGGAATTTGATCGCATCGCGGATAAAGAACACCGGTGTGTTGTTTCCGACAAGATCGTAGTTCCCCTCCTCTGTATAAAATTTAACAGCGAATCCGCGCGGATCGCGGACGGAATCCGCTGAACCATTTTCACCTGCGACAGTTGAAAAACGAACGAATAATGGTGTGCGCTTTCCTACGTCTGATAAAAATTTGGCTTTTGTATATGCTGAAACATCATTTGTCACTTCAAAATAACCGTGTGCACCGGCGCCTTTTGCATGAACAACCCGTTCAGGCACGCGCTCTCTGTTGAAGTGTGCGAGTTTTTCAAGCAGGTGGACGTCCTGTATTAGAGTCGGTCCCCGGGAACCAGCCGTCATTGAGTTTTGGTTGTCGCCAACCGGAGCTCCCCAGCTGGTTGTCAGGTTGTTTTGGTTTGTCGTCATTAAAGGATCACCTCGCGTTAAATTTCATTACAAAATAATGATAACACTTCTCAAGAAAAAAACAATATTTATTTATAATAATTATAAACAAAAATTTATTATCGATGATTACATAGTGTCATGATTCCGAATAACTTTCCCGAATTGGGATAAATTAAGGACGATTCCAAATAAAGGAGTGTATAAGATGGAGCACAGCTCAAATCAGCAAAAGTCCGATATGGAAACAGACGACACATTGACAAACCGCCAGGGGCATCCTGTAACAAACAATCAACATATCAGGACCGTCGGCAATAGAGGCCCTTCGACATTGGAGAACTATGATTTCTTAGAAAAGATCAGCCATTTTGACAGAGAAAGGGTTCCGGAGCGGGTCGTCCATGCGCGGGGAGCCGGTGCGCACGGATATTTTGAGGCTTACGGGACGGCAGGCGACGAACCGGTTTCAAAGTATACGAGAGCGAAGCTGTTTCAGGAAAAAGGCAAAAGAACTCCTGTATTTGTCCGTTTTTCCACGGTTACGCACGGGATGTCTTCACCGGAAACGCTGCGTGACCCGCGCGGATTTGCGGTCAAGTTTTACACTGAGGATGGCAACTGGGATCTTGTCGGCAACAACCTAAAGATCTTTTTTATCCGCGACGCCATCAAATTCCCTGACTTGATCCATGCGTTTAAGCCTGATCCTGTTACAAACCTTCAGGATGGCGAAAGAATCTTCGATTTTATCTCAAATACTCCGGAAGCGATGCATATGATCACCTTCTTGTTTTCACCATGGGGTATTCCTGCAAACTACCGGCAAATGCAGGGGTCCGGCGTGAACACATACAAGTGGGTGAACAAAGAAGGGGAAGCCGTCCTTGTGAAATACCACTGGGAGCCGAAACAAGGCATTAAAAATTTGACGCAAAATGAAGCGGAAGAGATTCAGGCGAAGAATTTCAATCATGCCACACAAGATTTGTATGAAGCGATTGAGCGCGGAGATTATCCGGAGTGGGAGCTGTTCGTGCAAATCATGAGCGATGATGATCATCCGGAGCTCGATTTTGATCCGCTGGATGACACCAAACTCTGGCCAGAGGATCAATTTCCATGGCTTCCTGTCGGCAAAATGGTACTCAATCGAAACCCTGAAGATTATTTTACAGAAGTGGAGCAGGCTGCATTCGGGACGGGCGTGCTTGTGGACGGGCTCGATTTTTCCGATGATAAAATGCTGCAAGGGAGAACCTTTTCCTACTCAGACACGCAGCGCTACAGAGTCGGGCCCAACTATCTCCAGCTGCCGATCAATGCTCCGAAAAAAAGGGTGGCGACCAATCAGCGGGGAGGGCAGATGCAATACAAGGTCGATTTAGGCAAAAATCAAAGTCCGCACATCAACTATGAACCTTCAACCATCAACGGGCTGAAAGAAGCGAAACAGGACGGCAAGGAATACACCCCGCATGTTGAAGGAAATCTGGTCCGCGAATCGATCGACAGGCAGAATAATTTTAAACAGGCGGGAGAGACCTACAGGCAATTCGATGATCGGGAAAAAGACGAATTGATCACAAACCTGGTCAATACACTCGCTCCATGTGACAACAGAATTCAAACGAAAATGATCGATCTGTTCAAGCAATGTGATTCGGAATATGGAAGCAGGATCGAGGAAGGCTTGAAAAACGCCTCAAGTCAAAATACATCCAGCAGGGAACCGATCGGAGCGGAAGGTGCGGAAGACGCGCCGAAGCAGGCGGAGGAAAAAGGGCATAGTGAAGATCCTTATTAAAAAAGTGACCGTATGCACCCGCATACAAAGAGCAGGCATCATCACCGCCTGCTTTTTGTACGGGTAATAAACTGCCTGGAAACCAGCATCACTCCTGCCCCCCCTAATGACAAAGCGCCTGCAAACCAAAAGACCTCGCGCAGGCCGAACTGTTCGGCCACTTTGCCGGCCGCAATCGGGCCGAGAAAAAAACCGAGCGCATAAAAGGATTGATAAAAGCCCATGACAGACATCTTCAGCTTCGGGGTGCCGATCTGCACGACCTGGCTAACCAGAAGCGGAAAAATAAATCCTAATGTCAGTCCGGTCACAGCGTGTATCAGGCATACGGTGAAAAGCGTTTTCGCAAACGGCAGAAGGCCAAAAAAAACAGCCGTTATCACATAAGACACGAAGATAAGGCCATCCGCGCGCTTCGTATTGTAGAAGATGCACCATATAGATGCTCCCGCCTGAGGAATAAAAAACGCGCACATGATCCAGATCAGCTGTTCTTCATTGATTCCGATCGTCTCTGCATAGATGGGCGTGAATCCGAACACCGTCATAAACAAAACGGCGTGGGCTAAAAACGACAGAATTGCAATCGCTTTCAATCGCGGCAGTCTCCAAGTCTGTTTCACATAGTCTGACAGCCTCATCCCCTTAACCGGCTCCCGCGCCCCTTGATCTTTAATAAAAAACGAGAGAACCAGACCGATAAATGAAACGATGACCCCGATCCAAAACGGAAACATCCAGCCGAATAAATGGACGAGATATCCGCTGACAGCCATGCTGACAAACTGCGGCAAAACCGTCAAAAACTGCAGAATCCCCATCGCTTTCGCAGAACGGTCTTTTGTAAAATACTGCGCGTATAAAACGGTTGCCATCACCCACATGGCTGCGGTAATCCCTGCCATAAGCCGGGCGGTGATCACCATCAAAAACGAATCGAAAAACAAAAAGATCAAACTGCTCAATAGGGACATGGCAAAGCCTGTGATAAACAGCTGTTTTCTCAGCGGGGCAAGGACATCCGACAGAATCCCGAACGGGAACCTTAACAAAATCTGTGTGATGCCGTAGCTTCCCAAAATAATCCCGATCGCTGAATAGGAGAAACCGATGTTCCCTAAATACAATCCAAAAACAGGGACATAAATATATGTAGCAAACCAGAAGCAAAAGACGGCTCCCCCAAAAATCACATGGTCTTTCTTTAAAATTTGACTTTCTTCATAAACAACTTTTTCCCGTAGTTCCATTCCCTTTATCTCACACCCCTTTAATCTCAAGTACACCATAAATAACGGGCCGAGAACAAGATCATTTTTTATCTTTTTACGATAGAATTGAACGGTTTGCTGGCGGAGATCGTCTTAGATACAGATACAGAAAAGGGGGTTTGGCATTTTAGTGGATCAAGCAGATGAAAAAGAACTGATTAAACAAGCAAAAAATGGGGAGGATGCCGCTTTTACAAAACTGTTTCAGCTCAATTACCCCTTTTTATATCAATATGTGCTGAAATTAACGCTTCATCCTGAGCTGACAGAGGATTTGGTTCAAGAAACAATGTTGAAAGCGTATCTCGGCCTTCAGCAATTTCAGGGAAACGCAAAATTTTCAACATGGCTGATTTCAATTGCTTCCCGGCTGTTTATCGACCATCAGCGCCGAAGAAAGAGCGAGAAGCGGAAAACGCGGGCTGCGGAAGAGGCAGCTTTGCGAAAAATGAAATGGGAATCTTCTTTGCGCGGCCACGAATGGAGCGAATACTTGGAGCTGTTCGCTGCACTTGAGCCTGAGTTCAGAATGCCAATCCTATTAAGACATTACTACGGGTTTTCATACCCTGAAGTGGCAAAAATGCTGAAAATAAAAGAGGGTACTGTCAAATCCCGCGTGCATCATGGGTTAAAGAAAATTCGAAAGGAGTGGGAACGGTGAATGAGCAAGAGGAAAAAGAAATGGTAACACATTTGAAGAGGGAATTGAAAATGATTGACGATACCTTTGATCCTTCGGTTCCTCATCAATTTGAGCTGGATCAGCGTTTGGCCCAATTTAAAAAAGAGCGCAAACGGGCGCTCCAAAAGGAATTGCTTTGTTTTATCGGCGCAGCGTTGGTGATTTTATCGGTTTATTTGACGATCTTCATTCAAGTTCCAGCTGTTTTTATGATGTCGCAGGTAGTGGCGCTTGTATTGCTTCCGGCGCTCGCCGTGTTAGAAAAAAGGCGGCGGACGGCTGATGGGGAGGCTGAGTAGATGAACCTTGAAATGAATCAAGAAAAACTGCTGGTGCTCCTTTTGATCTCACCGCTGTTATTCGCACAGAGCATTTTTCTTTTTCTTGATGCGAAGAAAAAAGGCAGCAACGCGTGGTTTTGGGGAATATGGGGCCTGATTCAAACTCCGATGCCTTTATTATTCTATTATTTATTTGTTGTACGGCCGTTTCATAAGAAAAGGAGGACCCCTTAATGGCTGGAGCAGATATACCTTGGGCGTTGATCGCCCCTTTCATTGTGCTGTATTTGATTTTAATATTGTCCGCATTGGTCAGTTGCTTAAAGGAGGAAACAAATGGTCCGAAGTGGCTGTGGGTTTTGATCATCGCAGGGATCAGTTTTATCGGTCCTGTCTCTTACTTTGTCATCGGTAAAAAAACACACGGCAGGAGGCGTATTTGATGTTGTCCGTCAATCATTTAACGAAAATATATAAACAGCACAAAGCCGTCCAAAATATCAGCTTTGACCTCCGGCATCAGCAATGCACCGCACTGCTCGGACCTAACGGGGCGGGTAAAACAACGACATTGCAAATGCTGTCTGGTCTGTTGACGCCAACATCCGGGCGTATACAGTTTTTAGGCCGGGAATCGATAAACCGGTCGGAAATCGGATACCTGCCTCAGCATCCCGCTTTTTTCTCCTGGATGACGGCTCTGGAATATATGCTGTTTGCTGCAAGGCTTTCAGGGCTGAAACGACGTGAGGCATTGAAAAAGAGTCGAAACGCTTTGCGCTATGCCGGTCTGGAAAGGGATGAAGGCCGGAAAATCGGCGGTTTTTCGGGAGGAATGAAGCAAAGGCTCGGACTGGCACAAGCTCTAGTACACGAGCCAAAGCTATTGATCCTGGATGAACCTGTTGCAGCACTGGATCCGGCAGGACGGCGCGAAGTGCTCGACATGATGAAAGAGTTAAAAAAGAAGATGACGATTCTATTCTCAACTCATGTACTCCATGATGCAGAAGAGGTTTGCGATCAAATTATCATGCTGAAAGAAGGGGCTGTCAAATGGTCAGGCCCGCTTCACCAATTAAAGTATCAGCATCACACACCGTCCTGCATTTTGGCCGCTGAAGAAAGCCTTGAAGGATGGCTGGAACATTTGCCTTACGTCAGCAAGGTTGCATATGAAAAGCCTTCAAAGGCTGAAATTTTTTTAACCGAGCAATCCGATCACCGTCGCTTACTGGCAGAATGCTTGAATCGACATGTATCCATTCTTCGTTTTGAACAAAAAACACAGTCTTTGGAAGATATTTATATGAAGGTGATGGGGCTATGAATTCATTTTATATTTTATTCCAAAAAGAATGGAAGGAAAGTTGGAAGGGCGGAAAGATGCTTTGGATGCCTGCCGTTCTGATCCTTCTTGGCTTGATTCAGCCGATCAGCCTGTATTATATGCCCGAGATCATCGACATGGCCGGGAATCTTCCGAAGGGGGCTGTCATCGACATACCAAGGCCGAGTGGGGGGGAGGTTATGGCAAGCACCTTGTCCCAGTTTGGAACGGTTGGTACTGCGATTTTCGTTTTCAGTGTGATGGGCAGCATTGTCAATGAACGGAACGAGGGCTCCCTTTCATTAGTGATGACGAGGCCTGTCAGTCCGTTGTATTATATTGGCAGCAAATGGCTTCAACAGGGGTTGCTCGCATTGGCTTCATTTGCTGTGAGCTACGGTCTAGCCTTTTATTATACAAATCTTCTATTCAGTAAAGTTGAGATTGAACGTTTTCTATTCAGTTTATTCGTATACAGTATATGGATTCTATTTGTGATGACGATGACAATGTTTTTCAGCGCTTTGTTCCGTCGTGTCGGAGGGATTGCCGGTGCGAGCATCAGTGTGACGGCGGCACTTTCATTGGCGGGTTCGCTGTTTCCCCGCTTTACTAAATGGACGCCGGATAAAGCGCAAAACCAAGCCAGTTATTTTATCCTCCACGGTTCATGGGATGATGCTTTTTACTGGATGGTCTTTTCATCGTCAGCTATTGTGCTTCTTTTGTTTATGTCAACCGTATTTGTTTTTAAAAGATATGAAGCTTACTAATCTGCCGAGCTAGCCCGGTTTTTTTTATTGTCAGGATCATGAAAGTAGGTATACAATACACTGAAAGATCAGTTTTCCGCCTTCAATATGAAAGGAGTGATCCAATGAGTATACCAAACAGCCAGGCAGATATTGCACCTCGGGTGAAAGCGCAGCCGAACAGAGTGTGGATTGCTGTCATATTGGGCATTTTATCCGGAATCGGACCGGTTGTGATCGACTTGTATTTGCCGGGGCTTCCGCAGATGGCGGCTGATTTACATACGAATGCTTCCGTCGTTCAGCTGAGTTTAACATCGTGTTTATTGGGATTGGCGCTCGGGCAAATTGTCATCGGCCCTTTTAGTGATGTATTGGGCAGAAGAATACCGCTTATTGTTTCATTAGCCGTTTTTGCCGCGGCGTCATTTTTATGCGCCTTGACATCATCTGTGTGGGTGTTGATCGCCATGCGGTTTATTCAAGGTGCGGCGGGAGCGGGCGGCATCGTGATATCCCGAGCGATAGCCCGGGACTTATATTCGGGCACAGAATTGACGAAGTTTTTCTCGTTACTGATGTTGGTTAACGGGATTGCGCCTATCATTTCTCCGGTTGCGGGTGGACAGCTGATGAAATTTGCAACTTGGAACGGCGTCTTTTTGATCATCGGTCTCTTTGGCATGATCATGATTCTGTCCGTTATATTTGGAATTCGAGAGTCTCTTTCCCCGGAAAATCGGACGAAGGGCGGTTTCAAGGAGACGTTCGCATCATTTGGAAAACTGTTTGGTCAGCGTTCCTTTATGGGGTATGCTTTGGCGCAGGGGTTGATCGTTGCCGGGATGTTCGGCTATATATCTGCTTCTCCGTTTGTTTTGCAAGACATTTACGGGCTATCGGCACAAGCTTTTAGCTTTTGTTTTGCACTAAACGGTTTAGGCATTATCATCGCTGCCCAAATCACGGGCCGGCTTGCGGAGCGGTTTGGAGAAGCTGCCATGTTGAGATGCGGGCTGGGCATATCTTTGACCGCCAGCCTTGTCCTGTTCATAACCGTCTTCTTTCAAGCAGCGCTGTTTTTCGTTTTAATTCCGCTGTTTGTGGTCGTTTCCTGTATCGGAATCGTGACGACGTCAAGCGGATCATTGGCCATGCAAAGCCAAGGAAAGTCAGCAGGGAGCGCATCAGCGCTTTTGGGACTTTTACCGTTTATTTTGGGAGCGGCGGCTGCGCCGCTTGTGGGCATCGCCGGAAGTCATACGGCTTTGCCGATGGCCGCCGTTATTTTAGTTTGCAATATCGGTGCATTGACCTGTTATAAAGTGCTGGTCGGAAAATAAAACAGCCTGCCGGCGAAACTGCCGGCAGGCTTAAATAGTGATGTTTAACGAGGGAAGATCTCCACTGTGGTTTCAGCGTGATGATAGTTTCTGCCGAATTTTTGCATCTCAGCGGTGATTGTGTGTGTACCTGCGTTAGGCAGCGTTTTCCGGACCATCACCAGCTTAAACTGTGAAGAGCTGAAAGCATAAACGGGCACTCTGACCGTCTGTCCGTCATTTAAAATTTGTGTATAGCTCAATGTTCTCCCGTTCAGAGAATCCCTTGTATTGGCATGAAAGCGGTAAGGGAAGTTAAATTCAACATAGCTGGCGCCGACGAACGAGTTTGGCCTGTAAGTGACTTCGATGTCAGAGGTTGTCCACTCTTGATTGCTGTCAACCGTTTCAACATGAAGTGTCGGAGCGCTTCTGAAAAAGGAAGCGTTTGCTTTTTGTGCCGGAAGAATAAATGAAAACAGTGCTGCTGAGGATAATAGACCGACACACAATTTACCGATGAATTTTCGTTTAAACATAAACATTCTCCTCCCTAAAAACGAATAGAAAACAGTCGTTAAAAAGGAAATAATAAGATTTAAAACTACTATATTCCTTTTCCTGCTTATGTTAATCTATCATTCATTACCAATGAAGTAAATATTTTTTATAAAATATTCAAAAAAATATGAAAAGAGTGTGAAAGGGGGAGACCTGTTTATGTGCGGCCTTAAGGCAAAGGCTCATTCCCTCTGCCTTAAGGATGTCCGCTATTTAACGAGGAACAATCTCCAATGTTGTTTCGGCATGATTAATGTTTTTCCCGTTTTGCTTTAGTTCAGCGGTAATTCTGTGCGTGCCTGCGTTCGGAAGCGTTTTCCGCACCATCACAAGCTTAAATTCAGATGAGCTTAACGCATAGACTGGCACTCTGACCGTCTGCCCATCATCTAAAATTTGTGTGTAATCAAGTGTTTTACCATTTAGTGTATCCCTTGTGCTGGCGTGAAAGCGGTAAGGGAAATGAAACTCGACATAGCTTGAACCGACAAATGTATTCGGTTTATATGTGATTTCAATATCGGAAGTTGTCCATTCTTTATTGCTGTTAATGGTCTTGGCCTCAAGCACAGGCTGCTGAGTCGGATTATCCGGCTGCTGCGGGTTGTCCGGATTGCCTGGGTTGCCAGGTTTCTGCGGTTGATCCGGACAAGGCTTCCAAGGATGCGGCTTGTGCGGATGGCAAAAAATCGGGCATCTGTAGTGGCTGGTTTTCACTTCTTTTGCGCTTGCCTCAGAAGTAGGAAGAATAAATGAAATTAATGCCGCTGACGTTAATAGACCAACACTGATTTTACTAATGAATTTCCGTTTTCGCATCTGAATGTTCCTCCTAAATGGCAATGTAAGTGTTAGAGGACGTCCTAAAATATTCAAGAAAAGGTACAATTACGATCGCGATCTACTAAATTCCTTTTCTTGTTTACTTAATCTATCATCATTTACCATACAAGTAAATATTTTTAGTTAATTTTCTAAAAAAAATTTAAAATAATTGATAGTTTTCTGTCAATTGAGGGTGTTTTTCTATAAAAAAGAGTCGTATAAAGAACAAAATGGATTAAAATGTATATTTATTGTAGTGTGGAAAAAAGGGGGATGGAACATGCAAGACATTCAATTATTCTTGGCTGGGGACTCAACGGTATCAGACTATGATGCTTCTGTTACCCCGCGTGCCGGATGGGGTCAAAAAATTGGAGAGTATGTGAAGCCGGGCTTGTTGGTCCGGAACGAAGCGGCATCGGGGAGAAGTTCAAAAAGCTTTATTGAAGAAGGCAGGCTGGAGAAGATATTGAAGCAAATCAGAGGCGGCGACTATTTATTTGTCCAGTTTGGACACAACGATCAAAAACCGGATGAACGCCATACAGATCCCTTTGGAACATTCAAGGTCTATCTCGGCCGCTATGTCGATTCGGCAAGGCGGAAAAATGCCAATCCGGTGCTGATCACACCGGTAGCAAGGAGAGCGTTTGACAATCAAGGCTGTCTAACCGATACGCACGGCGACTATCCCGATGCGGTGAGAGAGCTTGCTTCAGAGCTTCAGACACCGCTTATTGACCTCGCCTTAAAAAGCGGCCGATTGCTGCAATCATTGGGGCCTGAAGCTTCGAAAAAACTGTTTTTGTGGCTTGAACCTGGGGAGCATCCCAATTATCCAGACGGTGTCAGTGACAACACACACTTCTCTGAATACGGCGCGGGAGAAATCGCGAAGCTTGTCGTTCAGGGCGCTCGGGAGGCTGGGCTTCCTTTATGAGGCCGTGTACCGCTTGAGAATAATTTTCAATTATTTTTCAAAATTTTTGCACTTCGCACCGAAAACTATGATACGATCTATTTCGTAAAGAGTTTAGATAAGGAGTGCACATCTATGATACGCCGCTTTTTTTCATACTATAAACCTCATAAACGGCTGTTTTTTATTGATTTCAGCAGTGCGATTATCGTCGCTCTTTTAGAGCTGGCGTTTCCTTTGGTTGTCCAATGGTTCATCGATACGCTGATCCCCGGGGGAGAATGGTTTGACATCGTCTGGGTCAGCATCGGACTGCTTGTGATCTATTTGCTTAGCACGGGTCTTCAGTATATTGTCAATTATCTCGGGCATAAACTGGGGATCAATATTGAAACGGACATGCGCCAGGATCTGTTTCAGCATGTGCAGCGCCAATCGTTCCGCTATTTTGATAACACGAAGACCGGGCATATTATCAGCCGCATTACAAACGATCTGTTTGACATCGGCGAGCTTGCCCATCACGGACCGGAAGATCTGTTTATCGCGGTCATGACCTTTGTGGGAGCGTTTTGGATCATGCTGACGATCAATGTAAAGCTCGCGCTCGTCGCGATTTTGTTTGTCCCGCTTTTGATCATATTGATCACTTATTCAAATATTAGAATGAACCGGGCCTGGAGAGAGATGTACAGTGAGATTGCCGATGTCAATGCAAGGGTTGAGGACAGCGTGTCAGGTGTTCGCGTCGTTCAATCGTTTACGAATGAACGTTTTGAGATTTCCCGTTTTTTAAAAAACAACCAAAAATTCCGCAAGGCCAAGCTGAAAGGCTATAAAACAATGGCGCTGACGACGGCGGGAACATTTTTGATGACCCGTCTGATGATTCTCGCGGTCCTTGTGTTCGGAGCATGGCTCAGCTTTTCCGGGAACATGTCATACGGCGAATTTGTCGGTTTTGTTTTGTATGTCAATGTTCTGTTTAAACCGATTGATAAAATCAGCGCGATTCTTGAGCTTTATCCGAAAGGGATGGCCGGTTTCAAGCGCTTTACGGAGCTGATCGATACCGAGCCGCAGATCGTTGACCGCGCGGATGCTGTTGATGTTCCCGCATTGGAAGGAAATATTGTATTCTGCAATGTGACGTTTGGCTATGAAGAGCACAAGCCTGTTCTGAATGGAATCGATCTTTCGATTACAGCGGGTGAGACGGTTGCTTTCGTCGGGCCGTCTGGAGCGGGCAAAACGACGATCAGCTCACTGATTCCCCGCTTTTACGATGTGGACGGCGGTGCGATTACGATTGACGGAATCGATGTCCGCGACATGACAAAGCGGTCGCTTCGTTCACAAATTGGGATTGTCCAGCAGGATGTCTTTTTATTTACAGGCACTCTCCGCGAAAACATCGCCTACGGAAAATTGGATGCAACTGATGAAGAAATCAAACGAGCCGCCAAAATGGCGCATTTGGAACAGCTGATAGCGTCGCTTCCGGACGGCTATGAAACACAGGTCGGTGAAAGAGGGCTGAAGCTGTCCGGCGGTCAAAAACAGAGGATCGCGATCGCGCGCATGTTTCTTAAAAACCCGCCGATTCTCATTTTGGATGAAGCCACATCCGCTCTTGATACAGAGACGGAGCAAATCATCCAAAACGCTTTGACAGAGCTTGCAAAAGACAGAACAACGCTCGTCATCGCCCACAGGCTCGCCACCATCCGCAATGCCGACCGGATTGTGGTCGTCACCGAAGACGGAATCGCGGAAGAAGGATCACACGATGAATTGGTTGAAAAAGGCGGGGTTTTCGCCAGCCTGCACCGCGTGCAATATCAATCTTAAAAGGAATGGGCAAGCCTAAAGCAAGGCTTGCTTTTTTCCGTTCAAATGAGCTTGAAATTGGAGAAAGCAGATGTTACACTCCAATTATGTAAATCCGATATCGGATTTCGATATTGGATATCGATAAAAGGAGGTGCTGTATTGGAAGATAAAGTGCTGCGAAAACTATTCCTTGGATTTATTCAAATACACATTTTGCATCATGCCGGTGAACAACCGATTTTCGGATTATGGATGTTGGAGGAATTAAAAGAACACGGATACAACATCAGTGCGGGCACATTATATCCGATTCTCCATTCGATGGAGTCCGATGGACTTCTCGTCAAAGAAGAACGAAATGTAGACGGGAAAATCAGAAAGTATTATTCCGCCACGGAAAAAGGCATGGGCGTGCTGAAAGAAGCCAGATTGAAAGCATATGAACTGTTTAAGGAAATTAAAGAATAGCCGAAAGGAGTTTAATTCAATGACAAAGCATCAAGCGGATCGAAGATTAAAGACGCTGATTGAAATTCTTTTCGTTTCAACAAGGCTTGGACTGACGTCTTTCGGCGGGCCGATTGCCCACTTGGGATATTTCCACGCAGAGTATGTCCGCAAAAGAAGATGGCTGGACGAAAAAAACTACGCCGATCTGGTCGCATTATGCCAGTTTTTGCCCGGTCCGGCCAGCAGTCAGGTCGGGATCGGCATCGGCGTCATGCGCGCCGGTGTGCTCGGGGGAATCTTGGCGTTTATCGGATTTACGCTCCCGTCTGTCATCGCATTGGTGATCTTTGCCTTGCTCCTTCAGGGACTTGACATCGGGACAGCCGGCTGGATTCACGGCTTGAAAATCGTTGCCGTTGCCGTGGTCGCACAAGCGATCCTCGGCATGGCGCAAAAACTGACGCCTGATTTAAAGCGAAAGGCGATTGCGTTATTCGCGCTTGTCGCCACACTGCTTTGGCAGACGGCTTTTACCCAGGTTGGCGTCATCATACTGGCCGCTTTTGCAGGCTATCTTTTCTACAAAGAGCAAAGCGAAACGGCCGCTTCCGTCATGGAATTTCCGGTGTCCCGCCGGTTTGCCGCCGTTTGTCTAAGCTTATTTTTCGGACTTCTCGTCCTTCTCCCGGTTTTAAGGGACATGACATCCATAGGCTGGGTCGCGATGTTTGACAGTTTTTACAGATCGGGTTCTCTCGTATTCGGCGGCGGGCATGTCGTCCTGCCATTGTTGGAGCGTGAATTTGTTCCAACAGGATGGTTAAGCGAAGAAGCCTTTTTAGCCGGGTACGGTGCGGCTCAAGCGGTTCCGGGTCCATTGTTTACGTTTGCGTCATATCTCGGCGCTGTGATGAATGGCTGGCAGGGGGGACTGCTGGCAACGGCCGCGATCTTTTTACCGGCCTTCCTGCTCATTTTGGGAACGCTGCCTTTCTGGGATGCGCTGCGGCGAAATCCAAAAGTAAAAGGGGGATTAATGGGTGTGAACGCAGCTGTCGTAGGCATCTTGATCTCGGCGTTCTATCAGCCGATCTGGACGAGTTCGATCCTCACGCCGCTCGACTTTGCGTTAGCAGCCGTATTGTTCAGCCTGCTTGTTTATTGGAAGCTTCCGCCTTGGATCATTGTGGCGGCGGGGGCAGCCGGTGGGGCTTTCATGACATTGGTGTAAATGAAAAAGGCTGCCGATTGGCAGCCCTTTCGTTTGGATTAGCGGTTTTCTTTTCCGATCTCGGGCAGTATGGTCTTGGCGATGTTTTCGTCCATTTTTTCATAATCATAGTAATGTATGGCATCATACAGCTCTTCGCGCGTCTGCATATCCTTTAGTGCGCCTTTTTGCGTGCCTTTTTCGTAAATTTCCGTGAAGACCCGCTCATACGCCTTCGCGGCGGCCCTTAGTGAAGTGACCGGATAAATCACCATGCTGCATCCGAGCAGTTGAAATTCCTCCGCCGTGAAATAAGGGGTTTTTCCGAATTCCGTCATGTTGGCGAGCACAGGCGCCTTGATGGCAGAAGCCATTTCTTGAAACTCGGCCGCGCTTGTCAATGCTTCCGGAAAAATTGCGTCAGCTCCCGCCTCAGCATACAGATTGGCGCGTTTGACGGCGGCTTCGGTTCCTTCCACAGCCTTTGCATCCGTGCGCGCTACGACAACAAGTGATGGAGCGGTTTGTTTGATCGCTTTGATTTTTGCGATCATGTCCCTGGCCGGGAGCAGTGTTTTTCCGTTTAAGTGTCCGCATTTTTTCGGAAGCTGCTGATCCTCGATTTGAACGGCCGCGACTCTGTTCTCCGCCATTTCCGCGGCCGTTCGCGCCGCATTCAAAACACCGCCGTAGCCTGTGTCAATATCGACCAAAAGCGGGAGGTTCGCGGCTCTGACAAGTTCACGGGCTTTTTCCGCCATCTCCTCTGAGTGAATCATCCCGAGATCCGGCATTCCCCGGCTTGCCGTATAAGCGGCGCCCGAAAGATAGAGCGCTTGAAAGCCGATTTTTTTAGCGGTTATCGCCGCCATTCCGTCGTGGACACCGGGGATTTTCAAAATATCCGGCGCTTCCATGAGCCGTCTGAAGCTCTCGGCGAGTTCTTTCTGGCTCGCTTGTTTTGAAACAATCCACATGTTAAAACCTCCTAGATAACAAACAGTTCCATAAAGTCTGGGACAGATGTCTTTTTTAATGTTTGCGGATCATTGAGCAAAGCATTGATTCGTTCCGCTTGTCCGGCGGGAAAACGGGTTTTTAAATTGTTCGTAAATTTTTCTTTTAACAGCGGGATGCCTTCACTGCGGCGGCGCCGATGGCCGATCGGGTACTCGATCGCCACTTTTTCCGATTGTGAGCCGTCTTGATAAAAAATTTGCACGGCATTTGCGATAGATCGTTTTTCCGGGTCGAGATAATCGAGAGAGTATTGTTTGTTTTCAACCGTCTTCATTTTTTCGCGGAGCCGGTCGATCTCTGGATTTTGCGCTGTTTCGTCCTCATAATGATCAGCTGTAATGTCGCCGTAGATCAGCCCGATGGCTGTTATATACTGAAGGCAATGGTCACGGTCTGCGGGATTGTGCAACTCTCCCGTTTTGTCGATGATTCTGATGGCCGATTCGTGAGTCGTGATGACCACTTCATCAATTTCATCAAGTCGATCCTTTGCCTCGCTGTGAAGCCTAATCGCCGCTTCTGCCGCCGTTTGCGCGTGGAATTCGGCAGGATAGGCAATTTTAAAGAGAACATTTTCAATGACGTAGGAATCGAGCGGCCTGGCAAGCGTCAATTCTTTTCCGCCGAATAAGACGTCCTGAAATCCCCACATTGGCGCGGACAACGCGGTTTTGTAGCCCATTTCGCCCTTGAGGGTCATGAGTGCGAGCCTCACGCCCCGGCTGGTCGCATCCCCGGCGGCCCATGATTTCCGCGAGCCGGTGTTCGGTGCATGCCGATATGTCCGCAGACTTGAGTTATCAACCCAGGCTTGTGAAACGGCGTTGATGACATCCTGTTTTGTGCCGCCCAAAAGCGAGCATGCCACAGCTGCCGAAGCGACTTTGACAAATAAGACATGGTCAAGTCCATTTCTGTTCAGGCTGTTGTTCAGAGCGAGAACGCCTTGAATCTCATGGGCCTTCACAATCGCTGTCAGCACGTCGGCGATGGTGAGCGGTTCTTTGCCGGCAGCGAGCCGCTGTCTGCTGACGAAATCGGCGCAGGCCAAAATGGCGCCTAAATTATCTGAAGGATGGCCCCATTCGGCAGCAAGCCATGTGTCATTATAATCGAGCCAGCGGATCATGCAGCCGATGTTGAATGCACCCTGCACGGGGTCGAGTTCGAATTGCGTACCCGGCACGCGTGTTCCGTTTGGGACGACGGTGCCCGGTACGATCGGACCGAGTTGTTTTGTACATTCGGGAAACTTCAGCGCCAGCAAACCGCAGCCGAGTGTATCCATTAAGACATAACGCGCCGTCTCAAGCGCCTCTTCACTGGAAATGGCGGTATTGACCGTGTAATCTGCAATTTCTTCAAGCAGCTGATCATATCCTTGAGTCGCTGTCATTTGCGTTTTCATGTAACAATCCCTTCTTTCTTGGCGAATTCTAAGATTATGGATGAAGATCGCGCGGTCCCTTATAGTGAACACGCGGACGGAACAAGCGGTTTTCCGCATGCTGTTCAATGACATGGGCGCTTAAGCCGACTGAGCGGGCCGCAAAGAAAATCGGTGTGTAGAGATCGATCGGAATGCCGAGCAGATAATAGACGGGAGCCGCGTAGTAATCAAGATTCGGATAGAGCCCCTTTTCTTCGCGCATCAGCTTTTCGCCCTCATCACACATTTCAAATAAGTCCTGTCTTCCGGTCTTGTGAGACAGCGTAAAGAGCGCTTTTTTCAAAAGGGCGGCGCGCGGGTCCATTTTTCTCATGTATACGCGGTGTCCAAAGCCCATGATTTTTTCTTTGTTGGCTAATTTGTGCTGTATCAGCTTCACAAAGCCCGATTTTGTTTCTCCTTCGAGCAGCATATGCATGACCGCTTCATTGGCCCCGCCGTGCAAATGACCTTTGAGTGAGGCGGCGGCACCTGTGAATGCTCCGTATATGTCTGAGTTTGTCGAGGCGATGACTCTGGCGGTGAAAGTGGAGTTCGGCATTTCATGCTCGCTGTAGAGCATCAATGTTTGATCAAAGACAGCCGTCTCCTGTTCGTTCGGCGTTTTTCCCGTCAACATGTATAAAAAGTTCTGGCTGTAGGACAAGTCTTTGTCAGGTAGAATGGTTTCTTGTTGATGAAGGATATGGTAGCTGTTTGCGACGATATTCGGCACCTGTGCGATCAGGCGCAGCGCTTTCGCCGTATTGGCTGATTTTGACCGGTCATTTAATTCCGGATCGTATCCCGATAAAGCCGAAATCCCGGTTCTGAGTGCATCCATCGGGTGAGTAGACTGCGGCAGCGATGACAGAATGCTATAGATTCCTTTCGGAAGTTCATAAACATTCTTTAAAGCGCTTTCAATTCCTTTCAGTTCCATCGGATCAGGCAGCTTATGCTGCAGGAGGAGATAGACGAGGTCGAGGTATGTTTTTTGTTCTGCAAGTTCGATGAGATCATAGCCTTTAATGACGATTTCTTCAGCTTCGGTATCCAGAAAGGATATGTTGGTCTCCCCGGCAATGACGCCTTCTAATCCAGGTTTAAATACACCTTGTTTGCCCATTTTTCCACCCCATATTCGTTTTTTTGTTCAAAAACGCGATGTGAAATTGGCGTCGGCTTTTCGGAGGGCTAGTCTAAACGTTCGAGCGTTTCTTCAATGGAACGTAAGCTTCGTCTGATATGAGATCGCATGGCTGCTTCTGCCAAACAGCCGTTTTTTTCTTTCACGGCTTTGAAAATCTCCAAGTGTTCATTGAAGGATATGGACGGTTTGTAGTCGGGGTTTTTGTACCCGCTGATTCTCCGGTACCGTTCAATCCTGCTTTCAAGCTGTTCAAGAAAACGTTTTGCGGTTGCATTTTTGCTGATGGCCTGCAAAATGGAATGAAATTCAGATCCGTATTTGACCGTATCGGCTTTGCGATCTTTCGCGGCGGCCATCTTCATCAATTCGATTCTGTCTTCAAGCTGGTGAAGGCGCTCGGTTTTCACAAGCTGTGCGGCTTCGGCGGTGAGGAGCCCTTCAAGTGCTTCGCGGACCTTAAATACTTCCTTCGCTTCTTCAAGTGAGATTGGACAAACACGAAGCCTGCCGTTTGGCTGTTTGGTGACCAATCCTTCAAGCTCCAGCCGGTAAAGAGCCTGGCGCAGCGGAGTGCGGCTGATTTCTAAATCTTTTGCAAGACTGTCCTCGGCGAGCTGTTCTGAGGGCGGATAGTCGAGTTCGATGATTTTGCTTCTTAATTCATTATAAGCGTAATCACTTGCAGACTGCCTTTTGACTGGATTTGAAGAGTGCATGAAAAACGTTTTCGCCTCCTTTTTCAGAATATAAATATAATTGTATACAATAATACAGATATGTCAATGTCAACCATGTTATGAGCGCTAAAACCAAAAACAAACATCAAATGGTGATGTTTGTTTTTTCATTTCAATATTCATATAAATGAGGCCGATCATCGATCCACTGTTTGAGTTCGGCGAGCATTTGTTCATAGCCGACAGGCTGATAAGGTACATCCTCCCGTGTCATGACAAGGCTTTTATCAGACCGGGTGCGGTATTCGGGTGTAACCGTGATTCCTTTGGAAAAGGTTTGATTGATGAGGACGAGCAGCTCGTATTTGGAGATGAACCGGTTCCCCGTCAAGTGGATCAAGCCGTTTACATTTGAAGTGAGAAGCTGTTCGATCGCCTTTGCCAATTCGAGGGTCGTCAGCCCGTTCCAGAACACGTTTTTATACCCGTGGACGCTGTTCTTTTGCTTCATAAACCAATGGAACAAACCGATGCCGTCGTTAAGCTCGGGCCCGATAATGGAAGTTCTGACCGTCAGGTTTTGACCGTCTGTCACTTCGCCCAAACTTTTCGTCTGCGCATAGATAGAGCTTCCATCCTTCGCATCCGTTTCCGTGTATTTTCCTTTTGCACCTGAAAAGACACAGTCGGTGCTGATGTGAATCAAACGATAGTCATAGATGCTGCTCATCTCGGATAATAGATGCGGCAGAACGCTATTGATATGAATCGCTTCAACAAGCCGCTGGCGAGCGGCATCATTTAAGATGCCCACTGCATTGATCACGGCATCAGGTTTTACCTTTTGCAGCAGCTTTTTTAATTCATCCGTGTTTGCCGCATCGAGAAAAAAGCAATTTAAATCATTGGGCAGTGTTTGCCGCTGTGTCCAAAACACTTCATAGTGTTCTTTGGCAGAGAAATATTCTTTCAATACATGGCCTGCCATTCCATTTCCCCCTAAAATCAGCAGCCTCACTGTAGAAACCCTCCTTTTCTCAACATGTCAGCGATTTCCGGTTTGGTCATGAGCAGGTCATTGGATTGGAATTTCTGAAAATCGGCTTTCGTGAACTTCCGGTAGCGGCGAATCAGCTTTTCTGAAGGGTGTGAAGGCAATATCACATAATATTGAGCATCATATAGATAAGTAAACGGTGCTTCATGATTTGAGACGAGCACTTCATGGAGCTTCTCTCCCGGGCGGATTCCGATTTCTTTGATTCCGATAGGGCTTGAAGCCAATTCTTCGATCAGAACTTCGGCAAGGTCCAAAATATTGCAGGCTTTCATTTTCATGACGAAGATTTCTCCTCCAATCGCTTCTTTGGAAGCTTTGAGCAGCAAATCAATCGCTTCGCCGACGGTGAGGAAAAATCTCGTCATTTCTTTTGATGTCAATGTCAGGTCCTGCCCTTTCATAATCAGGCTTTTAAAAAGCGGAACGACGCTTCCGTTTGTTCCCAGCACGTTTCCGCCTCTGATGCATACAAAATCTGTATCCTCACTATAATCATTGGCCCGGATCATCAATCTTTCGCCAAGCGACTTCGTCATTCCGTAAAAGTTGACCGGATCCGCCGCTTTATCTGTCGAAACATCAATGACTTTTTTGACTTTGTTGGCGATGGCGGCGCGAATGACATTCTGGGTCCCGATGACGTTCGTTTTCAGTGCTTCTTCAGGCTGATCCTCGCAGATTGGAACGTGTTTTAGTGCGGCGAGATGGAAGATATAATCAACATCTTTAGAGGCCTCTTCCAAAGCGGGATAGTCCCTGACATCACCGATCAAAAATTTTATTGAAGGGTGGTGGTCAAATTCCCGCTGCATGCTGATCTGCGTGAATTCATTTCTTGAGAAAATCCTGATCTCTTTCGGCTGATACGGCAGCAATTTTTTCGTGAGCTCCGTTCCCCAGGAACCGGTGCCTCCGGTAAGCAATATTCGGGTGTTTTTAAACATACGTATCCTCCTAAAAACCGATCTATTGATAGACTGTTAAAACTAGCATATAAATGTATATGATTTTTAGAAAAATTTGTGTGATAGAACCGCCTGATTGAAGACAATTCAGCATATTTTTAGAGAAATCATCCCGCTTTTTGAGAAGGGAGCTTCAACCTTTGAAACAGCACAATTTTTCATGAAATGAATATACATATATAGATTTTCGGGGCATGGGCGCAGCCCGGCGCCGGTATGGCTGTTCCATCTATCTTTAGTTCTAAAAAGGAGTAAGATAATGAAGATCATGACGATTATCGGAACCAGACCGGAGATCATCCGCTTAAGTTTGATCATTCGCAAGCTTGATCAGCTTGCAGACCAGCATATATTGGTGCACACCGGTCAAAACTATGATGAAAAACTGAGCGAAATCTTTTTTGAACAGTTGAATGTGCGGCTGCCGGATCATCACATTAAGCTGTCACATCATTCGATCGGCGCACAAATTGGCGAGATTTTTGCAGAGGTCGAGAAGCTGATCGTCAAGCTTAAGCCCGATAAATTGCTTGTGCTCGGCGATACGAACAGTGCGCTGTGCGCGTTCCTCGGCGAACGGTACGGAATTCCCGTGTATCATATGGAGGCCGGCAACCGCTGTTATGACAACTCGGTTCCGGAGGAGATCAATCGGAGGGTGATCGATTCGATCGCATCTTTTAATTTGCCCTATACAAACATCGCCAAAGAAAATTTGGAAAGGGAAGGCATGCATCCTCAAAGAATCTGGGTTTCCGGAAATCCGATTTATGAAGTGATGAACCATTTCGCAGAAGAAATTGCGCAGCGGAATGTGCTCGACGACTTGAAGGTGGAGAGCGGTGCCTTTCTATTGGTCACTGCGCACAGGGCGGAAAATGTGGATGTGAAAGAAAGGCTGCAACATATCGTCACTGCCCTTGAGACGCTGGCGAAATCCCATAAGATGCCGGTTATATGCAGTGTTCACCCAAGGACACGCGACCGTTTGCAGAAGTTTGGCATACAAAGTGACGATGCTTTGCTGACATTTTGTGAGCCGTTTGGCTTTTTTGATTTCATCCGCCTTCAGCAGCATGCAAAATGTGTGATCACAGACAGCGGGACGGTGCAGGAGGAAAGCTGCATTCTCGGAGTTCCTTCCGTAACGATCAGAAACAGCACAGAAAGGCCCGAGACGGTCATGTGCGGGAGCAATGTTGTCTCAGGACTTGAAGCAGAGCGCATCGTCAGCGCCGCAGAATTGATGATGAAAGCCGATACCGATTGGAAGCTGCCTGAGGGGTACGCAGATCCAAAAGTTTCGGACAAAGTTGTTCACTTTATCTTAGGCGGTCTGAGGCATGTTTGACATATAGAGCCCCCATATGAAAGCCTTCCGTTTCTAGTAAAAGACCTGCAAAAGGTGTTAAAATGGATCACAATCAAAGGAGGCTTTTTCAAATGAATCAAGCACAGGAGCATGAGCCGCTGCCGCTCGATTTCTACAAAAAACCTACGATTGAACTGGCGCAGTCTCTATTAGGATGTCTTCTCGTGAAAGAGACTGAGGAGGGGCTGGCCTCAGGATATATTGTCGAAACCGAAGCATATAGAGGTCCTGAAGACAGGGCGGCCCACAGCTATGGAAACCGCCGGACAAAACGGACAGAAGTCATGTTCGGAAAAGCCGGTGTGGTATATACGTACACCATGCATACCCACACCTTGATCAACGTTGTGAGCGCAAGCGTTGATGAGCCGGAAGCCGTCCTCATCAGGGCGATTGAACCGCATGAAGGGCTTTTGCTGATGGAGAAAAGAAGGAGCGGAAAAAAACCACGCGATTGGACGAATGGTCCCGGGAAGCTGACAAAGGCGCTTTCGATAACGATGGATGATTACGGCAAGCTGCTGACGGAGCCGCCGCTTTATATTGCGAAAGGGTATACCCCAAAAGAGATTTCATGCGGCCCGCGCATTGGAATCGAGAACTCGGGGGAAGCGCGGGAATACCCTTGGCGCTTTTGGGTGAAAGGGAACCGCTATGTTTCCAGGTAGGCCATGTTTTGACTCCCGTGTTCCCAGGGTAATGGTGAAGGAAAACGGGAGGGAGCAAAGCGATGAAAAAAATGATGAAATATCTCGTCAAATGGGCGCCTGTCGTCTATCCGATCGCAAGAAAAATCATCAAAAACCGAAGCGGGAAAAAACGTCCGACAGCCGGTTGAACCGGCTGTTTTTCTATGGAATGGGTAAATTGACTTGAAAACGCAATCATAATAGAATTTACTTAAACTATGAGAGAATTTTCACATATTGATTGAATAGATGTAGACCGGCGGAACACAGCCTGCCTGTCAGGTTCTAGATTCAAGCGACTTAAAAGGGGGCCATTTTATGCTCAATGCTCGGCTAAAGCTCATTCTCGGCGAATTGATGACAGCGGAAACACCTTTAACAAGCGCTTATTTGGCAAATCAGTTAAACGTTACCTCCAGAACGGTCAGATCAGATATGAAAGAATTAGACCACCTTCTCCTCAAAAACGGAGCCGCCGTTCAATCGATCAGAGGAGCCGGCTATCGGCTCTCCGTTCAAAACGAACGCCTCTTCCGCCAGCTTTTGCAAAACACCTTTCAAGATGAGCTTTCAAAACCTGTGTTTCCGAATGAACGCATTCTCTATTTATTAAAAAGGCTGCTATTAACCGATGATTATCTGAAACTGGAAGACTTGGCGGACGAGATGTATATCAGCAAGTCGACGGTTCAAAACGATATGAGAGATGTAAGAAAAAGGCTGAAACCTTACGGCATTGAGCTGGAGATCAAACCGAACTACGGCTTTAAGCTGAAAGGGGATGAAATGAAGCTGCGCTATTGTATAGCTGAGCACATTTTTCCTAAACGGGAAACGGATGTTGATATTATGAACGCTAGAATATCCATTCTTCCGAAAGAGGAATTGGGCCTTATCCGCCAGACCATTCTAGAAAAAATAAGCGAAGACCAAATCTCTCTTTCCGATATCGGCTTAAACAACCTCCTGATCCATATTGCCATCGCCTGCAGGCGGATCCGCAAGGGCAGGCATGTCTCTCTTTATTCCAAAGATATTCAAGAAATTATGAATCACAAAGAATATGAAGTGGCGCGCGCGATTGTTCGCACACTTGAACAAAAGCTGAACGTGACATTTCCGGAAAAAGAGACGGCTTATATCGCCATTCATTTGCTTGGAGCCAAAAGGACGGCGATGGCAGCTCTCAACTGCGATAAAATAGAAAGCTTCATCGATGAAAAAACCGACCGGCTGACACGATTGATCATGGAGACGATTGAAGACAAGTTCACGCTTGGCATCAAACACGACAAAGAGTTAAAAATCGGCCTCAGCCTCCACTTAAAACCTGCCTTGAATCGCTGCAGATATGGCATGAATATCAGAAATCCGATGCTTGATGCGATTAAGGCCAACTATCCTCTCGCATTTGAAGCCGGCATCCAGGCCGGTGAGGTGATCAAAAAAGAAACGGGGTTTGACATTCAGGAAAGTGAAGTCGGCTATCTCGCTTTACATATCGGCGCCGCAATGGAAAGGAGAAAGATGAATATCCCTTCAAAGCGCTGTATGATTGTCTGCGCTTCCGGAGCAGGCAGTGCCATGCTTCTGCAGGACAGACTGCGGGCAAAATTCGGCTCGAAGCTTGACATCCTTGGTACGGTTGACTACTACAAGCTCAACCAAATGCCGCTAAACACCCTCGACTTTGTGATCAGCACGATTCCTCTGCCTGAAGAGCTCCCCATTCCGGTTATCAAAGTAAATGCGATCCTGGGGGGAACCGATCTGGCGAAAGTTGAACAAATCCTTACGGCAGATCAGGAACTCGCCGCAAAATATACGAGGGAACAGCTCGTGTTCTTGCAAGAAAGCTTTCAATCAAGAGAGGACGTTCTCCGTTTTTTATGCGAAAAAGTAACACAGCTGGGGCTTGCAGACGAAGGGCTTGAAGGTTCCGTTTTTGAAAGGGAGGCCGTTGCGCCAACCTGTTTTGGCAATCTTGTGGCCATCCCTCATCCGATGGCGCCGCAAACAGCTGTGACATTTTGGGCGGTATGCACGCTGCAAAAACCGATCGATTGGGAGGATAAAAAGGTTCAGCTGATTTGCCTGCTCTGTGTTGAAAAGGATAATACATCAAATCTGCAAGGCATGTACAAGTTGCTGGGCAATGTTTTGGATGATCGGTCCATTGTCAGCGAGCTTTTAAAATGCAGATCATATCAGGAGTTTATGTCCGTTTTCCGAAAAAACAGCCCAAACCCGCCGGCGTTTGGATAAAAATGTTCCCTTGTCTTTTTTCCTCAGAGAAGAGGAAAATCATTAAGTTAATATGAAAGCGGTTTCATATTATGATGGAACTGTACAAGAAAACGAGAACTTATATGTAAAAGGGGGCCATATCAAAATGAATATCTTATTAGCGTGTGCTGCAGGGATGTCAACGAGTCTGCTCGTGACAAAAATGGAAAAAAGCGCAGAGGAACAAGGAAAAGATTATACCATTTGGGCTGTTTCCGGAGGGGAAGTCCAAAATCATATTGATAAAGCGGATGTTTTGCTGCTGGGCCCGCAGGTCCGCTATATGCTTCCGCAGCTGAAAAAATTAGGAGATTCCAAAGGAGTGCCTGTCGATGTCATCAACACGGTCCATTACGGAACTTGTAATGGAGCGGAAGTCCTAAAATCCGCAGAACAGCTTGCCGGTTCTTAAGGGAGGCGGGCGTGTGAATAAGATGAATGCCTTTTTAGAAGAGAAGGTTATGCCGGTTGCCGGCAGGATTGCCGCTCAGCGCCACTTGCAGGCTCTCAGGGACGGAATCATTCTCACCATGCCGCTCATCATCATCGGCTCGCTGTTTCTGATTTTAGCCAACTTGCCAATCCCCGGATATCCGGAATTCATGTCGGGAATCTTCGGAGACAAATGGGCTGAGAAATTAAGCTATCCGGTAGGCGTCAGCTTTGATATTATGGCGCTTATCGCGACATTTGGAATCGCATACCGCCTTGCCGAAAAATACGATATCGACGCTTTGTCATCAGGAGCGATAGCCGTGGCTGCATTCCTGCTTGCTACACCTTATCAGATTCCATTTACACCTGAAGGTTCCACTGAAGAGATTTTGGTGTCGGGCGGCATTCCGATTTCGCTGATGGGAAGCAAAGGCCTGTTTATCGGCATGCTCATCGCCATGCTGTCGACGGAAATTTACCGCTGGGTTGTGCAAAAAGACATTGTCGTTAAAATGCCTGACGGTGTGCCGCCGGCGGTCAGCAAATCATTCATCGCGCTGATTCCGGGATTCGCGGTGATTGGCCTGATCTGGATTGCCCGCCTCATTATTGAATTGACGCCGTTTGAAAGCCTCCATAATGTGGTCAATGTCATTTTGGGCACACCGCTTTCCATTCTTGGGGGAAGCCTTGGCGGGAGCCTTGTGGCGGAAACCGTCAAAATGCTGCTGTGGTCATGCGGACTGCACGGAGCAAATATTGTCGGCGGGGTTATGTCCCCCATCTGGTACAGCGCAATGGATGAGAACCGCCTTGCTTTCCAGGCTGGCGAAGCACTGCCGCACATTTTCACAACCCAGTTTTTCGAAATTTGGATCAATATCGGCGGAAGCGGTGCCACCCTGGCGCTGGTCATCACGATGTGTCTCAGGGCGCGGAGCAAGCAAATGAAGCAGCTTGGGAAACTGGCGATCGGGCCGGCTGTTTTTAACATCAATGAACCGATTATTTTCGGAATGCCGATCGTCATGAACCCGATGCTTTTAGTTCCATTCATCATATCACCGCTTTTAATGATTACGGCAACCTATATCGGAATGAGCACCGGTCTTGTCGCAAAACCGGCCGGCATCGCGGTTCCGTGGACGATGCCGCCGGGCTTCTCGGGGTATTTGGCGACGGGCGGGAAGTTTTCCGGGGCCGTCATGCAGCTGATCAACCTGACCATCTCATTCCTCGTATATTATCCGTTTTTTAGAATGTGGGATAAACAAAAATTCAAAGAGGAAAGCGAACTGGATAAGGGGACGTCTGCAAACGATAACCAGCAGGTCAGCGTATAGAAAAGAGGTGACTTAGATGTCCGCGGAATTGGAGCAAACAATTTTTCAAATTATCCTTCATGGCGGAAACGGCCGAAGCTGCTCTATGGAAGCCATTGCTGAGGCGAAGAAAGGCGATTTTTCGAAAGCGAAAGAAAAGATTCGTGCAGCTGACGAGGAATTGATTCAAGCACATCACTTTCAGACTGCGCTGATTCAAAATGAAGCGAAGGGAACAAAAACAGAGCTGTCATTATTAATGATTCATGCCCAAGATCATTTAATGAATGCGATGACCATGAAAGATTTGGCATCGGAAATCGTCGAGCTGTATGAAAAAATCAATCTTCACGGAGGTGTCAATTGATGAAGAAAGGCTTGAAAATCGTAACAATTGGCGGGGGATCAAGCTATACACCGGAGCTTGTGGAAGGACTGATCAAAAGACACGCTGAACTGCCGGTGAGCGAGCTGTGGCTCGTCGACATACCGGAAGGGCAAGAAAAGCTGAATATCGTCGGCACACTGGCAAAGCGCATGGTGGAAAAGGCCGGTGTTCCGATAGAGATCCATCTGACGCTTGACCGGAGGGCAGCCTTGAAAGACGCTGACTTCGTCACCACTCAATTCCGCGTCGGCTTGCTTGAAGCGAGGGCGAAAGATGAAAGAATTCCGTTAAAGTACGGTGTCATCGGCCAGGAGACAAATGGTCCGGGCGGTCTTTTTAAAGGGCTTCGCACCATTCCGGTCATACTGGAAATCGCAAAGGATATAGAAGAACTGTGCCCTGATGCATGGCTTGTCAATTTTACCAACCCGGCGGGCATGGTGACGGAAGCGCTTCTCCGCTATTCAAATCTGAAAAAAGTCGTCGGCCTTTGCAATGTGCCGATCGGTATGAAAATGGGGGTTGCCAAAGCGCTTGAGGTCGATGAAAGCCGCGTCGACATTCAATTTGCCGGTTTGAATCATATGGTGTTTGGCCTTGATGTCTTCCTTGACGGGATCAGTGTCAAAGACAAAGTGATCGAAGCGATGGCTGATCCGGCAAATGCGATGACCATGAAAAACATTTCCGGAGAGTCGTGGGAGCCTGACTTTATCCGCGGACTCGGCCTGATTCCGTGCGGATACCACCGCTACTATTATAAAACAAAAGAAATGCTTGAACACGAGCTTGAGGCTTCTCAAACGGAAGGAACCCGTGCAGAAGTCGTGCAGCAAGTCGAAAAAGAATTGTTCGAACTATACAAAGATCCGGATTTGGCTATCAAGCCGCCGCAGCTTGAAAAACGGGGAGGCGCATACTACAGTGATGCGGCCTGCAATCTGATCAGTTCGATCCACAATGACAAGCATGATATCCAGCCGGTCAATACGATGAACAATGGGGCGATTGCAAGCATTCCGGATGATTCCGCGGTGGAAGTCAACTGTGTCATAACGAAAAACGGGCCGAAACCGATCGCGGTTGGAGATTTGCCTGTCACCGTCAGAGGCCTCGTCCAGCAAATTAAATCATTTGAACGTGTCGCGGCCGAAGCGGCGGTAACAGGCGACCACAATACGGCGCTGGTGGCGATGACGATCAACCCGCTTGTACCATCTGACAAAGTCGCAAAACAACTCCTGGATGAAATGCTCGAAGCGCACCGGGCTCATCTTCCACAGTTTTTTAGATCAGTAGAAGCGTAAAACGATCATCAAGGCTCCGGCTATTCCCGCCGGAGCCTTCAGCCGTGAAGATACCAGAACGAAGTCTAGAGGAGGAAGGCCGGACCTCGGTAACATGGCATTCCGCGGAACGAGCCCGGCTTTCAGCGCACAGCGGTGCAGAACTGGAGTCTTACATGTTGGCGGTCGCCTCTTTTTCTTTTTTCAGATCTGATCGCTGCGCTTTGCCAAGCTGGGTAAACAGCAGGATGCCGATACCGGCGAGGACCTCTATAAAACCGCCGATTGCAATAACGTGTCCCGCGCTGAGTGCGTGTGCGGCATAGCCGCAGGCGATTGCACCCAAAGGGAGCGAAAGGTTTGTGATCGTATGTATAATGGCAAACACCTGCGGTTGATCATCCCCTTCGACAGATGTTTGAATGATCGTGAATTCCGGAACATTGATCGAGCTGATGGCTGCCCCAAATGCAAAAGCGGCGAGGAATACGAGCGGCAAAAATGTATTTAATCCCGTCATCAAATAGGCTGCACCTTCAAAAATGCCGGCCGCTATAAAAAGCAGACCATATTTGTTGATTTTGACTTTTGCGAGGATAAAGCCCAATAAAAACGCCCCTCCGGCCGTCGTCGCCTTCAATAGAGAATGGATGAACGGCGTGCCGTTTAAATCTTCGGCAACATAGACAGCCGACAGCGCCTCCCATGGAGATGCGGCCAGGTTCATGAATATGCAGTAAATGGCCAGCGGAAACAAAATTTTATGGTTTCTCACAAGTACAAACCCTCTTTTTAATCTTGCAACATATGTACCTCGTTGACCACTATCCGCGGAATTCGATGCTTTCTGTACGATTTTATACTTAATGCAAAGAACAAAGATGCCCGATATGATATAAAAGGCAAATGCCATGAACAGCGTCGTTGCGGGGCCGATAAATGTCAGAAGCACTCCGCACAGCGTCACAGCGCCGAGCCTTACGATTTCAGATGAGGATTGAAGGATCGCATTCGCTTTTTGAATCAGGTTTTCGTTTACGATTTGCGGAATCAGCGTAATGGAAGCCGGATTGTATGTGGCGCCTGTTGCTGAATGGATAATCATGAGTCCTAAAACAAACCACATCGGTGAAAAACCGTTAAAGTAACATATAGGCACAGTCACGACGACGGCAGCCCTCGTCAAATCCGAGAAATACATCCAGAATTTCAGAGCGCTTCTCTTCACCAAAGGTCCTGTCACCGGCGCTAAAAAGGCCTCGGGAAGAAAAGTGACGGCAATCAGCAGAGAGGTGCCGATAGCCCCTTTTCCATCAAAAATCAAAAACCATAAAATGGAATTGAAGGCGAAGCAGTCGCCCGAAATTTTGATCAGCCTGGAGAAGAAAAGGAATGTAAAGTTCTTTTTCCAGACGGACACGGGTTCAGTGGTCTTTTCCATTATTCAAGTCCTTTCTATATTTACGTGCTGAACATGGGGATGAGATCTTTTTTATAGATAATTTTAGCACAAAAGAAATAAAATGGTATATATTTAGTTGGCTGAAGGAAAGGGTGATGAAGAAGAGGATTGATGGACTGGAGGATATGCGGAAATCATCAGGCAAGGATTTCAGCCCCTTCTTTAAAAGGGGCTGAAAAACCGTTTTAACAGGACTGATGGACTGAATCGACTTCAACCGTCCAGCCGAACGTGTCTTGCAGTGCGCCTTTTTGAATGCCTGTGATCGTCTCGTAGAGCTTTTTGGCGATCTCTCCGGTTTTGCCGTTGTTAATCACAAGGCTTTCGTCTTTCCAGATCAGCTCGCCGACCGGGGAGATGACAGCCGCCGTTCCGGTGCCGAAGGCTTCTTCAAGCAGACCGTCTTTGTGGGCCTCGATCAGTTCGTCAACCGAAATTCTCTTTTCAGTCACGGAAAGCCCCCACTCTTTTAAAAGGTGAAGCACAGAATTTCTCGTAATGCCTTCCAGGATGCTGCCGTTTAGAGCAGGCGTGACGATTTCACCGTTGATTTTGAAAAAGATGTTCATGCTTCCCACTTCTTCAATGTATTTCTTTTCGACACCGTCAAGCCATAATACTTGTGAAAATCCTTTGCTTTCGGCGACTTCCTGAGCCTTCAGGCTTGCGGCGTAGTTTCCTGCCGTTTTGGCGTTTCCCGTACCGCCCGCAACAGCCCGGACAAATTCGTTTTCGACAGCGATTTTCACGGGATGAATGCCTTCTTTATAATAAGAGCCGACCGGCGATAAGATGATCATCATCTTATAGGTCTTGGACGGGGCGACCCCGAGGTATGGCTCAGTTGAAATGATGAACGGACGAATGTAAAGGGACGTTCCCTCCGCTTTCGGAATCCATTCCTTATCAATCTGAAGCAGCTTTTTCAGCCCTTCGAGTACCGTATCCGGATCGACCCGCGGAATGCAAAGGCGGTCGTTCGATTGATTCAGACGCTCAACGTTTTTCTCCGGCCTGAATAAAAGAACTTTTCCTTCATTTGATAAATAAGCCTTTAACCCCTCAAAAACAGATTGGCCGTAGTGGTAAACCATGGCGGCCGGATCCATTTCGACCGGCTGGTAAGGCACGATTCTCGGATCATGCCAGCCGCTTTCAACCGAATAATCCATGATAAACATATGGTCGGTGAACGTGCGGCCGAATTCGAGCTGATCGTCTGCGGGCTTTTGTTTCTTTGCTGTGCTGAGCTGTACGCTGATCGTTTGTTTTGTCATATTCATTCTCCCTGCCGTTTCTAGTCTTTTTCCAAAAAATATTTATCTTCTATTTTAAACCTTCTATTGATAATCGCAATAGATTTCAGAGAAATTTGTAAAATAGAATTTTTGGAAACTTTAAAAAATATTTTTTCGCAGTTTGCAAAACAAAAAAGGATTCCCGCTTGGGGGAATCCTTCTTACGATTTCTTATGATAAAACGCTTCGATTTCTTTATCTACATAAACCCAGCCTTTCCAGCCGAGGTGAAGGGTATCCTTCAGAAAATAAGGATCGTATTCATGGTTCGTTAAATCAGCGACTTGAAAGCCTTCTGCTTCGATTTGTTTTTTGATTTTCGCATAATAGTCCGTCCGTCCTTTTTTAGGAAATCCGGTGTAGTCGTAAAATTGGCCGTGCACCGGAACGGAGATGAACAGAGGATCTGCGCCGGATTCCTTCAGGACATCCAGCATCATTTGAAAATCGCCGAATTCCACCGATTTTGCATAGTTCATTTTTTTATTGTGGCCTTTCAGCTTGGCCAGCTTCGGCTTCATTTTTTTATAGACGCCATTTGTAATCTTAAACTTATTGTTACGGGATTCTTTTTTGCCAAGCTTTTCAGCCATATGCATTAATTCATCCCATGACTTGTTTTTGACGCTTTCTGAAATGGTGCGTTTTGGTCCTTCTCCTTCAACCATGGAATAATAGATATCCTTTTTTTCCAGAATGCTTTTGTAGCCTTTTGCAGCCGGTGTAAGCAGAGCCAGTGTCCCGCTGTCCTGATTGAGCTCAGCTCGGAAAAGAGCTGAAAGGAGGGCGTCGTTTTTGACCGCATTAAATTTCAGCATCCGCTTCATGATTTTCTTTTTCAGCCCTTGGTCGATGTCTTGGTTGAAATAGAGATCGTATGCCTGCAAGGCCGAGAAGTTCGGGGCAAAATGGGATTCATCAGACCCTTTTTTCTGAAACCATTGCGGGGAAATGATGAATACCAATTTCTTTCCCTTAAGATTTTTCGCATGGGCCGCAAAATTGATGGTGTGAATCAGGGATTGAGATCCGCCTTTACCGACGAGATAAGGCGTGAACCCCTGGTCGTTCACTTTGAAATAATTGGACGGATGAAATGGATCCAGCCGGGACAGCTCCGATGATCCGTAGATCGGCAGGTATTCCGGGTCTTCAAGCATTTTATCCTGAAGATATGTCCCCTGAAACATCATCGGATTCAATTCCGTGGCCGAAGTTGCGACCCGGTCTTTAGGAACGAACGCAGTCAGCCATGAAGCTGGAACCATGATCATCGTGAAAAAAAGTAAAAATGCCAAAATGATTGGCCCGAATAAAAAACGCTTTTTCATTATCTCAACTCATTCAGCTGCTTTATAATTTGATTTGGCGTGTTCCATGCGTCGCGGTCAAACTCGGTAATCGGAACAGTGATGTTAAAGCGGTTCTCGAACGCCAACAGCAGTTCTACAGTACCAAACGAATCAAGGATTCCTTCTTCAAAAATATCGATATCCGGATTTTCCATGACGATATCGTCCTGACATACCTCTGCTAAAACTGAAAGTACTTCCTGATTGAAATCCATATTTAAAAACTCCTTTTAGTGAAATAGTTTTCCTGAGAAAATCAAAAATCCAAAGCAGACGAAGTGGAAGGTCACCACAATGGAGACGGCTGTCGTCCACTTATTGTTCGGCCACCATTTATGCTTCTTATTCCATTTCTCAAAGAAATTGAAGCCGACCATGAGCAGTGCGTGATAGATTCCGTATATAATGTACTGAGGTGCGAGGCCGTGCCAGACACCCATCAGAAGAAACAGCAGCACATAGCCGATATTTGAAACCGCCATGCGGTTTTTGATCCATTTCTTCTTTGTCATCCAAAAGACAAAGCGCATGAACACGTAGTCTCTGAACCAAAATGAAAGCGACATGTGCCAGCGGTTCCAGAAGTCTTTAATATTGCGGCTGATAAACGGCATATTAAAGTTTTCCGGAGACTTGATCCCCATGATATAGCTGACGCCGACGGCAAAAGCCGTGTAGCCGGCGAAATCGAAGAACAAGTACAGGCTGTAGGCATACATGTATGCAAGCCCATGGGAAATGCTGCCGTGTGTGATAAACGGCAGTTTTAAAATGATATACGTGTTAATGCAATAGCCGATAATAAATTTGTATAAAAAGCCGAGAAAAATTTTGTTGATTCCCTTATACAGCAGCTCTTCATATTGCTCTTTCGTCCAGACGGTCTGCTCGTCTTTTTCAAAACGGCGGTACCTGTCAATCGGACCGGATGAAATGGTCGGAAAAAAGAGAATAAAGTACAGCAGCCTGCCGAGGGGAACCTGCTTTTTAATTAAGCCGTCCCGGGTTTCAATGATGAGCTGAACCCCTTTAAACGTCAGATATGAGATTCCAAGAAAGCTTGCCCAGTTGTCAACGGCAAAGAACGGCAGCAGCTTTGACAGCGCCAAAGGCAGAATCGACGCTGCCACCGCCAAACAAAAGACGACGCCGCTGTTGGCTTTTTGACGGTAAAAAATATAGGCTTTGATCAGCACCGTCTGCCAAAGCGTAAACAGGCACAGGGTGATGAGCCCGTGCAGGCTGTTGGAAAAAATGAGCGCCAGCACGACAACGGAAACGGCCATATTGTAAAAACGGAAACTTTTTCCGTTTAAGCCGAGGATGATCGTTGGTGCCAGCAGTATACCTAATATGATGAAGAAGAGAAATGAACCATACGGCGTCATACGGTTACCTCTTCTTTTAATCGTTTTCGGTCGATCTTACCGTTTGCTGTCATCGGAATCTCATTTTGATACATGAATTTTCTCGGAATCATATAGGCCGGCAGCTTGCTGCCAAGGTCTTTCTTAATGGCGCTCGTCAGCTGGTATTCCTTTTCAAAATCGTGTTCTTTAGGCACGATCATGGCGATCAGATACTCGATTTTCTCTTCTCTGTAGAATGGAATCACAACAGCCGACTGTACATAACGGGACTGATTGATTTGATATTCAATTTCCTCAAGCTCGATGCGATAGCCGTGCAGTTTGATTTGAAAATCAAGCCTTCCGAGGAAAAACAGCTGGCCGTTTTCGATGTAACCCGCATCCCCTGTGCGATAAGCCGGAGTTCCGTTGTAGGAGAAAAACACTTTTTCCGTCAGCGCCTTTTCGCCGAGATAGCCTTTGCTGACGCTTGCCCCGGTAATGATGATTTCTCCTTTTTCTCCTTCTTGAACGGCTTCTCCGTCTTCATTGATGATGACGATCTCAGTGTCCGGCTTTGCCGAACCGACGGGGAGGGAGGAATACCGGTCTAACACATCGTCTGTCACTTCAATCGAGGTCACGGCGACGGTTGCCTCTGTCGGACCATATGTGTTGAACACGCGCGCTTTTGGAAATCTTTCTTTCAATTGCCTTGCCACAGAAGCGGGAAGCGTTTCTCCGCAAAACATAAACACGGAGAGGCCCGGCAGCAGATCCTCTGAAAACGACGGATCCATTAAACACATCTGGGCAAACGAAGGTGTTGAAGTCCAGACATTGACATTCGATTGTTCCAGCGCTTCAAATAAAAGCTTCGGACGGTTAATCATATCTTTCGTGACGGTCCAAAGAGTGCTTCCGGTCTTCAGGCATGGATAAAGGTCCATGACCGACAAGTCAAAGGAGAACGGCGCCTGATTTAAAAACACTTGACCGTTTTCAACCGGAAAATCGTTTGTGATCCAGTCTGTAAAGCTCTGGAGATTATCGGCGGAAATTTGCACGCCTTTTGGATTTCCCGTACTTCCGGACGTGTAGATAATATAAAAGGTCTCCCCGTCCTTTACCCAATCGGCGGAATTTGTCTTAGATTCATCCCCCGGGTCAAGAGCGCCCGGTTCGATCACAGTGATCGCAGCATCTCCTGTATCGACATCAGCGCCTGAGTTGTTGAGCAAAAGCTCGGCCTTTGAGCTGCTGATGATTTTCAAAATCCGTTCTCTCGGAATGGAAACATCAACCGGGATATACGGATGTCCGGCTTTCACACAAGCGAGGAAAGAAACCGCCATAATCGGCTTCATATGACCGTAAACGATGATCGGAGAAGCATCTGTCAGCGCTTCTTTTTGCAGCTGAAGGGCAAGGCGCTCAGATTGCGACCACAGCTCTCCGTAAGTCAGCTTTTCCTCTTCATTCACAAAAGCAAGTGTATCGGGTTGTGTTTGTGCGTATTTTTGAATCGTTTCTATCAGTTTCATTGTTTTTTTCTCCATTAAAAGTCATTATAAATATATGAACCTGTATTTGCTGTATGGAATCCATAAATCAAAAACAACAGCAGCAGAATGAGAAAGTAATAGGAAGTGTTGAGCAGCCACTTCGTCGTTGTTTTTTCATACAACACTTTAAGCTTATTTAACATTGTTCTGTTCCTTTCCGTATTGAGAATTGCCTTAACAACAGTATAAGACGAATATGTTGTATAAAAGTTTCATTTGTGGAAAAGTTTTTGGAGGGACACCGCGCCAAAAAGGCCGGGAAGCCCATCAGCCTATTATAAACATTTTCCGCGGAATATCAATCTCTTGTGGAAAAAAATTCATTTATAAACGTTTGAATAGGTCAAGATCAAGCAATTTCTAGTAAATGCTGAACAATTTATGACTTTTAAAAGAAGAATAATTTTTAAAAATTGTAAATTGATATGATCGCCGCTTTTTGATCGTTCATCCTCATTCGAAACCTTACGTAAGATGTGCCCGTCTATTTTTCTGAAGAGAACGAAATCCTGGTATAAGGAGAAATCATAATGGATATTGCAATAGATAAAATGACAAGTATGCCCGCAGATCAAATCGAAGACTTAAGAAGTCTGATGGAAGACTGGAAAAACGAGCTTCTGGTTTATAAATTCGCTTTGGACCAAATGGATACAAAATTTTCGATTATCAGCCAGGAATACAATTTGATTCACGGCCATAATCCGATTGAACATACGAAATCAAGGGTGAAAAGCTTTGAAAGCTTAATCAACAAGCTGGTGAGAAAGGGATGCGATATTACGACAAGCGCGGCTAAGGAGCATATTCACGATATCGCAGGCCTGAGAATCATTTGTTCATTTTTGTCTGACATATACAACATGGTCGAAGTGCTGAAGGAGCATGAAGACATCAAAATTTTGAAAGTGAAGGACTATATCAAGAATCCGAAGCCGAACGGTTACCGGAGTCTCCACTTGATTGTTGAAGTTCCGGTGTATTTGACCAATCGCGTGGAACATGCCAAGGTGGAAATTCAAATCCGTACGATTGCCATGGATTTCTGGGCGAGTCTTGAGCATAAAATCTACTACAAGTTAAATAACGATGTCCCGAACCAGCTGACGGATGAACTGAAGGAAGCCGCGGACATTGCTCATTATTTGGATGAAAAAATGTTTAATATTAGATCAAAAGTGGATCAGTAATACAGCCGGAACGGGGCGGGCTCCGTCCGGCTTATTTTAAATACCAGCGGCCCTCAAATTCATTCTGCTTTGACATTTCCCCGCGCCTGTTCCACAATGACAATCCTGCCGAACAAGGATGGCTCGCGCGTGGTATCCGATACGAATGACATACAGGACATTTTCTAACCAATGCGTATCGAAAAAGGAGATCAAGAAAAAGATAATAGCCATGAGGAGGTCGTCGTCATATGAGCGGACTGCATATTGATTACAATAAAACCGCCTTTGTGCCCGAAATTCCTGGAGGAGATGGCGTTGTGAAACAGGCGTCCAATCGCGCTGAATTCAGTGTGTGCCATTTTACTGTGACGAAGCATCAATGGCACACTTCTTTCGGTGCGGATTTGGATCTCGAGCTTCGGCGCCGCGTTGTCGCGACAAATATCGGTGTTGAAAGCACGGCAAGGGAAGCCTGCCAGCATGGATATCAGCGGACTTTGATTTCAGATGTGATGACAACTTTCGGCGAGGAAGAGCTTCGGACGACGGAAGCGTTTAGATCACAGTTCTGATGAAAATATCTAAAAAAAGCAGGGCCTTGTTTTTAACAACCGTCGCATCCGGAACCATGCTGAATCCGCTGAACTCTTCCATGATCTCACTTGCGCTGCACAGCATTCAAAAAGAATTCCAGCTGTCGTTTTCAACCGTGTCATGGCTGATTTCATCGTTTTATTTGGCGAGTGCGGTTGCTCAGCCTGTGACGGGGAAGCTGGGGGATTTAATCGGCCGGAAAAAGATGTTTTTGTCCGGGCTGATTCTTGTGGCGATCTCAGCCATCGGCGCGCCGCTGGCCCCGGCATTTTTAGTTTTACTTGTGATGCGTTTATTTCAATCGATTGGCAGCAGTGCGATTTATCCGTCCGGAGTGGGGCTGATCAGGAGCCATATCCATGATCGCCAGGCCTCCGCGCTCGCTGTTCTTTCCATCTTTGCTTCCGCGATGACGGCTTTGGGCCCGACAGTGGGAGGGTTTTTAATCGTCTGGGGCGGGTGGCCGGCGATTTTCACCGTCAATTTCCCCTTTATCCTGTTCAGCTTTGTGTTTGGGATGTACATGTTTCCAAAGGATGAGAAAAAACCGGGTTTAAATGCCAGGACCGTCATCAAACAGCTTGATTTGACGGGAATCCTTTTATTTGCCGGCGGAATCGTCCTGTTGTTGTCTTTTTTGCTTTCTTTAAGCACCGCCCCCCATTATGCCGCAGGGATTGGCGGATTTGTTCTGCTGTTCATCTTCGTATGGTGGGAGCTGCGGACGGATCATCCGTTTATTGATATGCGGCTGTTTATATCCCACAGGACACTGTCATCGGTGTATGTCCAGTTTATTATGTTGAACATTTTTAATTACTGTCTGTTCTTCGGGCTTCCGAGTTATTTTCAGGATGAGATGGGGCTTTCCGTTCGCACAAGCGGACTGCTGATGCTGTTTATGTCAGGAATGAGCATCATCGTGTCTCCGCTTGCGGGAAGATGGATCGACCGCTCCGGGGAGACACAGCCTGTATTGATGGGGACTTGTTTGATGGTCATCGGCGCGGTTCTGATGACGCTCTTTTTCGTGGAGGCGCCGATGGTTTGGAAAGGCTTGATGCTTTCTTTATTGGGAATCAGCTACGGCCTCGGCAATGTAGCATTGCAGGCCGCCATGATCAGGACAAGCCCGGAAGATCTGGCCGGTACGACATCCGGGCTGTTTCAAACGTGCCGCTACTTGGGATCGATCTTATCATCGGTTGTTCTCGGATTGCTGTTCGGTCAAGAAATAACGTCCGGCCATTTTCAGGAGTTAGGGATGATCATGATCATCGTCGCCATCGGCAGCCTGATCTTGAGCTTCCGGTTTATCAAGCTGGTCAAGGGTTGAAAAAATGGAGCCGCATCTCGCGCTCCATTTTTTTGCTGATTGATCGGGAAAACGGTGTTGACTTGCATCTATTTATCATCTCGAACGTATCGCTTGACCAACCAGACGTTCTTATAGAAAATCAATGCTTGCGCTTTTTGGTCACAACTATTATCATCACGATGATAAAGATCAGGAAACATATCCATCATCTTCTAATAAATTTTTGAGAATATCATAAATAAAATGCTGACTGTTGCAATAATAAGCGCACCAAGGATTGCAATCATGGTCTGCGCACTCAAGTTTATCAAGTTATTTGCTAGTAAGATAAAAAAATAAACAGATATCCCATCAAAATAAAATAATGATAAAACATGGCTTTTTGTTTGATTAATTTATGGCGCTCATCATTTTTCTTAAATTGAGGATATAAATAACCTAATGTGAAAAACATGATAAATAAAGAAAAAGGCATAAAAGCCGTTTCGAAACCGAGTCTTCCATAAACCACACTACTAAAAAACTGATAGAGACTTAAAATCAACATCAAAAAACTCAATATGAAATAACCTAACCGTGAACTCATGATTTCCTCCATAAACATCTATATTTCGGCTGCTGTAGCTTCAAATTAGCTATTAGAGAACCGTTACATTCACCCGCTATTCTAGCGTAACGTAAAATGAGCTTTACGTAAAGGGAACTTTACAAAATAAGGCTCAAGGACCCAGACACCCTAGTGTCTGTGGAAAAGCCTCTCATCTTCTATGCGTAACCAGGACAAGCCTGTCTGGCTGGTGCCGCTATCCTCGGGTGGCGGAAATAAAAAATGGAACAGATCAATCCGATCTGCTCCATCCATAGATCAAAGAACTACTTTTCTTTTTTGACCAGGTCATAAATGGCCGTTCCGGCGATTTGCCCGGCTGTTTTCAGTCTGTCCTTGCTGATGTGTTCAATCGTGTCGAAAGGTGTGTGGTACCAGGGCTCCAATGCGCCGGTTCCCGGCTCTCGCCAAATATAATTGGCCGAGTCGATGCCCGCTTCATGGAATGGGACATGGTCGGATGAGCCGCCTTGGTTTAAATATAAAACATCTTTTCCAAGCTTCGCCTGAGCGGCGCGGCTTGATTGCCAGACGAGATTGGCCGAACCGTCAGGCGTGTTGATATAAAGCTGTGAGGCGTTTTCCCAGTTTGTTGCGACCATGTCGAGGTTGAAGTTGGCGGCGCTCCGTTCGATTTCCCGCTTTGACAGGTGCCCGACATAATAGCGCGATCCGACAAGCCCGATTTCTTCGGCTCCAAATGTAATAAAGCGGATTTCCTTATCAGCAGGCACATGTTTCATCAGCCGTGCGAGCTCCAGCACGGCTGATGTTCCCGACGCATTATCATTGGCTCCAGGCGCATCAGGCACACTGTCGTAATGTGAAGTCACATAGACGATCTCCGGGTTTTTCACTCCTTTTGGTTTGCGGACGCCGATGACGTTTTGCGAGGTTTGATTTGTAAAAGCCTTCAGCTGAAGTGTCGCTTCGCGTTCTGTGAGGAGCTTCTCACCGTCTTCCTTTTTGATACCGACAACCGGAATGTCAATTTGATTTCCGCTCAGGTTTGGCGTCAGCGGAACGAGGCTGTCGATGTTGTTATAAATAATAACCCCGGCCGCACCTGCATCAGCGGCGTTTTTTGCTTTCTCATAAAAAGTCAATTCTCCCCTTAAAATAACGGCAATTTTCCCTTTGGCATCCGCCGTGAAGTCACCCGGAAGACCGAGTCCCGCCTCATAGAGGGGAGCGGTCAAACCCTCGGACGCTGTCGGTGCGGAACCGGCTGCCGGCCGCGCTGCGACCTTATTTCCATTGACGGTAAGGGTTCCTTCTAATCTATCCGGAATGCTGAATGTTTGTTTGCTTACTTTCAGGCCTGATTTTTTCATCTGTTTCGCGATATATTGAGCGCTCTTTTTTTCTTGGTCGGTGCCTGTCACACGGGGCCCGATTGTTTCGCTTAAATGATGGATGGTTTGGTAAGCGCGGTTTTCATTAAACTTCTTGGCGATCTGGTCCTTATCTTTCGCACTAACGGCTTTCGGTGCCGCTTGAACCGCCTTTCCTATATCGCCGGCTGCCGGAACGGAAATTCCGCCAAGCAAAATAGCTGCAGCAGCTCCGAAAATCATCAGTTTTTTCTTCATCATCAAGCCCTCCCCAATGTTTTTGTTTGCCTTCTTGAGAAGATATTCGCACCGGGGAAAGCAAATCCTGCCACCGCAGGATAAATGAGGCGATAGACTGGTAGTTTCAAGATTGAGAAAAACAAGGTTGACTCAGGACCCTCTTTCTGTTTAGAATACGTCCGATTAATCAGAATCCTGATTTTGAATCACATATGTGAATAATGGAGGTTGTCATGTCCGTAAAATCCGCCGTACGTGTGGTGCGTATATTTGAATTGCTGTCAGTTCATCCGGAAGGGCTGACGGTAAAGGAAATCAGCAGAGAATTATCGATGCCGCAAAGCAGTACCTTTCACTTGGCCACGACTCTTTTGGATGAAGGGTATCTTCAGCAGGATGATGTAAAGCGGTACAGGCTTGGGGCGAAGCTGATTCAAATTGGAACCGCTGCCATGGAGTCGATCGATATTTCGTCCCAGGGTGTTCCTTTTTTAAAGCAGCTGATGGATGGGGTGCAGGAAACGGTATTTATGGCCGTTTTGTCCGATGATCAGCTTGTCTACATCGCCAAAATCGACAATAACAGGTCGATCAGAACAACTGCACAGCCAGGGTCGCGGAAACCGCTTTATTGCACCGGGCTCGGCAAGGCATTTTTGGCTTTTATGCCGGAAGAACAGAAGAATCGGCTTCTTGACCGCATCGAGTTCATCCGTTTTACAAGGAATACCATCACCAACAGAACTTCGTTGGAACATCAGCTGCAGCGGTTTTTCAAACAAGGGTATGCCGTTGATGATGAAGAGAATGAAGAAGGCTTGTTTTGCCTGGCGGCGCCGGTATACGGGCCTGAGGGAGAAATGAAGGCAGCGATCAGCACAGCGGGACCAAAGGATCGCATGCTCGAAAGAAAGACTGTCATTGCCGAGCAGCTGCTCTATACCGCCGCGAAAATTACAGAAAGCATTGGCGGAAAGAAGCCCGTGCACAAAGGGGGATGATTCTGATGGATGTGATAAGCATAGGAGAGACAATGGTGCTGTTTACACCCAATGAAGACGGCCCTCTCAGATATGCGAGAAATTATACGACAAGGATGGCAGGTGCAGAAACAAACACACTGATCGGACTAGCAAAGCTTGGAATGGACACCGGCTGGATAACAAGGCTCGGAAAAGACGAGTTCGGAGCGATGATTCTCTCTTCGGTCAGGGGAGAAGGAGTCGATGTCAGTCAAGTGATGTTTGATGAAGAAGCGCCGACAGGGTTGTTTTTTAAGGAGAGAAAAAGCGCGGCTAAAGTCAATGTCTTTTATTACCGGAACGCTTCAGCAGCAAGCTTTTTGCAAAAGAGCGATATCGATGAGACATACATTGAGAAAGCCGGTTTTTTATACATCACGGGCATTACTCCGGCTTTAAGTGAAAGCGCTTCAGAAGCTGTTTTTTACGCCGTGGAACTGGCCAAAAAGCACAATAAAACCGTTGTGTTTGATCCGAACTTGCGACAAAAGCTTTGGGACGGAGAGAGGGCGAGGCAGACCATGCTTGATCTGATCAAACAGTCTGATATCGTTCTTCCGGGCTTGGGCGAGGGCCGCTTTTTATTCGGAACCGATGATGAGCAAAAAATGGCCGAAGCCATTCACAGGCTTGGAGCTGAAACGGCGGTCATCAAGCTTGGCGCAAAGGGCGCCTATTACTCAAGAAGCAAAGAAAGCGGGTATGCGGCAGGCTTCGACATTCAAAAGGCCGTAGATCCGGTGGGGGCGGGAGACGGTTTTGCAGCCGGTGTGTTGTCCGGGTTGATTGAAGAGCTTCCGCTTTGTGACGCAGTCCGGCGGGGCTGTGCGATAGGCGCCATGGTAGTGGCGGTGAACGGTGATATCGAAGGCCTCCCTGACCGTGACGCACTGTTTGCCTTTATGAAGCGGTCTGAAGAAGACGATGTCAGCCGATAAAACGTGGTAACGAAAGGGTGGGAGATATGCGTGTATTATCACAAATCGAAGACGAAAAAATCATTGCGATCATCCGCGGCTACAATCCGGAGGAGGCCGTAGGCATCGCCGGAGCCTTAAAAGCGGGCGGGATCAGGCTTGTGGAGATGACATTGAATTCCCCTCAAGCGATCAAAGCAATTGAAACTGTTTCAGAACGCTTTGGAGATGACATGCTCGTCGGTGCGGGAACCGTTCTTGATCCTGAATCGGCAAGGGCGGCGCTTTTGGCTGGAGCCCGGTTTATCCTGTCACCCGTTGTCGATGAAGAGACGATCAAGATGACCAAACGGTATGGAGCGGTGAGCATTCCGGGCGCTTTTACCCCGACGGAAATTTTGGCGGCTTATGAAAACGGCGGAGACATCATTAAAGTGTTTCCGGGAACGCTGGGGCCGGGTTATATCAAGGATATTCACGGGCCGCTTCCACAGGTTCCGCTGCTGCCGACAGGAGGAGTCGGGTTGGACAATATCGGCGATTATTTGGATGCCGGGGCAATCGGAGCGGGAATCGGCGGGTCGCTTGTTCCTGCGAATGAAGAGGTCAATGACGTGTTTTTAGAAAAACTGGCCAAAAAAGCGAAGCGCTTTGTTGAGGCCGTAAAACGGCAAAAAGGGGATGAACAGACATGAAAATAACAGGGTTCGAATGTTTTCAAATACCGCCGCGCTGGCTGTTTTTGAAAATTGAAACGGATGAAGGCATCAGCGGCTGGGGAGAGCCTGTGATTGAGGGCAAAGCTGCGACGGTAAAAGCAGCCGTAGGCGAATTAATGGAATATTTAATCGGCAAAGACCCGATGAACATTGAAGACCACTGGAATGTGATGTACAGAGGCGGGTTTTATCGAGGCGGACCGATTTTGATGAGCGCGATTGCAGGCATCGATCAGGCGCTTTGGGATATCAAGGGCAAGTTTTACAATGCGCCCGTACACCAGCTGCTCGGAGGGAAGAGCAGGGAATCGATCAAAGTCTATTCATGGATTGGCGGAGACCGCCCTCAAGACGTCGGCCTCGCCGCAAAACAGGTGGTCGACAAAGGTTTTACAGCCGTCAAAATGAATGGCACAGAGGAGCTGCAATACATCGATTCGCATGAAAAAATCGATCAGGTGATCGAAAGGATCGCGGCTGTCAGAGAGGCGGTCGGACCTTATATCGGCATCGGCATCGATTTTCACGGCAGGGTGCATAAGCCGATGGCGAAAATGCTGGCAAAGGAGCTTGAGTCTTTTCGGCCGATGTTTATCGAAGAGCCCGTCTTGCCGGAAAACAACGAAGCGCTCCGCGATATCGCAAACCTCGTCTCGATTCCGATTGCAACCGGTGAACGGATGTTTTCAAAGTGGCAGTTTAAAAACCTTCTGACTGACGGTTTTGTGGATATCATTCAACCTGATTTGTCACACGCCGGCGGAATTACCGAATGTAAAAAAATCCTGTCGATGGCGGAAGCATTTGATGTCGCGGCTGCCCCTCATTGTCCGCTGGGCCCGATCGCCCTGGCGGCATGCCTCCAGGTTGATGCAACATGCCACAATGCGTTTATTCAGGAACAGAGCTTAGGGATTCATTACAACAAAGGCACGGATTTGCTCGATTATATTGTCGATCAAGAGGTGTTTTTCTATAAAGACGGCTATGTCCGGATTCCAGACGGCCCCGGCCTTGGCGTTGAAATCAATGAGAGACACGTCAGAAAAATGGCTGAAATCGGACACAGCTGGCGCAACCCCGTCTGGCGGCACAGAGACGGAAGCGTGGCAGAATGGTAAAAAATGATACCGTTTTCATATGTTCGTGAAACAAATGATTGAGAAGGAGAGGGGCCAATCATGAAAGCAGCAAATATGAAAGAGAAGCCGACAAAGGTTCGTGTGCAGGTATTATTGTTTATTTTCGTTTGTGTTGTGATCAATTATATGGATCGAAGCAATATCTCTGTGGCAGCCTCTGCGATCGGTGATGATTTGAATTTGTCCGCGGTTCAGCTGGGATTGATCTTTTCGGCATTCGGCTGGGCATATTGTGCGCTGCAAATTCCGGGCGGCGGGCTTGTCGACCGTTTTGGCCCGCGGCTTGTTTACAGCCTTAGTTTGATCACTTGGTCGCTTGCGACATTGCTGCAGGGCTTTGTCCGGGGGTTTGGTTCGTTATTCGGCCTGCGACTCGCGACAGGTGCGTTTGAGGCGCCCGCGTTTCCAACGAATAACCGGGTGGTCACTTCATGGTTTCCCGATCAGGAAAGAGCTTCCGCGATTGCTTTTTATACATCGGGGCAATTTGCCGGTCTTGCGTTTTTGACGCCGGCGCTCAGTGCGATTCAGCATGTCGTCGGCTGGCGCGGCTTGTTTATTGTCACGGGGGCGGTCGGTATCATTTGGGGTGTGGTATGGTACATCTTTTATCGAGATCCAGAGCGGCACCCTAAGGTAAACAAGGCTGAACTGGACCACATTGAAAAAGGCGGCGGGCTTGTCCGTCGGAGTCAGTCTGCCAAGGAGGAAAAAACGGCGTTGACCTGGGAGCATTTCAAACAAGTGACAAGCCGGCGGAAGCTGTGGGGGATTTATATCGGCCAGTTCGCCGTTAACTCGACGCTGTGGTTTTTCCTGACATGGTTTCCGACATACCTTGTGAAATACAGGGGGCTTGGCTTCCTGCAATCCGGTTTTCTTGCATCGCTTCCTTTTTTGGCGGCATTTATAGGAGTTCTGTTGTCCGGTTTTCTGTCCGATTTCCTGATCAAAAGAGGTGTGTCCGCCGGAGTTGCCCGTAAAACACCGATCATCACGGGGTTGTTTCTGTCCGTTTCGATCATCGGCGCCAATTATGTCAATCAAACATCCTTGGTCATTTTATTTATGACGCTTGCCTTTTTTGGGAATGGACTGGCCTCGATCACTTGGGTGCTGGTGTCGTCTCTGGCGCCCAAGCATCTGATCGGGCTGACGGGCGGAGTATTTAATTTTGTCGGCAGCCTCGCGTCGGTTATCGTTCCGATTGTGATCGGTTTCCTGGCTGATGGCGGCAGCTTTGCGCCCGCGCTTGTCTTTATCGGCATTCTTGCCTTTTGCGGCGCCCTGTCCTACATCTTTCTGGTTGGAAAAGTCGAGCGCATCGAAATCAAAGGGGATGCTGTTGAAAACCGTGATCTTTCAATATAACGTTCTTGTAAGGGTGGCCGGATTTTCGGCCACCTTTTTTAAGTTTTTGATGAATAATAATCGAGGCATGTCGCAAACTAACCATTAAAATATTTTGATGAAACAGGTGTTTGAGGATGGCGGCATATTTTCAAAAAGATTATCGGCTCGGGTCTTTTGAGCTTTTTTCAACTTCACATATTCTGACTTTACTGGTGATTGCGGCGCTTGGCGTTTGTCTGTTCGTATTTCGGAAGACGCTGCAAAAGCCCGAAATCAACCGGTTGATTCGCTATGGCTTTGTGACGGTTCTCGTGATTTCAGAAATCAGTTACCACTCCTGGTTCATTTTTGTGAGATCATGGACGCCTCGCTATTGTTTGCCGCTTCATTTAAGCGATCTTTCAGTTTATCTCATCATCATTCTGTTAATAACGAAAAACCTCAATTTGTTTAAATTTCTTTATTTTGCCGGTTTGGGCAGCGCTTTGCAGGCCATACTGACGCCTGACTTAGGAAGGTACGGATTTCCCCATTTCCGCTTTTTTGAATTTTTTATTTCCCACGGAATCGTCGTTCTCGCCTGCCTCCTGATGATAGCAGCCGAAAAGTATAAGCCGACGGTCCGCTCTCTCTGGGTCACGTTTCTTCTTGTCAATGTTTATGGCGCTCTCATTTTTTTGATCAACCGTTTGCTGAACTCGAACTATATGTACATGATGAAGAAGCCCGGCGGCGGAGCATCGCTGTTAGATGTGCTCGGGCCATGGCCATGGTATCTTTTATCAGCTGAAGCGGTCACGATTGTCTTCTTCTATCTTCTCTATTTGCCGTTTTGGATCGCCGGGAAGGTGAGAGAAAAAAAAGATCCTGCATGATCCTCAAGGTGAGGATATAATGCGCCTTTTCCATGGCTGATATTAGCGATAAACCTTTTCTATAAATAAACGTCCATATAGGGGTGGCCGTATCCCATTGGCCAAGTGAGACAAAATCGAAAGCATCAACTAATGATCATTCTAAAATTTGATCAATTTGAAACAAAATTCCATTCATATCGAAAATGAGTGATTGCGCCATAAGTGTCTCCTTTTTTACCTACCGACTTTATCTTCTAATTACGGCTATAGAATCGTTCACAGCATGATCAGGAATATGAAGCAAAAAAGCAGATCTCGTAAAAGATCTGCTTTCTATTACATACTGATTTGTTTCTTTTGTTCATAATCGATTTCTGGCTGTATTTCCTTCGTGAGTTGATGTCCTTCTATGTCTACATTCGGAATCATCTTGTCCAGCCATTTTGGCAAATACCAGGCTGCATTCCCCATCAGCTTCATCAGACTTGGAATCAGTGTCATTCGTACAATAAATGCATCAAAGAGCACACCAAAGGAAAGAGCCAACCCGTTGGCTTTAATAGAAGCTTCACCAGCAAAGATAAATCCTGCAAAAACGAATATCATGATCAGGCCGGCTGCGGTGACAACAGGACCGCTGTGTTTTAATCCAGCTTGAATCGCTTGTACTGGATTCTTTGTTCTCACATATTCTTCGCGCATTCTGCTTACAAGGAATACTTGATAATCCATCGCTAATCCGAACAGAATCCCAATGGATAAAATCGGCAGGAAGGCGAGTATCGGTCCTTTTTCAGGTATTTGGAACAAGTCGATGAGATTTCCGTCTTGTAAGACAAATACACAGACTCCAAGAGTGGCTGTCATCGTCAAAATGAAACCTGCAACCGCGACAAGAGGCACAAGCAACGAACGGAATACGATTGTCAGCAATACAAACGCAAAACCAACAATGAGTACAGCAAACACCGGTATCGCATCATTAAGGCGATCTGAAATATCAATATTCACTGCGGTCGATCCAGTGACGAGCAAATCTATCCCATTTTTATCTGATAAGCTGCGTACATCTTTTACCAAATCCTTCGTTGCTGCATCATTTGGACCTGTTTCAGGAACGACCGTAATGATGGCAAAGTTCCCTTTTTTATTAGGCATTGCAGGAGTGACACTCGCTACATGGTCTAGTTCCTTTATTTCTTTCACTGCGTCTGCGAAGGCTTCCGCTTTATTTTCTGTCACACTTCTGGCATCCGCTACGATTGTTAATTGACCATTAAATCCTTCTCCAAAACCGTCGGCAAGCAAGTCATAAGCCCGGCGATCTGGATTATCCTTCGCTTTCATCCCTGCATCAGGCAAGCCCAGCTCCAAATGCATAGATGGGATACTAATAACGAGCAAAATAAGAATGCTGCATACACTTAGCATGATAGGATTTTTTGTGACAAAGCGTCCCCAGCCATTTGTTTCAGCGCTTTGTTTTTCTTTGTTCTTGTTTGCTTTCGGAACCATCCGTTTCCCCGCTATCGACAAGACGGCAGGCACAAGCGTGATGGAAGCGAGAACAGCCATCAGTACACTAAGCCCTGCTGTCAGCCCCATTGCAGACATAAAAGGAATGTTAACGACAGTCAATCCGCAAAGTGCGACGATAACAGTAAGTCCGGCAAAAACGACTGCACTCCCAGCTGTTCCTGCAGCTCTCGCAATGGATTCATTTTTTTGTATACCTTCGCCTAAAAACTGGCGGTGCTTCGTAAAAATAAATAAAGCATAATCAATCCCAACTGCAAGGCCGATCATTCCGGCCAATGAAAGACTGACGGAAGCAATATCGAATACTTGTGTCCCAATCAAAACGAGTCCAATACTTACACCTAATCCAATCAGTGCTGTTAAAATCGGCAAACCTGCTATTAATAAAGAGCCAAACGTAATGGCCAAAACGACAAAGGCCAAAATAATGCCGACAATTTCAGAGATACCGCCTATCTCCATCTCAGCTCCCGGTACATCTCCGCTTAGCTCCGTTTGCAATCCCTCATCATCAGCCACTTTCAAACTGTCTTTTAAGTGTTTGATAGAGTCATCTTTTATATCATCTGCTGATGTTTTATACTTGATATCAGCATAGGCAACTGTGCCATCTTTCGCGATTGTTCCTGTCACAAAAGGACTTGCAATCGAGTCAACAGAACCATCTTTATCGATTTCCTTTAACGTATTTTCGATTGCTTTTTTGGCTGACTCTGCAGTCAGTTTCTCTCCATCTTCAGCACCGAAAATCACCCGTATGCTCCCTTTATCAGGGCCGTGAGGAAATTCTTTTTGAATGACATCCATCGCTTTTTCCGAAGGTGTGTCAGGTATGGACATATCCTCAGAAAAACTTGGTTTTAATGTGGTTGCAAGGCCTATCGATGCAACTAACACAACGATCCACGCGCATATAACTTTTAAGCGATTGCGAGCAACCCATCCTCCTAATTTATATAACATTTTTGACATGATAATCTCCTTTCAACACATTGCTTGATCATATTCCTTCTCATTGTAGTGGACAATGAAATAAAAAAAACGTACATTCGGACATGTACGTTTGGGCAAATTTCAAATTTGATATTATTAGTCTAATGTCAGAATACCTCTTTGCATGGCAATCGTCACTGCTTCAGTTCTTGAATTCGCGCCTAATTTATTGTAAATGGACGTTAGTCTAGACTTTACTGTTCGCTCAGAGACACCCAAATCAAAGGCAATCGCTTTGCTTTTAAGCCCTTTGGCAATGGCTTTTAGAACAATGACTTCCTTTTCTGTCAGCTGCGTATCACTGTGCTGCTTCTTCATCCGCTCTAATTGGATTTCTTGCAGACGTTTTAAGATATCAGGCTGCAATAGCACGTTTCCTCTTATTGCTGCATCCATCGTATGAAAAAGGGTTTCTGAACTTGTATCCTTCAATAGATATCCTTTCGCCCCTAATTCAATTCCTTCGATCATTAAGTGATCTTCATTATACGTAGTCAAAATAATGATGGGGATGTCGTGTTTTTCTTTTATTAGTTTAATGGCTTCTAACCCGCTCATCTCTGGCATATACAAATCCATGAGAATAATATCCGGTTTTAATTCATCTGCAAGGCGGACTGCTGATTTGCCATTTTCTGCCTCTCCTATGATGATGTAGTGATCATTCGTTTCAATTAAAAGCTTCAGACCTTCCCTCACGACAAGATGGTCATCAACGATTAAAACCTTATTCATTTTGCATCTCTCCCTGAATTGGTACAGTAATCTCAATTTGTGTTCCTATAGATTTTTTACTCTTTATATTGAATTGGCCTTTCATTGCTCTGACGCGTTCTTCTATGCCGAGAAGCCCATAATGTCCTCTCTTTTTCTTGCCCTTTTCAACATCAAATCCTTTGCCATTGTCCTTGACAGTTAAATGGAGCCTCTGCTTATCATCGTCCCAAATGGATACCGAGATTGTTTCTGCTTCAGCATGCTTTGCTGCATTCGCTATGCATTCTCCAATGATGTAATAACAGTTTTCAGCTGTTCGAACGTCCGGCACTTGATCTAATCTGTAGTCTAAAAAACAAGCCATGCCTGTCGACTCTTGAAAATGATCCATTAATGAGGTAATTCTTTCTTTTAAAAAACCGATTTCTTCTGATTTGCTGCGCAGATCGTCAATCGCTGAACGTGCATCAGCTAATGTGCTTTTCACTCTATTCATAGATTGTTGAACGATTTCTTTTGCTCTCTCTGTGTTGTCTTTGGCGAGATGAACATGAATAGCGTCCAGCTGCATATTTAAACTGACCAGCCCTTGAGCAAGCGTATCGTGTAAGTCCCGGGCCATACGCTGTCTCTCGTTTTGCAGCGTCAGCTGTTCTACCTGCTGATGAGCCAACTCCAGCCTTTCAAGAGTCAGCTGCGCTTTTATCTTTTCATCGACTTGGGAAAAAAATGTAGCGGCATATGTGATAGTCACGATCATAATAGGTACTGCTATGACAAGAAAATGCAAATATTCACCTTTGTGAATCTGATATACTACATTGATTGACAGCAGAAGCAATAAATAAAGGATGAGGAACGTCTTTCTTCTGTCTGCCATTCCTATAATCTGTCCAATCAAAAATGCATAAAGGCCAATGATGATCAGCACTAAGAAGCCAGGCATGATATTAGCAAGTGTAAAAGTGATCAGACCTTGTACTATGAAGTACAGAATCACCCTTTTCTTAACCCAGCGATATGAGTGCCAATGCAGCAAAACAAAGATGGCGGTCAATACTGTAAACACATTAAGCGATAAAATGGACCAGCTCCCATTCAGAAATTGCAGCACGATAGAGGCTACATAGATCATGAGAATAAAAGCCAGGCCCGGCACTCTGAGCGCAAGCATATTTAATGCCCGCCTATCATGTGAGTAGTACTTTTCTTTGAAAGGATTCCTTATCAGCAAACCTCATCCACTTCCTTTAACAGTTTAACCGAAAAGAGACTAATGAAAATCGATCCCATTTCATTGAACGTGCAACATACATTTATCCAATCATTTTATAGGAAGAAAAGGAACACAACAATACCAAGGTGCATTGAACCATTAGATGTTCCCAACATATGATCATTGCCCAAACGTACATATACATTCTGCCTTTATGTACGTATTATCTTTCCAAATTTACATTTAAAATAATGAGGAACTCACTATTCATTGAAGGAATGATCAACATTGAAATCGATTGATCTCATCATTTTATCATTAAAAAGAAAAGGAATCAGAACTGAGAAAGTGTTAAAAAATCAGTGCCCTGATCGATTAAGCAATGCGAACGAAAAAACAGACAAGCATAGAAACAAAAATAGTCAATCCAAGAACACGTGTAAAGAAAAAGAGGAATGAATATGTATTGGTTTTTAGGTGCTTTATTATATTTTCTCATCGGTACTTGTATATTCATTGGAGTCATTAGAGACAGTCACTCAGGCTCATGGATACTCCTTGCGTTAGCAGCCCCGCTCATTATTGTTGGCTATCCTTACTTTTATTTAAAGCAGCTTCTTGTCAAAAGATAGCCAAAATAGACGCCATACAATCTGAGGATCTTGCATGATCCTTTTTTTTTCGGCCTATCGACGGTGTTTATTTTTTGAAGAAAGGGAATAGAACAAAAAAAGAAAAGGAGATGGAAGACATATGAAAAGCGACCGAACCATGCATATTATTTCTTGTACAGACAATAACTACGCACAGCATTTAAGCGTGTTGTTCGCATCATTGCTGACGAATATGGATCAGAGGCGCGATGTGAAACTGTATGTCATCGACGGAGGGATTGAACCGGAGAATAAAAAGCGGCTGGAAGAGACGACCCTCCGATTCGGGGCTCCTATTACATTTCTTAATGTGGAAAAAAGCCAGTATGACAAAGCGGTCGAAAGCAGCCATATTACAAAAGCGGCTTACTATCGAATTTCCATTCCCGATCTGATTGATGACGAATCCGTTAAACGAATGATCTATGTCGACTGCGACGCCTTAGTGTTAGAGGATATATCGAAGTTGTGGGACAAGGACATTTCACCTTATTTCGCGGCGGCGGTTGAAGATGCAGGCCAGCATGAACGGCTGAAAAAGATGAACATCAGCGATGAAGCAAAATATTTTAACTCGGGCTTAATGATCATCGATATGGAAGCTTGGAGAAAAAACGACATTTCGAAAAAAGTCATCGAGTTTATCAATAACAACGATGAAGACATGTTTGTGTTTCATGACCAGGACGCGCTGAACGCGATTCTTTATGATCAGTGGCTCGAACTTCATCCGAGGTGGAACGCCCAAACACACATTATGTTAAAAGAAAAAACACCGGCTTCTCTCATCGATCAAAAGCGCTATATGGAAACAAGGGCAAATCCCGCAATCGTTCATTTCTGCGGCGGAAACAAGCCTTGGAATTCACAAACCTCACACCCGTACACCCGTCAATATTTTAAATATTTGCAGTCCACGGCCTTTAACCAGACGGACAAGTTGTCTAAAAACCATGTCAGCTAACATGCCAATCTTCTTTTTAAATCCCAGGATGAATCGATATAATGACAACAAACCCTGACGTATCCCCATATTCGCTTGTTTCCTTTCATCGGAAACAAGCATTTTTCTGGTCGGGAAAATTCCTGATGAATGGAGGAGAGCTTTTGCTTAAAGTGCTGTTGACGCTTAACGGACTGTTTTACCGCGCAGCGCCGCGGTTGAAAGAAAGGATCGAACAGCTCGGCGCCGAATTTATGTTTTTGGATTCAAATCGGTTGATGAGACAGGATTTACTGACTCATATCAAGGATGTCCATATTTATATCGCCGGCGTTGAAAAAGCGGACCGGGAGCTGATCGACGCCGCTCCGGGACTCCGGTATATCATGAAATTCGGCGCGGGAATCGACAATATTGATGTGGAATATGCAAACGAAAAAGGAATTCTCGTCACGAATGCACCCGGCCAAAATGCCTCGGCAGTCGCCGATTTGGCATTCGGTCTTCTGCTGTCTGGCGCCCGTTCGATCCCGCAGTCAAACGCCGCAGTCAAAGCCGGCTTATGGCAATCGGCGATGGGTTATGAGCTCGATGGAAAAACGCTGGGGCTTATCGGTTTTGGGGAAATCGGCAAAAAGGTTGCAAGGCGGGCTTCCGGGTTTAATATGAACGTTTTGGCGTACGGCACATACAAAGACTACAATGCAGCCAAACGGCTGAATGTACGGTTCGCCGAGCTTGACGATCTCCTGGCAAAATCGGACTTTGTATGTATCAGCACATCATTGAGACCTGCCACCTATCATTTGATCAATCAAGAAAAACTGGCAAAAATGAAGAAAACCGCGTACCTGATCAACATTGCCCGCGGAGAAGTGGTGGACGAAAGCGCGCTTATTCAAGCGCTTGAACAAAAACAGATCAGGGGCGCAGCATTGGACGTCTTTGAAACCGAACCGCCGGCTGCCCGGATCACCGGTCTCGGCAATGTCATTTGCACGGCGCATATCGGCGGCGCTACGTTTGAGAGCATCAGGCGTATCGAAGAGGTGACCTATCAAAACATCAAAAGGTTTATCGAAAAACAGCAGCCGGCTTTCCGCGTTCGATAAAGACCGGAAACGGCGATAAGCCGCGTCCCGGTTATGTTCTTTGAAAAAACTCAACCATTTCTCCTTCGGGGCCAAAAAGAAAAAAATAGCGGAAGCCGTTCGGCAATACGGTGATCTCATCTTCCATCAGCTTGATGCCGGCGCCTTTTACGCGAGCGAATTCAGCCTCGATATCATCGGTCGAGACGGCAAAATGATGAACTTTTCCTTCCTGGGGAAGGTTGTCGTTATATCCCTCGATCAGTTCAAGCTCTGTCTCGTCTCTGTTCTCAAAGCCTAAAAAAGCGAGTTTCATGACGCCGTTTGTGTGCGTCATTCTCCCTTTCAATGTCATACCGATCATATCTTGGTAAAAAGCGATCGATGCCTCAATGTCCTTCACCATCAGTCCTATGTGGTCGATTCTTGCCACCTTTAGGATACCTCCTTTTTTCTTATCATCATAGAAGAGTCTGAAATATCCGTCAATTTTTTCGGGAGGGAAATTCCGCTATCATGTATAGGAAGATGAACAAAGCGTTATGGTAGGATAGAACAAGACTTTAATAGAAGGACTGAACACAATGAAGACGCTAAAAATAAAACACAGCTACGCGGCGAAGATGAAAAAAGGCTATCCCTTGATTTCAAAAGATGCCGTCCTTTCGGAAGTCGGCCATTTGACAGAAGGAGAGCTGATTGAAATTTTCGATGAAAATGGAGCTTTCCTGGGGAAAGGCTATTACGGAGAACAAAACAAAGGGATCGGATGGGTGCTGACGCAAAATCGGAACGAGCCGGTCGATAAAAGCTTCTTTCTCGGCAGACTGGCAAAGGCTTTTCAGGAAAGAGAGCCGCTCTTTCAGGATCCGGAAACGACGGCCTTTCGTTTATTTAACGGTGAAGGAGACGGAATCGGCGGCTTCACGATCGATTACTATGATGGATATTATTTGCTTCAGTGGTACAGCAAGGGGATTTATACGTTTAAGGAAATGATCATCTCCGCACTTGACGAGCTTGTCGACTATAAAGCCGTCTATGAGAAAAAGCGGTTTGATGAAGCCGGGCAGTATCTCGAAGATGACGATTTTGTCAAAGGAACGCGAGGAGAATTTCCGATTATCGTGAAGGAAAACGGCATCCATTTTGCCGTTTATCTCAATGACGGCGCCATGACGGGCGTGTTCCTTGACCAGCGTCATGTCCGCAAATCGATAAGGGACCGGTATGCCGAAGGGAAAACCGTGCTGAACACATTCTCATATACCGGTGCTTTTTCCGTCGCCGCAGCCCTCGGAGGCGCCGAAAAAACAACAAGTGTCGATGTGGCCAACCGGAGCTTAAACCGGACGATCGAGCAGTTCAGCGTCAACGGTCTGGATTTTGAAGCTCATGACATCAAAGTAATGGATGTGTTTCGCTACTTTCAATACGCCGCGAAAAAACAAATCAGTTTTGACCTGGTGATTCTTGACCCTCCATCTTTTGCAAGAACGAAAAAGCATACGTTCAGCGCGGCAAAGGATTATAAAAATCTGTTAAAAGAAACGATCCAAATTACAAAAAACCAAGGGGTTATTGTCGCTTCAACAAACAGCAGCGCATTCGGAATGAAAAAGTTCAAAAGCTTCATTGATTCGGCATGCAAAGAAACGGGGACGAGCTACACGATTCTGGAAGAACATTCCTTGCCTGAGGACTTTAAGACGTTGAAAAGCTATCCCGAAGGCAATTATTTAAAAGTTGTCTTTTTGCGGATTCGCCGCTGGTGAATGACATGAAATTTTCTCGGCGATCATCATGGGGGATTTGCTATGCCTTTTGCGATCGTCCCGGTGATTGGAGAATAGAATTCGGAAAAAATAAGACAAAAGCCCGCTCCGGCGGGCTTTTTTCATTGCGCTTACCACGAAATTTCAAAAGAATCGTGATAAAAAACGATACCTGTTGGCGGATGAATCATGTATATTGATAATACGAAAAACTGAATAGGGGGAAGTTATGGATTACGGAGTTTTGATATCGATAGGTATTTACATGGCTGGAATGCTGTTCATCGGATATTTTGCCTATCGGAGAACAGCAAATTTGAATGATTATATGCTCGGGGGGAGAAATCTCGGCCCCGCCGTCACCGCTTTAAGCGCAGGAGCGTCGGATATGAGCGGCTGGCTTTTGATGGGGCTTCCGGGAGCGATGTTTGTCAACGGGCTCAGCAGCGGCTGGATTGTCGTCGGCCTGGCGATCGGAGCCTATTTGAATTGGCTGTATGTAGCCCCGAGGCTGAGAACATATACGGAAGTGGCCGGCAACAGCATCACGATACCCGATTATTTTGAAAATCGTTTTAAAGATCGCTCAAGGATTTTAAGGGTGACCTCAGCTTTTGTGATTCTTATCTTTTTTACGTTTTATACATCTTCAGGAATGGTCGCGGGAGGAGAACTGTTTAAAACCGCCTTCCATCTCGATTACCGGATCGGCATCTGGCTGACGGCCGGCGTGGTTATCCTCTATACGCTTTTCGGCGGTTTTTTGGCGGTCAGTTGGACGGATTTTGTCCAAGGAACCATTATGTTTATCGCGCTCATCTTAATGCCGATTGTCGTTTTTGTTCAATTGGGCGGAGTCGCACCCGCGTTTTCGGAAGTTCGTTCTGTGGACCCCGGCCTGCTGCAGCCGTTCAAGGGAACGACCGCGGTCGGGATCCTGTCGCTGTTGGCATGGGGGCTCGGTTATTTCGGACAGCCCCATATCATTGTCAGGTTCATGGCGATTTCAAGTGTGAAAGAGATGAAAAGAGCGCGGAGAATCGGGATGGGCTGGATGATATTTCCAATCTGCGGAGCGATGTTTACGGGACTCGTCGGCATCGCTTATTTCAGTGCGAACCATTTAACATTAAAGAATCCCGAAACGATCTTTATCGTACTTTCCGAGCTTTTGTTTCCTTCAATGATCACCGGGTTTTTGCTGGCATCGATTTTGGCGGCCGTCATGAGCACGATTTCATCACAGCTTCTTGTGACATCAAGCGCCCTGACAGAAGACTTCTATAAAGCATTTATCCGGAAAGGTGCATCTGATAAAGAACTCGTTCTTGTCGGAAGGCTGTCTGTTCTCGCGATTTCGCTGATCGCCCTCATTATGGCGCTCAACCCGAATGAAACGATACTGAACCTTGTCGGCTATGCATGGGCCGGCTTCGGCGCTGCATTCGGTCCGGTCGTCCTGTTGAGCCTGTATTGGAAGAGGATGACAAAATGGGGCGCGCTTCTAGGAATGCTCTCCGGCGCGCTGACCGTGATCGCCTGGGAACAAGTGGACGCTTTTGCCCCTGTCTATGAAATAATTCCAGGGTTCATTGTTTGTACGGCGGTCATTATTGCCGTCAGCCTGTTGACGAAAAAACCGGCGGCAGTGATTGAAGAAGAGTTTGATAGGGCAGTTAGAAAAGTTAAATAGTAATCAAAAAAGCCATTTCAAACAATAAAATGGCTTTTTACTAGTAAATTGGGAGAAAACTGAAATGATTTTCACCCAATTTACGATTTAACGATCTGGAAAAATATTTATGATATTTTGTCTTCGATAAACAATTCCCCTAAATTGATATATGACGGGTTCAAACTGTAATAAGCGAAATCAAAAACGGTGCCGCGCAAAGCGTAATGATCGCCGCCAAAATCATGGATACGCTGGAGATGGTTCCGGACACTGAACTCAGCTCAAACGCTTTTGACGTGCCGGCTCCGTGGGCGCTTGTTCCAAGGAGAACGCCTCTTGCGATTTCATTGTCGATCCGGAAATAGCGGATGACCATCGGTCCGATCACTGAGCCGAACAAAGCGGTCAAAATGACAAATACGGCGGTGACCGGAGGCATGCCGCCGATCATTTCCGACACGCTCATCGCGATCGGAGTCGTCACCGATCTTGGCACGAGGCTCTCGATCAGGTCTCCATTCAGCTTGAACAGCTTTGCGATGAAGGCTGTTGACAGGATCGCGATGCAGCAGCCGATGGTTACATTAATCATGATTTCAACAGCGTATTTTTTTAGGATCGGAAAGTATTTGTAGAGCGGAATCGCAAAAGCCACGGTAGCAGGCTGCAGCATATCGGTCAACAGCCGTCCGCCGGCGTTGTATGCTTCAAAAGGTACATTAATCAAAAGCAGAAGGCCGACCAAGATCAGCGGCGTGATCAATAAAGGTGAAGCATATACCTTTGGATGCCGGGTATATACCGCCTTCGCCCCCATATAAATCAAGACTGTAGCAATCAGGCTTATGCATCCGATGAGCATGTTTTTTTCCTTTCCTTTCTTTTAGCAATCATTTGGGTCAGCATTCCTGTCGATACCATGACGACAAAAGTGCTGAGAAGAACGACGAGCATAATGCTTGTTCCAAATTCCTTGAGAATATCTCCGTAATTTATGATCCCCACAGCGGAAGGGACAAAGAACAGAAGAAGCTCCGCAAGAAGCCACAATGCGCCGATTTCAATCCATTCGAGCTTAATAACCTTGAAATGGAGAAGCGCAAAGATCACGACGATACCAATTATACTTCCGGGTATTTTTATATGAAGAACCTCGACAATCAGATTCATCAAACGCGCAAATAAAAATAAAAGAGCGACCTGACCTAATCCTTTAATGAATGTTTTCATGTCATTATCCCCCTTTCTAAACAAGAGTGTACAGGAGAATGAGGTATAGGTAAAATACATATACAGAATAGTCATTATTCATTTTGTCTATATGAAAAAAGCAAAAACCAGGGCGAAAGAAACAGTTTATTTACTAAAATTAGAAAACGGCTGTCTGAATGGACCGGGATGATTTCTGTGACAATCAAACCTCTCAGTCCCCATGCCATTGGACTTGTCCCGACAAGCGGAGCCCTCTGATTGACTCAGGAAAGAACGGTCATAATCCATTGAATCCTCAAAAGGGTGGGCGAGATGCTGTGTACAAATCCCTAAAAACAGTATTTAAAGCCTATTCAACATCCATGCTTTTCGACTTAAACTATAAATATTGGAAATGTGCGCAAAGTCAAGTAAAAGATGTGAATCTATGTAAAAGATGGTTTAACAGCCCGAAAATCAATACTGCAATTTCAGAGGTGACAAACAATGGACTACTCAGGCACGCTGGAAAAAATACACGGTGTCCTCTCGCATAAAGCGGCCGAGCTGGAAGAACAAATTTCCCGGCTTAAGAAGGCAAAGCGGGAAGTTGAAAAGGAACAAAACCTCGGCATTGAAGAAATCAGACAGATTTTGCGTCCGAGCCTTGACAAATCGTGGACCGGAAGCCGGGCAGCCGATTTCGATGAAGCACGTCATGAAGCGCACACGGTGATGTACAGAATATTTAACGATGATTATGAACGGTATATTCATAAAATCGATTTAAAGATATTTGCTTTGGACGCTGAAAAAGGAGCGGTTGATGCCGCGAGCTGGTCGGCGGACCGGGCGGACTTTCTGCTTGAAAAGGGAGAGGAAGCCGTCGATGCGCTGCACAGTACAATCAATGGTTTAAAAGGGTGGTTGAAATGAGTAAGACAATTAAACTGAATCATGCAGCGGTCATGAAACAGCTGGATCAAGTGAAAAGCGCGCTTGACTCCCTTTCTCTAAAAGGCCCGTCAGCCGGGGATCTCGGCCAAAACAACCTTGACTTTACAAAAAAATGGCTTGAACGGGAAGGCACCATACACGACATGATCAAGCAATACAAAGAGGCTGTCGATAAAAATATTGAAGACACCCGCTCAAATGTGGATAGCTTGAAGGAACAAGATCAAGCGATTGCCAGAAAATAAGCGCTGCCGGTTTGCCGGCGGCGTTTTTTTATATGGCAGTGGCAAGGGGACGGGGGTGCAGAAAATATGAAATTTGGTTTAAAATATGAGATAAATGAAAAACAAGCATCGAAAAGCTCTGAAAGGATGTCAAACGAATGGACATACGCCACCTAACCTACTTTTTAGAGGTCGCCCGTCTGAAAAGCTTTACAAAAGCCGCTCAGTCCTTATACATCTCACAGCCGACGATTTCAAAAATGATCAAAAATCTTGAAGAAGAGCTCGGAATTGAGCTGTTTTACAGGCGCGGACGGCAGATCGAACTGACGGATGCCGGCCAAAGCATGTATGTGCAGGCCCAGGAGATCACCAAGTCGTTTCAAAATTTAACTTCAGAGCTGAATGATTTAATGGATGTCAAAAAAGGACATGTGCGAATCGGGTTGCCGCCGATGATCGGCTCCGGTTTTTTCCCGAAAGTCATCGGGGATTTCAGAGACAAATATCCGAATGTCACCTTTCAGCTTGTCGAGCACGGGTCTGTGAAAGTGCAGGAAGGTGTGGAAGATGGCTCGCTTGACATCGGCGTCGTTGTCCTGCCGGCAAAGGAAGAAATTTTTCATTCATTTACAATTGTAAAAGAAAACCTGATGCTGATCGTTCATCCTTCACACCGTTTTGCTGATGCAAAAGAAATCGAGCTTCAACAATTGAGCGAAGAACCGTTTATTTTTTTTCGGGAAGACTTTGTCCTTCATGAACGGATCATTACAGCATGTTTGAAAGCGGGCTTTCAGCCGAATGTGATTTATGAAACATCACAATGGGATTTTATCAGTGAAATGGTCTCGGCGAATCTTGGAATCGGGCTTCTGCCTGAAAGAATCTGCCGGGATCTTGATCCGGAAAGGGTGAAGATCATTCCCCTGATCAGGCCTTCCATTCCGTGGCACGTCGCTGTCATCTGGAGAAAGGACCGCTACCTTTCATTCGCGGCCAGGGCTTGGATTGACCATACAAAATCGTATATATGGAGTCATTCAGAAGCAGAAAGGGATGAAGCAAAATGAATCAACAAGATGCCGCAAAAGGAATAGAACGAGTCAGAAAACAAAAGCCGCTCGTTCACAACATGACCAACAATGTCGTCACAAACTTTACAGCAAACGGCCTGCTGTCTCTCGGCGCCTCACCGGTGATGGCTTATGCGAGGGAAGAGGCGGCGGACATGGCGAAGATCGCCGGCGCTCTTGTGCTGAATATCGGTACGCTCAGCCTGGAGTCTGTCGAATCGATGATCATTGCGGGCCAATCTGCAAATGAACATGGGGTTCCCGTCATTCTTGATCCTGTCGGAGCGGGGGCGACGCCGTTCCGAACGTCATCTGCTCAGCGGATCATGCGCAAGGTAAACGTTTCTCTCATCAGGGGCAACGCTGCGGAAATCGCCAATACACTTGGTGAAGACTGGGCGATAAAAGGAGTGGACGCCGGAGAAGATGGCGGCGACAGGATCGGCCTGGCAAAAAAGGCGGCTAAAGCCTGGAACACGGTCGTAGTGATTACCGGTGCGGAGGATGTCGTGACCGACGGGGCAAGGGTCTATACAGTGGGCAATGGCCATGAGCTTCTGACAAAGGTAACAGGAACAGGGTGTCTGTTCACCTCTGTCATTGGTGCCTTTTGCGCGGTTGAAAAGGATCATTGCAAGGCCGCTGTAGCAGCTGCCGCTTTCTATGGCCTGGCCGCGGAGTTGGCGGCGGAAAAAACCGCTCATCAAGGGCCGGGAAGCTTCCAGATTGAATTTTTAAACCAGCTTGCTGCTGTAGTCTCGAAAGACATCGAGCAGCGGGCGATCATCAGAGAGGTGAAATCGTGATGGCACAAGTGGCAAGGCAAACGATGAAAGATCTTCTTTCTGTCTATTTTATAATGGGCTCCAATAATACGGAGAAGGACCCTTTAACAGTGATCGAATCTGCTTTAAAAGGCGGGGCCACTCTTTTTCAATTTCGAGAAAAAGGAAAAGGAGCGCTGCAAGGCGAAGATCGAAAGGCTTTTGCCCGACAAGTCCAGGCGATTTGCCGCAAGGCCGGCGTCCCGTTTATCATCAACGATGATGTCGATCTCGCCCTTGAGCTTGGTGCCGATGGTGTGCACATCGGCCAGGATGACGAAAAGGCCGCCGACGTCCGCGCCCGCATCGGGGACAAAATTCTCGGCGTGTCCGCTCATACCATCGAAGAAGTCATCAAAGCCGAACAAGACGGCGCCGATTACATCGGTGCAGGGCCGGTTTATCAGACGGAAACGAAGCTTGACGCCAAAGCCGTTCAGGGCGTCAAGCTGATCAGCGAAATCCAGAGACAAGGCATTGAAATTCCTGTGGTCGCTATCGGCGGCATCACGATAGAAAACTGTGCACCAGTTATAGAAGCCGGCGCCGACGGCATCAGCATCATCAGCGCCATCAGCAAGGCCGCCGATCCAAAAGCGGCTGCCGAAGCGTTGCATGCAAAAGTGAAATCCGTCAAAAAAAGCGCAAATTCCTAGCCGGGGATTTGCGCTTTTTGCATGAAGCCGCCGTCAAAAGCTTTCATTCATAAACCGTTTCCAGAAAGCGTTCGATAACAATCGATGATACGCCCAGGGAGGAGGCGATGCGGCCGAGTGAGGAGATTTGTAAGCGATAGCCGGTCAGCGCCTCTTTTTTGCTTCGAGATGAAATGGTTTTCTTAATCGAGTCGACAATCTCCGGATGGGATTCAACAATCGTATTTCGCAAAATAATGGTGTCGGGATTCAGCGTTTTGATGATATTGAGCAGTCCCACACCGATATAGAACCCGAAGGTTTCGAACGTCTTCAGGATGTTCGGGTCCCGGCGCCCGGCGAGCTCTTTGACCGTTTGATAGAGCGGTGTCTCTCCATTTTTGAGGTAGGGTGAAAAAACGGCTTTTTCTGACGCGTATAACTCCCAGCAGCCTTTGTTTCCACATCGGCACGCCGGACCATTAAAGTCGATCGACATGTGCCCCGCTTCTCCGGAAAACCCTTCAACACCTCGAAAGAGCCTGCCGTTCATCAAAATCCCCAGCCCGATGCCGGCATTGATACTCACAAAAATCGCATGTTTCAAATCTCCTGCTTCACCATACTCTTTTTCACCAACGGCTCCCGCGTTTGCTTCATTTTCGATCAAAACAGGAACATCGAAATGTTCTTCCAGCAGCCTCTTCAATTCAATCAGATGTATCGGTTTATTTGGCGTGAACACCACACGCTCGTCATTGTCAACCAAGCCGGGAACACAGACGCCGATCCCCGTCAGGCCGTATGGGGAGGGCGGCATCTTGTCAATGGCCAAACCGATCAGTTCGATCAGCGCCTGTTCTGTCGCCGTTATGTCTTCTTCATCGAGAACCCGTTCATACTGTTCGATAATGTTACCTTCAAGGTCAGTTAATACGACGATGATGTAGTCCGTGCCGATATCGACGCCGACCGCAAACCCCGCTTTGCGGTTGAATTTCAGCATCACAGGCCGTCTGCCGCCGCTCGATTCTCCGCGGCCGGTTTCAAAAATGATGTCCTTTTGCAGCAGGGAAGATACCTGGGAGGAAACGGTTGCCTTATTTAACCCCGTTATTTCCGAAAGCTTTGCCCTTGAGATGGGGGCATTGGCGATGATCTGTTCAAGAATCAGCGCTTTATTCATTTTTTTGACAAGGGCTTGGTCCGCGGTATTCAATGACGATCACTCTCTTTTGCAATGGTATGTATCTTTTTTATTATAGTATAACAAATTTTAAAAACTCAATTTTTTCTAACATTACCAATTGAAAGCGTTTAATTTATCTTGTAAGATAAAAGTATAAAAGTTAGTTTAGTGGTTAAACAAACTTCCAGAGGAAAAATAAGGGGGAGATCGGACATGTTTTTTAAAGAGGTAGGCAAGGTCAAATATGAAGGCGCAGATTCGGAGCATCCATACGCGTATAAGTATTACAATCCTGAAGAACGTGTCGGCGGCAAAACGATGGAAGAACATCTCCGTTTTGCTGTTGCCTATTGGCATACGTTTGCTGCGGACGGGAAGGACCCTTTCGGCGATGCGACGATGAGCCGTTCGTGGAACCGGCTGACACATCCTTTAGATAAAGCAAAGGCCCGGGCTGAAGCGGCTTTTGAATTTTTTGAGAAGCTCGGCGTTCCCTATTTCTGTTTTCATGATGTGGATGTCGTTGATGAAGGCGATTCCTTGCGGGAAACGTTTATATACTTGGATAAAATGACTTCCTTTTTAAAAGAAATGATGGAGTCAACCGGTGTTAAATTGTTGTGGAATACAGCCAATATGTTTACACATCCAAGGTATGTCCATGGCGCGGCAACCTCCTGCAATGCGGATGTTTATGCACGCGCCGCGGCAATGGTGAAAAAAGGGCTGGAGATCGCCAAAGAGCTCGGCGCGGAAAATTATGTGTTCTGGGGCGGCAGGGAAGGCTATGAAACATTACTCAATACAGATATGAAGCGTGAGCTGGATCATTTGGCGCACTTTTACAGAATGGCGGTTGATTATGCTGAAGAAATCGGTTTTAACGGCCAATTTTTGATTGAGCCAAAGCCGAAAGAGCCGACAAAGCATCAATACGATTTTGACGCGGCAACATCGATTGCTTTTCTGGAAACGTATGATTTAAAAGACCATTTCAAATTGAATTTGGAAGCGAATCACGCCACATTGGCAGGACATACGTTTGAGCATGAGCTCAGAGTGGCTGCGCTTCACGACATGCTCGGCTCGATTGATGCGAATCAGGGGGATCTGCTTTTGGGCTGGGATACTGATGAATTCCCGACGGATTTGTACTCTGCTGTTTTGGCGATGTATGAAATACTGAAAGCGGGAGGCTTCAAAACAGGGGGCATCAATTTTGACGCCAAGGTAAGGCGGGCCTCATTTGCGGATGAAGATCTATTTCTCGGCCACATTGCCGGGATGGATACGTATGCGATCGGACTGAAAGTCGCTCACCGGCTTTTGGAGGACAAAGTTCTCGAACGGATGGTCGAAAAGCGCTACAACAGTTATACGGATGGCATCGGTCTGGACATTGCAGAAGGACGGGCCGATCTAAAAAAGCTTGCCGCATATGCGCTTGAGAATGATCGGATTGAAAACCTATCCGGCCGCCAGGAACATTTGAAAGCGACAGTTAACCGCTATTTATTAAACGTTTTGCGCGAAACGCCGGCAGGAAAGGAGAAACAGTAGTGGAATATGTCATCGGGGCCGATCTTGGCACAAGCGCGGTAAAAGTCATACTTGTCAATCAAATCGGAGAATTGTGTGGAGAGGCCTCAAGGCCGTTTTCAATCATACAGCCGCATTCAGGCTGCTCTGAACAGGACCCAAACGAATGGACGGAAAAAACGAAGGAAGCCATTAAGGAATTGGTCGAAAAGTCCAGCGTTGAAGCAGAGCAGATTAAAGGCATCAGCTTTTCCGGACAGATGCACGGTTTGGTCCTTTTAAACCGGGAAGGAAAAGTATTGCGAAACGCGATTTTATGGAATGACACCCGGACGACAGAGCAATGCCGGCAGATTGAAGATGTGATCGGAAAAGAGCGGCTGCTGAAGCTTGTCAAAAATCCGGCCCTTGAAGGATTCACCCTTCCGAAGCTCTTGTGGGTAAAGGAACACGAAAAGGAACTGTTTGAAAAGGCAGCCGTCTTTTTGTTGCCGAAGGATTATGTCAGATTCAGAATGACGGGCCGCATTCACAGCGAATATTCAGATGCTGCCGGGACGCTTCTGCTTGATGTAAAGCATAAAACATGGAGCAAAGAGATTTGCAGCGGGCTTGGAATACCCGAATCCATTTGTCCCGAGCTGGTGGAATCGGGCGCCTTCGTCGGCTGTCTCACTCCTGAATTTGCAGCGGAGACCGGGCTTTCAAGCCATACTAAAGTGTTCGCCGGCGGGGCGGACAATGCCTGCGGAGCCGTTGGCGCCGGAATTTTAAAGGAAGGTGATGCTTTGTGCAGCATCGGCACATCAGGGGTCGTCCTCACCTATGAAAGTGACCCGGTGCAAGAGTTTAACGGGAATATACACTTTTTTAATCACGCTGCTCCCAAGGCGTATTATTCAATGGGAGTGACGCTTTCAGCCGGTCAGAGCCTCAGCTGGTTCAAGGATGTATTCGCTGAACACCTGTCATTTGATTCCTTAATCAGCGAACTGGATGACTCACAACCGGGAGCAGGGGGACTATTGTTTACGCCATATCTTTCCGGAGAAAGAACTCCTCATGCAGACGCTGATATTCGCGCCAGCTTCATCGGGATGGACAGTTCTCATAAGAGGGCAGATTTTGTCAGGGCCGTCATTGAAGGGATTACATTTTCCCTCCATGAGAGCATTGAGCAATTTCGTGCAGGCGGTAAAGAAATCAGCCGCATCATTTCCATCGGCGGAGGCGCGAAAAGCGAAAAATGGCTGCAAATTCAAGCCGACATTTTTAATGCCGAGATCATCAGACTGACAAGCGAACAAGGACCGGCTTTTGGGGCGGCGATGCTCGCCTCGGTCGGGTGCGGCTGGTTTCCGACACTTGAATCATGCGCCGGACAATTTGTTCATGTCAAAGAGACGTTTACCCCCCGCAGAGCATTCAGCGGGCGGTATCAGGAGCTGTTTCAAATTTACCGGGATGTCTATCGAAAGACAAAATCATTGAATGAGCGGCTGGCGCGCTTTCGGATGTAGCCGAAAACCTGCGGCCGGGCCGCTCAAATGTTTACGACCGGTCCATATGGATACCAGTATGCGCTTTAACCTTGATCTCTTCAAATGCATCCTGATCAGAGGCTTTGGAAGATAAAACGGTTCCGAGATAAGCTCCTAAAAAGCCGAGCGGAATCGAGATAATTCCCGGATTTGAAATCGGGATCAGCGGGTCGCCGATAAAGATGGCATTTCCGGCCGGATCCCAAACACTCGGGCTGATGGAGACGAGAATCAGCGCGCTCAGAAGACCGGTCAAACTTCCAGTTAAAGCACCGGCCGTATTGAATCGCTTCCAGAAAACAGTGAAAACAATCAGCGGGAGGTTGGCGCTTGCCGCCACCGCGAACGCCAGTGATACAAGAAACGCGACATTCAGCGACTGAGCAAAGACAGCCAGCAGGATCGAAAGCACAGATACACCGATGGAGGCCCACCTTGCGGCGATCATTTGCTCTTTTTCCGTCGCTGCCCCTTTTCTAATAATCTGGCTGTAGATATCATGGGCAAAGGCGGACGCCGCCGAAAGCACCAATCCTGTGACAACCGCTAAAATCGTGGCGAAGGCGATCGCTGAGATAAAGGCGAACAAGAAATCTCCTCCAAGCGCCTGAGCCAAGAGCGGCGCAGCCATATTCCCCGCTTTATCCGCAGCTAAAATGTTTTCAAAACCGACAAATGCGGCAGCACCAAAACCGAGAAACACCGTCATAATATAAAATATACCGATAATCCATGTAGCGGAAATAACCGATTTTCTTGCCGTTTTGGCATCTTTCACCGTATAAAACCGGATGAGGATGTGGGGAAGCCCCGCCGTGCCGAGAACGAGCGCCAAGTTGAGAGAAAGCGTTTCAAGAGGAACCTTGTATTTATTCCCCGGATTTAAGAAATCCGCACCGAGCGGCGTGGCCGTTTTCATGTGCTCAAACATGTTTGTGAGGCTGAATCCGAATTTTGAGAAAACGAGTATCGATATGATGAGTGTTCCGGCCATTAAAAGGACCGCTTTAATGATCTGCACCCAGCTTGTCGCGATCATTCCTCCGAATACAACGTATATCGTCATTAAAACGCCGACAATGCAGACGGCCAGCGTATAGTCGATGCCAAGCAGAAGCTTGATGAGTGCTCCGGCGCCGACAAGCTGTGCGATCATATAGAATGTTGAGATGGCAATCGTGTTCAATGCTGCGACACCCCGGATTTTCTTTTGCTTGAACCGGGAGGCGATCATATCAGCCATCGTAAATTTCCCGAGGTTTCTAAGCGGCTCGGCCACGATATAAAGAACAACTAGATAAGCGACAAGAAATCCGATGCTGTAAAAAAATCCGTCAAAGCCGTTCAGCGCAATCATTCCCGCGATTCCAAGAAAAGAAGCCGCCGACATATAATCTCCAGCAATGGCCAGTCCGTTTTGAAGACCGGTCAGTCCCCCTCCTGCTGTATAAAACTCATTTGCCGTTTTGGTCCGCTTCGCCGCAAAATATGTGATGACAAGGGTGAGGCCTACAATCGCAAGAAACAAAATAAAGGCCGTGCTGCTCATGATTCAACTCCTCCAAATTCCTTTTTAAAGTCTTCAGCCATCTTGTCAAACCGATCGGCTTTTTTCATGTAGAGAGTACAGAGCGTCCAGGTCATGGCAAACTGGGCAATCGCAAACACCCACGCCCAGGTAATGGCACCCACCGCAGGACGATTCAAAAATGTAAAATAGGATGTCATGATCGGCAGAAGAAAATAAAAGAGCAGAAAGAAAATCGTCATCGGCACGATAAAAGCCCGCTTTTGCTTTAACAGCTGCTGGAACGCGGGAGAAGCCGCAGCTCTGCTGTAATCTATTTCGGCTTTTTTCATTGTTGCATCCTCCTTCATAATTGTCTGAAAAGATACAACAAAGGTATGTAACAAGCTCTGGTTTTATTCTTCGAATTTCACATGCCCCTTATTTATATAAGATGAAAGACCTGACGATTTCCATGAAATATTTCCTCCATAAAGCGCGGCGGCTCTTCGGTTGTTCTCTTTTCATTCCATCTCCCTCTTTGTTGTTTCCATCAGCTTTTGCCGAAGCTCGTTTGCGGAAAAAAGTGCGGCAGAATCGTTCAAAACGGAGCCGGGGCGATTTCCTTTGCCGATGATATAACCGCCAAATGCCATGCCCACAAAATCAAAGATATATTGAAATTGCTGAATGAGAGGAAGCACTTTGATGTGAGGCTCATCATCACCGACAGCAATGACATATGCCGTTTTCGCCGACATTTGCTGTTTGAACTGATCTCTTCCCATTTCAATTAATGTTTGTGACCAGCGGTCAATGAAATATTTCATCCGCCCTGACATGCCGAACCAGTAGATTGGAGTGGCGAAAACGACGATGTCATTTTCCAAAACTTTGTTGATCAGCTCTCTGTAGTCGTCGTCAGGATAAAACGGCCGCGCTTCAACATGCCTGTAATCCTGTACACTCTCGATATGGTAGTCGTGCAAACAGATCTTGTCGGCATCAAGGCCATCTATTAACAGATCAACAAGCGCTTCGGTATTTCCGCCTTTACGCGAACTTCCGCAGATGACTGCAATCCCCATATAAACTTACCTCCTGTTGTGAATTCTATTTCAGTTTATAATGAGGACTTACAATCAGTAAAATTGATATTTTAGATTTTTATCATCGAAAAATCCGATTTTAATGTGTGATTAAGGATTTCTCCAAAACTCTGGGTCCGGTTTAGGGAGATTGCTTTTTCGGCAATGTGGAGAATACAATCGGTGAGGTGCAGCAAGAGCGGGCATGCCGCATGTTACAGAGGGCAGTAAGAGCTGCGGCCTCCCGGCATCCCTTTAGAATGTAGAGGGCCAGCATTGACAGTGAGTGCCCTTTGAGGCGTACTATCAATGCTTTAATGAAGTGCAGCTGAAAAAGCCAGCTGTTCTTTTTTATATCAAATACAAACTGATGCACATGCATCAGTTGTGCTTGTAAACATACGTCGTTATCAAATTTTTAAACACTCTTTGAAAACAGCCGGCTGGATCATCTCGAAAATTTCAAGATTCTACAGAACCGCCTGTTTTGTGGATTGGTAAAGCCCTACTGTCTCAGCTTTCTGTCAGCTTCTCCTTGTTTGCGCTGAGCGCGAAGAAAATCTTTAACATCTTCGACATGCAGCCCCAGTTTTTTCGCCTCCTTCATCAAAATCACCCAATCTTTGTCCAGCTTGTGTTTCGTTTGAGTATTCATAGATTCCTCCAATATGATAAGACGTTGTTCATCCCAAGGAAAACCTTATTTTTGCCTTGAGATGTATCAAAGTTATAAAACAACACCCATGTGAAAACAATGACAAATTTCATAAAAAGTTCACAAAGGCAGATCGATTCAACCTACCTATTCCCTAAATAACTGACTAAAAAAACCAAAAAATCTTAGATTCTTACTTATAATAATAAACAATCAATTACTGACTGGATAGTATTCAAATAAAAATGATTACTTTTCCCTATTAAGAATTTCTCAATTGCAGCCGAGTATCCTTTGAATATTCAAAAAATAATAGTGAAAAAAGAGCTGAAAAAGATCAATTTAATAGAGGTAAATCCACAAGCAGCAAGGGATTAAGAGATTCAGGCAGCGATTTGGCGAAAGGGTTCTTTTTGCTTATATGAGAAGTGGGATCAAAAGAGGGTAATCCGATCATACTACTTTAAATGATCATTAAGTGGAAAAAAAGAACTTTGTTTTCAAAACGAGAGAGAAAAGTATAGAATTTGGACAAAAACAAGCTTCTTTTCCAAGGGTGTTACTCGATTTTGGAGGAAAATCCGAACTATTCTAACAGAGTAATAAATTGGAACACGCGAAGACGGGTGTTGTTTTTGTGAAAATATTTTGACAACAAAGGCTGGAAAAGCTGGAAAATGGTAAAATGAAGTCGCCTGGTTTTTAACGATATGTATATGTTTGCTTGGAAATCGAATTCTCTGAAAATGAAGTGTTTGATCTATTGCGGGGAGAATCATAGGCATGCCATATTTAAGACAAAGTTTGAACTGAAAAGGAGAGAGAGAAGTTGGCAATTTTAGTATGCGGAGGTGCGGGCTACATCGGCAGTCATGCTGTGGCAGAGCTGTTGGAGCGCGGTGAGGAAGTCGTCATTATCGATAATCTGCAAACAGGGCATGAGGAGGCGGCGCTTTCCGGAGCCGCTTTTTATAAAGGAGATTTGCGTGATAAAGCGTTTCTGAAAAACGTGTTTCAGGAAAACGAGATCGAAGCGGTCATGCATTTTGCCGCCGACTCATTGGTTGGGGAAAGCGTGACAGAACCGCTCAAATATTACGATAACAATGTTTACGGAGCTGTCTGCCTGCTTGAGGTGATGAGGGCGTTTGATGTGAAGAAAATCGTCTTTTCATCAACTGCCGCTACATACGGGGAGCCTGACCGGGTTCCCATTATGGAGACGGACGTGACAGATCCGACAAATCCGTATGGAGAAACAAAGCTCGCCATTGAAAAAATGCTCAAGTGGTCGGAAAAAGCGTACGGCATCCGTCATGTTGTACTGCGCTATTTCAACGTAGCCGGGGCCCATCTCAAGGGGCTGATTGGAGAAGACCATCAGCCTGAAACACACCTCATCCCGATCATTCTTCAGGTTGCACTGGGCAAACGGGACAAAATCATGATCTTCGGGGACGACTATCCGACGCCGGACGGGACGTGTATCAGGGATTATATCCATGTGATGGATCTGGTCGATGCGCATATCCTTGCGGTGGAAAGGCTCCGTGACGGCGGCGAAAGCGCTGTTTACAACCTGGGAAACGGCACGGGCTTTTCGGTCAAAGAAGTCGTCGAGACGGCCCGCAAAGTAACAGGCTGCCGGATTCCGGCCGAGATTGCCGAACGGCGCGCTGGCGATCCGGCACAGCTTATCGCCTCTTCAGAGAAAGCGATGGACGAACTTGAATGGAAGCCGAAGTACGCCGATTTGGAAACGATTATTGAAAGCGCGTGGAATTGGTTTAAAGAACACCCCGACGGCTACCGGTCCAAAAAAGAAGCGGTGTCGGACGGCAAGTAAGCGGTTTTTAAATCTAGGGCAAAAAGTGCTCTGCAATTCTTGCATTTGTTGAAGAGTCAATCAGTTTTAAGAGCTTTCAAACTTGAAAGCTCTTTTTTGTTTGTGGAAATGAACATGCGGGAATGTGAAAGAAGGATGGTCATGAATCCAGAAATGGTTTAACATGATTAAATCAATGATAAACCAAACTTTTTTATTTTGATAAACCTAAATTTGACAGATCGCCCCCGTTGGAAACCAATTACCAATGCTTGCTTTCTATGTAAAAAGAACTAAAAAATTACCAACAAATTTCCTCCGTTATTCATATTATTATGGACAAAATTTGACGATTTTATGACATTTGGGTGAAAAAAAGGTGAACTTTCGAAAAAAATAAGGCTAATTGGTGAAGATTTTGATAGCATAGCAAGGTAGAAGAAAAAGTTTCAGAATCCTTTTATTTAGATATTCTGACCAAATTTTATGCATCATTAAGGAAGGATGGTGATCCTCTTGTTCAGAGCATTCAAGCCACTGATTCTGCTTGCACTGCTTTCATCTGTATTTTTATTGGGTGGCTGCAGTCAAATTGCGGTATTAGATCCTAAGGGGCCGGTTGCTTCACAGCAAAGAGATCTTATTTTATTATCGATTGGATTTATGCTGTTTATCGTAGCGGTCGTTTTTGTCCTTTTTACGGTCATGATCGTCAAATACCGTGAACGCAAAGACCGAAAGTCACCATACAGTCCGGAAGTGGAAGGCAATACGTTTTTAGAAATTGTCTGGACAGTGGTTCCGATTTTAATTGTCATTGCGCTGTCTGTGCCGACAGTTCAAACAATTTATTCTCTAGAAGAGGCTCCAAAAGCATCAAAGGATAAAGAACCTTTGGTTGTTTATGCTACATCTGTCGATTGGAAATGGGTATTCAGCTATCCTGAACAGGATATTGAAACGGTCAACTACTTGAATATCCCGACAGACCGACCGATTTTGTTTAAAATTTCATCTGCCGATTCTATGGCATCACTATGGATTCCGCAGCTTGGCGGACAGAAATATGCGATGTCCGGAATGGAAATGGAGCAATACCTGCAGGCAGATCATGAAGGAACATATAAAGGCCGCAACGCAAACTTCACAGGCGAAGGGTTTGCGGAACAGACATTTGACGTCAAAGCGGTATCTCAAAGCGACTTCAATGAGTGGGTGCAGAAAACGCAAAAAGAAGCTCCAAAGCTGACGAAGAGCAAGTATGATGAACTGATGCTTCCTCAGAATGTGGATGAGATGACGTTTTCATCTACGCATCTGAAATACGTCAATCATGGAAATGATGCGGAATACGCCGTAAAAGCACGCGAAAGATTAGGCTGGGAGCCGAAATCTCCGCACTCCAAATCAGATCCGTTTGAAAATGTGAAGACAGAAGACAATCAAAAACAATCTGAGCACTCTAATGATTCTCACTAGGAAAGGAGGAAGCTTGCATGCATTTGAAATGGGACGAATTCATAATTACAGGTGACCCATTAATTCTCGGCGCGCAGATTTCCATTTTGCTAACATCTCTTGCAATCGTATTTGTGCTGACATATTTTAAAAAGTGGAAATGGCTTTGGAGAGAATGGATTACCACCGTCGACCATAAACGACTAGGGATTATGTACATTCTTGCCGCAGTGATTATGTTTTTCCGCGGCGGTGTCGATGGATTAATGATGCGTGCCCAGCTCACGCTTCCTAATAACAGCTTTTTAGATTCAAATCACTACAATGAAGTATTTACGACTCACGGTACGATCATGATCATCTTCATGGCGATGCCGTTTCTTATTGGATTAATGAACGTTGTCGTACCTCTTCAAATCGGTGCACGCGATGTTGCATTTCCGTATTTGAACAACTTAAGCTTCTGGACCTTCATGGTCGGAGCGATGCTGTTTAATATTTCGTTCGTGATCGGCGGATCACCGAATGCAGGATGGACCGCATACATGCCTCTTGCAGGCAATGAGCTGAGTCCTGGACCTGGGCAGAACTATTACTTGCTCGGTCTTCAGATCGCCGGTATCGGTACGCTGCTCACCGGGATCAACTTTATGGTCACCATCCTGAAAATGCGCACAAAAGGCATGACCCTCTGGCGGATGCCGATGTTCACTTGGACAACGCTGATCACTTGTGTAATTATCATTTTCGCCTTCCCTGTCTTGACAGTGGCTTTGGCGCTGATGACATTTGACCGCTTGTTCGGAACAGCCTTTTTCACGTTGGCAAACGGCGGTATGCCGATGCTTTGGGCGAACCTTTTCTGGATTTGGGGACACCCTGAGGTTTATATCGTTATTTTGCCCGCTTTCGGTATTTTTTCAGAAATTATTGCGACATTTGCAAGAAAGCAGCTGTTCGGCTATAAAGCAATGGTTTATTCGATTGTTGCCATTTCGGTTCTCAGCTTCGTCGTTTGGCTGCACCACTTTTTCACAATGGGCAACAGCGCGGCGGTCAACTCGTTCTTCTCGATTACGACGATGGCGATATCCGTACCGACCGGTGTTAAAATCTTTAACTGGCTGTTGACGCTGCATCGAGGCAGAATCAAAATCACAACTCCGATGCTGTGGTCGCTCGCATTTATTCCTAACTTCGTCATCGGCGGGGTTACGGGCGTTATGCTGGCGATGGCTGCTGCGGATTATCAATATCACAACACATACTTCCTCGTATCGCACTTTCACTATGTGCTGATTGCGGGTACTGTGTTTGCTTGTTTTGCCGGATTTATCTTCTGGTATCCGAAAATGTTCGGCCACAAACTGAACGAACGCATCGGAAAATGGTTCTTCTGGCTGTTTATGACCGGCTTTAACATCTGTTTCTTCCCGATGTATTTCCTGGGATTGCAGGGAATGCCGCGCCGTATTTACACATACGGAGCAGAAGACGGCTGGACTGCATTGAACATGATTGCGACATTTGGCGCATTGCTGATGGCCGCAGGGTTCATCGTTCTCTGCTACAACATTTTCTACAGCTTCCGTCATGCAAAACGCGAGGAATCAGGAGATGCTTGGGGAATGGGTCGTACGCTTGAATGGGCTACGTCATCTGCGATCCCGCCGCACTACAACTTTGCGGTTCTGCCTGAAGTTACATCACCTGATGCTTTTGCGCAAATGAAGGAAGACAAAGTCGATATTCATCCTGAAAGCAAGTTTAAAAAGATTCATATGCCGAGCAATTCAGGACGTCCGTTTATCATGTCGCTATGCTTCGGTTTTGCAGGATTCGGACTTGTCTTTGAATGGTATTGGATGGGAATCGTCGGTCTGATCGGTGTATTCCTCTGTATGATTCTTCGTTCATTTGAATATGACGACGGCTACTATGTAAGTGTTGAGGAAATAAAAGAGACTGAACGAAAGAATGCCAAGTAAAGGAGGCGTGACTGATGGAACATGCAGAACATAGCAATTCAAACGCTCCTATGGAATATCGGTCTGAGATAGGAAGATTGAACATCCTTGGCTTTTGGATCTTTCTTGGAGCGGAAATTGCGTTATTCTCTACGCTGTTTTCGACCTATGCTGTTCTTCATAACCGGACAGCAGGAGGCGTATTGCCGGCAGAGCTGTTTGACGCCAAGCTTGTCTTAATCATGACGTTCCTGCTGTTAACGAGCAGTTTTACATGCGGTATTGCCGTTCATGAAATGAGACGCGGAAGCTTAAAAGGTGTGATGATTTGGATGATCATTACACTCCTGCTTGGTGCAGGCTTTGTATTCTATGAGATTACGGAGTTCACACATTATGTGCATGAAGGTGCCACTTTATCAACAAGTGCTTTCTGGTCGGCGTTCTTCGTCCTGCTTGGAACGCACGGACTGCACGTGTCGATCGGTATCTTCTGGATCATCGGTATTTTACTGCAGACGAAAAAGCGCGGTCTGACGCCGCAAACTTCTGCTAAATTGTTTATTTCAAGCTTATATTGGCACTTTTTAGACGTGGTATGGATCTTCATCTTTACCGGAGTCTATTTGATAGGGTTGGTGAATGTATAATGGCGGCAAAACAATCGGCTGAACACAGCCACTTTCCTTGGAAGCATATTGTCGGGTTCGTAATGTCCATTGTGCTCACCTTATTGGCCCTATGGGTGATCTATACCGATTTAAGCATGACTGCAAAGCTGTGGATTATTTTTGGCTTTGCTATCATCCAGGCTGCACTTCAGCTCTTGATGTTTATGCATATGACTGAAAGTGACAGCGGAAATATCCAAGTCGGAAACACGCTCTTTGCTGCATTTATTGCAATTGCGATTGTAGCCGGTTCTATTTGGATCTTCGCGGCTCATACTCATCACGGAGACAATCCTGAAGGCGGATCTCCGGGTGAACATCATTCTGAGCATAGCGGACATTAATCAAATCAAGCAAAACCCTCTTGGAAACAAGAGGGTTTTTTCGTATTATCGGCTCATGTGTTTTCGAATCAATGGAAGTCCGTAAATCAAGAAGGCGGCGACATGGGCAATGATGACGTTGAGAATGAAGAGTGCGATCATGAGAGAGTGTCCTGTAGGAGAAAGACTGCTTGTCATGTAGAAAAAGAAGAATACCCACATTAAAATGATTGGCGGTATAGACGAAAGTGCGACCTTTTTGTTATCCAGCCATAAAAACAGTGGAGTGGCGCTTGCGATCAGCAAGTAAGCGAAAAACATATCCATACGTTTTCAGCCCCTTTCAATAATGATAACGCTGTCAAAACAAGCGGGTTAAATATGAATTTGTGTCTAACTGAAGAATATTTTGTGAACATTCTGTTACATTTATTATACCACGTTATTCGAAAAATGATACATAATGGAAAACATTTTCCGCTCCAACTAACGGCTCAATTTTTGCGTCAGCTCAGTAGGAAATAAAGGGCAGAAAAGAGAATATATTGTGGAATAAATATACCTTAGGAGGCTGATGATGCGAAGGTTGGCCGAATTGACGTCAGAGGCGGATATTCTGGAAGCGATCAGCCTTTCAGAATATGCTTTTCAGAGAAAGCTTTCCGAAAAAGAACTGGCAAAAGCAAAACAACTTTATCAAAAGCATGAAGTGATTGGCATCAAAGAGGGCGGAAAACTTCTTTCAAAGCTGAATATCATTCCGTTTAAAGCTCAAATCGAGCATCTCGATATGGATATGGGAGGGATTGCAGGTGTCGCGGCTTGGCCTGAGGAACGCCGAAAGGGAACGGTCAGACAGCTATTGGTGGAGTCTTTGAAAAGAATGAGGGAGAATCAGCAGACCATCAGCTTTTTACACCCTTTTAAAATCGCTTTTTACCGCAAGTTTGGCTGGGAATTGGCGTTTTATCAAAAGGTTTATCGGCTGAAGCGTGAACATCTCACACCTTTTGAACAAACGGACGGCTTTGTCAGAAGGCTGGAAAAAGCCGAAGGACAGGCTGCAGCGGGACTGCTATATGATCAGTTCCGAAGCCGCCATAATGGTTTGTTAAGGCGGGAGGCAGACTATTGGATGACAGATATTTTGGAAGATTCCGTGGTAACTGCTGTATATTATTCAAAGGAAGGCGTCCCGCTCGGCTATATGCTCTACACAATCGAAAATCGCAAAATGACGATTGATGAGCTGATTTGCATTCGGCATGAAGCGCGGATGGGACTATGGAATTTCATTTGCCAGCATGACTCGATGATCGAAGAGCTTGAAATGACAGTCCAGCCTGAAGATGGTCTCGATTATCACCTTGATGAGCCAAAAATCAAGCAGGAAATTCAGCCCTACGCGATGGCGAGAATCACCGATATCGGTTCTTTTCTGGAGCAATACCCGCTCAGACGGCGAATTGAAGAGCCGTTCATTTTTCAGGTCAAGGACAACGCGGCTCCATGGAATAACCGAACATTCAAGGTTGATAAACAGGGTGTTGAAGCCGCAGATGAAAAAAGAGATGCGGGTTGTCTCACCGGCGATATCGCGGCTCTCACGGCGTTTTTCCTTGGTGCGCGAAGCGCCCGGTTTTTATATGAGTCCGGCAGACTGACGGGAAGCGAAAAGGAAGTGATGCGGCTGGATGACACGATCAGGCCGCGGAGTCCTTGGATCAATGACTTTTTCTGAATGAAAAAGCCCTTGGAATGGAAACCAAGGGCCGTTTACTTTAAAAAATAAAGTGGGCGCACAAGACAATGATAGGCAGTGTAATCAGCGTTCGAACGATAAAAATCAAGACCAGGTCGATAAATGTCACCGGGATTTTCGAACCGAGCAGAAGGCCGCCGACTTCAGACATATAGATTAATTGAGTGACGGATACACAGGCGATGATGAAACGCGTCATATCGCTCTCAATGCCGCTTCCAAGCACAGACGGAAGGAACATGTCGGCAAAGCCGACGACAAGCGTCTGTGAGGCTTCTGCGGCTTCAGGGACCTGCAGCAGCTGAAGCAGCGGGATAAACGGCAGACCAAGCCACTTGAATACAGGCGTGTACTCGGCGACAATCAGTGCAGCCGTGCCGAGCGCCATGACGACGGGAGCCACGCCCATCCACATATCGAGTACATTTTTGGTCCCATCCTGCAAAAATTCTTTGACGCTTGAATTCTGCTTCGCCTTGGCGACAGCCTGGGTGAGACCCCATTTGAACGGTGTGAACCCTTCCGGAATCTGCTCATGGTCCTGATCTTTCTGATCTGTAATATACGTATCAGCCTTTCTTGATAAAGGCGGAATACGAGGACTGACCACGGCCGCAACGGCTCCGGCCAGCAGTATGGTCAAATAAAATGGAACAAACATATGGCCCAAGCCCACCTGCGAAATAATCACGAGGCAGAATGTGATGGAGACGACGGAGAAAGTCGTGCCGATGATGGCGGCCTCACGCTTTGTATAAAATCCGTCTTCGTATTGTTTGCTTGTGAGGAGAACGCCGATCGTTCCGTCTCCAAGCCATGAGGCCATACAATCAATGGAAGACCGCCCGGGCAGCCTGAAGACAGGCCTCATCAGTTTTTTCATCAGCGCCCCGCACAATTCCAACAGACCGAAATTCAGCAGAAAAGGCAGGAAAAGACCTGCGAAAAAAAAGACGGAAAAGAGAACCGGAAGCAGATCAAACAATAATGTTCCACCCGTGCTGTCGGCATACACGGCTTCAGGTCCAAACTTAAAATATGTCATCACTGCGAAAATCATCCCGAACAAACGGACGATGTACCAGAATAAAGATACATTCAGCAGCTTATAGAAAAATTCGCTTTTCTTGATGAAAGACGGATGGAAGGTTTTCGTGATAAAGGTTAAGATAAATGTTACGGTGACGATCAATATCATAATGAACGGCAGCTGCCGGTGAAGCAGTTCCTGCAGTGCATTAGAAAAAATCGCAATTGGAATCGTTAAATCTCCTGCAATCTGAACGGGAATCATAAATAAAATAATTCCGATAAGCGAAGGGATCAAAAACTTTATCAGATCAAGCCGTTTACGCTTTTGAAGTGCTTTATCCAAATTAAAAACTCCTTATGGTTATGCTTTCGTCAGCCCATGAATATTTGCCGACAAAAATTTAATTTTATGCAACATTACTCATTTTAATACAAATCAATCAAAAATCAATGACTTTATCAAATTCGACAATAGTTGGAAGAATCCTTTAAAATGAAGAAGGAATTTTTTTGTGTATGTTTCATTCGAAACATTTTGGTTTTTTGTACGTCATATCATTTGTGAGGAAGTTGATACTGTCTTCACTATATTGCATTGTGTCAGAAATAAGGGCGGGATTTTGAATGAGTCAGAGAAAAAACATATCAAATCCCTTTTATCAAGGCGATTTGATCTTCGTATTTATAGTCTTTTTTATCATCAGCATTGTGGCGGTATACGCCGCTCAGCAATTTAACCAATACAATGAGCCGTTTGCGATGAAGCAGTCCCTGTACTATTTGCTGGGAGCGCTCATCGTCATTCTGTTTCTATACTTTGATTTGGAGCAGCTTGAAAAGCTCAGCTTTTATTTTTACATACTCGGCATCCTGATGCTGATTGTGTTAAAATTCAGCCCCTCTTATATAGGGTCTTACAGGTTTGCTCCGGTTATCAATGGCGCAAAAAGCTGGTTTATGCTTCCCGGCTTTACATTGCAGCCGTCTGAGTTTATGAAAATCGGCTTGATCATGTATTTAGCATCGTTTATGTCCAAACATAGTCCAACCGGAAAGCGGACGTTAAAAGAGGATTGGATCTTTTTATTGAAAATCTTCGGCATCGTCATTTTGCCGGCGGGGCTGATTTTAGAACAGGACACCGGTACGGCCGGGATCGTCATGTTTGTGATTCTTGTGATGATCTTCCTTTCAGGTGTCAACTGGAAGCTCATTTCACTGATCTTCTTATCAGGCCTCAGCGTAGCCGTTTTAATATTGTATGTCATCATCAAATTCCCGGATGTTGCGGGTGCGGTCGGAATTGAGAAATACCAGATTAACCGGGTTATGACCTGGGTTAATCCGAGCGAACAAACTGCAGATGACAAAATGCAGGTCGACAGGGCGCAAATGGCGATCGGTTCAGGAAAAGTGTTCGGCAACGGTGTAAACGATCTGCAAGTATATGTCCCCGAAGCCCAAACAGACTTTATTTTTGCCGTCATTGGCGAGAGCTTCGGTTTTACCGGCTGCACCTTTGTCGTCATCATGTTTTTCTTTTTCATTTACCGGCTTGTCGTTTTAATAGACCGAATACATCCGTTCAGCAAATTTGCCTCATTTTTCTGTGCAGGTTTTACGGCGTTGATCGTCATCCATACCTTTCAAAACATCGGCATGAACATTGGAATTATGCCTGTCACAGGTGTTCCCCTGCTGTTGGTCAGCTATGGGGGGAGCTCCATCGTCGCTACTTTAATCGGGTTTGCGATCGTCTATAATGCAAGCTGCCAATTAACGAGATACCAAAGCTATATGTTTAAATAACAGCCTGTACATTCAGGCTGTTATTTTTATGGGAAGCACCCCCTTTTCGTGTATTCTTCGATACTGTTCATGTATAATGAAAGATAGTGTTTTTGATGAAGGAATAAGGCGGGGTATCATGGGTCATAAGAAAAATGAGACAAGTCCCTATTATCAGGGTGATTTGATTTTTATATTAAGTGTGTTCTTTATCATCAGCGTGATTGCTGTTTATGCAGCACAGCCGTCATTCGCTTTAAACGGCTATCCGGCAAAGCAGCTGATCTATTATTTGCTCGGCATTGCCGTGGTCGTCGGTTTTCTTTATTTTGATTTGGAGCAGCTCGAAAAGTTCAGCGTGTATATATTTGTATTTGGCATCCTGTCATTGATCATTTTGAAATTCAGTCCCGAGTCGATTGCACCGGTTAAAAAAGGGGCGAAGAGCTGGTTTCAATTTGGAACGGTGACATTGCAGCCGTCTGAGTTTATGAAAATCGGTTTGATCATGATGCTGGCTTCCGTGATTTCAAAAGCGAGTCCAAAGGGTTCTCGCACCTTGCGGGAGGATGTTCACCTTTTGCTGAAAATCGCGGCTGTATCAGCGGTTCCGATCGGCTTGATTTTGATGCAGGACGCGGGGACGGCTGGAATCTGCATGTTCTTTGTCGCCGTCATGGTGTTTTTGTCGGGAATCAATTGGAAACTGATTTTTATCATCGTCGGCAGCGGCGTTTCGCTTGTTTTGCTCGTTTTATTTCTGGTGATCCATTTTCCCGAGTTTTCGCAGAATACACTGCATATTAAGGAGTACCAGATCAACAGGGTGATGACATGGGTTGATTCTGACCAGCAGACCGCCAATGACACTTATCAGACAGAAAAAGCCGTTATGGCGATTGGATCAGGAGAAATATTCGGCACTGGTATGAACAATATGAAAGTCCATGTTCCTGAAGGCCAAACCGACTTTATCTTCGCCGTCATCGGCGAAAGCTTTGGCTTTATCGGCTGTACTTTTGTCGTGCTGATATTTTTCTTTCTCATTTACCGGCTTGTCGTTCTGATCGATAAAATACATCGGTATAATCGGTTTGCCGCTTTTTTCTGTGTCGGGTATACCGCGCTGATTGTGATTCACACGTTCCAAAACATCGGGATGAACATCGGGCTGATGCCGGTCACAGGTGTTCCTCTGCTGTTGGTCAGCTATGGGGGCAGCTCTATTTTGTCGGCCCTTATCGGCTATGCCATCGTCTATAATGCAAGCTGCCAGCTAAGCAAATATCAAGGCTATATGTTTAAATAAACGCCAAAAAAAGACAGCCGATCCGGCTGTCTTTAATTTGTATTCGGCAGCGGCCGCCACATGGAGGGTGTGAACTTCTTCTCCAAACAAAACTGTCCGGTGTTCCATCAGCACAAAAGCCCGCTGTATGCGCGTCATCTTTCTTTCGATTCAATTTATACCGCTTCCTTTCCCCGGAGAAACCGTTTCGCTTTAGAGATCATCAGATTTTGGATATGATAAAGTCATGAGGAGGTATAGCAATGAATCAAACGATTGAAACCATTTTAAATCACCGTTCGATCCGGTCCTTTACGGACCAGCCGCTGACAAAAGAAGAGGTGCATTTGCTTGTAGAAAGCGCGCAAAGCGCATCAACTTCCAGCTATATTCAAGCTTATTCGATTATCGGAGTAACCGACCAAACGAAGAAGCGCGAGCTTGCTGCTTTGGCTGGCGATCAGCCGTATGTTGAAAAAAACGGCCATTTGTTTGTGTTCTGTGCAGATCTTTACCGGCATCAGAAAATGGCCGGAGAAAAAGGGGAAGACATCCAGGGCTCTCTTGAAAGCACTGAAACGTTTATGGTCAGTGTCATCGATGCCGCTCTTGCCGCACAAAACATGTCGATTGCCGCTGAATCGATGGGGCTGGGCATCTGCTATATCGGCGGCATTCGCAACGCTCTGAACAAGGTGGCAGAGGTACTGGGTACACCTGAATATGTCCTTCCGCTGTTCGGGCTTGTCGTCGGTCATCCGGCCAATCCGTCCGCTCAAAAGCCAAGATTGCCGCTTGAGCATATTTACCACGAAAATACTTATGATATAGATGACGAAAGGTTTCACAAACAATTGCACGCGTATGACGAAACCATTTCAAATTACTATCAAAACAGAACAAACGGCAAAAGGAAAGACAAATGGACAGAGCAGATCGTCCAAAGCCTGAAGGAGCCGAAGCGAACGTATATGCATGATTTCGTAAAAGAAAAAGGGTTTAATAAAAGGTAAAGAAAAGCCCCTTCCAACAGGGGCTTCTTTCATGTTTATATCGACATGACGTGTTTCAGGAAAAAATAAAACAAGATCCAGAATGGAAGGCTGAAAAGGATTCCGAATAAACAGCCTTTGGCAAAGTTTTCTTGTACGGCTGGAGGATGCGGTTTTTGTTTCGGCTTTTGCTCATTCATCAATCCTGGTGCTCCTTTAATGATTACATGATACTATTATTTCTTTTTACGGCTAAAAAGTAAACGAAGAAATTGGAGGGAAGACGATGTTGTCGTTAAGTATACTGGATCAGTCGCCTGTTTCCGAAGGGAGCACTCCTGAAACAGCTCTCAGACAGACGGCCGAGCTTGCTCAAATGGCAGAGAAGCTTGGGTACAGGAGATTTTGGGTGTCTGAGCACCATTTTTCGAGAAATCTGGCGGGGTCAAGCCCTGAGGTTTTGCTTGGGTTTATCGCCGCGAAAACAGCAAAGATTCGTCTGGGGTCAGGAGGGGTTATGCTCCCCCACTACAGCGCTTATAAGGTGGCTGAAAACTTTCGCGTTCTGGAAGGACTTGCACCAGGCAGGATTGACGCGGGGATCGGCCGGGCGCCCGGGGGTATGCCGATCGCTTCAATGGCTCTTCAAAACGGCGGCAGGCGTCAGACGGATCAATATCCGGATCAGATTCATGATCTTGTCACATATCTGTACGATCTGGCCGATGAACACCACCGCTTTCCGCATTTAACCGCATCACCGACTGTCAGTTCCGCTCCGGAGGTGTGGCTGCTTGGTTCCTCTGGGGAAAGCGCCAGACTGGCTGCGCAAATCGGTGCGGCCTATACCTTTGCCCAATTTATCAATGGAGAGGGAGGAGCTGAAGCGGCCAGGCAATATAAGGAACGATTCCAACCTTCGGTGCTGGGCGACAAACCGAAAGTGATTGTCGCTGTATTTGTGATTTGCGCGGACACTGAAGAAGAGGCAGAACACCTCGCCAAGAGCCTTGATTTTTCTTTATTGGCAAATGAACAGGGGCTGGTAACAGACGGCTTCCCATCTTTTGAAACGGCGCAGTCATATGAATATTCATCATATGAAAAGAGAAGAATCAACGATAATCGAAATCGCATGGTGATCGGTACACAACGACAGGTGAAACAACAGCTGCTTGCTTTGGCGGACGCTTATGGAACGGATGAAGTCATGGCGGTCACAATCACACACAATTTCCAGGATAAGCTGAAATCATACCGCCTTTTAGCGGAGGCGTTTGCAGACCATCAGCGTTTTTGCTGAAAAACATTCATTAGACTGCGGATGGGGAGAAGGATGAGCAGGACCCCTATGTATACGGCGGTAAACAGCCAGCTGAGCGGCACGAGAATGATCGTGTCTACCGTATGCTCCGCCGCTTTCTGAAAAGGGTGTCGTTCGTTTGTTTGCAGGTTGAGGGTGAAATACAATACCGTGAAAAAGATAAAGCAGACCGACATGAAGGATAAGCCGAATAATACGAGAAATGAAAGCATATAAGCGAAATCCTCCGATTGGATTTTTTCGCGTTTTAAAGAGAAGGGCTTCTCCTGTGAACGCGAGGGGGTTTGATTATCCGTATTTTAACATAAAAAAGCCTTGTTGAGTGACTCTCAACAAGGCTTCCCATTATTCGACGATAAACGGCTCCTCTGTCAGCACATAGCTTGATTTTCCTTTAGAAGAGGCGTAAGCGAGCATATGATATTTGCCCGGTTTAAGGGCGGTTGTATCATTGATCTTTCCGTTCCATTGATATGTTTGATACCCTTTTCCTTGGTTTTTATAAACCCCTGCCTGTCCGATGAATTCAAGGTTTTCGTCATACACAAGAAATGCCAGTTCTTCTGCCCCTCCTGGAAGATAAGCTTCGACCGTATATGTCCCCTCTTTTGTTCCCGGTTCAACGGTTACGGATGTGACGCGCGGGTAGTCGGGCTCTTTGACAATCAAAAGGGTCGGAATTTCGGCCACTTTTCTGCTGCCGTCGCGGACATACACTGTGCCCTCATATGTTCCGGCTTTTGTTTTCGCAGCGTTGACGGTCACCTTCACATTCGCTTTACCGGTTTTCTTGGCAGGAATGACGACCCGCTGTGTTCCTTTTACAGATATGCCTTGCCCTTTGAAAGAGTACTCAAGCTGATAGGCTTTTCTGTACGATGAAAGGTTTTCGATCGTAAGTGCTTGTTTTTTCGTTTGCTTTCCTTTGTTTTTCATATAGGTGCCGAATGAATGGCTGCCAGGGCTCACAATAGATGAAGCTTTGAGAGCGTCCATGATCCGGATGCTGCCTGCGCCTTGCGTATTGTGCGGATAGGGTTTGCCGTTTTCATCCGTTAGTTTTTCGGCCGTGTTCATAAGGACGGCCTTGATTTGCTCAGGCGCCCAGTCGGGCTTGGCCTGTTTTAAAATGGCAGCGGTTCCTGCAACGTGTGGCGAAGCCATGCTGGTTCCTTGCATAGAGGCATAGCCGTAAGGGTTTTGCGGATCATGTGTAGGAACCGTACTGACAATATTGACGCCTGGTGCTGAAACGTCAGGCTTGATCATCCAAGTATCCATGACAGGGCCCCGGGATGAGAAGGATGCGATGGTTTCACCGAGCTTTTTATCCAACTTAAAAGAAAAGACAGCAGTGTGCTTCCCTTCTTTCATCTGCTGGACAAGCTTTTCTCCCTCTTCTTTCGACAGTTTGACGGTCGGTACGGCCATACCCGTCACGTTGGGCTCGATTTCTCCGGATACATTATTGTAGATCACAGCTCCAATCGCACCGGCTTTTTTCGCATTTTCGGCTTTATCCACAAACGGGAGGACACCTCTTTGGATCACCGCGACTTTTCCTTTCACATCTTTTCCTGCAAAATCGTCAGCTTGCCCAATTCCTGCTTCAACAAGCTCAACCTCTTGATTGTTCAAGGTCTGAATGTCTTTTTCTTCGTCATAGCCCATCACTTTGGCGGTCGAATAAGAGTCAAACGTTACGGAATACTCGTTATAAGGGAGCTGTGAAGCACCGACGGAAATCGCTTCCCTTGAGGTTCCGGGCGATCCGACGGTCCAGTTCTCAGGTCCGCTGTTGCCGTTGGATGTCACCGCGGTTACACCTTCTGACATCGCCCAGTCAAGCGCAATGCTCGTCGCATAGTCAGGGCTGTTGAGTGAATTTCCGAGGGAGAGGTTCATAACGTCCGCTCCGTCGGCGACGGCTTTTTCTATCCCTGCGATGACGTTTTCAGTCGTACCCGATCCGCCTGGTCCGAGTACACGGTAGGCGAGAAGTGTCGCATCAGGCGCAACCCCTTTGATCTGTCCATTTGCGGCGACTGTGCCTGCAACATGTGTACCATGTTCAGTTGCTTCTCCGCGCGGGTCGCCGGCAGGTGTTTCCTGAGGATCATAGTCGTTGTCCACAAAGTCATATCCTTTGTATGGCCCGAAGTTTTTCTTTAAGTCAGGATGTGTGTAATCAACACCTGTGTCAATGACGGCCACCTTGATGCCTTTACCGGTATAGCCCGATTTCCAGGCCTGGTCCGCTCCGATGTAAGGCGCGCTTTTATCCATCTGTGGATGAAACGCGTCTGCGGCAATTGTCACGTCTTTACCTTTTACACGGTCAGGTTTGTATGTCACATTTGGATAAACCGCTTTAACTTCTTTAACGGCAAGGAGCTTTGGAATTTCACTCGCCGGCAGCTTCATGGAAAATCCCGAAAAAACACGATCATACTCCCGTTTGATTTTCGCCTTTTTGATTGTTTTTTTCGCTTTATTTTTCGCTTTGCTGCGTTCGGCTTTTAATGAAGCTTTTGTTTGTTTTTTTCCTTCCGCTTTTGCCTCTGCCAATGATTCCTCTTTCAATTCAACGATGACTGTTGTCTGTTTATCTGATGTTACATCAATATCTCCGTAAACTTCCGCCTTCTTCAGTTCCGGAGATTGTTTTTCAGCAGCTGTTTTTGCCTGCACTCCGGAAAGGCATGTGGATAATGTGAATAATAAAATAAATACAAAAACGGCAGAACGCATAAGACGTTTTTTCAATATGTCTTCCCCCTTATGGATCAGTATTGTTTAGAGTTTCGAACTTTTAAAATATTCTCTCATTTAAAAAGAAATCCTTCTAAATATAGAAATAATTTTCAAAGATTCAATGTATTGGCCCCATCGATACATACTTATACACAATTTTCTGTGCATAAGTTGATAAAATTGTGTATAGATATAGTGGGGAATATGTGTTCTTATACTAAATATTGAATGATTATGTGGATATGTGGATATACGCTGTGGGTAATATGTGTTTATCCTTAGGATAAGCTGTGAATAAACCTCTGATACTTTATTTTGTCCACATTTGTGGCCTGTTTCCAGCAGTATTCAACAAAACTTCTAAAAACTAGAATCATTTTTCACACACATTGTGACAAACATTTTCATTTTGCCGCGATAAGATAGAGCCAGAAAGTTTAATAGAGTTGCTAGGATTCAAAATTGAAATCAGGAGGGATTGTTGTGAAAAGCTTTGTTTCATTTTTGAAATTATGGGCAGTGATGCTGTTGAATGGGCTGATGCCCGTACGGCAGAGCCAGGTCACCGTTTTAACTTCGGCCGGTGCTACATATCAACAAGCTGAACGGTTTTTAGACGGCTTTTCTGACACAGCTGTGGAGAAAAAAGAACGGACTTCAAAAGATCAGAGAGTGATTGCCGGCGCGTGGCGGAAAGAGAGGAACCTGGACGTCTATAAAAAAGCGGTGAAAAGGGTGAGAGCCGGACCTGAACTTTACATGTGCGCATAAACAAGGTAAAATCCCACACATAACGGGAAGTGGGTGACAGCCTTGAAAATATACAAAGTATTAAACAACAATGCGGCAATTATAAAGGAGGATGGTCAAGAGAAAATTGTCATGGGGCCGGGAATCGCTTTTCAAAAAGGTAAAAATGACACCATTTTGAGACAGAAGGTAGAAAAGATTTTTACCATTCATGAAGAAAATGAGAAATTTAAACAAATCCTCGAAACACTTCCGGAAGAACATATTGAAGCTGCCGAAGAGATTATCAGCTATGCGGAAGGGCAGCTGTCCGCACCGCTGAGCGACCATATCCACATCGCCCTTGTGGATCATTTATCATTTGCAATTGAACGAATCCGTAAAGGATTTGTCATTCAAAATAAATTATTAAACGAAATTAAAGCGCTTTATAAAAAAGAATATGAGATCGGTCTCTGGGCAATCGATTTGATCAAAGAGAAATTGGACATCGATTTGCCGGACGATGAAGCGGGTTATATTGCACTGCATATTCACACAGCCAAAATGGATGCGGAGAACATGCAGAAAACCCTTAAATACACGACGATCATCAAAGAGATGATCGAAAAGATCGAATGTTGCTTCAATCGGACGATCGATGAGAACAGCATCTCTTATCAACGTCTTGTCACACATCTGAGGTATGCGATTAATCGGCTGGAATCAGATGAAGCGTTTCACGTGATGGACGATGACATGCTTTATTTCATCCAGCAAAAGTATCCTGAAAGCTACCGGTGTGCGGCAGGGCTGGCGGATTACGTAAAAACCGAATATGATCTTCATCTCCCGGAATCGGAGATTGGCTATATTACGCTGCATGTCCAGCGTTTAAACGATTCCCATATATAAAACCGCCTGATACTCCCGCGATCAGGCTTTTTTAGGTCAAATTTCATATAAATATAAAAAACTAGTTGACGAAAGCGTTATCACATAATAAAATGAAAGCGTGTTAAAAAATAAATACTGGGGATTGTGACTGGTAAAGCAGGCAAGACCTAAAATTTGCTCAGATGAATGGGGAGAATGTGTCCTTTATTCGTTGGCGAATTTTAGGTCTTTTCTGCTTTTTTTAAAAAAAAAGGAGGAGTCATCATGAATCACAAAGAAATTGCCGAACGACTCATTCAGCTGCTCGGCGGAGAAGATAATATCATCAGTGCGGCTCATTGCGCTACACGGCTGCGGTTGGTCATTCAAGATGAAGCGAAAATCGACCAGGAAAAGGTTGAAGAGCTTGATGGTGTAAAAGGGGCATTTTCCAGCTCCGGACAGTATCAAATTATTTTTGGTACAGGACTCGTCAACAAAGTGTATGAACAATTTGCTAATACACTTCAGCTTGATCAAAAAGAAACAGTTCAGCACAGTGAGGCAGCGAAGCAAAAAATGAACCCTTTGGCGCGTTTTGCGAAAACGCTGTCAAATATATTTGTGCCGATTATTCCGGCGATTGTTGCAAGCGGTTTACTAATGGGACTCTTGGGAATGATGAAAGCGTTCCAATGGGTCAGTCCTGATACAGCGCTGTTTAAACTTCTTGATATGTTTTCAAGCGCCGCCTTTATCATTCTCCCGATTCTGATCGGTATCAGCGCGGCGAAGGAATTTGGTGGAAACCCGTATCTTGGGGCTGTCATCGGGGGGATTTTGATTCACCCGAGCCTGCTGAATCCTTGGGGACTCACTGAAGCAAAACCTGAGGTTATGGATTTCTTCGGCCTTCCGATTGAACTGCTGGGCTATCAGGGAACAGTCATTCCGATTCTTTTGGCCGTCTATGTGATGAGTAAAATTGAGAAGTGGACGAGAAAATTTGTACCGAATGCGATCGACCTTTTGGTAACACCGTTTTTGACCATTATTTCAACAGGATTTATCGCGTTTATTGCAATCGGGCCATTAGGAAGAGCCCTCGGTTCCGGCATCACGAATGTTTTGACCTTTGTTTACGATCATGCAGGACCGGTTGCGGGATTGATTTTTGGCGGGACATACTCCCTTATCGTGTTAACCGGAGTTCATCACAGCTTTCATGCGATTGAGGCCGGTCTTATCGCCGATATCGGACGCAACTATCTGCTTCCAATCTGGTCGATGGCCAATGTCGCCCAAGGCGGCGCCGGACTCGCCGTATTCTTCCTGTCAAAACGGGCAAAGACAAAAGAGATCGCATTACCGGCGGCTTTCTCAGCGTTTCTCGGCATTACCGAGCCGGTTATTTTCGGAGTCAATCTTCGGTACCGCAAGCCGTTCATCGGTGCGATGGTCGGCGGAGCGCTCGGCGGAGCCTATGTCGTCTTTACCAATGTCGCCGCAAACGCTTACGGCCTGACAGGCATTCCGATGATCGCGATCGCCGCGCCATTCGGAACGGCCAACCTCATCAACTATTTAATCGGAATGGCTATCGCTGTTATTGCGGCATTTATCACAGCCTATTTCTTAGGGATTAAAGAAGATGAAAAGAAGAACTAAGGAGGCTAGCTTATGAATCTGCGGGACAAGGAACTTCGCGAACAAGCCATTGACCGGGTTGAAAAATATCAAACCGTTGTCAATCAGGATCCTTATCGTCTCCATTATCACATCATGCCGCCTGTCGGACTGCTGAACGATCCAAACGGGTTCATTCATTGGAAAGGGACATACCACCTCTTTTATCAATGGATGCCTTTTAAGACGGGGCACGGGGCCAAGTTTTGGGGGCATTATGCTTCCCGTGATCTTGTCCGCTGGCGTCATGAAGAGATCGCCCTTACACCGAGCGATTGGTATGACAAAAATGGATGCTACTCAGGAAGTGCGATTGTTGAGAATGATTTGCTCCATGTTTTCTATACGGGGAATGTCAGGAACGATGAAGGAGACCGCGAAACCTACCAATGCCTCGCCGTCTCAAAAGATGGCATTTCTTTTGAAAAACAGGGGGTTGTCGCAAGGCTTCCGAAAGGTTATACGGCTCATTTCCGCGATCCGAAAGTCTGGAAAAAGAACGGGCGCTGGTACATGGTACTCGGTGCCCAGACTGAGCGTCTTGAAGGAAGGGCTGTGCTCTTTACTTCAGACAATTTGAGGGATTGGTCGTTTCTCGGCGACATAACCGGCTCGAATACGGATCAGCTTGATGAGTTTGGATATATGTGGGAATGTCCGGATATGATATCGCTTGGCGGCAAAGATGTTTTAATCGTCTGCCCGCAAGGCTTAAAAGCAGATGGTTTCCGCTATCAAAACGTTTATCAGTCAGGTTATTTTGTCGGTGAACTAGATGAAGGGAAGCCGGAATTCAAGCATGGAGAATTTACAGAGCTTGATCAGGGCTTTGATTTTTATGCACCGCAGACGACATTAGATGAATCAGGGCGGCGGATTTTAATCGCCTGGATGGGGGTTCCCGACCAGGATGAACAGCAACATCCGACCATCCCGAATCAATGGGTTCACTGCATGACATTGCCAAGGGAATTGACATTAAAAGAAAACAAGCTCATTCAAAAACCGGTTCAAGAACTTAAAACGTTGCGAAGGGAACAAAAAACGGTTGAGGTTTCACTTCGCCAGGCCGCAGAACAATTGGACCTCGACCATCCCGACAGCGCTGAGCTGTACATTGAACCGTCGCATATTGAGGAAGGCTTTGAAATCTCATTCAGGGGAGCGGCTCGTCTTATATACAGCAAAGCGGACGGCGTCCTCACCCTGGAAAGAAACAGCTGTGTTGACGGAAGAGTGGAATCAAGGCATTGCAGTTTAAACGAACTCCGCGATTTAAACGTCTTTTTAGACTCGTCTTCAATCGAAATTTTCGTCAACGGCGGTGAAGAAGTATTTTCAGCGAGATACTTTCCTTACCCGGGAAATAATGATGTATCGATTAGCGGCAGAAAAGAAACCGTCATGAAAGTTACATCATGGACGATGTCCTGATCCTATTTTCTGTACAATCCCTTTATGATATGCTTTTTTTAGATACTGTGCAGTTGTAAAGGAGTTGTTTGCTTGGATCAGAACCAACAAAAGTCGACAGCCATGCGGTTGAAAAAAATAGCAGATCATATTGAGGATACGAGGGAAGAGTATCAACATTTGCTCCTTCAGGTGAAGCAAATGATCAGAGACATCGAAGATAAAACAATTTCGAATGATGAAGAAGCGCAAAAAAAGCTTTCAAGCACTTATGATCAAATGAAGGAATATGCGCTTTTTGTGGAATCGATCGAGTCTTTTTTAAAATCCTCGGCGAGAAATATCAAAACAAAGCGGGAAAGCTGATAAAACCCCTTTTACTTGTTTAAAAGTAAGAGGGGTTCTTTTTGTTTTATTTTCCGTTAAGCCGCCAGGCGGAGTGTTTTGTTGGACCGACGTATTGATTTAATCGGAAAGATCCGCGTATGGCTTCGGTAATGAAATCTTTTGCCGAGTAAATGGCATCCTTCACACCGGCTCCTTTTGCAAGCTCAGCCGTGACCGCCGCTGAGTAGGTGCAGCCCGCTCCGTGGGTGTACGGGGTGTCAATTCTCTCCCCTTCCAAAACTTCTGCTGTCTGACCGTCATATAAAACATCGACTGCTTTTTCGTGGGCCAGTTTGCCGCCTCCTGTAATGAGGACGTATTTGGCGCCAAGGTCATGAATAGCTTTGGCAGCATCCTTCATTTGTTCAACGGTTTTAATTTCTCCGAAACCGCTGAGCTGTCCGGCTTCAAAAAGGTTTGGCGTAATCACCGTTGCAAGGGGAGCAAGAAGTTCCCGCAATGCCTTGGCATGTTCCGGATACAGCACTTCATTCGCTCCTTTGCAGACCATGACGGGGTCGATGACGACGTTTTTCATGTTGTGCTCTTTGATCGTTTTCGCCGTCAGCTCTATAATCTCAACGGTCGGAAGCATGCCGGTTTTCATGGCGTCTACTCCGATCCCGTTTACGATCGTGGACAGCTGGGCGCGAATGACATTGGTCTCAATTGGGAATACCTGGTGATTCCAGCTGTTGTCGGGGTCCATGGCGACGACAACCGTAAGGGCCGTCATGCCGTATACATTCTTTTCCTGGAAGGTTTTTAAATCGGCTTGAATACCAGCTCCTCCGCTTGAATCTGAGCCGGCAATTGTGAGCGCTTTGTGCATTGTCATGTTCAGTCAATCCTCCACCTTAAAAAATTCCATCTATAGATTGGTTTAGTTTTTATTATAGACAGCTTTTCAAATGATCACAAATCATGGAGACCGGCGGTCATGCCCGCCTGGTTCTGGCGATGGAATGACTGATCAGCAAAAAATTATTTGAAAGTCTGCACAAAAAGTCCGTCACCTTCCAGCCACTCAGCTAAAAAAATATTTTTATAGTCAGTCGGAACGCCTTGAGATCTGATTTGCGTTTTTAACCAGGCTTCATTAAAACCCAGATCGTTTAATTCATCCCATAAGACTTTGCCGTCGCGTATGAGCGTGACAGGTACATAAACGGATTTTGCAGGCATATTGAAGTCTTCCTGGGTCGTTTTTTGATATTTTGCTTTTTTTAAGATGCTGATCGAACCGTTCGCCTCTAAATAACAAAAAGCAACTTCCCGAATGGAAAACGTTTCGCTTTGCCGAAGCAGGCTTTGCAGCTGATTGATATTCATGCGGTTTTTCTTCAATTCTTCGCGATCGACCTTCCCATTTTTGATAAGTGCGGACGGTTTTCCTTCAAATAATCCGCGAAAAGACAGGAACTTTTGTGTCAGAAATTCGGCCGCAAAAATCATTAATCCCCATAACGCCATGGAGTAAAGAATATATAAAACTCCTGTTTGCTTGTCATATAAAGCATTTCCCAGCAATTCTCCCAATACGATAGACGCGATAAAAGTGAAGGGTGTAATTTGATCGATGATCTTCTTACCGACAAATTTAACGATGAGAAAAAGAAAGATAAATCCTGTTAGCAGTTCAATCGTAAGATCGATGATGTTCATATGTAGAAATGCCCCTATCTGCTCATCTGTTATGATTAACTTTTATATTTCCAAATGCCCATCCTTTTCATGCATCATCATCTTCTGTGGGTCTGGGAGGAAATCGATCCTAAAGCCCATATGCAGGAAAAAAGAGGGAAATGGAAAAATGTCCGACTTTTGTTCATATCAAATCGTTCGTTTTGTGATTTATAATGGAAAAGTAAATTTGAAAAAGGAGCGCTCATAGCAAATCATGAACATTTCGATCGTTATCGTAACCCACAATCGGATTTCCCCATTGTGTGAGTTGCTTGAATCCATTGCAAAACAGTCCATCAAACCATTTGAAATCATTATTGTCAATGATGCGGGGGAGCCGGTCGACATTGTTCAGCGGCTCTATTCAGACCTGCCGATCAAGGTGCTTCACCTGACTGAGAATGTCAAGCATGTGAAAGCGAGAAACATAGGGGTGAAAGAAGCGTCAGGAGATGTTATCATGCTGTGTGATGACGATGATTTTTTCACTCCATGCCATATGGAAAGAATGGCAAAAGCGCTGGAAACGGCAGATTTTGTGTATTCCGATGCTGAGATTGTGTCCTTTAAAGAGGAAGAAGACACAAGAATCCCAAAAAACCGGCATCTTTTCGCTTATACGTTTGACTTAGAGGAGATGAGGAAATTTTCTACATATGTTCCTTCGGGAAGCATGTATAAACGTTCGCTTCACATTGAAATCGGTTATTTTGATCCCGGTGTTCATAATTATTGGGACTGGGACTTTTTTCTGCGTGCAGCCGAACAGTTTCGCGTGAAAAGAGTTCCTGCCGCAAGCGTGATCTACGCATTTTCAGAACAAGGCGACAATCAGTCCAGCAACCTTGACGGCAAGAGGCAGTACTATTTAGATGTCTTGAGTGAAAAGCATCAGCTTGGAAAGCTGCCGACGAAAAACTTTTTTGTGCTTCTTGAAGAACCTGCTATGAAGAAGAGGGAGGCCGAAAGCAAAATTGTATGGGACGGCGAACCTGTCGTTTCCAGGCTTGTTCGCGAAAGGCAATTTAGTTAAAGGAGGCTGAACCATTGAAACAGATTTTGAATGACAGCTGGTGGGAGCAGCTGAAAAATGAATTCGCAAAGCCCTATTATCAAGAGTTGAGAGAAATGCTGAAAAGAGAGTATGTCGAGCATACGGTGTATCCTGAACCCAACGATATTTACAATGCTTTTCACTACACTTCCTATGAAAAAGTCAAGGTCGTCATCCTTGGTCAGGATCCGTACCACGGACCGGGTCAGGCGCACGGCTTAAGCTTTTCCGTAAAGCCGGGGGTGAATCCGCCGCCATCTTTGAAAAATATTTTCATAGAATTGCAAAGTGACATTGGCGCAGACATCCCCAATCACGGTTCACTTGTCAGCTGGGCCAAGCAGGGGGTCCTCCTCTTAAACACCGTTTTGACCGTGCGTCGGGGACAGGCGAATTCACATAAAGGAAAGGGCTGGGAGCAGCTGACGGACAGTGTCATCGATGTTTTGAACAAAAGGGAGAAGCCGGTGGTCTTTATTCTTTGGGGCCGCCATGCCCAAGCGAAGAAAGAAAGGATCGACACTTCAAAGCATTTTATTATTCAGTCGCCTCACCCAAGTCCTTTCTCGGCAAGAAACGGATTTTTTGGAAGCAGGCCGTTTTCCAGAGCAAACCAATGTTTGCAAAAAATCAATGAAGAACCCATCGACTGGTCAATTCCCAATTTGGAAAATCTGGAGAACCGCTAAACTCAGGATGGCGGTTCTCGGTTTGTTTTTTCTTGCATTATGCGTGAACTCACGTTCGCCCGTCAACTCTTGAGGTGAAAGAAAAAAGGATTTTAGGCTGAGTTGATGCTCGCTTTTTGTTTTTTGAATTGGAAAACAAGGACCTGCTGTTTCGAAAAATATCCTTTTGGGATTGAAAAATCGGAAAGTGCTTTCAGCACGAGAGAATGTAATTTGTTAAAATGAAATGGAAAATCGAAACGGTTTGGAGGATCGAATGGATGAACATACATATATCAAGCTTGCTGGAAAAGATGGAGGATGAATTAAAAAAAGCGAAGGACAGCGCCCATGAGAACGAGTTAAAAATGCATGTGGCGGTCATTCGTTCCCTCTGCGACGTCATCGTTGAACAGCAGAGACCGACAGCTCAGCCGTCCCCATATCTTCAGCCGGCAAAAAAATCTTCGAGCGACCAGCTGATGCTGGAAAAAATGATGGGAGCCGCCGGAGCTGAACAGTATCAAAAAAAAGAGAAACAAAAACATGAGGAAGACGCTAACGGGGACTCAATTTTTGATTTCTAGGAGCCGTTTGCTTTTTTGAAAAAGAGAGGTTGATAAACTTGAAACTGCTTTTTGGGGCTTTACAATGGACGGCATTTATTATCGCTTCCGCCATCGTGGTGCCCATCGCGATCGGGCAGTCATTTGAGCTGAATCAGACGGAGACGGCGGGGCTGATTCAAAGCACGTTTTTCGTGTTGGGGACAACGGCATTCATCCAAACATTGCTGGGCCACCGTCTGCCGATTAATGAGAGCCCTGCCGGCCTTTGGTGGGGAGTATACACGATTTATGCGGGACTGACCGGAACCGTGTTCGCCGCTTATGGTGAAACGCTTCAGGCGCTTCAGGGGGCAATGCTTCTAAGTGCGGTCTTCTTTTTTATTTTTAGCCTATTTAAAGTCATCGACAAGCTGGCTGTCATGTTTACGCCTGTTGTGACGGGCGTTTATCTCTTGCTCTTGGTCATTCAGCTTTCCGAGCCGATTGTGAAAGGAGTCATGGGGATCGGCTACCGCCAAAACGATCTTGATGTTCCTGTCTTTTTGCTTGCGGCCGTCATTATGCTGACAACATTTCTGATGAGCAAATCGCATGTTCCGTTTCTTAAACAATACTCGATTTTGATAGCGCTTATTGGCGGCTGGATTCTGTTTGCCGTGTTTGGCGTCGCAAAGCCGCCGGAACATGCGGATAAGCTTTTTCATCTGCCCGATATCTTTCCGTTCGGCGTTCCGCTGTTTGACAGCGGTTTAATCGTCACATCCTTGTTTATTACGGTGTTATTGATTGTCAACATGCTGGCCAGCATCCGGGTGGTTGAAGGGGCCGTTAAACAGTTTGAAAAGCTTGAAGAAAGGAAGCGGGCCCGACCGGCGGGCTTCATCGCCTCAGTCAGCCATTTGCTGAGCGGTTTGCTCGGCGCTGTAGGGACGGTGCCGATTTCCGGAGCGGCCGGGTTTATTCAAACGACGCGGGTCTCTTCGAAGAAACCTTTTTTACTCGGAAGTCTGATTGTGATTTTCATCAGCTTTTTTCCGTATATCATGAACGTATTTGCGAGCCTCCCGTCTCCGGTTGGTTTTGCCGTTAATTTTGTCGTGTTTTCGACGATGGTCGGTATGGCTTTCGCTGAATTTGACGCTTATGGGAAGAACGAGGCCGGCCGCGTCCGCTTTGTTACAGGAATTGCACTTCTGGCGGGCGTCGGTGTGATGTTTGTTCCTGAAAGCGCCTTGGCGGGGATGCACCCTGTTGTTGTCTCCCTTTTAAGCAATGGTCTTGTACTGGGGACGGTCATAGCGATTGCGGTGGAACAGATCCAGCTTAGAAAAAAGAAATTTGACAATCTTGTGTCATGAGGTTCAGTCAGTTGAAATCTTGAGTTTGTACGCTATGATGAGAAGAGAAAGGCGGGCGAAAATATCATGAAATTATTCCTCATTTTAGGTTCGATAAACGCAATGATTGCGGTTGCTCTAGGGGCGTTTGGGGCTCATGGGCTTGAAGGGAAGATCCCTGAAAAATATCTTCAAATCTGGCAGACTGGTGTTCAATATCATATGTACCATGCACTTGGGCTGATCGCCGTCGCCCTGATTGCCGGAAAGCTTACAGGCGCGGGGAGCGTGACGGCTGCGGGCTGGCTGATGTTTGCCGGCATCGTCTTATTTTCCGGCAGCTTATATGTCCTCAGCCTCACGCAAATCAGCGTCCTCGGCGCCATCACTCCGCTCGGCGGCGTGGCTTTCATCGCAGCGTGGATCATGGTTGTTGTATCTGCGGTAAAATACCTCTAATCGTTAAAAATCCAATCCTTTAGAAGGATTGGATTTTTTTATTTTAACAGTCCCGTTTTCATGATAAATTAAATGGTATTAACCGGTTCGGCCTTTTTTATTAAAGAAGGGATGTGCACATGCGGAGAATCCGGTCTCCGTGTAAACAAAGCGATGAAAATAAAAGTGATCATAGCGGATGATAACTCATTTATAAGAGAAGGCATGAAAATTATTTTGAGCACTTACGATGAATTTGAAGTGATGGCAACTGTCGGGGACGGCCGCGAAGCTGTTGATTACTGCATGGCCCATCAAGTGGATGTTGCTTTGCTCGATGTCCGCATGCCGGATATGAACGGGGTTGAGGCTGCCAAGCTGATTTCCACACAAACGCAGGCTGCTCCGTTCATCTTAACGACGTTTGATGATGATGAATATATTTTGGCCTCCATCCAAAACGGAGCGAAGGGCTATTTGCTAAAAAACACTGAACCGGAACGGATCAGAGATGCGATTAAAAGTGTATACCACGGCCATACCGTCATGCAGGATGTTGTGCTTGACAAAATCAAGTCAAATTTAAAAAGCAATCAAGAGCCGGAACTCAAAATCGATAAGAGCCTGTTCACTGAAAGGGAGCTGCAAATTATGGCTTTAATCGCCAGAGGATGTTCAAATAAAGAGATTGCCAAAGAGCTGTTTATATCAGAAGGAACGATTGCCAATTATATATCTTCGATTTTAGGGAAGACGGGGCTTGAGCATCGAACGCAAATCGCCATCTATTATCTAACCGGAAAAACCGATTTGAGCTGAGGAATGATCATGGAACTTTGGGTCATTATCATCAAACTGATTCTGCTTGGATACATTTCGTTCAACTGCATCCTATCACCTGTCAGCAGCTTAAGCTGGGTTGTTTTTTATATCGTCCTTTATTTCTCCATCAATATCCTGGCTGCCATCTTACAGCAAGAAGCGCTTAAAAAGACAACTATCGCCGTATCGATCTTCATGACGCTTGTATTCTGCCGGCATGAGCCTTTATTTATTTTATTATTGCCATTAAACGTGTACGAATTGTTGTTTGATTATCTTCGTAACAAGTGGCTGATTTTGGCCGTTTCGCTTTTACCTGCTCTGTCTCTCGATACGTCATGGCTGCCTGTATACGGTCTCACTGTTTCCTTTACGTTTCTTATGTTTACGGTCGCCAAACAATATTCAGCGCGGATTAGATCGCTGGAAGACAAAATTGATGAAACAAGAAAAGCGATGCAGACATTAACGAAGGCGCTTCATAACAACAAGGAATATATCAGACAATCTGAATATACCTTTAAATTGGAGGAACGCAACAGGCTTTCCCAGGAAATACATGATAAAATCGGCCATTCGATGACTGGCGCGCTCATCCAGCTGGAAGCGGCGAAACGGCTGCTTGATATCGATAAAAACAAGGCGTCCGAGCTGCTGCAAAATGCGATCAATATTTCTAAAGACGGAATCGAAAAAATCAGACTGACATTGAAAAATATAAAACCGCCGAAAGAGCAGATGGGCATCCATAGGTTGAAGCTGTTTATCGATGAATGTTCGACACGTCATCAGATGAATATTTCTTTTCTGTATAAAGGCGATTTAGATGTAATTTCTCATATTCAATGGAAAATCATGTTTGAAAATATAACGGAGGCGCTGACCAATTCTGTGAAGTATGCCGAAGCGACGCACGCTTCGATCGAAATCCACGTCTTGAACAAACTCATTAAAGCCGAAGTGAAAGACAATGGAAAAGGACAGGAGAAGATCAAAAAAGGCATGGGAATCATCGGAATGGAAGAGCGGGCTGCTTCTGTCAACGGCAAGGTCATTGTCGACGGTTCAAATGGATTTTCGGTGACAACGCTGTTGCCGAAGCATGAATGAGTTCATCGTTAAAACGTGAATAATCTCATGTGAAAAAGGTGAATTGCTGCACTGCCGCGGCATTCATCTTTTTTTTATAATGACATCGTAAAGCAAAATGAGGTGAAAACATGAATGTATTGGAAATCAAAAATCTGACCAAAAAGTTTGGGGATTTTGTTGCTGTTGATCATATATCACTATCGATAGCCGAGGGTGAAATATTCGGACTTCTCGGGGCAAACGGCGCCGGCAAAAGCACAACCATCAATATGATCTCAAGTTTATTGAGAAGCAATGAGGGCGAGATTTTCATTCTTGGAAAAAACATCGCGAAAAACCGGAAAAACGCTAAAATGAACATCGGCATCGTTCCTCAGGATCTGGCGATTTATGAGGATTTAACCGCATATGAAAACGTGAAATTTTTTGCGGGACTCTACGGACTGCGAGGGGCCCATCTGCATGAGCGCGTTGAAGAGGCATTGCGCTTTGTCGGATTGAGCGATAAGCACAAAAGCTTTCCGAAAAACTTTTCCGGCGGGATGAAAAGAAGGCTCAACATCGCCTGTGCGATCGCACACAGGCCAAAGCTGATCATCATGGACGAACCGACGGTGGGAATTGATCCGCACTCCAGAAATTATATATTGGAGTCAGTCAAAAAGCTGAATGAGATGGGCTGTACGATTATTTATACGAGCCATTATATGGAGGAAGTGGAGGAAATCTGTTCGCGGATTGCCATCGTCGACCACGGAAAAATCATTGCGGAAGGGACAAAGGAGCAGCTAAAGGCGATCATCACGGATACGAAAGATATTTGGATTCATGTCAAATCAGCTGACAATATCGATATTGACGGGCTAAAAACGATCAGCGGAGTCGAGACGGTTTCGCTGGAAGAAAATATGATGAAAATCAACTCGGATGCGGGCGTCAATAATTTAAACCAGATCATTGAACGACTGCTGGCAGAAGGTGTTGAAATCCGTTCATTGGAAGAAAAAGCGCCGAACTTGGAGACCGTGTTTCTGACCTTGACCGGAAGAAATTTACGGGATTCGTAAGGGGGACATCAGCTTGAATACATTCATCATAGCAAAAAAAGAAATCATATCAGCTTTTCGGGATAAACGAACACTTGCCTTCATGCTGGCGTTTCCAATTGTGCTGATCATGATTTTGGGAACCGCGCTGACAAATGCTTTTGATCATGAAGTTTCCGTCGGTAAAATCCATGTTTTATACAAAGACAAGTCTGATGGGGAGTTCTCGCAAGGGTTTAAAACATTTGCGAAAGAAGCGAAAACGTCCGGTGTCTATTTTGAAAAAGTGTTAAGTGATATGGACGCAAAAACAGAAGTCAAAAAAGGACATTATGATGCTTATCTTGAGGTCACCGGCAGCGGAATGAAGTTTTATAAAATGGAGAAAAACAGTGTGAAAAACAGCATCATTCAAGGGATGCTGACAGCGTTTGCCAACCGGTATCATGCGGTGGCGGAGATTGTAAAAGTCAGCCCGAAGCAAGCAGGCGAGGCGTTTGTAAACAGCTCTCATGACGATTATATTAAAGAAACGTCTCTCAACTCTGATAAAAAACCGGGTTCCATGGACTATTACGCGGTGACGATGACCACGCTGATCGCGCTTTACTCGGCAATACACGCCAGTTATTTAATCCGCGGGGAAAGGCTTAGAAAGACGGCGGACCGGCTGGTTGCCGCCCCCGTTCATAAGGCTGAGATTTTTGCCGGAAAATTGATTGGCGGCCTTGGGGCAAATCTGCTTTGCATCTTGATCGTCATCGCCGTCAGCATGTTTTTATTCAAAGCCAACTGGGGAGAGCACCTTTGGCTTGTGCTTGTTGTGGTGCTCACCGTTGTGTTGTTTGCCGTCAGCTTTGGCCTTGGGATCAGCTATTTGACGAACACAGGAGAAGCTGGGGTTGCCATCATCAATGTGCTGATCCCGCTGGTCGCTTTTTTTGGCGGCGCTTATTTTCCCGTTGAGGATGTGCAAGGTGCTTTAGTTGTCATCAAAGATCTTTCCCCGCTCACTTGGACGAACGAAGCCATTATCAAAATCATATATACAAATGATTTAGCGGCGGGATGGCCCGCGATCTCTCTGAACGTAGGCTTATCTGTATTATTCCTGCTGATCGCCGTTGTCTCAATGAGAAGAAGGGAAGGGCTGTAAATGAAAGAAATGCTTTGGTTAGTCAAAAATACATTGAATGTCACGTTTCGAAAAAAGATCAATATTTTCTTGTTTATGATTCTTCCGCTGATTGGAATCTTTGTCTCGCTGTTAACCGGTACTGATGAACAGGGGGATTTGCGTATTGGGGTGGTCGATCATGACAAAGGGGAAATCGCGGCGGATACGGCCCGCTTTTTGAAAGGTATTGACGATATTAAGGTTGTGAATGTCAGCAAGTCAAAAGCGGACAGCCAAATCGCCTCGGGAGAGCTTGACGGCGCCATTACGTTTGATCAAGGATTTTCCCAAAGCGTGCGCGGCGGAAAACCCGGCCATATCGAAATCGCCTCTGTCAAAGGTGCTGAAATCACAGGCTTTGTGAAGTCATATTTATATCATTACATTGACAATATTGCGGCGCTCGGTCAATCTGCCAATGGAGATCAGCAATTTCAGACGATGTATAAAAACTACCAGAACTCAAAAGTTCCCCTTACGGCTCACAAGCTTGAAGATTCGGCGCAAAGCAAAAACATGACGGACCGGACGGTTGGTTTTCTGCTGATGGCCATGCTCTTTTCGGCGGGAAGTTTAACCGAACTACTGGTGAAAGAAAAGGAGAACAGAACCTATTTCAGGCTTTTGACAACACCGATTACCGCAAAGCAGTACGTCTTGGCAAATATTGTGGTAAGCATGCTTGTCATCACATTCCAAGTCTTTTTTACACTTGTGATGGCAACATATGTTTTTCATATTGAAACAGGCATTTCCTTTTGGGAAATGGCGGCGGTGTTGCTGATATTTGCGTTAAGCGCCGTCGGACTGGCGTTAATCACGGTTGTCTTTGCGAACAGTTCCAAAGCTGCGGGAGCATTGAAGAATTTAATCTTCATGCCGACGATTATGCTCTCCGGATGTTTTTGGCCGATTGAAATTATGCCGTCATTCGTGCAGAAAATCGCTGATTTTCTTCCGCAAACATGGGTTTTGGAAACATTGGCGAAACTTCAGGAAGGCCAGCATCTTCACAATCTGTATTTGAATATCTTGATATTGTTTGCTTTTGCGGCAGCCTTTTTCTTAATCGTCATTTATAAATTCAGCCGCAACAATGAGGCGAGAAATTTCGCCTAATTCTTTAGGAACAAAAAAAGGGTTCGGTTTCGCAAACCGAACCTTTTATCTTGGGGTATAGGAGGCCATTGAATACGGATAATCGTAAGCAATCGGTTCATCAAAGGTAATGTAATCAAGGTAGACCATCAAAAGCAAATAGCGGGTGCCCGTTTTTCTGTCGCTTAAAATGATATGATCGCGCCCGGCAGCTTCAATTTCTCCCCGAAAGACTTTTGCATTCCACTCCGGATTGTTTTCAAATGTCATGTAGACGGTCGCAACCTTTCCGCGGTTGAGACGCAAAATATTTTCAATATACGATTGCTCAAGCGGCAGCATGCCGGGAATGCTCGGGGAAGGCACCTGCGCTGTAGGCATTTGCGGAACCTGAACTCCCGCCGGCTGCGGCTGGGTCAGCTGTACGGAAGGCTGCTGATAGGTTTGCTGCCCGCCCATTTGCGTTTGTGTATACGGCTGCATTTGCTGCTGATACATGTGCCCGCCCATCTGTGGATAAGGGTTGGCGCTTGCCCGAAAATCCGGCATTTCAAGCTCTTGGAGCGGCTGAAATTGATTTTTTTTAGGTTTCATTTCGTTCCTCCTCATTTCTTAACGTCAAGAAATTATACTCCAATACATGTATGGCATTGAAAACACGATTGCTGGAAGATCTACATATACCTTATCCCTTTAACAGTATGTGGATGCCATGTTTAATATGACGAGAAAGAAAAAAACAGACCGCTCTATGGGAGCGGTCTTTCAGCCGTTTATCCTGTTATGACTTCATCTTCCGGATGACGGATCGGCGCTTTTTTAGGTTTTGCCAAGGTGAATGCCATGGTCAGCGGACCGACCCGGCCGATGAACATCATCACCATGATGACGGCTTTGCCGACGGTTGTTAAATCAGGCGTCAGTCCCATTGACAAGCCGACAGTCCCAAATGCGGAAACCACTTCAAAGACGATGTCCAAAAATGGAGCATTTTTTTCTGTAATAGTTAAAATAAACATTGTGACAAGCACAAATAAAAAGCTGATGACGATGATGGCCAACGCTCGCAAAATGGTTTTCATTTTAATGGCCCGATGAAACACGACCGTCTCGCTTTTTCCTCTTAAAAAGGTAATCGTTGCTAAAATCATCACAATAAAGGTTGTCAGTTTAATTCCGCTTCCCGTTGATGCACTGCCTGCGCCAATAAACATCAGTACGATGATGATGAGCAGGGAAGGGGTTGTCATATGTGCGATATCCAGTGTGTTAAAGCCGGCAGTTCTAGGTGTGACACCTTGAAAATAAGCGCCCCATATTTTGTCTGCCAAAGGCAGTCCTCCCAAGGTATCGGGGTTGGCATACTCCAATATAAAAATCATCAGTGCGGACACTATGTTGATGATCAATGTTCCGACAATCATTAATTTGGAGTGGAGCGACAATTTGTGAAAGTTTCGTTTGGTCCATAAATCCAAAAGAACGGTAAACCCGATTCCTCCGGTGATAAACAGACCTGTAATGACTAAATTGACGATCGGATCGCCCACATATTGCGACAAGCTGTCCGACCAAAGGGAAAAGCCTGCGTTATTGAAGGCTGAAATCGTGTTAAACAAACTATGAAACAAGCCTTTCTGCAAGCCGTATTCAGGCACCCATCTGATCGAGAGAATCAAAAAGGCGACAAACTCAATAACGATCGTGAAAATAAACAAGTGCTTGACTAAACGGACAAGCCCGCCCAAAGATGTCTGGTTAAAAGCCTCCTGAACGAGAATCCGCTGCTGCAGGCCGATTTTTTTGCCGATCATCATAACGACGAGAACGGCAAACGTCATCAAGCCCAATCCCCCGATCTGAATCAGGCACATGATGACGGTTTGTCCAAAAACCGTATAATCCGTTCCGGTATCGACGACAACCAATCCTGTTACAGTTGTTGCCGAGGTTGCTGTGAACAGAGCGTCCACCCACGAGATATAGGTGGTGGAGGCGATCGGCAGCTTTAATAAACAAGCGCCGGCCGCGATGATGATTAAAAAGCTGAGCGCCAGTGTCTGCGGCGGATTGATGTTGAGCATCTTTCCTTTTACAAGATTTGTAGAACCCAATTTAGGCATGTTTTCTATATCCTTTCTTCACATATGCAAAGCTATAGATTTCACCAGATTCTGATAGATGAAATAATGTCAATAATGTACTGTCATATGCCTGGTTTGTCAACATCAAAACATACGTTTTTCCGGGTGTTGGAAACCCGAAAGTAGGGCATTAGGCCTTTATTGGCTCTGATCGGAAAAAATCAAGAGGAACGGCGCATAGTTAAATTCTATTATTTTGAATTAAATTTAAAAATATCCCATGGAAAACATTTACTATCATTTTGAAAAATGGTAGTTTTTAAGAGAAATGATGTTGGAAGGAGGCGTTGCCTTTCTATTGCGTCTAATGTTGTCCGCTGCCGTGCTGTTTACAATTTGAAAATGATGAGTAGGGGGAATTGCTATGTTAAAAAGTGTGTTTCGTTTTAAATTCTCGGTCTTGACGGCCGCTCTCGTGATCATGGCTTCGGTTTTTCTGCCGTCGCTTCATGCCGATGCCCAAACGGTTAAAACGGAATCTGTGAACCGTCCGGCTGCAAAGGCCTCATTGTATTCGATCATCACAGGGGACAGCAAACAGGAGTGGTCATACTCCGACATTGAGCTTACATACAGACCAAATTCCATTTTGGCGCTGGGAACGGTTGAATTCACATTGCCGTCCGGGTTTTCCGCGACAACGACAGACACGGTTAATGGAAGGGCGTTGACAACCGGTCAAATCTTGAACAACGGAAGAACGGTCAGACTTCCGCTGACGATCGATTTATTGGGGATCGCGGAGTTCAAGCTGAAGTTGAATCATAAAACCTTGCCGGCCGCCGGAAAATATACATTCAGAGCGGAAAACAGAGTGCTGGGCCTTGGATCCACATTCTATGCCGAGTCCTCCATTGAGGTGCTGAAAAGACCGACTCCGCCTACACCGCCATGCGGCTGTAATTAAAAGCAGAAGCTCCAAAGATCGTCTTTGGAGCCTCTTTCTTTTATACGTATAAAAATGCGGGCAGCTGTTCATTGGAGAGACGGTTGCCGACAAAGAACGAACCGAATTCTCCGTAACGTGCGCTGACTTCGTCAAAGCGCATTTCATAGACAAGCTTTTTGAACTGGAGCACATCATCGGAGAAAAGTGTTACACCCCATTCGTAATCGTCAAAGCCGATGGAACCCGTAATGATCTGCTTGACTTTGCCTGCATAGCCGCGTCCGATCATGCCGTGGCTGCGCATTAAGTTTCGCCGCTCTTCCATGGACAGCATGTACCAGTTATCATTGCCCGATCTTCTTTTATCCATCGGATAGAAGCAGACATACTTGGCATCAGGCAGTTCCGGATAGAGGCGGGCGCGCACCTGCGGATTTTCATAAGGATCTCCGTCACCGCTTCCCATATAGTTGCTGAGCTCGACGACAGATACGTATGAATAAGCGGGAATGGTAAATTCCGCCAGCTTTGATTTATTGAATTCAAGTTCGATCTCGTTTAATTCCTCCATCGTCGGACGCAAAATCATCAGCATGAAATCGGCTTTCTGGCCGACGATGCTGTGCAATGTGTGGCTTCCGTTTCCTTCTTTTTGCACCGCGCCCCATTTTTCAAGGAGACCGGTAAATTCGCTGATGATGATCTGGCGTTCGTCGCTTGAAAGCAGCTTCCATGCAGACCAGTCCATCGTTCGGAAATCGTGAAGGGCATACCAGCCGTCAAGCGTTTGTGCGGCTTCATTCGTTTTCTGCTGTTCGCTCATTTTGCATTCACTCCCAATTTATATGTAATTGATTTCATCATATCATAGTTTGCCCTATTTCATCTGTTTCAAGGTCCTCGAATAAAAACTGCGGCACCCTGAGGCAGCCCCGTATAAGCGGAGAAGGCTGTTGCATAATAATAACGAATACGTACTAAGGCAAGGTACTGAATCTCCATTTTCCATTGACTACATGAAAATATTTCCGCTTAATTTAATTAAAAAAAAGCGTTTTTAATATGTAAGCGTTATAATTGAGGCTGAAGGATTGAATTTATATCTCAAAAGAGTATGCTAAATAGAGAAGTTTTTTGCAATCTTCAAGGAGGGTATATAGTGGCAGATTTATTTACAACAGTGCAGGAAAAAGTAGCAGGAAAAGGAGTTAAAATTGTATTTCCGGAAGGCTTGGATGAACGCATCCTGACAGCGGTCAACAATTTGGCCGGAAATAACGTCTTAAAGCCGATCCTCGTCGGAAACAAAGAGGACATTACGGAGAAAGCAAAAGGATTGAACTTAACACTTGATGGTGTTGATATATATGATCCTCATACATATGAAGGAATGGAAGAGCTTGTGCAGGCTTTCGTTGAGCGCCGTAAAGGAAAAGCGACGGAAGAGCAGGCGCGCCAAATTCTTTTAGATGAAAACTATTTTGGAACGATGCTTGTTTATAAAGGACTTGCCGACGGTCTTGTCAGCGGTGCGGCTCATTCAACAGCGGATACGGTCCGCCCGGCGCTGCAGATTATTAAAACAAAAGAAGGCGTCAAAAAAACATCCGGAGTTTTCATCATGGCTCGCGGCGAAGAGCAGTATGTGTTCGCAGACTGCGCGATCAACATTGCGCCTGACAGCGAGGATCTTGCCGAAATTGCAATCGAAAGCGCCAATACAGCGAAAATGTTCGACATTGAGCCGCGCGTGGCGATGCTCAGCTTCTCAACAAAAGGATCGGCTAAATCTGATGAGACTGAAAAGGTGGCCAACGCTGTAGCCATTGCCAAAGAAAAAGCGCCTGAGCTTACGCTTGACGGTGAATTCCAATTTGATGCGGCATTTGTTCCGTCTGTCGCTGAGAAAAAAGCGCCGGACTCCGTTATTAAAGGCGATGCAAATGTGTTTGTATTCCCAAGCCTGGAAGCAGGAAACATCGGCTACAAAATCGCGCAGCGCCTCGGCAATTTTGAGGCGGTCGGACCGATCTTGCAAGGTCTGAACATGCCTGTGAACGATCTGTCCAGAGGCTGCAACGCAGAAGATGTTTACAACCTTGCCCTTATTACGGCAGCACAAGCGCTATAATATTGCCAGAAAGGTGGACCTTATCCAAGGTCCACTTTTTTTATGCTTTCACTTTTACATTCAGCAAAGCTTCAGCACCTTTTTGCCCGATGTCGGCAGGCGGCCATTCGCAAAGGTCAAAAGGAAAGTCGGAACCTGGTACGATCCGTTCTTCTCCGACAAGCTTTATTAAATATGCCGCACTCTCTTTGTTCCATAGCACACTGTCAAACCAAAAGCTGGGCAAATATTCCTCCGGCGCGGCCGAGATCGAAGCGGAAACATCTGTCCACTTTTCATACCCTTTGTTCAGGCGGCCGATTTGATATGGCAGATAGCCCCCTCCATGAGCCAAAAGGATTTTTACATTTGGAAATCGGTCTGTAACACCGCTGAGCAGCAAGTCAGCCGCACAGACAGTCGTTTCCCAAGGAACACCGATTAAATTTGGCATCATTTTCCGGCGCAGCCGCGGATCTTCAGAAAGAAGGGGATGGATAAATATGATCGCTTTTCGTCTGTTGGCTTCTTCCCAAAGCGGTGTAAAAACTTCATCTGAGAGAAGCCTGCCGGATGCGCCCGGTCCGATGATCGCGCCTTTGAGCCCAAGATCCATCGCCTCACCTAAACGCTGGCAAGCCTTCAGCGGACTGTTGAGCGGAATGGTCCCGAGACCTGAAAGACGATGACTGTTGTGTTTTGTCCATATGGACAGCGCATTGTTATAGACAGAAGATAATTCATCTGTTATCTCCTCGGGAAGATCGTAAAGAAAAAGCTGGGGGACAGGAGATGCGAGCGAATGGGAGACACCGGCTTTTTTTTGCGCCTCCAAATATAAGGTTTCTTTAAAAAACAACTCTTTTAATTCAAATCCCCATTTGCGGTTGACTGTCAAAAACGCTGCTTGATCAGGCGATCTTTTTTCCCAGACGGCGCCGACCGCGTTTTGATTGTCTTTCAGCCATTGCAGGACATCGTCCGGGATGAAGTGTGTATGAAGATCAAACAAAGCGGATTCCCCCATTTCTTTGGCATCATTTCCAATATCCGAGTTTTTCTGAAATGTCGCGGGCAGCTTCTTTCACTTTATGTATGATTTTAGCTTGTGAGGCCTTCATGCGTTTGGTTGGGCCGACGACGCTGACGGCATACATGACATGACCGAGATAGTTTCTGACAGGAGCGGAAACCGATGTTACGCCATCGATGAATTCTCCGTGGCTGACGTCAAATCCGTCCGCTTTTACAGCTTCAAGCTTGCCCTTCAGCTTTTTTTCATCTGTAATCGTTTGCTTTGTCACGCTTTTCAAGCCATGTTTGAGATAGCATTCCAACAGCCCGTCCCTGTCATAAGCGAGCAGCACCTTTCCGGAGCTCGTACAGTGCATGGGATTTTGCCGGCCGATGTAAGACAGGATTTCAACAGGACGCGGGGATTCCGTCCGATTGATGTAGACGACGCTGAATCCCCTGCGCATGGCGATGTGGGATGTTTCACCGGTATCATCTGTCAGCCTTTCGAGTACCGGCTGGGATTCCTTGTTGATTTCAAGGGTGGAGTTGACAATGGTGTTTAACTGTAAGACGGACAATCCTAGCTTATATCTTTTCGATTCCGGATCCTTCATGACAAATCCTTCGCTCTCCAGTGTGTTCAGGAGCCTCCAGACCGTGCTTTTTCCAAGGCCGAGCGATAAGGCGAGCTCGGTTACCTTCTTTTCCGGTGAATCCAAGGTAAACGATTGAAGCAGCCGAAGCGCATTTTTAACCGAATTGAGCAGATCTGGCTGCTTTGTCTCAACAGTCATTGATTCCTCAACTCTTTCCATTGGATTTGTTTCCTTTTATTACATAATATAACACGAATTTGAATTAAAGAACGAAAAATATCAAATTTTCGGAAAAAATATCCGGTTTGTTCCGCATAGAGGAACAATGCTGTTTTCAAGTGATTGAAAATCCTTTAATTTAATGGAAAGGATTTGAAAAGGAGGCTGTTTATTGATATGAGTGTTCACACCCCGTCGGCTAAAATTGTAAAACCGTTTGACTGCCGTCATTTTATCAACGGCAGATCTTTCTCCTCGGAAAACGGGAGAACGTTTGACAACATCAATCCAGCTACACAGGAAGTGATCGGAAAAGTAGCCGAGGGAGGGCAAAAAGAGGTGGATCTGGCTGTCGCGGCTGCAAGGCGCGCACTAAATGGACGCTGGAAAAACATGACCGCTGATGAAAGAATTCATATCATCCGCAAGGTCGGCGACATCATTCTTCAGCGAAAGGATGAACTGGCAAGGCTTGAGACATTGGATACCGGAAAGCCGCTTTCACTCTCAAGCACTTTGGATATTCCCCGGTCTGCTTTCAACTTTCATTTCTTTGCCGATTTTATGAGGGGAGTCGGGACGGAAGCCTATCAGACGGATGATGCTGCAATCAATTATGCGATCCGCCGCCCGGTCGGTGTCGTCGGATTGATCAATCCCTGGAATTTGCCGCTTCTTTTACTGACGTGGAAATTAGCGCCATGCTTGGCAGCGGGGAATACCGCCGTCATCAAACCGGCCGAACTGACGCCGATGACGGCCACGCTTCTCGGGGAAATCTGCCGTGATGCAGGTGTTCCTGATGGTGTCGTCAATATCGTCCACGGATTTGGACCTGATTCCGCCGGTGCGGCACTATCTGCACATCCGGATGTTGATGCGATTTCCTTCACTGGAGAAACGGCAACCGGAAAAGTCATTATGGAAGCCGCCTCCAAAACATTAAAAAAGCTCTCATTTGAATTGGGAGGGAAAAACCCAAATATCATTTTTGCCGATGCCGACATGGATGAAGCGGTCAATACCACATTGAAATCAAGCTTTATCAACCAAGGCGAAGTATGTATGTGCGGTTCCCGCATCTATATTGAACGGGAAGCGTATGATGAGTTTTTGGACAAGTTTATTCATAAGACAAAGGAACTTAAGGTCGGCGACCCTTTTGATCCGAATACGAATATCGGAGCCTTGATTTCGGCGGAACATACTGAGCGGGTGCTGAACTACATCGCATTGGCGAAAACCGAAGGCGGCGATATTTTAACAGGAGGTAAGCGTTCTGAAGGCCAGGCTTCCGGATGTTATCTTGAACCGACAATCATCACGGGGATCTCCCGGAGCTCGAGGGTTGTCAAAGAAGAAATCTTCGGGCCGGTTGTGACGGTGATTCCATTTGATGATGAAGATGAAGTCATCGCACAAGCAAATGACACCCATTACGGGTTAAGTGCAACCGTATGGACGAACGACCTGCGCCGGGCACACCGTGTTGCCGGACAAATTGAATCGGGAATGGTTTGGGTCAACACCTGGTTTCTCCGCGATTTGCGGACGCCGTTCGGCGGCATGAAGCAAAGCGGGCTTGGCCGTGAAGGAGGCATTCACAGTTTCGAGTTTTTCAGTGAATTATCAAATATTTGCATCAAGCTGTAAGGGGGAAGAATGCGATGAACGCGACAGCACTCAAGGAAACGGCTCATCTGCTTTATCTCGCTGAAGTAGAAAAGCGGGAAATCGAAAGAATCACAAAAGACCATCCGGAGCTGACGGTTGAAGATGCCTATGAAATACAAAAAGAGTTGATTTTGCTGAAAGCAAAGCAGGGCAGCGGGATTATCGGTCCGAAAATGGGCTTGACGAGCCGGGCGAAAATGCAGCAAATGAATGTGGAAGAACCGATCTACGGATATATTTTTGAAGATATGCTCGTACCCAATGGCGGGGCGCTCCAAATGGAACAGCTGATCCACCCAAAAGTCGAAGCTGAGATTGCCTTTTTGCTGGGGGAGGATATAGAAGGTCCAGGTGTTACAGGTGAGCAAATCCTCGCCGCGACCGATTTTTTTCTTCCCGCTCTTGAAGTGATTGACAGCCGCTATGAAAATTTTTCTTTTACCCTGCCAGATGTTATAGCGGATAATGCGTCATCTTCCAGAGTCGTGTTTGGTGAAAAAATCAGAAAACCGGACGGTCTAAGGCTCGATTCGGTAAAAGTCTCATTAATGATCAACGGCGAGGTCAAAGAGCAGGGGACAGGCGCTGCAGTCGTGGGACACCCCGCCAATTCGGCAGCGATGCTCGCCGATATGCTCGCCCGGAAAAACGAAAAGCTGAAAGCGGGAAGCATCATTTTGACCGGCGGTGTTACGGGAGCTGTCATGCTGCATCGCGGGGACCGTGTTTCAGCACATGTTGAAGGTCTTGGCGATGTTTCGTTTACAGCCTGTTGAAAATGGAGGAGATAGGTTTGCCGATTATTCACATTCAAATATTAGAAGGCCGGCCGCCGGAAAAAGTGGAGGAAGTCATTCAGCATGTGACAGATGCGGTCAGCACCACGTTGGATGCGCCTAAAGAAAATGTCCGTGTTCTTGTTACAGAGATTCCGAAAACACACTGGGGCATAGGCGGCAAGCCGGCTTCAAAAGCGAAGCCGTAAAAATTAGGGTTGGGAGGAATATACATGTCGATTGAATTGGCGGCACTTGTTCCGCATACACCGAGAATGTGCTTTGAAGAAAGAACGCCTGAGTTTCAAAAGGAGCTTGTCAAAGGCATGAAGCGGCTTTCCGGAATGATTGAACGAATTCAGCCTGACGCGATTGTCATCATTTCCTGCCACTGGACGTCAAGCTTTGACCATCTTGTCGATGCGGCCCCGGAACATCGAGGTGTGTTGACGGCGCTGGAATGCCCGAATTTAATATCAGATGTTCCGTATTCCTATCCAGGAGATACCGAGTTGGCAATTGAATTGGCGGAAGCGGGCATCAATGGAGGGCTGCCCGTTATTCCCGTCAATGACCCGGTATATTGCTGGGATTACGGTACAGTCGTTCCACTTCGTTATCTCGTGCCAAACGGCGATATTCCGGTGATCGATTTATCGGTTACATTAGCCGCCAATTTAGAGGAAACGTATTTGTGGGGCCAGCTGGCCGGAAGAGTGCTGAAAGAAAGCGGGAAAAAAACCGTATTTATCGCCAGCGGGGCTCTCAGCCATCATTTGGTGAGGGGGCCGGAATGCATGCCAACCCTTGCAGAGCAGGCGCTTGACGGGCAGTTCTTAACGTATCTGACAGACAATGATTTGGTATCCGCAAAGCTCATGCTTCCTCAATACGCGAAAAACGCCGGTCTTGAAGCAGGCGGCCGGCATATTGCCATGCTGCTGGGCGTGCTGGAGGATGGCTGTAAAAGCACGTATTACGGATATGGCCAATCATCAGGCAGCTCCAATGTTGTCATGGCTTTTGAACCGATGTGTTCAGCGACCCGGTCCGCCAGGCTCACTGAAAAAAACACTGTGCGTTAATATCAATCGATCTGGAGGCGGAGGAATAAATGATAAATCGTTCAGTTGATCCCGGAGAAGTCATGGCGAGAAGCAAATGGAATAAAGTGCATATGACCGTTTTCTTCTGGTGTTTTTTCGCCGTCGCCTTTGATGGCTATGATATTGCCATGTACGGTGTCAGCCTTCCGTGGCTGATGGAGGAATGGAACTTAACAGCGATTCAGGCCGGAGCGATCGGCAGCTACACATTGGTCGGCATGATGCTGGGCGCGCTGATCTTGTCACCTTTCGCCGATAAGTTTGGCCGCAAAAAAATGCTTGGCCTTTGCATCCTTCTGTTCAGTCTGTTTACCGGCGCATCCGGAATGGTTGATGACCCCCTGCCGTTTGCAGTCATGCGTTTCATTGCGGCGCTCGGCATGGGGGGATTGATGCCCAATGCCATATCGCTGATGACCGAGTATTCACCGAAAAAAAACAGAGCGATGATTGTCGCAGCCATGTATTGCGGCTATTCCGCCGGCGGAGTGCTGGCTTCCCTCGTCGGCATGCTTGCGGTTCCGGGAGCGGGCTGGAGAGTGCTGTATTGGCTCGGCGCCATTCCTTTGATTGCGCTGCCTTTCTTTTTCAGGCAATGTCCCGAATCGCTATCATTTTACATGTTAAAAAAACAACCGAAAAAACTGGCCGGGATTCTCAACAAGGTGCATCCCGACGGACAATACAACGAACATGACGATTATCAGTTATCCGCTGCCGCAGAACAAACAAAGGGCTTTCCGGTCAAAAAATTGTTTGAACAAAAACGCGCCGCCAGCACATTTGCTTTTTGGCTGTCTGTATTCAGCTGTCTTTTAATGGTGTACGGGTTGAACACATGGCTGCCGAAAATGATGCAGGCTTCAGGTTACGGGTTGAAATCCAGCCTGTCCTTCAATCTCGCGCTGTGCATCGGACAAGCCGCCGGCGCTTTGATCGGCGGCAGCCTGGCCGATAGAGCCGGACATAAAAAAGTGCTCACCGGTATGTATGTCCTTGGAGCTGTCTGTTTTGCCGCCTTTGGACTAACAGTGAATCCGTATGTTTTGTACTTGCTGATTGCTTTGGGCGGGGCGTGCACCGTCGGTACGCAAAATATTGCGAACCCGTACATTTCCGAGTTTTATCCGAAAGAAATCAGAGCAACCGGCATCGGCTGGGCGCTTGGGATCGGCAGGATCGGCGCCATCATCGCTCCTTCCTTGTTCGGATTGATTCTCGCGGCCGGCATTGATCCGAAGCAGTCGTTTATCATCTTTGCCGTCCCAAGCCTTTTTGCCGCACTCGGCATCGTGCTCGTTCAGGAACACCATGCAAAATTTGACCTTGGATCGGCCGAAAAGCAACGGAATCAAGTGAGAAGCGAAATCAAAATCTAAACCAATGGGAGGAAAACGCATTGCGGACACAAGTGGGAATTATCGGTGCAGGTCCCGCGGGGCTTATGCTGGCACATCTGCTTCACCGCCAAGGGATCGAAGCGGCAGTCATCGAATGCCGTTCCCAGGAGGAGATCGAAAAGACCATCCGGGCTGGCGTCCTTGAACAGATGACCGTAGATTTGCTGAATGAAACAGGTGTCGGAGAAAGAATGATGAAAACGGGCATGTTTCATAAAGGAATTGAAATCCGCTTTCATGGCAAACGGCACAGAATTGATCTGCATCGCTTGACAGGCGGGAAATATATTACGATCTATCCCCAGCATGAAGTGATAAAAGATTTAATCACCGCCGGCATGAAAGCGGGCGGTGACATCCATTTTAATGTGTCTGATGTACGCCTATCCGATCTTGAGACATCCGCACCTGTCATTTCATATCGAAATGAAAACGGGGAGAGAAAAAAGCTGACCTGTGATTTTATTGCCGGATGCGACGGCTTTCACGGTCCAAGCAGACAAAGCATTCCGAAAGAGATCCGCAAAGAATATCAAAAAACATACCCTTACGGCTGGCTTGGCATTTTGGCTGAAGCGCCGCCGTCCGCTCCCGAGCTTGTCTATGCCCATCATGAAGATGGTTTTGCCCTTCTCAGCACCAGAACGCCGGATATACAGCGTCTTTATTTGCAGGTCGATCCGTCTGATTCGATCCGCGGCTGGACGGATGAGCGAATCTGGGAGAAGCTTCGTCTCAGGCTGTCGGCCGATGATGGCTGGCAGTTGATTGAAGGTAAGATTATTCAAAAAAACATTGTGTCGATGAGAAGCTTTATATGTGATCCGATGCAATACGGGCGGCTGTTTTTGGCGGGAGATGCCGCACATATCGTCCCGCCGACCGGAGCAAAGGGACTGAATCTCGCCATGGCGGATGTGCAGTTGCTTGCAAGGGCGCTGAAGGATTATTATGCCGCCGGCAATACAGAGCGGCTGACGCGATATTCAGCCGCATGTCTCCGCCGCGTTTGGAAAGCGGAGCGCTTTTCCTGGTATATGACTTCTCTGCTTCACCGCCGCCATGAAGACACGCCTTTTGATTACCAAATCCAGCTGGCGGAACTGGATCATGTGACGACATCAAAAGCGGCCGCACAAAGTCTGGCGGAAAATTATGTCGGACTGCCGCTGGAATTTGAAGAGCCGTCTAAAGGAACGCTTTTCGTATAAGAAGTTTTTGCGTGCGGAAAATGTCCGCATCGCTTTTCTCAAAATGGTATAATGGGTACTTGAGATGTATGACGAAAGGGTTTGCAATTAAAATGGCAAAGCAACTGATAGATCTACTGATCCAGCCGAAATGGAGAATCATTGACCAATCCAGTCTCGGCCCGTATTTTGACGCAAAACAATCATTTGCGATCGATGACACACTGTGCGCCTCTGTCGGAAAGGAAAAGTCTCCGGCGACGGCCCGTTCCTGGGTGCACCATGACACGATCGTGCTCGGAATTCAGGATACGAGGCTTCCGTATGTAGAGGAGGGCATTTCGTTTCTTGAGCAAGAGGGTTTCAAAGTCATCGTCCGCAATTCAGGCGGACTCGCCGTCGTTCTGGACAGCGGGGTATTAAATGTATCGCTGATTTTCCGGGACAAGAAAAACGGCATCGACATCGACCGCGGCTATGAGGCAATGTATGAGCTGATCAAAAGAATGCTGGCGCCTTACGATGCGGAAATCAAAGCCTATGAAATCGAAGGCTCCTATTGTCCGGGCAGCTATGATTTGAGCATAGGCGGAAGGAAATTCGCCGGCATTTCACAAAGGCGTTTGAGAGGCGGAGTGGCGGTGCAGATTTATCTGTGTGCCGATGGAAGCGGAAGCGAGCGCGCAGAGCTTATCAGACGCTTTTACAATATTGCTTTAAAAGAACAGCGCGGCCAGACGAAAGCCGTTTATCCGGATATCCGTCCGGAAACGATGGCGTCGCTCTCAGAGCTTCTCGCCCAAGAGGTCTCGGTACAGGACCTGATGCTTGCGCTTTTGACGGAGCTGAAAGAGCTCAGCGGAGATATTTTTCAGGCGCCGCTCTCCGCTGAAGAAGAGATCGAGTATGAGAAAAATCTGCTCCGCATGATCGAGCGGAATGAAAAGCTGGCACCGCGCTCTTAGCCGTTGAATAGAGCGGCAAGCGAACCGCTTCGGAGGGAATCCGAGGCGGTTTTATAGTGTGTGCAAAGACCTTTTTCGTTTGAGATATGTTTTGATGAGAAGATATGCTGCCAAGGCTGTGATATAAGCCAGGCTTACAGCCATTAAAATGATTGAGGCGGGCGCGTGTTTTGCCGCGTAAACGAAAAAATCAAGCTGTGAAATGTCGCTCGCGTCTTTGATCGAATCCGCTCCATGCAGCAGCTTTGTGAATCTTGCTGAATAATTCCATTCCCACCGGTCTCTTAAAAGCTCGCTGCCCTCATACCAGCTTGCCAATGCGGAAAATAAAAATAAAAGGGCTGCCGTTCCGAACTGGACGGCATATAAAACAAATCTCATCAGTCATACCGCCTTTAATGTTGGACTAGCTTTATTATGAAATTTTTCCCGGTTGAAATCAAGGTCTTAAAAAGGGGAAATCCCCCATTGAAAAGGGGGAGAATTCTGTTATTCAGCCATTTTTTCTAAATTCCCATTCCGGTCCATTTTGAATGCCGGAGCGGCGTGCTCGTCATCCTCGAATAAAACTAGTTTTCTTGCACGGTTCATGATTTTGACGAGCGTTTCGTAGTCTTCCTGGATGGTCGTTTGGTCTTTTTCCAGCTTTTTGACTTCCGCTTCAAGCTTTTCCACTTTTTTCGTCAATTCTTCATTTTCCCTTTTTAAACGCTCGTTTTCCATTTTTAATGCATCAGATTGTTCCTGGCTTCCCGTATATTGCTGCAAAAAGCGGATGACATCATCCATCGTCATCTTTGCGGCCGTTTCGGCAGGCTTGGCGGCCTGCGGCTGATTTGGCGATAGCAGGTGAGACAAACTAGCTAACTCTTCTTTAAAGCTTTCATCAACATAAGGCAGATTTTCGCTTGAGATCGGAGCTTGTTCTTTGCTTGCTTCCTCCTCTTTCGGCTTCTCTTGAACAACAGCTGTTTCGGCAGCCTCAATCGCCTCTGTTTCGACAGGCGGTTTGTAGAGCAGGCGCTTCTTCGCCGGCTGGCCTTTTCCGAGGGCGCGCATTCTCTGCTTGCGCTGTTTTTTCGCCAGCTGCAAGGCTTTTTCATATTGGTGGCGGACAACCGCGTTCCATCTAAAACCGCAGGCGGCTGAAGTCCGGTTCAGTCTGTCTCCGACTTCTTCAAAGGCGTTCAGCTGTGTGCTCCCTTCTCTGACATGCCGCAAAACGGTTTCAGCCAGCAATAAATCATTTTCCTCAGACCAGGCGTCTTGTCTTTGTTTCATCACTTCTCAACTCCCAATGTAAGTATTGGTATTAGATTGTCCAATTTGGAAAATATTTATACAAGTTTGCTAAAAGAATAGGAAGTGATTTTTTTAGCGCGCTTCTTGCAGGAATGAAAGAATCCTTGTAAAATGAAGGATGGTGTCATTTTTAAAGCTCGGCAAAATTGAATGCCTTCCATAGAGACAGATGAACAAAACGAAAGGAAGCGTATGAAATGGCTAATGAATTTCGAGTGTGCGACGATTGTCAGGCCACGAATTTAAAGACGCTTTTGCCCCGCCTGAAGGAAATTGATCCGGATGCGAAAGTGGAAATCGGCTGTCAGTCTTATTGCGGGCCGGGACGGAAAAAATCGTTTGCATTTGTCAATAATCGTCCGCTGTCAGCTCCTACCGAAGATGAGCTGATCGAAAAAGTGAAAAAGAAAGTCAAAAAATAACCGCCTCCCGCATGGGTCAGGCGTTTTTGCATTTTGGAACAAATTCGCCGGCAAATTCAAGAATGTTTTCAAAAAACAGACCCGATATAATAGAAACAGACCTTAAAGAAAACAGAAGATCGGGCAATACTTCCAATATAGAGATGCAGTTTTCCGAAAAAGAGACGTATTGGCAGCAATCTGTTTGCCTCACGTTTAAAAAAAGAGGGACAAAAATGGCGTATCCAAACGGAAAATTATCAGAAGAAAAAGTGTTTAAAGACCCTGTTCACCGCTATGTCCATGTGCGGGACAAGCTGATATGGGATTTGATCGGAACCCGTGAATTTCAAAGGCTTCGCAGAATCAAGCAGCTGGGAACGACCTATTTGACATTTCACGGAGCCGAACACAGCCGCTTCAACCATTCACTCGGTGTCTATGAGATTGTCAGAAGAATGGTTGACGACGTTTTTAAAGGCAGGAAGGAGTGGGATGACAGCGAACGCGATTTGTGCCTGTGCGCTGCATTGCTGCACGATTTGGGACACGGTCCGTTTTCCCACTCGTTTGAGAAAGTGTTCCGGCTTGACCATGAAGATTTTACGAGAGCGATCATTCTAGGCGATACAGAGGTGAATAAGGTGCTGGGAAAAGTGGGCCCGGGATTTGCCAAGGACGTCGCAGAGGTCATCGCCAAAACCTATCCAAACAAACAGGTCGTCAGCCTTATTTCAAGTCAGATCGATGCTGACCGGATGGACTATCTCCAGCGCGATGCCTACTATACCGGCGTCAGCTACGGCCATTTTGATATGGAGCGGATTCTCCGCGTCATGCGTCCGCGCGAAGAGCAAATCGTCATCAAGCAGACCGGCATGCACGCTGTCGAAGATTATATTATGAGCCGCTACCAGATGTACTGGCAAGTCTACTTTCATCCGGTGACAAGAAGCGCGGAAGTCATTTTGACGAAGATCCTCCACCGCGCGAAACAGCTTCATCAGGAAGGCTATATTTTCGCGCACGCTCCTGTCCACTTCTATTCGATTTTTGAAGGAAGCGTCACACTGGAGGATTATTTGAGCTTTGATGAATCGATTATTCTCTATTACTTCCAGGCATGGGAGCATGAAGAGGATGAGATTTTGTCCGATTTGTGCCGCCGTTTTATCAACCGCAGATTGTTCCAGTATGCGGAATTTAATCCGAATGAGGAGATGGCGACCTATTTTGAACTCACCGCTTTGTTTCAAGAATCAGGAATCGATCCCGATTATTATCTTGTGGTGGATTCCTCTTCAGACCTACCGTATGACTTCTACAGGCCGGGAGAGGAAGAAGAGCGCCTCCCGATCCAATTGCTGACCCATAACGGCCAGATTAAGGAGCTGTCGCGGCAGTCCGACATTGTCGACGCGATTTCCGGCAAGCGGAGAACGGACCATAAATTGTATTTCCCGCTTGACCTGATTGAAGAACTGCCGGACGGATTGAAAGCAAAAAGAATGAAAGAACTGCTCGGACTGACATAGATAGAAAAGGATGAAGGAGATGTCGGGGATTTGTTAAAAGAACACGCAAAACTGATGAAGGTCTTCTCAGATTCGGGAGAAATTATCGGGCGAAAAAAGCTGCAGAAAATCATTTATATTTTGAAGAAATTGGAGCTCCCCTTTTATGAGAAGTATGATTTTCATTTTTACGGGCCGTACTCAGAGGAACTGACGCTTCAGGTAGAAGAACTTTGCAATCTCGGATTTCTCCATGAAGTCAAAGAAAAAAAAGGCGGGTATTATCAATACCGTTATTCTCCAACTGAGGCGGGAAGTCAATTTCTTAAGCAATGCGAGCTGGACATGCGCGATATCAAACCGTATATAGAAGATGTCAACCGCCAATCTTCGCGGTTTCTGGAGCTGGTTTCCACCATTCTTTATTTTGAAGGATTGGACCAGAAAGAGATTAGGGAAAAAGTGTTTACGATCAAAAGCAAACAGCGGTATACAGACGAAGAATTTGATGAGGCTGTCGCCTACATAAAGAAACTTAGAGATCTTTGTTGAGAAGGCCTGTCCAAGGGACAGGTTTTTTGTTTTGCTTTTTTGTAAGAAAATTGGAATGGATAGGGGGATCGAAGGGCACGGGTAGAAAGAATATGTGTAATTTTTCCTCTTTTTGGATGAAATAAAGGGTTTTTTAGTTAACTAGAAGAATATTTATTTCGTTCATAAACAAGGAGGGGCTTCATATGAAAAAACGTTCTTTATTCTTAACTCTATTACTGTCTGCAAGTTTAATTCCCGGTGCGGCCGCCAGCGCTGTCGATAGCAGCGCCATGAACACAGAGCAGCGGGAACGAAGGTCGAAGCATTGCCGAGAGCAAAAGGCTTCAAAGATCTAAAAGGAAGCGTTCAAATCGAAAGAACGACTAAAACTAAGATATTGGATGAAAAAGGAAATGTCACAGGGGCAAAAACCTTTAAAAAGAATACAAGTACATTTTCTACCCAAGCGAGCACAGGAACGCAAAAGATCAGCGTGCTTGCCGTGGCTGACAAGCAATACCGGAAAAAACATAAAGATTGGAAGACGAGAATCGTTCAAACCGTCGAGCAGGCCGATGTGATGTTCAATCGCGATCATCAAATTGATTTTGTTGTCGAAGCCGTCGGGCCGTGGACGTCATCAGGAAAAAACAGCGAACAGATTCTCGACAATTTGGCCGAGAAGTACAGTGATGCAGATTATCAATTCGTTGTCGGCTTTACGGACAATCAAAACTTTGAAGCCGGAGGCATCGCATTCCAATACGGCAGCAAGCCGGCTGGCCCCGCGTTCAGCGTGACCTTTGATATGGGAACCGAATATACCGCACAAGCGGCTACACACGAATTATCCCATAATTTCGGGCTGGAGCACGATCCGCAGGGGAGCGGGATCCGCTGCATTATGAACTATGATTTCGCATACACCGTCGATGTTTGGGATGAAGAGCATAATCAACAGATCGAGAGAAACAAAGCTTGGTATCAATAATTGAAAAAGGCGTCCCCAGACGCCTTTTTTATTACATGTCGCTGATTCGTTTGCCTGCGACGCCATAGTGTTCTTTTTTCATTTCTTCAATCATGACCGCGATTTTTTCCGCCGGTGCCCCTGTCGTCTCAGAGACGGCTTCCGTTACTTTTTTCACAAGGTTTCTTTTCTGCTCGTCGGTGCGGCCTTCCAGCATTTTTACGGTTACGTATGGCATGTTGGTTCCTCCTTTTAAAAAATACTTGCTCACTTTAGGATCGGTTGCTCTTATAGTATACTGAAGTTAGTAAATCTTTGTATATGAGAAAGAGGGAAATTCCAATTTTAGAACGGTTTCTAATTTATCCGCTGGACATGATTCCATATGTTGTGTTGACGCTTGCCGCTGCGTTTACGGTGCATGAGGTCGCCCATGCGTATGTGGCGTACAAATTCGGTGATGAGACGGCCAAACGCCAGGGACGGCTGACTTTGAATCCTCTCAAACACCTTGATCCGTTTGGGACGATTTTAATTTTTTTGATGGGATTTGGCTGGGCGAAGCCTGTCCCCGTCAACCGCTTTTATTTTAAAAAGCCGAGGCTTGCCGGGTTTCTCGTTTCGATAGCCGGCCCGATCAGCAACCTGATTCTTGCTTTGCTCGGTTTTATTTTGTTACTGTTATCTGCAAAGCTGTCATCAGTGCTGCCCTTGAGTTTTTATACGGGGCTGCTTCAATTCTTTACGCTTTGGGTCAATTTAAATCTGCTTTTATTTCTTTTTAATCTGATGCCGTTTCCGCCGCTTGACGGATTTCGGATCATCCAGGACGTTGTCGCGCCTGATGTCCGGGCGAAGCTGACGAAGTATGAAGCTTACGGTGCGCTCGTTTTTCTGATTATCGTCATCACGCCGCTCGGTCAATACGTATTCTGGCCTTTTCTGAATGAGGGGCGGGAATTCATCATATTGATATTCAACAGCGTTTTCCGGCCGCTGATGTAGGAGGTATTTTTGATGGAACAAGGGAAAAAGAAGAAAACAATCGGTTTCAACATCATTAAAAAAACCGATCCGACGGACGGACACGGGGGATTTGGCGCAGGGGCTTTGAGCCTTGACAACATCTCTCCGGTCATCGTCGATGTTGAGGAGAAAGAAGCATTCGTCGATATCGGTGCCATGCACGCCCGCAGCACCGTGGAAAAAGGGATTAAATTTCTCCCGAATAAAGACGAAGTGCCAAACGGAAAGCCTTACTGGCTCGTCTGGGTGACGATCGACCGCAGGGAAGAAGGCCCTTATTATGCGGGTGTGACGGCTTGTGAAATGACCGTTGACAGAAGCATCCGCCGCGGTTATAAATCGCTTCCGGAGCATGTCAATTTAATGGATAAGTCGATGAAGCGGAAGATTATCGTCGAGCATATGGATGATGGCTCAAAGCGGGTCCTGGCCGACTTTCTGAAACATCATGATCAAGCGCTGTGGGAGCGTTCCTCAGAAGAACTGAAAAAAGGATTGCTGCAGGAATAGAAGAAATCCCCCGGACATATCGGTCCGGGGGATTTCAGCGTGTCGACAAACCCTCGCATTCGTTGTCAGGCCTGCTAAGTCGGTGCTCATGCAGAAAGTAAGACGGCGGCTAACTGCTCAGGCGTCCTGCCTGAACGCCGCCGTCATCACATCCTGTGAAAGTCCGCTCCGATGCTCGGCCTTCCTAGACTGCAAGGGTTGAGGGTCACGCTGAAAAGATGACAAAATCCCAAAACTAAAAGCTGTTTTGGGATTTTTGCTTCCGCCGTCTTTATTCTACTTTTTTAAGCCACTTTTCCCACCATTTCATCCGCTTGTGGGGTTTGGCCGGCTTTTCCGGTTCTTTCTTGTCTTGATAGGTTTCCTTTCCATAGCATACCTGGTCAGGCTCGGTTCCGTCGACAAAATAAGCGACATGTTTGGCCGGACAGCCGGGAGCGGCGGCATAGCCTGTAGCCGGGTCAATATTTATGGCTGTCACACCTTCAGGCGGCATCAGCGCCGCGTGAGGCTGGCCTTCAAGCGCTTTTTCCATAAATTTGGCCCAGATTTGTTTGGCGTAGTTTTTTTCGGCCACGGCGTCAATGGTCCGCGCTTTATCGTATCCGGTCCAAACACCTGAAGCAAGGCCCGGATAAAAGCCGATCATCCAGCTGTCTGTGCTGGTCGTCCCTGATTTTCCGGCATATGTGCGCGTCAGTTGATCGGCGATCGTCCGGCCGGTAACCGATGTATAGCCGTTAAGCGACTTGTCAAACATGCCGGTCATCATGTCTGCCGTAATAAAAGCGGCTTTTGGATCGAGCGCCTGCTTGTGCCGCTTCGGTTTTTCATAAAGCACTTTGCCGCTTGGGTCCGTGATTTTCGTAATGAAAGACGGTTCGATTTTTTTCCCGCCGTTGGCAAACATCGCGTATCCGTTCACCATTTCAATCGGTTTGACGGGAGACGTTCCGAGAGCGAGTGACGGCACTTTTTGCAGCGGGCTTTTGATGCCGAACTGTTTTGCCGCATCAATTAGTTTGTCCATGCCGAGAAAGAGGTGTGTTTTCACCGCGTAAATATTGTCGGACAGGGCCAAGGCCTGCAAAAGGGTAATGGGGCCGTCAGCGTAATAGCCGTGGTAATTGCCCGGGGAATAGGCGTTTCCCTGTCCAAGCTCAAATGTCGTTTCCGCGCTCCTCAGCCGTGTTGCCGGTGTAAAGCCGTTTTGTATGGCCGAATAGTAAAGGAAAGGCTTCATCGTTGAACCCGGCTGCCGCCTTGCTTGTGTGACGCGGTTGAATGGGCTTTTTTGATAGTCGCGTCCGCCTACAAGGGCAAGAACGCTGCCGTCATAAGGGTCGACCGCGGCAAACCCGATCTGGATGCCTGACTTTGAGTCGATCGTTTTCTTGATTGTGTTTTCGGCGATTTTTTGCAGGCGGGGGTTGAGCGTCGTGTAGACCTTGAAGCCGCCGGTTTCCGCCTCCTCCGGTGTCAGGTGCAGCAGCCGAGCCATTTCTTTTACGGCTTCGTCATAAAAGTATGGGGCTTTCTTTTCCGCTTCCTGCTCCGCTTGTTTTCGATATGTCAAAGGCTCCTTTTTCAAAGTTTCCGCCTGCTTTTTCGTCAGCTTTTGTTCTTTGGCCATCATCGTCAGGATCATTTCCTGCCGCTCTTTTGCTTTTTTTTCATTCACTAAAGGAGAATAAACAGACGGCCCCTTGGGGATGCCGGCGAGCATGGCGGCTTCCGCCGTGTTTAAATCTTTGGCCCGCTTGCCGAAATACAAGCGGGAAGCGGCCTCAATCCCGTAAGCTCCGTGTCCGTAATAAATGGTATTTAAATAGCCTTCCAGGATTTCTTTTTTTGAATAGTTTTGCTCGAGGCGTATCGTATAAAAAGCTTCATTCCACTTTCTTTTCCACGTTTTATCATGGCCGAGATAAAGGTTTCTTGCGTACTGCTGGGTAATGGTGCTCGCTCCCTGAACCTTGGACATCGCTTTCAGATCGGCGATGACGGCTCCGGCCATTCGCACAAAGTCAAAACCGTGATGTCGGAAGAAATTCCGGTCTTCAACAGTAAGCGTCGCATCAATGACTGCTGGATTTATATTGTCGAGTGAAACCCAATACCGTTTTTGCCCATAATGGGTTTCGCCCATCTGTTTTCCATTTCCGTCGTAAAGCACAGTGGATCTTGGCACCTGAACGGAAGGAGCCCCTTGCCATTTAGCGGCCAGTACCACCGTCATGACGATGATTGAAAGGAAGATCAGCAACAATGCTCCCATGAACAAAAAAGCCCGTATCGTCTTGATGGTTAAACGGACCCGCTTGTCCGTCATCATGTCCATGCCTAAATCTCCTCCCGGAAAAATAAAATGTTCTTATCATTATGAGGAAAAAGAGGAGGATTTAAACAAACGAAAAAAGAAAAAACGCATGAAATACATGCGTCTCAGCGTTCCCAGGCAGAAACTACGGTTTTAGTGCACGGCCGTCCTGTTTCCGCGCGCAATGACCGCGTATAATAGGCACCACAAGATCAAAACCGCGCCTTCATTTACTGACGTGATCAAGAAAGGCGAAGCCCCGTTTGCATGGACGGACAGCAGCATGCCTTCCGCAGGCAGCAGCCCTTTGAAGGAGATGTTGAATGTAGACAGGACGATTAAGCCGATCGTCCAGATCAGCGGCAGCCATACAAAGGCTCGGCTTTTTTTGACGGCCGCTGCCGCCGCCAGTCCCAGAAAGATCAGAAAACAAAGCGACCACCAGTCAATAAACAAGCGCGCAGCAACAAATAAAGAAGGAGAGTCTGCCAGTTCAAAAAAGGGATGAATATGTTCCGGACCATATCCGTTAAATTTAAACCAGCCGATGATCACGCTCCACAGCAAGATGCTGACCATAACAAAAGCGGCGACGGCCGTTCCGAGGATGATATAAGCAAAAAAGACGCCGCGCTCAGGAAGCGCAAACCCGGATGTCGACAGCCATTGGATGGCGCCAAAACATAAAAACATCGCAGCTGAAACGGCAATCACATGGTTCAAAAAGAGAGAGCCGCTGACTTCCAGCAGCCAATCGGGCAATGACGGGGCAGCTGAATCCCAGATATAGACCGGGCGAAAAAAACAAATGCTTGCGCCGATCAGCAGAAAGGCGATGAAAAACCTTTTGCGCCGGCCGGCTATGTACTGGGTTAACATTCGATTGATCATGAAAGCAATACCTCCAAGGCGCACGCGAATATAAGCTTAGCCATTATAATAGAAATGCCGACCTATGGGAATATTTTTATCTCAGAAACGGCACTTTTAAAATGGATCGATCTGTCTTTACAATTACCCTCAATTCCTCTATACTTTTTCCTTAGGCAAAAGCCGATTTTAACGGGCAGAATAATCGTCGCAACAGGCGAGAAAAATAGATGGGAATACAGCTCATAATGAAAGGAAGATGACGCTTTGAGCGGACTTTGGTATACAGAGAAGCAAACGAAAAATTTCGGCATTACAATGAAAATCAATAAGACTTTACATACAGAGCAGACAGATTTTCAAAAACTAGAAATGGCGGAAACCGAAGAATTCGGCAACATGCTGTTTTTGGACGGCATGGTGATGACATCTGAAAAAGATGAATTCGTTTACCACGAAATGGTGGCGCACGTGCCCCTGTTTACACATCCGAATCCTGAGCGGGTGCTCGTTGTCGGCGGCGGTGACGGCGGCGTCATCAGAGAAATTTTAAAACATCCAAGCGTAAAAAAGGCGACGCTTGTCGATATCGACGGCAAGGTCATTGAATACTCCAAAAAGTATTTGCCTTCCATTGCCGGCAAGCTTGACGATCCGCGCGTCGAAGTGAAGGTTGATGACGGCTTCATGCACATCGCCAAATCGGAAAACGAATACGATGTGATCATGGTTGATTCAACAGAGCCGGTAGGGCCTGCTGTTAACCTGTTTACAAAAGGATTTTACGCGGGGATTGCAAAAGCGCTGAAAGAAGACGGCATTTTCGTCGCTCAGACGGACAACCCTTGGTTTACACCGGAGCTGATCACAAACGTTCAGCGCGATGTAAAGGAAATCTTCCCGATCACCAAGCTGTATTTGGCCAACATTCCGACATACCCAAGCGGACTGTGGACGTTTACGATCGGTTCGAAAAAATACGATCCTCTCGAAGTGGAGGAGAGCCGTTTCTTTGATATCGAGACGAAATACTATACAAAAGAGATTCATAAAGCGGCATTTGTCCTTCCGAAATTCGTCAGCGATTTAATCAAATAAAACAGTTTGGCGCAGGATGAGATTCTGCGCTTTTTTTCAGGGAGGTTTTTGAAGATGAGATTTGATGAAGCATATTCCGGAAAAGTATTTATTGCAAGCCGTCCCGACTGGGAAAAGGCGGACGCCATTCTTTACGGCATGCCGATGGATTGGACGGTCAGCTACCGCCCCGGCTCCCGCTTCGGTCCGGCAAGAATCCGCGAGGTATCCATCGGACTTGAAGAATACAGTCCATATTTGGACAGGGAACTTGACGAGGTTCATTTCTTTGACGCAGGCGACATTCCCCTGCCTTTTGGAAATCCGCAGAAGAGCCTCGATATGATTGAACAATATGTGGACGGCATTTTGGAAAAAGGAAAATTTCCGCTCGGAATGGGTGGAGAGCATCTTGTTTCCTGGCCGGTCATAAAAGCGATGTACAAAAAATATCCGGACCTGGCCATCATCCATATGGATGCGCACACAGATCTGCGCGTCGAATACGAAGGTGAGCCGCTTTCCCATTCAACTCCGATTCGCAAGGCGGCGGAATTGATCGGGCCGGAAAATGTGTTTTCATTCGGAATCCGCTCCGGGATGAAAGAGGAATTTGAATGGGCAAAAGAAAACGGCATGCACATTTCCAAGTTCGAAGTGCTTGAGCCGCTCAAAACAATCCTTCCAAAGCTCGCCGGACGTCCGGTCTATGTAACGATTGACATCGATGTGTTGGATCCGGCCCATGCGCCTGGAACGGGAACGGTGGACGCCGGAGGCATCACTTCCAAAGAGCTGCTTGCTTCGATTCACGAAATCGCCCGTTCGGATGTTAAGGTCGCCGGCGCGGACCTGGTGGAAGTGGCGCCGATCTATGACCATTCGGAGCAAACGGCCAATACGGCAAGCAAGCTGATCCGCGAAATGCTGCTCGGCTGGGTAAAATAAGGCAGGCCCAGCGCGTCGACAAACCCTCGCATTCGTTATCAGGCCTCACCAAAGGCGGAGCTTGCGAATAGAAAAAGGAACGGCGGCTAATGGCTCAGGCGTCCTGCCTGAACGCACGCCTATCACATGGAACGACGGTTAAACGCGACCGGACGTCCTGTCCGAACACCGTCGTCATCACATCCTGTGAAAGTCCGCTGCTCGGCCTTCCCAGACTGCAAGGGGGTTCGGGTCTGCTAAAGGCTGACAAAAAACTTTGTCAACAATCTGAGCTGTCCCATAATGGGACGGCTTTTTTCTTAGAAAAATTGTTTATCTTCCGTGCCGTTCTGTTAAGATGGTATAAAGGGGCTGCGGTTGAACTTTTTTCTTTGAATGATTATACTAATCAAGTCAAATCGGATCAAAAAAGGAAGTGTCGGAATGGATCAGGAGACACCCGTAGACATTCATGTGAAATCTGTAATCCGCGAAGGATCGGAAACCGAAACGATTGAATTCCGGACAACGGGATTTTATTATACGAAAAAAGATAAAATCTATCTTTCCTATCATGAAGAGCATGAGGCGGGAAAGGTGAAAACGATTGTCAAAGCAAGCGACAGCGAAGTTCTGGTCATGCGTTCCGGCGCCATTGAAATGAAGCAGCGCTTCAGGCCGGGCAGACGAACCGTCACCCATTATAAAATGCCTTTCGGAGAGCTCGAGCTGGGTGTTGACACAAAGGATATATCAGTCAATCACGAGTCCCGGGAAGGAAAGATCAGCATAGAGTACGATATGATTGTAAGAGATGATCAAAAGCATTTACATAAGATGTCGATTTCGTATAGAGGAGGACAAGAGTCATGAACATAGTCGAACAGATGAAAGATGTGCTGAAGCAGGAAATCAAAGAGGCCGTCATCAAAGCAGGGCTCGCTGAGGAAAAGGATGTTCCTGAAGTCGTTTTGGAACTGCCGAAAGATAAAGCTCACGGGGACTATTCCACTAACATGGCGATGCAGCTGGCGCGAATCGCGAAAAAGGCGCCGCGCATGATTGCCGAGGATATTGTCTCATCATTCGATAAAGGAAAAGCATCGATTGATAAACTTGATATTGCGGGCCCTGGCTTCATCAATTTTTATATGGATAATCAATATTTAACAAAGCTGATTCCCGCTGTCATTGAAGCGGGGGAGGCTTATGGCGAAACGAATACCGGCGGCGGAGAACGCGTTCAGGTCGAATTCGTCTCTGCAAACCCGACGGGGAACCTCCATCTCGGTCACGCCCGCGGTGCGGCGGTCGGCGACTCGCTTTGCAATGTGCTTGAAAAAGCCGGCTATGAAGTAAGCCGCGAATATTACATTAATGATGCCGGCAATCAAATCAACAACCTTGCCTTATCTGTCGAAGCCCGCTATTTTGAAGCGCTCGGTCAGGAAAAGCCGATGCCTGAAGATGGATACCGCGGCGAGGATATTAAAGAAATCGGCAAAAAGCTCGCCGAAGAGTACGGCGACCGTTTTATCCATGATGAAGAGAGCGAACGCCTTGCATTTTTCCGTGAGTATGGTTTGAAATACGAGCTGGGGAAACTCCGCGAGGATCTGGAAAACTTCCGTGTACCGTTTGATGTATGGTATTCGGAGACATCGCTTTATCAAAACGGCAAAATCGATCAGGCGCTTGAAACCCTCCGGGAAAAAGGGCACATCTATGAAGAGGACGGTGCGACATGGTTCCGTTCGACTGCATTCGGCGATGACAAAGACCGCGTGCTGATCAAAAAAGACGGATCATATACCTATCTTCTGCCTGATATCGCCTATCACAAAGACAAGCTTGACCGCGGCTTTGATAAATTGATCAACGTGTGGGGAGCCGATCACCACGGCTATATCCCGCGGATGAAAGCGGCCATTGAAGCGCTCGGCTATGACAAGGAAACGCTTGAGGTCGAGATCATCCAGCTCGTCCATCTTTATAAAAACGGCGAAAAAATGAAGATGAGCAAACGTACCGGAAAAGCCGTCACCATGCGCGATCTCATTGATGAGGTCGGCCTTGACGCGGTTCGCTATTTCTTTGCGATGCGCAGCGCCGACACACACATGGACTTTGACCTTGACCTTGCCGTTTCGACATCAAATGAAAACCCGGTTTACTACGCGCAATACGCCCATGCGAGAATTTGCAGCATGCTCCGCCAAGGCGAAGAAAAAGGCATGTCATTTGAAGGCAGCCTTGATCTGACGAAAATCGGATCTGAGAAAGAGTATGACCTGCTGAAAGTGATCGGCGCGTTCCCTGAAGCTGTCGCCGATGCTGCGGAGAAGCGGATTCCGCACCGCATCACAAACTATATCTTCGAGCTGGCATCCGTGCTCCACAGCTTTTACAATGCTGAGAAAGTTCTCGACCCGGCGGATGAAGAAAAAAGCCGCGCGCGTTTATCATTGATGAAGGCAACACAAATTACGCTAAATAACGCGCTGAAGCTGATCGGTGTTTCCGCCCCTGAAAAAATGTAAAAAGCAAAATCCCTCATCCAAGATGGGGGATTTTTGTTTTTTTCGGGGGAGACTGAATGGCTTATGGTTGGATATGAGTCTCCGAGAGAATCGACTTTGCTTTCTTGATCAGCGCTTGCGCTTCTTTTCCCTCGATGACAACAAGGCATTCTTTTTCTCTGTTGGCCATTCTGAACATTTCCAGTTCGATCAAATCTTTCATTGTGCACATCGTTTTTTTCGTGCAGATATAAAGCTGATGTCTTGCTGAGCGGCAGAGGCGGTACAGTTCAATCAGGTTTTTCAAGGTTAAGGACTGCGCGCTCAGTTTGATGGATTCTGCTTGATTCATATGGCATCCTCTCCGATATGTAAATATTCATTTTGATGAATTGTTACCCCAGATGTTGATCCAGTAAACGCGAATTCACAAAAAATAGGCGACCGATTTTGCCAGCCATTCCAAGGGGCGCTGGATCACAGGCCGCTTCGCGTACCGTTCCTTCGTCAGCAGCTCTGACTGTTCAATGCTTTCTTGAACAACGGAGAGAAACTGTTTGGACCATTCTTTATCATGGATGACGACACTGACTTCATCATTGAAAAACAAGCTGCGAAAATCAAAATTTGCTGTCCCGATCATGACGTGCTTGTTATCCACAATCACTGCTTTGGCATGGTAAAACCCCTTGTAATATCTGTAAATGAAGCAGCCGGCCTCCAAAAGCGCGGAAAAATGCACAAAGGCGGCTTCTTTGACCAGCGGGTGATCGGCTTTCATCGGGATGAGAATCGAAACGATCACGCCCCGTTTTCTTGCTGAGAGCACAGCCTGCTCTAAAGCGGGGCTCGGGATGTAATAAGGTGTGCAGATCATGATTCGTTCTTTTGCCTGGTCAATCAGTGACACGTAGCGTTTTTCGAGCGAAAATCCCTTGGTAGCGTGCATCGTATGGGTGACGGCTCCTTTGTGCAGGGCGGGAAATGGATTGCTTTTCAGTTTTATCAAAGGCGCATTTCTTTTTAAGTCTGTTAAAAAAATGTGCTGCAGATCAGCAACGCCTTCTCCCGTCATTCGCAAATGATAATCTTTCCACGGACCGAATTTTTCTTCCTTCCCGAGGTATTCCATTCCGATATTAAAGCCGCCCACATAACCGATTTTTCCGTCAATGATCGTGATTTTCCGGTGATTTCTCGCATTCAGCCGATAAAGGAAAAAAGGAAAAGCCGGGAGATTTGTAAAATGGACATGCGCCCCGCTTTCCTCCAGCATTCGCATCGTTTTTCTCTTCACTTTCATGGAGCCGATCCGGTCGATCAGTAAATATACGGGAACTCCTGCTTCCGCTTTATCCTTCAGCAGCCGGAAAAATTCGAGGCTGATAGCGTCGTGCTTCATCATATAAAACATGACATGGACCGATGATGCAGCTTGCCGTATATCGTGCATCAGCCGCTCGCACAGGTCTTCTCCGTTGTGAATCAGTTCAATGTCGCTTCTTTTCTCCGAAAATACAGGTTCATAAGCCCTTTTTTTCAATGCTTTTCGGCCGAAATAAAAGTCGAACACCGCCAGCAGAATGAGCAGAAACAAAATCATCATGAACGGAATCACGAAAGAGGACACTCCTTTAAGACATGTAGAGAATTAGTGTACCCTTATTTTCCGGATTTATGAAAAAACATTGACTGAACACTCATTCATTATTTAAGATAAAGGTAGTTCGGAAGGGGATTGGGACATGAAAGGGGGAGCTGCAGTTGAATGATTTGTTATGGTTGAATTTTCTTGCATTTTTAGGTGTAACCGCTTACGCCGTTTATCTGTTCATTTATCTGGTTAAAACGAGAGTCAGCTACATCAGGCTCGGGCAAAAAGAGGTTTTTGATAAAAGGATAAAGGAACGGCTTCAAAAGATATGGGTGAATGTGTTCGGCCAAAAAAAACTGCTCAAGGATAAAAAAAGCGGCATCATTCATGTGATGTTTTTTTACGGATTTATTCTCGTCCAGTTTGGCGCGATTGATTTTATTGTGAAAGGGCTTTTGCCGGACAGGGGGCTGCCGCTCGGCAAAGCGTACCCGGCGTTTACTTTCTTTCAGGAAATTGTGACGCTGTTGATTTTGATCGCGGTCGTCTGGGCTTTTTACAGACGGTATATCGAAAAGCTCGTCAGGCTGAAGCGGAATGTAAAGTCCGGGATCGTGCTCATCTTGATCGGCGGTTTAATGTTTACCGTATTGCTCGGCAACGGGATGAACATCATCTGGCACGGTCATTCGCTGTCATGGCATGAACCGATGGCGTCTGCCGCAGCCTTCATTTTCGGCTTTATCGGTGAAACCGCGGCCGCCGTTGTGTTCTATGCTGCCTGGTGGGCCCACCTTTTGATTTTGCTGACGTTTTTGGTCTATGTTCCGCAGTCCAAGCATGCCCACTTGCTGGCTGGTCCGGCGAACGTGTTTTTCAGCCGTCTGACAAATCCGGGCAAGCTTGAAAAAATCGATTTTGAAGATGAATCAAAAGAAACATTTGGGGTCGGGCGCATTGAGGAATTCAGACAGTCCCAGCTGATCGATCTTTATGCATGTGTGGAATGCGGCCGCTGTACAAATATGTGTCCGGCGACAGGGACCGGGAAAATGCTGTCGCCGATGGATTTGATTTTGCGTCTCAGAGACCATTTGACAGAGAAGGGCGCTGCTGTCACTTCAAAAACCCCGTGGGTTCCCGCGGCGTTTTTTAAACATACAAAGGGCAATCAGCTTGCCATGGCCGCCGGCGGTGAAGGATCGCGGGAAGCCGCTGCAGCAGAGCTTTACAATCCAAGCCTGATCGGCGACATCATCACCGAAGAAGAAATCTGGGCCTGCACAACATGCCGGAACTGTGAAGACCAATGTCCGGTCATGAATGAACATGTCGATAAAATCATCGATCTCCGCCGTTATCTCGTGCTCACAGAAGGCAAGATGGATGCCGATGCCCAGCGGGCCATGACCAGTATTGAAAGGCAGGGCAACCCTTGGGGGCTGAACAGGAAAGAACGGGAAAACTGGCGCGATGCGAGAGAAGACGTTGAGATTCCGACAGTCAAGGAAATGAAGAAAAAAGGAGAAGCATTTGAATACCTGTTTTGGGTCGGATCGATGGGGTCGTATGACAGGAGAAGCCAAAAGATTGCGCTGGCTTTTGCGCGCCTCCTCAACCAAGCGGGTGTTTCCTTTGCGATATTAGGCAATAAAGAAAAGAATTCCGGCGATACGCCGAGACGGCTCGGCAACGAGTTTTTATTTCAGGAGCTGGCCGTTAAAAATATCGAGGAATTTGCGAAAAACAATGTTCAAAAAATTGTAACCATCGACCCTCATGCATACAATGTTTTTAAAAATGAGTATCCTGATTTCGGCTTGGAAGCAAAGGTTTATCATCATACAGAATTACTCGCCACCCTCATTAAAGAAGGCAGGCTCAAGCCGGAGTTCCCGGTCCATGAAACGGTCACCTTCCATGATTCCTGCTATTTGGGCCGTTACAACGAAGTATATGACCCGCCGCGGGAGATTCTGCGCTCGATCTCAGGAATCCGCCTGGTGGAAATGGAACGCAGCCGTGAAAACGGGATGTGCTGCGGAGCCGGGGGCGGCCTCATGTGGATGGAGGAGGAGACGGGCGCGAGAATTAATGTGGCCCGAACAGAGCAGGCTCTCAGCACCTCACCTTCGGTTATCAGTTCGGGATGCCCGTATTGCTTAACAATGCTCGGCGACGGGACGAAGGCAAAGGAAATCGAGGATCAAGTCGGCACATATGATGTTTGTGAGCTGCTCGTACGCGCTGTATTTGGATCAGAAGAGAAAGAACATGCTTCCTAGAAAGGTTGAATAAAAGAAGGTGTGAGCTTTATCTCCGCCTTCTTTTATCGTCAATATTCAAAAGACAAAGCGGGGGGAGTATAAATGGTCAGAACGGTTATTGCAGGCGGTGCGCGGACGCCATTTGGAAAGCTGGGGGGCGCGCTTCAGACAAAAACGGCCGCCGAACTCGGAGGTATTGCCATCAATGAAGCGTTACAGCGGTCCGGGGTAAGACCGGAGGATATTGATGAAGTCATCATGGGATCCGTTCTCCAGGGAGGGCAGGGACAGCTGCCGTCAAGGCAGGCGGCCCGGCATGCAGGGCTTCCGTGGGAGGTTAAAACAGAAACGGTCAATAAAGTATGCGCATCCGGTTTACGAAGCGTCACCATGGCCGATCAAATCATCCGTGCCGGCGATGCGGAAGTCATTGCCGCCGGCGGGATGGAATCGATGTCAAACGCCCCCTATATGCTGGACAAAGCGAGATGGGGCCTGCGGATGGGAAATGGAACTGTTCGGGATTCAATGATCACAGATGGCTTGACATGTTCATTTACGGGTGTGCACATGGGCACATACGGGAATGCCGCGGCAAAAGAATTAGAGATTACAAGGGAAGAACAGGATCGGTGGGCGCTGCGAAGCCATATGCGGGCTGTACGGGCGGCCTCATCAGGTATCTTTGGAGAAGAGATCGTTCCGGTCAGGATTCAAGAAAAGCGGGGAAGGGAAATAACGGTTGACCAGGATGAAGCTCCCCGGGCTGATACATCGCTGGAACGTCTCGGGAAGCTGTCGCCCGTCTTTGATATGGACGGCACGATCACAGCGGGCAATGCGCCAGGTGTAAATGACGGGGCCTGTTCTTTCGTCATGATGAGCGAAGAAAAAGCGAAAGCCTTGAAGCTGTCGCCCGCCGCCGTCATAACTGCGCATACATCGATTGCTGTCGAAGCCAAAGACTTTCCAAAAACGCCGGGCCTTGTCATTCAGGAGCTCTTGAAAAAAACGGGGGCTGAGCTTGCCGACATCAGCCTGTTTGAAATCAATGAGGCCTTTGCCGCGGTCGCTTTGGCCAGCGCACGGATCGCCCGCCTTGATACGGAAAAAATCAATGTCAACGGCGGTGCCATTGCCCTCGGCCATCCGATCGGTGCAAGCGGAGCCAGAATCATTTTGACGCTGATGTACGAATTAAAACGGCGCGGAGGCGGTACGGGCATTGTGGCGATTTGCAGCGGAGGCGGCCAGGGAGATGCCGTTATGATTGAAGTTTAAAAAGGGGGATTTTGATATGAGAAATGACACGGTCATGGTCATCGGCGCAGGTCAGATGGGGTCCGGAATCGCCCAGGTGTGCGCCCAGGCCGGCTACAATGTTGATATGCATGACGTATCAGAAGAACAAATTCAAAAAGGAATGAAGCGAATTTCCGACCAGCTTGTCAAACAGGCGGAAAAGGGGAAAATGCCGCACCGAGATGTGAAACAAATCTATCAGCGTTTATCCCCCGCAGCGTCGCTTGAAGATGCCGCGGACGCTTTCCTTGTCATCGAAGCCGCCGTCGAGCAAATGGACATCAAAAAAGAGATTTTCAAGCGCTTGGACGATATAACCGGAGATTCAGCGATATTGGCCAGCAATACATCGTCCCTGTCGATTACAGAGCTTGCGTCGGTCACGCAAAAACCGCAGAATGTCATCGGCATGCATTTTATGAATCCCGTGCCGATCATGCAGCTCATCGAGGTGATCAGAGGCTTGGAGACGAGTGATGAGACCTATCAAACCGTTGTCACATGCGCAAAGAAGCTGAACAAAGTGCCAATTGAAGTCCATGATTTTCCGGGGTTTATCTCCAACCGGATTTTAATGCCGATGATCAATGAAGCGGTGTTTGCCCTTTATGAGGGAATCGCGGAAAAGGAAAGCATTGACGGAATCATGAAGCTCGGCATGAACCATCCAATGGGGCCGCTGGCCCTTGCCGACCTGATCGGGCTCGACACTTGCCTGTATATTATGGAGACGCTGCACAAAGGCTTCGGAGATGATAAATACAGGCCGTGCCCCCTCCTAAAGCAATATGTCAGTGCCGGACGCCTTGGCAAGAAAACGGGCAAAGGCTTTTATACGTACAGAGAAGCCTAAAGGAGGGACGGATATTGAACCTTCGTTTTACAGAGGAACAAAGCCGCATGCAGACATTCATCAGGCAGTTTGTCCAACAGGAGGTCGCTCCCTTTGTGCCGGAAATGGAAAAGGGCCGTTTCCCCGGAGAGATTTTAAGAAAAATGGCGGAACGCGGCTTGATGGGGCTTCCGGTTCCGGAAAAGTACAACGGAGCGGGCAAAGACTTTGTTTCGTACATCATGACGATTCATGAACTGTCAAAGGTAAGCGCCGTTTTGGGCGCGGTTTTATCTGTCCATACATCGATTGTCACGATTCCCATTCTTTTATACGGCACTGATGAGCAAAAAGGGCAATACGTCAAAAAGCTCGCTTCCGGGCAATATTTGGGGGCATTTTGTTTAACAGAGCCAAGCGCCGGATCTGATGCCGGAAGTTTAAAAACAAGGGCGGAAAAGCGCGGAGACACCTATGTGCTGAACGGATCAAAGGTGTTTATTACCAACGGCGGCCGGGCGGATGTGTACCTCGTATTTGCCTCAACAAATCCGGAGGCGAAAACAAAGGGTATTTCCGCCTTTATCGTAGAAAAAGGCACACCTGGCTTTCAGATCGGAAAAAATGAAGACAAAATGGGCCTGCACGGGTCGCAAACCGTCACTTTGAATTTTGATAACGCTGTCATCCCGGCCCGTCAGCTGCTTGGCGAGGAAGGCAAAGGGTTTAAAATGGCCTTGGCAAATCTGGACACCGGCAGGATCGGCATCGCCGCGCAGGCTCTTGGGATTGCCGAAGGAGCGCTTGCTTATGCCATTGACTTTTTGAAAAAGCGCTATCCGAAAGGAGAGCTGCATCAAAAGCGGCAGGGAGCGGCTTTTAAGCTGGCCGATATGGCGACGAGGACGGAGGCCGCGAAGCTTCTCGTTTACCGGGCCGCTTGGCTGAAGGAACAAGGGATGAAAACCGGGCAGGCGGCGTCAATGGCCAAACTGTTCGCCTCAGAAACGGCGCTGTATGTCGCTGATGAAGCGGTGCAGCTGCTCGGCGATTATGGCTATACAAAGGATTTCGACGCTGAACGGTATTTCAGAGATGCAAAAGTATGCGAAATCTACGAGGGAACGAGCGAGATTCAGAGAATCGTCATCAGCAAGCATTTATAAGGTGACAGAGGAGGAAAGAGCGATGATCTTTACGCTGTCAGAAGAGCATCAAATGATACAGAAAATGGTGCGTGACTTTGCAAAGCATGAGGTGGAGCCGACAGCAAAGGAGCGGGATGAGGAAGAAAGGTTTGACAGAGGGCTGTTTCAAAAGATGGCAGAACTGGGGCTGACAGGAATTCCGTGGCCTGAGGAATACGGGGGAATCGGCAGCGATTATTTGGCATATGTTATGGCGGTTGAAGAGCTTTCCAAAGTCTGTGCATCAACCGGCGTCACTTTGTCCGCTCATACGTCGCTTGCCGGCTGGCCTATCTATGCTTTTGGAACGGAAGAGCAAAAGCAGGCGTACTTAAAACCGATGGCGCGCGGCGAAAAGATCGGGGCATATGGATTGACGGAGCCCGGTTCAGGATCCGATGCCGGCGCGATGAAAACGACCGCCTTCAAAAACGGTGATGAATACGTTTTAAACGGGACGAAGATTTTTATCACCAACGGGGGAATCGCCGACTGCTACATTGTGTTTGCTGCGCTGGATCCGGATGCTAAGCACAAAGGGACCACCGCTTTTATCGTTGAAAAGGATTTTCCGGGTTTTTCTGTCGGGAAAAAAGAAAAGAAGCTTGGGATTCGTTCCTCTCCGACAACGGAAATTATCTTTGAGGACTGCCGCGTTCCTTTAAAAAACCGCCTCGGTGAAGAGGGAGAAGGCTTTAAAATTGCGATGATGACGCTTGACGGAGGCAGAAATGGAATCGCGGCCCAGGCCGTCGGCATTGCACAAGGTGCGTTAGAGGCGGCTAAAGCGTATGCGAAGGAACGAAAGCAGTTTGGCCGGCCGATTGCCGAACAGCAGGGCATCGCCTTTAAGCTCGCTGATATGGCGACGGCGATCGAGGCTTCGAGGCTCCTAACCTATCAGGCGGCCTGGCTGGAATCGGAAGGACTTCCTTACGGGAAAGCATCCGCGATGTCAAAGCTTTTTGCCGGGGATACGGCGATGAAAGCGGCGACGGAGGCCGTGCAGATTTTCGGCGGGTACGGATACACAAAGGATTATCCGGTTGAACGCTATATGCGGGATGCGAAAATCACGCAAATTTATGAAGGGACGCAGGAAATTCAGAGAATCGTGATTTCGAGGATGCTGATGAAATGAATCCTCTCTAAACCGTGCCGGCGGACATGCTGCCGGCATGGTTTTTTCAACGAGCTTTCGCGCTCTCGCGGCCGCCCTGTTTCCAGGCTTCGTCTCTCCGGTCTTCCTTTTCCCGCCCGTACGGTAAAAATTAATGAATTAACGGGAATAAAGGTGGCATAAAGTGTTTTCTTTTGTTTATAATGAGAGGTATGGTTTGTCGTAAAGACAGAAATTACATGCTTATTTTCTATGACAAAGATAGTAGATACATACATGAAGCTAGAAAGGGAGTGTCCTGCGATGAGTTTGAAACAATACTCAGAAGAGCAGCTAAAGGAAATGGCTTTAGTTGAAATCGCATACGAAATTTTCTCTGAACAAAAGAAACCAATGACTTTCCAGGAGCTTACAGACCAAGTGGTTTCATTGCTTGGATTGGGGAAAGAAGAACTGGAAAACCGCATTGCCCAGTTTTACACGGATTTAAATATTGACGGCCGCTTTTTGGCGCTGTCAGACCAAACGTGGGGTCTGCGCAGCTGGTATCCGTATGATCAGCTCGATGAAGAAACACAGCCGACCGTAAAAGCGAAGAAGAAAAAAGCGAAAAAAGCTGTTGAAGAGGACCTCGCTCTTGATGAATTCGAAGAAATTGACGAGGATGATATCATCCTTGACGATGTTGAAGAAGATCTTGACCTTGACGACGAGGAATACGACGATATCGATGAGGCGGATGATGACGAGCTTGATGATCTTGAAGACGAGATCTTGGATGACGATTATGATGACGAGGATGACGAAGATTAATGATATGTCTTAAACGGCATATACATTTTTAAATCGATCTTGACTTTCACAGGCGAACTATGTAGTATGTATTTTGGGCTCTTCAAAAAGAAGAGATTCAAGTGATACGAACTAACAGCTCCCTTTCAAGAAATTGAAAGGGAGCTTTCTTGTTTTTCCGCCTCCTAATCATTTAAATCATTTAGAAAAGATCTAAATGATTTTCCATAAACGGAGCATTTTAAGGAATAAGCGTTAATTGAAGAGAGGGGTACAGAAATGACAAAATATATCTTTGTAACCGGAGGAGTTGTATCCTCGCTTGGAAAAGGAATCACAGCATCTTCACTCGGGCGCCTTCTGAAAAACAGAGGCTTGAACGTCACCATTCAAAAGTTTGATCCGTATATCAACGTGGATCCCGGCACGATGAGTCCGTATCAGCACGGAGAAGTATTTGTAACCGATGACGGTGCGGAAACCGACCTTGACCTGGGACACTATGAGCGCTTCATCGACATCAATTTAAATAAATACAGCAATGTGACAACGGGAAAAATCTATTCCACAGTGCTGAAAAAGGAACGCAGAGGAGACTACCTGGGCGGCACCGTTCAGGTCATTCCCCATATCACAAATGAAATCAAGGACCGCGTGTTCCGCGCAGGGAAAGAAACGAACGCTGACGTCGTGATTACAGAAATCGGCGGCACCGTCGGGGATATCGAGTCACTCCCGTTTCTCGAAGCGATCCGCCAAATCAAGAGCGATGTCGGCCGCGATAATGTGATGTACATTCACTGTACGCTTGTTCCATATCTGAAAGCGGCGGGAGAAATGAAAACAAAACCGACACAGCACAGTGTAAAAGAACTGCGCAGCCTCGGCATTCAGCCAAACGTGATCGTCGTCAGAACGGAAATGCCGATTTCTCAAGATATGAAAGATAAAATTGCGCTGTTTTGCGACATCGATCCTAAAGCGGTGATTGAAGCTGGGGATGCCGAAACATTGTATTCCATTCCGCTTGATCTGCAAAATCAAGGGCTTGACGACCTTGTCTGCAGCCATTTGAAGCTGGAATGCAAAGAAGCTGATATGGAAGAATGGAAAGAGCTTGTCAATAGAGTGCAAAACCTTTCTAAATCGGCGACAATCGCTTTAGTCGGCAAATACGTCGAGCTGCCGGACGCCTACATTTCAGTCGTTGAATCGCTTCGCCACGCTGGATATGCGTTCGACTCCGACATTCAGATTAAATGGATCAACGCCGAAGAAGTAACGGAAGAAAACGTGGCCGGACTGGTCCATGATGTAGACGGAATTCTTGTTCCGGGCGGATTCGGGGACCGCGGTGTCGAAGGGAAAATCGCCGCCGTCAAATACGCGCGCGAGCAAAAGATTCCGTTCTTGGGAATTTGCCTCGGCATGCAAGTGGCATCGATCGAATATGCAAGAAACGTTCTCGGCCTTGAAGGTGCGCATTCGGCTGAAATTGATCCTTCTACACCACATCCGATCATCGATCTGCTTCCTGAACAAAAGGATATTGAAGATCTCGGCGGAACACTTCGCCTCGGCCTTTATCCGTGTAAGCTCCAGGAAGGTTCAAAAGCTTATGAGGCTTATCGGAATGAAGTGGTTTACGAACGCCACCGCCATCGCTACGAATTTAACAATGAGTACAGACAGCAGATGGAAGAAGCCGGATTTGTCTTCTCAGGGACAAGCCCTGACGGCCGCCTCGTAGAGATTGTCGAGCTGAAAGACCATCCGTGGTTTGTCGCGTCACAGTTCCATCCGGAATTCACTTCAAGACCGACAAGACCGCAAGCATTGTTCAGAGACTTCGTTCAAGCTTCATTAAAAGCGTCAGAAAAGCTGTAAACATCATAAAAAGCCTGTCAGCGGTTCAACTGCTGGCAGGCTTTTTTTCCTTGCGGCGAGGCCGGACCGGTATGAAATTCATAAGGCGGGCCTCATCCGCAACTTATTTCCTTCAGGCAAGCTTTTTTTATTGGTATTCCTGAAGAATTTCCTTTAATGTAAAGGACAGGGCATGATAAATATAGAGGCTGACCATAAGCGACGGAAAGCCGAATCTCGTCCCGTCATCATCGGGAAGAAGCGGCATTTTAAGCTTTGAATCAATGTGTACATCGGCCGATGCTGCAATCGGGGCGCCTTCCTTGCCGACAGGGGACACGACAACGAGATCGATTCCTTTTTCTTTCAGATTTTCCGCCATTTTCAGCTCTTCATCGTCTGAGGAATGCGCGCAGAACATCAGCACTTTGTCCGCCGGTTGAAAATCCGGCCAGTCTTCCTCATACCGCGGCAGCGGTTTGGCGGAAGGAAACGGCTCAGAACTATAGAGCGCTTCTTTCAGAATGCCCTCCAATTCATTTTTTCCATATACATAAACCGAGTGATCGCTGATAACCGCCTGGGCCAACAGACGGGCGCCGTCTTCGATCGGCTCGGATTCACCGTCCTGAATCCGGTTGAAGATTCCCGACAATTGTGTGGTAAAGATTTTAAGCAAGCTGACTCCTCCTTTTTTATTGACTATCATTATATAACAAAAGAGAATCTTGGGAAAAATCCTCTAAATATGTCGCAAACTTAAATATTTTAATTAAAGGAAAAGAGAAAATCAAAACAGAATAGATAAACTACTGCTTAATTTTGGCGAAAATTATAATTATAGAGGTGTAGAAAAATGAATGAGAAGATTTTAATCGTAGATGATCAGTACGGTATCCGGGTTTTGCTGAATGAAGTTTTCAATAAAGAAGGGTACAAAACCTTCCAGGCCGCCAACGGCATTCAAGCGCTCGACATTGTCAAAAAGGAACGGCCCGACCTTGTTTTGCTTGATATGAAAATCCCTGGAATGGATGGAATCGAAATTTTAAAAAGGATGAAAGTCATAGATGAGGAGATCCGCGTCATTATCATGACCGCCTACGGCGAACTGGACATGATCCAGGAGTCGAAGGAGCTTGGCGCCCTGACTCACTTTGCCAAGCCTTTTGATATCGATGAAATCCGCGAGGCGGTCAAAACATACCTCCCGATCAAGTCAAACGGTTAGCGGATCCAAAAAGTTTTTGATGTTGTCACAAGCGATGATGTTGCCGATTTGTCGATAAATTGTTATTCTATATAAGTAGAGAAAAGCTATCTAAAGTTTAATAAACAAAACATTTTACATATGGCAGGTTTTTCTGGTCATGCTAGGTAGGTGTGGAGAGCTTTTTTCGCAAAAGAGCAAATCAGGCTACATAAGGAGGACTTTCGACATGCCTTTAGTATCAATGACGGAAATGTTGAATAACGCAAAAGAAAACGGATATGCTGTCGGACAATTTAACTTAAACAACCTTGAGTTTACTCAAGCGATTTTACAGGCTGCTGAAGAAGAAAAATCTCCAGTGATCCTCGGTGTTTCTGAAGGTGCGGGACGCTACATGGGCGGCTTCAAAACAGTCGTTGCCATGGTAAAAGCACTGATGGAAGAATACAATGTGACAGTTCCTGTCGCCATTCACTTAGATCACGGTTCAAGCTTCGAATCTTGCGCGAAAGCGATTCATGCAGGCTTCACATCTGTGATGATCGACGCTTCCCACCATCCATTTGAAGAAAACGTCGCAACAACTTCCAAAGTTGTTGAGCTCGCTCACTTCCATGGAGTATCAGTAGAAGCAGAGCTTGGAACAGTCGGCGGACAGGAAGACGATGTTATCGCTGAAGGCGTCATCTACGCTGACCCTAAAGAGTGTCAGGAGCTTGTTGAGCGCACAGGCATCGATTGCCTTGCACCAGCACTAGGTTCTGTTCACGGCCCTTACAAAGGGGAACCAAATCTTGGATTCAAAGAGATGGAGGAAATCGGAAAAACAACCGGTCTTCCGCTTGTTCTTCACGGCGGTACTGGTATCCCGACTGCTGACATCCAAAAAGCGATCTCTCTTGGAACAGCTAAAATCAATGTTAACACTGAAAACCAGATTTCATCTGCGAAAGCTGTTCGTGAAACATTGGCAGCCAAGCCTGATGAATACGATCCTCGTAAATACCTCGGACCTGCTCGCGAAGCGATCAAAGCAACAGTTATCGGCAAAATGCGCGAATTCGGTTCTTCAAACCAAGCTTAATGACGGTTGGAAAAACACGCCTGTTTCCCTTTCGGGGGAAATAGGATGTTTTTTCCGGCGTTTTTGGGAAGCGCTGTTCACACATGCTGTATTGGCATGAGGCTCTTTTGCTTCCCGTTCAGTCAAAAAAGCCGCCTGATAGAAGACAGGCGGTTTTATCCATATCATCTCGGAAAGCGCAAACAAGTTCCATAGTTCAGACATTTTTCATGACAGGAGGTTTTATCAATATGTTGTTTTTTATTGATACTGCAAATATAGACGAGATTAAAGAGGCTCATTCTCTGGGGGTTCTTGCGGGAGTAACGACAAATCCCAGCTTAGTTGCAAAAGAAAACATTTCGTTTCATGATCGTCTGCGCGAGATTACAGAGGTGGTTTCAGGGTCTGTCAGCGCCGAGGTTATTTCTCTAAAGGCGGAAGAGATGATTGAAGAAGGAAAAGAGCTTGCGAAAATCGCGCCAAACATCACCGTGAAAATTCCGATGACCTCTGACGGTCTGAAAGCTGTTAAAGCGCTGACTGATCTCGGTATCAAGACGAATGTCACGCTCATCTTCAACGCAAACCAGGCGCTTTTGGCAGCGAGAGCCGGAGCGACATATGTTTCCCCGTTCTTGGGACGCCTGGATGATATCGGCCATAACGGCCTGGAATTGATCAGCGAAGTGAGGCAGATTTTTGATGTTCATGGTTTGGATACGCAAATCATCGCCGCATCAATCCGCCATCCGCAGCATGTCACAGAAGCTGCTCTGAGAGGGGCTCATATCGGTACAATGCCGCTGAAAGTCATTCACCAGCTGACGAAGCACCCGCTGACTGATAAAGGCATTGAACAGTTTTTAGCAGACTGGAACAAATAAGGCGAAAAGGCTAATTGTGAGTGGCAAGTGGAGGCGCCCCCTCTGTTTGTCACCATTTTGTCTTGTGAAGAGAAATGAATGTTTTGGAAATGCCGCAGACAGCTTCGCTATTTTCTTCCTGATAAATTTTGAAATGTGTTGTATTCTTTCTCTTTTAATTGGATAGATTTTGATATGAACCGTTTATTTTGAGTTCTCTTTTTTTACGCTCCATTAGCTATCTTCTTTAAGGAAGGAGACGATCATGGAAAAGTTAAATATAGCTGGCGGCGATCCTCTCAACGGGACAGTACATATAAGCGGAGCTAAAAACAGTGCTGTCGCTTTGATACCTGCAACGATTTTGGCTGAATCGACGGTTACTCTTGAAGGTCTTCCCGATATTTCGGACATTTTGACGCTGCGCGACCTGCTGAGGGAGATCGGCGGAAATGTTCATTTTGAAAATGGAGAAATGGTCGTTGATCCTGCGCCGATGATCAGCATGCCTTTGCCGAATGGAAAAGTGAAGCAGCTCCGGGCTTCTTACTATTTAATGGGAGCCATGCTCGGCCGCTTTAAAAAAGCGGTTATTGGACTTCCAGGCGGCTGCCACCTCGGTCCGAGACCGATTGACCAGCATATCAAAGGTTTTGAAGCGCTGGGAGCCGAAGTGACAAATGAACAGGGTGCGATTTATCTGCGTGCAGAGGAATTAAAAGGGGCACGCATTTATCTTGATGTCGTCAGTGTTGGAGCAACGATCAACATTATGCTTGCCGCCGTACTCGCAAAAGGCAGAACCGTAATTGAAAACGCTGCGAAGGAACCGGAAATCATCGATGTCGCCACACTTTTAACGAGCATGGGTGCGAAAATCAAAGGCGCGGGCACTGACGTCATCCGCATCGAAGGCGTTGAGTCCCTGCACGGCTGCAGACACTCGATTATTCCAGACCGGATTGAAGCCGGAACCTTCATGATCGCAGCGGCCTCCATGGGTCAGGAAGTCCTGATCGACAACGTGATACCGACACACTTAGAATCGCTGATAGCCAAGCTGCGCGAGATGGGAATTCGGATCGAAGAAAGCAGCGACCAAATTTTGATGATCGGCGGACAGAAGGAGCTGAAGCCGGTCGACCTCAAGACGCTTGTATATCCGGGTTTTCCAACTGATCTGCAGCAGCCGATGACCTCGCTTCTCACAAAGGCAAACGGGACGAGCGTTGTCACGGACACGATCTATTCCGCCCGCTTTAAACATATCGATGAGCTGCGGCGCATGGGTGCATCGATGAAAGTCGAAGGGAGATCGGCAATCATCACCGGACCTGTTCAACTTCAAGGCGCCAAAGTGAAAGCGAGCGATTTGAGAGCGGGAGCCTGCCTCGTTGTTGCCGGGCTCATGGCGGAAGGAGTTACGGAAATTACCGGTCTTGAACATCTTGACAGAGGATACAGCAAGCTTGAAGACAAGCTCACAAACCTCGGCGCCACCGTCTGGCGTGAAAAATTGACAGACCAGGAAATGGAACAGCTGCAAAATTCCTAGTGAACAAGCTTTTCAATATCAATCATAAAACCGATTTGCAAATGGGGAGAGGAGATTAGGATAGGAATGGAAAGAAGTTTATCAATGGAACTCGTACGTGTGACAGAGGCGGCTGCGCTTAAGTCGGCACGCTGGATGGGAAGAGGAAAAAAAGACGAAGCGGATGACGCGGCGACAAGCGCTATGCGGGATGTGTTCGACACCATACCGATGAAGGGAACAGTTGTGATCGGGGAAGGTGAGATGGATGAAGCTCCGATGCTCTATATCGGAGAAAAGCTTGGAAACGGTTATGGTCCGCGGGTAGATGTGGCAGTCGATCCTCTTGAAGGTACAAACATCGTCGCAAGCGGCGGCTGGAATGCACTTGCCGTTATCGCTGTGGCGGATCACGGAAACCTGCTGAATGCGCCTGACATGTATATGGATAAAATCGCCGTCGGTCCGGAAGCTGTCGGATGCATCGATATTGAGGCGCCTGTGATCGACAACTTGAAAGCCGTGGCCAAAGCAAAAAATAAAGATGTCGAAGATGTCGTCGCAACCGTTTTGAACCGTTCCAGACATGAGCGCATCATCCACGAACTCCGGGAAGCGGGCGCAAGGATCAAGCTGATCAATGATGGTGATGTAGCCGGAGCAATCAATACAGCCTTCGACCACACAGGAGTCGATATTTTATTCGGATCAGGCGGAGCCCCGGAGGGTGTTTTGTCCGCTGTGGCGCTGAAAGCGCTTGGAGGGGAAATTCATGGCAAGCTGCTTCCGCAGAGCGAAGAAGAGTTGAAGCGCTGTGAAAAAATGGGTCTTGATACCGGGAAAGTGCTGCGGATGGAAGACCTTGTCAAAGGGGACGACGCGATTTTCGCCGCCACCGGTGTGACGGACGGAGAACTGCTTCGCGGCGTTCAATTTAAAGGTTCTGTCGGGACAACACACAGTATTGTCATGAGGGCGAAGTCCGGTACGGTCCGATTTGTTGACGGAAGACACAGCCTTAAGAAAAAACCAAACTTAGTGATTCGGCCTTAAAGGAAAGAAAAAGCGGGGATGACCCGCTTTTCCCCTGTATGTAACAGCCTTATGAATTGAACAGATGGCATGACTCTGGTACAATTGCAGACGGCTTGCTTCTCCATGACATGCTCCAGGCGCGCTTTTCAAAACAAAGTCATCTCTATCAATTTTATGTCAAATCACAAATGAAGTTGAATATGAATGTCAAATGAGGTAAAAATAAAGAGTGCTGCGAAATTTTTCAGCTCAATCCCGGTTTCTTAAAGGAGAGCCTGAATTCCTGCCGCATCCATCAGATATGCGATTATCTTCTCTTGTTAAGTCCTCGCTTCTTTCTCGACTTGCTTATAATCCTTTTCAATACGTCGATATATATTGGGTGGAAGCGTAGCCGATAAAAGCTGAATCGGCGGTACCAATCCGTTTACATTATTTGATTAGAAAAGAGTGGTGTTCTTAGTGAAAGATGTATCCATTTCATCTTTGGAAAATATGAAATTAAAAGAGCTGTATGAGCTTGCACGTCACTATAAAGTCTCGTATTACAGCAAACTGACAAAAAAGGAACTGATCTTTGCCATTCTGAAAGCGAATGCCGAACAAGAGGATCTTCTCTTTATGGAAGGTGTTTTGGAAATCATCCAGTCCGAAGGATTCGGCTTTCTTAGACCGATTAACTATTCCCCAAGTTCAGAGGATATCTATATTTCTGCTTCCCAAATCCGCCGTTTTGATTTGAGAAACGGTGATAAAGTTTCCGGAAAGGTCCGGCCTCCAAAGGAAAACGAACGGTATTACGGTCTGCTTCATGTGGAAGCAGTGAACGGAGATGACCCGGAATCGGCAAAAGAACGTGTGCACTTTCCGGCTTTAACGCCTCTTTATCCAGACCGCCAAATGGTGCTTGAAACGAAGCCAAATTACTTGTCGACACGGATCATGGACATGATGGCGCCGGTTGGCTTTGGACAGCGCGGTTTGATTGTCGCCCCTCCAAAAGCAGGTAAAACGATGCTTCTCAAAGAGATCGCCAACAGCATTACAGCCAATCACCCGGAAGCGGAGCTGATCGTCCTTCTGATCGATGAGCGTCCTGAAGAAGTGACGGACATCGAACGATCTGTAGCTGGAGACGTCGTCAGCTCGACTTTTGATGAAGTGCCTGAGAACCATATAAAAGTGGCCGAGCTTGTGCTGGAGCGGGCGATGAGGCTCGTCGAGCATAAAAAAGACGTCATCATTTTAATGGACAGCATCACAAGGCTGGCCCGCGCCTATAACCTGGTCATTCCGCCAAGCGGCAGAACATTGTCCGGAGGGATCGATCCCGGCGCATTCCACCGTCCGAAACGGTTCTTTGGAGCGGCCCGAAACATTGAAGAGGGCGGAAGTTTGACGATATTGGCAACCGCTCTTGTCGATACGGGGTCCCGCATGGACGATGTAATCTATGAAGAGTTTAAAGGAACCGGCAACATGGAGCTGCATCTTGACCGTTCTCTTGCGGAAAGAAGAATTTTTCCTGCCATTGATATTCGCCGTTCGGGTACGAGAAAAGAAGAGCTCCTTGTTCCGAAAGAACATCTTGACCGCCTCTGGTCCATCCGCAAAACAATGTCCGACACACCGGATTTTGTTGAGAAATTTATGAGAAAGATGAAGAAGACGAAAACAAATCAGGAATTCTTCGATATGTTGATCCAGGAATGGAAGCAGTCCAACGTGTCGGCTGCGAGACGGTAATTTAACTTTGGTTTGCAAAACGTCCGGATCACTGTTATAATTCTATCATGTGCGTTCCGGAGGTTTTGTCCCGGAATAATAACTCTGTTTCCGAAACGGATTCAGGGCGGAAGGAGATGACAGACATGAAAACAGGAATTCATCCTGAGTTCAAAAAAGCAACAGTCAAATGCGCTTGTGGAAACGAATTTGAAACAGGCTCAGTCAAAGAAGAGGTACGCGTTGAGATTTGCTCTGAATGCCATCCGTTCTACACTGGACGCCAAAAATTCGCTTCTGCTGATGGTCGTGTTGATCGCTTTAACAAAAAATACGGTCTTAAGTAATAATAGATATGATAAACAGGCAGGAATCGTTCTTGCCTGTTTTTTACATGCAATCAATTGCTGGAGAGGGGTTATAGATGATGTACGTCATGAAGCAAAGCGGCTGGCTTGAACTCATATGCGGGAGCATGTTTTCGGGAAAATCGGAAGAGCTGATCCGCCGGGTGAAAAGGGCGACATTCGCCAAACAGGAAGTCAAAGTGTTTAAGCCGGCCATAGATAATCGTTACAGCAATGATTCTGTCGTATCCCATAATGGGACATCCATTGTGTGCCATGCGATCACATCTCCGGCTGAAATTTATCAGTACATAAGCGTTAACACGGATGTGATCGGCGTTGATGAAGTGCAGTTTTTTGACGAAACGATCGTCCGCACGCTAACCGCTCTGGCTGATCAGGGATATCGGGTCATTGCCGCAGGGCTTGACCAGGATTTTCGCGGGGAACCGTTCGGCGTCGTTCCGGATCTGATGGCTTTAGCGGAAACGGTGACCAAGCTGCAAGCGGTATGTTCTGTCTGCGGTTCCCCGGCCAGCCGGACGCAGAGGCTGATCAACGGAAAACCGGCCTCATATGATGATCCGGTCATTTTGGTAGGCGCATCAGAAACGTATGAAGCACGCTGCCGTCATCACCATGAGGTGCCTGGAAAACCTGAATAAAATGAAGCAAAAACACTTGGTAAAAACAAGTGTTTTTTTTATTGGATTCTTTTTGTGGAAATAATTGTAATTAAAAAACTTAATTAAGGATACGAAAAAATTATCTAATTTTCATTGCTTGAATTTTGGCAAGAGCAGGCATAAAATGACTTACTGTAGTCAGAAAAAATGTAAATAGGTTTTGGGTATTGTTCAGATTTTTGTCAAAAACGCGCGTACATATTTGACAAAGTTAAAAGAAAGAAAACAATGTTTCATCATTAATCGTAATTATTTCACCTTATTAACATTTTAGAAAGAAGGTAATTAGTGTGAATAACATGAAAAAAACGAAGGAAGGATATCTGGAAACTTCTTTAAGAGGAAAAGATGTTTTATCGATTCCTGCTTTAAATAAAGGGGTGGCATTTTCTCTTGAAGAGAGAAAGAATCTCGGACTTGAAGGGCTTCTGCCGCCGACCGTTTTAAGCCTCGATCAGCAGGCAGAACGTGCATATGAACAATTTTCCGCCCAGCCTGACCGTCTTCGTCAAAACGTATATTTAAACGATCTGCAAAACAGAAACGAAGTGCTTTTTTATAAATTGCTGCAAAATCATCTTCGTGAAATGCTTCCTGTTGTTTACACGCCGACTGTCGGTGAAGCGATTCAGGAATACAGCCACGAGTACCGCAGACCGCATGGGATCTACTTATCTATTGATGATATCGCGGGAATCGAAACAGCGTTTCAAAATCTCCAGGCATCAGCAGACGACATTGATCTGATCGTTGCTACCGATTCCGAAAGCATTCTGGGAATCGGTGACTGGGGTGTCGGGGGCATCAACATCGCGATTGGAAAGCTGGCAGTTTATACGGCCGCAGCAGGCATTGACCCAAGCCGCGTGATTCCGGTTGTCCTGGATGTCGGAACAAACAATGAAAAGCTTCTGAATGATCCGCTTTACATCGGAAACCGTCATCCTCGTGTTCAAGGCGAGCGCTATGATGCATTCATCGACGCTTATGTTGAGACGGCATTGAAATATTTCCCTAAAGCGCTTCTTCACTGGGAGGATTTTGGGAATAAAAACGCCCGTAACATTATGGGTAAATATAACCATAAAATTGCAACGTTTAATGATGATATCCAAGGAACAGGAGCGATCACGCTTGCGGCGATTTTAGCAGCTGTTAAAAAGACAGGAACATCGTTAAAAGATCACCGCGTCGTTATCTTCGGCCCTGGTTCAGCGGGAATTGGCATCGCCGATCAAATCCGCGACACGATGGTTCTTGAAGGGCTGTCTGAAGAAGAAGCAAACAAAGCGTTCTGGACAGTCGATTACAGAGGTTTGCTGATGGAAGGCATGGAAAATATTCTCGATTTCCAAACACCTTATCTGCGCGGTACAGAAGAAGTGAAAGACTGGAACCGCAATGAAAAAGGGGAGATTTCTTTCGAAGAAGTCGTCCGCCAAGTGAAACCTTCTATTTTAATCGGAACATCAGGTGTCTCCGGCGCCTTTACAGAAGAAATCGTCAAAGAGATGGCGGCTCACACGGAACGCCCGGTTATTTTACCGATGTCCAACCCGACTACATTAGCTGAAGCCGTCCCTGAAGACTTGTTTAAATGGACGGATGGAAAAGCCTTAGTCGCGACGGGAAGTCCGTTCGAACCTGTTGTCTACAATGGAGTAGAGCATGAAATCGGACAATCCAACAACGCTTTCGTCTTCCCGGGATTGGGACTTGGCACAATCGTTTCACAAGCAAAAGTGATCACAAACGGAATGTTTGCTGCCTCTGCAAACGCGGTTGCCGATATGGTTGACCATGATCAGCCGGGTGCAGGGCTCCTTCCGAAAATCGATGATCTTCAAGCCGTGTCTGTACAAGTCGCAATTGATGTAGTCAAAGCAGCGATTAAAGACGGTGTCGCCCGCGTTCAGCCGGATGATGTCGAAAAAGCGGTGCGTGAAGCGATGTGGCGTCCGGAATACCAAACCGTTGTCGCAAAACGCGACTAATCTTGAAGACTGGGAAAATAATAAAAAAACGTCTGTGGCCGCACTCAGAGGCGGCCGTCACTAACCGGAATTTTGGGATCGGCGGCTTGATTTGAACGATCCGTCAAAGCCGCCGTTATTATGTCCTGAAAATAGGACGACATAGAGGAGGAAACAGCTTTGAGCTTTTTAAATATTTTAATCCTCCTTGCGCCAATATTTTTTGTTATTGCGCTGGGATGGTTTGCAGGTCATTTTGGTAGTTATGATGCTAAATCAGCAAAAGGGGTAAGCACACTCGTTACAAAATACGCGCTTCCGGCTCACTTTGTGTCCAGCATCTTGTCAACACCCAAGGATAAGTTTTATAGTCAAATTCCGCTAATGGTATCGTTGATTCTCGGAATTGTAGGGTTTTACGTTATTATTTTACTTCTTTTAAGATTTTTATTTAAATACGATCTAACAAATGCATCCATGTTTTCATTAAACTCTGCACAGCCGACTTTTGCGTTTATGGGGATTCCGGTGCTCGGAAGCTTGTTCGGTGCCCAGGAAATTGCGATTCCGATTGCGATTACAGGAATCGTCGTCAATGCGATGCTCGATCCTTTGGCCATCATTGTAGGTACTGTCGGCCGCTCATCTAAAAAGGAATCCGAAAACAGCGACAGCCTGTGGAAAGTAACGGGAAAATCCATTTTACACGGCTTGTCTGAGCCGCTTGCTTTTGCGCCGCTCGCAAGTATTATCCTTGTGCTATTCGGTTTGCAAATCCCTGAACTTCCGCAGAAAATGCTTGATATGATTGGTAACACGACATCTGGAATCGCTCTTTTCGCGGTCGGGGTGACCGTCGGAATCCGCCAAATCAAATTCAGCATGCCGGCTTTAAGCATCGCCCTTCTCAAGGTTGCGGCACAGCCAGCATTAATGTTTGTGATCGCCATGGCGGTCGGCCTGTCTTCTGCCGACTTGACAATAGCGGTTCTGCTTGTTGCCTTCCCAGGCTCTGCAGTGGCGGCCATGATCGCTACGAACTTTGAAAGCCAGGAAGCGGAAACGGCGTCTGCGTTTGTCATCAGTGCGGTGCTGTCCATCGTGACACTGCCGATATTAATTGCCATCACCGCATAGAAAAAAAGCTTGCAAGTGCTCATTCGTGCACCTTGCAAGCTTTTTTCATTTAAAAAGAAAAGATCGATTTAAATTTTCTTTTCGGTTTTTCTTCCCTTCTGACCGTTGACTCTGTGTCGCTTTTTCTGCTTTCCAACTCGCTGATTTTTTGCTCAAGGTGTTTAATTTGCTGCCGTTCTTCTTCCAGTTCGCGTCTTTGCTGAAGGAGCTGGTAGGAGACGACTTCGTCCGCTTTTTGTTCGAGCTTCCTTTCCAGATCGGCAATTTTTTTCTGAAGCAGCTCGCGTTCCAGCTGTTCATGGTGCAGCAGCTGCTGCACTCTTTTCTCAATCCATGCGTTCAAATGGTCCGGCGCTTTCGGTTGAACCGTTTCGTTTTTCTTGATCACATAGGCTTTTTTCTGCCGTTCAACCGTGACCTCTTTTATAGGTGTTCCGTTTTGCAGCTGTTCCTTGACTTCTTTTAAAATGGCGAAGTCGTCATCTGTGAAAAAGTAGTGGCCGAGTTCGTTCCGGGAAGCGGGCAATTGCAGCTGCTTCACCCAGCGCTGCACCGTTTTAGTGGAGACGCCGAGCTTGTTTGCTGCATCAGTTGTATTCATTTTAGCTACCTCCTTTTAACGATTATCAGATCATGTAAAAGGGATATTCGACCCGGATCAAAAGCTTCCTTCCTGTTAGACAAAAGAAGAAGGGATTCGCCAAAGAAAGCGATATTTCTCCAGGCTATCCTTCATACAGCTCCAAAGGCAGGCCGTCGGGATCAAAGAAAAAGGTAAAGCGTTTTCCGCTGCCGGGATCGATGCGAACCGGCTCCAGCCGGATGCCTTTTTCCTGAAGCTTGCCGACGGTTTGCTCCAGGTTGTTAACTTTAAAAGCCAAATGGCGGAGGCCGGCTGCTTCCGGCCTTGTGACGCGCTTCGGCGGGTTTGGGAACGAAAACAGCTCAATGACGTAGCGGCCGTGAAGCGAGAGATCGAGTTTATACGAATCCCGGTCTTCCCTGTAGGTTTCGGAGATGATCTCAAGGCCGAGCTTGTCGACATAGAATGTTTTGGATGCTTTATAATCTGAACAGATGATCGCAATGTGGTGGATCGCTTCAAGCATGGCGGCAGACTCCTTTTTTCTTAAAAGTATACCAAAAAGCGCCATCTCTCAAGTTGTTTTGACTGGGAACAGTCCCTATACTATAATTAGAATGTTACGCACAGCAAACAGAGGTGAAGACCGTGTTAGACCGTTTAAAATCGATAGAAGATCGGTACGAAAAATTAAATGAGCTTTTAAGTGATCCTGAGGTGGTAAACGATCCGAAAAAGCTCAGAGAATATTCCAAAGAGCAATCTGATATACAGGAAACAGTTGAAGTATATAGACGTTACCGGAGCGCTTCGGAGCAGTTGAATGATGCAAAGGCGATGCTGGATGAAAAGCTTGATGCCGATATGCGCGAAATGGTCAAAGAGGAGATTTCTGAACTGCAGGAAGAAATCGAGTCGCTGACAGAGCAGCTGAAGATCTTGCTGATACCAAAAGATCCGAACGACGATAAAAACGTCATTATGGAAATCCGCGGGGCTGCCGGCGGTGAAGAGGCGGCTTTGTTCGCCGGAAACCTTTACCGGATGTACAGCCGCTATGCTGAGCTGCAGGGCTGGAAAACAGAAGTGATGGAAGCCAGTACAACGGGTACGGGCGGCTATAAAGAGATCATTTTTATGATCACTGGAAACGGTGCATATTCAAGGATGAAATACGAGAACGGTGCGCACCGCGTGCAGCGCGTGCCTGAGACGGAATCAGGCGGGCGCATCCATACGTCGACGGCGACGGTCGCCTGTCTTCCTGAAGCCGAAGAAGTCGAAATCGACATCCATGAGAAAGATATTCGCGTCGATACGTTCGCCTCAAGCGGTCCGGGGGGGCAAAGCGTCAACACGACGATGTCCGCCGTACGTCTGACTCACCTTCCGACAGGTGTTGTCGTGTCATGCCAGGATGAGAAATCGCAGATTAAAAACAAAGAAAAAGCCATGAAGGTTTTGCGGGCGAGGATTTATGATAAGTTTCAGCAGGAAGCACAGGCTGAATATGATCAAAACCGGAAATCAGCCGTCGGTACAGGTGACCGCTCTGAACGAATCCGGACGTATAACTTTCCGCAAAACCGCGTGACAGATCACCGGATCGGCTTAACGATCCAAAAGCTCGACCAAATACTTGAGGGCAAGCTTGACGAGGTCATTGACGCGCTGATTGTCGAAGATCAGGCAAGCAAGCTTCAGCAGGCGGAGAGCTAAAATGAAAACGATTTTCGAAGCCCTTCACTGGGCTTCTTCTTATTTAGCCGAAGCGGGAAGAGACCGAAACGCCGCTGAAATCTTGCTGATGAACCAGCTTAAAATCGAACGGAGCAAGCTGTTGGCAAGCTTCCATGATCCGATGTCCGACACCGATTTTCAAGCATTTAAAAACTCTGTTGAGCGGCATCATTCCGGTGTTCCTGTTCAATATATCACAGGAAAGGAATGGTTTTACGGACGGGAATTTTCGGTTAATGAACATGTGCTGATTCCGCGCCCTGAAACCGAAGAAGTCGTGGAAACCGTCCTGGTCATGGCGAATGACGTCTTTCCCGGAAAGAACAGCCTTGAAGCGGTCGATGTCGGGACGGGGAGCGGAGCGATCGCCGTCACTCTTGCGCTTGAGAGTGAGCGGTTTTCCGTTACGGCCACAGATATTTCTGAACAAGCGTTGAAAACAGCGGCGAATAATGCAGACAGGCTTGGAGCGAAAGTGGATTTCATCAGCGGTGATTTGCTGAAACCGCTGATTGCGCAAAACAAAAAAGCCGATGTTATTGTTTCGAATCCTCCTTATATATCAGAAGAAGAAATGCGGACGCTGTCTGAAGTTGTCCGGCTAAACGAGCCTGTCGGCGCCTTGACGGACGGAGCTGACGGCTTGCGGTTTTATCATCGTTTTATGAAGGAGCTGCCAGAGGTGATGGCGGATAAAGCGCTGATTGTGTTCGAAATCGGCTGGTCTCAAGGGAACGCCGTCCGGGATATGTTCCATCAGTTTTTTCCGCAAGCGGAGGTTCAGGTCAAGAAGGATCTGAATGGAAAAGACCGCATCGTCTCCGCAGTTGTCGAATACGGCGGCCGGTAAGAACAGCCTGGGTTTCAGGCTGTTCTTTTTGTTTATCCGTTTAGATTAAAAGCTTAATAGATTTTTTTGCATGAATCCGTTTAAACCGTTTCGTCTTTGACCATAATGTGGCTAGAAAAGGATGAAGAACGGAGAGGAACGGTGGGAAAAATGAAGAAATCATCTATGGCTTGTTTATATATATTTCTGTTAATGATAGGCGCGATTGCCAACCTGACGACAGAGGAGACGGCTAAATCGTCCAACGGTGAGCCGGCGGTTATTCCGGATGAAGCGATTCGCTTGCGGATCTTGGCGAACAGCGACAGCGAGAGCGACCAAAACCTCAAACGGCAAATCAGAGACGAGGTCAATCAAGAAATCACAAACTGGGTGGAAGATCTGACTTCAATTCAGCAAGCGAGACAAGTGATTCGATCAAAACTCCCTGAAATTAAAGACATCGCAAACGATGTCATGAAACGGGAGAATGCCGAACAGTCCGTAGCCGTCCGTTTTGACAAAGTCTCCTTCCCGACAAAGCTTTACGGAAACATGGTGTATCCAGCTGGAGAATATGAGGCTGTGTTGATTACATTGGGAGATGGAGAGGGAGCCAATTGGTGGTGTGTTCTGTTTCCGCCGCTTTGCTTTTTGGACTTTTCGAACGGGGAAGCCGTTCAATCGCCTGAAGAAGACGAGCAGACAAAGGAAAAACCAGCTGAAACCGATGAAGTCGCTTCTTCAGACGAACAAAAAGAAGAAGACAAAGAAGTGAAATTCTTTCTCGTAGAATGGTTTACAGGACTGTTCTCATGAGCGGCCAAGCGGGTATTTGCAATGCTGCTCGTCATCCGATGTTTTAATAGGTTTGGCGGGTGGTTATTCATGTGTGTGCAATATGATATAATTTTCCAAAACGGCGGGTAGCACCATTTGTAAGACGCGACAGAAGCGTATGAACGAATGCTAGAAAAATATGAACAACAGCGGATATCTTGATGTGGATATTCCGATGGTTCTGCTAATCGAAATGGAAATAGGGGTAGCCGGGTTTCTTCCAAATCAAAAGGTATATTTTACTGTCGCCCTCATAGATTGAAGAGAGAAGCTAAAAACGGGGTGAAAAGATGTTCTACCAATTGAGGTTAGCGGAAGCAAAAGACATACATGCCATTGAAGCGTTTTTAAGAGAAGCTGGGACAAGCCATAAAGGAATTGACGAAAAGAAAAGTCAGTTTATTATGATGGAGAATCCTCCAAATAAAATCGTCGCCTGCCTTGGGATGGAGGAAATGGAAAATGAAAAAGGGCTTTTGCGTTCGCTCGTCGTATCTGACAAGCTCAATCAAGGCCATATCGTCTCTCTGTTTCAGGGCATGCAGGTGTTGTGTGAAAAACGGGGGATTCATACATTATATTTAGTCGCTAACAATCGAAAATCGATGGATTTTCTTGAAGTCATGGGATTCAAGCAAGCAGAAGTCGTCCCGGAAGAACTTTGTCAATCGGAACACATCTCAGATTCACTCAAAGTAAATGGAGCCGTTTTAATGGTGAAAACGCCGATTTCTTAATTGATTTATACACAGAGATATCCACGTTTTCAAAAGCGTTATCCACAAAATGTGGACAACGCTTGTTTTCTTTTCTCTCATCTTTTATACTTTCAACAGGATTTACATGTATTTTTAACGTTTTTAGTGTTTTGTTAAGGGAGTTTTGATGTTGATGAATACAATGTTATGGACTGTGGATGCAAAAGGGGATTTGTCCACAAACTATCCACAAATTACACAAGCTGCCCGGCTGCTCCAGCAGAATGAAACGGTCGCTTTTCCGACGGAGACCGTTTACGGGCTTGGCGCAAACGCGAAAAGCACCGAGGCTGTCGCTAAAATATATGAAGCAAAAGGGCGTCCGAGCGACAATCCCCTTATTGTCCACATTGCGGATATCCAGCAGCTTGAAGAATTTGCAGAGGTGGATTCTTCTCAGGCTTCAGCCCTTATGGAGCGTTTTTGGCCTGGTCCGCTGACGCTCGTTTTGCCATGCAAACAAGGCGTGTTATCCACAAGGGTGACAGCAGGGCTTGACACGGTGGCGGTCAGAATGCCCGATCATCCGGTGGCGCTTGCGTTGATTAAAGAAGCGGGCGTTCCTGTCGCTGCTCCGAGTGCGAATGTATCCGGCAAACCGAGTCCGACGAAAGCCGCGCATGTCATCCACGATTTGAACGGACGGATTGCGGGGATTGTCGACGGCGGGCCCACCGGTGTAGGGGTGGAATCAACCGTCGTGTCCTGTACAGGAGACATTCCGGTTATTTTAAGACCGGGCGGTGTAACAAAAGAACAGCTCGAAGCCGCGGCCGGCACCGTACTCATTGATCAGGGGATCACAGATGAAGAAAAGGCACCATTGTCTCCCGGGATGAAGTACACTCATTATGCTCCGGAAGCACCGCTTGCGATCGTAAACGGCACTTCGGAAGAGATCCAGCGGCTGATCGGGCAATATCAGAAAGACGGAATGAAGGTCGGGGTTCTCACCACAGAAGAACGGGCAGGCGCTTACCGGGCGGATGCCGTCCGCATCTGCGGCAGAAGAGACCGCTTGGAAACCGTTGCTGCCGGTCTGTATGATGCTCTCCGAAGCTTCGATGAAAAAAAACTCGATTACATTTTCGCGGAGTCTTTTCCTGAGGAAGGCGTGGGACGAGCGGTGATGAATCGACTGCTAAAAGCGGCGGGACATCGCGTGATCGAGGTGTAAGAAGCCCTTTCTAAACTGTTCTATCCCGCTTTGGACGTGCATAAGCTAGAAAAGCTGGCTTTGTCCAAGGGGGAATCTCATGAATGTAGACGTGTTGATCGGCGAAATCCTGACGCTGAGTATCATGGCCTTTGCACTTGGCATGGATGCTTTTTCAGTGGGACTTGGAATGGGGATGGCCAAGCTGAGAAGAAGTCAAATTTTCCAAATAGGCGTGATCATTGGGCTGTTTCATGTCATTATGCCGCTTGGCGGAATGATTGCAGGGCAGTTTCTGTCCGATGCGCTAGGTGTGCTTGCGGGATATATCGGCGGAGCGCTTTTATTGGTGCTCGGCATTCAGATGATTGCTGCCTCCTTTCATAAAGACGGGGGGCAGATGATGTCTCCGCAAGGTTTCGGCTTATTCATTTTTGCCGTCGGCGTCAGTCTTGACAGCTTTTCGGTCGGCCTCAGCCTCGGACTCTACGGGTCAAAACCGTTTTTAACCATTTGCTTGTTTGGGTTGTTCAGCATGGTTTTAACATGGGCGGGGCTTATGCTCGGAAAAAAAGTTCAATCATGGCTCGGTGCTTACAGCGAAGCGCTTGGCGGCGCGATTTTACTTAGTTTTGGGCTGAAACTGATCCTGCCCATTTAAGTCGGAGATGTGCAAGGTGTCTTTCGTGATGCCATAGAATAATGAAAACACGGAAAAAAAGAGGGGGTATCCCCTCTTTTTGATTTCTGAAGCGGATTTTATTATTTTTCGGGCAAATCCTTTATAATAAAAGAAAGGAGTGAACGACATTGAATATTTTATTTGTCTGTACAGGGAACACATGCCGCAGTCCGATGGCTGAAGCGCTCTTTAAATCTGCGGCTTCCCAAAAAAACCTGGACGTCTCCGTCAAATCTGCCGGACTGTTTGCTCCTGAAAACGGAAAAGCTTCTTTATATGCAGTCGAAGCCCTGTTTGAAAAGAATATCGCCCTGAACCATTCATCGGCTAGGCTGTCGCGGGAAAAGGTCGAATGGGCTGATCTTGTGCTGACGATGACAGAGCAGCATAAGCTTTTGGCAAGGCAGGAATATTCCGGGAGCAAAGATAAAATCTTCACGCTGAAGGAGTATATAAAAGGGGAAACCGGCGATATCGCCGATCCGTTTGGCGGCTCGCTCAGCGACTATCAAAAAACAAGGGATGAACTAGAGGGGTTATTGAAAAAACTGGCGGAAAAGCTGTCCGCAGGAGAACAGTAGAAAGCTGCTGAAGCGGTTGCAATCGAAGCGGCAGCGGGTACAATAGACTTAACCTGAAAAAGTAGTCAGAGATGCTATCAAAAAGACTCTTGGCGACACACAATACAAGGAGGAGTCATTCCATGAAAGTAATCATTGCTTCAGATCACGGCGGAGTCAACATCAGACAGGAAATTATCTCTTTAATGGACGAATTGAACATTGAATATGAAGATTTAGGGTGTGAATGCGGTTCAGGATCTGTGGATTATCCGGACTATGCTTTTCCGGTCGCGCAAAAAGTCGCAAACGGGGAAGCGGACAGAGGCATTCTAATTTGCGGAACCGGAATCGGCATGAGCATTTCAGCCAATAAAGTGAAAGGGATTCGCTGCGCTCTTGTGCACGATGTGTTCAGTGCGAAAATGACGAGAGAGCACAATGACGCAAATGTTTTGGCGATGGGTGAAAGGGTGATCGGACCGGGATTGGCCCGCGAGATTGCGAAGGTTTGGCTGACGACGGAGTTTTCGGCGGGGCGCCATGCCGTTCGCATCGGGAAAATCGCCGACTATGAAAACACACATGAATAAAGGAAGTCATGTATCATGAAAAATCTTGAACAGACGTGGCGTTCTATGTTGGAAGAGTTTCATCAAGAAGCGGGTTTGCATGACGGCCAAATAGTCGTCATCGGATGCAGCACAAGCGAGGTGGCCGGCAGACATATCGGCACTTCCGGAAGCGAGGACATCGCTAGGGTGATTTACAATGGCCTTGAAGAGCTAAAGAAAAAAACGGGCGCGGTGCTCGCTTTTCAGTGCTGTGAACATTTGAACAGGGCATTGGTCGTTGAAGAAGAGACCGCCGCCGCCCATCGCCTGCCGATTGTTTTTGCCGTACCTGTTCCGAAAGCGGGAGGCTCGATGGCTTCATATGCTTATAAACATATGAAGGCTCCGGTGCTCGTTGAACAAATAGAGGCTGACGCGGGGATCGATATAGGAGACACGTTCATCGGCATGCATTTAAAGCCTGTGGCCGTTCCCGTCCGCGTCTCGGAGAAGCAGCTCGGCGAGGCGCATGTGACGCTTGCGCGAACAAGGCCAAAATTGATTGGCGGAGTGCGGGCCGTGTATGAAGCAGATTAAAGGAGAAAGCCGGCAATCCGGCTTTTTCTTTTTTGAAATAATATTTTCAAAAAGTGATATATCGAATAATACGAATCGATTAATCTTTTAATATTCGGATTTGGTAAAAATAAAAAACGATTTTTAAAAATAATCCCTTACATTTGCATGAAAAACCGTGTACAATGAGATGGTATAATTAACGAAATGGAAACAGATAGGAGAGGATCTCGCTGATGAAACATTTACCTGCGCAAGATGAACAAGTTTTTCGCGCCATTCAAGATGAGCGGAAACGTCAACAGTCGAAGATTGAGCTGATTGCTTCCGAAAACTTTGTAAGCGAAGCTGTGATGGAAGCGCAAGGCTCCGTCTTAACAAATAAATATGCAGAAGGTTATCCCGGAAAACGCTACTATGGCGGCTGCGAATATGTAGATGTCGCCGAGGACATCGCAAGAGACCGTGCAAAGCAAATTTTCGGCGCAGAGCATGTGAATGTTCAGCCTCATTCCGGTGCGCAAGCGAACATGGCCGTGTATTTCACCATTTTGGAGCACGGAGACACCGTGCTGGGAATGAACCTTGCCCACGGCGGACATTTGACGCACGGAAGCCCTGTTAACTTCAGCGGTGTTCAATACAACTTTGTGGAATACGGCGTTGATAGAGAAACGCAATATATCGACTATGAAGATGTCCGCGAAAAAGCGCTTAAACATAAGCCGAAGCTCATCGTAGCCGGAGCGAGCGCATACCCGCGCACAATCGATTTTAAAAAGTTCCGTGAAATCGCTGACGAAGTCGGCGCGTATGTGATGGTCGACATGGCGCATATCGCCGGTCTTGTGGCTGCAGGTCTTCACCCGAATCCTGTTCCTTATTCTGACTTTGTGACAACGACTACCCATAAAACTCTGCGCGGACCGCGCGGCGGTATGATTCTTTGCCGTGAAGAGTTTGCGAAGAAAATCGATAAATCGATCTTCCCGGGTATTCAAGGAGGCCCGCTGATGCACGTCATCGCGGCAAAAGCTGTTTCCTTCGGTGAAGCTTTAAAAGACGAGTTCAAGACATATGCACAAAACGTGATCGACAACGCGAAACGCCTGGCTGAAACGCTGGCTAAAGAAGGCATTCAGCTTGTCTCAGGCGGAACAGACAACCACCTTGTACTTGTTGATTTGCGCTCTCTCGGCATCACTGGAAAAATCGCCGAAAATGTACTTGACGAAGTCGGAATCACCGTCAACAAAAACGCGATTCCGTATGATCCGGAAAAACCGTTCGTAACAAGCGGAATCCGCGTTGGTACAGCGGCGGTCACAAGCCGGGGCTTTGATCTGGAAGCGATCGAAGAAGTAGGAGCGATCATCGCGCTTGCTCTGAAAAACCATGAAGATCAGGCGAAGCTTGAAGAAGCGAAACAGCGCGTAGAAGCTTTGACAGACCGATTCCCTCTATATACTGAATTGGATTACTAAGATAAACCAGGCCGCTCCTCTGAAGGGAGCGGTTTTTTGTCATTAATTTGTAGCGGGATTTTTGTTGAAACCTGTTGAGATTTTATGTAGAATCAATAGAAGTGTGAAAAAAAGACCGTCTAAAAGGAGCTGAAACCGGATATGGGAAAAGTGTATGTGTTTGACCACCCTCTTATACAGCATAAGCTTACATATATCAGGGACGTAAAGACCGGAACGAAGGAGTTCAGGGAGCTTGTCGACGAGGTTGCAACGCTGATGGCTTTTGAAATCACGCGCGATCTTCCGCTTATGGAAGTCGATGTGGAAACGCCTGTTCAAATGGCGAAATCAAGCGTGATCGCCGGTAAAAAACTGGGGGTCGTTCCGATTCTCAGAGCAGGGCTTGGCATGGTGGACGGCATTTTGAAGCTGATCCCTGCGGCAAAAGTCGGCCATGTCGGACTTTACCGTGATCCTGAAACACTGAAGCCTGTTGAGTACTATGTCAAGCTGCCGTCCGATGTGGAAGAACGCGAATTTATCGTTGTCGATCCGATGCTGGCAACAGGGGGTTCGGCGGTTGAGGCGCTGAACAGCTTGAAGAAGCGCGGTGCGAGGAATATCCGTTTCATGTGCCTGATTGCCGCTCCGGAAGGCGTTGACGAAGTTCAGAAGCACCATCCGGACGTTGACATTTACATCGCAGCATTAGATGAAAAACTAAATGAAAAGGGATATATCGTTCCCGGTTTGGGTGATGCCGGTGACCGGATGTTCGGCACGAAATAATCAAAAGAAAATCCTTGAAAAGGGTTTTCTTTTTTTGTGATTTATTCCATAATTAAACATGTGCGTGTCTTAAATAAGGCATAATTGTGAACATTTTGTGAGAAGCTTCCTGATTATGAATAGTTTTTTAACTTTAAACAGATTGACACCTAAAGGGGGCTATTGTATGCTAAAATAGGCTATTATGATAAGGTTTTCATAGCGGTTATCATAATGACCAGTCCTCTGTTAAAATCCTTTGAAAACCCCATGTTGGCAGGCGAAAGACGGAAAACATCCCGCGTGTTTCGGGATGTGTGAAGTCTTGAGCAGAACACATTGTTCTGTGAACTGGTCAAGCCGCCTAGTTTACCGTAATTGTAAGATAGATTTCAAATTTTTTACATCAGGAGAGTATTTGATGACCGATGCGAGTCTTTCATTCCGTAGGCAACAAAAATATATGCTGTATATTTTGGCAGTCTGCGTGTTAGGCTACGGATTTTTGCCATATCAGGCGGTTTTTTTAGGCTTGATTACCGGCACTGTTTTCAGCTATCTCAATCTCTGGCTGCTGACGAGAAGAATGCAGGCCTTTGACAAAGCGGTGGCGAAAGGCAAGATGATCCGCTCTCTCGGGACTGCCTCCAGATTGTGCAATGCCATCATCGCGGCGGCCATTGCTTATAAATTTCCTGAATATATTCATTTGGCAGGCGTCATTGTGGGGTTGATGACAATTTACCCTGTCATTATGATAGATTCCTTTATCCAGCTAAAACGTTCATCAATGGAAGAGAGGTGAAGACCCTTTGAATCACGAATCTAGAATTGTAGAATTTTTAGGCCTCAATTTTGATTTAACAAGTATTCTAATGATTACTGTGACATGTGTCATCGTCTTTCTGATAGCGGTGCTGACCACAAGAACACTCGCGATCCGTCCGACGAAAGCCCAGAATTTTATGGAATGGATTGTCGATTTTGTTCGCAATATTATCGGCAGCACAATGGACCTTAAGGTTGGCAGAGATTTTCTCGCTCTTGGCGTGACGCTCTTGATGTACATATTTGTCGCAAATATGCTCGGCCTGCCGTTCTCCATTACAGTAGGCCATGAATTATGGTGGAAATCCCCGACAGCCGATCCGGCGGTTACATTAACTCTCGCCGTCATGGTTGTGGCCCTCACTCACTATTACGGAGTGAAAAGAAAAGGGTTGGGGGAGTATACCAAAGATTTCTTCAGACCGATTCCATATCTGGTGCCGCTTAAAATAATAGAAGAGTTTGCGAACACATTGACATTGGGATTGCGTCTTTACGGTAATATTTTCGCCGGCGAAATTTTGCTTGGTCTGCTTGCCGGACTGGCCACAAACTTCTATTCTCAAAACATTTTCCTGGGGCTTGTGGGAACCGTAGGTGCGATTGTGCCGATGATGGTATGGCAGGCGTTCAGCCTGTTCGTAGGTACAATCCAGGCATTCATTTTCACAATGCTGACAATGGTTTACATGTCCCACAAAGTGAGTCATGATCATTAAAAAAAGACATATCCAAATGGATAACAATTAAAGGAGGAACTTTTTCATGAGTTTAATAGCAGCTGCAATCGCAATTGGATTAGGTGCACTTGGTGCAGGTATTGGTAACGGATTGATCGTATCCCGTACGGTGGAAGGAATCGCTCGTCAGCCTGAGGCTGGAAAAGAATTGAGAACCCTTATGTTCATCGGGGTTGCGTTGGTTGAGGCCCTTCCGATTATCGCTGTTGTAATTGCGTTCTTAGCGTTCTTCAGCTAAAAGCGAATATAAAACTGGTAAATGGCGAAGATCACTGCAAGAGGCCTTCGCCATTGCTTTATGATTGCTTGAACTGTCATAATGGCCGGAAGTGCCCCCGTCTGCTTTAGAGGGAAGTGTGCTGCCGGTCCCGGATAGATAATCTGCAAGAAGGGAGTTGGCGTATTCGATGTCTTTTATTCCACAGGTTTTGGGAGCAGGAGTCGGTTTTAACGCGGGAACGATGCTGTTCCAGCTTGTTGCCATGTTGATTTTATTAGCGCTCTTGAAGAAATACGCTTTAGGACCGCTGTTAAATATAATGAAAGAACGTGAAGACTACATCACAGGGGAAATCTCCTCTGCCGAGAAAAAGAATGAAGAAGCGAAAAAGCTCATTGAAGAGCAGCAGGCGCTTTTGAAAGAAGCACGCGAAGAATCCCATTCGCTGATTGAAAATGCGAAAAAGTTGGGTGAACAGCAAAAAGAAGAAATCATCAAGGCTGCGCGTCAGGAAGCGGAACGTATGAAAGAATCTGCAAGAAGCGAGATCGTCAAGGAAAGAGATCAGGCCGTCAGCGCGCTGCGCGAGCAGGTCGCTTCACTTTCTGTCATGATCGCTTCAAAAGTGATCGAAAAAGAACTGGACGAACAAGCCCAGGAAAAATTGATCCAGGATTACCTTAAAGAAGTAGGAGAAAGCCGATGAGTGAATCAGCTGTCTCAAAACGATACGCAGCCGCTCTGTTTGACATTGCGCTTGAATCCAAGCTGGTCGATGAAATAGAAGAAGAGCTGACTGTCATCAGGAAAATCTTTATCGATCATAAAGAACTGAATGCGGTGCTGAGTCATCCGAAAGTGCCGACGGAAAAGAAAAAGCAGGTTTTAAAAGGTGCATTCGGGTCTGTCTCGACTGCAGTGCTGCATACACTTTATCTTCTGGTCGACCGGGCGCGGACGAAGATCATCCCCGAACTCGCGGATGAGTATGTTAAAATGGCAAACCGTTCACGCCAGACGGAAGATGCCATCGTGTATTCTGTAAAACCGCTCAGTGAAGAGGAGATTGCCTCTTTTTCTGAAGTGTTTGCAAAGAAAGCCGGAGCCGCTTCATTGCGCGTCAGAAATGAAGTGAACCCGGATTTGATAGGCGGAGTGAAAATCCGCATTGGAAACCGCATATTTGACGGCAGTGTAAGCGGAAAGCTTGCCCGGATCGAGCGTCAATTAGCGGGTGAAAATCGAAAGAAGGGGTGAAACCTAAGTGAGCATCAAAGCTGAAGAAATTAGCACTCTTATTAAACAGCAAATTGAAAATTATCAGTCTGAAATAGAAGTTCACGACGTAGGTACGGTGATTCAGGTTGGTGACGGTATCGCACGCGTACACGGCCTTGATAACTGTATGGCAGGTGAGCTTGTTGAATTTTCAAACGGTGTTCTGGGCCTTGCCCAAAACCTGGAAGAATCAAACGTGGGTATCGTTATTTTAGGGCCTTTCAAAGACATCCGCGAAGGCGATGAAGTAAAAAGAACGGGCCGGATCATGGAAGTTCCCGTCGGAGAAGAGCTGCTTGGACGCGTTGTCAATCCGCTCGGCCAGCCTGTCGACGGACTCGGCCCTGTATTAACAAGCAAAACCCGTCCGATCGAAAGTCCGGCACCTGGGGTTATGGATCGTAAATCCGTTCACGAGCCGCTGCAAACGGGAATTAAACCGATCGATGCCTTGATTCCGATCGGCCGCGGCCAGCGTGAGCTGATCATCGGCGACCGTCAAACGGGGAAAACGTCGATTGCGATCGACACGATCCTGAATCAAAAAGATCAGGACATGATTTGTATTTATGTTGCGATCGGTCAGAAAGAATCAACGGTCCGCGGTGTTGTTGAAACGCTTCGCAAACACGGCGCCCTTGACTATACGATCGTTGTGACGGCTTCCGCTTCACAGCCTGCTCCTTTATTGTATCTTGCGCCATATGCAGGGGTTTCGATGGGAGAAGAATTCATGTACAACGGAAAACATGTTTTGGTTGTATATGATGACCTTTCAAAACAGGCTACGGCATATCGTGAACTGTCCTTGCTTCTTCGCCGCCCTCCAGGCCGTGAAGCATTCCCTGGAGATGTATTCTATCTTCACTCCCGTCTGCTTGAACGCGCCGCAAAACTGAGCGACGCCAAAGGCGGAGGCTCTTTAACGGCATTGCCGTTCGTAGAAACGCAAGCGGGCGACATTTCGGCGTACATTCCGACAAACGTCATCTCGATCACGGACGGTCAAATCTTCCTGCAGTCTGATCTGTTCTTCTCAGGCGTGCGTCCGGCGGTCAACCCAGGATTGTCTGTATCCCGTGTCGGAGGATCTGCGCAGATCAAAGCGATGAAGAAAGTATCAGGTACGCTTCGTCTTGATCTGGCTTCATACCGCGAGCTGGAAGCATTCGCACAGTTCGGATCGGATTTGGATAAAGCGACACAGGCGAAGCTGAACCGCGGAGCCCGTACAGTTGAAGTTCTGAAGCAGGATCTGCATAAACCGCTTCGCGTTGAAAAGCAGGTTGCGATTCTTTATGCCCTCACGAGAGGATTCCTTGATGATATTCCTGTTGAGGACATCAGACGCTTTGAAGAAGAGTTCTTTATGTACCTTGACCAAAACCATAAAGACCTTCTCGATTCAATCGCACAGTCAGGCAACCTTCCTGCAGACGAGGACATGAAGGCTGCAATCGAAGGCTTTAAACGCACGTTTGCACCAAGCAATTAAACAATAAAAGGTGAGAAAAAGAGTGTCTTTTTCTCTCTTTTTCACGTATTTCGAAGCGAATTTGAAAACAAAAAGGTGGTGAAACCTTTTGGCCTCATTACGGGATATTAAATCCAGGATTACTTCAAATAAAAAGACGAGTCAAATCACCAAAGCCCAGCAAATGGTTTCCGCTTCAAAGCTGAACCGGGCTGAGAACAATGCAAAATCGTTCGTTCCTTACATGGAGAAAATGCAGGAAGTCGTTGCGGACATTGCGCTTGGCTACTCCGGGACGCATCCGATGATGACCAGCCGTCCTGTGAAGCGGACCGGCTATCTGGTCATTACATCTGACAGGGGCTTGGCAGGAGCTTTTAATGCAAACGTTCTTCGCAAAGTGTACCAAAGGATTCAGGAGCACCATCAGTCAAAAGATGAGTATGCCGTCATCGCCATCGGCAGGATGGGACGCGATTTCTTTAAAAAACGCGGAATCCCCGTCATCTCTGAAACGACAGGGGTCAAGGATGAAGTTACATTTCCGGAAATCAGGGATTTGGCGAACAGCACGGTACAAATGTTTATCGACGAAACCTTTGATGAACTTTATATGTTCTACAATCACTATGTCAGCGCCATCTCTCAGGAGGTAACAGAGAAGAAGCTGCTGCCTTTAACAGATATTGCGCCAAACAAGAAAAGGACGTCGTTTGAATTTGAACCGGACGAAGAAGAGATTTTGGAAGTGCTCCTTCCTCAATACGCTGAAAGCTTGATTTTTGGTGCGATTCTTGACAGTAAAGCGAGTGAGCATGCCGCAAGAATGACGGCGATGAAAAATGCGACCGACAATGCGAAGGAGCTTATCGCTGATCTTGAACTGTCATACAACCGTGCCCGTCAGGCCGCGATCACACAGGAAATCACGGAAATTGTCGGCGGTGCTGCTGCCTTAGAATAGAAAAAGTTTGTCAGGAGGGATAAAGATGAAAAAAGGACGCGTTAGCCAAGTATTGGGACCGGTCGTAGACGTTCGTTTTGAAGACGGTCACTTACCTGAGATTTATAATGCGATTAAAGTTTCACATAAAGCGCAGAACGAAAATGAAGTAGATATCGAGCTCACCCTTGAAGTTGCGCTTCATTTGGGTGATGATTCCGTTCGGACGATTGCAATGGCTTCTACAGATGGTGTGACCCGCGGGATGGAAGCCATCGATCTGGGAGAGCCGATCTCTGTTCCAGTCGGAAACGCAACACTCGGACGCGTGTTTAACGTACTCGGAGAAAAGATTGATTTGGATGAGCCGATGGCGCCTGATACTCCGAAGGATCCGATTCATAGAGAGGCTCCTAAATTTGACCAGCTGTCAACAGAAGTCGAGATTTTGGAAACGGGTATCAAAGTTGTCGACTTGCTTGCACCATATATTAAAGGCGGAAAGATCGGTCTTTTTGGAGGTGCGGGAGTTGGTAAAACCGTATTGATTCAGGAGCTTATTAACAACATCGCTCAAGAGCACGGCGGTATCTCAGTGTTCGCGGGTGTTGGAGAGCGTACGCGTGAAGGTAATGACCTTTACTATGAAATGAAAGATTCCGGTGTTATCGGGAAAACAGCGATGGTATTCGGACAGATGAACGAGCCGCCTGGCGCGCGGATGCGTGTCGCGCTGACAGGTCTTACAATGGCTGAGCATTTCCGTGATAAAGAAGGCCAGGACGTATTGTTCTTTATCGATAATATCTTCCGGTTCACTCAAGCCGGTTCTGAAGTATCCGCCCTGCTTGGCCGCATGCCGTCAGCGGTTGGTTATCAGCCGACACTGGCGACAGAAATGGGTCAGCTTCAGGAACGGATTACATCAACAAATGTCGGATCTGTTACATCGATTCAGGCGATTTACGTTCCTGCGGATGACTATACTGACCCGGCTCCGGCTACAACGTTCGCTCACTTGGATGCGACGACAAACCTCGAGCGTAAGCTGTCAGAAATGGGGATTTATCCAGCGGTTGACCCGTTGGCTTCGACTTCCCGTGCGCTTGCTCCTGAAATCGTCGGAGAAGAACATTATGAAGTGGCTCGAAGCGTACAGCAAATTTTGCAGCGCTATAAAGAGCTTCAGGATATCATCGCGATTCTCGGAATGGATGAGCTTTCAGACGAGGATAAACTTGTCGTAAGCCGTGCGCGCCGCGTACAATTCTTCCTTTCGCAAAACTTCCACGTAGCTGAACAGTTTACGGGCCAAAAAGGTTCTTACGTTCCTGTCAAGGAAACGGTAAAAGGCTTTAAAGAAATCCTTGAAGGTAAGTATGATCACCTTCCAGAGGACGCTTTCCGTCTTGTCGGCCGAATTGAAGAAGTTGTCGAAAAAGCGAAAGAAATGGGTGTAGAAGTCTAATCTGGTCCTAGGAGGGTAAAAGCATGAAGACCTTAAAAGTCAATATCGTTACTCCCGACGGCCCAGTGTACGATGCGGATATCGAAATGGTAAGCGTTCGAGCAGAGAGCGGTGAGCTTGGTATTTTGCCCGGCCATATTCCGACGGTTGCTCCGCTAAAAATTGCTGCAGTCCGTCTTAAAAAAGACGGTCAAACTGAGCTGGTTGCCGTCAGCGGAGGGATAGTGGAAGTTCGCCCTGACCATGTCACCATTCTGGCCCAGACGGCAGAAACATCTGAACACATTGATAAAGAACGTGCCTTGGCTGCAAAACGGCGTGCCGAGGAACGCTTGCAAAAACAATCTCCAGATGTTGACATTCTTCGGGCAGAGCTAGCTTTAAAACGCGCGATTAATCGGTTGGAAGTAGCAAAATAAAATCCGGACCCTTCCCATATTGAAGTGTGGGACGGGTCCTTTTTTTGCTCAGGAAGCCAGAATAAATGTTGAAAAAAGTTCACAAATTGTTCATCTTTTTGGTTCGAATCTCTCTATAATCAAAATAGTAAGCTATTTTCTCTTCCAGCAAATGAGGAAGTGAGATGCATCCACTGAATCTATTCACTCCTAAAACAAACACCTCAGGCAATAGGGGATCACTACATCTGTGGAAAAAAGTACTATGCACCACCGTATTAACATCAAACATGAAAATTGGTAAAATGATTTGAAATGATCAGCATGATTCCTTATCCTTAAGCAGAAGAGACTAGGATGTGCCGGACGATTTCACCCGGCCCTCAACACAAGGAGGCGTCACCGATAATGGAAGGGATTGGACAACAGGCTGCTGTCAGTATTTTCGTTCATCTTGTTTTTATTGCGCTGACATGGTGGGCTCTTCTTTCGGTCAACATCGATCCGCTCATCAGGAAAGGGAAAATCATTCAGGCAAGGCTGTTCATGATCCTGATTACGATAGCCATCGGCTCCACTGTCAGCAACTTTTTCTTGGATTATCTTTATTATTCCAGACAGCTGCAAAATTTATTTTCCTAATCCGAACTTTTTAGGAATGGACAAAATGCGGGCTAAACCTTGAGCCTGGTCGTCCGCAATTCGTGCGGGTTGACCTTGTTTTTCCACGTATGCTTTTCCTGCGATCCGTCAACAATGGAGAGTAGGAGAGGATGATGGAAAATGAAGAAAAAACAAACGGTTTATGCCCTCATTTTTATTATGGTTTTATTTCTGATGGTTCATGTATTTCAATCGCTTCAAGCGGCGGGGAATTCGACGCTTGAGCAGCTGGCGGAAGGTTTAAACCGCCATGACGTTGTGCTTGAAGAATGGACGCTTCACACCAAAAAACAGCTGTCTTTGACTGAAGATGATTTTTTTGCAAAAGTGAAACATTTCAAACAACAATATCGACAGTATGAATGGACTGTAACAAAAGAAAGCAACACATTAAAAGCGACAGGTATTCATACCGACAGGAAAAACCGAATCAGATCGAAAATATATTTGACGGCTACCCACACAAAACAAAGACTAGTTTCGTATTTATTATATGAGCAAAAAGGCGCGGGATCACGGGAAAACTGGAATCATACATATAAGCAGTTTGAACGGAATGCATTCGACATAATGCGAGAAAAGACCGCAATTTTTACTTGTCTAAAGGGCTATTTAAATGGTATGATGAATGTTGTTTTGCAAAAAAAAGCAAAAGAACTTGTCAATGAATTTAACGCAAAGTCAGTTGAAGATTTAATTGAACCAAATTTCGTATCTGTTTCTGCCTATACTAACGAGTGGAAAGAATCCATCCAGACAGAAAAACATCAAATGAACTTGCAAGTCTCGCTTAGAAATGCGGGAATGGGCGAAAAACTTACCGTCACGGTTGGCACACCAATCGTCACGACTGAATATTAATATAGAGAAATTGGGACGCGGAGGGGAATACCTTGGAAAAAATCATCGTCCGCGGCGGTCGAAAGTTAAACGGCACAGTCAAAGTTGAAGGAGCAAAAAATGCCGTTTTACCTGTTATCGCTGCATCTTTATTAGCCAGTGAAGAAAAAAGCGTAATATGTGATGTGCCTACGCTCTCCGATGTATATACGATTAACGAAGTGTTACGTCATCTAGGCGCAGATGTACATTTTGAGAATAATACAGTAACGGTTGATGCATCTCGCACATTGTCAACTGAGGCTCCGTTTGAATATGTCCGAAAAATGCGCGCATCTGTATTGGTGATGGGCCCGCTGCTTGCTCGTACCGGCCATTCAAGAGTAGCTCTGCCGGGAGGATGTGCGATCGGCTCGAGACCGATTGATCAGCATCTCAAAGGCTTTGAGGCAATGGGGGCAAAAATCAAGGTCGGCAACGGCTTTATTGAAGCGATTGTGGAAGGACGTCTTCAAGGAGCGAAGATTTATCTTGATTTCCCTAGTGTCGGAGCGACTGAAAACTTGATTATGGCAGCGGCTCTGGCGGAAGGTACGACAACGCTGGAAAACGTTGCGAAAGAGCCGGAAATCGTTGATTTGGCTAATTATATCAACGCAATGGGCGGTAAAATTCGGGGTGCCGGTACAGGCACCATTAAAATTGAAGGTGTTAAAACGCTTCACGGCGCCAAACATACCATTATTCCTGACCGGATTGAGGCGGGAACTTTTATGGTTGCGGCGGCGATTACCCAAGGGAACGTATTGGTGCAAGGGGCTGTTCCCGAGCATTTAACATCTTTAATTGCCAAAATGGAAGAAATGGGCGTTCAAATTTTGGAAGAAGCAGACGGTCTGCGGATTATCGGCCCTGCTAAATTAAAAGCGATCGATTTAAAAACGATGCCTCATCCAGGTTTCCCGACTGATATGCAGTCACAGATGATGGCACTTTTAATGCGCGCAAATGGAACCAGCATGATCACAGAAACCGTATTCGAAAACCGTTTCATGCATGCGGAGGAGTTTCGCCGTATGAATGGAGACATTAAAATTGAAGGGCGTTCTGTCATCATTAACGGTCCTGTGCAGCTTCAAGGCGCTGAAGTGGCCGCAACCGACCTGCGGGCTGGTGCAGCTCTGATTTTGGCTGGCCTTGTCGCAGACGGTCATACAAGGGTGACAGAATTAAAGCACTTGGATCGCGGATATGTCAACTTCCATCAAAAACTTGCAAGCCTTGGCGCTGATATCGAACGCGTAAACGATGAAGAAGCAGCCCGCCTTGAAAGCAAAGAAGTTGTATCAGATTTAAACGCATAAACGTAACGAAATCAGTATGTCATACGACATGCTGATTTTTTATTTATCAAGCATTCTATACCAAGTTGTCTTTCATATCTATCATTGTGCACAAAAACAGCTTGAAATATACATGTGTTCTGTTAAAAAGTACAGTCATAATAGCTTGTCTGCGCCCATAAAATGAAAGGGACAAAACAGAAATGGGGGCAGCTAATTTGAAACAGCTATTGATTGTACTAGCAGGCATATGCATGCTGATTTTACTCGTACCAACCCTGCTTGTTCTTCCTTTTAAAGGAGAGTCCGGGACGCAAATCTCAGAGAGGCAGACTGAACAAAAAGAGGAAAAGAAGACAGCAATATTAAAAGAGTCTCCCGTTTCGATTCCGGTCTATAGAACGGCTGACCGGAAAGTAGAAGACATTCCGTTAGAAGAGTATGTCATGGGGGTTGTCGCCTCAGAAATGCCGGCTGATTTTAACATCGAAGCTTTAAAAGCACAGGCGCTTGCAGCCCGCACTTACATCGTCAGACAGATGGTATCGGATCAGGCTGTGCAGCCGCCTAAAGGCTCGCTTGTCGATGATAGCCAGATGTTCCAGGTGTATAAAAGCAAATCAGAGCTTCGGCAAATTTGGAAAGAGGATTATGACTGGAAGATAAAGAAGGTGACCGAAGCCGTTGCCAGCACACAAGGCAAAATTTTAACCTACAATCATAAGCCGATTGACGCATCGTTTTTTTCCACAAGCAATGGCTATACTGAAAATGCCGAAGCCTATTGGACAAGTGATATTCCGTATCTGAAAAGCGTAAAAAGTGCCTGGGACCGCAAATCCCCTAAGTTTTTAAACCATAAGACCTTTACGGTGGCGGAGTTCGAACAAAAGCTCGGTGTCCAGCTCTCGGATTCCAACAGCATCGGGGAAATCACCGGTCGGACGCCCGGAAAACGCGTGGCAAACGTCGTGATCAACGGGAAGAAAATAGAGGGAAGAGACGTTAGGGAAAAACTTGGGCTTCAGTCGGCCGATTTTGAATGGAAGCGCAAAGGGAACCAGATCATCGTGACAACGCGGGGCTATGGCCACGGAGTGGGGATGAGCCAATACGGAGCCCATTATATGGCGCAGGAAGGAAAGAAAGCGGAAGACATCGTCAAATATTATTACCAAGGCACGGCTATTTCCAACGCTGACAAGTTTTTAAATAAATACATGGCGAAAAAATAAAAGGCGCTTCCCCTGGGAGCGTTTTTTTAGTTGGCATATATGTCATCATCATGAACGCTTTTGACATGGGCAGCTTCATACAAATATTTCAAAATAATATGCCGAAGGGGCTGATAAACAGTGTCCAAAGACCGTTAATCTGCCGTCTGCTTGTGCTCAATCAGGTGTTAATAACCATTTCAAGAAATTGTTGTGTGCGGAAATGAATGACAAGGAAAAGGAGACATGCCCTATTTATTTCTGTCCAGTGTTCTTCTACGATAATAATGTGTTGACGACTTTATCATGAAAGGGGAAAGGGAGAATGAAGAAGAAACTGACAATTGGTATTTTGACAGCCATGGTGTTAAGCTTGGGAACACCTGCTTTCGCTGCGGAAAAGAAGCAGGAAGCAAGTGCTCCAAACATTGCGATCATGCTTGATGCGAGCGGCAGCATGGCGAAAAAAATCAACGGGGTTTCAAAATATGAGCTTGCCAAAAATGAAGCGTTCAGCTTCGGCTCAAAGCTTGAAAACGCAAATGTGCTCATGCGGGTTTTCGGTTCAGAGGGAAACAATAAAAACTCTGGCAAAGTGCAGTCCTGCAATGCCATCAGAGGTGTGTACGGCTTCCAAACATATGATGAGCAAAGCTTCCGCAATTCGTTAAACGGAATCGGACCAACGGGCTGGACACCGATTGCAAATGCCCTTCAAGATGCGAAAAATGCTTTTGACCAGCTGGACAATAACGGCAAAAACGTTGTTTATCTGCTGACAGATGGTGAAGAAACATGCGGCGGAAATCCGGTAAAAGTAGCAACAGAATTGCGCAAATCAGATCGTGACACAGTCGTCAATGTCATCGGCTTCGATTATGAAGGAGATTTCCATGGACAGTTGACAAGCATCGCAAAAGCTGGCGGCGGGGAGTATTTCCAAGCCAAAACCAGAAACGACATTCAAAAGATCTTTACCCAGGAAGCGGCCGAGCTTACTAAATAAAGTGGAAAAAGCTGCGGAAACAAATCCGCAGCCCGCTTTTAAAATGCCGGTGAAGCACGTTACAAATGTTAAGTTATGATGTCAGAACGATGAACCCCTCTGCGTCCTTTGGAGGGGTTATTTGCTGAGCTCTGTGTTTTATTGGGAAGATCATGCCCTTTTTAGCGGACTTTTTTGATAGGACCTAAGGGGAACTGCCGTTCTATCAGCGCACAGAATATGAATAATTTGTGAATTTGAAAGGGAGAGTCGGCCTATTTATTTCTACCATGTCTTCTTTTACGATGTTGGTGGACAGGAACAGCCGGTCCAAAAACAAGAGGGAAAGGAAAGTGATCATGATGAAAAAAAGGTTGACTTTGCTGACGACGTTCACCATGCTTCTGTCATTGACGCCGGCGGCTTTCGCAGCCGAAAACGGCAATACTCAAGATAGCGGCAAAAAGGATGTCAATGTCGCCGTGGTTCTTGATGCAAGCGGAAGTATGGCGCAAAGAATTGAGGGAGAGAAAAAATTCGACATTGCCACAGAATCAGTCACCGACTTCGCTGATCTGCTTCCTAGCGATGCGAATGTCATGCTCAATGTCTTCGGTCATAAAGGCAATAATAAAAACTCCGGAAAAGAAGTGTCATGCGGAACGACTGAAACGATCTATGACTTGCAGCCGTTCTCAGCAAACGCTTTCCAGGATTCTTTAAGCGGCATCAAACCTACCGGATGGTCTCCGATTGCCAAATCCCTTTATGATGTAAAAGCAGACCTTGCGGATAAAGACGGCAAAAATTATGTTTACATCGTGACGGATGGTGAAGAAACTTGCGGGGGAGACCCTGTAAAAGCGGCAAAAGATCTCCGTGAATCAAATATTAAAACAATCGTGAACATCGTCGGTTTAGATGTGAAAACGGTAAAAGAAAAAGAAAAGCTGAAAAATGTAGCGAAAGCCGGAGGCGGCAAACTGATTGAGGCTGAATCAGCAAATGAGTTTAAAAACGTGTGGAAAGAAGAAGGCGTCAAAATGTCCAAGTAATTCCGCATGAAATAAGAGACGGCGCTATACCCGCCGTCTCCCATCTCATTTAATCGGTCGTCATTTCAAGCTCTTCAATCCGCTTCTCTTTATAGCGGCTGTCTTTTCTTGAATGGAAGATTTCCGCCTTTTCAATCATGACCATTGTATTGTACTCCGGAATTTTGGCATTGTTTTCATAAACACCTTTCGGAATCAAGACATTTCCTTCAGGCCAGTAAACCGCTGTATTACCGCGCTTCACGTTGGCAAATTTCGCCCGCCCCTGAAAGGTTCCGAAGCGGTTGAACAGGACGATGGCTTCTCCATTCTGAATAAAGAGATCCTCTGCATCCTTTTCATTGATCATCACATCATAGCGGTCCGCGGCATTGAACGGATCTTTTTCACTATAAATCATCGAATTAAATTGTTTTCCCCGCCTTGTCGTCACTCGAAACTGCCCTTCTGTTCGCCTGTTTTCCGGAAGCTCGACAGGAATCAGCTGTCCTTTTCCGTCGGCTGTCGGACAAATGCCCCCTTCACAAAGCCATGCCCCGCCCCATTGAAAGACATCCCCGCGATGTTTCAGATGCTGTATACCGTCATATTGCCGGTTGGCTTGAGCGATTTCCTCGCGGATGGCCGCGGCGTTTGGAAAATCGATCAGTTCTTTCGCATCAGGACGGACGCACTTGGCAAGATCAACATAAATAGCCCATTCCGGCCGGGCTTCAGCGATACGCGGCCCTTTAATCTCAGGACTGAAATAGACCATTCGTTCTGTGCTTGTCGAGGTGCCGCCGCCAGGCTGTTCATACCTCGTCATGGCCGGAAGCACAATGACTTCCTCTTTTGCATCGACAAGTGTTGATGTATTGAAAATGATATCCTGGTGAACCCTCAGTTCGACTTCCTGCAATGCTTTCTCGATAAAATCCGGATTCGGCATCGTTTCTAAAAAATTTCCGCCGCTCGTATAAAAAACCTTTACTTTGTTTCGGCTTTCATCAGGGAGAAGCATGTTTTCAATCGTTTGGCCGATCGTGTCGCCCTGCCATTTCGGAATGTCAAAACCCCAAAGTTTCTCAAGGCGGGCCGCATTCTCTTCATCAAACTCACCGCCGGGAAGAACGAAAGGATCGGCTCCCATTTCACCGGATCCCTGCACACCGCTGTGGCCTCTAATCGGCATGACGCCGCAATGTGTTCTGCCGATGAATCCTTGCAAGAGCGCGAGATTCGCCACTTGGGAAATGTTGTCTGTCGCAAAGCGGTGCTGGGTGAGTCCCATGCTCCAAATCAAGACGCCGGTTTTGGCTTTTGCAAGCAGTACGGCAAACTCTTTCATTCTTTCCTTCGATAAGCCGGACGATGCTTCAAGCTCTTCCCATCGTTGCTTTGCGATATGCTGCTTCAGCTCTCTGAAGCCGTTTGTGTGTGTATCGATGAAGGCGCGGTCTATGGCTGAACCGGGATTTTCCCGCTCCATGTCAAACCAGTGCTTCATCACACCGTTCATAAAGGCAATATCACCGCCGATATTGACCTGATATACGTCATCAGCGATTTTCGTGCCGAAAAGTGCGCTTTCAGCTATCGATGGAATCCAATAATTTTCCATGGCCGGTTCTTTGTACGGGTTGATCATAATGATTTTCGTGCCCGCTTTTTTGGCGGCGTACATATATTTTGTCGATACAGGCTGGTTATTGGCGGCGACAGAACCCCAAAACACGAGGACATCCGTCCCGATCCAGTCGCGGTAGCTGCAGCTGGAGGCGCCGATTCCAAGCGACCTTTTTAATGCCGTTTTGCTTGGTGAGTGGCAAATCCGCGACGCATTGTCAATGTTGTTCGTACCGATAAAGCGGGCCGCTTTTCCCGCTGTGTAATAGACTTCATTCGTGATGCCCCGGGCGGTTAAGTAAAAGGCGAGCTGCCTTTTATCAATCGACTTGATTTTGTCGGCAATTCGGCTGAGCGCGTCATCCCAAGAGATTCTCGTAAATGTGGACGCGCCTTTTTTTCTTGATAATGGATAAGGGATGCGCCCAAGTTTTCTGAGTTCTGTGCTGTCCAGCTTGCGAAGCTGTTCGATATCGGCCGACAGCCATTTCCCCTCAATCTCCGGCATTGTGTTCAGGCGCAGCACATTCAGCCTCGTCGTACAGAGGTGGGGGCCTGTGAGCGTTTGGTCGCGCAAGCCTGAGACGCCGAGCGCACAGCCGTCGCAAACGCCCTCTGTCAAAATTCTGTAGGCATATGTCAAGTTGTCTTTATTATCCCAGGCGGCTTTCATCGTATCTCTGATATGCTTTGGTTTTACCTTGCCGAGACCCATCGGCGCCCAGGATGCCCAGAGTTTTGGCGCCGGTTTTTTATTTAATTTCATTGGACCTTGGTGCTTCGTTTTTCCCATTTACACCGCTCTCCTTTCCGGCTTTATAAGTGCATTATCCCTTTGCTGAACTTGAGATTTGGACCGCTGCTCTTTTTCTCAATTGCTTCATATCCGCCCTGATGAAAAACGAGAGGAGCAGTCCGATGCCGAACAGGACGGAAAAAACCGTCAGACTTTGGCTGTAGCTTCCCGTTACATCGCGAATCCAAGATGAGAACATCGGCCCCACAAGTCCGGCTGCCGCCCACGCTGTTAACATGTATCCGTGGATGGCGCCGAGCTGCTTTGTCCCGAATAAATCGCCGATATATGCCGGAATGGCGGCAAAGCCGCCTCCATAGCACGTATAGATCAGCGCCATCAAGCCAGAGAAGATGACTGGATCTGCAACAAACGGCAGCAGCGGAAAAGCAATAAGCTGAATGGCGAAAAAGACGGTATACGTATTCGGCCGTCCGATATAATCCGATGCGGAAGCCCAGCCGATGCGTCCGAAGCCGTTAAACGCACCCAAAATGCCAACGAGCGCGGCGGCTCCGGCTGCGGAAAAACCCGCGCTTTCCTGGGAGAGCGGAGATGCGATCGAAATGATGGCAATTCCGCACGTGACATTAATGAAAAGCATAAGCCATAAATAATAAAACCGTTTCGTCTTAATGGCCTCGTTTGCCGTCAGCTGCGATAAATCCAGATGACGGACCGTCCTTCCTGCTGCGGGAGAATACCCTTTCGGCACCCAGCCTTCTTCAGGAGGAGCAAGGTAAACGGAAGAGAGCATCATCACCGCAAAATAGCAGATACCGAGAATAAAGAACGTGTTGGAAATCCCGGTATGGCTGATCAAAAGCTGAATAATCGGGCTGCTGATCAAAGCCGCAAAGCCAAATCCCATGATGGCCAGCCCCGTAGCCAGGCCGCGGCGGTCCGGAAACCATTTCACAAGCGAAGAGACAGGCGTAATATAGCCGACACCGAGGCCGATGCCGCCAAAAACGCCATAAAACAAATAGAGCAGCGGAAGGGAGCCGAGCTGAACGGCGACCCCGGAAAAGGTCACACCGATACCGAAGAAAAACGCCGCGAGCATACCGGCTTTTTTGGGGCCGTGTTTTTCAACGAAATGTCCTAAAAATGCGGCTGAAAGGCCGAGAAATAAAATCGCGATGCTGAACGTCAGACTGATTTGGCTCAGGCTCCAGCCGAATTGGTCTGCAAGCGGATTTGTAAACACGCTCCATGCATACACAGACCCGATGGATAAATGGATTCCGACCGCACAAAGAGCGATGAGCCACCTGTTTTTTGTTTTTTTCATGTCAGGTCCTCCTGTGGAAATGAAAAAACTGTTTGTAAAACGGAAGCTGGTTGAGGAGTTTGGGAGCAGTGATTGGCGCATATCGATAGAAAAGTGTCTATTTTGTGAATTTTTAAAAATAATATCATATTTTCAAACTATCAACAAGATGAAGCTTCCAAATTTGACCTGGGAGTTGTGAAGTATCATGATAGACGAGTATAGTAATAAATAATGAAAGATATAAAAGGGGCTGGGTTACCAATGGGGAAAAACATCACAACAAGCCGCAGCGTTTTCCGGTATGATCATGGAGAGCTTGTGCAGCGAGAGGATCAGATGGCGACAGAGTACCCCTTGACTGTAATGGTGAACGGCGAAGAGTTCGTCACACTGGTTTGTTCGCCGGACAGCCTGGAAGAACTTGTGATTGGATTTCTGGCATCCGAAGGGGTTATCCGATTTAAAAAAGAGATTAAAAGGTTTACAATAGACGAAAGTCTTGGTTTCGCATATGTCGATCTTGTCAGCTCAAATCAGCTTCGGCTTCAAGATTACACGAAGCGGGTGATTGGGTCCTGCTGCGGGAAAGGGCGGCATTTTTATTTCCAGCAGGATGTCAAAACGGCGAAAACCGCCCTTCATTATGTAACGATCAAACCTGAAAACTGTTTGGCGCTTATGCGTGACATGCAGAAAAACAGCAAGCTTTTTCAGCATACGGGAGGCGTTCACAACGCCGCTTTGTGCACCCCAGACAAAATGATCGCGACGAGGTCTGATATTGGAAGGCACAATGCGCTGGATAAATTGTACGGATTTTGTTTATTGCATCAGGTTCCGGTCCGGGACAAGCTGATCGTATTCAGCGGCCGAATCTCGTCTGAAGTGCTGCTAAAAGCGGCAAAAATCGGCGTCTCTGCGGTCATTTCCAAGTCCGCACCGACCGAGCTTGCCATTCAGATGGCCGAGGAGCTGAATATCATGATGATTGGTTTTGCGAGGAACCAGTCATTTAATGTATACACACATCACGAGCGAATACGACTCTCGTAAAAGGAGGCAATGCTAATGACTGCCAACAAGAACCCTATTTTGGATCAGAAAGACCGGCCTCTTCGGGATTTGAGAATTTCCGTCACCGATCGCTGCAACTTCCGGTGTACGTATTGCATGCCTGCCGAAATTTTCGGAAAGGATTTTCCGTTTTTGCCGAAGAATGAGCTCCTTTCCTTTGAAGAACTTGAACGTTTGGCGAAGCTGTTTGTCCATTCGTTCGGTGTTGAAAAAATCCGGCTTACAGGCGGAGAACCGCTGATGAGAAAGGATATGCCCGAGCTGGTCGGAAAGCTGTCCCGCATACCGGGGCTTCGCGATATTGCGATGACAACGAACGGCGTCCTGTTGCCCATCTATGCCGAAAAGCTTAAACAAGCCGGTCTGAAGCGGGTCACGATCAGCCTTGATTCACTTGATGATGAACGCTTTAAAACGATAAACGGAAGAGGGGTCTCCGTCGGCAAAGTTCTTGAAGGCATTGAAGCTGCAAAACAAGCCGGGCTCGGTATCAAGATCAATATGGTCGTACAAAAAGGCGTCAATGAAAAAGATATCCTGCCGATGGCCCGCTACTTTAAAGAAAAAGGCCATATTTTGCGATTCATCGAATTTATGGATGTCGGCAATACGAATGAATGGAATCGGCAGTCGGTCGTCACCAAAGCTGATATTATCCATATTCTCAACGAAGACATGCCGATTGAACCGATCGATCCGAATTACAAAGGAGAAGTGGCGAAACGGTACCGTTATCGGGATGGCTCCGGAGAAATCGGGTTTATCTCTTCAGTCTCCGATGCTTTCTGCGCGACATGCAACAGGGCAAGGCTGTCGGCGAAAGGAGAGCTTTTTACATGCCTGTTTGCGTCAAGCGGCTATGATCTAAGAACATTGGTCAGAAGCGGACAAACCGATCAGGAGCTTATCGAGGCGATCCGGTCGGTTTGGCTCAGCCGTGCGGATCAATATTCCCTTGACCGCGCCTTATCAAAAGCGGAGCCGAGGAAAAAGGTTGAAATGTCTTATATCGGCGGGTGAAACCGGTTCAGGAGGAAGCAAACAATGTTTGCTTCTTCAGCGTGTCGACAAACCCTCGCATTCGTTGTCAGGCCTGTTAAGTCGGTGCTCACGAATAATAATAACGAGGATCGACGGCTATTGTGCAGGCGTCCTGCCTGAACGCCGCCGTCATCACATCCTGTGAAAGTCTGCTCCGATGCTCGCCCTTCCTAGACTGCAAGGGTTGAGGGTCACGCTGAAAGGATGACAAAATCGTAAAACTTTAAACCGTTTTACGATTTTGTCACAATCTGGAGGAAGCAAACAATGTTTGCTTCCTTTTCTGTGTGTATCCCGAGGTTTAAAAAAAGAAGCGGGAGGAAAAGTTTAAAAAACATTTGCAGAAGAAAGGGTGGTTTGATGTTTGGATTTCGCGATATCATCACATTCTTTTGGTCTTTTTTGCTCGTCTTTCCCGCTGTCTCTGTCCTTCACGCCCTTGGCCACAGTTTTATGGTGCTGATTTTTGGAGGCAAGCCTGATCTGGAGGTCGGGATGGGAAAGAAGCTGATCAAGATAGGGGTGATTCAGATCAGGAGCATTTATTTTATGGATTCATTTTGCAATTACAGTGATTTAAAATATGATAACCGGTATACACATGCGCTGATTTATGCGGGAGGGGCCATATTTAATTTGGCGTCTATCTTTATTGTGAATTCGCTGATCATACATGATATTTTGGCAGAAAGTATTTTTCTCTATCAGTTTGTTTATTTTTCAACCTATTACTTAGTGTTTGCTCTGATTCCTGTGAGATATTCAGAAAATCATCTTTCAGACGGCATGGCGATTTATCAAGTGCTGAAGTATGGGGAAAAGTATGAAACCAACCATTAGCGTTGTCCAGATGGAAGCGGAAAGTCGGGGAGGAAAGCCCCCGACGGCTTTAAACGTGCATGATATGTTGGGGAAGCCGGTCCAACTTTTGTACGGCTTTGATAAACGTGTCTAAATGATCACACCCGTTAAAATATTGAAAAGCTTCCCGTTCTCCGGCGTTCATCACCACAATATGCTCTTCGCGTGTCACAAGCCCTTTCTCACGGCGGAAAGATGAAATCGCATCATAGCGGATGTCAAGGAAAAATGGCGACCCAAACAGGGAAGAGTAAAACAGCAGCCGTTTGTCCGTCGCCGCAAGAATGCCTCTGTAAGGCGAGGCATGAGCGTACATTTTCGCATTATAAGTGCAAAGAATGGATGCCTTCACTTCTTCATCCGGTTCAAGCCGGCTTTGGATGGCCGCTTTTCCTTCCTGGATATCTTTCATTGGAAAACACTCCCTTCTAGTATAGGTACGAATGGTGAGACGAATAGGTTTCAAAAGAAAATAACTGTTTATTCTAGAAAAAAGAAAGTATAAGATAGGAGTTGACAAAAAATATACCTGTAACTATAATTATTACATCGGTGGTGAAATCATATGGTAAACACCCGTCTTTCAGTGGCCATTCATATTTTGTCCTTGATCGCAGCGAATCCGCGGGAATCTTCAGAAATGATCGCAGCCAGCGTCAATACAAATCCGGTTGTGATCAGGCGCATGATCAGTCAGCTGAAAAAAGCTGATATTCTTTCGTCGCGGCCCGGAGTAGCCGGAGCAAGCTTGAAAAGAGATCCCGCAGAAATTTCGCTCCTGGATATTTATCGGGCGGTTCAACCGCAGGAAGAGCTATTTGCGATTCATGAAAAACCGAATCCAAACTGCCCGGTCGGCAAGCAAATTCAAGCAACGCTTGACCAAACATTTCACAGCGTCCAGCAGGCGATGGAGAATGAATTGGCGAGCAAGTCTCTTAAAGACGTATTAACTCATCTCTTTTAAACAAGAGATGATTTTTCACCGCTTACATGTAACAAAATAAGTTACAAAAGAAAAATGGAGGTATTTATCATGAAAATCGGTATTATCGGAGCAAGCGGCAAAGCGGGCAGCCTGATTTTAAAAGAAGCGGCGGAAAGGGGACATGACGTGACGGCAATTGTCAGAAACGCATCCAAGATCGCACAAAGCGGAGCAGCCGTCATTGAAAAAGACGTTTTTGCTCTGACACCTGACGATATCAGAGACCTTGATGTTGTCGTCAACGCATTTGGAGCGGCCCCGGGGCAGGAGCATCTACATGTTGAAGCGGGAAGAAAGCTGATCGAACTGTTTCAGCACGTTCCTGAAACGAGATTAATCGTCGTTGGAGGAGCGGGCAGCCTTTATGTCGATGAAGAAAAAACAACCCGGCTTTATGAGACGCCTGACTTCCCTAAAGAATACTGGCCAACGGCAAAAAATCAAGGTCAAAATCTTGAGGATTTAAAAGAAGCGAACGGGTTGAAATGGACATTCATCAGTCCGGCGGCCTTCTTCAATCCGGAAGGAAAACGGACGGGGGCATACAAAAAAGGCCGGGAAAACTTGATTGTCAATACCGCCGGCGAAAGCTATGTCAGTTATGCAGACTACGCCATTGCAGTTGTCGATGAAGCTGAAAAAGGCGAACATATCAATGAACGTTTCACTGTTGTCGGTGAAGCGGAATAATAAAACGGCCTGACTAAAGGCCGTTTTATCTTATAGCTGTGTCCTGAAGTGAAGCTCAGTCATGACCCCCATCACCACAAGAATCAGAAAAGCGAAAATGATCAATAGAATGATTACAATGGCTGCGATGAGGTGGAACAACTGCCACTTCAGAAACTTAGCGTAGTGCTCCAAAAAAGCTTCGCTCATTTCCGCCGCCGGTTTTTCCCTTATTTTCGCAGCGGCGTCCGCGGATTTAAACAAAAAGGTTCCCGAAACAATCAACAAAATTCCGGGGACTGAGCCGATGACATATAAAGGCAGGCCGAATAATGCAAAAAGGCCGCCGGCGATGATCATCAAGACGCCCGTCGGTTTTCCCCACTTAGCGATTGTCTGAAGATATTTTTTCATGACTTCCGAAATTTCCAATATGCTGGTTCACACCTTTCAAAAATGGATGATGAATACATTTCTTTTATACACGAGTGAAAAGATGATTGGAATGATAAATATAAATTTTTAAATATATTTTAAAGAACGCCAATGGTCTGCATATGTTATTCCACAAAAAAAAAGATTGTGTTATAGTAAATCGTAAGAAGCAAATTCAGCTATATTTGACTGTGAAAATGCACCTCGCAAACTGGTATTTTGTAGGCTTGTCCGCAACCAATTTACCATATTTTGTTCAGGGGGGCTTTTTTATTTTCAGGATGATATTTGATTGGTTTTTAGAAAGGCGGTTTTCCATGAAATCCTCGTATATCTATCGTCTCGTCCAAATCGAACATATCAAAAAAACCGGCGACCTTCCAAATGAACAGCAGCTTGCTGATTCTTTCGTCTTTATATTTCTTTTAAAGGGAGAAGGAAGAATCGACATTCAAACGGCGGGAAGTCCGCTTCACAAAGAAACGCTTTATATTTGCCCGCCTTATGAAACGTTCGGGATTACGGCTTCATCGGATGAAATCAGTATGTATCTCATCAGGCTGCAGGCGTATGTTTGTGACGAACAGCGGCAAACACTGGTGGCGGACACGAATCCCGACGTCTTTTCCGATCTGCAGATGATGAATGTTCATCCGGTCGGAAATCTTGCTTCCCGTCTTCAGGAACTTCACGCTTTATGGTCGGCCTCTTCGGGGCTTCAGGAGATGAAGTGCCAGGCTGAACTGCAGCTTCTTCTATACGACATCTACTCTGCAAAACTGGTTCATCCCGCAGATACGGCATCAGCAATCGCCAAAACAAAGGAATATATTCAAGCCCATTCAGATGCTCACATCACCCTCGACCAGCTGGCGCAAATGGCCGGAATCAGCGCGAAGCATTACAGCGAAACATTCAAAAAGCTGTACGGGCAAAGCGTGACCGAGTTCATCACGGAAATGAGGATGACCAAAGCGAAACAGCTGATGGCCAAATCCAGTTACAAACTGAGGGAAATTGCAGGTCAAACAGGCTACCAGGATGAATTTTATTTCAGCCGCACATTTAAAAAGCACACCGGTTTATCGCCGACGGTTTACATGAAAAAAAGGCGCAGGAAATTGGCCGCTTACGGACAGAACACGATCGGACAGCTCATTCCGCTCCATCTCATACCTTATGCCGCCCCGCTGCACCCGAAGTGGACATCCTATTATTATAAGCATTATGCCGCGGATATTCCGGTGCATCTCAGCGCATACCGCTACCATGAACCATGGGAGGAAAACTTGAGCACATTGTGCGAGGCCGCCCCGGAGCTGATCATCAGCATGGACAGCGTCTCAAAAGAAGAACGTGAGCAGCTGGATCAGATAACCGATGTCATCTATCTCCCCTCAGAGGAAGACTGGAGGACACATTTCATGCTGACGGCTTCACATCTGAATGAAGAAGCGGAAGCCCGCAAATGGCTGGCGTCCTATGAGCGGCAGACGGAAACGGTGAAAAAGCAGCTTGATCCGCGATGCGGGGGACAGACCTTTTTGTTTTTACGGCTTCATAAGCAGGATATTTACCTCGCTCATAACCGCTCAGTCAGTGATGTGTTCTTTGGCGACTTGGGCTTTCAGCCGGCAGTTTCATTGAAGGAGCCGACAGACCGGGTGATTTCTCTGGAAACGATTGCGGCCTGTCAGCCTGATTTCATCATGATCTTTCTTTTCAAGGAGCCGGAAACACTGGCATTTTACCAGCAGATGCAGCAGTCGGCTCAGTGGCAGGACTTGAAGGCTGTGCGCCAGCAGCAGGTCTATCAAGTAAAATCTGATCCTTGGCGTGAATATTCCGCCTGCAGCCATGGCCGGATTGTTCGCCAGGCTGCCAGCCTGTTGTCCGGAAAAAATTCATTTTAATTGCCGGATATTGTCCATGGTGTTATCGAGAAGGCTTTCCTATAATTTTAATTGATAATAGTTATCAATTAAATCAGGGGGTCTTTAGTAAATGAAAAAAATTTCGTTTTTTATATTGATTCTGCTTTTCGCTTTTGCTGCGGCAGGATGCGGGAACAGCAAAGAAAAGGCGAGCGGTGATGCAAAGAGCTCCGAATCAGCTGAGAAAAGCATCCAATACCTCGATCATACATATAAGGTGAAAGTCCCGGCTGACAAAATCGTCATTACGGGAAGTGTGGAATCGATGGAAGACGCCAAGCTGCTCGATGTTCATCCGGCCGGTGCGATTTCCTTCTCAGGGAAATTCCCGGAGCTGTTTAAAAGCATCACGGATCAAGCAACTGCCATCGGTGAAAAAACCGAACCGAATCTGGAAAAAATCCTTGAGCTGAAGCCGGATGTTATCCTCGCTTCAACAAAGTTTCCCGAAAAAGTGGTGAAAAAGCTTGATAACATCGCTACGACGATTCCTGTGACACACGTTTCATCCAACTGGAAAGACAATTTAAACCTATTGGCTGAACTGACCGGGAAAGAGGATGAAGCAAAACAGATCATTTCAGATTATGAGAAAGACCTAAAAGAAACAAAAACCGAATTTGAGAAAACCGTAAAGGATAAAAAAGTTGTCGTTGTTCGCATCAGACAAGGAAACGTATTTATCTATCCGGAAAACATGTTTTTCAACTCCACCTTATACGGTGAGCTCGGATTCACGGCTCCGGACGAAGTAAAGGCAGCCAAAGCCCAGGAACTGATTTCACTTGAAAAACTAAGCGAGATGAATCCGGATTATATGTTTGTTCAATTTTCCGATGATGAAAACGCGGATAAGCCGAATGCGCTGAAAGATCTGGAGAAAAATCCAATTTGGAAAAGTATCACGGCAGTTAAAGAAGACCATGTATTTGTCAATGCCGTAGATCCGCTCGCACAGGGAGGAACAGCGTGGAGCAAAGTACAATTTTTAAAAGCTGCATCAGAGAAATTGTCGCAAAACTAATATAGAAAAGGTTTTTCAATTATGGATTCTTCAAAGCGAATGACGCGCATCATTATGATCGCAGCTCCGTTTGCCGCGGTACTGGCTGTTTTTCTGTCGATATGCTGCGGCGCAAAGCAGCTTCAGCCGGAAGTGATTTTTTCGGCACTTCTGCATTTTGACCCGAACAATACAGATCATCAGATCATCTGGCATTCCCGCCTGCCCCGTGCCGCCGGCGCCCTCCTGATCGGAGCGGCGCTGGCCGTATCCGGGGCGCTGATGCAGGGGATCACCCGGAACTATCTGGCTTCTCCTTCGATTATGGGGGTTTCCGATGGTTCAGCCTTCATGATCACGCTCTTGATGGTGTTGATTCCGCAATCATCGTCTCTGGAAATGATGGGATATTCATTTATCGGCTCCGCTGTCGGGGCGGGGCTTGTCTTCGGCCTGGCCGCGGTGATTCCGAACGGTTTTATGCCCGTTCAGCTTGCCATTATCGGTACGGTCACAAGCATGCTGTTGAGCAGTGTGTCAGCGGCGATGTCGATATATTTTCAAATATCCCAGGATATCAGTTTTTGGTACAGTGCAAGGCTGCATCAAATGAGTCCTGATCTTTTGAAATATGCGGTGCCTTTTTTGACGTTCGGCATCATCCTGGCTCTTTTTCTCGGCAGGAAAGTGACGGCTTTATCATTGGGGGACGATATATCCGAAAGCCTTGGACAGCAGAAGAGGGCCGTCAAGCTGGCTGCGATGGCTGCGGTTGTGGTTCTGACGGGAAGTTCTGTCGCCTTGGCCGGGAAAATCGCCTTCGTCGGCCTCGTCGTACCGCACATTACCCGTTTTCTCGTCGGTTCGGACTACAGTCGTCTCATTCCTTGTTCCTGCATCATCGGCGGAATCTTTTTGACAATGGCCGATATTGCCAGCAGGCTGATCAATTACCCATTTGAGACACCGATTGAAGTTGTCACCTCCATTATCGGCGTTCCTTTCTTCCTTTATTTGATTAAGCGAAAAGGAGGGGAGCAGCGTGCCTAAAAAAGTAGCGGCCATCTATGCCGTTTTCATTGTCCTGATTCTTGCGGTTTGTTATTTCAGCATCACAATAGGGGCGTTTTCCGTCCATCCCGTGGAGCTGTTATCGACACTTTTTCAAATCAATCCGAATGAGCAATACAGCATCCTGCTGTTTGACTTAAGGCTTCCGCGGATTGTGACGGCTGCTCTTGTCGGCCTTGGCCTCGGGATTGCCGGGTCCGTGATTCAAGCGATGACCAGAAATGGACTTGCTGACCCAGGCATCATGGGGATAAACGCCGGGGCCGGCGCGGCCATTGTCGGCTATATGCTGCTGTTTCAAGGCCAGACGGAAGCATCTAGCCTTCTGACCGCTATGGGAATGCCGTTGTTCGGCTTGATCGGCGGGATTTTGGCGGCGGTTTTCATTTTTATCTTTGCCTGGCACGGCGGAAATTTGGACTCGGGCCGGATCATTCTTGTCGGGATAGCCATCAATTCAGGTTTCAGCGCTGTCTCGCTGTACCTGTCATTGAAGATGAATCCCAATGATCATGAAATGGCGATGGTTTGGAAAAACGGCAGCATCTGGTCGGCGAACTGGACGTATATACAAGCCGCACTGCCATGGCTTCTGCTGTTGATTCCGTTTCTGATCGCAAAGAGCAACCTTCTCGATACGATTCGGTTTCATGAAGATACCGTTAAAAGCCTTGGCGTATCTGCGAACTTTGAAAAAATCGTGCTGCTTATTGCTTGTGTCGGAATTATTAGCGCGTGTGTGGCGATATCGGGCAGCATGGGTTTTGTCGGTTTAATTGCCCCGCATATTGCCCGGAGGCTGGCGGGGGTTCTGCACCGTCATTCATTGCTGTTAAGCGGACTCGTCGGCATGTTTCTCGTGCTGTGCGCCGATTTTGCCGGCAAATTGCTGTTCCAGCCGTCAGAGGTTCCTGCGGGGATTATTCTCGCCATTTTCGGTGTGCCTTATTTCTTATACTTGCTGTTTAAACAGAAAAAGACGGTTCATTAACTGTCTCTTTTCTCATAGAGGGGGAGGGGAAACCTTTTGGTCCAAGAGAAACATGATCAGACCGGCAAAGCTGCGCCGGTGACGATCCCCGGTACAGAGCAGCGTCTGATGCAGTCAATAGACGGGAAACGCACCTACCGGATTTTGATCGCTAAACCGGTTGGAGAAGCGCCTCCCGAGGGGTTTCCGGTCATCTATCTGCTTGATGCCAATTCAGTGTTCGGAACGATGGTCGAGGCGGTGCGGGTTCAAGCCCGCCGTCCCGACAAAACCGGGGTTGTGCCGGCGGTTATCGTCGGTATCGGCTATGAGACGGATGCTCCATTTGATCCGGGCCGCTATTATGATTTTACGCTGCCGGTTTCAGTGAGAGATCTGCCTCAAAGGCCTGATGGAAAGGGGTGGCCTGAGCCGGGCGGAGCCGAAGCTTTTTTGACGTTCATTGAAGAACGGGTCAAGCCTATGATCGAACACGATTTTTCCGTTGATCGGAAGAGGCAGGCGATTTTCGGCCATTCCCTTGGCGGTCTTTTTGTCCTGCAAGTTCTGTATAAAAAGCCCGATTTATTTCAGACATACATTGCCGGCAGTCCGTCCATTCATTGGAACCCGTCTTTTTTTGACGAAGATTGTGATTTTGTTTCCCGATTGGAAAAGACCGGTGTCAACGTCAATGTCCTGCTTGGAGCGGGAGAACTCGAAAAGACGCATAAAAGCGGGATGAATGACAATGCGGAACGGCTGGCTTCGCGTTTATCGGCCTTTGAAAGCCACGGGGTTCATGCAGAGTTTCATGAATTTGCGGGAGAAGGCCACATATCGGTTTTGCCGGTTCTGATCAATAGAGCATTGCGGTTTGCGTTAAGCCCTGAGGGACAGGGCTGATGCGCAAACCCGGGCGCAGAAGCTGCGCCCGGGTTTTCATCATAAGAAGAATAGACAGATTGAGAAATATACCATAGCAGCCTGCGGAAAAGGATTTGACCGTTAGCATTTACTGGTATATTATATTTTTAAACGATAATGATTATCATTATCATTTATTGCTATGATTCGGATTTCAGAAAGGGAATGATAAGTGTGAAAGGCAAGGTTGCTTTAGTCACCGGGGCTTCCCAGGGAATTGGCGAAGCGGTGGTCCGGACGCTTGCAGAACTAGGAGTCATTGTAGCGGCAGCAGATCAAAATGGGGAAGGGCTTCATGAGCTTGTGAAAGATCTGGAGAGAAAAGGTTTTCATTCTGCCGGTTTTGTCGTTGATGTGGGTGACAGCGCCGCCGTTCAACAGCTTGTGGACAAGGTGGAGCGTGATCTTGGCCCGATCGACATGCTGGTCAATGTGGCGGGAATCTTGAGAACCGGCTTGATCGCATCATTTCGTGATGAAGATTGGGAGAAGACGTTTCATGTCAATGCCACCGGCGTTTTTAACGTCTCCCGTTCAGTTGCCGGCCGTATGATTCCGCGCCGAAACGGTTCAATTGTGACCGTCGGTTCCAATGCAGCGGCTGTACCGAGAATACAGATGTCCGCGTATGCGGCATCCAAGGCGGCGGCTTTAATGTTTACGAAGTGTCTCGCGCTTGAGCTTGCCGAGTACAATATCCGCTGCAATATCGTTTCACCAGGATCGACGGATACGCCGATGCAAAGGGCGCTTTGGCCGGATGAGGACGCCGCTCAGGACGTCATTGCCGGATCGCTTCAAACATTTAAGACAGGGATTCCGCTCGGGAAGTTAGCTTATCCTTCGGATATTGCAAATGCCGTAGTTTTCTTGCTGTCTGACCGGGCTAGCCACATAACGATGCATGATTTGCGTGTTGATGGGGGAGCCACTCTGGGGGCCTGACCTGAAATTAAAGGAGGTTTTGATAATGATGGAACGTGATATTGTCTCTGAAGCGCCTGCTGAAGAGCTTTTAAAGGAATATCGGACAGGGAATTCATTCTTTTTTTCTTCTCCTGAGCGAACCATCCTTGCAGAAGGCGTGTTTGCCGCAGTTTCTGAAGCGGAGGGCTTGAACCAAATGGAAAATCTGGCTCAGCGGGCTGCGGCGCTTCTCAAACAAGCCAAACAGGCGGGACAAAGCCGCCCGCTCTTAGTCGGAGCTGTCCCTTTTGATGAAACAAAGCCTGTGCGGCTTACCGTGCCGGAGGCGGTCCGGTTTGCGGGACCGCTCAGATTTGCCGGAGATGAGCCTGAGTCTGCTGCATTGGCTTATGATTACAAGATTCAGTCTGTTCCTGAACCGGAGGAATATATGAGTGGAGTGAAGCGCGGATTAGCGGGCATAGCCGCAGGCGATTTCAGCAAAATCGTCCTTTCCCGGTCCTTGCATTTGGCATCACCGGAAAAAATCGATATCGAAGATTTGCTGTCAAGTCTTACCCGGCATAATTCCAGCGGATATACCTTTGCCGTCGATGTGTCCACACAGAATACAGAAACACCTAAAACATTGATTGGAGCCAGTCCGGAGCTGCTTGTCACAAAATCCGGCCTTCGTGTTTCTGCCAATCCTCTGGCGGGTTCGAGGCCCCGGAGCAGTGATCCGCGTGAAGATCAAAGGCGGGCAGCCGAATTGCTTTCTTCTGCAAAGGACCGGCATGAACATGCGGTTGTAGCAGAAGCGGTCGCTTCGGGGCTCAGACCGTTCTGCAAAACGCTGAATGTTCCAGAGGAGCCGTCTCTCATCACCACAGAAACGATGTGGCATCTGTCTACAGAAATAACGGGAGAGCTCAGAGACGATTCGATTTCATCGTTGACGCTAGCAGCGGCTCTTCAGCCAACACCGGCGGTCTGCGGCACACCGACAGAGGCAGCGAGAAAGGCCATTCAAGAGATTGAGCCTTTCGAACGGGGCTTTTTCACCGGGATGGTCGGATGGTGTGATGCCGAAGGAGACGGAGAATGGGTGGTGACGATCCGCTGTGCCGAGGCGGAGGAACGCTCGCTTCGCCTGTTTGCCGGGGCCGGAATTGTCGCCGGGTCAAAGCCGGAAGACGAACTGGCCGAGACATCAGCAAAGTTTCGCACAATGCTTCGTGCAATGGGAATGAACAGTGAATGACAGGGGGAGATCAAATATGCTCAAGGGATGCCCGACATGGCCGAAAGAATTTGCAGAAAAGTACCGGAAGGAGGGGTGCTGGCGGGGCGAAACATTTGGCGGGATGCTGAGGGAGCGGGCTGACAAGCATGGCAGCCGAATCGCCATTACATGTGGTGATTCCCATCTGAGCTATAAAGAGTTGGATGAGAGAGCTGACCTTTTAGCTGCTGGTTTTTTAAAGCTTGGCATTCAAAAGGAAGACCGCGTCGTCGTACAGCTGCCGAATACACCCGAATTTTTTGAGGTTTGTTTTGCCCTCTTTCGAATCGGAGCGCTGCCCGTGTTTGCCCTTCCTTCACACCGTCAAAGCGAGATTACGTATTTTTGCGAGTTTTCAGAAGCGGCCGCATATATCATTCCGGACATTTACTCAGGATTTGACTACCGCAAGCTGGCGAGACAGGTTTCCGATAAGCTTCCCGGACTCAGCCGCGTCATTGTCGCCGGTGATGCGGAAGAATTTCAGGCGCTCAGCGATCTTTATGCAGCTCCCGCCGATCTTCCGGAGGTAAGCCCTGGCGATGTCGCTTTTCTGCAATTGTCAGGGGGAAGTACGGGGCTGTCAAAGCTGATTCCCCGAACACATGATGATTATATTTACAGTCTGAGAATCAGCGCCGATATCTGCCGGCTTGATCAAAAGAGCGTGTATCTAGCCGTGCTCCCGATGGCCCATAACTACCCGCTGAGCTCGCCGGGTGTGCTTGGAACATTATATGCGGGAGGCCGGGTCGTTTTGGCTCAAGGGCCAAGCCCTGATGAAGCCTTTCCATTGATTGAAAAGGAATGCGTCACAATAACCGCGCTTGTTCCGCCGCTGGCTTTGATCTGGCTGGAAGCCGCTTCGGCGCGCCGCCACGACTTCACAAGTCTTCAGGTTCTTCAAGTCGGCGGGGCGAAATTCAGCGCCGAAGCAGCAGGCCGTGTAAAGCCGGTGTTCGGCTGCACATTGCAGCAGGTCTATGGCATGGCAGAAGGTCTGGTCAACTATACCAGACTGGATGATCCGGACGACATCATAATCCATACACAAGGCCGGCCGATGTCGCCGTTTGATGAGATTAAGATCGTTGATGAGAACGGACGCGAAGTCGAGCCGGGGCAGACAGGAGAGCTGCTGACAAGAGGGCCGTATACGATTCGCGGCTATTACAAAGCTGAAGAACACAATGCTAAAGCTTTTACCGCCGCTGGCTTTTACCGGACGGGCGATCTGGTCAAAGTCAATTCATCAGGTTATCTGATTGTTGAAGGGCGTTCCAAAGACCAGATCAACAGAGGCGGAGAAAAGGTCGCGGCGGAAGAGGTGGAAAATCATCTTCTTGCCCATCCAGGTGTGCTTGACGCAGCGGTGGTCTCCATGCCTGATGAGTTTCTTGGGGAAAGGACGTGCGCCTACATCATTCCGCGCAGCACTCCTCCTCTTCCGGCAGAGCTTAAAGCCTTCCTGAGAGAGCGCGGCCTTGCCGCATATAAAATACCTGACCGGGTGGAAATGGTAGAGGCATTTCCACAGACGGGAGTAGGAAAAGTCAGCAAAAAAGCATTGCGCGCGGCCATTGCTGAAAAAATGATGCCAAAAGCGCGAAAATGATCAAAAAGAGAGGATGTGATGTTGATGGCCATTCCTGCCATCTTACCGTACACAATGCCAAAAGCGTCAGATTTGCCGAAGAACAAGGTGTCATGGACACCTGATCCGAAGCGCGCCGCACTTCTTATTCATGACATGCAGCAATATTTTATCGATGCTTACAATTTAGGCGAATCTCCGATGACAGAGCTTTTCGGACATATTAAAAAGCTGAAGGATATATGTATTGAGCTTGGGATACCGGTCATTTACACGGCCCAGCCTGGCGGACAAACACCGGAAGAGCGGGGGCTTCTCCAAGACTTTTGGGGTCCGGGAATCGGTCCGGGGCCTGACAAGCAGAAAATCGTTGACGAGCTTGAACCGAATGAGGCCGACATCGTCTTGACGAAGTGGAGATACAACGCCTTTAGAAAAACCGATCTCTTAGGCATCCTGCAAGAGCATGGCCGCGATCAGCTGATCATCACAGGGGTTTACGCACATATCGGCTGTTTAATGACAGCGTGTGACGCCTTTATGCAAGACATTGAAACATTTTTTGTAGGCGATGCTGTCGCAGATTTTTCTTTAAAACATCATGAAATGGCTATCTCTTATGCAGCCGACCGCTGCGCTGTCGCCATCACCACGGAACATCTATTGAACGAGCTGAAAAGCGGGCAGGGTGCTGCAAACGGCAAACAAACCGGGGAGATGCTGACAAAGCAAAAGATCCGCGAACAAATCGCTGCGCTTCTTTATGAATCACCAGATGATATCACGGACAATGAGAATTTGATTTTCAGAGGGCTTGATTCGGTTAGAATGATGAGCCTTGCTGAACGCTGGCGGAGCAATGGTGCAGAGGTGACATTTGTTGAGCTTGCCGAGGAGCCGACGATTGAAAACTGGTGGAGACTGCTGTCTTCCTCTAAAGAAGCACCACTGCCAAATGCAGACTATCAATGAAGGAGGTCGACATCATGTCTCAATATCAAGAAAACCGCAGGCCGCTAACCGGAGCACAGGCCGGCATTTGGTATGCACAGCAGCTTGATCCGCAAAATCCGATCTATAATACCGCTGAATATGTAGAAATCAGCGGTCCGATTGACCAGCAGCTCTTTGAGAAAGCCCTTCGGCAAGTGATCGGAGAAGCTGATACATTGCACCTTCGATTTGGAGAAGATGAGGAAGGGCCTTGGCAGGTGATCGCGCCGCCTTCAGATTTTCACATCCACTTCATTGATGTCAGTTCAAAGCCGGATCCGCGGCAGGCCGCTCAAGAATGGATGAACAGCGACCTTGCCCGGCCGGTCGATCTGAGCAGCGGCCCGCTTTTTACAGAAGCGCTTTTTAAAGCGGCGCCGGATCTTTTTTTCTGGTATCACCGGGCACATCACATCGCAACCGATGGATTCAGTTTTGCCCTTATAGCCGAGCGGCTGTCAAAATTGTATACCGCATTGGTTCAAGGGCGACCGCTTGATCATGATCGGCCCTTCGGCTCCTTTGACTCGATTCTTAAGGAAGAGTCGGTGTATCGTTCGTCAGATCAATATCAAAAGGACCGCCGATTTTGGCTGGATCGCTTCCGTGATGAACCGGACGTACCCAGCCTTGCCGGCCGGGCGCCGAGAACATCTTCCAGTTTTCTGCGGAAATCTGTTCATCTGCCTGCAGAAAGCGCAGATCGGCTCTTGTCTGCAGCCAGCTCGCTGGGAGCAAGCTGGCATGAAGCAGTCATTGCCGCGGCCGCCATTTATCTCCATCGTCTCACAGGGGCGCGTGATGTCGTGCTCGGACTGCCGATGATGTGCCGATTAGGATCGGCTTCGTTGAATATTCCCGGCATGGTCATGAATCTTTTGCCGCTTCGTATATCTGTGCAGCCGGAAATGGGAATGGCCCGCCTGATGAAGCAGATTTCTGAGGAAATCGTAAAGTTGCGCCGTCATCAGCATTATCGTCATGAAGAGCTGCGGCGCGATCTTAAACTGCTTGGGGAAAACCAGCGTCTGTTCGGTCCGCAGATTAATTTGCTGCCATTTACCGGCGGTTTGAGCTTTGCCGGACATCCCGGAGTTGTTCACAATCTTGCGACAGGGCCTGTCGACGACATTTCGATCAACATTTACGGAAGGCCTGGCGGAAGCGGCATGAAGGTAAATATGGATGCAAATCCCGCCGTATATCATGATGATGATCTGAAGCAGCATCTGAATCGTTTTCTGTCTATTCTGAAAACATTCGCCGGCGCAAGACAGGACATGCCTGTTGGCAAAATAGAGTTTCTGCTGCCTGAAGAGCGCCATCAGGCGCTTAGCAAATGGAATGAAACAGATCACGCACTTCCGGATGACACTCTTCCTGAATTATTTGAGATGCAGGCGAAAGAAAATCCGAACTCGCCTGCGGTGGTCTTCCAGGATGATGTACTCAGCTATTCCGAATTGAATGAACGGGCGAACCGGCTGGCCCATCTGTTGATCGAAAGAGGAGCCGGACCGGAGCGGTTTGTTGCACTGGCGCTGCCGCGTTCAACGGAAATGGTGATCTCCATGCTTGCCGTTCTTAAGGCTGGAGCGGCATATTTGCCGATCGACCCGGAATATCCGTCTGAGCGGATCGCTTATATGCTCAGCGATGCTCAACCGATGCTTGTCTTGACGAGCAAAGAGACCGCAGCAAACATACCAGAGCATATAAAGGCCGAGAGCATGATGATTGACGACAATGACGTCATCGATGAACTCAGCCGCTATTCCGCCGCCAATCCGGCTGTTTATGATCGACACGGCACATCGCCTCAGCATCCCGCATATATGATCTATACGTCGGGTTCTACCGGAAGGCCTAAGGGTGTTATCGTATCGGTTGAAAACTTATGCAATTTTCTTCTATCGATGCGGGAGACGTTTGCACTGCAGCGGCATGACCGGCTTTTGGCGGTTACTACGATTGCTTTTGACATATCGGCGCTGGAAATTTATTTGCCCCTTATCAGCGGAGCCTGTTTCGTTATCGCGAAGAAGGAAACTGTACAAGATCCGAGCGCTTTGGGGAACGTGCTTGATAAGCAAAACATTACGATCATGCAGGCAACACCGACACTGTGGCATGCATTAGTGTCAAGCGTCCCGGAAAAGCTCCGCGGACTCAAGGTGCTTGTTGGAGGAGAGGCTCTTTCAAGCACCCTTGCTCAGCAATTGCAAGAGCTGGACTGTCAGGTTACAAACCTTTATGGTCCGACTGAGACGACGATTTGGTCAACCTCTGCCGCATTGGAAAATGGGCGGAAGGAAGCACCTTCAATCGGCCGCCCGATTTGGAACACACAAGTATATGTACTGGATGCTGCCCTCCAGCCTGTTCCAGCGGGAGTGGAAGGTGAGTTTTATGTGGCCGGTACAGGGGTGGCGCGCGGTTATTTGGGCCGACCTGATCTTACGGCTGAGCGTTTCATTGCCAATCCTTTCGGCCCGCCGGGATCCCGCATGTATCGGACAGGCGATCTCGTGCGGCAGCGCTCTGACGGTTCTTTGGACTATATCGGAAGGGTAGACCATCAAGTTAAGATCCGCGGATTCCGTATCGAAACGGGGGAAATCGATGCCGTGATCGCCAGCCATTGTGATGTTCACCAAGCTGCTGTTATCGTGCGTGAAGACCGGCCGGGCGACCCGCGCCTGACCGCATATATCGTTCCCGTACCTGAAGCGGACCCTCATCCGGCTGAACTTCGCCGCCATGTCAGTGATGCTCTTCCTGATTATATGGTGCCGTCCGCATTCGTCATTTTAGACGAGCTTCCGTTGACACCGAATGGAAAGCTGGATCGCAAGGCGCTGCCCGCTCCCGAGGTGAGCGCCCAGGGTGCAGGACGTGAGCCGCGAACGCCGCAGGAAGAGATTTTATGCGATTTGTTTGCTGAGGTACTCGGATTGTCACACGTCAGCATAGATGACAGCTTTTTTGATCTTGGCGGACATTCGCTTCTCGCCGGCAGACTCATGAGCCGTATTCGCGATGTTCTGGGTGCCGAGCTTGGCATCGGCCGTTTATTTGATAAGCCGACTCCTGCAGGACTTGCCAGACAGCTTGATCAGGCGGCGGGCGCCCGTCCGGCTCTCAGGAAGGTTGAGCGGCGCCAAGAAATTCCGCTTTCCTTTGCCCAGAGCCGGCTATGGTTTTTACACTGTTTGGAAGGGCCGAGTCCAACATACAATATTCCGGTCGTCGTCAACTTGTCGGGCAAGCTGAATCAGGAAGCGCTTGAGAGGGCTTTATGCGATATTGCAGAACGACATGAACCGCTGAGAACGATTTTTCCGGAGAGGCAAGGAACATCGTACCAGCATATTTTAGAACCTGCTAAAGCCCGCCCTGAACTGCATGTTTCTTCCATTAACGAAAATGAGCTGGAGGAAGCGATCAATGAAGCTGTCAGATACAGCTTTAACCTTGCACAAGAGCCATCGTTCCGTACTCGGCTTTTCGTGCTTGGAGAGAACAAATATGTTCTGCTGTTGCTTCTGCACCATATGATTGGTGACGGCTGGTCTTTAACACCGCTGACCCGTGATTTGGCGGAGGCTTACAACGCCCGCTGCAAAGGGACAGCTCCGGAGTGGCAGCCGCTTGCCGTACAATATGCCGACTATTGTTTCTGGCAAAAACGTCTCCTTGGAAGCGAGGACAATTCGGAAAGTCTGATTGCAAAGCAACTGAAATTTTGGACAAATACGCTACAGAATGTGCCGGACCAGCTTGAGATTCCAGCCGATTTTCCGCGGCCGGCTGAATCAAGCTATCGCGGAGACACGATTCAGCTCAGCATTGATGAGGAGCTGCACAGCCGGCTGCTCGGCTTGGCCCGCACAAGCGGAGTCAGTCTGTTTATGATTTTGCAGGCGGGGCTTGCCACACTGCTGTCAAGAATGGGAGCTGGAAGCGATATTCCGATCGGCAGCCCGATCGCGGGAAGAAGCGATGACTCGCTCGGCGAGCTGATCGGATTATTCATCAATACGCTTGTGCTCCGGACTGACACATCTGGTGATCCAAGCTTTCGCGAGCTCCTTTCCAGGGTTCGAAAAGTAAATCTTGATGCATATGAAAATCAAGATCTTCCTTTTGAACGCCTTGTTGAAGTTCTCAATCCAGCCCGGTCACGTGCGAGACATCCGCTCTTTCAAATCATGCTGGCGTTTCAAAACACGTCTGAACCGACGCTTGACTTTTCAGACCTCGAATCTCAGCTTGAAGTCAGAAGTGTCGGAGCCGCCAAGTTTGATTTGACGATCGAGCTTCGCGAACATCGTCATTCAGACGGAACACCGGCAGGGATTGCCGGATTCCTTGAATACAGTACAGATCTGTTTAAGCGCGATACGGCTGAAGCGCTGGCTGCAAGGCTTGTCAGACTGCTCGGATCCGCCGCGGCTGACCCCGATCAGCCGGTTGGCCGCCTGGAAATCCTCCTGCCGGAAGAACGGAGAACGATGCTGGCCGCGTGGAATAAAGCCCCGCTTCAGATGCATGAGGCCTGTTTACCGACACTGTTTGAGAAGCAAGCCGTTCTTCATCCTGAAGCGATTGCCGTCACCTATGAGGATCGGGTGCTCACCTATGATGAACTCAACAAGCGGGCGAACCGGCTGGCTCACTTGCTGATTGCCAAAGGGATCGGCCCTGAACAATTTGCAGCGTTGGCGCTTCCGCGGTCGCTCGAAATGGTCATCGGTCTGCTGGCTGTGCTTAAAGCAGGTGCGGCATACGTTCCCCTTGATCCGGATTATCCGGCTGAACGAATCGCTTTTATGCTAAAAAGTTCCGAACCTGCTTGTATCATTACAAATTTAGAGACTGCTTCTCATCTTGATGCAGGAGCTGTTTTACAAATCACACTCGATGATCGCCACACGATGGAGCAATTGAAAAACTGTCCTGACACGAATCCAAGTGACGCGGATCGTCTTGAGCCTTTACAGCCGCTCCACCCGGCATATGTCATTTATACATCCGGTTCAACCGGTACGCCAAAAGGAGTCGTCATTCCGCATCAGAATGTTGTCCGGCTGTTCGGAGCGACAGAGCAATGGTTCCATTTTGGTGCAGACGATGTTTGGACGATGTTCCATTCCTATGCGTTTGATTTTTCGGTTTGGGAAATGTGGGGCCCGCTGCTGCAAGGGGGGAGGCTTGTTGTCGTTCCTCACGCCATCAGCCGCTCGCCGCGTGAGTTTTTGCGCCTGCTTGTCAATGAAGGTGTAACAGTGCTCAACCAGACGCCGTCGGCATTTTATCAATTGATGCAGGCAGATCGCGACAATCCTGAGATTGGCAAGCTATTGACTTTGCGTTTTGTCATCTTCGGGGGAGAAGCGCTCGAGCTGAGCCGGCTGGAAGACTGGTATGAGCGTCATCCGGAACATTTCCCTTCACTGATCAATATGTACGGAATCACGGAGACCACGGTACATGTCAGCTACATTTCCCTTGATCGGAAGCTTGCTTCTCTAAAAGCCAACAGTCTGATCGGCTGCGGGATACCCGATCTTGGCGTATATGTGCTTGATTCATGCCTTGAGCCTGTTCCGCCCGGTGTAGCCGGAGAGCTTTACGTATCGAGAAGCGGGCTCGCGCGCGGTTATTTGGGAAGACCGGACTTGACGGCTGAACGGTTTGTCGCCGATCCGTATGGGCCTCCGGGGACGCGGATGTATCGGACGGGTGATCTGGCCCGCTGGCGTCCGGATGGTTCTCTAGATTATATGGGGCGCGCGGATCAGCAGATTAAAATTCGCGGTTTCCGGATTGAACTGGGTGAAATTGAAGCTGTGCTTGTTCAGCATGATGATGTGGATCAAGCCGCTGTCGTGGTTCGGGAAGATCAGCCGGGAGACAAGCGTCTGATCGCCTATATTGTTCCTGCGTCAGATGCAGGGGCAGATCCGGCAGAACTGCGCCGGTATACCGCCGGAACACTGCCTGACTACATGGTGCCTTCAGCCTTTGTTGATATTGCTGACCTGCCGCTTACCCCAAATGGCAAGCTCGACCGCAAAGCCTTGCCAGAACCTGACTTTACAGCGGCGGTCAAAGGAAGAGGACCGCGCACACCACAGGAAGAGATACTGTGCGATCTTTTTGGGGACATTTTGAATTTGCCACGGGTCGGCATCGATGACGGTTTCTTTGAGCTTGGCGGACATTCCCTGCTCGCCGTTCAGCTGATGAGCCGCATTCGCGACGCGCTCGGCGTCGAATTGGGCATCGGTGATTTGTTGGCAGCTCCTACTGTCAGCGGTCTTGCCGAACGGATTGAAGCCGGCGGCGGCCACAATGCGTTAGATGTTTTGCTTCCGCTGAGAGCGGGCGGCAGCGAGCCGCCTCTGTTCTGTGTGCACCCTGCCGGAGGATTGAGCTGGTGCTACGCCGGTTTGATGACGTCTCTAAACAAAGAATATCCGATTTACGGCCTTCAGGCCCGAGGTATTGCAAGAGAGGAAACATTGCCGCAGACATTGGGTGAAATGGCTGCAGATTATATTCGTCATATTCGTACGATTCAGCCTGCCGGCCCTTACCGCCTTCTCGGCTGGTCTCTCGGAGGCAATGTTGTGCACGCCATCGCCACACAGCTTCAAAAGCAAGGAGAAACCGTTTCTCTTCTAGTCATGCTTGATGCTTATCCGAATCATTTTCTGCCGATTAAAGATGCCCCAGATGAGCAGGAAGCGCTTGTTGCTCTCTTAGCATTGGGCGGATACGATCCGGACAGTCTTGACGGGGAGCCGCTTGAGCTTTCCAGCGCGATCGACATCCTGCGCCGCGACGGCAGTGCGCTTGCCAGTCTTGATGAATCGGCGATTTTGAACCTGAAAGAAACTTATGTGAATTCGGTTCGCATTTTAAGCGAATATAAGCCGCAAACCTATCAAGGGGATCTTTTATTCTTCAGATCAACCGTTATTCCGGAATGGTTTGATCCGATTGAACCGGAATCATGGCGTCCATATCTTCAAGGTGAAATTGAACAGCATGATATTGACTGCCGGCATAAAGATTTGTGCCAGCCGGGTCCTCTTGCCGAAATTGGCCGAGTCCTTGCGGAAAAATTGGCTGCGATGATGAAATAAAGTTCGAGGATAAGAAGGGAGAGAAAAAGATGACGAATCCTTTTGAGAATGAAAACGGCGCATATGTCGTCTTAAGGAATCATGAAGGCCAGTACTCGCTCTGGCCGGCCTTTCTTGATGTGCCGGCCGGCTGGACGACGGTCTTTGGAGAAGACAGCCGAAGCGCTTGTCAGGAATACATCAGTTCGAATTGGGCCGATTTGCGCCCGAACAGTCTGAAGCCTGCTCTCGGAGTTCACGGCGGTGAGGAGTGAACATGAGACCGTTCAATCAAAGGACGGTTGTCAGTGTCGTATATGTGACGGCGATGTTTATGGCCGCAATGGATGCGAGCGTCGTCAATGTGGCGCTTCCGGCCATCATCAATGAATTCCAGACACCTCCGTCGGCAGCCGCCATCGTCAATATCGGCTATTTAATCAGCCTCGCCGTTTGCCTTCCGGTTGCCGGCTGGCTCGGCGACCGCTGGGGGACAAAACGGATATTTTTGATCGCGCTTGGTCTGTTTACGGCGTCATCTGCATTATGCGGGCTTGCCGATCATCTTGCGGCTTTAAATTTGTTTCGCGTCATCCAGGGGGCAGGTGGAGGACTGATGACGCCGGTGGGAATGGCGATCCTGTTCAGAACGTTTCCGCCGCATGAGCGGCCTAAAATTTCCCGCCTTCTTGTTCTTCCGGTCGCCGTTGCTCCGGCACTCGGGCCGATCATCAGCGGATTTTTGACTGATCAGCTGTCATGGCGCTGGATTTTTTATATCAATATTCCGATCGGGATCATCATTTTGCTCTTCGGGATGCTGTTCCTTGACGAGCATATTGAATCAAAGGCGGAACGGTTCGATCTGCCGGGATTTCTTCTCTCAGCGCCGGGAATGGCGCTGGCGATTTTTGCTCTTAGCCAGGCCCCTGTGCGGGGATTCGCTTCACCTGCTGTACTTGCTGCCGCGATCGGAGGACTGATTCTTTTGACAGCGCTCGTATTTGTCGAACTTCAGGTTCAGCAGCCGCTTCTCAATCTGCGATTGCTGTCTGAGCGGGTGTTTGGAACGATGAGCATGATCTCGTTGTTGTCCGCCGCGGGACTGCTCGGTATGCTTTATGTGTTTCCGCTGATGTATCAGGAAGTGCTCCATTATTCGGCCTTGGATACGGCGCTGATCACATTTCCTGAAGCGCTGGGGCTGATGCTTGCTTCCCAGGTGATGCCCCGGACGCTTGCAAAATTTGGTCCGCGCCGGCTGATTTCTGCCGCATTGTTATGCGCCGCCGTGATGTTTGCGCTGATCAGCTTGACCGGCCCGGGATCAAATCCATGGTTTTTGAGGATGCTGCTGTTTTTGGCCGGATTTTTCTTGGGTCAAGCGGTCGGTGCGGTGCAGATCACTTCTTTCGCCAACATTTCATCAGCTTCAATGGGGCGGGCGACGACATTGTTTCATGTGCAAAATCGGCTCGGTTCGGCTTTAGGGGTTGCGGCCTTGAGCTGCCTGCTTGCCCTCATGAGCCGGCATTCGGGGGATTTTGCGCCGGATTTTGCGGCTTACCGGGCGGCTTTGCTCGGTGCGGCGGGGTTCCTAGCAGCCGCTTTTTGCTTCGCGCTTAGCATCCGTGATGCCGACATCGCCCCCAGCACCGGCAAACGCTCTTCGCCGGCAGCCCATGATGCCCCGGCGGCAGGAGAATAACAGACCCGGAAAAAATCCCCCTGGATACACCCAGGGGGATTTGCTTTTGCCATTCTATAAAATCGGTGACAGCAAAATGGAAATGGCCTCTTTGAAACGGACGTTTCTGCTTCGGTTTTGATATTCTTCAATCGTCAGCTCCTTCGATACTCGCAGGTCTTTTTCGAATGATAGAACAAGGCTTTTGGCAATTTCCTCGTCATATAAAAAGGCGTTGACTTCAAAGTTCAGCTTGAAGCTGCGCATGTCAATATTGGCCGTTCCGACTGATGAAATCTCTTCATCCACGATAATCGTTTTCGCATGAATAAAGCCGTTATCGTAAATGAATACTGTTGCACCTGCTTTCAGAAGCTCGCCGATATAAGAAAAAGTCGCCCAGTACACAAAAGGATGGTCGGGCTTGTTCGGGATCATGATTCTGACGTCAACTCCCGACAAACAAGCGATCCTGAGCGCGTCGAGCAGGCTTGCATCAGGGATGAAGTAAGGCGTTTGAATCAGAATGGACCGTTTGGCCGTCGAGATCATTTTAATGTAGCCGTTTTTGATCTGTTCCCATTCCGAATCCGGTCCGCTTGTGACAATCTGCATGCCGATGTTTCCGCAAGAGTCGATTTCAGGGAAGTGGTTTGGCATATAAGTAATGTCATGGTGATGTGAGGCCTGATTCCAGTCAAGGATGAACCGCGTTTGAATGGAGTGGACGGCGGTTCCTTTGATTCTGAGATGCGTATCCCGCCAATAGCCAAACTTGGGGTTCAGGCCGAGGTATTCGTCCCCGACATTAAATCCCCCGACATATCCGATGACACCGTCGATAATGACCAGCTTGCGGTGGTTGCGGTAATTCATGCGCAGGTTGATAAATTTAAACCGCGACGGGAAAAACACTTCGACATAGCCTCCAGCTTTGATCAGCTCTTTAAAAAAGCTCTTTCGCAAGCTTCTCGACCCCAATTCGTCGTACAGAACGCGGACTTCCACACCTTCTTTTGCTTTTTTGACGAGCGCATCGCGCAGCTTTTTTCCGATATCATCGCCTTTATAAATATAATATTGCAGATGAATATGGTCTTTGGCGTTTTCAATATCGCGGAGGAGGCGGTCAAATTTCTGGCGCCCGTCGGTCAGCAATTCAACGGCATTGTCTTCTGTGAAAACGGCGTGATTATTGACAATGTGCATATAAATTAAGTCTTTGCTGTCTGCCGTCGCTTTATTGCGAAATGCAAATTCGCGGCTTTTCAGCTTAGCGAGCTGCTGCTCCAATATTTTTTCCATCCCGATTCTTTTCCGGTCTTCCCATTGAAAGAGATGCTTCCGGCTTAAATTATGGCCGAACAGCAAATAAAGGCCGAATCCGAGGACGGGAATGAAGAAGAGAACGAGAAGCCAGGCCCAGGAGGCGCTTGCATCGCGGCGTTCTCTAAAAATCACAACGATTGCCAAAAGTGTATTTATTACTAATATAAAACCGAGAAATATCGATGTGATGCTAATATTTTTAATAATATCCATGTTGAACCTCGCAAGACGGATTTGTTTTTATACATTCCATTTATATCAGTTACTCCCTTTTCAAGCAACTATCTCATGATATACGGATCAAAAACAGAAAAGTTTCTTTCGAAAAGGAAGATAAGGCAAAAAACTGTAAAACATGTTGGAACTAAGTTACGATATAAATATAGAAATCGGATTTATTACCGGAATAAGGTCTCTTAACGAATGCAGGAGGGATTTTTATGGATATTGAAACATTTAATCAAATGCCGGCCTTTATGAAGGAAGAATTGGATAATCTCAAGCGGGTCGCTGCCCCGATCTTAAAGAAGAGGCTCGTTTTTCTGTTTGTGGCCATTCCGCTGCTTTTGGCTTCGCTTATTTATCTCTCAACATTCTGGGGCCAGGTGTCTTTCGGAACGGAATCGTATATTAAAATCGGCATCGCCGCCATCGGCGCCGCTTTTGGAATGGCTTTGCTCAAAGAGTCGTCCCACCAAAAAAGAAATGTCCAGAAGACGGTGATGACCTATATTTTGGACCGGATGCAAAAAAGCGAAGTGCTTCCTGACGATCGGAAAAACCGCTATGTCCGGGCGGTCAAAGAAGAGCCGTTTACTGTGATGAGAAGCTTTTTGGAGTTTTTAAATGAAGAGGAAAACAGAAGACAGAGATTAGCTGAATAATGAAGGAAAGAGCTGTATCTCAGCTCTTTTTTTGTGTCCCGTCAGCTTTCATTTAGTTCTTTTCCGAGTATTTTCAAGTCGTACCGGTTCCCGTCCATTTCAGCGATCCCGGGGAAATGCCCCCATTCGGCAAACCCGTGCTTTTCGAAAAGCCTGATGCTCGGAGTATTGTGGGCAAAAATAAAAGCCATTAAAGAACGAATTCCCAGCTTAGACGCCGCTTCAAGCGCGATTTGCAATATTTTAGAACCCATCCCTTTTCCGCGGTGGGCTTCATGGAGGTAAATGCTGACTTCGGCGGTTTTGGCATAAGCGGGCCGACCGTAAAACGATTCAAAGCTGATCCAGCCGATCGTTTCCCCCGCTTCGTTTTCGACGATGTAAAGGGGACGTGCTTCGGTGTGGTTTAAAAACCAATTCATTTTTTCTTCCGGTGACACCGGTTCGATATCTGCCGTGACCATTCGAGAAGCGATTGTGGAGTTGTAGATATTGACGATTTCGGCAAGGTCTGATTGCTTGGCGATGCGTAATTTCATGCGCTCTGTCCTTTCTTCGTTTGAATTGATCATGAACATGAAATCGGCTCGTTGTCTATATCACGCCCCAATTTCATGTTCACCTCAGCCTTCGTTTTTGCATCATCATGAGGCTTTCTGAAAATACGAATCAGAAAAAAAGTTTTTTGTAAATGTATATATTTTCTGAAAAGTGTTCAGAATGTTGCTGAGGTGATGAGTTATGAAAGAGGAAGAAAAGAATCGTACTTCCAAAATCACAAAGCTACAACAGTTTTTTCGTAAACGCTGGGTATTTCCAGCCATTTATCTGAGCAGTGCAGTCGTTGTATTAACTGCCGTTCTCTGGTATCAATCTGCATCCAATAACGATGTGAAAGACCAGCTCACAGATGATGGCAACAAATCAGCATATGATAACCGTGATGACGCGGTAGAAGTAGGAAAACCAGTAGAAAATGTCGCGATGCCGGTTGTTGATTCTGAGAATGTTTCTGTCGTTAAAAAGTTTTTTGAAACAGACGCAACTAAAGAAGAGAAAGAAGCAGCACTTGTAAACTATAATAACACGTACAGCATGAGCAAAGGTATCGACTTGGCTGAGAAAGACGGAAAAACATTCGATGTTTCCGCATCTCTCAGCGGTACGGTTATCAAAGCTGCAAAAGACCCTGTACTGGGCTACGTTGTTGAGGTGGAACATGAAGATGGTTTATCAACGGTGTATCAGTCTCTTTCTGAAGTGAGCGTCAAACAAGGCGACAAAATTGAGCAAAATCAAGTCATCGGAAAAGCAGGCAAAAACCTTTACAATGAAGAAGGCGGAAACCACGTTCATTTTGAAATCCGCAAAGACGGAGTGGCATTAAACCCGCTGAACTTCATGGACAAGCCGGTTTCAAGCATTGAAAAAGCAATCGAGAAACAGGCTTCTGAAGAAGTGAAAGAGCCTGCACAGCCTTCTGTTGAAGAAAAAGCAAAAACGGATGAAAAAGCCAAAGAGCAAAAAGATGACAAAGACGGAAAAACGAAACGTGAAGATTCTTCTGAGGGCTCAGAAACCCAAGATGAGACCCAGAAAGAAGATACAAACCAGCAGTAAACCATATGCGGTTTTAGCGCCTATCATCATGATAGGCGTTTTTTTTTGCTACAATATGTTAAAACCCCGTATCAAATCTGCGGAGTCATCCGTTTATTAAAGTAAGAGGCCTCTTTAAGGAGTGTGAATTCATTCATGAATGAGTTAAATCAAAAAGCGCTGATGAAGTACTGTATGAAAATCACCGGCGACAAATGGGATGCCGAAGATTTGGTTCAGGATACATTCCTGAAATTAATGGAAATCAATCAAACAGACGCCTCACATGCTTATCAAAAAACGGTGGCGAAGCATAAATGGATCGACAGGCTCAGAAAAAGAAAGCGGGAGTGCTTTCTCTCGCCTGAGCATCCGTTATCCGAGCCGACAGAAACGATCAAAGCGGCCGATGAGTTCGCGCATTTGCTGAAAAAGCTTTCAGATGTCCTGACTCCGAAGCAGTTAACCATTTTTTTGCTCAAGGATGTCTTTTCCTTTCAGCTGCACGAAATTGCCGAAGCGCTTAATAAACCCGAATCGTCCGTCAAATCGCTTTTATTCAGGTCACGCCAGCGGCTGAAAGGCCTTTCTAAAGATGAAATTCAAAGGGAGGCGGCAGAAGAGGATCACGAATACGGCAGGCTGCTCGTTCAGGCGGTTTTGTTCCACAACCCCGATTTTCTGCTTGAATATGCGAAAAAGACTTGGCTTTCCGGGGCTTCAGAGCCGTCTTGCCAAAGCATGCTGAGGTGTGCTGCCTAGGAGGTAAAGGCAATGAACACCATTCCTTATGTTATTGAAAAAACAGCGGCGGGAGAAAGGTCATACGATATTTTTTCAAGGCTTCTCAAGGATCGCATCATTATGATCGGCTCGGAATTTTCGGATGACCTGGCCAATCGCGTCACCGCCCAGCTGCTGTTTTTGTCAGCGGAGGATGATGAAAAGGATATTTCGATTTACATCAACAGCCCGGGAGGCTCAACATCGGCCGGCTATGCAATATTGGACACGATGGAATATGTGAAGCCGGACATCCGCACCATTTGTGTGGGAATGGCGGCTTCCATGGGAGCGATCCTCTTGGCGGGCGGAACGAAAGGGAAAAGGTATGCCCTTAAAAACAGCGAAATCATGATCCATCAGCCGCTCGGCGGTGTTAAAGGGCAGGCGACCGACATGGAGATTTCGGCAAGGCGGATCATCAAGCTGAAGGAAAAAATACAGCTGTTTTTCCATGAGCGGACGGGTCAGCCTATTGAAAAGTTAAAAGCCGACATGGAACGCGACTATTTTATGGATGCGGATGAAGCGAAGGCATACGGCATCATTGATGACATCCTGTAACACAAGCAAAGCTCCCGGGTCATGTCTCGCCCGGGAGCTTTGCTTTATAAAGCGTCAGGACCTTCTTCGCCTGTACGGATGTTGATGGTGTTTTTGATTTCGTATATGAAGATTTTGCCGTCTCCGGGCTCTCCGGTTTTCAGGACGTTTTGCGCCGTCTCGGCCACTTTTTCGACGGGCACCTTGCTGACGACGATTTCGACTTTTAACCTTTCATATACATTGCTTTCGCGTTTGACGCCGCGGTATAGCTCTGTATGTCCTTTTTGCAGACCGCAGCCGTGGACATTATAAAACGTAATTGAAGTGACTCCGATTTTGGCCAGCTCCGTTTTCAGCTTTTCAAAGTTTGTAGGACGAGTTACAATTTCCACTTTGTACATTTGACCGCTCATACCATCACTCCTTGACAAATTAATCTTGATACGCTTTTTCGCCGTGCATCGTCAGATCAAGGCCGAGCGTCTCCTCATCCTCTGAGGCACGGAGTGTAAAGATGATACCGACTACCTTAATAATAGCGTAAGTCACGATTGCGACAAACAAATATGTTGCACCAATGGCAATCAGTTGTTTCCACAGCAGGCTGACATTTCCGTAGAAAAGTCCGTCGGCTCCCGCCGGATTGACTGAAGTTGTGGCAAACAGGCCTGTCGCAATCCCGCCCCAGGTTCCGCCGATGCCATGAAGCCCGAAGGCGTCAAGTGCGTCATCATAACCAAATTTTTCTTTTAGGAAAAACACACCCCAAAAACAGACGGCTCCGCCGATCAAGCCGATGCAGACGGATGAAAAAGGCGTGACAAACCCTGCACCCGGCGTAATCGCCACAAGTCCGGCGATCGCTCCCGAAACGGCTCCGAGCATTGTCGGTTTTTTATTGATCAGCCATTCCGCCAAAACCCAGCCGATCAAGCCCGCGGCCGCCGCTGTATTGGTGTTGATAAAAGCCGTCATGGCGACCTCATCAATCGTCAATGCGCTTCCGACGTTAAAACCGAACCATCCAAACCAGATCAGCGCAGCGCCCAGCAATGTCAAAAGCAGGTTATGAGGCGCGGTGTCGCTGATATTTTTTCGTTTGCCAAGCGCGATCGCGACGATCAGGCCGGCGACACCTGATGTGATATGAACGACGTTTCCTCCGGCGAAGTCGATCGCTCCGAGCTCGGCAAGCCAGCCGCCGCCCCATACCCAATGGGCGACAGGAGAGTAGACGAACACGACCCACAGCACGGAAAAAAGGATGAAGGCCGGAAAGCGCATCCGTTCAGCGAAGCTTCCGGAAATAATCGCCGTCGTCAGAACGGCAAACGTCAACTGGAACATCATATAGAGCGTATGCGGGATCGTTTCCGAGTAATCTGGATTCGGATCAAATCCGACTCCGTGTAAACCGATCCATTCCAAGCCGCCGATCAAAGGGTTTCCCGGAGCAAAAGCGAGAGAATATCCGAATAGAATCCATATCAGTGAGACGATGGCAATCGATGATAAGCTGTGCATGACAGTGCTCAGCACATTTTTGCTTCTGACCAGGCCTCCGTAAAATAAAGCGATGCCCGGCGTCATCAGCCACACGAGCAGCGCGCAAAAGAACATAAATACTGTATCCCCCATCTGCATGTATCATTCCTCCGTAGTAGTTCAAATTCTTTTATTCTTTCATTATAGTGACTAAAGAAAGATAACATGATGACTATGTTAGATTTCCTCACATGGTTTTTAGGGAGAAAAGCAGATAGGGCGGGGGCGAATAAAATGAATCGCCGGATTCATGCCGCTTTTGTCACTTCAATCCACACGATCCGACGGCCGTCCATTTCTTTCACTTTAAAAAGGTACCCTTCACTTTCGATTTCGGTTCCGGGCCTGCTTTCGATGTTTTGTGTGAGAAACCAGCCGCCGATTGTATCGATTTCATCATCAGTTAAATGAATCCCAAGCAGATCGTTTACATCCTTGACCAGTACCTTGGCGCTCATGATGTAATAATCTTCTTTGAGTTTGCGAATATCGGATACTTCCTCTGTATCAAATTCATCACGAATATCACCGACAATTTCCTCCACAATATCCTCGATGGTCACCAGGCCTGATGTTCCGCCGTATTCATCCAAAAGAACCGCCATGTGGATTTGTTCTTTCTGCATTTTAACGAACAGCTTGTACACCGGAACAGTTTCAATGGCGTAGATGACGGAATGGATATAAGGTTTTAGCTGCTCGGCTTCCATAGTGAACTCGCCTGCAAGCTCCGCCAGAAGCAGTTCTTTTATATTGATCATTCCGACAATGTGGTCTTTGTCCTTTTGCATGATGGGGAAACGGGTATGCTTGGTTTGTTTGATCAGCCGTTTCACGTTTTGTATCCCGTCTTCCAGGGATAAGACGTTCATTTCATTTCTCGGCACCATGATTTCCTTAGCCATTCGCTCATCAAATTTGAAAATATTGTTCACATATCTCCATTCATTTTGGTTGATCTCTCCGCTTTGATAACTCTCTGACAGGAGTGTTCTCAGTTCTTCCTCCGTGTAGGCCAGCTCATGTTCTCCGGCCGGCTTCACTCCGATAATGCCGGTGATCATGCGGGCCGAATGATTGAGCAGCCATATAAACGGAAACATGATTCGATAAAACCAAGTCATTGGTTTAGAAAACAGAAGTGTCACGATCTCGGCTTTTTGAATGGCAACGGTTTTAGGCACCAGTTCTCCAATGACGACGTTCAAGTAAGTGACGGATAAAAAAGCGAAAAGAAATGAAAAAATATGCGTCGCCGGCTCATTCAAACCGAGTGCAGTCAAAAGGGGATGCAATAAGCTTTGCATCGTCGGCTCACCAAGCCAGCCGAGACCGAGCGCCGTCACTGTGATGCCGAGCTGACAGGCTGACAAATATTCATCAAGGTGTGAGGTGACTTCTTTGGCAGCAAGCGCGCCCCTTTTTTTCTGGATGACCAATTGGTCGATCTTTGTTCGTCTGACCTTAACGATGGCAAATTCAACCGCCACGAAAAATCCCGTCAAAGCAATTAAAACGGCTACAGCGATCAGCTTCAAAACTTCCAATGCCAGGCCTTCTGAAAAAAAGAAGGCGCACACCTCCTTTTCTATGAAAACATCATACTCGCTACATTCCACCTCCTCACACATGGCAAACATGTTTATTTGTGCAAAAGGCGGGCAAAGACATATAAAGCAAATGGGCTGGATTTAAGAGGAGGGGATCAGAAGATGAGAGTATTTCAGGGAGATGGCTGGACATGGTATCAGCTTGGCCCTCACGAAAAGGCAGAGGCACAAGGGCTGATTCGATCCGATCACTGGCCGGGATGCCGGAAATGGTTTCAAGGCGTTCCTTCAACCAATATCAATTGCTTGGATCTCAATGTTGCCGCCAAAGACAGGGAAGCCCTTTACGGTTCTTATATTTATGATCAGGAACCAGAAGAGGAGCAGGACCGCTCAGCTTTTCATTTTTATTTAACAAAAAACTATTTTTTCACGATGAATTTAGATTTCTCCGTTTTCGCAGAGGTCAGCCTCCAGCGGTTGCATGAACAATTGATGAGATGTCATGATGCAGCAGAAGCGTTTTTAGTGTTACTGGGGGAATTAATGAGAGTGTATTTGCATGAGCTTGAGCACTTTGAAGTGCAGCTTGAAAAATTAAGATGGGGATTTCACCATGATAATAACAAAAGCATCATTGAACTCATTCATCAGCGGCGCCATGAGCTGTTGATCATGAGAAGCTTGATTTTATCTATGAAAAAAATCGGAATGGGCATCAAAGAAGCATTTTTATCAAAGGATTTCGCTGCCATTGAACAACGCCGCACCTTTTGCAGGATCGACAGAGGCATTGATTTGATCAAAGAATATGCAAATGAAATCAATTATTTGCTTCATTCCGAAGAAGTGGTGACTTCCCATCGTGGGAATGAGATCTTTAAAGCTCTGACAATCTTTACGACGATCTTTACACCGATGACGGCATTCGGCGCTCTTTGGGGGATGAACTTTGAAGTCATGCCTGAACTATCATTAAAATACGGCTACTTGTTTTCGCTGATTCTGATTTTTTTATCGACCGTTCTTGTCTATTTATATTTGAAAAAGAAGGGCTGGACAGGTGATTTATTAAAAGACAAAAAAAGAAAGGACGGCTTTTAATATGTTTAATCTCCGTTTTTAGCGGATAAGCACATACTAAACCGCTGATAAAGGAGGAAGCCGAAATGAAACTGAAGGATATCATGACAACCGCTGTCGCATGCTGTGAACCATCTGCATCCGTAACAGAAATCGCAGGCAAAATGCGTGATCAAGAGGTTGGTTCAATCCCTGTTTGCGAAAATGAAACATTGTTGGGGATCGTTTCAGACCGTGATATTGTGATCAGATGTGTAGCAGAAAACGCCATCGATGCATCGGCCGAAGATGTGATGAGCACTGAAATGGTCACAGGCCATTCTGACATGTCGGCTGAGGAAGCCAGTGATCTGATGGCAAAACACCAAATTCGCAGACTGCCCATTGTTGAAGAGGGACGCTTGGAAGGGATTGTCGCGTTGGGCGATCTTTCCGTAACAAATGCTGCGGATGAGAAAGCCGGGAAGGCATTAAGCGACATTTCAAAGCCCGCTTAAGCCGTAAGGAAGCAGTCTAGGAAGGCCGAGCATCGGAGAAAACTTTCACAGGATGTGATGACGGCGGCGTTCAGGCAGGACGCCTGCGCAATTAGCCGCCGAACCTCGTTATCATCCGTGAGCACCGACTTAGCAGGTCTGACAATGAATGCGAGGGTTTGTCGATACGCTGAAGGAAGAGTATTTTACTCTTCCTTTTGTAATAAATGCAAGATCGGCATTCATCTGGAGGTTTTTTGTTAGTCATGAATCAATAAATAATTTGCCTGTCTTCTGCGTTATTTTTTATGTAGAATTTAGTGTTTCTTTTAACCCCTCTTGATATGGAGTAGCTGGTATTTCACTATTCGGCTTTCTTTTCAATCCCATCACTAAACCCCTTGAAGCGCCCAAAATAAGACGTGCTGCTTTTTAGCGTAATGAAGGAGCGGGGCGGTATGAGGCAATACGAGATCGCTCGCTGCTGCCGCTGTATTTTGGTGAAATTCTGCTTCGGCCTCTTGAAGCGTCCATTGTGAATGGTGGATGTCTTCATAGTAGATCCGGCGATTGTGTGCAGTGTACAGCCGGTATCTTTCCGTCAGCCAGTATTCGAGCGTTCCTTTTTGGGCGCTGAAGGGATCTGACAGCGGACCATAGCTGGTGTGAAAGACAGCTTTTGCATCAGACCTTCTGCTGAAGAATCGAATCCGGCTGTCTTCTTTGTTAAAGGCAATGTCTGCGTGAAAATACGGCAAATGGAAATAATGCCTCGCGCTCAAGGCGGCTAAACGTGATCCGGCATCAAGACTGAAAAAATAAACACCTGGTACACCTTGATATGTGACATATGTTCGGATATTCACCTCAGGAAATCTGCTGATGACAGGAATGGGCGGCAAAAAGCGGGCCCGCAGATCTGTCAGCAGAAAAGGCAAAATGCCGATCCAAGCCTTTCCGTTCAACGTCTCCAGCTCCAAGTCTGCCGGTATTTTCCCGCGAATGGCTGCAGGTTCGACAGGCCAATGAGCGAACAATACATCGTTCCACGTCTGTGCCATTATCCAGGGGCCTTTCGGGAGCGGAAAGGGCCGATGTGAAGTAGTTGTGATCGTCATCTAAAAAACGCTCCTTTTTCTTTTATTATGCTTAAAACATCCATCTGCAACACATTCACGGCATATTGTAACGTTTGATGATCAGCCTCTCCGGTTAAATCAAAAACAGCCGCATAAATAAGGGGAGTGATTCATTTGTTCAAACATACGAAGGTTCTGCAATACCCGGCTAAGCCTGAAAGGCCGGACCCTGTCTTCGCAAAGAAAATGCAGGAGATTCTCGGCGGCCAATACGGCGAAATTTCCGTTGCGATGCAGTATTTGTTCCAGGGCTGGAATACGAGGGGAAATGAAAAATACAAAGACTTAATCATGGATACCGCTGCTGAAGAAATCGGGCATGTCGAAATGATTGCGACGATGATTGCACACCTGCTTGAAGATGCCCCCGTTTATGAACAGGAGGAAGCGGCCGAAGATCCTGTGATCGGTTCAATCATGAGCGGCATGAACCCGCATCATGCGATCGTTTCGGGCCTCGGGGCCATGCCGGAAAACAGCACGGGCGTTCCATGGAATGCAGGGTATATTGTGGCGAGCGGCAATCTTCTTGCCGACCTCCGTGCAAATGTCAATGCAGAATCACAAGGCCGCCTGCAGGTCGCCAGGCTCTATGAGATGACGGATGACAAGGGTGTAAAAGATATGCTCGGCTTTCTTTTGGCAAGAGATACAATGCACCAAAATCAATGGCTGGCTGCGATCAAGGAATTGGAAGAAAAAGAAGGTGTCATTGTGCCGGGCACGGTTCCAACAAAATATGAGAAGGAAGAATTTGCACACACTTTATACAATTTTTCAGATGGAGAAAAAAGCGCACAGTTTGATTGGCTGAAAGAGGATGCACCGGACGGGAAGAAGTTTCAATATGAGAGCGCTCCGGTCGCTTACGGAGATCAACCGGACCTGAAGCCTGCTCCAAAACAAAGCCACAATACGCCTGACTATGGAGAATAAAAGAGCCGAGGGCTCTTTTTTTATTTTTTAAAATGACAAAACACTTCGTAAATATTAAAATAAATGACAGGTTTGCAGATTTTTTTATTGTCAGGTAAGCTTACTATAAAAACAAAAGTAAGGAGTTATCAAATGAGTAAAGTACTTATTTTCGGGCACAAAAATCCGGATACGGATACGATTTGTTCAGCGATTGCATACGCGGAATTGAAAAAAGAGCTCGGCTTGGACGCAGAACCTGTCCGCCTGGGCGAAATCAACGGTGAAACCGAATATGCGCTTGAGAAATTCAATGCGGAAGTTCCCCGCCTTGTCGAAACTGTTGCAAATGAAACAGACAGTGTCATTTTGGTTGACCATAACGAACGCCAGCAGAGCGCAGATGACCTCGATAAGGTTCGCGTGCTTGAAGTCATTGACCATCACCGGATTGCCAATTTTGAAACAAGCGATCCGTTATATTATCGTGCAGAGCCTGTTGGATGTACGGCGACGATCTTGAAAAAGCTGTACAAAGAAAACGGTGTGGAGATCAAAAAGGATATTGCCGGCCTCATGCTGTCAGCGATCATTTCAGACTCCCTCTTATTTAAATCTCCGACTTGCACAGATGAAGATGTCCAAGCGGCAAAAGAACTGGCTGAAATCGCCGGCGTTGATGCTGAAAGCTATGGACTGGACATGCTGAAAGCGGGCGCCGATCTGAGCGCCAAAACGATTCCTCAGCTTCTGTCGCTTGATGCGAAGGAATTTACGATGGGAAGCCATAAAGTGGAGATTGCCCAAGTCAATACAGTCGACACAAACGATGTCCTTTCCCGTAAAGAGGAAGTGGATGCAGAGCTTTCAAAAGTGGTTGCGGAAAAAGGGCTGGATTTATTTGTATTCGTCGTCACAGACATTTTGACAAACGACTCTGTCGTCGTCGCTTCAGGACAAGCTGCACAAGCAGTGGAAAAAGCGTTTAATGTCACATTGACAGACAACACAGCGACGCTGAAAGGCGTTGTATCCCGTAAAAAACAAATTGTTCCGCCGCTTACCGATGCATTGAAATAATGAAAAAAGCCCTGGCAGCCGGATCCGCAATCCGCTGCCAGGGCTTTTTGTTGTCGCACACTATCTGAAGATCGCTTTTCTTAATTGCTGCACGATCGTATTGTAGAAGGAAATGATCCAATGGAAAAGCGGATTTAAATGTTTGGAAAATTTGAGTACAATCAGTGAGACGAATATAGCTACCAATATGCTTCCTAAAACATCAAGCGGATAATGGTGCCCCACCCAGATGCGGGAGAAGCCCGTCAATAAACCAAAAGCGATCATCAAGCTCCCGATTTTACGGTGAATGAGCCAGAATGCGATCGAAATCGCCAATGCTCCCGTCGTATGGTCACTCGGGAAGGACGCATCAGCAGCGTGGTGGATCAATACGTTGACATGGTGAGCGGCGAAAGGTCGCGGCTCAAAATATATCAAGGTGATCAGGTAATTGGCTGCCAAGCCCAAAATGCCTGTAAATCCCGCCTGAAGAACGCTTTTTTTATAAGCGTGGCCTCCGAAAAGCCAAATCGCCAACAGCGCCAGCGCGTACAGGTAAATCGCTTTTTCCGTAATGAAAATCATCAGATTGTCGAGAATATTGCTGTGGTGTGATAGATTATGGATTGCGTTGAATAATTCGTAGTTCACAAAATCACCTTTTTAATATTTTAGAATTCTATTTTTGTCAGACAGTAAGGGGACGAGATGACGTCTAAAAAGGTTTCATTTTCAATAAAGACTCTTTAAAAGATTTTTGTTGATATTGGATACCTGACCAAACGGAAGGTATCGTTGAAATAGCCGAGACCTATTTCTTCTATCCTTAAAAAGGACAACGCGTCATTACTAAGCATGGCAACCCTACCATGCAACCGTACTTTGAGAGGAGAATGATGTGATGGTTGAACTAAAATATTTTGAGTATTCCGATTTCAGTCAACTGATGAAATGGATTGATTCACCGGAATTTTTACTTCAATGGGGAGGACCGGCGTTTGATTATCCCTTGAATGATGCTCAACTAGGAAAATATATCGAAAATGCAAACAGTGATCACTCAGAAACATTAGCTTATAAAGTAATTGATGGTGACACCGGTGATGTGATTGGGCATATCTCTTTAGGGAAAATTGACCGAAAAAACAAATCTGCAAGGGTGGGAAAAGTATTAGTCGGTGATCAAAATGCAAGAGGCAAAGGAATAGGTCAGCAAATGATCAAGAAAATCCTTCGTATTGCATTTGATGAACTTCATTTACACAGAGTCAGTCTAGGGGTATTTGACTTCAATGTTTCAGCTATCGCCTGTTACGAAAAAGCGGGATTTATGAAAGAGGGTTTGCTAAGAGATTCAGCAAAAAATGGTGATGAATACTGGAGTGCTTGGGAAATGAGCATTTTAAAACATGAGTGGTTGAAAAAGAAAAATGAATAGGACAACAAATGTAAGAGCCGGGCTTATATGCCCGGCTAAATAATCAAGAATCAATCCGCAATGGATACATTTCTTTTTTCCTTTAGTAACGCAGGCTTTCGGCTCCAAGTATAGAGGAACAGGTTGACGAGCACGAAAACCCCCGAGAATAAATAGATGCTTGAAAATTCGGTTTGTGTAACAACAAGGCCGAACACGAAGGAGCCGACTGCGATCCCTGAATCGAAAAGGGTGAAGTATGTGGCCGTCGCATAGCCGCTTCTATGCTTCGGAGAAGCCTGGATGGCAAGCGTCTGCAGGCAGGGGGTGATGGAACCATAGCCCATGCCGATAACAGCACCGGAAACCAAAAGCATCGCACTGCTGTTTGTAAAAGCCAGCAGGCAAAGCCCGATGCTGAACATGATGATGGACGGGTAAATGACGACCCCGGGGCCGACCTTGTCATACAATTTTCCGGTGAAGGGACGCGTCGCCATCATGGCCACGGCAAATACGATAAAGAAATAGCTGCTCGCTTCAATCAGCCCGAGGGATTTTGCATAAACAGAGATAAACGAGATCACGCTCGAATAGCAAAAAGAGACGAACAACCCGACCGTAGCGATCCGCAGTGCGCCTTTTTCAAACATATTGGAAAAAGACAATTTGAAAACGGCGGAGGTTCTGTCATTTCCTTTAGGAATCCGGATGAGCGCGGTACAGACGATTCCGATGGTGACGATGATTGAAAACAAAGCAAACAGTGCAGTGAAGCTTATCTTATCAAGCAGGTTCAGGGCGATAAACGGACCGATGACGACCGCCATGTTCATGGACATCGCAAAGTAGCCGAGCCCTTCCCCGCGGCGCGCCGCCGGAATCAAATCCGCCGCGATTGCACTCGTGACCGTGGTGATGATGCTGAACCAGATCCCCTGGAAAAAACGGAGTCCCAGCAATACGTAAATATCTTGAATGACGATGTAGAGGAAAGAAGAGAGCGTGAATAATATCACGCTGACAAGCGCCATTCTTTTTTTCCCGAACCGCTCGATCACCGCGCCCGAAAACGGCCTGGCAAAAATCGCTGACAGCATAAATCCGCTGATCAAGAGGCCTCCTTCCGACTCGCTGCCGCCGAGCTCCTGCATTGCATAGACGGGCAGCACTGTCATGAGTGCATAAAAATAGACAAATATAAATAAATTGATCAGGACAACCATGATGAAATCTCTCGTCCAAATCGCTTCAGTTTGTTTCACAGGCTACATCTCCTTCTTGTTTCCATCTATAAATCGCTTTAATAAACGCTGGAATGTTTCTTTATCTTGATCATCAAATACGGACAGCATATCCTCTTCGAAATCCTTCATTTTCGCTTGTATGCCATCGTATTGAATGATGGCTTCTTCCGTCATTTTGACGACTTTTTCCCTTTTATCCTCGCCCTGTAGTCTTTGCACCCAGCCGTTTTGCTCAAGGCGTTTGACGGTCCTGGTCACAGTCGGCGCCTCTACATGCAGATACGTCCATATGTCTTTTTGCGTCATCGGGCCGAAGGTATGAAGGCAATACAGTATTGACCATTGAGCGCCATAGAGGCCGCATGATTCAAGCTGTTCATTCGTTTTTTTGGAAATCATCCGTGCGCTTTGATTTAACTGGTGAATGATCATTCGATTGATATGCTCCATACGACGAATACCTCCGAAAATATTTACCTAGGTAAATAATAAACTTTATTCATTTTACTGAATGTCCGGAATGCTGTAAAGCGAAATTTTTGAAGGGCGAAATAAATTTGCCGGATAAACCCCTTGTCCTCCTTGAGTTTTTAGCATAATCCCATGTAAGTGCTAATACACTGATACAAACCTAACAAAGAGAGTGTTTGAGGTGAGGGATCGTGGGAGTATTTCAAAGTTCTACTTGGAAAAGCATAAAACGGAGAAGTTGCGCAAATAATGGTTTCTTTCAAAAAACGGATCTCATTTCACACTTCTCACATCCATTTTAGGGAGGTCGAGTGGTGTGCACGATTACATCAAAGAGCGAACAATCAAGATAGGGAAGTACATCGTGGAGACGAAAAAAACGGTTCGTGTGATAGCGAAGGAGTTTGGTGTTTCCAAAAGTACCGTTCACAAGGATTTGACAGAAAGGCTGCCTGAAATTAATCCTGATTTAGCCAATGAAGTAAAAGAAATTCTTGATTATCATAAATCAATCAGACATTTGCGGGGCGGAGAAGCGACGAAACTGAAATATAAAAAAGAGGAAATCCTTGAAAGGGAGCCTGTCCAGTAAGGAAGATTGGATCAAAAATAAGCTTTGTTTTTCAAAATTTCCCGGTATCCTCCGTAAAAAGCCACAAAAATTTTGTGAAGAATGTTAACAAGAACGCTTTTTTTTCTAATATTTATGATAAAATATATAATTAGGGCAGAATGTGGATATTGCTGTGAAACAGATTTTGAGGAGGATATAGATAGATGTTTGCAAGGGATATTGGTATTGACCTTGGTACAGCAAATGTGCTGATCCATGTCAAAGGAAAAGGGATTGTCTTAAATGAACCATCAGTCGTTGCTCTTGACAAAAACACTGGGAAAGTGCTCGCTGTCGGTGAAGAAGCAAGAAGAATGGTAGGACGTACACCTGGGAATATTGTTGCGATACGTCCATTAAAAGACGGCGTTATTGCAGATTTTGAAGTGACAGAAGCGATGCTGAAGCATTTCATTAACAAGTTGAATGTAAAAGGCCTGTTCTCAAAGCCGCGCATGCTGATTTGCTGCCCTACAAATATTACGTCTGTCGAGCAGAAGGCGATTAAAGAAGCTGCTGAAAAAAGCGGCGGAAAGCATGTGTACCTTGAGGAAGAGCCGAAGGTAGCCGCAATTGGTGCCGGGATGGATATTTTTCAGCCTAGCGGAAACATGGTAGTTGACATCGGCGGTGGAACGACGGATATCGCGGTCATCTCAATGGGCGATATTGTCACCGCCTCTTCTATTAAAATGGCCGGGGACAAGTTTGACCTTGAAATTTTAAACTACATCAAACGTGAATACAAACTGTTAATAGGTGAACGGACTGCTGAAGACATTAAGATTAAAGTCGCAACTGTTTTCCCAGACGCACGTCATGAGGAAATCTCCATTCGCGGCCGTGACATGGTTACAGGTTTACCGAGAACCATTACGGTAACGAGCAAAGAGGTTGAAGAGGCGCTTCGCGAATCTGTATCTGTCATCGTACAGGCTGCCAAGCAGGTGCTTGAAAGAACACCGCCTGAACTTTCAGCCGACATCATTGACAGAGGCGTGATCATCACCGGCGGTGGTGCATTGTTAAACGGCCTCGACCAGCTTCTGGCAGAGGAGCTTAAGGTGCCGGTTCTTGTTGCTGAGAATCCGATGGATTGCGTGGCGGTCGGTACAGGTGTCATGCTTGACAACATGGACAAGCTTCCAAAGCGCAAATTGAGCTAATCAAAGGCCTCATTCTTTTAGAATGAGGTTTTTTTATGTAAAAGCTTTAAAGACTCGGAAAGCTGCCGATAAAAAGATTAGTATACTTGAATGTTATTATAGAACAAACGTTCCTATATTGCAAATCAGACGGCCAAGCCGGCCGTTGCTTAACATATCCAGACCTTTCATTTAGAAGGCAAGACACATATCCTGAGGTGAAAAGATGTTAAAAGGGCTTTATACAGCAGCTTCTGCTATGGTGACTCAGCAGCGGCGGACGGAAATGCTGACGAATAATATAGCAAATGCGAATACACCGGGCTATAAAGAAGACCAGGGATCGATCCGCGCTTTTCCCGAAATGCTTTTGAGCCGGATGGAATCCGATTCTGTTCAAACCGGCGGCAGCTCCCGCTCATTTTCCAAACAAACGCCGATCGGCTCGATCAATACAGGTGTTTACATGCAGGAACTCAAACCCCAATTTTCGCAAGGAGATCTGCAAAGCACAAATGAGCCGACAGATATTGCGCTTAGTGAAACTGAAGTTCCTGTCAATGAAGAGACGAACGATAAAGCGGCTCTTTTTTACGCCGTCCGGCTTGAAAGCGGGGATATTCGCTATTCAAGAAGCAGCCGCTTTTCGCTGAATGAAAACAATGAACTGACGATTAACGGACATGCCGTCCTTTCCACAGACGGCCGGCCGATTACGGTGGGAAGCGAGAATTTTCAAGTGGCCGAGGATGGAACCGTCACAGAAACCGGGCGGAACCTTGGTCAAATCGATGTGAGAATCGCGCGCGATACAAGAAATTTGGCGAGGGAAGGCAATGATTTGTATCGGACTGAAAATGGAGAGGATCTGCCGAGCGCAGCCGCTAATCCTGATGTCCGGTACTCCGTCAAACAGGGCATGACGGAACGCTCAAACGTTGACATCACAAGAGCCTATACGGAAATGACCGCTGCCTATCGTTCGTTCGAGGCCAACCAAAAAGTCCTTCAGGCTTATGATAAAAGCATGGACAAAGCTGCGAACGAAATTGGCAGAATCGGCTAACACAACCAGGATGCTTCCGACGAAATAAATGGAGGATGTTAAAAAACAATGCTTAGACCCATGATAACAGCTTCAAATACAATGAATCAGCTGCAAAAACAGATTGACAGTATCAGTCATAACCTTGCAAATACTGATACGACGGGATATAAAGCGAAAAATACAAGCTTTTCCGAGCTGGTAAGACAGCAGATTGAACAAGTGGATGAGAAGAATAATGAAGTGGCGCAAAGCAGAAAGACACCGCCCGGGCTTCGGGTCGGCGTCGGGGCCGTCTTGACGGAACGGCTGACACAAAAGCAAGGGAGCTTAAAGGAGACGGGCCGCGATCTTGATATCGCGCTGACTTCCCCTTACCAATTCTTTCAGGTTGATGTCGATGGCGAAGTTCAATATACGCGGGACGGAACATTTTATTTGACGCCTGCGCCTGGAAACGCCAACCAGCTGGAACTGGTCACCAAAGAAGGGCATCCTCTGCTTGATGAGAATGGGGATGCCATACGCTTCGACCGGCGTTATCAAAACTTTCAAGTAGACGGCAGCGGAACGATAACCGTGTCAACAGGAAACCAAGCCGAAGCGCCTTTAAGCTTCAATTTAGGCATTGCCCAGGCGGTTAAGCCGCAGGCTCTTGCTGCAGAAGGAGGCAATCTTTTCTCTGTCAGAGAAGATTTGCGAGACACAGCCCTCATCAATTTAAACGGTGCGGGGCGGCAGGACATCTCGATGAAACAGGGCTTTCTCGAATCGTCCAACGTAGATATTTCAAAGGAAATGACCGATCTGATTTCCTCACAGCGGTCTTATCAAATGAATTCGCGTGCGATCTCAATGGGCGACCAAATGATGGGGCTCATCAATTCAGTGCGCTGACGTTTCAAAAAGAGCAGACTCGAGCGAATGCTGGGCAGTCTGCTCTTTTTTATATACACCATCCGGGCTCGGATTCCGCAGGCTCTTGACAACGGGTTGTTCATATCTTTTGTTGAAAAAGATTCCGTTTCATAATATACTTCCAGTTGTACAGAATGAGGCGCTTAACATAGTTCTATACATACTTTTCAAAAAAAGGAGATGTCAAGGCGATGCTTGATGCTCAGCAAATCAAAGAAATAATTCCCCACCGTTATCCCTTTTTGCTCATAGACCGGGTGACAGAAGTAGAAGAAGGGAAACGGGCAAAAGGTTATAAAAATGTCACGGTAAACGAAGAATTTTTCAACGGTCATTTTCCGGAGTATCCGGTGATGCCGGGTGTCTTGATTGTTGAAGCGCTCGCGCAAATGGGAGCTGTTGCGCTCCTGATGAAGGAAGAAAATCGCGGAAGACTGGCGTTCTTTGCGGGGATTGACAGCTGCCGCTTTAAAAAACAAGTCAAACCGGGAGACCAGCTGCATCTTGAGCTTGAAGTGATCCGCTTCCGCGGTTCAATCGGCAAAGGAAAAGGGATCGCCACGGTTGACGGTGAAATCGTTTGTGAGGCCGAGCTGATGTTTTCGCTCGGAGAAAAGCAGGAATAATCCTTTGACAGATGGGTTTTCGATCAACCCATTTGTTTTTTTATCATAAAAAGAAAAGGTGATCCTTGTATGTGGAATGATTTTAAAAGCTTTGCGATCAGAGGAAATGTGATTGATCTCGCCATCGGGGTCATTATTGGAGGCGCCTTTGGCAAAATCGTGACATCAATTGTCAATGATATCATGATGCCCATTCTCGGCCTTCTGCTCGGAGGCTTGGATTTTTCGGCGCTTTCCTTCACATTTGGAGATGCCGAAGTGAAATACGGGCTGTTCATACAGGCGATTGTGAATTTCTTTATTATTTCGTTTTCGATCTTTCTGTTCGTCCGTTATATCTCGAAGTTAAAGAAAAAGCAGGATGAGAAAGAAGAAGAAGCCGCTCCGGATCCGCAGGAAGAGCTGCTCAAGGAAATCCGCGATCTGTTAAAAGAGCAGGCGAAGCGATCTTAAAACACTCGACACGAAAAGGCTGCCGTTTTCCGCGCAGCCTTTTCTATATATTTTGTTTGAATGCTTCAAGAAGCCGGTCACCGGAGTAGCCTTCTTTCATCAATCCTTCTAAAATCTTGTCTGAATCCTTCCTCAGCTTTGAGCTCACCATTTTGCCGTCCAATAAAACGGAAACGTGCTCGCCGAGAACCGTAATGTTTTTCACCTTTGCCAGAAGCTGTGCCGGCCGATTGCTTTTTTTGGTAATCGTCACATACGCTTTCACTTCTTTGCCTTCCTGCAGAAGATATTCAAAAAAATACCGGTATTCCTTGGAGACCAGCCCTTCGACCATCCAATGGTTTTCACCGTCTTCCTTATTGATAATAAGGCCGTCAATCAGCGGGAACTCTTCAAGCTGTTTTGACGATTCATCCTGGCGTACGATTTTCAAATCAATAAGCCTAAAGGTTTTCATCGCTATCACCTCACAAGCTTCCTTAGTTGTATAACCATTATATCACATTCAGTTTGAGAGCTCCTAAACTGCGGCTGTCCGCTTATTTTTAATTTTACAAAAAGTATTTGATAATGCTTTATTTTTATTTATACTTTAGGTGATATTGAGCAGGAGGTGACTTATGAACCATTTTTACTTAAAAGAAGTATTTGTAATCAAATACAATCCGTCTGCTGATTGTCTTCAATCCAAACCACTGATTCGTTTTCTGGGCGGCGACCATAAGTATGAGATTGATATGTACTGCCATGAAGGTATTGTGTTTCGCTATGAAACAAAGGATCAGATGGAAATATACGAATTTCAAGTAACATTCAAAGAGAAAGAATTGTCATTCCGGCTGTATGCTTGGGACGGAGGCTCATATGTCCGCTTGTATTCTGAACAATGGCTGGCATCTCCTGTGTTTCTGCAGTTTTTAAAAAATACGTACTTTGTAAATAAGAAAGAAATGATGTTCATAATTTGTGGGAGGAAAAAGCAAAAATTATAATAAAAAAACGCAATTTTCGTTATTCTTTTTTCTCTTATCGCCATTTTTCTTATATGCTTTTCTCGTATAAACTGGGGGCAACCGAGTACGAAGGGAGGGACAAAATGTTTAATCAGATCATGCTGGTCGGGCGTTTGACGAAGGACCCGGAGCTTCGGTACACACCGGACGGCGTCCCGGTGGCGAACATTACCTTGGCTGTCGGCCGGTATTTCAGAAATGCAGCCGGCGAAATGGAGACGGACTTTATCAATTGCACACTGTGGCGCAAAACGGCTGAGAACACGGCTGCATATTGCAGAAAAGGCTCGATCATCGGGCTGGCTGGAAGAATTCAGACCCAAAATGGGATTGATTCAGAAGGAAACCGGTTCTTTAAAACCGAAGTCGTTGCCCGTTCAGTACGATTTATAGGCGGAAAGGCCCGTGAACCAGCCGATGCCTAGGAAAGCAAAGCCCCCCTTTTACCCCTTTTTATAAAAAATCAATCAACCTCCCCGTTTTACCCTTCTTATGGCCGGTCTTACACGACCGGCTTTTTTATTTTAGACATAAAAAAGACAAATTTAAATTGACGGGGAAAAACCACATCTGTATAATGAAAGCGAATACACAACAAATGATCAATGTTTGCTCAAATGTGCAAAGTGAAGGGTGATCTCAGGTGGAGATGAAGGAAGATAAGCGTCTGTTAATCAAAATCTGCAAGATGTACTACGAAGAAGATATGACACAAAGCCAGATCGCAAAAGCGACAGGGATATACAGGACAACTGTCGGACGCATGCTGAAAAAAGCGCGGGACGAGGGGATCGTCAAAATTACCATTGATGACCACATCGGTGCGCACTATGATTTGGAACGCGAGCTCGAACAGCTGCTGGGTCTCAAAGAAGTATACATTTGCGAGACGAGTCCCGGCCAAACAGAGGAAGAAAAGAAGAAAGCCGTCGGCAAAGCAGGGGCCGATATGTTAAAACGCATCGTTAAAGACGGGGATACCGTCGGCTTCGCATGGGGAACGACGATGGCGGGAATGATCGGCGAATTCCACGGCGTGAAAAAGCGGAGCGCTTCTTTTGTTCCGCTTGTCGGCGGTCCGGGCGCAATGGACACGAAATATCATGTGAACAGCATCGTCTACTCCATCGCCAGCGATTTTGGCGGCACTCCCTATTTTATTGATGCGGCGGCCGTCGTTGAAAAAAAGGAAACGAAGGATGAAATCGTGAAATCCCACTATTTCAAAAAAATCGAAGGTTTATGGAACGACCTTACCGTTGCTGCTGTGGGAATCGGAGCCCCGCTCAGCTCATCCAATATGATCTGGACCGGATTTTACGGTGATCAGGATATGGAGCGCTTGGAAGAAAAACAGGCAGTCGGCGATATATGCTCCCGTTTTTTTGACCGTCAAGGAAGATTGGTAGAGACGGAGATTAATGATAGAACGATCGCGATCGACATCAATCGGCTCAAAAGTCTGGAGTATTCGATCGGTCTCGCCGAGTCCCATGAAAAGGTCCCTTCCATTATAGGTGCAGCTAAGGGCCGATACATCAATATTTTGGTGACAACTGCCGAAACAGCGAGGGAAATCGCCGAGGAGGTGAAAAATCAAACATGATCATTTATTTTATCATCGCCCTCGGGCTGGCCTGGCTTCTCCAAAGCATTTTTGGTTTTTGGCAGATCAGGCATTTCAATCGAACATTTGCGGAATACAGACGTTTGGGAAGGGTAGCGGTCGGCAAGCGGACCGGTTTATTCCGAGCCGGCACGGTCGTTTTGTTTGTCATTGATAAACGGAACAAAATTCTTAAGGCCTCCAAAATGCAGGGAGTGACGGTTTTTTCAAGGGTCAGGCCATTACCGGGCTTTGAGGAAAAATACTTGCTGAAAATCGGTCCTGAGGAGCTTGCCCCGCACGACCGTCTGACCAAGATGGCGATCGAAGATGCCTTAAGAACATTTGACATCGTCACGAAAGGGGGTGATATCCCGCCGAAGAAAACGCCGCTTCAAAAACTGATGAATCTTTATACAAAAAAAAGAGGTGAAACATGAAAAACGTAACATGGCTTGCAGAGAAGTTTATGGATTTGTTCAGACACGGCGGAGAAGTTTTTGTCAGCATGCTTACAGACATCGTTCCTTTACTGATCATGCTGCTTGTCGCCATGAACGCACTCATACGTCTGATAGGAGAACAGCGCGTTGAAACGCTTGCGAGAAAGTCGGGAAAAAACCCTTTGACAAGGTATCTGGTTTTGCCTGTCATCGGTACGTTTATGCTTGCCAATCCGATGACGCTGTCGCTTGGAAGATTTTTGCCTGAAAAATATAAACCGAGCTATTATGCGGCCGCTTCCTATTCTTGTCATACTCATAACGGACTCTTTCCCCATGTGAATCCCGGCGAGCTTTTCGTCTTTCTCGGGATCGCCGCCGGCATCACGACATTGGGGCATGACACGACAGAGCTGGCTTTGCGCTACTTTTTAGTCGGAATTTTCACAAACTTTTTGCGAGGCTGGGTGACCGATTTCACAACAAACTATGCGGCTAAACAGCAGGGCATTCAATTGAAAAACTCGGTGGATCTTAAATAAGGAGGGCGTGAAACATGAGTTCCTATCGTTCAGTTGTCGTTTCAAGAGGACAGGGAGGATTTGGCGGACCGCTTGTGATCACCCCTGATGGAGAGAAAAATAAAATCGTTTATATCACGGGAGGAAACAAACCGGAGATCGCCGACCGTTTGGCGGAGCTGACAGGCTGTGAGCTTGTCGACGGCTTTAAGACGACGGTTCCCGAAAAAGAGATGGCCGCAGTGATCATTGACTGCGGAGGCACGCTTCGCTGCGGTCTTTATCCGCAAAAACGAATCCCGACAATCAACCTCATGGCAACCGGGAAAAGCGGGCCGCTCGCCGCACATATTACGGAAGATATCTATGTTTCAGGCGTAAAAAAAGAGAATATTAAACTGCATGAGGCTGAAGAGGAGCCGAAACAGTCCAATATTCTAAAAGAAAATCATATTGAAAATAAACAAAACCATTATAGCACAGAGAAAAAAATTAGTGAACAGCAGGCGCCTAAAGGACTGATGGCAAGAATCGGGATGGCGATGGGATCTGTTGTCAGCGTCTTTTATCAGGCTGGCCGGGATGCAATTGAAACCGTTATCAAAACGATTCTGCCTTTCATGGCATTTGTCGCCTTGTTGATCGGCGTCATTAAAGAGTCGGGAATCGGCGATATTTTTGCCAAATTTCTGTCTCCTTTTGCAGGCTCTTTGCCGGGCTTGCTATTAATCTCGCTCGTCTGCTCATTTCCGCTGCTTTCCCCGTTTCTCGGACCTGGGGCGGTGATCGCCCAGGTTGTCGGTTCATTGATCGGGGTGGAGATTGGCAAAGGTAATATTCCGCCGAATTTGGCGCTGCCGGCCTTGTTCGCGATCAATTCACAAGCTGCCGCCGACTTTGTTCCCGTCGGTCTCGGACTTGCGGAAGCGGAAGTCGAAACGGTTGAAGTCGGAGTGCCATCCGTCCTTTATTCGCGTTTTTTGACGGGGGCGCCGACCGTTTTCATTGCCTGGCTGGCAAGCTTTGAACTATATGACAGCTAGATTTTTTATGGAGGGGAAATAGATGGTAATGCTCTATAAAACGACGGTAAACAAGATCGGAGTCCTCTCATCCGCTTTTGCAGATGAGAACATGCTCATCCTGTTCGGCGAAGGAGCGCCGGAAGAATTGGTAGACTACTGTTTATCTATAGATATCAATCCTGTGGAAAGTGACTTTAAAGAAGGCGATGAACTTTTGCTGGGCGGAAAGTCTTACAAAGTGACAGCCGTTGGAGGAGCCGTTGCCCAAAATCTGGCCAGCCTCGGCCATATCACGCTGAAGTTTGACGGATCCCACGCTGCTGAATTGCCCGGGACACTGTATCTTGAAGAAAAACCATTACCTGAAGTATTGGTCGGAGACACCATTCAAATTCAAAGATGGTCATAAGGAGCGCATGCGATATGAAAATAAATGAACGAAAAACTGCATTGATTTGCGGCGGAGGGCAGAGCCTTGGCGAAGCCCTTTCCTACCGCATGGCCGAAGCCGGTTATGATGTTGCGGTTGCAGATATCAACGGTGAAAACGCGAAAAAGACCGCTGAAGAAGCGGCTGAAAAATATGGCGTCAAATCATTGGCGGTCCAAGCCGATTTTACCAATGAAGCCGATGTCAGACAGATGGTTGAAAAAACGGCTGCGGAATTCAAGACGATCGATGTCATGGTGTACAGCGCCGGGGTCGCAAAAAGCAATAAAATCACCGACTTTCAGCTGAAGGATTGGGAGAAGACGCTTGAGGTCAACCTTACGGGATACTTTCTCTGCGCGAAAGAAACGGCAAATGTCATGATTAAACAAGGAAGCGGGTCGATCATTCAAATCAATTCAAAATCCGGAAAAGTCGGCAGCAAACATAATACGGCTTATTCGGCTTCAAAGTTTGGCGGGGTCGGGCTCACCCAAAGCCTCGCACTTGATCTGGCAGAGCACAATATCCGCGTCAACAGCATTATGCCGGGGAACCTGTTGAAATCTCCGATGTTTCAAAGCTTAATTCCGCAGTATGCGAAGAAGCTGGGCATCCCGGAAAGCGAAGTCGAGCGCGTATATACGGAAAAAGTTCCGCTGAAGCGGGGCTGCACGTACGATGATATCGCCAATGCCGTTTTATTTTATGCATCCGACCAGGCGTCCTACATGACGGGCCAATCAATCAATGTCACCGGGGGACAGGTCATGCATTAAGCGGAGGGAGTGATCAGGAATGAAAATGCTGGTTGATACAGCCGATATAGCAAAGATTGAACATTTGCTGGGTTCCTTTCCCATTGATGGAGTGACGACGAATCCTGCTTTAATTGCGAAAGAAAAACGCCCTTTTAAACAGCATATTCAAGAGATTCGCCGGCTTCTTCCAAGCCGCCTGCCCCTTCATGTGCAAATCATTGCCGAGGATTGTGCAGGCATAATAGAGCAGGCGAAATATGTGCATGACTGGCTGGACGGTAACGTGTGGATTAAAATTCCGGTAACGAATGAAGGTCTGCATGCCATTCAGAAGCTTACAGCAGACAACATCAAAACAACAGGGACAACGGTTTATACCCCTTTACAGGCGGTTCTTGCAGCAAAAGCCGGAGCCGGATATGTCGCGCCATATGTCAATCGGATTGATCAAGAATGCGGCGACGGGGCAGGTGTTGTCAAAACGATTGCCGAAGTATTTCATACTTACCGATTGAACTGCAAAGTGCTTGCGGCAAGTTTTAAACATAACGGCCAGATCATTGCCGCCATGGAGGCGGGGAGCCATGAGGCGACGATCAGTCCGGAGCTTTTGGCGAATATGCCTGGTCTGCCGGCTGTCAAACGTGATCTTGAAGGATTTCGCGACGTGTGGCAGTCTCAATATGGAACATTTTCACTTTAGTATGAAAGCCTGAGTGACGCTGGAAAAAATCCGGCCCTCAGGCTTTTTTTGCTTAAAAACACTTATTTATTCTTGATTTATTAGCTGTATAAACTTATAATCACTTATAAATGATGAAATTCACTTAAGAAGGAATGATTCAGTGTATCAAGAGGAAAGGCTTATTTCTATCATTGACTATTTAAAGGAACATAAACGGATTTCCGTTGACCAGATTTGTTCATTATTTCAGGTTTCAAGGGATACTGCAAGGCGCGATCTCGTCAAGCTGAATGAACAGGGAGCGATTATCAGAACAAGAGGCGGAGCGATTCTTCCGACAATTCATGATGAAATCAAAGATTACTCAGGACGGCTGAATATCGTGTCTGAAGAAAAAAGCTTGATCGGCAAAGCGGCCGCTTCACTGATCAGGGAAGGCGACCGCATCATCTTTGACGCATCCACCACCGTTCAAGCATGTGCCGAGCATTTGCCTGATCTCAATTGCACAATCATTACCAACTCGATTAATCAGGCGGAGGTTCTTTCTGCAAAACCGGGGGCCTGTATCCACCTGCTTGGCGGAAAACTGCAAAAAGAGCATCGGTTTTTATACGGCGCTTCCGTGATTGAAAAGTTGTCGTGCTATCATGTTGATAAAGCGTTCATCGGAGTTGTGGGGATTTCTGAGCACGGGCTTACGATCGCCCATGAAGAGGATGGGATGGTCAAACGAAAAATCATTTCCCAGGCGAAACAAGTGATTGCGCTCGCCGACCATTTGAAAATCGGAAAATCGGATTTTTATCGATATGCTGAGTTAAGCGATATCGATCTCTTGATCACAGACCGGCTGCCGGGGGAAGCTTTTCAGAAGCTGCTCGATGAGAATGGAGTGGAGCTCGTCGTAGCGGGGCATGAAGGAAATGAAGAGGGGGAGTTTACGAGATGAGAATGATTGCGTTGGATTTGGATGGAACGCTTTTAAATAGTGGAAGCAAAGTCGCCGAAGAAAGCATAGATGCGATAATAAAAGCCAGGGAGCATGGGATTGAAGTGGTGATTGCCACAGGAAGGGCTTCATTTGATGTAGAGGCGATTTTTAATCCGACCGGCTTGAAGACATGGATCATCAGCGCAAACGGTGCGGTGATTCACGATCCAGAAGGCCGCCTGTACCATGCCGTTCCGATTGATCGGAACAAGGCGGAAGGAATTCTTCAGTGGCTTGAAGAAAAGAATTACTATTATGAGGTATTCAGCGATGATGCGATCTTTACACCGCAAAATGGAAAAGAGCTCCTTGAGATCGAATTGGACCGCTTAAAAAGCGCAAATCCCGAAGCCGACTTATCCAGGCTGCAGCTGGCCGCCGAACAGCAGCTCAGCCAGCATGGATATGCCTATATCGGCTCCTATCGCGAGCTTTTTCAGCCTGATCAGAATGTGAATGTATACAACATCTTGGGCTTTTCGTTTGATCAAGAAAAGCTTAAGAAAGGCTGGCAGCGATTTGAAGGTGAAAAAGACCTCACACTTGTCACTTCGGCAGAGCACAACTTTGAGCTGGAACACCTTCAGGCATCAAAAGGACTCGCTTTGGAAAAGCTTTCTCAAAAACTCGGCATTCCTCTTTGCGAAACAGCAGCCGTCGGTGACAGCCTCAATGATTATTCCATGCTGAAAATAGCGGGAAAAAGCTTTGCCATGGGAAATGCCCGTGAGGATATTAAAGAGATGGCGGGTGAAGTGGCGCCGACAAACGATGAAAATGGCGTGGCTTGGGTGATCCATCAGCTGATTGAACAAGTAAAATCGGTTTAATTCGCATATCCCTTTAATCGGCGTGATGCCTTGTCAAAACGGCAGCGTAACGATGAGGGAGTGCGGTTAAGCAGCGGATTCATTTGATCCGCAGGCTGTCGACAATGTCGGCAGCCTTATTTATGTGAAAACATTAGACAAATATACCTGTGAGCCAATATTTTTTGTTGCTTTTTATTCATTGTTTGCCCTGGTGATCTTTGTTACTATTTAACTATTATTTCTAGTTATTTAATAGATCTTGCCCTGAATCAGCAGGATCGCATGAAGAGGGATAGGCAATCAGAAGGAGGGCGAAAGAGATGGAAAAAGCGTTTCCATTACCTGAAAAAATGGCCGGATTCCGCGGACAATTTGAAAAATCAGCACGTGACTATTTGAATTTAAAAGTGAAAAAAGCAAAAACCGGCCGATATGACAGCAAACTGGCAGGTGATCCTTATTTTCCGAAATCTGAGCGCTATCCTGTAGACAGCCAGGGAAAACCGATGAAATTGCTTGCACAAATTAATTTTTCCGAAATGCCTCAGCTCGAACATTTCCCGGATTCAGGAATTCTGCTTTTTTTCATTTCTGTCAGCGATGATGTTTACGGTTTAAATTTTGACAATCCGTGTGAACAAACGAGTTTTTGCATTAAGTATTTTGAGGATCTGATTGACGATGAAGCCGAGCTTGTCACCGACTTTTCATTTGTCAAACTTGAGGACGAGCTGCAATTTCCGATTGGATGTGAGGCTTCAATTATACCTGAAAAGCGGTCTGAGTTGGTCTCTCCTGCTGATTTTCAATTTGAACAATACGCCGGACTGGATGTGTGGTCATTTTTTGAACAATTCGGAGATCAAGAGGAAGCGGTTTTCGAAGAGTATCATGACATGCACGGCGATTTCTCCCATAAAATCGGCGGCTATGCCTGTTTTACACAAACAGACCCGCGGATCTATGATAATGGGGAACATACGATGCTTCTATTGCAAATTGATTCGGATGATGACATTGACGCGATGTGGGGAGATGTAGGGATCGCCAACTTTTTCATTCGGCCCGATGATCTGAAGAAAAAAGATTTTTCAAACGTATTGTATCATTGGGATTGTTGTTAGGAATAAGCGGAAAAAAACAGCTGTCTTCGCAAGACAGCTGTTTTTTAAGTTAACCCGTAATCGCCGAAGCGTTCAGTGTGAATAATTCTTCAAGCTCATCTTCAGAAAGCTCGGTGATCCAGTTTTCGCTTTGAATGATCTGATCATTCAATGATTGCTTGGATTCGAGCATCCGGTCGATTTTTTCTTCAATCGTACCGGTGGTAATGAGCTTATGGACGTGTACAAAGCGTTGTTGCCCGATTCGGTATGCCCGGTCTGTGGCCTGGTTTTCAACCGCCGGATTCCACCATCTGTCATAGTGGACGACATGGTTGGCGGCCGTCAGATTCAGTCCTGTTCCTCCCGCTTTTAAGGACAAGATCAGGATAGGGAACTCCTTATTTTGAAACTGTTCCACCATCTTGTCCCGTTCAGGTTTTGACAGGCTTCCGTTTAGAAACTTGACCGGTTCGCCCAACGATGTTTCAAGCTGGCGCTTCATCATGTCGCCCATTCCGATGTACTGGGTGAAAATCAGGCAGCTTTCATCGCTTTCACGGACGGTTTTCGCCAATTCGAGTAGTTTTTCCAGTTTGACGGATCTGCCGTGAAGAAGTTCCGATCCGAATTCCTTTAAGTAAAGGGCCGGGTGGTCGCAGATCTGTTTCAGCTTGCCGAGCATGCTGAGGATCAAAGCTTTCCGCTGCATGCCGGCAAGGCTTGTCATATGTTCGAACGTATCTTTGACGAGCTGCTCGTAAAGGGAAGCCTGCTCGGCGGAAAGCGGCACGAATTCTTTTTCCTCCTGTTTTTCCGGCAGGTTGAGCGCGACCTCCTGATCCCGTTTTGTCCTCCGCAATAAAAACGGCTTAATCAGCTGCTGGAGCTGCTCGATCCGCTTTTCATCACGATCTTTTTCAATCGGCAGGACGAAGCGCTTGTGAAAGCTGCCAAGACTTCCGAGGTAGCCTTTATTCATAAAATCGTAAATCGACCAAAGCTCTGTCAGACGATTTTCCATCGGTGTTCCGCTCAGCGCGATATGGTGAAGGCCGTTCAGCTTTCTGATCGAGCGGGATTGCTTCGTATGCGCGTTTTTAATGTTTTGCGCCTCGTCAAGGCAGATGCAGTTCCACGTCACAGAAGCGAGTTCGTCAAAATCGGACTGTGCAAGGCCGTAAGATGTCAAAATAATGTCCTGATCTTTGCAAAACTCGAGAAACGCTTCACCTTTCGGGCGTTTTGGCCCGTAGTGGAGCGCGGCCGACAAGCCGGGGGCGAACGTCTCAAGCTCGCGCTGCCAGTTGCCGAGGACGGAAGTCGGCGCGATAATCAGAGACGGCGCTTTTTGCCCCTGTTCTTTTAAATAGGCGAAATAAGCGATCATTTGAATGGTTTTTCCGAGTCCCATATCATCGGCGAGGCAGGCGCCAAAGCCGCAGTTTCTGAGAAAAATCAGCCAGTTTACGCCATCCTCCTGATAGGCTCGGAGCTTGCCTTGAAAGGTTTTGCCGATGGGATAGGCGGGAAGCTCGTCTCTGTGGCTCAGCTTTCTGATCATATTTTTGAGCTGATAGGACAGTTCGAAACGAACCTCGCTGAAAGCGGATGCGTCGAACAGGCCGTCTTCATCCGGCATGTCGTTTTTGTCCGTCAGTTCGCGCGCCAGAATATCTGACATATGAAGTCCTTCAGTTTCCGCCCGCTCCATCAGCTTTTTCATTTGTTTGATAAAATTCGGATCGATTTTAATCCATTGGCCGCGGATATTGACGAGCCGCCTTTTATTGGCGACAAGCTGATGAAATTCCTCCTCCGTCAGTTCAATTCCATTTGTCGCAAATCGCCAGTTGAAGTCCATGAGCGCGTTCATCCCGACAAAAGATTCTCCGCGGGGAGCCTGCGACACCTTCGCCTTCAGCATCATATTGCTGTCTTTAACAATTTGCCACCACGACGGGAGGAGGATTTCGATCCCCATATTGACGAGTGTTTCACTTGCCTCTGATAAGAAGATCCAAGCTTCTTCTTCTGACAAAAGCGTTGTACCCGATTCGATTGAAAGCCACGGCACGATTTGGCGGAACCGGTCCTGCTCACGGGCGATTTTGTCCGCGTAGGTTTTCCATGATTTTTTCAGGCTGTTCAAACCGTCAAAAAAGCGAATATCGCCGCTTTTTTTATCGCGCAGAAACAATTCGATTTTCCAATCGTCGCCGTCAAACTCAGGTTCGTTTAAACGGAGCCCGACGGTGAACGGCGCGGGATTTTCACGCCAGCCGATCGTTTCAAGAAAGTCTTCTTCATCAAGAAAATGCCCCTGGAATGTGGTGACCGCCGGGGAATGCGCCACGATCTCTTCCCATTTCGCTTTCAGCTCGTCATGATAGTCGATGTAATCTTCCACAGCGCGGGAAAACCATTCCGCCGTATAGCCCTCCAGCAGCCCTTCCTGGTCCTTAAAGCGTATAACACCTTGCTTCCATGCTTCATAGTCGGGGAGGAAATCTTGATCTTCGATGAATTCATAAATGGTTGAAGCGGTTTTCATTAAAGGCTCCGTTTCCACGGTCAGGATGATCTCGCTAAAGGAATTAAACGAGTTTTTCCCGAGAAATTCGGCCGCCATCCAGGGAGACAGAACAACGGCCGGTGTTTCCAAACCGGCATCTTCAAGGAAGGTGCCGTAAAAGGATGATTCATGCCACTGGAATAAATGCCGTTCCATCTCACTTCGTGAGAGCTGCTGCTGCTGCTGATCATAACAAGATAAAATGAATGTGCAGTCTTCAGACTGTTCGACATGGATTACGATTTCTTTAAGACTCGCCATCAATTAACTTTCCTTTCTTTAGCTCCTCCTGAAATGCCCGCAGCCTTTTATAGCGGGATGAAAGCTGTACCATAAACCGGTCCCAGACAGCCTGTTTTTTCAACTTCTTATAAAACGTGCGCAATTTTTTTAAATATTTGACGGCATCTTTATAAGCGGAGCGGTTTTTCTGCTCAATCAGCTCGACAATTTCCCTGTGATAGGAAGGGATCAGCGCTTCAGGCGCTGCCGCCGCGATATCCTTTAAGGCATTTTGTCCGATTTCTGAAATGGAAAAACCGACGAGGCTGTGGATCTCCATCCATTCCATAAACCGCTGTTTGCCATAAAGAAATTGGCTGTACTCTGTAAATGTATATGGAAGACATTTTCGGCAATACCTTTCAAACACATGCTCGTCCTTTGTATGATGGCTGTAATCTCCGAGAAACAGGAAAAATTCGCTTAAGACATCTCGTATTTCCCGGTACGGTTTGTCGAGTCTGCAAAAGCCTTCCACAAGGTTTTCCAGCTGTTCATACCATTTTTTTAGACGCTTCCAGTCTTTTTTTGCCGTCATGATTCCGAGCCATTGAAATGTAAACGGAAGGATTTCAGGAGAAAACGCGGCCGATTTTTCAAAAATGGCATCATCGTTTTTCAGCAGAAACTCAAGATGAAGCCGGCCGAATTGAACTTCGGGAGACGCCTTCAGTCCGCTTAAGATGTTCAGCTCTTCTTTCAGCCATTTCGGGCGTGAAAGGAGTGCGCTCCATACCTCTCCGAAAATCCGCAGTCTTTCGTATTGGAAAATGTCCCGTTTCAGAAGCAGTTCCCGCAGGACGGCGGGCGTCTTTTCCAAAAACGGGTCTAGGGAAAAGGACAGCGCATATGTCTTCAGTTCATCGATCGCGCTGTAGATCGTATCCATCAGCTGTTCGATGTAAGGGTTGAGCGAATAAAAATCTTTCTCCGGGTCGATCCGGCCTTTTTCAATTAATGTATGCATGGCCAGCCATGTCGCAAGGGCCGCATGGATCTGGTACATTTTTTTCAGTTCCGCCTCAGCCGGTGTCCGCTTTTTTAAACTTGAAAAATAGCCGTAATACAGGTATTGCATCGTCTGCTGGTTTTTCGGCGTATACTCCTCCCAACGCCTGAATTCGCTTTTGAAAAAGCTGATCCAGCTGTGCAGCGAATCTTTCCCAGACTTATGATGCATTTGCCCAACCAGCATGTCCTGGCGCTCGCGCCGTTTCTCTTCTTTCCAAAATTCCGTGAAAGTGCCCAATCGTTCATATTGTGCATATATATATAAGTAAACGGCAAGCACATGGCGGCAGATGTTTTGGGCAGGGCATGTACAGGTGCTTTTTTTGATATCGGATAGGTCGATTTCAACCTTAACCGGGACAACATCCTGAACGTAAGCGGAGACTGTATGCCCGTTCAGCGGCTTGACTCTGTAAACGGAATCTTGTCTGTATAAGATCAGCGCTTTTTTCATCAGCTGAATGTTCTCAGCAGTGCACGGCAGTACATGCTTAAACTGTTCAGCCGCTTCCATTACAACTGTCTTTGGGATCATACTTTGAAGCATGTCCATCGCTCCTAACCGAATGACTTTTAAAAAGTTTCCAATCTCTCTATTATAGCTTAATCCGTCAATCCAAAAAAGATTTTCCGGGGAAATGGACATAAAAACGAATCGGTGTCGAATAATGTAATAGACTATGGCAAATTGAATCCTTACATCATATAATTTGAAGTATGATCCGAAATATTTTTAATTCATGGAAGCTGAGAGGAAAAGGATATGGATGACAAGGAATTGAATCAGGAAGAATTTTTGAAAATTCTTATGCATGCTTATGATATTGGCGAGAAGTCGAAAGATATTACGACGAAAGAACTTCTTGAAGATTTAATTCTTCATATCAAAAATGGATATACAACGTAAAAAGTGCGATAGACTTGGTCTCTCGCACTTTTTCGTTCAGCAAAAAGCGCGCAGGTCCTGCAAAAGTCGATCTATAACACCATATAAAGACGAAAGATTCCCGCTATCTCCCGCTATTTGTCAAGAAGTTTCTTCCCTGAAACCGAACCATTATATGTATAATTAAGGTAGTTGTACAATTTGCTGAAAATTACAACAAATCCGCAAATCGTGGGGGGCTTCTATGGAAGATAAAATCGGTTTTAAAGACGTGTTCCTCGTGTTGAAAAAAAGGTTTGTTCTCATCACCCTGATGACCATAACGGCAGCTTTGTCCAGCGCCGCCGTCAACTTTTTTTTCCTTACACCGGTTTATCAGGCATCTGCTCAAATCCTCATCAACGGCCGTCAAACCTCTAATTTCGCCGACATTCAGACCAATCTCGAACTCATCAACACCTATAACGCCATTATGGAAAGCCCGATCATACTCAATCAAGTCAAAAAAGACCTCAGCCTGCGGGAAACGGCTGAAGAGCTGAAGAAAAAAATAACGGTTGTCAGTGAAAACGAGTCGCAGATTGTCAGTATATCCGCCACTGACAAGGATTATTCCAAGGCGGTGAATCTCGCCAATACCGTTGTTTCCGTTTTTAAGAGAGACATTCAAAATATCATGGGCGAAAAAACCGAAGTCAATATTGTGGCAAAAGCCATGCCGGACGCTTCACCGGTTCCGATCAGTCCGAATAAAACGTTTAATATCGCCGGATTTACAGCATTCGGTCTGCTGTTTGGAGCGGGGCTCGCGTTTCTTTTTGAACTTTTGAAAAACACCGTCAAAAACGAAGAGGACATTGAAAAGGAGCTGGAGCTGTCCGTCTTAGGAAACATTTTGTATATGAAGCCGAAAAAAGGCCAGGCTGTAAATCCGCATATCTTCAGCGGGAAAGATCAGACGTTTTAAATGCCTGACAGGAGGTTCGATTATGATCGATATTCATTGCCACATTCTTGCAGATGTCGATGACGGTGCAATGAGCATAAATGACAGTTTGGGAATGGCGAAAAAAGCCGTTGCTCAAGGGATACATACCATTATCGCAACCCCTCATCAAAACCGTCGATACAGGAATCAAAAAGAGAAAATCCTTGCCGGCGTCTCAGCATTAAGAGCCAGAATAGAGCAGGAACATATCCCGCTAAACATCACACAAGGACAGGAAATCCGTTTATACGGAGAATTGAAGGATGACCTCCGCCGCGGCAGACTGCTCAGCCTCTCTGATACGAAGTATGTGCTGATCGAGCTGCCTTATCATCATGTGCCGCGCTATGCGGAAAAACTGCTGTTTGATCTTCAATTAAACGGATATATTCCGGTTATTGCCCACCCTGAGAGAAACATAGAAGTAATGGAAAACCCCGGTGTATTGCACCGCCTTGTTAAAAATGGCGCATGTGTCCAGCTTACATGTTCAAGTCTCGCCGGACGCTTCGGCAGAAACGTTAAATGGCTGTCCCGCCGCTTGATCGAAGCAAATCTCGCCCATTTCATCGCCTCAGACGCCCACAATCACACGACACGCTCCTTCTTATTTGATGCCGTAGAAAACGAATATGGCCGCGACTTCTTGAGTATGTTTATAGAAAATGCCGGGCTTCTTTTACAAAACCGGGTGATTCCAAAAGAGCCGCCGCTTCCCATCAGAAAGAAAAGGCTGTTGGGCCTGCTCTGAAAAATCCCGGGATGCTCCGTTTAAGCCGGCATTTTACTCAGTCAGAGGAGGAGCAGCATGCATATTTCGATTGTTGGCACAGGCTATGTCGGTCTTGTGACAGGCGTCTGTTTAGCGGAAATCGGCCATCATGTCACATGCATTGATATTGACGAAAAAAAGATCGCTTCCTTAAGAAATGGAGTGTCGCCAATCTATGAGCCGGGGCTTGAAGAGATGATTGACAAAAATATGGCCCGCGCCAGGCTGGCATTTGAAACAAGCTTTGAAAAAGGGCTGTCAAAGGCCGAGGTGATATTCATTGCGGTCGGCACCCCGCAAAAGGAAAACGGCCAGTCCGACCTCCGCTACATTGAAGCCGCGGCGGAAATGATCGGCCGCCATGTGAAGCGCGATTGCCTTGTGGTGACGAAAAGCACGGTACCCGTCGGAACAAGCGAGTTGATTTCGGCGATCATCAAGCGGCATTTAAGGGAAGGGGTTCGCCTTACGATGGCGTCCAATCCCGAATTTTTGCGGGAAGGGTCTGCCGTCTATGATGCGTTCCACGGCGACAGAATTGTGATCGGCGCGGAGGACGAACAAACGGCTGACCTGCTTGAACAGATTTTTAAGCCATTGCGCATTCCTGTTTTTAAAACGGATATCAGAAGCGCAGAAATGATCAAGTATGCCTCCAATGCATTTCTTGCTACAAAAATCAGTTTTATTAATGAAATATCGAATATTTGTGAGAAGCTCGGAGCTGATATTGAAGCCGTCGCCTATGGAATGGGACGGGATAAAAGGATCGGCCATCAGTTTTTAAAAGCCGGCATCGGATACGGAGGCTCGTGTTTTCCGAAGGATACAAACGCGCTCGTCCAGATTGCCGGCCATGTCGAGCATGATTTTGAGCTTTTGAAATCGGTCATTAAAGTGAATAATGTGCAGCAAACCCTTTTGCTTGAAAAAGCCGTCAGGCGTTTCGGCGAATTAAAGGGCAAAAGGGTTGCCCTGCTGGGCCTTTCCTTTAAACCGAATACAGACGATATGAGGGAGGCGCCTTCCATCATCATCGCCGAAAAGCTGGTTGAAATGGGCGCATCGGTTAAAGCGTTTGACCCCGTTGCGGTAAAACACGCAAAACAGATGCTGCCCGGCTCTGTGCGATATGCGGAGACGATTGAAGACGCGGTTAAAGGAGCGGACGCGGTGATGATTTTGACAGACTGGGAGATCATTAAATCCTTCCCTTTAGCTTCTTATAAAACGCTGATGGATGAACCGGTTATTTTTGACGGACGAAATTGCTATCCGCTATGGGAAGCGGCTGAAGCGGGCGTTGAATACCATTCGATCGGCAGGCGGCAGGTTGTCCCCATCCATATTTAGCAGCCTTTTGCTCAAAACAACGGCATGACAAGACCGCCGTAAGCGAATGCCGCAACAATGAGAAATGCGGGGTGGATGCGGAATTTCGTCAATGCCGCCCATGATAGCAATGCAATCACCAGCGATTGGATCCAACCGATCGATTGAACTGCGTTCCCGCCGATTTCCCATGTCAACAAAAGCATCATCACGGCAATGACCGGCTGAACGGACAATGTCATGCCTTTGATAACAGGCGACTGGCGAAAGCGGCGGATCAATTTCAGCAGCAAAATGAGCGCAATCGCCGAGGGCAAAACAGTGGCGGCGAGAGCGATGATGACGCCCGGCCATCCGAGTACACTGTAGCCGACGTATGCGGCAATTTTCGTGGCGATCGGCCCGGGCAAAGCGTTCGCGAGCGCAAGCATGTTTGAAAATTCGTCTTTTGACAGCCAATGAAAGTGCTGAACGACTTCTTCGAAATTGAGAGGAATTGAAGCCGGACCGCCGCCGTAGCCGAGCAGGTTTGCGATGAAAAAGGCCCAAAACAAATAAAAGAAGATCATGAGGCGGACACCCCTTTATCCTTTTTCTCCGGCAGTTTGCGTTTCAGTTTAAAGTGAAATGCGCCGTAAGCCAAAAAGATGATCACGATCACCCCGGGGTGTATCGCAAACACTTGAAGCCCCAAAAACGCAAGAATGAAGAAAAGGATGCCTGCTGCCGCTCCAAAGCCTTTCAATGCTTTTTGTCCAAATTCATATGCCATGATCCCAAGCATGACGGCGATCACAGGGGTGACCGCGCCGATCATGCCGCTGACGATTGTTGAATGGCTGAGCACGTTGACGGCCGCAAGCAAAGCGGCCATTGCGATGCAGGTCGGCAAAATATGGGCTGTTGTGGCGACGACGGCGCCCGGGACGCCTTTTACTTTATGTCCCAAATATGCCGACATTTTCGTGGCGATCGGTCCCGGCAGCGCATTGGCGATCGCCAAAATTTCTCCGAATTCATCATCATCTATCCATTTAAATTTCGTGACGGCTTCATGCCTGATCAGCGGAATAACGGAAGGCCCCCCTCCAAAGCCCAATATGCCCGTTCTCACCATGGCGACGATCAGCTCGCGGTAAGGGTGTTTCATAAGCATGTCTCCTCCTGTATTAAAGCTTCATACCCATGCGGCTTTTATAACGTTTGATCAGCATCTGGCAGTCAACGCTGACAACCCCCTGCAAAGGATAGAGCCGCTTTGTCAAAAATTCCTCCATCTCCTGATCATTGGCAAAGATTCCGTGCATATGGAGTTTGCTTGGGCCCGTCATATGATAGAGGCTTGTAACGGCGGGTTCTTTTTCCAATGCGACGGCTACCGTCTCCAAGTATTGGGGCTCGACTTCGACATTAAAAAAGACGGATACATGAATGCCCACCTTTACCGGATTAATCACGGCTGTGAATTTTTCAATGATTCCCTCCTCCATCAGGTTATTGATTCGCGTCTGGACAGCGACCCTTGATAAGCCGACGCGCTTTCCTAAATCCGTATAGGAGATTCTCCCTTCTTCATGCAGGATCGATAGGATTTTCTTATCTGTTTCATCAAGGGTTAAATTTGGCATATGGTAATTGATACTCATCATCGGCACCTTCCTTGGATTTTTCTAGGTTGTTAAAAACGCAATGTGTTAATATTGATATGAAACGTTTTGTAAATTGTATCATAATTTTGATTGCGATATGAATAGTTTTTCTTGTTTTCTTCATCTTAATGAAAATGAACGGGAGCTTTTCTGTCGCAGAAGTAGCGTTCGGGAAGCCGAGCCGCTATACTTCAAAACATGAACAGGGATATAAAAGAAAGGAAGGGCGTATGGAGAAATTAAAAATCGGTACAAAACAAATGGTTGTCAGTCCTCATTATCTTGCTTCTCTGGCTGGGCACAGCATGCTGGAGAAAGGAGGGAATGCATTTGACGCGGCGGTGGCGGTCAGCGCCTGTCTTGCCGTTGTCTATCCGCATATGACCGGGCTTGGCGGAGATTCATTTTGGCTGATGTATCATCAAAAAAGCGGAGCTGTAAAGGGGTACAATGGAAGCGGAAGGTCAGGAAGGCTTGCCATTCGTGAGAGATACGCAGGCGAGGCTGCAATTCCGGCCAGAGGGGTGCGGAGTGCGATAACCGTTCCGGGGATGGCCGACAGCTGGTGCGAAATATTGGCGGCCTTCGGGCGCCTTTCCCTCAAAGATGTTCTCGAACCGGCGGTTATGTATGCTGAACAAGGATTTCCCGTCTCGCGCGATCAATGTGAAAACACTGAAAAAAACGCTCACTGGATGTGTGAGATACCGGTGACATCAGACATATACCTGCCCGGGGGAAAACCGCCTTCCCCTGGTGAGCGTTTCGTGCAAAAAGAACTTGCCGCATCATTAACGATTCTTGCAGAAAAAGGGAGACATGCTTTTTATCAAGGGGAGATCGCTCAAGTCTTAGCCGCTTATCTGCAAAACAACGGAGGTCTTTTGACCCTTGAAGACTTCGCCCGCCATAAAGGGGAATGGGTGGACCCCATTTCTACTACATACAGACAATATGACATCTATCAAATGCCTCCCAATTCCCAAGGTTTCACAGGCCTCATGACGCTAAACATCCTGGAAAACTATGATTTTACCAATATCAAACACGGTTCTTTTGAATATTATCATCTGTTGATCGAAGCATTAAAACGAAGCTTTGCCGACCGCAATCAAGTATTAACTGACCCGGATTTTTCGCCGGTGCCGCTTGACCGTTTGCTTGACAAAGCATATGCCCGCAAGCTGGCAGCGGATATAGGGGCGCAGGCGATGCCTTTGGAAAGCCCGCCGGCCGGAAGTGATACAGCATATGCTGCTGTCATGGATGGAGAAGGGAATGCCGTGTCTTTTATTCAAAGTCTGTATTTTGAATTTGGCTCAGGTGTGACAGCTGGAGATACGGGAATCATCCTGCAGAACAGAGGGTCGTTTTTTTCCCTTGATCCAGGACATGTCAATACGCTGGAGCCGGACAAAAGATCGTTTCATACATTGATGCCGGCGATGGCGTGCAAGGACGGCAAACCGAAAATCCTCTACGGAACACAGGGTGGTGAAGGGCAGCCTCAGACGCAGACGGCTCTATTGACGAGAATGATAGATTACGGGATGGATCCGCAGACAGCCGTCAATGAGCCGAGATGGGTGTGGGGCAGAACATGGGGGGATCAGGTTGAGGGTTTGAGAATTGAAAACAGAGTCGCGCCCGAGGTGATTCAAAAGCTGAGAGAGAACGGACACCGGGTGACGGCAGTCAATGATTATGACGGGATCGTGGGACATGCGGCGGTTATTCAAATGGATGATCACGGTTTCCTTCGGGGTGGAACAGACCCGAGAAGCGATGGCGCCGCCATCGGTGTTTGAACACAAGGCTGTTTTTCGAGACAACCCCCTTTGGCGAGGGTGTTGTCTCGTTTTCTGCCAGTCTATTGATTGTTTTGCTCGTTTGACACATCGATAAAATGCTTCAAAGCGGGATTTCGGTTGTCTTTTCTATGTGCGGTTATCCATTCTGCGTGAAGCGGCATGTCTTCGATTTCTTTGTAGATCACATCGAGATTAAAGAGCCGTTTGGCCGCCGCCGGCACGACCGCAACTCCCATTCCAGCCGATACGAGGCCGATCACCATCTGGTATTCGGTGGCTTCCTGGGCGATGTTTGGGATAAATCCGGCTTTTTCACACAAAAAGTTGAACTCTGTATACAAAGAGGGCCACGATTCTTTAGCGATGACAATCAGCGCTTCATCTTCAAGGTCTTTCAATTGAACCCGGGCTTTTTCGGTCAGCGGATGATATTTCGGAAGCGCGAGAACGCAGCGGCTTTTCTTCAATGTGTTTGTTTTCAGTTCATCGTTTCCCAGCGGGGGGTGCAGTACACCGATGTCAATATGCCCGTTTAATAAAGCTTTGATTTGATTGGGGGTTGAAAGCTCCCTCAGCTCAATTTTAACGGAAGGAAACTGGTTACGGTATTCCCTGATGATCGGTGGCATGATCTCAAACGTTGCAGAACCGACAAAGCCGATCACGAGTCTGCCAAGCTCCCCCCGCGCCGTACGCTGGGCCATGTCGACCGCCTGGTCAATCTGGGAGAGGCCTTCGGTGATTTGCTTTAAAAAAACACTGCCTGCTGCCGTCAGTTTGACGGCTCTTTTTGATCTCTTCAGCAAGGTTACGCCAATCTCACTTTCAAGCTGTTTTATTTGCTGGCTGAGCGGAGGCTGTGTCATTTGCAGCCGAAGAGCTGCTTTTCCGAAATGCAGCTCTTCGGCTACAACCATAAAATAACGAAGGTGGCGCAGCTCCATCATTCACTCATTCCTTTCTGAATGCGATTTCAGTCGTTTTACATATTAATTGTAAGACAAAGAAGTATTGGAAAACAATTTCCACAAGATGTATATTTAATAATACAATAAATTTATTAAAAATTCATTGTAAATGAATGAAAATGGAGGAGTGAGGGCTTTGAATAATCTAGCCGCTAAAAATGAAACTCTTACTGTAAGAGGAGCAGAGCTTGTGGTGGACAGTCTCATTCAGCAAGGTGTCACTCATGTTTTCGGTATTCCGGGAGCAAAAATCGATGCGGTTTATGACGTGTTGAAAGACAAGGGGCCTGAATTGATCGTTTGCCGTCACGAGCAGAATGCAGCATTTATGGCGGCGGCAGTCGGACGATTGACTGGAAAGCCCGGTGTTTGCCTGGTGACTTCAGGTCCGGGAGCGTCTAATTTAGCTACCGGTCTTGTAACAGCCAATACAGAAGGAGATCCGGTTGTTGCCCTGGCGGGTGCTGTAAAAAGAGCGGATCGTCTCAAGAAAACGCATCAATCGATGGATAACGCGGCGTTGTTTCAGCCGATTACAAAATACAGCGCAGAAGTAGAGGATTCTAATAATATTCCTGAAGCCATGACCAATGCGTTCAGAGCGGCGGCTTCTGGACAGGCCGGCGCAGCCTTTCTCAGCCTTCCGCAGGACGTGACGTCCGGCCCGGCAACCGCCAAACCGGTGGGAACCTTGCCGGCGCCGAAGTTGGGCGCGGCTCCGGATGAACTGATCAGCGCGGCCATCGCCAAACTTCATAATGCGAACCTTCCCGTCGTGCTTGTCGGCATGAAAGGAGGAAGACCTGAAGCGGCAGAAGCGGTCCGCCGTCTGCTTAGAAAAGTGAAGCTTCCGTTCGTTGAAACATATCAGGCGGCAGGAACGCTTTCCCACGATCTCGAAGACCAATACTTCGGCCGCATCGGATTATTCCGCAATCAGCCCGGTGATATGTTATTGGAAAAAGCGGATGTCGTCCTGACGATCGGCTATGATCCGATTGAATATGATCCGGTCTTTTGGAATGGAAAAGGTGAGCGCAGCATTATTCACCTTGATGAAATTCAAGCTGATATCGATCATGACTACCAGCCTGAAATTGAGCTTATCGGTGACATCGCAGAGACTTTAAACCATATTGAGCATGACTCTCTGCCTGTTTCAATCGACAAACCGCTCGCGCCTGTTCTTCAATACTTAAAGAAAGCATTGGCGGAACAAAGCGAACCGCCTAAAGAGAAAAAAGCGGATCTTGTTCATCCGCTGCAAATCATTCAAGATTTGCGCCAATTGCTGAGCGATGATTTGACGGTGACCTGTGACATCGGTTCCCATGCCATTTGGATGTCGAGATATTTCCGTTCCTACCGTCCGCTTGGCCTCTTGATTTCAAACGGTATGCAAACGCTCGGTGTTGCTCTGCCTTGGGCGATTGCGGCAACCCTTGTCAATCCGGGGCAAAAAGTCGTATCTGTTTCAGGAGACGGCGGCTTCTTGTTCTCAGCGATGGAATTGGAGACAGCGGTCAGATTGAAAGCGCCGATTGTCCACCTCGTCTGGAATGACAGCACATACGACATGGTGGCGTTCCAGCAGGAAATGAAATACAACCGGACGTCAGGAGTCGACTTTGGCAATATCGATATCGTAAAATATGCTGAAAGCTTTGGAGCAAAAGGATTGAGAGTCAATTCTCCTGATGAGCTGCAGGATGTGCTTAAAGAAGGTCTTGATGCAGAGGGACCTGTCGTTATTGATATCCCGGTTGATTACAGTGATAACGTGCATTTGGCAGACCAGCGTTTTCCAAAAGCATTTGAGGAACAATTCAATAAACAAACCTCTAAGCAATCTTGATCACACCATGTCCAATCACAACGAAAAAATCAAGGGAGTGAAAAGAGGAGCATGAAAAGTATAAGCAAGCAGAAAGTCATTTCATCGATCGATAAAAATCTTGACCAAGTCTATCAGGTCTCGACGATGGTTTCCCTATTGGACGGTATTTACGACGGGGATTTTTACATGTCGGAGATTAAGGAGCACGGAGACTTCGGGATCGGTACGTTTAATCAGCTTGACGGAGAACTGATCGGGTTTGACGGTGAGTTTTACCGACTCCGTTCAGATGGAAAGGCCTATCCCATTGAAGAAACGGACTGTTCTCCTTTTTGTTCGCTAACGTTCTTCCGTCCGGACATTTACCATGAGATCAATCAACGAATGACGCTTGAACAGTTTGAAAAAGAGATGAAAAAGGTCATGCCGAGCGAAAATCTGTTTTACGCGATTCGCATGGACGGTGTCTTTAAAAAAGTGAAAACGAGAACGGTGGAATTACAGGAAAAACCGTACGTCCCGATGGTCGAAGCGGTTAAATCCCAGCCGATCTTCGATTTTGACGACATTAAAGGCACAATCGTCGGCTTTTGGACGCCTGGGTTTGCTCACGGTATCGCCGTATCAGGCTTTCACCTTCATTTTATTGATGAAGAACGCAATGGCGGCGGGCATGTATTTGATTATGAAATCGAAAAATGTACGGTTCAGATTTCGCAAAAACTGAACATGAACCTCAGATTACCGAATACGAAGGATTTCTTTAAAGCGGATTTAGCAAGCCACGATCTTGTGGCAGGCATTGAAGCGACAGAAGGAAATCCGGAACAATGAAGAAAAGCCCTCTTTCAAAAAGAGGGCTTTTTCAGCCATTATCGCTTCTTTCCTAAAATTAAAATCCCTTTAAGGCAGAAAGACAGAGGACGGCCGTTTTCGTCCAGGACAATTTGAAATTTATCGCGGCATGCCTGCGATGATCCGGTCAAATGGGCGGCAATGTCCGGCCTTTTTTCCTCAGGCACGGCTCCCCGGTCAATCCAGCTGTCGTATTCAATGGGGATATTCCACTTTCCCTGTTCCATATAATCCAGCCCGTGTTCTTCAAACCATTTGTTCCATTCGGCAAGCGAATATTCGCGGACGTGCGACGGATCTCTCATCTGATTGAGCCGGTTGATAAACTTGTCGAGGGCCTTATTTTCAGGCGCGTGATGGTCCACGAGGATAAAGCTTCCGCCCGGCTTCAGAACGCGGGCGATTTCGGTCATCGCCCGGCGGATGTCAGGAAAATGGTGGGCCGCAAAACGGCATGTGACGATATCAAAGGAAGCGTCGGGAAAATCGAGGTTTTCTGCATCCCCTTGAAGAAATGTCACATTGCGGGCATTTTTTTCTTTGGCAAAAAGAGCGGCGGTCTTCACCATTTCTTCTGTGACATCGATCCCTGTGCACTGTTTGACAAACGGTGAAAAGGCAATCGCCGTATGGCCCGCACCAGTCCCGACATCAAGCAAGGTTTCATTTCCTTGCAGAACGGTGCTGTCGATCATTACATCAAGATCCTTTCCTGCTGAAAATATCGGTTCATCGCGATACTGGTCAGGGTTTTTTGAAAATTGCTGCTGAGCGCTCGTTTTCATGAACATCATCCTCCCATATGGTTATGGATTCATGGTATCGAAGTGACATATATAAGTCTAAGATATAAAATATATGAAAACGATAGTCTGAAACTATGGAGGACTTAAGGAACATGGAGATGAGACTTTTTGAATATACCGTTGAAATCTATCAGCAAGGCAGTTTTACGAAAGCTGCTGACAGCCTTCATATCGCTCAGCCATCGCTGAGCCAGCAAATCAAAAAACTGGAGTTCGAGCTTGGCTTTCCCCTCTTTTACCGGAAAAGGGGGGGCGTGTCTCCGACTCCCCAAGGAAAACGGTTTATTCAAAGGGCACAGGAGATGCTCAGGGCGAGAGATGAACTGCTGCGCGAAATGCGGGATCAGCGGCTGGAAATGGGGACAGAGCTGTCGATCGGGATGCCGGCTGTTACGGGAGCCTATCTGCTGCCCCCGCTGTTAAAAGCGTTTTTGGACAAACATCCGAATGTACATGTCCAGCTGATCGAAGAATCGCCAGCAGTGTTGGAGGAAATGACGGAAAATGGTGAAATTGATTTGTCAATTTTGCCGCTGCCGATTGAAAATGAACGGCTGGCAACCGTGCCAATCTTGACAGAGCCGCTTTTTCTGGCCGTCCCGTTTGAAAAGCAGAGCTGGATGACGGAGCTATTGCAGACGTTTATTTATTCCGTCCGAAACGAAGCGGAAAAAACGGCCGTTCCATTAAAGGCGGCTGAAGCTGTTCCGTTTATTTTATTAAAAGAAGGGTACGGGTTCAGAAGGACTGTGCTTGATCTCTGTGCAGAAGCCGGGTTTAAGCCGCGGGTGACTTTCAAAACAAGCAGCATTGAAACCGCACAGTCCCTTGTTGAACATGGAATGGGTGTCACCGTGGTGCCCCGGATGGTGATGAGGGAAACATCCGGCAAAATGATCTATGCCCCTTTAGATACGGGATCGTCCCGAACCCTTGTGTTTGCCTATTCGGAAAACTGTTATGTAAGCCGTGCTGCTAAAGCGTTTATGGAGGCAACGAAAAAAATGAACCGGACCTCCTTTTGATTGAGGTCCGGTTCATCCGCTTATTTTTTGGCTTCCAGCTTCAGCGGGGCCGGGATCGTTTGCTCGACCTTTTTCCCGTTTAAAATATCCTTGGCGGCCTGAACTGCGAGCTTGCCGATCAATTCCGGCTGCTGGGCGATCGTGGCTGCCATATCTCCCGCTTTCACCGCTTTGACCGCATCTTCATTTCCGTCAAAACCGACGACAAGGATGTCCTTGCCAGAGCTTCTGATCGCTTCGATCGCACCGAGCGCCATCTCATCGTTATGAGCGAAGACGGCTTGAATATCCGGGTGTCCTTGAAGGAGGTTTTCCATGACGTTCAGCCCTTTTGTCCGGTCAAAGTTGGCCGTTTGCTTGGCGATGACATCGAGTTTTTGATCCGCCGTTTTGTGAAAACCGGAGCCGCGCTCCCTTGTCGCCGAAGCGCCGGGAACACCCTCCAGCTCAGCGACTTTGGCGCCTTTTCCAAGCTGTTTCACGATGTAATCGGCTGCCATTTGTCCGCCTTTTACATTATCTGAAGCGACAAGCGTTTCCACTTTTCCTTTATCAGCTGAGCGGTCAAGGGTGATGACCGGGATGCCGAGCGAATTGGCGGATTGGACGGCCGTGGAAATCGCCGAGGAATCCGTCGGATTGATCAAAAGAGCATCCACACCTTGCTGGAGAAGGTCTTCTACATCATTGATCTGTTTAGCTGAATCGTCCTGTGCATCAACGACGATCACTTCGATTCCCCGTTTTTTCGCTTCATTGACAACACCGTTTTTTAAGGAAACGAAAAACGGATTTTTCAGAGTGGAGACGGATAAACCGATTTTGATATCAGATCCATTGTCTTTTTTTGGTTTGGCCCATTCCGGCGGCTCCAACGAACAGGCTGACAAAAACAGAAGCATGAATGCCGTAAGCAGCGTCAGTATGTTTTTCATCAATATTAGCCCTCCTTATGCGGATTTCTTGCGGTCAAGCAAGACTGCGATCAAAATGACGATACCTTTGACGACCATTTGGAAAAACGAGGAGACGCCGATCAGGTTCAAACCGTTATTTAATGTTCCGATGATGAGCACACCGATCAGTGTGCCGACGATCCGTCCTCTTCCTCCGGCAAGGCTTGTTCCGCCCAAAACGACGGCGGCGATGGCGTCAAGCTCATAAGAGGTGCCCGCCGTCGGCTGGGCAGAATTCAAGCGCGACGTCAAAATGGCTCCCGCCAATGCGGATAAAAGGCCGGAAAGACCATAGATCATCACTTTGATCCGCGGCACTTTAATTCCAGAAATCAGCGCCGCTTTTTCGTTACCGCCGATCGCGTATGTGCGGCGTCCGAACGGTGTTTGATGAAGAATCGCCCAAAGGATGACAAAAGCTGCCGCCATGGTGACGGCGGGGACGGGAATGCCCAACAGGTAGCCGCGGCCGAAAAGCTGAAAGCCGTAGCTGGTGCCGAGCCCTGTAATCGGGTTTCCATCCGTATAGACCATCGTCAGTCCGCGGAAAATCGTCATTGTCGCAAGCGTTGCGATAAATGGAGCCATCTTGCCTTTTGTGATCAAAAGCCCGTTTACCATCCCCAGCACAGCCCCGATCAGACAGCCAATGATAATGGCGAAAATAGGGTCGATGCCGCCGACGATCATCCCGGCGATTAAAGCGCTTGATAATGCGAGAATCGCGCCGACGGAAAGGTCGATACCTCCCGTCAGAATGACAAAGGTCATGCCAAACGCGATCAGCGCATTGATCGCGACCTGACGCAGCAGGTTTAAAATATTTAACGGCTCTAAAAAGCTCGGATTTAATACCGAAACGATGACAACGAGAATGATCAGCCCGAGAAGCGGGCCGAGTTTTTGTAAAACAGAGTCGATATTAAGGCTTTTTTCAATATGTTTAGCCGGTTGCTGATTCATGTTACCGCCCTCCTGTAGCGAGTGTCATAATCCGTTCTTGTGTCGCGTCTTTTCTTGACAATTCTCCGCTGAGCGTTCCTTCATGGATGACAAGGACCCGGTCGCTCATCCCGAGGATCTCGGGGAGTTCTGATGAGACCATTATGATCGCGACGCCGCGGTCTGTCAGCTCATTCATCAGCTCGTAAATTTCCCTTTTGGCTCCGACATCGACGCCGCGCGTCGGTTCATCCATAATCAGAACTTTAGGGCCGATGCCGATCCATTTGGCAATGACCACTTTCTGCTGGTTTCCCCCAGAAAGGCTGCGCGCATCGGTTTCGCGCGAAGCGGTTTTGATCGTCAGCCGTTTGATCAACAAGTCGACGAATTCCTGCTCGCTTTTTTGATCGATCCATCCTTTCGGAGAAAAGCTGGCGAGGTTTGGCAGTGCAATGTTGTCCCTGATCGACGCATCGAGCACAAGGCCTTCGTCTTTCCGGTTTTCAGTGATAAAGCCGATCCCTCGTTGAACGGCGTCGCTCGGCTTTTTGACAGCCGTTTTTTTGCCGTTAATCAAAATCTCTCCTGAATCAAGCGGATCGAGTCCGAAAATGGCTCTCATCATCTCCGTGCGCCCCGCTCCCATCAGGCCGGATATCCCGACGATCTCACCGGCATGGATGGTGAAGCTGATATTTTGGAAGATTCCTTTTTTTGAAGCATTCTTGACTTCGAGCACGGCTGCACCCGGGTTTGGATTCCTTGCGGGATAGCGTTCCGTCAGCTCCCGGCCGACCATTTTTTTCACAACTTCATGAAAGTCGGTGTCTGGAATTCTTTTTGTATCGACCGTTTTTCCGTCGCGCATAACTGTAATCCGGTCGCAAATCGTAAAAATCTCCTCCATGCGGTGGGAAATATAGACGATGGACACGCCATTTTTCTTCAATGCTGCAATGACTTCGAACAGCTTCTTGATTTCTCGCTCTGTCAAAGCCGCTGTCGGTTCATCCATGATGATCACCTTGGCGTCTGTCATCAGCGCTTTGGCGATTTCAATCATTTGCTGCTGGCCGACGGAACAGTGGCCGGCTTCTTGATCGAGAGAGATGGAGACGCCCAGTTTATCAAGTTGGGATTTTGCTAGCGCTTTCATTTTTTTGTTATTTAAAAATCCGAGTGTTAAAGACAGCTCCCGGCCGATAAATAAATTCTCCAAGACGGTCATTTCCGGCCAAATGTTCAGCTCTTGGTGGATGAAGGCGATGCCGTTTTGTTCAGCATCCTTCGGATCGGAAAAATACGTTTCCTTCCCGTCGATCTTGATCATTCCGCTGTCCAGCTTGTGAAGGCCGGTCAATAGATTCATCAAGGTTGATTTTCCCGCTCCGTTTTCTCCCATTAAGGCATGGATTTCACCTTCCTGAAGTTCGAAGGAAACACCGGACAAAACCTGGTTTTGTCCAAATGCCTTATAAATGTCTTTCATTTCAATATGCATAGGCTACCCCTTCTTTCCAGATGTGAGGATATGAACATCTAAAAGATCACTCCCGCGTGCAGGATGCAGTTAGCATAAGGTGTCGCTTCACCTGTGCGAATCACGGCTTTCGCCTTTTCCGCTGCTTTTTTCAATGCTTCGTGGGGAACATGTTCGATCGGCTGTTCAGAGAAAAACGTTTTTAAAAATTCGGCTTGTTCCGGATTGGCGGTTTCAATTTCTTTGGCAGCGGTGACTTTTTCCACAACCATTTCGCTGGCAATGAGCCGCGTCACCTCCTGAAAGCCGGGAGTCCCCAGCTCGAGAGCAAGGTCTATCTTTGGGACGCCGGAAGGGACGGGCAAACCGGCGTCCGCGATGACGATGGTATCGGTATGCCCGATGTCGGCCAGCACTTTGGCGATATGGCTGTTTAAGATGCCGTGTTTTTTCATGACAGTTCACGCTCCACTTCTTCTCTGAACGGCATCCCGCCTTGAGCGCCGAATTTTAATACGGATAAAGAAGCGGCCCGGTTTGCAAAGCGTAAGGCGGTTTCAATATCTTTCCCTTCGGACAGGGCGACAGCAAATCCCGCATTAAAGGTATCTCCCGCTCCAGTGGTGTCAATCGCTTCCACCGGAAATGAAGGGACGAGCTTTTCTTCATTTCCATTATGGTAGCGGACTCCGTTTTTGCCCTCTGTAATGAACAGTTTTCCGGGGTGGCGCTTCAGCGCATCCTCTTGGGAAAGTCCCTGAAACAACATGGCCGCTTCATGTTCATTCGGTGTCAGATAGGACGCGTTTTCAATGGTTTCCTGACGGAGTGGTCTGGCGGGAGCGGGATTGAGCAGCAGGGGAGTGCCGAGCGTTTTGCAGAGCCCGCTTACATAATCAACCGTTTCCTCGGGAATTTCCTGTTGAATGAGGACGATGTCCGCCTTTTTGATGGCGGTGAGCGCCTTTTGAACGTATTCCGGTGTAACCTGATCATTTGCGCCTTTGACGACGATGATGCTGTTATCTCCCTCTGCCAGAACGATATGTGCGGTGCCGCTTTCCATATCTGTAACCGGTTCCACATAGTCTGTCAAAACCCCGTTCGCTTCAAGGTTTGCGAGGATGGCTTGACCGTAATGATCATCCCCGACACAGCCGATCATATAGACTTCCGCTCCCAGTCTCGCGGCTGCGGCAGCCTGGTTGGCGCCTTTTCCGCCGGGAACGGTTTGAAAGGAATCGCCAAGCACCGTCTCGCCGGCTTTCGGCCGTTTTTGCGATGTGACGACTAAATCCATTGAAGAGCTGCCAATTACACATATTTTACTCATTGTCATCCGCCTTTCTAGTCGTTTGTCTTTCGATAAAAGCGACCGGCATTTTAACAGCCGGCTGTTCAATATATTCATGCTTCAAGATTCTAAGCAGCAGTTTTGCCGCTTCTTTTCCCATTTGATATGCAGGCTGCCTGATTGTTGATAAGGAAGGAAAAAGCAATTCGCTTTGCGGAATATCATCAAATCCGATGATCTGCAACTCGTCGGGCACTTTGATCTTCCGCTTCAACGCCTCATGCAAAACCGCGGTTGCCGCAATATCATTGCTGGCAATGATGCCGTCTGTCTCCGGATAGGCGGAAAATAACTCAGCCGCCCGTTTTTGCGCTTCCTGAAAAGAAAATGTTTCGGTTTTCATGACATGAAAATCAACATCGGCTCCGCTTAAGATGTCAAGCGCGCCGTTGAACCGGTCTGTTGCGGTCTGCAAGTGGCCGGGCCCTTTGATTAAGGTAATGCGTGATGAATGTCGTTTGATGATCTCCGAAGCTGCGATCCGTCCGCCTTCCTTGCTGTCCGCAAACACGGCGGGCGCATGTTCCCCGGTTCGGTCGAGAAAGACAATCGGCATCGGCAAATCTTTGTAATTTGATGCTTCAGGGTAATTTGTTGCAGAGATGACGCCGACGACATGATTTTGCTGAAATGTCTGGAGATAATCGAGTTCTTTTTCAAGATTTTCATCACTGTTTCCGAATATCAGCCTGAAGCCGTGTCTGTGAATTTCGTCTTCAACTCCCCGGGCCAGCTGAGGGAAGAATGGGTTTGTGATGTCGGGCAAAAGCAGCCCGATTAATCTTGATTCCCTTTTATAGAGAGATCTGGCCACTTCATTCGGGCGGTAATTCAGCTCTTCCATCACCTTCATCACGCGTGACCTGGTCTCCTCATGGACGTATCCCGTCTCATTCAACACGCGGGAAACCGTAGCGACAGATACTTTTGCCGCAAGTGCAACGTCTTTAATCGTAGCCAACGGGACGTTCTCCTTCCTTGTGTAACCGTTTACATAAAGATTATCATGAACTTCATGAAATCACAATCAAAAAAATCATCCCATGGATTAGAAACGAATCGGGATGTTCAGGCAAGCCTGCCCCCCTGAGGCGCTTCTAATAGAAAAAAGTCCCGCACATCTGTTGATTTATTATAAATTTGTCGGATTCAGTAACAATAAGAATAGTAAGAAAAATTAAAAATGTTAAAGTTTGATGAATTCTCGTTGAAAAAAATTAATGGCTGTTTAAATCCTAGGATTATAACCTATAAACGAAAAAAAGAAGCTGAATCGAACGGCTTAAAAATTGTTTGGATTTACTAATGAATCCCGCTTGATGGTGAAGCGGATTTTCAAGTTTTGCAATGTAGTCTGGAGGTCATGGGACTCCATGATTTTTCACAGCGGCAATTGATGACTTTTTGACCCGTTGCAAAGCGGTGAATAAAGCGTGAATCCGGCGGTTTTTCCGTAATTACGGCGAAGTCCGGAACATAAAGGGCTGACCCGAAACCCATCTTTTAGCCTTTCATAAATAATAGGGAGAAAAGTATAGAATCGAATTTTTCGATTTTTGAAAGCGTATTCTTAAAAATGATGCAGAAAATTTGTAGGAGATAAGGACTCCGGATTTCCATAATTATCAATCGATGGATAGGAAATAGTATCGGAAGTGAGGTGAGCTTTGTCACGGAAAATTTCGTCGTCTTCTGTTACATAATGCCGATTGTGATTTCATAGTGAACCTATATACTGATGAATGAATTTACATATCAGATTCCAAGAAGGAGATGTAGACAAACAATGTGGGTAATGCTATTAGCCTGTGTGATCGTTGTTGGGATCGGCATTTATGAAAAAAGGCGCCACCAGCAAAACATCGACGCCCTGCCAGTCCGAGTGAACATCAACGGGATACGCGGAAAGTCCACGGTGACCAGATTAACAACAGGAATATTAATCGAGGCTGGCTACAAAACAGTAGGAAAAACAACCGGGACTGATGCAAGGATGATTTATTGGGACACACCGGAAGAAAAGCCGATTAAGAGAAAGCCGCAAGGACCGAACATCGGCGAGCAGAAGGAAGTCATGAAAGAGACGGTCGAAAGAGGGGCCAATGCGATCGTCAGTGAATGTATGGCCGTTAATCCTGATTATCAAATCATCTTTCAGGAAGAATTGCTTCAGGCTAATATCGGCGTGATCGTGAACGTGCTGGAGGATCACATGGATGTGATGGGACCGACTTTGGATGAAATTGCAGAAGCTTTCACAGCAACCATTCCTTACAACGGACATTTGGTTATTACTGATAGTGAGTATACCGATTTCTTTAAGCAAATTGCAAAAGAAAGGAACACAAAAGTCATCGTCGCAGACAATTCTAAAATAACAGATGACTATCTCAGGCAGTTTGAATACATGGTATTCCCTGATAATGCGTCCCTTGCACTCGGGGTTGCTCAAGCGTTGGGAATTGACGAAGAAACCGCCTTTAAAGGCATGCTGAATGCGCCGCCTGATCCGGGAGCGATGAGGATTCTGCCGCTGATGAACGCCAAAAACCCGGGACATTTCGTCAACGGTTTTGCAGCGAATGACGCATCTTCCACTTTAAACATATGGAAGCGCGTAAAAGAAATAGGCTACCCTACAGATCAGCCGATCGTCATTATGAACTGCCGCGCTGACAGGGTGGACAGAACACAGCAATTTGCCGAAGATGTCCTTCCCTTTATTGAAGCAAGTGAACTTGTGCTGATTGGAGAAACGACAGAGCCGATCGTCAAAGCATATGAAGCAGGCAAAATTCCTGCGGACAAGCTGTTTGATTTTGAGCACAAAACGACGGAAGAAATCATGTTCATGCTGAAAAACAAGCTGGAGGGCCGCGTCATTTACGGCGTCGGAAATATTCACGGAGCAGCGGAACCTCTTATCGAAAAAATACAAGAATACAAGATTAAGCAGCTCGTTAGCTAGGAGGAAGAAAACACAATGTTTGGATCAGATTTATATATCGCCCTCATTTTAGGAGTTTTACTCAGTTTGATTTTTGCAGAAAAAACAGGAATTGTACCGGCCGGACTTGTCGTACCTGGTTATTTGGGACTCGTGTTCAATCAGCCGATCTTCATGCTGCTGGTTCTTTTCGTCAGCCTGCTGACATACGTCATTGTGAAATTCGGACTTTCAAAAATCATGATTCTATACGGACGCAGAAAATTCGCAGCGATGCTGATAACGGGAATTCTCCTGAAAATCGGATTCGACTTCATATACCCGATGATGCCGTTTGAAATTGCCGAATTCAGAGGAATCGGGATCATCGTTCCGGGGCTGATCGCAAATACCATCCAAAGACAAGGATTAACGATTACGCTGGGAAGCACGCTTTTATTAAGCGGAGCAACATTCGCCATTATGTATGCTTACTATCTAATCTAAAGTTAGGTGTGTCAAAAAGATGAAAAAACAACTGAACTTTCAGGAAAAGCTGCTAAAGCTGACAAAGCAGGAGAAGAAGAAAACCAATAAACACGTGCTTATTGTATTGCCCGCGATCATCTGTCTCATGTTTGTCTTTACTTGGGTCGGAAGCGCCAAAACTCCTTCAAAAATGGCCAAAAAAGAAGATGCCAAGCTGACAGCTACTTTTGTCGGCGATATCATGATGGGCAGAAACGTAGAGAAAGTCACAAATTTGTATGGACCGGAAAGTGTTTTTAAAAATGTAAAGCCTTACTTTAATGTGTCAGATTTTCTAACAGGAAACTTCGAAAACCCTGTCACAAATAAAAAAGACTACCAGCAGGCAGAGAAAAATATTCATCTGCAAACAAAGCAAGAATCTGTTGAAACATTGAAGAAGATGAATTTTAGCGTGCTGAATTTCGCCAACAACCATGCGATGGACTACGGACAAGACGGTTTGAATGACACGCTGAATAAGTTTTCACAAGAAAATCTCGATATAGTGGGAGCCGGCAGCAACTTGAGCGATGCCAAAAAGCACGTTTCATACAAGGATGTGAACGGTGTAAAAATCGCAACGCTCGGTTTTACAGACGTCTACACGAAGAACTTTACAGCCAAAAAGGACAGGGGAGGAGTGCTGCCGCTGAGCCCGAAAATCTTTATTCCGATGATAGCGGAAGCATCCAAAAAAGCGGATCTTGTCGTGGTTCACGTTCACTGGGGACAGGAATATGACAATGAACCGAACGACAGGCAGAAGGATTTGGCGAAAGCCATCGCTGACGCCGGAGCCGATATTATTTTAGGTGCTCATCCTCACGTTCTTGAGCCGATCGAAGTATATAAGGACACCGTTATTTTCTACAGTCTTGGAAACTTCGTCTTTGATCAGGGCTGGTCAAGAACACGCGACAGCGCGCTTGTTCAGTATCACTTAATGAACGACGGCAGAGGCCGATTTGAAGTAACGCCTCTCAACATTCGCGAAGCAACGCCGACACCTTTGGGCAAAAACGACTTCTTACAGCGAGAAGCGATTTTCCGCCAGTTGACAAAAGGCTCAAACCTGAATTGGAAAGAAGAAGACGGAAAACTGACTTTTGAAGTCGATCATAAAAACAAACTAAAAAACAATGAAAACGGAGTGACGAAAAAATGAGATTTATCAGAGCGGTCTGGCCGTTTGTAGGATTGGTTCTCATCATATCGTTCATGTCGGCTTTTAAATACTCCGATGAACTGTCAACCGATGAAAAAGCCAAAATATCAACTGAGATTCAGAAAGTGAAGCAGCAGGAAAACACGGCCGACGGCCGGCAATAAACCGAGAAAAGAGAGCGCGGAGGGCGCTCTCTTTTTTGTTTACTGATCAATTCCTATGAACATTTTGCCAGATTGGTCTATTGAAATCGCGATGTGCGACAAATTCCTTAACCATTCAAGGCAGAAAGGTTTAGAGAAATTCAGGAGGATTTATGTACGGTTTTGGGGTTGGTTAAAGATAGCGTTTATTGTATTCTTTTTAAGGGATTGAAGAAATTGCGGCAAATGCCGGGATTGCAAGAGATGAAAGCAGATCGGGATGGAATGAAACCTCATGATTACCGCCTTCTATGAATTTATCCCTTCGTAAACTTTCCGTTATGTTGGATTGCCCTGCGTTTCTTCTCGTCATTCGCTCGATATTGTTGTAAAATCCGCCCTTTAGATATCTCAGGTCACTGCCGATGAAAGAGGAAAGAAGAGGAGGAACAGATCAATTGAAGAAAAAACTGGCAATGTTTTTGCTACTTGGAGCCACATTGTTTTGGAGCGTGTCGTTTTTGACCGGTGACAAGATCGCGCAGGCCGATACGATCGGCGAATCTATCGCTGAGACGGCTAAAAAGTTTGCAGGCACGAAATACAGCTATGGCGGAGAAAGCCCGCAAGACGGCTTTGACTCGTCCGGTTTTATCCAGTATGTCTTTGAAGCGCTTGATATTTCACTGCCCAGAACAGTTGAAGAACAATCGAACATAGGGACAAGCGTCAGCAGGAACAGCCTTGAAAAAGGAGATCTCGTCTTTTTTAAAAACGCTGCTCTTGAATCGGACGGGCCGACACATGTCGCGATTTACTTAGGGGATGATCAAATCATTCACAGCACGAAATCGAGCGGGGTTGCCATTACAAAGCTGGAAGGCAGCAAATACTGGAGTTCAGGCTATTACAAGGCGAAAAGAATCACGAAAGAACCGGCCGTCTCCAAAGACCCGGTCGTTCAAAAAGCGCTTGACTACATCGGGGTTCCGTATGTGTTTGGCAGCGCCTCACCTGATGTTGGCTTTGATTGTTCAGGATTGACGCAATATGTTTTTCGCGAGACGCTCGGGGTCTATTTGCCGAGATCGGCAGAACAGCAATGGGCGGTCGGCCGAAAGGTGAAGCTTGAGGATATACAGCCCGGAGATGTTGTTTTCTTCAGCAACACCTATAAGCCGGGAATTTCCCATAACGGCATTTATGCCGGAGGCGGCAGGTTTATTCATGCGAGCCGTTCAAATAAAGTGACGATTTCCTATTTATCAGCTTCATATTGGCAAAAGAAATTTACGGGCATCCGCCGCTTTGACAGTTTGTCTCTTGCAGATAACCAGATTGTGACTGAAGCCATCAAATATATCGGTGAAGTCGGCTACCAAAAAGGCGGAACGACGCCTAAGGACGGATTTGATACGTCAGGCTTCATTCAATATATATATAAAACGGCCGCCGGAGTCGAGCTTCCGCGTTACGCCGATAAACAGTACGAAGCAGGCGAGAAAATCGCAAAGGATGAATTGGAGCCTGGGGATTTAGTCTTCTTTCAAGGGACGAGCGTCCTTATTCCTTCCATTTACATCGGAAATGGACAAGTCGTCCTTGTCACATTGTCTTCAGGTGTGACGACAACGGATCTGGAGACGAGCGAATATTGGAAAGATAAGTATGTCGGAAGCGTCAGAATCCGATAAGGGAAAAAACCGCTTCAGGCGGTTTTTTCTTTTTATTCGTATTCATTCTCGAGGAGCTTGTTGATAAAATAGGCTACACCGTTTTCATCATTGCTCTTTGTGATAAATGTGCTGATATGTTTTAATTCATCGATCGCATTCTCCATCGCAATTCGGTGTCCGGCTTCTGCAAACATCGACAAATCGTTCGGACTGTCGCCGATGGCGTAGATGTCTTCTTTCTTAATTCCATAATGGGCGGCAAGCTTTCTTAAAGCGCGCCCTTTTCCCGATTCAGCGGGCAGAATTTCAATGATGTGCCTTCCGGAAGACGTGAGCCCCAGTTTGGCGAAGGCGGAAAGATCTTCTTTCGCTTTTTTTAGTTTCTCCATATCAAATGAAAAGCACAGCAGCTTATAGATATTTTCGCTTCCGTCAAACACTCTGCGAATATCGGGAACCGGTTTAATGCCGAATTGCTTGAACTGAGTCAGCGCACCCTGCCAAAGCGTCTCCCGGTCTTCATCCGGATTGGCGCTCGTTACGATATCAAGCTCGGCTTTCAGCTTCTCTTCGCCGTCAAAAGGAGATAACAGCGCATCATCCGTATACACTTCAAAATAAATATGGTGGTCTGTTAAGTATTCAGCCGCTTTTTTCCCGGCCTCCCGATCCATTAAGGTCCGGCTTAACGGCTTATAATTAAAATCGTGGACCGTTCCCCCGTTGGCGGCGATAATCGGAATGTCCAAATCATTCAGAAGCTCCTTTACGTCAAAGGTTGCTCTTCCTGTACAAATTGTCACAATGCAGTCGGAGATGAGCGCTTTTTTGATAGCGGCCCGATTTTCTGCAGAAATTTTGCTTTCCGTATTTAAAAGGGTTCCATCTAAATCGATCGCAATTAATCTCATTATGTAAATATAACCTCCTATAAGAGCAGTTTACCGTTTTTTGAAGACGAAAAACAACTCTCTCTGCAGTATGGTCTCATTTATGTAAAAGGCTAAACCTAAATTTAAATTTTTTCAATAGTAAATATAGAACAGAAAAAAGGATGATCCGCGATCATCCTTTATCAAATCAATAGTCCAGCTGCTGTTTTAATTCTTGTTTGATTTCCGCAAGATTTTCTTGATCAAGCTGGAAATAGTAAACGTTCCCCGGTTTATAATCGCTGCCTTTCAGCTGCAGGGTATCGACAGATTCGAGTGATGTGACGAACGGAATCAGTCCGATCAGGTCGTTCAGCGACAGGTTCATCGACACGTTTTTCCCGATCGTATCCAGAATGTCGTCGTATGCAGGAATTGATGTCAGCGATTTGGATTTATTGATGACCGCTTTGATCACTTCCATCTGCCGCTGTCCGCGCATTAAATCAGTGTCGGCTTTTCTCGTTCTGACGTATGCCAGGGCTTCTTCGCCGTTTAGCGTCTGTTCGCCCGTTGTTAAATGAACCTTCCCTTTTGTATCTTTTGTAATTTGTTTCACGATATATTCCTTTTTAATGTTAACCGGAACACCGCCCAGCTCATCGACGACTTCTTCAAAAGCGGAAAAGTTTCCATCAATAACATAATCGACAGGGATGTCGAGCAAACCTTCGACGGTCTCTACGCTGAGATCCCTTCCGCCAAGCGAATGGGCATGGGTGATTTTATCAAAGCCATGGCCGGGGATATTCACATATGAATCCCTTGGAATGCTCAAAAGCTTGACCGATTTGTCTTCTCGATTGAACGTAGCCAGGATCATTGCGTCGCTTCGTTCCTTATCCATGCTTTGTCCCGGACGGGCATCAATTCCCATCATCAGGATCGAAAAGTTGTCTTTTTCAGGATTGAACTCTTTGATCCGTTTGACGGATTGTTTTCCTCGGGAAAGGCTGACCTGCGCATCATTTGAAGCACTGGCAATTTTATAGTAGGCGTAGCCGCCTGCGGCCGCTGTCGCCGTTAAAAGTAAAACAATGAAAAACAATGAGTATTTGACCCATTTTCTTAACCTTTTTTTCTTCGTTCGTTGCGATCGTAGCATCTGACAAACTCCTCTTTCGATTTATTAAAAAACGCACCATTATTACTAAAGTTAGTGAAATTTCTGATATAAAAGTTAATTGATTCCTAGTCTTGCATTGTACTAGATTATTTGCATTTTGACCAGGGGAAGTCATTGGAAACTGCTTGGCTGTTGGTTTTTGGTCGTCCTTAATATGACGATGCCCGGGCCCTAAATGTTTCATTTATTTTAGTTTCCTTTTAATGGTACAGGAAGCCTGATGTTTAAGGAATCCGAGATAAGGTAAAAGATTCATAAAAAGCTTGAGCTGTTAAAGGAGGATCATTGATGAAAAAACAGAAGGCGAATGCCTGGCTTTATTTTTTTGGAGCCTTGGGCGGACTGCTTTACGGATATGATACGGGCGTGATATCCGGGGCGATCCTCTATATCAAAGATGAGTTTGACCTGAATGCCTTTACAGAAGGACTCGTGGTCAGCTCCATTTTAATCGGTGCGATTTTCGGCTCGGGGTTATCGGGAAAGCTGGCCGACCGCTTCGGCAGACGTAAGGTGATGATGTCCGCCGCGGTGCTGTTTTGCATTGGCGGGTTTGGTACGGCACTTGCGCCCGACACGGAATATATGGTGGCTTTCAGAATCGTTCTGGGCCTTGCAGTGGGCTGTTCGACGACGATTATTCCTTTATATCTGTCAGAACTGGCGCCTAAGGAATCCCGCGGGGCTCTTTCATCATTGAATCAGCTGATGATCACGACGGGTATTCTGCTTTCCTACCTTATTAATTATGCTTTCAGCGGGTCAGGGGCCTGGCGCTGGATGCTTGGGCTGGCGCTTGTACCGTCTATCAGTCTTTTGATCGGCATTTTTTTCATGCCGGAAAGTCCGCGCTGGCTTTTGTCAAAAGACAAAGAGAAAAAAGCGAAAGCGGTTTTGAGCAGAATGAAGAGGGGAAACGTGCTTGAAGAGATCAAAGGAATGAAAGAAGCGGAAAGACAGGAGCAGGGAGGTTTGAAAGAACTGCTGGAGCCGTGGGTGCGTCCGTCGTTGATCGCCGGCCTGGGACTCGCTTTTCTTCAGCAGTTTATCGGGACAAACACGATGATATACTACGCTCCGAAAACGTTTGCGAATGTCGGATTTGAAAAGTCGGCGGCTATTTTAGGGACCGTCGGGATCGGGACGGTGAATGTGCTCATGACATTAGCAGCGATGCGCTTGATCGACCGGGTAGGCCGCAAACCGCTTTTATTATTCGGAAATGCGGGAATGGTCATCAGTCTGATCGTGCTGTCTGTGATCCATATCTTTTTGGGAAATACCGTTGCTGCGGCATGGACGACGGTCGTTTGTTTAGGTGTGTTCATAGCGGTGTTTGCAGTCAGCTGGGGGCCGGTTGTCTGGGTGATGCTGCCCGAGCTGTTTCCCCTTCATGTCAGAGGAGCCGGAACCGGAGTATCGACGCTTTTGCTCCATACAGGAAATTTAATTGTGACCTTGAGCTTTCCGGTGCTTCTCGATCTGATTGGCATCAGCTATTTATTCCTTTGCTATGCGGCAATAGGGATTATGGCGTTTTTGTTCGTCTTCTTTAAAGTAACTGAAACAAAAGGGAAAAGCCTTGAAGAAATTGAGCTGGATTTAAAAAGAAAACACAAAAACAACCGGAATACAGAAGCGCGGACAGCCGGGCCATAAGGGGAGGGGAATCCCCTTTATGCCCTTACATCACATGCTACTTCGACTCGTCATTTCTTCCCTCATCCTCGGGCGGAATCTCATCATGTCGGGGCAGATGGCCTGATCTAATCCCTCTGAATACAATAAAGAAAACGGCAAAAACAAATAAGCCCCCGACCAATATTTGCAGCAGCATTAAAACACCTCCGTTTCTTTTATTTATGTCTGTCAGTCTCCGATGATTCAGTTTTTTATATGAACTAATGAAACGTTTGTTTAAAAAAGATGAATCAAGTTTTCAGCCTTGTCCACACTATCAATAACCTGTAAAAAATGGGAGTGTGGACGATTGAAGGCTGTAACGTTTCAAGGGCCTAAGCATATTGAAGTCAGTCAAGTGGAGGACGCTAAAATTGAAAAGAAAGACGATGTCGTCGTCCGAATTACCTCTACCGCGATTTGCGGCTCTGATTTGCATCTCTACCAAGGGAATTTTCCGCTTCCGAAAGGCTTTCAGCTTGGACATGAACCGATGGGAATCGTAGAGGAAACAGGGCCTGAGGTGACAAAGGTGAAAAAAGGCGACAGGGTTGTCATTCCGTTTACCGTCGCCTGCGGACATTGCTATTATTGTGAAAACAAGCTGGAAAGCCAGTGCGACAATTCCAATCCGCATTATGATTCAGGCGGATATTTCGGCTATTCGGAGAAATTCGGCAATCATCCGGGCGGCCAGGCGGAATATTTGAAAGTGCCGTTTGGCAATTTTACGCCGTTTGTCATCCCGGAATCATGCGAGCTTGAGGACGAATCATTGTTATTTTTGTCAGATGTCCTGCCTACCGCCTACTGGAGTGTCCTTCATGCGGGCGTCAAAAAAGGGGACACCGTCATTGTGCTCGGCTGCGGTCCGGTCGGATTAATGGCGCAGAAGTTTGCCTGGATGGAGGGCGCCAAACGGGTCATTGCCGTTGACTATTTGGATTACCGTTTAAAACAGGCAAAAGCTTTAAACCGTGTCGAGGTGTTTGATTTCACAGAATATCCCGACATGGGAGAGCATTTGAAGGAAATCACAAAAGGCGGCGCCGATGTCGTCATTGACTGCGTCGGAATGGACGGGAAAAAATCGCCGCTTGAATACCTTGAACAAAAACTAAAGCTGCAGGGCGGGACGCTGGGGCCGATTCAGATATCGACAAAGGCGGTTCGGAAATGCGGAACGGTGCAGATCACCGGTGTATATGGAAGCAACTACAACATGTTTCCCCTGGGGGCGTTTTTCACCAGGAATATCACGCTGAAAATGGGGCAGGCGCCGGTTATTCATTTAATGCCGGAGATTTTCAAAAAAATTGAAGGCGAAGAATTCGATCCGAAAGAAATCATTACACATCAGCTTCCGCTTGGAGAAGCCGGACGGGCGTATCATCTGTTCAACGACCATGAGGATGACTGCATCAAAGTCATTTTGAAGCCGTAGAGAAAGGCGAGAGAGCAAGAAAGGCCGCCGGACAACATGCTGGCAGCCTCGGAACATTCATCTTGCGAGCCATCCGCCATCAACAGCTAAAACATGGCCGTTCATATAATCTGAAGCCGGGGACGAAAGGAACAATGCCGCACCGGCAATATCAGCCGGCTCCCCCCAGCGCTCCGCCGGGATCCGTTTTAAAATTTCGGCGTTCCGCTTTTCATCGTCGCGGATTTGCTTTGTATTGTTGGTTTTAATATAGCCTGGCGCAATCGCATTGACTTGTACATTGAAAGCGGCCCATTCATTGGCGAACGATTTGGTGAGTCCGGCCACTGCGTGCTTGCTCGCCGTATAAGCCGGTACGAGAATGCCTCCTTGAAACGAAAGGAGCGAAGCGATGTTGATGATTTTTCCTTGCCTGTGTTCGATCATCTGCCGGCCGACGGCCTGTGAGAGCAGAAACAGGCTGTTCAAATTGACATTGATGACCGTTTCCCAGTTGTCCCGGGAAAACTCAGCCGCTTTCTCCCTGCGGATCGTTCCGGCGTTGTTTACGAGAATATCGATTTGATGACGGGCAAGGACTTCTTTTGTAAAAGATTCAACTTCATCAAGGCTGCTCATGTCGAGCTGATATGATGTAAACGTCCTGCCGGCTTCTTCAATGAGCCGTTTTGTTTCTTCAAGCCCGCTCGCATGGGCTGTGCCGATCACATCGGCTCCCGCTTTTGCGAGCGCTGCGGCGATGCTTTGGCCGATGCCTGTAGCGGGTCCTGTGACAAGCGCCGTTTTGCCTTCAAGGGAAAAATACGATTCAAGATATCCCATCTTCTATCACGTCCTTACCGTATGACATTCATCGGGACAGCGTCCATGTCCTTAAATGTGTAGTTTTCACCGGCCATCGCCCAAATAAAGCAGTAGTTGGATGTGCCTGAACCCGAGTGGACAGACCATGCCGGAGAAATGACGGCCTGTTCATTTCCGACGACAAGGTGCCGGGTTTCCGTCGGTTCGCCCATGAAGTGGAACACTTTTTCCGATTCATCAAGATCAAGGTAAAGGTAAACTTCCATCCGCCGGTCATGCACATGGGCCGGCATCGTATTCCATGTATTATGAGGCTCAAGAAACGTAATCCCCATCATCAGCTGACAGCTCTGGATGCCGTCAGCATGAATCACTTTATACAGATTGCGGACATTCGATGAGGCCTCCTCCCCCAAGTGGTCGTACGGGAGCTCAGCAAGCGAAGCTTTTTGTACAGGATAATTTTTGTGCGCGGTCGCGGAAACGAAATAAAACTTTGCCGTTCCTTCATCCAAGCTTGAAAAGGAAACGTCTTGATTTCCCAAGCCGATATACAGAAAATCCTTATGCCCCATCACATGTTCCTCGCCGCCGATCTTAACCGCGCCGGGCATTCCGACGTTCACAATGCCGATTTCACGGCGCTCAAGGAAATAGTCCGTTTTTAAGAAATCGCCCGCATCAAGCTGTATCGATTCATTGACCGGAACAGCACCGCCAATCACGACCCTGTCTTCATGTGAATAAACCATTTTCAGCTGATTTTCGGCAAACAATGATTCTATTAAAAAATGCTCGCGAAGCTCTGCGGTTGTGAATCGTTTCGCTTGTTCAGGATGAACAGAATAACGATTTTCCATACATTCTCCTCCTTGGATTGGACGTTTTGACTTGAATGAAGCATCAAAGTTTTTGGTAACGGTTTCAAACATGAATTTTAAAGTAAATAATGGAAACCGTCAACCGGATTTTTCGTTTTTTCTTAGGATTGTCAATCTGATTCTTAAAAACTTAAAAATCCCTCTTCCAAAATTTTTATGATGTGATATGCTGATGATATAAAGTTTTTGAAATCGGTTTCAAATTTAAGGCGTATAGGAGTACTTGAATGAAGGATAAACAAACAGGAAAAGTAACCATCAACGAAGTAGCCGCATATGCAGGCGTTTCAAAATCAACGGTTTCCCGGTACATCAATGGGAAGCTCGATGCCATTTCACCGCAAAAGGTGAAGAGCATCAAAAAAGCGATCGCGGAGCTGAACTACCGTCCCAGCCAAATGGCCCAGGGCTTAAAGGTGAAAAAAAGCAAGCTCATCGGCTTTTTAGTGGCCGATATCACCAACCCGTTTTCAGTCGCCACCTTAAGGGGAGTAGAAGAGGTTTGTGATCAGTACGGATACAGCATTATGGTCTGCAACACCGACAACAGTCCTGAAAAAGAAAGAGAAATGCTGCACAAGCTGAATGCGCATTACATTGAAGGGCTGATCATCAATACAACCGGCCGGAACAACGACGTACTGTTGGATCTGATCGATCAGGACGTATCGATTGTGCTCGTTGACCGGAAAGTGCCAGGTCTGAAGATTGATGCAGTCACAACAAATAACCGCGAAATCACCGGTCAAATCGTCAACATGATGTATGATAAAGGCTACGCTCATGTCGGTTTGTTTACAGAACCGATGAAAGGCATCAGTCCGAGGGAAGAGCGGGTATCAGCCTACACTGAAATTGCGCTTGCACGCGATGCCGGGCGCACTCCTTTTGTCCATGAAGTGGAGGCCAAAGACAAAAAAGCTCTGATGGAATCGGTGAAAAGCTTTTTGGCGGTCAGCGAGGGGGAGAAAAAAGCGATCCTCGGAAACAACGGCCTTCTGATGCTGAAAATCATCAGCTGTCTGTATGAGCTCGGTGTATCGATTCCAGAAGACGTCGGAATTGCAGGGTTTGATGATACGGAATGGTATAAATTAATCGGTCCGGGCATCACGACCATCGCCCAGCCGTCTCATGAGATGGGCAAGGTCGCAATGGAGCGCATCATTAAACGGCTTGAAGGAGACGAAAGCGCCCCGCAAACAATTCAGCTTGAAGCGGAATTGGTTCTAAGACATTCATTATAGCGTTTGACAGAAAACACTCCCTCACGGAGAGAGTGTTTTTTGAACACCATGTTTGAAACCGGTACCATTTTGAAAGGGGGAAGATGAGAATGGCGTTAGACGTCATGACCTTCGGCGAATCGATGGCGATGTTTTATGCAAATGAAACAGGTGAGCTCCACGAGGTTTCTTCTTTTTCCAAAGCGCTCGCCGGAGCCGAAACAAACGTTGCCGTCGGGCTGGCCCGCTTAGGCTTTCGGGTAGGCTGGGTTAGCAAGGTTGGCGCTGATTCGCTCGGGACCTTCATTTTAAATGAATTGAAAAAGGAACATGTCGATATTTCAGCAGTCAAACGCACAGCAGGAAAACAGACGGGAATATTGCTTAAGTCAAAGGTTGAAAGCGGTGATCCTGATGTGACTTACTACCGGAAAGGGTCGGCCGCAAGCACAATGGGCATCGAAGATTACCCATCCGGTTACTTCAAACAGGCGAACCATCTGCACATGACAGGGATACCGCCTGCCTTATCAAATAAGATGAAAGCATTTTCTCATCACGCTGTTCAGCAAATGAAAAAGGAGGGAAAAACGATTTCGTTCGATCCGAACCTTCGTTTTCAGCTTTGGCCCGATCAGGAGACAATGGTGCATACGATCAACGAATTCGCATCACAGGCGGACTGGTTTTTTCCCGGAATCAATGAAGGCAAGCTGCTGACAGGCTTTCATACCCCTGAGAAAATCGCGGCGTTTTATTTGGAGCAGGGAGTCAAGCTGATCGTCGTCAAGCTAGGAAAGGAAGGCGCCTATTACCGGACGGCGGAAGAAGAGGGCTATGTGTCCGGATATCCCGTTGAAGTGGTCGACACCGTTGGAGCGGGGGATGGTTTTGCCGTCGGAATGATCAGCGGACTGCTGGACCGGCTGCCATTGGAAGAGGCAGTGCAGAGGGCAAATGCCATCGGAGCGCTCGCGGTTATGGCGCCGGGTGATATGGATGGCCTTCCGTCAAGAGAACGGCTTAAAAGTTTTATGGCGGCTATGAGAAACAATCAAAAAATAGGGGGGTAACCATAATGGGAATGTCCATGATGGAAAAAGTGCAGGAACATCTGGCAGAAGCCGGGCTGATCGCCGTCGTCCGGGCAAAAGACATGAAAGCGGCTGAAGACAAGATTCATCGCCTGATCGAGAAGGGAATTACCGCGATTGAAATCACATATACCACACCGGGAGCGTCCGAACTGATCGAAACATTTGCAAAAAAAGACGGCCTCTTAATCGGGGCGGGAACGGTCACAGAGAGCGGACAGGCGCGGGAAGCCGCCGCCCGGGGGGCTCAGTTTATCGTCAGTCCCGGTTTTTCCAGTGAACTGGCTGATGAAATGGCTTCCATGCATCCATTTTTTATTCCGGGGGTTTTGACGCCGAGCGAAATAATGGAAGCGGTATCAAAGGGGTTCCGCACATTGAAATTGTTCCCCGGCGGGACATCAGGGATTCCCTATATGAAAAATCTAGCCGGGCCTTTTCCAAACATCCGCTTTATTCCAACCGGGGGTATCCATCCGGGCGATGTAGAAAAGTGGCTTGATGCCGGAGCATTAGCTGTAGGGGTGGGAAGCCAGCTCGAAAAAGCCTCTGCAGAGGATCTCGAGCGCATTTTTCACAGAGGCATCAAACATCAATAAGGCATTTCTAAAGATCAATAGCTTTGTGTTTTCATTAACCTGAGAATAGGAGATTAAATGATGAAAATTAAAGCAACGATTGAACGTGTGCCGGGTGGTATGATGATCATTCCGCTGTTTCTGGGCGCAACGCTGAATACGTTTGCCCCTGGAACGGCAGAGTTTTTCGGCGGATTTACGGGCGCCCTGATTACCGGAACACTGCCGATTTTAGGCGTGTTTATCTTTTGTGTGGGAGCGACCATCGACTTTCGCTCTTCAGGCTATATCGCCAGAAAAGGATTGACGCTTTTGATCGGCAAAGTTGGTTTTGCCGCTGTATTGGGGTTGATCGCTTCGCAATTTATCCCTGATGAAGGGATAAAATCGGGCTTTTTTGCGGGGCTCTCCGTTTTAGCCATTGTAGCGGTCATGAATGAAACAAACGGCGGACTGTATTTGGCTTTAATGAATCATTTGGGACGAAAGGAAGACGCCGGTGCTTTTGCTTTTATCAGCACGGAGTCAGGCCCGTTTATGACGATGGTTACGTTTGGTGTGACAGGACTCGCGGCATTCCCATGGGAGACGCTCGCTGCGACGGTCATCCCGTTTTTACTCGGCTGTATACTGGGAAACCTTGACACAGAGCTGCGCGATTTATTCGGCAAAGTCGTCCCGGCGATTATTCCGTTTTTTGCATTTTCCTTAGGAAACACGCTCGATTTTAAAATGCTGATCAAATCGGGCCTGTTGGGGATTTTTGTAGGAGTGGCGGTCGTCATATTATCCGGAAGCTCACTTTATCTCTTGGACAGATTCATTGCGAGGGGAGATGGTGTGGCAGGAGTCGCGGCATCATCGACCGCCGGGGCGGCCGTAGCCGTTCCATACGCCCTTGCTGATGCAAATCCGATGTTTGCACCCGTAGCGGAATCCGCCACGGCGATCATTGCCACAAGCGTGATTGTCACCTCGCTCTTGACGCCGCTCGCGACAGTTTGGATCGAAAAAAGGACAAAGCAGAGGAAGCCTCCAAAACAAATAACGATTGACTATAAATGATTCAGGCAAAAAGCGCCGCGGATAGAGAAGATCCGCGGCGCTTTTTGTTAACGTGTTGAATGAACGTCACCAAATTGTTGAAATTCACCAATGAAATCCGTGCTAATATCAATATATAGTGTTTGTTTGAAAAGCTAACACAATATATGGTTTTAATAGGAGAGATCAGGATGACAACAGGCAGTAAAGAACAAGGATTATCACAATTGACAGAAACGTTTCACGACATCGTAGGGTATGGAAACCATGATATTATGCAGGAAAATGCCAATGTGGACGGCCGGTCCCCGATGGGGCAAATGAGCCGGTTTGCATCCGAGAGCTCCAGACATTATGCGCTCCATTACTTAATGTCGCCGGAAGTGAAGAAGGCGGTCGATGACAATTTTTTATATCCGCATGATTTGGATTTTATGGCAAGCGGAACGACGACCTGCTGCCAAATTCCTTTAGGAAAGCTGCTGAAAGACGGATTTAACACAGGCCACGGATCCTTAAGAGAACCGAAAGACATTATGAGCGCGCTATCGCTTGCATCCATCATCTTTCAATCGAATCAAAACATGCAGCATGGGGGCCAATCGTTTCCGATGTTTGATTATGACTTGGCGCCCTATGTCCGCAAAACGTTTGAAAAGCATATGAAGAGAATCAAAGAATATCCGACTTCATGGTCTGAAGAGGAAAGCGCCGAAAGGGCGTGGATAGAGACGGATCGGACAACCTATCAAGCTTGCGAAGCATTTATACATAACGCCAACAGCATGCACTCCAGAGGCGGAGGGCAGGTTCCGTTCGTCTCCATTAATTATGGAACGGACACCTCAAAGGAAGGACGCATCCTCATCAAGAACATTCTCAAGGCGACAAAAGCCGGTTTGGGCAAAGGGGAGACGCCGATTTTTCCGATTCAAATTTTCAAAATGAAAGAAGGAATCAACGTCGGCCCGACAGATACGAACTATGATTTATATCAGCTGGCTTTAGAAACGAGCGCTGAAAGGCTGTTTCCCAACTTCAGCTTCATTGATTCTCCCGTAAACAAGCCTTTTTATGACGGGACACCGGAAAGCGAAATCGCTTATATGGGCTGCAGAACCCGCGTCATGTCGAATATCAATGGGAAAGAAAACAGCATCAGCAGAGGAAATTTGTCATTTACATCGGTCAACATCGTCAAAATTGCCCTGCTTAGTGAAAGTATTGACCAATTTTTCACTTCTTTAAATCATTACATCGATCTAACCATTCAGCAATTGCTGGAACGTTACGCCTTTCAATGCAAAAAAAGGGCAAAAGACTTCAAATTTCTTTATTCGCAAGGCATTTGGCATGAAAGTGAGAAGCTTGGCCCAGATGACACACTTGAAGACGTCCTGAAGCACGGAACGTTGAGCATCGGTTTTATCGGACTTGCCGAAGCCTTGACGGCATTGATTGGCAAACACCACGGAGAGAGCGATGAAGCATTTGAACTGGGAAAAAGAATCGTTCAATTTATGAGGGATAAAGCAGACGAAGCCACTGAGCAGCACAAGCTGAACTTTTCCTTGATCGCGACACCTGCGGAAGGACTTTCAGGGAAATTCGTGAAAAAAGACAGCGCTCAATTCGGCTCTATCCGCAATGTAACAGACCGGATTTATTATACGAACTCATTTCACATCCCTGTTCACTATAAGCTGACAGCAATCGAAAAGATCCGGAAGGAAGCGCCTTTCCATCTGCTGTGCAACGGCGGGCACATCAGTTATATCGAATTGGACGGAGATCCGAAAAAGAATATTAAAGCGATGGATACGATTGTCAATGCGATGCGCAAAGAAGGCATGGGATACGCATCGATCAATCATCCCGTCGATCATTGCAAAGCCTGCGGCTTTACCGGGATTATCGATAATGAATGTCCGCAGTGCAAAAACCGTGATGAAGCATTCATCGAACGGATCAGAAGAATTACCGGATATTTGGTCGGGGATATGTCAAAATGGAATTCCGCGAAAAGACAAGAAGAAAAGGACAGAGTGAAGCACCTATGAAAGTGATGAATATTATCCATGACAGCATCGTAGACGGAGAAGGACTGAGGACAGTCGTCTTTTTGGCCGGCTGTCCGCATATGTGTGAAGGCTGCCATAATAAACAGAGCTGGAATATCAATAACGGATTTGATATGAGCGTTGACGAAGTGTTTGCAGAAATTATGAAAAACCCTCTCACAAACGTGACGTATTCAGGAGGGGAACCGCTTTTGCATGCAAGCGAGCTGATCGAGCTCTCGAAGAAAATCAAAGAGCATTCTGATAAAGATATATGGCTGTACAGCGGATACACGTATGAGCAGATTTTAAGCAATGAAAAGCACAGCGCGCTGTTAGCCTGCTGTGATGTATTGGTCGATGGTCCGTTTGAGATCAAGAAAAGAGATTTGACACTGCTTTACAGGGGAAGCTCCAATCAAAGGATTATCGAATTAACATGAACAGAGGCCTGACAGGCTTCTGTTTTTCATTGACTTCTATTGAGATAACGTCATAATTGAATATGAAAAGGTTATCCTTAAAAAGGACTGCCAACGATAAAAGAAAGCGTTTTATTTACATAGCCCTGCATGGAAAAGGATATGGATAACAAAGGGGGAAACGGCTTCATGACGCAATCACCGATTTTTTTGCAGCCTGAATTCAAGGAAAGAATATGGGGAGGAACAGCCTTGAGAGAACGATTTGGCTATGACATCCCTTCTGATTTGACAGGTGAATGCTGGGCGATTTCCGCTCATCCAAATGGGCCGAATCTCGTGGCTTCAGGACAGTATAAAGGAAAAACGCTCGCAGAGCTTTGGGATGAGCATCGCGAACTGTTTGGCGGCATAGAAGGCGACCGCTTTCCGCTTCTAACAAAAATTCTCGACGCGAACAAGGATCTTTCCGTTCAGGTTCACCCTGACGACTACTATGCGGGAGAACATGAAAACGGTGAACTTGGAAAGACGGAATGCTGGTATATCATCGACTGCAAAGAGGGGGCGGAAATCGTCTACGGCCACACGGCAAGAACGCGGACAGAGCTTGTCACGATGATCAACAGCGGGGATTGGGATAATCTTTTAAGGCGAATTAAAATCAAACCGGGCGATTTTTATTACGTTCCAAGCGGTACGATACACGCTCTTTGTGAAGGCACGCTTGTCCTTGAAACCCAGCAAAGCTCTGATACGACATACCGGGTGTACGATTATGACCGGACTGACCAAAATGGAGAAAAGCGCGAGCTTCACCTTGGACAGGCGATCAATGTCACAACCGTGCCACATGTTGACGGATACGCTGACGAATCAACAGAAACAAGAAAAGGCATCACCATTAAAACATTTGTTGAAGCGGAGTATTTTTCAGTATACAAATGGGATGTCGATGGACTTGCTGAGCTGACTCAGGATCACCCTTTCCTTCTGTGCAGCGTCCTAGAAGGGGAAGCCAAGCTCACTCAGGGCGGTGAAACGTATTTGATCGGCAAAGGAACAAACTTTATCCTGCCTGCGGGAATCCATGACTTTACAATAGAAGGAACATGCGAACTCATTGTATCGCACATATAAAAAAGCTTACCGGTCTTCAAAAAAAGGCCGGTAAGCTTTTTTATTGTGAAAAAACATCTCCACAGTGCCGATAAAAAGAGAAAGCAAGATCAAGAACCTAGGAAGCTCGAAAGGGCGAGGGGAGAAGAGAATGTGAACAAGACTATCAAAAAAGCCGTCTGTTTCACTGCGATGATGTTATGCATACATGCGGCAGTTCCGGCAATTCCCGCTTTTGCAGCATACACGGACACTTCCGTCTACAAAATTGAAACAACAAAAGAGTTTAATAGTGAAAACGAAGCTGTAAAAGCAGTTGAACAACTGAAAAAAGACACGGGATGGAAAGCCGAGTATCAACCATCAGGAAAAAACAGTACAACATACGTCTTGATGACAGGCGGGATTGAAGGGGAGAGCAGAGCCAAAAATCTGCTTGAGCAGCTTCAAAAAGAAACGGCCTTGAAAGCATCCTATGGTACGATCGGTCAGAAAGAACCTTTAGCAAAAGCGGTGTCAAAGGAATTTGCCGGTGAAGCAAAAGCCAAGGAATGGGCTCTCCAATTTGAAAAAGAAACCGGCCTGAAGGCAGCTTACACAATCGCTGGAAAACGAGAGGCTTACGTTAAGGTGACCACAGAGGGAATTGAGGGGGAGAAGCAAACAAAAGCCATCCTCAGCCGCTTTGAAAAAGAGACCGGCCTAAAGGCGTCATACGCTCCATACGGAACCGGAAAAAATACAGTAAAGCTTTATTCGGGTGAAATCGCAGACGGAAACAAAGCGAAAAGCCTGCTTTTGCAATTTGAAAAAGAAACCGCCCTTAAAGGCTCTATAGAAACGATAAGAAAACAGCAGCCCCGGTATAAAATTGTCACCGGTGTGATACAAGGTGAATCAAACGCGAAAAATCTGCTGAGGCAGTTTGAAAACAAGCTTAAGATGAAAGGCAAATATGAAGCCGCTGGGAAGCCCGGGCAGCTATATCATATCAAATCGGGATATTTTAATGACGAAAAGAGCGCGAAAAATGCCGCCAGCCAAATGAAAAAGAATACAGGCGTGGCCTCTGCCGCAGAAAAGGTGAAAGGGACGCGCTTCTGGATGATCAGCACGAAAAATGTGGACAGTCAAAATCTCAAAAAAATAGATGTCTTTTTCAAAAAGAAAACATGGCGCTATACCGCCTCTAGGGCGGGAAAAAAGCAAACATCTTTCCGGATCGTTTCCAGCGCGGTTTCAGAACAAAGGAAAGCGAACGATGGCATTCTGTTCTTTAAGAACAAAAACATTCAAGCAACGGCTCAACATGCAGGAAACACGACCGAGGTCCGCTACAGGATCGCATCAAAAGAAACCGCCGAACAAGGACAAATCAATAAAGGATTGAATGTCTTTAAGAAAAACGGTGCAGCCGGTAAAGCAGCAGCGACAGGGAAAAAAATTCACAGTCATTATCAGCTGACAACGGCATCTATTTATGAACAGGACAAGGTGAAAAAAGCGCTCCGTTTCTTTGAAGAGCTCGGCCTTCATGCAGCAACCGAAAAGACAGGTCAATATGACAGCCGGTATACGCTAAGTTCAGAGGCTGTGCTGAGCACGGACAAATTAAAGCAAGCGCTCGAATTTTTCAGCAAGCGAAATATACCAGGTGAAATCGTAAAAACCGGTGAATACGGCTACAGACAGTACCGGATTACAGCAAGCCGGATCACAAGCAAGACAGATCTTGACCGGGGGCTGAATGTCTTTAAGAAAAACGGTGTCAGTGCGACATATCAAACGAAGACGACCAGCCTTTTTCACATCTTGATCAATGAACAATTTACAGGAAAAATCCGCGCAGAGGCTGCAGCCAATCGGATCAAAACAAGTTACGGATGGCCGGTGACGATCATCAAAATCAAAAATGGCCCGCAAATCACCACGACCGATTACGGGATCACGCTAAGCCAAATGGTAGACAAGCAGATGAAAGTCAGTCCGCAAACGGATGCGCCTGCATATGTATCATTAAGCTATATCAATACTGCCAACCAAACCGTAACCGCGGATCTGTTGAATGTCAGGTCAAGTCCGCGCGTCGTTAGCGGAAATATCATCGGACAGCTGCAGAAAGGGAATAAAGTCAGCATCATCTCCCAAGAAAACGGCTGGGCTAAAATCAGAATGAACTGGCGCAATGCCAGCAGAGAAGAAGTCGAGAAATATGTCAATCCGGAAAATTTCACAAAGGACAGCTCGGCGTACTTTCAATTTTTAAAACTTTCGCAAACAGCCGGATTGAATGCTGCCGAAGTCAATAGAAAAATTCTTTATCATAAAGGAATTTTGACAGGCAAAGGACAGGCGTTCATCGATGCCGCGAGAAGATACAGCATCAATGAACTGTACCTCATTTCGCACTCCCTCCTTGAGACGGGCAACGGAACTTCCGAGTTGGCCAAAGGAACGATGTTCAACGGCAAAAAGGTTTACAATATGTACGGAGTCGGTGCCTATGACAGCAATCCGCTCTACTATGGCGCCAAATACGCCTATGAACAGGGCTGGTTCACACCGGAGGCCGCGATCATGGGCGGAGCTAAATTCATCGGTGAAAAATACATTCACCACCCGACTTACAAACAGGACACACTCTATAAGATGAGATGGTCGCCGAATGCCCTTCATCAGTACGCGACAGATGTCGGCTGGGCTTACAAGCAGGTGGGGAGAATGTACGGCCTTTATGTATTGCTTGAAGACTATACTTTGTATTATGATGTATCGGTTTATCGTTAGGGAGCAGGGACCTGCTTCCTATTTGTGTAGGTTTTTTTACACAACAAATTCCCTGATAAAGGAAAGGAGAATTGTGTCGAAATTCGCGAACTGCTGTTGCATTTGTCGTTTTGTAAATATTATAATCTTAGATAGACTTACAGAATTATATGAATCTGTTTCATTTGGTGATTCGCTTGCATATTTTACATTTTCAGGTGATGATGGGATTTGATTCATACGCAGCATCATTTTTAAAATTTTTGTGGAAGTGCGGGGAGTTTATTTGAAAATTTTAATGATCACACAAAATTTTTATCCTGAAATCGGCAGTGCAGGTAACCGGATGAAAACCATTTTCCTTATGCTGAAGCAAAAAGGTTATCATGTAGATGTTTTGACCACAGAGCCGACGTATCCTTCCAGAGACATTTATTCTCAAGAAGATTTTTGGAACGAGCGGGAAATCGATGTAGACCGAAAAAGAGTTACTCGATTGTCAGTTCAGAATAAAAAATATTCTTCAAACTTCTTTAGCCGCCTGTTCTATTATCTTGAGATCATGTTGAAAATGTTTTTTTACGTGAAGAAGGATAAAAATAAATATGATATTGTGTTTGTTACTTCTCCGCCTATTTTTGTAGCATTTGTCGGTTTAATCGCTAAAAATCGTTACAATGCGAAACTGCTGTTGGATGTCAGAGATTTATGGCCGGAATCACTGAAAGGTGTTGGCGTATTTAATCGTTCTTATATCATTTGGTTATTTGAAAAAATGGAATCTGCTTTATACAAAAAAGCGGACCATATCATTATCAACAGTGAGGGATTTATAAACCATTTTAAAAATAAATCCGAGGGTTTAACAAAAAAGCTGATATTCCTGCCGAATGCTGCCAGAAAAAAAGAGACGATACTGAAGAAAAGAGACGGCGACTCAATGTTTAATGTCGTTTATGCAGGCAACATTGGACTGGCTCAAGATGTCACAATTTTAATGCAGCTTGCAAAAAAGCTGAGTGAACATAATATTTCTCTAAACGTTATTGGCTATGGAGTGCAAAAACAGACTTTTACAGATTTTGTCCAGCGCCATAACCTTAAAAACGTTAAGCTTATAAAGCCGATGGGAAGACAAGATTGTTTAAACCGGATGTCGCGCTGTGATGTGGGAATTGCAACACTGAATAATTCCAAGGTCTTTGAAACTGTACTCCCGGGTAAAATTATTGACTACTTAACATGCAAACTTCCTGTTGTCGCTTCATTGTCTGGATATTCCAAACAGCTGATTGAAAATGAAAAAATCGGCTTTGTGACAAGCCGTCAATCAGTTGATGAAATGGTAAGCTATATTTTAAAGCTTTACAATGATCCGGAACTATTAGAAGAGATGCAGTCTAATTGCAGAGAATTTATCGAAAAAAAATTCTTGTGGGAAAACAATATTAACAAATTAACGAATTTGTTAGATCAAATTGCTAAAGGTTGATTATGATGAGAACAAAAGTTTGTATGTTTGTTTGGAACCATTTTACAAATGATGCAAGGGTGATGAGGGAATGTACAGCACTGTCCGAAGATACCTATGATGTTGATTTGATTTGTATCCACGATCCAAAAGATCCTAATCTTAAAACTTTTGAAGAATACAATCAACATTTTAGGGTGCATCGCGTCAAGAGATATCCGGTAAGCCTTCAGTTTTTTCAAATGATCATGAAGAAGTTAAGGCAGAATAAATTTTTGCTGCTGCTGTCTGCTCTCTTATGGCTGTTTTTAGTATATATGATGCCGATTCCTGTCATCATCTGTACTCTTTTTGCTTTAACCGTTCTCAAAACGAAACTGAAGACAGCAATTGTCAGAGGAAGCATCATTTTAAGAATGATTTTAAAAGGGGCGAAGCGGAAGTATGACATCTACCATTCAAATGATTTAAACACACTTCCGCAAGGTTATATATGTTCAAAGTTCCGCTTGAAGAAAAAAAAGCTGATTTATGATTCTCATGAAGTACAAACAAGCAGAACGGGTTACGACAGCAGCTTTTATGGAAAAATGGAAGCTTTTTTGATTAAAAAAATTGATGCAATGATTGTCGAAAACCATACGAGAGCAAAGTATAATGAGGATCTTTACGGTTTTTATCCGGATGTAGTGCACAACTACCCATTTAAACAAATAGAAGAAAACAGTGAAAAAATCGATCTCCACAGCCTATTGAACCTTCCGGAAAAGGAAAAAATCCTTTTGTATCAAGGGGGTATACAAACGGGAAGGGGACTTGAAAATCTCGTTAAAGCGGCTCCGAAATTTATCGAAGGAACACTAGTGTTTATTGGAGATGGCCGTATAAAGCCCGATTTGGAAAAAATGGTTGATGAAATGGGAATCGAAGACAGAGTTAGATTTTTGCCAAAGGTTCCGCTGTCTGACCTCCCTAAATATACGCGCAATGCATATTTAGGTTTTCAAGTATTAAATAATGTGTGCTTTAATCACTATTCAGCTTCTTCGAACAAATTGTTCGAATACATGATGGCCGGGGTTCCGGTGGTTGCTTGTGATTTTCCGGAAATCAGGAGAGTGACAGAAGGAGAGAAGACAGGCATAACAGTAGATTCACATGACCCGGATTCTATTGCTGAGGGCGTTAACAAACTGCTGAGCGCTCCGGATTTGAGAGATGTTTTAAGTCGAAATAGTCTCAGAGCCAGGGATTTATACAACTGGGAACAAGAGAAGGTTGCTTTTTTAAGAGTGTATAAAAGACTTGCCGTGAATGGTTTGGTCTTATAATAGGTATTATTCACTAGTTCTAATGATATAATTTTGAAAAGGAGCGCAAAAATGATGAAAATTTGTACGATGGGACTTGGTTATATTGGGTTGCCGACATCTATTATGTTCGCTAAACACAACGTTGAAGTCGTAGGTGTTGATATTAAACAGGAAGTAATAGACTCATTGAATGCAGGATTCATTCATATCGAGGAGCCGGGCCTGCAGGAAGCCTTAAATGAGGTCATTCAAAATGGGACTTTTAAAGCCTCATTGATGCCGGAGGAAGCTGAAGCGTTCATTATCTCAGTACCCACCCCTAACCGTAATGATGAACATAAATCCTGTGATTTAACTTATGTTCTGGATGCCGTTAAGACGGTTCTTCCATTTGTCCAAAAGGGCAACGTTATTATTGTTGAATCAACAATCGGACCAAGAAGTATGGATGACTTTGTGAAACCTCTGGTGGAAGACGCCGGTTTTGTCATTGGTGAAGATGTATACTTGGTTCACTGTCCTGAAAGGGTGCTTCCCGGGCAGATTCTTCACGAATTAGTATATAATAATCGTATTGTGGGTGGAATTACACCAGCTTGTACTGAAGCTGGAGCAAAAGTTTACAGCACTTTTGTGAAAGGCGAGATTATTAGAACAAACGCTAAAACAGCAGAAATGTCTAAGCTGATGGAGAATACATTTAGGGATGTAAATATTGCTTTAGCCAATGAGCTTACAAAAGTATGTAACGAACTTGAGATAGATGCACTTGACGTTATTGAAATGGCAAATAAACATCCAAGAGTCAATTTACATACACCTGGACCAGGTGTAGGAGGCCATTGTCTGGCTGTTGACCCTTATTTTATTGTCGCTAAAGCCCCGGAAACTGCGAGATTGATTGACCTTTCACGTTCCATTAATACTTCAATGCCTTACTATGTAGTAGAGAATGTCAATACATTGATGGAAAAGGCGAAAGGACAGACTATTACCGTGTTTGGCCTCACTTATAAAGGAAATGTAGATGATATCAGAGAAAGCCCGGCTATGGAAATTTTAGAAATCTTAAAAGAACAAGGGAAATATGAAGTCAGAGCTTATGATCCGTATGTTAAAAAGGATTTCGTTGTCGATGACATCGAGGAAGCAGTAGATCATTCAGATTTAATTTTAATTTTATCTGACCATGATGCATTTAAAGAATTAGACTGGTCCCATTTGTCTAAAATGTCGACTAAGCAAATTTTTGATACGAAAAATGTCGTGAAAAATCGTTCAAATGATTTTAAATATATCAATTTTGGAAACCTTCATGAGTCATTAAATGAAGAGACGGTATTGGTATAGTTCATCAAAGCATTGTTCCGAACTGCTATGACATAAAGTGAATCGCAACAACTAGGAGGCAAAGCATTGAAAAAAATAAAAGTTATGACCATATTCGGGACTCGGCCGGAAGCAATCAAAATGGCCCCGCTTGTCCTTGAACTCAATAAATATCCCGATCACATCGAGTCTTTCGTAACCGTTACTGCTCAGCATAGGGAGATGCTTGACCAAGTCCTCAGTGCTTTTGACATTCAGCCTGATTTTGATTTGAATATTATGAAAGACAGGCAGACGCTGGCTGACATTACCACACGCGCATTGACGAAATTAAATCATTTGTTAATAGAGCAAAAGCCGGATGTTGTGCTTGTACATGGTGACACAACAACTACTTTTGTCGGCAGCCTTGCTGCATTTTATAATCAAATCTCTGTTGGGCATGTAGAAGCGGGATTGAGAACGCGAAACAAATATTCTCCTTTTCCTGAGGAAATCAACCGCCAGATTACGGGTGTGATTGCCGATTTGCATTTTGCCCCTACAGAAAAATCAAAACAGAACCTTTTAGAGGAAAACAAAGATCCTGCACAAATCTATGTGACAGGAAACACGGCGATCGATGCTCTTAAAACGACTGTCCGGGATGATTATCATCATGAAGTTCTTGATCGGCTGGGCGATGACAGGATGATTCTTTTGACTGCTCATCGAAGGGAAAACATTGGGGAACCTATGGAAAATATGTTTCGAGCGATCAAAAGAATCGTTGAAGAGCATCAAGATGTTCAAGTTGTTTATCCTGTTCACTTGAACCCTGTTGTAAGGGAAACAGCTGAAAAAATATTGGGAAGCCTGGACCGCGTTCATTTAATTGAACCTTTAGAAGTGATTGACTTCCACAACTTCGCTTCAAAATCATATTTAATTTTAACCGATTCAGGAGGGGTGCAGGAAGAAGCTCCTTCGTTAGGGAAGCCTGTTCTTGTTTTACGGGATACAACGGAAAGACCTGAAGGAATCGAAGCAGGGACATTAAAGCTTGCCGGCATAGAAGAAGATGTGATTTACAGGCTGACAAAACAGCTACTGACAGATGAGGAAGAATATAAAAGAATGTCAAAGGCTTCTAACCCTTATGGAGATGGACATGCGTCCAAACGTATTGTTGAAGCTCTTCTCAGATATTTTTCATGAACACATGGATAGTCTGCCAAACGGCAGACTATCCTCATTGATTAGGATCCAGTTTTATATTCCCTCACTTATGCAGAGAAGGAGGAAGATGATTTGAAACCTGTTTTCTCGGAAACAGCTCCGAACGCAAACGAAAAAAACAACGAATTTTTAGATTTAGACGACAATAATCCAATAAAATGGGAATACACATCGGCTGTGGGGGATCATATTTTAATTGCTGTAAAATCAAGTAATCTTGGTGATGCATACTTGTCTGCTATTGGAAAAAAAGTCGTTTATTTAAGGCATGACCTTGAAGAAGAGGGAGAAACAAGTAGTGAGAAATTTGACACCATTCTATTGGGAGATCTTCTAAAGGCCGTATTTGATTCTGAAAGATATATTGAACGATTAACCCCATATTTGTCATCGAACGGAAGTTTTGTTCTATGGTCATTTATAGAAAACCTAAATCTCAATAATCTCCTGAATTTAGTCATAACATCTTTTCAGCTCGGATTTAATGTTAAAGTTCACGGCGGAAACAAATGGCTTGGATTAAAACTGCAACGAGCAAATGACACGGCCGTCAACGATTTATCAGAAACAATCTGCAGTGTGATCGATACCCTTAATCTTCATGAGAGAAAAAAAATTCAGCCGTATGAGAAGCAGATATCTTCATTGCTTAATGAAGTGACAGCACTGAAAAAAGATCTCGTCGATGCATATAAGAAGGAAGAAAAATTATTACAGCAGCAAAAGAAAACGGACAAGCAAACGAAGTATCTGGAGAGGCGTTATCAAGCACTCTCTTCGTCAAAATTAGGACGTTTAACCCTTTTTTATTGGAAATTTAGAAAAAGAAGAGGTAATCGTTGATGTCGAATATTGATCAGCGTCTAACGACTATTAAACAAAAAATAGCTAGATTGACAAAGGAGATTGCCGTTGATAAAGCCGCTATAAGTGAGTTTAACAAAAAGAAGAATTTAGCGGTTTTAAATGACAGGAAAAACAAGCTTGCCAGCTTAAGAAATAGTCAAACGGCTAAAAGCGCACCAGCATCTAGTCAAAACAATATCATGACGCCGGCTGAAAAAGAAGCATACTTGCGGCTTTTGAAGAAAAATCACAAAAAAGGATATTATGAGGAAATTCAGGAGCAAATCAAACAACTTCCTGACAGCAATGGTTCAAGGTATTACAAGAAACTTGATTTACAAGTTGGAATTATTGCAGATGAATTCTTATTCAAAAGTTTGGAAGACGCTGCGGGTTTTCATTATATTACTTATGAAAACTATAAAAATTTTGCTGACAAAATTGACGTTTTTGTTCTTGCTACTGCTTGGAGAGGGCTTGATGGAGCATGGAAAGGCCTAGGGAATCCAAAAATCAAGAAAATACGGGATCGAATCCGCAGTATTATTGAATTTTATAGAAGCAAAAGCATTCCTATTGTCTTTTATTCAAAAGAAGATCCGGTTAATTATGAGTTTTATATCGACTTGGCTCAGCAAGCAGACCATATTTTTACTACGTGCCAAGAAGTTCTCGAAGACTATCGAAGGGACTGTCCTTCAGCAAAAACGTTTGATGTATTGGAATTTGGCGTTAACCCAATCTATCATAACCCGATCGGAACAAGAATGTTCAGAAGACAGGATATCTTATTTGCAGGGTCTTGGTATCATAAATATCCAAACAGACAGCATGACAGCCGAATTCTCTTCGATGGCGTATTGAATGCAGGCCGTGAATTGACCATTATTGACCGCAATTTTTCATTACAGCTTCCGGCTCACTTTTATCCAAAGGAATATGTTCCTTATGTTGTGCCGTCAACAGATCATGAAACTTTGCAAAAAATTCATAAGATGTATGATTTCACATTGAATTTAAACTCTGTAAAAGACAGCAACACAATGTTTGCCAACCGGGTTTATGAATTGCAGGCAATGGGTACAGTTGTGCTGTCCAACTACAGCATCGGAATTAACAGCAAATATCCTAACGTATTCCTGGCTCCATCTAAAGAAGAATTGACTGATTATCTAAACTCATTGTCTGCCAAAGAAACCTATGAATTGCAGATGCAAGGCGTCAGAAAAGTATTGAATGGGGAAACGGCATTTGACAGAGTAAGAAAAATAGCTCAAATCACGGGACTTGAAAAACATGAATTCAATAAAAAGATCCTTGTCGTAACAAAAGAAGATACGCCTGAAATGAGAGAACAGTTTAACCGTCAATCTTATCCTTACAAGACGTTTATGGTAGAAAAAGATGTAACGGAACAAATTTATGCTGAGCATGACATGGTTGCATTTTTCAGTGAGGATTACCGTTATGGAGAATATTATCTCGAGGACATGATCAACGGATTTAAATACACAGATTCAGACTATATTACAAAAGATGCTTACTACCGGTCGCCGCAAGAATATGTGCCTGGGGTAGAACATCACTATGTAAATGAAATGAAGGACCGTTATCGGACTTTGTTCTGGAGAGAATCGTTTGATTGGCAATCGTTAAAAGATATGCAGCCTGGCGAGCTTGAGAAGGGATATAGTGTTGATCCTTTAGAGATTTTGACTGCTCCGGAGAAAAAACAGGTGAAAGAAAACAAAACTTATAAGCTCTCGGTGATTGTACCAACCTATAATAATGGCGAGCATTTAAGGTATAAATGTTTTCAGAGTCTTTCCAGAAGCAGTATCTTTGAGGATATGGAGATCATTATCGTTGATGACGGATCAACAGACGGGTATACACCTTATGTCGTCAAAAGGCTGCAGGAACAATACCCCAATGTAAAAACGTATTTTTATCCGCAAGGAGGCAGCGGAAGCGCGTCAAGGCCAAGAAATAAAGGACTGGATCTGTCATCTTCGGAATGGGTAACATATCTTGACCCGGATAATGAAGCGATTAATGATGGCTATGCCGCCTTATTACAGGAGGCAAAAAAATCTTTATATGATATGGTCATCGGAGATATGGTGCGATTATCAGATAAAGAGCAGCTATTTTCCTACTATAAAACCATGATGGGGTTCAATAATGGCAAGGCATCTAGGAAGGGACCGCATGAGGAGTTTCTCAAAAAAACGTATTTTAAGGCGATGAGCATTCAGGCTCTTGTTGCTAACAGAGAATGGCTGGTGAATTCCGGCATTAAGATGGTTGAAGGTGCAATAGGGGAGGACACTCTCGTTTTTCATGAAATGATCCTCTCATCAAGGGCTTTTAAAGTCATTGATTTACCTATTCATATTTACTATGCAATGGTTGAAAATTCTTCAGTTAACAATATAAACAAAAGATTTTTTGAACGATATATGCTGCTTGAAAAAGCGCGGATTGCTTGGTTGTCAAAAGAAGAGCTATTAAAAGATTATCAAGATATTCGCCTTGAAAACTATGTGAAGAATTGGTATATGGCAAAACTGACCATGGTAAACGAAGAGGAAAAAGATGAAGCAAGAGATCTCTTAGTACAAATCCTAAGGTTGTACGAAGGAATGGATTGGAAAGATCAAGAGATTTTAAATTTGTTAAAATCATAAGTTTAGGTAAGGGGGGAATGTCTCCCCTTACCCTTGGTTTTTTTATGCTTATTCTGCCGTTCTCTCGTTTAAAATAGCTAACGTTTCTTCTTTACTCATAGGATTATGGCCCTGTTCTTCATCATAATAAAAATGACATTCAATTTTCTTTACATATGGTTTTTGTTTGGTGAGTTCAAACAATTCATTAATAAAAGGGTGAAAATGGCGGTAAACATCATGTTCACAGGCTAGATTTTGGTAATAAATGATATTGGGGATATAATTTATTTTTTTATAAAATTCCGGGATGTTCAACCTGTACTTTAAATGCTGTGGAAAATCATCCAAGCTCTTTTTTTTATATGACGTCTCAAGCATTTTCAAGACATGGCTTTGATAATAGTTGTAGACGATCGTTTGTGGATTGTTGACCAAGGCGGTTGAGCCTTTTAAGAGCCCGCTAAGGAATAGAGAGGTGAATCCACCGGCAGAGCTTCCATAAAAAGTTGTTTTCTCCGGTTTTATTTTTAACATATCAGCGATTTTGACCACGATATTTGAAATGGTCTCTAAATAAAAATGGTTTTCATCCCCTTGTCCCCAGCCGATATTGATATTTCCTAAATAAAGGGTTGGGTCATTATAAAATATGCTGGAGCAGGCAATTTCATCTGCCCACGAATGTCTGTGGAAAACAGGTAGTGTATGTTTTTTCGGATCGATCGCTCCGGACCCAAGAACCAGCAAAGTGTCGGAAGATGATTTTAAATTCAGAAAAAACTCAAAGTTAGTCTGTTTATGTTCTACAATTAATATGAATTTCTCATCAAAGGTGAGAGAGACATTTGATAAATTTTCCATTGTGGTAATTGTCTTTTTAATGTCCATAAAGTCCCCTTGTCATTATTTTTAATTAAAGATATCCGTATTCCTTTATTTTTGTCAAGATCGCCTGATTTAAACATGAACCTCCATTTTAATGGATGAAAGTCATTTTTATGACAAGAGTCATGGTTTTCTTCACATTTTTTTAATTGTTCCAAAAAAATAATAGTCTTTGCTCGAAATTTTGATATACTCGTAAATGTCGGTTAAACAAATCTTTTTGTAAGCCGATACAGAAAACTGAGAGATGAATAGAACATTAAAAAGAAGGGGGGAGTCTAGTGAGAAAAGTATCTTTAAAATTTGCAGTTGCTGTACTTTTTATCGGGATGTTGAGTTCGATCTTCGTCAATAAATCTTCAGGCTATACGGATACTTCTACATATAAAGTAGAGACGTCGGCTGCTTTTCTTGGACAGGAAGATGCTGAAAAAAATCTGCAGAAACTGAAAGCAAACACCGGCTGGAATGCTGCATATCAAAAAACAAACGATTATAAAAATGTTTATAACGTGTATTCCGGTGGGTTTCCGACAGAGTCGCGTGTCAAATCAAGCCTGCAAGAGTTTGAAAATAGCACAGGCATAAATGCCGATTACGTGCCAATCGGAACGAAAGATTACTATTATTATGTATCAAGCGGCGGTTTTTCAGGTAAATCGAAAACGGAATCAGTCGCTCAGTCTTTTACGAAGCAGACCGGATTATCTGCATCGGTGGAACCGATAAATACGACCAAGGACTATTATTATCAGATAGTCAGCGGCGGATTCGTCGGCGAATCTAAAGTAAAAGGTATTTTAAGTGATTTCAAGAATGAAACAGGAATCGATGGTACATATAAACCGATCGGTGATCCTGAAAAGTATTACACTTTGATAAGCGGCGGATTCAACGATGAGTCAAAAGTAAAGAATATTTTAAGCGATTTCGAGCAGAAAACCGGAATCAATGGGACATATAAGCCTGTGGGCGATCCCGAAAAATATTATATTCTGACGAGCGGCGGATTCAGCAGCGAGTCTGCTACCCAAGCCAACCTTGAAAAATTCGAAACTGAGACAGGCATTAAAGGCCGAGTACAGCCTGCAGGCGATCCTGTCGAATACTTCAACATCAGAACAGGCGGATTCGGAAGCGAGTCTCTTGTTAAAGCGTATATTCAAGAGATCAAAGAGGCCATCAACTTAACTGCTGAATATGAACAGGTGCCAAATTCCACGTCGTTTAGAATTTTATTTCATGATCTCAATTCCTCAGATCGGGAAAAGGCAGAACAGTATTTGACGGAGAAAAAATGGTGGTTTTCAACACAGAAAAGTGATAAACAAACGTATGAGCGCTACAAAATCGTTTCCGATCCCGTACTTGGAATGAGTGCTGTAAATAAGGGAGTAGAGTTCTTTCAAAAGAATTCATGGTATGTGTCTTATAAAGAAACAGGAGAACAAGCATATACTAAATTCAAGATCTATTCTGAACCGATTCTTGGTGATACTCTGCTTGCCAAAGGGTTAGATTTCTTCAAATCGAACAATTGGTATGTTGGTTATCAGGATACCGGAAAAACAGGATATACCCGCTTTAAAATATATTCCAATCCAGTACTGGGAATGGATCAAGTAAATAGAGGATTGGAATTTTTCAAAAAGAATTCATGGTATGCCGGCTATCAGAAGACCGGTGAAACCGGATATTCATCATACCGGGTAGTATCCGAGCAGATCTTGGGTAAGGCGCAAGCCCAAAAAGGACTGGAATTCTTCCAGAATAATGATTGGTGGGCTACAATTGTTAACACTGGAGAAGCCGGATATTCTAGCTACAGAATTGAAACCGGTATGAATTTGCTTTATGATGACTTGCTGAAAGCTCAAGCCTTCTTTAAGAAAAAAGGCTGGTGGAGCAGTTATACGAGCGAGCGACAATATCTTTATAAAATTGTCGTGAATAATATCCAGGGATACAATAATGCATCTGCGGTAGCCAATCAAATCAAAAGTGATTTTGGATGGTCTGTCAACATTGTGAAAATAAAAGACGGTCCGCAAATCATGTATACCGATTACGGCCTCACCCTCAGTGAAATGCTGCAAAAGCAAATGAGCGTGAACCCGCAGACCGACTCTCCGGGTTATGTATCGCTTTCTTATATCAATACGGCCAACAGTACTGTAACAGCAGACTACCTAAATGTAAGATCTTCGCCGAAAGTAGCAAGCAACAACATTGTAGGGCTGCTTGAAAAAGGCGACAAAGTCAGCATCGTCGGCACTGAAGGAAACTGGGCGAAAATCAACATGGGCTGGAGAAACGCTAGCGAAGATGAGACCGTCTATTATATTAATCCGAACAACTTTTCAATGGACAGCAAGTATTACTTCCAGTTCTTGAAATTGTCTCAATATGCAGGTCTATCAGCCAGTGAAATCAATAGCAAGATTTTAAAAGGTAAAGGAATTCTTGAAGGAAAAGGAGCAGCATTTGTAGAGGCATCCAAAAAATACAACATTAATGAATTGTATTTGATCTCTCATGCTCTTTTGGAAACCGGAAATGGAACTTCAGAATTAGCCAACGGTGTCAAATACAACGGTACAACGGTTTACAATATGTATGGCTATGGTGCATATGATTCCTGTGCGGTATCATGCGGCTCCAAAACAGCCTATGAGCAGGGGTGGGATACACCTGAAAAGGCGATCATCGGCGGAGCCGAACTGATCGGCAAAAACTATATCCACCGAAGCGGATTTCAGCAGGATACTCTGTTTAAAATGAGATGGGCTCCAACGGCGAGTCACCAATATGCAACAGATATCGGCTGGGCTTATAAACAAGTAAATCGGATGTACAGCTTGTACACGCTGCTGGACAACTATACGTTGTATTATGATATTCCTAAATATAAATAGGCAAAAAGATCAGACGCTTAAATGCGTCTGATCTTTATTTCTAATTAAAAAAGCCATTGTGGATGATGAACCATCACAATGGCTTTTTTCTTTATTTTTCATTTCTTATCATTAAAGTATGTTTTTCGTTATCCACTACAAACAGCTGCTTTTTTGTTTTGAAGAAGTATCGTTTATGATCGTTGTCAAACACAGCTTTCTTCTCAGGTAGAGATATTGTGGCCGGCTCGACAGCTTCAATGTCATGGAATATGATTGCTGCTGCTTGTTGCTTTTCAATGATATAGTCGACCTTTTCATAATCAAGACGAAGGCCCGTTCTTCCGTCATCATATTTGGCTTGTTTGATCCCTTGCAACGTCTGTTCTAGTGTCTGCTCACTTTCCCCTAAAAAGGAAAGGAAGTATTGGTAGGAAGACTTTGCTTTCTCGGAAAAGTAAGGCGAAAAAGCATTTGCAGTCAATGAAACAGTTTCCAGGTCTTTAGCTAAGGAAAGGCTGTTTTTTTTCACGAAATAATTCTTTCCGTTAAAATGAATTTGCGCAACTTTGGCATTTTGTGATGAAAGCGTAACTTCAGTTCCAAATGGCAAAGAAGCGGTCTTTTTTTGTTTTAAACTTTGATCACTGTATGTTGTAAGCTGCGCTGACTTGACATATGCCGGCTGATTGACCTTTGTTAAATCTTCTGTATTTGATTCAGCTTGGCGCTCCTCCGTTTTTTTAGCATCGTTTCCCGGAATAGCCCCGAAGGATGCGATTGTTCGCAGAGGTGTACTTACAAACATTGTTGCTGCTATTGCGATCAGCAAAATTGACAGAAGAGTGATTTGCACCGCATTCGCTATTGATTTCGGGTTTTTATTATGTTGCAATCGGCTTGTTCGTTCTTCTGCCTGATCTTTTTTACGCAGCTCGATCTGTTCTTGTTGATATTTCTTCTTTTCTTTTTTGGACAACTTATTAAACCAGTCAACAAACTCTTTATATTCCTCGACAACCTGTTTGGTTTCACCAAACATACGCATTTCGCCGTAATGCATCCAGGCAACGCGGTCACATAGCTTTTCTATTTGCCCAATGGAATGACTGACAAAGAAAATCGTTTTCCCGCGTTTTTTGAATTCAGTAATTCGATCAATGCATTTTTTGTAGAAGGTCTGGTCACCTACTGACAAGGCTTCGTCAATAATCAAAATATCCGGATCAATATGGGCTGATATCGCAAAGCCAAGACGGGATTTCATCCCGCTTGAATAGCTTTTGACCGGCTGATTGATGAAATCACCTATATCGGCAAACTCGACGATTTGATCATAAAGCTCATCAATCTCCTTGTTGGTCAGTCCCATCATCAAGCATTTCAGTCTGATATTATCCTTCCCGCTCAGCTGGTTGTTCAGCCCCGCCGAGATCGCAATAAGGGAAGGCTGGCCATTCATTTCGATTTCCCCGGTTGTCGGAGGAATGACCTTTGCCAGCAAGTTCGACATCGTCGATTTGCCGGAACCGTTGATTCCGACAAAACCAATCGTTTCTCCTTCATATACATCAAAGGAAACGTTTCGTACGGCAAAAAAGCCCTTTTCGTCTTGATTCGGGAAGAACAGACCTTTTATTTTATCAGACTGTTTCTCATATAGATGATACTTTTTTGAAACATTTCGAAACGAAACTTTTAGTTTCATCGTATAATCTCCTTACTATTTTAAAGAAAGTCAACAAACTTATCCCTAAATTTCATATGCAGGATTGAACCTACAGTTAATATAAGCAATGTGAAGACCCAGAAGTACAACATGTATTTAATATCCTCGAAAAACCAATGACCGTTTAAAAAGCTGTTCCTAAAGCCATCTATTATATAAAACAGCGGATTTAGTTTAAGAACCGCCAATACATGAGGTCTGTTGGCCAGGCTATGCGCCACATCCCAAAAAATCGGCAACAGGAAAAACAGCAGTCTTGTCCCTGCCTGAAGCAAAAACTGATAATCCCGCACCAAAACACTGATCGTCGAATTAAGCAAACTGAATGAAAACATAAACGCAATCATACAGAACAAGTAATAAAAATATTGCAGCCAATGCAACGTCGGAAAATGCCCGCTTCCTACAAGTATAAAAACATAGATCAACGTCATTCCAAAGTAGCTGAATAAGTTGGAAGCAATAACAACGGCAGGAAGAGAGCTGACCGGAAAATTCATTTTTGATACTAAATTGATTCTACGAAAAACACTGTTTGATCCGTCAAGAATTGTCGGGCTGATAAAGAACCAGGGAATGATACCGGCAAGCATCCAGATGATGAACGGATAGTGGTCGATATCTGCTCTAGTGCCCTTAATGCCAGTTCCAAAAACAAACCAATAGGCTAAAATCTGGATTAACGGGTTTAGAAACTGCCAAACAATCCCCAAATAATTCATTTGATATTTTGACTTTGTTTCATAAACCGCAAGCCGCATAATGAGCGGAAGCGAAGAAAATACTTCTTTCAGAACTTTTACCATAGCATTCATTCTAATCTTCCTTAGAGTTAAAGTTTTAGGTCTTTATTTTCAGAACGTTATTTTTAAAGTACCGCACTATATTGTATCAGATTTCGCTTTATTTTTCACTTTTAATCCGCTTTGTACATATTAACAGAGCTTCTTTTGTTTAACTGTTCACTCTAAACTAAAAAGCCAATGCAACCAATAAAGGTGTACATTGGCTTCCTTTTTAAGATCATTCAAAGACTGTTTTCACAACTTTTTCAGACGATTTTCCCGTCTCCAGATAGCAGAACTTCTCATAGAAAGGATCGAAAATATCCGGCAGCCTGTAATCCGGCGCTTCTGTTTCCCTGATTTTCTCGATCACTTCATCGGTCGTTTTCACCAAAGGACCGGGCGCTTCCTTTTCAAAATCAAAGTAGAAGCCGCGCAGCTTGTCGCGGTATGTTTCAATATCGGGAACGAAGAAAATCATCGGCCGCTTCAGATTTGCGAAATCAAAGAAAACGGAAGAATAGTCTGTAATGAGTAAATCGGACACCATATAGAGCTCGCGGATGTCTTCATATGACGAAAAATCGTACGCAAACCCTTTGTAAGGCTCAAGGTCAAAGTTTTCCGCCACCAAATAGTGCATTCTTAAGACGATCACATAGTCGTCGCCGATTTCCTCTCTCAGCCTGTCAAGATCCAGGTCAAGGTCAAACTTGTATTTCCCCTTTTTATAAAACTGATCATCCCGCCATGTCGGTGCATAAATGATCACCTTTTTATCGGACGGAAGCTGCATTTTCTCTTTTAATGCCCTGACCGTTTCCGGATTGTTGTCCGTATGGAGAAAGTCGTTTCTCGGATATCCGGATTCGATCATCGTTTTGTTAAATTGGAATGCACGGGCAAAGATCTCGGTTGAATATGCGTTCGGCGAAATCAGGTAATCCCATTTTGATGCTTCCGCCGTAAAATTCTTTTTGTATTTTTCCGTGTTTGTGCCCGGCATATGCACCTCTTCCATGTCGACGGCAAGCCGCTTCAAAGGCGTACCGTGCCATGTTTGAAGATATGTCGTGTGCCCGGGCTTTGGAATCCATAAAGGCAGGCGGCTGTTGACGACCCAGTACTCGGCTCTGGCCATGGCAAAGAGCCATTTGAAAGTAAACCTTTTAATATAAGGGATGCCTTTTTCTTCAAAGATATCGGTATAATCCGGGTTTACGCTCCAATACAATTTATATTCTGGATTGTTTTTCTTCATATATTCATATATTGCCCGCGGATTACAGCTGTACTGCTTTCCGGCGAAGCTTTCAAAGATGACGGTCTTCTTTTTGACAGGCAGTTTTCCCGCCAATCCGAAGGTGAAATAATATGCCTTTTTCACAGCTCTGCCGATTTTTTTCTTTAATCTGTTTTTTCTTCTGCGGACAAAGGAAACGGCTCTGTTTTTGTTTCCGACTACAAAATAAACGGCTCTTGTCTTCAGTGTGTAATCATTCATTCTTAAGCGCATTTTTCTTTTTTTCTTTTGCGGGTAGACATGAAAACGCGCAAGACCCTTTTCCGTTTCAAGAATCGAAAACTGGTTTGTTTGCGGATTCGCTTTGTTTTTCAGCAGCAGAGCTTTGCTTCGTTTGACAACTTCCTCCCCGGTTTCAGGGTCCTTGCCGATAAATTCGATATGAAATTGGAACGTAGCCGGCATGACATTTTTTTCATAAAAGTTTTTGAGATCTATTTGGACTTTAAATCCGGCAGATTCCTCGTCTTCCAGAGGGAATTCGAATTCTCTTTTCTCCTCGGCTTCGTTGATTTCTTTTAAAACAAGACGTCTATTCTTAACAGAAACCTTTCCATGCTCATTCAGCAAAAATGCATATCCTTTAAGGAATAGGCTGCCTTCTGGGTTTAGGTTCATATCGCTCACTTCAGCCACTGCTTTTTTTGGCAGAACTTTCAAAGAGAAATTCCCTTTTTTTGTCGTATAGGGGAGGAAGAATACACGTTTTTGTTCATCCCATTTCCAAGATAGTTCAATCGGCTGAAAGTTTGTCTTCATTCTTTTTTTCAGAACGTTGTCATCATTGTTCCGGCCTGTGACGTAGAAATCGAGACAGCCTTTGTCATTGACGTGTTTTGAAAGATCTTTTAAGTGAAGGGCTGAATGGTATCTACCTGTTTCAAGCCCATCTATTTTTTTACACGGAACTGACAGCTCTTCCTTTGTTTTACGGTTTACTGCCAGAAGGCTGATTTCTTCTGCGGAAATTGAATGTTGCAAAGAGAAATCGAGGTGAAGCTGCCAACCCTCAATTTTTAGATTCATTAAATCGCATGTTATTGGAACTTCGTTAACCATAAAATAAGTCTACTCCTCTTTTTTACTCAGATATTCAATGAAGAAGTCTCTCGATTATTATACACAAGATGAATGATATCATCATCCTGCCCTCTACAGCTGGCAGTAACGCCGCACTTTTTGAAGAAACTTCAGTCTTTCCCGTTCAGCGTCCATGAATAATTACCCTTTACAGTCGTGTAAGGTACGATTTCATACTCTTTGGCTGAAAAAGGAGAAGCCATCTCTGTTTGATCAACAGATAACCTTTTTAATACTTTAATATGATTTGCATTACTGATTTCTAAATAAAAATCTAATGTCCTGGTTTTATTTGCTCTTATTTTTTCAACATGAATCCCTTTATCGAAAGAGATATTGAACCGTTTTCCCGATTCGTCGGGAGCGGCAGAAACAACCAGCGCTTTGTTTTTTCTGTCGAGCCCTATCAGCTGCAAATGATAGTTTTCATCAATCTGCATTGGACAATGCAGCTCAAGCGTCAACACGGATTCACGGGTTTGATTCTCTCTTATCGTGAATGGAAGTTTGCTGGAGAACGCGTTTGATAAGCTTTGTTTTTCCTCTCTGATCTTGATCATGTCATGAAGTGCAACAGACCAGTTTCGCATATAATTGTGTGTCGAATATTTCTCGGCCATTTCAAAAGCGCGTTTGGAAAACTCCTCATGAAGCTTTTCGTCTTTCATCAGCAGTACGATTTTTTCGGCCAATTGCTCAATATTATACTGCTCGACAACAAAGCCGTTTTTATTGTCTTTCACAAGGCTTCTGGCACCGTAATCATAGTCGTAAGTCACAACAGGGCAGCCATTGCTGAGAGCCTCCATATTTGAAAGCCCGAACCCTTCAAAGTGAGAGGTGGAAATAGTAAGCCAAGCCTTTTGAAATTCTGCATCAGGATTTTGAGTATAACCTTTTAGAAAGACATTGTTTTGGAGGCTGGATTTTTCAATTTCAGCCTTTATCAAATGTTCCTCTTCGCCTGATCCGAAAATTTCCAATTGGGCTTCGGGAATCTCGTTCACTACAAGCCTGAAGGCTTTAATGGCGTGAGTAAGATTTTTCATCGGCGCCAACCTCGATATAATAACAGCTTTGTTCTTTTTGCTTGGCACGTTCAACACTTGTTTATCCAGCGGTTTGGCTATCGTGTGCGGAGTGAAAAAGAAAATCTTCTGTTTTCCTGAAATCAGTTCAAAATCCTCCATCTGCTCCTCGGTAATGAAGAAAACAGCATCTAAATTCGGCATTTGACTGAATACTTCTTTGTAACGGCCTTTGATCTGATATTTATTTTCACCGTAATGTTTATTGTGAATGATTGCAGCATAATAGGAAGCCGGCGCTTTTTTGACTCTAAAGATATGCTTGTCCTGCGGCCTGCTGTCAACAAGAAACAACTTCGGCTTGTCTGATTCGGCCTGAAGGACTTCAATCCAATGCCTTCTTAAATCAGATTCGTCAGAAAAATGGAGTGCTCCCATTTCTGAATACCAGTTCATATGAGTGAACTGAACATCTTTCTTTTCTGGATTATATTCATAGTGTTTTTCCAAGTAGATCATGTTGTTTTCATTGACAAATTCTTGACGGGACAAACAGCCTGTTTTTGTATCGAAATAAGCGATCATGATCAGCGTTCCGTTTTTGCTGTATTCTTCTCTTTTATAGCACTTTTTTTCACTGTTAAAGTAATCGACAAAACAGACGGACCTTCCATCTTCGTAAAAAGTGATCTCAAGGTTGTTTATTTTTCCGCTGAACAACGTACCGAATTTCTGAAGAATTCGATTTCTCCGAATTTGCTTTTTAATTTCCTGCAAACTTATTCTTTCAGAATAGAAGCGCCCATTAGCATTTTTGCTGAGGAAATCATCAAACATATTCAATACTCGCGTGAATTTCCGGTCAATTTTTTGATTTTCAAACAATTGATTTTTTTTATTTGAAAATTCTTTGTCAAAACGGAATGTTAAGAAAGTTGTAGGTGTATGACATTCCTCGCCAAATAATTTAGAGCGGAGCAGCAGTGATTTTGTCAATCCTCCGTAATTATCAGGCAGGCCTCCTGAAATAAAATAATACGTCATATTCGGAACGGCTGTTTCCTTATTGTTCAAATTAATAAAATTATTCTCGCCCAAATTTTTTCTTCCTTTCAACTATAAGCTGGCATTCATCCGATTACTTGCATTCACTTCACAAATCCATGAAGCATCAAAAAGTACTTCTTAAAACTTGTAAGAAGTACTTTTTGAAAAAATTATATAGCATAGCTTGTTGTAGCAAAAGACCAGAAATTATAGGTTGGCGATTTCTTCTTTAATCTTTGTAGTTGAAATTCCTTCTGTTCTTGGCAGATAGACGACTTCGCAATGTTCCTTTAGGAAGTCAAATTTTCCTTCCCAATCATCCCCCATGACAAAAACATCAATATCATGGTCGATTACATCCTGTACTTTTTGATCCCAGCTCTTTTCGGGAATCACTTCGTCAACGTAGCGAATGGTTTCCAGGATTAATTTGCGATGCTCATAGCTGTGATAAGCTTTCTTCTGTTTTTGAAGGTTGAATTCATCTGTGGATATCGCTACGACAAGATAATCGCCCAGCTGTTTGGCGCGTTCCAATAATTTGATATGGCCCCAGTGCAATAAATCAAACGTTCCATATGTGATGACTTTCTTCATGTTAAACGTACTCTCCTTCCTCATCTATAACGTACTAAAACCACTATAATGAACTTTCACATGTATTTAAGATCCAAAAAACGTATGTGCTTTCCACTAAAAAAAGACAATTTTTCCGCATGTCTTCACTGATCACTTATTATAGCACATCGTCTATCAAACGTTAAGCATTGTAAACGATAAATGAAATTCCAAATTTTATTTAAAAATAATCCGCGAAATGGCGCTTATTCTTTATGAAGCGTAAAAAATCTTAAATGGATGTAAAGTTATTGTTAAGCTTTTATGAATCATCTATGTTAAAATATACGTTAGATCATTCGCGTTTTTGGGGCTGATCACTTACCTGTGACATTTAACGTTTGTTTACACATATAATTGCATTTTTCTGTTGGAAGGAGGAGATGAAGTTGCAAACGGCACAGATACACAACTTGTCCTATGTTAATAACGATTTAGCCGGCTTTATGAACCATCTTGAACATTCATATATTAATCGGCGCATCGGCGCCTATATCGCTACTGTTAACCCGGAAATCGGATACGCAGCGATTAAAGATAAAAGTTATTCCGATGTATTGTCATCCGCTGACTTTATTTTGCCTGACGGCATCGGAGTCGTGATGATGTCAAAGCTTACGAAGAGCAGGTTAAAGTCGAGAATCGCAGGGTATGATGTTTTTGTCAATCTTTTGAAGATGGCCAACCAAAAACATAAAAGGGTTTTTTTGTACGGTGCAAAAAAAGAGGTGAACAAAGCCGTGGTGGAGCGTATCTCATCTGAATACCCCGATATCAAACTAGTTGGATATTCAGACGGTTTTGCAAAGGATAAAGAAGCGGTGGCTCAACGGATCGCGAAGGCAAAACCGGACATGGTTTTTGTAGCTTTAGGTTACCCGCATCAAGAAAGATTTATTTATCAATATCGTCATCTGTTTCCGCAGGCCATTGCAATCGGCCTGGGCGGCAGCTTTGATGTTTTCAGCGGTTCTGTCAAACGGGCTCCGAACTGGCTGATTCGACTGAACCTGGAGTGGCTGTATAGATTGGCAACAAACCCGTCAAGATGGAAAAGGATGATGAATATCCCGAAATATGCTTTTTCCGTTTTGAAAGAAGAAAGGGTTCAAAAGCAGGGCTACTATCCTGAACGGGTTAAAGAGCAGTCAAAACAAATTGATGCATAATATCATGATGAATTTTTTGAAGAGATTGGGTTGAAGGATGAATATACGTTCTTTACTAGTTGTACTATATTCGGCAGGGCTTTCGGTAACCGGCTTTATTTTAAGGTGGATCAAGCCGCGAAAAAGGGTCGTCTTTCTCGTTTCATTCCAGGATAATGCGAGGGCGCTGCTGAAGGAATATGAAAGGAAAACAAACCGACCTTTTGAAGTCTGTGTATTGTATACTCGACACGCCGCTTCCCTTGCAAAGGAATTTCCGGCCGTTAAATCAAAATGGCTAAGTGAATCAAATCCTTTTCATATCATACAGGCTGTTTATCATATGTTCAGGAGCGAATGTGTTATCACTGATAATTATTTTTTGATAACGAGCGTACTGAACAATCGTCCGCAGACGAAATGTATCCAGGTTTGGCATGCCAATGGCGCACTCAAAAAATTCGGACTTGAGGACGTTGCGAATAAACATAGAACGGCGGCGGATATCAAAAGGTTTAAAAAGGTATATCGTTCCTTTGATTATATTGCGGTCGGTTCAGACAAGATGGCAGAGATTTTCAAACGTTCATTCGGCGCAAAAGAAGAAAAGTTTTTGCGGACGGGAGTTCCGCTGACTGATCAGTATTTTGATTCGGAGCCAAAGGCTTCATTTGTGCAAACTAAAAAAGTCATTCTCTACGCTCCGACCTACAGGGATTATGACATGGCAAGCCTCAATCTTCCGTTTACAAAAGAACAGCTTTTAAAAGATTTAAACGGAGAATATGAGCTGTGGGTAAAATTGCATCCGGCCGTGCGTAAAAGGATCGAACTGGATGAGAGTGATGGCTGTTTTAAAGATGTTTCAGAGCATCCTTTACAAGATCTTTTATACGCTTGTGATGTACTGGTTTCAGATTATTCTTCGGTCCCTTTTGAATTCGCATTATTAAATAAGCCGATGCTGTTCTATACGTATGATATGGCTCAATATGACGAAAATCGCGGACTAATCGATGACTTTGAAAGGGTAATACCCGGAAAGGCATGTTTTAAACGTGATGAACTGCTTGAAGAGTTGAAACAGATCGGCGAACAAAATGAAAATATTCAACATTTTGCAGCGGAGTGGAACTCATATTCAAAAGGGGATTCCAGCCGAAAGCTTCTTGATTTTGTTCATCAATTGCTGATGCAATCAGAGACTGAGAAAAGTGTCAGGCGCAAGCAAGAAAAAGGATAACAACTGATTATTATACAAAAAAACTGGCATTTAAATGCCAGTTTTTCTTTGTTTAAATCTCTTCCTTATTTAAAAGGTTTTCTATAAAAGGAACAAGCTGTGTTTTTAATTCTGGGTCCTGCATGGCAAATTCAAGTGTTGTTTGAATAAACCCAAGCTTTTCACCGACATCATAGCGCTTACCTTCAAAATCGTAAGCGAATACACGCTGAATTTCATTCAGCTTTTGAATCGCGTCTGTCAATTGAATTTCCCCGCCCGCTCCAATTTCTTGTTTTTCCAGATACATAAAGATTTCAGGCGTAAAGATGTAACGGCCGAGAATAGCCAAATTAGAAGGAGCTGTTCCAGGCTTTGGTTTTTCGACAAAGTTCTTTACTTGATATCTCCGGCCTTCTTTTGTAAGCGGATCAATGATTCCGTAACGGTGTGTTTCATCTTCCGGCACCTGCTGAACACCGATGATAGAAGAAAGGGTTTTATCATATTCATCCATCAGCTGACGAAGCCCTGGTGTCTCAGCCTGAACGATATCATCCCCAAGTAAAACGGCAAAAGGCTCATTACCGATAAAATTCCGCGCACACCAGACTGCATGTCCGAGTCCTTTTGGCTCTTTCTGTCTAATGTAATGGATATCAGCCATATTCGATGCTTTTTGGACTTTTTCAAGCAACTCGTTTTTCCCTTTTTCTTCAAGATTGCGTTCAAGTTCCGGAGCGTGGTCAAAGTGGTCTTCGATGGCACGCTTTCCTTTACCTGTGACAATGATTATATCTTCGATGCCTGATTCAATGGCCTCCTCAATTATGTACTGGATGGTCGGCTTGTCGACAATCGGAAGCATTTCTTTCGGCATTGCTTTAGTAGCCGGCAAAAAGCGAGTGCCAAGACCAGCCGCTGGAATTATGGCTTTTCTTACTTTTTTCATTAGTAAAGCACCTTCCTTAAAGTGTATGTGGTCGATATCTTAAACTTTACCACAATTCGAGCCATTTCACACGCATTAACATGAGGGAAGTATGCTATTAAAAAATATAGTTTCAAGCGAAAGTGTATAAAGACAACGAATGATTTAAGAAAACGGAAATATTTGAAGGGCTGAACTTAATTTGGAACTGGTGATAATCGTTTACATATCCAATGAGGGAATACAATCTGAAAAAGGCAGTAAAAAAACAAAAACAAGCTTAGGGAAGCTGTTTTTTTGTTTTTTATTAGTTGTTTAGAGATAGGCTTTCTTTCAATTCTTTAGAAATGGCTGCACGATCGTTCTCGTCCACTTGATAGTAATAGATTCCGTTGATTTTTGTGCCCTGACCTTTCAGCTGATGTTGAACGACATTGTTTCGGGCTGATTTGTAGTTTGACTGAATATCCCACATATCATCAAAAGTAAGGTTGGTCTTGACATTATCTTCAATTACATTGAACATATCGCTGAATTTCGTAACGGATGAGATGTTTGCTCCTTTTTTGATGATGCCTTCGATGACTTGCCGCTGCCGCTCTTGTCTTCCGAAATCACCCTTTGGATCCTGTTTTCTCATCCTTGTGTATGCAAGTGCTTCTTTACCGTCCAGGGTAATTTCCCCTTTATTGAAGGTATATCCGTCATAGCTGAAGGCGAACGTGCTGTTCACTGTAATGCCGCCGAGTGTATCAACAATATCCCTGAAGCTTTCCATATTGACTTTTACAAAGTAATCGACAGGTACATCCAAAAAGTTTTCAACCGTATCAACGGTCATTTGCGTTCCACCGAAGGCATAGGAGTGGTTGATTTTGTCCGTCGTTCCTTTGCCGATGATTTCGGTGTATGTGTCACGAGGAATGCTCACCATTTCCGTTTTATTCGTCTTAGGGTTCACCGTCATGTAAATGAGGGAGTCGGCTCGTCCTTTATCGCCTTTTCTTTCATCTACTCCCATGATTAATACAGCAATTGGATCCTTGCTGTTCACGTCAACCTGTTTGTCTCTTTTGTCGGACTTTCCGAGATCTTCATGTATGCTCGCGATGGTTGAAGCAGCTTTATTCCAGAGGTAGTATGCATACCCGCCGGTACCTAAAACGAATAAGCCTATAATTGTCAAAATAATGAAAAAGACTTTTCTTTTCTTTTTTCTTTTTTCAGCTCTCATAGATTCCTCACCTTATTTTTTACTCTTACTTGATTATAGATTTTAAAATTCATAGAAACAACATCTTTTTTTTGTCACATTACAACTTGACGAAATAGAACTTAAGAATGTTTCAAAATTCTTTTGTTTTCTTTAAAATTAAAAATGTTTGTCGATAAAAAACAAGAGGTGATGAAAATGAAACAATTAGCCGCATTGATGTTTTTCTTAGTCTTATTGGCAGGCTGCGGAACTGCTGAACAATCAACACAAGGAAGTCAGACAAACGACATTCAGACTGAAGAAGGAACATTTGTGGGATTGGCTGATTCTCATACAATCGAAGTTAAAGTTAATAACGAACCTGTCAGCTTAATCATTGTCGATGATTACAAAGGAGATATTAACCAATTAAAAGACGGGGAAAAAGTGAAAGTCAATTATCAAAAAAATGAAGAAGGCCAGCTCGAATTGAAAAAAATTGAGAGTATCAAATAAAACTTTCAAAATTTTTGCTTGTATTTTTCAAAAGGGCGGATGTGGCAATGACACCCGCCCCCAAAATACATAATAAATGGAACCAGCTGAGATGACCAGGGGGCATGCAAGGCCCGGGCACAAATGAAAGTTTTTAGAGGAAGGCACCACTAAAGCCGTTTGCAATGTGTTGATCAAGCGGACGATACGCCCGGTAAATGCAGAGTGATGTGCGAGTCAGCATATCATATCAATTTGGATATTTCGATCTATATATTTAGAGCCTAGTAGAATTAAAATATTATAGAAAAGATGGAGTGGTCACTTTGCACAGATTTTTTAAAGTCCTCCCGATTTGCTTGTTAGGACTTGTTTTATTTATCCCTTCTGCACTTGCAGATAACACAGCAAACAGGATTGCCGGAAAAAACCGCTATGACACAGCTGTACAAGCATCCAAAAAAGGCTGGTCAAGCGCAAGCACGGCTGTGATTGTAGGCGGAGGAGCTTATGCGGATGCCATTTCGGCAGCGCCTTTCGCTTATCAGAAAAACGCACCGCTTTTGTTTACAAACTCAAAAAAACTGTCAGCTGAAACGAAATCCCGTTTAAAAGAGTTGAATACAAAAACTGTTTATATAGTAGGAGGAACTCCTGCAGTATCAAACACAGTAGCCAATCAAATCAAAAGCCTTGGAATCACCGTGAAAAGAATTGCCGGAAAAAACCGTTATGATACAGCGGCAAAAGTGGCGAAATCTATGCCAAACACCTCAAAAGCGGTCATAGCGAACGGATTCTTATATGCAGATCCAATCGCCGTCATTCCGTACGCCGCTAAAAATGGTTATCCGATCTTGTTTACCAACGAAAAAACGTTAAACAGCTATACATCCGGGGCAATCATAAGCAAAGGCATTAAACAAACAATTGTCATAGGAAGCACGGGAAGCATAAACAGCACATTATATCGCAAACTTCCTTCTCCTACCCGAATCAGCGGAAAAAACCGCTATGACCTTTCTGTAAATATCGCAAAAAAATTCAGTTTAAGCACGAGCAACACTTATGTCAGCAATGGATTTAAATATGCCGATTCTATCAGCGGGGCGGCCCTGGCTGCAAAACAAAATAAAGCGATCATTCTGACGAACGGAGACAATTTATCAAAGGAACCAAGGGCATTCAGCGGCGACAAAAACATCAAATACTTTTCCATAATGGGCGGAACACCTTCAGTCAGCTCCAAAGTGGCCAACCAGCTTAAAAATCCCGCCGTCGGTAAAACGATTTTCATCGATCCGGGACACGGAGATCAGGATCCGGGTGCGGTCGGCAACGGTTTAAAGGAGAAAGATGTTAACCTTGATATCGCCAAAAGATTGAACAGCAAGCTGTATAGCGCCGGTGCACTTCCTGTCATGTCAAGATCAAACGATACGTTTTACTCGTTGGAAGAACGGGTGAAAAAGGGCGCTAACGCAAAAGCTGATCTGTTCATCAGCATTCATGCCAATTCATATACGTCTTCATCACATGGCACTGAAACGTATTATGACAAAACCTATCAAAGCGCCAACAGCAAGCGGCTTGCAGAATTAGTTCAACCGAGGGTCGTCAGCGCGTTCGGAACAAGAGACAGAGGCGTGAAAACAGCAGGGTTCTATGTGATTAAGTACTCGAAAATGCCGAGTGTTTTACTAGAAACCGCCTTTATCACGAATTCGTCTGACGCAAGCAAATTAAAAAGCGGGACGCTAAAGGATAAAGCAGCAAAAGGAATCAATGATGCTGTTTCAGCATACTATAGATAGAAGGAGGGCTTCCTGAGCCCTTTATGTGAAAAAAGGAGCCGAACTTCGGCTTCTTTTTTTATATATAGAAATATAGTATGATTATTCCATTAATTCAACAAAAAGGAGCGGAGGCGGTCGATGGTTAAAGAAAATTAAACAAATTTATCAAAAAATCACACAATTAATATTCTTTAACAAGCCCTTTACAATGGGTTTACGTTCATATGCTACACTGACGCAGAGATCACAAAGAACCAAACCAATCGTGAGGTGTATGTCAGTGAGTATGGACAAAAGCTTAAGAATGTATAATGAATACTCAAGCCAGCAGATCTATTCTTGTGCTCTATCTGAAAAAGCAGTACGGTATTTGAATATAAAACGGGCAATGGATATCGTCCTATCACTCATCGGTCTCGCCATTACACTGCCGGTGATCCTGCTATTCTGTATTTTGATTTCTATAGAAACTCCCGGCTCGCCTTTTTACCGCCAGGAACGCGTCGGAAAAGACGGCAAGCATTTTAAGCTGATCAAATTGCGCTCGATGAGAATCGATGCCGAAAAATCCGGGGCCAAATGGGCCCAGAAGGATGATCCGCGGGTCACAGCGGTCGGGGCGTTTATTAGAAGAACAAGGATTGACGAACTGCCGCAGCTGATCAATGTGCTGGCCGGAGACATGAGCCTTGTCGGACCAAGGCCGGAACGGCCGATGTTTACCGCTCAGTTCCACCATGAGATTCCGGGATTTAAAAACCGCTTAATTGTAAAGCCTGGGTTAACGGGGCTGGCACAAGTCAATGGCGGATATGACATCAGTCCGAGGGAAAAGCTTGTGCATGATCTGTATTATATTCGAAATTTGACATTTCTTCTCGATTTGAAGGTCATGGTCAAAACGATTAAAGTAGTATTGACTGGTGAGGGAGCCAGATAATACAAGGAAGTTAGGAATATGCTATGTCAACCATTACAAAACAAATCTTAAGCGGTGCAAAATGGACAAGCCTGTCCACTTTGATTGTCACGGCTGTCCAGATTGTACAGTTTGCACTGCTTGGCAATATAATGACGATCACCGAATTCGGGCTCGTCGGGATGCTGACAACGGTCACGGTTTTTACGCAAATTGTGCTTGATATGGGATTCGGGGCCGCTTTAATTCAAAAGGAAGACATCAGTGAACGCCAATTGTCGACTTTGTATTGGCTCAATATCATAACGGGCTTCCTTTTGTTTATCGGCCTTTTTTTCTTAAGTCCGGTGATTGCTGATTTTTATCAGCGGGACGAACTTGTGCTGCTCATCCGGATTTTGGCGGTGATGTTCTTAATCGCGCCGGTCGGACAACAGCATCAATATTTGCTGCAGAAGGATTTGAAATTCAATGTGCTGAGCAAAATTGAAGCCGGTGCCGCGATAGCGTCGTTTGTGCTCCTGCTCGTCCTTATGGTTCTGACGGACCCGATTATCGCCTATGCTTTGTCACAAGTTTTTCTCAATTCCTTTAAAGGGATCCTATTTTTTGCTGTATATTTAAAAAAATGGCGTCCTTCATTTGTTTTTGCGGTACGGGAAGTCAGCGGTTTTTTCTCGTTTGGCGCTTTCCAGCTTGCTTCACGCCTTGTCAACAGGCTCGGCGCCAACATTGATATGATTTTGATCGGCCGTTTTCTCGGCGCTGAAGCTTTGGGAATCTATAACCTGGCCTACCAGATTATCACGATTCCCGTGTTGAAAATCAATCCGATTATTACAAAGGTTGCATTTCCTGTCTTCTCAAAAAATCAGCGGGACAACGGAACTCTGCGCGAAGGCTTTTTAAATATGACAAAGCTTCTCGCACTTGTTTCCTTCCCGCTGCTGATCGGGCTGACCACCGTTTCCGATCTGTTTATCGAGGTCGTCTTCGGAGAAAAATGGCTGCAGGCCGTCCCTGTGCTTAACATTCTGGCGATTGTCGGCTTGCTCAGGGTGCTGATGAATCCGAACGGATCGGTTTTATTGGCGAAGGGGAGAGCGGATCTTGCCTTTTATTGGGACAGCGGGATTATGCTCCTTTACGGACTGTCTCTATATGCTGCGGTGCTGACGAATGACTTGGTGCTGACCGCCTGGACGTATGCTGCGATTAGTCTGATCAATTTCTTGATCGGCAGATGGCTGCTCAAATATGTGATCCAGCTTAAGTTTGGCGAATACTTCAAGACGATCGGCAAACCGTTGGCGCTGACGGCCTTAATGGCAGCCCTGGCTCTGGGCTTGAGCGCGGGAACCAGACACCTTTTGCCCGGAGCCATGCTTCAGCTGTCGGTTTCCGTCGTCATCAGCGGAATTGTATACAGCCTGCTGGTCGGCAAGTTTTATCAAGGGGCGGTAAGAGCCCAGTTTCAAAGCAGAAAGGGCGTTTAATGTTGAAGGTACTTTGGATTACCAGTGTTTATCCCAGCGGTCAAAAACCGGGGGAAGGCGTTTTTCATGAGACACAGGTACAGGCGCTGCGGATGCTCGGAATCGATGTCACCGTCATTTGTCCTTTGCCTGTGAATCCCGGGCCTCTCAGGCTTCTGAAAAAAAAATACCGGCGCATCCGTTCATCTCCGGAATATGAAGAAAGAAAGGGAATTCCGGTCTACAGGCCGCCATACACTGCGCTGCCCGGCCAGCTGAAATGGGCCCAGCCGCACCGCCGGATAGCCGAAGCCGTTTTGCGGACAATCGGCAAGCACCGGCTGGCCCCCGACATGATCCATGCCCATTTCGCGATGCCGTCGGGAGGCGCCGCCGCCGTCGTCTCAGAAAGGCTCAACATCCCTTATGCGCTGACGCTGCACGGGAGCGACGTCAATGTTTACCCGCATTACAGCAAAGGGGCCTTCAAAGCATTTGAAAGAGCCGTTCGCTCGGCTTCCGATGTATTGGCGGTCAGCGATATGCTGAAAGACAAAACAAAAGAGATGACAGGTGTCGAAAGCGCTGTGCTTCCGATCGGGGTCAGTCTTGACCGGTTTCAAAAGCCCTCCGCTTCAAAAGCCGAACTGAGGGAGAAATACGGCTTGCCGAAAGATAAAAAGCTGCTGACCTTCGTCGGCCGTTTGGTCAAGGGAAAGGGAGTGGCTGAGCTGGCAGAGGCCGTCCGGCAGCTTGATGACAGCTATGCGGCGGTGTTTGTCGGCGACGGGCCGGAAAAAGAGCGGATCCGGCAAAAAGCCGGCGGCCAGGCGATATTGACGGGGCAGGTGGCCAATCAGCAAATATCCGAATACCTTGCCGCATCAGACCTGTTTGTCCTTCCTTCCTATTCGGAAGGGATGCCGACCGTTGTCATTGAAGCGCTGGCTCTGAAAGTGCCGGTTGTCTGCACAGCGGTCGGCGGTGTCCCGGCTTTGTTCGGAAAGCATCGCCATCTCCTTGTGAAGCCGGGTTCCGTCTCCGAATTGAAAGCCGCGGTCACCGATTATGTCGAAGGCGGCAAATGGCGGGCGGATATCGCTGACGAGCTCTATCAGAAGGTGTATGAACATTATGATGCAAACCAAAACGCAAAAGCGCTGAAAGAGAGATATGAAAGGATCGTGCGCGATCTAAAAAAAGGCGCGGAAGTACCCGGCGGACGGGGGTGAAATGTCAAAAGGACCTGTTTAAAGCCGCAGGTTTAGGTCCAAGATGAAATCTAGAGAGACTTGATTTTTATAAACAGAGATAAAAATCATCGCCTAAAAAAAGCTATTGGATTGAAGGGTTAGCTTAAAGAAGGGAATGATGATATTGAAAAGGATCGCTGTCATTGGAACAGGATATGTTGGGCTGGTATCTGGAACTTGTTTTGCCGAGGTGGGAAATTCGGTTGTCTGCTGTGATATAGATGCTGAAAAAATCAGAGGGCTATCAGCCGGTATCATGCCAATCTACGAAAACGGACTGCAAGAACTAGTTGAGCAAAACGTAAATGAAAACCGTTTGTTCTTTTCAACGGACATTCCCAAGGCGATAAAACAATCAGACATTATCTATATAGCTGTCGGGACGCCGATGTCAGAAAGCGGAGAAGCTGACCTGACGTATGTAAAATCCGTCGCCGAAACGATCGGAAGCCATTTGAACGGCTATAAAATCATTGTGAACAAGAGCACTGTTCCGGTTGGAACAGGAAAGCTCGTTCAATCGATTATCGAGAAGGCCTCAGGAGGCAAATACCCGTTTGATGTCGTCTCGAATCCCGAGTTTCTTCGCGAAGGAACGGCCATTTTTGACACGATGAATATGGAAAGAGCGGTGATCGGCGCCACGAGCGAAAAAGCTGCGGCGATCATTGAAGAGCTTCATGAACCGTTTCAAACGACGGTTGTGAAAACAAACCTTGAAAGTGCAGAAATGATTAAATACGCGGCCAACGCGTTTTTAGCCACGAAGATTTCGTTCATTAATGATATTGCGAACATTTGCGAAAGAGTCGGCGCCGATGTCGCAAAGGTTTCCGAAGGTGTCGGACTCGACAGCAGAATCGGCGGGAAATTTTTAAAAGCCGGGATCGGCTTTGGGGGCTCTTGCTTTCCGAAGGATACGATGGCGCTTTTGCATATCGCCAAGTCTGTCGGCTACCCGTTTAAAATGATCGAAGCCGTGATTGAGACGAATCAAAAACAGCGGGCCCACATTGTCGGAAAGCTGCTTGACGTGTTTGGCGATCTGAACGGCATGACAGTTTCGGTTCTCGGATTGGCGTTCAAACCGAATACAAATGATATGCGGTCAGCGCCTGCACTGGATGTCATTCCGATGCTGCGAAGTCTCGGCGCTGAGGTCAAAGCATACGACCCGATCGCGGTTCCGGAAGCGGAGCGCCTGCTCGGCGATCAAGCCGTTTACAGCAATGATTTGTTCGAGACGGTAAAAGATACGGATGCGTGCCTAATTTTAACAGATTGGCCGCAGGTGAAGCATATGGATATAAAGAAGCTAAAATCATATTTAAACCGGCCGGTCCTGATTGACGGACGCAATTTGTTCCAGCTCGAGGATATGAAAAGGGAAGGCTTTATCTATCATTCAATCGGCCGCCCTCATGTACAGGGAGAGAAGATTTTAACAAAAGTATAAACGCGGGGTGTTATCAACATGGAAAAAGTACTAGTGACAGGCGGATGCGGATTTATCGGCTCACATATAGCGGAACAGCTTCTGAAAGAAAACTATCAAGTATCGATTCTCGATAATTTATCAACGGGTCACCGCTCGAATATCGAAGGACTTCCGATCGACTTTCACCACGAGGATATTACAAACCCGGAAGTCATAGAAGTGATCAAAAGCATTAATCCCGATTATATTATTCATTTAGCGGCACAGGTGAGCGTGGGGGAGTCTGTCAAAGATTTTTTGAACGATGAAAATATCAATATTAGAGGCTCGCTTCACGTCATCAAGGCAGCGAGCGAATGCGGTGCAAGAAAAATCATCTTCGCGTCTTCCGCCGCCGTTTACGGAAATCCGGATTATTTGCCTGTCGACACCCGTCACAACACAAACCCGGGATCGCCTTACGGTTTGACAAAGCTTACGGTAGAAAACTATTTGAAGCTGGCCTATGACCTTTACGGAATCGAGTTCTGTGTGCTGCGGTACAGCAACGTGTACGGACCGCGCCAAGATGCGAAAGGAGAGGGCGGAGTCGTCTCGATTTTCTCCGACCTGTTAACAAGCGGAACAGCTCCGGTTATCTTTGGAGATGGTGAACAGTCCCGCGACTTCATCTATGTCGGCGATGTGGCCAGCGCCAATGTCAAAGCGCTCAAAGCTCAATCAAACGTTTGTTTAAATGTGTCAAACGGCTTTTCCATTACGGTCAATGAGCTGTTTGCCGAGATGAAAAAGGCGACGAAATCAACGCTTTCTCCGATCTATCAGGATGAAAGACCTGGAGATATCCGCCACAGCACACTGAGCAATGAAGAAACAAAACAAATCTTGAACTGGGAACCGAAAATGCCGCTCAGTGAAGGACTGGAAAAGACCATTTCCTTTTATAAAAAAGAGATGAATACTTAAAAACAACTGGCTGCTGGCTCATGCCGGCAGCCCTTTTCCAGAAAACACGCGGAAGGAGGGGGAATCGATGAGTCTGAAACGTTCCGCGGCCAATGTTCTGGTTTGGCTCGCCGCTTTGGCCGCAGGCTTAGCATTAACGAATTTATTGGCTCAAACAAGCACAAAGAAAATATTGTTTGTCTTTCTGTTTTTGATCGCGCTGGCTGTATTTGCAGTGCTCAGACCATATTTGTCAACCGAACAGATCATGATGCCCATCTTGTATCTATTGATCTCGGCAACGTTTGCCAACAATGCGTTTTTTACGATCAAGCTCGGATTTTTCAGTCTGTTCCCATACCGGATTCTCTTGATCCTGGCAGGCTTCTGGTTTGTCATGGACATCTTGAAAGGCAGGGGCCATCTGGAAAAATGGAAACAGGTTCATGTGAAAGGGATTCTCTCGTTTTTTGCTTTTTGGTTCTGCTATGGAATGATTTCGCTGCTTTGGGTCAAGTCTGTTACAGATGGCGTGAAATATTTATCACTGCTGGCGATGGGGATGTTTTTTGTCTTTTTGATCGTCCTGTACTTTCAAAAACTGGACCGGCTGCTCGCTTTTTATTACATATGGATGACGCTGACGATTTTCTTGATGGTCATCGGATTCTACAACCATTTTACATTGCACCATCTGCCGAGCTCTACGCTGTTCAACGGACCGCATTATAAGCAGCACTACCCGACATCGGTTTTTTTCAATCAGAATGACTTTGCGACGTTCCTGTCGATCAGCTTTTTCTTTTATCTGGCTTTTTTTAAAAACATCAAAAACAGCTACTTGAAGACGGCGGGACTGATCCTCGCGTTTTGTTCGGTGTATTTGATTTTCCTGACCGGTTCAAGAGCCAGTATTTTAGGCGTCATCGCCGGTCTTGCGCTGTACGTGTTTATTTTGCTGCCCCGGATCTTAAAAAAGTGGGCGCTTATCATCGCTGCCGCAGGATTCATCGCTTTTGCCGCGCTCTTTGCCGGCAAAATTACGGATAAGTTCTATGAATATTTCTTGGCCCCGCAGGCCTCGCACGATTTCAGCGAGCCGCTGCCGTCCAATGTCGCCAGGGCGAACCTTTTGAAAAACGCCGGACATTATGTGCTTGATACATACGGATTTGGCGTGGGCGCAGGCAATGTGCCGTATTATTTAGAGCATCACGCCCTCTTTGATACCGACCAGGTTGTGGAAGTGCATAACTGGCTCGTTGAGATTATGGCTAATTTCGGGGTGCTGATGATGCTCGGCTATTTCACGATGTATCTGTATGTCATGTTGGTGCTTTACCGTTTTTATAAAAAAGGACTTTCAAGCCGCTATAAGCTTCTGATAGAAGGGCTGCTCGCCGCTCTTGTCAGCTTTCTTGTCTCAAGCATCAGCCCGAGCTCCGTCTCGAATCTGTATTTCCACTGGGTGTTTCTCGCGTTGGTTCTCGCGGCGGTCAATACCTTTAGAATACATGGAACGAGTGAAACCGAACGTTTTAGATGATGTCCGAAATAGAATTTAAAAGCAGGGAGAAATTGATGTGAATGATTTAATCAAACGTATTGCAGGCAGAATCAAAAAGTTTTTTGTGCTGATCATCGCGCTTCCACTAGTTCTTGGGCTGTTCGGCTATTTCATGCCGAAAGGAGAGGCGGCTCCGTCCGATTACACGGCCACTGTAACGATCTCGACAGGGAACTACGGAGAAGCGAAGTACAACAATGCAAAAGATGTTCCGCTCCTTTTGAAAAACGAACCGTTTTTAAAAGAGATTTTCCCCGAGATGGAAGAGGAAGATCTGGCGGAGCTGAAAGATGAACTGGCGATTGAAATCAGAACGGATTCGCTTTTCAACTTAAGCTATACAGGGCCTGATAAAGAAGAAACATTAAGCATATTGGAAAAGATCAAAAATGCTTATATGGAAGCCGACAAAGCCCTCTTTTCAAAAAGAGAGGAAGTCATCGAAAAGAACATCAAAGCGCTTGAAGGTGAAACGGTCAGCGCTGACTCCAAGGTCGATAAGCAACGATTTTTGTATGAGCTGGAAACGAGCAAGCTTGATTTGAAGCATGCCGAGGAAATCGAGCCTTTAACCGTTTTGGACAACGAGTCCGCCGGCTTGTCGCCGAAAAAAAGAGCGGTGCTCGGCGTGTTGATCGGTTTGGCGCTGTCGTTTTTGATTATTGTTGTGCCGGAAGTGTTTAGAGAACGCTAAAATTTTGATTGGGGATGTGGATCAGGATCATGTCGAGTCAAAAACCTTTAATCTCTGTGATTACGCCTTCCTATAATGCGGAGGCATTTATCGAGAAGACCATTCAGTCAGTCCTCCATCAGAGCTTTTCCGATTGGGAAATGATCATCGCCGATGATTGCTCAACAGACGGAACGAGGGACATTTTAAAGCGTTATGAAGAAAAAGACGGGCGGATCCACGCCATTTATTTAGAGGAAAACAAGGGAGCGGCGGCGGCGCGGAACGCCGCCCTCAACAAAGCGGAAGGGCGCTATGTCGCTTTTTTGGACAGCGATGATGTTTGGAAAAAAGAGAAGCTGGAAAAACAGTTTGCTTTTATGCAGAAGCATCAACACGCCTTTACATTTACGGCGTACGAGCTGATCAGCCAAAACGGCGAGCCGCTTCATAAAACGATCGCCGCGCCCGGAAGTCTCGCCTATGACGACGTTTTAAAAAATACGATTATCGGCTGCCTGACGGTCATGCTTGACAGGGAGCAGACGGGCGACATTCAGATGCCGAACATTCGCACACGGCAAGATTTAGCGACTTGGCTGTCTATTTTAAAACGGGGATTTAAAGCGTACGGATTAAACGAGCCATTGGCTGAATACCGGATTGTCGACACGTCGATTTCCAGAAACAAGTGGAAGGCGGCGCAAAAAACGTGGTATGTGTACAGGGAAATTGAGCGCCTCCATTTGATGAAGGCGACATGGTGCTTTGTCCACTATGCGAAAAATGCGGTCATGAAAAGATTATAACGGCATCGCCGGAAAAAGGTGATAGAAAGTGAAAACAGATCAAGTCAGACATGTTGTAGTGGCGACCGGCCAGTGGGGGCAGGATCAGCTGAGATACCGAAGGCACCGCCTTGCGGAATTTTTGGCTGAACAAAAGGAGACAAAGGAAGTCATCTGGGTATGTCCCGCAGAAGAAGTTTTTTCAGAGACATTTACAGAGCTTAACAACGGCATCAAGCAATTTGCGGTCAAGGATTTTTTAAAGAAAAAAGTGTTCAGATTTGCGCGCTATAAAGATGTTTTCTATCAAAAAAAGCTCGCACCTCTTTTACAGTATTTGACGACAGAAGGCCGCGGAGAAAAAGTGTATTTATGGTACACATTCCCCGGCTTTCCGCTGCTCGCGTCGTTATATCAGTGGGATCAGGTCATTTATGATTGCAGCGACCATTGGGCGGCGCCGATCAGCGGAAAACAAAACATTGCCGCTGCGTTCAGGCGAAAGGTGATTGTTGAAGCTGAAAGCAGAATTCTCAATGCCGCTGACACGATTTTTTGTACGTCCGAATATTTGCGCCAAAATGTCCAGAACCGGCTGAAGGGAGAGAAAAAGCCGGTTTTTAAGATCGAAAACGGCGTCGAATACGATCTGTTTGCGCGAAATGAGCAAAAGGCGGATGTATTGAACGGCAGAGAAGGCACCGTGCTCGGTTTTATCGGCGGAATTAAGCCGAAGCTCGACTTCAGGCTCGTCAAAGAAACCGCCAGAGCGAAACGGGAATGGACGTTTTTATTTGTCGGTCCTGACGGAACAAACGGCGACCCGGAGTTTCAAGAGCTCCTGCAGGAGGAGAATGTCATCTGGACGGGGCCGGCGGCGCCCGCGGAAGTCCCTGCTTATATGAATGTGATTGATATCGGGATCATGCCTTACAAGCCGTCTCCCTATAATAATGCGGTGTTTCCTTTAAAACTGTTTGAATTTTTGGCGGCCGGGAAGCCTGTCGTCGGCTTAAACCTGCCTTCAACAGAAAAGGTGCAGAAAGAACACATTTACCGTCATATCGCAGGGAGCGATATGCGTGCGTTTACGAAAGCCTGTGAAGAACTGGAGATGTCGCACGATGACCCTTCCCTGACCGAGCTTCGCAAAAAGACGGCCAAGGAGAAAGATTGGCATCAGTTATTTTTCGAAATGACCGGAAAACTAAACCTGAACCAGCATGCATAGGCCGCGGCAGAATTTAATTTATCATGTTTCTTTTAGATTGAGCTTGTTATAATAAATAATGAAATTGTATAATGAAAAGGTATGACCTATTCTTAACTCGAACCAGACTTCATTAAAAAGGAGACTTCTTTATGTCTTATGAACGCACAATACTTGCGTTTTTTGTCTCTCTGATAACCGTTTTAATCATCACTCCGCTAGTGAAACGAATAGCACTCAAATCCGGTGTCATCGATCAGCCGGATCATCGAAAAATACATGATAAAATTATGCCGCGTATGGGCGGTTTAGCCATTTTTATAGGAGTATTGACCGGATCGATGGCCGGCGGTGTTTATGAAAACAGAATAACGGCGATCACGCTCGGCGCTTTTATGATCGTCACGTTAGGGATTATAGATGACAAATACAATTTAAACGCGAAAGTCAAATTCACCGTCCAACTACTGGTGGCTTGCCTGATCGTCAGCACCGGTTTGAAAATGGAGTTTTTGTCGATCCCGTTTTGGGATATCCGCTTTGATCTAGGGTGGCTCGCCTATCCTTTAACGATTTTATGGATCGTAGGCATTACAAACGCCATCAATCTCATCGACGGATTGGACGGACTCGCAGCCGGCATATCGGTGATCGGCCTTTCGACAATTGCCATCATGGCTTTTTCCGCCGACAAAATCTTAATTTTCTCTTTATCATTGGTTGTCATCGGCAGCACGCTCGGCTTTCTCTTCTATAATTTCCACCCCGCGAAAATATTTATGGGAGACACGGGCTCGCTGTTTCTCGGCTATGTGATCTCCGTCTTGTCGCTTTTGGGTCTGTACAAAAGCGTGACGCTTTTCAGCGTCGTCATCCCGATCATCATCCTCGGGGTGCCGATCTTTGACACGACCTTTGCGATTATTCGGCGCATTTTAAACAAGCAGCCGATTTCCGCACCTGACAAATCACATATCCATCACAGGCTGATGGCCTTCGGACTGTCACACAGAAAAGCGGTGATCGTCATCTACTTAATCGGCATCGTCTTCAGCCTCAGCGCTATTCTCTTAAAGACAGCGACGCTCTGGATGTCGATCTTCATCATCTTCGGCCTGATCCTCTTCATGCAGATCATCGCCGAAGTGACCGGACTCGTCAATGAGCAGTACAAGCCGTTCACGAAGTTTTACAGGCGCATGGTGAAAAGGAATTGACAAAAAACCTTGATTTCAAAAGAAGAAATCAAGGTTTTTTAATGGTTATTTAGACGAATATTCGTTTACTTCAAAGGTCAAGATATTGTTGAAAATCACATAATCCTTCCGGCTGGAAAACGGCCCTTTGTTATTGTCATGCTTATCAATCGCATATTTCGACGACCCGCTCCCGGCGTCTTTTTGATCATACCAGCTGATAAAGTCATTTACCTCATCCATCGACAGGTCAAATTCCTTCTCAAGACCATTCGTCATGGTGATGACGAGCAACGCGCGGTCACCTGATGACTGATCCGGAGTTGGTTCCGGGGTGGTGGGAGTTTCCGGTGTTTCGGTGTCTGGTGTTGAATCTTCTGGGGTGTACATTTCGACTGTTTTTAATGCAAGGTCTCCATTAGATATTCTGCCCCCAATGATATAGATATCATTTCCAACTGTAGCAGCAGTAGCTAAACATCTTGCGCTGTTTAAGGATTTGAACTCTTCAATCGAATCATTAGAAGGATCATAGACTTGTGTTGTTGCAGTTGCTTTATCACCAGGAATTACTCCACCCATAATATATATTTTCCCATTTAGAGTGGTTACTGATGTAAAAGTTAATTCACTAATCAAATTTTGTTTTTTTGTCCAAGAGTCTGTTTCAGGGTTATATTCATAAAGAGTTTTAAACATTTTTTCCTTGGTGTAAGCACCATTCATTCCACCGACTGCATAAATTTTTCCATTTAGAGAAGCGGTGTTGGTACCGATAGCACGAACAGGCATATTATTTTTTTTTGTCCACTTTTTTGTGTTTATATCATAACTATAATTTTTACCGTCTAATATTACGTATATTTTTTTATCAATAACTTCCGCAGAAGTATAATTCCCCGACTCAGGTAAATCAGGAGCATTTTCCCAAGAATCGGTAGCAGGATCATATACCTCTACGGTATTAAAGAAATGAAAACCATCCTTTTGTCCTCCGATGACATAAATTTTCCCGTCAACAACGGCAGCAGCTGCTGCGTATCTTGCAGTAGGCATATCAGCCTTTTGAGTCCACGTATTCTTTCTAGGATCATAAACAAAAGTTTCTTTTTTATTGGGTACATTACCACCGAAAATATAAATTTTCCCATTATAAACAGCGGTAGCAGCTTTATAACGAGCTTCAGGCAAATCCGCCTTCGCCACCCAACCATTCGTCTCCTCACCAGCATCCTCCGCCGATGCGGGAATATACCCCGTCACATAGCTGAGCAGCACAATGACGCATACTAAAAAAAGTTTCTTTTCAAACATATCTCTCCTTATCCATAATTTCAGCATTCTTTTATATCGGCTGACCGGCGCTTTTTTTAATAGAATCGGATTGTGATGAGCGGTATAGCAGCGCACATAAAAAAACACCTCTTGATAAATCTCTCATCAAGAGGTGTGTCTTTTATCAGTTTGAATATTAATACGACACAGACGCATCTGCAGAACTATCCGTCCCGTCGGGAGTTGTGTCTGAGCTGTCAGTCGATGATTCGCTTGCATCAGCGGTTGCATTCGGATAGAGGTGTTGGGTCAGTTCACTTTGAACGTTCGCCAGGTTTTGGTCATCCGGTTCAAAATAGTACACGCCGGCAAGCGTCAGGTCTTGTCCGGTAATGCTTAACGTTTCAATATCATTGCCTTCAAATCCGCTGTAGATTTGCTGGAGGGCGAGCGCTTGCGTGATTCTGAAGTTTGTTTGAATATTTTTGCTTGCTTTTTGGGCGATCGTATCGATTTTCGCCAGGTTTTGCGGCTTGGAAATCTGATCGAGCGCCGCTTTGAGGATTTGCTTCTGCCTGTCGTTTCTGCCGAAGTCTCCCCGTTTATCCTGCTTTCTCATCCTGGCGTAGGCCAGCGCTTCTTCACCGTTTAAATGCATGTTGCCTTTTTTGAAGTAGATTCTTTTCGATTTGGACACATCGCTTTTTTCGTCAAAGTCAAACGGCACGTCAACATCGATGCCGCCGATTTCGTCGATGACCTCTTTGAAGCCGTCAAAATCGACCGTCGCATAATAGTCGATCGGAATGCCGAGAAAATCCTCGACCGTCTCGATCGTTTCTTCTTTGCCGCCTTTCGCATAGGCCGCGTTAATTTTCGTTTTTGTACCGGATGTGTCACTGGCCAGCTGGACTCTCGTATCCCTAGGAATACTGAGCATTTTCATCGTTTTTTGCTTAGGATCAAGCGTGACGACAATCAGGGAGTCCGACCGTCCGTGGTCTCCGTCTGTCGCATAGTCTTCAATCCCCATGAAAAGAATGGAAAAAGGCTTTTTCTTAATATCGACGACTTCATCGCGAAGCTTTGACTTTTCTCCCCGTTCCAGTTGTTCGTAAGTGTCGTCTGCGGCAGAGATCGTGTTGAAAATCTTGTAAATGCCCACTCCGCCGATTACAAGAAGTGCGAGCAGAATCAGGACCATCATCCGTTTAAACAGCTTTCTTTTTTTACTCTTTTTTTTCCGCACTCTCACTTTTATACGCTCAGCCATATATTAATCTCCTTTAATTATTAAAAGCTTCTTCCAGATAGACCTGAATGCCTTCTCTATTCTCACTCTTGCCATTTGTTAATTCCGTTATCCATTCAGTAAAGGCCTGTTTTTCGTTTTCCTTTACATATGTTTCAAACTCAACGTCATCGGCATAGTGAACGTCTTTTATTTTATACGGCGACTCGCGAAGCTCGTTTTCCAGCTTCCCGATCCACGTGTAGCCGACAGTGGTGTGCATCACCCGCATCAATGTGCGTTCGACAACCCCGACATGGTTCAGCCCTTCTGATACGGATTTTCCGTAAGCCCGTATCAAACCCCCGGCGCCCAGTTTAATGCCGCCGAAATAGCGCGTAACGACCGCGCATGTATCTTTTAAATTGCGTTTTTTTAATACTTCAAGCATCGGAACTCCTGCTGTTCCGCTCGGTTCCCCATCATCGTTTGCTTTTTGAATCTGATCGTTTTCACCGATGACATATGCGGAACAATTATGAGTCGCATTCCAATGCTGTTTTTTTATATCATGAATAAAATTTTGCGCTTCTTCCTCAGTACTGACACGGGTTAGATGACAAATGAACCGGGATTTTTCGATCACGATTTCATGCGTCCCTTCTCCGGAAACAGTAAGATAGCTTTGCAGCATCCCCGTTTACCTCCTGACAATCCGTGCTGATGTTCTTAAATAACGAACAGACTTAGAATTTTGACGCGTATTTTGTTATGATTAAATAGATATGGATGAGAGACCATAAATAAACCAAAAAAAACAGAATACGCATTCTTTCATTATAATTCGACACGAATTTCAGTTCAATGAAAATTATGATAAAACTACATGACAATGCTGTTACGGAGGGAAAATGGGTGAGTGTTTCCAAAATGGACTCCAAAGTCTTAGATTCAATCATTATGAAGATGTTAAAAACGGTTGACGGGAGCAAGGACGAAGTCTTTCAAATCGGCGAGCAGTCCCGTCAGCAATACGAAGGCTTAGTGGAAGAGCTGAAGCAGATTAAACAGCAAGTCAACGAAGTCATCGATCTCGGAGACAGGCTTGAGGTGCATGCGCGCCATGCCCGAAACCGCTTGTCAGAGGTCAGCCGCAACTTTCATAAATTTAGCGAAGAAGAAATTCGCGAGGCTTATGAAAAAGCGCACAAGCTGCAAGTCGAGCTGACAATGATCCAGCAGCGGGAAAAGCAGCTGAGAGAAAAGCGCGATGATTTGGAACGGAGGCTGTTGGGCCTTCAGGAAATCATCGAGCGCTCTGAAGGGCTTGTCAGCCAAATTACTGTCGTCTTGAACTATTTAAATCAAGATCTGCGCCAGGTGGGCGTCCTTCTGGAGGATGCGCAGGCCAAACAGGATTTCGGACTGCGGATCATTGAAGCGCAGGAGGAAGAAAGAAAAAGAGTCTCCCGGGAAATACACGACGGACCGGCGCAAATGCTCGCCAACGTCTTAATGAGATCGGAATTGATCGAGCGCATTTTCAGGGATAAAGGAACGGATGAAGGCTTCCAGGAAATCAAAAACCTCCGTCAAAACGTCCGCAATGCCCTTTATGAAGTGAGACGGATTATTTATGATTTAAGGCCGATGGCTTTAGATGATTTAGGATTGATTCCGACGCTCAGAAAATACTTGAATACAATCGAAGATTATCATGGAAAAGCGAAAATTCATTTCCAATGCATCGGAGAATCTGAAGACAGGCGAATTGCGCCGCGATTTGAGGTGGCACTGTTCCGCCTTGCCCAGGAAGCGGTCACAAATGCCTTAAAACACTCCGAATCAACAGAGATCCATGTTAAAGTAGAAATAACAAAAGATTTTGTGACACTGATCATTAAAGACAATGGAACAGGCTTTGATATAAAAGAAGTGAAAGGCAACAAAAACAAATCTTTTGGTCTTCTTGGCATGAAAGAGAGAGTCGATTTGCTCGAAGGTTCGATGACAATAGATTCGAAAATAGGTCTCGGGACATTTATTTTGATCAAAGTTCCGCTTTCTTTGTAAAGGTAACTGTAAAATAGAGACAAAAGACATATTGACCATAAAAGCGGTGTATAGAACAATGAGAATGGGGAGGCGTAGCTTGTGACTAAAGTAAATATTGTAATTATTGACGATCATCAGTTATTCCGTGAAGGTGTAAAACGGATTTTGGACTTCGAACCTACCTTTGAGGTAGTAGCCGAAGGAGACGACGGTGATGAAGCAGCTCGCATTGTCGAGCACTATCATCCTGATGTTGTGATCATGGATATCAACATGCCGAATGTAAACGGAGTGGAAGCGACAAAACAGCTGGTCGATCTTTACCCGGAATCAAAGGTTATTATTTTATCCATTCACGACGATGAAAACTATGTAACACACGCATTAAAAACAGGAGCACGCGGCTATCTTCTGAAAGAAATGGATGCCGACACACTGATTGAAGCCGTAAAAGTAGTGGCTGAAGGCGGATCTTACCTTCACCCTAAGGTTACGCACAATCTTGTCAACGAATTCCGGCGTTTGGCAACAAGCGGGGTATCAGCGCATGCCCAGCATGAAGTGTATCCGGAAATTCGCAGACCGCTTCACATTTTGACGAGAAGGGAATGCGAGGTTTTACAGATGCTCGCAGACGGAAAAAGCAACCGCGGCATCGGTGAATCATTATTTATCAGCGAAAAGACGGTTAAAAACCATGTCAGCAACATCCTGCAGAAAATGAATGTAAACGACAGAACTCAAGCTGTCGTCGTGGCCATTAAAAACGGCTGGGTAGAAATGAGATAATAGTGGACTTGCCATCAGGCAGGTCTTTTCTTTTTCTTGAAAATCAAATTTTATAATGAAAAACGACTGCTTTTCTTTTAAAATAGATAAGAGTATCTTTCATAAGGAAGGTTTATTTCATGAAAACAGCAGTAGTAACAGACAGTACAGCTTATATCCCCAAAGAACTGCGGGATCGCTATGATATTCATATGATACCGCTCAATGTTATTTTTGGCGAGGCTTCATACAGGGAAGAGATTGATATGAGCTGGAAGGATTATTATAAAGAAGTAAAAGCCCATCAAAATCTCCCGACGACTTCACAGCCGGCATACGGAGAAATGATCTCTCTCTATGAGAAGCTTGCTGCGTCGTATGATGCGGTCATCAGCATCCATCTCTCCAGCGGAATCAGCGGAACGTTTAACAGCGCTGTATCCGCGGGCGGAATGCTTGATGATATTAAAGTGTATCCGTTCGATTCGGAAATCAGCTGCATGGCGCAGGGCTTTTATGCGATCGAAGCGGCTGAGATGGCGGAAAAAGGGGCGGCTCCCGAAGACATCCTCAGCCATTTGGAGCACATGAAAATCTCGATGAGGGCTTATTTCATGGTCGACGATCTTTCCCATCTGCAAAGGGGAGGGCGGCTCAGCGGCGCTCAGGCGTTTGTCGGAAGCCTTTTAAAAGTAAAGCCGATTCTCCATTTTGAAAATAAGTTGATCGTGCCTTTTGAAAAGATCCGGACGAGAAAAAAAGCGTTAAACCGTTTGTATGAGCTTTTCGGCGAGGATGCCGGAAAAGGCAAACCGCTCAGAGCGGTCGTGATTCACGCCAACCGCGAAGAGGAAGCCGATCAAATCATTGCAAAGCTGTCACAGCAATATCCTCATGTCGAATTTTATAAAAGCTACTTCGGCCCTGTAATCGGCACACACCTTGGTGAAGGGGCAATGGGCATTGCCTGGTATATAGTATAATGCTAATCTCCGTTTTTAGAAAAACGGGGATTTTTGCATTTTGAGCCGTTTTCAGACCGCTGTTTTTCGATTTTCCCGATTTTACAAGAAAACGGGAATGATAGATACTGAATGCGTGATTGGAGGTGGTCTGAATCGAACATGAGGCATCCGCATATACCGGCAACCTGCAGGCTCTTCTGGAGGCGCGCCAGCTTCTGAAAAGCGAGCTTCCCTTTCCGGACAGCGCCGTAGAATGGCATATACAAAACGGACTCATCAAGGCTGAAACACCGATTCAAAAAACGGCAAAGGGCTTGATCTGCATGAGGTGCGGCCAGCGCGATCCGTCACGTTTTGCGCAATATCCTTGTTTAATATGCCAAAAAGACTGTGTATACTGCCGTTTCTGCGTAATGATGGGAAGGGTGAGCGAATGCACGCCGCTTTTGACATGGACAGGCGGCGGTTCTTCGGCATGGCCGCCGGTCAGCATGACCTGGAAAGGTGTTCTTTCGGCCGGACAGGAAAAAGCGGCGCGAATGATTGTCGATGCCATCCGCCAAAAAGAGCAGCTTTTAGTCTGGGCGGTTTGCGGTTCAGGCAAAACAGAAATACTTTTTCAAGGAATTGAGTTTGCGCTAAACAAAGGTTTAAGGGTATGCATCGCCACGCCGAGAACGGATGTAGTGCTGGAGCTCGCCCCGCGGCTGCAGACCGCATTTAAAGGATTGGACATCGCCGTATTATATGGCGGAAGTCCGGACAGAGGGAAGCTTGCACCGCTTGTCATCTCAACAACCCATCAGCTTCTCCGCTATAAAAAAGCATTTGATGTGATCATCATCGATGAAGTCGACGCTTTTCCATTTTCTCTTGACCAAACACTGCAATATGCTGTTCAAAAAGCGCGAAAACCGCAAAGCGCCCGCATCTATTTAACCGCCACCCCATCGGAAGAAATGAAACGAAGCGCTGAAAATGGCAAGCTCCGCACTGTGCAGATACCCTCCAGATATCACCGCAAGCCATTGCCTGAGCCTGTTATGAGGTGGTGCGGGAACTGGAAGAGAGGACTCGACAAGGGAAAACTGCCGCCCGTAATAATGCAATGGCTTTTCAAGCATAAAGAGCTGCAGCAGCCGGTTTTTTTATTTGTTCCCTCGATTCCAATTCTCAAATCAGTGTCATTCCTATTAAAAAAAGCGCAATTCCAAGTCGAGAGCGTTTATGCAGACGACCCCGGCAGAAATGAGAAAGTCGGGCTGTTCAGAGAAGAAAAGCTTGATGTACTGGTGACGACAACCATTTTGGAAAGGGGAGTGACGGTCAGAAAAGTCCAGGTCGGGGTGCTCGGTGCGGAGTCGGCCGTCTTTAGCGAAAGCGCGCTTGTCCAAATCGCCGGCAGAGCCGGCAGACACCCGCAGTTTCCTTGGGGATACGTCTGTTTTTTTCACTTTGGCAAAACAAAGAGCATGAATGCGGCCTGCCGCCATATTCGCGATATGAATAAATTGGCTAAAAAGGAAATATTGGTTGACTAGTCCGATATTCATGGTACAGTATACTCATGATATGAAAATTGAGGAGCGGTGCCGGAATGTTAGTCAATGCAAAAGAAGCTGTTTTGGAAGAATTGTTTGATCAGTATATCGACCAGCTGCATATGGATTGCATGTGCGAAAGGTGCAAAGAAGATGTTCTCGCCCTTGCTTTAAACGCGGTCAAGCCAAAATATGTCACAGATGCGTCAAAGCTAACTTACATCAAAGCAGAGCTAGTTGATAAACAAAAAAATACGTCCATGCTTGTCACCTTGGCTGAAGCCGCAAGAAAGGTGAATGAAAATCCGTATTGCGAAAATCAACAGAAAGGAAGAGGATGAGCTGAATTGTTTAATCTGTGAAGCGCCTCTTTCACATTCTCTTTCATGGCGTGTCTTGTTCTTTTTGCGAACGGAAGAAAAGATATGTCGGGAATGTAAAGAGAGCTTTAACAAGATCGAAGGAACCGTATGCCGCAAATGCGGCAGGCCGCAGGACAGTGAAAGGCTCTGCCGGGATTGTTTAAAATGGGAAGCCGATCCGAAAACACGCTCACTTCTCAAGCAAAACCGCTCCGTTTATCTGTACAACTCTTTTATGAAAGACGCGCTCGCCCGCTTTAAGTTCAGAGGCGATGCCGAACTTGTCTTCGCTTTTGCCCCATCATTTATCCGCGCCTTTCAAACATACTGCCGCCATTCTCATCCCATACTCGTGCCGATTCCTTTAAGCGAGGAACGCAAAATCGAGAGAGGCTTTAATCAGGCGGAGCTGCTTGCTTCCTTATTAAAAAGACCCGTCATCCATCCATTGATCAGAACGGAAAATGAAAAACAATCCAAGAAAAGCAGAGCGGAGCGCCTTAAAGAAAAAAACGTCTTTCAAACGGACAAAGGATCTGTAAAGGGTCTCCATGTCATGCTGATTGACGATTTGTATACGACCGGCGCAACTCTCCACCATGCAGCCCGGTGCCTGAAGGTTGACGGCGGAGCCGATTTGGTATCATCTTACACATTAATTCGAAGCTAAATCATTTCTTTTCCCTGCCGATATATAAATTAGAATTTAAGGATAGGGGTCAAAGTTTATGAATCAATTGGCGAATTGTCCAAGATGTAATGCATTGTTTATGAAAAGCAGCTTTCAAACCGTTTGCCATTCATGTCTCAAAGAAGAAGAACGTTCATTTGAAAAGGTATATAAATTTCTGAAGAAGCAGGAAAACCGCCAGTCTACGATGATTCAAATCGTGGAAAAAACCGGGGTTGAGGAAGAGCTGATTCTGAAATTTATCAGGCAGAAACGCATCCATATTTCCAATTTCCCGAACCTTGGCTATCCATGTGAAAGATGCGGCACCTTGATTCGTGAAGGCCGTTATTGCAAGCCTTGTGATGAAGACCTGGCTTCACAAATGAGTCAATTGGATCAGTTGGAACAGCTTGAAAAACAGAAAACGAATAGTTCTAAAGGCACATACTATACCATTCAGCCCAAAAATGATTGATTCCCTAAACTACCTTGCAGCTCAGACGATAAAATGAGTATGATCATAGACAAACTATGACGGAAAGTGAGAGGAATCCCATGAAAATCAATCAATACGGAACACAATCTGTTCATTCTTATCATAAATCTTTTGAAAAACAAACGCCATCTGCACAGGCGGCAGCCAAGCAGGAAGATAAAGTCGAAATTTCTGCAAAAGCAAAGGAGCTCCAGCAAGGTCCTGCTTTAATGAAGGAACGGCAGGAGAAAATTGCCCAGCTGAAGGCAGCCGTGGAAAATGGGACATACAAGGTAGACGGCAAAGGCATCGCTGAAAAAATGGTTCATTTTTATAAGGAAAAATAAGAAGGGAGGAAGACGTTTAGTGAAACGGGTGATTGAAGAGCTGGAGCGCTTGTGCGTTTTGCATGAGCATCTTTTGACGCTGTCCGAACAAAAAACGGAGGCGCTGAAGACAAATGAGATTAAAGAGCTTTCAGAAATCGTGACGAAACAACAAAAGTATGTGCAGGCAATTGAACAAACGGAGCAATCCCGCATTGAAGCGACGAAAGGCTGCCTCGGAAGCACGGATGCCACCATCAGCGCATGTATCAGCGCAGCTGAAGGAGATGAAAAAAGGACGCTTGAACAGTTATTCGCCAAGCTCTCCAAGCTTCTCATCCGTTTAAAGGATGTGAACGACTTGAATAAGCAGCTGACGTTTCAGTCGCTTCAATTCATCTCGCTCACCTTTGACTTGCTTATGCCGAAAGAAGGCGGTTCGAACTATGGAAAAGATCAGCAGCCAAATCAATTAGGCAGCGGGACAAAACGGCTTTCTTTATTCGATTCAAAAGCGTAAAACGGAGGGGAAAAGATGACAAATCCAACTTTTTTAGGGCTGGAAATCGCCAAAAGAGGGTTGTCTGCACAGCAGTCCGCTTTAAGCGTCACATCAAACAACATCTCAAACGCCAATACCGAGGGCTATACAAGACAGCGCGCCACATTTAAATCGACAACACCTTACCCGACGGTATCAATGAATTCCATCGGTCTTGCCGGACAGATGGGGACAGGCGTCGAGGTCGGCACGGTAGAACGGGTCAGAGACAGCTTTCTCGACTATCAATACCGGACGCAGAACACGAATGTCGGATACTACAATGCGAAGGCCGATGCCTATGAACAAATGGAAGGCATTATGAATGAGATGAATGGGACAGGCTTGAACAGTGTTCTTAATTCCTTTTGGAATTCGATTCAGGAATTGACGAACAATGCACACGAACCAAGCGCACGCTCGGTTGTCGCCCAAAAAGGAAAGGCGGTAGCCGAGACGTTTAACCATTTGTATGAATCGTTGACAACCGTTCAAACCAATTTGGGGGATCAGATTGAACAAGATGTTTTGTCAATTAATTCCGTCCTTTCACAGCTGAACAGTGTGAACGACCAAATTGCACAGGTCGAGCCGAACGGCTATTTGCCGAATGATTTGTACGATAAGCGGGATATGCTGCTTGATCAGCTGTCTTCAATGGTCAATATCAAAGTCAGCTACAGTAAATCGGGAGGCAATCCACAAGCTGGGGCCCAAGGAATTGCTTCCGTTGAAATTCTTGACAGCAATGGTCAGTCTCTCGGGAAAATTCTTGACGGGCCAAATTTCACAACTGCGAATGTGAAAGTCAACTATGACAATGACACGAACCTTGTGACAAGCGTTTCAATCGGCGGCACGGACATCGGCATCGATTCATTTACCAGCAAAGGTTCGCTTCTGGGCTTAATCGAATCTTACGGCTACATGTCCAGTGGCGAAGAGAAGGGTGTATATCCTGAAATGCTTGCCGACCTTGATGAGATGGCCCTCGCATTCGCAAAGGAATTCAATACAGTCCATCAAAACGGATATACTTATTCCGGTGATCCTGGCGGCGCGTTCTTTGAATTCACCGGCGGAGAGGCCGAACCTGCCAAAGGAGCCGCTGCTAAAATCAAAGTGGCCGATGATATCATGGATTCCAAGGGAGAAAATATCGCCGCATCTCTGAACGGTGAGACGAGCGATAACTCAAATGCGACAAATCTGGCGGAGGTCTTTACGAAAAAGTTTCAGATCGGTGAGAAAACAACGACGGTTTTAGACTATTACGCCGGTATGATCGGAGAAATGGGTGTGCAAGGACAAGAAGTCAACAGGCTTCTTGCGAATTCGGAGACGCAGCTCAATTCAGCCGAATTAAACCGGCAGTCGGTGAGTGCTGTTTCACTCGACGAAGAAATGACGAACATGGTCCAATTTCAGCATGCTTATAATGCAGCGGCGCGAATGATCACGCTGCAGGATGAAATCCTCGATAAGATTATTAACGGCATGGGTGTCGTAGGAAGGTAGGTAAAGAGCGATGCGGGTAACCCAAGGCATGATCGCAAAAAATTCTTTGCGCTACATCAGCTCCAGCTACGGAAAGCTGGATAAGCTGCAAACACAGATTTCAACAGGGAAAAAAATCACGAAGGCGTCGGACGATCCGATCGTCGCGATGAAAAGCCTGAAATACAATACACAGCTGTCTCAGGTTGAGCAATACAAAAGCAATGTTTCCCAAGCATTCACATGGCTTGAAAACACGGAAACGAACATAACTGAAGGTATTGACATCATGGGGCAAATCAGGGACAAGATTGTCAATGCGAAAAATGATACAAATGGTGACACAGAGTTAAAGGCCATCGGAGTCGAAATCGGCCAATTAAAGGAACAGCTGATTCAAGTCGCCAATACACAGGTCAATGGCCGCTACCTATTCAATGGAACGAACTCGGATGTCGCTCCAATCGTAAAAAATGCGGACGGCACTTATACGTATAATTTTGAAAGCTATACAAGTTCTTCAGATGTGAACATTAATGTCTCTCCAAATGCAACATTAAATGTGAACTCAAACCCGAACTCGGCTTTCGGCGGAAAATCAGACAGCGGGCAAAATGTCTTTGAAATGCTGTCGTCTCTTGAAGATGCGTTGAATTCGAATTCCTTGGATGATATGGACGCTGTCATAGCAGATATTGACAAATTTACCGGTCAAATGAGCGCGGAACGGTCTGATGTAGGAGCGCGCTATAATCGGCTTGAATTGATCGAAACAAGGCTGGGCGTACAAGAAGAGACTTCAACAAAAGTGTTGTCAGACAATGAAGATGTTGAACTTGAAGAAGTCATCACAGACTTTATTACACAGCAAAGCGTTCACAGAGCGGCGCTGTCCGTAAACGCGAAAATTGTTCAGCCGACATTAGTTGACTTCTTAAAATAAAAGCGACTCTTTTGGAGTTGCTTTTTTTCGGCAAAAGGAGGTAGCTAGCATGCAAATACCAAGGTTGATCATGCAAAATACACCGGGACGAATCGGGTTGACGACGACACCGCCGGACATGAAAATCGAACAGCCGCAAGCCGATGTGAAAATCGAGCAGCCGCCGGCGGAATTAAAGATATCAACCACCCCTTCAAAGCTTACGATTGACCAGACGAAAGCCTGGGAAGACTTAGACAGGAAGCATATTTTCAAAAGAATTGAAGAGGCCGCCCAGCAAGGCCATCAAGATTGGCTTGACGGACTCGCGAGAACCGCTGAAGAAGGGGACGAACTGATGAGGATCGAAAATGAAGGCGATCCGATCGCCGATCAGGCGAGAAGAAACACCGAGCCTGAACCGATTCAGATCGGTGTCCATTTCACACCGGAGTTCTCAAGAGTGAAAATCGATTATACACCATCAAAAGTTGATATTCATGCGGTGCCGCACAAACCGGTCATTGAAGCGAAGCCTAATCAACCGGTGATTGAATATACACCCGGCAATGTAAAGGTTGACATGCTTCAATATCCGGAGTTAAAAATAGATGTGGAGTATCCGCAGCAAAAGTAATCAGCAAAGGATCGTGAACGATGATCATTAAAACGAAATACCACGGTGAAATGCCTATTAATGAAGAGCAAATTTTGGTGATGGAAAACGGGATTCCCGGCTTTGTCGATGAGAAAACATTTGTCATCCTGCCGCTTTCCGAAGATTCCCCGTTTCTTGTCCTCCAATCGACGGCAACTGAAGAACTCGCGTTTATCGTCGCCAGCCCGTTCATCTTTTTTAAAGAATACGGGTTTGACCTTGACGATGCCACGGCTGAGCATCTTGAAATTGAGAAGGTCGATGATGTCGAAGTGATGGTCATTTTGACGATTGAAGATCCATTTGAAAAAACGACAGCCAATCTGCGTGCGCCGATTATTGTCAATCGCACTAATAAGCGCGCGAAACAAGTCATTTTGCACGACACCTCTTATACGACAAAGCACTTGATAGGAGGATCCCCATGTTAGTCTTAACGCGCAAACTGAATGAAGCGATCCAGATCGGCGCCGATATTGAAGTGAAGATCGTTGCCGTTGAGGGAGACCAGGTCAAAATCGGCATCAGCGCTCCCAAGCATATCGATATTCACCGCAAGGAAGTCTATTTGTCGATTCAGGAAGAAAACAGCCGGGCCGCTTCCATCTCCAACGACTTTCTCGCTCTCTTGTCCTCACAAAAAAAGTGAGGATTTTTTTCATTTTTAAGCTAAACAAACTATCCTCCACTCCGATATAAAGGATGTAGCAGGACAAGGGTGAACGCGATACTCGGAAACTGCCGCAATGATGCACATGGACGTGCTCGACACCCATTTCAAGGAGGAAAACAAAATGAGAATCAACCACAACATCGCGGCGCTGAACACGCACCGCCAACTGACTTCTGGCACAAACGCTGCCAGCAAAAACATGGAGAAACTATCTTCTGGTCTTCGCATCAACCGCGCTGGTGACGACGCTGCCGGACTTGCGATTTCCGAAAAAATGCGCGCGCAAATCCGCGGCTTGGACATGGCTTCAAGAAACGCCCAAGACGGCATTTCTCTTATCCAAACAGCTGAAGGTGCATTGAACGAAACACACAGCATCCTTCAACGCATGAACGAGCTTGCAACACAAGCGGTCAACGACACAAACACGGACACTGACCGTGCCGAGCTGCAAAAAGAAATGGATCAGCTTGCTTCTGAAATCACAAGAATTTCAACTGACACTGAGTTCAACACGAAAAAGCTGATCGACGGAACAGCTAAAGACATGACGTTCCAAATCGGAGCAAACGAAGGTCAAACCATCAGCCTTTCCATCGGCAAAATGGATGCTGAAACATTGAAAGTGGGTACACTGTTCACTGCTGATGCAACCGGTGATAATCTAACGGACGCAGCGGGTAACACTCTTACATGGAAAGATGGAGGAGATGTCGCAGCTGATGGTACTGGAGCAAACCTTTTAGATAGTGACGGCAATACAATCGGTACTTATAATGCAACAGGAGCTAAAGGTGAAGGATTTTATAATGCTGGTGGCGATTTAGTATTTGCGGGTTCGTTAAATGCTAATGAAGTAGCATACACCGAATCAGCAGGATACTATGACTCAACAAATCTGGCAAAACAGTCTCTTGCTATTGATAAGCTATCTGATGGAGATACAGTCACAAAAGGTATCGACATCACTACTAAAGACGCAGCTTCAAAAGCTTTAACGACTGTTAAATCTGCAGTCGACAGTGTATCTGCTGAGCGTGCGAAACTTGGTGCGGTGCAAAACCGTCTTGAGCACACAATCAACAACCTTGATACATCTTCTGAAAACTTGACAGCTGCTGAGTCTCGTATCCGTGACGTAGACATGGCGAAAGAAATGATGTCTTACACGAAAAACAACATCCTGACTCAAGCTTCTCAAGCAATGCTTGCGCAAGCGAACCAACAGCCTCAAGGCGTACTTCAATTATTACGTTAATCGGACTAAAAAAGACTCTGGCGACAGCCGGGGTCTTTTGCTTGTCAGCCCTGGTTTTTCGATAAAACCTTGGCTGACAAGCTTTTTTTGTATGAATGTATTTTCGTAAATTATCCATATTTATTGGAAGGTAAATGGAAGAAACGTGTTTAATTGATATATTGAAGACATAAAAAGGGGGAGTTAAATGATGAATGTTAAAAAAGCTTGTGTTTCCATGCTTTCGGTTTCCGCGCTCGCTTTATCAATGAGCGGACCCGCTTTTGCCGCTGAGCAGCCGCAGCCTCAAGCAGCGGCCGTAAAATCAGCCGTTTTGAAACCGGCAAGCATTGAAACCGTCGGGGCATGGAACAAGTCCATTTCAACGACAGGCGGAGAAGTGACGTTGGACACGGTGTACTGCAAATACGATACGATCCTGACGATCAGCGGCTTTCAGGAAGCGCAAGGCACTTCCGCCAGAGTCAGATACCAGCTCAGGGAGAAAATCAGCAGCTATGAAGTCGGCCCCGTCATCAGCTATGTCGATGTCACAAATGTGAACGGCTATTATTCAAGAGCATTCGCCACGAGCGTTTTATCGACTGATAAGACATACGTGATTCAAGCTGTCAACAATACATCTGCTCCAGTTACATTGAGAGGAAACGCTATCCTCTACTATGAATAAGAGACATCCGGACAGATCTTGTTTCTGTCCGGATTTTTCATGATAAGCCTCGAAAACAGAACCTCCGCAAAACGGCGGCCTCCAAAATCCGCAGCCATTCCTTTAGCAAATCCATGATACAATGAAAAATCAGCTTCATTTTAAAATCGATTTTTCAAGTGAAACCAAACAAGTTTTTTTCCAATAAATATTGAACTTGACTAAACCTAACCGATATAAACGATAGATCAAAGCATGGGGGATGAAATAGATGTCAATTGAGAGCGTCCATTCGATTTCCGACCGGATTATGAATGCTTATCAGTTAAAGGCGGCGAATCCTGTTGAGGAACAGGAGCGAGGGAATTCAGCTGAGTACGAAGTTTCTTTTCCGGAACTGCAGAAGACGGTTGAGGGAGCAAATCGCCTGCTGGAACCAACACAAATTCACCTTCAGTTTGAACTTCATGAAAAATTAAATGAATATTTTGTTAAAGTAGTAGATAATAAAACGAACGAAGTCATCCGGGAAATTCCGCCTAAAAAATGGCTCGATTTCTACGCGGCGATGGCTGAGTTTATGGGCTTGATTGTTGATAAATCTTTATAATAAAGGAGAGAATGCGTGATGGTAACAAGAATTACCGGGCTTGCCAGCGGAATGGATATAGATTCTATGGTTGAAAATTTGATGAGGGCGGAGCGAACGCCTCTGGACAAGCTCAATCAGAAGAAACAGCGCTTAGAATGGCAGCGCGACAGCTACCGCGACATCAACAAGAAACTTGAAGAGTTCTCTAAATATGTCTTTGATAATATGATCCTATCTACAAACTACAATAAAAAAACGGTTTCAAGTTCAGATACATCAAAAGTGACGGCCAAGGCGGTCAATGCAGAAAACAATGTCACAACACAAATTAAGGTGGGAAACCTTGCGACCGCGTCTACATATAAGTCGACAGGTACGATTAATTACACCGCAGGTTCAGCCCGAACGCTGACTTTTAACGTTACGAAACCGGGAGAGACGAAATCCAGCCCGGTCAGCATCAAAATATCCAGCTCGGATACCCTCGACCAGGTCGTATCTAAAATCAACAGCTCTGGGCTTGGCGTAACTGCGATGAAAGAAAATATTAAAAATGCAGCCGGTGATTATGTCGAAACGATCGCTTTAACGTCCAATGCGACAGGCGCCGGCGGGGTGATTCAGGCGGCTGATTCTGCGACGGCAAGCTTTATGTCGGATCAGCTCGGTTTCACGCTCGATGCCTCCAACAACCTGACAGCCAGCACAGAAGGCGTTGACGCCGTCATCACCTTCAACGGCCTTGAGATGAAAAAGTCATCAAATACCTTTAATGTCAATGGTGTAGAGTACACGCTCACCGGTGTGACGGGAATCGCCGACACAGACACACCAGTGACCATTTCAACCGCCACCGATGTAGACGGGATTTATGACAGCATCAAAGAATTTGTCGACAAATACAATGAACTGGTCGACGAAATCAATTCAAAGCTGAACGAAAACAAGTACAGAGACTATCAGCCTTTGACTGACGAGCAAAAGAAGGCAATGTCAGAGGATGAAATCAAACTGTGGGAAGAAAAGGCGAAAAGCGGATTGCTTCGCAACGACTCCATTTTGTCAGGCAGCACCAACGCGATGCGGGCTAAGATGTACGAAAGCGTGTCTGTCAATGGACAGACCCTGCAGCTGGCCGAATTCGGCATTACGACAACAAGCATCTATTCTTTGCGCGGGCATTTGGAAATCGATGAAGATAAACTGAAGGAAAAAATCGCTGAAGACCCTCAGGCTGTCGTCAATTTATTTAAAGCGGACGGCGTGACATCAGGGGAAAAAGGGATTGCCAGACGACTCCGGGAAACCTTGGAGGACACGGTTAACCAAATCGAGAAAAAAGCCGGAAATTCCGGTTTGGCATCTTCTCAATATATTTTGGGCAAAAGTCTGTCATCTGTCGAAAACAGCATCTCCGATATGGAAAACCGTTTAAAAGATATCGAAAACCGTTACTATAACAAGTTCACCGCGTTGGAGACGGCGATTCAAAAAATGAATTCTCAATCTGAATACATCAGCCAGATGTTTAGCGCATCATAATATGGAGGATCAAAACAATGGCGATTAACAACCCTTACGCAGCTTACCAGCAAAATTCAGTAAACACCGCTTCCCCCGGGGAGTTAACGCTCATGCTGTATAACGGCTGCCTGAAATTTATTAAAAAAGCTCAGCAGGGAATTGAGCAGGGCGACATGGAAATGAAAAATGAAAACCTGGTAAAGGCGCAAAATATCATCCGGGAATTGAACATCACCCTTGACAGAAGCATCGAAATAGGCGAATCGATGGCGGCCATGTACGAATACATTTACCGACGCCTGGTGGATGCCAATATTCATAATGATCTCGACATCCTGCGCGAAGCCGAGGGGTATGTCATTGAGTTTCGCGATACGTGGAAAGAGGTCATGCAAATCGAACGGCAGGGCCGGCACGGATCAGGCGGGCAGGCATGATGAGCAGAACAGAGCTCATATACAGCGAAACGAAAAACATGCTGTCAGAGATCAAGGGTGCCCCAGAAACTGATGAGCTGCTTCAGACCATTGAAGACTTTCTGGCGAAGCGGGAGGACTTGCTCAAAGAGATCAAGCTTCCCCTTTCTACTGAAGAAAAACACCAGATGGCTCAAGTGATGGAATGGGATCCATTGATTGTTGATGAGCTGAAAAGGCTGCAGCAGGCCGTCAAACAAGAGCTGATCCAAGTGAAGAAGAAGCGCACCCTGCACAATACGTATATGAACCCATACAACAATATCACGATCGACGGCCGCTATTATGACAAGCGCAAATAGGTGAGACATTTGACAAGCACCGAGGATTATATGCTTTTAACAACGTATTATCAGCTTTTGTTTACGATTGAAGAAGGGTTTTGCTATTTGATCGAGGCGAATCAAAACTTGGAGAAGACGGAAGGGGAGCGGATTTTTAACGATTTGATCTATGCTTTTTTTCAATTGGATTCATCGCACACGGTTCTGCTTTCAATAGTGGAGACAAGCTGTGTCAAATCGTCCATTCGTTTCTTTGACAGGGTCTTCCGCGAGTTTGACCGTCTGATTTATCACAATTATCCTTCCGCTGAGTTTCACCACGATTTGATCAACCGTTTTTTACCGCTTTACCGAAAATGGATGAATGCGATTCATCAATGCATGAGACCGTATGTGATCCATTGATGGCCATACGCCCGGCAGCATGTCGGGTGTATGGCCGTTTTGTTTAGAAAGGGAGGGGCTTTGTCCGAGTTTCGAAAGTAACGTTCTGATTTCTTCCGTTCCTGCATATATCTAGGATTCCAAAAGGGAATTTACATCGGTGACATCTTGAAGGACAAAATTCGTCAAAATTCACGGATTTTTCACATAATTTTTACGTTTATGCAGGATTTCAGAAGGGAAAAGGAGAAATGTATTTACATATCCTTAATATAAAGGAGGCGTTCTTTTGATGGAGTACAACGTCAGAGGAGAAAACATTGAGGTAACGGCAGCGTTAAGAGAACACGTCGAGAAGAAAATTGGAAAGCTGGAGCGTTATTTTGAAAATAACGTCGATGCGATTGTCCAGGTCAACTTGAAATTTTACAATGATCAGGAATCAAAGGTTGAAGTGACAATTCCAATGACAGACCTCTCTCTCCGTGCGGAAGTTCATCACGAAGATATGTACACAGCAGTAGATCTAGCAGTAAACAAACTGGAACGTCAAATTCGCAAGCATAAAACAAAAGTGAATCGCAAATTTCGCGAAAAGGGTTCTCCGAAATATGTATTTGCGGAAGGGAACGGCATCGGCACCGCCCTCCATGAGGAAGCGACAGATGATGAACAGCCGCAGGTTGTCCGTCAAAAGCGTTTTAACTTAAAACCGATGGATAATGAAGAAGCGATTTTACAAATGAATATGCTTGGACACAGCTTCTATGTCTTCACGAACGCCGAAACCAATCTGACCAATGTGGTTTATCGAAGAAACGACGGAAAGTACGGTTTGATCGAACCGAATGAATAAAGAATGAGCAGCACCCCTCTCGGTTGCCCCGCAGAGGGGATTTTTTCCGTTGATCTGCGGTAAATTGTTTGGAAATGACAAAAGGTGTGATATGATAATTGATATATATAAATCACTGTTTAAACAAGGAAAATTACAGAGGAGCGTTATTCTATGCTTGGAATTTTAAATAAAGTGTTTGATCCGACAAAACGCACGCTCAGCCGTTATGAAAAGAAGGCGAATGAGATTGATGCGCTCAAAGCGGAGATGGAAAAGCTTTCTGATGAAGCGCTGAAACATAAAACGATCGAGTTTAAAGAACGGCTTGAGAAAGGCGAATCGGTTGATAACCTTTTAACAGAAGCGTTTGCCGTCGTCAGGGAAGCCTCCCGGCGCGTCACCGGCATGTTTCCGTTTAAAGTTCAGCTGATGGGGGGGATTGCCCTTCATGAAGGAAATATCGCCGAAATGAAAACGGGGGAAGGTAAAACATTGACTTCCACGATGCCCGTTTATTTAAACGCGCTTTCCGGAAAAGGCGTCCACGTCGTGACGGTCAACGAATACCTGGCAAGCCGCGACGCCGAAGAGATGGGGCAAATCTTTCAATTTCTCGGACTGACGGTCGGTTTGAACTTGAACAGTCTGTCAAAAGACGAGAAACGCGAGGCTTATGGCGCCGATATTACGTATTCGACCAACAATGAGCTTGGCTTTGACTACTTGCGGGACAACATGGTTCTTTATAAAGAGCAGATGGTTCAGCGTCCGCTTCATTTCGCGGTCATCGATGAAGTCGATTCGATCTTGATTGATGAGGCGAGAACACCGCTGATTATTTCCGGACAAGCGGCCAAATCGACGAAGCTTTATGTGCAGGCCAACGCGTTTGTGCGGACATTAAAAGCTGAACAGGACTACACATACGATATTAAAACAAAAGCTGTTCAGCTGACGGAAGAAGGCATGACAAAGGCGGAAAAAGCGTTTGGCATCGAAAACCTGTTCGATGTCCGCCATGTGGCATTAAACCACCATATCGCCCAGGCGTTAAAAGCGCATGCGGCGATGCATAAAGATGTTGACTATGTCGTGGAAGAAGGACAGGTTATCATCGTCGATTCCTTTACAGGTCGTCTGATGAAGGGCCGCCGCTACAGCGACGGACTCCACCAGGCGATTGAAGCGAAGGAAGGGCTGGAAATTCAAAATGAAAGCATGACGCTTGCGACGATCACCTTCCAAAACTACTTCCGGATGTATGAAAAGCTGGCCGGTATGACGGGTACGGCGAAGACGGAAGAAGAGGAATTCCGCAACATCTACAACATGCAGGTTGTGACGATTCCGACGAACAAGCCGATTGCCCGGGATGACCGTCCTGATTTGATTTACCGAACGATGGAAGGCAAATTTAAAGCGGTCGCCGAGGATGTCGCCCAGCGCTATATGGTCGGACAGCCGGTTCTTGTCGGCACCGTTGCGGTCGAAACGTCTGAATTGATTTCCAAGCTTCTGAAAAACAAGGGAATCCCGCATCAGGTGTTGAACGCGAAAAACCATGAACGCGAAGCGCAGATCATTGAAGACGCCGGCCAAAAAGGCGCGGTGACGATCGCGACGAACATGGCGGGACGCGGAACGGACATCAAGCTTGGCGAAGGTGTCAAAGAGCTTGGAGGGCTTGCGGTTATCGGGACCGAGCGCCATGAATCGCGCCGGATTGACAACCAGCTCCGCGGACGCTCAGGACGTCAGGGAGACCCCGGGATCACGCAATTTTATCTGTCAATGGAAGATGAATTGATGAAGCGGTTCGGAGCCGAGCGGACGATGGCGATGCTCGATCGTTTCGGGATGGATGATTCGACACCAATCCAAAGCAAGATGGTGTCAAGAGCGGTCGAATCTTCACAAAAACGTGTCGAAGGAAACAACTTTGACGCCCGTAAGCAGCTTCTGCAATATGACGATGTCCTCCGCCAGCAGCGCGAGGTCATCTACAAGCAGCGCTTTGAGGTGATTGATTCCGACAACCTCCGCTCCATCGTCGAAGACATGATCAAATCTTCACTGGAACGGACCGTCGCTTCGTTCACTCCGAGAGAGGAGCTGCCTGAAGAGTGGAATCTCGACGGGCTCGTCGAACTGATCAATGCGAACTTCCTTGATGATGGGCTGCTTGAAAAGAGCGACATTTTCGGAAAAGAGCCTGAGGAAATCACAGAGCTTGTGTTTGACAGGATCAAAACGAAATACAATGAAAAAGAAGAGAGATACGGCGCAGAACAAATGCGCGAATTTGAAAAAGTGATCGTTCTTCGCGAAGTGGATACGAAATGGATGGATCATATTGACGCGATGGATCAGCTCCGTCAAGGCATTCATCTGCGGGCATACGCCCAGACAAATCCGCTCCGTGAATATCAGATGGAAGGCTTCGCCATGTTTGAAAACATGGTCGCCGCCATCGAGGATGACGTTTCAAAATTCGTCATGAAGGCTGAAATTGAAAACAACCTTGAGCGCGAAGAGGTTGTTCAAGGACAGACGACAGCCCATCAGCCGCAAGAAGGCGATGAGGCCAAACAGGCGAAGAAAAAACCGGTCCGCAAAGCGGTCGATATCGGCCGAAACGACCCGTGTTACTGCGGAAGCGGAAAAAAATATAAAAACTGCTGCGGAAGAACAGAATAAAAAGAGGTGTGCGCCTCTTTTTATTTTGCTCCGGCTTGAATACATGATGAGGTGAAGAACATGGAATTAGTTGAAATCAGACAGGAACTTGAAAATATGGCTACTCGATTAGCGGACTTTAGGGGGTCTCTTTGACCTCGAAGCAAAGGAAGCGAGAATTAAAGAATTAGAAGAGCAGATGGCTGACCCTGACTTTTGGGGTGATCAGCAAAAAGCGCAGACGATCATCAATGAAGCGAATGGCCTAAAAGACTATGTCAACACATACAAAGATTTAAGCGAGTCGCATGAAGATCTGCAAATGACGCACGATCTTTTAAAAGAAGACCCGGATCCTGATCTTCAGGCTGAACTCGTAGACGAGCTGAAAAGCTTGACAAAGCGGTTCAATGAATTTGAGCTGCAGCTATTGTTAAGTGAGCCGTATGATAAAAACAATGCGATCCTTGAGCTTCATCCGGGCGCCGGCGGAACCGAATCCCAGGATTGGGGCTCCATGCTTCTCAGAATGTATACGAGATGGGCTGAGCGCCGCGGATTTAAAGTGGAGACACTTGATTACCTCCCCGGCGATGAAGCGGGAATCAAGTCCGTCACACTTTTGATCAAAGGACATAATGCATACGGTTATTTAAAAGCGGAAAAAGGCGTGCACAGGCTCGTCAGGATTTCTCCGTTTGACTCCTCAGGCCGCAGGCATACGTCGTTCGTTTCCTGTGATGTCATGCCTGAATTCAATGAAGAAATTGATATCGAGATCCGCACGGAAGATATTAAAGTCGATACGTACCGGGCGAGCGGAGCGGGCGGACAGCACGTCAATACGACGGACTCGGCCGTCCGTATCACCCACTTGCCGACAGGGGTCATCGTCACATGCCAAACAGAACGTTCGCAAATTAAAAACCGCGAGCGCGCGATGAAAATGCTCAAATCAAAGCTGTATCAGCGCAGAATTGAGGAGCAGCAGGCACAGCTCGATGAAATTCGCGGCGAACAAAAGGAAATCGGCTGGGGAAGCCAGATCCGTTCATATGTTTTCCATCCGTATTCTCTTGTCAAAGATCATCGCACCAATACGGAAATGGGGAACGTGCAGGCTGTCATGGACGGTGACATCGATTCGTTCATTGATGCATACTTGCGTTCAAAGCTGTCCTAAATGAATGAGACACATCCATATCGGATGTGTCTTTTTTTTGATGCGGCTAAACCCGTCAGCGTTTGTCCATGATAAGTCGTAAGAGCGGGACAACCTTTGCTCCTCTGCCGCTTTATCCGATTAACACGTTATCCGGCTGTTATTTACTTACAATAGGCGAAATGCTATACTCTCGATTGGTAAAGAAATGTGCGGGGGATGACATACATGACATTTGACAAGAAAAGATATCACGTTTGGCAGGCGATGCGCGATTACGGCTACATTCTTTTAGGGTCGGCGATTGTCGCTGTCACATTTAACATGTTTTTGCTGCCGAACCGGATTGCAGCCGGCGGGGTCAGCGGAATCAGTACGATACTGCAATCATTCGGTTTTGAAGCGGCCTATGTCCAATGGGCTTTTAATATTCCTTTATTTGTCGCCGGCGTCTTGATCCTTGGCGGGAAGTTCGGAGTAAAGACGCTTGTTGGATCTGTGTTTCTCCCGCTTGTTGTCTATCTGACGAGGAATATCGCGCCTGCGACGGAAAATGCGCTGTTGGCAGCCATTTTTGGCGGCGTCGGGATCGGAGCGGGAATCGGAATGGTTTTCCTTGGGAGAGGCTCGACAGGTGGGACTGCGCTTGCGGCTCAAATCATTCATAAGTACACAGGGCTGTCCCAGGGGAAGTGCCTGGCACTGATAGATGGAACGATCGTGCTGTCGGCGATGTTCGTTTTTAATATTGAGCAAGGGCTTTATGCCATGCTTGGCGTTTACATATCGAGCAAAACGATCGATGTCATTCAGCTCGGCTTGAATCGCTCAAAAATGGCGATGATTATTACAAACCGGGAAGAAGAAGTACGACAAGCGGTTTTGAAGAAGATCGACAGAGGCATTACAAAAATCTCGGCTGTCGGGGGCTATACGGATGATGAACGTCCCATCCTGATGTGTGTTGTCGGCCAAACGGAGTTCACAAAGCTGAAACAACTGGTGAAGCACATTGATGAGTCTGCATTTGTCATTGCTATGGACGCTTCTGAGGTGCTCGGAGAGGGTTTCAAACGCGCGTGATCGAAGGTATAATAGGATTGATTTGTAAAAGGAGCTGACCTCAAAATGAAAATGAAGCTGTTTACTCTGTTTATGGCTGTTTCCTTTGTGCTCGCCGCCTGCGGAGGCAACAATGAAAGCAAAGAAAAAAATACAGGCGGGCAAGCGACTGCATCTGACGGGGAAGAAATTTACCAACAAAACTGCACAGGCTGCCACGGCAAGGATCTGGCCGGCGGCTCTGCGCCGAGCTTGAAAGAAGTCGGCGGCAAATATGATGAAAAAGAAATTAAAGACATCGTTGTCAATGGCCGCGGCAATATGCCGGGAAACCTTGTCAAAGAAGATGAAGCAGAAGAGATTGCAAAATGGCTTTCCGAGAAAAAATAGGAAGCGTCCCAGGGGGAACCTTTTTCACACGGGAGTGAAAAAGGTTCTTTTTGTGTTGAATGATTCTTTTTACCTAATGAAAAAGTGGGTAAAACAGGTTATTTCGTCTTGGAAAAGGCCTAAAGTACACATTTTCTGGGGGATTTTACGTTTTTCCTATAACTAATGTCGTTATTGAAACAAAACTGTAATATCATTTTGTCTAATCTTGACGTATAATGGGTGTTGTTGAAAAAGAGAGCAACACAGCTTGCGGACTGCAAGCGGATTGATAAAGGACATAAAACGACATACGGTTTCGAAGAGTATGACCGTATAAACATAAAAGATTAGGTGATTACATGATCGAAATGACAGATGTGTATAAGACTTATTCCAACGGGGTTTCAGCGCTGAACGGAATAAGCATCTCAATATATCCCGGGGAGTTTGTTTATGTTGTCGGGCCCAGCGGAGCCGGAAAGTCAACCTTTATTAAAATGATCTACCGCGAGGAAAAGCCTTCCAAAGGGAAGATTGTCATCAACAAGAAAAATTTGGCCCAAGTAAAAGAAAAAGATATTCCATATGTCAGAAGAAAAATCGGCGTCGTCTTCCAGGACTTTAAACTGCTGCCGAAGCTGACGGTGTTTGAAAATGTCGCATTTGCTTTGGAAGTCATCGGGGAGCGACCTGAGGTCATCAGGAAAAAAGTGCTTGAAGTCCTTGATCTCGTACAGCTGAAGCATAAGGCAAGGCAATTTCCCGACCAGCTTTCAGGCGGTGAGCAGCAAAGGGTATCGATCGCAAGGTCAATCGTCAACAGCCCTGATGTGGTCATAGCGGACGAGCCGACGGGAAACCTTGACCCGGAGACATCTTGGGAAATCATGCGAACGCTTGAAGAAATCAACAACCGCGGAACAACAGTCGTTATGGCGACTCATAATAAAGAAATCGTCAACACCATGAAGAAACGTGTCATCGCAATCGAAGACGGAGTCATTGTGCGTGATGAATCTAGAGGGGAGTATGGTTCTTATGATTAGAACTCTCGGACGGCATTTGCGCGAGAGTCTGAAATCTCTCGGGAGAAACACGTGGATGACCTTCGCATCCATCAGTGCTGTAACCGTAACACTCATCTTGGTCGGGGTATTTTTGGTGATCATGTTCAACCTATTGCATATGACATCAAACGTCGAAAAACAAGTAGAAGTCAAAGTTTTAATCGACTTAACAGCCAATGAAGATAAAAGAGCTCAGCTTGAAAAAGATATTAAAGACATTCCAGAAGTCAGCAGTGTTAAATACTCTTCAAAAGATGAGGAGCTTAAAAACTTAAGAGACAGTTTTGGGGAAGACGGGGACGTCTTTGCAATGTTTGAGCAGGAAAATCCGTTGAACGATGCGTTCATCGTCAAAACGTCCAATCCTCAGGATACGCCAAAAGCGGCCAAAAAAATCGAGAAGCTCGGCAGCGTTTATAAGGTGAACTACGGGAAAGAGCAAGTTGACCGTCTGTTTAAAATCAGCAATGTTACCAAAGCCATCGGAATTGGATTAGTTGTCGGTCTCTTGTTTACAGCAATGTTCCTAATCTCTAACACCATTAAAATTACGATTTTTGCAAGACGGAAAGAAATCGAGATTATGAAGCTTGTAGGCGCGACAAACTGGTTTATCCGCTGGCCTTTCTTTATCGAAGGTCTGCTGCTCGGTGTATGCGGCTCCATCATTCCAATCGCGATCCTGGTCGGAATGTATGATCAAGCTATTCAATGGATTGCTCCAAAAGTGCAAGGAACTTTTATTGAGTTATTGCCATACAATCCGTTCGTGTTCCAGGTTTCCGCCATTTTGATGCTGATCGGCGGCATTATTGGCGTATGGGGAAGCTTGATGTCGATTCGAAAATTCTTGAAAGTTTAAACCGGCGCTTACCGCCGGTTCTGTCATGTTTAAAGCAGGGATTGCCTGTCAAGTGCAGGGCTCCCTTGATTCTTAAGGGCAAGGAGGTACCAAGGTTGAAAAGAAAGCTTATGACATTGGGATTGACTGCCGCAGTCGGAATGTCGGCGATTTTAATCCCGATCAAAAGCAACCATGCTTTAGCTTACGAAGACTTGGAGAAAAAGAAGAGCGACGTTCAGAGCAAGCAGTCGGAAAACCAGTCAAAACTTGAAAAAAAGAAGCGGGAACTTTCCGAGCTAGAGTCAAAGGAAGCAAGCTTGAAGAGCGATATCGAGAAGATTGACGGCAAAATGACCGACACGAATGAAAAGCTTGAAAAGAAAAAAGAAGAAATCGAGCAAACGAAGAAGCAGATCGACGAACTGAAACAGCAGATTCAAAAGCTGAAAAAGAAGATAGAGAAGCGTGACCGCATATTGAAAGAGCGGGTCCGATCCATGCAGGAAAACGGCGGTAACGTTCAATACATAGATGTTCTTCTCGGCTCGGATTCGTTTGCGGATTTCATCAGCCGTGCCAGCGCAGTATCGACCATTGTGACGGCGGACAAGGATTTAATGGAAGAGCAGAAAAAGGACCTTCAGCTCGTGGAGAAAAAAGAAGCAAAGCTGAATAAAAACCTGGAAAGCCTTGAAAAAGCGCTTAAAGATTTGGAAAAATTAAAAAAGACACTGGATGAGCAGCAAAAAGAAAAAACAAAAGTGATGGCGAAAGTGAAACAGGATCAAGACCATGTACACGATGAGCTTGGCTCACTTGAAAATGAAGCCGACGTTTTAAAGCGCCAGAATGAGGCGATAAAAGCGGAAGAAGAACTGCGCAAAAAGCAGGAAGCTGAAGAGCGCCGAAAGGCACAAAGCGGAAATTCAAAAGCTTCCGATGCAAAACCGTCCGCTCCAAGCAGCTCAGGCTTTATCCGCCCTGCTTCAGGGAGGCTGTCTTCAGGCTTTGGGCATCGTTCGGGCGGAAACCATTTTGGTATAGATATTGCCAAGCGAGGCTCAGGTGTACCGATTCATGCAGCGGCTGCGGGGACCGTGTATAATGCGCACTACTCGTCAAGCTATGGAAATGTTGTGTTCATCACCCATAACATCAATGGGCAAACGTATCAAACGGTTTATGCCCACATGTCTTCACTCAAAGTACGGACAGGCCAGCGCGTCAGTCAGGGACAAGTGATTGGCACGATGGGGAACACAGGGCACTCTTTTGGTCAGCACCTCCATTTCGAGATTCATAAAGGCCTGTGGAACAACGCAAAATCAAACGCCGTTGACCCAGCGAATTATATACCGCTATAATATCAAACCGGTTCGGTCCATGTAGACCGAACCGGTTTTTTGTCATTTTAGCGATCTCCGTGGCACCACCTTTTTTCAGGAGATTTTGCTATGGACTCATCAAACCAAAAAAGTAGAATAAACTCCAAAGCACTTCATGGTATACTAAATTAATCTGAAAAAAGAAGATCTGTTTGAACAGGAGTTTACATGATGACACATTTTACAATAAATGAAGAGATGATAAACAGCGAGTCGCTCCCGCCATTTACGCTTACGATCGAGGATACTTATGCCGCGGCAGTATATAGTGATACGGAGATACAGGCCGAACTCGTAAAGGTCCTCGAGAACAATGGCAAATTGACCGTTTTTGATCAACAGGAAGGTTTGTATCAGCGTCTGACGGTGGAGGGGAATATCGCTTTTTTCCATAAATGGTTCGGTTGTGAAACGCCACTGCCGGAAATTCTTGTACTGTTTGAACTGCAAAACTGTGCCAAAAAAACGCTGCATAAATGTTCGGAATCTGACATTCGCCGTGTCTATTTTGCGAAGTATTTCATGAGCGGTGTTCACCCGATGATCTTCCGCGAGCCGATCCATGGCACTGATGTCAGAACAATAAATACTTTTATGAACATGCTGCAAAAGTTGAGGGATCGCCACATACCTGTCATGATCTTATTATCCAATATGGAACACGCACTGCTGCTTGGGGATATAGCATACAAACTTCAGAAAAATGGTTTACAAAAAATCGAAATCATCGAAGGAGAAGAAAGGGCAACGGAAGCTAAAAACAGTGGAACAGCGACGACTACAAATTTTTTCAAGGTCCCGGCGAAAGTCGATGACAAGATGATATTATTTGATCCCTTGGAGATTGACTACATCGAAAGTCAGGATGGCAAAGCGATGATCGTTGTTCATGATGAATCATATGCGATGGATTCCACACTGGCAGAAATCGAGAAAAAATTAGCGGTTTATGGATTTTATCGATGTCATCGTTCGTATATCGTCAATTTACAAAAAGTCCGTGAAATCATTACATGGTCTAAAAATACATATTCACTGCGAATCGATAACAAATCCCAGTCGACGATTCCGTTGTCGCGAACGAAAATACAAGACATTCAGGAAAAATTCAGTCTGAAATAGGTACCGTTCACCCCATACAAACAGCATTTGCACGTATTTTAGTACAGTTTACCTTCGGGATGGTACATTCCATTCTCATATCACTGCATCAACTGGTTATATCCGTTACGATGAGAGTCGATCATCGAAGGGGGTTTTCAGTTGGAAAATGCAATAAAAGTAACAGGAATGCAGAAATCGTTTGGACGACACACAGCCATTAAAGATGTCAGTTTTCATGTGAAAAAGGGTGAAATTTTTGGATTGCTTGGACCAAGCGGATCAGGCAAAACAACAACGATTAAAATCTTAACCGGAGAACTTGGACAATCGGCGGGTAAAGTAACGGTGCTCGGGATGGATTCATCCCGAATTGGAACAGCTGATTTTAAATCCAAGGTCGGGATCCTATCTGATAACAGTTCACTATATGAGCGACTGACGATCTATGATAATCTGAAATTATTTTGTAAATTGTACCATGCTCCGCTAAGTCAAATCGATGTGATGTTGCGTGAGGTTAACCTGCACGATCAGCGAACGAAAACGGTCTCGAAGTTGTCAAAAGGGATGAAACAGCGTGTACTTTTGGCTAAAGCACTCATTCATACACCTGAACTGGTATTTCTGGATGAACCAACATCTGCATTGGACCCGGGAAATATGGCGCACATTCACCGTGGACTAAAGAAGCTGAATGAAGCGGGAACAACCATTTTTCTGACAACGCACAATATGGAGGAAGCGAATGAATTGTGTGACCGTGTTGCATTTTTGCATAAAGGTGAAATAGTGGAAATGGATCGTCCAGATGTACTCCGTTACAAGTACTCGACGCACGCATTTCATGTTGAAACATTTGATGGAGAACGGATCGTCATCAAAAATAAACCGGAAAATGCGGATCAGATTAAGGAATTGGTGATACACAATCGAGTGAAATCAATGCATACCGACAATCCGACGCTCGGCCAAATCTTTTTGAAAGTGACTGGGGAGGAGCTGATATAATGAATATTCAACGTATAAGTGCCATCTTTGAAAAAGATATAAAAGACTTTATGAAAAATATGATGCTATTGATGATGCCGTTGATCCCGATTATATTATCGCTTTTATATGAGCGGATGAGCGCTGGCAAAGAGCTCCCTATTTATGTCATATATATCATTGTTGGGGCAACGTATTCAGCGGTTACTTCAAGCGGCATGATGACCATGATGGCAGAGGAAAATGAAAAGAAGACATTACGCGGTCTGATTCAGTCACCAGCGTCGTTTCTCGATATTATTGTCGGCAAAAGTCTTGTGATCGGATTGATGACTTTTATTTCCCTTGTTGTATCACTACTAATCGTTGGTTTTGACCCGTTTCTTCATTTCAGAGCGCTTCTTGGGTTGATCTTATTGTTCTTATACTTTTTATTGCTTGGCATTGGCATTGGCCTATTTTCCAAGTCAATCGCTGCAACGTCTGCATACATCATGCCAGTGATGTTTCTGTTCGGATTTACATCGATGATTGAATTTCTTGGTTTGGATAAAGACAGTATCATCATCAAAGTTGCAGATACTTTTCCAATCATGCAAGCAATTGAGATACACGATACCAACTCCTGGCTGCCACTCGGTATTATAGCTGTTTGGGTTTTAGGCGCAGCCCTGTTTATGTATGTTTGTTTTAAGAAGACGATGACAGACGATTAATAGGGCTTTTTAAAAAGGCTGGGGAACTCCCGCCAACGAAGTGAGACTTGAAAAAGCGTACCTTTTCCAGCTTCATGCAGCTGCATTTCGATAAGAGTGCAGCTGTTTTTTATATTGCTTTCGCCTGGTATTACTTCACCATCCAAGGCTGAGAGATAATGTACATCCAGTGAAAGCCAACAAGGCTATTGTTACAATGAAAATAAAACAACCCTCATCTTTACGTTCATAAAATCAGCTTGTCAGAAAATATCTCCAGGTATAGAATGAAAGTGATATCAGTCGACTGTCGACAATTTAAAAAAAGCGAGGAGATTGGCCGATGAAAGTATTCAACATTGCCAGCATACCTGGAGACGGTGTGGGAAAAGAAGTCGTACCTGCAGCACAGCGTGTTTTGAAAGCGGTTTCTGATGTTCACGGAGGAATCTCATTTCAGTTTACAGAATTTCCATACAGCTGTGAGTATTATTTGGAGCACGGGGAAATGATGCCTGAAGACGGGTTGGAGCGGCTGAAGGACTTTGACAGCATATTTTTGGGAGCTGTCGGCAACAGCAAGCTTGTGCCGGACCATGTTTCATTATGGGGGCTGCTCATTAAAATACGCCGTGAATTCGAACAAGTCATCAATATTAGACCGGCGAAGTTTTTACAAGGGATCAAATCACCTTTAGCCAACCCGAAAGATTTTGATCTGCTTGTCGTCCGCGAAAACAGCGAAGGCGAATACAGCACGGTCGGCGGAAGAATCTACAGAGATGAAGAAGAAATCGCCATCCAAAACGCCGTTTTTTCAAGAAGAGGAGCGGAAAGGGCGATGCGCTTTGCGTTTGAGATGGCAGCCAAACGTAAACAACATGTCACGAGTGCGACAAAGTCAAACGGAATCATTCATTCGATGCCTTTCTGGGATGAAGTCTTTAAACAGACCGCCAAGGATTATCCGGATATCGCAACCGACTCACAGCACATTGACGCGCTGACGGCGTTTTTTGTCACGAAGCCTGAGAAGTTTGACGTTATCGTTGCCAGCAACCTGTTCGGCGACATTTTAACCGATATCGGGGCGGCGATCATGGGTAGTGTAGGTATCGCGCCTGCGGCCAATATCAATGTAAACGGCAAATATCCGTCCATGTTTGAACCGGTGCACGGCTCAGCGCCCGATATTATCGGAAAAGGGATCGCCAATCCAATCGGACAAATCTGGACGGCGAAAATGATGCTCGACCATTTTGGGGAAGAGGAGCTTGGAAGCAAACTGCTGGATGTCATTGAAGATGTGCTGAAAAGCGGCTTTTTAACCCCTGATATTGGCGGAGCGTATACGACGGAAGAAGTGACAGATGAAGTGATCAAACGTCTCAAATATGCATAGGTAACAATGAAAAACTGCCGGTGTCATCCGGCGGTTTTTTTGAACCCTTCATTACATGAAAACAGCAATGTTGGCACATACTACATCAAGCAAACATAGTGCAGCGAGAAGAGGAGGTATAGGATGAACCAGAAAATTGCACGTCTCATCATGGCCGTCTGCCTGCTGTATGGTCTTTTATCAGGTGCTGCCCCAGCCCTTGCGGAGGGCAAAGATGAAGCCATGCAGAAGATTGAAAAAGCGTACGATCTGATCTCAAACGAATATGTAGAGCAGGTAGATAAAGAAAAGCTGTTGGAAGGCGCCATTCAAGGCATGCTTTCAACATTAAACGACCCATATTCCGTTTATATGGATAAACAGACTGCAAAACGATTTTCCGATTCTCTTGATTCCTCCTTTGAAGGAATCGGTGCGGAAATTGGCATGGAAGACCGAAAGATCATCATCGTTTCCCCATTTAAAAGGTCTCCGGCAGAAAAGGCCGGATTAAAACCGAATGATGAAATTTTGAGCATTGACGGAGAATCGATGGCGGGAATGGATTTGAATGATGCCGTACTTAAGATCAGGGGAAAAAAGGGTTCTACGGTTACGCTGAAGGTTCACCGCCCCGGTATGAGAGATCAGCTGACATTTAAGATCAAACGCGACGAAATCCCGCTTGAGACCGTTTTTGCATCCATTAAGAAAGTACAGAACAAGCCGGTCGGTTACATCGCGATTTCTTCTTTTTCCGAACATACAGCCAAGGATTTTGCGGCAGAACTGAAAAGGCTTGAGAAAAAGGGAATAAAAGGTCTTGTGTTGGATGTGAGGGGGAATCCCGGAGGATATTTGCAAAGTGTTGAAGAAATTTTAAAACATTTTGTGACAAAAGATCATCCGTATATTCAAATTGCCGAAAGAAACGGAAATAAAAAGCAATACTTCTCCAAACTTAAAGAGAAAAAGCCATATCCTGTAAGTGTGATCACGGATAAAGGGAGCGCTTCCGCTTCGGAAATTCTTGCCGGTGCATTAAAAGAAGCGGAGGGTTATCAGGTCGTCGGCGACCCTTCTTTTGGGAAAGGCACTGTGCAGCAGGCTGTTCCGATGGGGGATGGAAGCAATATCAAGCTGACCTTGTATAAATGGCTGACACCAAAAGGAAACTGGATCCATAAGAAAGGAATCCAGCCGACCGTTCCCGTAGCACAGCCTGCTTATTTCTCAGTGGGACCTGTACAGCTGAAAGAGCCGCTCAAGCTCGATATGAACAGCCGTGAAATCAAGCGCGCCCAGCTGCTTTTAAAAGGTCTTGGCTTTGATCCGGGCCGGTATGACGGATACTTCCATGAAGGCACTAAAAAAGCGGTGCTGGCCTTTCAGGCACAAAATAAGATGAAAAAGAATGGGGTCATTGACCAAAAAACGGCAAATACAATGAATCTTCGGATCGAGGAAAAAAAGATGGATGATCAAAACGATCTGCAGCTTCAGGCAGCGTTGAAAGTGCTATTTGACAAAAAGTGAGGATAACGGAATATCCTCACTTTTCTTATATTCGGAAAGTAAATTCTCAACCTTTTTACCTAAAATTTTTGTTTTTTCATAAAAAAAACATTCATAATGAATAGAAATGACCCGATAACATAAGTATATGGGAGACTTTATAAGGATGTAAAGATGCAGTAAAAATGTAACTTTTGCAAGTTGTATAGCAAAGGAAAAGTTTTTAAAATAGAAACAGACCTTTCATAAATTATAATGCGTGCATTTTTTTTGCGAAGAATGTTAGCGCTGTTTGCGTTCTTCGTCTCTGGTTGGTGGAGTCGTCTGACGCTTGCGCTTTTCTTATATATAAATCATAAATGGGGGTACACGATTGAAAAGGGCAAGTATTGTGAGAGAGAAAAAATACTATGAATTAGTGGAGCAGTTAAAAGTTCGATCACAAGACGTTACATTTTCCGCTACAAAGGCAGTGGGGCTGCTGATGCTGTTCAGCAGATACCTCGTGAACTACACTTCCGTTGAGAGTGTGGAAGACATTAATGAGGAATGTGCGGAGCTTTATTTCAACTATTTGATGGACAACCATAAGCGCCTTGGCATCAATTTAACAGATATCAAACGGTCCATGCAGCTGATTGGAGATATTTTGGATGTTGAGGTCAATCATTATTTAAAGGATTTTTCGCTCTCCAATGTGACGCTTTGGATGAGCCAAGAAAAATAAACCTCGCGTTTACCATACCCAAGGATTTTATTATTTGTTAGAATAATAATAAAATGCACCAGCTTGCCTGAAGGTGCTGGCATTTCTCGTCACGAATGCGCGTTTAAAAGCGCCCGGCGTCTTGCAAGTGACGAATCGAGGCACTGCTCAGGCGTCTCCGTCTGAGCGTCCGTCCTCTGTTGTTCCTTTGCTAAAGGATGCCAAGACAAGCTGGATTTCTCCATAAAATATCCAACGTGAAAAGGCCGTCGCATGTGCGGCGGCACCTGCATGCTTGGTTTGAGGCGGTGAACGTTTCCTTGTCAGTTGAAGAAAGCTTGATTGAACTTTTAAAAGGAGCCGGATGGTTTTTTGTGCACCCGCTCTTCTATTTTATGATGGTCATGAGCTTGGCTTACGGCTATGCCCGGATCAAACGTGAAAGAAAAACATTTCATACGCGCATTGAAGATATTTATGATGAACTTCAGTTTACATATTCAAAAGGGATTTTGGCGGGCATCCTTCTGTCCATTGTTACCTTTGGACTTGGGCTGTCCCTCCCGTTCGGAATGCTGATCATCATTGCGGCAGTGACCGCAATTTGTGCTTTAACGTTCAGGCAGAGCATGCTGTCTTCGGCTTACACGCTCGGCTTGAGCATATTAGCCGGCATTTCGCTCGAGTACGTCAATCCGGACGCGATTGATCAGGTGATCCCGCAGCTATCCTTCGCAAATTGGCCGGCAGCCGCCGTCCTGCTCGGTCTTCTTCTGTTTACTGAAGGGATGCTGGCTTACAAAACGGCCCATGTCAGGACGTCCCCGTCAATTGTGATGAGCAGGAGGGGGCTGCCGATCGGACAGCAGATCGCGGGCCGCGTTTGGCTCCTGCCTTTGTTCATTTTGATTCCCGGGCAGGCGATCGAATCGTCCGTCCCATGGTGGCCTGTTCTGTCCGTTCACGACGGCGCCTTTCAATTATTGTGGATCCCGTATTTTGTCGGTTTCGGGCAGCGGGTTCAAGGGTCGCTTCCGATTGTCAGCATCAAAATTACAGCAAGGCGCATCAGTGTTCTCGGTATCATCACATTGCTGATTGCAGCAGGAAGTATATGGTGGACGCCGCTTGCCGCCGCAGCAGCCGTCACCGCTGTGGCCGGCAGAGCCTTTCTGACTTGGAAGCAGCGGATGAACGATAATTCCGCACCTTTCTACTTTTCTAAAAGAGATCGCGGGCTGATGGTGCTCGGAATCATTCCCAACACCCCGGCTGCCGGCCTCGGCCTTCAGATCGGCGAAATTATTACGAAAGTGAACGGCATCGAAGTCAAAAATGAAGCGGATTTTTATGAAGCACTCCAAAAAAACCGCGCCTTCTTCAAGCTTGAAGTGGTCGGCTTGAACAACGAGGTCCGCTTTGAGCAGAGGGCTTCATATGAAGGAGAGCATCATGAGCTCGGGATTTTGTTTGTGAAAGATGAAGCTCCGGCCCTTGCCGAAACGGCTGCGGCTAAGGAAACGCACTAATTCCGGTTTCCCAAAAAAGCGTCTGGTTCAGGCGCTTTTTCTCTTGTTGTAAAAGAAACGCGAACCGTTTTTATTGTGTTTTTTCTAACGTTCCGATATTGTGATGAATAGATCTGGTTGAAGGAGTAGGTTGAATGAAAAAGGCTTTTCTCTCGGGTATAATCGTATGTTTTGCTGCTGCACTGATTTCGGCGGTTGCCGGCGATTGGACCTTTATCTACAAAATTTCCGGAACAGCCGGTCTTGGCTCAATGATTCTGTCAGCCTTGCTTTCGTTCGTGAGCGGAGATCGTTTTGGTGGAAGAGACGGGAACGGAAAGATGACGAATGGACTCGCCGTTTTTGCGCTGCCGAATCTATTGGCGGCCGGAATCTCATTATTTTTCGCCTTTTAGAAGAGCCGCTTTCGAATAATGCGGCTTTCATTTGGGTAACATAAAAAAGTGAGTGCCCGCGTTTGTCCGTTTCTTTGTTCTTTAATATAATCGAATAAGATCAACAAACGTGAGGAGGGTTTTTGTGTTTACAAAAGCCGTTTTTGCACTAATTTTTCCTTTTTTCCTTGTCTTGTTTTTTACAAGGGTGACCTATAATCATTATGTCGGAATCGCGCTTACGGCTGCGCTGTTATTCGCTTCCTATTTAAAGGGTTATACGGAAACCTTTTTTATCGTAGGACTTGATGTCGTCTCGCTTGTGGCCGGTGCTCTTTATGCGGCCAAAAAGGCCGGCGAAAAGAAGGAAGACTCATAGAAACCGCCGTGAATTTGCTGTGAAGCCCTGCTTTTGATGAGAAAAAGGAGGGATTTTTTGATGGGGCGAAAAAACGGTTTGTGGAAAAACACAAAAACCGAACTTTAGTTCGTATTTTTTGTTTGGATGTGTTAAAATAATAAAACAGGAAGATTTCGTAAAGAAACGGAGGCTTTTTTGTGAAAGACCGCTTTGAATTAGTCTCGAATTATCAGCCCCAGGGCGATCAGCCGAAAGCGATTGAACAGCTTGTTGCAGGCATTCGGGAAGGCAAAAAGCATCAAACGCTCCTGGGGGCGACCGGTACAGGCAAGACGTTTACGATGTCAAACGTGATTAAAGAGGTCAATAAACCGACGCTTGTCATCGCCCACAACAAAACGCTTGCCGGTCAGCTGTACAGCGAGTTTAAGGAGTTTTTCCCGAACAACGCAGTCGAATATTTTGTGAGCTATTACGACTACTATCAGCCGGAGGCCTATGTGCCTCAGACCGATACGTTTATTGAAAAAGACGCCAGCATTAATGATGAGATAGATAAATTGAGGCACTCAGCCACATCCGCTCTTTTTGAACGCAAAGATGTCATCATCGTGGCGAGTGTCTCTTGTATTTACGGTTTGGGTTCGCCGGAGGAATATAGAGAGCTCGTGCTTTCGCTCAGAACGGAGATGGAAATTGAGCGCAATGAGCTTCTCAGAAAGCTCGTTGACATTCAGTATGCCCGGAATGACATCGATTTTCAGCGCGGGACATTCAGGGTGCGCGGCGATGTCGTCGAAATCTTTCCGGCTTCAAGGGATGAGCACTGCATCCGCATCGAGTTTTTCGGAGACGAAATCGAACGGATCAGGGAAGTCGATGCCTTGACAGGCGAAATTTTAGGGGAGCGGGACCATGTTGCCATCTTTCCGGCTTCCCACTTCGTCACCCGTGAAGAAAAGATGAAGAAAGCGATCGTGAACATTGAATCGGAGCTGGAAGAACGCCTTAAAGTTCTGCATGATGAAGGAAAGCTGCTTGAAGCGCAGCGCCTTGAGCAGCGGACGAGATACGATCTGGAAATGATGCGTGAAATGGGCTTTTGCTCAGGGATCGAAAACTATTCCAGACATTTGACGCTGCGTCCGGCAGGGTCCACTCCGTATACACTGCTCGATTATTTTCCCGATGACTTTTTGATGGTCATCGATGAGTCTCATGTCACGATTCCGCAGGTCAGAGGAATGTACAACGGAGACCAGGCCAGAAAGCAGGTCCTCGTCGACCACGGCTTCCGGCTTCCTTCGGCTTTAGACAACAGGCCGCTGAGGTTTGAAGAGTTTGAAAAGCACATTCACAACATAGTGTATGTTTCTGCGACGCCTGGTCCGTATGAACTGGAACATTCTCCTGAAATGGTTGAACAGATCATCCGTCCGACCGGACTGCTCGATCCGATTATCGAAGTAAGGCCGATCGAAGGGCAGATCGATGACCTGATCGGCGAAATCAGGCAGCGCATCGACCGGAATGAACGCGTCCTCGTCACGACGCTGACGAAGAAAATGTCAGAGGATTTGACCGACTACCTGAAGGAAATCGGCATAAAGGTGACCTATCTGCATTCCGAGATTAAAACGCTGGAACGGATCGAAATCATCCGCGACCTGCGCCTCGGCAAGCATGACGTTCTCGTCGGCATCAACCTGCTGAGGGAGGGGCTTGACATCCCTGAAGTTTCGCTTGTGGCGATATTGGATGCGGATAAAGAAGGCTTCCTCCGCTCTGAGCGTTCCTTGATTCAAACGATTGGCCGGGCGGCGAGAAATGCCGAGGGCCGGGTCATCATGTACGCGGATAACATCACGGGCTCCATGGAAATCGCGATCAATGAAACGAAGCGGCGCAGGCAGCAGCAGGAAGCATACAACAAGGAACACGGCATTACACCGAAAACGATCAACAAGAAGATCCGCGACGTCATCCGCGCGACACATGTGGCTGAAGAACAGGAAGAATACAAAGCAAAAGAGGAACCGAAGCTTTCAAAACTGACGAAGAAAGAGCGCGAAAAAGTGATCGCCCAGATGGAGCACGATATGAAGGAAGCGGCAAAAGCGCTTGATTTCGAACGGGCCGCCGAGCTTCGGGACCTACTTCTAGAGTTAAAATCGGAAGGATGAATAGAGTATGGCAATGGAACGAATTGAGGTGAAAGGAGCAAGGGCTCATAACCTGAAAAACATCGATGTCTCGATTCCTCGGGATAAGCTTGTCGTGCTGACAGGCCTTTCGGGTTCAGGGAAATCGTCCCTTGCGTTTGACACGATTTATGCGGAGGGGCAAAGGCGTTATGTCGAGTCTCTATCCGCGTATGCCCGCCAGTTTTTAGGGCAGATGGACAAACCTGATGTGGATGCGATCGAAGGTCTTTCACCAGCGATCAGCATCGATCAGAAAACGACGAGCCGCAACCCCCGTTCGACGGTCGGAACGGTCACGGAAATTTATGACTACCTCCGCTTGCTGTTTGCGAGAGTCGGGAAGCCGGTTTGCCCTGTTCACGGCATTGAAATTACGTCGCAGACGATCGAACAGATGACGGACCGGATTCTGGAATATCCTGAACGCACGAAGATTCAAGTGCTTGCTCCGGTCGTGTCAGGGCGGAAAGGCACTCATGTGAAAATCCTCGAACAAATTAGAAAACAGGGTTATGTGAGAGTCCGAATCGACGGCGAAATGAACGACCTTTCCGAGGATATTGAACTTGAGAAAAATAAAAAGCATTCGATCGAAGTCGTTGTTGACCGCATCGTCATTAAAGAAGGCGTGACAGCCCGCCTCACAGATTCGCTTGAAACCGCGCTCCGCCTTGGCGAAGGACGGGTGATCATCGATGTAATCGGCGAAGAGGAGCTGCTTTTCAGCGAGCATCATGCCTGTCCGCACTGTGGCTTCTCGATCGGAGAGCTCGAGCCGCGAATGTTTTCTTTCAACAGTCCGTTCGGCGCCTGTCCAAGTTGCGACGGTCTCGGTTCTAAATTGGAAGTCGATGTCGACCTTGTGATTCCAAATGATGAGCTGTCGCTTAAACAGCATGCGATCGCACCATGGGAACCGCAGAGCTCCCAATATTATCCGAAGCTTTTGGAGGCGGTTTGCAGCCATTATGGAATCGATATGGATGTGCCGGTGAAGGAACTGCCGAAACACCAGCTTGAGAAAATCCTCTATGGAAGCGGCGGGGAGCAGATCTATTTTAGATATGAAAATGACTTTGGTCAGGTTCGTGAAAGTTATATCGAATTTGAAGGCGTTATTCGAAATATCGAAAGACGTTATAAAGAAACGAGCTCAGACTACATCCGCGAACAGATGGAAAAATACATGGCCAACCAGCCGTGCCCTTCCTGTAAAGGATACCGGCTGAAAAAGGAAGCATTGGCCGTTTTGGTAAACGGCCTTCATATCGGAAAAATAACCGAGATGTCGGTGACAAACGCCCTTCAATTTTTCCGTGAGCTAAAGCTTTCGGAGAAAGATATGAAGATTGCCAATCTGATTTTGCGGGAGATTGAAGAACGGCTCGGGTTTTTAAACAATGTCGGCCTTGATTATTTGACGCTGAGCCGCGCCGCCGGTACCCTGTCAGGCGGGGAAGCTCAGAGGATCCGTCTCGCGACGCAAATCGGTTCAAGGCTGACCGGCGTCCTCTACATCCTTGATGAGCCGTCGATCGGCCTTCACCAGCGCGACAATGACCGGCTGATTGATACGCTGAAAAACATGCGTGATATCGGCAATACCTTGATCGTCGTTGAGCATGACGAGGATACGATGCTTGCCGCCGATTATTTAATTGATATCGGACCGGGAGCGGGCATTCACGGAGGAGAAGTGATTTCCTCAGGGAAGCCGGAAGAAGTGATGAATGATGAAAAATCACTGACAGGGCAATATCTTTCAGGGAAAAAGTTTATCCCGCTTCCCGCTGAGAGAAGAAAACCAGACGGACGCTTTATCGAAATCAAAGGTGCTAAAGAAAACAATCTGAAAAATGTTTCCGTCAAATTTCCGCTCGGCGTGTTTGCCGCGGTCACAGGCGTTTCCGGATCAGGGAAAAGTACGCTTGTCAATGAAATTCTGCACAAGACACTTGCGCAGAAGCTCCATCGGGCTAAGACAAAGCCGGGAGAACATAAAGAAATGAAAGGGATTGAGCATCTCGAAAAGGTCATCGATATCGATCAGTCTCCGATCGGCCGGACACCGAGGTCGAATCCGGCCACATACACCGGGGTGTTCGATGATATCCGTGATGTGTTTGCTCAGACGAACGAGGCCAAAGTCAGGGGTTATAAGAAAGGCCGCTTCAGTTTCAATGTGAAAGGCGGCCGCTGTGAGGCGTGCAAGGGCGACGGGATCATCAAAATCGAAATGCATTTTCTCCCGGATGTATATGTGCCTTGCGAAGTCTGTCATGGCAAGAGGTATAACCGGGAGACGCTTCAGGTCACGTACAAAGGGAAAAATATTTCCGATGTGCTTGAAATGACTGTCGAAAAAGCGGTGCAGTTTTTTGAAAACATACCGAAGATCAAACGCAAGCTGCAGACCCTGTATGATGTAGGGCTCGGCTATATTACACTGGGACAGCCTGCAACAACGCTTTCCGGCGGTGAAGCGCAGCGTGTCAAACTGGCGTCTGAGTTGCACCGGCGTTCAACAGGACGATCCCTTTACATTTTGGACGAGCCGACGACAGGCCTCCATGTCGATGACATCGCAAGGCTTTTGACCGTTCTTCAGCGCCTCGTTGATAATGGGGACACCGTGCTTGTTATTGAGCATAACCTCGATATTATTAAAGCGGCTGATTATTTGATTGATTTGGGACCGGAAGGCGGAGACGGCGGAGGGAAAATTATCGCTGCCGGAACGCCTGAAGAAGTGATGAAGGCGGAAGGTTCATATACGGGACGCTATTTGAAGCCGATCATCGAACGCGACAAAAAAAGAATGAAGGAACGGCTTCAGGAGAAGGAAGCTGTCAAACCTTGATAAATGGGCTGCCGGCATCGAGCCGGCAGCTTTTTCGATTGCTCTTTTTTGTATAGCTGTTATAAGGTAAAACAAGGACGTGCACATACAAGACGTTCGGTTAATGGGATCATATAGAAGTGATAAACGCCGCAGACATTATTCCTGATCATGCCTGTCGACCTGTTTAGTCAATTCAATCAGGCTGTTGATGATGTGTGTACTGCTGCTGCTCAGCAAAACCTTTAAATAACGGATTTCACTGGAAAGCGGAGGAGCGGAGTTGATTGCTTCCAGTCGGTTGATGATTTCCTGGTTCATTCTTTTTTGTTCCTGAATCAGTTCCAGAAGCTTTGGGGTGAGTGATGCGGACTCTTCCGATTTCTGTTTCATTGCGCCTCCTCCTTTTCACACTAGCTTTTCCACATATTTTAAAGGGTTATAAAAAAAGAATCTATTCATAAAATCTAAAAAAATCAATTCGCGAAGATTGACGCATGCCTATCGAATGAAAATGAAACCAAAAGGCCATGATACTCGTAAACTTGAGTATAAGGTCATTGTACATTGGACTCAAGGGAGCGCGGACTTACATTGACAAGCTGGTATAGGAGAGTGGTATGAATGACTAGAAGTAATGCGTTGATTTCGGCAATTTGTTATTTTAGCGTTTTTTTTGCCCCGCTTATTTTGCCTATTGCTGCGTATTTTATAACAGATGACCGAGAAACGAAAAAACATGCGCTGCGGTCGCTGGTATCACATATTATTCCGTTTATAAGCGTCGTCATATTGGCAGCAGGCGCAATCAGCGGTACGATTATTTTTAATGATAACGGTTTTCTGGCGCTTTTTTCTGTTTTTGGGGCCTTCATTTTTTTCGGGGTCATCAGTTTGATTATTGTCATCTGGAACGTCGTCCAAGGGATTAAAATGCTGACACAAGCATAATTGACGGAGAACGGGGGAGCTTTTGATGAAAAATGAAAAAGAACGGATTTTAAAGCTTGTTGAAACGGGAAAACTGTCGGCGAAAGAGGCGCTGATTTTGATTGAAAAACTAGAAGATGACTACAGGCAGACTGAAAGCAAGGTGACGGCCTTATCTGAGGATGTCCTTGATTCAGACCACTTTTACAGCGAAAAAAAGCGGGAGCCGAAGCCATCGATCGGATCAAAACTGTTTGAGTGGATCGATACCGCTGTGAAAAAGGTAAAAGAGGTTGACTTGGACTTGAACTTTGGGCAATCATATGATGTCCAACATATTTTTCAATTCAAAGATACCGATTTTTCCACTCTTGATATTCAGTTGGCAAACGGCAGCGTCAACCTCATGCCATGGGACGATGGCGACATTCGCGTCGAGTGCCAGGCGAAGGTATACCGCGTCGATAACCAAGAGGAAGCAAGGCAGGCTTTTCTTCAGCATATAGATTGCGGTACGGAAGGCGATAAATTTATGATCCGTACCGAGAAAAAAACGATGAAGACCAATCTCACCGTTTATATTCCAAACAAGGAATACGGCAAAATCCGCTTTAAGCTGTTTAATGGCCCTGTCAGGGGGGAACATTTAAGCGTAAAAGAGCTCTCAGCCAAAACGACAAACGGTGTGCTGTCTTTTTCCGCTCTGACCGCCGAAAAGGCAGCGCTTGAAACGGCGAATGGACAGATCAAACTTGCTGATCATGACTGCGGAGAGATTGAAGCGGAAACGATCAATGGCTTGATTGATATAAAAGGGTCATGCGAGTCTCTGGATTTGCAGAGCTTTAACGGCAATATTGCTGCAACTGTCAAAAATCCGCATTGCCGTTCGGCATATGTGAAAACGACGACGGGCTCTATCGAGTTGAACGTCCCGCGCGATTGTGCGGTAACCGCTGAGCTGAAAAGCAATTTGGGCTTCCTGTCAAACGATCTTAGAGATGCGGAAATTCTCAAAGAAAAAAATGAGACCATCCAAAAAGAAATGCATGTCAAAGCGAATCAGAACCATGATCACAGCATGACAGTGTTTTTGGAAACAAAGACAGGATCGATCCATTTAAACCATACACAGGAGTGATACGATGAAAAGGCTATTTCGATCCGAAACAGACAGAAAAATTGCAGGGGTCGTGGGAGGGCTGGCAGAATATTTAAATATAGATGCGTCTTTATTGCGCATTATCACCGTTTTATTATTTATATTTTCGACGGGAATTCCCGTGGTGCTGATTTATATCGTCTGGGTGTTTCTCGTTCCGAATGAAGGAGACGTCAAATCGTGATGAGATGGATCATAAACGTTCTTGTCAACGCCTTGTTATTAATCGTTATTGCTGGTTATTTTGATTCGGTTCATGTCAGAAGCATCGGTGCAGCCATTACGGCAAGTCTGATTTTGTCGATTTTGAATATGTTTGTGAAGCCGGTGCTGATCATCCTGACATTGCCTGTCACCGTTGTGACGCTTGGCTTGTTCTTATTTGTAATCAATGCACTCACGCTCTATATGACGGCAGCCATTATGGGTGACAGTTTTGATCTTGACGGCTTTGGGACAGCTATTTTTGCATCGATTGTCCTGTCGGTTTTCCATCTGCTCATCCAAAAAGCGATCATCGAGCCGATGACGAGAAAATAAAAAGGAGTCTGATTCCATCAGGCTTCTTTTTTTGTCTTTCAACATATTTCATAAAATGGGCCAAACAAGGCAAAATACGAAAGGGAGGTAGACGATGAAAATGAACAGAACCCGCCAAACCCTTTTGTTGCTTGCTGCAGCATGTTTTTTATTGCTGCCGTTTCCAATCGGTCATGCTGCCGGAAAACTGGATGAAGAAAAAAGCTCCCCTGTCATCAAACATGTGCCAACAGAACAAGTTCGCAAAGGGGACGACTTGTATTTTCGCGCCAAAACGTCTGCCGATACGGTGATTCTTCATTACAAACAGCATGACGAATTGCCGTTTCGGGTAATTCCGATGGAAATAGAGCCCGGTAAAATGAACAGCTATATTGCGAAATTGGGAAGCGAGAACATATCTTCCGACAGGATTGTTTATTACATTGAAGCGCAGTCTGGCGATTTGTCCGCCAAGACCGATTTGTATACGATCGACATTGAAGGAATGAAGGTCGATGTCCAAAAGCTGCCTGAGCTTTTCATCACGGAAATGGTTGTTAATTCAACAAATGCCGGAGGAAAAGACGGTTACGAATTTATCGAGGTTTATAATAATACGAATAAGCCGGTTCATATGAACAGCTACAATATCAAATACCGCAATCCCGAAAAAGGAAAGGAATCAGAACTGCTCTGGCCATTTGCACAAGCCGATATCACGGTGCCGTCGGGACAGACGCATGTATTCTGGATTAAAAACGAAACGAACAGCCGCTTGACGGCCGCTGATTTTAACAGGCACTACGGTGTCGATCTGCAGGAAGGAAAAACGCTTTCGGTGCTGAAAGGAGGCGGAATGGCTAACAACGCTGTCAGGGAATTGGTCATCAGCACCAAAAGCGGTGAAGACATCGCTGTCGCCCGTTATCATCGTGAACGAAACGAGACAGTCGCCGTCAAAAACAAAGCGATCCTTTATCGATATCCGCTCGATGGAACAAAACAGATGATGAAAATGTCCAGCGGTGAAGAAAAGCCTTCTCCAGGTACGCTTTTACAGGAGCAAACACCGTCGGAAACAGTCGCTGTTATGCCTGACAAAGAACAGCCGCATATTCAGGATATGACGGATCATCATGCGGCAAAGCCCGGGGAGACGATTCAGCTGTTAGCCGATATCAGCGACAATCAGCAAGTCAAAAATGTGCAATTTTTTTACCGGATGAGTGCAGATGAGCCATTTAGCAAAGTCAGTGTTGAAAAAAGCAGAAATGACGGGCTTTACCGCCATAATCTTTATTTTGCAGAGCTCATCGGCAAAGAAAAAGTGGAGTATTATATCAAAGCTAGCGACGGATCAAACACAGCGGCGACTGAGAAAAAGACAATCGCACTTGAACAGAGCTTTTTGAAGGGACTTCGCCTGAATGTGCATAACGGCGGAACCGTTTCAGGACATACGCTGCTGAAAGCGACATCTGAAAGACCGCCGTCAGAAACGAAAATCCGGATTGACGGAAAGGAGCAAAAAGCGGGATATAGGGCGCTGGAAAAGAAAGCGTATTTTGCTTTTGACGTCAATAAAACGAACCTATATTTCAAAAATGCGGTCACCATCGGCAAACGGGTGCAAAAAATATTTGACGACTCGCGCCGCCGATATGCGACCATTACCGTTCCGGTTTCGCCTGAAGAATTTACGAAAGGAAAGCCCTTTGCCGTAAAGGTGCGTTCCGGGACAAAATCAACCCCGTTTGAACAAACTTCCGCGGAAAACCGGGATGATTTTGTATTGAAAAACCCGCGGCTCATTTTGGCCGACGGAACTGTCATCCATGATGAGCGCTATGATGACGAAAAAAAAGAGCTTCCCGTCGGAGACAACCCGGATGCGAAAGAATGGTATGAATTCCGATTCACTCTGCCGGAAAGGTGCTTTACATCGCTTGCCGTCCAGTGGAACACAAAGGTGTGGAAAGAAGGGAGCCACACAATTGAAGCGGAGAACGGGGAAGAACGGGTTATACACCAGGTGACGGTTGATCACACAGGCCCTGAAATCAAAGCTTCTGTGAAAGACGGCAAAACATATAAAGGCGCATTTACACTTGATGCAGCCGTTACTGATAGATGGAGCGGAGTCCGCAAAGTCAAAGCTTTTCTAGACGGAAAAAAAATCGCTTTGCCTTACACCGCTTCTTCTGCAGATCTGGACAGCGGCAAGCACGTTTTGACAGTTAAAGCAGCCGACAGTGCCGGAAATACGTCAGTTTTAAAAAGGAATTTTCACATCAAAAAAGAACAGCCGGACAAGCCTGAGCAAGCAAAAAACGCCGCAGGGAGCACACATGCAAAATTGGCCGTCCGGGTGAAAGACCCGACAAAGGATAAAATGCGCGTCTCTTTTTATCGAGGGTATCAATATACAGCCGCAGACGAAAAGCATGTCAAAGTGTCGGCGAATCAAAGCGATACAGAGCCGCCGCAAGGGTTGGCGGCAAACGGCGGAAAGGTGCTTACAAAAGATGAGCGCGCTAACATGTCCTCGCCTGACGGAAAAGGCTTTGAAACAGTCTCAAACACTCGTTTTCCGTATCACCGCTTCGATGTGAAGGTCGATGAAAATGTCCGAAAACGCGACAATGTTGAAGTCGTGTGGCGCGGAAGCTCTCTTCCCGGCAGAAAAGTGTCGATGTTCGCCTGGAACTACAAAAAAAAGCAATGGGATACGCTCGCTTTCCATATCGCCAAAAATAACAGGCTGTTTACGCTGAAAGGAAGTGTAAAGGCTGCCGACTATGTCCGCGATTCCCGCGCTGCTGTCATCATCCAGGATCAAATACAGCTGTCGGAAGACGACTATACACTGATTTGGATGTCCGATACCCAATACTACTCGGAAAGCTATCCGCAAATTTTTGAAAAACAAGTAAAATGGATCGCCGAACAGAAGGACAAGCTGAACATTAAGTATGTTTTTCACACGGGAGACCTTGTTGATGAAGCGGATCAGCCGATTCAATGGGAGCGCGCCGACCGCTTTATGAAAGTGCTCGATGATCACAAGGTGCCGTACGGGGTATTGGCGGGAAACCATGATGTCGGCCATAAAGACAACTCTTTTCAAACATACGGGAAGTATTTTGGCGCAAAACGGTTTCAAAACAAACCTTTCTACGGAGGCTCATATGCCAATAACAAAGGCCATTATGACCTGATTTCCTCAGGCGGTAATGACTATATTATGCTGTCGATGGGCTGGGGAATCGGAGCGAAAGAATTGCAGTGGATGAATGATGTGCTGAAGCGCTATCCCGACCGTAAAGCGATTTTGGCATTCCACGAATATCTGCTTGTTTCAGGAGGCAGAAGTCCGATCGGCGAGCGAATATTTGAACAGATCGTCAAACCGAATCAAAATGTCATCGCTGTTTTATGCGGACATTACCACAGTTCAACATTAAAAGTCGACAAGCTGGATGACGATGGAGATGGAAAGCCGGATCGAAAGGTTTTTCAAATGCTTGCCGATTATCAGGGCGGACCTGAAGGCGGCCAGGGCTATTTAAGGATCTTTCATGTCGATCCGAAGCATGATGCGATTCATGTCAAAACCTATTCGCCATATCTTGACGACTATAACTTTTATGATCCGCATCAATTCGGACCAAAGGATGAATTCAGTATAAAAACAGATCTCAAACCGCGCAAGAAAAAAGTGAAAACCGATTATTTTGAAATGAATGTTTTTTCAAATCAGCAGATTGGCAAAGCCAAAAAGGTGAAAAGCGGGAAAACAGCTTCTGTGACATGGGAGGATTTGAAGCCGAATACGGATTACTATTGGTATGCCGAAGCCAGGGATCAATACGGCGGGAAAAGCCGTTCTAACATATGGAAATTGACGACGGCGGCAGATGATATGAAAGCATTTTTCACTAACAACGGTGATGAAGCCTTATCCCTGCACCGAAAAATGACCGGAAGCGCTGAGTTCGGCGGCGGACGGCCTCCAGGTCCTTCGGTGCGTATTTTGCGGCAGGAGGAGCTCCCGTCTTTGCTCAACACCATAAAAAGTTCTGTTGCATCCTTTTTGCTGATATTGATGTTGGTGCAAAGCCAGTCAAAACACTTGTTTTCCTGAGGGGGAGACAAGTGTTTTTTAGTTTGAGAAGTGTTGGCTTTGACTGGTCGGAGATGATGTCTTTCTTCTGTGAATCGACAATACCGTGATGGCGGCAAGCACGGCCGCCGATATGAGCGCGGCTGTTAAATAAAGGTTTCCGAAGCCGTTGCCGATGCTGTCATGGATCGCTTCAGCAATAATCCCTTTCACTTTCGGATCAGGAATTTGTGAAAGGGCATCTTTGAACTGAAGTTCACCTGCTGCACCGTTTGAAAATCCGTGTGAGGGAATGCCGGCATCCTCTAATTTGCTTGTGACGCGGCTATCGATATTTTCATAACCGGCTGTAATAAACCCGGCGTAAAGAGCCGGAGCCAAAGTCAGCCCCATCTGTCTGACGAGCGACAACGTCCCGAGGGCGGTACCGTAATTTTGTTTTGCCGCCTCTGACACGAGCATATTTAATGGCGCCCCTAACAGAAAACCAAAACCGGCGCCTGCGATCACACTGGCGAAGATAAACTCCCATTTCTCAGTCACCCAGACGGACAACAATAAAAATCCGATGAAAGAAATCGTTCCTGACAGCAATGTCGCCTTGACCGGCCCTTTTCGGTCAGCCATGATTCCGCCAAGTCCGGCTCCCGCTCCTGAAGCGAGCGCAAGCGGCGTCATCCAGTATCCCGCTTTTTCGGGTGCGACATGCAAATATTGTTCCGCATAGGCGGGAATAAAAATCACGGCCGCTAAAAGACCTCCTGATAAAAAACCGATCAAAAGCGTCCACTGGAACACTTTATTTTTCAGCAAGGTATAGGCGAGTATCGGATCACCGCCTTTTGATTCCACACGTTTTTCATAGAAAAACAACCCGGTAAACAGGGTGGCGCCGATGATCAAAAAAAGGTAGACGCGCGGATCGGCGAGGCCGGCGAGTATATCTTGGCCATCGAGGTTTGTGATGCCGTACATCACAGATAAAATCGCCAGGGATAATATCACTGTTCCGGCGGTATCGAGCGGTTTTGCTTTTGCCGCCTTTGTTTCGATCATAAACGGAAAGCTTAGCGCGATCAGTCCCGCAGCAATCGGCAGGTTGATCAAAAACAGCCAATGCCAGCTTCCGGTAAGGTCCAAAATAAAGCTGCCGATATTTGGCCCGAGGACCGCTGCGATTCCATTCATCGCCCCTAACAGCCCGAGTGCCGTTCCTTGTTTTTCCTTTGGCAATGTCGCAAGGATGTGGGAGCTTCCGATGATAAAGATTCCCCCTCCGCCGAGCGATTGAATCAGCCGGGCAAGCAAAAACATCGGGAAATTCAGGCTTAAGGCAACGAGAAGAGAGCCTGTGCCGAACAGCAGCACCTCAATGATAAATAGCTTTTTTCGTCCGTAGCGGTCGGATAATTTCCCCACAATCGGCACGCTGACAGCTAAGCCGAGAGTATAAAGCGTGATCCCCCAGGCTCCCCATGATGGTGATACATCAAAAGAATGATTGATTGTCGTAAGAGCTGCGGAAATGATGCCGTTGTCTAAAGCAGCCATAAACACCCCGATCGTAAACAGAAAAATGGCCCGTTTTTGGTTTGTATCATGTTTCGTCAAAGCTTTGGACACGGTGTTTTCCCCCCCCCTTGTTAATTAATTTTAAGTGAATAATTCACTTAAAATGAACTAATTTTATCATCTTAGAAAAAAATGGTTTTGTCAAAGGTGATTTTTCAACAAAAAAAGCTGCACCGCGCCGGGTGCAGCTTGTCCCTAATCTTCCTGATTGGCTTTAAGCGCTTTTTCAAGAATGGTAAGGCCTTCGTTCACTTTGTTTTTCTCCTGCTCATTCATCATTTGGAGCGCTTTTTTTAGCTTTTCGTGCCCTTTTTGATATAAGCTTCGGAAAATATCTTTCGCTTCCTCTGTTAATTCGACGACGATCGCACGCCGATCTTGCGCGGAATGCGTTCTTTTAATAAAGTTTGCCTGTTCAAGACGGCTGAGCAGCCCGGTCATATTTGACAGGGAGGCGCCCATTTTTTCGGCAATTTCAGAGACTTTCAAGTTTCCATGATTGTTGAGCAGCATCAACACTTTCATTTGCGGCATACTGATATCGAGCTTCATCCATTCGGATACGTCTCCGAGTCCCGCGGCTGTCAGCACTTTCATATAAAGGACCCATGTTTCTTTTTCCTCCGGGGAGAGGATGTCCTCATTCAGCACGGTTGTATCGTGAATGTTGTATTCCACGGTCTCTTCACTTCCTTTAAACATTCCTCTTTTCATACTACTGATTTTCCGGCCTGAAAGAAAGCCCGGAAAACGATGTTTCTAAAGGCGGCGGCAGCGCCTTCTGCAAAAATTGTTTTAGGTTTATTTTGAAAGTGATAGAATAAAGCTGTATGTCAAGTTCTTCACCTTTAGAAAAGGAGGGTGCAATCATCATGCCGAAAGTTCGAACAAAAGATGTAATGGATAAATTTAAACTTGAGCTCATCAGCGGAGAAGAAGGGATCAACCGTCCGATCACGATGAGTGATTTATCAAGACCGGGCCTTGAAATGGCGGGTTATTTTACATATTATCCAAAAGAGAGGGTCCAGCTTCTTGGAAAAACGGAAATCACCTTTTTCGAGAAGCTTCCCGAGGAAGACAAAAAACAGCGGATGCTTTCTTTATGCACGGAAATTACACCGGCGATCATTCTGTCGCGCGATTTGCCGATCCCGCCTGAATTGATTGAAGCGTCGGAAGAAAACGGTGTGCCTGTTCTGCGTTCCCCGCTCAAGACGACGCGTCTGACCAGCCGCCTGACGAATTATCTTGAAAGCCAGCTTGCTCCGACGACTGCGATCCATGGCGTGCTTGTCGATGTCTACGGTGTCGGGGTGCTGATCATTGGAAAAAGCGGCGTCGGAAAAAGTGAAACGGCGCTGGAGCTTGTCAAAAGGGGCCACCGTCTTGTCGCAGACGACTGTGTTGAGATCAGGCAGGAAGATCAGGATACATTGATCGGAAGCGCCCCTGAATTAATCGAGCACCTTCTTGAAATCAGAGGTCTCGGCATCATCAATGTCATGACGTTGTTCGGCGCCGGTGCCGTCAGAAGTTTTAAACGGATTACACTTGTGATGAGCCTTGAGCTTTGGGAGCAGGGAAAACAATACGACCGTTTAGGCCTTGAAGAGGAAACAATGAAAATCATTGATACTGACATTCCAAAGCTGACCATTCCGGTCCGTCCGGGAAGAAACCTTGCCGTCATTATCGAAGTGGCCGCCATGAACTTCAGGCTGAAGCGTATGGGTCTGAACGCGGCGGAGCAATTCACTCATAAACTGGCGGATGTCATTGAAGATGGTGAGCTTGAAGAATAGGAGATGACAATATGAATGAAACGATTGAACCTTTGAATCCGATTGCCTTCCATCTTGGGCCGATCGCCGTACATTGGTACGGTATCATCATCGGTCTCGGCGCTTTGCTGGGATTGTGGCTTGCGGTCAGAGAAGGCGAACGGAGGGGGCTGCATAAAGACACGTTTGTCGATCTGGTGCTTTTTGCGATCCCGATTGCGATTTTGTGCGCAAGGGCGTACTATGTCATTTTTGAATGGGGCTACTACAGCGAACACCCCGACCAGATCATTCAGATTTGGAACGGCGGTCTTGCGATCCATGGCGGTCTTATCGGAGCCGTCCTGACCGGACTTATCTTTGCAAAGGTAAAAGGCCTGTCATTTTGGAAGCTTGCCGATATCGCGGCTCCCAGCATTCTTTTGGGCCAGGCCATCGGCCGCTGGGGAAACTTTATGAATCAGGAAGCGCACGGAGGCTCCGTATCAAGAGCGTTCTTAGAAAATCTCCACCTGCCTGATTTTATCATCAACCAAATGTATATTAACGGGCAATATTATCAGCCGACGTTTTTGTATGAGTCATTATGGAGCTTCACGGGTGTTGTGATTCTGCTTCTTTTAAGAAAAGCGAATTTAAAGAGGGGCGAACTGTTTTTAATCTATGTCATTTGGTATTCTATCGGCCGCTACTATATTGAAGGCCTTCGGACGGACAGCCTGATGCTGACGGAAGCGCTGCGCATGGCGCAGGTTATTTCAATCGTGCTGATTATCATCGCGGCCGCGCTGATTCTATTCAGACGCTTGAAAGGCGGAGAGATTAAACGATACCAGGAGATGTAGATTGTCATTAAAGGGGAGACAGCAATGAAGGGAACGTTGAAAGCCGGACTGGAAGCCGGTCTGAAAACGACGTGGACACTCGGCAAGGTGATCTTTCCGGTGACACTGATTGTCAGCCTGCTTCAGCATACACCGGTCATGGACTGGCTGATCAAGATGATCACTCCGGCTATGGGAATTTTCGGTCTTTCGGGAGAAGCGGCGATACCGCTTGTGCTGGGCAACATGCTCAACCTGTATGCGGGGATCGCCGGGATTTTGACGCTTGATTTAACGGTTAAAGAGGTCTTTATATTGGCGATCATGCTGTCGTTTTGCCACAACCTGATCATCGAATCGACAGTCGCTTCAAGGGTCGGCATCAAAATATGGGTCATTTTACTCGTCCGCATCGGTCTCGCTGCCTTCGCCGCTGTTATCATCAATCTTGTTTGGCACGGCGGGCAGGACGCGGCTGAATACGGCCTCGTTTCAGCGCAGAGCACAGCTCCGTCCGGCTGGCTTGACATCGCGCTTGAGGGCGTCACAAAAGCGGGGCTGGGGATCCTTCAGCTTGCCGCCATTGTGATACCGTTGATGATCATCATTCAATATATGCGGGATCTCGGCTGGCTAAACACTTTTTCAAAGTGGTTTGCACCGGTGACGAGAATGCTCGGGATGAAAGAAAACACATCGATGACAATGGTCGCCGGGCTGACGATCGGACTGGCGTATGGTGCCGGTGTCATGATCAAAGCCGTTGAGGAAGACGGCGTCAGCAAACGCGATGTCACGCTTGCCTTTATTTTTCTTGTCGCCTGCCATGCTGTTGTCGAAGACACATTGGTATTTATTCCGCTCGGCATACCTGTCTTGCCGTTGCTAATGATCAGGCTTGTGACAGCGGTGCTGCTGACAATCGCCGTATCGCGTTTGTGGAAAAAACCGGGATATTCCGTTCGGAGAAAGGAGGCTTTCTATGAAAATTAATACGGTTTTATTTGATTTGGATGGAACGCTTATCAATACAAATGAGCTGATAATCGCGTCGTTTTTGCATACGCTTGATCATTATGCACCCGGCCGGTATCAGCGGGAGGATGTGCTAAGTTTCATCGGCCCGTCATTGTATGAAACCTTCAGCAGCATACATCCGGATCAAACAGATGAGATGATCAGGATGTACCGCGAATTCAATCATCAAATGCATGATGAGCTTGTCACAGAGTATGAGACGGTATACGAGACGCTTGAGCGTCTGAGAGCTGAAGGATACAAGCTCGGAATTGTTACAACCAAGCTGCGGGATACCGTCAACATGGGGCTAAAGCTTACCGGTCTGGATGCTTTTTTTGAGACGGTAGTGACCCTTGATGACGTAGAGCGGCCAAAACCGGACCCGGAGCCGGTGCTGCTCGCGCTTTCAAAGCTTGACAGCCGTCCCGCGGAAGCGATCATGATCGGTGATAATTACCACGATATATTAGCGGGGAAACATGCGGGAACAAAAACCGCGGGTGTCGCGTGGACGATAAAAGGAGAAGAAAGCCTTGCCAAGCACCACCCCGATTATATGCTCAGCAAAATGAGCGACCTCCTTCAAATCCTTGGAGTGGAAACAACTTGAGAAAAACGAAACGCTATCCGGTGTCAGGCGCCAATTCGTTATGGCACGTCTATCAGACGGTTCCGTTTTTCAAAGTGGTCAAAAATTTCATCGTCATACAAGCGGCGCGCTATACGCCTTTTTTAGGGGTCAAAAATTGGCTGTACCGGACCTTTTTGCGAATGGAGATCGGTGAAAAAAGCTCATTTGCCCTGATGGTCATGCTTGATGTGATGTTTCCCGAAAAAATTTCCGTCGGACGAAACACCGTGATCGGCTACAATACGACCATTTTAGCCCATGAATATTTAATCAAAGAGTATCGGCTCGGCGAGGTTAAAATCGGTGATGAAGTGATGATCGGAGCGAATGCGACGATCCTTCCCGGTGTTGAAATCGGCGACGGCGCAGTCATCTCCGCCGGTACGCTCGTCCACAAAGATGTTCCGCCCGGAGCGTTTGTCGGCGGCAATCCAATGCGGCTTATCTATACAAAAGAAGAAATGGAAAAACGTTTGAAAACCCCTGCTGAATGACGGCAGGGGTTTTCAAGCTTGTAATGTCTGAAAAAAGACATCTTCCTCCTAAAAATCCGGCTCCTGTTTCATGTTAAAATGAGGAAAAAGAAAAGGAGAAACTTGATAATGAAAAAGAAATTGTGGGTATGTCTCGCTTTTTCAACTGTTTTGGTGTTTCTGACGTATGTGAAAGCGGATGCTGCGGAGAGGATGATTGTCGGCTATACGACTGGCGACAGCGCTTCATATCAATCGCTGGCCGCATATCATGACTATATCAATTCGATCGCCACCGATACATTCGCTTTTGATGCCAAGGGAAATCTCATAGGAGAAGCGCCTGAAAACCAGCTCTCCTTTGCAGAAAAGCACCAAATCAAGACATGGGCTGTGATCTCCAATTATAACGAAGCGATTCAAGATTTTGACGGGGATTTAGCTTCCGCGGTTATGACAAACGAAACAAACAGAAAACGCTTTACGGATCAGCTTGTGAGCCTGGCTAAAGGGCATGGTTATGATGGCATCAACATCGATTTTGAAGCTGTTTTTCCGGAAGAGCGATCCGGATACACGAAATTTATCCAATACATCTCTGATATTTTAAAAAGGGAAGGAATCCAAACGATGGTTTCCGTGCCGGCCAAAAGCGCCGATGACCCGGAGGATGATTGGAGCTGGCCTTATGATTACGGGAAAATCGGAGCCGCCGCCGACTTTGTACAAGTGATGACATATGATGAACACGGCAGCTGGAGCGAGCCGGGATCAGTCTGCAGCATGGGCTGGATCAAAAGCTCACTCGAATTTGCAGTCGAAGAAATCAGCTCGGATAAAGTGATCATGGGGATTCCATCGTACGGATATGATTGGGATTTAACAGATCAAGGCAACAACACGTTGAAACAATGGAATGAAATTCGGACGCTCAAAAATGAGACGGGGGCCAAACCGAAGTATGACAGCGGAACAGCATCCATGACGTTTTCTTATGTCGATCAGAAGCGTCATCAGCATGTCGTTTGGTATGAAAATGAAAACACGGTAGAAATGAAAAGCCGCCTCACAAACGATGATCATCTAGCCGGGGTCTCGGTATATTCATTAGGTTATGAATCCGAGTCCTTCTGGCAGGCTGTTCAAAAAGGAACAGAATAACACAACCTAAAAACAAGCTTGCCGGTGACTCGGCAGGCTTGTTTTTCCGTTAGGAAGCAATCACAATCGCCTGGCTGCCCATTTGCTTCCATGATTTTTCAAAATTGCTTTTATCTGTTTTCCGGTTTTTATAGCCATATGGATCGTTCAGATAAACATAGTTTTCATCATAGCCTGTAACAGCCACACTGTGTACACTGTAAGTCACATCGACTTTGCCGCTTGGCGTCTCCCAAGTCTCCATATCATTCACCGTGTTGAAATGAACGGTTGTAATCACCCAAACCGGTCTCCCTTTATTCAGCTGTTCGTAAATATCTTCAGGACTGTTTCCTGTCAGGTCGATGACTTTGTCTCCTGCATAAGATGAGGCTAAATCATAAATCGGCCCATGGTAGACGCTGAGACCGGGGCCGTTTTCCATATCGCCGACAAAGCCGTCATTTGGATTTCCTTTCAAGCCGTTTTCATATTGCAGCGGCACCCTTTTGATTTTTTCAGCCAATTCATTCTTTGTCACATCATATCCGCTGTAGTTTAAAATCATCGCCAGGCTGGCAACTTCACAGCCGTTGTAAAGCTTTGGCGAATCCATTTGTTTGATCAGGGGAACGTCCAGGGGAGCCCGGCTCGTTTCCTTCGTTTTAATGCCTACAGTTGTTTGGAAATTTTTGATGCCCTCAGCCAGCGGGCTCAGCGCATCTCTAGAAAACAGGATCAGAACGGCGGTCATGACTGCTGTAAGGAATAAAATAAGAAAAAACGTTTTTAAAATTTTCATATCGATCTCCTGTTCATACAATGCTGATTAACCGTAAATAAGTAGTCCTTTTTTATTATATCATCAAGCTGTTCATGAAATAAAAGAAAGAATTGCCCAGCCCCATGGCCCATTTGAATATCATCTGTTGCTTTTGATTCTTTTATCTGTTAGCATATTATCATATTAGCGAACTAAAGGATTCGGAATATTCCTTCTAGCGTATATGGGGGTGCAAGTGTATATGTTTATGTTCGAAAAACCGTACGGCATGAGAGACACTTTGCCTGAACTTTATGAAACAAAGAAAAAGGTGCGTTCATCTTTGACAGAGGTTATGGTTTTGTGGGGATATCAGTTTGTAGAGACGCCTACGCTGGAGTTTTATGATACCGTCGGTGTTCAATCGGCGATATTAGACCAGCAGCTTTTTAAGCTCCTGGATCAGGAGGGGAAAACCCTTGTTTTAAGGCCTGACATGACCACACCGATTGCAAGGGTGGCGGCGTCCAAGCTCCATAAAGAAAACCATCCGCTCCGAGTCGGATATGCGGCGAACGTTTTCCGGGCTCAGGAACGCGAAGGCGGCCGCCCCGCTGAATTCGAACAGGTAGGGGTCGAACTGATCGGCGATGGATCGACAAGCGCTGATGCCGAAGTGATCGCACTCGTGATTTTCTCGCTGAAAAAGGCGGGGCTGTCCTCTTTTAAAATCTCGATCGGTCATGTCGGCATTGCCGATGCTTTGTTTATGGAGGTATTGGGCAATGAAGAAAGGGCGCAAGTGCTGAGAAGGTATTTATATGAAAAGAACTATGTCGGTTATCGTGAGCATGTGAAGTCGCTGAATTTATCATCCATCGATAAAAGCAGACTGCTTGAGCTGCTGAAGCTTAGGGGCGGTATTGAAACGTGCGGCAAAGCAGAGCAGCTCGTCGATTCCGAAAAAGGAAAAAATGCGATCACAGAACTTGAGACGCTTTGGGAAACGCTCGGTGACTACGGATGTACGAATGATATCAAACTCGATTTCAGCATGGTCAGCCATATGAGCTATTACACGGGCATTTTATTTGAAGTTTATGCCGAAAACGTCGGCTTTCCAATCGGAAACGGCGGCCGCTATGATCAGCTTCTCGGTCATTTCGGCTCTCCGGCCGCGGCCACCGGCTTTGGAATCAGGATCGACAGGCTTCTGGAAGCTTTGAACCCAGACGAGGAGCAGGAAGACATGGATGTCGTGATTTTCAGCACAGAACAGCGGGCGGAAGCGATCAAATTTGCCGAAGAAGAGCGGCTGAAAGGCAAAAAAGTCGTTGTGCAGGATTTAGCGGGAATCGAAAATATCGACCGGATGACCAAATCTTTTCAAAATGTAACCTATTTTATCGGGGCCAGAAAGGAAGAACAGCATGGATAAGGAATTGACGATTGCGATGCCGAAAGGACGGATTTTTGAAGAAGCCGCCGGATTGCTGCGGCAAGCCGGCTATCAGCTTCCGGAAGAATTCGATGATTCAAGAAAGCTGATTCTTGATGTCCCTGAAGAAAACCTTCGCTTTATTCTCGCCAAGCCGATGGATGTGGCGACATATGTTGAGCATGGAGTGGCTGATGTCGGAATCGCCGGCAAAGATGTCATGCTTGAAGAAGAGCGTGATGTGTATGAGGTGCTTGATTTGAAAATCAGCAAATGCCACCTTGCTGTGGCCGGCCTGCCTCTGGCGGCGGCCGGCGGAGTTGCACCGCGGGTCGCGACGAAATATCCAAACGTCGCATCAAGCTATTTCAGGGAACAGGGAGAGCAGGTGGAAATCATCAAGCTCAACGGCTCGATTGAGCTCGCTCCGCTCATCGGCCTTGCCGACAGGATCGTTGACATTGTGTCGACGGGGCAGACTTTGCGGGAAAATGGTCTTGTAGAAACAGAAAAGATTTGTGAGATCACGTCCCGGTTGATCGTAAACCCTGTCAGCTACCGAATGAAGGATGAAGTGATCGATGAAATGGCTTCACGGCTGTCTCTCATTGTGGAAGGGGAAAAGACAAAATGAAGATTATATCCATCAGCGGAAACGCGGCTGTTTCATTAAAACGTTCCATCAGCTCCGGGACGGAAGAACAGAGAAAAGCGGTCTGTGCGATCATTGAAGAAGTGAAGAAAAATGGAGACGCGGCTCTTTCTGCTTATACCCGGCAGTTCGACGGAGTCGATATTGCCGATTTCCGCGTTTCTGCACAGGAGATTGAAGAAGCATACGGCAAGCTGAAACAAAGTGATCTCACCACCTTAAAAGCGGCGATCTTCAATATCAAAGAGTACCATGAACGCCAGCTGTCATCTTCGTGGTTTTATCACCGGAAGGACGGGACGATGCTCGGCCAAAAGATCACGCCGCTGGATTCAGCCGGTGTTTATGTACCAGGCGGGACCGCCGCTTATCCATCATCTGTCATGATGAATGTGATCCCTGCACTTGTCGCGGGCGTCAAGCGGATCGTCCTCGTCTCCCCGCCAGGAAAAGACGGCAAATTGTCTCCCGGTGTTTTGGTTGCGGCGGCCGAGCTCGGCATAGCAGAAATGTGCAAAATCGGTGGTGCACAGGCGATCGCGGCATTGGCATACGGAACGGAAACGATTCTGCCCGTTGATAAGATTACGGGGCCGGGGAATATTTATGTCGCTTTGGCAAAGCGGGAAGTATTCGGCCAGGTTGATATTGACATGATTGCAGGGCCAAGCGAAATCGCGGTGCTTGCCGATCAGACGGCAGACCCGCGGGAGGTGGCCGCTGATCTTCTGTCACAGGCTGAACATGACACAATGGCTTCAAGCATTCTTGTCACCGACTCCCGTCTGCTTGCCGAAGCGGTTCAACAAGAGATCGAGCAGCAGCTTGAGCGTCTGCCGCGAAAAGAGATTGCCCGTCAGTCGATTGAGGACTACGGCCGCATTTATGTTGCAGATACGCTTGATGATGCGGTCTCTGCGGTGAACGAGCTTGCTCCTGAACACTTGGAGATTTTAACGGCTCACCCTGAGGCGCTGCTAGGGAAGATCAGACACGCAGGCGCCATTTTCCTGGGGCGCTACAGTTCCGAACCTGTCGGTGATTATTTTGCGGGCCCGAACCATGTGCTGCCGACAAACGGAACGGCCAAATTTTCAAGCCCGCTCAATGTCACAGACTTTCAAAAGCGATCCAGCATCATTTCATACAGCAAGGAAGCGTTTGCGGAAAACGCTGAAAAAATCGCAGCCTTCGCCAGATTGGAAGGGCTTGAAGCCCATGCCAGAGCAATCGAATTCAGAAACCGGGAGGAAGACCGATGAGAAAAGCCGAACGGGCAAGAAAAACGAATGAGACAGACATTAAATTGTCCTTTAACATCGATGGAGAAGGAAAAGCAGACATTCAAACAGATGTCCCCTTTATGACGCATATGCTTGATTTATTTACAAAACACGGACAATTTGATTTTTCTGTTGATGCAAAAGGCGATGTGGAAATCGATGATCACCATACAACAGAAGACATCGGCATATGCCTGGGGCAGGCGCTTTTGGAAGCGCTCGGCGATAAAAAAGGCATCAAGCGCTACGGTTCAAGTTTAGTGCCGATGGATGAAGCGCTCGCCCAAGTCGCTGTCGATTTAAGCAACAGGCCGCATCTTGAATTCAGGGCCGAGTTTCCGAGCCAGAAGGTAGGAACATTTGATACGGAGCTTGTCCACGAATTTTTATGGAAGCTGGCTCTCGAAGCAAGGATGAACCTTCATGTGATCGTTCATTACGGCACAAATACACACCACATCATCGAAGCGATTTTTAAAGCGCTGGGACGCGCGCTTGATGAAGCGACAATGATTGATCCACGTGTCAAAGGAATTCCATCAACGAAAGGAATGCTGTAAATGATCGGTGTCATTGACTATGGAATGGGCAATTTGTACAGCGTTTCTAAAGCGCTTGAGCGGATTGATGCCCCTTATTTTGTATCGGAGTCGCCAGGCGAGCTTCAGAAAGCTGACAGCTACATCCTTCCCGGTGTCGGCGCTTTCCGGGATGCGATGGAGATTTTGCATAAAACAGACCTGATCCCCTTTATTCGGGACGCTGTCAGTGAAGGAAAGCTTCTTCTCGGCATCTGCCTAGGGATGCAGCTTTTGTTCGCCGAAAGCGAGGAGCAGGGAACAACAGAAGGTCTCGGACTGTTAAAAGGGAAAGCCATCAAGCTGAAGGGGAGCGATCAAGCCGGAAACCGCCTGAAAGTCCCGCACATGGGCTGGAACCGCCTGACGGTTCATCGCGATTCACCGCTTTTGCAGGAAACTGAGGAAGGGTACGCGTATTTTGTCCATTCCTACTATATCAGCGGTATGGATGAAGAAGCATTGCTGGCCAGTGCGGATTACGGTGTTCGCATTCCCGCCGTCGTAGGTTTAGGCAATGTGTACGGCGCCCAATTTCATCCGGAAAAAAGCAGCACGGTCGGAATGTCGATTTTAACACGGTTCCAACAGCTGACAGAAGAACAGAAGGTGAAAAAATGAGCGGATTTACATTATATCCTGCCATCGATATGAGAAATGGAAAATGTGTAAGGCTTGTACAGGGAGACTATGCAAAAGAAACGGTATACGGCGATTCCCCGCTGGAAATGGCGTCTCTTTTTGCCGGCGAAGGCGCCGATTGGATTCATCTTGTTGATTTGGACGGCGCCAGGGAAGGGAAAAAAGTAAATGACAGCCATGTGGTAAGGATCGCCAATGAGCTGAATGTCGATGTACAGGTCGGCGGCGGCATCAGAACCGAAAAAGATGTCTATGAATATTTGTCACAAGGCGTAGAAAGGGTTATTTTAGGAAGCTCAGCCGTTTCAAACCCGGATTTTGTCAAAAGGATGCTGAATACATATCGGCATCACATCGCCATCGGACTTGATGCAAGAGACGGGTTTGTCTCGACGGAAGGCTGGCTTGAAACATCGGCCGTGAAAGCGGAAGAGCTTGGCCGTGAGCTTGCAGGAGAAGGTGCGGAGGTTTTTATCTTTACCGATATTGCAACGGACGGTATGCTGTCCGGGCCGAATATCGACAGCACGGTTCAGCTTGCAAAAGCAACCGGCAAGCAGGTGATTGCCTCCGGAGGCGTCAGCTCCCTCGCCGACCTTGAAGCATTGGCGATCCGCAGCGCAGACGGCGTCAGCGGCGCCATTGTCGGAAAAGCTCTTTATACAAACAAATTCACCGTGTCTGCAGCGCTTGAAAGGGTGGGAAGCAAGTGATCACAAAGCGAATTATTCCATGTCTGGATGTGAAGGACGGCCGGGTTGTCAAGGGCATTCAGTTTCTTGAACTGAAAGATGCCGGTGATCCGGTCGAACTTGCTGAGATATATGACAAAGAAGGCGCTGATGAACTCGTTTTTCTCGATATTTCCGCTTCTCATGAAGGGAGAAAAACGATGGTTGACGTTGTGGAAAGAGTGGCGGCAAAGCTCGCCATTCCGTTTACTGTCGGCGGGGGCATCAATCATCTTGAGGATATGAAAACAATTTTGCGGGCGGGAGCGGACAAAGTGTCCGTCAACACAGCGGCTGTTCTCCGCCCTGAACTGATCGCAGAAGGTGCGGCATTCTTCGGCTCGCAATGCATTGTCGTCGCCATTGATGCGAAATATGATCAAGACGCGGGCCAATATTTTGTATACACCCATGGCGGCCGAAAAAAAAACGATCTTGAAGCTGCATCATGGGCGAAGGAAGCCGTTCGGCGGGGCGCCGGTGAAATCCTGTTGACAAGCATGGATTCAGACGGGGAGAAAACCGGCTTTGACCACAGGCTGACAAAGCTTGTATCAGAAGCGGTTCCGGTCCCAGTCATTGCATCGGGAGGCGCGGGAAGCGCCGCGCATATGCACGCGGTATTTGAAGAGGGCCAAGCAGACGCCGCTCTGGCCGCTTCAATTTTTCATTATAAAGAAACATCTGTCAAAGAAGTGAAAGCTTATTTAAAAGAGCGCGGGGTGAATATCAGATGATAACGGCAGAAGAATTGAATTTTAATGAAGCTGGTTTAATCCCGGCGATCGTCCAGGATGCAGCAAGCAAAGAAGTGCTGACCCTGGCTTATATGAACAAAGAATCGTTCCAAAAAACACTGGATACAAAGGAAACATGGTTTTACAGCCGCTCACGCGGAGAGCTGTGGCACAAAGGAGCCACATCGGGCAATATCCAGCGTGTCAAGGATATCCGCCTGGACTGTGATCAGGATGCGCTTGTCGTGCTTGTTGAACCGGCAGGTCCGGCCTGCCATAAAGGAACGTACAGCTGTTTTACTTCATTGGACGGACACAAGACAGCCGGAGGAGACCGTTTCGCGATCATAAACGAACTTGAATCAGTGATTGCCGAGCGTCAGGCTGAAATGCCTGAAGGAGCTTACACGACATATTTGTTTCGGGAAGGCGTAGATAAGATTTTGAAAAAAGTCGGCGAAGAAGCTGCGGAAGTTATAATCGCTGCAAAAAACCGGAATCATGAAGAATTGAAATGGGAAGCGGCGGATCTCCTCTATCATCTGCTTGTCCTTTTAAGGGAACAGTCACTCCCGCTTGATGAAGTGTTAGACGTATTGAAAAAACGTCATGAAGGAAACGAATGATTTGACCAAAAGGGGCTTGTACCCCTTTTGTCCGTTTTTCACCCGATGTTCAGGCTCATCACCAGCTGCTCTCCGATAGGGCCCATTTTTCTTTCTCCGGTGTCTTTAAAGCCTGCTTTCCCATACAGACGCTGTGCCGCAGTGTTTTTATGATTGACGGCTAAAACGATTTCATCACATTGGCTGAATTCCCTGCCGGTGAATTCCGGAAGTTTGAGCATCCCCATTGTGCCGAAGCCTTTACCTTGCTGTTTATAATCGATTGATAAAGCTGTCAGCAGCATTGCCTTACGGTTTTTCGTATAATCTTTCACCCTGTCGCTTGTGTGTAGAATAAAGAATCCCACGGGTGTCCCTTCATTTAAAATCACGATTGGATGCTGTCCGTCTGCCGGGCTTAATACATCTTTAGGAAAAGCGGTAAATCGGCTTTGTTCTTCCGGAAGCTCGAACGCAAGCAATACGGGCAGATGTTCCTCGGAAAAATGCACAAGTTCCAGCTTGTTGTCCAAATCATGTCCCCCCTTTTTTATTATCATATAACGGGAACGTATATTCGTCATCTATAGAATTTCAATATTCTGAGGCAAAAAACTCTTTTTTACGGAATGATTCGCTGGAAAATAATGATGAAAAATAACGGCTTAACATCCGATATAAAGCGTGTGCGGAGCAGATGACAGCTGCATGCATCAGGGAGAAAAAAGTCAAAATCCGCTGGTAAAAGTGGAAATTGGAGAGAATTTTCTCGAAACTTGTTTTTGACCTGTTAAGCCTGCTGGAAACTATGTTATACTACTCACGGTATACAGTTTGAATTGGAGGGTATCTGTGGGAAAGTACACTTCTGAACACCAAAAAAACACGACGATTGTCCAGCTGTTTCAAGACGGACAATATTTATATCATAAAGGGCTGAAAGCGTACAGAGAACGAAATTTATCCCGCGCGAGCAAGCTCATTCAGAGAGCGATTTTTCTTGAGCCCGACAACACGGGCATGCTGAGTCAGCTTGCCGTCATTTATACAGAAATGGGCTTTTACCAGCAGTCAAATGAACTTTTAGATTTTATATTGAAAAACATGAATGAAAAAATGACGGAATGCTACTATTTTAAAGCGAACAACTATGCTCATCTCGGCCTTTTCCAGGAAGCTTATAAAGCGGCAGAGACGTATTTGAAAGAAGACCCAAACGGTGAATTCAGCGCGGAAAACGCAGAGCTCCTTGATTTATTGGATATGGGGGAAGAAGGTCAAGGCTTCTCGGAGTATGATCAGGATGATTTGATCCTGAAACAGGATCGGGCGAAGTCGCTGCTTGAGAACGGACAGCTTCAGGAATCCATCGTGATGCTAGAAGAGATTATCGCCGATTATCCGGAATTTTGGTCGGCTTACAACAATTTGGCGCTTGCGTATTTTTATGCGGGCGACGTCCAAAAAGCCAAGGCGACGATTTTTACCGTTTTGGAAAAAAGCCATGGAAACCTGCATGCGCTATGCAATCTGCTTATTTTTTACCATTATGAGCGAAAAGACGACAAGGTTAAAGAGCTTTCTGAACAGCTCTCCAATATTTATCCGATGCTGATTGAACAAAGGTATAAGCTCGGGGCCACACTTTCGCTCGTCGGCAGGCACGATCTCGGTTTTAAATGGCTGAAATCTCTTTACCGTATGGGTTTTGAAGGAGATGAAACCTTTTATTACTGGCTCTCCTGCTCCGCATACTTTACAGGCCGCACCCAGTTTGCCCGCTCCGTATGGAAAAAGATGCAGGAGGAGCACCCTGATGCCGCCCGCATGGAGCCGTGGAAAGAACGGCGGGAAAAAACCCCCGTTCAGCGCACGCTTGAAGAACGCCTTGCCGCATACTATATCAGCGGAAGAAAAGGGGAAAAAGAACAGCTTAAAGCCGTGCTTGATTCAAAAATGGCCAAAACGACGTTTGAAGACCAGTTTATCAGGCTCGTGCTGTACGGTGAAAACGGAGAAGCCGCCGCATCGAAGGAGGCGCTTCTTGCGTACAGGACGGCAAAAGCGATTGAAGAGGCGGACAGATCCGCAATCGAACAGGAAGCGATGTGCTTTTGGATATTCCATGTCATTCAGCAGATCAGGGCTTACGGCCTTCAGCTGAAAAACGCCGGCGGTTTGGCCGCGGCCATCTATTTCATCTGGAAAACAGCGCACCATGAGCGCCTCACCAAAGCTGAAACGGCAAAGCTTTTTCACATCTCGCCGGGAACGCTTTCCAAATATGAACGTACATTAAAAGAGCATCTATAAACAGGTATGAACGGACGTTCAGCCTGTTTTCTTATTGTGTGAGCAAAAAGATAGCGCTTATTCATGATATTTTATAGGATATGGGTAAGGAAGATACAAGAAGGGAATCTTATTTGAAGAGGATTGGACTGCTTGCCGACAAAAGCAGCAAGAAGATTCATGAAGGAGTGAACATTGTGTCAGAAGAAAAGATTTATGACTGCATTATTATAGGAGCGGGTCCTGCAGGAATGACAGCGGCCGTCTATACATCGAGGGCGAACCTGTCAACATTGATGGTTGAAAGAGGGGTTCCCGGCGGACAAATGGCCAATACAGAGGATGTTGAGAACTATCCGGGGTTTGAAAGCATTCTGGGGCCTGAACTTTCAAATAAAATGTTTGAGCACGCGAAAAAATTCGGAGCGGAATACGCATACGGCGATATCAAAGAAGTCGTTGACAACGGAGACACGAAGATCGTCAAAGCCGGTTCCAAAGAATTCAAAGCCCGTGCTGTCATCATCACAGCCGGCGCTGAATACAAGAAGCTCGGCGTTCCGGGCGAAAAAGAGCTCGGCGGCCGCGGCGTTTCCTATTGTGCGGTATGTGACGGCGCATTCTTTAAAAACAAAGAGCTCGTCGTTGTCGGAGGCGGAGATTCTGCTGTAGAAGAAGGCGTCTACTTAACCCGTTTCGCTTCAAAAGTAACGATTGTTCACCGCCGCGATAAACTGAGAGCGCAAAGCATTCTTCAGGCCCGGGCGTTTGACAACGAAAAGATCGACTTCAAGTGGAACAAGACGGTCAAGGAAATCCACGAACAAGACGGAAAAGTCGGCAAAGTGACGCTTGTTGATACCGTCACAGGCGAGGAAGAAGAATTCCGTACGGATGGCGTCTTTATCTACATCGGCATGCTGCCGCTGTCAGAGCCGTTTAAAAACCTCGGCATTACAAATGAAGAGGGCTACATTGTAACAAACGAACAGATGGAAACAAAAGTCGATGGCATCTACGCCGCCGGGGACATCCGTGAAAAAACCCTTCGCCAAATCGTTACTGCAACAGGCGATGGAAGCATTGCCGCACAGAGTGTTCAGCATTACATTGAAGAGCTGAATGAAAAAGAAAAGGCTGTAAAATAACGCCATTTAATCGTCATCATGTTTTAACCGCGCTGTAACACCAGTGAAACAAAAATTCGTTATGATTGGTACAGTAATTGACCCCCTTTTATAATGAATTCTTTTGGCACGGATTGTCATAATCCGTGTCCTTTTTTTGACCGGATCACTTTTTACAAATTTTCGCAATTTGTTCATATTTACGCGATGAACAGGCGGATTTTGCTGTAAAATAGAATGCAAGAACAGTTTTCGCAAGCGCTTTCATTTTCTTGTTTATCCCTGTTCTGCAATCTGCCGGTCCGCGTATTCAAAATGGCCGGATTCATCCAGGAAAAGACGTTTTTTACAGTTGGACTGCATGTTCATTGTGACTGGCTCCAGGAAACGGTATAATAGAAAAAAGAATTGAAGGAATTAAAGGATGGGTGACAGACTTGCAAAGAGTGACGAATTGTGTGCTGATTTCCGATGATCAAGTCCTTTTGCTGCAAAAACCGCGCAGAGGCTGGTGGGTGGCTCCCGGCGGGAAAATGGAACGCGGGGAAACGGTAAGGGACGCCGTCATCAGAGAATACCGCGAAGAGACGGGCCTGTATGTGTTAAACCCGAAGCTGAAAGGAATATTCACCTTCATCATAAAAGAAAATGATCAGGTTGTATCAGAATGGATGATGTTCACGTTCGTCGCCGATCATTATACTGGAAAGCATGTGGAGGAGTCTGAGGAAGGCATCATTAAATGGCATCAGACAGAGGACATAGAGAATTTGCCGATGGCGCCCGGCGATGTTCACATACTTGACTTTATGATGAAAGGCAAGGGTCTGCTTCACGGCACCTTTACTTATACACCTGACTTTGAACTGCTGTCCTACCGTCTGGATCCGCAGCGCGACTAAGCTTAAGGGGGGAAAAGCATGAATGCAAACGGAAGCCATGACATTCAGCTTGTGATAATAACCGGTATGTCTGGAGCAGGGAAAACAGTGGCGATTCAAAGTTTTGAAGACCTCGGTTTTTTCTGTGTCGATAATCTGCCGCCGTCCTTGCTCCCGAAGTTTTTGGAGCTGATGAAAGAGTCAAGTTCAAAAATGAGCAAGGTGGCTCTTGTGATGGATTTGCGCGGAAGGGAGTTTTTTGACAGCCTGATTGAGGCGCTTGATGAAATCGGTGAAACGTCTTGGATCACCCCGCGCATTTTATTTTTGGATGCAAAGGATTCGATTCTTGTGTCAAGGTATAAAGAAACAAGGCGGTCACACCCTCTCGCCACGACAGGACTGCCGCTTGAGGGAATCGAAACCGAACGCGAGCTTTTGGAGGAACTGAAAGGCCGATCACAGATTATTTATGACACATCTGATATGAAGCCGAGGGATCTTCGCGAAAAAATCGTCCAGCACTTTGCGACTGACGCGGGACACACCTTTACGGTAAACGTCATGTCATTCGGTTTTAAATACGGAATTCCGATTGACGCCGACCTTGTATTTGATGTGAGGTTTTTGCCGAACCCGTACTACATTGACAGCATGAGGCCGCTGACAGGCAAGGATCACGAAGTGTCTTCCTATGTGATGAAATGGAATGAAACGCAAAAGTTTCTTGAAAAGCTGACTGATCTTTTAAGCTTTATGCTCCCTTCGTACAAGCGCGAAGGAAAAAGCCAGCTCGTGATTGCGATCGGCTGCACAGGCGGTCAGCACCGCTCTGTGACGCTTGCGGAATATCTTTCCGATTATTTTAAAAAGGACTTCTATACTCATGTTACTCACCGGGACATCGAGAAAAAGAGCAGAAAATAGCATGGCTGATCAGAAAAAAATCGCGATATTTGGCGGCGGAACAGGTCTTTCTGTTTTGCTGAGGGGATTAAAGCACCAGCCGGTCGACATTACGGCGATTGTGACGGTCGCTGATGACGGCGGCAGCTCCGGGAGATTGCGGAATGAGCTGTCCATTCCCCCGCCCGGGGATGTCAGGAATGTGCTGGCCGCGCTTTCCGACGTTGAACCTCTCGTTGAAGACCTGTTTCAGCACCGCTTCAACAAAGGCGGCGATTTGCTCGGCCATTCGCTTGGAAACTTGATTTTGGCGGCGATGACGAATATAACCGGTGATTTCTTTCACGCCGTCACCGAAATGAGCAAGGTCTTAAATGTGCGGGGCAGAGTGCTCCCGGCTGCAAATACAAGCGTTGTACTTCATGCGGAAATGGATGACGGAAGAATCATATCGGGCGAGTCGACCATACCGTCCTACGGCCGGCGGATCAAAAGGGTGTTTCTAACCCCGGAAAAGATCGAGCCTGTTCCGGAAACAATTGAAGTCATACGCGAGGCTGATCTGCTCATACTTGGACCCGGCAGCCTGTACACGAGCATTCTGCCGAACTTGCTCGTCCCGAAAATAGGGGAGGAAATATTAAACGCAGCGGCTAAAAAGGTCTATATTTGCAATGTGATGACACAGCCCGGCGAAACGCTATATTACAGCGCTGCCGACCATGTCAAAGCGCTTAATCAGCATTTGGGAAGTCCGTTTATTGATACGATCCTTGTCAACAGCGAGGAAATTCCCGGGGATATCCGGGAAAGATATGCAAAAGAACAGGCTCAGCCCGTACAGTTCAACATTGACGATCTGACCGAGATGGGGCTTGAAGTCATCAAGGATCAGATTGTCACGTATGAGAATGGCGTCATCCGCCATGATACACATAAAGTCGCTTCGCTTCTTGTTGATTTGTTAAAAGAATAGCAGGCCTTGGAATGGGGGTGTCTAAAAAATGTCATTTGCATCGGAAACGAAAAAAGAACTTACAAACCTTGAAGTAAAGGATTGCTGCGCTAAAGCGGAACTTTCTGCCCTCATTCGGATGAACGGTTCATTGTCTTTTTCAAACCGAAAAGTGGTTCTCGATGTCCAAACCGAGAACGCGGCCATTGCAAGAAGGATTTATACTTTGCTCAAGAAGCAATATGACGTATCCGTCGAGCTGCTGGTGCGAAAGAAAATGAGACTGAAAAAAAACAATGTGTACATCGTGCGCCTGATCGAAAACGCAAAATCAATTCTCGAAGACTTAAAAATTCTCGGAGACAACTTCGTCATCGTCAGAAGCATTTCGGAAGACCTCGTCAAGAAGAGATGCTGCAAGAGGTCTTATATGAGAGGTGCGTTTTTAGCCGGAGGATCTGTCAACAATCCGGAGACATCTTCCTACCATCTCGAAATTTTTTCGATGTACAAAGAGCATAACGATTCATTATGCAGCCTCATGAACCTTTTTCATTTGAACAGCAAAACACTCGAGCGGAAAAAGGGATATATCACTTATCTGAAGGAAGCGGAAAAGATCACAGAATTTTTAAATGTCATCGGCGCACACAATTCTCTGCTTCGCTTTGAAGACGTCCGGATCGTGCGCGATATGAGAAATTCTGTCAACCGTCTCGTCAATTGCGAAACGGCTAATCTAAACAAGACGATCGGCGCTTCGCTCAGACAGGTTGAAAACATTAAATTCATCGATGAAAAAATCGGCCTTGATGCTTTGCCCGAAAAGCTGAGGGAAATTGCACAGCTCCGCATCGATTACCAGGAAGTGACCTTAAAGGAGCTCGGGGAAATGATGACGAGCGGGAAAATCAGCAAATCGGGCATCAATCACCGCCTCAGAAAACTGGATGAAATCGCAGAACAACTGCGTTCAGGACAATCTGTCTCTTTGAAATAATCTGCAGGGAATGGGGGAGATCGTATGGTGCAAAAAAAAGTGGAAATTCTTTTGAAAACAGGCCTGCAAGCCCGGCCGGCGGCACTGTTTGTTCAGGAAGCCAACCGTTTTCAATCAGATATCTTTCTCGAAAAGGGAGAGAAAAAAGTGAATGCGAAAAGCATCATGGGGCTGATGAGCCTTGCTGTCAGTTCGGGGGCGGAAGTCACGCTCATCGCCGACGGAACCGATGAACAGGAAGCCCTTGATACGTTGACCGCATATGTTCAAGAAAAAAGCTGAACCTCTTTCGGGGTTTGGCTTTTTATTCAAAGTGAAAGGGGAATCATGATGACGGCTCTGCTCGATTCGCTCTATAAGAGGATCGGATACCGGTCCAATCAGCCTGTGACATTTGCCGATCTGCCTGAATTTTTATCATTAATGGCCCTTCAGTTTCCTTTTGAAAACAGTGCGGTTTTAAACAAGGAACGGATACCGATGACAAAAGAAGGTTTGGCGGACGCCTTGCTCAACAATCAGCGGGGCGGATTATGCTATGATTTAAACGCTTTTTTATATTATATTCTGAAGGAAATTGGTTTTTCTGTTGAGCTGGTTCAGGGAACGGTCTTCAAAGAAGATACGCAAACATGGACGCTGACAGGAACACATGTCGCCGTTGTCCTGCGGGAAGGCCATGATACTTATCTCCTTGACACGGGCTTCGGCACCAATCTTCCGCTTGCACCTGTCCCGTTTTCAGGAGAAACCGTCACTTCGAAAACGGGGGCTTACCGCGTCAGAAAGACCAAGACGGATAAAGGCGATTATCTTCTTGAAATGAATAAAGGTGAAGGCTGGCAGAAGGGGTATGCCTTTACATTAAAGCCGATCGATGAAAAAGTGCTCGCAAGCGTTCGCGATGTCATTTTTGATGATGAAGGATCACCATTTAATCAAAAGCCGCTCGCATCCAAACTGACGAAGAACGGAAAAGTGATTTTGTCAAAGGATCATTTGACAAAGCATACGGAATACGGGGTGACAAAAGAAAAGGTGAAGGACGGGGAATTTGCAAACATTTTTAAAGATATATTCTTTGATGAATAGCATAGCTTAGCCGGCATGCCGGCACCCGTCAAAAAACTTCTTTCGTTCAGGCGCCTCTCAGGTCATCCACAAGAAGATACGAGAATACAAGTGTTTGTCTTGAGAAGATTCGGTGTGAACAAAAAAGGATCGGGCGATTACCGAAAAACAAATGGGGTTTCTGTTTTTGATCCCGTTTGACGTCGGATCCATGCCGCCTCCCTGCGTATAAAGTGCTCAGCAATATGCTCGGCTCCAATCTGATGTTGAGCGCAGCAGCCGACATCGACGTTTATTTTATCTTCAAGACCGCTTACTATACGGCTCGGAAGGTGTATGAACAGGCCGTTTGACATCATATTATATTTAATAAAGTAAAAATAAAAGCTGGTGAACCATATCGAGCGATTCGCCAGCTTTTGTTTTTTTGTATCTGAGCGATGGTCATCCGTCACTCATTTCCTCACGGCGAGAAGTTTAAGCTCGATGTTGATGTCCACTTTGCACAAAGGTGTGGTGTAGTCTTCGGACGCCGCGGTTTGTTTGACATAACCAGATGCGCTCCCCACATCTTTTTGGTAAAGCGTTCGGCCTTCTTCGCTTTTCCGTTTTTAATGCTCCTTTTCTTTTCGTGCCTCATACACCGGATGATAGTCCACTTGGCGATTTTCGTAATGTACTTGTTCACATCTTGCTATTTAAACGAAACTCGAACACGCATCATTTCTCATCATTCTTCTAACTGGACGCCACGGCGGCGTAATTGGATGTACTCCGATAGCCCGATGTCCATATTAAGGATCATTCAACCTTTTATCGTGTTCCACAATGTTGTTCCATATAATTGTGACCCCAATCTTCTAATGCTTTGAGAATTGGAAATAGACTTTCACCTTGTTTTGTCAAGGAATATTCTACTTTAGGGGGAACAACTGGATATACTTCTCGATGAACGAGTCCGTCTTCTTCCAAATCCCTAAGTTGAGTCGTCAACATTTTCTTTGTGATAGCCGGAATGAGTTTTCTAAGTTCTCCAAATCGCTTTGTTCCTTTTAAGCCTAAATGACATAAAATAATCAGCTTCCATTTACCCTCTATAACAGACAATGTTAGTTTCTTCTCAGAATACATGCCGTCATCTTTTTCCTTCATCTGTTCTAAATGTTTTTTTCCCCAGTCATATAACATATCTAGAATGGGCAATAAACTTTTCCCTTGTTCTGTTAAGGAATACTCTACTTTAGGGGGCGCAACGCGATACACTTCCCGATGAATGAGTCCGTTTTTCTCTAATTCTCTCAGCTGATTCGTTAACATTTGTTGTGTGATTTTAGGTGTTAATTGCTTAAGCTCGTAAAAGCGTTTTGTTCCTTTTAAACCTAAATGACATAAAAGAGTCAGTTTCCATTTTCCCTCTAGGATAGACAATGTTAATTCTTTTTCAGGGTATATTCCTTTGATTGTTTTCGTCATCATCCCATCCCTCTCTCTTGCATTAGTCTATTTTAAGATACTATATCAGAAAAAAGTGCCTACTTACATAAATAAGGTTTTGTATCTATTATAGATGATGACAAATTTCTATATAGAAGATTTAGTGATTTGATTTATCTGGATAGGATAAAAATTTGACCAGCAGGAGGAATAATCAATGAAATTACAATTAGCGTTAGATCTTGTCAACATTCCGGAAGCGAAGAAAGTCGTCAAAGAGGTAGAAGAACATATTGATATCGTAGAGATTGGTACACCCATTATTAAAATTGAAGGGCTTAAAGCTGTTCAAGAAATAAAAGAAGCTTTCCCCGGGTTGCAAGTATTGGCAGACTTAAAAACAATGGATGCTGCAGCGTATGAAGTACAGAAAGCTTCCGAAGCAAATGCGGATATCGTGACGATTCTAGGCGTGGCTGAAGATGAATCGATTAAAGGAGCTGTTGAAGAAGCGAAAAAGCAAGGGAAGGAGGTTCTTGTTGATTTGATCGCGGTGAAAGATATCGAAGCGCGGGCAAAAGAGCTAGATACATTCGGCGTCGATTACATTTGTGTACATACGGGCTATGATCTTCAAGCCGTCGGTAAGAACTCATTCGAAGATCTTCAAACTATTAAACGTGTTGTTCAACATGCTAAAACAGCTATCGCCGGCGGAATTAAACTGGAAACATTGCCAGAAGTGATCAAGGCCCAACCGGATTTGGTTATTGTCGGCGGGGGAATCGCTGGGCAGGAAGATAAAAAAGCTGTTGCAGCCAAAATGCAAGACATGATTCAACAAGGTTGATCCGATGAAGACTACTGAATTTTTACAGGAAATCATGAAGGAGCTCAATCATTCAGTAGGTTTAATCGCTGATGAGGAAGCTGAAACATTAGTAGACAAAATTCTTGAATCCAAAAAGATCTTTGTGGCTGGAGCCGGCAGATCAGGATTTATGGCAAAATCCTTTGTGATGCGAATGATGCATATGGGGATCGACGCTTATGTTTTAGGTGAAACGGTGACGCCGAACTTTGAAGAACATGATATTTTAATGATCGGCTCAGGTTCAGGTGAAACGAAGGGGTTGGTTACCATTGCTGAAAAGGCAAAAAGTATTGGCGGAACAATTGCCGCTGTTACATTAGTACCGGAATCAACGATTGGAAAGCTTGCTCATTTCACCATTCAATTACCCGGGGCAGTCAAAGACCGAACCAACAGCGATTATCAAACCATTCAACCGATGGGCTCACTATTTGAGCAAACCCTTTTGCTTTTTTATGATGCGGTTATCTTAAGGTTGATGGAGAAAAAGGGATTAGATACAAATAAAATGTATGGAAAACATGCCAATCTAGAATAATTGCAGGGGTCTGTCCTTTGTACACCATCGGCCATTTCGTTCACAACACGCGCCTTCCCGGAAGGAATGAGGTCGGATGAATCCATACTGCTTAGAATCAGTATGGAAAACGTAGAAAAAAGCTGTCCCAAAAGGTCAATTTCTTATGATCTTTTGGGACAGCTCTTTTTTTATTGAAAGGCCGAAAACGCGTTCCAGTTCTTTTTCGCCTTTAGGCGTGACGGTGACAGCTCTTGTTTTCGGACGGCGCCTGATCCAATCCATGCGGAAAAATAAGTCCAGCAATGCGGCCCCTAAAGCTCCCGCAATATGGTGCCGTCTTTCGCTCCAATCGAGGCACTTGTGGCAAAAGGAGCGGCGCTTTCTTCGGACTTGGGAAATGTCGATACCCAGTTCTTTGAAGCATGCGGCGCCTTTTTCAGTCACAGCAAAAGCGCTCTCCTCTTCTTGCAAAAATCCCATTTCCACAAGCCGTTCAGCAAGTATGACACCGAGTGTCCCGGCCAGATGATCATAGCATGTCCGCGCTTTTCGGAGCGCTTGATCTTCGGCTGACTGCCTGAGGGAGCGAATCTCGCCGGGGGGTGCAATGTTCAGAAGACCTTCCAGCGCTTGGGCAATGTTTGCGTTTTTCAGGCGGTAATAACGATGCCGGCCTTGTTTTTGGCAGAACAGCATATCGGCATCCGCCAGCTTGGAAAGGTGAAAGCTTGCAGTCTGCGGCTTAATACCAGCAAAGCCGGCAAGCTCACTGGCCGTATAGAAGCGGTCATCGAGCAGTGCGGTTAACATGGCTGCCCGCGAAGAATCGCTGACAAGCTTTGCGGTCTCGGCCATTTTCGTCGGATGAGCGTTCATCACGTTTCCTCCTCCTAAAATGTAATCGATACTTCGATGATAATCGAATGAATGATGAATTACAATGAAAGTATGATAGGAGGAGAGAGAGATGAACCAAACAATCAAAGAGATCGAGCCAAGTATTTTATATTACGGGACGCCTGTCATTTTGCTCAGCACGCTGAATGAAGACGGTTCAACAAATATCAGTCCGCTTTCATCTTCCTGGGCGCTCGGGGACTGCATCGTGCTCGGAGCCGGCACCTCAGGAAAGGCCTTTGAAAACATCCAGAGGGAAAGACAGTGTGTCATCAATGTACCTGATCCATCATTATGGAGAAACGTAGAGCAACTCGCTCCTTTAACCGGCAAGCATCCCGTCCCAAAAGACAAAGAACGGCTCGGCTTCACTTTTCACAAACGAAAATTTGCGGCAAGCGGCTTTATGCCGGCTCCTTCCCTGTCGGTCAAGCCTGATAGAATCGCTGAATGTCCGCTTCAAATCGAAGCCGAGGCCGCGAGCATCCGGATTCCTGAACATTCTCCATTCTTCGCAGTCATCGAAACAAAAGTGCTGAAAGTCCATGCACATGAGCGCATTATCAAAGAGGGAAATCACATTGATCCGCAGAAGTGGAGCCCTTTGATTTATAACTTCAGACATTACTTTAGACTCGGCGATGAGCTTGGTAAGACGTTTCGAGCCTGAGCTGCGTATCGCCAGACGGCTATCTCAATTCTTTCACAATGTTCTGCGGCCGTCTTCCTTCAAGGCCGTCAATCATGTTTTTTGCGGCGCATTTCAGCATGTTGATATGAGTGATGCGGGTGGATGAGCCGATATGGGGAAGGAGTGTGACATTGGGAAGACTGATGAGCGGATTGTCCCCGGCAATCGGCTCTTTTTCAAATACATCAAGCCCCGCCCCTTTAATCCATCCTTCCTCCAACGCTTTGATTAACGCTTTTTCATCAACGGTTTGGCCGCGGGAGATGTTAATAAAGATGGCCGACTTTTTCATCCGCTTTAATTCGCGTTCTCCAATGAGGTGATATGTTTCCTCTGTAAGCGGTGTGATCAGAACGATGAAATCTGAACGCTCCAGAAGCTGATGAAAATCCGTATACACGGCGCCCGTTTTCTTTTCGGTCTCCGGTTTGCGGCTGCGATTGTAGTAAAGGACCTCCATGTCAAAGCCAAAGGCGGCCCGTTTGGCGACCTGCTCGCCAATGCGTCCCATCCCGATGATACCGAGTGTTTGATGATGAACATCGCTTCCAAACAATGTTTCATCATCCTCGGACTTGGTCCATTTGCCTTGACGGACATAGCGGTCAAGCTCAGCGATTCGGCGAGCTGAAGCCAGAATCAGCCCAAAGGCGAGATCGGCGACGGTATCGTCAAGAATGTATGGTGTATGCGTCCCAATGACAGAATTCTCTTTCATCGCTTCAATATCAAAATTGTCATAGCCGACGGAATTGTTGCTGACGATCTTTAATTTCGGTGCACAGGATAATAATTCACGATCAATTTTTGTTCCGGACGTCAAGAGACCTTCCGCTTCCCCGATTTTTTCAAGCAGCGTGCCCCTGGGAATACGCTCCCGCGACGGCCAAATTTCATATGTACAAGCTTTGCTGAGAAGCTCCTCAATCTCTTTCGGTATCGGTTTTGTCACGTATACAAACGGCTTCATCTGCATTCTCCCTTTCGAAAAATAAGATCTACTGCCATTATAGAGGAAAAACGGATTTTGCAAAAACACAGGACTATCAGATCATTTGTTTAAGAAACACATATTCATAAATTATTGTTTCAATTTTTTAATTTATTTTAATACATGAATATGACTATAAATCCAAAAGTTTACTTTCCTAATTTGTTTCCAGTTTTGTTTTTATAGGTGAAGAAAAGCGTAGATTTTATTATTTTAGAAAGATATAAAATTTGATTTTTAAAAATTTTCAGTACATTTTTAGTGAATTTTTGGAATCAAATCCAAAGGCAGGATCCATGTGCTATAATGCGTCTGTAACAATATCAAGGTCATATGACTATGAAAAGGAGTGAGAGAAGAATGGCTAATTTATCTTCCATTTTGAAACACAACCAGTCTTTTGTAGAGGAAGAGGGGTACAAGTTTTACGAAACGACAAAATTTCCTGAGAAAAAGCTTGTGATTTTGACATGCATGGATACACGTTTATTGGAGCTGCTCCATCATGCTATGGGGTTGAAAAATGGAGACGCAAAAATTATCAAGAATGCGGGAGCCGTTGTTTCTCATCCTTTTGGAAGCGTGATGCGCAGCATTCTTGTTGCCGTTTATGAACTGAAGGCCGAAGAAGTCTGCGTCATCGGCCATCATGAATGCGGCATGGCCAGTCTAAATGCTTCATCTATTCTCGAAAAGGCTAAACAGCGGGGAGTGGGAGAGGACTGCCTGGAACTATTAGAAAACGCCGGGGTCGATTTGCGGTCGTGGATGACGGGTTTTGCCAGTGTAGAAGACAGTGTCTCACACAGCGTCAATATGGTGCGGAATCATCCGCTGATGCCGCCGGATGTTCCCGTTCATGGATTGGTGATCGATCCAAGGACCGGCCGTTTGGAAGTTGTAGAAGATGGATATGTTCAGGAAGATGCACCACTCTCAGGTATAGGTAGAACGTGATGGGGAGGATTGGATGAATGCTACGTTTTTCAGGCAGATTTGAAGGATATAACCTGAAACGGTTTCAAAAAGATATTGTTGCAGGGACGGTTGTAGGCGTCGTTGCGATTCCGCTCGGCATGGCTTTTGCGATTGCCTCAGGCGTGAAGCCGGAGCACGGCCTTTACACCGTGATCGTCGCCGGGATTTTAATCTCTCTTCTTGGGGGATCGAAATACCAGATAGGCGGGCCAACAGGCGCGTTTGTGCCGATTTTGTTCGGAATCGTGCTGCAATATGGATTTGAGAATCTGTTAATCGCCGGTTTTATGGCTGGAGCGATATTGGTCATGTTGGGGCTGCTGAAGCTCGGAAAGGTGATCAAATTTATTCCCCGCCCCGTCATTATCGGGTTCACAGCCGGGATAGCAGTGATTATTTTTACCGGGGAAATCGCAAAGTTTTTAGGCTTAAAAGATGTCGAGAAGCATGAAAGCTTCTATATGAATATGAGGGAGATCGTCATTAATCTCGATACCATCGGTTTTTACAGCGTTTTGACAGCTGTTGTATCCCTCTTCTTTGTGCTTTTTACACCGAAGATTTTGCCGAAAGTGCCAGGTGCGCTGGCCGGCCTTTTCATATCGACGGTGATGGCGACCATGCTGTTTCCGGAACAAGTGGTCACCATCGGCTCCGCATACGGAGAGATCCCGCGCAGTTTACCGAGCTTTCAGTTTCCGGAACTGTCATTGGAAAAGATCATCTATTTGCTTCCGCCGGCGCTTGCGATTGCAATGCTTGGAGGAATTGAGTCACTGCTTTCCGCAATGGTGGCCGACAATATGAAAAGGACAAGACATGACAGCAACAAAGAGCTTGTCGGGCAGGGGATTGCGAATATGGCGGCGCCGCTGTTTGGAGGCATTCCAGCGACAGGCGCGATTGCCCGCACGGCGACAAATATTAGGACCGGAGCTGCTTCACCGGTTTCGGGAGTCGTCCATGGCGTGTTTGTTCTCCTTGTTCTCCTCTTGTTTGCGCCATATGCCTCACTGATCCCGCTTGCAAGCATGGCGCCGATTTTAATGGTTGTCGCCTGGAACATGAGCGAGCGGAAAGAGTTCGTTAATATTTTGAAAATTAAAAATTCCGATTCCGTCGTTCTTGTCGTCACCTTTCTTTTAACGGTATGGCAGGACCTTGTATTTGGCGTGGCCGCCGGGATCCTTCTGGCGATTATCATGTTTATCGCGCGGATGAGCCAGTCGTTCCGCATTAAGAGGGATGCGTCAGAATCGATTATTCAAGCGGCTGCCACAGCGGAGGAAAAGAAGTTTCACCGCTCAGTCAGCATCTACACGGTCGAAGGCCCGCTCTTTTTTGGCTCATCAAACTCGTTGGTCGATTCGATTTTGGACAAGAATCCCCCGCCAAAACTGTTAATTTTGATGATGAATAAAGTAGATTATATGGATTCGTCAGCAGAAGGCTGCCTGATGACGATTGTCGATCGCGTTCATCAGCAAAACGGAAGGGTCATGATTGTCGGCCTTCAGCAGCAGCCGCGTGAGCTTCTGCATAAAACAGGCCTGTTTCATAAAATCGGTAAAAAGCATTTTGTCGACCGGCCTGAACAAATCTTTGATGTGACATAATCGTTGAAACCGCCTGTTTCGATAACAGGCGATTTTTTATTGATCGTTTGCTTTGACAAAAGCGCCTTTTTTCATTACAGCAACAGCCGTCTCTTTCATCGAACGCACATTCTCCGAAAGAGCGGAAGCGGGGACTTTACAGCCGTGAGCGACGACTTTTGGGTCGATCCAGCGTACTTTTAATGTTTGATGAACGGTGAAATCGTCCTTGCTGCCTTGTTTGACATGCGCTTGGGCCATACCGAGCTTTTCCATCCTGTCTCTGAAGCGGGACTCCTGCCTAAGCGTCGCGAGCAGTTCCCTGTCGGTCTTAAAAAAATCGTCACGACTGATCAGTTTTGTCTCCAGCGCCTGCTGCAACAGCCGGCTGAGCGTGTGCAAGGCATATACATTGAGGGGATCCATGAAAAAGCCGGTCACTTCCCGATAATAAAGGCGTGTGAACCATTCGGCATGCTCGACTGAAGTACAGCAGATTTCATTTTCAAATACGGTCATCCCCGTTCGTATAAATTCGGCAATCTCCTCTTTGGCGGCAAAGCCGTAAGCATAAGAATCGCGAAGCGTGTAATCGATCCGGTCTGCACATAACGCCGGAGCGGGCTGTTCGAGCAATGTCCATTTTTTGACGTCACCTAAAATCTCTTCCCAGCTGAATCCGTATGTATGGAGAATGTCCGGTATATCAGAATGCCTGACCCATTTGTCAAACACACGCTCATGATAATCTTCATTTTCCATCTGAAATACATCATCAACGACATGGGAAAATGCCGTATGGGAAACATCGTGAAGCAAGCCGGCGATTTGTTCCTCAAGGCTGCCTCCGAGCTTCCGAATCAATAGCATCACACCGGTGCTGTGTTCAAAGCGGCTGATGTTCCATGAAGGATTGACGAGAAAGCATGCTCCGCCCTGATGGATGCCTTTAAGCCGCCGAAGTGCGTTTGAATCGATTAAATCGATGAGCACAGGTTCCAGATCAGCTTTTCCGTAAAGGCGGTCATCAATCTTCATCCTGCCGGAATCTTTCCGTCAGTTTTTTTTGATGGGCTTCCATCATCTCTTCCAATGTGATGTCGTAAATGCCGGCGAGCATGATCAAGTTTCCCATGACATCGCCCATCTCTTCGACAAGCTCCTGTTTTAATTGAAGCGCCGGCTTTTTCGCCTCGTCCGGCCGGTCTCTGCCGATTTCATAGGTCCTGACAGCCCTTGCCAGCTCACCTGTTTCCTCCATCAGAAAACCCATGCGGATGAAAGGGCCGTATTCGCTCCATCCCCTTTTTTGATAAAATGCTTTCGTCCATTGTTCCGCATCTGTTAACACTAATAAACACTCCCATTCAAAAAATTCTATTATATTATCGCACATGAAATGAACAATATATAGTACAATGTTAATTGTTTTAATCAGTATATTGAGTTGGAGTGAATGGGATGAAAACGGTATGCGTATATTCAGGGTCAAATATGGGAGCGAATCCGGAATACAGAAGTAAAGCGGCCGAGCTCGGCGCTTACATAGCCCAAAAAGGGATCCGGCTTGTCTACGGAGGATCAAGAATGGGATTAATGGGTGTGATTGCGGATACCGTACTGGAAAATGGCGGGGAAGTGATCGGTGTCATGCCGAAGGGACTTTTTAAAGGGGAAGTTGTCCATCAGCAATTGACAGAGCTGATTGAAGTAGAGGGCATGCATCAGCGCAAAGCAAAAATGAGTGAATTGGCCGATGGCTTCATCGCGATGCCCGGCGGATTCGGTACATTTGAAGAGCTGTTTGAAGTGCTGTGCTGGGCGCAGATCGGCATCCACCAAAAACCGATTGGACTCTACAATGTGAACAATTACTATGAACCGCTGATGCAAATGCTGAAGTACAGCATCCAAGAAGGCTTTTCAAACGAATCACACCTTCAGCTGATCCATGCTTCCGAAAGTCCGGATGAATTGATCGGGAAGATGAATGATTATCATTATCCGGTGTTAGAGAAAAAGTGGAAGGATTTTTAAAGATTCATTACATAAGGAAATGAGGGGGAAGCCGGCAAAATGCTTATAAGAAAAGAGCTGCCATCGGCAGCTCTTTGACTTATTTTTGCGAGTCGACATTGCGTGTCAGCACTTTATCAATCAAGCCGTATTCTTTTGCTTCTTCGGCCGTTTTGAAGTTGTCGCGGTCTGTATCGCGCTCGATCACTTCAAGCGGCTGTCCTGTGCGCTCAGCAAGGATTTTGTTCAGCTTGTCGCGCAATGAAAGAATGCGCTTCGCGGCAATTTCAATTTCAGTCGCCTGACCTTGGGCGCCTCCAAGCGGCTGGTGAATCATCACTTCACTATTTGGAAGGGCATAGCGTTTCCCTTTCTCACCGGCAGCAAGAAGGAACGCACCCATGGATGCCGCCATTCCCGTACAAATCGTAGAAACCTGCGGCTTGATAAACTGCATGGTGTCATAAATCGCCATACCGGCTGTGATTGAGCCGCCAGGGCTGTTAATGTAGATGCTGATATCTTTTTCAGGATCTTCAGCTTCAAGGAATAAAAGCTGTGATACAATGGAGTTCGCAACATTGTCATCGATTGCCGATCCCAGCATAATGATGCGGTCTTTCAACAGGCGTGAGTAAATGTCATACGCTCTTTCCCCGCGATTCGTCTGTTCAATGACTGTAGGTATTAAATTCATAATGCTCCTCCTTCACCTTAAAAGGTAAGTATGTAGTTTTATCATACATTTTTGGTCAATAAAGGTCAAACAAAAAGCAGTCTTCATCAAAAGACATACTGGGCTTTATTTTTCCCACTTTCAATTAAATTCAAACAATACGGCAAAAATCCTTCATCAAATCGGGATAAAGGCAAACAAATTTAAAGATACTGGCATTGACTTATTTAAGATAAGCCCTTATAATATGTATTGCTGACGTTAAAAAATATGCGCTCGTAGCTCAGCTGGATAGAGCGGTGGTTTCCGGTACCACGTCTGCCGGGGGTTCGAATCCCTCCGAGCGCGTCATATACGTTTTAGCCCCGTCAGATCAACATTTTCCGACGGTCCGTTAAAGCGAAAAGGGTCCGAATGGACACGAACCGGAGCGAAATGTGACCGGCCAAAATCGGTTGGTTCGCATCACCTAAAACGATATAGTCCGATTCAGCAAACGCAACCTCGCGGATAAATAAATCCGGGAGGTTTTTTGTTGTGGCCGTTTTGAAACGTAGGAAAGGTGTCAGGAATCGGCGCGAGACGGGACGGAATGGGAAGAACTGAAGCAGCTACTTACGGAAATGTCGGAGTATTCGGTACCTTTAACGCATGTATTCGTCAATCAGTACGGAGAAAAGCTCGCCAAAGATTCTTTACGGAAAAGGGCTGACAAATACGGAGAGAAGGCGGATCGGAAAAAGAATGCCGTCCAAAGAAGAAGACACAGACAACCGCCAAAAACGGCTGAATCTGTTGGCGCTCTAAGGCCGAATCCGATTTTTGCGTGTTCTATTTTCGCACACTAAAAAGGCACCTTAATTGGGCCTTAATTTCATGTTCGGAAACAGTATTCGATTGTTGTTTGATCATAACTTATTTTGAATTCCGTCTTTATAAACTACTTTTCTTCATCAGACTTTTTCACTTCTTCAAACCATAAGTCAAAAATATCATCAGGTAACAGCTCATCATCATTTGAATATACTAAATCGTATCTATAGTTACCCTTCAGACTGTTTTGCTTTACATCGTAAATTAATTTTATTTCTGTAGGCATCTCATGGTCAAATTCAGTGCATTTACTATGGATTTCTTTTAAATTTTCAATCCCGATATCTAAAACAGCCTCTTGCCGATTTTCTGATGTATCGTATTTCTCACTATCTTCTACTGCATCGTTAATCTTATGCTTATACACATACTTGCCATTTATTTTATAAAAAACATCAAATGCATACATATCTGGTTCATATGAACAATAAATATAAACAGCATCTGCCTGATTATCAACATACTCAAGACAAATATCGACCATATCTGTTTGTAATTCAGATAAATAATCTTCAAATGTTTTAGTCACAAAATCACTCCTAATTCTCTAAAGTTACTTTCTTTAAATTGCCATCGTGTTTCCTTTTCCACAAGATTAATCGACGCGTTCAAATTGGACGACCGGACAGTTAAGTATTCGCAAATTTGCGCAATCACCTTTAAAGCGACGAACTCTCCGGCTGTCAACTCAACTTTTATTTTCTCCTATTTCCTCGACATGAAATAATTCTTCAATAGGCACATTTAATCCCCTGTTAATAATGGAACCCGACAGGAAATGCGAGTGGAAGATCGTACAGGACTTCGCACTTTTCGCCGATTCCCCATTCGCCCTGTTCTTAATTTCGAGACCGTTAATCGCAATAAGTGTCTGTAAAGGGTTGCGGATGCTCGAACGGATATAAAATCGGGTTAGGTTTCCGGTACCATGTCTGCCGGGGGTTCGAATCCCTCTGAGCGCGTCTGGTAAACTGTGAAAAGACAAGGGTTAGGCATTTGCCGTCCTTGTCTTTTTTATACTTCAAACCAATCATTTTCGATCGCATTTTCACTTTCATCTAAAATAAATGATAAAAATGATCTGCCGTATGGTACATGCCTTTTTCTTAAGCACTCCAATTGACCACGGGATGTAAAGAAAGAAGAATCTGCTCTTTTTGAGAAGGCGGAAAATAGGATGGCTGAATACCTACATAAAGAATACAAAGGGATAGAAAAGATTACGTACTATGATGATTGCTTTATTGACTCAACTGGAGCTATTACCGTGAAAGGTTATTTGAACGGTGATAAATCTAAAGAGTTCGATGGCTTATATGATCCAGTAGGTGATAAAATAGGTAGCTCATCTGTAGATGCAGAAGAAAAATAAAGCCTGTCATTCTGTTACTTCTGATAGTTAAAATCAAATGCTATTTTTTTGTGAAGTAACTCAAATAGTTAGATTGGTTATTTTTGTTGAAGAACTTGGGTAGGACTGAATTATACAGAAATCAGGCCTTTTTATTTATCACATTTTCGATCTCTTGTTAAAAATGCCAAAGAATTTTAATTATCGCAAAAACAGCATCACTCTAGTATACCACCCTAAATCTAGCATTAAAAAAACAGGTGCCCAAGGACACCCGTTTCCCTAATCGCGAACCGAACGAAAGTGTTTGATTTTCAGATTTTCAAAGACGGCTGTCCCGTTTTCGGCAAAGAGTGTGATGCCTGTATCATTGATGCCTGGGAATGCTAGATTTGAATGTGTCGTTTGGCCGTCATCAATAAATGTTTCAATCGTGTTTTTGTCTACGATAATCGTCAAATGAACTCTTTTTTTGTTCGGGTCAAAGGGGGCTCTGCTTTCAATAAACGTGCGGGTGCTGTCCGGCTGTCCAGTAGCTCCTCTATTCACATAAGAGTATCCGCCTTCAACAAAAATGCCTGTGTCGATATGACGCTTTCGATCTGCTGATTCCCTGAGCCTCAATCCCACATTTGTGAGATCAGACCATGTGATATCCGTTTCAAGCTGATAAGTGTCGCCTTTGACATGGAGCGTTTTTGAACCGGTCACCTTCATTTTTTCGAACTCATCGGTTGAAACGGTCAGCTCATCCAATTGGTCGATCGGCTGAGAGGCGAGAGTATAAGAATTGCCGCCTTTTCGTTTTAGTTGAATTTGGCGAACGATCGAATCGGTGCCGTTAAAACCTTCCCGCCATGTCGGCGTGCGGGTTGAATAATCCCAGTTGTTCATCCATGCCAAAGCATAGCGTTTGCCGTACGGGTCGCTGGCCTTACCGTCCTCAAACGTTACCCCCGCATACCAGTCAAAGCCGTAGTCCAGCCACTGGGGCTCTTCATCGTCTGCAGAGAATTCCGTTCCATTGAAGCTGCCTGTCCAGTATGCATACGTATTCGGTTTTCCGTCAGCTTTGCCATTGGCGCTGGCGCCAAGCACCCATTTGTATGTCCCGTCATCTGCACGCATCTTAAAGAGGTCAGGACATTCTATAATGCCGATATTCCGTGTCTGAAATCCTCCTGTATAGCGCCATTCTTTCAGGTTGGCAGATTCGTAAAAACCGATTTTCTCTCCTTCCGCAAGAACCATGACCCATTTATGATCCTGTTCATCCCAAATCACTTTCGGATCTCTGAAATCTACGGTGCCCGGATTTTGCAAAACCGGTTCATCACTGTAAGGCTTAAATGTTTTTCCTCCGTTTTTGCTGTACCATAAAAATTGCTCTTCTTTTCCGTTATCGGCCGAAGGCTGTGTCATGATGGCGATGACCGTGTCCTCGCCAAATCCCGCCGTGTTTTGTGAGTCGACAACAACCGAGCCGGACCATGGATCACCATTTTTGGTTGTATATTTCGGGATGGCGACACCTTCATCTTTCCAATGCACAAGGTCGTCTGACACCGCATGGCGCCACTCCGTCCCATTGCCGTCCGGATAATCGCGATTATAGAGATAATAGTAATGATATTCTCCATTGAAATAGACAGGCTTCTGTGGGTCGTTTTTCCATTTGTCAGGCGTTGTCAAATGGAATGCCGCCCGATATTCCGGAGTGCCCGAGTGTTCTCCTCTTTTTTCCGAGTCCCGGACTGAAGCCATCATCACCATGAAGATTCCAAGACAAACAGTTAAAATGCTGATCCGCTTATATACTGTTTTCTTCAAGCAAATTCCCCGCTTTATTTTCTTAGATGACATACGAAAAGAAAATGCCGATATTCACCGGCATTTTCCTCTGTTGATTTATTCGTTCACTGTTAATTGTCCCTGCGCAAGAATGCTGTTTTTGACAACGGATGTTTTCGATCCTTTGATCTTCAGCAAAAAGCTTGGTGCAAACGTGCTGTGGTGTTCGGTTGAAATACCTCTGTTTGTAATATAGCTCGTGATCACGACATTGTTGCCCTCGGCTTGCGGCACTGCAAAATGTGAGTAAGTAAATGTGATGTCATTGTAATCTTGATCCATGTGCAGCACAAGTCCGGTTTTGTTTAACGGTTTGAACGGTCCAGTTAAAGAATCGGATACATACCCGAGCATGTAGATGTCTTTTTCGCCGATGCCGTCGATGGTCATTTTTGAGCCCCTTGAGTCAGTGAACAGATACCATTTGCCATTCATTTTAAAGAGATTGGCGCGTTCGATTTCATCTGTCACTGTATTGGAAGCGATCAATGGCTTCATGACTTTTTTCAATGTATAATCATCGTTTAATTCAATGATTCCGAGCGCTCCATTTGCTAAAGAAGCATCCTTTTTCTTCGAACCGTTGAGCAGTTTGCTGCTTTCTTCCCTGAAGAAGTTCTTGCTTCCGCCGTAGTAGGTTCTGTTCAAGAGAGAATTTTCCCCTTGATAGCCGGTTTTTGTTCCTGTATTGGCTTCAAAAACGAGATATTTGTGGCCATGGTCTTCAACATAATGCGGATCTCTCATCGTATGGTTGTCGCCGGAACTGTAATTGCCTTCATCAATGAATTGCTGGATGTTTTGATAGACTGTGCCGTTACCGCCGTCAAAAACGGATTTGTAATCCTCGACACCTTCTATTTTCAGTGAATCGCGATCTGGCTGGGAGAAATTAACCTGTGCGGTCGCCAGTGTTTGTTTGCCGTATTGCTTGCCTGAAAAAGAAGTGTAAAACAATCTGACTTTTCCGTCTTTTGTCAGTGTTGCAGAGCCTGACCATTCCTGTGTTTGAAGTTTTAGGTATGGATCGTTGGGATCGAATTTATCGCTGTCCTTAAACACTTTGCCGGCGTTTTTCCAGCTGTTGATTGATTTTTCGCCTTCCTTTTTATAGAACATGTAGATGGATGTGTCATCGACATTATTCGGGTTGCCTGCTAAAGCAAAAACAAGCTGATAGCCATGGTATGTAGCGACTGTCCCGTCGGCGTTTTGCAACGGCCAGCTGTCCCACACGTCTAGATCAAACTGCTTTCCTGAACCGTCATAAGCTTTTGCCGAAGGAATGTTTTGAATCGTGTTTGCATCAAATTGAGGTACTTTAAATTGTTCACTCTTTTGCTGCTCAGGGATTTTCAGCATGTCTTTCCTTGTAATATGGGAAAATCCGTAGCTTTTTTTGTAATCTTTTGTTCCGCTTTCTTTTGCAAAAGCTTGCGGCGCTCCTCCAGCGAGCAATGCTGCTGCAAAGGTTAATGCTGTAGCTTTTTTTGCAATGTTTTTGATGTTCATCGAAATTCCTCCTTTTGATTTTTGATCGTGTGCATATGTCTTAAAAATAAGCTTCGCCCCATCATCACCCCTATTCGCAGGATTGCAACCCTTAAAAGAGCAGAAAAAAGACCTAAAATGTGTAAGGTTATGCACGGCGAAAGATAGACTTTGCCCTCTACACATTTTAGGTCTTGCCTGATGAACAGTAACAATCCCGACGTTATTGAATTACCATCATTCTAATATACTCATGTCTAGGACTCAACTGGTCTAAGTTCCTCTTTTATCATCCATTTTTTTGCAAATGACATCAATTATAAGTGAAAAGACACCTTTTTTATATGAATCTATAGTCCATATAAGGGGGGAAATCGTCAATCGCTGAAATCAATATACATCGGTATAGTTTCCCAAAAGGCGTCTGGAATCACGAGCTTTCGCTGATCATGTCTTGACAGGGTTGTTTGAATATCGGCCTCTTTTCCGGCTTGGACTTTTTGAAGCCATTCCGGATCCATCAGAAGTCCCCGCCCGATTCCGACGAGATCGGCTCCTGTTTCGAGCGCTTGAAGGGCGTCTTCCGGTGTGTGTACTTGCCCGGCTCCGATCAGGGGGATGCGGTCCCCGGCGGCTTCCTTGATCAGTTCCATCCTTGTGCGGGATCTGTCTGCACCACGGCGCGGGAAGGACCGGAAATCAATGAGAGAAACGTGCAGGTAATCCAATGCTTGTTCCCGCAGTACATTGACGAAAGACAACGTTTCATCCATCGTGATTCCAGGTGTTTCCGGCTCTTCGGGCGAAAATTTGTAGCCGATGATAAAGGATGGTTTATGGCAGCTTTCCGCTACGCGTCTGATTTCTTCTATGATCTGAAGCGGAAACCTCATCCGTTTTTCTAAAGTGCCGCCCCAGCTGTCATTGCGCCGGTTGTAATAAGGGGAGAAGAACTGATGGATGAGAAACCCGTTTGCACCGTGAATTTCGACTCCGTCAAACCCGGCTTCGATCGCTCTTCGCGCCGCCTGGCCGAAAGAATGGATAAGGTCTTGAATTTCTTGGTCAGACAGCGCTCTTGGTACAGGTGCATTCGGTTGATTCGGAGCGACAGCGCTGGCGCTGACTGTTCGTTCTATACCTTTGGCTCCGGAATGGAACAGCTGCAGGATTGCTTTTGCTCCGTGTTTCTTTAAAGTGGCTGCAAGCCGGGTTAATCCTGGGATTTGCTCATCGTTCTCAGCTCCGGGGATGCCGGGAAATCCGGTTCCGGGCTGTACGGTTGTCGCAGATGTGATGACCATCCCGACTTCTATTGCCCGCGCGGCATAATAGACCAGTTCGTCATCAGAAATGAATCCTCCCGGCAATGAGGATGAATGCCCCATTGGCGGCATGATGATCCTGTTTTTCAATTGGATTCCGTTTTTAAAAGTAAACGGGTTGAATAAGGAAGCGTATTGTTTTTTCATGTTTTTTTCTCCTTTTTGATATAACAATAGCAACCACCGGGAGGCTCCACAAGAACGCAATTTTTTTATATATGCTTTATAAAAATAAACCGTAAGATCGTTCTCTTGAATGCTCTGGCGTCCATATGGTAGGATCAAGTCAAAATTGGCGAATGAGGCAATGGAGGAATTGCTATGTATTCAGCTGTCGACCATAAAAAATGCTCTTCTTTAATTCAGGATGTATTGAAAATTTTCTCTGGCAAATGGTCATTTTTGGTTCTCGCCGAACTCATTCAGGGCAAGCGGCGATTCAACGAGCTCAGAAGGAACTTGGGAAACGTCAACACGAAAGGATTAACTGACACATTAAGACATCTTGAAGAAAGCGGTATGATTTCCCGGAAGGTGTTCCCAACGGTTCCTATTACTGTTGAATATGCATTAACAGAAAAAGGTAAAGCGTTCCACAGCATCTTTAAAGAGATGGCCGCGTGGGGGGAAAAGTGGATGGATGAACGTGAACGATAGCCGAAAAAATAACGAAACCCGACTTTTCAGAGTCGGGTTTTTTTCGATCTAAAATGATTTCAAAAGATGATCTCTGTATGTTTTCGCGCTTTCGGCGAGCTCGCTTTCACCGGTTGAACCGGCTCCGTAAAACACGTACGGCGGAAGATAGGTTGCGCTGATAAAATTGCTTGTCGCCTGAAAAGGGCGTAACAGTTCGCTGATGGAGTAGTGGTTCGAACCTCCTGCCTGATAGGCTTCTTCAGGAGCCCCCGCGGAAATTGCGACCATGAATTCCTTGCCGCGAAGCGCAGTCCCGTTTGTTCCATAAGCCCAGCCGTAAAGCAGGACATGATCCAGCCATTTTTTTAATAACGGTGGTGAACTGTACCAATAAAGAGGAAATTGAAATACGATCCGGTCGTGTTCTTCACAGAGACGTTGTTCTTTTTCCACGTCGATCATCTCGTCTGGATATTCCTTGTACATATCGCGGAAAGTAACAACCGGTTCGTCTTGCAGCCCTTTCGCCAAGGCTTTGTTCACAATCGACTGTTCCATATCCGGATGAAACGCCATCACTAATACTTTCATCTATTCATCACCTGCTTTCCATTTTCTTCATTCTAATAGATTCACCGCAGTCGGCACAACAAAAAAGCATCGCCCTCTGTCAAAGGAATCGTCAGGTGACAAAGGTCACTTTATATCCGGCATTTGGCGCATTGAGCCGAAAGGGAGGAGCCTCTTGATCCGAGTTTCTTCCTTTATATATGAACATGAGCAAAAAGTCTTTAAGCACTGAGTGGTTAAAGACCGCCATCTGAGTAAATAAGACAAACATGTGAAAACGGAGCTAAAGACGTATGTCATTCGGTTGATGGGAACATTATATAAATATGACAATTCGGAATTTTTAGCAGATTTGATTTGGATTGACTGATTGCTGCGTCAACTAAAGCATCTGTATGAAGGGTTTAAAGTCAAAAGCTCTTAAAAATGAATGAGTGCTGTAAACTAATGGTTTCTTGTCCTCATGAGGAAATTCTCAATCTCCTGAACGGTCAGTCCCATTTCTTTCGCTTCAAGCATAAGGGCTCTCCATTCGTCAATGTTGGCCTGTGTCAGCTCCCTGTTTCGGTAAAGGTGCCGCTCTTTCTTTTTTTGTTTGAGGCGGTGTGTAAATTGAAACAGTTCCTCCTGATTCATACCAGCTTGTACGGCCTGCACCAAATGGGTTCTCCACTCATCTTCATGCTCAGCCCGCCGGTAAAGGATGACTTCGGTATCGAACAGCTCCTTTAAATCAACTTTCAGCGCCCGGGAGATTTTTTTAAGAAATTCAACGGACGGGTTTCTGTGAACTCCGCGTTCAATTTTGCTTAAATACGATTTTGATACACCTGCTATATCCGCAAGCTGGTTGATGGAGTAGCCTTTTCTCTTACGGTACATTCGGATGACTTTCCCGATCATGCTCTTTCCTCCCCTTCCCCTAGCCATTCAGTTTAAAACGCTTACTTGTTCATTATAAGAAATTATTTGTTCTTTATAAAATTCAAAAATTTAAGATATCGACAGGAAACAAAAGAAAACGAACGAATTTGTTCTCTAAAAAGAACTATATAGCTAAATTCAGCATTTTTCAATTCAAATTTTTTCTTTTATAATCCAATCATTAACAAACGGCATTCCTGAGGAGGCAGTCAAGCATGAAGGAAAACATTAATTTTAGAGAACTGATTGCGATTATACGAAAAAGAACCGTTCTCATTCTTTTTTTGACAATATGTTCAACATTGACTTGCGGCATCTTTCAGTACTTTGTGCTGACCCCTGTCTATCAGGCATCAACGCAGATTTTAGTCAATGAGAAAAAGGGAAGTGCCACTTTCAGCGATATTCAAATCAACCTGCAATACACGAGAACGTTTCAGGCGCTGCTGAAAAACCCGGTGATTCTCGAACAAGTTAAAAAAGAGCTTGATTTGCCGTATTCAGCGGCCAGCTTAAGCGAGAAAATTACAACGAGCACTGAAAGCGAGTCGGAGATTATCAATATTAGCGTTCAAGATGAAAGCCAGAAAAGGGCGGCCGGAATCGCGAACACTTTAACGGCCGTTCTCAAAAAAGAGATCAAAAACATCATGAACACCGACCGTGTCACTGTGCTGTCAAAGGCTGAAGTCGTCGATTCTCCGAGTCCTGTCAGGCCGAATTACAAATTGAATATGCTGCTGGCGTTCGGTGCCGCTTTGATGACCGGAATCGCCTTGGCATTCTTCCTTGATTTTATCGACGACACGGTAGCGCGCCCGTCTCAAGTGGAAAAAGAGGCCGGGTTCATCTATTTGGGAAGCATTGAACAAATGAAACACAAAAAAAGCCGGTTCCGCGGAGATCACGATTCGAACATCCGCGTGAAAACGGGAAGGAGTGAGCCGCTTGGCTATTAGAAAAAAACGCTCTCGCAAATATCAGTCGGCACTTGTTGCCCTGCATCAGCCGAATGCCCCGATTGTCGAACAGTACCGGACGATCCGAACGAATATTGAGTTTTCTTCTTTTGAAAAGCCGTTCAAATCATTGCTCATCACTTCCGGCCTTCCAGGAGAAGGAAAGTCGTTTTCCGCCTCAAACTTGGCGGTTGTGTTTTCACAGCAGGAGAAAAAAGTTCTTTTGATTGATGCGGATTTAAGAAAGCCGACGATTCATAAGATCTTTGAGCTTAACAACCAGTCGGGGATGACGAATATTCTGATGAAAAAAACGTGTCTTGAACATGTCGTTCAAGAAAGCCAGGCGGAAAATCTCCATGTGCTGACAAGCGGTCCGATTCCGCCGAATCCGTCAGAGCTTCTCTCGTCCCAGGCTATGGAAGAGCTGCTTACAGAAGCGTACAGCCGATATGATCTGGTCATCTTTGACTCACCTCCGCTTTTGCCGGTGGCTGACGCGCAAATTTTGGCGAATCAAGTGGATGGCAGCGTTCTTGTCATCCTGAGCGGAAAAACAAAGCTCGATAACGCAATTAAGTCGCGGGATGCGCTTCATTCTTCAAAAAGCGAGCTGCTTGGCGCCGTCTTAAACGGACGGAAAGTGAAAAAAGCCCGTCAATATAATTACGCAACAATGTAATACATGGAAAGCGGCGCTGCCGCTTTCAGGCGATGTCTCCTTGCCTTTATCAATGGAGGCACTCGGCCCTGTTGTGGGCAGTTTTTTGAAGCTGCCTTAGATGCAAGTCGTCGCTGGCGGGGCGTGAGGACGGGTTAAATGCCCATTTTTATTGTATGTACTTTCTTATTTTAGATCCTAAAAATCGCCCGTATCTTTTTAGCTTATGGGATTTTACCTTAAAAAGATCCCATAAGCTAGAAAGATACATTAGGAGGTAGGAAATTGACATATCGGAGAAGGCTTTCCATTATTACCGCACTCGATTCGTACTTGGTTTTGCTGTCTATTTTCATCGGGTATCAGCTGATTTTGCCATCATATGATTTGTATCCTTCGGAAATGCTGCTGATGACCTCGTTGATTCTGCTTGCCGCCCAGCACTTATTCGCCCATTGTTTTCATCTTTATAAAAAAGTGTGGGAGTATGCGAGCATTGGAGAATTGTACATTCTTTTAAAATCGATCACCCTTTCACACCTGGTGACAATCGCAATTGAGCTGCTGATATTCCAAACCGTCCCCGTGCGCCTTTTATGCTTAAGCTGGCTTTTCCAGTTGCTGTTGATCGGCGGTTCACGGATGATGTGGCGGATCATCAGGGAACAGGTGAACAAGGAAAGCAAAGGCTCCGCAAGGGCGCTCATCATCGGAGCAGGTTCAGCCGGAAGCTTGATCGCAAAACAGCTCTTGCAGAAACCGGAATTGAATATTAAGCCTGTCGCATTCATTGATGACGACAAAACAAAATACCGGCTTGAAATCATGGGTCTGCCCGTTTTGGGCGGAAAAGAGCAAATTGTTGAAGCCGTCCGGCGATGGAATATCGACAGAATCATCATTGCCATCCCCTCGTTAAGCGTCACACAGATGCAGGAGATGTATAAAGCCTGTGCGCAGACAGGTGTAAAAACGCAAGTCATGCCGAAAATCGACGAGATTTTGCTTGGCAGGCATCCTGTCGGTCAGCTGCGCGATGTCAGAGTGGAGGATCTCCTCGGAAGGGAGCCTGTTCAGCTTGACACGAGCGAAATTTCCAATACCGTCAAGGACCGTGTCGTAATGGTGACGGGCGCCGGAGGTTCGATCGGCTCGGAAATTTGCCGGCAAATCAGCAAATTCAAGCCGAAATCGATCGTTTTGGTCGGTCATGGAGAAAACAGCATTCATTCGATATTGCTTGAGCTAAAAGAGAAATTCGGCCGAAATGTCAGTTATCATCCGGAAATTGCCGACATTCAGGACAGGGAAAAAATGTTTTTGCTGATGGAGCGCTATAAACCGAATGTCATTTACCATGCAGCTGCACACAAACATGTTCCGCTCATGGAACATTGTCCGAAAGAAGCGATCAAAAACAATATTCTGGGGACGAGAAATGTCGCCGAAGCCGCAGATGAAACCGGTGTGGAAACGTTTGTCCTCATCTCGTCGGACAAAGCGGTCAACCCCGCCAATATAATGGGGGCGACAAAACGGTTTGCGGAAATGCTGATTATGAATCTCGGCAAAACAAGCAAAACCAAGTTTGTCGCCGTCCGGTTCGGCAATGTGCTCGGCAGCAGGGGAAGCGTCATCCCGATCTTTAAAAAGCAAATCGCAAAAGGCGGTCCTGTCACCGTCACACACAAGGATATGACGAGGTATTTCATGACGATTCCCGAGGCCTCCAGGCTGGTGATTCAAGCGGGAGCGCTTGCCAAGGGAAGACAGATTTTTGTGCTCGACATGGGCGAGCCCGTGAAAATCGTCGACCTCGCCAAAAACCTGATACAGCTGTCAGGCTACACGACTGATCAAATCAAAATCGAATTTACCGGCATCCGCCCCGGCGAAAAAATGTATGAAGAACTGCTCAATCAAAATGAAGTGCTGGCTGAACAGGTATTTCCAAAAATCCATATCGGCAAGGCGGTTGATGTCGAATGGACGGTGTTGAAGGCCTTTATGGAAGAGTTTATGTATTTGCCTGACAACGAGCTGAGGGAGCGTTTGTTCAGCGCTATCGGACAGCATGAGAAAAAGCTGGTGACAGCGCACTAGGGGGACATGATCATGCCAAGAACGGTTTTGTTTTGCGCGACGGTTGACTACCACTTTAAAGCCTTTCACCTGCCATATTTAAAATGGTTTAAGGAACAGGGCTGGAACGTTCATGTAGCGGCAAAAGGGGAGATGACCCTTCCCTATGTCGACAAAAAATACGATATCGATATCAAGCGCTCTCCGCTTCAAGCGAGCAATTTGGCGGCCTATCGCGATCTCTCGCGGATCATAGATGAGAATGGCTACACTATCGTCCACTGCCACACGCCGATGGGAGGGGTGCTGGCCAGGCTTGCCGCCCGAAAGCAGAGAAAAACAGGAACAAAAGTGATCTATACGGCACATGGTTTTCATTTTTGCCAAGGTGCGCCTTTCAAAAATTGGCTGCTGTATTATCCGATTGAAAAAACGCTGTCTCGTTTGACCGATTGCCTGATAACGATCAATGAAGAAGATTTCCGCCTTGCGAAAGGTTTGTGTAAAACGATGCGCACGGAAAAAATCCACGGCATCGGAGTCGATACGAACCGGTTTCATCCTGTCGATGAAAAAGAAAAAATGCTGCTCAGAAGGAAACATGGATTCAATGAAGATGACTTTATCCTCATTTATCCGGCGGAGCTGAACACGAATAAAAATCAGGCGCTGCTCATCGAAACGGCAGCATGTTTAAAAGACAGGGCACCGAACCTGAAGCTCGTTTTTGCAGGCAAAGGGCAGATGGAAGAAAAGTACCGCAATCTGGCGGAACAAAAAGGCGTCGCTTCCACCGTCATATTTGCGGGCTTTCAAAAGGAGATTCACGAATGGATTCAGCTTGCAGATGTATCTGTCGCATCAAGCATCAGGGAGGGCCTCGGCATGAATCTGCTCGAAGGAATGGCCGCTGGAAAACCAGCCGTTGCAGCGGATAACCGCGGGCACCGGGAAGTCATTCAGGAGAGTGTCAACGGTTTTCTGATTCCGCAAGGAGATGCCGGAACGTTCAGCGACAGAATCTTGCAGCTTTATCGTTTGCCTGCACTGCGAAAACAGATGGGTGAGGCGGGAAGAAGGACGGCCGCCGCATATTCGGAGCAGCGTACGCTCAAAGAGATGGCCGGCATTTATTCTACCTTCATGGAAAACGAAGCAGCTGAAAGGAGGCAGAAAGGATGACGGACGGACAAAAGCCGAAAGTTTCTGTCATTATGGGAGTCTATAATTGTGAAGACACGCTTGCCGAAAGCATTGAGTCCATTTTGGACCAAACCTATAAAAATTGGGAACTGATTATTTGCGATGATGCTTCAACAGACCGCACTTATGAGATCGCGAGGACATACGCCGAGCATTACAGCGGTAAAATCAAACTGATCAGAAATGAGAAAAACAAGCGGCTGGCGGCGTCGTTAAACCATTGCCTCAAGTATGCGGAAGGAACATATATCGCGCGCCAGGACGGCGATGACATTTCTTTGCCGAGGCGATTTGAAAAACAGGTTGCGTTTTTAGAATCCCAGTCCCATTATCAGGTCGTCGGAAGCGGGATGATCGCTTTTGATGAAGAGGGTGTGAGAGGCGTCAGAATGATGCCGCCCTCTCCGGGACCAAGAATCATGGCGAAGGGGACCCCGTTTTGCCACGCGACGATCATGATGCGCACGGAAGCTTACCAGGCTCTTGAAGGATACCGTGTAGGCCGGCGAACAAGGAGAATGGAAGATATCGATCTTTGGCTCCGCTTTTTTGAAGCGGGCTTTCGGGGCTACAATCTTCAGGAAGCTTTGTACAAAGTAAGGGAAGACGAATCGGCGTTTAAAAGGAGAAAGCTCAGCTATTCCATCGATAATGCCTGTATTGTCTTGACGGCGTGCAGACGGCTGAAACTGCCGCTTTCGGACTATGTATATGTATTGAAACCGATCATCAGGGGGCTCATGCCACCTTTTGTCATGAACAAATATCATAAAAAAAGATTGATGAATGAAGGCGGAGGGGTCGTAAAACATGAGTGACGGAAGCGCGAGACCAAAAAGGGTGCTTCACATCGTCAGCGGAATGAACCGAGGCGGTGCGGAGACGATGATTATGAACATGTACCGCCATACAGACCGGCGCCATGTTCAATTTGATTTTATTTCCCACCGGGAGGAAACGTGTGACTATGATCCTGAGATCATCCGCCGCGGCGGCCGCGTCTTCTATGTGCCGAGCATCGGCCAATCCGGTCTGATGTCCTATATCAAAAACGTCAGGGACATTTTAATAGAAAAAGGCCCGTATTCGGCCGTGCACGCCCACACGGATTTTCAGACGGGCTTCGCCGCTTTGGCGGCAAAGCTTGCCGGTGTTCCCGTCCGGATCTGCCATTCCCATAATACGGCCTGGAAGCCGAATCCCCGGCTGTGGGATACGGTTCAGCTTCACATATTCCGCCGCCTGATCCTCTCTTATTCTACGGCTCTATGCGCCTGCGGCCGTGATGCCGGCCGGTTTTTGTTCGGCGGAAAAAAGATGAGGAACAAAGCGGTTCATCTTTTGCAAAACGGGATTGACCTTGACCGTTTCAGAGAAACGAACAGCCTTGCAAAAGCGGAGATCAAAAGAAGATTCGGCATTCGGGAAAACACAATGGTCATCGGACATGTCGGCCGGTTTTTCGAGCAGAAAAACCACGCGTTTCTGCTTGATCTCACAGCACATTTGAAGAACTCGGGCATCTCCTTTCAAGCGGTTTTCGCGGGAGACGGCCCGCTGCGCCCGCAAATAGAAGAAAAAGCGGCCCGTCTCGGTTTGGAAGGCGATATTCATTTTCTCGGGGTTGTCGAAGACATTCCGGCGCTCATGCAGACGTTTGACGTTTTCGTCATGCCTTCTTTATTTGAAGGGCTGCCGCTCGTTCTCGTAGAAGCGCAGGCTTCAGGTCTTCCTTGCGTTGTGTCCGACAACATTACGGAGGAGACGGATTTGGGCCTCGGTTTGTTGCAGAGGGTGAGCCTTGAAACGGGTTTTGAGCGGTGGACGGAAGAAATCGTTCGCGCGGTGCAGACGGAAAAGCCGCGCTGGCCGGATATTCAGCACAGCTTGACGGAAAGAGGCTATGACGCGAAGGCCAACTTAATGAGACTGATGAATATCTATTCGATCCCCGCTCAAGAAGGACAGTAAATCATGGCTGTTTATATGTTGAATTTGGGGGTCGTTTTTATCTGGTCATGGTTTGCGAAAATGTACGGCAGAGAAGATCACAGACTCGCGACAGGCTATCGGCCGAATGCGATTCTTGCCATCATCCCGCTTATGTCATTGATCATTGTTGCCGGATTAAGATACAAGGTCGGGACGGATTACCAAACGTATATGCTGCTTTATGAATTGGCAGGCAAATACAAGAGCATAGGGGAGATCTTCGGATTCGGCGCCGCCAAAGCGTCGACAGATCCCGGATTTACAGCGCTTTTATGGATCTTGAATAAGATCACGGACGACCCGCAGATCATGTTTGTCACTGTGGGCGCGATCACCTACATTTTGATCGTCCGGACGCTTTATGTATACGCACGGCCGTTTGAACTGGGCATGTTTTTATTCATCGGCATGTTTTACTACTATGCCTCATTTAATGGCATCCGCCAGTATATGGTCGCAGCCGTTCTGTTTTGGGCGGTCAAATATCTGATCAGGGGAAACTGGCTCCGCTATACCATGATCGTGCTGATCTGCTCGCTCTTTCATTCTTCGGCATTGATCATGATTCCGGTCTATTTCATTGTCAGAAGAAAAGCGTGGTCGCCTGTTCTCGGCTGTCTGACTCTTCTGTTTTTGGCGGGGACTTTTTTATATCAAAAATTTCTTTCCGTATTCCTCGTCGTTCTGGAAAACAGCTCCTACGGACACTATGAAGAGTGGCTGATGAGAAACACAAACGGGATGAACGCGATTAAAATCATCGTTCTTCTTCTCCCGCTCGTGCTCGCTTTCATCTGCAGGGAGCAGCTGCGAAAGCACTGGCCTGAGATCGATTATATCGTCAACCTTTGTCTGATCGGATTATTGTTCGGGATTTTGGCGACAAAGGATGTCATTTTTGCGAGGTTCAACATTTACTTTGGCCTTTATCAGCTGATTCTCGTTCCATATTTTGTGCGGATTTTTGAGCCGAAATCGAATGCGCTTCTTTATGTTTTGATTTTGATCTGTTATTTCTTATACAGTTTTATGCTCATGCCGTTCGATTCTTCGGTGCTCCCGTACAGAACGATCTTTGAACGGTGAGCGATAGTAGATCAGGCCGGGCGGATTGATTCCGTCTTGTGAAAAATGTCGACAAAGGAGTAATCATATTGGAAAATCCAGCAGTTAGTCTACTGGTCGCAGTATATAATACAGAAGCTTTTTTGCCGAATTGTTTACAATCGCTGGTCAGCCAGACCTTAAAAAACATTGAAATCATTATCGTCAATGACGGTTCGACGGATGGAAGCCAGAAGATTATCGACCACTTTGCCAAAAAAGACAGCCGCATCAAAACGATCGTTCAGGAAAATCAAGGCCTCGGCGCTGTCCGGAATAAAGGCATTGAAGCGGCAGCAGGGGAGTACTTGGCTTTCATCGATTCGGATGACTGGATTGAAGCGGACTATTGCCGGTCCATGTATGAAAAAGCACAAGCCGAAGACGCCGATCTCGTCATCTGCGATTACGCGGTAGACATTCAGGATACGGAGAAAACGGTCTATCCCGAAATCGCCAAAACATACGCAGGAAAGCCGAAGGATGCCTTCATCAAAGATCTCCTGAGGGGGAAAGTGAGCGGTTTTTCCTGGAATAAACTTTACAGACGGAGGCTGATTGAACAGCATCAGCTCGTTTTTCCGCTTCGGGACGAACTTGAAAATATCGAAGATCAATATTTCAGCTTTAGATGCCTGCTCTATGCGAATGCTGCGGTGTTTGTGGAACAGCCGCTTTATCATTACAGGGTTCACCTGTCTTCGATTGTCCAAAAGTATCAGGCGGGGCTGTTTGACGACGGGCTTGCCCTTTATGAAGCCAACATGGATTGCCTGACAAAGCGCGGGGAGCTCCCGGCTTTAAAGGAGGAACTGCAGGTCTTTCTCATCAACCACGGCTGCAACAGCATTTTGAATGAAGTCAAGAGCAGAAACAAAAGCCCTTCGGCTGAGAAATATAAAAACATCCGCCGTATTTGTACGTGTCCCGAATTCAGAGGGAAAATACCAGCCGTCGATTTGACGGCTTTTGATTCAAAGAAAAAGCTGCTTCTTTTGCTGGTTCGCTGGCGGCTGATTCCGGCCGTGTATGGATTCGCAGCAATCTATCAGAAAATGATCGAGTACAGAATGAAAAAATAGGCGGTGAGGACATGACCTTTCAGGAATGGAAAATCAATCTCGCGGAGTGGCTTCTGCTGAAGGTGAAATATCCTTCGGAATATATGATGGGAACGCCGGGGTTAAAGCGGTTTGAGCAATACAAAGGCAAGAAGAAAATCATTCTGACTTTAATTCCTTCCCATGATAATTTGGGCGATCATGCCATTGCCCTGGCAAGCAGGACATTCGTAGAAAACGAGTTTGCCGATTTTGAAGTCATTGAGATTGGCATCAATGAGATTTATAAACACGCCAAAGCGCTGAGGCGCATCCGTCATCCCGAGGATATGGTGTTCATCATCGGCGGCGGCAATATGGGCGATTTATACAGACATGAGGAATGGACAAGGCGCTTCATCATGAAGAAGTTTAAGCATTATAAAATCGTTCAGCTGCCGGCCACTGCCCATTTTTCTGAAACGCCTTACGGTCAAAGGGAATTGAAGAGGGCGAAAAAGATCTATAATGCCCATCCGCGCCTCCTGATGATGGCGCGCGATGAGACAACCTATCAATTTATGAAACGGCATTTTTCAAAGCAAACGATTTTGAAGCAGCCCGATATGGTGCTCTATTTAAAAAAAGAGCAGCAAACTGAACGGGACGGTGTATTCGTTTGTTTGCGGGAAGATAAGGAGAGCTTTCTCAAACCGGAAGAGCGGAAAACGCTCCTTTCGGCTGTTCGCGACGAGTATGGGGAGGCTAAAACGTTTACGACGACGATCGGCAAACGGGTCAGCCGCGTCTCGCGCGAAAAGGAGCTCAATCAGCTTTGGAATCGGCTGAGAGGCGCAGAGGTAGTCGTCACAGACCGGCTCCACGGCATGATCTTTTGCGCGATTACAGGAACTCCTTGTGTTGTGATCCGTTCGTTTGACCATAAGGTTGTTGAAGGGTTCCGCTGGCTGCAACATGTTCCGTTCATGAAGCTTGTGGAGAATCCGAACACAGGGGAGGTCCTCCGCGCGATTGAAGAATTGATCAAAAACGATTCATCGTATCAAGAACCACCGTCAAGGGACCATTATTTTATCAATCTAAGACAAAAAATCATAGGTGATATCAAATGAGGCCATATGTCAGTATCATTGTTCCAATGTACAATGTCGAAGATTATATCGAAGAATGTGTCAATTCATTGCTCAGACAGACGCTGAAGAATATTGAAATCATCCTCGTCGATGACGGATCTCCCGATAGATCGGGTGAGATCGCGAGACGATATTGCGGACAGGACGCCAGAGTCAAAGTGATCCACAAAAAGAACGGGGGGCTCAGTTCAGCAAGAAATGCGGGTCTCCAGGCGGCGACGGGTGACTATGTCGGGTTTGTCGACGGAGATGACTATGTCGCGGCGGAGATGTTTGAAAACATGTACGCGGCCGCCAAGGAAGATGATCTTGATATCGTGATGTGCGGTTATCATAAATGCTACGGCAAGGAGCAAGCCTATTTTCCGCCTTCATTGCCGGCAGGACGCCTGCTTTTAAGCTGGGATATTAAACGCGCGCTGAAAAAGGCGCACGAAACCCAGTTTATCTGGTATGTGTGGCGGAATCTGTACAAGCGCCGCATGCTGAAAGAAAACGAGCTGTATTTTTATGAAGATATTCGCTTTGCAGAAGATTCGCCGTTTAATCTTTATGCTTTTTATGCCGCCAAACGGGTGAAGGCGATCGATGAAGGCTATTACATGTACAGATCGAATCCGCAAAGCCTGACGGAGATCCCTTATAAACCGTATATGGATGAAAGCCTGAAAAGGCAATTTCGGGCGAAAAAGAGGTTTTACGAGACTTTTGAGCTGCTGGATGAATGTGCTGACGATCTGCAAACATACATGTGCAAGCACCAGATTCCGATGCTTCTGGCCAATGCCTGCGCCGAACCGAAGCCTTCAAAGCAGGTGAGGCGTCATATTAAAGACATCCTCTCTTATCGGATGGTGCAGTCATGTATCAAATCAACGTCCATTCGCAATGAAAAGCTCTTAATCGGTCAACGTCTCGTCTTGCTGTTGTGCAAGCTGAACGTTCCGTTCCTGCTCGAACTGTTTTTTAAACGAAATCTGCCCAGTAAGGGATGAGCCTTTTGAATAAGACCTTTTTCTTGAATCTCGGCGCCAATATGGCGTACTTTGTGTTATCCGTGCTGTTTTCAATGTGGCTGACTCCGTTTGTGATCAAAAACCTCGGGGTGGAGGCATTCGGTTTCGTTAATTTAACGCAAAATATGATCAATTATTTTTCGATTATCACGGTCGCCCTGAGCGCGGTCGTTGTCCGCTTTTTTTCGATTCATGCCCACAGGGGGGCGCTCGCTGAAGCGCGGGGCTATATGAATACTTACATTGTGTCATCGCTAGTCCTTGCCCTTGTCTTGCTTGTGCCGCTCTCCGGAACAGTGTTTTTTGTCGACAAGATCATCCGCGTGCCCGCCAGCCTCCTGGGAGATGTGCAAATCGCCCTGTTGATCGGCAGCATGCTATTTTTACTCACCTTTTTCATGTCGGGGTTTGCCGCCGGGCCGTTCTTCGCCAATAAAATCTATATCACGAGCTCGATCCAGGCCGTCCAAATGCTCATCCGCGTTGTGAGCGTACTGTGCATTTTCTCATGGTTTGCGCCGAAAATCTGGCACATTCAGCTTGCGACTCTGATCGCTGCAGTCTCGGCGTCCATTTTATCGATTCTGTTTTTTAAAAAATTAATTCCGTGGTATAGGTTTCGCGTCAAGGATATGTCGCTGAAAAAATGCAAGAAGCTGCTGCAGGCTGGGGGATGGAGCTCTGTCAGCCAGATCGGTGTGCTGCTTTTTCTGCAAATCGACTTGATGGTCGCCAATGTTATGCTGGGCGTTTCAGCGTCCGGGATGTATGCGGCGATCATACAGTTTCCGCTGTTAATACGGACGATGTCAGGCACGCTCGCCGCCGTTTTTTCACCGACGATTACGCTTTATTATTCAAAAGGCGACAAAAAAGGGCTTGTCCGCTACGCCAATCAGGCCGTCAGGTTTAACGGAATTCTGCTCGCTTTGCCGGCGGCGCTCTTGGGCGGGCTTGCCGGTCCGTTTCTTACGCTTTGGCTCGGCCCTTCATTCGAGCATTTAAAATGGCTGTTATTGATACATGCCGGATACTTGGTTGTTTCATTAAGCCCGGCGCCGCTTTTTTACATTTTCACAGCTTACAACAAGCTGAAAACGCCGGCTTTGACAACGGTCGCCTTCGGAGGCTGCAACTTGCTCTTGGCTATTGTTTTGAGCGGTCCTGCAGGCCTTGGGCTTTACGGGATTGCAATTTCCGGAGCTGTTGCCTTAATGCTGAAAAACGTTGTCTTCACGCCGATTTACGCATCGATCATCACAGGCGAGAGAAAACGGGTTTTCTATAGAGGGATTTACGCGCCGCTTGCCGGAGCTTCCTTTACATTGGGCGTGCTGTTTGCCATGCAGTTCTTTTTTTCGATCGACAGCCTGCTTTCCCTGATCATGACGGCGCTTGCGGCATCCGGAGCGTATGTGTTGTTTGCCTATTTTGTCATGTGTACGAAAGAAGAACGCCATGCCTTGTCAGCCAAGCTGCAGGCATTTCGGGCTTCGGCATCGATCCCTTTTCAGAAGGGATTTTTTAAATAAACGAAAGGGGTGCGGTTTCATGAAAGCGAAACGTTTTTTCGATCTTGTATGCGCGGTCATTTTGCTGATTGCTCTCAGTCCGGCCATGCTTTTCACAGCTTGTCTCATCAGGTGGAAAATCGGCTCGCCTGTCTTATTTCGCCAAACCCGTCCGGGACTGAACGGCGAACCTTTTACATTATATAAGTTCAGGACGATGACTGATGAAAGGGATGAAGCGGGAAACCTGCTCAGCGACGAAATCCGGCTGACAAAAACGGGCAGGCTGATCAGAAAAACGAGCCTGGATGAACTGCCGCAGCTGATCAATGTCATCAAAGGCGATCTCAGTCTTGTCGGGCCCCGTCCGCTTTTGATGGAGTATATTCCCCTTTATACAAAAAGGCAGTGGAGACGGCACGAAGTCAGACCGGGCATCACAGGCTGGGCGCAAATCAACGGCAGAAACAAAGTGACATGGGAAGAAAAATTTGAGCTCGATGTCTGGTATGTGGATCACCGGTCTTTTTTGCTTGATCTGAAAATCCTTTTGCTGACCGTCGGCAAAGTGCTGAAATCTGAAGGCGTCAGCCAGGACCGCCATGTGACGGCGGAAAAATTCACAGGAAGAAGGAATGCCTGATGCAAGCAATCGTGATTATCGGAGCCGGCGGCCACGGAAAGGTCATCAAGGACATCGTTGAAGAGTGTCCGGATCTGTCGCTTGCCGGCATTCTCGATGACCGGTTCGAGTCGCTTGCTCGTAAAAACGGCTTGTATTATGGATCTGCACATGCGACAGGCGAGATGCTGCGCTTCTTTCCGGATGCGAAATTTATCATAGCTGTCGGCAGAAATGAAGTGAGAAAAAAGCTATTTGAAAGCCTCGGCCTTCCGCTGGAGCGGTATGCGGTGCTCGTTCACCCGTCTGCTGTCATCAGCAGCTCGGCCCGAATTGAAAACGGAACGGTTGTGATGGCGAAAAGCGTCATCCAAGCTGACGCCCATATCGGGATGCACAGCATTATCAATACCGGTGCGATCGTCGAACATGACAATCGAATTGGCGACTATGTCCACCTTTCACCGGGAACGATTTTGACCGGAGGCGTAACCGTTATGGATGAGGCGCATGTCGGAGCGGGAACGGTCGTCATTCCTGGAAAAAGGCTCGGGCGGAGAAGCGTGACGGGAGCCGGCGCTGCGGTGATTGACGATATTCCTGATGATTCAACAGCAGTCGGTGTTCCTGCAAGAGCAATCAAATCACAGTTGTAAAAAGGGTGAAAAATATGAGTCAGAACAAGCGAATTTATTTATCGCCGCCGCATATGGGCGGGGAAGAAGAGCGCTATGTCGCCGAAGCGTTTCGGACAAACTGGATCGCGCCGCTTGGCCCCCTCGTCGATCAATTTGAAGAAAAACTTGCCGCTTATGCGGGTACGGCCGGGGCTGCAGCGGTCAGCTCGGGTACGGCCGCGATTCACCTTGCGCTCAAGTTATTGGGAGTCGGAAAGGGCGATACCGTATTTTGTTCTTCTTTTACATTTGTCGCCAGCGCCAACCCGATTTTGTATGAGCAGGCCGAGCCGGTGTTTATCGATTCCGAAAGAGACACATGGAACATGTCGCCTATAGCGCTGGAGCGCGCCCTTGATGAGGCGGAGCGTACGAGAAATCTTCCGAAAGCCGTCATCGTTGTCAATCTATACGGTCAGAGCGCCAAAATGGACGAAATCATCGCCATTTGCGACAAATATGCGGTGCCCGTCATTGAAGATGCGGCAGAATCCCTCGGATCAGAGTATCAAGGAAGAAAGAGCGGAACATTTGGCCGCTTTGGCATATACTCGTTCAACGGCAATAAGATCATCACGACCTCGGGCGGCGGGATGCTTGTCAGCGATGACGAAGACGCTTTGGCAAAAGCGCGCTTTTTAGCTACTCAGGCCCGGGAGAAGGCGATCCATTACCAGCATGAAAAAGCGGGCTACAATTACCGGATGAGCAATGTGCTTGCCGGAATCGGCATCGCCCAGCTCGCCGTATTGGATGACAGAGTGAACGCCAGACGCGCCGTTTTCAAGCGCTATCAGGAGGCGCTCTCTGAGATGGACGGTGTAGACTTCATGCCTGAGCTCGGCATGTCAAACCGCTGGCTGACGACATTGACATTTGATGAAAAGAAAATTCAAACATCACCAGCGGAGCTCATCGAACAGCTGGCCGCTGAAAATATTGAAGCGCGCCCGTTATGGAAACCGCTGCACCAACAGCCGCTTTTTCATGGCGCTTCCTATTATCCGCATGATGAAAGCGAATCTGTCAGCGACGATTTATTCCGCAGAGGGCTTTGTCTGCCGTCAGGCTCAAATCTGACACATGAGGAACAAGACCGGATCATTCAGCTTCTGATCGACCGGATCAAATACAAATGAGGTGCTAATCATGGCGATTACATATTCCATGGACAGCTTGAAAGATAAGCTGGCCGACATTTTGGATGTCATTCCGAGGCACTCGGAAGTCGTTTATTTGGACTACCCGCTTTACGGGAATGTTGGCGACTTATTGATCATGAAAGGAACGGAAGCTTTTTTTCAAGCATACGGGATTCAGGTTCGCGAAAGATGGAACGCAGAAAACTTCGCCTGCGGCCGTAAAATTCCCAAGCATGCGATCATTGTCTGCCAAGGCGGCGGCAACTTCGGCGATTTGTACCCCCACTTTCAGCAATTCAGGGAGCGGGTTATCGAGCACTATCCGGACAACCGGATCGTGATTCTGCCGCAGTCTATTTATTACGAAAAGGAAGAAAACATCAAACGGACGCGGGACATTTTAACACCGCATCCCGACCTCCACTTATTCGCCAGGGAAACGGCGTCATTCCAATTTGCGGCTGAGCACTTCGGCATCAAGAATCTCAGAATGATGCCGGATATGGCCCATCAGCTCTGGCCGATCGCCCCTTCTGAAAAGCCGTCGGCATCTGTGCTGCGGTTGATCAGAACGGATAAAGAAGCAAACAGCAGCTTACAAACGGCGGGAGAGCCTGACACGTATGACTGGAACGTGATTTTATCAGACCGTGACAAGCGGGGGATCAAACGGCTGCAAACATTAAATATTCTCAACAAAAAAGCGGGCAATCCGCTGCCGATTGCTTCTTATTGGAGACGCTATTCCGACAGCCTCGTCAGCAAATCGGTCCGTTTTTTCAGCCGCTATGAATCAGTCATCACATCAAGGCTGCACGGCCATATTTTATCGTGCCTCCTGGACAAGCAAAACGTCGTCATCGACAACTCTTACGGGAAAAACGCGAACTATTACAATACATGGATGAAACACATCCCGAACACAGAGCTGATTCAGAAAAACGAATCGGAAATAGAAAAGCCGCCTGTTCATGTGTAACAGACGGCTTTCCCCATTATGCTTCTCCGCGCTTTACCTTGTTATAGGCTTCATCCAAATGCTGAATCCGTTTTAAGACAACGGCGTTTTTTGTCAGCTGATCCTGCACAAGTGTTGAAACGACCGAGCGGTAATAGCTGTTCATCGCATGGATCTTATCCTCATTCGGGTTCATTTCAATATGGGTTTTAAAGTTTTCGATAAAATACGGTACTGAAAAAAGTTCTGTCAATGAAAACACTCCTTTTTATGTCTATACGGTACGGAACCGATCGTGTAAACTATAAGTGGGAGGGGGAGAAGATGATGAAATTGCATGTACAGCAGCAGCAAACGGTAAAACTTCATTTGACACAGGGGCTTACACAAGCCATTCAATTGCTGCAGTATTCCTTGGCTGAACTAAACAGCCGGCTTGATGAGCTCTCACTGGAAAACCCTCTTATCGAACGGAAAGACACCGATATTCCCCGATCATTTTACCATAAAACCAATCACCAATTACAACGAGACTCCGGGACGGCGCATGAGGATTTGCAAGGCGCGTTAAAGCGGCAGGCGCTCGACTTGCAATTGTCAGACCGGGAAAAGCGCATTTTCGGCTACTTGGTTGAATCGCTTGATTCAAACGGGTATGTCAATGAACAGCTTACCTTTATCGCCTCCGCCCTGTCTGTGCCCGGAGAGGAAGTGGAAACCGTTCTGGCGAAGCTGCAGACACTTGAACCGGCCGGAGTCGGAGCGCGTTCTTTAAAGGAATGCATTCTCATTCAATTAAGGCGCCTCCCAAGGCAGACGGCGGATGCTGAGAACGTCATTTCCGGCTATTTCGAACTTTTTGCCAAAAAGGCATGGAAGGAGCTTTCCGCGAGAACGGGCCTTTCCCTTTCACAGCTTCAGGATATTCAGGATCTTGTCGCAGAACTGTCTCCGAGGCCCGGTTTGCTTTACGAAGCTGAGGAGCGGAACGTCTATATTGAGCCTGATGTGATCATTTACATTCAGGACGGAGCATTGAGTTTGGAGCTCAGCAGCCGCTCGTTTCCGGACATCCAGCTTAATTCATTTTACGAGCCAATGCTCAAAGCACGGACCAATGATGATACAGCCGCTTTTTTATCAGACAAATACAGTCAGTGGAAATGGCTTGATCATGCCCTCAGGCAAAGAAGGGAAACGATGAAAAGGGTGATGGGGGAGATCCTCGTTCGTCAAAAAGATTATTTTCTCAAAGGGAAAGAAAAGATACAGCCCTTGACATTAAAGGATGTCGCCGATGTCCTCGGCATTCATGAATCCACGGTGAGCCGGGCGGTGAAAGGGAAATTTGTGCAGACACCGTATGAGCTCTGTGAACTGAAACGGTTTTTTTCGGCAAAAGTGAAGGATGTCTCAGACGGCCATACGTCAAGCCATACGGTCAAAGTGCAGCTCCGTCGTCTGATCGAAGAGGAAAATAAAATGAAACCGCTTTCTGACCAAAAGCTGGCTGACCTGCTCAAAGAACAGCACGGCATCGTCATCTCCCGGCGAACGGTCGCCAAATACAGAGATCAGCTCAACATCTTGCCTTCATCCGTGAGAAAACGCTATGAATAGAGGCCGTCCGGCAATGCCGGCGGCCTTTTTTTACGGGATCATCCAGGAAAACAGATGATGCTGCAAAAATGTGATGATACAGACAAGGAACAAGAGAAATAAGCTGTGCTTCAATGTAAAGCGGAGCAGATCGGATTCTTTTCCCGCGAGTCCGACAGCCGCGCAGGCAACCGCAATCGATTGCGGGGATATCATTTTTCCGGTGACACCTCCTGAGGAATTGGCCGCCACCGCCAGGACGGGCTCCATTCCGACCGATGTTGCGGTGACTTTTTGCAGACTGCCAAACAACAGGTTCGCTGAAGTATCCGAGCCTGTGATGAAGACCCCGAGCCAGCCGAGCACGGGAGAGAAAAACGAAAACATCGCACCCGTCATCGCCAGTGACATGCCGAGCGTTGTGCTCATCCCGGAAGAATTGGTGACATAGGCGAAGCCCACGACGGAAGCGATCGTCAAAACGGGCTTGCCAAGCTCTGTCAGCGTTTCGGCAAACACCTGCCCCCAGTCTTTCCAGGTGATTGCAAGCACAAACTTTGCCAGCACGGCCGCAAGCAGAATCGCCGTACCCGCCGATCCGAGCAGTTCAAGTTTAAAAAGAGCCTCAATCGGCTCTCCAGATGAGCCGATGATTTGATTGTGCAGGAAAGGCACACCTGGTGCGAATGACAGCCGTCCGCCGATTTCATTTAAAAGCAGCAGCACTGGATTTGCCCCTTGATAATGCCCGACGAGCGCCTGCTTCACGGAAGGAATCCCCCAAAGGGAAACCATGGCGGTCAACAATAAAAACGGTGTCCATGCCTTGAAAATTTGCCCCGGTGAATAGGCAGCCGCCTGATCTCTTGACTGCGATTCTGCGGCAGCCGCCGCTTCCTTCTCGTGCGGAAATTTGAATGGCGTTTTCGGCTTCCAAAACTTTAAGAACACGGCAAGGGCGATAAGCGAAACGATCGCCGACAAAATATCCGGGAGCTCCGGTCCCAGGAAGTTTGAGCTGAGATATTGGGTTACCGCAAACGAAATGCCCGACACGAAAATCGCCGGCAGCACTTCAAAAGATCTGCGAAATCCGCTCATGATCACGATCAAATAAAACGGAATAAAAACAGATAAAAACGGAAGCTGGCGCCCGACCATTTTTGAAATGTCCATCGCCGGAATGCCGGTCGGACCCTCCACCGCAATAATCGGTATGCCAATCGCGCCGAAGGCCACAGGCGCCGTATTGGCGATTAAACAGAGGCCTGCCGCATATAAAGGATTGAAACCGAGACCTGCTAGCAGTGCCGCCGAAATGGCGACCGGCGCTCCAAAACCTGCCGCCCCTTCTAAAAACGCGCCGAATGAAAACGCTATCAAAAGTGCTTGCAAACGACGGTCATCTGTAATCGAGAGCACCGAGTGCCGAATGATTTCAAATTGCCCGCTTTTAACGGTCAGCTTGTACAAAAAAACAGATGTGATGATGATCCAGCCGATCGGCAAAAGTCCATAAACTGCGCCCTGTGACGCCGACATGACCGCTTTCTCCGCAGGCATGCCGTAAACGAAAACGGCCAGCGCCAATGCGATCAGCAAGGTCGTCAAGCCGGCCATATGCCCCTTCATTCGTTTGACGGCCAAAGCCCAGAAAAAATACAAAATCGGGATAAGCGCCGCAAGTGAAGACAGCAGCAAACTGTTTCCCAAGGGTGTATACTCTTGTGTCCATCCCATTTTTATTCCCCCTTTGTTTTAGTCATCTGATGACATGATGACAAGACCAATCATTTAGCATTATATTTCTGAATCTTCAAAATTACAATCTTTTTTTTTGCATGGCGCCCAAGCTATATGTTCCGGACGCAAAGAACGGTATAATAAGAAAAATGACGCATCATGCCCAGTCTGTCTACGAGGTGAAGAAATTGAAATACAAGCAAATCAAGACGAAAAAAATATACGAAGAAGTGGCGGAAGCCCTTCTTGAATCGATCAAAAACGGGGAGCTCCAGCCGGGTGATCAGCTAGATTCCGTTCAGTCGCTCGCCGACAGCTTTCAAGTCAGCCGTTCGGCCGTCAGGGAAGCGCTGTCAGCCTTAAAAGCGATGGGAATGGTAGAGATGAGACAGGGGGAAGGCACCTATGTGAAAAGGTTTGAACCTGAACAGATTTCGATCCCTCTTTCTGCCGCACTGCTGATGAAAAAGAAGGATGTCGCAGAGCTTCTTGAAGTCCGCAAAATTCTGGAAATCGGCGTTGTTTCCGGTGCGGCGCAAAAACGCACGGAAGAGGATCTGGAAAATATGCGCACGGCGCTCGAGGATATGAAGCTGGCCGACGGCAACGACGAACTCGGCGAAAAAGCGGATTTTGCCTTTCATTTGGCGCTTGCCGGTGCATCGCAAAACGATCTCCTGAAAGGCTTGATGAATCATGTATCATCCCTTTTGATCGAAACGATGAGAGAAACGCGCAAAATCTGGCTGTTTTCCAAAAAAACATCTGTAAAGCGCCTTTATGAAGAGCACGAGGCTATCTACGAAGCCGTAAAAGAAAAGGACGGCGAAAAAGCGGAACAGGCGATGCTCAACCATCTGACAAACGTCGAAAAGGTGCTCTCCGCCTACTTTGAAGAAACAAAACAGGCCGACGAATCAGGTATTTGAAAGCAGGCGGAAGCCTGCTTTTCATGGATAGGCCCTCTATGATAACGAATAAGAAACCCCTTTCAAAAAATGTTCACAAGTTGTAAGATGAAGAAAGAGGGTTTTTTACCCAAGTCATCAGATGACCTGATAAATGAGGTCTGGAGAGGGGATCAAGATGAAAGTTTCACTGTTTATCACGTGTTTGGTTGACATGTTTCAGACGAATGTCGGAAAAGCAACCGTTGAACTGCTGGAGCGGCTCGGGTGTGAAGTCGATTTTCCTGAAGGGCAGATCTGCTGCGGGCAGCCGGCTTACAACAGCGGCTATGTCAAAGACTCCAAAAAAGCGATGAGGCGGATGATTGAAACATTTGATGATGCTGAATATGTCGTCAGCCCTTCGGGATCATGCGCTTTCATGTTTAAGGAATATCCGCACCTGTTCCAGGATGAGCCTCTATGGGCGGAAAAGGCGCAGCGGCTTGCTGATAAAACGTATGAGCTGACAGATTTTATCGTCAATGTTTTGAAAATCAACGACGTGGGGGCGAGATTAGAGAAAAAGGCGACTTATCACACATCATGCCATATGACAAGGCTTTTGGGCGTTAAGGACGCGCCGATGAAGCTGTTACAGAATGTGAAAGGGCTTGAATTTACACCGCTGCCGCGCCAACATGACTGCTGCGGATTTGGCGGTACTTTTTCGGTGAAAATGTCGCAAATATCAGAGCAGATGGTTGATGAAAAAGTGGCTTGTGTCGAAGATGCGGGTGCGGAGGTGTTGATCGGGGCCGACTGCGGCTGTCTGATGAATATCGGAGGGCGGATCGGCAGAAAGAATAAGCCGATCGAAGTCATGCACATTGCAGAGGTTTTAAACAGCAGATAACAGATATCCGGTCATTTCACAGATAGAGGGGGACATTGGTCATGGCAATGAAGATCGGAACGGAAACATTTAAAGAACGCGTATCAGATGGGCTTGATAATACGTTTATGAGGGGGGCCGTCTCAAGCGCCCAGGAACGGTTAAGAGCACGGCGGCTTGAGGCGGCAGAAGAGCTCGGAAACTGGGAAGAATGGCGGTCGCTTGCCGAAGAAATCAGGCAGCACGTGCTGGAAAACCTAGACTATTATCTTGAGCAGCTCGCCGACAACGTCGCCAAAAAAGGCGGACACGTTTTCTTTGCCGAGACGGCCGAGGAAGCGACAGGCTACATCCGCGAAGTCGTGAAAAAGAAAAACGGCAAAAAAATCGTCAAGTCAAAATCGATGGTCACGGAAGAAATCAATATGAATGAAGCGCTTGAAAGCGAAGGCTGCGAAGTGGTGGAAACCGATTTGGGAGAGTACATCCTTCAGATTGACGACCATGATCCACCGTCCCATATCGTTGCACCTGCGCTCCATAAAAATAAAGAGCAGATCCGCGATGTCTTTAAAGAGCGGATCGACTACCGCAAAACGGAAAAGCCTGAGGAGCTTGTCATGCACGCGCGGGCCGTTCTCAGAAAAAAATTCCTGGAGGCGGACATCGGCATCACGGGCTGCAATTTTGCGATTGCCGATACAGGGTCTGTCAGCCTTGTCACAAACGAAGGGAACGGACGCCTCGTGACGACCATTCCGAAAACGCAGATTACCGTGATGGGGATGGAGCGAATCGTCCCGTCATTTGACGAGTTTGAAGTGCTTGTCGGAATGCTGACGAGAAGCGCGGTCGGTCAAAGGCTGACAAGCTATATCACAGCATTGACGGGGCCGAAGCTGCCGGACGAAGCGGACGGGCCGGAGGAATTCCACCTCGTGATCGTCGACAACGGGCGTTCGAAAATTCTCGGGACCGACTTTCAATCCGTTCTCCAATGCATCCGCTGTGCGGCCTGCATCAATGTCTGCCCGGTCTACCGCCATGTCGGCGGACATTCCTACGGCTCGATTTATTCCGGGCCGATCGGAGCGGTGCTCTCCCCGCTTCTCGGCGGATACGACGATTACAAAGAACTTCCTTATGCATCATCATTATGTGCGGCCTGCTCTGAAGCCTGTCCTGTCAAAATTCCGCTTCATGAGCTGCTGTTAAAGCACCGGCAGCGGATCGTCGAAAAAGAAGGGCGCGCACCGATTTCCGAAAAGCTGGCGATGAAAGCGTTCGGTCTCGGAACATCGACGCCATCGCTTTATAAAATGGGCTCAAAATGGGCGCCGGCGGCGATGAAGCCGTTTCAAGAAGGCGAAAACATTACGAAGGGTCCGGGACCGCTGAAGCAATGGACGCAAATCCGCGACTTTCCTGCGCCGAACCGATCCAGGTTCCGCGACTGGTTCCAGGACAGACAGAAGGGGGAAGACAGATGACAAACGGAACGATTCAAAACAAGGACAGCTTTTTAAACCGGATTGCGGAACGGCTAGGCCGCAGCAGGCGGACAGCCGGCGTCTCTGTCCCCGATTACGCACATCAGCCGCAGCACCGTGTGTATCAAGGCTTTACACAGGATCAGCTTCTCGGCGTCTTAAAGGAGCATTGCCGGAAGATTCATACGGAACTGCTTGAAACAGATACTCTCGGCCTGTATGAGGCCCTTTATGATCAAGCATCACGATTCGGAGGCGGCCCTGTGATTGTTCCGAAAGACGAGCGTTTTCAAGAATACGGACTGTCAAGCCTTTTAACAGACAGATGGCCGAATGAAGGCACACAAGTATGGGAGTGGAATGCGGCAGCCGGCAGAGAAAATATTCTGCGGGCGGAACAGGCGAACATCGGCATTACATTCAGCGAGGTCACGCTTGCGGAATCCGGAACAGTCGTCCTTTTCAGCTCGAAAGATAAAGGACGCTCGGTGAGCCTCCTGCCAACGACATACATTGCGATCGTTCCAAAGAGCTCGATCGTCCCGAGGATGACACAGGCAAGCCGGATGATCACAGACGGCAAAGTCACACCGTCATGCATCAACTATGTGACGGGACCGAGCAACTCAGCCGATATTGAAATGGACCTTGTTGTCGGTGTCCATGGTCCGGTGAAAGCCGCATATATCGTGGTAACCGACCGCTAGAAACATACCTTCAGAGCATATCAGCCTCTGAAGGTATTTACATCAGGTCAGTTTCTAGGGAATCACAGGGAGAATAATGGCAGACGGGTGCTGCTTGTCATGCAAAATGGTTTGCAATGCTGTTTGAGCATCATCTCTTTGCCCGGCGCCGATATCAAACCCGGTATTGGGATTTCGATCCCAACGTGGAAAATGGCTGCTTGTAACATCCAAGCGGAGTTAAATACATTGCTTGTGGACCACAGATCGATTTCGTCGAGATATGCTTTTCCCGGTTTGATCAGGCTGGGCTTTTCTCCTTCCGAGACATTCCGAAATCGGGCCCGAATGATTCCGTCTGTCAAATTGTATGCCGAGCATCTGGATGCACATCAATTAAGCGGACGACAAAATCAGTATCCGGTGTACTCGATGCAGCCCAGGGCCTGACTTTTACCGGACCCGTCACCTCCATGTTTTCTTCGAGAATAGGTGAGCTGTACACCAGTACATCTTGCCGCTCTTCAATGTCTCTTTGCTCAAAGGCTCCGCTTGTAAAAATCCGGCGGCATCATGATGGCTCCTCTTTTGTAGGAACAGGTTGTAATGGATCGTAGAGAAAACGATCAGGTGTTTCCCGTTCAGGAGGAGTGATACTGCGTGTTCCATCTCCATGACAGGTGTTCGCATGACCGCCGCTATGCAGATAATATGCCGTAACTTCGCGTTTCCAAGTAAATGTCCACAAAAAACCTCATTTCAATGCCCCTTCCCGCATCAAAAAGATCGCTCCTGGAAAATGCCGGAGCGGCTGCTTTAAACGGTTTTGAATTGTGCTCCATTCCCGCCATTGCGTAAATGCGTAATTAGACGAACCTTCCGATCCGCCCGCTGCTGTAAGGAACTTATATACACCTTCCAGCCTGGGGGAAAGTCAAGCTGCAACCGTTTTTCGAACGATTTAAGGTAATGTTAAGGATCAGATTATTTTCCGATAATGTTCGCTTACTATAATGGAGGGAGTGAAGGAGTGACACGTCTTGTGGACAATCTGTCTGAATGAATGTAAAAGTCTTTTTAAAAGTGTAAAATCGCTCATTATGATCGTGCTGATTTTTTGGGTAAGCTATAAAGTTGCCGACCTCATAAAAAGCGCGCCGACCGAGGCTGTTCGGGAAATGGGCCTTGGTGAAAACCCCTACGAAGCCGGAATCTCGGTTATCGTCTTTTTGTTTGGTTTTCTGCTGGTTTCGGGATTGTCCCATGACATGATCAGCCGGGAAGTCCATTCGCGGACGATCAGATTTCTTGTGACCAAAACCTCACACAGCAAAATTATTTTGGGGAAATTTTTGGGTGTCTTATTGTTTTGGTTTCTTTGCATCACGGTATCTTTCATATTGGTGATGATGGTTTCCAAATCTTTTTTGGGGCTGGGGGCTGTTGAATGCATGGCGTTTCTTGCAGCTGCAATCGCTTTAAATCTGCTGTTTTCCGTCATCTTTTCCAAGCCTGGCATGACCATGTTTTTCGCGGTTGTCTTTTCCCTGCTTTTCCCGGCCGTCAGCTATTGGGCGATCAATTCTCAAAACGCGATGATCAGCTGGTTTCAATTTGTGACACCCTATTATTATTCCGATCTTGGGGGCTGCTTCAGCCTGATCAACTTAGTTTACGCCGCCGTGGCTTTGTCCGGGGCCATCGTGATCTTGAAAAGGAGAGACCTATAATGAATGTGGTGATCGAGGCAAACGGATTGACGAAAAGCTACGGGGCGAAAACGGTCGTCAACAAGGTCGATCTGCAAGTGGAAAAAGGCGAGATTTACGGATTTCTAGGCCGCAATGGCGCGGGGAAATCGACATTTATGAATATGATCACCGGCATCACTCAGCCGTCTGCGGGAAGCTTTCGATTATTAAACGAATCTTCGCTTGAAAAAGTGAAGCACCGGATTGGCGTGCTGCCGGACTATTCCATGTTTTATGATTCGCTGACAGCGGTCGGCCACTTGAAATATTTCGCCAAGCTCAACGGATGCAGGGCATCAACAAAGCGGTGCGAAACCGTTTTGGAAAGGGTTGGTCTCTTGGAAGACGGGTATAAAAAAGCGGGCCGTTTTTCATTCGGCATGAAGAAAAAGCTAGGCATTGCCCAGGCTATAATTCATGATCCTGAGCTGATCTTTTTGGATGAACCGACCTCCGGTGTTGATGCCGAATCGGCTCTCTATATACATAAACTACTTATCGATCTGCAAAAAGAGGGAAAAACGATATTCATGACTTCTCATAATCTTTATGAGATCGAGAAAATGTGTACAAGAATCGCAATTATGAAGAACGGAAGCATTTTAAAAGAAGGTACGATTGATGAGTTACGGAAACACTTCATGTCGAACATTTCCGTTCAGATTCGCCATTCGGATATTCCTGATCAGCATTTCGGTCTGATCAACGGCTTCCTCGAATCAGCCGGGGAACAGCTTGAATACCGCGGTCGTGAAATCTCGATTATCGTAAATTCGGAGGAAAAAATTCCGGCTATCGTCAGAGTATTGACCAACTGCAAGGTGGGCATTTACAGAATTCATGTCGATGAACCGTCGCTTGAAGAGATTTTTTTGGATGACACTGAGAAGAGCAGTGTGTCGTCGATATGAATTTAAAAAGACCCTGAAGTGTTTTTCAGGGTCTTTTTGATGTCGTATCCGTTGATCTATGGCCTGAAAGGATGGCTCCAACCGGCAGATTAAATCTGTTCACGTTTCATAAAATCATCCAGCATGGCGTGAAATTGTCTGATATGTCCGCTGTTTCTTTTCCACATGATATAGGTTTTGGAAGCGGGCAATTTGATGTTTGGTATATCGACCGTGATCAGTCTTTTTTCATTTTGATCATGCTTAATCATATATGCCGGCAGGAATGATGCGCCGATTCCCGCCTTCACCATGTGAAGTGCCGCATCAATTTGTCCGGCGGACATCGTTTGTACGCCTGGGTAATGCACAAGAATGGTCCTTAACAGATCATCCCCTGTGGAAGAGTGATCATGCGTCAGCAGCCTGTAGCGGCTGAAAATGGTGCCGGCATTAGCAGGGCCGGTTTCTTGATACGGGGCGGCAAGGCATAGTGTTCCTTCGCATATGTGCTGATAGTAAAGACTGTTAGTATTTGGGTCGTTTCGCGATATTCCGATATCAGCTTTATTGTCTTCAACTGCTTTTTTGATGTCATCTGCCTCGGCCACAATGGTTGAAATCTCCATATCCGGCTGTTTTTCGATAAAAGCCGGCAAAAACCGGGGCAATATATAGGAAGCGATGTAGGGATGTACTGCCAATCTAATCATGCGGCTGTAGCCCTGCTTCCATTGAGCCACCTTCTGCCTTCCCGAATTGTACACATTCATCATGTCTTTCGCATAAGGCAAAAACAGTCTGCCCTCGTCGGTGAGAACGACACTTCTTCCGGTATGTATAAATAATCTCATATCCAATTCGTTTTCCAATTTTCGAATATGCTGAGAAACGGCAGGCTGGGTCAGGTAAAGCCGTTCAGCCGTTTCTCTGAAATTTTCTGATTCTGCAGCGGCGATAAAAGTCTGCAGCCATTTTAAATCCATGAACATATCTCCTAACAGGTCCCAATCTATAACAAAACATTATCTCAAAAAAGCCGTTTACTTATCAATGATTATACATCGATTCGTTTAATATAAATAGAGAATCAAAAATTGAAAGAAGGATAGACATGAACATTTACGTAGAAGCAAAGCCATATTTGCATGATAAGTATTCTAAATACGCGAAAGATGAATTCAGGAGAAAGGGGCATCCATTTGTTTCATTTCCTATTGGATTTGAACATCTTCCTAAAGGGGCAAAAACGATTGCACTGACATTAATCGATCATGATGCGATTCCTGTATGCGGGTTCAGCTGGATTCATTGGACAGCCGCCAACATTCCAGCGGACATAAGGGAGCTTCCTGAACATGCAAGCGAAGAAAGGCAAGATTTAATGATCCAGGGACAAAACAGCTTCGCCTCTGAGCTTGGGGGAAGCCGGGACCCTAAGATTATTCACCAGTACTGCGGACCGACACCTCCTGACAAGGATCACTTCTATACATTGACAGTGTATGCTCTAGACGCTGAACTGGAGCTAGAAAGAGGATTTTACTTAAATGACCTGTATAGAAAAATCAAAGGACACATTTTAGCCGTGGCAGAACTTGATTTGAAAGCAAGAGTGTAAGAAAAACACTGTTTTCTGAATGCATCAGAAAACAGTGTTTTCATTTTGATTAAGGTAATTTATTCAGCGGTTTCAGCTTGATGTTTTTCCTCGTGTTTTCTCCCAAATTAATCTTAAATTCATACGGGCTGTAGCCTTCCGCAAGCACTCTGATCGTGTAGGCTCCTTGATATGCGTTCAGGTTGTATTCGCCTTTTCCGTTTGTCACAGCAGGGGTGACGGAAGCGTCTTCGATCAGATAGAGGGTGGCGTTTTCAACAGGCTTCCCTGTGACCGCGTCTTTGATCGTCCCGCTGAGCACTCCTTCCTTTGCTTCTTCAAGCATCAAGTTTTCGAGGATCGTGTCTTTTCCCCATCCTAGTTCCACCTTTTTCGTGACGGTTTTATAACCGTATGCTTCGGCTTTAAGTGTATATTCCCCTCCTGTATGCTTCAGGGCGAACTTTCCAGTCTCAGGGTCGGAATAGGTCGATTTTTCGGTTTCAGCGATGCTGACTTTTGCTTGAACAGGGGGGAGCCCTGTCTGAGAATCATTCGGTTTTGGTTGATTCTGTTTTGCCATTTTGGAATTTAAACCTAAACCGCCAAATGGATGATAGAGTTCAACATCATCAAGGTAAAAACCGTCTTTTTGAACGGTGCCGTTTGATACGACTCTCCATTTGATTTCGATGCTTGATGTCCGATATTTATAGCCAGTGAGCGGTATCTCTTCATCAATCCATTTGGATGAAGAGCCGGTGTATGTTTTAACGATTTCCCATTTTGGATCAGGTTCATAAGGTCTAATCATGAGATAAGCGAAGTCTTTGTCATCTTCAAGTTCATACCATGCTTTAAACCTGAGATAGGTTCTTCCTCCCATCGGCAATTCGACGGTCGGCATGTATAAGTCCATTTCGGCATCAGCGTCATAAGGACCATTTAAGTTTGTAGCGAATACCTTTTCACCCGAAGCGGCTGCGTTCGGTCCTGAAGCCGGTGTCCCCCATTCCCAGCTGTTATGCTTTCCTTCGCTGAACCAGCCGTTTGTCCCTGATTCAAAATTTTCTTGATAACCGCCGGTAATCCGGTCGGAAATCGGCAACTCATAAATCTGCGATTCCGTCTTGTTTCCGCTGAAATCAGTTGCGATCCATTTGTAATTTAAGGTTTGGCCGCTTTTTCCAAAAGTGATTTTTGTTTGATATATGTCGATTTGCGCGTTCCCATTTGCCGCATTCACTTCCTCCGTCTTCCATTCAGACATCCCCGCAATTTTATATGCGAGCTCCGCTTTGCTGACGCTTGTGTTGTCTGATATTTGCGCGGTCAGCTGAACAGGACTGTTTTCAAACGCTGCGGTCGGCATTTGATGGGAGATGGACGGCGGCTCCTCGTCAACGCCTTTTTTTCTGACTTCTCCTTTAATGATGGATTTGCTGACATTGTAGGTTAGAAAGACGCTGACTAAGCCATAGCCGTAGCCGTTGTTTGGTGACTCGGAAAATTCATTGTCCGTTAATTTATTTGTATGTTTTGTTAAGATTTCTTTCATTTCATTCGGCGTAACTGTGGCATCGATCTGCTTCAATATGGCCGCCGTTCCCGCAACATGCGCTCCCGCCAGCGCTGTTCCTTTCAATCCTTCTTCGTATGATTGATTTAAAGCGGAGGTGCGGATCTCCTCTCCCGGGGCGGATAGCTCGGGTTTGATTGCTTTGTCAGGGGAAGGCCCCTGTAATGAAAAATCAGACAAGGTCAAATCTCTATTGACAGAGCCGACTGTAAACGCTTCTGGATAGTTGGCTGGACTTGATATTGTTCCGGGGCCGGCGGGATTCTTGTCATCCGCGTCTCCGGCCGCAAATACCGGAAAGATCTCGGCTTCTCTCCAGGTTTTTAAGATGTCCTTGTACCACTCATCAAGGCCTGGGCCTCCGCCCCATGCATTATAGACGACATCAGGGGCAAGTTCAGGATGGGGATTTCCCTCCGCATCTTTCGGGGCTAATATCCATTCGCCCGCCGCTAATAGGTCGGTATCTTTTCCGCTCGCATCCGTAAACGCTTTAACCGCGATCCACTTCGCGCCGGGGGCGACGCCGATTTCGTTGTATCCGTCCGGTTCAGAACCGACCATCGTTCCCATTACTTCGGTTCCGGAACCGATGTCGTCATATGGCGCTTCCCTTCCGTTGACCGCGTCAAACCAGTTCAGCGTATGGCTCGGATCATCGGGATGCTCAGGATCGTATCCTCTGTACTTTTCTTTTAATGCAGGGTGATCCCATTCCACTCCCGAATTGATTGTGGCAACGACTGTACCTGAGCCGTCATAGCCGTGAAGCCACCAAGCTATTTGAGAACCGATTATCTCTATATTCCATTCGATCTCTTTTTTTCGGGGTTCTGATATTTTCGCAGAAGTTTTAATCGGTTTGTACAGCTTTCTCGTTTCATTTGGGAGGATTTTCTCCACTTCATCATAGGCGGCTGCTTTTTCCATGACTTCTTTCGTGCCGTGAACGGCGATCGCGTTAACAATGTAATAGGATCGGATGTGGTCGGCATGACCTTTCTTTTCTTGCGTCTTGAGGAATGTCTTGAGGTTTCTTTGGGTGTCGTCAGCTGTCATGCGAAGGGAAGAAACAATGGCTGAGCGTTTTCGATCTTCTGCTTGGCCGGTGGTTTGTTGATTTTTTTGACTGGTTTCCTTTCCTTTGCTGACGGCTTTTTTAGGATCAGCTTTTTCCTTCAGCTTAATCAGAAAAGTGACTTTTTCGCTTTGTTTAAATTGCGAATAGAGGGTGGCGGAAATCTTTGCTGATGGACGGTCTTTAACCGCAGCTGCAGGTTCTTGCTGAAACATTGCCGCTGTAAGCAACATCATGATGTATAAGATCATAACAGAACGCTTTTTCATGTTTTTGTCCTCCTTTGTCATTTTACAGTTCTAATGTAACCAATGAGATTTGCGAGATTTGTCGTTTTTTGAAAATAAATTCTAAAAATTTACATTATCAAAAGGAATCCTGGCCGCTTGTGAGAAATGATAGATACATTGGTCGAAAAATGATGTTGGAGGAGGGGGCAGATGTGCAAAACAAAAAAACAAGCCTTCTTAACAATAAGAACTACCGCTCTTTATGGATGGGGCAAGCCGGAAGTGTCATGGGGGACTGGTTCAACCAGGTGGCGATGGCCCATGCTTTACTTCATGCGAGTCAGCTCAGGCGTTATCATCCCGCTGGACAGCTATATGCTGCAGACCAACACGAGGGAAGAAGTCCGCGGGCGCGTGTTTTCATTTCATCTTGCAACGTACGGGGGATTTATGCAGCTGTCATATCTCGCTTCAGGCTTTGCTTATGACCAATGGGGAATTCCATTGGTCGGGCTGGTGATAGGGGCGGTTTCATTAATTTGCGGAACTGGCTGGCTGATTCAGTATATGCAAGGAAAGCTGGGACCTGCCGACAGGGCTTATTCCGGCGGGGCTTATCGCCGGGATGTCTCCAAATGAGAAAAACACCCTGTATGTAAAAGGGTGTTTTTTAAAGGGAGCATTCAGGCTTTAATATTTCCACAAAATCGACATGTCGCCGACTGTCTTTTCATCGATCACATTTCCGTCCTTGTCGACCTTGACAAAATATTTTCCTCCATTGGTTACATTTTTGTATTCGGTCTCAGATGTACCGTCATCGTTTTGTTTAAATGTAAATTGCACTTGTGCGATTAATGTGCCGCTGTTGAGGTCGACATAATACGAATCGAAGCTGACATGGCTCCAGTCCTCTTTTTCAGCGGGGATGTCGGAAATGATACCGATTTTTTCTGCGGGATCATTGACGATCACCCCGTAATCCTTTTCTAAGTTTTCGGTTTGAATACCCGCCTCATCGAGTATTTGTTCAATCTGGCTAAATTCTGTGTCAGTCGGTGAAGTATACCGATTTTCAGGGAGGTCTTTCGCAAAGCTGACAGGCGATGAACCGAAGACAAGCGTCATAACGGACAAGAACAACATTAACGAAAGCTTCTTCATGGATTCTCCTCCTTTAGCGAATCATTGATTCGGTTCACACTCTATCATCGTTAAAATATTTTGTAAAGTTTGAATAATATATCAATTTAACTATTTTTTTCGGAGGATATAGGACTGTTTTTCTTGAGAGTCTCTATGTGAATCACTCCATTCGAGAAAAAGTTGTGCTGTTTTTCTCTTGTATTTTCTGATAGAAAAGGCGATTTTCCTTGAAAATAAAGAAAAATTCAAATTTTAAAAAGAAGTTCTATCATTTTATATTGACAAAGTGAAAATAAGAACGTATATTATATGAATATATTTTCAGTGGATAATAAAACACAGAGAACGGGAGCAGTAAAAGATCCTTCATTAGCCAAGAGAGCTGCGGGGCGGTGTGACGCAGTCTAATGAATCTTTGAACTCGCCCGGGAGTGGACTTGCTCAAAAAGGAAAGACATCGATCCTGCAGGCTTTACGGCTGACCTTCGTTATCGGGTTTTTAAGCTGGGTTCTTATGAAAAGGAATCAAAAAGAGTGGTACCGCGGTAGGCGTTCAAAGGCTCATCGTCTCTTTATCTTCAAAGTAAAGAAGAAAAAGAGACGATGAGCCTTTTTAATTGATATAGAGGAAGTGAAAAAGTTGGAAAAAGAAATGCAGAAGCTTGAGCGAACGATGACAGCCCGCCATATTATGATGATGGCGCTGGGCGGAGCCATCGGAGCGGGATTATTTAAAGGAAGCAGCAATGCCATCGATTTGGCCGGGCCGTCCGTGATGATCGCTTATTTGATCGGCGGAGTCATTTTGCTGTTTATCATGCAGGGGCTCGCAGAAATGGCGGTTCGAAATAGTAAAGCGAGAACGTTCAGAGATCTGGTGCAATCGATTTTGGGACCGTATGCCGCATACTTTTTAGATTGGATTTACTGGAAAATGTGGGTGCTGAATATTGCCGCAGAGGCTGTCGTTGCTGCGATATTTTTGCAGTACTGGCTTCCGGGGATGCCGGTTTGGGTGCTGGCGCTGTTTGTTTCCCTTGTTATCACCAGTGTGAATTTGCTTTCTGTCAAAAGCTTTGCAGAGACTGAATATTGGCTCGCTTTGCTTAAAATTACAGTGATTGTCGTCTTCATCATATCCGGATTTATATTGTTATTTTTCTCTTTTGGCCATCACTCTGCTGTGGGATTTTCGAATTTGACAGATCATGGCGGCTTTTTCCCGAACGGCGCCGGCGGGCTCATTACGGCAATGCTTGTTGTCATTTACTCTTATGGAGGAACTGAGATCATCGGCGTGACCCTTGCGGAGACGAAACGCCCGGAACAGGTCGTCCCCAGAGCTGTCCGCGGCACACTGACGCGAATTATTGCCTTTTATCTTCTGCCGTTTTTCATCATCGTCAGCCTGATTCCGTGGAATCAAGTCAACAGTGTGCCGGAAAGCCCTTTTGTCATGGTCTTTAAAATGATCGGGATTCCCGGAGCGGATCACTTGATGAATGCCGTCATTTTATTGGCGGTCATCTCATCGATGAACTCAGGACTTTACGGAGCCTCCCGTGTGTTGTATACACAGGCTTCTGACGGCCGGGTGCCGAAAGTTTTTGCAAAGCTTTCCGTTCGAAAGGTGCCGGTTTACGCCATTTTGCTATGTACGTCATTTTTATATTTAGGCGTATTGTTTTCCTTATTTGCGGGAAGTCAGACATTCGAGTATTTGATGGGGTCTCTCGGCTATACGGTCCTGATGATCTGGATGCTGATCGCCATTGCCCATGTGAAATCGAGAAAACGCGGCGCAATCGTAACAGAAGGCTACTATGTGAAATGGTTTCCTTATACGACCTGGCTGGCGATTCTTGCGCTTGCGGCTATACTCATCGGCGTCATTTTGACCACGTCGATCGTCATCACCGTTGTCACGGCAGGTATTTACCTGCTCATTACTGCCGCTTATTTTTTGAAAGGGCGAAACCAAAACGTCAATGCTTAAGCTGCTATGCTTGCCTCCTTCCTCAGGGGGCAAGCATTTTAAACATTAGTTCGAGAATGGTCGAACTAATTTCTTTTAATCCCGCCCTCTGTTATGTTATCGTTCTATCTGACAATACACTCTAGGAAGAAGGAGAAAATATGTCAGTAGAGCCTTTTAAACATACAAAGTATTCCGTGCTGAATTTGTCCCCAATCGTACAGGGCGGAAATGCGGCGCAATCCTTCAGGGATTCCATCGATTTGGCGCGCCATGCCGAAGACTGGGGATACCACAGGTTCTGGCTGGCCGAGCATCATAATATTGAAGGTGTTGCAAGTTCGGCCACTTCGGTATTGATCGGCTATATTGCCGGGGGAACGAAGACGATTCGTGTCGGGTCCGGCGGCATTATGCTTCCCAATCACTCTTCCCTTGTGATTGCCGAGCAGTTCGGAACGTTGGAGTCCCTTTATCCGGGAAGAATCGATTTAGGACTCGGCCGGGCTCCGGGCACCGATCAGCTGACAGCGAGGGCATTGCGGCGGAACATTAGCAGCGGAGAGGACTTTCCAGAGCAATTGGAAGAGCTGCGCCGATATTTTAAACCGTCAGGCAATGTGAGAAATCATGTGCGCGCCATTCCGGGGGAAGGCCTTGATGTGCCGATTTGGCTGCTTGGCTCCAGCGGATTCAGCGCCCGTCTCGCGGGAGAGCTCGGTCTGCCGTTTGCGTTTGCAGCCCACTTTTCACCGGCGAATACGATACCTGCTTTAGAGCTGTACAGGAGCTCGTTTACACCCGGTATATTGGATGAGCCGTATGCGATGGTCGGCGTGACCGTGATCGCCGCCGATACGAATGAGAAAGCACAGCGCCTTGCGACATCCCACTATCAGAAATTTTTAGACCTTGTCCGGGGGGCTCCGACTCAGCTCAAACCGCCTGTAGACGATATGGATCAAGTCTGGACGCCGCGAGAAAAAGCGATGGTCAATGAACAGCTCAGCTCCACCATCATCGGAGGTCCAAAAGAAGTGAAGGCAAAGCTTGAAGATTTTATCCAGACGACGCAGGCAGACGAAATCATCATCAACTCAGAAACATTTGATCATGGAGACAGACTGCGCTCATTTGAAATCATCGCCGACGTATGGAAAAACGGATAATCGGTAAAAAGCAACGGTATGGCAATGTCCATCCGTTGCTTTTTAATGTTTCAGAATATGGATCATGACCTTTGATTCGAAGGGCTCGTGCGGCTGACGTATTTTCGCAATATATTGATTCCCCGACATGTTCACGAAAAATTCTCAGGTGAAATGAAAGCGCTAACCGAAAAAACGTTGACAGAAAATACAAATATAATTATTCTATAATTGTACGTACTAATTGAGGTTTGAGTTCTTACGTTTCAAAATATGTACGTACAAGAAAACTTCACATTGAAAGCGCTTTATCATTTCGTGGGAGGAGAGGCAAATAATGAAGAACAATCCAGCTCAGTTAGAAACAGAAGTGTCAGTTGCTCGAAGCCATTCAATGGGATTTGTGATATTGATTTCATGTGCGGCGGGTCTCGGCGGTTTATTGTACGGCTATGATACAGCGGTCATATCCGGTGCAATCGGTTTTCTGAAGGATTTGTACAGTCTGACCCCATTTATGGAAGGCCTTGTGATATCGAGCATCATGATCGGGGGCGTTGTGGGCGTTGGCATATCCGGTTTTCTGAGCGACAGGTTCGGAAGGAGAAAGATTTTGATGACAGCGGCGCTGTTGTTTGCGATATCAGCGGTCATTTCAGCTCTTTCACAGAATGTGTCCACATTAATCATCGCAAGGATCATCGGCGGTTTGGGAATCGGAATGGGGTCTTCTCTGTCTGTCACGTATATAACTGAAGCGGCGCCGCCTGCGATCCGCGGCAGCTTATCTTCCTTATATCAGCTCTTTACGATATTGGGGATCTCCGCGACTTACTTTATCAATCTCGCAGTTCAGCGGTCTGGTACATATGAATGGGGTGTGCACACCGGCTGGAGGTGGATGCTTGCCTATGGTATGGTGCCGTCGGTCATTTTCTTCCTCGTGCTGCTGGTTGTGCCGGAAAGTCCGCGATGGCTGGCGAAAGCCGGAAGGACAAATGAAGCGCTAAAGATTCTGACACGTATTAATGGAGAAAAAGTGGCAAAAGAAGAATTACAAAACATTGAAGATTCCTTGAAGATCGAACGGATGGGGTCGTTGTCACAGCTTTTCAAACCGGGCCTCAGAAAGGCGCTGTTCATCGGGATTTTGCTGGCGCTGTTCAATCAAGTCATCGGCATGAACGCGATTACCTATTACGGTCCGGAAATTTTCAAAATGATGGGCTTCGGCCAAAATGCCGGATTTGTTGCAACATGTGTCGTCGGTGTCGTCGAAGTGATTTTTACCGTGATCGCAGTTCTCTTGATCGATAAAGTCGGGCGGAAGAAGCTTATGTCCATCGGTTCTGCCTTCATGGCCATTTTTATGATCTTAATCGGTACATCATTTTATTTTCATCTGACTGAGGGACTGATGCTGACCTTCTTTATTTTAGGATTTGTCGCCGCCTTCTGTGTATCGGTCGGTCCCATCACATGGATCATGATTTCTGAAATATTCCCGAATCACCTGAGGGCGCGGGCCGCAGGGATTGCGACCATTTTTCTATGGGGAGCCAACTGGGCGATCGGACAATTTGTGCCGATGATGATCAGCTCGCTGGGGCTTGCCTATACCTTCTGGATTTTTGCGGTGATTAATATTCTCTGCTTCCTGTTTGTTGTCACGATCTGTCCTGAAACAAAAAATAAGTCGCTTGAAGAAATAGAGAAGCTTTGGACAAAATGAAAACGTTTTAATAAAGACGAGGCCCTTTCGAGAAAAGGGCTTTTTATGATGGATGCACCTTTTTGGAGGATGGGAATAAAATAGAGATGATAGGAAACAATGCTGAATAAGACGGTTGTGTGAAGATGTGCGAATATTGTCGAGGAATTGACGCTTAACAGTTGAATAAACGATTTAACCCTGTTAAAATAATGAATGTAAGCAGGAGTAATTTTTTTTTGGCTGAGGTGGGACGTTTTCAGTCATAGCGGGACAATATTTGTCCATGACGGGATGAAAGGAACGTTTGACATGAATCAACTAATACAGGCTCAAAAAAAATTATTGCCGGATCTTCTCGATGTCATGCAGAAAAGGTACGAAATTTTGCAGTACATAAGGCTGACTGAACCGATCGGCAGAAGAAGCCTTGCCGCCAGTCTCGGAATCAGCGAGCGGATTTTAAGGGCGGAGGTTCAGTTTTTAAAAGAACAAAATCTCCTCGAGATCAAAACGACCGGCATGACATTGACAACGGAAGGATCTGACCTGCTGAAAATTCTCGAAGATACAATGAAGGATGTTTTAGGCTTAACCCATTTGGAAAACACATTAAAAGAGAGGTTGAACCTTGAACAGGTCATCATTGTCTCAGGAGACAGCGACCATTCCCCATGGGTCAAAAAAGAAATGGGGAGAGCGGCCGTCGCATGCATGAAAAACAGGTTTAAAGGGGAAAATATCGTCGCCGTAACCGGAGGTACGACCCTTGAAGCCGTAGCAGAAATGATGACGCCCGACTCGAAAAACCGCAAGCTGCTTTTTGTTCCGGCAAGAGGCGGACTCGGCGAAAACGTCAGGAACCAGGCCAATACGATCTGCGCTCATATGGCTGAAAAAGCATCCGGTACATACAAGCTGTTATTTGTTCCGGGTCAGCTAAGCAAAGAAGCCTATTCTTCCATCATTGAAGAGCCTTCTATCAAAGAGGTGCTGCAGACGATTCAATCGTCCAGTATGGTGATTCATGGAATCGGGGATGCTAAAACAATGGCCGAACGAAGAAACACACCTGAGGAAGATTTGAGGAAGATCGAAGAAAATGAGGCTGTTGCAGAGGCTTTCGGCTATTATTTTGACCGTCATGGAGAGGTCATTCATAAAGTGCACAGCGTAGGCATTCAACTGGAGGATCTTGATTCGATCCCCAACATCATCGCGGTGGCGGGAGGCTCATCAAAGGCGGAAGCCATCGAGGCTTACTTTAAAAAGCCGCGCAACACGGTTCTGATCACTGATGAAGGAGCCGCAAAACAGTTATTAAGGGAAGTTTCTTCCCTCAATATAAATTAAATATCTCTTATTTACTTAAAGGAGGAAATCATCATGGCAGTAAAAGTCGGTATTAATGGTTTTGGTCGTATCGGACGTAATGTATTCCGCGCAGCATTGAATAATCCTGAAGTAGAGGTTGTAGCAGTTAACGATTTAACAGACGCTAACATGCTTGCTCACCTATTACAATATGACTCAGTACACGGAAAATTGGACGCGGAAGTTTCTGTAGACGGAAGCAACCTTGTTGTAAATGGCAAGACAATCGAAGTTACAGCTGAACGCGATCCTGCTAAATTAAGCTGGGGAAAACAAGGTGTTGAAATCGTTGTTGAATCAACTGGTTTCTTCACAAAACGCCCAGATGCGGCAAAACACTTAGAAGCTGGCGCGAAAAAAGTCATCATCTCAGCTCCTGCAAGTGAAGAAGATATCACAATCGTTATGGGTGTAAACGAAGATAAATACGATGCAGCTAACCACCAAGTTATCTCTAATGCATCTTGCACAACAAACTGCCTTGCGCCGTTTGCAAAAGTTCTGAATGACAAATTCGGCATCAAACGCGGTATGATGACAACTGTTCACTCTTACACAAACGATCAGCAAATCCTTGATCTTCCGCACAAAGACTACCGTCGTGCGCGTGCAGCAGCTGAAAGCATCATCCCAACAACAACTGGTGCAGCGAAAGCCGTTTCCCTTGTACTTCCTGAACTAAAAGGAAAACTGAACGGCGGAGCAATGCGTGTTCCAACACCAAACGTATCACTTGTTGACCTTGTTGCTGAACTTGACAAAGACGTAACAGCAGAAGAAGTAAACGCAGCGTTTAAAGAAGCAGCAGAAGGCGAACTTCAAGGCGTTCTTGGCTACAGCGAAGATCCGCTTGTATCTAAAGACTACAACGGCAATGCCAACTCTTCTACTATCGATGCCCTTTCTACAATGGTGATGGAAGGCAGCATGGTGAAAGTGATTTCTTGGTATGACAACGAAAGCGGATATTCTCACCGCGTAGTTGACCTTGCCGCTTACATTGCAAAACAAGGTCTTTAATTCGTAACCTTAAGAATCAGACTTGGTTCTGATAGACAAAAAGCGCTATAATGAAAGCGGACAAGGGAAGGGGATACACACTCCCTTTCCCTTTTTCCATATGCGCCGGGATTTTCGAGTTTTCAGGCTTGTAAATCATTTAAAGGAGGAACTCCTCGAGTCATGAACAAAAAATCAGTAAAAGACATTGATGTAAAAGGCCGCGTTGTTTTCTGCCGTGTTGACTTTAACGTTCCGATGAAAGAGGGAAAAGTTACGGATGATACGCGGATCCGCGCTGCACTTCCAACGATTCAGTACTTAACAGAGCAGGGAGCAAAAGTTCTTCTGGCCAGCCACTTGGGCCGTCCGAAAGGTCAAGTTTCTGAAGAGCTCCGCCTGACTCCTGTAGCAGCACGCCTTGGAGAGCTGCTTGGCAAGGATGTGAAGAAAGCGGACGAAGCCTACGGTGACGCCGTAAAATCACAAATTGCCGAAATGCAAGAGGGAGACATTCTCGTACTTGAAAATGTCCGCTTCTATCCTGGAGAAGAAAAAAATGATCCTGAGCTTGCAAAAGCGTTTGCCGATCTGGCAGATATTTATGTCAATGATGCGTTTGGAGCGGCTCACCGCGCCCACGCTTCAACTGCGGGCATCGCTGAACACCTTCCGGCTGTTGCGGGCTTCTTAATGGAAAAAGAGCTTGAAGTGCTGGGTAAAGCCCTGTCAAACCCGGAACGTCCGTTTACAGCGATTATCGGCGGAGCGAAAGTAAAAGACAAAATCGGTGTCATCGAAAGTCTTCTTGATAAAGTCGACAATTTGATCATCGGCGGCGGTCTTGCTTACACATTCGTTAAAGCGCTGGGATACGAAATCGGCAAATCCTTGCTTGAAGAAGACAAAATTGAATTGGCCAAATCGTTCATGGACCGCGCCAAAGAAAAAGGCGTCAACTTCTACATGCCAGTTGATGCACTTGTAGCGGACGACTTCTCAAACGATGCCAATACGAAGATCGTGCCGATCAGCGAGATTCCTAGCGACTGGGAAGCACTTGATATCGGTACGGAAACGAGAAAAACGTATGCCGATGTCATCAAAAACAGCAAGCTTGTCGTTTGGAACGGACCGATGGGCGTCTTTGAAATCGATGCGTTTGCAAAAGGAACAAGAGCGGTCGCTGAAGCTTTAGCAGAGGCAAAAGATACATACTCTGTCATTGGTGGAGGAGACTCTGCAGCTGCTGTTGAAAAGTTCGGTCTTGCTGACAAAATGAGCCATATTTCAACCGGTGGCGGAGCTTCCCTTGAATTTATGGAAGGCAAAGTACTTCCAGGCGTCAAAGCATTAAACGATAAATAAGAACAAAACACAGCATAAGGAGTGGAGCACATGAGAAAACCAATTATAGCCGGCAACTGGAAGATGAACAAAGTGCTTTCAGAAGCTGTAAGCTTTGTAGAAGAAGTGAAATCTTCCATCCCTGCAGCGGATAAAGCGGAAGCTGTTGTCTGTGCACCTGCGCTGTTCCTTGAAAAGCTGACTTCAGCCGTAAAAGGCACTGACCTTAAAGTCGGCGCGCAGAACATGCATTTTGAAGAAAGCGGTGCTTTCACAGGTGAAATCAGCCCTCTCGCTTTAAAAGACCTAGGGGTTGAATATTGCGTGATCGGCCACTCTGAGCGCCGTGAAATGTTTGCCGAAACAGACGAGTCAGTCAACAAAAAAGCGCATGCCGCGTTCAAATACGGCATTGTGCCGATCATCTGTGTGGGTGAAACGCTTGAAGAACGTGAAGCCGGCAAAACAAATGATCTTGTTGCCGACCAGGTGAAAAAAGCGCTCGCGGGTCTGACAGCTGAGCAGGTATCTGCTTCTGTCATCGCATATGAGCCAATCTGGGCGATCGGAACAGGAAAATCTTCAACAGCCCAAGATGCAAATGAAGTTTGCGCACACATCCGTAAAACAGTGTCAGCTGAATTTGGACAAGCTGCAGCAGACAGCATCCGCATCCAGTACGGCGGCAGCGTAAAACCTGTGAACATTAAAGAATACATGGCCGAATCCGATATCGACGGCGCTCTTGTAGGCGGCGCAAGCCTTGAAGCACAGTCTTTCGTGCAATTATTGGAGGCAGGTCAATATGAGTAACAAGTTAGCCGCGCTCATCATTTTAGATGGGTTTGGACTAAGGGACGAAACCGTCGGAAACGCCGTAGCGCAAGCGAAAAAACCGAACTTTGACCGCTATTGGAACAAGTATCCGCACCAGACGCTGACAGCTTCAGGAGAAGCGGTAGGTCTTCCAGACGGCCAGATGGGCAACTCGGAAGTCGGCCATCTGAATATCGGCGCAGGCCGGATCGTTTACCAAAGTCTGACGCGCGTGAACGTTGCGATCCGCGAGGGAGAATTCGAACAGAACGAAACATTCCTTGCCGCGATGAAGCACGCCAAAGAAAAAGGCACAAACCTCCACTTGTTCGGACTGCTGTCTGACGGCGGAGTTCACAGCCACATTCACCATTTGTACGCACTCTTGAAGCTTGCGAAAAAAGAAGGCGTTGAAAACGTCTATATTCACGGCTTCCTTGACGGCCGCGATGTAGGCCCGCAAACAGCCGAGAAATATATCAAAGAGCTTCAGGAGCAAATCGAAGAAATCGGTGTCGGCGAAATCGCCACATTGTCGGGCCGCTACTATTCAATGGACCGCGACAAGCGCTGGGACCGCGTTGAAAAAGCGTACCGCGCGATGACATACGGAGAAGGACCGAAATATCAAAATCCGCTCGATGTCGTGAAAGATTCTTATGAAAACGGAATTTACGATGAATTCGTCATTCCTTCCGTCATCACAAAAGAAAACGGCGAGCCTGTTGCGACAATCAAGGACAACGATGCGGTCATTTTCTACAATTTCAGACCTGACCGTGCGATCCAGATTTCCAACACGTTCACAAATGATGATTTCCGCGACTTCGACCGCGGAGAAAATCATCCGAAAAACCTTCATTTCGTCTGCTTAACGCATTTCAGTGAAACGGTTGACGGGTATGTAGCATTCAAACCGGTCAATCTCGACAACACAGTCGGTGAAGTGTTGTCACAAAACGGACTGAAGCAGCTTCGCATCGCTGAAACTGAAAAATATCCGCACGTCACATTCTTTATGAGCGGCGGACGCGAAGAGAAATTCCCGGGCGAAGAGCGAATCTTAATCGACTCGCCTAAAGTCGCAACATATGACTTGAAGCCTGAAATGAGCGCATATGAAGTAAAAGATGCGCTTGTCAAAGAAATTGAGGCTGAAAATCATAACGCGATCATCCTCAACTTTGCCAACCCTGACATGGTCGGACATTCAGGAAAAGTCGAGCCTACGGTCAAAGCAATCGAAGCAGTTGACGAGTGCCTCGGCGAAGTCGTTGATGCGATTCTTGCAAAAGGCGGCCACGCGATTATTACGGCCGATCACGGTAACGCAGACGTGCTGATTACCGAAGAAGGCAAGCCGCACACCGCCCATACGACAAACCCGGTTCCTGTCATCGTCACAAAAGAAGGCGTGACATTAAGAGAAGGCGGAATCCTCGGGGATCTGGCGCCAACTCTTTTAGACTTGCTGGGCGTTGAAAAACCGAAAGAAATGACAGGATCGTCATTAATTCAAAAATAAGCATTGAAGGAGAGAAACAAACATGCCATACATTGTAGATGTTTATGCACGTGAAGTATTAGACTCCCGCGGTAATCCGACGGTTGAAGTTGAAGTATATACTGAATCAGGAGCTTTTGGACGCGCGCTTGTTCCAAGCGGAGCTTCCACTGGCGAATATGAAGCTGTTGAGCTTCGCGACGGCGACAAAGATCGCTACCTTGGAAAAGGTGTTTTAACTGCCGTTAACAACGTAAACGAAATCATCGCCCCGGAAATCCTTGGCTTTGATGTGACTGAACAAGTATCAATCGATAAACTATTGATCGAACTTGACGGAACTGAAAACAAAGGCAAGCTCGGCGCCAATGCGATCCTTGGTGTATCAATGGCCGTTGCCCGCGCAGCTGCTGATTTCTTACAGATTCCGCTTTACCAATACCTTGGAGGATTCAACTCCAAAACGCTTCCAGTACCGATGATGAACATCGTCAACGGCGGAGAGCATGCGGATAACAACGTTGACATTCAAGAATTCATGATCATGCCTGTCGGCGCAGAAAACTTCCGTGAAGCGCTTCGCATGGGCGCGCAAATTTTCCACAGCCTGAAATCAGTTCTTTCTGCTAAAGGAATGAACACTGCTGTAGGTGATGAAGGCGGATTCGCTCCAAACCTTGGATCTAACGAAGAGGCGCTGCAAACAATCGTTGAAGCGATCGAAAAAGCCGGCTTCAAACCTGGCGAAGAAGTGAAATTGGCTATGGATGCTGCATCTTCTGAGTTCTACAACAAAGAAGACGGCAAATACCATCTGTCCGGCGAAGGCGTTGTGAAAACATCTGCTGAAATGGTTGACTGGTACGAAGAAATGGTTTCTAAATACCCAATCATCTCAATCGAAGACGGTCTTGATGAAAACGACTGGGAAGGCCACAAGCTGCTGACTGAGCGCCTTGGCTCAAAAGTTCAGCTTGTCGGAGACGACCTTTTCGTAACAAACACGAAAAAGCTTGCTGAAGGTATCAAAAACGGTGTTGGCAACTCCATCCTGATCAAAGTAAACCAAATCGGTACATTGACTGAAACATTCGATGCGATCGAAATGGCAAAACGCGCAGGCTACACTGCTGTTATCTCTCACCGCTCAGGTGAAACGGAAGACAGCACAATCGCTGACATCGCTGTCGCAACAAACGCAGGACAAATCAAAACAGGTGCTCCGTCTCGTACGGACCGTGTTGCGAAATACAACCAGCTTCTTCGCATCGAAGATCAACTGGCTGAAACTGCACAATACAACGGAATTAACTCTTTCTACAACTTGAACAAGTAAGCATAAAAAAGAGCTTGGCCGTGTGATGCGGCCAAGCTTTTTTTAAGTGTGCAAGCTGAATTTCCTTTACCCTGACAAAAGCTGTCAGGGTTTTTGATTATAATAGGCTGTATCAATTGCGATTGGAGTGTTACTGGATGCAGTCGAAAACAGTTTATCTTTATGCATTTCATACCATGTCAGATTGGGAATATGGATATTTAATGGCCGAACTGAACTCGGGAAGATATTTCAAAAAAGATACGGCACCTTTAAAAGTCATGACAATAGGAGTGAATAAAGAAATGGTGACGACGATGGGAGGGCTGCGCATAAAACCGGATATCTCCCTTGATGAGTGGACGCCTGAGAGTACGGATCTAATCATTTTACCCGGAGGGAATACTTGGGGAGAAAAGATTCATCAGCCGATCTTGAAAAAGGCCGGCGAAGCTTTAGAGCTTGGCGCGATGGTTGCCGCAATTTGCGGTGCAACTGCGGGACTGGCGAATAGCGGATATCTGGATTCAAGAAAGCATACAAGCAATGACTTGGCCTATATGAAAATGGTCTGTCCTCATTATAAAGGAGAACCGTTTTATGAGATGGGACCAGCGGTATCTGATGGGAATCTGGTTACTGCATCAGGAGCGGCTCCTCTCGAATTCGCAAGGGAAGTACTGAAAACATTAGACGTGTTTGCATCGGATACATTGGATTCATGGTATCAACTCAATAAGACCCACCAACCTGAATACTTCTTCAAGCTAATGAATTCAATCAATAAATGAGCTGAAAGACCAAGAGTTTAGCCGATGCCGAAGCATGGTTTTTTCGGCGGAAAAGCTAAATTTCATGAGTGAAAAAGGTTTTTTTCTTTATTTTATGTTCTGCTTGATATGGTATAATCTACCTCGTATTAGAAGCTCTGCTCACTCAAGGGAAGTCTTGCTCATCCCCTTCTGAAAGGGGGTGATAAAGATGACAGCATATGAAACAATCTCTTTAATGATTGCTTTTGGCATGCTGATTGCCGTGTTGTCAAAGAATAAAGAAAAATAGACCGCCCCTTGAGCCTGGAAAGTGATAGGGAGTGGTCTATTTTTGGATCAATCTGAGCAAGCCCTTTCGATGGGCTGGCTTTTTGTACAAGCCGAAGTGTTGGAGCACTTCGGTTTTTTTAGTATATGCAACATGCTTCCTTATATCATAAAGAATTTTCATTAATTTGTAAATGGCGAAAGCAAATTGTTGTTTTTAAAAATCAATCGTCAGATTACGCATCGGCAAGTGATTTTTATCCCATACAGAAAAACACTAAGTTCGACCTTGGGCTCCAACACCCCTTCAACCAAAGAAGAACCCACCCGTTATCACAGATTTTTCACAGGCTTCAGAAACCAGGCGGGAAGAAAACCGCTGATGCCAATGATCAAAAAACCAATGATCGACAACAGCGCAATCGCGATGGGAGAGAGCGCTTGCTGAAGGCTGTAAGCCGTGCAGGAAAGCAGCACGCCTAATCCTAAAGCGATGAGGTAGACCTTTTGATTCGTAAAAAACAACGTTTCAGATCTTTTGAATTTGATATAAATTAAAGGAAGCCCCGTATAGCCTCCTATGATAAGTGTGAATAACATCGCTAAAATAAACTGAAGTATTGCTGAAACATTTACTCCGAACATGTCTCCAAATGAAACTGACCAGCTGCTTAACATCACAAATCCTAAAAGATAGAGAATGGATAAGGTCAAATGTTTCATTTAAATCCCTCCAATTGAATACATTTATTCAGAACACATGAATCTGCTTATTTGTTTTATACTGATGTTCTTTGGATCGGCAGGATTGTGGTTTGCGAATATTTCAATCTTATTCGTTCTATGCTCTTCATTATTCGGCTTTTCCTTTGGTTTCATTACGATATTTCTGCAAAAAACAATTGCAAAAAATATTGAAGATCACCTTCAAACAAGTGCATTCTCCCTTTTTAGTTTAATGTCATATTTGGCAGTGGGGTTTAGCGGATTTATTTTTTCACCGATTGTCAATCACAGTATTAAGTTGCCATTTATCATAACTCCATTGTTTTCATTGATATTTGCAACTGTCTTCGTATTATTCAGTAAGCCAGCAAAAAAGGCTCGTAATGAAAAGTCGATGTGAGTACTTCAAAAAAATAATCATCAGGATATACAGTGATTCAACAAGTCCTGGTTGGAAGATCTGCTAAGAAAACAGAGTTGTGAGCTGATAACATGATATTCGAAAAAAACACCCTCTCCTATATAAATAAGAGCGGGTGCAAATCGTTACACTTTAAACTGCGAAATCTTCTCCTGCAAATCCTGCGCCATGACGGCCAGGTCTTCTGACGCCTTGGCGATTTCCGCCGTAATCGATGACTGTTCTTCTGTTAGAGCGGAAGAATTGTTAATATGCTCGTTTGTGTTGACCGAGTAGTCCTGCACCTGTTTGGCGATGTCGCGCATTTGTTTCGTATTTTGCGTCGCTTTTTGGACATCATCCGTCACCAGCTGAATATTGGAGGTGACATCGCGAATCGATTGATGGATGCTTGAAAAGGATTCTCCCGTTTGTTTGACTTTGGCGATGCCTGTATGGGCTGCTTGCTGGCTTGCCTTCATCGATTCGACAGAATGAGAGATTTCGTCCTGGATCGATTGAATTGTCGCTGTAATGTCTGTAGACGCATTTTTCGTTTCTTCCGCCAGCTTCCGCACTTCCTCTGCGACGACGGCAAATCCTTTTCCGGATTCGCCTGCTCGTGCCGCTTCAATCGCGGCGTTTAAGGCGAGCAGATTGGTCTGTTCAGAAATGCTTGATATCAGGCTGGCCATCTTGTTAATATCCGCCGATTTTTGTTCAAGCAGTTCGATTTTTTCTGCTGTTTCCGTCATTTTTTCATGCAAATGTGTAATATCTTGTATGACTTCTTTGACCGTCTCACTTCCTTTGTTTGCCAGAGCGGTTGAGTGGGCGGATTTTTTGCTGACCTCCTGGACCGCTTCCGATATCGTGCTGATTTCATCTAGCAGCGTATCGCTTGTCGAAGACATCTCAAGTGCCAGATTGGTTTGCGAACCTGCGTCGTTTGCGACTTCCTGCATCGTGTTGGCTGTTTCATGGACCGCCGAGTGAATTTCTTCGGCGCTTGCGGACAGCTCTTCGGCAGTTGAAGCGACTGTTTCCGCCCCGCCGGCAACATCAGACATCATCGTTTGCAAGGCTGCTGCTGATTGGTTGTAGTATGCCGCCATTTGTCCGAATTCATCGTTGGTATCAGCTGCTGCGCGATGTGTCAAATCCCCTGTCGATAAATGTTTTAAATAACCGTTGATCACCTTGGCTTCTTTCGATACTCTTCTTCCGAGAAAGACGATGATGAGAATCATGATGATGATGGCACCCAAGCTCAGCAGGATCAGCTGCTGAACCAATTGTGACAGCGATTCGTACAGTTCCTCATCGGGAGCGACAAGAACGAGCTTCCAATTTGTTTTAGGGAGCGTGTTGTAATATAGCTCATATTTTTTCCCGGCTGAAGTGGAGACGATCATTCCTTGTTTCTTTTGCGCGGTTTCCTTCCATTGCTCCGCCGTGAGAAGATCGGAAGAAATCGACTGCTCGAGCCGTTTGTCTTTGTCAGGATTGGATAAATATGTGCCATTTTCATCAAGCAAAACGGCATAGCCTGTCTTTTGAACCTTGATGCCGGATACTAGCTGCTGGACTGAATCCAGAACATAGTCGCTTGTAATAACCCCTGTATTTTTTCCATCTGCATTTTTAAACGACAGCGCAGTGGTAATAAATGTTTGTTTTAGATTGTCGTCATAATAGGGAGCAGACCAAATGATGTCATCGGTTTTAATGGCTTCTTTATACCAATCCTGGCTGAAATAATCGTATGAAGGCTCTTCATAGTCCCGCGTGTATACAAGCTGATCGCCGTCTTTATATACGTAAGGTCCGGCAAACTTTTCTTTTTTGCTGTACGCATATGGTTCATACCAGATGCCGATTCCGAAAGTTTGTTGATTGAGGGGCAGCAAGTTTTCAAAGTAACGTTTGTATTCCGTTCGGCTCAATGGAGTGCGCTGTGCCTCGGCAGCCGCTTTAACCCCCGTCAGATTCCGTTCGTGTACGGTAAGACTCTTATCCATTTGCTCGATTGTCTTTGCAAGCGATTCATTCATTTGCTTCGAAATCATTGAATTCAGCTGTCTTTCCGATTCTTTATAGCTGATAAACATGATCACGGATAAAACCACAGCGAGGAGCGGTATCAAGATCATGATTTTCCAAAGAGTCGGCAAGTTTTTAAAGTTCATGTACTTCAATTTGTAACCTCCTTAACCCCCTTGATTATGATTAATATCGTCTATGTATCAGACGGTTTTCACTGGATAATTCCCACCTGTTGGTCTGAAACGGTGCATGCGGGCGTTCTTGGCACTTAAAAGAAATTTTTGCGGAATGGATATTGACACTGCAGGGTGGATCAGATAATCTAAATGATAATGAATATCATTTAGAAAAGGAGATCATCGATGAAACGTCTGAAATGGATGACGCTGCTTGCTGTGCTTGTCCTCTTATTGGCCGCTTGCGGAAATCAAAATACAGATACGTCTGCGGACAAGGATGGCAAAGGGTCTTATACCGTAAAACATGCAATGGGGAACACAAAGATTAAAGGTACACCGAAAAAGGTTGTTGTATTGACCAACGAAGCGACAGAAGCAGTTCTCGCCTTAGGGATCAAGCCTGTCGGAGCTGTGCAGTCATGGCTTGGAGACCCGTGGTACGACCATATTAAAGATCAAATGGACGGCGTCGAGAATGTCGGAACAGAGACAGCGCCGAATATTGAGAAAATCGCCAGCCTCAAGCCCGATCTGATTATCGGCAACAAAGTGCGCCAGGAGGAAGTGTATGACAAGTTAAGTGCGATCGCGCCGACAGTCTTTGCTGAAACATTGTCAGGAGAATGGAAAAGCAATTTTGAACTGGCTGCGGAAGCCCTCAACAAAAAAGATGAAGGCGAAAAAGTCATCGCCGATTTCGATCAGCGGGTCAAAGACATTCATGACAAGCTCGGCGACAAAGTGAAACAAAAAATCTCACTCGTCCGCTTTACAGATGCCGATGCCCGCATCTATCATAAAGCATCTTTTGCGGGAACGATTTTGGACGAACTCGGTTTTGAAAGGCCAAAAAGCCAGCAGGCCAATGATTTGGGACAAATGGAAGTAACGAAAGAGCAGATCCCTGATATGGATGGAGACGTGCTTTTCTACTACACCTATGAGACAGGCGATGACAAGGCAAGCGCCATTGAAAAAGATTATGTCAATGATCCGCTTTTTAAAAACTTAAGCGTCTATCAAAAAGGTCAAGTACATAAGGTGAGCGATGCCATCTGGAATACAGCCGGCGGCGTCCTGGCGGCGAACTTGCTGCTCGATGATATCGAAAAATACTTTTTAAAATAGTCTTATTCGAAAAAACCAAACAGAGCTCTGAGCATCTGTTTGGTTTTTCTAATGTGATCCAGCAGCTAAAAAATAAATTCCTCCTTACGATAAATATAGTATAAAATGATTATGTGAGGTTTTTATAATAGGAGGAAAGTCATGAATTTTTGTAAAGAATGCGGCAGGGAATTAACTGCTAAAGCCCGTTTTTGCAAACATTGCGGGTTTCAGGCGGACGGCAGCGGAACATCTATATCTGAAGAATCCGCACGCCAAGACATACATAAGCCGAAGATGTCCAAGAAAAAAATAATCGTACTGGGTGCCATTGTCGTATGCTGTGTCCTGCTGTTTGCAGGCTATAAAACGGGTGAAGCCCTGACGTCAAAGGAAAAGTTAATCAGCGATTTTGAAAATGCGCTCGACCATGAAGATGCCGAGAAAGCGGCGCAGCTGCTGCAATCTTCAGATGTCGACCTGGCCATCACAAAAGAAAATGTCAAACCGCTGCTGACATATTTAAAAGAGAATCCAGATGATGAAAAGGAACTCATTTCTTCTTTGAAAAGCGATTCCGGCAATCAACTTGTCTCAATCGAAAAATCAGGCAGGCACTTTTTTATTTATGACCGCTATGTTTTAAATGTAGCCCCTGTTTATTTAACGATCAAGACGAACTATAAAGATACGGATCTATTTGTAAACGGCAAAAAGGTCATGACAACCCAAAAAGAGAACTTTGAGAGAAAGTTCGGGCCGTATGTTCCGGGTGTATATGAAGTTAAAGCCAAGCTGAAGAACGATCTGACCGAGCTGAAAAAGACAGAAAAGGTCGAGGCGTTGGAAAGCGATGTCAACGTTGATGTAGCTGTCGACGGTCACAAGGCGAAGCTGGTGTTCGAAGACGGATATGAAAAGCTGAAAGGGACGCTCTGGATTGATGGGCAAAAAACGAACATCGATCCATTTAAAGGAACATCCTTCGGGCCCGTGCTGACAGACGGTTCAATGTCTGCCGAAGTTGAAGGGGAATTTCCGTGGGGAACCTTAAAAAGCGCAAAAACGCCGATTGACAGTTCTGACATTCAAGTCAATCTTGCTTCAGATCAAACATTTATGGATCAGATGATGAAGACGCTTGTGAAGCATACGAAAGAAGAGATGAAGGCTTTGGCAAGCGGAAATGTCAACGATTTGACCGTTGCCGCCCCGTCGTATAAAAGCGATTTGAAAGAGATCATTGCCGGTTATAAAAGCTCTGGCACGTATTACAAAGGCACTTATCTATCCACCGTATTTGATCTCGATTCTTTCCGGCTGTACAACGAGGATGGCAAATGGAAAACCGATATTGACGGGGTTGAAAAGCACAAATCAGCCTATTTTGACGACTACAGCTCACCTGATATGGCAGAAAACGAAAACGGATTTACGTATACGCTGGTCTATTCCGGCGACCAACACAAGTGGCTGGTCGAACAAGCCGACCCCTCGAGCTTTATAAACATCGAAAACAAAAAAGAAATCAAAAACGACAAGCCGCAGGAATATACATCGGCATGGGCTTCTGAAAAAGGGGCTTCCAAAAATACTTCATCAGGCGAAGAGCTGACAGACCGCAAAGTCGAGTCAGCGATTGAAGGCTATTTGTATAGTTTGCAGGATGCCATCAATGAGAATGATTTTTCATTGGTCGCCGACAATTTGCAAAAAGGAAGCTCGCTTTACAATGATCAAAAAGCATTGGTGAAAAAATTAAACGGAAGCGGGACACAGGAGGAAGTCGTTGATTTCAGCGTTACCAGCTGGAAGCAAAACGGTTCTGCTGTCACGATCAAAACTGAGGAGAAAATCAATATTATCAAAAATGGCAAAGAGCAAGTGAAAACATACCATTGGACATACCAGGCCGTTGTTGAAGACGGCGAGGTGTTATTGACCTCGATACAATAGTAAAAAGCCTTTTTTCCCCACGTGGAAAAAAGGCTTTTTTTCTTAAAATATCCGGTTTAGAATAGAGCCGCCAATATTGGCGAAATAATCGAGAAACAGATTGCTCATCGCCCGGACTGCAATCAATGTCATCAAATAAACGAGCAGTGTTGAATAAATCATATCGACGGCGCCTTTCGCCTTTTCATGGTAGCTGTAAAGAACGGCCGGCGGAATCAAAAAGACAATGCCGCAAAGCGCGAACAATAAAACACTTAAAAACAAGGCCGTTTTCATCAATGATAACAGAAAAGCGATAACGAGAAGCGCTGTAAATGGGACTAAGAGCGCCCCAAAACGTCCCATGACTTCTTTAAATGGCGCCTGAGCCCCTTGGATTCTCACACCTGCGTATGTAAAAACAAATAATAAGAAAATATAAATAGCAAAGGTAAAAGCGGGTTTGACTACGATATCAAAAAACGTCGGCATCATGTCAGAGCCGCTCCAAATCCCGGAATAGCGCCCTAAAGAATCGAAAAAGCCCTTTAACCCGAAATAAAATGTCAATGGAACGATAATCGCAAAGACAACCATCGTGATGATGCTGTTAGTGAAATGCTGTTCTCCGGCGTTTTTCATCTCTTTGTACGGGCGTTTCAACGCTCTTAAACAAAATGAAAAGTACATGGATGAAGCTTTTTTCGCCGCTTCCACATACATTTGCGTCTGCGCCGTCTCCGCTTTAGTCCCGGCGCTGTCACTCTCTGCGGACAGATTTGCACCGCAGTTCTCGCAAAATCTTCCGCCATCTGTTTGATGGCCGCATTTTGAACATGTCATTAAATACATTCTCCTTTAAACTAGTTATTTTGTCCTATCTGAAAATTCATTATAAATGAAAATGGAGCGGAATGTAATAGCTTTAAAAAAGTTTCAGCAAGCATCATCCGAGGTAAAAACAGAATATCTGTTGATGATTTTGTGTTCAGAAAGGAGCGACCTTATGTTTAGTTCTATCATTCATGTTTTTGTTTCCTTGTTCGCCGTCACAAATCCGATCGGCAACGTTCCCATCTTTCTTGCCCTTACGGAAGGATATCAGGCGGAGGAACGCACCGTTTTAGCGAGAAGGGCCGCCATATTATCCTTTCTCATTATGATCGGGTTTTTGCTTTTCGGTGAACTGATCTTTCAGGTATTCGATATTAACATTCACGCATTTCGGGTGGCAGGCGGGATTTTTATATTCGGAATCGCCTATAACCTGCTGAATGCCAAACAATCGCATGTTCAGACGCTCCATCATGAAGAACATCGGGAAAGCAGGGAAAAGGAGGATATTTCCGTGACACCGCTGAGCATTCCGATCATTTCAGGACCGGGAACGATTGCGACTGTCATGAGTCTCTCGGCCGGAAGCCGATCACTGCTTCATTTCGGCGAAATGATCATCGGCATTGCCGCCGTGCTTTTATTGACCTTTGCAGCGTTTCACTATTCAACATTGATCAGCAGCAAACTGGGCCGGACGGAAATGAATGTCATCACAAGGCTGATGGGACTGATTTTAGCCGTGGTGGCCGTTGGCATGATCGGGACGGGGCTGAAAGGGTTGTTTCCGATATTGGCCGGGTGAGGAAAAGTGAAAAGCTGCACGGCTGTGCAGCTTTTTAGCGATTATGATGGCTTTGGCACATATTTGAAAATGTCTTCGCTTTCGAAAAACTCGATCAAGTTGTCAAGCCACTGATAGTAGTCGAGCCACTGTTTTGTTTCTTTCAGAAGGTCGTTGATTTTTTCTTCCGTTTCAGGGGAAATGTGTTCCTCTTCAAGCGCTTCTAAAAGCTCTTTTCTGATCTTTTTTCCGATCATCCGGTTTTTTTTAACGACCTTGCTCCAGTTGGCGGCAAACAGTGAAATAAATGTCTGATAATAATCCTGTTCAACATCGTATAAGTCTTTGCGGACGCCTTTTTCAAAAACCTTTTCAGCGATATTCAAATCGAGCATTTCGCGGACGACCTGGCTCATTCTCGTTTTGCTCATCCCCGTTGCATCAGATAGTTCATTTAAGGTCATCGGCTTTCTGTTCATATAGATGATTCCCAGCACGCGGCCGACAGTTGATGATATAGCATATGTATTCATGTTTTCGGCAATTTTTTCTATAAAATATTCTTCAGCTTGTTTAATCGTTTTTAAAACGTTTTCTTCCAAAGCGCATCACCCCAAGGACAGCCAATTTTATTGTCAATATATCATAATTTGGTTAGCGGTTGAAAACAATAAAATGAAAGCAAAACTAAGGATTCGGCCGCTATCTTAAGAATAAGCGGCTTTTGAAAGAAGTAAACATATTTTTTTAAGCATTATTCATACATTTTAAACACTTTATAAACTTTTTATTTTACAAAGTGTATCCTATAATAAACGAGATGTTGAAATATTTAAATAATAGTTGGAGGTGTGCTGATTGCTAAAGCTAGAAAATGTATCCAAGGTTTATAAAGGCGGCAAAAAAGCCGTCAACAGCATTAACCTTGATATCGCAAAAGGGGAATTCATCGTTTTTATCGGGCCCAGCGGCTGCGGGAAAACGACGACGATGAAAATGATCAACCGGCTCATTGAGCCTACTTCAGGAAGCATTTACATCGACGGAGAAAATATTTTGGATCAGGACCCGGTTGAGCTGCGCCGCAAGATCGGCTATGTCATTCAGCAGATCGGCCTTTTCCCGCATATGACGATTCAGCAAAATATCACGCTCGTGCCAAGGCTGTTGAAATGGCCGGAAGAAAAAAGAAAAAAACGGGCAAAAGAGCTGCTCCAGCTCGTCGACATGGGGCCGGAATATTTGAGCCGCTATCCCCACGAGCTAAGCGGCGGACAGCAGCAGAGAATCGGCGTGCTGCGGGCGCTTGCGGCGGAACCGCCGCTGATTTTAATGGATGAGCCATTTGGGGCGCTTGATCCGATTACCCGCGATTCGCTTCAGGAAGAATTTAAGAAGCTGCAGAAATCATTGAACAAAACGATCGTCTTTGTCACGCACGATATGGACGAAGCGATTAAACTCGCCGACCGGATCGTTATTTTGCGCGCGGGTGAAGTCGTGCAGGTCGGTACGCCTGATGAGATTTTGCGCAATCCGGCGGACGATTTTGTCGAGGAATTTATCGGAAAAGAGCGGCTGCTTCAATCGCGCCCTGATGTCGAGCATGTCGAACAAGTGATGAACTCCAACCCGGTTACGGTGACAAGCGAAAAAACCTTGTCAGAAGCGATTCAAATCATGAGGGAGCATCGCGTCGACTCGCTGCTTGTCGTTGATGATAACCATGTCTTAGAAGGGTATATCGATGTTGAAATCATTGATCAAAACCGCAAAAAAGCCGGAACGGTCGGAGATGTTCTCAGCCGGGATATCTACTCTGTTCAGAAGGGCACAATGATCAGGGATACCGTCAGAAAGATTTTAAAAAGAGGGTTTAAATATGTTCCGGTTCTTGATGAAAAGGGACGCCTTGTCGGCATTGTAACAAGGGCAAGCCTTGTGGACATCGTCTATGACTCCATCTGGGGAGACGAAAACCATCTTGTCCAGAGTTAATGGAAGGAGAGGGCACCAATCATGAATGAAATCATTCAATTTTTGCAGAAGAATGGCGGAGAAATGCTTTATAAAACAGGTGAGCATTTATATATTTCGGTCATAGCCGTTCTGCTTGGCATCATCGTGGCTGTTCCGCTCGGTGTATTGCTGACGAGAATGAAAAAAGGGGCGGGCGTTGTCATCGGTGTTGTCAACATTGTTCAGACGTTGCCAAGTCTCGCGATACTGGCATTTTTCATTCCGCTGCTCGGCGTGGGAAAGATCCCCGCAATTGTCGCGTTATTTTTCTATTCAGTCCTACCGATTCTAAGAAATACGTATACAGGTGTAAAAGGCGTCAACCAAAACTTGCTGGAGTCCGGAAAGGGAATCGGTATGACTGCATGGGAACAAATCCGCCTTGTCGAGCTGCCGCTGTCGGTTCCGGTGATCATGGCGGGTATCCGCACGTCAACCGTTTATTTAATCGGTTGGGCGACGCTCGCTTCATTCATCGGCGGCGGCGGCCTCGGCGACTATATTTTCATCGGGCTCAACCTGTACCAGCCTGAATATATCATCGCCGGCGCGGTGCCTGTCACGATATTGGCGATTCTGATCGATTACATTCTCTCGAAAACCGAAGACAAAGTCACACCTGAAGGATTGAAAGGGATGAAGGAAGTATCATAAGGAGTTGGCATTCATGCAGAAGAAAAAACGAAGATTAGTCACAGCCTTCGTGCTGGTGTTTGCGCTTTTATTAAGCGGCTGCAGCCTGCCCGGTCTCGGCGGGGCTTCCAAAAACACGATCAAAATCGGATCGCAAAGCTTTACGGAATCTGAAATTATGGCGAATATGCTCGCCCAGCTGATCGAGCATGACACCGATTTAAATACGGCGCTTGTCAAAAACCTCGGCTCAAACTATGTCCAGCACCAGGCGATGCTCGGCGGCGACATCGACATTTCGGCCACGCGCTATTCCGGCACAGACTTGACGAGCACGCTTGGCAGGGAAGCGGAAAAAGATCCGGAAAAAGCGCTTAAAATCGTCCAAAAGGATTTTAAAAAGAAATTTAACTATAAATGGTATGATTCCTACGGATTTGATAATACGTACGCGTTTACCATCACGAAAGAAATGGCTGAAAAAGAGCACTATGACACGATTTCCGATTTGAAAAAAGACGCCGACAAGCTGAAGCTCGGGGTGGATAACGCCTGGCTGAAAAGAAAAGGCGACGGATACCAAGGATTTAAACAAACATACGGTTTCGCATTTGGTTCAACCTTTCCAATGCAAATCGGTCTCGTTTATGACGCCGTCAAGAACGGCAAGATGGACATCGTCCTCGCCTATTCGACGGACGGCCGGATCAAGGCCTATAATCTGAAAATATTAAAGGATGACAAACATTTTTTCCCTCCGTACGACTGTTCTCCTGTCGTCCCGGAAAAAGTGCTGAAGGCCCATCCGGAACTTGAGGGTGTCATCAGCAAGCTGATCGGGAAGATCGACACCGAGACGATGCAGGAGCTGAACTATGAAGTCGATGGAAAGCTGAAAGAACCTTCTGTCGTCGCAGAAGAATTTTTGAAAAAGCATCATTATTTTGAGTGATCAGGGAGGGATGATTGAAATGGAAATGCTGAAACAGCTTTGGACGTACTATGCGCAAAACGGCGGCTATGTGCTGCACGAATTTTACCGCCATTTTCTCATGTCGGCCTACGGCGTCTTGTTTGCGGCGATCGTCGGGATTCCGATCGGGATTTTCATCGCCAGATACAGAAAGGCGAGCAGATGGATCTTTTCCATTACAAATGTGATCCAGACGATTCCGGCATTGGCGATGCTTGCCGTCCTCATGCTCGTGATGGGCCTCGGGGCGAACACGGTCATCCTTTCATTGTTTTTGTATTCGCTCTTGCCGATCATCAGAAATACGTATACGGGAATCGTCAGCATTGAGCACGCCTATCTCGAATCGGGAAAAGCGATGGGGATGACGAAGTTTCAAGTGCTGCGGATGGTCGAGCTTCCCCTGGCATTATCCGTCATTATGGCGGGTCTCAGAACCGCTTTGGTGATCGCGATCGGCATTACCGCGATCGGAACCTTCATCGGCGCCGGCGGTCTCGGCGACATCATCGTCAGAGGGTCAAACGCGACGAACGGAACAGCGATTATCCTGGCGGGCGCGATTCCGACCGCGCTGATGGCTGTCATCGCCGACCTGATTATGGGATGGCTCGAGGGCGTCTTGAGCCCGGTCAAAAACCGCAAAGGCCAAGCGCCGAATCCAGATGGTGTCTAGAAAAATAAAAGCCCGAGTTTCTGTTTAAAGGAAACTCGGGCTTTTTATGATTTCCGCTTCTCGGCTTCACTCACCAAAAAGTGAAAATACTGCTCAAGATTTAATATATCTTCTCGTGACAAGCTGTCCCATTTGCGCGCGTCAAACAGCCACAGGTCTTCCGCGTCGTGTTTTGCCGCAATATCATATATGGTGAGGTACTCCGGCTGCTCTTCACAGATTTCCCCCGGCGCCATATAACCGGCGATGTCCATCAGCTGTTCATATGGGATCTTCAAGGCAGCGGCCAACTTTCTGATCGTCGCCGGCTTCGGCACTCCGCGATGCCCGTTTTCGATTCTGGAAATGGTCGCGGCGCTCACCCCGGCGTACATCGCAAGCTGATTGACCGACAATCCTCTTTGTTCGCGCAGCTCTTTCAACTGCTCGCCGAATGTTGTTTTCATCACCATCACCTCGCCGTCATCGTGTTATGTAACATTTTAATACAAATGTTGACTAAAGGAAACAGTTCAGGTGGAAAAATATTGACAAAAGTTAACATAAGGTATAAAATAGCAGCAAGAAAAGTGTACAGGCTTACAAGAGGAAAAGCGGAGGGAGCTGGAATCAGGAGTTGTTCCGTCTGCGTGCTTCCTGCACGAGAAAATTGAAATATTTCTCGAGGTTCTCGATGTCAGCCTTTGACAGAAGCCTCCATTTTTCCGCGTCAAATAATGAAAGGTTCTCAAGCTGATATTGAGAAACGATGTTGTTGATGGTATCGTAGCCGCTTCTTGACTCATTGACGGCGGCCGCGCTGATATAGCCGGCTGATGCCATCAGCTCCTCATACGGAATTTTCAAGGCGTCGGCCAGCTTTCTGATCGTCGCCGGCTTCGGTACACCGCGGTGGCCGTTTTCGATTCTTGAAATGCCGGCGGAACTGACGCCGGAATACATCGCGAGCTGATTGACAGTCAGCTTTTTCCGCTCCCTTAACTCCCTCAATCGACTTCCAAAATCCGTCATCTTCAAAACCTCACAATCTCTTATATTCAATATTTTAGTATGAATATTGACTACAGGAAACATATGGATGATAAAAGTATTGACAAAAGTTAACATATCAATTATGGTTGATATAGATAAAAAGAAATATAAAACAAAAGGAAGGGGAGTCATAATGGTAAAAAAGATTCATATCAGGAGAGATTTTGTTCTTCAGTATATGGTTGAGCATAATCTTTCCTTAAATCAGCTTGCCATTGAAATCGGTGTATCCCCGGCAACACTTAGCAGAGTCCTTAATGGGGAAAGGAGGCCGGGTCAGCTTGTCATTGGAAAAATGATTCAGTATTTCAACAAAAAATTCGAAGATCTCTTCTATTACAAAGATGTTGACAAAAGTCAATGAAACAAGGAAAAAAGGAGGCCGCACAAATTATGAAAAATACGGGAATTGTCCGGAGAATCGATGAGCTTGGAAGGGTGGTGCTCCCGGTGGAAATGCGGAAGGTGCTGAACATCAATGAAAAGGACCCGCTGGAAATATACAGTGAAGGTGAAAGCATCATTTTGACAAAATACGCCGCCAACATGGCCTGCCTGATGACAGGGGAAATCACGACGCAGAACAAAACGTACGCGGGCGGCAAGATCGTGCTCAGTCCCCGCGGTGCAGAGATGCTTTTGCAAGAGATGAAGGAGGTCTTGAAACAGAAACACCATGCTGCATATTGAATTAAAGCGGAGCCTTTCCAATCATGTGTGTATACGCCTTTCCGGGGCTGGCAAAAAATAAACAAGACGGTCGATTCAGCCCGTGACAGCAACTTCGTTTTCATGTAAAATAAAACTATTGTCAGCCAGTTTGCCTGGAGGTGTAGGAAATGACCGCATTTTTAACGGTCTTATTAGTGATTGTTTGCGTTGCACTTATCGTTGTCGTGCTGCTGCAATCCAGCAAAAGCGCAGGATTATCGGGCGCGATTTCCGGAGGAGCCGAGCAGCTTTTTGGAAAGCAGAAAGCAAGAGGATTGGATTTAATTCTTCACCGGATTACGGTTGTTTTAACCGTGCTTTTCTTTTTCTTAACGATTGCGCTTGCTTACTTTGTATAAGACAATGAAGCATGAGGTCTGATGTTGAAGTCAGGCCTTTTTCCTATTTGCCGGCCTCTGTCTTGCGGCCGGTTCTATTTATTAAGTTTGTTTCCAGATCAAACGTGGAAGAATACATATGAAAAGGAGACAGTGAATCATGAAAATCGTCAAACCACAACCTTTCACATTTAAAGGCGGAAAAAAAGCCGTCCTGCTGCTGCACGGATTTACGGGAAACACAGCAGATGTGAGAATGCTCGGGAGATATTTAAATGAAAGGGGCTATACGTGCCACGCTCCTCAATATCAAGGACACGGCGTCCCGCCGGAAGAACTTCTTTCCACAGGCCCTGAAGACTGGTGGAAAGACGTCATGGACGGTTACGAATATTTGAAATCGGAAGGATATGAACAAATAGCGGCTTGCGGACTGTCTCTCGGAGGGGTTTTTTCTCTGAAATTGGGTTACACTGTACCCGTAAAGGGAATTGTTCCAATGTGCGCGCCGATGTATATCAAAAGCGAAGAGACGATGTATCAAGGTGTGCTTGATTATGCCCGCAATTATAAAAAATTTGAAGGCAAAACACCGGAACAGATTGACGCCGAAATGGAAGAATTCAAAAAAACGCCGATGAACACATTAAAGGCTTTACAGGAGCTTATCGCCGATGTCAGACATCATGTAGACATGATCTACTCGCCGACGTTTGTAGTGCAGGCCCGCCATGATCATATGATCAATACGGACAGCGCAAACATCATCTACAATGAAGTCGAGACGGATGATAAAAAACTGAAATGGTATGAAGAATCAGGGCATGCCATCACTTTGGATAAAGAGCGTGAAACATTGCACGAAGATGTGTATCAATTTTTAGAAACGTTGGATTGGCAGCCTTAAGGAGGTCTGGTTAGTGGAAAAAGAAGAATTTATGGATAAGCTTCTTTCCTTTATGAAGGAAGAAGCATATAAACCTCTGACAGTTCAGGAACTGGAGGAGATGCTTGAGATTACAGATGCAGATGAATATAAAGAGCTTGTCAAGGCATTGGTGAGCCTTGAAGAAAAAGGGCTTGTCGTCCGAACGAGAAGCAACCGGTACGGATTGCCGGAAAAAATGAATTTAATCAAAGGAAAGATTTCGGCGCACGCCAAGGGCTTTGCGTTTCTCCTTCCTGAAGACGCCGCGCTTGATGACGTCTTTATTCCGCCTTCCGAGCTGAATACGGCGATGAACGGAGATACGGTGCTCGTCCGCATGAGCACGGCAACCGGAGGCACAAAAAAAGAAGGCTCTGTCATCCGCATCATTGAGCGGAACGTTCAGAAAATCGTCGGTACGTATACGGAGACGAGAAATTTCGGGTTTGTCATTCCGGACGATAAAAAAATCACAAACGACATCTTTATTCCGAAACACGCCAAAAACGGCGCTGTCGAGGGCCATAAGGTCGTCGTCCGCCTGACAAGCTACCCTGAAGGACGGATGAGCGCCGAGGGGGAAGTCGTTGAAATTCTCGGCCATAAAAACGATCCCGGTATTGATATCCTATCGATCATTCATAAACACGGTCTTCCCGGGGAATTTCCGAGGGAAGCGTTGGAACAGGCCGGCGCCACACCGGAAACGATCGATGAAAAGGATCTTCAGAATAGACGCGATTTGCGCGATCAAACGATCGTCACGATCGATGGCGCGGATGCCAAAGATCTCGATGACGCCGTTACCGTTACAAAACTTGAGAACGGGCATTATAAACTCGGCGTTCACATTGCCGATGTCAGTCACTATGTAACAGAAGGATCGCCGATTGATCAAGAGGCGTATGAACGGGGAACGAGCGTTTATTTGGTCGACAGGGTCATTCCGATGATCCCGCATCGGCTCTCGAACGGCATCTGCTCTTTAAATCCGAAAGTCGACCGCTTGACGATGTCGTGTGAAATGGAAATTAACGGCCAAGGACAAGTCGTAAAGCATGATATTTTTCAAAGCGTGATTAAGACGACTGAACGGATGACATATTCGGACGTCAACAAAATTTTAGTTGATGATGATGAAGAGCTGAAGCAAAAATATGAAGCTCTTGTGCCGCTGTTTAAAGATATGGAAGAGCTTGCCGCCATTTTACGCGACAAGCGGATGAACCGCGGAGCCGTCGATTTTGATTTTAAGGAAGCGAAGGTTCTTGTCGATGAGGAAGGCAAGGCGAAAGACGTCGTGATCAGAGAGAGGTCAACGGCGGAAAAGCTGATTGAAGAGTTTATGCTTGTGGCCAATGAAACGGTCGCTGAGCACTTTCATTGGATGAACGTGCCGTTTATTTACCGGATTCACGAGGACCCGGATCAGGAGAAGCTGCAGAGATTTTTGGAGTTTGTCGCCACATTTGGCTATGTGGTCAAAGGGACGGCCGGCAGCATCCATCCGAAGGCGCTCCAGAACGTGCTCGATGAAGTGAGAGACCGCCCGGAAGAAGCCGTCATTTCTACGGTGATGCTCAGGTCGATGAAACAGGCGAAATATGACCCGCAAAGCCTCGGCCACTTCGGGTTGTCAACTGAATTTTACACCCACTTTACATCGCCGATTCGCCGCTATCCTGATTTGATCGTCCACAGGCTGATCAGGACATACTTGATTCAGGGCAAGACCGATGAAGCAACAAGGGAAAAATGGGCGGAGAAGCTTCCGGATATTGCCGAGCATACGTCAAATATGGAACGCAATGCCGTCGACGCGGAGCGGGAAACTGACGACCTGAAAAAAGCGGAATATATGATGGATAAGATCGGTGAGGAATTTGACGGCATGATCAGTTCGGTCACGAACTTCGGCATGTTTGTCGAGCTTCCGAATACGATTGAAGGACTGGTCCATGTCAGCTTTATGACGGATGATTTCTACCGCTATGATGAACAGCATTACGCGATGATCGGCGAAAGGACGGGCAATGTCTACCGGATCGGCGACGAGATTACGGTCCGCGTCGTCGACGTCAATAAGGACGAACGGAACATCGACTTTGAAATCGTCGGAATGAAAGGATCGCGCCGCAGGCCGAAACCTGAAGGCAAACAGAAGGGGAAAGATTCCAAAAAGACGGCGCCTGCTTCTGACAAAGGGGAATGGTTCACAAAGCCGAAAAAGAAAAAAGTAAAGAAAAAACGCGGTTTCCAAAACGCACCGAAGCAGAAAAGAAAGAAAAAGAAAAAATAATCCCGGCACGCGTCACAAAAGGGGCGGCGAAATTGTAAGAAAGGCGTTCATTTGGTAGAATAAAACGTATTCGCCGCCTTTTCGAAAATGAAAGACTTCAGGCGGGAGGAGGTTGCCGTATGCCAAAGGGAGAAGGGAAGGTTGTTTCCCAAAATAAAAAAGCAAACCACGATTATTTTATAGAAGAAACATATGAAACAGGCATTGTGCTTCAAGGGACCGAAATCAAATCGATCCGCGCCGGCCGCGTCAATTTAAAGGACGCGTTCGCCAAAATTGAGAGGGGAGAAGTGTTCCTTCACAATATGCATATCAGCCCGTACGAGCAGGGAAACCGCTACAACCATGATCCTTTGCGGACGAGGAAGCTTTTGATGCACAGAAAGCAGATCAACAAGCTGATCGGTCTCACAAAAGAACAGGGCTATTCGCTTGTACCGCTTAAGCTTTATTTAAAAAACGGCTTTGCCAAAGTGCTGCTCGGCCTTGGAAAAGGGAAGAAGAAATTTGACAAGCGCGAGGACTTGAAGCGCAAAGACGCCAAACGAGAAATTGAACGGGCGTTCCGCGACCGTCAAAAAGGCTTGATCTAAGCCTCTGGCCATGTTATTCTATATAAACGCGGTCACAAAGATTACCATTTGAATTGATGTGTAATCTTGATATAATAGGAATACAGCCAGTTTTTCCGACATCCTTCACAAGGGGACGTTACGGATTCGACAGGGATGGATCGAGCTTGAGTTGCGAGCCGAGAGGCGATCTCGTAAACACGCACCTAAATATAACTGGCAAATCTAATAACCAGAACTTAGCACTAGCTGCCTAATATAGCGCAGCGAGCTCTTGCCCGCATCGCCTATGTGCCGGTTAAGAGCCCATAACGAAGTAGGCTACGCTTGCGCTCCCGTCTGAGAGCGCAGGAAGAGACCCATCAGACTAGCTCTCTGAGGGCCCGCCCGCAGGCACGAAGATGAGCGAATCCAAATATGCAGGGCTACGCTCGTAGACGCTGAAGCAATCGACGTTTCTGGACGTGGGTTCGACTCCCACCGTCTCCACCATACATATGATGGTGGTTTTTTTGTTTTTGGGGATTTTTTATGTTTGTGTAAGAGCGGTGAACGGCTTCATGAACATATGAATGATACTGCTGGAGGACGCCGGGCTCATGCCATGAGAAAATTCAAGGACGTTTTCCATATTGTAAGAGATTTTCAACATTCCCTGCACAGACATTACACCAAGATATATCAGGAACATTCATAAAGAGACAATTGACAGACAATGGACGGCAGCTTTGCCGATCAGCGTTGAAATGTATGTCGAAAAGACGGCGAGATTCACAGTCAAACGGTTTAAAATGCCGCTGAATTGATCGCTGAATCATCAAACAGAAAAAATCACCATACATGTCCGGCAATAAACCCGTCCTACAGATTTAGGAGGCGCTGGCTGCCCTTTATTACTAGGCGCCAAAAATAACGGTATTGATGGCTTTTACGGGCCGAAGACGGCTAAGACGGTCAAACGGTTCTAGCTGATGCACGGGCTGTCTCCTGACGGCATTTACGTTCCAAAGACAAAGGCAAAACTTGAATCACTATTGAAATAATACAAAAAGGCCCTCTTTCACGAGGGCTCAGCTTTTTAAAATTTAACTCGTCTATAGGTATTCATTAATGTCCAATTCCCATACTGTCTGACCATCTACTAAAATTATATTTGGCGGATCATCATAAAGAGAGATCTCAACCAAGGAGCTTTCCCCTTGACTTAACCAATCATATACACTGCCTTCGTTATTAGTAGGGTGGGATATAATGTTATTCACTCTAAAGGCAACTGCATAATATTCTGTGTAATTGATATCATCATCCTCTAATCCAGTATCTGTTTCGCTCCGCTCATTCAATCAAACCGTTGACGCTTTGGCGATGTTCTTATACTCCTTTTTCTTTCCGCGATTATGAACCACTTCTACTCAACATACGGATGTTTACAAAACAAACCTTTGTCCTGTTTTCTTTTAAATAAAATGAAATTAGTTCATAAGAATTAATTTTTAGATTTGTGAAAAAGAAATGATAAAAGACACTTAATAAGCTAAAAAAATTATGGTAAGTTTTTGAAGGTGTTAAATGTAAAAGTTTGTATGACTAACACTTATGACAGAACGGTGGTCAAAAACTTTAAGTCGGTTATTAAATATGAACTGCAGGAGGGGATGTGAGAAAGAAGAGCAAAGCGCCGGCAGATAAATCACCGGTCAGGTTACTGCGGTTGATTGAAGACGGCCAAGATTCAGAACGCGTTCTTCCGGAAGAGACTTATGCTCGGCTTCGCGAAGGAATGGAGCTCTGAAAGAAGCCGCTTCAAGATCAGAAATCGCCCCAAATCCGGATCACACTTTCCAAAGACAGGGGCTGCCGCCGGAAAAATCAGCAACTCACCTGATTTTATAGATAAAAGGAGGATGTTGGTTATGAAAATGAAGTGCAGTGCATGTTTATTGGTTCTGGCGCTATTCATAAGCTGTATACCTGGGAAGTCTGCACTTGCTGCCAGCACTACCATTGCAAAGCATGTAGGAAATTCAAATCCGCTAATAGACCATCATTTAGGAGCGGATCCCTTTGTGCTGACCTATAACGGAAGAGTCTACATCTATATGTCCAGTGATGATTATGAATATAACAGCGACGGAACGATTAAGGATAATTCATTCGCCAATTTGAACAAAGTGTTCGTCATATCTTCAGCGGATATGGTGAATTGGACAGACCACGGAGCCATTCCGGTAGCGGGTGCCAATGGCATCAATGGAGGCCGGGGGATTGCGAAATGGGCAGGCGCGTCCTGGGCCCCGTCAGTCGCAGTTAAAAAGATAAATGGTAAGGATAAATTCTTCCTTTACTTTGCAAACGGCGGCGGAGGCATCGGGGTTCTCACCGCAGACAGCCCGACCGGGCCGTGGACAGATCCGATCGGAAAAGCGTTGGTTACAACGAGTACACCAGGAATGAACGGCGTTGTTTGGCTTTTTGATCCGGCAGTGTTCGTAGATGACGATAGCCAAGGTTATCTGTATGCCGGCGGAGGCATCCCTGGCGGTTCAAATCCAACACAGGATCAATGGGCAAATCCTAAAACAGCACGAGTCATCAAATTGGGGGCCGATATGACCAGCGTTGTTGGAAGCGCGTCTGTGATTGATGCGCCTTTCATGTTTGAAGACTCGGGAATGCATAAGTATAACGGGAAATATTACTATTCCTATTGCATCAATTTCAGCGGTGCGCACCCGGCCGATATACCGCCGGGTGAAATCGGTTACATGACCAGCTCAAGCCCAATGGGTCCTTTTACGTATCAAGGGCATTTTCTGAAAAATCCGGGTGCATACTTTGGAGCCGGGGGTAACAACCATCATGCAGTTTTCAATTTTAAAAATGAGTGGTATGTGGTGTACCATGCTCAAACTGTCAGTTTCGCTTTGTTCGGAGCCGGCAAAGGATACCGTTCTCCCCATATTAATAAGCTGGTGCATAATCTGGATGGGTCCATTCAAGAGGTTGCAGCAAATTATAAAGGTGTAGGACAGCTTGCCAATCTGAATCCATATAACCGGATAGAAGCTGAAACGTTTGCCTGGAATGGACGCATTTTGGCAGAGAAATCTTCAGCATCTGGTGGGCCGGTAAATAATCAAAACATCACAAGCATTCATAACGGAGACTGGATCGCTGTAGGAAATGCCGACTTCGGCGCGCGCGGAGCCAGGACGTTTAAAGCAAATGTGGCATCCGCTGTAGGCGGGGAAATTGAAGTGCGTCTTGACAGTGTGACCGGAAAGCTTGTGGGAACGCTGAATGTACCTTCAACAGGAGGAACGCAAACCTGGAGAGAAGTCGAAACTGCTGTAAGCGGCGCGACCGGTGTTCACAACGTCTACTTTGTATTTACCGGAAACAGTTCAGGCAACTTGTTTAATTTTGATTACTGGCAGTTTACACAAAATTAGCACCGGTGCCGGCAAAAAGGCGGTTTCAGAGGTGAGAAAAACTTTCGGCTGCAGTGAAAGAGTCATATACCGCAACCGAAAACGAAGTTTCAAAAGACATCGTTTTATGGAGAATATGTTGTTTATGAGAGGATGAAAGCGTGTGAAAAAATGTATTTGTGTATTGTTGGCATATGTAACGATGCTGTCGCTCATGTTAACCGGGCCGGCCGCTGCTGAAGTTTTAGCAGCCAGTGACGCGAAAGTTAATTTATCAGCAGAAAAACAAGTGATTCGCGGTTTTGGAGGAATGAACCACCCGGCTTGGATTGGGGATCTGACAGCAGCTCAAAGAGAAACCGCTTTTGGTAATGGAGGGAATCAGTTAGGATTTTCAATCTTAAGAATTCATGTGGATGAAAACAGAAATAATTGGCACAGAGAAGTGGAGACGGCAAAGAGTGCGATTCAACATGGAGCAATCGTTTTTGCTTCCCCCTGGAATCCTCCAAGCGATATGGTTGAGACCTTCAATCGTAATGGTGACACATCCGCTAAACGGCTGAGATACGATAAGTATGCCGCATACGCGCAGCATCTTAACGATTTCGTTACCTATATGAAGAATCATGGTGTGAATCTGTATGCGATTTCCGTACAAAACGAGCCCGATTACGCACATGATTGGACGTGGTGGACGCCGCAAGAAATGCTCCGCTTTATGAGAGAAAATGCCGGCTCGATTAATACCCGTGTCATCGCGCCTGAGTCATTTCAATACTTGAAAAATATGTCGGACCCGATTTTGAACGATCCGCAGGCGCTTGCCAATATGGATATTCTTGGCGCACATCTTTATGGTACACAGCTTAGCAATTTCGCTTATCCTCTGTTCAAACAAAAAGGCGCGGGAAAAGATCTTTGGATGACGGAAGTATACTATCCGAACAGTGACAACAACTCTGCGGATCGCTGGCCAGAGGCATTGGATGTCTCCTACCATATTCACAATGCGATGGTAGAGGGGGATTTTCAAGCCTATGTTTGGTGGTACATCCGCAGATCATACGGTCCTATGAAAGAGGACGGCACGATCAGCAAACGCGGTTACAATATGGCTCATTTCTCAAAATTTGTTCGCCCCGGCTATGTAAGGGTTGATGCAACGAAGAACCCTGATACAAACGTTTACGTATCTGCCTATAAAGGTAACAACAAAGTCGTTATTGTTGCCATTAACAAAAACAACTCAGGGGTCAATCAAAACTTTGTTCTGCAGAATGGCGCTGTTTCACAGGTTTCCAGATGGATAACGAGCAGCAGCACCAATCTTCAGCCTGGAACGAATCTCAATGTAACAGGCAATCATTTTTGGGCTCATCTTCCAGCTCAAAGCGTGACAACATTTGTAGCTGACCTCCGCTAACTTTCACGACACTACGTATGAAGCGGAGCCGAAACCTGTTATTCGGGCTAAACAGGTTCTGGTTATACGACTGAATCTGATGCAGCCATTGCGTTGAAGATAGGAGCAGGCAATCAGGGCATTGATGTTAATGAGAGAAGGTGCCGCTTTCACTGGCGGCGCCTATCCCGTAAATTTAGGTTTATTTTTTCGGAAACTTCACCTCCGGATATGACGGATTCGGCTTCTTGAGCAAATCCCCGCCGACTCCTTTTAAATGCTTATTAAAAAAATCCAAAACATACTGATTGACGATGTCTGCGCCTCGTCCGCCATCGATTTCTCCCGTCATGCCGATCCATTTCAAAACCTTTGAAAATAGCTGAAAGTCGGTGAAATTGTAATGCTCCGTTCCTTTTATATATACCATTGATGCGTTGTCGATGATGCTGTATTCCTTTTTTCTTTCCTCAATCATGTTGTGAAACGCTTCTTTCGTTAACCCCGAATTTTTGATTTCTTCCTCGGATATATTGCCGCTCAGAGCCTTGTTCCTTATCGTGATAAAACTGCTTGATTCCATAAACAAAAACGGTTTTGAAATGGCTTGTTTATCGCCTATATTGTAAAGCGACCCGTCCATATTGATTCCGGCTTTAATGTTTTGATTCGAATAAGCGGTGTTAAAAGCGGTGGCTCCGCCAAATGAATGTCCCATCATGCCGATGTTGTCGAGATCGATTTTTCCTTTGAAGCTTCTGCCGTTCAAGTTCTTTAACTGATCGATGACAAATTCGGCGTCCTGCGTCCAAATGTTTCCGAGCTTTGCGCTGTTCTCGGAAACACCGTTCATGTATTGTTCCGTTGTTAAGCCTGTGACCCGTCCGTCGGGAAAAGCGGTCGCCATCGTGCTGTATGTATGATCAATCGCGACTGCGATAAATCCGTGGCTGGCCAGATTCTCGGCTTGTGAAGCGTGCAGCAGCCGGCTTGTTCCGAATCCGTGGCTGATCACGACAACCGGATAACGATTTTCCGATGAGGAGATTTCAGCATTTTCATATGAGTTGGTTCGAATGTAGCGCCAATAGTCCAAAGCAAATGCAGGCACGTGTAATTGCTCAGCGAAATTTCCGATATACTGATCGAAAAAACGATCTTCAGGGAAGAGGGGCTGTAGCTTTTCGCCATTCTGCTGTTGTGCCGGATACCAGACCTGAATCATCAGCTCTCTTTTGTCATCGGGATCTTTCGTCAGCACTTCATCTCTGTTCTGATCGACCAAATGAAATGTTTTCGTCCCAACCGCATATGCGCCGTCAGGCTTCGGCAGGTGAAACACAGGGAGATAAACAGCCAGAAAGACAGAGAGGAGCAGCAGGGCGAACATGAGAAAAGACAAACCGTATCTTAACGGCTTCCACATGCTCATGCGCAGCTTTTTACCAAAAAACACAGTGAGCGAGAGGAAAAGGGCAATCAAATAAACAAACACCATTTGCCATCTATAGCCTTCGAAAACGAGCTGTCCGGCTAAGAGACCGATGCTGGCCACGGCGAGTGGAAACGCCCATTTTTTCGGCATCTTTTGCTGAAAGAACAGCAGAAAAGCGGAGAGAGTTAATAATATTTCCAATATTCTCATTATGCTTCTCCTTAAATTGATTATTTTGTCTTATATATAACGGATTTCCCATTCTTTTGGTTGCAGTGATATTTTTGTACACAAAAAAACGCCGGATGACCCGGCGGCTACAGCTTATATTTGACGAGCTTTCTAAAAATGAAAACCAAAGCACATACAGCAGCGAACGACAAAAGGAATTTGAGGAAGAAAACAGAAGCAAGCCATTCTTTGTTTAAGATTGCGAGTATTACTTGACCCGCAAACACGGCGGCAAATATTGATAAAATGATTCTCAAACCTTTCCCCTCCTGAAAATATGCTCCATTTTCCTCAATATAACATATTTTTTCATTTTGGACATTAGGTCTGTTTGATCTGTTTGATGGCTGCGACAATCGGTTCTCTGGCCGTTTCTTCTAATGTGTCAATCTTCGGGGCGAGAGGTACATCAAATCCGGCATGGGAGTGATAGAAATCAAACAGCAGCGTGCCGACCGGATGTTGTTGCTGATCACCGATGACCGTCCAAAACACTCTGGAGCGGCAGTTTTCAGCTCCCCATTTTTCCATGGATTGTCTGAAATTCAGTCCTTTCCCAATGAAAAAATCGCCTTTTTTCGCGGTTTGAATCATTGTAAAGCCGGACTGTTCGAGACTTGCAAATACAGGCGGAAGCAGTTTATCCAAGTAAAGTCCGTAAGTCGCATCCTCCAATTCGGGAAACGCTTTTAAGAATTCGTCCCGATGATCTTCAAGCGTTTGTTTCCAATGGGCATCCACATAGCTTTGCACTTGTTCGCCGATTTCTTTCATCGACATGTCCTGTCTGAAACGAATTGTTTCCATCAACGAAAACCTCCTTTTCATCACTGTATATTCAGTTTATAACATTCATGCAAATGATAAAGTTTGTCAGAATATTGATTCCTGCGATGAAGAAAACTTTATCATGCGGTTTAGAATGGATCGTCAATATGAGAGCGAACCGGACCTCTGCCGCGGATAAAGGATTTTATCGATTGTAAAAAAGGAAACGGCAATCATGATTTCCGCCGAAGTCGTCAGCAGAACGTCGTCCAGCAATTCGTCCGCTGTATAAATGGCGGCCCATAAACAGCCGATTGTGATCATTTCGGCGGCAAAAAACGTGATCCTTCGATTGAAGCGCAATAATTGAATGCTCTGGATGAGCAGCTTTTCGGCCGGTTCCATGACGAAGGTCAGCACGATATAAAAAAGGGTAAACATTAGCAGGGACCCGACCGTTTGGTAAAATGCGCCCGACAGATGAAACAGAATCGAGATCCCGAGAAAGTGGGCGAAATAAACGAATATAACCGATAAGCAGCAAATAACGAAATGTTTCATGACACAGCTCCTTTACGATATGTACACACAGCCGTAGGCTTGCAGGATATGTCTCCTGCAAGCCTGGCTGGTTATTTCTTAGCAAATTTCACGACCGGATGCTTTTCTTTAGAGAGCATTTTTGTAAACTCGCTGCCAACGTCAAGATGCTGGCGGACAAGCTCTTCTGGTACGAGGGCAAGCCACTGGTTTAAAGAAATGTCAGCATAATGGTCGTCTTTAAAGATTTCCAGGAAGCGAAGCGGTTCGTCTCCTGTATTTTGGATATAGTGCCCCATCGCAAACGGCACATAGCCGACATCACCGGCCTGATAATTAAATGTTCTGGCATGTCCGTCAGCCGCGAAAACCGTCATTTTCGCTTTGCCGGAAATATAGTACTGCCACTCGTCTGTATTCGGATGCCAGTGCAGCTCCCGGACGCCTCCGGGTTCGACTTCCACCAACGCCGAGGCGATCGTTTTCGACGCTTTAAAATTGGTGGAATCGGCAATCCGTACTTTGCCGCCGCTTGAGACGATCGGTTCCTGTTCAAGCAATTTGTAGCTGAAAGATTCCGGAACCGTTCCGTTCGGGCTTTCAACCTTGTCTTTCTCAAGCGAGCCCGGAACCGCTTTTTGGAAAATATATTTTTCCTCAGGCGGAAGTGATGCGACGACGTCTTTAGAGATGCCGAAGTTTGCGGCAATGACATCATCTGGTGTATGGGCGAGCCAATCTGTCACCTGGAAGGTGCTGTTTTCAGAGAAGGAGCCGTCATCGAAGACGAGCAGGAATTCACAGCCGTCTTCAAGGCCTTGAAGCGAATGCGGAATCCCGGACGGAAAATACCATAAATCGCCCGCCTTCACATCATCAATAAAGTTTCTGCCGTCCTGGTCGACAGCTGTAATTCTTGCTGATCCATAAATTACATAAGCCCATTCGGCTTCCTTATGCCAGTGCAGTTCTCTGATGGCACCCGGTTTCAGCCTCATGTTGACAGACGCGATATTATCGGAGATCGGCAGCTCGCGGACGGTGACTTCCCGTGCGTATCCGCCCTTTTCGAGACGGTTATGGACATCGGAAAATGAAAATTTCATGTTTGGTACTGTTCCGTGGTCGGTTTCAGGCGGCACGAGCATGTCCGGATTTTGCCGGTCGCGCTCAACGTTGTGCGGAATTTTCGTTTCCGCTCCTTCTTCTCCTCTGATCGGCTGCGGAATTTGTTTGTTTTTTTCCATGTGATATCCCCTCTTTCTAAAATGTAAAGGAGAGCTGAAAGGCCTTTCGTTTTCCCCTTCTGTCATGTTAAGTGAAAAAAGTGAGGCCGATGTCAATCCTCGGTGTCATTTTTTTCTTTGATCAATTCGATCAGTTCATCGATCTTCTTTTCAAAACGCGTGAGCAGGTAAATTGCCAATACAGCGGGAAAGCCGACATTGCCGATTTGCTTCGCTGCTTCCTCAATGAATGTGCTGTCCATATATACCACCTCCTATCTTATGAAGTGACGAAAGTTTGAAAAATGTAAGCAAAGAACTATTTTCTCTGGATGGGAACTTATGTTTGCATGTTAATAGAGGAGATGAGTTTACTTTTTTTTCATTTCTTTCATCTAAATAAATAGGAGGCGGTTTTTATGATTGATCAAACGTTACTGCGTTCGAAAATCAAGGAGATCACAAGGCATCCGCTTGTGAAGCATTTTTTGAGCAACCCCCGGTATGAACGGCTTTTCAACCACGTATTGGACCATCCGGATTCAAAAGAGGCAGAATGTCTCGATCGTGAATTTAAACGGTTTTACAAAAACATCCGCATGATCAAATACATCAACTCGATGATCCGGATTTTCTCCGTTGACTTTGATAAAAGAGTCCGGAAAAACCGAGAACGCTTTCCGCTGATGATCGACGACAGTCCAACCTTGCCTGAGCCGCCCCACGGGGACCTGTTAGATGACGTTTTGGAACACGAAGAGGATTTAAGCGAGCATCTGCAGGACCGGTTGCTTTACGAGGCGTTTTTACAATTGACGGACAAGCAGAAACAAGTGCTGGCGCAAGTTTATCTTCACGGGAAATCCATGCAGGAAATTGCTGACTCCTTGGGAGAATCGAGGCAAAATATTTCGAGAATTCATAAGAGGGCGATCGAAAAAATAAGAATGCTGCTGAATTCTAAGGCAGAGGGGAATGATAACAGTGAGTCTGCACGATGAAAAAGATATTGAAAAATTGCTGGAAAACTTCACACCGATGATCAAAAGCAAGTTAAACAACACATCCTATCAAGAGAGGGAAGATCTTGAGCAGGAGCTGAAGATGAAGATTTGCGAAAAAGCGGAGATGCTTTTAGGTCAAGAGGTGCCTGGTTTTTGGGAGTTTATCGCGGAATTGCTGAAAGTCCTTTAATCTGAGCTGTTTTGCTTGCGTTAAGCGGTCGGAAGTGATAAAATTTTTAACATTTGATTAATGGAATGTCCAAGCTGCTTTCATTGAAATCATGGTGATGATTTGTTTTCATATGACTGAAGGTTTAACAATGTAAATGGATGAGGGTTCCATTTTTTATCTTATAAAAACATGGATCAGATAGGTGGTAAGATATCATGAAAAATCAATACCGAGTATTGTTGTACTATAAATATGTTCATATCGAAGATCCCGAACGGTTTGCACAAGAACACCTTGAGTTCTGCAAAAGCCTGGGATTAAAAGGTCGCATCCTTGTCGCAGAAGAAGGAATAAATGGCACCGTATCGGGAACGGTTGAGCAGACAGAGGAATATATGAATGCCATGAACAACGATCCGCGCTTTGCAGATATGGTCTTTAAAGTGGATGAAGCCGATCAGCACGCTTTCAAAAAAATGCATGTCCGCCATCGCGATGAGCTTGTGACACTGCGCCTTGAAGATGATATTGACCCGAATGAATTAACGGGGAAATACCTCGAGCCAAAGGAATTTTATGAAGCGATGCAGAATGAAGACACGGTCGTCGTCGACGCCCGAAATGACTATGAATATGACTTAGGCCATTTTCGCGGGGCGATCAGACCCGACATTAAAGCATTCCGCGATTTGCCTGAATGGATCCGTGATAACAAAGAAAAGCTCGAAGGCAAGAAAATTTTGACCTACTGCACGGGCGGAGTCCGCTGTGAGAAATTTTCCGGCTGGCTGAAAAAAGAAGGCTTTGAAGATGTTTCCCAATTGCACGGGGGGATCGTAACTTATGGCAAAGATCCCGAGGTTCAAGGAGAGCTGTGGGACGGCAAATGCTATGTCTTCGATGAAAGGATCAGCGTTCCGGTCAATCAAAAGGAACACGTCGTGGTCGGACGGGACTACTTTACCGGAGAACCTTGCGAGCGCTATGTCAACTGTGCCAATCCGGAATGCAACAAGCAGATTATCTGCTCAGAAGAAAATGAGCACCGCTATTTGCGCGGCTGCACACATGAATGCCGGGTCCATCCGCGAAATCTGTATGTAAAAGAACATGGGCTGTCTGATGAAGACGTCCGGATGAGACTTGAAAAGTTAAAAGAGGAAGAACATACAGCAAAGGGATAAAAGAGCAGATCTTTTATCCCTTCTTTTTTACCTTGCGGACGGATCCTCTCTTGGATCAAGCAGTGAACTGCATTCCCGGCCTCTTGGAAAAGGAATCACCTGTCTGTAAGGCGGCGGAGGGAGATCAGCGTCGCGGTCTTCCAATTCCGGTATATCGATTCTGACCATGTCCGAATCGCGCTGACTTTTCAGTTCATTGACGATGATCCGGCCAATTTGCCTTCCAAGTCTGAGGCCGCCTTCACCGTTTACATTGTAATGTACCCCGCCGTATACCCTTGACATCGCGTTTTCCTCGGCGAGCTCTCGCAATCTTTCCGCTTCCGTCGGGAAGTAATAGCTTAAGACGACTTCCGCACATCCGGAAATACCGGCATGGCCTGAAGGGTATGAAGGAAACTTCGGTGTGCAAATGATGGTCCGTAAGCTTTGATCAAACTGATTCGGCCGCGGAATCTCCCAAAGATATTTGAAGTACCAGACGACAACAAATGTATCATTGATGGCCGCATGGACATTCGCGAGCAACCTGGCCGCTCTCGCCGGCGTTAAGCCGTACGTATCAATGAGACGGTCGATGATCGGCGTCCATTGCTTTGTGGCCGGACCTGATCCCCAATACTCGGCGATCGTGATCTGTTCAGGGGTGAGGTTTCGCAAGATTTGCCTCACATTGTCAAGCTCTTCACCTTCAAAATCGATCGTATCGGGGTGACGGATGTCAAAAGCGATCGGACATCCGCCCGGATCGAGAAAATCGCCGGATGGACTCCGTTTTAAGAAAAAGGTCGGCCAGGAGCCTGCGGTCGAATCGACCGGCTGAGGAACACGCTTTTCTCCTGCATAGGCTAATTCAGACCATAGACGCGGCAGGTTTTTGCACTCATTTTTGCATTTTAGCATCGCAAAACTTCCTTTTTGTGTAAAATATTGGAACGTTATATTATATAAAATAAAATCGGTGATGCAATGGACAAATTCTATCAAAGGAATGCCTTTTTTTTCGGCTACCCGAATATTTGTCCTGCTGTTTTCCATACTAACAAACAACAAACGAAAGGCAGGTAGCAAAAATGGCAAAGACTCTTTATATCACAGCACATCCTCATGATGAGAGAGCATCGTACAGCATGGCCGCTGGAAAAGCGTTTATTGATTCCTACAAAGAAGCGCACCCGGATGATGAAGTGACTCACCTTGATCTCTATCGGGAAAACATTCCGCAAATTGACGCGGATGTTTTCAGCGGATGGGGAAAGCTTCAGTCAGGTTCGGGTTTTGAGCAGCTTTCCGATGACGAAAAGGCCAAGGTCGGCCGTCTGAACGAGTTGAGCGAACAATTTATCGCACAAGATCAATATGTCTTCGTCACACCGCTGTGGAATTTCTCTTTTCCGCCGGTGATGAAAGCTTACTTTGACGCGGTCGCTGTGGCAGGGAAAACATTTAAGTATACAGAAGAAGGTCCGATCGGACTGTTAACAGATAAAAAAGCGCTCCACATTCAGGCGAGAGGCGGTTATTATTCAGAAGGACCTGCGGCAGAACTGGAAATGGGACACCGTTATATCAGCGTCATGATGCAGTTTTTCGGCGTGCCGTCATTTGAAGGCTTGTTTATAGAAGGCCATAATGCAGAGCCGGATAAAGCCGAAGAGATCAAACAAAATGCGATCGCCCGGGCGAAGGAATTGGGACGGAGATTTTAAAAAAACCGCGGAGATATTTCCGCGGTTTTCTTTATTCGTTGAAGAAAATGGTTTTGTTCAAGTTGCTGCTTTTTTGCGCGGCTTCGATGATCCGGATGACGGCGAGGCCATCTTCGGCAGAGACCGGCGGTTTGCTGCCTTCAAGGATGCTTGAAGCAAGCTGTTTGTAAAAGGTTACATAAGAGCCTTTCAGCGTCTCAATGGTTTCTTGTTTGACTTCATCCCCGTCGATCACCGTCAGCTCTCCGAAATTCTCGGCGACACCTTTTCCCCAATCATCGCCGGCCGGTTGTTTTCCTGCTCTCAGCGCATCTTCCTGGCCGTCAATTCCGTATTTGATAAAGCTGCCTTTTGACCCGTGCACTAAGTAGCGGGGGCCGTTTGCCGCAACGATTGAGCCGGAGTGCAAAACCGCCTGAAGCTTGCCGTAATGCAGGACGACATGAAAATAGTCGTCTGTTTCCGCATGGTCCCGTTGAGCTGTCACTTGAGCGGTGATGCTGGCCGGCATACCGAATAAATGCAGAGCCTGATCGATCAGGTGCGAGCCCAAATCATAAAGCGCACCGGAACCCGGTCCTTTCTGCTCTCTCCAGCGCTGTCTGACATTTGGCCGGAAGCGGTCCCAATAAGCATGGAAGGTGTTGACTTCTCCGAGACGGTCGTCCTTGATCAGCTGCTTGATCGTCAAAAAGTCATTGTCCCATCGTCTGTTGTGGTATACGCTGAGGACGACGCCTTTTTCTTCAGCTATTGCAATCAGTTCTTCCGCTTGCTGAGGCGAGGCCGTCATCGGCTTTTCCAGGACGACATGCTTGCCGGCGAGAAGGCATTCCTTTGCCATTTCATAATGGAGTCCGCTCGGCGTTGTCACGATGGCGAGGTCAATGTCGGGATCACCGGCGATCTCTTCGATTGAACGGACGGTTTCCGCCTCCGGAATGTCCTGCTCGACTTGTTCTCTTCTTGATGTCATCACTTTTTTGATCGCAAATTCCTCTAATACCGAAAGTAAAGGCGCGTGAAAAACAGAGCCTGACAACCCGTATCCCAACAAGCCTGTGCGAATTTTGTCCACTTTCATTCTCCTCCCTTTATGTTTGTGTGATATGTAATCAACTGTGTCTCTCATATTTATTTTACCCTGTTTCCGCGGATGAACAAACCGTTCCGCATTCCTTCTAAATGCCCTTCAACTTTCAGACTTTAGTTGGTGGACAGCAGCTGGTTTTAATCTGTAAAATTTTACATAGTGAAAGGAGTGAGAGAGCATGGCAAACATTTTAATGATCAATGTTCCGGCAGAGGGGCATGTGAATCCGACTCTCGGCATCGCCAAGGCTTTTGCAGAAAGAGGTGACAATGTTCACTATATTACAACAGAGAAATTTAAAGAAAGGCTTGAAGCCCTCGGTGTCAACGTTCACCTTCAGCCTGATTTGATGGGGATGCTGGAAGGCGAAGAATCAGTGCTGAAGCTTTTTATTCGGATCGCGCAGGATACTTTGCGTGCCGCTAAGGAATTGGCGGGAGAGATCGATTTTGATTTTGTTTATTATGATACATTCGGCGCGGGCAAGCTGGTGCGCGACTACCTGGGGATTCCGGGTGTTTCTTCGTCAGCCTCATTTTTATTCAGCGAAGAATTTATGAAATCCCACGGTCCGATCAAAGCCGCCCAGGGAAACACGGAAGTTGAAGCTCTCATCAGGGAGATCAAAGACGAGTACGGTGTAGAACCGGAAAGTCCGGCACAATTCATGAGAAATGACGGCGAGCTAAACATCGTCTATACAAGCCGCTATTTTCAGCCGGACAGCAGCCGTTACGGCGGCCAATACGTCTTTGTCGGCCCGAGCTTTCCCGAGCGAAAAGGTTCACGCCGCGGCTTCCCGTTGGAGGAGCTCCGCGGAGAGCGGGTCCTTTATATCTCAATGGGGACCGTTCTGGACAATAAAGAAGACTTTTTCAATATGTGCATTGATGCATTTTCGGACTTTCAAGGGAAGGTGGTCATCGCCGCCGGGGAAAGGACCGATCAAAGCAAGCTGAAAGAAGCGCCTGACCATTTTATGATTTCCGCTTATGTGCCTCAATTAGAGGTGCTGAAAGCTGCCGACGTCTTCATCACACACGGTGGAATGAACAGCGTGAATGAAGGGATTCATTTCGAAGTGCCGCTCGTCGTCATTCCGCACGACAAAGACCAGCCCATCGTCGCCGGCCGTGTAACCGAGCTTGGCGCCGGCTGTGCACTGAGCGAGGATGAAGTGAACGCTGAAACCTTAAAGAAGGCTGTACATGAAGCATTGGCGAATGAAGCCTATTTACAGGGCATTCGAAAGATCAAGGACAGCTTTCAAAACGCAGGCGGAGTCGAGCGGGCGCTGGAGGCTATTGACCGGTTTGTAGAAGAAAAGAAGCTCGGACGATCGGCTGACCATTCTAGCATCTCTTAAAAGCCATGGAATATTTCTTCCTGAAAATCTAAAATGGAAGATTTTATCACCATTTTGTTTCCTCAACTGTCTGCCGCAGGTTATCGTTGAAGCAGGCTTGCTGAAGGGGGATGTCAGATGGAGAAGCATTGGGATGCATTTATAGATGAGAAGCTTGAAATGGCACCAGAGAACAGCGCTGGAAGCTTAAAGAATACGATTTTTGCGGTTAAGGACGTTTTTGCCGTAAAAGGTCATGCGAATGCCGCGGGAAATCCGGATTGGCTGAGGACGCACGGTCCTTCTGAAAAAAATGCCGCAGTGATCGACCTTCTGCTTATGGAAGGGGCGAGGCTGAAAGGGGCGACACATACAGATGAACTGATGTACAGCCTGAACGGGGAAAATGCCCACTATGGAACACCGGTGAATCCAGCAGCCGAACAGAAGATTCCCGGAGGCTCATCAAGCGGTTCTGCCGTAGCGGCCGCTAGCGGTTTGGTCGATTTTGCCCTCGGTACGGATACGGGCGGCTCTGTCAGGATTCCTGCGTCATACTGCGGCATCTTCGGATTTCGACCGACTCACGGAGCGGTATCGACAGAGGGTGTGATCCCGCTTGCCAAAAGCTTTGATACAGTTGGCTGGATGGCGAAGGATATCGGCGTCTTGCATACTGTAGGCCGCGTCCTGCTGGGCGGAGGAAACAGCGTCCGGAAGGGGTTTGACAGACTTTATTTTGAAAAAGAGGCATGGGGGATGCTTGAAGATCAAGATTTGGCGCAAGTCTATGCGTACGCCAAGGATTTGATCGGCGGCGAAATGGCTTGGATCAATGCGGCGGACCATGGGCTGCCTGAGTGGCAAGAGATGTTCAGGGTGTTGCAAGGCTTGGAAATTTGGGAAGAACACGGAGAGTGGATCACACGTGAAAAGCCGGTGTTCGGCCCGGGAATAGCAGAGCGGTTTCAATGGGCCGCAACGCTAAAAAAAAGCGATCATGAACACGCGTTGACAAAAAGAGAAGCGATCAAAAGAAGGCTTTCTGATTTGCTCGGAGACACCGGCCTGCTTGTTATTCCGACGGCACCCGGCACTCCGCCGCTCCGGGGATTGCAGGAATCAGAATTAGAGGAAAGAAGGGCCCGCACCATTCAGCTGACATGTATAGCCGGACTGGCCGGGCTGCCGCAGATTACGATCCCTTTGTCCGCCAAAAATGGAGAGCCGCTCGGATTATCATTGATTGCCGGTTGGAGACAAGACTTAAAGCTTCTGTCGTGGGCGGAAAGGCTCGTGTTGTCGCTTCAACCGTGAATTGAAAGCATATGATGCCTCCGCATCATATGCTTTTTTTGTCAAGATGCTTGCGGAAAACATTGTTAACTGGTAAACTATAAAATAGTTAACCGGTTAACGATAAAGAGAAAGGAAATGAAAAGAGTGGAAAACAGCACATATGAACAGGCATTTCAAGCCGTACAGGAATTTATCCTGAAAAGGGAAAAGCGGGCTCAGCACGAACAGCAGACGCTTGCGAAGGAAGCTTTTCAAAATGATGAAGGGATGCACAAGAATTGGACGCTGACACAGCTTCACATCGTCTCGATCATCAATGAGAGCGAAACCCAGGTCAACAATGCTTTACTTGCCGCACAATTGCATGTGTCAAAGGCGGCCATTACAAAAGCCGTCAATGTTCTGATGAAGCACAACATGATCGAGTCGCACAAAAAACCAAACAACAACAAAGAATTATATTACACATTAACAGAGGAAGGAAAAAAGCTGGCTCGTGTCCATGACCGCATGCATGAAATCGCCAAACAGCGCTACAGCAGTCTGTTTGCGCAGTTCTCAGAATCTGAGCTGCAAACGGTCATCCGCTTTTTATATGAATGGGCAAAACACATCTGACAGCGAGAGAGGTATTCTGATGAATAGAGAAGAAGCAAAACAATTTTTAAGCCGAATGTATCAAGATATCGTTTCAGAAATGAATATTGAAAAGATTCCTGCGTACTTCAGCAGCGGCTATGTTCAAGTGACAGACGGCAAAAAAATGGATCTTGGCGAATTGACAGAGCACATGCTGACATTAAAGGAAGTGACCCGTTCGATATCGGTTTCACCTTTTCAGCTATTTTTATTTGATGAGGATCTACAAAGTGCAACATTGAGATATATGGTCGAGGTCGCCAAAAAGGATGGAAGCAGCGGGAAGATCGAATTAATCGCCATTTTCAAGCTGGACAATCATCAAATCATTTCCTGCCATGAACTCTCAAAGGTAATGGAAGGAGGAGGCGGTTTTGCCGGGATGGCCAGTATAAATGAAGGGAAAGCCTCCCCGTGGGAGGGGGAGGCCTTGTCATAAGCTAACGTTTTTGATCAAACAATATTCGAAGTGAGACGGGGCCGCGCGTATACAGACCTGTCTCGCGGTAAACGAAGTCTTTCTCCAGCTTAATGTTCCGCATATGGTCCAGGACGATGTTTGCGACAATCTCGATTTCCGTCTTGGCAAAACCGGCTCCTACACAATTGTGGACGCCTGAACCAAATGCGAGATGCCGGGCCGCGCCGCTGAATGCGCTTTTGATATCAAGATCGCCGCGGTGGATGTTGAATTCATCCGGCCGTTCAAATGCCTCAGGATCGCGGTTGGCGGCGCCGATCATACAGAATACAGTCGTTCCTTCCTTCAGTTTGACACCGCCGATTTCCGCGTCTTGAGACAACTGCCGCGGTATCAGCTGAACCGGCGGCTTATAGCGCAATGTCTCGGCAATCGCTTTCGGCAAAAGTGTACGGTCTAAAAGGACAGCGTCCATTTGCTCGGGATGGTGCAGCAAATGGTAGATCATCAGCGCGAGCGTCTTGTCAGCCGGTTCTGTAGCGGCAAGCAGGATGTTGAGGATCAGCGCGCGGATATCCCTGTCCGACATGGCCACACCTTCGTAATCTGAAGTACAGAGAATGGATATTAAATCTTGTCCGGGATTTTCGCGCCTTTCCGCGATGATTGGATTCAAATATTCAGCAAGCTGTTCGCTGCAAGTCAGGGAATGCTTGCGGTCTTCCGGCGACTGATTCAAACTGGTGATGAAATCGGCGACCCCGCTGTGCCAATGTCTGACCGTTTTATGATCAGTCTTGTCCAAACCTAAAATGTCCATTGTGACGCAAACAGCGAAGGTTTTGCCAAAATCGTTGACAAGGTCGATCCGCCCTTTGTCCAAATGCGGCGCCAAAAGCCTTTCGGCGTTCTCTTTGATGAGCGGAGTAAGGTGATCAAGGGATTTGCCCATAAAACGGCGCAGCACAATTCTGCGTTTCGCCGCATGTTCTTTGCCTTTCATCTGCGCCAGTACAGGTCCGCGCATCACAGGCTCCGCCCGTTTGGCGAGCGATTTCGTCGTAAAGACGTCCTGATTCTGAAGCACGTGGCGGACATCCTGATATCGGCTGATGAAATAGCTGTCAAGCGATTCTTCATAATGCACGGGATCTGATTCGCGAAGGTATGAGAAATATTTGTACGGATCCTCATGGTATTGTTCAGACAACACGCTGAATGTTTTAAGCGATTGATTCATACTCGTTCCTCCTGCATGTTTTTAGATTCCATGCTGCCGTCCGGTTCGGAAACCATCAGATACCCTTGATTCGGGCGCATTCTGACGGCAAATTCATTTCTTGAAATCCGTTCACCCAGCTTCCAGGGCCGGTGGTAAGCAAGAAGTGTTTCTTCCACGCCTAAAATATCCGGAGCGCCGATGAAAAACGGAAGCTCGGCAATGACGTATTCAACTGCAAGATTCAGCATGGCGTCATTCACATCTCCAATGGCAAGCTGAGTCCCGCGGGCTCGTCCAAGGATCGCCGCATGGGACATGTCCAAGCATGCCTGGCGGAAATGCGGCTGCTCGCTAAAGGCGTGCTCAACTTCCTGACGCAGGCTAATGTATGCGGTCTGTTCTGCAAAATCCGAGAATGTATGGATCGCTTCCGGGTTTCCGCCGTGCGCCACGAGCGCTCTTTCAGCAAATCTTCTGTTTCGGGAGACCTCTTTTCTCACCTTTCGTTCGGCTTTTCCTTTTGGAGTGCCGAGCGCTTCAAGGAGGTTGGCGGCTTCCTTACCCGCCAGAAGGACGGAAACATCTTGAAATTCATCGAGCGCCCAGCCGATGAGACGGTATATATAGTCGTCAGAGAATCGGCTGTTAAAAGGGCTGATCCCAATTAAAACATGGCGGCGGCGCGTCAATATTTCATGGCAGTTTTGAGACAGCGTCTCTGTTTTGAATAAGCTGTGCTTGCTCTCAATCATAAGCTCTGTCATTGATTTCCTCCTTAGCGGATATAAGATTTTAAAATCAATGATGCATCGTCATACGGCTGATCGAGCTGGGAATAGGCTGATTTCGTTTCGGCATAAATCATGAAGAAAGTGTGGGGGTATGGACATTTGTTCAAGTGAAACATAAAGGTTTACTAGTAAACAATAGTCATTTTATCCCTAACTTTTCCAAGTGTCAACACGATTCTATGCAAAAATATGAAAATATTCGCAATATACCTCATTGAAACTGAGCATATGTAATTAGATGTAAAGCGGGATTCTTCATGATTCAAGGTGTCTTCGCTTGAAGAGGACGCAAATATAAAAGGTATGTAAATAGACGTAAAAATTGTTAAAAATCCCATCGTTGACATTTATTATTGGGGAGGTTACAATTAATTTTGTTAACTGGTAAACAAAAGTTGTGAAAGAAGATCATATTGTTCACGAATAAACAAAATAAGGCAGGCGGTTTTCAAATGAAACCCTTGAAATTAAATTCTTCTTTTGTCTTGTATTTAGTGTGTATGAGCGCGTTTTTTGCTTCATTAAATCAAAATATTTATTCACCTATCATTCCTTTGATTAGAGATTCGTTTCACGTTTCGGTTGCGATGGTGAATTTGTCCGTTTCCCTATTTATTTTCATTACAGCGGTGATGCAGATCATTCTTGGCTCGCTTGTCGATTTTAAAGGTGCGAGGTTTGTTGTGATCGCAAGCATTATCCTGACCGTCATCGCCACGATCGGCTGTGCCGCCGCTCAGGATTTTACTTCGTTTCTTATCTTCAGGGTGCTTCAGGCTGTCGGGACGGCAGCGCTTCCTCTCGTCGCAGCCACGACGATCGGCCGATTGTTTGAAGGAACGAAGCGGGGCAGTGCAATGGGTACTTATCAAATGCTGCTTTCCGTAGCGCCCGCAGCGGCGCCGATTCTGGGCGGCTTCATCGGCGAACGCTTTAACTATCCGGGTATTTTTTGGTTTTTGGCCGTGCTGTCCGTCATTTTGTTTTTGGCGAACGCGTTTTTCTTTCCGCGGGAGAACGGAAGAAAGAAGACGAACCTGACCGTAAACAAACTATTGTCACACTACAGGGACATATTCAAAAACAGGACGGGGAACGCGATTCTCATTTTAAGCTTTTTCATTTTTTTCATTTATTTCTCCATCATCGTTTATTTGCCGATTTTATTAACGGACAGGTATCACCTTGATCTGAACATCGTCGGTCTTCTTTATTTGCCGGTAGCGGTCAGCACGATTGTCGGCAGCATACTGTTCAAATCGATTCAAAAGAAAGTAAAGCTCGGACGCCTGTTTTTGTACGGCAATTTAACGGCGGCCGGAGGCATCGTGTTTTTCGGCTTTACGCATACGTTCTCACTTGTTTTCATGTCCGTCGCCCTGGTCCTTTTCGGCATCACAATGGGGCTCATCCCGCCGCTGTTCTCGACGATGATGACGAACGAATTTGAGGAAAGCAGAGGCAGTGCGATGGGGCTGTTTAATTTTATCAGATATACGGGTATGGCCGCAGGACCTGTCCTGTCGGGGATTTTTTTAGAAAGGCTGTCATCGGTTTTTGTATTTGGCTGTTTCGGAATCGCATATGCGGCCGTCAGTCTGGTGATGTTGATGGCTGTGCTGAAAACGCGGCAAACAAACACAACAAAACAGCATGAAAAAGCTGCCAGATCATGAGTCTGGCAGCTTTTTTTGTCACATTCGCTCTGTTTCCCACATCGCTTTCGTCTGTCTTTTTTCAGACGCATAAGCAAACATCGTCAGCATCAGGCCGCATAAGGTCATCAGCGCACCGCCTGTGGCAAGGTATGTGTAATAGCCGGACGCATTGAGAATGAGTCCGCCGATCCATGCCCCAAGCGCATTGGCCAAATTAAAAGCCGCAATGCTGACAGAAGTGGCAATCGTTGTTCCGTATTCGGACGCGGCCACGACTTTTGTTTGCAACAGCGGCACCGTTCCAAAGGCACCTGCCCCGAATAAAAAGGTAACGATGATGGCGCCGGCCGGATGTCCGGTTACAAAAGGAAAGACGGCAAGGATCGACATCAATGCGATCATCACGCCGATCATCGTGCGGGTTAATAAATGAAACGGAACTTTCCCCGCATAGAAATTGCCGACGACACCGCCAAAGCCATAAGCAAAAAGGGAAGCGGTAATCCCAAGGCTCCCAAAGCCGGCTGAGTGCCTCAGCATCGGTTCGATAAACGTATACGCGATGAAAACGCCTGAATAGCCGAAGATCGTAATGGCAAAAGAAAAGAGAACCTGTTTATTTTTAAACACACCCCATTCGTGGATCAGTTTTGGCACTACTTTTGGCTTTCTGTGCGGCACGGTCATAAGAATGCCGATAAAACCGATCAACCCGAGGCATGCGACCATCGCAAAAACAACCCGCCAGTTGAAAAGGTCGCCCAAAAAAGAACCGAAAGGAACGCCCAGCATCAGTGCGATGGTCAAGCCGCCATTCATGGAGGCTGCGGCGGCAGCGCGTTTTTCAGGCGGCACCATTTCGCTGACGAATACCATTGTCGTCGCAAAAAATGCGCCATGGATGGATGCGGATAAAATTCTGGATATCAATAAAACGGTGAAATTTGGCGCAAATATACTGAGTGTATTGGCTATTATAAAAATCCCCATCAAGCCCAGCAATACCGGTTTGCGCGGCAGTTTCACCGATAAGATCGTCACGATCGGCCCCGTCAGACAAACGCTTCCCGCATAAGCCGTGACCAAAAGGCCGGTGGAAGAAATCGGGATAGAGAGATCGTTTGAAATAGAGGTTAATATGCCCATCACAATGTATTCCGTAAAGCCGATGGAAAACGTGCAGATCATAAAAATCATGATGATCAGTTTGACTGGTGTGTTGTGTTTTCTGTTCATCGCTATCCCTCCTCTTTAAAAACATGAATTTATATATTAAAAAATGAAAAGGAGGATTTCAAGAGCCTTATGCAGCCGAATGTCTTCTGCCGAGCTAACGGCTGGCGGCAAAAAAAGCACTGACAAGAATGTCAGCGCTTTCCGCGAATTTCAATTTTTTTATTTTGGCTGCTTGGTCTTCTTTACATGCCCGTCTTTAGATCAATTCGATCTGACCAGGACGGAAGACACTTCATCATTCCACGTTCTCGATCCGTCGCCGACCGGCCCCAGCAGATTATACAGACCGCCGGTGTTGGCGAGCGCAAGGGCATTGCCGCCGCCATTGGCATCGATGTAAACATATGTGTAATTGCCGTGAGGATGGGTTCTGACAGATGAAACGGCATCATTGGCGTTTCCGGCAAGGTTGGTCATGACATTGGCATATGCCTGAATGGACCATCCTCCTCCGTTGATGTTTTCATAAAGCGTACTGTAAATCCGGTCTGCCGGGAAAAATTTGTGTTTCGGTTTTACGGGATGCTGTTTGACATATTGGTCAAATGCGATTTTGTTGTTAAAACTAACGGCCGTCTGTGTGCCATCTTCATCTTGAGTAAGTACTTGATAATGTGAAATCTTCTTGTTCCCCTCTTTAGCCTGTGCGCTGTGTTGGACGCTTCCGAACAGCACGAGACCGAATAGGCTGAGAAAAGCGAGCAGTCTGACAGCAATTTTCATGTTTAAAACCTCCTTATTTTCCACACGTCTTTGGTGTGGTCTATGCAAGGTTACTATAAGTAATGATAGATTACAATATATACCATGTAAAATAATTCTATTTTCTTACGGAAATATAAATTATGATATGTTGTTCCTTGTTTAACAAAATCGCGCGTTAAAAAAAACGCTTACAAAATAAATCAATATATGATACTCTAAAAACAAAAATATTCAAAAGTAAACAAACAAAAACGGAGTGATTGATATGGTGGAATATTTATGGTCTGATGAGAAAGCTGCCGAATGCACCGGTCTTGCTGAACTCGTGTACCGCTCCAACCTGATCGGCTCTGACCGTTCGGTTTGCAACTGGGGCGGCGGCAATACTTCGATGAAAACGGTAGAAAAAGATTTTCGCGGCCGTGACATTGATGTGATGTGGGTCAAGGGCAGCGGATCAGACTTGGCGGCCATGACAGCCGAGCAGTTTACCGGATTGAAACTCGAGGACATTCAGCCGCTGATCGAGCGCGAGCATATGACTGACGAAGAAATGACAGCTTATCTATCCCATTGCATGATCGACGGCAGACACCCGCGGCCATCGATTGAAACGCTTTTGCATGCTTTTCTGCCCTTTCCGCACGTGGACCACACACATCCGGATGCCATCATCAGCATTTGCTGCGCTGAAAACGGGAAGCAGCATGCAGAAGAGATTTTCGGCAGCCGTTTTGTATGGGTTCCTTATGTACGGCCTGGATTTGCTTTATCCAAAATGATCGCCCAAGGGGTGAAGAACAACCCGAATGCGGAGCTTGTGCTGATGGAAAAGCACGGTCTTGTCACATGGGGCAAAACGGCAAAAGAAAGCTATGATCAGACAATTGCCGTGATCAGGGAAGCGGAAGCGTATATTAAACGGCGGTCAGCCGAGACTCAACCGTTCGGAGGCAAGGCGTGTGATGCGCTTCCGGCTGATGAACGAAAGCGCATCTTTGCAGACATCATGCCCGTTATCCGCGGCCTTGTCAGTGATCAAAAAAATCTGCTCTTGACATGGAGCGATTCGGATGAAGTGCTGGAATTCGTGTCAAGCAAACATGCTCCGGCGCTTTCACAAATCGGCGCCGCCTGCCCGGATCACCTCGTTCATACAAAGCGCGTTCCGGCATACATCCCGTGGAACCCGTCTGAAAACGACTCAAACCGCCTGATTGAATTGATCAAAACAGAGATCGCCAGATTTAAAGATGAATATAAAGCCTATTTTGAGCGAAACAAGCAGGAAGGAGACCGCATGTTTGAACCGGCGCCGCGCGTCATCCTCATCCCGGGACTCGGTATGGTCACAACCGGAAAAAGCCTGGCGATGGCGAAGGTGACCAGGGATTTATACCATCGGGCGATCGCCGTCATGAAAGGGGCGGAAGCCCTTGGAAACTTTGTTTCTCTTCATGAAGAAGAGTCCTACAATGTTGAATATTGGCCGCTTGAACTTTATAAGCTGACACTTGCTCCGCCGGAAGCCGAATTTTCCCGCAAGACGGCCTTTGTGACGGGAGGAGCTGGAGGAATCGGCAGTGAGACGTGCCGCCGCCTTGCTGCTGAAGGAGCGCACGTCATCGTCGCTGATATTAATCAGGAAGGTGCAGAAAAAACGGCGGCGGAGATTAATGAACAGTACGGAGGGGAGCGGGCGGCGGCCGTCCGGCTCGACGTGACGAAAGAAGAGGAAGTGCGGCAGGCTTTCAAAACAAGCGTCCTCAAGTACGGGGGAATCGACATTCTTGTCAATAATGCGGGGCTTGCCACATCAAGCCCGCTTGATGACACGAGCCTTGAAGAATGGAATCTGAATATGAATGTGTTGGGAACAGGATATTTCTTAGTCGCCAGAGAAGCTTTTAAACAAATGAAAAAACAAAATAACGGTGGAACCATGGTGTTCGTCGGCTCCAAAAATTCCGTCTATGCAGGCAGGAACGCTTCGGCATACAGTTCCGCAAAAGCGCTGGAAGTCCATCTGGCGCGGTGTATCGCCGCCGAAGGCGGAGCGTACGGAATCCGCGTGAACTCCGTTCTTCCTGATGCCGTTCTTCAAGGATCGGCGATCTGGGATTCGAAATGGCGTGAAGAAAGGGCGGCCGCTTACGGGATTGAGCCGGACCGTCTTGAGGAGCATTACCGGAAGCGGACGGCTCTGTCCGTCAATATTTATCCCGCTGACATTGCTGAAGCGATCGCTTATTTTGCTTCGGATAAGGCGGCAAAAACAACTGGGTGTATGCTGACGGTTGACGGAGGCGTACCGGCTGCATTTTCAAGATAATCGAAAAAGCGGCCTGAGGGCCGCTTTTGAAGACAAAGGGGGAAAAGGGAGATGAAAGGTGAAAGGCATTGGATCATACCGGACGGCTTTATCCCGCCTCAAAGCTCCGGGAGTCTCACCAGCCATGAATCGATTTGCGTTTTGAATTGCCATGAGGAGGATGCGGAGCTTCACATCACAGTCTATTTTGAGGATCGGCCGCCGCTTGAGGGGATGGTGGAGACGGTTGGCGGCAGAAGAACAAAACATATCCGCACAAGCTCGCTGGAGACATCGGGAGCGCGTATTCCCGAAAATGTTCCTTATGCCATTGAGATTGAAAGCAATCTGCCCGTTATCGTCCAGTACAGCCGGATGGATACAACACAGCCTGAACTGGCTTTAATGTCGACAATGGCGTATCCGCTACCAATAAAATAAAGGGGATGGGTGTACAATGAGTGATCAATCTTACGCTTTATTTGAACAGCAGCAGAAAGACAGGGGGATCAGCCTGACGGAAGCAATCGAAAAAATGAAAGCGCTTAAAATCGAAACGCCTTCATGGGGGTACGGAGATTCGGGCACACGTTTTAAAGTGTTTCAGCAAGAAGGTGTGCCAAGAGATCCTTTTGAAAAAATGGAGGATGCCGCAGTTGTCCATAAGCTGACTGGCGTTTGTCCGTCCGTTGCCATCCATATTCCATGGGACAGGGTCGATGATTATGCAAAGCTGAAAGCACACGCCGAAGATCTGGGTGTTGCGATCGGGGCCGTCAATCCGAACCTGTTCCAAGACGATGACTACAAATTCGGCAGCATTACCAATGTAAAAACGGAGATTCGCAAGAAAGCGACAGACCATCTGCTTGCATGCGTGGACATCGCAAAACAAACCGGCTCAAAGGAAATCAGCCTCTGGCTTGCCGACGGAACCAACTATCCGGGGCAGGCTGACATGAGAAAGAGGAAAAGCTGGATGTATGAATGCCTGAAGGAAGTGTACGCGGCGCTTGCTGATGATATGCGGCTTCTGATTGAGTATAAATTTTTTGAGCCGGCTTTTTACCATACCGATTTGGCGGACTGGGGCATGGCCTTCAATCTGGCGCAAAAGCTCGGTCCAAAGGCTGATGTGCTCGTCGATACCGGCCACCATCCGCAAGGAACGAACATTGAACATATTGTTGCCTATTTACTCGATGAGCAGCGTTTGGGCGGCTTTCATTTCAACAGCCGCAAATATGCGGATGACGATTTAATCGTCGGCGCCCACAATCCGTACGAATTGTTTCTCATTTTTTATCAAATTTTAGACGCCTCCCGCGATACTGACCCACATGTGAGGAGGAAAGCGGAACAGATTTCCTACATGCTTGACCAATGCCATAATCTTGAGCCGAAAATCCCGGCTGTGCTGCGCTCGGTCGTCAATGTACAGACCTATTATGCAAAAGCGCTTCTCATCAATTTTGAAGAAGTCAAAGAAGCGCAGGAAAACCACGATGTCCTTGCTTGTGAGGCGGCGGTGCGCGAAGCTTTTGAACTGGATGTGAAGCCGCTTCTTCATGCCGTACGCGAGGAGATGAATGTCCCGGCCGATCCGCTGAAAGCCTATCAGGAAAGCGGATATGCCAAAGAAATCCTCGTGCGCGGCAAAGGCGGTGCAAGCTGGTGACAATCTTGGCATTTGATCTCGGGGCGGGCAGCGGAAGAGCTTTTGCAGGGTATGTTGACGACAGCCTGATCAAAGTGCGGGAAATTCACCGTTTCGCAAATGAGCCCGTTCAAGCGGGGAAGCATCTGTATTGGGACATTCTCCGCCTCTTTCATGAAATCAAACAAGGGGTGTTGAAAGCGAAAAACGGCTGCGGCCGAATCAGCTGCATCGGGATCGATTCCTGGGCGGTTGATTTCGGCCTCCTTGATCAAAACGGAGAATTGCTGGGAAATCCTTATCATTACCGCGATCCCCGCACAGAGGGTGTGATGGAGGAAGTATTTGAAAAAATAGGAAGGGAAAAGATATTTGCACATACGGGCATTCAGATGCTGCCCTTCAATACGATGTTTCAGCTTTACGCGCTGAAACGGGCGAATTCTCCACTCCTCGAGCGCGCTGAGACGCTTTTAATGATCCCCGACTTGCTCCGTTACTTCTTGACAGGCGAGAAAAAAAGCGAATGGACCAATGCGACAACCACCCAGCTGTTTAATCCGACAATCTCCGGCTGGGATCGTGAACTGATCAGCCGCCTCGGTCTTCCGGCTGCGATTTTCCCAAACGACATCCTCAAACCCGGAAGTGAAGCAGGGCGCCTTACATCATCTGTATGCGCAGAATTGGATGTTCCGGCAGTGCCGGTGATCGCGGTCGGTGAACACGATACGGCTTCGGCGGTTGTCGGCGTTCCCGCGGAAACGAAAGACTTCGTCTACTTGATCTGCGGGACGTGGTCGCTGATCGGAACGGAGCTCGACAGGCCGATCATGAGTAAGGACGCTTTAGACTGGAACTTTACAAATGAAGGCGGTGTCGGCGGGACATTCCGTTTCCTGAAAAACATTATGGGATTATGGCTTTTTCAGCGCTGCCAAGCCGATTGGGAAAAAAGGGGGCTTATGTTTACGAACGAAGAACTTGTCAGGCTTGCCGGACGGTCCGCTCGTTTTAAAGCGGTGCTCGATCCTGATGACAGCATGTTTCTCAATCCCGTCAATATGCCTGAAGCGATTCAGACCTACTGTCGGAACACAAACCAGGAGGTGCCGGAAACGCCTGGAGAGATCATCCGCTGTGTCCTGGAAAGCCTTGCGTTCAAATACCGTTTTACCTTGGAGCGGATCGAGCGGCTGACCGGAAAACAGTACGAAGGGCTTCACATGGTTGGGGGAGGCATTCATAATGAGCTGCTCTGCCAGTACACGGCGAATGTATTGGCCAAAAAGGTCTGGGCGGGGCCTTCCGAGGCGAGTGCGATCGGCAATGTTGCCGTTCAGGCGATGGCGCTTGACATGTTTTGGGATGTTCAGGAAGCGCGTCATGCCATTAAAGCCTCCTTTCCGCAAAAAACGTACACACCTGAAGATGTGCGGGCCTGGGAAGCGGCTTATCAACATTATTACGAACATATTCTGTAGCGTCTCTTCCCGCTGAACCGCTGATGCGCTATCATGGAGAAAACAGTGATTTTTCAATAGAGGAAGGAAGTAAACGGATGCTTGTAGCTGAAAGACACCAAAAAATCGTTGAGCTTGTCAATCTGCGTTCGAGCGTGCGCGTCACCGAGCTGAGTGAAATTTTCTCCGTCACGGAGGAAACGATCAGGCGCGATTTAGAAAAGCTTGAAAAAGAAAACAAGCTGAAAAGAAGCCATGGGGGCGCCGTCAGTGTACAGACCGAGGAAGCCGAGATTCATTTTCGAAAACGGGAGATTACAAACGTCGCGGAAAAGAAAATGATTGCCTATGAAGCCGTCAAGCTTGTGGAAAGCGGGGAACGGATCATCCTCGATGCCAGCACGACGGCGTGGTATATGTCCAAAACGCTCGGAAACATCCCGCTGACCGTCATTACGAATTCAGTCAGAGTGGCGATGGAGCTTGCGAAAAAAGAAAAGATAACGGTGATTTCCACCGGAGGGATGCTGCTTCCTGAATCGATGTCATTTGTCGGGCCTCTGGCGGAACGTTCCCTTGATTTGTATCACGTCAACAAAACGTTTCTCTCATGCAAAGGCGTCGATCCCGAGAGCGGCTTAAGCGATTCAAACGAATGGCAGGCCCTCTTGAAAAAGCGTATGATCGACATCGCCGACCAGACGATTTTAATGGCGGACAGCAGCAAATTCGGCAAGCGGGCATTTTCGCAGATCGACCGGCTTCACGACGGATATCACATCATCGCGGATTCAGGGATCGATCAAGGAAGCCTCGAAGAGCTGAAGGAGAAAACCGAACAGATCACCATTGTCGGCTAAATCAGGTCTGAGCACTTTGGTTTTAAATTACAGCCCGATTCAGATAAAATAGAAGAGTAAAAAAAGAAAGGAGATGTTTTTGATGGCGAAGAAAGTGTTGATTGTAACAGGTGACGCTGTGGAGGCATTAGAGGTGTATTACCCTTATTACCGCTGTCTTGAAGAAGGTTTTGAAACAACGATTGCCGCGCCTAAAAAGAAAAAAATCCATACGGTTGTTCATGACTTCTTAGATTGGGATACATATACGGAAAAACCGGGCTATTTAATTGATGCGCACGCTTCATTTGACGAGGTCGACCCTTCCGAGTATGACGGCCTGATCATCCCCGGCGGACGAGCGCCTGAGTTCATCCGGATGTATGATTCCTTATTAAAGATCGTCGCCCATTTCTTTGAAGAAAATAAACCTGTCGGTGCCATCTGCCATGCGAGCCTGATTTTCACAAGCCTGAGAGAACATCTGAAAGGCCGTGAGCTGACGGCTTACATTGCCTGCAAACCTGAAGTTGAAGCGGCTGGCGCGACATACATCGAAGAAAAGCTCCATGTGGAAGGAAACCTTGTTTCAGGACACGATTGGTCGAATCTTCCTGAGTTTATGAGGGAATTCTTCAAAGCATTAAATAAATAAAAGCGAAACAGACACACCCCGCAGCCAATGCGGGGTATCTTTTTTTAGACATGTTTCCTTTTGCATTTTATAATGGTAACAAGGTTGTGGCAGACTATAACTGAAAGAGAGGTGTTCCGATGTCAGAACATCATGATGATCATATGCTTAACCCTAAAAGTTCCAAAGAAAAGGAACAGATCAAAAACCGCTTGAAAAGAATCGAGGGACAAGTCAGAGGTATTCAAAACATGATTGAAAACGACCGCTATTGCGTCGATATTTTGGTGCAAATCTCCGCCGTTCAGGCGGCCATGCAAAAGGTGGCTTTCAGCCTGCTGGAAAATCATACACACCACTGTGTAGCCAACGCCGTGAAAAAGGGCGAGGGAGATGAAGCCATTGAAGAGCTTCTCGATGTATTTAAACGGTTTTCAAAATCATAACGTATTGAAATACCCTACAGGGGTATGGTAATATAAAATCAAGGAGGTTTTCAATATGGAACAAAAAACGTTGAAAGTCGAAGGAATGTCTTGCAATCATTGTGTTCAGGCTGTTGAAGGAAGCGTCGGCGAGCTTGGCGGCGTTGAAGCGGTAAAGGTGGATCTGGGCGCCGGCACTGTCGAAATTTCTTTTGATTCAGAAAAAGTATCGCTGAAGGAGATCGTTGATACGATCGAGGATCAGGGGTATGATGTCGCAAGCTAGGAAAAGCGTTCGCGCTTTATCAAGCGCGGTTTTTTCTGCACTGAATATACCTGTTAGGGGTATATAAGGAGTGATAAACATGGATGGACAAAAGGAGGCCACACTGCAAATATCCGGCATGACGTGTGCAGCATGTGCAGCGCGGATTGAAAAAGGGCTGAAACGGCTTGACGGAGTTGAAGACGCAAATGTGAATTTAGCTTTGGAAAAATCCAAAGTCGTCTATGATCCCGCTCAAGTCGATGTCGGACAGCTGGCTGAAAAGGTGGAGTCGCTCGGTTATCAAGTAGCTGTCGAAAAAGCCGAATTTTCCATCTCGGGCATGTCATGTGCGGCTTGTGCAAACCGGATCGAAAAGCGCCTCAACAAACTGCCTGGCGTCAAAAGCGCCGCCGTAAATTTCGCGCTTGAAACGGCTGCAGTCGAATACCATCCCGGCGCGGTTTCTCCGGAAGATATGGAAGAAGCTGCACAAAAGCTCGGCTACAAGCTGGAGTTGAAAAAAGACCGCACCCGGGACAGCTCGGCCGAGCAAAGAGAAAAAGACATTGAAAATCAAACAGGCAAATTGATTTTTTCCGTGATCTTGTCTTTTCCTCTCCTTTGGGCAATGGTCAGCCATTTCAAATTCACGGCTTTTATCTGGCTGCCGGACATGTTCATGGATCCATGGGTGCAGTTCGCTTTGGCTACACCGGTGCAGTTTATCGTCGGCAGGCAGTTTTATATCGGGGCCTATAAAGCGCTCCGCAACAAAAGCGCAAACATGGATGTGCTGGTTGCGCTGGGGACGTCGGCCGCTTATTTCTACAGCTTTTATTTAAGTATTGAAAGTCTTAGACGCGGCCATCACGCCGAAGGCCTCTACTATGAAACGAGCGCCATTCTTCTGACACTGATTATTTTAGGAAAGCTGTTTGAAGCGAAAGCGAAAGGCCGCTCATCAGAAGCGATCAAAAAGCTGATGGGGCTGCAGGCGAAAACGGCGACCGTTGTCAGAAACGGCGCGGAAATCACGGTGCCGATTGAAGAGGTTTTAGCCGGTGATATCATGCATGTCAAACCGGGGGAAAAAGTTCCCGCCGACGGAGAAATCGTCGAAGGACGTTCAGCCTTGGATGAATCGATGATTACCGGTGAAAGCATCCCTGTTGACAAAACGGTTGGAGACGCGGTGATTGGCGCCACCATCAATAAAAACGGATTTATCAAAGTCAAAGCCGAAAAAGTCGGCAAAGATACCGCTTTAGCGCAAATTATTAAAGTGGTGGAAGAGGCGCAAGGATCAAAAGCGCCGATTCAGCGCCTGGCCGACCGGATTTCAGGAGTATTCGTGCCGATCGTTGTGGCGATCGCCATTGTGACGTTTATCGTTTGGTACCTTTTGGTGAGCCCCGGAGAATTCGGGACAGCGCTGGAAAAATTGATCGCGGTGCTTGTAATCGCGTGTCCTTGTGCGCTCGGGCTGGCGACGCCGACTTCGATTATGGCGGGGTCCGGCCGCGCCGCTGAATACGGCATTTTATTTAAAGGCGGCGAACATTTGGAGACGGCCCACCGTTTGGAGACGATCGTGCTCGATAAAACAGGAACCGTAACAAATGGAAAGCCGCAGCTGACCGATGTCCGTCCGGCACCGTGGATTGAGGAAGCACAATTTCTCAAACTGGCCGGTTCGGCGGAAAAAAACTCCGAGCATCCTCTTGCCGAAGCGATTGTTGAAGGAATCAGCGAAAAAGGGATTGAGCTGACAGGTCCTGAAAGCTTTGAAGCGATACCCGGATACGGTATTGAGGCGGTTGCCGGCGGCCAACCGATTTTGATCGGTACAAGACGCCTCATGGAGCGGCATGATATTGACATTCATGAAGCAAGCACCGAGATGGAAAAGCTTGAAAGCCAAGGAAAGACGGCGATGCTTGTCGCTGTTGACGGACGCTATGCCGGGCTGATTGCCGTGGCTGATACGATCAAAGATACGTCAAAAGCGGCTGTCGAAAGGCTGAAAAACATGGGGCTGGAGGTCGTGATGATGACCGGCGACAACCGGAAGACGGCTGAGGCGATTGCGGCTGAAGCGGGGATTGAGCATGTGATAGCCGAAGTTCTCCCGGAAGGAAAAGCAGATCAGGTGAAAAAGATCCAGGCGGAAGGCAAAAAAGTCGCCATGGTTGGCGACGGAATCAATGATGCTCCGGCACTGGCGGCGGCCGACACCGGAATGGCGATCGGAACCGGAGCAGACGTCGCCATGGAAGCAGCCGATATTACCTTGATCCGCGGCGATTTGAACAGCATTGCGGACGCGATCGGCATGAGCAGGCTGACGATCAGAAATATTAAACAAAACCTTTTCTGGGCGTTTGCTTACAATAGTGTCGGCATTCCGTTTGCCGCTTTGGGGCTTTTGGCGCCGTGGATCGCCGGAGCGGCGATGGCCTTCAGTTCAGTGTCGGTCGTGCTGAATGCGCTCAGGCTGCAAAAGGTGAAACTGGAATGGAGGAACCCGTCGTGAACAATAAAAGAGTGCTCATCTGGGCGGTTTCAGCGATTGTATACGTCGGCATCGTCATCGGCGTATACACCATCTTCTTCAGCCAGAATTCCGCTCCCGCAGAACATTCGAGCCATCAATCAGAAATGAAATGACATCTGGATGTTGAACCGGACGCCTGCAAATCAGGAAGGCGTCCGGTTTTTTGTGATTTAATATTTGCCATCACTCATGCACATCAGAATTTTTTCTTCTGCGATTTTTTCATCTCTTCTTTGGTTTTCTCGGGTCGTTTGCATCGGGATGCTCCTTTACATAGCGCCGCAGCTGATTGGAAAATGCCGTTCAGAATCGCTGAGCGTCTGATATATGTCAGAAGTCATTTGAAACAGGCCGCCTTTCATCTGGAAACCTCCTTTTATAGTTCTATTGTATCGGTTTGCGAGAGAGGATGAAGAAAAAATCAAGATACGCTATTTTTGAGGGGCAAGCCTGGCAAGATCGTGGGGCGGGCTCTGAAAGAGATGGAAACAAGCATAAAAAAACTGCTGTACTTGATGTACAGCAGCGCAAGTTTATTCGGCGAGCCCTTGATGGATCCGGTCGAGGTTTTCTTTCATCATATCATAATATGAATCTCCGGCTTCCCCCGGTTTTCCGATGGAGTCTGTGAAGACTTTTCCTTTGATCGGCACGCCGGTTTCCGCGGACAAGCTTTCCATGCTTCGCGGGTCAACGCTTGTCTCAACAAATAACGCCGGAACGTCCCTTTTCTTCACCGTGTCGACGATTCTTTTCATCTGGCCCGGTGTCCCTTCATTTTCGGTATTAATCTCCCAAATATAATTGGCGTCGACACCGTAGGCCGAAGCGAAATATTTAAAAGCGCCTTCGCTTGTCACGAGGATGCGGCGTTCTTTCGGGATGTCTTTGAAGCGGTTGACGGCATCGTCATGGAGCTTTTGCAGTTTTTCGATATAGGTTTTCGCGTTTTTTTCATAGTCTTCTTTATGATCAGGATCGTTTTTGATCAGCGCGTCTCTGGCATTTTTGGCATATCGAATCCCGTTTTCAATATCGAGCCAGGCATGCGGGTCTTCTTCCGTTTCTTTTCCTTTAGAGGTGAGGTGCTTTGCTTTGACCCCTTCGCTCAGCTTGTAGACTGGGGCGTCATCGCCCGCTTTTTCAGCCGTTTCAAGCAGCTTGTTGAACCAGCCGTTGCCCGTTTCCAGGTTCAGTCCGTTATAAAAGACGATATCGGCATCCGTCGTTTTTTGGACGTCTTTTGGAAGCGGATCGTATTCGTGCGGATCTGTGCCGACCGGTACAATGCTGTAGACATCAATGTGGTCACCGCCGACATGTTTGACGATGTCATAGAGAATGGAGTAGGTGGTGACGACTTTCAATTTTCCGTTTTCACCGCTGCTTTCTTTCGATGAGCAGCCGGCGGCAAAAAGCATGACCACAGCCGCCAAAATCGCAAATGTTCGCAAGGTTTTCATGATTTGTTTTCCCCCTTTATGTTCGATTAATGTTGAAGCTCTGCCCTTTTTCTTCTTGACTTCAAAGATCTCCACAGCACGCCCTGTTTTGGTGAAAACGTAAAGGCAAGACCGAAGAGAATGGTGGCCACCAGTACGATCGCCGCTCCTGATGAGAGGTTGTACGTGTAGCTTAAACCGAGACCGATGACGGCTGACAATGCGCCGAAGAATGCGGCCATATAGATCATCACCCAAAGCCGGTCCGTTAATAAATAAGCGGTGGCGGCCGGTGTGATCAGCATCGCGACGACGAGAATAATGCCGACGGTCTGGAGAGACGCGACGGTGACCAGTGTTAAAAGCGTCATTAAAAAGTAGTGGATCAGCCGGTTCGGCAACCCGTAGACGGCAGCCATCGTCGGATCGAAAGACGTGATGAGCAGTTCTTTATAAAATAAAAAGACCGCTGTGAGAATGATGATGCCGATGACGAGCGTGGTCCACATGTCTGATGAACGGACGGCCAGGACGTTGCCGAACAAAATGTGGTACAGGTCGCTTGAGCTTTTCACAAGTGTGATCAAGATAATGCCGATGGCGAAAAACGCCGTAAAGACGATGCCGATGGCCGAGTCGTTTTTAATCCTGCTGTTTTGGCTGACATAGCCGATTCCAAGTGCCGTCAGAACCCCTGTAAAGACGGCTCCGAAAAAGAAATTGACGCCGAGCATATACGAGATGGCGACACCTGGGAGGACGGCGTGGGAAATGGCGTCACCCATCAGCGCCATCCCCCGTAAGATAATAAAGCAGCCGATCACACCGCAGATGATCCCCACCATCATCGAAGTGAACAGCGATTTTTGCAGAAAGGTGTAGTCCATCAAGCCGCTGATAAATTCCATCAGATGGCCCCCCTTTCTGTTTGCAGAAACGGAAGCTGCGATTCATAAGCTTTCATCATGACCTCGGGCTTGAGAATGTCGGTGACAGGGCCTGTTTGAATCAGCTTTTTGTTCAGCAAAATTAATTCGTTGAAATAGCTGTCCGCCTTGCTTAAATCGTGATGGACGACAAGGACGGTTTTTCCTTCGTCACGCAGTTCCTTTAAGATGGCGATAATCATGTCTTCGCTTGTGACATCAATGCCGACGAATGGTTCATCAAGGCAAAACAGCTCCGCATTTTGGGCGAGGGCCCGCGCGAGGAAAACGCGCTGCTGCTGTCCGCCCGACAGTTCGCCGATCTGACGCTTGGCAAATGACGCCATCCCGACTTTTTCCAGGCAGTGGTATGCCAAGTCTTTATGGCGCTTTTTCGGGCGGCGGAGAACACCGAGTTCAGGGTATGTTCCAAGCAGAACCGTATCGAGCACATTGATGGGAAACGTCCAATCCATGTCATTCCGCTGAGGGACATAGGCGATTTTTTTGCGAACGTCTTTAAGCGGTTTTCCCAGCAGGCGGATGTCGCCTTTATCCTTCGGAATCAGCTCCAGTACGGCTTTTAATAGCGTTGATTTTCCGGCGCCGTTCGGTCCGATTATACCGGCCATTCTGCCCTGGCTGATTGAGAAAGTGATATTGTGGAGCGCTTCAGTGCCATGGTATGAAACATATAAATCTTTTACAGTGATTGCGGGTTTCATAGTGTTCATTAACCCCTTTCTATGTCTATATCAAATTTGACCTAAATACAATATTTTTATCTTAGTAACTTTTTATTACCTTAGGCTATTTTTTTTACCTAATGCAACTTTTCTAGAATTCTAATACATATCTCCCAAAATGTAAAGCGTGAAAATACACAAAAAATGACGAAAGCCATGCAGAATCCTCTGCATGGCCTTTTTTATTTTGTCAGCGTTGAAATTGAAAGGTATCGATCGAAATGCTTCCTTGGAAAACGAAATAAATATGGTGTGTTCCTGCTGTTCTTTTGACGGGTGTTTCGAGTGTTTTCCAGTTTTGCAGTCCCGATGTGTCAGGGATCTTTAAAGAACCGATTTTTTTGCCTTTTCCCGGATGCCCAAGGTAGATGCCGACTTCTCCGCCTCCGCTGCTTGCGGCTCTGATTTTCAAATGCTTTTCACCTTTGAAGCGGACATCTTTATAGGAGATCCATGCGCCGTTTTCGTCATTTTTGACCGCATCACCGCCTGATTTGGACTCTTCGGTGATCTGTACGCCTTTGTAGTCGTCATAGTTTTCGGCTTTTGTTTTTTGCGCCGGGTTCCGCTTCGGAATTGTTTCTCCGTCAACAAGGATCGGCTTTGTCCGGCGGATATCTGTTGATGAGCTGCCGACGGCGATTCGGTAAGGGCCTTTTTCAACGGCAAACTTTTCTCTTGTCACATCCCAAAAGGCAAGGTCTGTTTGCTTCAGCTTGAAAGACACGGTCTTCGTTTCCTGCGGAGAAAGCGTGATCCGCTTGAAGTCTTTTAAATCTTGTTTTGCCTGCTTAACCCGTGTTTTAAACCGGGGGGAGGTATAGAGCTGGACGACTTCATCACCTGTTTTGTTTCCCGTATTGGTGATCTTGACTTGAACCGTGACGGCTCCCCGTTTTTTTAAGGTGTTTGAGGAAACGGATAAGCTTGAATAGCGGAATGATGTGTATGATAAACCGTGTCCGAACGAATACAGGGGATCGCCGTCAAAATATTTGTACGTTCTCTTTCCTTTGATGATGTCGTAGTCCGTCATATCAGGGAGGTCCCTGGCAGATGTGTACCACGTTTGTGTTAACCGTCCCCCGGGATTTTTATCACCGAAGAGGATGTCGCTCAGAGCGCTTCCCGCTTCCTGTCCCCCGTGGGAGGTATACAAAATCGCGGGGATGTGTCTGTCGGCCCAATTCAGTGCGAACGGATAGCTGCTGATGACGGCTAGCACTGTGTTCGGATTGGCTTGATGGACAGCTTTGATCAGCTCTTCCTGGGCGAAAGGAAGCTTGATATCCTCTCTGTCTTCGGTTTCCCGGCCGTTGATGTAAGGGTTGTTTCCGACGAAAACGATCGCTTTGTCAGCCGATTTCGCCAATTGGACGGCTTCATCTATTCCGTTTTTGACGATGGTTTTTGCAAACCTTTCTGCCGCTGAAGCCGGTTTTTCCGCGGAGGCCGTTAAGGTGCCGTCTGTTGCGGCGGAGATGAATTTGCCGTTGGCTTTGTTTTTGATAGCGAACGTTCCGTCAGACAGCTTTTCGAACTGAAAGGTTTCGCGAACCGTCCAGCCGTTCGGCTGTTTTTGATTGGCGATTAAACGACCGTCGTCTTGAAGCGAGACATAGCGGCGATTCGCTTGGGCGCGCAGTGTGTATACATCGCCTCCCCAGTCGGCCAAGTCGAATGTCTCATTGTGCTCAAGCTTCTCCGCTGCGGCTGCTAGCGGCTGTTTGCCGCCGCGCCCGGCCGTTACATATTTTCCGGTCAGTATGGATTTGAATCCGGCATGTTCGAGGCCTTCTGCAAAAGAGACACGCTCTTCGCCGATTTTGTCTTTGATTCCGTCAAGCGGGGTGATTTGATAAGGCATCGTACCGCTGTACCAATCTTCATAAAGCGTATTCCCGAGGTGGCCGATGACTGCAATCTGTTCTTTTTTCCGCTTATTGAAGGGGAGAAGCTGTTTGCTGTTTTTTAATAAAACGATTGATTTTTGCGCGGCTTCTTTCGCAAGCCTTTGGTGCTTTGGACTGTTGATGACGTCATCAGTCAGGCGGCTGTACGGATTGCGTTCATCGGGGTCAAATTCGCCTGTGCGAAAGCGGAGGCTGAATACGTTTGCCAATGCCTGATCCAGGTCTTTTTCGGAAATTAGCCCTTTTTTTAACGCTCCCGTGATGGCGTTCTTTGTCAGCTCGGGATTTTGATCCTGATCTGTGAAGCTGTCAACGCCTGCTTTGACAGCGTGGGCATGTGCTTCTTCATGGTTGTCGTAGTAATGGTGGTCATTGACAATCCCTGACGGATCATAAGCATCGCTTACGATAAAGAAATCGTCCCCGGCCCATTTTTGTTTGACAGTGCTTTGAAGGAGCGGGCTCAAAATCGCGGGCTTGTCGTTGATGGAATGGTAAGCGGGCATCAGGCCGAACGCCGCTTTTTCGGTAATGGCCGATTCAAACGGCTTCAAATAATATTCCTGCATATTCCTCGGGTCAATGCTCGCTGAACTGAAGCCCCGGTTCGTTTCCGTATTGTATCCGAGAAAGTGTTTTAAAGTTGGAATCGTTTTCAAATAGAAGGGGTCATCTCCCCTTAACCCTGCCGCATAAGCGGTTGACATTTCTCCTGTTAAAAAAGGGTCTTCAGAATAGCCTTCTTCATTTCTGCCCCATCTTGGATCGCGGAGCAAATCGACGACGGGAGCCCAGACATTGACGCCGTTTGCCGCCGGATCAAGATGATGAAAACCGCGGACCTCGTCACCGACCGCTGAGCCGACCTCCTTGATCAAGGCGCGGTCCCAAGTGTGGGCGAGCCCGACGGCTTGGGGAAAAACGGTCGCTTCCCCGAGCCAGGCAACACCGTGAAGCGCTTCGGTACCCGTCTTGAAAGCAGGAATGCCGAGGCGGGGAATGGCCGGCTGATACTGATGCATCAGCGACACTTTTTCAGCGAGCGTCAGATGGGAGATCAAGTCACTGACTCTTTTCTTAACGGGAAGCTTGGGATTTTGAAACGGGAAATCGTATCTCGGGGCCTTGCCTGCCGCCGGCTGCGGCAGACTGAAACCGGCGGCAAGGAAGGCGCACAACAAAGACAAGAGGAGGATCCGGGTGATCTTCAGCATGTCTTTCACTCCTTTTAGAAAAAAATCACAACATCGCGATCCGCTTCTTTTGGCCGAATCGCACTTCCTTCCTGAAGGGCCTCCAATGATCCGTTTATCACTGTGCTGACGGGGGAATGACCGCGGATCAAAAGCCTCCATTTCTTTTGGGTGCCTTGAGCTTGAACCGTAATGGTGTTTTGCTTTCGAAAAGCCTTGATCGTCATCACTTCGCATCTTTCGTTATATATCGTCCGTTCAGCTGTGCATCCGTCTTTCAAATGGTAGAGGCAAAACGAAACATCATCGAGGTAGTCGTAATCAGGACGGTCTGCTTCACAGCCGAGCGGCAGCAGCGTGTTTTCCCTGACGAAGAGGGGAAGCCCCATATAGCCGTATTGCTCTTCCTTCCACTCTCCGCCTTCGGTGTCTTCTCCTGTTAAAAGGTGTGTCCACGTTCCTTTCGGCAGATAGTAGCTGACAGCGCCGTCTTCCCGAAAAATCGGCGCGACAAGCAAAGCATCCCCCAGCATATATTGTCTGTCAAGAAAGTCGCAAGTTCTGTCTAGAGGGAATTCGAGCAGCATCGCCCGCATCAGCGGGACGCCTTCTGTGTGCGCTTCATATGCGGCGGCATACAGATAAGGCATCAGTCTGTGCTTCAATTTGACAAAATACCGCATCACATCTGACGCTTCTTCGTCAAACAGCCACGGCACCCTGTACGATTCGCTGCCATGGAGGCGGCTGTGCGTCGATAAAAGTCCAAATGCCGTCCAGCGTTTATACAAGTCGGCAGTCGCCGTGCTTTCAAAGCCGCCGATGTCATGGCTCCAAAACCCAAAGCCGGAAAGGGAGAGGGACAGGCCGCCGCGCAGGCTTTCCGCCATTGAATCATAGCTGGCAAAACAATCTCCGCCCCAGTGAACGGGAAACTGCTGACAGCCGGCAGTCGCCGAACGGGCGAAGACGACGGCTTCCTGTTCACCGCGTTTTTCCTTCAGCAGGTCAAACACGGTTTTGTTATATAAAAATGAATAATAATTATGCATTTTCTCAGGGTCTGACCCGTCAAAATAGACCGCATCCGCTGGAATTCTTTCGCCGAAATCCGTCTTAAAGCAGTCGACTCCCATATCCAGCAGTCTTTCAAGCTTTGAACAGTACCAATCGCGCGCTTTTGGGTTGGTAAAGTCGACGATCGCCATTCCCGCCTGCCAGCGGTCCCACTGCCAGACATCGCCCCGGGCGTTCATTAGAAAATAACCGTTTTCTTTGCCTTCTTCAAAAAGCTTTGATTTTTGAGCGATGTAAGGGTTGATCCAGACGCAGATTTTAAGCCCTTTGTCTTTCAAGCGGCCGAGCATTTCCTGCGGATTTTGAAAAAAGCGCTCATCCCATTCAAAATTGCACCATTCGAATTCTTTCATCCAAAAACAGTCAAAGTGGAAGACGCTGAGCGGAATATCCCGCTCCTTCATGCCGTCGATAAAGCGGGTGACCGTCTCTTCCGAATAATCGGTTGTAAAAGATGTCGACAGCCACAGTCCAAACGACCATGGCGGCGGAAGAGCCGGTTTTCCTGTCAGACGGGTGTAATTCTTAAGCACTTCTTTTGGTTCTGATCCGCTGATAATGAAATAATCAAGCGATTCGCCTTCAACCGAAAATTGCGCTTTTGAAACGACTTCAGAACCGATTTCATAAGAGACGAGTTCAGGATGATTGACAAAGACGCCGTACCCTTTGTTCGACAAGTAAAACGGGACATTTTTATAGGCCTGTTCAGTGCTTGTGCCCCCGTCCTTGTTCCAGATATCAACGCTCTGGCCGTTTTTCACAAATGCCGTAAAGCGCTCCCCGAGGCCGTAGATCATTTCACCGACGCCGATATCGAGCTGTTCCCTGATAAAGGTGCGTCCGTCATCGCCCGCGATGTAGGCGAGGCTGTTCGGCTCGCTGCCTGTGAGCTTCTGTCCGTCCCGCGAAAATTGATAGCGCCAATCTTGTTGATTTACGGTGACGCTTAAGCGGCCGCTTTTCAGCGTCAATTCATTGTCCGTATTTGAAACGAGAGGCTTCGTGTCTGTCATTTGCAGCTTAAATTCCGGTTGTTTTGGCGACCTTCCTTTATAATGAAAAACCTGCACGCGGATCACATCCCTAAACGGGCTTGAAAACCTGACGGTGAGCATGCGGGTATCCAGCGTGTCTCCTCTTTTTTGAATCGCTTTGACGGGTCCGTAAACCGTTAATGAATGTTCATCAATCCGGTGGTCGTAAGCTTCTTTTGGCGTGCTGATCTCATACCCGTCACGGGTCAGCCAGTAGCCGTCGGAAAATTTCATGGTAAAGCACCCTTTCTTTTTACTTGATTGAACCGCTGACAAGCCCTTTGACAAGATGTTTTTGCAGCATGACAAACATGATGATGACCGGAACAACCGAAATGACGGCAAATGCCATCAGATGATTCCACTGAATGCCGTATTGGCTGATCACATTGTAGATGCCCGCCGTAAGCGGCCACAATTCCTGGTTTCTGTTGAATGTCATGCTGTAAATTAAATCGCCCCATGCGAAAAAGAAGGAAATCGCTCCGCTGACGGCAATTCCCGGCATGGCAACAGGCAAAATGATGCGGACAAACGCTGTAAAACGGCTGCACCCGTCAATTTTGGCGGCATCTTCAAGCTCCTTCGGTATCCCGAGAAAAAAGGTTCTGAGCATCAAAACCGAGAAAGGGATGCCAAGTGTTGCGGCGGCCAAAATCGGTCCGATGTACGTGTTGAGGATGTGCAGCTTGTTAAACGCGATAAACAGCGGCGTCAAAATAACGGTCGCCGGCAGCATCTGCGTCACCAGAAACAACAGGATGAACCATTTCCTGCCGCGGATTGGAAAGCGGGCCAAACCGTAGGCGGAAGGGACGGCCAAAAGCAGAACAATCGCGGCCGCAACTCCCGAAATCAGCACGCTGTTCATGAAATGTCCGGTGACACCCTCTTTAAAAACAGCTTGAAAATTGGAAAGCTGGAATGTCTCAGGCCACAAGGAAGGCGGCATCTTAAACAATTCGGCTTCGCTTTTCAAGGCCGTGACGATCATCCAGTAAACGGGAAAGAGAAACACAGCCGTGATGAAAATCCCGATGATGTTGAGGAGCCATTCTTTTCGTCGCGGCATGACTACATCACCTCATCTTTTTTAATCAGCCGCAGATAGACGAGACTGACCAAAAGGAGAATCAAAAACAAGACATTGGCGCTGGCAGCTCCCATACTGAATTGAAACTCGTTAAAAGAATAGCGGTAGCTCACGGTTGAAAGGACTTCGGTCGACTGTACCGGACCGCCGCCCGTCATCACAAAGACAAGGTCGAACACTTTGAAGGTGTAAATAAAGCCGAGCATCATGACGACGGTAATCACCGGGCGCAATAAGGGCAGGGTGATATGGATGAATTTCTGGAAACGGGCTGCGCCGTCAAGGCTGGCGCTTTCATAGACATCTTCCGGAAGCGAACCGAGGCCGGCGGATATGAGCAGCATATTGAAAGGGATGCCGACCCAGATGTTGGCGATGATGACAGACCAAATCGCAACATTCGGGTTTGACAGCCATGGGACGGGGTGGTCAATGATGCCCCATGAAAGCAGGAGCTGGTTGAAAACCCCTTCACCCGAAGCCATCATAAATTTAAATAAAAGCGCCGTAACCGTCAGCGGAATCAGCCAGCTTACCATCATCAGCCCGCGGAGAAACGGGGCGAGGCGGAACTTCATGCTGAAAAACAAGGCCAGCAAAAAACCGGCCGCAAATTGAAAAACAACGCTTCCGACGGTGTAAAGCAGCGTGTTTTTCAAAGAAACCCAGAATACGTTTTCTTGAGCGAGCCGCTTGTAATTTTCAAACCCGACAAAGCCGGCGTCCTGGGAGGCGAAGTTGGCAAGCGACAGGTTCTGAAAACCGAGCAGAATATTGTAGATCAAGGGATAGCCGATCAGGGCCAACATAAACAGGACAGCCGGAAAAATAAAGAAATACCCTTCCCATTTTCGGACGAACGCTTTGATCATGATCAAACTCCTTATTTTAGTGTTTCGACCTTCCGTGCGGCCTCATCCAGCGCTTCCTTCGGTGTTTTGCTTTCACTCAGAGCCTGCTGAAGAGCCATTTGCAGCGATTCGGAAATGTGCGGCCAGTCTTTGGAAGGCCCCCGCGCCGATGCGATATCCATGATTGGGATAAACGACTTTAGATTCTGATCCGTTTTCCAATGATCCGACGATTCGAGCAGATCTTTCCGCGGCGGAAAAACGCCGGTTTCCGCCGTCAGCGTTTCAAGCCGGCCGGGATCGAGGAGCCAGGTGATAAAATCCCATGCACCTTCGGTATTTTTCCCTTTGACAACGGCGAGATTTTCTCCGCCGAGAGCAGATGCATATCTTTGATCTTTCGGGATAAAAGTGATGCCGTAATCCAGTTGTTCGGCTCCTTTTAACCGTTCAATATTCCAGGAGCCGTTGATCATCATGGCGAGCTGTCCCGCCGCAAACTGTCTGGCCAGATCATCCTGTGTGGCGTTTAACACTTCTTTGCTCATCGCGCCTTCCTTGACTAAATCGGTTAAAAATTGCAGGGAATGTTCGGCTTCCTTTGATTGGAGGCTGTCAAAATCTGCACCCGCAGACAGGAGGAACGGGTAAAATTGAAAAGCGCCTTCCTCCGATTTGACCGCCGACATCGCAAAGCCCTTCGTCTGGCCTTTGCTCGCTTTTTTGGCCGCTTCCTTCAATTCGTCCCACGTTTTCGGCGGCCCCGTCACTCCGGCTTCCTGGAGCAGATCGTTGTTGTAAAACAACGCCAGTGCGTTGCTTGCAAACGGAATGCCGTAATACTTTTCTTGATAACGGGCCGATGATAAAGGTCCTTCATAAAACTGATCGATCTGCCCCCATTTTTCAATTCTGTCCGTCAAATCCTCAAGAACACCCATTGCGGCAAATGAAGCATTGTCGACATTGTCGAGAAACACCGCATCAGGCAGCGCATTTCCGGCTGTCCCCACGGAAAGCTGCTTTTTAACTTCGTTAAAAGGGATGTATTCTGTGACCACTTGAAACCGGTCCTGTGATTGGTTGTACTGATCGACCAGTTCATGGTAAAGCTCCTGCTGTTTGCCTGTGAAATAATCCCATACTTTGACTTCTTTTGCATTCTGCCCATCTGTACCGTCGCCGCTGCATCCGGAGGCAAACACGAACAAAAAGGCGAGGCAGATCATCATCAGACATCGTTTTTTCAAAGACGCTCACTCCTTGTGAATGAAAGCTTGTTAGTTTAATAGCTAAACTAAGTATATTGAGACAGCGTTTCCAATATGCCCATTTGCGTTTTACCGGCAAGAAAAGGGACCGATTCATACAAAAGAGCGATTGACACATTTTCCGGATCGAGCATATAATAAGGTTACATAATATATGCATATATGCTCATATATAAAATGAACCGTCACGGCGCTTAAAAGAAAGGTGAGAGAGATGGACAAAGTGAAGCAAGAATACATGCTAAACGGCCTTGACTGCGGGAACTGCGCGCAGAAAATTGAAAATGAAATCGCCGGCATGGAAGGAATTGATGCGTGCTCGGTCAATTTTGCCACAACCACTCTGACCGTCAGGGTCAACAAAGACACAAGCCAAAACATATCCTCGGAAATCGAGAAAAAAGTGACGGCCATTGAACCGCACGTACATGTGGCACTGAAGGAAGGCGCCTCTTCTTCAACGCATACCGCAGGAAAGCGCATGAAAAAAACGATCGCAAGACTGATCGCGGGAACCGTTCTCGGAGCGGCAGGCTTTCTTTTTTCTGCCGGCGGTGCACCTGAATTTCTCTTCTTTATCCTTGCTTATCTTCTCATCGGCGGTGACGTCGTGTTAAGAGCGGTTAAAAATATGTTTCGCGGCCGGGTTTTTGATGAGCATTTCTTAATGACGATCGCGACGATCGGCGCATTCATCATCAAGCAGTACCCGGAAGGTGTCGCCGTTATGCTGTTTTACCAAATCGGCGAGCTGTTTCAGGGAGCCGCTGTCAACCGCTCGCGAAAATCGATCAGCGATTTGATGGACATCCGCCCCGACTACGCCGATCTGCAAACAGAGGACGGGACGGCCAAGGTATCCCCGGACATTGTCAAAGCAGGCGATGTGATCATCATTAAACCGGGGGAAAAAATCCCTCTTGACGGCAAGGTTTTAGAAGGAAAGTCGATGGTTGATACTTCTGCGCTAACCGGGGAATCCGTGCCGCGCGAAGCGGCGCCCGGGGAAGAGGTGCTCAGCGGCTTTGTCAATAAAAACGGCGTGCTCAAAGTCGAAGTCGTCAAGGAATACAGCGAATCGACCGTATCTAAAATTCTTGATTTGGTTCAAAATGCGAGCGCAAGAAAAGCGAAAACCGAGAACTTTATCAGCAAGTTTGCCAAGTATTATACGCCGTTCGTCGTCATTGTCGCCCTTCTTCTCGCATTTGTGCCGCCTTTGATCGTTCCGGGAGCTCTATTATCGGATTGGGTTTACAGAGCGCTTGTCTTTTTGGTCATTTCTTGTCCATGCGCGCTTGTTGTCTCTATTCCGTTAGGCTTTTTCGGAGGCATCGGTGCGGCATCAAAAGCCGGCATTCTGGTCAAAGGAAGCAATTATTTAGAAGCGCTCAATGATGTCAAATATGCTGTATTTGATAAAACGGGCACATTGACAAAAGGTGAATTTGCCGTCGTCAAACTGACACCGGCCCATCAGGACATAACGGAGGAAAAGCTCCTTGAATACGCGGCGTTCGCCGAATATCACTCCGCACATCCGATCGCCGAATCGATCCGCGACACATACGGGAAATCCGTATCAGCCGAAGCCATTCAAGATTACAATGAAATATCCGGCTACGGGGTGAAGGCGGAAGTGAACGGAACGGTCATTTTGGCCGGAAACGCCAAACTGATGGAGAAAGAAAATGTTCGCTATCAGGAGAAAAACGGCATCGGAACGGTGATATATGTGGCGGCCGACGGAGAGTTTATCGGTTCGATTTTGATTGCCGACGATATAAAAGAAGATGCCCGGCAGGCGATTTCATCCTTGAAAAAAGCGGGTGTTAAGAAAACGGTGATGCTGACGGGAGATGCAAAAGAGGTCGGCGAAGCCGTTGGGAAGGTGCTTGCCATTGATGAAGTGCATGCGGAGCTGCTTCCGCAGCATAAGGTTGACCGGATTGAAGAACTTGAAGGGCGGAAGCTCCGGAAAGAAAAGCTGCTTTTCGCCGGAGACGGAATCAATGATACACCGGTCTTGGCGAGGGCGGATATCGGAATTGCGATGGGCGGCCTTGGTTCTGATGCGGCTGTTGAAGCCGCCGATATCGTCATCATGACGGATCAGCCGTCAAAAATCGCTGAAGCGATCGGCATTGCCAAACGGACGAGAAGGATCGTCTGGCAGAATATCATGTTCGCGCTCGGCATTAAAGGCGTTTTTCTTCTCTTGGGCGCGTTCGGCATCGCGACGATGTGGGAAGCCGTATTTTCAGATGTCGGTGTCACGCTTCTCGCTGTTTTAAATGCGATGCGCGTATTAAAAGTCAAGGAAATGTAACTTTTTTTCCGTCCAAAGAACTGGAAAATCATTTTTTGGCATCTTCACGAACACGGCTTGTCTTGTTAAAATGAAGAAGATATAAAACTGATGGTACAAAAATAAGAAATAATGAGGTGTCTAAGTGAAAAAGAAACAGCAGTCACCGATGAAATTTGCAGTGATCATGACAGTCGTGGTCGTTTTTCTGATCGGAGCGCTCGTCGTTTTGAACAATCAAACAAAAAACGCTTCACAAAACTACGATGAAAAGCCGTCAACAGAAGGACAGCCGATTCTAGGGGACAAAAACGCGGCCGTGACGGTGACCGAATTCGGAGATTACAAGTGTCCGAGCTGCAAACAATGGACGGAATCGGTATTTCCTGATTTGAAAAAAGATTACATCGACAAAGGAAAAATCAATTTTTCATATATTAATTTCGTCAATGAGCAGCACGGCAGAGGATCAGAGCTGAGCGCCCTCGCTTCTGAACAGGTATGGAAGGAAGACCCTGATTCATTCTGGGCGTTCCATGAAGCTTTATTCAAAGCGCAGCCGGACAACGATACGATGGAAAATGAGTGGGCGACACCGGCCAAATTGGCGGACATTGCCGAAGCCCATACAAAGGTGAAGGGTGACAAGCTTGTCAAAAGCTTGAATGATAAGACGTTCTCTGAACAGCTGGGAACGGACGAGTCGCTCATCAGCCAATACAATGTGGACTCGACGCCGACCATCTTTGTCAACGGTGTAAAGATCGATAAACCATTTGATTATGACAAGATCAAAGAAGCGATCGAAAAAGAGCTGAAAGGCAACTCGGATGAGAAATAAAGCAGTCTTTCTGTACGGCGCCTGGATCGTTGCTTTGACCGCGACCCTCGGCAGCCTGTACTTTAGCGAAATCCGTCAATTCATTCCTTGTGAACTGTGCTGGTATCAGCGGATCATGATGTATCCGCTGGTGCTGATTCTCGGGATCGCCACGTTTCAAGGTGATGTCAAGGTTAAAAAATATGTGCTGCCGATGGCGATCATCGGCGGGTGCATTTCCCTGATGCACTATTTGGAGCAGAAGATACCCGGCTTTAACGGCATTAAGCCGTGTGTGACCGGTGTGCCTTGTTCAGGGGAGTACATCAATTGGTTCGGCTTCATCACGATTCCGTTTCTCGCCCTTACCGCATTTATTTTGATCATTATTTTGATGTGTTTTTTGAAGGGGAAAGAGGAGTAAAAGAGCATTGTCAAGCAATGCTCTTTTTTTCATGCCATCTACCTCTTTACAGTTATCAATGTTATAATATTTGAAATTATTGAATGATTTGGAAGGGTGATGGAGTTGGAGTTTGACATACGCAAAATGGAGATGGAAGACATTGCTTCCGTTCAGCAGGTTGCAAAAACGAGCTGGAATGATACGTATGATGGCATTATTCCCCGCAGTGTTCAAGAGGAATTTCTGCAGTCCGCATACAGCGATGAGAGAATGCTTGAGCGTATGGAGCGCTCTTTGATTCTCGTGGCAGAAGCGGGCGGGGAAATCGTCGGTTTCGTCAACTGCTCCTTTGTCAAAGAAGGAGGGGAGGCGTATCTCGCGGCCATTTATTTATATCCGGAATACCAAGGAAACGGCATTGGGTCCGCACTGCTTAAAGAGGGGATCAAGCGCTTGGAGGGTGTGAACAAAATCTTTGTAGAAGTGGAGAAAGATAACCGCACCGGAAAACATTTTTATAAAGCGAAAGGTTTTGAGGAGATTTCCGAATATGAAGAAGACTTTGCAGGACACAGCCTCAAAACAGTCAAAATGGTTTTAGACGTATAAGACCGGTTTTTGCGGTCTTATTTACTTTGTCATTTGCACATAATAATACAATAAGACAGCCATGATGAACGCAATCGCAATCGTGATCAATTTTTGTTTTGTCTTTTTAAACATGCAACATGCTCCTTTCGTTTATTCCTGATGTTTTGCTTTTGCAATGACCGCTCTAATGAACGGTTCTTTCCCCTTTGTGTAAGAGGTATATGGAAAGCGGCGGGCCAAGTCTTTTTTCAATGATTCATAGGCTCGCCTCGTCCTTGGGTCCTTTCTTCATTCATTTCGGAATTTCAGCTGATTTTTCCACTCTTCGCTCTGAAAAACATAAATATCCAGATGGTGTGTGCCGGCCCGCCATTTTCCTTTTCGAAAAAAGCGCATTGCCGAAAATGCTTCGTGTATGACATTTCATAGCCCAGCTTTTGCAGCGGTTCAATCAAGCGTTCAGCATCATCAAGGCGCTTGACGCCGGCCATGATATCGAGGGACCGGCTTTGCGGCAAGGCCGGGAACAGCGGTGCTGCCGATGTGTTCGATTGCGAGAAACAATGTTCCGCAGACATGGCTGAGCTTCTCTTTTTCCGCTGCAAAATCCTTCGCCTTAGGAGACTTTTGCTTTTTCGATGATGATTCCCTGTTCCATGTTTTTTGCTCTCCAAAAATAGGTCGTTTTTTTATTATAAGACATTTTGTTTCACAGGGTTGATTTAAATGATTGAGAAGTTATAAAATCAAAAAGATTGAAGATGAGTATGGAGGACACCTTAGATGGCTTGGGAAGCGTTGAGCATCATCGGAACGATCGCTTTTGCGATCAGCGGAGCGATCGTCGCAATGGAAGAAGAGTATGATATTTTAGGAGTTTATATTTTGGGAATTGTCACCGCCTTCGGAGGCGGCGCGATCAGAAATCTGCTGATCGGAGTCCCCGTGTCCGCTCTCTGGGAGCAGGGAGCCCTGTTTCAAATCGCTCTTATTTCGATTACGTTTGTCTTTTTGTTTCCGAAGCTGCTGTTGAAGCACTGGAAGATATGGGGAAGCTTTTCAGATGCGATCGGATTATCCGCGTTTGCGATCCAAGGGGCGTTATATGCCGTACACATGAACCATCCGGTCAGTGCGGTGATCGTTGCTGCGGTTCTCACGGGAAGCGGCGGCGGAATGATCAGGGATCTATTGGCCGGGCGCAAGCCGCTTGTTCTGAAAACGGAAATTTACGCCGTGTGGGCCGCTTTAGGCGGATTGGTGATCGGAATGGGCTGGGCGGAGAAGCCTCTCACATTGTATATGCTGTTTGCCGTGCTTGTGGCCTGCAGAGTATGCTCCTATATGTTTAACTGGAAGCTGCCGAACCGATCGCTCAGGTCGAACGGCTGAACAAATACCATCCGTGATCACGGATGGTATTTTATGATTAATTTATTCCGAGCGAAAGTGAATGATTGAAGCTGTCTACATCAAAGTGAACGCTTAAGTTCTATTCCTGTTTTGAGGTGATTTTATTTCTTTATATATATTTATTCCAATAAAAATCAATATACCAAGTATACTGTAAATAAAAGAAATAACTAAAGCTCTATGATATGACGTGGGGATTGAAAATAATAATATCAAAGGTAAGTAGACAGAAAAAAGCAAGATGAAAACCGATTTTCTATTCACTAAAACCCGTCTTTTTTCGAGAATATCATCAAAACATGCAATGAGTAATAATACAAGAATGATTGCAGCTACCAGTTTTGTTTCGCCCCAAAAATCACCTGATAACACAGTTGCTAAAGTTAAATACAAAACTGCAATAACAGAAATAATCGGAGGTATAAATGAATCTTTTAAGATCGAAAACATTCGAGTGAAGGTTTCTAAAATACTCTCACTGTAAAGTGTATTTTCATGAATTTTTATCAGTTTAGTAGCCTTAACAATCTCCTTTTTTATTCTTTTTGGTTTGCAATTTTCCTCATCATCCAAAATATTTCTGATATTTATATACGATTTGAAATCGAGTAAAGGCAATTTTGTTTCTATAAATGCCAAAAAAGCCTTTTCTTTTTCGATGGTATCTCCTGATTCAATAAGATGGTACTGCTCTATGATTTCAGAAAAAATATGTAAGCTTTGTTCTCTTTGAGTTTTCCTAAGTTCTTTCTCATTCTCGTAAATAGTCTTGGTTTGTCGACTTAACCATATCGTAAATATAAAAAAACATGTTATGGTTATCCCTAATAAAGTGTCATTCCCGGTTAAAGTATTGACCGCATCATAAATCATTTTATCCAATTTATTCTCTCCTAAGCCAAGATTAAACATTGATCATTATAACATTCTTTAACAATGTCGAATATTCCCGTGAATAGGTGTTAGTAACCTTGAAAAGGAATTGGAAAATTATACAGGTAATTGTGTTTAAAGAGGAAACATGCTGGTATTAAGATGGTCTTATGTCTTCTGATAACCATAACAGAAAAACCGATTTTTCATTGATTTGAAAAATCGGTTTTTCTGTTGCTTTCATTCACGCTGATATGATAAGATGAAGTGTGTTTTAACACAAAATATCATTTTTTATATTTTTATCCATATTTATTTTATCACGGATATTTTTCAATGTCAAATCTTTTTAGGGAGTGATTTTGATGCAGGAGGCCAATCAAGAATGGCTTGAAGAAGAAAAACGAATTGGACTCGTTTTAAAAGAATTGGAGCAAAAGCTTCATTCTCTAAAGGAGAAGACCGGCGGCTTAAAGGAGGATATCATCGGTTTAAGAAAAAACTTTTGGGATGATGTCTCCTTGAACCTGGCTGATGACATTGAAACGGCCGAAACATTCTCAAGCATTCAACAGCAGGCGGGGATTTTGTCAGAAAGGGAAAGAAGCCATAAGCAGTTTTACAGCCAATTGAAAAAACTCTTAAAAGTGAAGGAATCGCCGTATTTTGGCCGCGTCGATTTTTTAGAGGATGGGGAGGAACAGGTTGAATCTGTTTATATCGGGCTCAGTTCACTGATGGATGAGAAGGAAGAGCAATTTTTGATATACGACTGGCGGGCACCGATTTCCAGCTTGTTTTACAACTATCCGCCCGGACCCGCCCAATATGAGGTTCCGGAAGAGACGATAAGCGGGACGGTCGAGCTGAAAAGGCAGTTTCTCATCAAAAACGGGCGGCTGAAAGCGATGTTTAATACAGATATGGCGATTGGTGATGAAATGCTGCAGGAGGTGCTGGGGAACCAGGCCAATACCCGGATGAAAAGCATTGTCGCCACGATTCAGAGAGAGCAAAACCAGATCATCCGCAATGAAAAAAGCCGTTATTTAATTGTTCAGGGAGCGGCGGGAAGCGGTAAAACGTCGGCGGCGCTGCAGCGGGCGGCCTATTTGCTGTACCGCGGACGCGGACGGATCGAATCCAATCAAATGCTTCTTTTTTCGCCGAACCTTCTTTTTAACAGCTATGTTGCCAATGTCCTGCCTGAGCTCGGGGAAGAAAACATTCAGCAGACGACATTCCAGGAGTATGTAACACGCCAGCTCGGAAAGCAGATATCTTGTGAAACGCCGTTCGATCAATTGGAGTTTTGTCTGACGGCTGCAGAACGCGAGGACGGCCGGATTCGGCAGAGAGCGATTGAGTATAAATCAAGCCTTGCCTTCAAAACCTTGATTGATGATTATGCGCGATTTTTGGCAAAAGGAAATATATTGTTTAAACATATCGTGTTCCGCGGCAGCAAAATGGTGTCCGCTGAGCAAATTCACGATTATTTTCAAACGTTCGACGCCTCAACCCCGCTTCCGCAGCGAATTGAAATGACAGCGAAATGGCTCTTGTCGGTGTTGAAAAAAGAAGAACAGCAAGAAAGAAAAAAAGACTGGCCTCTTGAAAAAAGCGAGCTGCTGGATAAAGAGGAATATTTGCAAGTCTATCAGCAGCTGCAAAAAGAGCGGAAATTTGCCGGAGACACCTTTGATGATTATGAAAGAGAGCAGAAGCTGCTTGCAAAAATCATTGTCGAAAGGGAATTCAAACCGCTGAAGCAAGCGGTAAAGGCTTTGGGCTTCATTGATTTCAAGAGAACATACTTGCAGCTTTTTTCAGACTGGCACGGTGGAGCCTGCCGTCCGGAAGGCTGGAGAAGCATTTGCGAATATACGGCGGAAACCTTTCGCTTCAGCCGGCTTCCGTATGAAGATGCCGTTCCTTTTTTATACTTGAAAAACAAAATGAAGGAAAGGGAGAAAAATACCGCGATCCGCCATGTGTTTATCGATGAAGCGCAGGATTACTCGCCGTTTCAGCTGGCTTTTTTAAAGGAGATGTTCTCTGCAAGCAAAATGACGATTCTAGGCGACTTTCATCAGGCGATTTTTGCCCATACCCCCGATCAAAAAGAGCTCCTTTCAGAAGGCGTGTTTGAGGGGGAGAAAATGGAGATGGTCAGGCTGATGCGAAGCTACAGATCGACTAAGGAGATCGTCGAGTTTACAAAGCGGCTGCTCAAGGGCGCCGGAGAGATCGAGGCGTTCAACCGCAGCGGTGTAAAACCGGTGCTGACGGTTTCGGATGATGCCTCTCTGCATCATGAAAGGATCGCGTCCTGCATTGCCTCCCTTCAAAATGAAGGACGGGAGACGATCGCGGTCATCTGTAAAACGGTTCAGGAATGCAGAGAAGCGGCAAAGCATCTGCAAAAGCAGACAGAGCTGAAGCTGATTGATAAAGAAACACGCACATTCCAAAAAGGCGTGATTGTCATCCCCGTCTACTTGGCAAAAGGGATTGAGTTTGACGCCGTCATCCTTTATGACAGCTCGGAAAAACGATATTGGCGGGAAAGCGAGCGGACGCTGTTTTATACCGCCTGTACAAGAGCGATGCATGAGCTCCGGCTTTTTTCGCTTGGAGAGGAAAGTCCGTTTTTAAAAGATGTTCCAGACCGGTTGTACACGCTGAAGAGAGTGACATGATCACTCTCTTCGCCAATCATATGTATCTGTACGGACGTCGAGCACCTTGTTATTAATCGACACATGGCGGCGGTCTTTCCATTTGACATTCGCCTCGTATTCTTGCTTCCCCCAGTACAAATTTCTCCGTTTGCCGGTCGAGACTGTTGTCACTTCGGCTCTGATTGAATACCCGTTGGCTGCCCCGATTTTTTTTACTCTGTAGATATCCAATTTGTATTTTTGATTTGGAGATGTGGAGGATTCAATCCATTCACCCTTCGGCAAGTGGTTCATCGAGTAAAAATGGGTGTATACGATATAGCTGATGGGAATGCCTGCTGCAAGGATAACGGCCAACAGTGTAAATAAAACTTTGCGGCGGTGTGTCTTTTTCATCTCTTCTAAGTCCTCGTTGACATAACGCTTCAATATATCTCATTCCTTGATGAAATGTTTGCTAATAGTTTAAGTAAAAAATCCTAATCTGTCTATTTTAAAGTACGGCGATGAATCAATGCGGCCAGCTCATCGACTGCGTGCGCGATGTCCTCTTTCGTATTATAAAAATGGGGGGCGATTCGAACCGCTCCATTTCTTGCTGATGTGATGATATTTTTTTCTCTGAGCAGCGCTTCGATCTGCGTCGCATCTTTGACGCGGAATGAGGCCAGGCTCGATCTGTTATGAAGGTTTTGAGGCCCGATGATCTGCAAGCCTTTATCAGCGCCGTACTGCAAAGAAAATCGGGCAAGCTTTTGCAAATAAGCTTCGATCTCTTCCGGCCCGGCCTCAAGCAAGAGCTTTAGCGCCGCATCAGCCGCATAAAGGCCGATGAATGATGGTGTTCCGGTCTCAAAACGTTTAGCCCCCTCTGCAAAGCCTGAATGGAGCAAATCAAAGGAAGACGGCCGGCTCTTTCCAAACCACCCGGTTACTTTTGGTCTCAACTGTTCGCAAAGTTCGCGTCTGACATACAAGAACGCCGTTCCCGGGATGCCGAGCATATATTTTCGGGTACCAGCGGCAAGCATATCGATTTTCATGTCTTTGACATGTATCGGAATATGTCCTGCCGATTGATAGGCATCAACAAACAAAAGCGAGCCTTTGTGATGAACGATTTCCGCTATCTCTGTCAAGCTTTGTTTTACGCCATTGCAATAAGAGACATGCGGGACACAAGTCAAAAGCGTCTGATCGTTGATTTCTTTTTCGTATTGCTCTGTGCGAATCATCCCGTCTTGACTGTGTATCACAGTCAGATGATGGTTAAAGCGGTCTTGAGCGAGCCAAATCTGGCCGATGGCAGGGAAGTCAAGGTCAGTGAAAGCAATCTGGCGCCTTTTGGGATGTTCGGGCAGGGAAACGGCAATAGCGGAAACCGCGTCGGAAACAGATGGCACAACGGCGATCTCGTCTATTTCCGCCCCGATCAGCCGGGCGAACTTCTCTTTCGCTTCCTCCATCTTTGCAAGGTGCGCCTGCCAATTCGCACCTGTTTCAAGCAGTGTGCTGTGATATTTCTCGATTGCCCTTGCTACAGGCAGCGCCAAAGCGCCTCCCGAGCAGGCGGCAAGGTGGACGTATTTTGTTAATACAGGAAACAAAGCGCGATAGATATGGTAAGGATGCTCCATCATTTTCCCTCCTCGGGTAACACTTCGTTTTCACCTGCGACAACACCTCTTTTCCGATCGCATGTATATGTTCCTTGATTTCATCAATACTGAACAAAGAAGAACACATAAGAGATATGTTCAGGAGCAGCCAGGAGGTGCACCAGTGGCCATTTTCCTCGCCGTTTTGGTTTTGTTGTCCATCATTGCGATTTCAAATATCATTCACCGGTTTCTTCCATTTATCCCGATTCCCCTGATTCAGGTAGGATTGGGGATGATCGCAGCTGTGTTTCCGGGCGGGCTGCAGATGACACTCAGTCCTGAGCTGTTTTTCGTTTTATTTATCGCTCCGCTTTTGTTTAATGACGGAAGAAGGATTCCGAGAAATGAATTGTGGAACTTGCGGATTCCCATTCTGCTGCTTGCGTTTGGCCTTGTTTTTGTTACCGTGCTTTTGGGGGGATATGCCATCCATTGGCTGATTCCGAACATTTCATTGCCGGCGGCGTTTTCGCTGGCCGCGATCCTGTCGCCGACAGACGTTGTGGCCGTCAGCGCGCTTTCGAAACGAATCAATCTGCCCAAGGATGTCATCCGTCTCCTTGAGGGAGAGGGCTTAATGAACGATGCCTCAGGGCTTGTCGCTTTTAAATTTGCGATCGCCGCCGCTGTGACAGGAGCTTTTTCCTTATCTCAGGCGGTCGTCAGCTTTTTCATCATTGCGATCGGCGGCCTTTTGACCGGGGCCGTTCTTTCCTTTTTCATTTTGCGGTTCCGCTATTTGCTCCGCCGATTCGGGATGGAAGATGTCACAATGCATATGCTGATTCAAATATTGACGCCTTTCGCGGTTTATTTGGCGGCCGAAGAGCTCGGCGTATCAGGTATTCTTGCCGTTGTGGCGGGCGGAATCGTTCATGCGGCGGAACATGACAGAGCCGAATCGGCGATGGTCAAGCTTCAGATCGTTTCGTCCAGCACATGGAGCATCATCCTGTTTGTCTTGAACGGTCTCGTCTTCGTCCTGCTCGGCTTGCAGATGCCGCAAGCGCTGTCTGTCATTTTTGGTGATGAAGCGTTTAATAATCTGAAAGTGATCAGCGACATTTTGCTGATTACACTTCTTTTGACGGTTCTCCGCTTTGTCTGGCTATTGTTGTTTTGGCAGGGGAATTGGGGGCTCAAAACACAAGAAACTTCAAAAAGGGAAAAGCTGCGCTCCCTGGTGCAAATCTCGATTGCCGGAGTCCGCGGCGCTGTCACGCTGGCCGGTGCATTTTCGATTCCTTTCGTATTGGGGAACGGCCGCCCTTTTCCGGAACGCGATTTCATCATTTTTTTAGCCGCAGGCGTGATTTTAAGTACCTTATTGATCGCAAGCGTCTTTTTGCCGCTTCTGTCAGAAAGAAAACCGCAGCCGGCGTCCGGCAGCCAGCTGCAAAGTATCAGAAGAAAATTGATGAAAACGACGATCAAGGCCCTAAAGGAGGAGATGAATGAAAAAAACCGGGCCGCTGCTTTGGCCGTCATATCCGAATACAATGACAAAATAAAGAGCCTCAGGTTTGAACAATATTCGCTAAAGCAGCTTTTGCGCCTCAGAAGGATGGAAAATAAAATCCGCGTATACGCTTTAAAAGCGGAGCAGTCGGAGCTGGAACAGATGCGGAAAAACAAACAGCTGACAGAGCAAATGGCGCATCAGCTGCAGGAAAGGCTGCAGGAAAAAGAACTGCTCTTTTCCAATCCATTCAAAGCGGGTGTATCACTCACAAAATGTCGGCATCTCATGACTAGATTTTTCGCAGACAACAAAAAACAAGACATCAGCCGGTCCCCTCATCAATACAGCGGATTGCTCAGGAAAGCAAGGATGCAAACGGCAAAAGCGGCCATTGAAGCGGTCAAAAGGCAGATGAATGATGATAATAAAGAAGTGTCCAAGTCGGTCATCGCATTTTATCGGCATTTCATATTGAAGCTTCAGCACTGGGATGCTGATCATAAGGAAAACAAGCGCTATGAAAGGCAGAAAAAAGAGATTCGGCTGAAATCTGTGCAAATCATCCGCAATGAGATTCAGAACCTGTTTGAAAACCGGCAAATTTCCCGGGAAACCGCCTATCGGCTGCGCCAGTACATGAATGATCTGGAAGCTGCGATGCTGGATGAATAGGCTCCCGTGATTGCTTTCCTGAATGGTCTGATTTATCATTCAATTAAAGAAGTGAAAAAATACAGACCAAAAAGGAGCCGAGAGGATGAAACATTACGGTGCAATAGAAGCAGGAGGCACAAAGTTTGTTTGTGCAGTTGGAACAGAAAACGGAGAAATCATAGACAGGCTGACGATTCCGACGGAAACGCCTGAAGAAACGATTGGAGAGCTGACGGCTTTTTTCAGCAAGTATCAGCTCACATCCATGGGAGTAGGGTCTTTTGGACCTATATGTGTTGCAAAAGAAAAAGAGGAATACGGATACATCACCAATACGCCGAAGTTAGCCTGGAAGGCATATCCGTTTATTCCCGAACTGGAAAAAAGGCTGGGTGTACCCGTTTCCTTTACGACTGATGTAAACGCTGCCGCGCTTGGGGAAATAACCAAAGGAGCGGCACAAGGTCTGAACAGCTGTTTATATATTACAGTCGGTACAGGTATCGGCGCCGGAGCGATTATCGGGGGCGAACTGGTTCAAAGCGCTACACATCCTGAAATGGGGCATATTCTTATCAGGCGCAGTCCGGAGGATTCCTTTGCAGGAAACTGTCCTTATCACAGCGATTGCCTTGAGGGGATGGCGTCAGGCCCCGCTCTTGAAAAACGCTGGGGCAAAAAAGGGAAGGATCTTGCCGGGGAAACAAAAGTATGGGAGCTTGAAGCCGATTATTTAGCACAGGCGCTTATGCAATACATCCTGATTTTATGTCCTGATAAAATCATTATGGGCGGCGGGGTCATGAAACAGCAGCAATTGTTTCCGCTCATTCGGAAAAAGCTGTCCGAATATCTCAACGGCTATGTTGATCTTCCGGATCTTGAAGATTTTATTGTGCCGCCGGGACTTGGAGATGATGCCGGGATCACAGGTGCGCTCGTTTTAGCCCTATCCGCCGAATGAGCAATTTATTATGTCAATTCCCACCATTATGAGATAATGGAAATGATGCGGTTCACGCACCTAAAATCAATGAAAGGTGGTCATTCATATGGTAAGCAGTTTGAAGGACACTGTGACGTTACATAACGGGGTCAAAATGCCATGGTTTGGTCTCGGAGTTTTTAAAGTGGAAGAAGGCAGCCAGGTTGTTGAATCTGTAAAAGCAGCCATTAAAAACGGATACCGGAGCATCGATACCGCTGCTATTTATCAAAATGAAGAAGGCGTCGGCAAGGGAATTAAAGAGTCAGGCGTCGCCCGAGAAGAATTGTTTGTCACTTCAAAAGTGTGGAACAGTGACCAAGGCTATGAAAAAGCATTGGCGGCTTTTGATGAAAGCCTTAGAAAACTCGGCCTTGACTACCTTGATTTATATTTGATCCACTGGCCGGGAAAAGATCAAAATAAATTTAAAGAGACATGGCGCGCCTTAGAGAAGTTGTACAAAGACGGCAAAGTCAGAGCCATCGGCGTCAGCAACTTCAATGTGCACCATTTGGAAAGCCTGCTGGAGGACGCGGAAATCAAACCGATGGTCAATCAGGTTGAATTCCATCCGCGGTTGACGCAGCTTGAATTAAGGGACTACTGCAAAAAGCAGGGAATCCAGCTGGAAGCATGGTCTCCGCTCATGCAGGGGAAACTCCTTGATCATGAAGGGCTAAAAGGGATCGCAACAAAATACAACAAATCCGTGGCACAAGTGATTCTGCGCTGGGATCTGCAAAACGAAGTCGTGACTATCCCGAAATCGGTCAAAGAACACCGCATTATCGAAAATGCCGATATTTTCGACTTTGAATTAGCGAAGGAAGATGTCGAAAAAATCAATGCGCTTAATCAAGATGAACGCGTAGGTCCAGATCCTGATACAATGGACAGAGGATTTGAATGATCATTAAAAAACCGGACTCTTTTACAGAGTCCGGGTTTTTTTATTCTTCGTGAAAAACCAAACGGCTTTTCGTCTGTTTTTTTCTGCGGTCGCCGAGGCTGCCGCGGTGGTTTTGCTTGATAAAGAAAGAAAGGACCAATCCGATTCCGGCCAACACGGCCGCTGCCATAAAGGCGACGTTTACTCCGTGAATCATCGCCGTTTCTGAGCCGGGCCCAGCCGGGTCGGCGAGCGCGCGCTGCGTCATGATGGTAATTAAAACCGCCGTGCCGATCGACCCCGACATCTGTCTCATCGTATTGTTCATGGCGGTGCCGTGCGGAATCAAATGGCGCGGAAGCTGGTTCAGGCCCGCAGTCGTTACAGGCATTAGCACCATTCCCATCCCAATCATCCGCACCGCATAGACGACGGACAAATAGGCGAAGGGAGTCGTTTCAGACAGGTGGGTCAACAACAGCGTTGTAATGAAAATCGCCGTTAAACCGGTAATGCTCAACGTGCGCGCGCCGATTTTATCAAAAATCCTGCCGGTAATCGGGGACATCAGCCCCATCATCACCGCTCCCGGAAACAGCATCATTCCCGATTCCATGGCAGTGAAGTGGCGCATATCCTGCATGTAAATCGGAACGATCGTCGCCGCTCCGATCATCGCCATAAAGACCACCATGCCGATGACCGTAGCCAGCGTAAACATTGGGTATTGAAAGACCCTGAATTCCAATATCGGCTCTTCCAAATGAAGCTGTCTCCAAATGAACCAAACGAGTGTAATGCCGCCGACGGCAAATCCGATCAGCACATCCGCGCTTGACCAGCCGGAAACGCCCGCACTGCTGAAGCCGTATAAAATGCCGCCGAATCCTAAAGAAGACAAAATAATTGACGCCACATCGAGCTTAGGCGATGTTTGCTCCGTCACATTTTTCAGGATAAAGTAGGCGACAATCACGTCGATGACGGCGAAAGGAAGCAGGAGATAAAACAGCACTTCCCATGGATAGCGATCGACGATCCAGCCGGATAAGGTCGGTCCGATGGCGGGCGCAAAGGCGATGACAAGCCCCACCATTCCCATCGCAGAGCCGCGTTTTTCTTTCGGGAAGATCAATAAAAGCACGGTCTGCATCAACGGCATCATGATTCCTGCGCCTGCGGCCTGAACGATTCGTCCCACAATCAAAACAGGGAAGCTGAACGAAAGAGCGCAGATCAGCGTTCCTGCCGTAAACAGGGACATCGCGGTCATAAACAGCTTTCTGGTCGTGAATTTTTCAATTAAAAAAGCCGTAACTGGAATCATAATTCCGTTCACGAGCATAAAAATCGTCGTCAGCCACTGGGCGAGTCCCGGTGTAATGTTTAAATCTTCCATGATCGGCGGGAGAGCCGTCGTCAGCAATGTCTGATTTAAAATCGCGATAAAAGTACCCGTAATCAGCACGGCGACAATCGGTAATTTGTTTGTTGTTCGTTCTGTTTCACTCATGTTATTACCTTCTTGTTTATCATATTTTATATCACTTTATGAAATAATCGCCCCTCGAAATAACCTTGCTTTTTTAGAGTAACGAAGGGTGCGTCAATCCGCAAGCTCATTTCAAATATTCGGTATATATTACCCATATGACCGCTAATCTAAACAGCCCCTTTAAGCAGCCGGCTTAAAGGGGAAGCGGTCTATTTTTTATAAAATCTCAGCAAATCCCCATTGATGATTTTATCGGAAAGGGACAGCTCCTCATTTGCTTTTTCGACAAGCGGGCCGCACGTGTTTCCAGCGTCCTCAATGATGTCTCCGGTTTTCTGGCTGTAGCAGGTGTTTTTTGTAAAGACATAGTCATCGGTAATAAAGCTTCCGTTTCTTAAGACTGCAAACGGCATTCTGTCTTCAGAGAAAAGGTCGTTGCCGAATTGAACCATGCCTTTTGTATCAATTCCCAGCAGGTGAAGCAATGTCGGTTTGACATCCACTTGCCCGCTTGTTTCGGAAATTGTTTTCGGCGCTTGATCCGTGATCCCCGGTATATGGATGATCAGCGGGACCCGCTGCAGCTGAACGGTATCATAAGGTGTCACTTCCTCCTTGCCCAAAAATTGCGCAAGCGCATCATTGTGTGCTTCAGAGATGCCGTAGTGGTCTCCCATCAGTACGATAACCGAATTTTCGTAAAGGCCGTTTGCTTTCAGCTTGGCGATGAAATGCTTTAATGCTTCATCCTGGTAGCGGACAGTTGTTACATAACGGTTCAAAATCTCACTGTCGGAATCATATTCGTCAATCAGCTTATCCTTATCATCAATAATAAACGGAAAGTGATTGGTCAATGTAATCAAATTGCTGTAAAACGGCTGCGGCAAATCCTTCATCAAGTCTGCCGATTGCGTAAGAAACTCCTTGTCCTTCAGCCCCCAGCCTGTGGAATGTTCAGGCGTTACATGAAAATACGATACATCAAAAAATCTGTCGATGCCGAGAGATTCGTACATCACATCTCTGTTCCAGAAATTTTTATGGTTGGCGTGGAAAACAGCTGAGGTGTAGTCTTGTTTTCCAAGTGTTTGATACATCGAATTATACTCGTTTTCGCTTTTGGTGAAAAAAACCGAACCGCTCAAAGACGGATAAAGCGAATTGGCGACGATAAATTCGGAATCCGATGTTTTTCCCTGCTCAGTCTGCTGATAAAAATGGTCGAAATAATAGCTTTGATGGATCAACTCATTGATAAACGGGGTGATGTCCTGTCCGTTCACTTTTTCATTGACCACGAAATTCTGCGTCGACTCGAGCGTAACAAAAATCACGTTTCTGCCTTTGGCAATGCCGAACATGTCTTGATTCGGCTTACTGTAGTCGGCGTTCGTGTAATTTTCGATCGTCGCCAGGCTGGTCTCATCGGCAACCGCTTTTTGCGTTAAATTAAAGGTTTGGGAAACGCCGTCAAGCAGATGAAATTGATACAGTCCGATATTTTTGACCAGCGCTTCCCTGTCAAATGAATAAGATAAAAGCTTCGGCTGTTCAATCTCCGCCAAGGCAATATTGAACAATACCGCCCCCGCAGCCGCCGCATAATAAACCTTGATGGCTTTCGCCGTCAGTTTTTCTCCTGTTTTTCCACGGGTTTTCGCAAGCCATAGCAAGAGGGCCAAATCAAAGAAAAGAACGATGAACATCGGATTGAACAATTCCTGAAAACTGCTTCCAAGCCCCCCGAGGTTTTTCGCCTGAAACAGGACGGGAATCGTAATGAAATCAATGTAAAAGCCGTAAAAAATGCTGTTTGAGATGAGTATGCCCGTAAGGATGATATTCGCTCCGATTAAAAACATGCGCTGTGCCTTTTCACGGAAAAAGAGGCTGATGCCGAATACAGGGATGAGAAAGCTAAGCGGGTTGATCAACAGAATCAGCTCCTGGAGCCAATTGTCAATTTGTAAATGAAACCCCAGCTTGTAAATGAAATATGTTTTCATCCACATGAAAAAAATCGATAAGCATAAAAACCATTGCTTTTTGAAGAATTGTTCTTTCATTTATAATAGCTCCTCGCGTATAGTCAAGCCCCTCAAACATTTCGCCTTAAAAATCAAATCCTTTTATCATGCCATCAAGGCGGCAATAAAATAACATGAAAGAACGGTGAGGGCTGCCATAACAGCCTGTTCAGCCTTTCCGCCTGTCTTGATGTAAAGCGGAAGGCGAAACTTGATGGAGGACGGAAAGAAAAGCTTGATGCCGTTTGTCGTTCCTGCATCGAGAAGTAAATGGCTGGCCATTCCCGCCGTCAGCCCGATCAGTATGCTCTGGTCTTTAAAATACAAATGAGCTGTGAATGCCGTCAGCAGCAAAAAGAGCAGGCTGTGTGTAAATGTCCGGTGTCCGAAAACAGAGCTGACCAGCGCAGATAAAATCGGAAGCTTTCTGCCGATTTTGCTTTTCGTATGGCAAATATCGGTATCAATGCCCCGAGGACTCCGGAAGCGGTCATCCATACGGGATCAAATCCATAATAATAAGCGACAGCCGTACAAGAAGCGACTCCCCCCATGATGTGTGTTTTTCCTGTCATCTCGCTTCTCCTTTAAGACTGTATAACAAATTCCTAAAGAAAACTATATCAAGAGATCTAATGGTCATCAAGACTGATTCTGTCAACTTTCGGATGCGATTTTAAATTTTTGCAGCATAAAAACCCAAAATGTTCTGTGCCTTTGGTGCAATGCCTTCATTCGATTTGCTGAATAAATTTTTAAAGAAAGGTCAAATTAACAATGTATCACAATATTAAAGAGGTGATTCATGTGGGTTTTCTCTTCAATCATAAGGACAGAGAAAAAAGCAAAACAAAAGACCGCAATGCCGTTCAGGGAGCTCTTGAAGACGCTGGACAAGCGCTGCAAGGAGATCCTCTGCAACAAGCGGTCAACAAAAAGAAAAATAACCGATAACCATCTATAGATGAAAGGGCGGAGAATGCCTCCACCTTTTAGAGGCTGCCTGTAAAAAGGCGGCCCTTTCTATTCTTTCCATCAGTTCCCTTTGACAGATTAAAATTTCTCTGGTAACCTTCGGATGTGAATATGTGATAAATCCTCACTCTTAACTCTTAGTGAGGTAGAGGTTGCGCGGATGATGAGTCGCATGTGTGAGGCTGATGGGGCCTATGACCATATGCAAAAGGCATCAGCGCCGAAGCGTAAAGAAGCCATTCCTTCTTTATGCTGGGTCTGCATTGAATAAGTGCAGGACTGCCGCGGGTTTTTCCGCGGAGGGCTATCCGGGGATCAAGAGTGTATGTGAAGTAAAGCATGGACTTTTGTTCATGCTTTTTTTATTTTGAATGATCTCGCGGTCTGGTCCGGCATATTTTTTATAAAATGCTCGGAGGTTATATTTTATGGAACAGACAAAAAAATGGGGCTTCTGGCTTCTGACGGCATTTGTTGTCGGCAATATGGTCGGCTCGGGGATTTTTATGCTCCCTAGTACACTCGCCCAGACGGCAAGCCCGTTCGGCGTAACGGCGGCATGGCTTGTGACGGGTGCGGGAGTGCTCATGATCGCCCTTGTTTTCGGTCATTTATCGATCCGCCGTCCGGATTTGAAAGCCGGCCCGCAAAGCTATGCAAGAGCTTTATTCTCAGATCCTAAAAAAGGAAACGCCGCAGGCTTCACGATGGTATGGGGCTATTGGGTGGCAAGCTGGATCAGCAATGTGGCCATCATCACGAGCCTTGCCGGCTATTTGACTACGTTCCTGCCGATTTTGACGGACGGACGGGAGATGTTTGAGCTTGGCGGCCACACCGTGACGCTTGGACAGCTTATGACATTTATCGTTTGTACGATTCTCTTGTGGGGAACACATTTCATACTCGTCTCCAGTATAAACGGAGCTGGAAAGCTCAACTTTTTGGCGACCTTTTCGAAAGTGATGGGCTTTGTCCTGTTTATTGTTGCCGGATTATTCGTTTTTCAGGTGTCATTATTTGAATCATTTTATTTTCCGATTGAATCAGAAGGCAAAAGCATCGGACTCGGCGGACAGGTTCACAATGCGGCGATTTCCACGCTGTGGGCGTTTGTCGGGATCGAATCAGCTGTTATTTTATCAGGACGCGCATCCTCCCAGCGGGATGTCAAACGGGCGACGATTACCGGCCTTTTGATCGCCCTCGGCATTTATATGGTCATTACGTTAATTACAATGGGCATCATTCCGCATGATCAGCTGCAGGCTTCAGACAAACCGTTCGTTGATGTGCTTCATGCGATTATCGGCGGCTTTGGCAGCGTGGTGATGGCGGTCTTGGCGATCATTTCTTTATTCGGCTCCATGCTCGGCTGGATTTTGATCGGTTCCGAGGTTCCGTATCAGGCGGCAAAAGCCGGCGATTTCCCCGCATTTTTTGCGAAAACGAACAAAAAAGGAAGTCCGGTCAACTCTCTGATCATCACCAATCTGATGTCCCAGATCTTTATATTCTCAACGATTTCGGGAACGATCAGCCAGGCTTTCACGTTTTTGACAACGTCAGCGACTCTTGCGTATCTCGTCCCTTATCTCGTCGCAGCTGTTTTCAGTTTGAAGCTGATTATCAAAGGCGATACGTATGATGAGCTGAAAGGATCGCGAACAGGAGACGGCATCATCGCACTGGCCGCCCTTGGATATTCTCTATGGGTGATTGTGTCGGGGACTTCCGACTGGTTCACCTTTATTTTGGGAATCGGGCTGTTTTTTGTCGGGCTTGTGATCTATCCGTTCGTTCATAAAAAATTCAGTAATAGCCAGGCATCATAACCGCCGGGCCAGCCGTGTCTTGAAGCGGAAGACCGGCTGGCTTTTTTTTATTTTGCAAAATTTATGATGAAAAAATGTGACTGAGGCTGTTATACTATACAGTGAAAATGATAATCGTTATCGATCGCGAATAGAATGAAAGGAATGGCATCGATTGAGGTCATACAGAAATATACATCATATCAACAGCGGGGACGAGCCCGGCAATGAACAGCGTCCGCTGAGCCGTCCCCTTCTAGCTATTTCCGTCCTGATAGGCGGGATCGTCATTTTGCTGTTCGGCGCGGCATTGTCGGTTGCCCTTGGTGCGGCTGACATCAAGCTCGGCACGGTTTGGGATGCGCTGTTTCATTTCGATTCAAAAAATACGGCGCATCAAATTATCCAGGAACTCAGGCTGCCGAGAACGGTCGGCGCAGCGCTTGTCGGCGCCTGTCTGGCCGTTTCCGGGGCGGTGATGCAGGGGATGACGAGAAATCCGCTTGCATCTCCGGAAATCATGAGTGTCACCCAAGGGTCAACGTTTGCCATCGCCATCGCTTTTGCCTTTTTTCCGGGGGTCTCTTCGGTCGGGCTGATGATGTGGTCATTCGCCGGAGCCGGCTTTGGAGCCGCGATCGTATTTGCCGTCGGCATGTTTTCAAAAGGCGGTCTTACACCTGTGAAGCTGGCTTTGGCGGGGACGGCAGTGGGCACTTTCTTGAGCGCTTTCTCATCAGCCATCGGAATTCACTTTGATGTGGCGCGCGATATGAGCTTTTGGTACGCAGGCGGAATTGCGGGAACCAAATGGCTGAGCATCAAGCTCCTGCTGCCGGCAGCGGCGCTCGGTCTCGCGCTCGTCTTTTTCATCGCCCGTTCCATTACGGTGCTAAGCCTTGGGGAAGAATTGGCCAAAGGGCTTGGCCAATATACAAAAACGGTCAAGGCGCTCGGCATCATATCCGTCGTTTTGCTGACAGGCGCGGCTGTATCTGTGGCTGGAGCCATCGGCTTCATTGGACTGATCATTCCGCATATCACCCGCTTTTTAGTCGGTGTCGATTATCGCTGGATTATACCGTGTTCAGCGATATTGGGAGCGGTGTTGCTCATCTATGCCGATATTGCGGCAAGGATGGTCAATCCCCCATTTGAAACACCTGTCGGAGCGGTTACGGCGCTTGTCGGTGTACCGTTCTTTCTCTATCTGGCCCGCAGGGAAAGGAGGGGGCTCTAATGGAGACGATCAAGAAAAAAAGCAGCCGTGCGGCAGTGGTGATGCTGATCATGGCCGCACTGATCTTTGCAATATTTTTACTAAGCATGAATACGGGGGAAATACGTATAGCCCCGCTGGATGCCTTGAAAACGTTATTCGGCGGCGGAACACCGCAGGATGAACTTGTGCTGTTTGAATTCCGGCTGCCCCGGATGTTGCTCGCCATGCTGATCGGCGCAGGGATTGCCGCAGCCGGCGCCGTCTGGCAGGGTGTTTCCCAAAACGATCTGGCTGATCCGGGAATCTTGGGGATCAATGCCGGAGCGGGCTTTGCCGTTGTCGTGTTCATCTTCTTTTTCCAGGGCACAACCGACAACCTGCAGACAAGCACGATTTTTTCTTTGCCGATTTTTGCATTTTTGGGCGCCTGTGTCGCGGTCATCCTTGTCTATGTGCTGGCGTGGAAAAAGGGGCTTGACCCGGTGCGCCTTGTTTTAGTCGGAATCGGGGTCAATGCGGCGTTCAACGCGGCAATTTTGCTGCTGCAGCTGAAAATGGACCCGAATGATTTTATGCAGGCCGCTGTATGGCTGTCAGGAAACATCTGGAACGCAAATTGGAACTTTGTATCCGCCATCTTACCGTGGATTGCCGTACTGATCCCGTTTATCATTTATAAAGCGCGCTATTTAAATGTCCTGAACCTTGGCGACCAGATCGCTGTAGGCCTTGGAACGGCCGTGGAAAAAGAGCGGCGCACACTGCTCCTGGCGGCGGCAGCCCTCAGCGGCGCCTGTGTGGCCGCGGGCGGCAATATTACCTTTCTCGGTCTTGTTGCCCCGCATATCGCCAGAAGGCTTGTCGGCCCGAAGCATCAGCTTCTCATACCGGCGTCTGCGTTGACCGGTGCATTGCTCTTTTTGCTGGCCGATTTGATCGGCAGGGTGGTTCTTTCGCCTTCGGAAATTCCCGTGGGGCTTGTCATCGCCGCTTTAGGAGCGCCGTACTTTATTTACTTGCTTATGAAAACAAACTAAAAGAAGGGAAGATTGCAAGGTGTCGCTTTCTGCAAACGGGCTGGGGATTGCCTATGGGGAACAAACCATCGTCGAAAACCTAAATCTCAATATTCCAAAAGGGAAAGTCACGACTATGATCGGACCGAACGGCTGCGGCAAGTCAACGATTCTCAAGACCTTGGCGAGAATACAGCGGCCGAAAACAGGCGCCGTTTATTTGAATGGCAAGGCGATTCATCAGCTGTCGACGAAAGAGATCGCCAAACAAATGGCGATTCTGCCGCAAACACCTGAAGCACCCGGCGGACTGACCGTGTATGAACTTGTCTCCTACGGTCGTTTTCCGCACCAAAAAGGGATCGGCAGACTGACGGATCGCGACCGCCGCATGATCGAGTGGGCGCTTCAGGTCACGGGAATGCTGCCGTTTTATGAACGGCCGATTGAAGCCCTGTCAGGCGGGCAGCGCCAGCGCGTCTGGATAGCGATGGCGCTCGCACAGGAGACGGATTTGCTGCTGCTTGATGAACCGACGACCTATTTGGATTTGGCGCACCAGCTCGATATTTTAAAATTATTGGAGAAACTGAATCAGGAAGAAGGCAGAACGATTTTGATGGTCATCCATGACCTGAATCATGCCGCCCGTTTTGCCCATCATATGGTGGCTATGAACAGCGGCGCGATCATTAAAGAGGGAGAGCCGCATGAAGTGATGACACGAGAAGTGTTAAAAGAGGTATTTCAAATCGACGCGGAGATCGTAGCCGATCCGCGCACAGGCAAGCCGGTGTGTTTGACTTACGACCTTTTGCCAAAAGCGGAGGATCAAAAGCTTGCCACCGGATGACAGACATCGAAATGGTGTCTGTTTTTTTATTCCAATCATTATCCAATGGAATAAATGATTACTAAAAAAGTTTATTTTTACTTTAAAATATAAAAATGGCTGCCGATATAGATAAGATAGATGGTAAGATGAGGATATAACAAACATGATATAGAGAGAAAGGAAAGAAGGATAGTGGAAAATGCAGCGATTTTGATTGTGGATGATGAAGATGCCATTGTTCAAATGGTGAAGCGCGTCCTGACGAAAGAAGGCTTCAACGAAGTGCTGACTGCAAACAGCGCAGAAGAGGCACTGGAAATCGTAAAAAAAGAAACCGTACATTTAATTCTGCTTGATGTCATGATGCCGGGACAGACCGGGTTTGATATATCACCTGAAATCAAACGGCACACAAATGCCCCGATCTTTTTTCTGACGGCGAAAACGTCTGATCTTGATAAGCTTTCCGGATTTGCCTACGGTGCGGATGACTATATTACAAAACCGTTTAATCCGCTGGAGCTTATTGCCAGAATTAAAGCTCATTTAAAGAGAACCTACATACATAAAGAAGTCGCTGCTGCTGCGGCGTCTTCAGCCTACGAATATGACCGCTTTACTTTTCACCCTGACTTCGCGGAGCTTATCGTTGACGGTGAAGCCGTCAACTGTTCAGCACAGCTTCTTCAGCTTCTGCAATACTTTTGCGATCATCCGAACAGGGTGCTTTCAAAGGATCAAATCTATGAGAAGGTGTGGGGGGTTCCTTCTTACGGCGACAGCAACACTGTCATGGTGCATATCAGAAAGCTGAGAGAGAAAATCGAAAAAGACCCGAGCAATCCGGAGTATATCGTCACCATTCGCGGATTGGGCTATAAATTCATGCCAAACCCTGCAAGAAAAGAGAGTGAAGGATGAAGCTCAGGGGAAAATTAGTTGTCCATTTCGTCAGCCAAATTTTCCTCATCTTGCTGCTTGTCGCCTCGACTCTGTTTTTATCATTAATCTTCTTCGCTCTCCGGTTAAGCGAAAGCGAAGCGGATACCGGTTTGGCGAAAGCTACTTCAGATACGTTTGAAACTTGGATCAGTGTTGACGATCATAACAATTGGCAGGTTGAAGACATTCTGAAAGCGGCTGTTGATAAGCAGGGAGGCTGGCTGCAAATCTTAAACGGCAAAGAGGAGACCGTTTATTCCTATCATCTCCCGCCGGAAATCCAGAGAAAGTATCAGAAGGAAGACCTGGTCTCCGTTTTTGACCAAAAAAAATTAAAGACTACCAGGTCAACTTTTGGTCGGCGTCTATTCATGACAAGGACTACGTCATCATTTTCGGATGGGAGTCGAAAAGCGATACGATCCTGTCCTATTTGGAGAGAGAAGAAAAGGATTTGGCAGACATTTCTTCCTATAAACAGAGCACGCTTGACTTTATTAAGAAAAATAATGGCTCCGTTTATCTGTTTAATGAAAAAGGTACGCTTTTACAATCCGTTTTTCAAGATATTGACTACAGTCAGGGAATCAATGAGCTGGAGCTTATAAAATATCAATCAAAGCCGTGGAACTACGAACATGAGTTTTCATACCGGCGCTTAAGCGCAACGGAATGGCTGATCGCGGCGACGCCGAATCCGATTTTTAACCCGGATCATGAGTTCAACCGATCAATGATCGGTCTTGCCTTAAAAATCATTCTCTTTGTGATCGCCATACTGCTCGTTTTGATGAGCGTGATGACACTATGGTATTCCTTCAGGTTCGGCATGCCGATCATCCATACGATCAAATGGATCGCCAATCTTTCGAAAGGGCGTTTTGAAGAGCCGAAAAACCGCAAGGGCCGTCCGAGAAGCAGAAATAAAAAAGGGAAAAGGAAGCAGCCGTACCGGCTGTTTAACGAAGTTTTTGAATCGATGGAGCAGCTGATGGAAACACTGCAAAAAGACGAGCAGAACCGCAAAAAAATCCAGACGACGAGAGAAGAGTGGATTGCCGGGCTCTCCCATGATTTAAAAACGCCGCTCAGCACGATTTACGGCTACAGTATGATGCTTGAGTCTCCGAATTACGACTGGTCAAAAGAAGAAATTTGCGAAATCGGCCAAGCGATGAAAGAAAAATCAGACTATATGTCCCAGCTGATCGAAGATTTGAATTTGACATACAGATTAAAAAACGGGGCGCTGCCAATTAAGCGCCAGCCGGTCAGACTTGTGCCGTTTTTAAAAAGTTTTGTCGAAGCGTTCAAGCGGCATCCGTTTTCAGAAGGCTACCATGTATCGTTTGAGTATCAGCAAGAGGAGACCACTTTTGCAATTGATCGGAGCTGGTTTAAAAGGATTTTGGAAAACCTTCTCGCCAATGCGGTGAAACATAATACAAAAGGCACCGAAATTAAAGTGAAGCTTGAAGAATCAAAGCAATACATCATCGTCAAGATTCAAGACAATGGCAAAGGGATGGACTCCGAAACCGTCTCAAACTTATTTAACCGCTATTACAGGGGCACGCATACAAAAGATGCGACTGAAGGCAGCGGCCTCGGCCTCGCCATTTCGCTTGAGCTTGTCCACCTCCATGACGGATGCATCCAAGTCGACAGCCGCACCGGACGGGGGACGGTGATTACGATGGAATTTAAGAAAAAGCCATAAAGAAGCCGCCTGCGGCTTCTTTCAGCGTGTCGACAAACCCTGGCGTTCGTTGTCAGGCCTGCTAAGTCGGTGCTCACGAATAGAAAAAGGAACGGCGGCTAAATTGCGCAGGCGTCCTGCCTGAACGCCGCCGTCATCACATCCTGCGAAAGTCCGCTCCGATGCTCGGCCTTTCTAGACTGTAAGGGTTGAGGGTCACGCTGAAAGGATGACAAAATCCCAAAATGAAAAGCCGTTTTGGGATTTTCTTATGAGAAAATAATGGAAAAATCGATCGGGGTGATATAAAATAAGAGTAAATGTTAACGTTCACATTTTTTCTGAACCATCAAAATGTGAACGTTAACATTATAACAAAAGGAAGGTGAAAAACAGTGAAAGTGTTTCTGAACGACGATTTTCTTCTATCAACCGACACCGCGAAGACGTTGTACCACCAGTATGCCAAGGATATGCCGATCATCGACTACCACTGCCATTTAAGTCCAAAAGAGATTTACGAAAACAAGACCTTCAACAATATCACCGAAGTATGGCTGTACGGTGACCATTACAAGTGGAGAGCGATGCGGGCCAACGGAATAGCCGAGGCATATATCACGGGAGATGCGCCTGATGAAGAAAAATTCAAGGCCTGGGCCAGGACCGTGCCGATGACGATCGGCAATCCGTTATATCATTGGACACATTTAGAGCTTAGAAGATTTTTCGGCATCTATGATCTGCTTGATGAAAAAAGCGCTCCGGAGATTTGGAAGCGTGTCAATGAACAGCTGAACGGAGACGGCTTTGGTGCGAGGGACTTGATTGAGAAATCAAATGTTGAAGCGGTCGTGACGACGGATGATCCGACAGACAGTCTTGAATATCATCTCAAGCTGAAAGAAGATGACTTCAATGTAAGCGTTTTACCTGGTTTCAGGCCTGACAAGGCCCTGGAAATCAATCAGGAAGGGTTTTCCGGCTGGGTGAAAAAGCTTGAGGCAGCAAGTTCGATGGCAATTGACGATTATGACGAATTTTTGAAAGCGCTTAAAAACAGAGTTGATTTTTTCCATGAGGCAGGCGGCCGAATTTCCGACCATGCGATCAATGAAATGATGTATGTGGAAACAGATGAAAAAGAAGTGCGGCCGATTTTCGCCAAGGCGATGAACGGCGAACGGGTGACGGAGGAAGAAGAATGCAGATTTAAATCGTATACACTCCATGTTCTGGGAACCTATTACGCAGAAAAAGGCTGGGCGATGCAGCTCCATATTAATGCGCTCCGAAACAACAGCAGCAAAATGTATGAAAAGCTCGGCCCTGATACAGGCTATGACGCCATCAATGATCAGGATATTTCAAAACCTTTATGCCGTTTTCTCGATTCCCTTGATCAAAAAGATGCCCTGCCAAAAACGATTCTGTACTCTTTGAACCCCCGTGATTATGTCGTGATATCCAGTTTGTGCGGAAGCTTTCAGGACGGGCGAATCCCGGGGAAAATGCAGCATGGGACCGCGTGGTGGTTCAACGATACGAAGGACGGCATGCTCCAACAAATGACATCACTCGCAAACATCGGATTGCTGAGCCGTTTTATCGGAATGCTCACCGATTCGCGCAGCTTTCTTTCTTATACAAGACACGAATATTTCAGGCGCCTGCTCTGCGATATCATCGGTGACTGGGCGGAAAAAGGCGAAGCCCCGGACGACATTGACCTGCTCGGGCGGATTGTCAAAGGAATCTGCTATCACAATGCAAAGGAATATTTTCAATTTGAGGTGAAAGACCGCTTGAATGTGAAATAAGACAAAATGAACTAGAGGAGCTGCATTCCCATGGAAATACAGACGAACAAACAAACTGAAACAGTCGTCGCCACCCAGGAGAAATTAAGTTTAAAAGAAAAAGTTTCTTATGGCTTCGGAGATTTTGGGAACGGATTCATGTTTGACCTCGGACAGCTGTATTTGCTGAAATTTTTTACGGATGTAGCCGGGATTCCCGCTGCTGCGGCAGGAGGCATTTTTCTTGTGAGCAAGCTTTTCGCCGCTGTCGTAGATCCGATTGTGGGGACATCGATCGATTACCGGAAGAACATCGGGCCAAAGGGGAAATTCAGGCCGTATTTGTTATATGGAAGCATTGTGCTCGCGATTTTGACCGTTTTGACATTTATTTCGCCAAACCTTTCGCCGACAGGCAAATTGATTTACGCTTACGCATCATACATGCTTTGGGGGCTGGGGTATTCATTTGTCAACATCCCTTACGGATCGCTCGGCGCCGCCATCACGCAAAATTCGGTGGAACGGACATCGCTCGCTTCCTTCCGTCAGGCCGGAAGCCTCGGCGCCCTTTTTGTGACGAGCATTGTCGTCATTCCGATGATCGTCAGATTTGACAACCCTGCCGTCGGATATCCGGTCGTCATGGGATTGATGTCGCTTTTGGGCGTGTTGTTTTTCTACATTTGCTACCGGAACTGCCGGGAGAGAATTATCGTCAAGGATCAGACATATAACAATGAAAAAGTGACGCTCAAGGCCATTTCAAAAACGTTTTTTACAAACAAACCGCTCCTTACATTGATTTTCATGACGATTTTTACGATTTCCGCGTACAATCTCAAATCTGCGATGCTCGTCTACTTCGCCGAATACAACCTCGGCAATGCCGAGCTGATGGCGTCGATGAACTTCATTATTATCGGTTCATCCTTTATCGGCGTCATGATGCTGCCGAAGCTTGTCAAAAAGTTCGGCAAAAAGAAGACCGCGATCCTCGGTCTTGCGATCTCTGTCACGGCTGACATCATCAACTTCGCGATGCCGAGCAATGTGATTTTATTTACGCTTCTTGCAAGCATCGCCTTTATCGGAATCAGCATTCCGAACGGCATCACCTGGGCCTTTGTATCAGACGCGATCGATTACGGACAATGGCGGACCGGGGAGCGGAAAGAAGGAACCGTCTATTCATTGTTCAATTTCTCCAGAAAGCTGGCCCAGTCGCTTTCAGGGTTTCTTTCGGGGATCGGGCTCAGCATCGTCGGCTATGTCCCGAATGCTGCCCAAAAAACGGGGACGCTTCTCGGCATTAAAGCGATTCTCCTTTTATATCCGGCGGTCGCCCTGTCTCTCGCCATGCTTGTGCTCGGCTATTTATACCGCCTGACAGACCAGAGGCACGCCGAAATGGTGCTTGAGATTGAGTCCAGGCAATAGCGGAAATTCTTTCTAAAAGGCGCTCTTCTTGTGATAAACTGTTGGTATCAACAGCAGGAAAAAGGCGGGTTAAAAACAATGTCAGTAACGATTAAAGATATCGCCAGGCTGGCGAATGTATCACACACCACAGTATCCAGAGCGCTCAATAACAGTCCGCTGATTAAAGAAAAAACGAAACAGAAAATACTCGATATCGCAGCCGAAATGAATTATAAACCGAATTTCAATGCGAAAAGCCTTGTCACGCAAAAGTCGTTTACGATCGGCCTGTTTTTGACAAGCCTGACTGACGGGACGTCTTCGAGCTTTTTTGCCGACATTCTCCGCGGCGTCAACAAAGTGATCGATGAAAACTACAACATGTTTGTCAGGGGGATCGACGATTACCATGACTTTTCTTCCATTCACCGCAACCGCTATGACGGCGTTATTTTAATCAGCCAAAGCGAACGGGATCAGGCTTTTCTCGATCATGTGCTGAAACAGGAGATTCCGGTTGTCGTGCTGAACAGAAAAATTGAGGAGCAGTCCGTCATGAATATCGTCGCGAATGAAAACGAAGGAGCGAATCTTGCGGCATCGCATTTCATCGAAAACGGCCATACACGGATTGCGATGGTTCAGGGAAAAGAAGGTTTTAAATCTTCCCAGGAAAGAAAAGCTGGTTTTCTCCGCGCACTTCACACACATGATCTACCGGCGAAGAGCGAATATATGCTTCGCGGCGACTATACGATGAAAAGCGGCTATAGCGCAATGGAAGCGCTTCTTAAGCTGGAACAGCCTCCGACGGCCCTGTTTTGCGCGAATGATGATATGGCGATCGGTGCAATGAATGCCCTTTATGCCAACGGTAAACGCTGCCCGGAGGACATGTCGATTATCGGCTTTGATGATATAGGTTTTTCGGCTTATACGACACCGTCTTTGACAACGGTTAAAAAACCGACGGAAAAAATCAGCATGATCGGAGCAGAGAGCCTGCTTTCCCTGATTGAAAATTCGCGTACAGAAACAAGGCAGACGCTGCTCAGCACAGAGCTGATCATTCGGAATTCAGTGATGAGATTATAGCATCTTCATTGATGCGCGATAAAATGTTAACGTGTGCAAAAGAGAGGGAGGGGATTATGATGGAAAGGCTGTCCCGGCATATCAAGTCTAAACCGGCTTATCCCGAACGGATTTTGCAAATCGGGGAAGGGAATTTTATGAGGGGATTTGTGGATTGGCAGATTCATAGATTGAATGAAGAAACCGATTTTAACGGCAGCGCTGTCGTCGTTCCTCCGCGGCGCGGTTCAGTGCAGGCTATCAATGAACAGGATGGTCTTTATACACTTTATTTGGAAGGCTTCCAAGAAGGACGGGAAATTCGCGAATCTGTCGTGATTACATCGATCAGCAGGGGGGTGAATAGCTATGAGCATTATGATGGGTTTATGGCTATTGCCGATCTGCCGGACTTGCGGTTCGTCTTTTCAAACACGACTGAAGCGGGCATTGTTTTCCTGGAAGAGGACCGGCTGCACGACCGCCCGCAGCGGAGCTTTCCGGGAAAGCTGACCGCGCTTTTATACAGAAGATACCGCACATTTCAAGGAAGCGGGGATAAGGGGCTGGTGGTCCTCCCGTGCGAGCTGCTTGAGGATAACGGCCGGAAACTGAAAGAGATTGTTTTACGGTATGCCGATTTGTGGGAGCTTGAAAAAGGGTTCGCAGATTGGCTTGATCACGCGAATGTGTTTTGCAATACGCTTGTAGACAGGATTGTGCCGGGCTATCCGCAAGAACAGGCGCGCGAGCTTGAAGCAGCCGCCGGTTACCGCGACTCACTGATTGTCAAAGCCGAGCCGTACCATTTATTTGTGATTGACGGACCGGATTGGCTCCAGGATGAGCTGCCGTTTCAACAGGCCGGTTTGAACGTCGAATTTGTCGATGATGTGGCACCGTACAGGTTAAGGAAGGTCAGAATGTTAAACGGGGCGCACACGGCGATGACGCCCGTCGCTTATTTGGCTGGTTTTGAGACGGTGCGTGAAGCGGCTGAAGATGAGACAATCGGCCCGTTTATTCAAGAGCTGATCGAACATGAAGTGATGCCGACGATTGACCTGCCGAATCAGCAGCTGCACACGTATATGGGAGAGGTGCTGGACCGCTTTAGAAATCCGTTTATTCGTCATCGACTAATCGATATCTCTCTGAATTCGTTTGCGAAATTCAAAGTCAGAAATGTACCTGTTTTAGAAGAGTACTGGAAACAAACCGGCAAGCTCCCCGGAAGAACCGTTTTTGCTTTAAGCGCTTTAATTTATTTTTACCAAGGCAGGCGGGCCGGCGAAAACATTCCGCTGGCTGACGATCCGGAGACACTTGGCTTGCTGAAGCGGCTTTGGACAGAAAATAAAGATCCCGCAAACATAGCCGGCGGTGTTCTTGCGTCTGAAAGGTTATGGGGGCAAAACCTGAACGGCATTCCAGGCTTGGCGGATCAAGTCGCTGCCCATTTAAGGGACATTGAGTCGACAGGGATGAAAAAAGCGCTGGAAAAAATGATGAGTAGCCAGATGGCTGGGCTGGGGGATATATAATGAAAGACTGTTTGATCATCAATCCATTAGACAATGTCGGCATCGCCTTACGAGATTTACAGGCAGGCGAAGAGATCACAGCGGGAGAACAGACGGTTCTCATCAAGGGAACGATACTCAAAGGCCATAAATTTGCCTTAAAGGACATCGCGGAACATGAAGACATCATCAAATACGGTTTTCCGATCGGGCATGCGCGAGAAGCCGTTCAAAAGGGGGAATGGGTGCATACCCACAATACAAAAACAAATTTGGGCGGTGTTGAAGAATACAGCTACAACCCGAATTTTACAGAAAGCCCGTATCAAAAAGGGGCGCTCACTTTTAAAGGCTTTAGGCGAAAAGACGGGAAAACGGGAATTCGAAACGAGCTTTGGATCGTCCCGACGGTCGGCTGTGTAAATGGTGTCGCGGAACTGATCATCAAACAATTTAAGGCGGAGATCGGCGATATCGCTCCATTTGAAAGTGTTCATGTCTTGAAGCATCAATACGGATGCTCACAGCTCGGCGATGATCATATCAATACGAGAACGATATTGACGAATGCCGTCAACCATCCGAATGCAGGCGGCGTGCTTGTCCTGGGACTCGGCTGTGAAAACAACAGCATCGGCGAGTTCCGGGAAGCGCTCGGGGAGTATGACGAAGACCGCGTGAAGTTTCTTCTGTCCCAAGAGGTGACCGATGAAGTCTCAGAGGGTGTCGAACTGTTAAAAGAGATTTATGAACAGGCAAAATACGATAAACGCGAAGATGTTCCCCTTTCCGAATTAAAGATCGGATTGAAATGCGGGGGATCTGACGGATTTTCCGGCATCACCGCCAATCCGCTTCTCGGCAGACTGTCCGACTTTCTGATTGCACAAGGAGGCACTGCGGTTCTGACGGAAGTGCCTGAAATGTTCGGAGCGGAGACGATCTTAATGGAGCGGGCGGAAAACGAAGAAGTTTTTCATAAAATCGTCCGTTTGATCAATGAGTTTAAACAGTATTTTATGGATCACCGGCAGCCGATTTATGAAAATCCGTCGCCAGGAAATAAAGCAGGGGGCATTACAACGCTGGAGGATAAGTCTCTCGGCTGCACGCAAAAGGCCGGCACTGCAAAGGTGACGGATGTGCTCCGATATGGAGAGACGTTGAAAAAAGCAGGACTGAACCTGCTGAGTGCGCCCGGCAATGATCTTGTCGCTTCAAGTGCGCTCGCTGCCGCAGGATGCCAGATCGTCCTGTTTACGACTGGGCGGGGCACGCCTTTTGGCACCTTTGTTCCGACAATGAAAATTTCGACCAATACGAGCGTTTACGAGGCGAAGCGCCATTGGATCGACTTTAACGCGGGCCGGATGCTGGAGGATCTTTCTGAAGAGGAGATCTTGAAGGAATTGATCGACTTTTTGCTTGAAGTTGCCAGCGGCCGACAGCTGAACAATGAGAAAAACGATTTCAGAGAACTGGCCATTTTTAAAACGGGCGTCACATTGTAAAGGGGGAAGAAACATGTGGCTGAAGGAAAAAAAAGACGAGATTTTAAGAGAGATGACCGTTCCCGTTTTTCCTGAGCGCCGTTTTGATATTACCGGGTTCGGAGCTGATGGCGCAGGCCGTGCGGATTCCACGGCGGCGATTCAGCAGGCGATTGATGAAGTGCATCAGGCAGGGGGCGGAACGGCGGTTGTCCCGAAGGGCGTGTTTCGTTCCGGCGCGCTCAGGCTGAAAAGCAATGTCGAACTGCATATCGCCCAAGGGGCTGTGATCCAGTTCAGCCGGAATCCGGACGATTACCTTCCGGTTGTGTTAACGCGATTTGAAGGGGTCGAGCTCTACAATTTTTCACCATTCGTCTATGCTTATGAAGCTGAAAATATAGCGATTACAGGAGAAGGAACGCTGGACGGCCAAGCTGATGACGAGCATTGGTGGCCGTGGAAGCGGGGCACAAACGGCCAGCCATCACAGGAAAAAGACCGCGACGCACTGTTTGAAATGGCGGAGCGCAATGTGCCTGTTGAAGAACGGCGCTTTGGAAAAGGCCATTATCTGCGGCCGAATTTTATCCAGCCGTACCGCTGCAAAAATGTTTTGATACAAGGGGTCACCGTCCTGAATTCTCCGATGTGGCAGATTCATCCCGTACTGTGTGAAAGTGTGACGGTGGACGGTGTCAAGGTGATTGGACATGGTCCGAACACCGACGGCGTCGATCCGGAATCATGCAAAAACATGGTCATTCAAAACTGCCAATTTGACAACGGTGACGACTGTATAGCCGTCAAATCGGGGAGAAATGCCGACGGCCGGAGGATCAATGTACCTTCGGAAAACATTGTCATCGAAAACAATGAAATGAAAGACGGACACGGCGGGGTCACGATCGGAAGCGAAATTTCCGGAGGGGTGAAAAACGTATTTGCAGAAGGCAATTCCATGGACAGCGCGAATCTTGACAGAGCCCTCCGCATTAAAACGAATTCCGTCCGGGGCGGTGTGCTGGAGAACATATATTTTTACCGGAATACCGTCAAAAGCCTGAAGCAAGAAGTCATCGCGATTGATATGGAGTATGAAGAAGGGGATGCCGGAGAGTTCAAACCAGTCGTCCGCCAGATTGAAGTGGATCAGCTGAAAAGCTGTGGCGGACAATACGGAATTCGCGTTTTGGCATACGAGCATTCACCTGTTACCGGACTAAAGGTTACCAATTCGGAAATCAACGGCGTTCAAATCCCGATGGAGCTGAAGCATGTGAAAGACCCCGTATTTGCAAACCTTTATATTAACGGAAAGCTTTATGACTAGCGGGAAAATCCTCTGCGCAGACGGCAGAGGATTTTTATGTGAAGTTTTCATCTTGAACCGTGGAAATAAACCGCTCCATAAAGACCCGGCTTGCTGCACACAAATATTTGTTTTTTCGGTAAACGATGCCGATCTCTGTTGTGATAACCGGGCTTTGAATAGGAACAGTCTGTATCGATTCATCGTCGATATACTCAAGATAGCCTTTAGGCAGGATGGTAGCGCCGACTCCTTTATTGACCATGTTCGTGATCGATTCCAATGTCGTCATTTCCATGACCGGCTCAAGAATAAATCCGAGCCTGCGGCACTGTTCGTTGATCAGCTGCCGCAGAAAATACGTATCAGGCAGTAAAATGGTCGGAATCTCTTTTATCATTTCAAGAGTGGCAAACGGTTCTTTGGCAATGGGGTGATGAAGCGGCGCGGCCAGGGCAAGCGGTTGTTTACATAATGGAACCGCTTCTAAATCATCATGCTCAATGGGCAGACAGACAATGCCCAGATCGAGTTCGTTCTGCAGCAGTCCTTCATAAATATCTCCGGTTCGCAGGCCTAAAACAGACAGTTTAATATTTGGATAGCTGCGGTGAAATTCAATGATGGTACGCGGAAGCAAGTAATTTACAACTGTCAGAAGGGCCCCGATCTTTAAGGAGCCCCTTTGTAAACCTTGAAGCTCGCTGATGGCAGCGCGCGCCTCTGACAGTTCATGAAAGATATGATAACTGTGATGAAGCAATGTTTTTCCCGCTTCCGTCATCAAGGTTCGTTTGCCGATGCGGTCAAACAAAGGCGTCCCGATTTCATCCTCAAGCAAGCGAATTTGCTGGCTGAGCGATGGCTGGGCAATCCCCAGTTTCTCGGCGGCGCGGGTAAAATGAAGTTCCTTGCAGAGGGTGATGAAATACTCCAATTGCTTTAACTCCAATGATCGTTCCTCCTGTCGCTCATTGATTAAATCATAGGCTGTAACTATTATTTTAATCATAATGATTGAATTGTTTAATAGGTAAGTGCGCCATTATACTATATTCAATAAGTTTTTCTCTTATCAACCATCAATATGAGGTGATGTAAAATGGAACTTGCCGACATTCTGTCGATCAATATCGGGAAACCGAAACAGGTACAATTTAAAAACAAAACGGTCTCGACCGGGATATACAAGACGACTGTGCAAGAACCTCTGTTTCTGTCATGGACCAATTTGGAAGGAGACGGACAGGCGGATCTCGTTCATCACGGAGGCAGGGAGAAGGCCGTATGTGTCTATCCTTATGAGCATTATTCGTTTTGGGAAAATGCGTTGCAAAGAAAGCTGGAATACGGCGCGCTTGGAGAAAACCTGACGATCAAGGGGCTGCTGGAAACGGATGTTTCGATCGGAGATGTCTTTCAGCTTGGTGAAGCCGTTGTTCAGGTCAGCCAGCCGAGGCAGCCCTGCTACAAATTATCTGTCAGGTACGGTGTTCCCGACATGGTTTTGAAGGTTCAGGAAACAGGTTATACAGGTTTTTATTTTCGCGTGCTGCAAGAAGGGCGTGTAGACAAAAACAGCGGCTTGAGACGAATCTCCCGCCACCCGAAAGCATTGACGGTTTCTTTTGCAAATCGCATCAAACATCATGAAAAGGACCATGTCGAGGGCATCAAAAAGCTTCTGGAGGTGGAGGAACTGTCAGCAAGCTGGCGCGCGTCATTTTTGAAACGTCTTGATGGCGAAGAGGCGGATCAGCATGAGAGGTTAACCGGCCATTTATAAACGCCGAAATGAAGAAAGATCCTCCGCTTCAAAGCGGAGGATCCTTTTAGATGGAGCGGATGATCCCGCCTTCCACCCTTTGAGCCGAACCGTTGATAGCTGCGGCTTTTTCCGAAGCGAGATAGACGATCGTGCTGGCGACTTCCTCAGGCTTCGCATAGCGCTGAATTAATGAAGTGGGCTCATTTACTTTGAAGTAATCTTTGACAAACGTATCCAAGTCGGTATTTTCCGCTTCGGCGGCCCCTTTCATATAGTTGGCGACGCCTTCGGTCCAGGTCGGTCCGGGCAGAACCGAATTTACCGTTACATTCGTTCCCTTCGTCATTTCCGCAAGCCCCCTTGATAAGCTGATCAAAGAGGTCTTGGTCATCGAATAAGGAATCATTTGCGGAAGCGGCTTAATGCCTGCTTCACTTGCCAGATTGAGAATTCTCCCCGCGTTCCGTTTCAGCATTTTCGGAAGGAAAGCGCGGCACAGGCGGACGGCGCTTAATACGTTCACTTCAAAATACTCAAGCCATTCTTCATCAGTGACATCCGCAAAGTCTTTCACTTCAAAAAATCCCATGTTATTGACAAGGATATCAAGTTCGCCGATCTGCTCCGTTTTTTCAATCAAAGTCCGGCTTTGCTTTGGATCGGACAGATCTGCGGCGATACCGTGAACGGTTCCGTACTTGGACAGCTCATCAACGACTGACTGAACCTTATCTTCTGTCCGGCCGTTGATGATGACCCGGGCGCCTTCAGTCAAAAAGGCTTCGGCCGCAGCTTTTCCAATCCCTGCCGTAGAACCTGTTACCAAGACGAGTTTGTTTTTTAGTTGTAAATCCATACATATCAATCCTTGTTTTTGAAAGTTGAGATGAAAAACATCTATTTAAAGTATAGCGCAGTCGGGCTTTAGCGTCGAAAGCCCTGCTTGACACCTCTATTTTTCCCTTTCTTTCAGCAATTGATGAATATCTTTCATCGGCCGCAGCCAATTTTGTTTCATCATCTCAGCCGCTTTCTCCGGATTGTTTTTTTCAAGTGCGTCAATCATTTGCCAATGCTCTCTGGCTGATTGCAGTTTCGGGGAGGCGGATTGATTGAGAAAGACGTACTTCATTCGTCTGATATGGAGCTGCAGCACATCGGAAAATTGCCGGACATACGGGTTGTTGGCTACGTCTGTTATGAGATTGTGAAAATGTTCGTCAAGCTCAGCCGCCTCATGAATATTCTCGTGCTTGACCGCGAGTTCATAGTCAGCCGTCAATGCTTTCAGCTCGGCGATCTCTTCAGATGTCAAAAGCGGAGCGGCCATTTCGGCCGCCAGAGCCTGAAGCTGGGCGAGCGGAGGATACACTGTCAATACATCGTCGGGATGAATGGATGTAATTTTCGTTTCCTTTCCGGGCCTCATTTCGACAAACCCTTGAGACTCAAGAAGCTGGAGCGCCTCCCTGACAGGGGTGCGGCTGACGCCGAGCGCCTCGGCAAGGTCGATGTCTGTGACTTTTTCCCCGGGTTCAAGCGTCCCGTCGACGATCCAGCGCTGCAACTGATTGAACGCTTTTTCTTTTGCTGAAAGTCTGATTTGCGGAGTGAAATTTTTCGGTATCGGCATGGAATCACCCTTTCTCTATATGCAATATATCGTAATTGCTGTTCACAAAACAATGGTTTCGTTCCGAAAAGATCCTTTTTCAAATCTCGTATACAAGCCTGATCTGATTATAGTATAATAATTCAGAAATTAGGATACGACTGAGTCAGAAAGGTGCTGCCCGGCATTGCTTGGCAGCTTAAAAGGGGAAGCCGGTGAAAGTCCGGCGCGGTCCCGCCGCTGTGATTGGGAGCGAAACGGATGATGAAGAAGTCCGAAAAGCGATGAACAAGAGCCAGAATGCCTGCCTGGATGATGACGCGCGTAATCTGCGAGGACAGATGCGGTGTGAACGGTGTGCTTATTTTTGGCATTCATTGTTTGCTGCATCTTTACTGAGTAGAGATGTTTTTTTATTTTATCCCGAGGAGGAAAGCAAGATGAAGAAGTTTGCATATTTATTGCTTTCACTGCTCCTGGCCGCCGGCGTTCTCGCCGGATGCGGCGGATCGGCGGAAGCGCCGGCGGAGCAGCATAAGCAGGAAAAGACGGCTGAAGCATTTCCGGTTTCAGTGAAGGATGCGACAGGCAAAGAAATCAAAATTGAAAAAGAACCGAAAAAAATCGTTTCTCTGATGCCGAGCAATACAGAAATTACATATGCGCTGGGCCTGGGCAAAAAGGTGGTCGGGGTCACAGATCTTGATACATATCCAAAAGAAGTGAAAGAAGTCGAAAAAATCGGCGGGATGGAATTCAACACGGAGAAGATCATTTCGTTAAATCCCGACTTGGTGCTGGCCCATGCTTCAACGATGCAGAGCGCAGAAGAAGGGTTGAAACAGCTGCGTGACGCCGGTATTACAGTCGTCACGGTGAATGATGCACAGTCATTTGAGGAAACATATCAGTCGATCGAGATGATCGGCGAGGCAGCAGGTGCAAAGCAGAAGGCTCAAGATCTTGTGAAGAACATGAAATCAGACCTTGCCGCCATTAAAGAAAAAGCTGAAAGCATTTCAGAGAGTGAGCAGAAAAAGGTGTTCGTCGAAGTCTCTCCCGCTCCTGATATTTATACGACCGGAAAAGGCACTTTCATGAATGAAATGCTGGAAGCGATCCATGCGAAAAATGCCGCTTCTGAGCAGGAGGGCTGGGCTAAGATGACAGAGGAATCGATCATCAAGCTGAATCCTGATGTGATCGTCACGACAAGCGGTGCTGCGGCCGTCAGCGAGATCAAAAAGCGAAGCGGCTGGAGCGGTGTTAAAGCGGTCAAAAACAATCAAGTATATGACGTGGATCCCGACCTTGTGACCCGTCCGGGGCCGCGGTTGATCAAAGGGGTCGAAGAGCTTGCGGAAACCATCTATCCTGACGTTTTTAAGAAGTAACCGCATTGCGGCCTATCTCATCAGCCTGATCTTTTTGTCGGTCTCTATTCTTATGGGAATCTCCATCGGATCTTTGGAGATTCCCATTCCGTCTATTATCAAGGTATTTTTGCATGAATGGATCGGTGTACAGGGAATAGCTCCTGATCCGACAGAGGCGAACATCATCATGAACATCAGGCTTCCGCGGGTGGTATTGGCATCGCTCGTCGGAGCGGCCCTGGCTGCGGCTGGCGCCGGTTTTCAAGGGCTTTTGAAAAACCCGCTCGCAGACCCTTATACGCTCGGCATTTCATCCGGCGCATCCGTCGGAGCGGTCGTTACGCTGTTTTTCGGGATTCAGCTGCCGGTTATCGGGAGGTTTACCCTTCCGTTTCTGAGCGTTGCCGCGGCGGTTGCCGTGATTTTTTTCGTTTTGTTCTTTGCCCGGCTCGTTCACCCGTCGCTTACGGTAACGGCATTAATATTAACCGGGATTATCTTCAGTTCGTTTTTCGGTGCGCTCATCTCTTTAATGATCGCACTGACGGGCGATGATTTAAAACCGATCGTCCACTGGCTGCTCGGCAGCGTATCGATGCGGGGATGGAGCTATATTGCTCTGTTTTTGCCATTTTTTATAGGCGGTATATGCGGTTTGCTGCTGAACGCAAGAGAATTGAATGTGATGACGTACGGCGAGGAAAAAGCAAGGCTGCTCGGAGTGAATGTGAAGCGGAGTAAATATGTTGTTCTGTTGGCGGGGTCTATTTTAACAGGCAGTGCTGTCGCGGTGTCTGGAACTATTGGCTTTGTAGGCCTCGTCATTCCGCATTTTATCCGGCTTCTGTCTATTACGGATCACCGCCATCTTCTGCCGCTCTCAATGCTGAACGGCGCTTCATTCCTTGTGCTGTCAGATCTTTTGTCGAGAACCATCATTGAGCCGTCCGAGCTGCCGATCGGTATTATTACCGCACTGGTGGGAGCACCTGTTTTCGGCTTTATATTGATTAGGCGTTATCAGGGAGGGCGAGTTCATGATTGATGTCATCCGTGTGTCCGGCGGCTATGGAAAAACGGATGTCTTACAGGACATCAGCTTTGCGGTAAAGCAGGGTGAATTTTTAGGAATTCTCGGTCCGAACGGCAGCGGAAAGTCAACCTTGCTGAAAATATTGTCGGGGACAATCGCCCCTCGAAGCGGTGAGGTGCTGCTTGACTGCCGCTCAGTTGGGTCGTATCAAACGAAGGAGCTCGCTCGCAAAATGGCAGTGCTTCCTCAAAAAACGGAGCAGGCCTTTTCCTTTACGGTCGAGGAAACGGTTCAGTTTGGCCGCTATGCGTATCAATCAGGCTTTTTTCGGCAGCTGACAGCTGAAGACCGTGATGTCGTGAAAAGGGTGATGAAACAGACGGACACGCTTCGCTTTGCCCAAAAATCCATACACGAGCTGAGCGGCGGAGAGCAGCAGCGGGTGTATTTAGCCCAAGCGCTTGCCCAGGAACCAGAATACTTGCTGCTTGATGAACCGACAAGTTTTCTTGATTTGTCATTTCAAAAAAGTCTTCTTGATTTAATGAAACAAGAAACAGTTGTATCCAAACTCGCAGTGATCGGGGTGTTTCATGATGTGAATATTGCGAGTTTATACTGTGACCGCCTGCTGTTGTTGAAAGATGGAAAAGCAGAAGTTATTGACCGCCCGGAAGCTGCCCTTTCTGCCGGGCGTATCGAACGAGTGTATGATACAGATATCACAGCGCTCGACCATCCTGAGCGTGCGAATCCGCAGTTTACAATCAAAGCGAAAACGATCCCGCAGAAAACCAAGCCCCTCTTTCTAAAAGAGCAAATTGAACAATATTTGCCGCACGGCATCGCATTTTTGGCAGACCGCCCGCTGCGTCTTCTGTCTTCAGAAGGGGGCTTTGCTTGGAGACGAAAACTTGTTTTCGCAAGCGGAAACAACTCTGGATGGCCGCATGACCTGTCAGCCTTTGAACAGGAAACGCTGTTTATGCAACATGATGCTGAATTGGCTGACTGTCATATTGTGTCGGAAAGCGGTGATCTTTGCATCGTCGGCATGAAAGGTGTGGATGGGTATTTGGCCATATGGGTGTTAATTGATGGCTGTTTGCACGATGGTCAATTTGTGCAGGCGATAAGTGCTGCAGCAAATGCCGCAGCTCAGCACCGTGTTTCGTGCAGTGATGTGCTTGTAGCGGCCACTCAATCCGGTCGGTCAGCGGATCAAACCGCTTTTTTGACACAAATTCAAAATAAAACAGCGGTTTGTGTGAAAGCTTTAAAAGATTAATTTGACCTGTCTTTGGACAGGTTTTTTTTATTGTTTTAAAACGCATCAACTGAAGGTGAGGATTCATTCTTTTGTCCCGAATTCGAAAAATGTGTTGTTTAATGAATCAATAAACCTTTATAATAAAGTTCGAGAAAGCGATTTATTGTTAATATGTTTAAAAATGCAACAGAAGGGAGCGAAGTCACTTGAAAGTAGAGGGAATTATCCCTGCTATATTGACACCGCTTACAAAAGAGCAGGCTTTTCATCCTGGAATCGCCGAAAAGCTGGTGAATCATTTAATTGATTCAGGCGTCCACGGTATTTTTGCCTTAGGGACAAATGGGGAATTTCATTTATTCTCACAAGAGGAAAAGCTTCAAATTGCTAAAACGATTGTGAAAGCGGTTAATAAACGTGTGCCTGTTTTCATCGGGACAGGAGAAAACAGTACTGAGGCGACTATTTCCTTATCCAATCAAATGGCGGATATCGGAGCGGACGCTCTTTCGATCATTACGCCATTCTTTGTCGCACCTTCCCAGGAGGAATTGTATCAGCATTTCCGCACGATTTCTGAAAATGTCGCGCTTCCTGTCCTGCTCTACAACATTCCGTCGAGAACAGGAGTGTCATTGGAGCCCGAAACGGTTGAGAGGCTGGCGGCATTGCCGAACATCATCGGCATTAAGGACAGCAGCGGCAGCTTCGCCAATATTAAGGCGTATCTTGAACGTACAAAAGACCAGTCCTTTTCCGTCCTTGCAGGAACCGATTCATTGATTTTAGACACATTGAAGGCGGGAGGAACAGGAGCTGTGGCTGCCACAGCCAATGTGCTTCCGGAAACTGTTGTTTCAATCTATAAATCTTTTAAACAAGGAAACATTGAAGAGAGTGAGCATTATCAACAGCAGCTGCAGCCGCTTCGCGATACGTTTTCACTCGGTTCACTGCCGGCGCCGTTAAAAAAAGCAGCGGAGCTTGCCGGCATTGATGTTGGACCGCCTAAAAGTCCAATTGCAGAGTTGTCAGGAGAGCCGCTGCTAAAAGTGAAAAAGATGCTGGAAGGCTACGGAATTAACGCAAAACTGGCAAAGGAGCAGTGAGGATATGAAGACGCTTTATCATTTTCAAACAGCCGCCCGAATTGAGGCTGGTCCACATTCACTCAATTTGCTTGGTGACCACTTAGATCAGATTGGATTGAATGAGATTTGCTCGGTGTTTATTTTAACTCAGCCGTCGATCGTTTCTCTCGGCTATGCAGACCAAATCAAAGAGGTGCTGGCTGAGAAAGGCATCTCAAGTGAAGTCAACACGGATATACAGCCGGAGCCGACGGAACAAAACATCGAAGAGGTTTTTCAGCTTTTTTCTGAAGGAGGCCATGACGCGATTCTAGGAATTGGCGGAGGCAGTGTGCTCGATGCGGCTAAAATCCTCTCTGTTCTGAAAACAAATGAAAAACCAATTTCAGCTTTGATTGGCACGAATCTCGTTGAAAAGCCCGGCGTTCCGCTTGTGCTGATTCCGACAACATCCGGAACAGGGTCAGAGGTGACGCCGAATGCGATTGTGACGTTCCCGGAGAAAGAATTAAAGATTGGTATAGTCAGTCCGCATCTGCTGCCGTCGCTTGTCATTTTAGATCCGGTTTTGACGACCGGTCTTCCAAAGGCGATCACAGCTGCAACCGGAATGGATGCATTTACACACGCACTTGAATCCTATATTTCCAACAAAGCAAATCCATTCAGTGACATGCTTGCACTTGAATCTATGAGACTGATTTCCTCAAGTATTCAGGAGGCTTATCACCATGGAGACAACCTGGAGGCGAGAGAAAAAATGCTCGTTGGCGCCATGTATGGCGGAATGGCCTTGACAAGCGCAGGAACAGCAGCGGTTCATGCGATGGCTTATCCGCTCGGAGGAAAATACAAAATATCTCACGGTGTGGCCAATTCAATGCTGCTTCCGCATGTAACGGCCTTCAACGCGGATCATGTAACTGACCGCCTTGCGGATGTGGCCGGCGTGATTGGAATCGAGCCAAAAGGTTCGAAGGCCAGCCTAGCAGAGCGGGTTATACGAAAAATTGAAGAGTGGACCGCAGATTTAAATATTCCGCAAAATTTAAAGACATTCGGGGTATCAAAAGAGGATGTACCATCGCTTGCTGAGGCGGCAGCCGACGTTAAAAGGCTCATGGATAACAATCCAAAGCCGATGTCCATTGCGGAGATTGAAGCTGTCTATTTGAAATTGCTGGATATGTAGGCTGCCCGGATCTGTACATGTTTTTCACCATGAGCCTGTAAGAGGCTCACAAACAAAGGGGGAGTTTGGGTGGATGTTTTAAGCGGTTCGATCATAACGTTTATTTTGGCAGTGATTGTGGTATACATTCTCTTTACGACATGGCTGACGATGCGGTTTCGCAGTAAATCCAGTTCGGAATTCAACAATGCTGCCAAAACGCTGCCGGCGATTGTTGTCGGCATTCTGCTGATGAGTGAATTCATCGGCACCAAATCGACAATCGGGACCGCTGAATCAGCTTATACACATGGTTTGGCAGCTTCATGGTCGATTGTAACGGTCTCGATTGCGTTTTTTATTTTTTCCTTCTTCTTAGCAGGGAAATTTTATAAAACAGGCCAATATACGATCTCCGGGATTATTAGTGAAAAGTTTGGCCGTTCGACCAAGCTTGTCGTTTCTATCATTATGATTGTGGCCCTTTTACTTGTGAATCTTGGAAACTATTTAAGCGGATCGGCGGCCATTTCGTCTATTTTAGGTCTTCCGCTCATGACGTGTGCAATTATTACAGCGATTGTCAGCACCTTTTATTTTACGTTTGGCGGAATGAAGGGCGTTGCCTGGGTGACAATTTTGCATTCTCTTGTTAAATATACGGGAGTTCTGATCACATTAGGGGTTGCACTCTATTTGACAAAAGGCTGGGAGCCGATGACGCAGCAGCTGCCGGAGCATTTCTTCACTTGGGACGGCAGCATCGGATGGGGGACAATCGGCGCCTGGTTTATCGGCAACATGGGGGCGATTTTTGCGACTCAGTTTATTATACAGGCTATTACCTCATCGAAAAGTGAGAAAGAGGCAAAGAAGTCGACGCTCTATGCAGCGCTGCTTTGTCTGCCGCTGGCGATTGCCATTGGAGTCATCGGCGTTGCAGCGCGGTATTTGTACCCGGATATTGATCCAATTTACGCATTTCCGGTGTTTATGCAGCACATGAATCCTGTGCTGAGCGCAATTGTAGCGACATCCCTTGTGGCGTCTATTTTCGTCGGCGTCTCGACGGTTGCGCTGGCGACAACGACGCTGATCATTGATGACTTTTATGTACCGAAAGCAAATCCGACACCAGAACAGCGCATGAAAATTACGAGATATGTTTCTATTATCGTCGGTTTTATTCCGCTGCTCGGGGTTGCGCTGGCGCCGGAATTGTTAACGCTTTCTTTCTTTACGAGGGCGCTTCGGACATCAATTGCCGTTGTGGCGGCGATGGGCTTTTATTTGCCATATTTTAATTCAAACCGCGGAGCAACCATTGGTCTGGCGCTTTCCGGCATAGCGACGACGGCATGGTACTTATTGGACAATCCGTTTGGCATCGATAACATGTACATCGCCATCATTGTTCCGTTTATTGTCCTCGTATTAGATCGTCTGATCAGCTCGCCTGCGAAAAAAGAATCAAATGTTGAGGAGGAATTGTGATGAAACAAAGTGAAGCTTCCCTGCCGATAGATGGTCGCATCAGAGAAAATAAAACCGACGCGGCCAGAAAGGATGCGTTTTTGCCGACAGACTGCCCGCAAAACCATGCAGCCAACCTGCTGGAGCTGGATAATGGCGATCTGTTGTGCGTCTGGTTTGGGGGAACACAGGAAGGCATCCCGGATATATCGATTTACATGTCAAGGCTTGAAAAGGGAAGCAGTGAGTGGACACAGGCAGAAAAGCTTTCAGATGATCCTTCCCGCTCCGAACAAAACCCTGTGCTTTTCCAAGAGCCTGACGGCCGGCTCTGGCTTATGTATACGGCACAGCTTTCCGGCAATCAGGATACAGCGATTGTCAGATACCGCACTTCGGACGATAGAGGCTATACATGGAGCAGCATTGATACATTGTTTGCCGAAGCGGGTACCTTTATCCGCCAGCCGCTGATTGTCCTGAATAACAACGATTGGCTGCTGCCCGTCTTTTACTGCATCACGCTGCCGGGCGTGAAATGGACTGGAAACCGTGACATCAGCGCGGTGAAAATTTCATCTGATAAAGGCAAGTCGTGGGAGGAAGTGAAGGTGCCGGGCAGTACTGGCTGTGTTCATATGAATATTGAAAAACTGCACGACGGCACATTGCTTGCGCTGTTTAGGAGCCGTTTTGCAGACTCGATTTATGTGAGCCGTTCTAGTGATAACGGCCGCACCTGGTCAGAGCCTGAGCCGACCGAGCTGCCGAACAACAACTCTTCCATTCAATTTACAGCGCTTCAAGATGGGACGCTTGCTCTCGTATACAATCATATGAATGCCAATGAAACGACCGAAAGAAGAGCATCTCTATACGATGAAATTGAGGATGAGGATGATACAAGAACAGGTGTTGACACAGAAGCGCGTCCAGCCTTCTGGGGAGCGCCGAGGGCGCCGATGACATTGGCGTTTTCACGGGACGGCGGCGTCACATGGCCTGTCAAAAGAAACATCGAAGTCGGCGACGGTTATGCGCTGACGAACAACTCAAAAGACAAGCTCAATCGCGAGTTTTCCTATCCGTCGATCAAGCAGGGGAAAGACGGTGATCTGCATATAGCATTTACGTACTACCGTCAGGCGATTAAATATGTACGGGTCCCGCAAACGTGGGCCACAGCCGGTCAAGAATAAAGCCGTTTGAATGAGCGCGCGGCACTGGCATGAATTGTATCCCTATATCGCATCATTTATAATTTAAGTTCGAGGGGGCTGTCCCAATCGTTTGAACGGACTCCCTCGCTGTCTCCTTGACTGAGAGAGAATGAAAGAGGGGGTCCATTTCATGAAAATTAAAGTGCTTGGCATTGCGCCGTATAAAGGCTTAGGGGATTTATTGACAGAGCTCGCGAAGGAAGAACAAGACATACAATTTCAGCTGGAGGTCGGCGATTTGCGTTCTGGCGTTGCGATTGCAGAGCAAGCTGAATCGCAGGGAACCGATATCATTATGAGCCGCGGCGGTACAGCCTCGCTCATACAGCAACACGTGCACATCCCTGTCGTGGATATCCCTGTTTCCGGGTATGATCTGCTGCGGGCGCTGACGCTTATTAAAGATTATCAAGGAAAAACAGCCGTCGTCGGCTTTGAAAATATTACCCAAGGGGTTCGCACTATCAGCGAGCTTTTCGGAATAGAAGTTGATTTATATACGATTAAAGAAGAAATGGAAGTATGGGATCTCTTGAGGGACATTCAGCAGCAGGGGACCCAAATTGTATTGGGAGACGTCATTACCGATAAAGCGGCAAAGGAGCTGGGCATGCAAAGCATGCTGATCACGTCCGGCCGTGAATCGGTTAAAGAAGCGTTTCACAGTGCAAAGCAAATGTACCGGCTCTTTATGGAGGCATCTGAGGAGCAGCGGATGTTTAGAGAGATGATCGATCAGGAAGAAAAAGGGATGATCGTCATTGATGACAACAGCCGGATCCGCTTTGTGAACAAAACGGTAAAAAATTGGATCGATGAGGGTCTTCTTGAACCTATTGCTCCTGCCGATGCCATCCTTGAATGGTGGGAAGAGCTGGCTTTTGCCGTACAGTCTATAAGAGAAGGCAAACAAAGCGGGTATTTTCAATTAGAAACAGGAGAAGTTGTCTGGCATATGAAAGGCTCCCTTCTTTCAAAAGGAGAGCTGCTGATTGCCATTGAACAATCAGTGTCCAGCCGCGATCATCAGCATCTTGCATGGTCGTTTGCAGCGCCCGTTCATTCATTACAGCCATTTTCATCATTTACACAACAAAGCAGGTCTATGAGGGACACGGTGCAGCAAGCGCAGGCATTCAGCCAGACGCATAAACCTATTTTACTGTACGGAGAGGAAGGAACGGGGAAATCAGATCTCGCCTTTGCGATTCATCAAATGAGCCCCCGGCAGCAGCAGACGTTTGTGACCATTCATTGCAGCAAGGTGAAAGAGTACGCATTGCTGAAAGACCTTCCGGTTGTTCAGAACGGGACGATCTTTCTTCGGCATATCGAGCATCTGCCGCTCGAAGTCCAGCATGATCTCGCCGTGTGGATGAAACAGGATCGGCAAATCCGCTGGCTCGCCTCTTCATCTGCCGATTTATTTGCAGAAATGAAAGCAGGGCGATTTGACCCTGATTTATACAGCTGTTTACAAGGATTGACGCTCTATGTCCCGTCGTTATCAGAGCGGGTGGAAGACATGGAGGACATGAGCAGACTGTTTATTGCTGAATTTAATTCAGCTTATGGCACACAAGTGGTCGGACTTGCGCCTGAGGTGATGAACGCGTTTCGCAAGCAGACATTTCGGGAGAATGTCCGGCAGTTTAAGCGATTACTTGAGGAGCTTGTGCTGACGGTGAAAAGCGGATATATCACATTGGCTGAAGCCGCACCGCAGCTTGACCGTCTGTCCAGCGAGAAAAAGGAAGAGAGCTTAAAAGGCTGTTTGGAAGGGACGCTTGCGGACATCGAACGGCGCATCATTCAAGCGGTGCTGCAGGAGGAGAATATGAACCAATCCAAAGCGGCGAAGCGATTGAATATCAACCGCACCACCTTGTGGAGAAAACTGAAAGAATAGCTTGAGACCGAGGTGTCGATATGACAAACGTACGTTGCAAAAAAGGAGCGGACATCAGCCAAAAAATATTGATAGTCGCTGACGATTTGACGGGTGCCAATGACACAGGCGTTCAGTTTGTTAAAGCTGGACTGAGCGCGGCTGTTCTTTTTGACCAATCCGGTGCAAATCCAGCGGATGTCAAAGAAGATGTCATGATTTTAGATACGGACACGCGCGGTGCGTCGCCGAGCGAGGCTTACAAAGAAGTCAGTTCAGCATCGCATCCGTTCGCACACCTTGAATCATACCTTTTTTTAAAGAAAATTGACTCCACATTAAGGGGAAACATCGGGAGCGAAATCAAAGCGCTGATGGATCTGGGACGTTTTGATGCAGCAGTGATTGCCCCTGCTTTTCCTGATGCAAGGCGGATTACTGTGGATGGCGTTCATTATGTCGATGGCGTGCCCGTTCACAAAACTGAAGCCGCCATTGATCCGAAAACACCGGTTACTGAATCGCGGATCGCTGAATTGCTTTTCGGTCAGACACATGTTCAGCCAAAAGCGGTAGGCATCGAACAGCTTCGCAGACCTGATGATCAAGTCCAGAAAGACCTTAAATCGTGGATAGCCCAAGGGTATGAATGGTTTGTCTGCGATGCAGAGACAAATGAGGATCTGCGCTGCATCGTGCAGGTGTTCATGAACAGCGGGCAATCCATATTATGGGTCGGCGCTGCCGGACTGGCCGGTGCACTCGCCCAACATGTCAGAAAGAGGCCGCTGCAGACAGACAGACGGAATGAGCCGGTAATGATCGTCTCCGGCAGTGCATCGAACATAACAAATGGACAGCTCGCATATTTAAGAGGTCAGCAGGACCCCCTTGACGTGTGCATCAATCCGCTGAACGTATTGAATGGATGTGAAACACGGGAGCAGAAGCGCGCGCTCGATCAAGTGCTGGCTCATCAAGGGAAAGATGTTCTGCTTTATACTGATGCGAAGCCGGAAATGGTGCAGCGCATCATCGCTTTTGGGAGAACCCAAGGCCTTGAGCGGCAGACTGTAGGCGAACGGCTTTCCCGATTTCTTGGTGCAGTTACAACTGAAATCGTCAAGACGACAGGGTTAAAACGCCTCGTTTTGACAGGCGGAGACACAGCGCGTGCGATTTGCAACGAGCTTGGTGCAGACGGCATTCAGCTGCTGGGGGAGATTGAAGCGGGCATACCGCTCGGCAAGCTGCTCAACACAGATATATATGCGGTGACAAAGGCGGGCGCCTATGGTCAAAACGATACTGTTCTAAAAGCTGTTGAGGTGCTGAGAAATATAGAGGAGGAAGACAGATGGCAAAACCAATCATTGCATTGACGATGGGGGATGCGGCAGGTGTCGGCCCGGAAATTATCATCAAGGCATTTGAGCAAAACAGTTTGCATGAAAACGGAACATTATTTGTGATTGGGGATTACAGCATTTTAAACAGAGCGAAGACGTTCACTGGCTCAGCGGCAGACATTGTAAAAATCAGCGAGCCGGAAGAGGCAGCTGATGTAAAGCCCGGGGTCATTCCTTGCCTGGACCTTCAGCTGCTGACAGATGATCTGAGAGTCGGCGAAGTGTCGGCTGAAGCGGGAAACGCAGCGTTCCGCTATCTTGAACAGGCGATTGCCCTTGCCAACGAGAAGCGGATTGACGGCATTTGCACAGCGCCTTTAAATAAAGAAGCCCTCCATAAAGCGGGGCACATGTACCCGGGCCATACGGAAATTTTAGCGGAATTGACGCAAACAAAGGACTATGCGATGATGCTGGCTGCACCGAACCTGAAAGTGGTCCATGTCACAACCCATGTCGGTCTGCTTGACGCCATTCATCTCATTGATGTGAATCGGGTGTACACGACAATTCAATTGGCGCATGACACGCTGATTCGCGCAGGCATTCCGCAGCCTAAAATCGCCGTGTGCGGCATTAACCCTCACGCCGGTGAGAATGGTTTGTTTGGGCATGGAGAAGAGGAAGAGAAAATTGTCCCTGCCGTTGAACGCGCACAAAGTGAAGGTATACAGGCATTCGGCCCGCTGCCCGCTGACACGCTTTTCTTCAGAGCAGTGAGAGGCGACTTTGATATAGTGGTGGCGATGTATCATGATCAAGGACACGGCCCGATTAAGGTGCTTGGCCTTGAAGCCGGTGTGAACATTACAGTCGGCCTGCCGATAATCCGTACGAGTGTTGACCACGGAACAGCCTTTGATATTGCGGGAACCGGCAAAGCTGATCCCGCCAGTTTAGAAGAAGCGGTGAGACAGGCGATCATGCTGTCCGGTACGAGTGAGCGGCATGCATAAAAAAAGAAGAGCCTTCCGATTAAGGAGGCTCTTCTTTTTAGTTCATATAGGTGCCGCCGTTAATATTAATGGTTTCGCCTGTCATAAAGTCAGATTTGTCAGAGGCAAGAAAGGCGACAACGTTTGCGACATGCTCTGGTGAGCCGAGCATTTTCAGCGGAATCCGTTCGACGACTGCTGCGCGATACTCCTCGCTCCACTGCTTGCTCATATCCGTTTCAATCGGCCCGGGGCAGACGGCGTTGACATGAATGCGGTGTTCAGCAAGCTCCTTTGCCAAATGCATCGTTAAATAGTTGATGCCTGCTTTCGATGCACCGTAAGCAGGAGAGGCATTGTGATGCGGTGTTTTGCTCGTCGTAGAGCTCATGTTCACGATTTTTCCGCCGCCCTGTTTGATCATTTCCGGGATGACAGCCTGACACATGAGAAAGGTGCCGGTTAAATTTAAATCTATCACTTTTTTCCACTCTTCAAGCGACGTATCAACGGTTGTTTTGCGCAAATTAATGCCGGCGTTGTTGACCAAAATATCGATCCGCCCAAACCGCTGTTTTGCCTCAGCGATGAGAAGCGAAGCTGTTTCTGGCAAACTGGCATCACCGGCAACATAAGAAGCACACTTTCTCTCAGTATTCAATTGTGTGCACAGAGACTTGAGCAATTCTTCGTTTGTCCCATTGATGACGACATTTGCCCCTTTATCCGCAAGCAACTCCGCAATGGCTCTGCCGATGCCGCGGCTTGCACCTGTGATAATGGCCGTTTGCTGATTCAATTCCATCCTCATCCCACCTGTCTTTGAATAAAACCGTTTACAATTCTATTATAAAAGTGAGTGTTTCTTTATTCAACAACATTTTGTTTTTGATAATTGTTTCGAAAATGTGTGTTTCATAATGAAACGATCTATGCAGCCGTTATAAACAGGGTATACTATAGAGACAAGTGATCAAGAGAGGAGTATGAAATGAAACTCTATACAAAAACAGGCGATCAGGGAAAAACGAGTTTAATTGGCGGAAGGGCCGATAAAGATCATCTTAGAGTGGAAGCGTACGGTACACTGGATGAAGCAAACAGTTTCATCGGGCTGGCTCAATCTTATTTAAAAGCAGAAGAGGCGCTCTTTCATGATGTTTTGTCAGAGTTGACTGTCATCCAGCATGAGCTGTTCGACTGCGGTGGTGATTTGGCGCATGTCAATGTTCAGGAAGAAGGCAAGCTGAAGGCTGAATCGATCACCATGCTTGAAGAACGAATTGATGCCTATGTCGAGGAAGCACCGCAGCTGACTAAGTTTATACTTCCAGGCGGAACAGAAGCGGCATCATATTTGCATGCAGCGAGAACGGTCATCAGAAGAGCTGAACGAAAAATTGTCGCTTTGGCCAAAGAAGAAGACATTCCGCCGCTTGCGCTGCCATACGTCAACCGGCTGTCCGATTATTTATTTGCGGCGGCGCGCATTGTCAATCACCGGCTCGGGGAAGCGGATGTCGAATATGAACGAAGCGCTGACGTATTCCGGACAAAGAAAAAATCAGAATGAGCCATTTACTTCACCAACTTTTTTTCAAACAGAAACGGGTCGATTGAGCAGATCAAGCCGTTTTCCGGCAGGGGAAAACGGCTTTTTGTCGTAAACTTTAAAGTAAGCGTTTTCAAAAAGAGGGGGAGTTCTGTTGAGCAATCGTGGAAAAGCGGCAATCAGGCTGACGGTATCAAAAGATGGGGACGGCGAATTTCATACGGTTCAAGAGGCAATCGATGCATTGCCGGAGTACAATTATGAACAAAAGGAAATCTTCATTAAAAAAGGCGTTTATAAAGAAGTCGTTCACATCCCTGCGACAAAGCCGTTTGTTAAGCTGATCGGCGAAAGCGGACACGACACCGTCATCACGTATGATAATTACGCAGGTAAGGAAAAGGAAGGGGGAGGAAGGTATGGAACGAGCGGAAGCGCCAGCGTATTTATATATGCAGATGATGTTGAAGCCAGAAATTTGACATTTGAGAATTCGTTTGACCGAACGAAAGTAGATACGGATGGAACACAGGCGGTGGCGGTCTATGCGAAAGGAAACCGGATGATGTTTAAAAATTCGCGGTTTATCGGCAGACAGGATACGTTGTTTGTCAATGATGGAACACAATATTTTGACCGCTGCTATATTGAAGGGGATGTCGATTTTATCTTTGGAGGAGCAAGGGCGGTTTTTGAAAATTGCCAGATTCATAGTACGGACCGCGGCTCCGCCACCAACAACGGCTATGTGACAGCTGCCAGCACACATATCACGAAACCGTTCGGCCTTTTGATCCAAAACTGCAGGCTGACAAGCGATGCAGCTGCCGGAACGGTATGGCTCGGACGCCCGTGGCATCCGGGCGGAGATCCTGACGCTATTGCCAGCGTGTTGTATCGCAATTGCAGCCTGGACGCCCATATTCAGATTGAAGGGTGGACAGATATGTCAGGCTTTGCGGCCGCTGATGCCAGGTTGTATGAATACCGGAATACCGGGCCTGGGGCCATTTTGCATGAAGCGAGGCGGCAGTTGACCGATCAGGAAGCGGAAAGCTGGACCATTGAAAACGTACTTGACGGCTGGAATCCGAAAATGAATTGACACAAGGACCGCTCGGGAAGAGCGGTCTTTGTGATGTTTGGTCTTATCCGAATTACGACTCTGGTCTGACGGTAAAATCAATCTGTGACTCGTTTTGTCGAAAGCAGAAATTGACTATAGTGAATACATGAAGAAGAAAGGAGGAGCAAACATGAATATAAATGGAAAATCGATCATCGGCTTTTTTCTGATCCTGTTTGGCATTTCGCTGTTTTTCGGGGGAGGCCATATCGGGGGGCTGATCACAGGAGTAATCGGTGTTTTGCTGATTTATCTCGGCTTGAAAAAGTGGAAAGAAGACCGACGATTTGCCGCTGTCATCTTGGCCATCATCGGCATCATGTTTTTGGGAGGGTCTCTTCCATTTCTGATCGGCATCGCACTGGCCGCAGCCATGGTTTATTTCGGCTGGAACATGATGAAGCAGAGTGGAAAGCAAGAAGAAAGCATCTATTATGGAGAGAATACAGAGCCTTCTGCAGCATCCTATGATACAAGCTTTGATGCGGAATGGGAAGACTTTTTGAAAAAGAATAAATAAACTTTAGGGAGGACGAAATCATGGCGTTCAAAAGAATCAGAGATATGTTTGTCGCAACAGTAAATGAAGGATTGGATAAAATGGAAAACCCGCGGGTGATGCTGAATCAATACGTACGCGATATGGAAAGCGACATCGCGAAGGCAAAACATACGATTGTCAAGCAGCAGACGATTGAGCAAAGTTTCAAAGGGAAGTATGAAGAGGCTGAAAAACTGACCGTTAAACGCAAAAACCAGGCCCAGCTTGCTTTTGATGCAGGTGAAGAAGAGCTTGCCAAAAAAGCGCTTTCCGAAATGAAGTATTTTGAAGCCAAAACCGCTGAATATCAAGAGGCTCATCAGCATGCGAAAAAACAGCTTGCTGAATTAAAAGAACAGCTGAAAACGCTCGAAGTCAAACTGCGCGACATTAAGGACAGAAAACATGCATTAATCGCCCGGGCAAACGCTGTCAAAGCAAAAGAGCATATGAATGCTTCCTTCAATAAAATCGATAGCGAAAGCGCGTACCGTGAATTTATGAGAATGGAAAACCGTATTGAAGAAATGGAAACGAAAGTCAACAGCTATGCCGAGCTTTCCGCGGGATCTCCGTACAGCCGCCTTGAATATGCGAAAGAGGTTGAACAAGAGCTTGAAAACATGCGGGCGAAAAAAGCCGGATTGGAAAAGAAAACAGCAGCCGGCAATGAATAATCAGGGGGCTTTAAAGGCCCCTTCCTTCAATTTTTGATTTCTTTCAAACAAAATGTTCCTTATAATAAGGAGCATACACTTACTTGCCGAAAGGATTAAGCATATGAAGAAAACGATAGGGAAGCTGATGATTCTCGCCGGCATTCTGATCTTTGCCTGCTTCATCTATAATGGCGCAGGCGGTTTTTCATTCGGCGGTTTCAATCAAAAGGCAGACCATACAGCCGCGGCTTCGCTGAAGGGAATCAGTGCGATCGATATCAACGCCAAAAGCATCACGGTCAACATCAAAGCCGAACAGCGCGATGATATAACCGCCGAGCTGACAGGCAATGCGCGCCTCGAGTCAGCGGAAAAGGGAAATACCCTTCAGCTCACCGTTCACCCGAAGCCTTTTCAATTTTTCTTTTTTCAAAACAATGAACTTGTTGTCAAAGTTCCTTATGAATACAAAGATGATCTGTCCGTTATATCAGGAAGCGGCAATGTGAAAATATCAGGCGGACGTTTAGCCTTAAATAAGGTCACATTAAGCTCAGGAAGCGGTACCCAGAAAGTGGATCAGCTCCAGGCAGAAGAGCTGGAAGTCCAAGGGACATCGGGAAATATTCGTTTGAAAGATGTTCGGACAGCGGAGGGGGATATTCGCTCAACATCCGGAAACACAGAGCTTGAAAATGTGACAGGCAGATTGAACATCAAGCAGACGTCAGGTGACTTGCGAGCTTCTTTTTCTGCTGTTGATGCCCCTTTGAGCATCAAACAGACATCGGGAAACGCCAAACTCGACCTACCCGACGATGCGGACATCAGCCTTGAAGCAACATCGACAAGCGGCAGCATCAGCCATTCTTTTTCCTTTGATCAGATCAGCAGCGATAAACGGACCCTGACTGGAAAAAACGGAAATGGCAAAAATAAAATTGATATCTCGCTGACAAGCGGGAATGTATCCATTGAATAACCAAGCAAAAGAAAGGGGGCCCGGGTCGGCATGCGTCTTACAAAAAACCAATTGATCGGACTTATCATCGTCTTGTTCGGAATCAGCATATTTTTGCAAAACAGCGGGCTTGGAGACGTTTTATTCTGGCCGCTCGCTTTTCTGTTTGCCGGGTATTTTCTTCATAAATATTCGCGCCGCTGGCTCGGGTCCGTGATGTATATTTTTGCAGGCTTCCTGCTGTTAAAGGATATTTTCAGCATTACATTCAGCCTGTTCGGCTTCTTTTTTGCCGCCTTTTTAATCTATGCGGGATACAGGCTGGTCACAAATCAGCCTGTTTTTGACCGCAGTAAACCGAAAGACCGCCAAGCGCGCGAAACGGACCCGGAACGGTATCGGAAAAAAAAGAACGCAGGCCAGCGCAGCTTTTTTTTCGGTGATGTGAAATTGATGAAAACGCCTTTTGATTTAAATGATTTGAACATATCGGGTTTCATCGGAGATGTGAAAATCGATTTGTCGAAAGCGATCATTTCAGATGAGGATCATACGATCGTGATCACCGGGCTGATGGGGGATGTCGACATTTACATTCCGTCCGACCTCGATGTGTCGATCAGCTCTTCGGTGTTAATCGGCGATGTTGATATTATCGGGGAAAGGCAAAGCGGCATGGGCAACCAAATCTACACCGAGTCGGAGCATTACGAACAATCGGCAAGACGGGTCAAAATCTCGATCTCTCTGTTGATCGGTGATGTGGATGTGCGGTTTATATGAAAACGAACAGGCTTGCAAATATTCAGTGGCGCGCCGTCCGTTTGTCATTGGGGGTCAGCTTTACAGTCTTTATTGCCGTTTTGGGCTTCATGCTCTTCTACTATCAGCTCGACCCGCGAGTGCTCATCGCTTCCAGATGGTTCGGCATTCCGTTTATCGCTCTCCTGCTGTTGATCAGTGCTGCTGTCGGCTTCGCTTCCGGCTACATGTTCGGCAATCAGCTCAAAAAACGGCTCGAAAAACTGATCGAATCGATCATAAGGTACGAAAACGGCAATTTTGCGTATAGGATTCCGTCGCTTGGCGATGATGAAATCGGGCTTGCAGCCGATCAATTGAACGAAATGGCCGTAAGGATCGAAAGGCAGGTCGCCTCTCTGCAAAAGCTGTCCAATGAAAGGGCGGAATGGCAGGAGCAAATGAAAAAAGCCGTTGTCTCAGAAGAGCGCCAGCGGCTGGCGCGGGAATTGCACGATGCGGTAAGTCAGCAGCTGTTCGCGATTTCGATGATGACTTCAGCCGTTCTCGAAGGAGCCGCGGGTGATGAGAAACTCACACAGAGGCTGAAAATGGTCGAAAAAATGGCGGCCGACGCACAAAATGAGATGCGGGCGCTGCTGTTGCACTTAAGGCCGGTTACCCTTGAAGGAAAAGGTTTAACAGAAGGGCTTGCCGACCTTTTGAAAGAGTTTAAAGCGAAACAGTCGATTGATATCGATTGGGAAATCGATGATACCGAAAAGCTCGCGAAGGGTGTCGAAGACCATCTGTTCAGAATTGTCCAAGAAGCGCTTTCCAATGTCTTCAGGCATTCAAAGGCGACCAAAGTGTCCGTCAGGCTCTTGTTCAGAAACAAGCAGCTTCAGCTGAAGGTGATTGACAACGGGGAAGGGTTTCAGATGGACGACGTGAAGACCTCCTCTTACGGGCTCAATTCTATTAAGGAAAGGGCGAGCGAAGTCGGCGGGGTGGCGGAAATTATTTCATTTGCGGGAAAAGGAACACAGGTTGATGTAAAGGTTCCGATCTTTGACCAAGGAAAAGGAGAGACCGAAGGTGATTCGAGTACTGTTAATTGATGATCATGAAATGGTGAGAATGGGGCTGGCTGCTTTTTTGGAATCACAGCCGGACATAGAGGTGATCGGCGAAGCTTCAGATGGCAGGCTCGGCGTCGAGCTGGCGATTGAAAAAAAGCCCGATGTTATTTTGATGGACCTTGTGATGGAAGGGATGGATGGCATTGAGGCGACAAAGGAAATCTGCGGGAAGCTTGACGATCCGAAAATCATCGTTTTGACAAGTTTTATCGATGATGACAAAGTATATCCGGTCATCGAAGCAGGCGCGCTCAGCTATTTGCTGAAAACGTCGAAAGCGAGTGAAATCGCCGATGCCATCAGAGCGGCGAGCATAGGCGAACCAAAGCTGGAAGCAAAGGTAGCCGGAAAAGTGCTGTCAAAGCTGAGACATTCGTCAGGGGAACAGCCGTTGCATGAATCGCTGACAGCGAGGGAACTTGAAATCCTCAAGCTTGTGGCGGAAGGAAAAACAAATAAAGATATTGCCGAAGAATTATTCATTACGATTAAAACCGTCAAAACCCATGTCACCAATATCCTTTCCAAGCTTGAGGTCGATGACCGTACACAAGCCGCCGTCTATGCGCACCGAAACAAGCTCGTTCAGTAAAAAAAGCCAAAAAACAGCTTTCTGATGAAAGCCGTTTCAGCCGTTCCAATATTTCCGGTCATCAGCTGCGGGCAAAGTGAAAGATTCTGCCTCAGCGGTTTGAACGGGTTCTGCTGCGGTCTCGTTTTTTTGATGATCATGTTTGCCCGTGATATCGCTTGTCTTGCAAATGAGATCGAGCCGTTCGGCGAGAGCGGTGTTGTTTTTTTCCTGCAAATCAATCAGCTTGCTGATGCCGAGCAAAATAAAGCCGCCGATGACGGAAAAAACCGGTGTGGAGAGATACGAACCAATCGTGAAGAACAGCATCGACTGCGAATCCTCCATATACGGGTCATAAAGGACGTCATTGATAATAAAACCGGACAAAATAATTGCCGCCGCAATCATTACAATCCCTGTTACCTGCAATATCCGCTTCAAGCTACATCACCCTTTCACACCCATTCTATCAAAAAATTCTGCGCCTATCTCACCTTCGCCGCCCCTTTTGTTCCAAAGTCCTGGATGGTGGCTTTGATATGATAGTCGATATCGGCTTTTGTGAAGTAGTGATCCCAATTGTGTTTTTCTTTTTTCCATCTTTTCGGATATTGGATTCTGACATAGTCGGAAAAATCGGTGACATCTGCTTTGATATCGCGCTGCAAGCGGTTGATGAGAGTCCTGACTCTTTTTTCAATATCTTTTTGAATGGAACGTTCAATGGCTTTAATATAATCGGGATTAAAAGAATCCTCGCCTTTATACCAGTCTTCAGACAATCTTCCTTTAATATCGGAATGAACATCAAACTGATATCTTCCGTTTTTTCTCGTTGTTTGAACGCGGTGTGTCATCGAAAACACTTCAAAGGAAAACAAATGCCCTTTGTGTCTCGCATCAATGACGCCGCCTGTCACTTTCCCCGTCAACAAATTCAAAGCCATAATTTCTTCCGGAGAAATATTGGCGATCGGCCTGTTATTTTTGAGAATGGCCCCGCCGCCCATCTGCAGCTCACCCTTTATCGCGGTAATCTTTGGCATGATAAAAGACAAGCCCTTCTGCATGTTAATTGAAATGTCCCCCAATGTGACCGGCTCAAGCAATTTAATCGTCGACTGCCTGTTCTGTGAGACGTTGTGTATCACTTCTGAAGCGGGATCCCCTGCATCATCGATTTTCAAAAAAGGACCGGCTTCTCCTGATGTCATATAGACTTCACTGCTTCTTCTGAGGCTGTTGTCACGGATGAACTGGTTGACTATGGCGTCTAAAGAAATCTCCGATACGAGATCCTCCGAGAACAGAATAACCTGCAGGTGCTGTGAGAAAACCGGGAAGTTTTTCAAAGCGGTCGACCGGATCGTTTGATGGACCGTATCTCCGGAGGTGGATACAACCTTGGTCGGATCTTGGGCGTTGCCGGGTTGGCCGATTTTTTTGGGAACGAGAAACTGAAATGTCATCTTCACTTTTTTGTCGTCTTCGCCTTTGTCCATCGCAAGGCCGATGGCAATGCTGAGCTCTTCGATCTGCCTGCTGTCCCAGCAGCCTGTCAAAAGGAGAGTCAGGGACAGCACGGCTAACAATCCCTTTTGTCTCACGAAGCTTTAAACCTCCTTTTAGCGGAAACGATGATAAACATGAGAAGCGGAAGCACGCAGAAAACGACGATAAAGACATAACCTAAATTATCGCTGAAAACGGAGACATCATTGACGTCTTTCGGCAAAAGGGATGCCAGGTAAGCAGCGGCGCCGATGAAAAATACGTTTTTTTTGACGGGCCATCCGAATACATGTTCAAGCCCTGACGCGGCAAAGTAGGTATAGACGACAAACGTGGAGAAAAACTGAATCGTCCAGATGACGAGCAAAAAAGATTCGAATCGTTCGATGAAAATACCTCTGATTTCAAATGATTGAAATAAAGAAATCGTCGGCCAGGTCATCGTCATCACTTCAGTTGCGGTCAGCGCGCCTACGACTACGGTGAACGTCAGCACATATAAAATAAGCGGGATGCCGAAGCCGATGGCGGTGGCTCTGAACAGCTTTTCTTTGTTTTTAATATACTTTGGCAGAAACAGCATGGTCTCGACGCCTAAAAATGAAATGGAGACAACTGTCAAAGCGCTTGTGACCGAGCCGAATCCCAAACCGAGAATAGGCCTTAAATTGTTGATTTGAAACATATTCAGGCTCAGACCGTAGACGACAAGCAGAACAACGAGCGTGATCGACAGAAAAAACGGGAAAATCTTTGACATGTCGCTGATGCCGCCGACAACCATATAGATCGCGCAAATCACGAACGCGAAAATCGTCACACCCATCGGGGTGAATTGAAGCAGGAAAAATTTGACCATCTCAGCCATCGCTCGCGCTTCAAAGCTTGCCACTGCAAAAAAATACAAAACGATCATTAGGTTCAATAGATTCCCGATGATGAAGCCGCAGCCTTCTTTCGTATAATCAAAAAAGGTGAGGACGTTGTGTTTTTTGACGATTTTGGCGTTCAAATAAATGATCAAAATAAAAACAATTCCTTCCAAAGCCAAAACGATCCAGCCGTCAGGGGAGACCGTTTTTTGCGTGAGTGACCTTGGAAGCGTCAAGAGTCCCGCGCCAAGCATCGTGCTTGTGATAATAGAAGCGGCTTCATATGTGCTAATCCGATCGTGCTGATTTTTTTGCCCCATTTTGATGACTCACCTCACGATTCTTTGTCGGTAAACGAATGATCGCTTCATCCGAATGTTTTAAGCTGAAAAAATGGTTGGGATTAAAATACGGGATGCCAAAGCTTCGCTGCCTCACCAAATGGGTGAAGATCACCATCATCCATAAAATGATCCCGTACAGTCCGAACACGGCAGCGACAATCATGGAAATAAAGCGCAGCACCCGAAACGACAGCCCCATCCCATATTGAGGAACCGTGAATGAAGCAAGAGCGATGATGCTGACGATGATCACCATGACCGAGCTGACAATATTCGCTTGAACGGCCGCCTGACCGATGACCACGCCTCCGACTAAACCGATCGTCTGGCCGAGCGGGTTTGGAAGTCTTAAACCCGCTTCCCTTAAAAGCTCAATCGTCACTTCCATAATCAGCGCTTCAAGCAGCGGAGGAAACGGAACATTTTCCCGCGTGCTGGCAATGGTTACAGCAAGAGCGGTCGGCAGCATCCCCTGGTGAAATGAAACGAGGGATATATAAAAAGCCGATAAAAACAAGGTGATAAAAATCGAGCTGAACCTTAAAAACCTGATCAGGGTCGTGGCGATCCACCGCTCGTAATAATCGTCCGGAGACTGCATCACCATGCCGAACGATGCCGGAACGATCAAAGCAAACGGCGAATAATCGACAAAGATGGCGATCCGACCGTTGAACAGTGCGGACGATACTTTATCAGGTCTTTCTGTGTTTTGAATCTGCGGAAACGGTGAAAACTTGTTGTCTTCAATCAGTTCTTCAAGCACACCCGAATCTTGAATGTCATCAAGCTGAACCTTTTTCAAACGCTTTTTCAGATCGGTGATGATCGCCTTGTCCGCTTTGCCGTTTATATATAAAATGGTTGCGTGTTTCAGCTTGCTTTTACCGATCGGCATCTTCTCAACGATCAAATCCTGATCAGGAACGCGCTGCCTGATGAGCGCCACATTTGTCTCCACGTCTTCGATAAAGCCGACTTTCGGCCCTCTGACGACATTTTCTGTATTGACCTCTCCGAGGCTTCTTTTCTTTTTTGCAAATGTCGGCAGCGAAAAAACGGTATTCATGCCGTTTACCAACAGGAGGCACTTTCCTTGAAAAATCGCGTTTATCGCATCTTTTTCCTTGCGGATGGGCTCGGCGTTCAGTTTGTTTAAGCGGAGGCGGACGTCTTCCAGTGTGAGAGAACTTCCATCAGTGCACAGCGTTTTGGCGGCTTTCTGAATTTTGGTGTCATCATTCAGTTCGCGAAAATACAAAAAATAGAAAATGATGCCGCTGTCCAGCATTTTTTTGTTTTGAACGAGGTCATCGTTTTGCTCGAGATGAGGAAGAAGCAAACTGAGATTTTCGTGGATATGATCCTTAAACTCCGACTGATTCATGCTGTCACCTGCCTTGCTCGTTTCTGATGATGGATATAGGTTATCTTTTCCTGTTAAAAAAACAATATACTGTGTTACAGTAGTGTTTGGTGAAATTTTCATTGAACAGAGACGGAGTGAGAAGAGTTGGCGCAGATCAGGCTTACGGGGAAGTCGGAGGAGATTGAACGCATTATCCAATCTTTTTCAAAGCATTATGACGTATCATACGTTTCAAAGGAATACGGAAGGACAAATCCGAAATATAAATATGCAAAAGATTCGCGAGTTTATATTGAGCTAAAATTAAAATAAAGCTAAAATTTAAATAAGAGGGTTTTTGCAAAATGTATCGAAATAAGATGAATGCAGACTATAGAAGGAAGGGATACATAGTGGATTACAGAATTGAAAAAGATACGATGGGTGAAGTCAAAGTTCCCGCTGATAAGTTTTGGGGGGCGCAAACCCAGCGAAGCAAGGAGAACTTTAAAATCGGTTCTGAGAAAATGCCGCAGGAAATTGTGTATGCGTTTGCAATTTTAAAAAGAAGCGCAGCCATCGCCAATGAAAAGCTCGGAAATCTCGAAGCGGAAAAGGCCGAAGCCATCGTGTCCGTTTGCGACGACATTTTGAAAGGCAAATATGACAGCCATTTCCCTCTTGTTGTCTGGCAGACCGGAAGCGGTACGCAAAGCAACATGAATATGAATGAAGTCGTCGCCAACAGAGGTACGGCCTATCTTGAGGAAAAAGGGTCAAGCCTGAAAATCCACCCGAACGATGATGTCAACCGCAGCCAAAGCTCAAACGACACCTTCCCGACAGCGATGCACGTCGCAGCGGTTCTGGCGATTTACGAAAAGCTTGTTCCGGCGATTGACCGCTTAAGAAACACGCTGAATGAAAAGGCGGAAAGCTATCAGGATGTCGTCAAAATCGGCCGCACCCACCTGCAGGATGCGACACCTCTTACACTGGGACAGGAGATCAGCGGCTGGGTGTATATGCTTGACCGCTCTAAGGAAATGATTCTGGAAGCGACCGAGAAAATCCGCGAACTTGCCATCGGAGGCACGGCGGTTGGAACAGGGATCAACGCCCATCCGGAATTCGGCAGCAAGGTTGCCGAAGAAATCAGCAGCCTGACCGGGCAGACTTTCAGAAGCTCGCCGAACAAATTCCACGCGCTGACAAGCCATGATGAGCTGACACACGTGCATGGCGCTCTTAAAGCGCTTGCAGCCGACCTGATGAAAATCGCCAATGATGTCAGATGGCTGGCGAGCGGACCGCGCTGCGGAATCGGCGAGCTGATCATTCCTGAAAATGAACCGGGAAGCTCCATTATGCCGGGCAAAGTAAACCCTACACAAAGCGAAGCCTTGACAATGGTCGCCTCCCAAATCATGGGGAATGACGCAACGATCGGCTTTGCGGCAAGTCAGGGGAATTTTGAATTGAATGTCTTCAAGCCGGTGATCATTTATAATTTCCTGCAATCGGTTCAGCTCCTCGCCGACGGCATGAATTCATTCCACGACAAATGCGCCGTGGGCATTGAACCGAATCAGGAGACAATCGATAAGAACCTGACGAACTCTCTGATGCTTGTCACCGCTTTAAATCCGCATATCGGCTATGAAAATGCGGCGAAGATCGCGAAGCTGGCTCATAAAGAGGGATTGACCCTGAAAGAAGCGGCGCTTAAACTGAATCTGTTAACAGAAGAACAGTTTGATGAGGTCGTGAAACCTGAAGAAATGGTAAAACCGAAAGCATAGCAAAAAAACGGCTGCACATTGCGGCCGTTTTTTTATAGCTATAGCGGTTAAAGGAGCCGCTGATCATTCGTTTCCGGTTTTTTTCTGAGCAATTCGGCGAGTTTGACCGCTTCTTTTTGCAGCGCTTCGTATTCCTTTATATTATACAGCATGCCTTTAATGATCGCGTTTCTAGGCTTTTGTTTCCGCAGCTCTTTGTCCAAAATACCGAGGCTTTCAGTCAGATCGGAAGGCGGGGCCCCTTGATAGCGCTTGTCTGCTTTGATCCGCATTTCTTTGAGCAGGGCTTCTTTGAGCGGATCGAACGTATAGAAAGGCCCGAACCACTTGTCAGCTTCTTCGATGGAAATGAGCGGCATTTCGTTTCGCTTCATGATTCCTTCGGCCAAGTCGTCAAGACGGTTCAGCAGATGGTCTGCGAGAAGGTGAAGATCAATAGAATGGTGCAGCAAAATCATCAATTCAAGATATACGTCGCTCATTCCGTTGATCATAAAGCAGAGTTCGGCGCTGTACGGTTCAATATCTTTGCCGTAAATTTGGCGGATGTTTTCCATATGGAGCTTAAGCGTTGTCGTCCGCATTTTTTTGGCGAAAGATTCAATCTCTTCATTGATCGGCAGCGAGCGTTCATTGAACTGCATGGTGATGAATTCTTTATGCTCAAGAATATTTTCAAAAAATACGGCGAGCTGTTTCCGGTAGACGTCCCGTGGATTGTCATTTTCCGTTTGAATTTTTTGGATTCGGGTAAATATTTTATCGTAGTAATAATGAAGCACTGAAAGGAGAAGCGCTTCTTTTGATTTGAAATAGATATAGAAAGCGCCTTTTGAGATTTGGCATTCCTTTGCAATTTCCTGTACCGATGTAGAACTATACCCTTTTTTGGCAAATAGCTTAATCGCTGTTTCGATTATGACTCTCTCTTTTTCTCTCACGACCTTCACCTTCCTGAAAGGTTAACATTTCAAGTTTTTTAGGCTGCACCCGCTGACTGCGGGGTCACCTCTATTGTCCCGTCATAATTTTAACTAGATTGTAACTTGTTTTTTTGTTTGATATTATTTATATTATAAAGTAAGGTGACCGAGTGGTCAAAATTTGCGGAGAAAGGGTGAATATTGATGAAAGAAATCGATGAAATGATCAGCCGCCTGCGCAGCAGGGGAATCAAAGTGGACAAAGTCAAATACCCCAAACACATGCTGTCGGAAAAGAAATGGCTGAAAAAGCAAAAGAAAGCGATCAAACCGAACTACCGCGATTTCAACGGCTATTCGTTTATATAAAAAAAGACTGCAGCGTCTACAGTCTATTTTTTAGGAACGGATATCGTGTAACAAACACCTGTTTCATCATTTCGAATGGTCATATCAGCTTGATGAAGAGTCAAAATTCGTTTGACGATGCTGAGCCCAATGCCAAATTCGCCTTTCTTCCCTTTATTAAAAGGCTCGTACAGGCTGGAAAGCATCTCTTCTTCAATGTGGGGACCGTCATTTTTGATGATGATCATCGTATATGTTTTCGCAGATTTCACGCTGATTTCGATACGTGTTTCCGCATAGCGGATCTGGTTTTCAAGAACGTTTTCCATCAGCTTGCTCCATTGTTCTTGATCGCCTGTCAACATTGTTTCCTCTTCAAAATCAACCTTCCAGATCAGTTCTTTTTTAGACCATCTCAAGCGTTCAACAACTTCTTTTATCACCTTTTGTATATCAAACGTTCCGTATTGTCTTTCCTGTCTCAGCAAATAATCGAGCTTTGTGAGGTACAAGAGGTCTTTGATTTTCTTTTCCAGCTTTTCAGCTTCACCTTCGATAACATGAATCGTGTTTTCCAAATCGCCTTTCGGATAAATGCCGTCTTTGATTGACTGGGTATATCCGCGGATCACCATGACGGGCGTTTTCAGATCGTGGGAGATGTTTTGCAGGAGCGTCCGCTCTGTCTCATCCTTTTGAATCAGTTTCTGGCGCATATCCTCAATGGTATGTCCGAGCTTTCCGATTTCATCCTCCCTGTCGACGATGACCGGATCGTCCCAATCCTGTTTTGAAATCCGTTTGACATGCTTTTCCAGCGTCACAAGCGGCCTTGATAAATACTTTGCCAGCCAAATCGATGGTATCCAGCTTAGCAAAATGACGACGATCAAAATAAACAGAAGCTGTTTGAACAGGGTATATGATAAGTCATCCCTGTAGGAATCAAGCGCATATGACAATAATAGAAACGTCTCATCCTGGGTCCTGAATTTTTTGAGCACAAAGAAAACATGCTTGCCATTGACATTTTCTGAATATCTCTTTGAAGATGCCGTCTGTTTTTTACCCAGTTTTTGCACTTTCTTGATAAACGAATCCGGCAAAATCTGCGGACTTTGGTAGACCGTCCCGTTTTCGGGCAGCAGAACATGCTGTACATAGCGGTTCGTGCTTCGCGAGCCATTGCCTCCGCCAAATTCCCTTTCGGGTGAATCGGAAAATCCGTATTCCGTCAGGACGTGCTGCTCATTTTCAATGTTTGTATAAATCTCATCTGTGAAAAAGTTTCGTAACGTCGATGAAAATAAGAATATAAGGAAAATCGAGACGGTTAATAAAATTCCGCAAATGACCGCCCAGATTTGAAATGCGAGCGATTTATTTTTCATGATTTCAACATCCTGTATCCAAACCCGTAGATCGTCTCCACTTTGAGTTCAGGCATTTTTTTGCGCAGTCTTCTGACAAGGTCGTCCACAACCCGGTCTGTCCCAAAGTAATCATCTCCCCAGACGCTGGTGAGAATATCCTCTCTTGAAAAGGCGCGGCCCTGGTTGTTCATAAAGAGGAGCAGAAGGTCGAATTCCTTTGATGTCAGATTAATCATCATGTCCTTTTCATAGACTTCCCTCAGATCCTCGAAGACTTCATAGACGGAAACAGCCGTTCCTTTTTTCTTTGCGGACGGGTCTTCTTTATATATAAGCTTGAGAAGCTTCTGAACGCGGATGATCAATTCGCGCGGAAGAAACGGCTTGGAAATATAATCGCTGCTGCCGAGTTCCAGACCGAGCACCCTGTCGATATCCGCATCCCGTGCGGAAATAAAGATGACGGGAACATCGGGATCTTCATTTTTTATTTCTTTTATTAGCGTATAGCCGTCGATATCTGGTAACATAATATCGAGAATCCATAAATGAGGTGACTGGCCGATTTTTTGCCTGGCGCTTTCACCATTCAGAAAAGAAGTGACGTGCCAGCCTTCGCTTTCTAAATATTTTGTCAGCAATTCATTTAAATTCTCTTCATCTTCAACTAGATAAATGGTGTATGACAAGGTCGGTTCACATCCTTTCTACGTCATTATACTAGTTTTAACACACGTCTGGTCAATTTTCATAATTTCACATATTCTTTTCATTTTTATCCCATAATGTTTCGATAAGATGCTTAACAGGGAAGAAAGGAATTTGCATGAAATGAAACATATACGGCCGGTATCTCTTTTTTTTTGTGAGTGTTAAAGCTTTCTGCCATTTGCGAACGTTGAAGACAAGAAAAATAAAGGAAGTGTACGCTTATGGACTTTAGACGCGATGACGAGCAAAAAAATGAACATGAACAGCCTCAGCAAGAAGAGGCAAAGATACCGCAAACAGCGGGTTCTGAGGAACAAGGCAGAAGCCTGCCGGCAAACGAACCCGAATTGATTTTACAAAAGGATGCGGATGAAGAGCCGGATCCTGCTCATGAGGAAACAGCCGCAGCCCTTGAACAGGGCAGGGAAGCGAGAACAGCAAAAGAAAAGCGGCGCAAGGCATCATGGCTCAGTCCGATTTTGGGAGGCATCATCGGCGGCGGACTGGTATTGGGGATTTCACCGTATCTGCCGGCCGATCATCAAGATGATGCAGCAGGTGGCAAACAGACGGTGCCGAAACAATCGCAGAACTTTACGACAAAGCCTGTGACAGACGCCAACAATGTTGCCGATATGGTGGAAGACTTGGAGCCGACGATTGTCGGAGTCTCCAATATTCAAGCCAGCTTCGGCTTTTCCGAGGATGATGTTGAAGAAAGCGGGACAGGGTCCGGCGTCATCTTTAAAAAAGACGGCGATAAAGCCTATATCATTACAAACAACCATGTTGTTGAAGGAGCAACAAAGGTTACGATTTCTTTATACAACGGGAAAACGACCGATGCCAAGATCATCGGCAGTGATGCGCTGACCGATTTGGCAGTTTTGCAGATCAGCAGCAAAAACGTTGAAAAGGTTGCAAGTTTCGGAGATTCTTCAAAACTGCGGGCAGGCGAGAAAGTGATCGCGATCGGAAACCCTCTCGGCCTTCAATTTTCACGAACGGTCACAGAGGGGATCATCAGCGGTGTCAACCGGACGATCGAAGTCTCCACATCTGAGGGCAATTGGGATATGAACGTCCTTCAGACGGATGCGGCGATCAACCCGGGCAACAGCGGCGGGCCGCTGATCAACTCCAGCGGCCAGGTCATCGGCATCAACAGCCTGAAGATCAGTCAGACCGGCGTCGAGTCGCTTGGCTTTGCCATCCCGAGCAATGATGTACAGCCGATTGTCGATGAGCTGTTGCAAAAAGGAAAAGTGGAACGGCCGTTCCTGGGCGTTCAAATGATCGATATGCAGCAGGTTCCTGAACAATATCAGACGAATACGCTGGGTCTCTTTGGAGATCAGCTCAATACCGGTGTGTATATTGATAAAGTGTCGCCGAATTCGCCTGCAGACAAAGCCGGAATGAAGGCGGGCGATGTCGTCATCAAAATGAACGGAACAAAAGTTGAAACGACTTCCGATCTCAGAAAAATTCTTTATACGGAAACAAAAGCGGGAGAGACCGCCACATTTGAAGTGCTGAGAAAAGGCAAGGAAAAAACGCTGAAAGCGAAGCTTACGAAAAGTAAATCATAAATAAAAAAGCCATGGCGCGTGCCATGGCTTTTTTGCGTGCCGACTTTGATATCGGCATCAGAGCGTTTTTTAAAACATTTGAAAGCCATGGCAATCTGCCACGGCTTCAGCGTGTCGACAAACCCTCGCATTCGTTGTCAGGCCTGCGCGTCGGTGCTCACGAATTGCAACATTCGCTGTGCTCCGATGCTCGGCCTTCCTAGACTGCAAGGGTTGAGGGTCACGCTGAAAGGATGACAAAATCCCAAAACTAAAAGCCATTTTGGGATTTTGTCAACAATCTGAAGCCATGGCAATCTGCCACGGCTTCTGTATATTACTCGCCCAAAAATGAAGAAAGCATCCAAATTTGCTTATCAATTTCCTCTGTTAAGGCGATATAAAGGTCAGCGGTAGAATGGTCTGATTTATCTTCGGCAAGTTCAATGGTATGCTGAATTTCCGTCCGGATTTGCCGGTAGTCGCTGATCAGTGATGATACCATATCAGATGCTGTTTCTTCTGAACCGGAATCAGAGATGGTGCCGTGATCAAGATATTCTTTCATGGTTGAAAGCGGACGCCCGCCGATGGCAAGCAGCCTTTCCGCGATGACATCGGCTGTTTCAGCGGCGTGATTGTAGAGCTCTTCAAATTTTTCATGCAAGGTAAAGAAGTGCGGTCCTTTTACATACCAATGGAAGCGGTGAAGCTTCGTGTAGAGGATGAACCAGTTTGACAAATTTGTATTCATTGAGTTTTCAAGTACAGGATTTTGTTGTTTTAGTTGTTGTGTGATCATGTAAAATTTCCTCCTCGTGTTTTTCATTTGTTAATTATATTATAACAAATATAAAATTAAAATCAATACTAAATTATAATTATTTTAAATAACCTGATTTAAACAGATTTTTGCCGACCGCCCACTCCCATATCCGCCATGGCAGCAATGCGTGGCAGAAAATCAGCAGGCCTACGCCTTTGCCGATCGGATAGCGCAGCTTTTTAAGCCGCTTTTTTTGCGCGAGACGGCTGATCAATCGGGCCACTTCTTCGGGATTTCCGTATTGCCTGCGGTTTTTTGCAATGAAGTCCGAGATTTGGGCAAAGTATCCGGCGTATGGAGAACCCGCATCAGGGACAGTTACCTGTCCGGCTAAAGAAGTGTCCCAGATCGCCGTCTTATAGGAGCCCGGCTCGATGACGGCCACATCGATTCCGAATGGGCGCAGCTCGAGGCGAAGGCTTTCTGAGAATCCTTCGACGGCATGTTTTGAAGAGGCGTAAGGCGAAAAAGCGGGAAAAGCGATTCGTCCGCTGATGCTGCTGATATTGATGATCTTGGCGCCGCCGTTTTTCTTCATATAAGGAAGAACGGCTTGAGTGACGGCGATTAATCCGAACACATTCGTTTCATACTGTTTTCTGTACTGCTCTAGAGGCAGCTCTTCGGCAAAGCCCCCGTAAGCTGTCCCCGCATTATTGACGAGAAGGTCAACGGCTCCGTAACCTTTAAGTTTTTCAGAGAATGATGAAATGGAATGCTCTTTTGTGACGTCAAGCGCTGTGACGGTAATCGAAGCTTCAGCGCCAAGCTCGGCGATGCGTTTTTGCAATGCTGCCGCTTTTTCCGGCTGCCTCGCCGTTGCGATCACAAAATGGGTTTCGGCAAGCTTTAATGCGGTCAATAAACCAAAGCCGCTGCTGGCTCCCGTTACGATTGCGGTTTTGTCTTTCAAAGCGTTTCCTCCGTTCCTATTTTGACATGTTGACAAATTGTTCTTGCCAGAGGATTGATAACATTGATAGAATTTAGAAAGTGCTAAAAGACCTATTTTTCAGAAAAAGTCTGCTGATTCACGCAGCAGTTTGATATTAAAGGCAGGGTGACACGATGAAAACGAAAATACATCTCCTCTTCTGCATTGTACTATGCTCGACCATGTTTTTTCATGGTTCGGCTAAAGCAGGGGAAAAAAAGAAGCCGCGTATTCAAAGCGTTTCCGCTATATTGATTGACGCGAAATCGGGACAGGTGATATATGAAAAAAACGGCGGCAAAAAAATGTATCCCGCCAGCATTACAAAAATTGCGACAGCGATTTATGCGATCGAAAAAGGAAATCTGAAAGATCGTGTGAAAGTCAGCAAAAGAGCGGCTGATACGGAAGGGACAAGCGTTTACCTGGAAGAAGGGGAAACGGTGCCCTTAAAACGGCTGCTTCAAGGGCTGCTGATGAATTCCGGCAATGATGCCGGAACGGCGATTGCTGAACATGTAAGCGGCAGTGTTGAACGGTTTGCCGACGACTTGAACGCGTTTGTCGCAGAGCGTGCGGGAGCCAAAGATACGCATTTCACAAATCCCCACGGACTGTTTGACAAGGATCATTACACGACGGCCTCAGACATGGCGAAAATAACGGAATATGCGATGAGAAACAAGACCTTCCGTGACATTTTTTCACAGAAGCAAATGGCCTGGCACGGCGAGACCTGGGACACGACATTGAAAAACCATCATCGCATGCTGATCGGAGAAATTCCTTATCAAGGGATAACCGGCGGCAAAAACGGATATGTGGATGAATCGAAGCACACCCTTGTCACAACGGCGTCGCGGGGAAGCCTGGATTTGATCGCCGTTGTGATGAAAGCAGACCATCAAAACATGATGTACAAGGATACAAAAGCGCTTTTGGATGAAGGGTTTAACGGGTTTGAAACAGCCGCATATAAAAAGGGAAGCCGGTTTGCGACCAAGGACGGGACAAGCCTTGAACTGGAACACCCTGTATTTGTCACAAAAAAGAAAGGCGAAGTGCTCAGTGAAAGCCTGGGAAGCGACGGAGTGCTGAAAATCAAAGGGGAGGACGGGAGACTGTTGAAATCCGTTAAGATCGCCGATCCGTCCGTGGAAAACGGCGCGGATCAGGCTGCGGCCGCTCAAGGCGGACCGCAGAATAAAAGCGGGCTATTTTTATTCGCCTTCGGTCTGGTCAGCCTGGCGGCCGCAAGCTATGCCGTCAAACGGCTGCGCCAGCTGTAAAAACATCATAAAAGCGTGCCGGTTGCTCATGGCCCGGCCGCTTTTTTTACCTCAGGAAGGTAAAATTATCTTATAATGGAAACATGACGAACAAGGGGGGTTTTTCAAGTGGCATATCATCATCTCAAGGACACATGGGATCTCGATGTTTTCTTTAAAGGCGGGAGCGATTCTAAAGCCTTTCAGGCATATTTAAAAGAAATCAGCTCACTGCTCTCCACTTTTAAAGAAAAGGCGGAAGCCCTGTATGTATCAAAAACGGAGCTCGGCGCCCTCAAAGAGGCGCTGGCGCTCTTTGAAGAAACCGATGTGAAAATCAGGGAGGCGCAGGCGTATATCGGCTGTCTGCAAGCACAGGACACGACCGATTTAAAGGCGAACGCCCTCAATTTTGAAATCACACAGATGGCTGCAGAGTTTCAAAAGGTGTTGACCGTTTTAGACAGCAAGCTTGCTGACGTTTCAAACGAAGACTGGAAAACGATTCTGAAGGATGAAGAGCTTTCGGCTATCGCCTATATTTTGAATGAAAGGCGAACACGGGTAACCGAAAAGCTCGGCACCGAACAGGAGTCATTGATTCAAGGGCTGTCTGTCGACGGATACCATGCCTGGGGGGATCTGTACAACAGCATCATCAATCAAATTCAAATTCCGTATGAAGAAGATGGGGAAACGAAAATTCTGTCTGTCGGACAAGCGCAAAATCTGACGTCCAAACCTGACCGGAAGATCCGCAGCTCCGTATTTGAAAACCTTGATCATGGCTGGAAGCAGCACGCCGATTTATTAAGCAGCACCCTGAATCACCTGGCGGGCTTCAGACTGAACGTATATAAGGCAAGGGACTGGGACAGTGTCCTGAAGGAGCCGCTTGACGTCAACCGGATGAAGCAGGAAACCCTTGATGTGATGTGGGAGGTCATTATCGATCATAAACAGCCGTTTGCCGACTACCTTTTGCGGAAAGCGTCTCTTTTTGGTTTGGATCGGTTGAGCTGGTATGATGTCGATGCTCCAATCGGCTCTGCCGCAAAGGAATATTCGTATCATGAAGCGGCCGGTTTTATCACCAGCCAGTTTGACAAGTTTGGCAAAAAGCTGTCCGCATTTACGGAAAAGGCGTTCAAGGACAGATGGATTGAAGCGGAAGACAGGGGAGGCAAACGTCCAGGCGGCTTTTGCGCCAACTTCCCTGACAGCGGTCAATCGAGGATATTTATGACATTCGCCGGCAGTCCGTCGAATGTATCGACACTTGCGCACGAGCTCGGCCATGCTTTTCACCAGGAAACCATCCTTGGCGAAAGGCCGCTGAACAGGGCGTATGCGATGAATGTGGCGGAAACGGCTTCAACATTCGCGGAAATGATCGTGGCCGATGCCGCTTTGAAAGAAGCTGATTCAGATGAGGAAAAGCTCGTTCTTCTGGAAGACAAAGTACAGCGGAGCGTCGCTTTCTTTATGAACATCCATGCGAGATTTTTATTTGAAACCCGCTTTTATGAGGAACGCAAAAAGGGGGTCGTCTCTGTCGACAAGCTGAATGAGCTGATGGAAGAAGCGCAAAAAGAAGCGTTTTGCGGGGCGCTTGGGGAATACCATCCTTATTTCTGGGCTTCCAAGCTCCATTTTTACATTACATCTGTGCCGTTTTACAATTTTCCTTACACGTTCGGCTACTTGTTTTCGCTCGGTATTTATGCACAGGCTTTGAAAGAAGGGCGCGCGTTTGAGGAAAAATATATCGCGCTTTTAAAAGATACAGCCTCCATGACGGTTGAAGATCTGGCGATGAAGCATCTCGGCGCTGATTTGACACAGCGGGGCTTTTGGGAAGACGCCATTCAGCTGGCTGTCCGGGATGCGGAAGCATTTTTAGCGCTGACTTAAAAAGTGAGGTTCCTCCTGTTTGCATGAGTTTACGGCAAACTGGACATAGCTAATAATAATGTCCATATAGGAGTGAACTGTATGAACGTTTTTCGGATCGCCTGTTTTCTTGTGTCCGTCGTCTTGTTAAACGGGTGTCAGTCCGTTGCCGAACAGCAGGCGGAAGGCGAGGAAACAATCGGAAAGGACGCCCCTGTTGCGGATGTAAACAGCATTCCCTTTGACCGGTTTGTGTTAAAGGTGAGCTACGGTGACGGCAAACATAATACATTTGAAGCAAGCTACGCAAAACAAGAGCGGGAAGAAGCTGAAATCATCGACAGGCTGAACGATCTGGATCGCGAGGGAGAAGAAGCGCTGAACGAAATGAAGATGGTGTTGAGCGAGCTATCAATCGCCAAATCCGATTCGCAGTCAGACGTCATCCGCCATGTGCTGGAAGCCTTTAATCTGGATGAAGGATATGACCGGTTTCAGCTGCAGGTTAAATGGCCTGACGGAACGGCAAAACGGTATACCGGAAAATCATAAAGGAGCATTTCCAAGGCGGAAATGCTCCTTTTTTACTGTGATTTAAGATTTCAAAAAGTATTTTTCGATATCATCAAGAAACAGGTAAGCCGCTTTTACACCGCCTGCCGTCGTCCAGATGGCATCATCGACTTCATGCGCGTTTCCGGATTTCACTGCTTTTAGCTTTTTCCAAAGCGGATCGCTTGTCCAATCGTTTTGCCATGTTTCTGCATCTTTTTTGCTTTCCGCAGGTTTATATGTGAAATAGAACAGAACATCTCCGTCCATCTCAGGAATCGATTCCTTGTTTTCCGTCATAAAAGCAAACTTGTCGTCTTGTTTTGCAAACAGCTTTTCCTGTTTTTCAGGGAACTTGAAGCCGATTTGCTGCAAAATGATCCCCGGGAATGAATCTTTATAATAAATTCTTGATTGGCCGGCCATAAATCTGACAACTGAGACTCGTTTCTTCTTTTGATCACCGAGTTTATCGCTTAATTCGCTGACCTTTTTATCGAAATCTTCTAAAATTTCTTTGCCCTTTTCTTCTCTGTTTACCGCTTTTGCATAGAGGGAAAAGTTGTCCTTCCATTCGCCGCGGAGCGTTTCAGAGAAAACGGTCGGAGCGATTTTCTCCAGCTTGTCGTAGATTTTTTCTTGCCTCATTTTATTGCCGATGATTAAATCAGGCTTCAATTCGGCAATCGCCTCAATATTCGGCTCGCCTTCAAGGCCGACCACTTTGACGCCTTTCATGTCGTCTTTAATATGATGATACCAAGGGTCGCCTGTCCAGGATTTGACTGCGCCCACAGGCTTAATTCCCAATTTCAGCAGCGCTTCTGTTCCTTCATTTGTCAGTACGACAACCCTTTTTGGATTGGCCGGGACCTGATCCTCTGTACCCATAGCGTGTTTAACGGTTATCGTCTTTTTATTGTCTGCACCGTTTGAAGAGTCTTCATTACCGGCGCTGCAGGCCGCAAGAAGTGAAATCGCTAACATAGCGATGAAACCAAGCATTGTCCATTTTTTCATGTTTGTCCTCCCAAAGAATGTTGTTGTTCATCATGATCATAATTTTCAGCAGGAATTTTGTCAATTGTTAATTGAAAATGATTTTCAAGATCATTGATATCTGATACAATAACCGTAGATGTTTCCAGTCAGACTAGGAGAATTTTAATCTATGCTCTTAAGAACGAATAAATATAGAACAATCGTACTACTGTCCTTTATTTTGCTTCTGATTGCCGCACTTTGCGCAAGTGTCGTATACGGCTATACGAATACGTCGTGGTCGATGGCCTATAAGGCGTTCACCGATTTCAGCGGATCCAATGAACATCTTGTGCTTAGAAACGTGCGTTTACCGCGCGCGCTGATTGCCGCAACTGTGGGGGCTTCCCTCGGGGTTGCCGGGGCATTGATGCAAGCGATGACTAAAAATCCCCTGGCTGAGCCCGGTATATTCGGTGTCAACGCAGGAGCCGGCTTTTTTGTTGTCTGCTCTCTGTTTTTCTTTCATGTCGGCTCGCTTCAGGTGATCGCCTGGATCTCATTTTTGGGCGCTGCCGTTACCGCTTTAATCGTCTATTTTGTCGGTTCCCTTGGCAGGGAAGGCTTGACTCCGGTGAAGCTGACGCTTGCGGGGGCGGCGATGTCAGCAATGTTTTCATCGCTGACTCAAGGGTTGCTTTCAGTTAATGAGGCGGCGCTCGAACAGGCGCTGTTTTGGCTCGCCGGCTCTGTCCAGGGACGCGACCTGAGCCTTTTGACGACCGTCCTCCCGTATATCGTTCCGGCATTCATCATCAGCTTTCTGCTTGGATCAAAAATCAATGTCTTAACGATGGGGGAAGATGTGGCCAAAAGCCTCGGCCAGAAAACATGGCTGATCAAAGCGCTGATGGCGTTGGCGATTATCCTGCTGGCCGGCGGTTCCGTCGCTGTTGCCGGGCCGATCGTCTTCGTCGGGCTTGTCATACCGCATTTTGCGAAATATATCGTCGGCAACGATCACCGCTGGATCCTTCCGTATTGTGCCGTGCTGGGCGCAATATTGCTTGTCGTCGCTGATATCGGCGCCAGATACCTGATTATGCCTGAAGAGGTGCCGGTCGGCGTCATGACGGCCATCATCGGAACACCCCTCTTTGTGTATGTTGCGAGAAGGGGGTTCCAAAATTGAAAAATTATCGCAAACTGAGGATTGGAAAAGGAAGCATTTCATTTTTAATCGGACGAAAGGCGCTTTTTTCATTCATCATCTTGGCGCTGCTGACAGCTTGTGCAATCGTCTTTAGCGCCGGTATCGGCGAGCGTTTTATTTCTCCGGGGACAGTCGCGAAAACATTTTTCGGAATGGGAGATCCGGCGGATGAGCTGATCATCATGTCCTTCAGAATGCCGCGGATTTTGGTGGCTTTGTTTGCGGGAATCTGTCTGGCGGCAGCCGGCTCGATCCTGCAAGGGCTCATCCGCAACCCGCTTGCTTCCCCCGACATCATCGGTGTGACGGGCGGGGCATCTGTCGCTGTTGTCTTGTTTTTAATGCTGTTTTCAGATAAAAGCAATGCGCTGATCGTCAGCATCAGCTGGCTCCCTGTCGCCGCATTTGTCGGCGCGGCGCTTGCCGGAATGATCGTCTATTTTCTGTCCTATAAAAACGGCGCCTCAACCTTTCGGCTCGTGCTGATCGGGATTGGTTTTTCAATGCTTGCCAAGTCCTTGACGACATTGTTTATGATCAAAGGGCCGATATACAGAACATCTCAGGCAAACGTTTGGATTACCGGATCAGTATATGGTTCCAACTGGCAGGATGTGAATATTTTAATCCCGGTTGCGCTCATCCTCCTGCTGATTTGTGTCATCACCGCCAGAAACATCAATATTCAGACGCTTGGGGAGGAGCTTGCGACAGGTGTGGGAAGCTCTGTTCAGCGGAATCGCTTTTTGCTCCTGCTTTTGAGCACGGCTTTTGCCGGAATCGCCGTCGCGTTTTCAGGAACGGTCGGGTTTGTCGGGCTGATGGCTCCGCATATCGCAAGGAGGCTTGTCGGTTCGTCGTTCGGCGCGCTGTTGCCGGTGGCTGCGCTGATTGGAGGATTGCTCGTGCTGATCGCCGATATCATCGGGAGAACGCTTTTTGCACCAGTTGAAGTGCCTGCGGGCGTTTTCACCGCTGCCATCGGCGCCCCGTACTTTATCTACTTGCTGTATAAAAGCAGAAACCAATAAAAGGAGAGATTTCATTTATGAGTGCCATTTCAACAGAAACGTTAAGCTTAGGTTATGGAGAAACAATCATTATTGATGAGTTAAACTTAACGATCCCAAAAGGTGAAATCACCGTGTTTATCGGCAGCAATGGCTGCGGTAAATCGACTCTCCTTCGGTCTCTCGCACGTTTGATGAAGCCAAAGGGCGGTTCAGTGCTTCTTGAAGGCAGCTCCATCGCCAAGCTGCCGACGAAAGAAGTTGCGAAGGGGCTTGCCATTCTGCCCCAAGGTCCGACTGCACCCGAAGGCTTGACGGTTCTCCAGCTCGTCAAGCAGGGGCGGTATCCATATCAAAACTGGCTCAAGCAATGGTCGGCTGAAGATGAAGAAGCCGTAAACAAGGCTTTGAAGGCGACAAGGATGGAAGAGCTTGCCGAGCGCACGGTCGATTCATTGTCCGGCGGCCAGCGCCAGCGCGCCTGGATTGCGATGACGCTTGCACAGGAAACGGATATCATTTTATTGGATGAACCGACAACATACTTGGATATGACCCATCAAATCGAAATTCTGGATCTCCTGTTTGAATTGAATGAACACGAAAAACGCACGATTGTCATGGTGCTTCATGATTTAAATCTCGCTTGCCGCTATGCCCATCACCTGGTGGCCATTAAAGATAAGCAGATTTACGCGGAAGGCCGGCCGGAATCGATTATCAACTGCCGGCTTGTTCAGGACGTTTTTGAGATGGATTGCGAAGTGACGAAAGATCCGCTTTTCGGAACGCCGCACTGCATTCCATACGGCAGAGGAAGATGTATCGTACAGCAGGTGGCTGAGTCCCATGCTTAATCTGAACAAAGAGGAGCTTGAGTCATTGCTTCGTTTTCGCTTGGGAACGAAGCAGACCGGCTCCTCATTGTCTGTCAAAGGCAGCCAGCTATTAGATGAGGATTTTTTAGGGAGCTATGTGCAAGATATAAAAGACCGGCTCAACGCCCCGAATCCAAAAGTCGCCGCTTCCATGATCATCAAGCGCTGCGGTATGCTGGCGGCCCTCCATTTCTACCTGTTTACCGTTTACGGAAAGCGCTTGCCAACCGAGGCTTCCTCCGTATCATGGGAAATTGATCCCGATGATGAAGGATGGTTGCCTTCGTTTTATTTTGCCGAGGGAGCAGAGCCTGCGGGGGAAAACCGCAGAAATGCGCTTCAAACACTAACGGAAGACATCTTCAGGAATCATATCGGCCGATTGATCGCTTCCTGCCGCAAAGCATGCTCGATTTCAAAGCATATCCTCTGGGAAAACATTGCGATTTACCTGTATTGGATGTATGAAACGCTTCAGACTGAGACCGCGGATTCAAACGTGAAGGAACGGGCCGCCTCGGATTTTCATTTTCTTTTATATGAAGCACATCCCGACCTTTTTGAAGAGGGCGCTGCAGAAAACCCGCTGAACAGGTTTTACCCCGGCCGCGATGTGAAAGATCGGACACGGGCTACCTGCTGCTTATATTACACGACGGACAAAAGCGGCCGCAAATGCAGCACATGCCCGACAAATAAGCGGAAAGAAAGGGTGTCATGAGTGGAAAAACTCGAGCAGCAGCTGGACGGACTCGTTGAAAAGTATACGGAGCTGCTTTTGGGGGAAACGAATGAAGAGCTGAAAGAACAGGTGAAGATGTGGATCATCTATACCCATATCGCCAAAAGCATGCCGCCGCTCGCCAAGCATTGGAATGCAGCATATCCAGACGCAAAGCGCGACATCAAAGAAGTCATCCAAAGCATCAAAAAAATGAATGAAGCCCACCGCGCCGAAAAATAAGCAGAGATTTGGAGCAATCTCTGCTTGGTTTTCGCTTTATCGGTTTTGCTGGTAAGGCGACTGGTTTTGAAGTGTGGATTGAAACTGCTGATACGACTGCGCGATTTTCTGTTGCTCTTCGGGCTCCACTTTGTACCAGCCGTTTTGAAACATGAGCTGATACAGCCTTCTTTGGCTGTTTTGCGCTTCGTTGAACAGCGGCTGAATCGCCTGGTACAGCGACTCATGGCTCAATTCGTTCAGCGCTGTGGAATATGAGGCCGTCATATACTTTTCAGTTGTTAACAGCTCATTGACGAAATCCCTGTCATTCATCGCGCTCGTATTAGGCACTGGTGTTTCCTGATTGCCGATTTTCTGCTGGTTTTGCTGCTGATTCATTTCATTTCCTCCTATTGCATGTATGCCGACGGATTTTGCGCTTGATTGTTCCTGAGCTGCTCTAAAATCACTCCGTAGTGGTGATGATGCATTTGTCCGACGCGGTCAAGCTCTGTTTTAAGCGACATATCTTGGCACTGGTCGGCCAAAAAGCGTGCTTTTTTCATCGCAAGCAAATTCCAGTGCAGCATATCCTGTAAATATAAATGATCCTTTGTCGAAATGACGGGCGGCGGGGTTGTCATTCCCTGTTGATTCTGGATGATAAACGCCTCCTTTTCTCGTTGATATCACGGAAAGTTTCTCTTGTTTAATAATGTTCAGGTCCACCCATGTTGTGCTTTTTGTACTGCTGGTTTTGGCTTGTCCGTTTTCCGCCGGCGTCTTCCTTTTTATAGTCCGGGCCCGCATTTCCTTTCATACTTGCAGCGCTGACTGCCGCCGAGGACGGATTTTTTCGTTCGCGTACCATGCCTTCACCTCCTCTATATCAATTTGTCCCAAAAGCCGCGAAACATGTAGAGCGAGATGAGGGAGAAGCGCTTCAGGCTCATAAAAAAATTTCTGAAATTTGCGTCAAGGCTATTGAACTCATTTCCAAAATCTTTTAAGATGAAAGAAGACAGGAGTTTATTTTTTTGGAGTAAAAATGAATGAGTATTCATTCAAAGTAGGGGAGGATCATTCATGGTCAAGCATATTCGTAAAGCCGCTGTTTTAGGATCGGGAGTCATGGGATCTGGCATTGCGGCTCATCTAGCCAATATCGGCATTCCCGTTTTGATGCTCGATATGGTTCCGCGCGAGCTGACGGAAGAAGAAAAGAAAAAAGGCCGCACACTCGAGGATCCCGATGTCCGCAACCGGCTTGCACAGTCAGCCGTACAAAAGCTGTTGAAACAAAAGCCGGCTCCGCTGACATCGAAAAAAAACATCAGCTATATCAGCACAGGGAACATGGAGGACGATTTTGAAAAAATAAAGGATGCCGATTGGATCATTGAAGTTGTAGTCGAAAATTTGGACATCAAAAAGCAAGTGTTTGCGAAGGTCGATCAGTACAGAAACAAAGGAAGCATCGTCAGCAGCAACACGTCGGGCATCTCTGTCAGACAAATGGCAGAAGGGAGATCAGCTGATTTCAAAAAAAACTTTTTGGGCACCCATTTTTTCAATCCGGCCCGTTATTTAAAGCTGCTTGAAGTCATTCCGATCGAAGAAACGGACCCTGAAGTGCTGGCCTTTATGAAAAAATTCGGCGAGGATGTGCTCGGCAAAGGGGTGGTTGAAGCGAAAGACACGCCAAACTTTATTGCCAACCGCATCGGAACTTACGGTCTGCTCGTGACCGTTCAGGAAATGCTGAAAGGCGGATATTCGATAGGTGAAGTCGATTCGATTACAGGCCCCTTGATCGGACGCCCGAAAAGCGCGACCTTTAGAACGCTTGATGTCGTCGGCCTTGACACTTTTTCACATGTTGCCAAAAATGTCTATGACCAAGTGGACGGAGATGAAAAAGCCGTTTTCCGTCTGCCTGAATTTATCGGGAAGATGCTTGAAAAAGGCTGGATTGGAAGTAAAGCAAAACAAGGCTTTTATAAAAAAGAAGGAAAAGACATTTTTGAACTTGATCCGATGACGATGACATACAGCGAGCGAAAAAAATTAAAAACCCCGGGGCTTGAAGCAGCCAAGCAGATCAAAGGCTATGGAGCAAGAATGAAAGCGCTTGTTTATTCGGATGACCGGGCGGGAAAGCTGCTTTGGAATACGACTGCGCCTGTCCTCGTTTATTCCGCGGAACTGGCAGGGGAAATCGCCGACAGCATCACCGCCGTCGATCAGGCGATGAAATGGGGTTTCGGCTGGTCGGAAGGACCGTTTGAAATATGGGACAGCATCGGTGTAAAGGCTTCGGTTGAAAAGCTTGAAGCCGGCGGCTGGAAGGTTCCTGACTGGATCAAAGACATGCTCGGAAAAGGGCATGAGACGTTTTACCTTAAAGAAAACGGAAAAACGTTTTTCTATTGTTTCAAAAGCGGTGAATACCGGGCGCTTCAAGAAAACAAGAAAAATATTCATCTATCAACAATCAAAGAAACAAAAGGTGTCATCAAGAAAAACAGCGGTGCGAGTTTAATTGATTTGGGCGATGATGTTGCCCTGCTGGAATTTCACTCGAAAAGCAATGCGATCGGCTTTGACATCATCAAAATGCTGAATGATGCGCTTGAAGAAGTCGATCTGAACTTTAAAGGACTTGTGATCGGCAATCAGGCCAAAAATTTCTGCGTCGGCGCCAATCTGGCGATGATGCTCATGGAAGCCCAGGATGACAACTATATGGAAATTGACATGATCATCCGTCAGTTCCAGCAGACGATGATGAAGGTGAAATACAGTTCCAAGCCTGTCGTCGCTGCGCCGTTCGGCATGACACTCGGAGGGGGAACAGAGCTGTGCCTCCCTGCCGCCCGTGTGCAAGCCTCGAGCGAAGCTTATATGGGCCTTGTTGAAACAGGCGTCGGTCTGATTCCGGGAGGCGGCGGTAATAAAGAACTTTATTTGAATCATTTAAAAGGGCTGCCGGAAGGTGTCGAGCGTGATCTGCAGCAGGCGGCAAACAAGACATTTGAGACGATTGCCCTTGCAAAAACATCGACATCGGCCCATGAAGCGAAGGAATTGAATATATTAACCGCTCACGATCAAGTCAGCATGAATCAGGACCATCTGTTGTATGATGCCAAATCGCTCGTGTTGACGCTTCATGAAAACGGCTACCGCCCGCCGGTGAAAGAAAAGGTTCCGGTTGTCGGCGAAACCGGCTATGCGGCGCTCCTTCTCGGGGCCGAAGCGTTGAAATTGTCCGGCGCCATTTCTGAACATGATCTGAAAATCGCGAAAAAGCTGGCGTTTGTCATTGCCGGCGGCAGGGTCGCATACGGCGCAGAAGTAACGGAGGAATATCTGCTCAATTTGGAAAGGGAAGCTTTTCTGAGCCTTGTCAGTGAACCAAAATCCCAGGCGAGAATGCAGCATATGCTTGTCAAAGGCAAACCTTTGCGTAATTAGGAGGGAAAAACATGAAAGAGGCAGTCATAGTGTCGGGTGCGAGAACCCCGGTCGGAAAAGCAAAAAAAGGCTCATTGCGGACGGTCCGCCCTGATGACCTGGGCGCGTGTGCAGTGAAAGAAACATTGAAAAGAGCGGGCGGCTACGAAGGCAATATCGATGATTTGATCATCGGCTGCGCCACACCGGAAGCCGAACAAGGCTTGAACATGGCCCGGAACATCGGCGCGCTTGCCGGTCTCCCCCACACGGTTCCGGCCGTGACGATCAACAGATACTGTTCATCAGGCCTTCAGTCGATTGCATACGGCGCCGAGAAAATTATGCTTGGTGCGGCGGATACGATCATTGCCGGAGGAGCTGAATCGATGAGCATCGTCCCGATGATGGGGCATATCGTCAGACCGAATGCGGCGCTGGCGGAAACGGCTCCCGAATATTATATGGGGATGGGCCACACGGCCGAACAGGTCGCTGTTAAGTACGGTGTTTCAAGGGAAGATCAGGATGCCTTCGCTGTCCGCAGTCATCAAAATGCAGCCAAGGCGATTGCCGAAGGCAAATTTGCCGATGAAATCGTCCCTGTAGAGGTCACCGTCAGGGAAGTGGATGAAAACCATCAATTGCAGGAACAGACGTTTAATTTCGCATGTGATGAAGGCGTTCGAGCGGGGACCACAAAAGAAGTCCTCTCCACTTTGAAACCGGCGTTTTCCGCAAACGGATCGGTCACCGCCGGAAATTCGTCGCAAACGAGCGACGGTGCCGCGGCGGTCATGATCATGGACAGGGAAAAAGCGGATGCGCTCGGACTCGCTCCGCTGGCAAAGTTCCGCTCCTTTGCGGTCGGCGGTGTTCCGCCGGAAGTCATGGGCATCGGCCCTGTTGAAGCAGTGCCGAGGGCGCTGAAGATGGCCGGGCTGGATCTGTCGGACATCGGTTTATTCGAATTAAATGAAGCATTCGCCTCACAGGCGATTCAAGTCATCAGATCGCTCGGCATCGATGAAGAAAAAGTCAATGTCAACGGAGGAGCGATCGCGCTCGGGCATCCGCTCGGCTGTACGGGAACAAAGCTGACCTTGACGCTGATACACGAAATGCGGCGGCGAAACGAGCAGTTCGGCGTTGTGACGATGTGCATCGGCGGCGGCATGGGGGCTGCAGGAGTATTCGAGTTAGTTTAAAAACAAAGGGGATGGGATCATGGAGCAAACAAAAGACCATATGAAAAAAGGCGGCGCCTTTCTGATAGAAGAAGTGACAGCGGATCAGATGTTCACACCGGAGGATTTCACAGATGAACATAAAATGATCGCCAAAACGACGGAAGACTACATTATTGGTGATGTGCTGCCTTTTGTTGACGAGATTGAGGAACATCATTTCGACCACTCGGTCAGGTTGTTGAAAAAAGCCGGGGAACTCGGCCTCCTCGGCGCTGATGTCCCGGAGGCGTTCGGCGGGCTGGGTCTTGATAAAATCAGCTCGGCGTTAATCACCGAAAAATTCTCGAGAGCGGGCAGTTTTTCCTTATCATACGGCGCCCATGTCGGGATCGGAACACTGCCGATCGTGTTTTTCGGAACAGAGGAGCAAAAGCAAAAGTATCTGCCGTCGCTCGCTACAGGCGAGAAATTTGCCGCATATGCATTGACAGAGCCGGGATCAGGGTCCGATGCGCTCGGGGCGAAAACAACAGCCGTCCTGAATGAAGCGGGGACACACTATATTTTAAACGGCGAAAAACAGTGGATTACAAACTCGGCCTTTGCTGATGTCTTTATCGTATATGCGAAAATTGACGGCGAACATTTTTCCGCTTTCATTGTTGAAAAGGACTATCCGGGTGTGTCAACAGGGCCGGAAGAGAAAAAAATGGGGATCAAAGGCTCATCGACCCGCACGCTTATTTTAGATCAGGTGCAGGTGCCGAAGGAAAATCTTTTAGGTGAAGCGGGCAAAGGGCATGTCATCGCCTTCAATATTTTAAATATCGGCCGCTATAAGCTGGCCGTCGGAACGATCGGCGCATCTAAGCGGGTGATAGAGCTGTCAGCTGCATACGCCAACCAGCGTCAGCAATTTAAAACACCGCTTTCCAAATTCAGCCTGATCGGTGAAAAAATCGCCAATATGTCAGCCAAACTGTATGCGATGGAAAGCTCTGTTTACCGGACCGTCGGGCTTTTTGAAGACAAAATGGGCACATTGAGCGAAGAAGATCAAAAAGACGGGCGCCAGGTGGCCAAATCGATTGCCGAATATGCCATCGAATGTTCGTTAAATAAAGTTTTTGGATCGGAAACACTCGACTATATCGTTGATGAAGGCGTGCAGATCCACGGCGGCTACGGCTTCATGCAGGAATACGAAGTGGAACGGGCCTACCGCGATTCGCGGATTAACCGGATCTTTGAAGGAACAAATGAAATCAACCGCCTCATCGTCCCGGGCACCTATTTGAAAAAAGCCATGAAAGGGGAACTGCCGCTCTTTGAAAAAGCCAAAGCCCTTCAGGAAGAGCTGATGATGCTTATGCCTGAAGAACCGGGAGACGGCGTCCTCGAACAGGAAAAGTATCTGCTGCAAAACGCCAAAAAGATCGCGCTGATGATCGCAGGGCTTGCTGCACAAAAATATGGAAAAGCGATCGATCGCGAACAGGAGATTCTCGTGAATATCGCTGACATCGTCAGCCAGGTTTACGCGATGGAGTCAGCCGTTTTGCGAACAGAAAAAGCCATCACGGCGCTCGGCGAAGAAAAAAATGCCCAGAAAATCCTCTACACGCAAATTTTCACACAGGAAGCGTTTCAGGAGATTGAAAGCCATGCCAAGGAATCATTAATCGCCATGGAATCCGGCGATTCGCTGCGGATGATGCTCTCCGCCCTCCGCAAGCTGACACGCTTTACACCTGTCAATGTCATTGAGAAAAAACGCGAAGCCGCCAAGGCCGTCTTCGAAGCGGAAAAATTTATTGTGTAAATCCAAAAGCCCCGTTCTTTTCGAGCGGGGCTTCTAAGCTGAACAAAGGACTGCAAACAACGGTTTGGGCTTTTAAAAAGATCTGTGTTAAAATAACCTCGGATAAATCGAGAGGGGTGAGTGCATGGCTTTAGATTTTTATTGGTACCCGAAATGCGGGACATGCCGAAAAGCGAAAAAGTGGCTCGAAGATCACGGCAAAGAAATCAATGGGATACATATCGCAGAACATCCGCCAAGCAAGGAAAAGCTGAAAGAGCTTTATGAAAAAAGCGGACTTGAATTGAAAAAGTTTTTCAACACAAGCGGTCAAAAATACCGGGAACTCGGCTTGAAAGACAAGCTGCAAAACATGTCTGAGGATGAGCAGCTTGAATTGCTTGCTTCCGACGGGATGCTGATCAAACGTCCGATTACGACAGACGGCCGGAAGGTAACAGTCGGTTTTAAGGAAGATCAGTTTAAGACATACTGGTTATAATGCATCAAGATGTGATATCTTCAATGTAGGACGATTTAAAACACTTTATGGAGGGGTAGCCATGAGCACACCAAAAGAACTGCGTTATTCTGAAGAACACGAGTGGGTCAAAACCGAAGACGGCAAAGTCAGAATCGGAATTACTGATTTTGCGCAATCTGAGCTGGGGGACATCGTTTTTGTCGAGCTGCCGGAAGTCGGAGACGAAATCAAAGCGGACGAGCCATTTGGAAGCGTTGAATCTGTTAAAACCGTTTCAGAATTGTACGCCCCGATCAACGGGAAAGTGGTTGAAGTGAATGGGGAACTCGAAGACAGCCCTGAGTTTGTCAATGAATCACCGTATGAAAAAGCGTGGATGATCGTCGTTGAACCGTCTGACGCATCAGAAATCGACAGCTTGATGACTGCCGAACAATATGATGAAATGATCAAAGAAGACTAAAACTTTAGGATAGCAGCCTCTCATTTGGACACGCTATAGCATAGAGGGGGTGTCCAAATTGACGCTGAAAAAAGAGCGTATTGATATTACAGAGCATGTGAAAGGCCATTTTAAAGACGGCGGCATGCATCTGTACCATGAAAACGAACCGATCGGCCGGATGACCGGTATGGATCAATACGAGCTGAAATCTGGATATATATTCCAAGATCAAAAATTTTACAAAATGGCTGATACGATAAGCAAACCGGATGCAAAATATGTGGACTGTGATGACCAGCAAGGCTGGTGTTAAAGGCCGGGCGGTGAATACTCACTGCCTTTTTTTATGAAAATCTATTTTTCTCTCAAAGGTGATCCATATGCCGGAAAACGAAAAAGTCATGATCGTCGAAGGAAAGTCCGATAAACTGAAAGTCAAACATGTCGTTGAAGAACCCATTGACATTATTTGCACAAACGGAACGATCAGCCAGACAAAGCTCGATGAATTCGCCGAGAACCTGTATGATAAAGACGTTTACATACTGGTTGATGCCGATGAATCCGGGGAAAAGCTGCGCCGGCAGCTCAAAAGGGAACTGCCCGAAGCGTCCCATTTATACATTGACAAAGTCTATAAAGAAGTCGCTGCAGCCCCGAGCCGCCATGTAGCGGAGATCCTGTTCCGGTCAAACATACGAGTGCATAGCAAATTTTTATGATGAGGTGTGTAAAACCTATGCAGGAACTTCAGGAACAAGAATTAAAACAGCTTGAGCAGAAGACATGTGTCCTCTATTTATACACGCCGTTTTGCGGAACGTGCCAGCTGGCTGGAAAAATGCTGGAGGTTGTTGACGAAATGCTCGCCGACATCCCTTTCTATAAAAACAATCTCAATTATTCCCCGTCATTCGCCAAACAGCATGAGATTGAAAGTGTGCCGTGTTTTATTCTTTATCAAAACGGACGGATCGTCAAAAAAGGGTATGCGTTTCATTCCGTTTCCTATTTATATGAGACAATTAAACAAAATGCTGTTGATTAAGGGTATTTTTGACATATTTCTCGGGAAATAACCCGCAAAAACTTGTCGAGCAATTCATAAAGGACTCCCGCTGTATACAGAGAATCTGTAAGTATGACCAATTTACAGGAGGTTATACAGTTGGAGAAAACAGGATTGATAGAAAGAGAGGATCGGTCTCTTTTTTTAAAACCTCTATTATCCACAACAGCTTTGCTGATTACATTTCAAGGAGAAAAAGAAGCTTTTACGTTAGCGATCAACGAACAGGGGGAAATGGAAAAATCTACTCCTGTGGAAAAAGCTCACTTGACTTTTTTTGGAGAGCAAAGCGAGATTATCGACCTTCTTCATGGAGATATTTCCCTGCAGCAGCTCGTACAGCGCGGCACCGTCAAGGTTAAAGGCTCCTTCAGAGCTTTATTGAAGCTCGAAGCGATTTTATGGCTGACAGACGGTTTCTTCAAAAACAGCGACCTTCAATTATAAACTTTCCAAATGTTGAAAATTAGACACTTTCACCGTGTTAAGGCAGACAAGGGGGGAGGCGGACGTTCAGCACGCCTCTTTTATCTGTTCATCAGATCGGATAGGCCGTTTGTCTTACGAAAAGTAGTTGACAACTATTTTTTTGCGTGATATTCTACTGTAAGAATTCCGATCATAATAATCAAAAAATAAATATATGTTTCTCTTATCCAGAGAGGTGGAGGGAAGTGCCCTATGAAACCCGGCAACCATCAACAGATGTTGAAATGGTGCCAATTCACACGAAGCGTTAAGCTTTGAAAGATGAGAGAAAGGCCCAAGCTTTCAAAGCCTTTCTGCTCATGTGTGCAGAAAGGCTTTTTTTCATAATATGATTGGACCTCAAAGAATAGAGCAAGAAAGCAGGTGGTGGCTTTGATAAATCTTCAAGGTGTTTCAAAGGTTTATCAGTCAAAGCATGGAGATGTCAATGCCGTCCAGGATGTCACCCTTTCGATCAAAAAAGGTGAAATCTTCGGAATTATTGGATATAGCGGAGCCGGTAAAAGCTCCTTGATCCGTCTCTTGAACGGACTAGAACAGCCCACTTCAGGCACAGTTGAAGTAGCGGGCAGAACGATCAGCGAAATTAAAGGGAAAAAGCTGAGAGATGCGCGAAAAGAAATCAGCATGATCTTTCAGCACTTCAACCTTTTATGGTCAAGAACGGTGCGCGACAATATTGCGTTTCCGTTGGAGATCGCCGGCGTCAGCAAAGCAAAACGGCAGAAAAGAGTCGCTGAACTGATCAAGCTCGTCGGCCTTGAAGGGAAGGAAAACGCCTATCCTTCACAGCTGAGCGGCGGACAGAAGCAGCGCGTCGGGATCGCAAGGGCGCTCGCAAACAATCCGAAAGTTCTCCTTTGTGATGAAGCGACTTCAGCGCTTGATCCGCAGACGACTGACTCGATCCTGGGTCTTCTGTCTGATATCAATGAACGGCTCGGGTTGACGATTGTCCTGATCACACATGAAATGCATGTCATCCGGAAAATCTGTCACAGAGTCGCTGTCATGGAAAACGGCAGAGTTGTTGAAGAAGGCGACGTATTGGACGTCTTCAGAAAGCCGAAGGAAGACATGACCAAGCGCTTTGTCCAGCAGGTGACCGAACCGGAAGAAACGAAGGAAACTTTGAAGCATTTCCTTGAAGAAACGAAAACCGGGCGGACGATTAAGCTTACATTTGTCGGCGAAGCAGCCGAAACGCCGCTGATGACGCAGATCATCCGAACATTTGATGTTGAAGTCAACATTCTGCAAGGGAAAATTTCGCAGACGCAGGATGGTGCTTACGGTTCGCTGTTCATCCATGTTGACGGCGATTTGGATGAGGTCAATAAAGCGGTCGAATTCATCAAGAGCCGGCAGGTAGAAGCAGAGGTGATCACAAGTGTTTGAAAAACTGTTTCCGAATGTAGACATGGAGCAGCTGTGGAACGCGACATATGAAACGGTTTATATGACGGGGATTTCGCTTTTGTTTGCATTTATCATCGGCGTGCTTCTCGGTTTGCTTCTTTATTTAACTTCAAAAGGAAACATCTGGGAAAACAAACCGATTAATGCGGTAATCGGGGCTGTTGTCAATGTGTTCCGGTCGATTCCGTTTATTATTTTAATTATCATATTGCTCAGCTTTACGAAATTTATCATGGGAACGATTTTGGGTCCTAATGCGGCGCTGCCTTCATTAATCGTCGCATCGGCACCGTTTTATGCCCGCCTTGTGGAAATCGCCCTCCGCGAAGTCGATAAAGGTGTGATTGAAGCGGCGAAATCAATGGGTGCGAAAACATCGACAATCATTTTCAAAGTGCTGCTGCCTGAATCGATGCCGGCTTTGATTTCCGGTATTACTGTAACAGCGATTGCGCTGATCGGTTCCACAGCCATGGCCGGTGCGATCGGCTCCGGCGGACTCGGCAACCTTGCATATGTCGATGGATTTCAAATGAACAATAATGACATTATCGTCATTGCAACGATTTTTATTTTGGTTATCGTTTTTATCATCCAATTTATTGGGGATTTTATAACAAATAAACTAGACAAACGTTAGGGAGGATACGAAAGTGAAAAAAGGGTTATTAACGGCTTTACTTATCATTTTTGCCGGCGTACTTGCCGCATGCGGGTCATCGAACAGCGAAGGAGATAAAGACAGCAAAGTGATCACAGTCGGAGCGACGCCGACGCCGCACGCCGAAATTCTTGAAGAGGCAAAACCGCTGTTAAAAGAAAAAGGCTATGAGCTTAAAATCAAGAAATTCACCGATTACAAACTGATCAACAAAGCGCTCGCTTCAAAAGATCTTGATGCAAACTATTTCCAGCATGTTCCTTATCTTGAACAGGAAATGAAAGAAAACGAAGACTACGATTTAGTCAATGTCGGTGCAGTCCATCTTGAGCCATTCGGGATTTACTCTAAAAAGTATAAATCATTGAAAGATCTTCCTGACGGTGCGACGATCATCATGAGCAATAACGCCGCTGAACAGGGCCGCATGCTTTCAATGCTGGAAAATGCCGGTCTCATCAAGCTGAAATCAGGCATTAAAAAAGTGGACGCAACAGTGAAGGATATTACGGAAAACAAGAAAAACCTGAAAATCAAAAACAATGTTGCACCTGAAATGACGGCAAAAGCATATGACAGCAATGAAGCAGACGCCGTGTTCATCAACGTGAACTACGCGATCCAAAACAAGCTGAATCCGAAAAAAGATGCCATTGAGCTTGAGTCTCCAAAAGACAATCCTTACGCGAACATCATCGCTGTTCGCAAAGGTGACGAAGATTCTGCGAAAGTCAAAGCGCTGATTGAAGTGTTGCACTCTGACAAAATCAAAGATTTCATCGATAAAAAATATGAAGGCTCAGTCCTTCCTGTAACAGAATAAAAGTGAAACCCCGGTTTGTGAGCAAACCGGGGTTTTTTCTCGTATGTTGTGCATAAAGTTGTCCATAATAAAGAGAAAATCTACATATTAAATGGAGGAAATTCGCGTGAACCAGCATGAATCAGAAAGCATCATCGAATCCGCCCTGCACGAATATAAAGCGGGAATCGGCATCTTCTCAGAAAAAATGCCGGGCATTGCCACAAAGTACAACGAGTTTACTCAAGAATGCTTTAAAAAGGGTGTCCTGAGCGAAAAAGAAAAGCAATTGATTGCACTCGGGATCAGCATCAACACCCAGGACGAATATTGTATCATCTATCACATCAAAGGCTGCCTTGACAGCGGAGCGAAGGAAGAAGAAATTCTTGAAGCCGTCGGGGTCTCCGCGGCATTTGGCGGGGGAGCGGCGATGAGCCAAGCCGTCACGCTCGTCTTGCAAGCTATGGAAGAATTCAAACAAATGAAACATTGACCGAGAAATTAAAAGAATGTTCCAGCTAGCGCCTGTGAAATGCCGGAAAATCGACAGAGGTCAGCACATTTAATGCGTACTCATCTTTGAAGAGTCTGTATATAATTGGTATCATGTAAGAAAATCTCTGAAAGGATGATTCATTATTTGTTCAAGCCAAGATCAGCTTGACCTTGAATTTACGGCGGAAATGGAAAAAGCGATGCACAGATCCCATGGCATGGGTTACGAGGAATACAGCAGAAGCCATGAAAATCGGCTTGAAGTCGAAAAAAGAAGGGAAAAGCAGCATCAAAAAAGCAAACAGATCATTTCAGACATGAAATGGATGAACGGATAAAGCAAAGCAAAAGGACGGAAGATATCCGTCCTTTTGTATGCCCGACGCTTGGATACAGGTTGACCTGAATAAAGACAGAAGATAAAATTATAATATGAACATATGATCATATTCAGAGGAAAGGAGTTTTGAAATATGAGCCATTCCCACCATCATCATCATACTCATCAAGCCAGCAAAAAAGCGCTTCTTTTCAGCTTCATCCTCATCTTTCTCTTTATGGCGGTTGAAGTCGTCGGCGGGATTTTGACAAACAGCCTCGCCCTTTTATCTGATGCCGGACATATGCTAAGTGACGCTGCAGCCCTTGGCTTAAGCCTCATCGCTGTTATATTTGGAGCAAAGACGGCAAATGAAAACAAAACCTACGGCTATAAGCGCTTTGAAATTTTGGCCGCTTGTTTAAATGGCATCACACTGCTTGTGATTTCACTTTATATTTTTTGGGAAGCGTTCCATCGCTTTTTCAATCCGCCGGAAGTCGAAAGCGCCGGCATGCTTGGGATCGCTTTTCTCGGACTGCTTGTCAACATTGCCGCGGCCTGGCTTTTAATGCGGGGAGACACAGGCGAAAATTTAAATGTCAAAAGCGCATTTCTGCACGTCATCGGTGATATGCTGGGCTCTGTCGGTGCGATCATCGCCGGTTTCTTGATGCTGTTTTTCGATTGGAATGCCGCCGATCCGATTGCAAGCGTTCTTGTCGCCATCCTGGTGCTTGTCAGCGGCTGGCGCATCACAAAGGATGCTGTTCATGTTTTAATGGAAGGAAAACCGAAGCATATCGATATGGAATTGCTCCGGAAAGGGGTGCTGTCGATTCCGTCTGTCAAGGATGTTCACGATCTTCATATTTGGTCGATCACTTCCGACTTTCCATCCTTAAGCTGTCATGTGACAGTCGCAGATAACAGTGACAGGGATAGAATCCTGCAACAAGTATCAGAATATCTAAGGAAAGAATTTAATTTGAAGCATGTCACCATCCAGATAGAAGGTGAAAAGCATTCCCATCATGATTCATGCAATTGAGAACGAGCTCCCTTCAGTGTGAAAAATCCGCCTCCTCTTAAAGCACACTCCCCGAGAACAGATCTTCGAATGCGAGGCAAATGTAAATAATCGTTTTTACTGGATGGTTATGGACGAAGGAAGTTTCTTACGGCAATCACTTTAAGAAAAAAACGATTTTTGTTACACTTGAAAACATGTACACACGAAAAAGATCTTAAAGACTTTTGTTGTATTCAATTTTCATTTGTTATAAAATTAGAATGAGAATAAATTGAGAATAATGATTATCTATATTGGAGGTATATTTCATGGCTGCTTCGACATTAACAATCAAAGATCTTCACGTTGAGATTGAAGGGAAAGAGATTTTAAAAGGTGTAAACCTTGAAATAAAAGGCGGGGAATTCCACGCTGTCATGGGACCTAACGGAACGGGTAAATCGACTTTATCCGCGGCGATCATGGGACACCCTAAATATGAAGTAACAAAAGGCAGCATTTTGCTTGACGGCAAAGATGTTCTGGAAATGGAAGTGGATGAACGCGCGCAAGCCGGCCTGTTCCTGGCCATGCAATATCCGAGTGAAATCAGCGGCGTCACGAATGCCGACTTCCTCCGCTCTGCAATCAATGCACGCAGAGAAGAGGGCGATGAGATTTCGTTAATGAAATTCATCCGCAAAATGGATGAAAATATGGAATTTCTTGAAATGGACCCTGACATGGCGCAGCGCTATTTAAATGAAGGATTTTCAGGCGGGGAGAAAAAGCGCAATGAAATCCTGCAGCTGATGATGATTGAACCGAAGATCGCCATCCTTGATGAGATCGATTCCGGTTTGGATATCGACGCCCTGAAAGTCGTCTCAAAAGGCATCAACAAAATGCGCGGCGAAGACTTCGGCTGCCTGATCATCACGCACTATCAGCGCCTGTTGAACTACATCACGCCTGACCATGTGCACGTTATGATGCAAGGCCGCGTTGTGAAATCAGGCGGACCTGAGCTTGCACAGCGTCTTGAAGCTGAAGGATATGACTGGATTAAGCACGAGCTGGGAATCGAAGACGAAACTGTCGGTCAAGAAGCGTAAGCGTTAGGGGGATAAACATGACATTGGAAACAAAACTATCTGTAGATCGGGAATATGTCAAAAGCTTCTCTGAGAAGCATCAGGAACCGGCCTGGCTGCAAGACCTACGCTTAGAAGCGCTTGAAAAAGCAGAAGATCTGCCTCTGCCACGGCCTGATAAAACAAAAATCACAAATTGGAATTTCACACAGTTTGATAAACATACTGTAGAAAATAAACCGCTTGAATCTTTGAATGATCTTTCAGATGAAGTCAAATCGTTGATCGATCTCGGGAATGAAGACAAGACACTTTACATCCAAAGAGATCAGACACCGGCTTACCTGTCTCTTTCTCAAGAGCTGCAGGATCAAGGCGTGATCTTCACAGATATTCATACGGCATTTCGCGAACACGGCGATCTCGTCAAAAAATACTTTATGACGGACGGCGTAAAAGTCAATGAGCATAAATTAACTGCATTACATGCAGCGCTGCTGAACGGCGGAGCATTCCTTTACGTTCCGAAAAACGTCGAGCTGAAAGCGCCGGTGCAGGCGGTGTATGTCCATGAAAGCAACGATACAACGCTTTTCAACCATGTACTCGTCGTCGCAGATGACAACAGTGCGGTCACATATGTAGAAAACTACATCAGCACGGTCAACCCTAAAAAAGCGGTATTTAACATCGTGTCAGAAGTGATCACAGGTGCGAATGCCCGCGTTCAATACGGAGCGGTGGACAATCTTTCCGCAGGGGTAACGGCATATGTCAGCCGCCGCGGAACAGCGCTCGGACGCGACAGCAAAATCGAATGGGCGCTCGGTTTGATGAATGATGGAGACACCATTTCTGAAAACACGACAAATCTTCACGGAGACGGCACTTTTGGCGATACAAAAACGGTTGTCGTCGGCAGAGGAGAACAAACCGAGAACTTTACAACACAGATCATTCACCACGGCAAGCACTCGGAAGGCTACATTTTAAAACACGGCGTCATGAAAGATTCCGCATCCTCGATCTTTAACGGCATCGGAAAAATCGAACACGGCGCATCAAAATCAAATGCCGAACAGGAGTCACGCGTGCTGATGCTCAGCGAAAAAGCGCGCGGAGACGCGAATCCGATTCTTTTAATCGATGAAGATGACGTTACAGCGGGCCACGCCGCATCTGTCGGCCGCGTCGATCCGGTTCAGCTCTACTACTTGATGAGCCGCGGAATTCCGAAAGAAGAAGCAGAACGTCTTGTCATTTACGGCTTCCTGGCACCGGTGGTCAATGAGCTTCCGATCGAAGGCGTGAAAAAACAGCTCGTCTCTGTAATCGAAAGGAAAGTAAAATAATGAATGTCAAAGATATTCGCGAACAGTTTCCGATTCTCGACCAACAAGTCAACGGACACGATCTTGTGTATTTAGACAGCGCGGCTACATCGCAAAAGCCGCGTGTCGTCATCGACAAGCTTGACGAGTATTACAAATCCTACAATTCAAATGTCCATCGCGGCGTTCATACATTGGGAACGAAGGCGACTGATGGATACGAAGGGGCGCGCGAGAAGGTCAGGAAGTTTATCAACGCGAAATCGATGCAGGAAATTATCTTTACGCGGGGCACGACAACGGCGCTGAACACGGTCGCGCTCAGCTATGCCCGCGCCAACCTGAAGCCGGGTGATGAAGTCGTCATCACGCCGATGGAGCACCATGCGAATATCATTCCATGGCAGCAGGCGGTAAAAGCAAGCGGCGCTACATTGAAATACATTCCGTTACAGGAAGACGGCACCATTTCACTGGATGATGTCAGACAGACGGTGACAGCCAATACGAAAATCGTATCAGCCGCACATGTGTCAAATGTTCTCGGGTCGATGAATCCGATTAAAGAAATCGCCAAAATCGCCCATGACAACGGCGCGGTGATGGTGGTTGACGGGGCGCAGAGCACACCGCATATGAAGATCGATGTTCAGGATTTGGACTGCGACTTCTTTACTTTCTCAGCCCACAAAATGTGCGGCCCGACCGGGATCGGAGTATTGTATGGCAAAAAAGCGCTGCTTGAAAACATGGAACCCGCGGAATTCGGCGGAGAAATGATTGATTTTGTCGGTCTTTACGAATCAACCTGGAAGGAGCTGCCTTGGAAATTCGAAGCGGGGACACCGATTATTGCCGGTGCGATTGGATTGGGTGCAGCGATTGACTTCCTGGAAGACATCGGACTTGACGCCATTTCAGAACATGAACATCGTCTTGCTGCATATGCACTAAAACGTTTTGAAGAGCTTGAAGGCGCAACTGTATACGGACCGAAGCAGCGTGCAGGACTCGTGACATTCAACCTTGAAGACGTCCATCCTCACGATGTGGCAACCGTATTGGACGCAGAAGGCGTCGCTGTCAGAGCCGGACATCACTGCGCACAGCCTTTGATGAAATGGCTGAATGTTTCCGCTACTGCAAGAGCAAGCTTTTATCTGTATAATACAGAAGAAGACATCGATAAACTGATTGAAGCTCTTCAGAAGACAAAGGAGTATTTCACAAATGTCTTTTAATGTGAACTTGGATACACTGTATCGGCAGGTCATTATGGATCACTACAAAAATCCGAGAAATAAAGGGGTTTTAAATGACAGCATTGTCGTTGACATGAACAACCCGACATGCGGTGACCGGATCAGACTGACGATGAAGATTACGGACGAAAAGGTAGAAGACGCAAAATTTGAAGGTGAAGGCTGCTCCATTTCCATGGCGTCCGCTTCCATGATGACGCAGGCGATCAAAGGAAAAGACGTGGGGACCGCCCTTCAAATGTCACAGATCTTTTCGGATATGATGCAGGGCAAAGACTACGACGATTCGATCGATTTAGGCGATATCGAAGCCCTTCAAGGCGTTTCAAAGTTTCCAGCCCGGATTAAATGTGCGACACTTTCTTGGAAAGCCCTTGAAAAGGGTGTTGCCAAAGAAGACAGCGATAATGAATAAAGATTGGAGTGAAAATGGATGGCTAAAAAAATGCCGGATATCGGCGAATATAAATACGGTTTTGCCGACAAAGACGTTTCCATTTTCCGTTCAGAGCGGGGACTGACAAAAGAAATCGTAGAAGAAATTTCACGCATGAAAGAAGAGCCGGAGTGGATGCTCGAGTTTCGTCTGAAATCTCTTGAACATTTCTACAACATGCCAATGCCGCAATGGGGCGGAGATTTAAACGCATTGAATTTTGACGAAATTACGTACTATGTAAAACCATCTGAGCGTTCAGAAAGATCATGGGATGAAGTGCCGGAAGAAATCAAACAGACTTTTGACAAACTCGGAATCCCTGAAGCTGAGCAAAAATATTTGGCCGGTGTATCCGCGCAGTATGAATCAGAAGTCGTTTACCACAACATGAAGGAAGACCTTGAATCTCAAGGCATCATCTTTAAGGATACGGACAGCGCCCTCAAAGAAAATGAAGACATTTTCCGCGAGCATTGGGCAAAAGTCATTCCGCCGACTGACAACAAATTTGCGGCCCTGAACTCAGCCGTTTGGTCAGGCGGATCATTCATCTATGTACCAAAAGGCGTCAAAGTCGAGACACCGCTGCAGGCGTACTTCCGGATCAACTCTGAAAACATGGGTCAGTTTGAACGGACGCTGATCATCGTCGACGAAGGCGCGCACGTTCACTATGTAGAGGGATGTACAGCACCTGTTTACACAACAAACTCCCTTCACAGCGCAGTCGTTGAAATCATCGTCAAAAATGGCGGATACTGCCGCTATACGACGATTCAAAACTGGGCGAACAACGTCTTTAACCTTGTTACAAAACGCGCCGTTTGCGAAGCGAACGCGACAATGGAATGGATCGATGGAAACATCGGTTCCAAACTGACGATGAAATACCCTGCCGTCATCCTGAAAGGCGAAGGCGCTCGCGGTATGACGCTTTCTATCGCTCTTGCAGGAAAAGGACAGCATCAGGACGCAGGTGCGAAAATGATCCACCTGGCACCGAATACGTCATCTACGATCGTGTCAAAATCGATCTCAAAACAAGGCGGAAAAGTCACATACCGCGGAATCGTCCATTTCGGCCGCAAAGCTGAAGGCGCCCGCTCAAACATCGAATGTGACACGCTGATTATGGATAACAAATCAACATCAGATACGATTCCTTACAATGAAATCTTAAACGACAACATTTCATTGGAGCACGAAGCAAAAGTTTCCAAAGTATCTGAAGAACAGCTCTTCTACTTGATGAGCCGCGGCATTTCTGAAGAAGAAGCGACAGAAATGATCGTCATGGGCTTCATCGAGCCGTTCACAAAAGAACTGCCGATGGAATACGCGGTTGAAATGAACCGTTTGATCAAGTTCGAAATGGAAGGGTCAATCGGTTAACCTTTCATATCAAAGGGTGTGATCAGATTGAAATTGGATCACACCCTTAAAAATTTTATGCGTTTTATGTACCGCAGATATCATTCAAGTTGCCATTGTTTTTTAAGAGTGGACAAGAATGGATCTGCGGTTATTTTTTTTATTGATTAAGATGGTCTCACATCATTCATTTAAAACAACGATGATTAAACAAATGCGGTGATACTTCTTTACCTGAAATAATATAAAAAGGCTCCTCACATGTTGAGGGCCTTCTTATGATTCGTGAAATCTGAAATCCTTGCCGCACTGTGCATTTATCATATCAAAGCAGAACTTCTTCGAAACGTTATTTTATTTTTGATTATCTACACGAAAGACCGTTGTATAGTATGTATTGCCAACCAAAGCCTTGTCTCCCTTTGTAAATGTCACTTTTATTCTGCAGTTTCCATAGCCTTTTTTAAATACGCCTTTGTTTAGATATGTATAATCATTTATATCAAAAGAGCGGTGAGAGGGAGAGTTTTTGGAAACATAACCTGTTTTCACAAAGTTGAGAGTTGTCCATCCGTTTGCCCCATACATTTGAAATTTCATTTCCCAGTATGTTTTAGAGTACGTTCCATCTGATGGCACTTTTAGTGTAACATCTACGGTATCGGCTCTTTTTGTATAGCGATTAGCATCTGTATAAAAATCCACATTCCAATTATAATTGTGTCTTCCGCTTCTATCCATATCCGCTGCGGAAGCAATTCCTGCATGTGACGCCAAACCTGCTGCTAAAATCAGCAATAAAACAAATAATTGTAGAAACTTTTTAAACATATGTCATCCTCCAATATAATATAATAAGAACATTTTACCATAATATTTATATAATAACAAATTTTTATTTTGCTAGAATAGTTTGTCGCAACAGTTGTCTTTAAGGGAGATATTCGAACATAGGGAGCTTTATTGGCAGTTCCAGCCCATATCTGCAGGCATCAGCTATTTTCTTTTTCCTTAAAATAGCAATCTGCGGTATGCGGCTTTTCTTTTAAATAGAATCCTTTAGTCAGATGATAAAGTCATGTATAATGTAGGTATACATGTGATTTTCATCCTATTTATAGAAAGGACATGTCCAGTGAAATTTAAGATAAGGGCTATGTTTATAGTGGTCATTTTCTTATTGGGTGCATTGGCCGGAAGTCCCAAAGCCCTGGCCATGCCTTCAAAAGGCGCGGTTAAATTCAGAACAGATGCCAATACCTATTCAAAAAACGCCTCATCTATCGTGGTGACCGGAAAAAGCCCTGTCACAGGGGCGATGATTTCCGTCCGTTTAATCAATAAAAAAGGAAAAGTTCTGTTATATAAGGATATTTATCTAGCTCGCGGAAAAGCTCATTTCCGCGTAAGCTTTCCGACGAAAAGGCTAAAATCCGGCAAGTATGATGTTTGGGTTGATGTTATCAAAGATAGGAAATGGCATGGCGAACTAAAGCGTTACATTAACGTCAAGAAATGACTGTTTTTCAGTGTTCGGTAAGGAGGACGGTATCATGACGGCTGCTGGATTTTGCATCCTATTGTTATCAGCATTCATCCATGCAACATGGAACTATCTTTCCAAAAAGGCTGGAGGCGGAGCTGCTTTTATTTGGCTGTTTACTGCGATTGCCGCCATAGTATACGCCCCTATGGCGATCGGTGTTGTTCTTTATGAAAAGCCGGATTTTGGAATCTGGCAAATTGTATTGATCATGGCGAGCATCCTTGCCCATTTAGGGTTTTTTCTTGTTCTTCAAAAGGGATACCAAAAGGGCGATCTTTCACTCGTCTATCCGATCGCAAGAGGAACAGGACCGCTGATCACCTGTCTGCTCGCGGTGGTCGTCTTTCATGAACAACTGACGCTGCCCGCTGTCATCGGCATCCTGTTGATTGTGGTGAGCATTCTGTTTTTCACGGGGGGAATAAAGCGGTTAACAGAATCCGGATCGCTCATTCCAATCCTTTACGGGCTGTTGATCGGCGCAATCATCGCAGCTTACACCCTCCTTGACAAAGCAGCGGTCAGCCATTTTCTCGTCCCGCCTTTGCTGTTGGATTATTGCAATACATTAGGGCGCTTCATCTTATTGACGCCTTTTGCCGCAAAAAACTGGCATCAAGTCCGGTCTGAATGGAAGCAACACCGAATCGAAGCGGCCGGGGTCGGCATTTTGAATTCTCTGGCCTACATTTTGGCATTGTCGGTCATGGTTTTCGCTCCTGTCAGTCATGTGGCCCCGATTCGGGAGGTCAGCATTTTGATCGGAACGGTGATGGGGGCCGTCCTTCTTTCAGAAGGGTTTGGTCATCGGCGGATCATCGCGGCTCTTTTTATGGTGAGCGGTGTAATATCGGTAGCCATCGGTTAAATTCATAGGTGAAACCGGTTGTGTTCAGAAGATTTGATCCGTTATATTTGTAGAAAACAGAAATGAAAAAGGTGTTTTGATGAAAACATATATCGTAGTCGGAGCAGGAATTCTCGGAGCGTCCACCGCTTATCATCTGGCAAAAGCCGGTGCAGATGTGACATTAATTGACCGCAGGGATCAAGGAAGGGCTACAGATGCCGCGGCGGGTATCGTGTGTCCCTGGCTTTCCCAGCGCAGAAATCAGGCTTGGTACAAACTCGCAAAGGGAGGTGCCGGGTACTACGCCGATTTGATTAAACAGCTGGAAGCTGATGGAGAATCGGACACGGGGTACAAACGGACAGGCGCCATCAGCTTGCACACTGACGAACGAAAACTGGAGCAGATGGAAGAGCGCGCATACATGAGACGCCAGGATGCGCCGGAGATCGGCGAGATTTCCCGGCTGTCGCCGGCTGAAACAAAGCGCTTATTTCCGCCCTTGGCAGACGGATACGGAGCCGTTCATATCAGCGGCGCAGCACGGGTCAACGGAAAAGCTCTGCGGCGTGCACTCGTGAATGCCGCGCAAAAACACGGTGCAAAAGTGCTTGAGGGAAATGCCTCTTTAGTGCATGAAGACGGACGGGTGATCGGTGTTCAAACCGCAGAGGGGACGATGTTCGCTGATCAGGTGCTGATCACAGCCGGGGCTTGGGCAAGTGAGCTGCTGAAGCCGCTGGGAATCCAGTTTGCGGTCACCTATCAAAAAGCGCAAATCGTCCATCTCCGACTGCCTGAGACTGATACAGCCGCCTGGCCGGTGGTCATGCCTCCGCATGACCAGTACATTCTCGCGTTTGAAGACGGGAGAATTGTTGCCGGTGCGACACATGAAAACGACGCTGAACTGGGCGACTGCCGCGTCACAGCGGGCGGGCTTCAAGAAATTTTGACAAAGGCGCTCACCATTGCGCCCGGTTTGGAGAACGGAATGATCCTGGAAACGAGGGTCGGATTCAGGCCGTTCACTCCGGGATTTCTTCCTGTGATCGGTCCGCTTCCCGGTCTAAAGGGGCTGCTGATTGCCAACGGGCTCGGCGCTTCAGGGCTGACTTCAGGACCTTACCTTGGCCGAGAAATGGCAAGACTTGCACTGGGAAGGCTCCCAGAGATTGATGTTCATTTGTATGACCCGGCCGGAGCGCTGGACATACAATAGCTTGAAAAAACGTTCACTCATGACAGGAGTGAACGTTTTTCTTTTTCAGAGAAAATGGAGTTTTAAAGTATGAGGCGAGATAATATATATGGAAGAGGAAAAAATAGTAAATCCTGGAGGTGTGTTCATTCGTGAAAGCCATTGCCGGCATCCTTAAAACGATTCAAAGATTGCCTCAACAATGTGTTCTCACCACCATCCATGTCGAAGATTCGGCAATGCTGCTGCAGGAAGAAGGGACCCGAACCGGGATGCTGAGCGCCGGATGCATTGAAGATGACCCGGCCGTGCGGGACATGGCTGGGCAACACAGCGGAGAAACGCGAACTTTTACATATCATCTGAAAGCCGGGAACGATCTTGCATGGGAGGATGGAGCGGGTTGTCACGACGTAAGCCTGTCAATCGCTGCCGCGATCCCATTAAATCAGCTCTCTCTCATTTGTGAACTAGCAAGGCGAGTGAAGGAGGGCCGGCATGATCTCCATTAACTTTGAGTACTACCGGCCGCAAAGCGCACAAGAAGCGGCACAGCTGTTTCGGGACCTTGACTTGAAGGGAAAAAACCCCGCCTTTTTTTCCGGGGGAACAGAACAAATCACACATGGCCGTTTCAATGCGGTTATCGATATTCAGGAAGTACCCGAATGCCGGATGTTACAATCTGAGCGGGGCTATCTTGCGCTAGGTTCAGCTTTAACATTGACGGAAATCACGGAAAGCCGGGGCTTTCCTTTATTAAGCAAAGCGGTGAGAGAGATCGCTGATCACACGTCACGCAATAAAATTACGCTCGGCGGCAATATTTGCGGACAGATTTTTTATCGCGAAGCGGTTCTCCCTTTTTTATTGACCGACAGCAAAGTGGTGACGTTGGGAGCCAATGGAAAACATATCTATTCGATTCATGATGTATTTGACAAACAATTGCAGCTGAAAAAGGGTGAAATGCTCATTTTGCTGTTGACTGAAGAGCGCTATCTCCTGCAGCCTTTCGCAAACATTAAAGTCAGGCAGCGGTGGGATACGGGATACCCATTGGTGACGATTTCCGCGCTGGAGATCGACGGCCATATGCGCGTCGCCTTCAGCGGTGTTTGCCCTTTTCCGTTTCGCTCTCAAGAGGTGGAAGAAGTATTAAATGATGCAGAACGGCCTGTTGAAGAAAGGATTGAAGAAGCTGTTCACCGCATGCCCGGCCCGATTTTGCACGATTCGCAAGGGTCTATCGAATATCGGCAGTTTGTCATTAAAAATACGCTGTTTGACATCCTCAGCATACTTAAAAGGTGATCTCACGACATACCGCACTTGAATTTTACATTGAACAAGAACGGCTGTTGTCAGGCTTGTTGCAAAGCCCGGGGACTACGATCATTCATCACATGAAATGAGCGCCTAAGGCGCTTTTTTATTTATTATTTAAAATTTCAGAAAATTATATTGACAGCCACAACGGTTACCTATTAACATAACAATATATAATGTTATATAACGTTATATAATAAAAGCAAGGAGTGAATGATTTGAGTCAGGCTACAGCAAAGGTAAATCCGGGAGTTCAAGGTTTTTTGCAAGATTTGAAGGGAAAAACGATTGATCATGTCTTCTTTGTTGCTTGTGGAGGGTCTTCGGCGATTATGTATCCGAGCAAATACGTGTTTGACAGAGAATCCATATCCATCAGCTCTGACCTCTACAGTTCAAACGAATTCATCCAGCGCAATCCCGTTCAGCTCGGAGAAAAATCGCTCGTCATCTTGTGTTCGCACTCCGGAAATACGCCGGAAACGGTGAAAGCGGCAAGCTTTGCAAGGGATAAAGGCGCGCTGACGATCGCCATGACTTTTGAGCCGGCATCTCCGCTGGCCAAAGCGGCGCAATATGCCGTGCAATACGACTGGGGTGATGAAGCCGCGGCCATCAATACAAACTATGGCGTTTTGTATCAAATCGTTTTCGGTGTGTTGCGGGTGTTGGAAAACCATGCAATGTTTGAACAGGTGATCGACGGACTTGACAAACTTCAGGCCGTATATGAAGAAGCTTTGCAAAAAGAAGCCGAAAAAGCGCAGCAATTCGCCAAAACCCATCAAAAAGAACAGGTCATTTATACGCTGGCGAGCGGTGCGAACTATGGTGTCGCATACTCCTACAGCATATGTATCCTGATGGAAATGCAATGGATTCATTCGCAGGCGATTCACGCGGGGGAATATTTTCACGGGCCGTTTGAAATCATTGATGAGTCGGTCCCGTTTATCATTCTGCTCGGTCTGGACGAAACAAGGCCGCTTGAAGAGCGGGCGCTTGCTTTTTCAAAGAGATACGGCAAAAAGCTGACTGTGCTCGACGCCAAGACATACGATTTTTCAAATATCAATGAAGATATGCAAGGATATCTCGCTCCGCTCGTGCTCAACCGGGTGCTGCGGATGTATGCCGATGCTCTCGCTGAAGCGCGGAATCATCCGCTGACAACGAGACGGTATATGTGGAAAGTCGAGTATTGATATAACATTATATAACATCTTATTTCAGCCGCGGGTGGCGGCGAGGCCGATCTTTAGCCGTCACCCGGTTTCTTTTTAGCGAATGAAAAGGAGGTATACCATTGAAAAAGAGATGCGTATTTGTTGCTGCCGCCGTTTTCCTCATGCTGCTCACAAGCGGCTGTTCAGGGTTTCAAAGCTCGGGAACAGAATCGGGGAAAGTATCGCTGAAATTTTTCCATCGCTGGCCGAAGGAGCCTGAAAAAAGCTTTTTCGAAGAAGCGGTCAAGGAATTTGAAAAGAGCCATCCCGATGTTTCCATTCAGACGGAAGCGGTGCTGAATGATTCCTATAAAGATAAGATCAAAGTCATGCTGGGGACGAGTCAGCCTCCCGACATTTATTTTGCCTGGAGCGATGAGTTTGCCAAGAAAATCATCAGAGGCGAGAGGGCGCTTGATCTCACGTCTTATTACAAAGATGATCAGAAATGGGCTTCACAGCTGTTGAAATCTCAGATTGAACCGTTCAGTGTTCAAGGAAAGAGGTACGGTGTGCCGTGGCAAATGGCCTCCAAAGAGCTTTTTTACAACAAAGATATATTCAAAAAGCTCGGTCTTTCACCTCCGAAAACATGGGACGAACTCATCGATGTCTGCAAAGTATTAAAAGAAAACGGCTATACACCGATCGCTTTCGGAACGAAAGCGCCGTGGACCATCTCCCACTATATTGCGACACTCAATCAAAAGCTTGTCGATGAAGAAACAAGAGAAAAAGATTATCATACGAAAAATGCCGCTTTCACGGATAAAGGATATGTCGAGGCTTTATCCAAATTGCAGGAGCTTTCGCCTTATTTTTCAAAACACGTCAACTCGATCGATCACGAATATGTCAGGCAGCAGTTTAAAAGCGGAAAAGCCGGAATGATTTATGCGGAGACATCGGAAATTAAGCTGGTCAATGACACTGTCAACCTCGGTTTGTTTCCGTTTCCCGACATAGCCGGGCAAAAGGGGAGACCGGGGATGCTGACAGGTGCGCCCGAGGGCTTTATGATTTCGGCGAACACAAAGCATCCGCAAGAAGCGATGGCGTTTCTGAAATTTTTGACGTCAAAAAAAATGGGTGAAAAACTCGTCAAAGATGTCGGCAAGTTCAGTACAGTCAAAGGAACGGCCAAGCGGGAAAATGCGGATTCCAACCAGCTCGAAGCCGTCAAAAGCCTCAATGAAGCGAAAGGGATGGTCCCTTGGTTTGATATGGATACAGATCCTCAAGTCGTTGATGCCTATTTAACAAACGTGCAGCAGATGCTCAGCGGTGACAAGACGCCTGAAGCGGTGATGAAAGAGGTGCAAAAAGCGGCAAAATCTTAATGCAAAGGAGCTGAAACGCTTTGGTGAACCAAAATCGGTGGCTTCCCTTCATTTTTTTGTTTCCGGCATTGCTTTTTCTTTTGTTTGTTTATTATCCGATCCTGCAAAACATATTCTTGAGCTTTTTTAAGTGGAGCACGTTTGAACCGCAAAAAGCGTTTGTCGGCTTCGGCAATTACATCCAGCTGTTTCGCGATCCGGTATTTTATCAGTCCTTGAAAAACAATGCGCTTTATGCGCTGGTCTCCATTGTGTTCCAGGTCGGCGGCGGGCTGGTTACCGCCGCCATCCTTGAGGATCGGCTTTTCAGAAAACACGCTCCTTTTTTCAGAACGGTTTTTTTCCTCCCTGTTGTCATTTCCATGACCGTGATCGCCTTGTTGTTTACTTTTATTTACAATCCGGAGACAGGCCTTCTCAATCAGTTTTTAGAGGCCGCCGGATTGAAACAATGGACGAGGGCCTGGCTTGGCGATGAAGAAACGGCGATGCTATCCGTCATCTTTGTTTCTCAGTGGCAATCGGTTGGCTATATCGCCATGCTCTACATCATCGCCATTCAGAAAATCCCCGACGAGCTTTATGAGGCGGCGCGTCTGGACGGAGCGGGAAAAATCAGGACGTTTTTTGCCATCACTGTCCCGGGGACGAAGGAAATGTCATTTGTGGCCGTCGTGATGACATTGACCGGTGCCTTTACCGTCTTCAACGAACCTTATATTTTGACGGGCGGCGGCCCTGGAAACGCCACAGAGGTGCTGGGGACATTTTTGTATAAGCAAGCATTTTCACAGGATATGATGGGATATGCATCAGCGATTGCGACCGTTGTTCTGCTGATCACGCTCAGCCTTTCCGTCATGCAAATGCGGCTTTTTAAAACGGGAAAGGGGGATTAACAGATGGCATCTGGGAAAATAGAAGTGTCCGGGGCAGTTCCAAACCGGAAGGCGAAACCCTCATACCGGATAAAGAAACGCCATATCGGTGTGCCGGCCGTATACTTATATTTGCTTTTATACACGGCCGCTGTCAGCTATCCGCTCTTGTGGATGGTGCTGAGTTCGCTGAAAAGTTCTGAGGACATTTTCGAGCACAGCTGGTCGCTGCCGAAAGAATGGCATTTTGAAAACTATGCGGCCGCTTGGAATCAAGGGATATCGGCTTATTTTTTGAACAGTGTCATCGTCACGTTTCTGACGTGTGTGATCACCGTCTTTGTCAGCGCGTGGGCGGCATACGGCCTTGCGAGGTTTGAATTTAAAATGAAATCGGCTGTTTTTATTTTATGTCTCGGCGGACTGATGCTGACGCCGCAGATCAGCATCGTTCCCCTTTATTCCATCATTCAGTCGCTCGGACTTTACAATACGTATTGGGCGCTGATCTTGCCTTATGCGGCTTATCGGATTCCTTTTACCATCATTTTGATCCGTTCGTATTTTTTGGCGATTCCGAAAGAGCTTGAGGAAGCGGCATATATCGACGGCTGCACAAGCTTTGGTGTGTTTTTCAGAATTTTCTTGCCAATGGGTCTGCCGATCTTGCTGACATCTGCGATTTTGACGGCTTATCATACATGGAACGAATTCATGTTTGCGATTATTTTTATTGATGATGAGAATTTGAAGACGATTCCTGCCGGTCTGATGCAATTCAGGGATGCTCTTGCCACAGATTGGGGCGTTCTGCTTGCCGGCTTGACGATTTCTGCTGCGCCGATCGTGATCCTGTTTTTAGCGATGCAAAAGTATTTCGTCCGCGGCATTGCCGCAGGAAGCATAAAAGGATAATGGGGGATGGATGATGAAAATACTTGCGATAGGTGACAATGTCGTTGATTATTACATCGATCAGGACATGTTTTATCCCGGAGGCAATGCGTTAAACGTCGCTGTTCTCTCAAAGCGGTCCGGAGCTGAAGCGGCATATATCGGGATTATCGGCACTGATGAAGCCGGAGATCATGTATTGAATGTGCTCAAAAAAGAGGGGATCAATATCTCGAGAATCCGGCGGGCCCACGGACAAAACGGAATGGCCGCCGTCAAGCTCAATGAACAGGGGGACAGGGTGTTTGTCCGCTCCAACAAAGGCGGCATTCAATCTGAGCTCGGCTTGTTGCTCACCGATGAAGACACCGCGTTGATCAAAAGCCATGATATCGTTCATACGAGCGTGTACAGCCGGTTGGAGCAGACGCTTTTTGAGCTTAGCAGACTTGCGCCGGTGTCTTTTGATTTTTCGACAAAGCATGACCGGGCTTACATGGAACGTGTTTGTCCCTATTTGACGTATGCTTTCTTTTCAGGAAGCGGATTCACAAAAGAGGAGTGTCTGAGGCTGATTGACGATGCAAGCCGGTTTGGCGTGCAGACGGTATGTGTCACAAGAGGGGACAAGGGTGCTGTGTTGGGCCGGGGAGGAAACATCGTCGAGCAGCCGGTTTTTCCGGTTCGGGCGGTCGATACGCTCGGAGCGGGCGACTCGTTTATCGCCGGATTTTTGACGGCATATCTGAAAAGCCGGGATGTCAAAAAAGCCCTCATGCATGCAGCCGAAGCGGCGGCAGACACATGTCTGACATATGGGGCGTTCGGCTGCGGGCATCCGTGTACACTGCGGGATCAATCCCATTCATGAGAACTGTTAATCGTAAACGTCACACGGTTCGTGTGCATTAAAAACAATGAACAATAAATCGGATCGTCTTGGGCGCAGTAGGCGACTTTATCAATCTCAAAGAGGGCATCCCCGATATCGCATGCGAGATGCTTGCTATCCTCCGCTTTTGCAAACACGACGTTTAACAGTTTCGTATTGTAGGCCGGAGTGACCTGGTATTCTGTTTTTAAAATGTGATGCATGGACACAGAGTCGCTGATGAATCGGCCGATATCAGGAAACCGGCTGATCGGGTAGTGGGTGATTTCAAACGTAAACGGCTGATCATCATTGAACATGACCCGCTTCAGTTCGAGGACGGGGCTGTCAATTGGCAGCTTGAGACGCTTGGCGATGTGCCCCGGAGCTGTAATTGTTTCCACGGAAATGACTTGATGCTTCGGCTTTTTTCCGCTCGACATCATATATTCGGAATAGCCGTCCACGGCAACAAGCTCCCGTTTCATTTTCGGGCTTTTGACGAAGGTTCCTTTTCCTTGCTGCCTTGTTAAATAGCCTTCTTCCACAAGGTCGGAAATCGCTTTTCGGACTGTAATCCGGCTCACCTGATAGGTCTGGCAAAGCTCGCTTTCAGCAGGCAGTTTTTCGGAAGGAGAATAGACGCCCCGCTTGATATCGTCTGAGATGATTTGTTTCAGCTGAAGGTATAAAGGTTTGGAACTATCGTTATTTAACAAAATAGAAGTCCTCCTTAACGTATTCACCATTATTATAATGTATTATTACGTTATAATACAATTCGCGGCTACGCAGAAGTTTGCAAAATGATGATCGGGTATCAAAGGTGTGGATCAATGTGGGAATATCGGATTCGGATGGCGCTGTCCTGCTGTTTAACGGGGAAATCTGCTGGGAGGAAACAGATTGTTTAAGAAAGAGAGGGCGCCCGGTAAGCGCCCTCGGATGACAACGTCTAATGCCAAATCTCTTCGGCCCATTCGGGATGATCAATGAATGGATTGCGGTTATGCTGGTATCGTTCATATATGATGTTGTTTCTTCTTCTCTCGAGATCATCGACAGGATCTTCTTGGTTCCATTTCAATAAGACTGCCATTTTGCCGTGGAAAGGCAGGGAGCCGTTGCCTGTTTTATCATTCATTTCGAGATCGGGGTGTCCGTCATCACCTTCATATCGGACGGCCATATAGAAAATCATTCTGGCGACATCACCTTTCACCCGGCTGTCCGGCTCCCATGAATCACCGTCGTAAAAATTATCGGGGGCACCAGGATACGCGCTGCCGCCTTCATCAAAATCGAGGTTGCCCCGGGCGGAATTCACTTGCACATCGCTTGGCCTGATGTGATGCAAATCTGTTCCGGGCCCTTTGCTTGTACCGAAGTCTCCGTGTGATTTAGCCCAGACGTGCTCTCGGTTCCAGTCGCCCACATTTCCTCCGTTTAAATCTTTAGAACGGGACTGTCCGGAATAAAGAAGCAGGACATGATGGGGATTGGCCGGGTCTTCATCCGTCGTTTTCAGCGCGTCCCAGACTTCGCTGTATGAAAGTTCTGTATGATGATCAATCGTTTCGTGGAGCGCTTGTTTGAGCGCCGCTCCCGTTTTCCCTTCAGCATTCTCATAATAATCCTCTAAAGCGCCGGATGGCTGAAGCGAAGATTGCAGTGAAAAAAGCGGGGCGGCGTCGGCTTTTTCAAAAGGGGGGAAAACGGCTGATAACATGAATAGAAGCGGAATGGCAAACATGCGAATCATCGGCTGAAACCTCCTTTTCATTTGTTTTTATTATCCATTGTTTTCATGAAAAGGAAATGTCATTTTGATTACGGTTTTCTTACCGTCTTGTAAATGTAGCTTGCCATTTTCTCAGAATGTTGAGACCTGATCCGTCTCGAAGCTGCTGTTCTGCGGTCCGGATGCCTTCTTCGATTGTCGGATGAAAACCGAATAAGAAATAGCGCAATGCCGCGTTCATGATCACCTGTTTTCTTTCGTATTCCACATCTTCCGAATCATCCCCAAAGAGAACGGCTTCGATTTTTTCAGCCTGTTCGACGGCTGACAGGGGCTTGTTCTGCCTGCTTTCCTCGACATGGAGACCGTATTCCTCAGGCTGCAAAATAAACGAAGTGATCCCGCCGTCTTTGATGGTGAACACAAAGCTCCCCCGGTGGACGGGAACATCCTCAGATCCTTCAGCCCCTTGAACGATAAACACTTCCTGATATGAAAGATGCTGAAACACAGGGTGCATTCTTTGAATGGCTGTTCTGTGAAAAGCGCCAAGCATCAGTTTTTTTGAGTTTGAAAAATTGATCAGTTTTTCGGCTGTATTCAGAATCGTGCGGACGCCGATTTCCTCGCGGATCTGCCGAATCCGGGAAAACGGCTCGCACAGCTTTTCAGCGGCAGTGAAGCCGATTGACAGCTCCTCAAGCGTGTTTGCCGTCTGGCGGGGACAAGCGTCGGCGGAAATTCCCAGCTTGTTCAGACTTCCTTTATGCTTGTCCCATATTTTGGCGGCAGGGAATCACTGCTGTGCAAACATGAGGGAAGACCGTTTGCTGCGAGAAGAATCGAGATGGGAATCGTTGCCAGAAACGAATGTCTTCCCGTGTACGGACCGGCAAAATCAATCACCTTTTCTTGAATCTCCGGAGATATGGGCAGTTGTTTGGAGTGATTTCTCAAGGCTTCAATAAAGGCGAGCAGCTCTTCGGCCGACTCCGTTTTCATGCGCTCCGCTATCAAAAAAGCGGCGGTCTGGGCGGGTGTGGCTTTGCCTGTCATGATGGCTTCGGCGGCCTCTTTGGCTTCTTCATAAGTTAAATCCCTTGCGCCTCTTTTTCCTCTTGCCGTTTCTTTAATCCATTGCTGCAATATAGACCTCTCCTTTTATCTGCTTCTTTTTCTTATGACTTTACATGAAAATACTAAAAACGAATAGTGGAGATTTACGCTTGTTTTTTTGGAAGAAAATCTGCCGATGAACTGGATCAAAACGCGTTTTTTAGATAATTTAACTGAAAATCTTCTTGGATTCGGATGATCTTTCAATGCGAACGGTTTCTGGGTTCATTTAAGATGTGAAAAAAGCTCACATTGGATGAAGGAGAGGATCAAAATGGGAATGCCGGCCTATCAACGCGGGGATTTGAAAAAGAATGAGAAGCGTAAACATGAGTTTCCCCATATTTATGTCATCCTCGCTGTCATGATTGGATTGATGGCGCTTGCGACATACCTGGTGCCTGCAGGGGAATATCAAAGAGTGGAAAGTCCGGATGGCAGGGAAATGATTGATCCCGGATCATACAAACGGGTTGAACAGACTCCGGTCGATGTGCTGTCGCTCTTGTCCGCGGTTCCGAAAGGGATGACGGAAGCCGCTCCGATCATCGTCTTTACCTTTATGGTCGGCGGTGTATTTGCCGTTTTGCGAAAAGCGTCGGTCATTGAAATAGGCGTCCGCTTGCTGGCGGGCATCTTCAGCAGAAGGCCGGTTTTTGTTATTCCAGTCTTCATCTTCGTTTTTTCAGGTATCGCCTGTTTTATCGGGACACCTGAACTGTCAATCGTTTATGTCCCTGTCATTCTGCCGCTTGTGCTGTCTTTCGGATACGACAGGATGACCGCGGCAGCAATCGCGTTATGCGGGACGATTGCCGGCTTTACGAGCGCCTTGACAAATCCCTTCACAGTGGGCATCTCGCAAACGATTGCGGGCCTGCCTCTTTACTCCGGCATGGGGTACAGAGCGGTCATCTTTCTTGTCATAACGGCGCTTGCTGCCATCTATGTGCTGGCATATGGAGAAAAGGTCAAAGCAAATCCGGAAAAAAGCTTAACAGGAATGGAGGCGGCTGAACCGGTGTCCGCTTTTAAATCGGGCAAACGGGTGAAATGGGCCGGAACCGCGGCACTCATTTTGTTTGCCGGATTGATCGGATGTGTGATTACCTTCCGGTGGGACATGGTGACAATGTCGGGGTATTTTCTAGCGCTCGCCGTTATTCCGGCATGTATTGCCGGAATGAGTGCAAGAGACATTGCCGAATCTTTCAATGAAGGATTTAAAGAAGTCCTCATCGGCGCAATGGTTTGCGGGATCGCCAGAGGGGTCGCGGTCGTCATGAATGAAGGACAGATTATGGACACGATTGTTTATGGGCTGTCACATGCCGTTTCCCAGCTTCCTTCCTATTTGACCGTTGCAGCCATGCTGTTGACACAGATGCTGTTTAACTTTTTCGTGCCGAGCGGAAGCGGACAGGCTTTAATCATGATGCCGATCATGGCGCCTTTGGCTGATATCGTCGGCATGACGAGGCAGACGGCGATACTGGCCTTCCAATTCGGCGACGGCTTTTCAAACATCCTTTTTCCGACATCGGGCTACTTTATGGCGACGCTTGCTGTCAGCCGTATTTCCTGGAATCGCTGGGTGAAATTCATCCTTCCGCTTTTTTGTATCTGGATGGTAGCGGCTGTTGTTTTCTTAATGATTGCCCATGCTGCCGGCTGGTCGTGAAAAAGCGCGGAGCAGCCCCGCTGTTTTCGTTTAATCTTGTTCCTTCAGCAATCCGAAAACGCATATCAAAAGCAATGCGATAACCGATGACAGGAAGATGGATGTGCTGATGCCGCCGATGTACATCCCTCCCAACCGCCGATGATCAAACTGATGATGCCGAGCGTCATGACACCTGACGGAATTGCGTACTGCAATGGGGATTCCTTTTTCCGGAATATAAAGGATATTCTGAAAATGATAGCGGCGAGAAAAGCTGTGGTCAGCCAGAAAGAAAACATACTGTGCCGCCTCCCTTTAGAAATATTTGGTATGGTTCGAATCGCCTTCCTTCATATGTATTCTCGGCAGCATACATATGAAACCAACAAATCTCGGGAATTTTTTAAGAGTCGGTCCCTGTAGTATATCATTTGTTTTTTATTGGAAAAACCACTTAATCGCGATCGGGAAATGGGTATATATTTTGCAATCTCTTGCATTATTGTCTGTCTGATTCTTTAAATCTGTCGATATCAGATGGAGCCCCGAGAGTGGCCGATGATGGTCGCGACCTGCGGAAACATGCTGCGGTTTCAGCGGGAAATGCAGCGAAATCATGGCCGACAATTGCGCTGTAATGGTCGCCCATACAGCGCCCTGATCATGTCCGAATCAAAAGGTCCCCCGGGCACTGAGTAATGATTGTTTCAAAGAACGTTAGATTTTCTTACAATCCAAGCATCATTTGAATTCTCAGCGCCAGCCTCAAGCGAAGCGTTGTATCTGCATCTTTCAGGCTTTTCCCGAGCAGCTCTTCGCATTTTTCAAGCCTGTAGATGACCGTATTTCGATGAACATAAAGGCGTTTGGCCGTTTCGGAAATCTGGCAGTGCGTTTCCAAATAAACGGATAATGTATGAAGGAGCCCATGATCATCGCCGGGCAGGTTCGCCAGTTTTTGCAGTGTGTATGTATAAAATTTTTTCAAGTCATCAATGGGAACCATCCTTAAGAGCTCTGAGACATCTTTCGTATGATACGTCTGGATGAATTCGGTGCTTCCGGAAAGGTGTCCGGAATGAAGGGCGTCGACCGCTTCTTTGAAGATGCCGGGAACATCGAGCAGCTGATGGCTGAGGTTGCTGATCCCGAAAGAAATCGTTCGCTGAAAATGCTTGGCACAGAGCTGTTGAAACCGCCTTAAAAAACCGCAGACCGCTGCGTTCATTTCAGCCCAGCTGTCGGTTCCCTCAGCGAGCAGGACACACATATTTCCTTTCGTGAAAAGGTGGGGCGGAAATGGAAAATCGGCCAGCTCTTCTTCAAGACACTCAAACACGCTGTCTGACTCAAGCTGGTTTTCAGTGAAGCTCACCGCCTGTTCTTTGCGGTCCAATTTGCCGGTGATACATACATATTTTTGATCCGATTTCAGCTTGAATTCCTTGGCCCGGTTTTTGATTTCCGCTGGCGAAGAAAAGGAGCCCTCTAAAAAATTGCTGAAAAATTCATTGCGCGCTCTTCTCGTATATTGCTTTAGCGCGTTTTCTTTCATCAGTTCAAAGCCGATCACATTGGCGGCTTGTTCAATCGTTAAAAGCAAGCCTTTGTCCTCTATGGGAATCATCCCGCATACGACCAGAAATCCGCATTTTTTTTCATGAGTATAAATCGGAAATACCGAAAAGGTTTGTCGTTTGGAAAGGGTTGAAAAGCATGTAAATGCCGTTTTGCTGTTTCTTTGGAAAAGACCTTCATAAAGCGGAGGCGCCTCACACATCCCTGCTTTTGAGGAAGCGGCCGGCTTGAGGTGCCGGTTTAAAAGCAGAACGGGCAGATTCAGCGTAATGGAGATGTTTTTTATAAGGGACTGAACGCTTTTTCCGCTCATAATATGGCTTGTAAATTGCTTTTGCGCTTTAATCGCCTGTTCAAGCTCTGCCGTCCGTTTATCTAAAATGCGGCTCAATGTATGATTGACAATGTCTCCGAGGCGGACGTTATCACTTAATTCAATAATCGGAAAAGCCCTTTTATCGGCAAGTTTGATCACGTCTTCCGGAATTTCCTGCAGAAAGCGCTTCGTTTTAAGGCCCAGTCCCGCACATCCGCGTCTGACCATTTTTTCGATCAAATCCTTTAATAATTGCGGGTGGTCTTTGATGTGATAAGCGGTCGTCACCAGAAGCTCACCCTGATGCAAAAAATCGGCAATGTCGGGGGCATCCATCATGTTAATGTGCTCAATCTGTCTGAAACCGCCCGATTCTCCGGCGGCGAGTTTTGCTCCTTTAAAAACGGGAAGCTCCAAGATCTCAAAAATATTCATTGCTGCATTAGACCTCCTTTTTCGTAAACGGCTGTTTCCTTATTAGTCAACATCAACAAAAAAATACTGGATTTGTGACAAATCTGCCGATGTATATGTTTTATATTAACAGTAAACTAGATTTTAGATAGGAAGTTGTCAAGAAATATAACGAGAAAAAGAAAGGAAGCTTCTTTCATGACCATTGATACGCATATAACCGACGGGAGCGCATCGGACAGAATTGAAGACATGATCCATTGGCTTGCTTCATTTGGAAAAAGCGGGGAAGGGGGCGTGACAAGGCTTCTATACTCCGAGCCGTGGCAAAACGCCCAGCATGCTCTAAAGAAGATGATGGAAGGCTTTGGGATGGACGCTTATTTTGATGACGCAGGCAACCTGTTTGGAAGAATAGAAGGAACCGAGAAGAAGAGATCGATATTGACCGGTTCGCATATCGATACGGTCGCAAACGGAGGGAAATTTGACGGAGCATACGGGGTTTTGGCCAGCCTGTTTGCGGCAAAAAAACTCCTCGATACATACGGGCCGCCGAAAACGACCATTGAAACCGTATCGCTGTGTGAGGAAGAAGGGAGCCGTTTTCCTCTGACATTTTGGGGATCGGGAAACATCACCGGTTTGTTTGATTGCTGTCACGCTCCGCCTGTTTTTGACCGGGACGGAATCCCGCTTGAGCGGGCGATGAAGGATTGCGGTTTTGGGAATGGACATTACAGGCCGCCTTTCAGACATGATGCCGAATGTTTTATCGAGCTTCATATCGAACAAGGCGGCATTCTTGAGGCGAGCGGCAGGCAGATCGGAATTGTGACGGACATTGTCGGTCAAAAGCGCTATACCGTGACAGTCAAGGGTCAAAGCAACCATGCCGGAACGACACCGATGAATGTGCGGAAGGATGCGCTGGCATTTTCGGCACTATGCATTTCTTATCTGACAAAGAAGGCGAATGCCGTCGATCCGCTCCTAACAGCGACCGTCGGCCGGCTTGAAGCGAAGCCGAACATGCCGAATGTAATCGCGGGCGAAGCCGTTTTTTCGCTCGATATCCGCCATCATAATGAAGCGGTTTTGGTCCAATATTGCGAGGATATTTTTGCGTTCTTCAGAGAGCTGTCAAAAGAATGGGGCATAGAGGTCGACGTCTCGCAAACGACGAATGTGAAGCCCGTTATGATGGACCCGGAGCTGATCCGTATCTCGAAACAATCGGCCGAGAATGCGCATGTCACGTATCAGGAAATGGTGAGCGGAGCGGGGCACGACGCCCAGATTTTTGGTGCGCACTGTCCGACGGCGCTGCTGTTCGTTCCAAGCAAAAACGGCATCAGCCATTCCCCCGAGGAGTGGACATCCTCCAATGATCTTGATTCGGGAATCCGGCTCTTGTCCGATGTTTTATACAAGCTGGCATATGAATGAAAGGAGAAAGAACAATGACAATCGGAGAAATGAAGATTCCAAAACGGACGATCATGACCCCGGGGCCGGTCGAGGTGCATCCAAGAGTGCTGAGCGCACTCTCAAATCCTATAGTGGGGCAATTTGATCCGGTATTTACAGAAATGATGAACGAAGTCATGCAGCTCTTGAGGCAGATTTTCCGGACGAAAAACAAGTGGGCGTTTCCGGTCGACGGGACATCAAGAGCAGGACTCGAAGCCGTGCTTGCGAGCATCATCTTCCCGAAAGACAAGGTGCTCATCCCGATTTTCGGAAGATTCGGCTCCCTTTTGGCCGAAATCTGTGAACGCTATCACGCAGATGTGTATACGATGGAATGTCCTTGGGGAGAGGTTTTTGCCCCGGAGGACGTCATCGCTGAAATCAATCGGGTCAAACCAGATATCGTTGCGATTGTGCACGGGGAGACATCGACCGGATGCATTCAGCCCCTTCGGGAAATCGGCCGGGCCTGCCGCGAGCTCGATGTTTTGTGTGTTGTCGACGCGGTGGCTACAACCGGCGGCACGGATGTGAATACGGATGAGTGGTGTCTTGACGCCGTCATCGCCGGCACGCAAAAGTGCCTGTCCGTTCCTTCGGGGATGGCGCCGATCACGTTTAACAGCCGGATAGAAGAGCGGATCAACCAACGGAAAAAGGTCGAACAGGGCATTGCGACAGAACAAGATTTGCTGCGGGAAGGCGGTTGTATGCCTGTCGCCAGCAATTATTTTGACATCAGTCAGCTGATGGATTACTGGAGCCCGAGACGGCTGAACCACCACACAGAAGCGACTTCCATGCTGTACGGTTTACGGGAAGGGGCCCGTCTCGTTCTTGAAGAAGGGCTTTCCGAGCGTTTTAAAAGACACCGCCTTCATGAAGCGGCTTTAATAGAAGGAATCAAAGCAATGGGCTTGGACTTGTTCGTGGAAGGAGAGAAGAAGCTTGCGACTGTCACATGTGTCAAAGTGCCGGATCAGATTGACGCAGATCAGGTCAGAAGGATGATGCTCGCCGATTTCGGGGTGGAAATCGCCAGCTCATTCGGTCCCCTGCACGGCAGGATTTGGCGGATCGGAACAATGGGATACAGCTGCCGAAAAGAGAATGTCCTGTTTACCTTGGCTGCGCTTGAAGCGGTTCTGCTTCAGACCGGGGCATCCGTTCTGCCGGGAAAAGCACTGCAGGCTGCCCTTTCCTTTTATCATGAAAAAGCTGCTGCAGAGGAGGAGTTTCATGAAAAAGTATGACTTGCTGCTGCAAGGTGCCGAAGCGGTCTGTCCTGAAGGTGTGAAAAAAACGGATATCGGCGTAAAAGACGGAATCATCATAGAGCTCGGCGAGCTTGATGAAAACATGGCTGAAAAGGTTTTTCAGGCTGAAGGACTGCACGTCTTCCCGGGAACGGTCGACTGCCATGTCCATTTCAGCGAACCGGGCCGGGCAAATTGGGAAGGGATCGCAAACGGCTCGCAAATGATGGCTGCCGGCGGATGCACCACTTATTTTGATATGCCTTTAAACGGCATTCCCTCAACCGTCACCGTTGAGGCGCTGCGGGAGAAGGCTGACATTGCCAAAGAGAAGTCCCTCACCGATTTTGCGCTTTGGGGCGGCCTTGTTCCCGGAAATCGGGAGCAGCTCAGAAAGATGGCCGATGCCGGAGCGATCGGTTTTAAGGCCTTTCTTTCCATGTCTGGAAATGACGAATTTCAAGCTTCCGACGATATGACACTCTTACACGGCATGAAAGAAATTGCATCCTGTGGGAACATCCTGGCGCTTCATGCTGAAAGTGATGCCATTACCAAGTTTCTGCAAAAAGAAGCGGAAAACGGCGGGATGACGGACGGGGATGCCTATGCTGCTTCAAGGCCGCCTGAGGCCGAAGCAGAAGCGGTTTTCCGCGCCCTGCAATTTGCCCGGATCACGGGCTGTCCGCTTCATTTTGTGCATATCAGTACAAAGGAAGCGGTCGATTTGATTGGGGAAGCGAGACAGGAAGGTATGAACGTGTCATTGGAAACGTGTCCGCATTATCTCCTCTTTGATCATGGGGCGGTTTTAGAAAAAGGGGCTGTGGCTAAATGTGCGCCTCCGCTGCGTTCAAAAGACCGGCAATCGGCACTTGTCAAAGCTTTGCTTGCAGGGAAAATCGATTTCGTCTCTTCAGATCATTCCCCATGCCCTCAGGCATTAAAAGAAGGCGAAAACTTTTTTAGTGTATGGGGCGGGATCAGCGGCGGACAGTTCACCCTGCTTGCGATAATCGAGCTCGCTTTGGCAAACAAAGCGCCGCTCGTAAAGGCGGCGGAATGGACGGCGCGGGCTCCAGCTGAGCGCTTTGGCCTTGGCGAACGAAAGGGACAAATTAAAATCGGCTATGATGCCGACTTTGCAGTGGTGAATCTGTCGGAGACGTTTACTGTGACAAAGGAAAATATGTTTGCGAGGCATCAGCACAGCCTTTATGAAGGCCATGTCTTTCCCTGCCGTATCACGGCTGTCTTCAATCGGGGCAGGCTTGTCTTTGATGGTGAGGGGACGTCTGAAGAAGCCGGGGGAGAGTGGCTTAAAAACAAAGCATATTCAGAGATTTGCTAAAAGTAAAACAGCCCGGCACACCGGGCTGTTTCATCATTTTTTCAATGCTTTGAAATGGCTTGTCAATATGGAATCGATCATTTCGGCTGTGACTCGTTCGGGCTCAAAGAGGGTGTGCAGCGCCAATCCGTCAACAAGTGCATACAGCCGTTCTGTTTCCCGGCTCACATCAATACCGGACATCTCACCGGATCTATTGATTGTATCGACAGCCAGTCTGCAGGCTGAATAAATTTCTTCATTCATCTCCTTCGTTAACGGTCTGAGCGCCGGGTCACTGAGCGATTTCACCGTAAATGAAAGCCAAGCCTCCATTTCCAGTTTTCTTTCTTCGTCTATGGGCAAAAGCTGGAGGAGAAGCTGTTTGACACACTCGACAGGTGTTCCTGTAAACCTCATATTTTCAATCCGCACTTTTACCCTGTTTGTGACAAGCTTCATTGAGTAAATCAACAGTTCAGACTGGTTTGGAAAATAGTGCCGCAAAGAACCTGCGGAGAGTCCGGCCTCCTTTGCAATCTTCCGGACGGTGCACTGTTCCAAACCTTCGCTGTGAATCACATTCCAAACGGCTTCGGCTATCTTCTCTTTTTGTTTTTCATGATCAACGATTTTTGGCATATATTTATTATAACACGGTTGTGTTATTTAATACATGTGTGTTATTATTTTTTTGACACGTTTGTATTAAAAAGGAGAGGCCAACATTAGATGATCGGTTTATTGATAATCGCCTGTGAAATTGGATTCTGGATCTTTATTCTGATGGGACTGTTTTTTCGATATATTGCAAGGAAGAAGACAATCGGCATGATCATGTTTGCTTGCACCCCTGTGTTGGATTTGCTTTTGCTGATAGCGACAGCGGCCGATCTGCATAATGGGGCGAAAGCGGACACACTGCACGGTTTGGCTGCCATATATATCGGAGTCAGCATCGCATTCGGCAGCCGCATGATCAAATGGGCCGATGCCAGGTTCGCCTACCGTTTTGCCGGGGGCCCGAAGCCTGATAAGGGACCGCAATACGGCAAAGAACATGCCAAAAGAGAGCGTGAAGGCTGGCTGCGCCATTTGCTGGCCTGGGCGGTTGGAGCGGCGATTTTAGCCGGAATGCATCTCTACATCGGTGACGCGGAAAGAACCGAGCCCCTCATACGGCTCGCGTCTTTATGGACGCTTATTCTTGCGATCGATTTTCTTTACAGCTTCAGCTTTACTCTTTTTCCTAAGAAAGCGCGTTAAAGGAGCCGGAGATTCCGGCTTCTCAGCGTGTCGACAAACCCTCGCATTCGTTGTCAGGCCTGCGCTTCGGTGCTCACGAATTATTACAAGGATCGGCGACTAATTGCGCAGGCGTCCTGCCTGAACGCCGCCGTCATCACATCCTGTGAAAGTCTGCTCCGATGCTCGGCCTTCCTAGTCTGCAAGGGTTTTCAATCACGCTGAAAGGATGAAAAAAGAAGCCGGGATCCGGCTTCTTTTTTACGGAAAAGAATTCCGCCTCTAAAAAAGGAAAAGCTACAAACAGGCCTAAATATAAGATTCTGAAAAAAACCTGTGATAAACTAAAAAGAGAGGTGAACTGCATTGATTTATATCGGATTAACGGGATGGGGGGACCATGACAGCCTGTATCCGCCCAAAACGAGCAGCCAAAACAAACTGATCCACTATTCCGCTCACTTTCCGATCGTAGAATTGGATGCGAGCTTTTATGCGATTCAGCCGGAGCGGAACAATGAAAAATGGGTGAAAGAAACGCCGGAATCCTTTCAGTTTATCATAAAGGCTTACCAGGGGATGACCGGTCATCAGCGCGGGGAAATCCCCTTTGAATCGAAAGATGAAATGTTTGACGCCTTCAAGCTTTCCTTAACGCCATACATAAAAGCAAACAAGCTAGCGATGGTGCTGTTTCAGTTTCCGCCATGGTTTGACTGCCGGAAGGAAAATGTCGATTACTTAAGATGGTGCAAAGAGAAAATGGGAGACATTCCGTGCGCCCTCGAATTCAGGCACCGGTCATGGTTTATCCCGCAGTTTTACGATAAGACGCTCGCCTTCATGGGGGAGCAAAACTGGATTCACAGCATTTGCGATGAACCGCAGATCGGTGAAGGCAGCATTCCGACCGTCCTTCATGCGACAGACAGCGAAAAAACGCTCGTCCGCTTCCACGGGCGCAATAAAGAGGGATGGACAAGGCCGTCTTCAGGGCAAAACTGGCGGGAAGTCAGGTATTTGTATTTATATAATAAACAGGAACTGCTCGACTGGAAGGAAAACCTGGAGCTGCTAAAACAGCAGTCAAAAAATCTATATGTGCTGTTTAACAACAATTCCGGAGGAGATGCCGCCGAAAACGGCAAACAAATGATGGAATTGTTGGATCTTGACTATAAAGGGCTCACGCCAAGACAGCTCGATTTATTCAGCTAGAAAAGAGGACTTTTTATGGAATATTTCATACTGATCGTACTTGGATTCATCGCCGGAACCATCGGCAGTCTTGTCGGTCTAGGAGGAGGAGTGGTCATTGTTCCTTCTCTGCTTTTTTTAGCCGGCATTCACGGGATGTTTGAACATGTGACACCGCAAATAGCGGTGGGCACATCGCTTCTCGTCATCATTTTTACGGGGCTCTCTTCAACGATAGCTTATATGAAGTATAAAACCGTCGATTACAAGAGCGGTCTTATTTTTTTCATCGGATCAGGGCCCGGAAGCATCGCCGGGGCGCATGTTTCCAAGTATTTCAGCGCAGATTCGTTTTCCCTGTGGTTCGGGATGTTTATGATTCTCATATCCCTTTCCCTAATGCTTAAGAAAAAATTAAAAGCTGCCGATCGGGAACATGCCGGCATCATCCGTACCTTTAAAGATGACGAAGGCCGGGATTACACGTATTCCTACCATCCGCTCACCGGAATTGCGATCGCGTTTTTTGTCGGCTTCCTCGGCGGATTATTCGGCATTGGGGGCGGCTCATTGATGGTGCCGGCGATGATGCTGCTGTTTTTGTTTCCGACCCGCGTCGCTGTTGCAACATCGATGTTTATCATTTTTCTGTCGTCTGTTGCGGGTTCTGTCGGCCATGTCATCTCAGGCCATGTCGATTGGCTCTATGCATTGGCGCTCATTCCCGGCGCATGGTTTGGCGGACAGCTAGGCGCCCTGATCAATAAAAAAATGCAGACGAAAACAATCGTTGTCATCATGCGGTTTGTTCTGATTCTGATCGGACTCAGATTAATCTATCAGGGTGTATTCAGTTAAACATTAGGGAGAGATTTGCATGCGGAAAAAGCTCCATATTTATCATACAAACGATTTGCACAGCCATTTTGAAAACTGGCCGAAAATCGTTGATTATATCCAGATACAAAGGCAAAAACACGCGGATCAACAGGAAGAGGTGCTTCTGTTCGATATCGGCGATCACGTCGACAGGTTTCACCCGATATCAGAAGCGTCGTTCGGAAAAGCGAATGTGGAGCTCCTGAATCATCTGCACTATGACGCCGTCACGATCGGAAATAATGAAGGAATCACATTGCCGCATCAAGAGCTGGATACGCTCTATGACGGCGCCTCATTTCCGGTCATTGTCTCCAACTTGTTCGACATGAGGGGAAACCGGCCGCCCTGGGTGCAGCCTTATATGATCAAAACGCTGACGGGCGGCATCACCCTTGCGATCCTCGGTGTGACGGTTCCCTATTATCCGATTTACGCCCAGCTCGATTGGAAAGTCACGGATGCATTCGCAAGCATTGCCGAGATATTGCAAGAGATAAAAGGAAAAGCGGATATCACAATTCTTCTCTCTCACCTGGGCATTTTAGACGATGAGCGCGCAGCGAAAGCATTTCCCGAAATCGATGTGATCCTTGGCTCACACACCCATCATCTGCTTGAAGACGGCATGTTGAAAGACGGCGTGTTGCTCGCCTGCGCTGAAAAATTCGGACACTATGTCGGCCATGTTGAACTCGAGTTCGATAAACGGCTGGAAGCTAAAAAGGCAAGCGTTCTGAAAACGGCCGACTGGAAAAACGAATCGAAAGAAGCTGTGCTGATGCTGAACAAACAGGAAAAAGAGGCAAAACGGCAGCTGCAGGAATTCGTGACGGTCCTGGATCAGCCGCTTGAAGCCGCCTGGTTTCGAACATCGCCTTTGCCGCAACTGCTCGCTGACGCCCTGAAGGAATGGTGTGATGCCGAAATCGGAATGGTCAACGCCGGGATTGTGCTTGAATCTCTTTTGGAAGGTCCTGTCACAAAAGAAGACATTCATCGCATTTGTCCGCATCCGATCAATCCGGTCGCCGTTCAGCTGACAGGAGCCGAGCTTAAAGAAATCGTCCGCATAGCTTCGCTCAAGGAAACGGAGCAGCTCCGCATCAAAGGGCTCGGCTTCCGCGGGAAAGTCATGGGGAAAATGATGTACTCAGGGCTTGACCCCGAAAAGCTCTCGGTCAATGGTGCGCAGCTTGAAACGGACAGGGTGTATAACATCGCCACCATTGACATGTTTACGCTCTCGAGACTGTTTCCCGCCATTCGCGATCGCCTTCATATCGACTATTTTATGCCCGAATTTTTGCGGGACCTGCTTTCCTGGAAGCTGAACAAGAAGGGCTCTTCAATCCGGCCGCGTGTATGAACCCCTGTCCGGAAAAGCCCGGAACATGTCTTTCCGCTTTATCATAGATTGGTGGTAAAGGGAGGGATTGCGATGGTAAACTTAACTCCGATCATGATCGAAGATCAGCCCTTCACGGCTGTCACCGTCAAATTGCCAAAAACGAATTTTATGGCGGTTGCAAACGACCATGGATATATTATGTGCGGAGCGCTTGACGTCGCGCTGCTGAACGATAAATTAAAGGAACGAAAGATCGTCGCGGCAAGGGCGGTCGGCGTCAGGACGATCGACCAGCTTCTCGAAGCCCCGCTCGAATCTGTGACAGATGCGGCGAAAGCGCTTGGCATCTATGAAGGGATGAGCGGGAAAGAGGCCCTTTTGAAAATGACGGAATAAAGTTGTCTGATTGAATCGTATATCCCCTCTTACAAGCATACACTTGTGATGTAAGGGGGGATTTTGCTTGCGAAGATTTCGCGGCCCTCTGTCAAAAAGAGGACCTTTGCCTTTTCGGTATGTCATGCTTCTTTCGTTTGTCTTTTTCATTCTTTCCACAACAGCCAGCTTATTGATTATCAACACATCAATCAAGCCGACGCTTCTGAACATCGCGGAGATGGAGACAAACAGGATTGCAACCCACGTCATCCAGGAAGCCGTTGAGGACTATATGAGCGAAGATGAAAATGTGAAAAACATGGTGGAGATGAAGTCGGATGAAAATGGAAAAGTGACGACGATCGACTTCAACTCCCATGTTCTCCGGGATATGCATTCGAAAATCACGAAACAGCTTCATCATAAGTTGAAAGAAACAGAAACGGAAGAATTTAATTCTTCTGCAAAAACGCCTAAAGACCGCCATGACGGTGTTATTTACAACATTCCTCTCGGACAGACAACCGGAAACTCGCTCCTTGGAAACCTGGGGCCAAAAATCCCTGTACGTCTCAATATCATCGGCGATGTCTTTACAGATTTCAAACAGAGCGTCAAACCATACGGCATTAATAACGCACTAATTAATATCGGCGTCCTTGTCGAGGTCAAAATTCGCGTGGTCATTCCGTTTGCGACAAAAACCGCGGTTGTCAAAAATACGGTTCCGGCGACGATTCAGGCGGTTCACGGAGATGTGCCAGACTTCTACAGCGGAAGCGGCAGCCAGACGGCGCCATCCATTCAGATTCCGTCCAAAGGCGAAAAAACGGACGAGAAATCCGATCAAAAAGAGTAAATGTTTCCAGGCATTCTGCAAAACCCATGCAGAATGCTTTTTTCATTTAAGCAAAAAGGACATGCGTCTATTTTCTTAAAAAAATACTTTGACATAGGCAAATAGACTGGATATACTATTCAATAATAATAATTAGAAAATTCACTGTTTTCTGATGTTTCAAAAAGGTAAAGGAGGAAGCTTATGGATAATCGTCCGCAATGGGGAACAAGAGCGGGTTTTATCATGGCTGCAGTCGGTTCTGCTATCGGTTTAGGGAATATTTGGAGATTTCCGGCTGTCGCTTATGAAAACGGTGGCGGCGCATTCTTTCTGCCGTATTTGTTTGCACTGTTAACCGCAGGAATTCCTCTTCTCATAATGGAATTTACAATCGGTCACAAATACAGAGGATCGGCTCCGCTGTCCTACGCCAGAATGGGGAAAGGAAAAGAATGGATCGGCTGGTGGCAAGTTGCGATATCATTTGTCATTTCAACTTATTATGCTGTTATCGTGGCCTGGGCCATATCCTACGCCGTCTTTTCCTTCAACTTGGGCTGGGGAAAAGATACAGAAAATTTCTTGATGAATGAATATTTAAACAGAGTTGATATCAGCGGCGGTGCAATCGGCCAATTCGGCGGCTTTGTGCCGGGTGTCTTGATCCCGCTGGCGATCGTTTGGATTGTCTCACTCGGCATTTTATTTGCCGGCGTCAAAAAAGGAATCGAAATTGCGAACCGGATTTTCATTCCGCTGCTTTTGGTCTTATTTTTAATCATCGTTGTTTATTCGGTTACGCTGGACGGAGCCGCGCAAGGGCTGAATGCGTTTTTCACCCCTGACTGGAGCCAGATTACAAACGGAAAAGTATGGGTTGCAGCCTACGGGCAAATTTTCTTCAGCCTGTCGATTGCCTTCGCGATCATGATTACGTATTCCAGCTATTTACCGAAGAAATCAGATATTACCAACAACGCGTTTATCACCGGATTCGGCAACTCCTCGTTCGAGCTTCTGGCGGGGATCGGCGTATTCAGCGCCCTTGGATTTATGGCGGCGCAGCAGGGTGTTCCGGTAAAAGAGGTTGTCTCTTCCGGCGTCGGCTTGGCATTTGTCGTCTTTCCGCAGATCATTAATGAGTTTCCGGCGTTTAATGTGCTGTTCGGCTTTTTATTCTTTGGCTCACTCGTTTTGGCGGGCTTGTCTTCTCTCATTTCGATCTCGGAAACCTATGTTGCCGCAATTCAGGATAAATTTAATGTGCCGCGGCGGAAGGCCGTCCTCTTCGGCGGAGGAGCCGCTGCCGTTTGTTCATTGGTGTTTGCTACAAAAGGCGGCTTGTTCTTCCTTGATGCGGCCGACTACTTTATCAATAATTTCGGTGTCGCGCTTGCCGGGTTGATTGAAGTCATCGCCATCGCTTGGTTTGCCAGAGAGCTCAAATCTCTTCAGGCTCACGCAAATTCGGTTTCCGACATTCAGCTGGGCGCATGGTGGAGAATTTGTTTAAGTGTTGTCACTCCGCTTGTATTGGGCTATATGATGTTTGATAATATCAAAACGAATCTGACAACGGCTTATGGCGATCTGCCGATGGAATTTTTGCTGAAGTGGGGCTGGTGTGTGGCGATCGGCGCCATCGCAGCCGGCATTTTGCTCTCGTTTTCAAAATGGAAGAATGGGATCACATATACGTCACTTCATCAAGATAAGGAGGTTTCCTCATGAGCGGCGCAGCTATTGCTATGATGGCAGCAGGCATCATCATCATTTGGGGAGGATTGGCCGCAAGCATCACAAACGCGGTCGCAAAAAGCAAAAAGTAAATAAACATCCCTATTCGGCTGAATAGGGATGTTTTTTATTTTTTCTTTCTGATTTCCTTTCGTTCCCAGGCCCTCAAGTGAGGATACGGATCAAAAGACCATTCGGTTCTTCCATTATCTTTATACATCCCATAGTGAAGGTGGGGAGGGAATTTTCCGGCTGTCCCGGGCGGCCCGTATCCCGTATTGCCGACCGACCCGATGACCTGTCCCGGTTCAACGATCTGTCCGACTTTCAATCCTTTCGTGAACCCGTTGAGATGGGCAAAGTAGTGGTACGTATTATTGATATCTCTGATGCCGATTCTCCATCCGCCGAAGCGGTTCCAGCCTTTCATTTCAATAATCCCATAGCATGTGGATCGTACGGGCAGGCCGAAGTGGGCAAACAAGTCAGTTCCCTCATGTATACGTCTTCCCCCGAATCCGCGGGCGTCTCCCCACGTGCTTCTGTAGCTGTAATCAGATTTGACCGGCAGGGGAAAAGCGTGTTTTCCCAAATCGATGTGGCCATAGGTTTGGAAAAGTCTCATAAATCCTGAAATAATTCCGACCGTCTGATCCCTTTCATAAAATTCCCACAATCCGATGCGGATGTTATCGATATCTCTTCCATATGTCAGCAAGTATTGGCCGAACGTATAAAGGACATCTTCATCCTGATCAGATTCAGCCCGTCCGTCTCCGTTTCCATCCATTCCGATTCCGTCAAACACTTTGATGCTGAGCGGAGATGTATCGTTAGGATTCGGATTTTCCGGCCCGCTCCAAACGCTTTGCGGAATATAGATTCCGGTGTAGCCTTTTTGCTTTGGCAGGTCTCTTCGGTTTTTGCGGATGTTGATTTCATATTGATCGACTGCTGCAAAAACATACCAGGGAATATGTGTGGCCGCCTCTGTTTTATGATAAAGCGCCATTCTCGTCTGCAGATCCGGCTCTTTCTTTTCCTGCCCGAAAGCCGCGGGCTGCGAGCTGAACAAAAGGAGGATGAGAACGGATAATACAACTTTCACAGTGTCCTTAGCTCCTTTCCGTTTGAATACATTTAGTTTGTGACATATACAGGGAACGATAATATGAAAATGTTAGTAATTACATGTCATGCAATCAACCACTTGTTCACAAATCTGTACTATGTTAAAGTGACTAAAGATGACGATTTAATTTTTAAGCGGTTCCAAAACGAGGGGACATATCCGGCGTTATGTCAGAAATTTCATATCTGAACTTGACTACAATCCACGATGGAGATGATGGAATTGGCAAAGAAAGACGAGCACCTGAGAAAGCCCGAATGGCTTAAAATCAAGCTGAACACAAATGAGAACTACACGGGCTTGAAAAAATTGATGAGAGAAAACAACCTGCATACGGTTTGTGAAGAAGCGAAATGTCCGAATATTCATGAATGCTGGGCCGTCAGACGAACTGCGACCTTTATGATTCTCGGTTCTGTCTGCACGAGAGCATGCCGCTTCTGTGCGGTGAAAACCGGATTGCCGACAGAGCTTGACTTAAATGAACCGGAACGCGTCGCAGATTCCGTCAGCATCATGAATCTGAAACACGCGGTGATCACTGCGGTTGCCCGCGATGATTTAAAAGACGGAGGAGCAGGCGTTTTTGCTGAAACTGTACGCGCTGTCCGCAGAAAAAGCCCGTTTACGACGATTGAAGTTCTCCCTTCTGACATGGGCGGAGACTATGATAACTTAAAAACGCTGATGGATACCCGGCCTGACATTCTAAACCACAACATCGAGACGGTCCGCCGCCTGACGCCGAGAGTCCGCGCACGAGCTACATATGACAGATCTTTGGAATTTTTGCGCCGCGCAAAAGAGATGCAGCCTGATATTCCGACGAAATCCAGCATCATGATCGGCCTCGGCGAAACAAAAGAGGAGATCATTGAGACAATGGATGACCTGCTTGCGAATCAAGTTGATATTATGGCGATCGGCCAATATCTGCAGCCGTCTAAAAAACATATCAAAGTGCAAAAGTACTATCACCCTGATGAATTTGCCGAACTGAAAGAAATCGCTATGGAAAAAGGCTTCAGTCATTGTGAAGCAGGGCCGCTTGTCCGTTCTTCATACCATGCCGATGAACAGGTGAATGAAGCCTCCAAAAAGCGGCAGGCTCAGGCATAACGAAAAAAACGCCAGAACATTTCTGGCGTTTTTTATGTTAGGATCCCGTATTTTTCCCTTTTCCGTCAAGATCGGTTTCTTCATCATCCATCTCTGTCGTTGCCTTTCCCTGCGGCGATTTTTGCATGTCTTTAATCGTATCAGCCATCAGCTGATCGACGTTCCTTGAGTTGGAACCGAGCCGGCTGAAATTGGCGATCGATTGCATCAAGCTGGCATCATCGGAAATGTAAATCTTGTAATACCTTGGAATAACCGATGCGGCCGTCTTTTTCACCTGATCCGCCGTCTCTTCCCGCTCTTTGGTATCCGTTTGATAGACGACGAGCGCCTCCTCATCTGTGACAAGCGCTGAGGCATCTTGAATATTGGGAAGCTGAACCGTTAAACTAGAGATAATATGGGCCATTTCTTCCCGATTGATTTTGGGAGCCCGCATTTTTTCTTTGTTTGCAACAGGTGTTGCCTGATGACGTGCATAACCGAATCTGCCTTTTCGGTCATCGTACGGGTTTGTTTCGTTGTATTGGCGGTTCTTGTCCGCCACATGAACGGTATTCCCGTCTTTCTCATAAATATCGTTGTTGTTTTCTGTGTCATTTAACGCCGCCTGGCATCCGGCGAGCGGCGCCAGCAGCAGTCCTATGAAAAGTAGTTGTTTATTCATTCTGCATTTCCTCCTTGTCTTTAGCTTTTCCAAAGCGGAGGAAATATTCTTAGCAATTGATGGCGGCCTGGGTTTGAATTATCATATAAAAGAGGTGAAAAGAATGATTGTCGTCCAGAACGCTGCATTTGAAGTCGTCAAAGATGTAAAAAACGGTTTTAATGAAGAAGCATTCAAAGCCAGATACTCAGACATTTTAAACAAATACGACTATATTGTCGGAGACTGGGGTTACAGCCAGCTGAGGCTGAAGGGCTTTTTTGACGATCAAAATCAAAAGGCCACATTTGATACAAAAATCAGCACCCTTGATGAATATATTTACGAATACTGCAATTTTGGATGTGCCTATTTTGTGTTAAAACGAATGCGAAAATAAATGGGGGTGTCAAGCTGATGTATTTTGTCGATCGAAACAAAATCGAAAGCACGCTGAACTTTCTTGAAGACGAACTCCGCCTGTTTCATGCGCACGAAGAATGGACTTCCGCTATCGAAAAAAAAGCGCTTGAACGAATCGGCCATACAGTGATCGAATGCATCTTGGATGTAGGAAACGATATGATTGACGGCTTTATTATGAGAGACCCGGGAAGCTATGACGACATCATGGATATACTGATGGATGAAAAGGTTGTCGGCAAAACAGAAGGAGACGGCCTGAAAGATGTGATCGCCTATCGAAAAACACTGGTTCAGGACTACTTGCACGTGAATCATGAACAACTGGTGAAGCTGCTTGAAGAGCACGCGGAAACGCTTGGACGTTTTCCAGCCCGAATCCGCGATTATTTGAACAATGAACTCGGTCCTGTATCGGCATTTAAACCGCATTAAAAAAACTGGAGTGTACAACATGAAAACATACAAAGGATACTTAATTGATCTAGACGGAACAATGTACAAAGGAACGGAAAAAATCGATGAAGCGTGCGAATTTGTCAGAAAGCTGAAAGAACGCGGCATCCCATACTTATTCGTCACCAACAACTCGTCCCGCACTCCGAAACAGGTCGCGGACAAGCTCGTTTCTTTTGACATTCCGGCAACCGAAGAACAGGTATTTACGACAAGCATGGCGACCGCGAATTTCATCGCCGAACAAAAACCCGGCGCTTCCGTATACGTCATTGGTGAAGAAGGAATCCGCCAGGCCATCGAACAAAAAGGCTTGACATTCGGCGGAGAAAACGCCGATTTTGTCGTTGTCGGCATTGACCGCGGCATTACATATGAGAAGCTTGCTGTCGGCTGTCTCGCGATTCGCAACGGAGCGACATTCATTTCCACGAACGGCGATATCGCCATTCCGACTGAAAGAGGTCTGTTGCCGGGAAACGGCTCACTGACATCTGTGTTAACCGTTTCCACGCGGACAGAGCCGATTTTCATCGGCAAGCCTGAACCGATCATTATGAAGCAGGCGATGAAAGTGCTTGGCACGGACATCAGTGAAACGCTGATGGTCGGGGACAACTATGACACAGATATCATGGCAGGCATGAATTCCGGTATGGATACGCTTCTTGTCCATACAGGCGTGACCAAAAAAGAGCATCTTGAAGCCTATCCGGAAAAGCCGACCTATGTGATCGATTCGCTGACAGAATGGATCGAGCGTATTTAAATATAGGCTCTGTTAAAGTTTGTTGTTGAAAATAACCTTTAAATAAAGATTGCTCTTATCCAGAGCAATCTTATTTTTTACTGGTGAAAAAATTGATTAACTGAGTCCTCAGACTTTAGGTGTTCTTGTACCAGTTTCTTTAAGTCTTGTTCATTTTTATACACATCCAATTTATTGTTGTACCAATTTTGTAATTTCTCTTTTGATACAGTGAATTCTTGGTCTGGAAACTTGAATGTAATCCAATCCACATTTTTGATTAAAGCAAAAAGAAATGTGGAATTTGAGATAACAGTTTCCTTTATTTCTTGATCTGCTTTTTTTGCATCTATATCTTTATATTCCAAAGTAATTCCATATGGTTCTTTCTTGGTCTTGAGTGAAACTTGATTCAACTCTTTGTTGTGTGCCAATTGTTTTACGATATTTACAACTGCACTGTTGTCACCCACATATGAATTCTTATATTGAAACAAATCTGTTTTTGAATCAGCATTTAGGCTACATCCACTAAATAATATCATTAGCGATAACAATGAAATGAAATAAATGGTGATACGCTTCACTATTTCCTCTCCTTTTATTTGATTTTTTTAGCTGATTTTATCATATACAATAAAATCCCTTCTCAAAATTTCTTGTTTTAGGGTTTTCAATGTAATCAATTTATAGAGAATTTAGAAAGTCATAGGATATCATAAGTATCTGTCATTTCAAATAAAAGTGATTGGTTGTGTCAGTAAAAGTCTTGTTACAGCACTTACAGCGATACCGCAGCCGACCAATATATTTTCCGAACCGAGCAACGTATTCCGATGAACAATGAGAACTCGAATCCTTCCTTGAAGCGAGTTTCCCTCATTTTATTGATTAAACGACCACCAGCGGAGGAAGAAGGTTCAACATAGCGTTTGACCCATTGATATACCTGTTCTTTTTTGGTGTGTGGTAATTTGTCGATATACTTAAATATCAACATTTATCTTTAACAGAGCCTAAATAAAAAACACTTGTTCCAAATGAACAAGTGTTTTTTGTTTTATTCCGCGTCTTTCGCACGGTGCGCCAGCCTGCTTGAAGCTGCGGCGGCGATGGCGCCGACGATATCATCCAAAAAGGTATGGCATTCGCCCGTTGATTTATCATTTAAACGGCCCAGCACCCCGGGTTTTATTTTATCGATGTATCCGTAGTTCGTATAGCCGATCGAACCGTATAGATTCACGATTGAAAAAGATAAAATTTCATCGACTCCATAAAGGCTTTCATCGGTTTCAATTAACGTTTGGAGAGGCTCAAGAAGCTTTTTCTCCTCCCCTAATATATCCAATTGAATGCCTGTGATCACTGCATTTTGCACTTCGCGCTTTTTCAGGACACGGTTGACATTCTCTTCACATTCTTTTTTTGTTAAGTTTGGATGATACGTTTTTTGCAGGATGTAGACAAGCTCGGCAATATCTGCGACCTTGACTCCCCGTTTCTCAAGCCACTCTTTTGCTGCTGTTTCGATTTGAGTCATGCTGTTGTTTTCCGGCATCATTTTTCACCCAATCTTTTTTACTTAGTGTATACAAATGTCCTTGAAAATGTAACGATTTTCAAAACTGTTTTTCCTGACGGATCATAATCGGGCGTCTTTTCGATTACGATGTGTTAGAAGGCCATTTTTTAGGAGCGCAGGTGATCATCATGAAGGATTTGATTAAAGAAAAGTTCGGCATTCACATCCGCGACATGACGTCATACCTTTCTTACCAGAGTTTTCAGACCCCGAACTCCATTTTTTTAATTGTTCCGGTTCCCCATTTAACACAGACTGAACTGGCGGAATTGTACGGTATGAGTCAGTATTTGCAAGAACAGCGGGACCCATACGTTTCAACTTTTATATTTACGAAGGACGGGGAGATGACCTTTGAGGATGGAGGCGCGACATATGTACTGCTTCAGGCTGCGCCTCGCTTTACGAACAGGTCGTTTCCATTCGGGGCGGAGCTTGCCGAATTTCATCAAAAAGGAAGAGGCTACCCGTATGAGGTAAAAGAAACCTCAAGGATCGGCCAGTGGAAAGAATTGTGGGGCAAGCGTCTTGATCAGCTTGAGCAATTCTGGATTCAAAAGTCCCAATCAAAGCAATTGGAACCCTTTGAAAAACAGTTTATCGAATCGTTTCCTTATTATCTTGGATTGACGGAAAACGCGATTCAGTACTTGGCTGACACAGAATTGGATGATCAGCCGCAATCGATGGATTCGGGAACGATTTGCCAGCAGCGCCTTTCAAGTGAGACATGGAAGCGGGAACCATTGATCAAAGTCCCGCTGGAATGGGTGTTTGATCATGCCGCCCGCGATCTTGCCGAATACACGCGAAGCATGTTTCAAGAAAACAATACCTTCAATGAAATCGCGTCATTCCTTCAACAATATGAACAAGTCACACCTCTTTCTTCATTTTCAAAACGGCTCCTGTACAGCAGGCTCCTGTTTCCGCTTCATTATTTTGAAACCGTTGAAGGCTATTATATCTCTTCCGAATCAGAGCACCATTACTTCGAGAACAAGCTTGATCATCTGCTGTCCCGCTCAGCGGCATATGAAAAGTTTCTGGGCGCCTTTCAGGAAATGGCCGCCATGAGAGGCGGAGGATATGCTGTCATACCTCTGGTCAATTGGCTGAAACGGACGCCTTAAAACGCCTGGGCGTCTTAACTTTTCCCGCTTTTTTCGATATGCTTAGAGTGGAAGCTATGCTTAGAAAGGAACGAGGCAGCAATGGAAAAACCGTTTGTCTATGTGACGAGAGCTTTACCTGAAGAACAGCTGTCTTCATTAAAAGAAGCGGCTCATATTGAAATGTGGGAAAAGGAAGATGAACCATGTCCGCGGGCGGTTCTGCTTGAAAAAGCGAAAACGGCCGCCGGACTTTTGACCATGCTTTCAGACCGGATCGACAGCGAGCTGCTGAGCGAAGCACGTCAACTAAAAGTGGTCGCCAACTTGGCGGTAGGGTATGACAATATCGATGTCGAAGCGGCAAAGAAGCACCGTGTCATTTGCTGCAACACGCCCGGTGTTTTGACAGAATCAACGGCAGATTTGACTTTCGCTTTATTAATGGCTGCATCAAGAAGGATCATCGAAGCAAGCGATTGGATCAAACAAGGCCGGTGGACAGGCTGGGGGCCGCTGCTGTTGGCCGGTGCAGATGTCCATCATAAAACGATCGGCATCGTCGGCATGGGAAGCATTGGACGGGCTGTTGCCCGCCGTGCGAAAGGCTTTGGTATGAAGATTTTGTATCACAACCGGAGCCGGAGCCAAGAGGCGGAAGCGGAGCTTGGCGCTGTCTATACATCTTTTCCTCAACTGCTTGAACAGTCCGACTTTGTCGTCTGTCTGACACCATTGACAAACGAAACAAAGCATCTGTTCAACCGTTCGGCTTTCCAAAAGATGAAGCGCACTGCCATTTTCATCAATGCTTCAAGAGGGCAGGTCGTTGATGAAGCCGATTTGTATGAAGCGCTTGTTAACAAAGAGATTAGAGGTGCGGGGCTTGACGTTTTTGCAGAGGAGCCGATTTCCAAAGATCATCCGCTCGTGAGTCTTCCTCAGGTAACCGCGCTCCCCCATATCGGAAGCGCTACTAATGAAACGCGGGAAGCGATGATGAGGCTTTGCGCTGAAAACATTGCCTTGGTTCTCGGCGGAGAACCGGCCAGGACCGAGCTTTGATTCTGTCTTCCGTCTCGATGAACGAGTCGGAAGATTTTCTCACAAAAATATTTCTGAATATATAGAATCTTGCTATATCAATGATTGAAGCGTTTTCATTATTTGCTTTCAACCATTGTCATCTTGTCAAAAAAACAATCCCCCATTATAATATTTGTAACTCAAATGTCTGCGTTATGTTTACAAATGTCCTCTTAGAAAGGACGATCGGAAGAGAAAGGTGGAATTTCAGTGAAGGCGATACGAGTGGGGCTTCTAGGTTTAGGAACAGTCGGGAGCGGTGTGGTGAAAATCATTCAGGATCACCAGGATAAATTGACACACCAGGTTGGTTGTCCCGTCACCATTCAAAAAGTACTTGTAAAAGACAAGAATAAGAAGAGGGATGTCGAGCTTTCCCAGGAAGTGCTGACAACCGAAGCTTATGATGTGATAGATGATCCCGAAGTGGATGTCATTATTGAAGTCATCGGCGGAATTGAACAGACAAGAAAGTATCTGCTTGACGCGCTTCGCGCCAAAAAACACGTCGTGACTGCCAATAAGGATTTGATCGCACTTTACGGGTCAGAGCTGTTGGCCGCGGCGAAAGAAAACGGCTGCGACCTTTATTTCGAGGCGAGTGTGGCGGGAGGCATTCCGATCCTGCGCAGTTTGGAAGACGGCCTTGCTTCGGACAGAATCACAAAGATGATGGGAATCGTCAATGGAACGACGAATTTTATTTTAACGAAGATGAACAAGGAAAATGCCTCATATGATGATGTGCTGAAGGAAGCGCAAAGGCTCGGTTTTGCCGAAGCGGACCCGACTGCTGATGTGGAAGGGCTTGACGCAGCGAGAAAAATGGCAATTTTGGCACGGCTCGGCTTTTCCATGAACGTCGATCTTGAAGATGTCAAAGTAAAGGGCATTTCCCAAGTGTCTGATGAAGACATCAACTTCAGCAAACGTCTCGGCTATACAATGAAGCTGATCGGCATCGCCCAGCGGGACGGCAAAAAAGTCGAAGTCAGCGTGCAGCCGACATTGCTTCCGGAGCATCATCCGCTGTCATCTGTGCACAATGAGTTTAATGCCGTTTACGTGTACGGGGAAGCCGTCGGAGAAACGATGTTCTACGGTCCGGGAGCGGGAAGCATGCCGACTGCCACAGCCGTCGTGTCCGATTTGGTCTCCGTCATGAAAAACATGCGTCTAGGCGTCAATGGCAGAAGCTTTGTCGACCCGCAGTTTGAAAAGCAAATGAAGGCGCCGGCGGAAATCTTTGCCCAGCAGTTTTTAAGAATCCATGTCAAAGATCAAGTCGGGTCCTTTTCAAAAATCACCTCGATTTTTTCTGAAAGAGGTGTCAGCTTTGAAAAAATCCTCCAGCTTCCGATTAAAGGTCATGACGACTTGGCTGAAATCGTCATCGTCACGCATCATACGTCTGAAGAAGATTTCACCGAAATTTTGCAAAAGCTGAATGATCTTGAGGTTGTTCACCAGGTTAAAAGCACTTATCGAGTAGAAGGGAACGGTTGGAGCTAATGTGGAAAGGACTTATTCATCAATATCAAGACTATCTGCCAGTAACGGACAAAACACCAGAACTGACGCTGAATGAAGGAAACACGCCGCTGATCTATCTGCAAAACCTTTCAAAAAAGCTCGGCATTGAGCTCTATGTCAAAACAGAAGGTGTCAACCCGACCGGTTCCTTTAAAGACCGCGGCATGGTCATGGCGGTGGCAAAAGCGAAGGAAGAGGGCAATGACACGATCATGTGTGCATCGACAGGAAACACATCGGCAGCAGCCGCGGCCTATGCGGCGCGAGCCAATATGAAATGCATCGTGATCATTCCCGACGGCAAAATCGCCTTCGGAAAATTGGCCCAAGCCGTCATGTACGGCGCTGAGATCATCGCGATCGACGGAAACTTTGACGACGCGCTGAAAATGGTTCGCAGCATTTGTGAAAAAGAGCCGATCGCATTGGTCAACTCTGTCAACCCTTACCGAATTGAAGGGCAAAAAACCGCTTCATTTGAAATTTGCGAGCAGCTCGGGGAAGCACCTGACATTCTGGCAATCCCTGTAGGAAATGCCGGCAACATTACGGCATATTGGAAAGGGTTTAAAGAATATCACCAAAAAAATGGAACAGGTCTGCCGGTTATGCGCGGTTTTCAGGCGGAAGGCGCCGCTCCGATTGTCAAAAACAAGGTTGTTGAAAATCCTGAAACCGTTGCGACAGCCATTCGAATCGGGAATCCGGCAAGCTGGGATAAAGCCGTCAATGCCGCAAATGAATCGAACGGCAAAATCGATGCAGTGTCAGATGAAGAGATTCTCCATGCCTATCAGCTTCTTGCCCGGGAGGAAGGTGTTTTCGCAGAGCCGGGATCATGCGCGTCAATCGCAGGCGTGCTGAAACAGGTGAAAACGAAAGAAATTCAGCCTGGAACGAAGGTTGTCGCGGTATTAACCGGAAACGGCCTGAAAGATCCGAATACAGCTGTAGATGTATCACAGATGAAACCTGTCACACTGCCGACAGACGAAGAAAAAATTCTCGAACACTTAAAAGGAGCCGCACGTGTATGACAGAGGCTGACATGCTGTTTTCCATTACGGTTCCTGGAAGCACGGCGAATTTGGGCCCGGGTTTTGATTCGGTCGGCATGGCGCTGTCCCGCTATTTAAAGCTGTCCGTTTTTCCGTCTGATGAGTGGCGTTTTGCAGCTGAAACAGATGTCCTCGCCGGCATACCGGAAGGAACGGAAAACTTGATTTACCAAGTGGCCAAACGGACTGCTGATCATTTCGGGAAAGAGCTTTCGCCGAGCCTTGTGAAAGTGTGGAGCGACATTCCGCTGGCGCGGGGCCTCGGCAGCAGCGCCGCCGCAATTGCCGCGGCCATTGAACTGGCAAACGAGCTCGCTGATTTACAGCTCTCAGACAGTGATAAGCTCCATTTTGCGAGTCTTGAAGAAGGCCATCCTGACAATGCCGGTGCTTCCCTTTCCGGCGGCCTTGTGATCGGGCTGCACGAAGAAAATCACACGGAGATGGTCTCTGTCAAGGAAATTGATTTGGATGTCGTCGTTGTGATTCCTTTTTATGAAGTGCTCACAAAAGATGCGCGGGACGTGCTCCCTGACAGCCTCTCTTATCCAAAAGCGGTTGAAGCGAGCGCTGTCAGCAATATGCTCGTCGCCGGGCTCATGTCAAAGGACTGGCAGCTTGTCGGCCGCATGATGAAAAAAGACCTTTTCCACCAGCCGTACCGGCGGGCCCTCGTCCCTGAGCTTGCCAAGGTGGAGCATGAAGCGGGCTTAAACGGGGCATACGGAACGGCTTTAAGCGGCGCAGGACCCACGATCCTTTCCTTTATCGAAAAAGGCAAAGGCGAAGCGCTTCAAAGCAAGCTCGCCGCAAAGTTTCCGCACTGTGAGGTCGACTGTCTTCATATACCGGATACCGGCTGTGTCGTCGAGAGAAAATCAGTGAATAGTGTTTAATGAAAAGAGCCTTTAACGGCTCTTTTTTGTTTCTCGCACAAAACAAGGATTTTTATTTAGGAAGTCGAAATAGAATATAGAATTCAACATGAAGGAGGAGAATCAACGTTGAAGCAGCTCATAACTGAAGCAGACCTCATCAAGCTGGCGTCTATCACAGACCCGCAGTATTCACCTGACGGCAGGAAAATCGCTTATGTGCAAACATCTGTGAACGAAGAGCAGGATTCCTATGACGCACAGATCATGGTTTATGATGTTGAAAAGCGGAAAACGGCGCAATGGACGTTTGGAAAGGGCAGAAATCAGCATCCCCGCTGGTCGCCAGACGGCAGTATGCTCGCCTTTACATCAAATAGGGATGAAACGGCACAGGTCTACATCATTCATACAGCCGGAGGAGAGGCAAAAAAGGTGACCGATATTCCATACGACATCACAGAGCCCGAATGGTCGCCAGACGGTAAATCCTTGCTTTGTTCAGTGAAACTGACTAAAGACGAAAGTGTAACAGATAAAGAAAAAACAAAAATTGATGATCACGAACCTTTAGAAGTCGATTCTTTAGTATATAAAGCGGACGGACAAGGCTTTAAGAGGGGGAAATACACCCAGCTGATCCTCGTTGAGCTGGAAACGGGGGATGTTCAACAGGTCACGGATGAGGAGAGAGAGCACTTTAGCCACACGTTTTCGCCCTGCGGGAATAGGATCGCTTTTTCCGCCAATGTGACAGGGAAAGCCGACGCCCGTGTAAACGATGTCTACCTCATGACGCTTTCGACAGGAGAGACAAAGCGGCTCACAGGACAAAACGGGGTGTTCTCGTCACTGTCTTTTTCACCTGATGGTCAGTATCTTGCGTTTTTAGGAAATGAACAGGAATTTAAAAATGCTACCTTTGATAAAGCTTGGCTGTACGATATGGAAAAAGATCAAGTGACTTGCCTGACAGAAATGCTTGACGTCCATCTTCAAGACGCGGTTGTCGGGGACAGCCTTGTCGGAGGCGTCCTCCCGAAACCGGCCTGGACAAAGGACGGAAACGGCTTTTATGTGATTGGAACCGACCAGGGCTCAACAGGCATATATTACATATCAACAGAAGGCCTTGCATATCCGGTCCGATTTGAAAAGGAACATCTGAACGGGTTCAGCCTCCATCCGGATGAAGCGGGCTTTGCCGCTGCCATCGCTTTGCCTGATTGGCCGAGCGAGCTTTATGATGTCCCTCTGGGGGAAGACAAAGCAGAGCGGCTTACAGATGCCAACCTGGCTTTTATAGAGGAACATATCATCTCAGAACCCGAAGAGCTGCAATTTGAAACAAAGGACGGTTTGACGGTGCACGGATGGCTGATGAAACCGGCACAATATGAGGAAGGAAAGACGTATCCGCTTATTTTGGAAGTGCACGGCGGCCCTCACGCCATGTATGCCAATACTTATTTTCACGAATTTCAAGTGCTGGCTGCCAAAGGCAATGCCGTCGTCTATGTCAATCCGAGAGGAAGCCATGGATACGGGCAGGAATTCGTCAATCAAGTGCGGGGCGATTACGGAGGAGGAGACTATGAGGATGTCATGGCAGCTGTAGACTATGCCGTTGCAGAAAATGACTTCATCGATCGGGAAAGGCTCGGCATCACGGGAGGAAGCTACGGCGGCTTTATGACGAACTGGGCCGTCGGCCATACGGACCGCTTTAAGGCTGCGGTGACGCAGCGGTCGATATCCAACTGGATCAGTTTTTACGGTGTGAGTGACATCGGCTACTTTTTCACAGAATGGCAGCTCGGTGCAGATCTCTTTGAAAACCCGGATATGCTGTGGGACCGTTCTCCTTTGAAATATGCGGAACGCGTCAAGACCCCGCTGTTGATCCTGCATGGCGAACGGGATGACAGATGTCCGATTGAACAAGCTGAACAGCTGTTTACCGCGCTGAAGAAAATGGACAAAGAAGTGAAGTTCGTCAGGTTTCCGAACGCATCCCACAATTTATCAAGGAACGGGCATCCAAAACAGCGGATCAAGCGGCTGCAATATATAGCGGAATGGTTTGAAGATTATTTATAAACAAAAAAGGCTGCCGTTGCGGCAGCCTTTCGGGTCATTAAAATACTTGTTCTACTTCAAGAACGCCCGGTACTTCTTCCAAAAGGGCGCGTTCAATTCCCGCTTTCAGGGTGATGGTTGAACTTGGGCAGCTTCCGCAAGCGCCGAGCAGGCGAAGTTTCACGATGCCGTCTTCCACGTCGACAAGCTCACAGTCTCCGCCGTCGCGCAGCAAAAATGGACGAAGTTTGTCCAGGACTTCCTGTACCTGTTCTTTCATTTCGACTTCTGTCGTCATTCATATCGCTCCTTTCAAATCATACAACCATTATATTCAGTCGAACAATAAAAAGCTATTGTTTGGTTTCATCGTTTTCCCACATATTATATCATATTTACCGTTAAAGACAAAAAACGATTTTCATTTCTGATATGGAGCACGGGAAAAAAATAGACTAAAATAAAAGTAAACAGAAAGGAGTCTGCTTAGATGAAAAAACCTGCTGAGCTTTTTGTCTATGGTGCGGAAGTTCTCTGTCCAAGCTGTGTCAATCTGCCCTCATCAAAAGAAACATATGAATGGCTCGAAGCAGCCCTGAAACGAAAATATCCCGGCCAGCCTTTCTCGATTACCTACATCGATATCCACCGCCCGCCGAAAAATGATCCTGAAAAACAGGAAATTTCAAAAAAGATACTCAATGATGAATATTTTTATCCGCTCGTCCTTGTCGGCGATCAAGTGGTCGGCGAGGGAAATCCAAAGCTGAAGGACGTCTGTAAAGAGATGGAAAAGCAAGGATATGAGCCTGCAAAAATATAAACAGCATGGGATTTTACCCCCTGCTGTTTTATTTTTGCATGATTGTTCTTTTGGAAAACAGGACAGACTAACTAAGGCTGATGGATAAAAGTTCGGGAGTGTGTTGTATGGCAAACGTAGAAGGGCAAATCGTGTCCGGTGTATTTGACGGTGAAACGAACATGTTTTCATTAAGAAAAATCAAGCAGTTTCAAACGCAAACAAATTTGAATGCAAATCAATTGCAGGCTTTGCAGCAGTATTTAAAGCAGCATGAGCATGAAGAAGACGGACAGATCATCACACTGTATGATCAAATGCTTGTCCCTCTTTCCCGAGACGACATTCAAGCTTTGCTGCATGATTTATCAAAGGTCCAATCCTTATATCATTAACAAAGAGGCTGAGCGGCCCCAGCCTCTTGTCTATCCTCTGTTCACACCCGTTTTCCTGCACGGATGTCATCCGTCATTCCGGGGTAGGGCGCTTTTGAAATAAGCTCTTCATTATCGATGCCGGCGTTCTCCATAAACGTAATGTCGGCAAATTCAGGTACGACATATTTTGGATATGTCTCATATTTTTCGCGTGATTCCTCCATTAAGTCAATATGGTCATTTTGAAAGCAAACCGTGATGTCAGGACGTTCGTGCACCCATTTTGGGAAGAAGATGATGCCGTGCATCCGCTTTTCCTCCGGCATAAAGTTTAATGAAACATCAGTGCCTGTCGGCTCGGTCCAGGATACTTTATAGACGCCGTCAGTCAGTTTGACGATATTTGTTTCCTGATCGCGGACCCAGCGGCCCCCCACCATTCCGCTGTGAATACGGTAGTCGATGGTATGATCATTTTTGATATAGATCTCATATTCCCAGCCGTTTTCATAAGTATAAATCATATGACTTCCAACAAAATCTTTTACATCTTCATTCATTAAAATCTCTCCTTTATTGTAAACTCAAACATGTTTATATTTACATATATAATTATAGATTTTTCGCGGATAAAATTCAACTCACAGACGCTTTTGTCAAAATGGAGGTGAAATAAAAGGATTTTAGGAAATTATGCTAATATTTAGAAAAATACATTGTCAAAAAATGAGTGATTCTGTAAAATGAAAAGCAACCCATAAAAAGGAAAAAATCGAAGGGAAGGAATGATAATCGGTTGAAGACAAAAATCGCATACGAAGAAGTCGCGAAAATGCTGAATCAATGGTATGTCATGATTAAGCGCCACGAAATATCCCAAGCGGTCTCCATAAAACATGAGATTGAACATCTGCTGCCATATATGGAAGAAAATCAGGATTTGCTGCTCTATTTTAATCTGCTCGACTACCGCCATAAATTGGTAACGGAAGAATTTGCCGCTTCCAACAGGCTTTTTGAGGACATCCAGTATCAAAAAGCCGATATGCAAAGCACCGATGACATGATTGAATATTATTTTTTCTTTTTTGCCGGCATGTACGAGTTTCATAAGAAGGACTACACAAATGCCATCAATTACTACAAAATGGCTGAGGACAAGCTTAGAAAAATCCCCGATCAAATCGAAAACGCCGAATTCCATTACAAACTGGCCATCGCCTACTATCAAATCAAACAAAATTTCTTCTCCTTGAACCATGCGAAAACAGCTTTAAAAACCTTCAAAATGCATGATGATTACATCCAAAAAGCGATCAGCAATGAAATGCTCATAGGTGCGAACAAACTCGATTTATTTCGCTTTGACGAAGCTGAACAACATTATAAGCAGGCGCTTAAAGATGCTGAACTGATCAAGCACCATGTCCTCATCGGAATGGCGCATCACAACTTGGGGTTAAGCTATTTTAACCGCGATCTCCTCACCCTGGCGGAAAAGCATTTCATAGAAGCGCTCTGTTTAAAAGAGCATGAGGAATCGGTTTACGGCATTCATTCAATGTTTGAATTGACCCACGTCCTGTACAAAGCGGGCCGCTTTCATGAAGCGCGCGAATGGTTTGAAAAAGGATTTTCCCGCGCGAAAAAAGCAGGAGAAAGGGAATATTTGTCGAAATTTAAACTTATACATGCTCTGTATGATGAACAAAATCCACTGATCGTCGAAAAAGCTTTAGAATACCTCAAAACAATCAATCTTTGGACGGATATAGCGGAATTAACACTGGACGCTGCGCTTTTCTATAAAAAAAATGGTGATGCAGACAATGCTGCCGGATATTTTGAAGAGTCTCATCATGCAAGAGACCAAATTCTTAAAAGAACGGAGGAGATAAAGTGAAAAAGATCATTGCCGTTGTTTCAACGGCCGTTTTCGCCGGCCTTGTCGTTTTGAGTTTTGCGTCTCAGGCAAGCAACAACGCCGAGTTGGCGGGACGTGCCATTTTTCTTGATCAAGCGTCCGCAAAGCTGATGGCGGGAAGAGCGATCTTCCTTGACAGCTATCCCGGAACATCGCTTGCAGACAAATCTTCTGCATTAAGCTGACAAGCTCGATCGGACAAGTCTCCCCCAGACTCGTCCGCACACTGCCATCCATTTTATAATGGCGCCATGATCGGCGCCTTCTTTTTTTGGAGCTTATGAAGCCAGCTCACATAGAAATGAAGGAGTCAGAGGATGATACATATTCAGAAGAATTCAGAGCAGGCGATGATCGTATTACATGAAATATACGGGATCAACCGGCATATGGAAGATGTTTGCCGCTCGCTTTCCCACCGCGGGTTTGATGTCATCTGTCCGAATTTATTAAATCAGGAAAAACCATTCGATTATATGGAGGAGAAAGCCGCCTATCTTCATTTTATGGAGAACGTCGGTTTTGCGGGTGCTGCCCGCAAAATCAAAGTGTTGATATGTCATTTGAAAGATCAATATCAAAAGATCATACTGGTCGGGTTCAGCGTGGGAGCGACTTTAGCCTGGCTGTGCAGCGAAGAGAAACACGTCAGCGGGGTTGTCGGATATTACGGCTCCCGTATTAGAGATTACTTGGACATATCACCTGCATGCCCCGCGATGCTTTTCTTTCCGGAAAAAGAGAAGTCTTTTGACGTCGACGAAATTATTGCAGTCCTGGAAGCAAAATCTGTTAAAGCGTTCAAGCTGAAAGGGGCGCATGGATTTAGCGACCCTTATTCAGTCAATTACAACAGCGATTCTTCACAGATTGCATACGAGGAAATGATGGACTTTTTAAAACAATGGCGGATGGTTGAGAAGATAGAACAGGTCACTTTGTCTGACTAAACTTTGATTCTGCCAAAATTACGATATCATGTAGAAGCTTGATATCCATTATGAATCATTTTTGTGGATAAAGTCTATTATATAGGACAACAAGGCAAGAACTAAACGGACCGTATAAGCAGCACCCCCCTTTATAGGGAAGTGGAGAGCCAAAATTATTTTACAAAAACACTCTCAGGATACCGAGAGTGTTTTTTTATGATATTAATAAAACAAGCCCATCCTGACAGATGAACTTGTTCCGGTCTGAAAATACATATTTCTGTCATGTGATGCCAGAAAGTACAACATTTTTCTCAGCGAAAACTCAAATCGGAAAGCCCTTGATATATCAAGGGTTCGCAGGAGAAGCGCACGACGGCTCTCGAAACCCTATCCATTATGATGCTTATACATCCAAAGCAGTCCCGATTTCAACAGGCGCGGTACTCGGCCGATCAGCGGCCTGTCAGCGACCAGTCCGAAGCCGGCTTTCTTGCCGAGTGAGCCGAGTACGCCTTTCAGTTTGAATTTTGGCATCTCTTCCGGGAGAGGCTCGCCTTTCCAGCGCCATTCCAGAACCTGAACGATCTGCTCCGCCTGTGCTTCGGCAAGCTGTGCACTTGGTGCGTGAGGAAGGCTTGCACAATCTCCAACGACATAGACGTGTTCGTCGACAGGCAGATTGTGGTGCGGTGTTAAGACGACGCGGCCTTGCGCGTCCTTTTCCACATCAAGCTCGCGGACGACTTGATTCGGCTGGATGCCCGCTGTCCAAACGATCGCATCCGCTTGAATCGGATCGTCATGGTTATAGACGATACCTTGCTCCACTTTCGTAATATTCGCACAGTTAATAATCTTGACGCCGTGCTCTTCAAACCAGCTTTGAACATATTTGCTCAGCCGCTCAGGGAAGCTTGACAAAATGAATTCACCGCGGTCGAAAAGAATAATGTTCAAGTCTTTTCTGCTCTCTCTCAATTCGCTCGCAAGTTCTACACCGCTCAGTCCCGCACCGACGATCGCAACGGTTGCTTCCGCGTTTAAGTTGTTGAGCGCCTGATAAGTGTGGCGCGATTGATCGATCGTCTGGATGCTGTATGTGTGTTCAGGAGCACCAGGCACATTGTGATATTTATCTTCACAGCCGAGTCCGATGACTGCATCATCATAAGAAATCGGCTCTCTGTCATGAAACAAAACCTTTTTTTGCTCAAGGTCAAGACCGGAAATATCGCCGTATTCCAGCTTTAATTTAGGGTGATCCGGGAAGGATACTCTGATATGATGATCAGAAATCGTTCCGGCAGCAAGTGCGTAATATTCGGTTTTTAAACAATGGTAAGGGTTTCTGTCAATTAAAGTGATCATCACATCATCAGGCAGCTGATTTGGCAATAATCGATGGATGACGCGCATATTTCCGTAGCCGCCGCCGAGCAGGACTAAATTTCTCATTGCTAATTCCCCTTTTCCCCTCAGATTCAGAAACTGATCTATTGCAAAAATAAAAAACTATGAAAATACCCTCTAGAATTATATCTAATTTGATGTAAAATCACAATATTTCTCGGAAAAATAACCTACACAAACACCGCTTTGGCACAATTAGTAAAACTCTTTAAAGTATTAATATGTTACAAAAGCTTTATCAAGCAAATGAATACTTTGACTATTCAAAGGAGATTAGGGTACGATAAAAAAGATAATGAGAGGTGAGAGAACGTGTTTCCAATTGTTGAATTTTGCGTCAGCAATCTTGCCCAAGGTTCCCAGGAGGCAAAGGAAATTTTGGAAAAAGATCCGAATTTGGACGTCGTTGAATACGGCTGCCTGAGTTACTGCGGTCAATGTATGCAGACAATGTTTGCTCTTGTGAACGGTGAAATGGTTTCAGGGAATAATCCGGCTGAATTGGTCGAAAATATATATGAGTTCATTGAGGAAAATGAAATGATATAAGCGGGGTCATGCGAATGATCCCGTTTTTTTTATCAGCCTAAACCCTCATTTGAAAGGGTTTACATAAAAAGAGAAAAAATTCTTAAAAATTTTTGTGGACAGGCAAAAAATTAATTGTTATCTTAATAAAAGTTTAAAAAATAATAAGAGGTGTGGTCATTGAACATATTATGGGGACTTCTTGGAATTATTGTCATTTTCGCGATTGCGTTCTTGCTTTCAGAACATAAAGGCAGAATTAATGTAAGAACGATTTCCATCGGTTTGGCGATCCAGCTCCTGTTTGGCTTTATCGTACTGAAATGGGAAACCGGGCGGGAGGCGTTTCTTTGGTTTACGAAAGCTGTGCAAAACCTCGTGAATTATGCGAATGAAGGTATCAGTTTTCTTTTCGGACCTCTATTAAAAGTGGGAGACAGCGCTGCCTTTGCTCTCAGCGTTCTACCCGTTATCATCTTCTTTTCATCGTTGATTGCCGTTCTTTATCATCTGAAAATCATGCAGGCGATCATCCGGTTTATCGGCGGAGGATTGTCCAAGCTTCTTGGAACGAGCAAAACAGAATCACTTTCAGCAGCGGCGAATATTTTTGTCGGGCAGACCGAAGCTCCATTGGTCATTAAGCCGTTTATTGCCAAACTGACAAAATCTGAGCTGTTTGCGGTTATGACAGGCGGACTGGCTTCAGTTGCCGGCTCTGTTTTATTCGGCTACGCCCTTTTGGGAGTTCCTCTTGAATACTTGCTGGCGGCGAGCTTTATGGCTGCACCGGCAGGATTGATTATGGCAAAAATGCTGATTCCGGAAACGGAAAAATCGATGGCTTCATCTAAGGATATTCAAATGGCTGAAGACGAAGATGCTGCAAATGTCCTCGACGCCGCGGCAAAAGGGGCATCAACAGGTTTGTCGCTTGCTTTGAATGTCGGCGCCATGCTTCTGGCGTTTGTTGCCTTGATCGCCGTTTTAAACGGAATTCTCGGAGGAATCGGCGGATGGTTCGGCTTTAAAGGCCTGTCTCTCGAATTCATACTCGGATATATTTTCGCGCCGCTCGCATTTGTCATCGGTGTCCCTTGGGATGAAGCCGTTCAAGCCGGGAGCTTCATTGGTCAAAAACTCGTCTTAAACGAATTTGTTGCTTACTCCAATTTTGCGCCGGTAATGGAGCAGCTTTCTGCGAAAACCGCTTCAATTATCAGCTTTGCCCTTTGCGGATTTGCCAACCTGTCTTCGGTTGCGATTTTGCTAGGTGGGCTCGGAGGAATGGCGCCAAACCGCCGTTCTGACATCGCCCGTCTCGGTTTAAAAGCCGTAGCGGCCGGAACATTGGCCAACCTTTTAAGCGCGGCAATCGCCGGAATGTTCATCGGATAAATGATAAAAGCTCCCTGCAATATCGCAGGGAGCTTTTATGTATGAAAAACGGGGGATATTCGTATTGTGTCCATCCCGTTCAGCTTTTATACTAAAAGAAATAAAAAAAGTTGGAGGCCGCGATGAATTTTTTTCGTTTTACTAAAATGCACGGTTTAGGAAACAGTTATATATATGTCAATCAATTTGAAGAAAATCTTCCGGAAGAGCTTCTGCCGGATCTTGCTGTCAAAGTTTCTTCGGTCTACACGGGCATCGGCTCGGACGGCATGATTCTGATTTGCCCTTCTGATAAGGCACCGGTTAAAATGCGGATTTTCAACAGCGATGGATCGGAAGGGAAAAACTGCGGAAACGGTTTGCGCTGTGTCGCCAAATATGCGTATGAGCATAACCTGGTAAAGGAAACGTCTTTCTTAATTGAAACATTATCAGGCCTCGTGACGGCAGAAGTCGAAGTGAGAGACGGGAAAGTGGTTTCAGCGACAGTTGACATGGGCGAACCTCGCCTTTTGAAAGCGGATATGCCAATGCTCGGGGAAGAGCAATCGCAAACGGTCAATGAACAGATGACATTCGCCGGACATGACATGAAAGGAACGGCTGTATCAATGGGCAATCCCCATATTGTTTTTTACTTGGACAATATTGAAGAAGCACCTCTTACGACATTGGGTCCGGTGATTGAAAAAGACGAGAGATTCCCCGAAGGTGTCAATGTAGAGTTTGTGGAAGTGGAAAACGCGCAGGAACTGCATTTCCGCGTTTGGGAAAGGGGCTCAGGCATTACCCAGGCGTGTGGAACAGGCGCCTGTGCGGCCGCGGTTGCCTCCATTCTGAACGGCTTTTCCGAAAGAGAAACCGACATTACCGTCCATCTTGCCGGAGGGGATTTGATCATTAACTGGCAAAACGACGGCCGCGTCATGATGACGGGTCCGGCGGAAACGGTTTGTGAAGGCGTATATTACATTTGAAGACAGTCTGTTTGAGAAATGCGGGATTCACATTTATAATAAAGGTACACATGACAGCTGAAGGAGGTGCTTTGTCATGAGTGAAAAAACGATCACGCTTACGGAAGCGGCCGCCATTCATATTAAAGATATGATGAAGGAGCATGAAGAGGAAAATGCTTTCTTAAGAATCGGTGTAAAAGGCGGCGGATGCAGCGGCCTTTCCTATGGCATGGGCTTTGAACACGAAAAAAATGAAGATGACAATGAATTTGCCCAGCATGGGATCACGATGCTGATTGATCAAGAAAGTCTTGATATTATGAACGGAACGGTTATCGATTTTAAACAGTCCATGATGGGCGGAGGCTTTACGATCGACAACCCGAACGCCATCGCATCATGCGGCTGCGGCTCATCATTCCGCACGGCGGTAAACGCCGGTACGCCTGAAGAATGCTGATATACGCGGGTAAAACAACGCCTTTCTCATCGTTTTTGTGAGAAAGGCGTTGTTGTGATATGAAAAGCTTTTATTGCGACTAGGGGGTAAAGACGTGAAGGTTATCCCGGTGAACGAATTGCCAAAAGGGACTGTAACGGAATTTTTTTGCCTCCATTGGGGCAGCCCTGAAATGGTGAATTCAAATGGAACATTTCAATGCGATGAATTGGAAGGGTATGCTGTTTTAGATGAAACGGGCAAAATAGCAGGTCTGATTACTTATATCATCGAAGAAAACGAGTGTGAAGTCGTCTCTTTGGACAGCACTATTGAAAATAAAGGGATTGGCTCGGTTCTTTTAAAAGAAGTCGAACACGTTTCCGAACAAAAGCAATGCAGCGTGGTGAAGCTGATCACCACCAACGATAATATACGCGCCCTGGAATTTTATCAAAAGCGGGGCTATGTATTCAGAGAGCTCTATGTGAATGCGGTGGAAAAAGCAAGGAAAATCAAACCGGAAATTCCCCTTACGGCGGATAACGGCATTCCAATCCGCGATGAAATCCTGTTGCTGAAAAGCTTGGCATAAAAAAAGAAAGTGATTTAAAAGCACCCTGCCTTAATAACGCGAAGTGCGGAACATAACCATCCCTCATGCTCATTTTGCCCAGCCGCACCCCGACGGCTGGATTTTGGCAAATGAACATGACAATCCCAATTGTATGATGAATAGCAACATCTTCTTTTCATACAGGGGGATGGAATCGAAGTATGATTGGACAGTCAGGCGAAAACATAAATATGCGGGAAATCAAAGAATTGATTAAAGAAAGGCATCCACCTCGCTTGGTTTCAGCAAGGGAGTATTTCTATTTTTGATTAAACAGACGATGGAGGTTGCTCGTATTGTTGGCGATTGAGGTTAAATAACGGCTTCCGCTCACCATTTCCTGATTGCAAAGAGGGCATAAAGGACGTTCACTGCTCGTGAAGTTTTTTCTCATCCAGCCGTTGCATTCCTCTGCTGTGCACTCCCAAGTGCTGATATCTTCCTTAGGCAAAGGTTCTTGATTTCGGTTGTTGTAGTAAGACATACCGTCACTTCCTAACAAAGGTTTTTATTCATTTTAAGGATATTTTGTGAATCCTAAGACATTCTATTCGTTTATTTGTTATTCTATTCTGGACAAGTTCTTTTAGGAACAAAAGCCCATCAGGGAAAAGGGGGCCCATCATGGAAGAAAGAATCAACTGCAAAGCATGCGGTCAGCTTATTCCATACAGCTCAAAAGTATGTGAAGCGTGCGGATGCGAAAGCCCGCTTCCTCAATCACAAAAAATCAAAGACAGGATGATCCTGACTGTAGCAGGAATGGTTGCGATTTTAACGATCGTGCTGATTTTGGGAACGCTATTTTCATATATGAATGTCTTTTGACAAAAGGAGCCTTTTCTGTAAGGCTCCTTTTTGTTTTATTTGTTCTCAAACATGCTCGTCGAATGAAGAGGCTGAACGCGGGCTTTGGGATCCATATAAGCTTTTGCGTTGTTTACCGCGGTCGGAGCTTCTCCAAATCCGCTTGCGATCAGCTTGACTTTTCCTTCATATGTGCAGATATCACCGGCTGCATAAAATCCTTCAATATTTGTCTCCATCGTCGATTTGACAACGATCGAATTTTTCTCGATCTCGAGCCCCCAGTTTTTGATCGGTCCGAGGGATGAAACAAATCCGAAGTTGACGATGACGTCATCGACATCAATGACTTCTTTTCTTTCTCCTTTGACTTCCTCAATGACGATCTGCTCTATTTTGTTTTCGCCGATCAGCTCTGTCGGCACAAACGGCGTCAGCACGTTGACTTTGGAATTTCGGAGGTTTTCGACGCTGTGTTCATGGGCGCGGAATTTGTCGCGGCGGTGAATGATCGACACCTCTTTTGCAATCGGTTCAAGCATCAGCGCCCAGTCTACAGCTGAGTCCCCTCCGCCCAGCACTGCAACGCGTCTGCCGGCGAATTGATTCAGATCATCGATGAAGTAATGAAGGTTCGCGTTTTCAAATTGAGCCGCGGATTCAAGTTCAAGCTTTCTCGGCTGAAACGCGCCGTTACCGGCTGTAATAATGACAGTTTTCGAATAGTGAACTTCTTTGTTTGTGACAAGCTTAAATATGCCGTCGGCTTGCTTTTCCACGCTTTCGACAGCCTGTTCAAGGCAAACGGTCTGTTCAAATTTGGCCATTTGCTCCTTTAAGTTGTCGACAAGCTCCTGGGCGCGGATTTTAGGGAAGCCGGCAACATCATATATGTATTTTTCCGGATATAAAGCGGACAGCTGGCCTCCGAGCTGCGGCAGGCTTTCGATGATTTTGACGCTCGCCTGTCTCATTCCGCCGTAAAACGCGGTGAACAGGCCGACCGGGCCGCCTCCGATAATCGTAATATCATATACTTTTGAGTCTTCACGCATGAAAATAATGCCCCCTAAATGAAAATTGTTCTTAATTATATCATATCACATAAAATAAATACGAGTATGTCTGTTGTTTTTCAGCGGTCAAAACCGCTTTTCGCCGGCGGCATATCGAATCTTGAAAAACCAATTCTGAATCGCTATGATGTAGTTGTGAACATTTCATAAATGTTTTATGAATTTTTTTTGTCAATCAGTTGGAAAGCGATCCGTTTTTGGACGGATCTAAAGTGAAGGGTTTCACAATCTTTTTTTCATAAAAAGCCGGAGAGAGGGCGAAAATAACCCAAAGGCTATTTTTATCCGGCTTAGCAGTAAAATATAGAAAAGGTGGATGTGATTCCGTTGAATAAGCCAAAAGTAGTAGTGTTAGGTGCAGGTTACGGTGGATTAATGACTGTGACGCGACTTGTCAAAAAAATCGGCATCAATGAAGCGGACATTACGCTTGTCAATAAGCACAACTATCATTATGAAACAACATGGATGCACGAGGCAAGCGCAGGCACGCTTCATCACGACAGGTGCCGCTATCAAATTAAAGATGTCATCAACACATCCCGCGTCCGTTTTGTTCAGGACACGGTGAAGAAAATCAATAAAGAAGAAAAAAAGGTCGTTCTGGAAACCGGCGAGATTGCATACGACTACCTTGTCGTTGCCTTGGGAGCCGTTCCTGAGACATTCGGCATTTCGGGATTAAAGGAATACGCTTTCCCGATTTCAAACATCGATTCCTCCCGCCAGCTTCGGGAGCATATTGAATACCAGTTTGCGACATACAACACAGAAGCCGAAAAGCGCCCTGAGCGTCTGACGATTGTTGTCGGAGGCGCAGGTTTTACTGGAATCGAATTTTTAGGTGAGCTGGCCAACCGCATTCCCGAATTGTGCAGGGAATACGATATTGACCGCCAGCAGGTCCGCTTGATTTGCGTCGAGGCCGCACCGTCCGCCCTCCCTGGTTTTGACCCCGAACTTGTCGATTATGCGGTCAATTTCCTTGAAGGAAAAGGCGTCGAATTCAAAATCGGAACAGCCGTAAAAGAATGCAAACCAGACGGCATCATTGTCGGAAAAGATGACGAGACCGAAGAAATTAAGGCCGGAACGGTGGTGTGGGCTGCCGGTGTCCGAGGAAATCCGGTGATTGAAGAATCGGGTTTTGAAAATATGCGCGGCCGTGTCAAAGTCAAGCCGGATCTTCGGCTTGACGGCCATGATGAGATTTTTGTCATCGGTGACTGCTCGCTTGTCATCAACGAAGAAACCGATCGTCCATATCCGCCGACAGCGCAAATTTCCATGCAGCAGGGAGAGACTTGTGCGGCAAATATTGCGGCGTTGATCCACGGCAAAGAAACTGAAACATTCACGTTCGATAATAAAGGATCTGTCGCTTCGCTTGGCGAACACGATGCAATCGGCATCGCTTTCGGCAAAAAAATGACCGGTACAAGTGCTTCCTTTATGAAGAAGATGATCGACAACCGTTCGCTCTTCATGATCGGAGGACCGGGGCTCGTCCTGAAGAAAGGGAAATTTAAATTTTTCTAAGAAGCTTGCAGCATGTGCTGCGGGCTTTTTATTTCCGATCAAAAACTTCAAAAATGAAAGAAAACGGAAGAAAGTCTTGTTTTTAAGCGCTTACATGAAATATTCCGTTATATTTTCTGACTTTCTCATTGACAATCTTCATGATATTATTATCTGAAAATTAAGAAAAAAGGTGTGTGTGTGATGAAGACTTCTTCAACTAAGCAGCGCTCAGAAACCTGCACATTTTGTTCAGGCAAAGGTTATTTTCAGCTTCTGCTCGGCGGTTCGGAAACGTGCAGCCACTGCCAGGGGACCGGAAAAGACCGCTGAATCAAGACTTTCCAATGATTGACTCAAGCTCCTTCTCCAATGTACACTAAAAGAGGTTACTTGGGGGTGGAAGGCTTTGATCAGTTTACCAGTTGTCATCATATCAGTTGTCTTGTTTTTCGTCTTGTTTTTCGGAATCGGTTTTTTGCTGAACATGCTGCTCAGGATGTCGTGGATCATGGCTGTCATTTATCCGATTGTATGCCTTTTCATTGTCAATAAGGAAAAATTAATTCGCTATGTGGAGACGCCCGGAGAGGCGTTTTCCGGACTTTTTGACAGGGTGGCTTCATTGGCTGCGGCGGACATTATTATTTTAGCAAGCGGGATGGCCGGGGCCCTTTTGTCAGGAGTCACGATCAAAGCTTTGCGAAAAAGAGGATACCAAATGTTTTAACCTTCTTCTTTTTGCTGAAGAGGGTTTTTTGGTGTGAATTTTCCCAACTTTCTTGAAATTATCTCGCCATCTGAATATTTCCGCCCACTCTTGGAAACAACTAGATGGTGAGAGGAGTGGGAAGATTTGAGAAAAGTGATAACAATGTGCAGGCGCTTTTTGATGACGATATTGTTCGTCCTGGCTTTCATGACGACTTTCTTTGCCGTATCAGGCGTCGAAGCAGAGGATTTATCAAACTGGGCAAAAGAACGGGACCTGTCCCTTAAACAATTGGGGCTAACCTTTAAATCACTTCCGAAAGAAAGGGCGGAAAAGACGTCTTTGTCTGCCGCCAAGCAAATTAAAAACAAACCGAAAAAACTTGAAGACGCATTTGACTGGAGTAAATATCCGAAACAAAAAGTCACGGCAACAGGCTATACCGCAGGGGTTGAATCGACTGGAAAACAGCCTCACGATCCTGAGTACGGGCTTACATATTCAGGAGTCAAAGTGAAAAGAGATTTATATTCGACCGTTGCAGCGGACCCGAACGTGTTTCCGATCGGAACGATTTTGTTCATTCCCGACTACGGCTACGGCGTGGTCGCTGATACGGGATCGGCGATTAAAGGGAACAGGCTGGACCTGTATTATGAAACGGTTGAAGATGTCTATAATGAATGGGGAAAGAAAACCCTTGATGTCTATGTCATTAAAAAAGGGGACGGCTCCGTGACCGAAGAGGATCTCATGAAGCTGAATGAAAACAAATCGATGCAGGTATTCAGGCAAAAATATAAAATGGCGAAAGAATAAGCAAAAAAACGTTTAAGTCCGAAAAACGGGCTTAAACGTTTTTTATTTTACATGAATAAATAGTGCAGAATCAGCGTTAAAGCGATGCCGGTCAATCCTCCGAAAAAGACCTCGATCGGCTGATGGCCCAACAGCTCTTTTAACTTTTTTTGCTTTTCCTCCTGATGCACTTTTGGAAAATCCTTTGCCTCACTGACAAAGCGGTTGAAGTCGCGGACGAGCCGGTTGATGACCGTCGCCTGTTCTCCGGCGTGCCTTCTGACTCCGGTCGCATCAAACATCGTAATGACCGCAAATATCGAAGAGACGGCAAATAAAGACGAATCCATCCCATGGTCAAGAGCCACACCCGTTGACAGGGCCGTAACGGCCGCTGAATGAGAGCTCGGCATCCCCCCCGTGCTGGTCAACAGCCGCCAATCCCATTTTTTTGAGACGACAAAATAAATGGGCACTTTGATGAACTGAGCAAAAAAGATGGCAGCGAAGCTCGCCAGTAAAGGAAAGTTATTGAGGATTTCCATTTTCAGAACATCCTTTCTAAAAGAAAATAGAGATGAATTCAGAAAAGTATGCGGTTATTTGCTAAAATATATCATATGAAACCTCATAAGGAAAAAATGTTTTTCCTATTATAACATTGTTGCTTCAATTTTACTCACTCTGCTGGTAAGGAGCTGTGGACAGATGTTTTATGCCTTTAAAGACTTTGAAAAAAAAGAAACGCTGCTGATCGGATTGTTTAAAAAAAGCCGCCTGTACGGAAAAGCGGAAGAAATCGACCGCCTGTTGAACGGCCAGCTTTTGCAGCTGTTAAAAGACGGTGATGTATCCTCCAAAAAAGCGCAAGTTTCTAAAATATTTACCCCCTCGCTTACGGGAGTTAAACGGCTGTATGTCGTCGGATTGGGCCGGGAAGCGGACTTCTCGTTCGAGGATGCAAAGCGGTGCTTTGCAGAAGCGGTTCAAATGATTCACAAAGACAAAAAGCAGGACATAACCGTTTTGCTAGACAGCTTTGTATCTGATCAAATCGATGCAAACGATGCCGCCCATGCACTGGCGGAGTCCTGCATGCTCTCAACATATGAGGTGCAGGATTACAAGCACAGACCGAACGAACCCGAGCACCACCTGCAAAACGTTTTCGTATTAACTGATCATGACCTGAAGGAGGTTCAGGCAAGCCTTCATGTCGGCCAAGTGTATGGACATGCCACGAATTCAGCCAGAACGCTCGTCAATATGCCGGGCAATATGCTGACCGCGGCCGATCTCGCTTCCTATGCGGCTGAACTGGCGGCTAAATACGAATTCGAATGCGAAATCCTTGAGAAAGAGGAAATGGAAGAACTCGGCATGGGCGGGCTCTTGGCGGTCAACCAAGGGTCTGAAGAACCGCCGAAAATGATCGTGCTTAAATATCAAGGAAAAGAAACATGGGATGATGTGATCGGTTTGGTCGGCAAGGGAATCACGTTTGATACAGGTGGCTATTCTCTTAAAACGAAGGACGGCATTGTCGGGATGAAATCGGATATGGGAGGAGCCGCAAGCGTTTTAGGGGCGATGGAAGCGATCGGCGAACTTCGTCCCGAGCAAAATGTTCTCGCTGTCATCCCGTCCACGGACAATATGATTTCCGGAAGCGCCATGAAGCCCGACGATGTCATCGTTTCCTTAAGCGGCAAGACGATTGAAATTTTGAATACGGATGCTGAAGGACGGCTTGCCCTGGCCGACGGTCTGACTTATGCGAAACACCATGGAGCAAACGTATTGATCGATGTCGCGACACTGACAGGCGGCGTCATCGTCGCTCTCGGCACGGAAACAACGGGGGCCATGACGAATCACGCGCCGCTTTATGACCGGGTGCGGGAAGCTGCTGATGAAGCGGGAGAAGCGATCTGGCAGCTTCCGATAACAGAAAAGGACAAAAAGAGAGTGAAAAACAGCCAAATGGCCGACTTAAACAATTCGCCCGGCAGAGAAGGCCACGCCATAATGGCCGGGACTTTTCTCGGTGAATTCGCAGAGCAGACGCCATGGGTGCATCTTGATATAGCCGGAACGGCAACGACAAATCAGCATACATGCTTCGGGCCAAAAGGCGGGACAGGTGTGATGGTGAGAACGCTTGTCACGTTTGTTGAGCGGTTTACAGGAGATGTATGATCTTTTAGAATCCCCTTCACCAGGGGATTTTTTTATTGGTTAATTTTCACATTTTCAAAGCTTCATTGACGCAATCGCAAAAGATGTGGTAATATACGTTCATTACTTTAATTATCTACTACATTAGCAAACTAAAGTGTTTTTTCGGAGGTTTAAATATGAATGCAGTTGTGATTGCAGTTATTGTTATGCTGATATTAAGCCTGCTGCGGGTCAATGTTGTCATTGCCTTGATTGCGGGCGCCCTTGCCGGCGGTCTGACTGGCGGGCTCGGCCTCGGTCAGACGGTCAGCGTCTTTACCGAAGGGCTTGGAGGAAATGCGACGGTAGCCGTCAGCTATGCGCTTCTCGGCGCATTCGCGGTCGCTTTGACGAAAACGGGCCTCCCGGATGCCATGGTTGAAGCGGCTGTAAAGCTGATCGGCAAAGAAGGGGACACGCGGCGCAAAACACTGTCAAAAGTGTTGATCGTTCTTGTGATTTTAATCATTTCCTGTATGTCGCAAAATGTCGTTCCCGTTCATATCGCATTTATCCCGGTGTTAATCCCGCCGCTGCTCAAAATTTTAAATGAGCTTCAAGTTGACCGCCGGATCATTGCGTGTGCGATGACTTTCGGATTAACGGCTCCGTATATTTTGCTTCCGGTCGGTTTCGGCCAGATTTTCCAGGGGATTTTGAAAGATAATATGAAAGACGCGGGACTCTCCGTTTCTCTTTCGGATATTCCGCTGGCGATGATCATTCCGGTTGGTGGAATGGTTGTGGGGCTAGCAATCGCCGCTTTCGTATACCGGAAACCGCGCACATATGAAATGAAGGAAATCGCCGGTCAAAAACCTGCGGCTTATACGAAAAAAAGCCTCTCTATCGCAGTGCTGGCCATCGCCGTTTCATTAAGCGTGCAGCTGTATTTGTCACAAAGCCTTGATGTTGACGGGATGATCTTCGGCGCGCTCAGCGGATTGGCGGTCTTATTCTTAAGCGGCGCCATGAAACGAGGCGAAGCCGACGAATTGATCACAAACGGGATGAACATGATGGCGTTTATCGGCTTTGTCATGCTTGCCGCTGCAGGTTTTGCCAATGTGCTTGAGAAAACGGGCCATGTCAAATCCCTTGTTGAAGCATCCACCGGTTTGATCAGCAATAACCAGGTTGTCGGCGCGCTATTGATGCTGATCGTCGGGCTGTTGATTACAATGGGAATCGGCTCATCATTTGCGACGATCCCGATCATTGCCACGATATTCGTCCCGCTCTGCTCACAGCTCGGCTTCAGCCCGCTGGCGACGATCGCCATTATCGGAACGGCGGCAGCTTTGGGAGATGCCGGCTCGCCTGCGAGCGACAGTACGTTAGGACCGACATCAGGCTTAAATGCCGATGGACAGCACCATCACATTTGGGATACTTGTGTGCCGACGTTCATCTTTTATAACATCCCGCTGATCCTGTTTGGCTGGATCGCGGCTATCGTCCTTTAATTTTGGATATTTGTTAAAATGAAAAGAGAACCCGCAAAGGTTCTCTTTTTTTAAAAAGTGGGATTTCTTTTGAAGCCGGCGGCTTTCTGAACCGCTTTGTAAACTTTTGAGGCGAGGGCGGCCAACAGAACGGAGAAGGCCAGATCCTTGATGAAAAACCAGGTCATCATGACCCAGGCGTAAGAATAGGTGATCGGTGTGTTCAGCCAAGTTTTAAAAGCGAAATACATATAGTTGACGCCGATCAGGTAGATGATCAATGTACCGATGACTGAAGCGGTGAAAAAATCGGCTGCTTTCGGCTCGGATTTTCTGTCTGTGATCCAGCCTGCGGCATATGCCGCGGGGATGTAGGATAAAATAAAACCGCCGCTGCCCTTGAAAAGAGCGGATATTCCCCCGGAAAACGAGGCGAAAACAGGCGCGCCGATAAAGCCAACCAACGCATAAACAATCATGGATAACGCCCCCAGTCTGCGGCCGAGCAGAAGGCCCGCCAGCAGGCAGAAAAACGGCTGCATCGTCAGCGGAATTCCGCCGATTTGCAGGAAGGGAGCAAACGAAGTGATGTTGGCGCCGATTCCCATCAGAGCGGCAAACATTCCAGCAAGCGCCATGTCACTGGCACGAAGCTTTTGTTTTGTCATGTTGTTCTTCCTCCTTCATTCTCCTCCTATCGTAAAAGATGATGAAAGAGTTTGTCAACCTTATTTATATACTAGTTAACAAAAGAGAGGTGCTTGCCACATGTTTTTTGGAAAAGCAAAACAGCACAAGCCATCTGACAGAGTGCCCCCGAACCAGAATGTCACCACGACGTTTCCCGTCCTTCACACAGGCGATGTTCCCGATTATGGAGATTTGTCAAAATGGAATCTGCAAATCTACGGATTGGTTGAACAGCCGCTCTTATTATCCTTTGAGGAACTGTGCGAGCTCCCGGAAAGCGAAGTGTCAAACGACATCCACTGTGTGACGGGATGGTCAAAACTCGATAATGTCTGGAAGGGAATCAAGACACAGGAGATAGCCAAAATCGCAAAGCCGCTTGAGGAAGCCCGATATGTGATCTTGCACGCTGAGGAAGGCTGGACGACCAATGTGCCGCTGAAGGATTTTTTGCTGGATTCCTCTTTGCTGGCCCACTCCCATAACGGCGCTCCGCTTACTCCTGAGCACGGTTTTCCGCTGAGGGCGATCATGCCGCACCTTTATTTTTGGAAAAGCGCCAAATGGCTGAGGGGCATCCAGTTTACAAAGGAAAACCACCCGGGATTTTGGGAGAAAAATGGTTACCATATGAGGGGAGACCCTTGGAAAGAAGAAAGATACAGCTTTGATTAAAAAAAGACAGAGGCCTGCGAGTAAGCCTCTGTCTTTTGAACATGTCACGCCCCAGCCGCTGACGACGAACTTTCAAGCGCCAATTCCGGCGGTACATAGCTGTCATTTAAAGCTTTTGCCACCGCTTCATATGTGATATGTCCGCTTGCCACATTGACGCCGGCCTTTAAGGCTGGATTTTCAAGAACCGCTTTTTCCGCGCCCTTGTTTGCGATCTCAAGGGCGTATGGAACCGTTACATTTGTCAGCGCCACTGTGGATGTCCGCGGGACGGCGCCGGGCATGTTGGCGACGGCGTAATGGACAATGCCGTGCTTTTCATATGTCGGATTGTCATGGGTCGTGATGTGGTCAACCGTCTCGACAATTCCGCCTTGATCAATGGCGACATCCACGATAACGGAGCCGGGCTTCATCTGTTTGACCATTTCTTCCGTCACCAATGTCGGAGCCTTTGCGCCGGGAATCAGCACCGCACAAATGAGAAGATCGGCTTCAGCGACAGCATCGGCAATATTGACCGGGTTTGACATCAGCGTTTTGATTTGATGGCCGAACTGATCGTCAAGCTGGCGGAGCCGATCTGCGTTCAAATCGATCATTGTCACATCGGCGCCAAGACCCGCCGCGATTTTCGCCGCATTTGTGCCGACGACGCCTCCTCCGATAATCGTCACTTTTCCGCGAGCCACACCGGGAACGCCGGCTAATAATATGCCTTTTCCGCCTTTCGGCTTTTCAAGGAATTGCGCACCGATCTGGGCGGCCATCCGTCCGGCGACTTCCGACATCGGCGTCAGCAAAGGAAGGGAACGGCCGTCACTTACCGTTTCATAAGCGATGGCGATGACACCGCTTTGTTTTAGAGCTTCAGCCAAAGAAGGCTCCGCAGCCAAATGGAGATAGGTGAACAAGATCAGCCCTTCGCGAAAATAGGGATACTCTTCAGGCAAAGGCTCTTTTACTTTCATCACCATCTCCGCAGTATTCCAAACCGTTTTTGCCTCTTCGGCGATCTCCGCACCTGCTGACACATAATCCTCATTTTCGAATCCGCTTCCCGCACCTGCATCTGTTTCCAGGATGACGCGGTGGCCGGCGGCAATTAGCTGCGCTGCTCCACCGGGAGTCAGCGCCACCCTGTTTTCATTGTTTTTGATTTCTTTCGGAACCCCGATCATCATCGCGTCGCTCCTCCTTCTATGGTTACTGTTCTTTTAGTTTATACTGACAATTTAGAATTTTCTTTGTTCGAATAAGAAAATAAAAAAACATGCATTTGTGGAATCTCACAAATGCATGTTGCGAAGCTTGATTTCAAGGTAAATCGTAAACTTTTCATTAATGTTTTTTAAATCGATTTCCGCGATTTTGCCGATCCGCTTCAGCCTGTAGTTTAATGTATTGACATGAATGTTCAGCTTTTTGGCAGCGGTGTTGACATTGCTGTCACACTCGATAAACTGCTCAAGGGTCTCGACGAGATTGGAGTGGTGTTCTTGATCATAAGCCTCAAGCTGCATGAGCGAATAATTTGGATAGTTCGCGTGTTTTCTTTTTTCGGCAAGCACATCGAGGTATTGATAAATGCCGAGCTCTGAAAAGCTGACGAGATGCTTTGTTTCGTCCGCAAACCGCTCCTTTACTTTTAAGACGGAGAGCGCTTCCTGATAGGATTGGTGCACACGGGTGATCGACCCGTACATTCCTCCGATCGAAATCGTGCAGTCGTTCAGCTTGTACCGCTCACTAAGCTGCTTTTGAATACTTCCGGCAAACTGTTTTAAATCGTTAAAAGGCTGTCCGTTTTCCCCTGTTTTCGGAGCGGCGAGGATGATCAGCTCATTATAGTCGATCGTGGCCAGCGAAATTTGCACCTGTTGTGTCGTCTCCAATAAATAATTGAGCTGTTTTTCGGTTTTTTCCTCAATTTCGTTTTTCAGGCGGATGATGAAGACAGAGTAGGAAGACGGCACCCTGATGCCGAGCTGATGAAAGCCGTCGGCAATTTCCTGTTCCTCTGAAATATGCCCTGTGAGCAGCTTCCAGAAAAATTCCTGGCTGCGCTGTTCATTCTTTCGTTTGCGGACCTGGTATGGCAAAAGCTTATTCTTCACGGAATCGGCGGCATGCCTTAAGAGGTGAAGCTCGTCTTCCGACAGTGTTTTTTGGCTTTCGAGAGCCCAAATGAAACCGATGACTTCGCTGTTTTTCCAGATTGAGATCGCCACGCGGCTGCTCAGACCGACTTCATCGATTTGCTCCACCCTGATCGGTTCGTCTGTTTTCATCAAAGCTGGAATCGTTCCGTCTCTCCAGAGCTTGTTGATCACCTTTTCCGGAACGCGCCGGCCGATGATCGTCGATGTTCTCGCCGGATCGGTATAGTCGCTGTGCGTGCTGTAAGCAAGGAGGCGGTGGTTGACATCCTCTATCGTAATCGGGCAGTTCAGCACCTCGCTGATATGATCCGCCACATCTTCCAAACGGTCGTATTGGTATTTAAAAGGATTCACTCGATTGTTCATAAAAAACCCCTACTTTTATGTTTGCATGAAAAAATTTTGACATATACCCATCTTACTTTTATTATGAATATAGTTGTTTGTGAAAATCAACAAAAAAGTTAATCTCGATTCATTATATTTCATGAATGGTGACAGCTATTACAACAAATTTAATTATTTTGGAATAAGAGGAGTAGACAGCGGTGTTGGTATTAGAGAAAATTAACAGCATTTTATGGGGAGTCCCGGGCATCGTTCTGCTTGTAGGGACCGGAATTTTTTTGACGGTGATCCTGAGGGGGCTTCAATTTAAACGATTGATATATGCTTTCAAGCTCGCTTTCGGAAAAGAAAAAGAGTCTGCGGGTGCAGACGGCGATGTCAGCAACTTCAAAGCGCTGATGACGACGCTGGCCGGGACGATTGGAAACGGCAATATCGCCGGGGTGGCCACGGCGATTACGGTAGGGGGCCCGGGGGCTTTGTTCTGGATGTGGCTCGTCGGCCTTTTGGGTATGGCTACCAAATACAGTGAAGCTTTGCTGGCCATGAAATACCGTGTCAAAAATGAACGCGGCGAGTATTCCGGAGGACCGATGTACTATGTTGAAAAAGGTCTCGGAAAGAAGTGGAAGCCGCTCGCCGTCTTGTTTGCGCTGTCGGGCGTGCTCGCTTCTTTTGGAATCGGCGACTCTGTCCAGTCCAATACGATTGCTGAGGTCGTCACACATACATTCGGCATCCAAGATTGGATTATCGGCCTTGTGCTCGCAGTGCTGACAGCGGCGATTATTTTCGGCGGCTTTCAGCGCATCAGCACGGTTGCAAGCATTTTTGTGCCGGTGATGGCGATTCTTTATATCGGCGGTTCATTGATTATCATTTTCCTGCATTATGATCAAATCATTCCGGCGTTTCAGCTGATTTTCTATCATGCTTTCAACCCGGTGTCTGCGGCTGGAGGCTTCACAGGAGTGGTCGTGTCCGAAGCGATCAGAAACGGAATGTCCAAGGGGATCTTTTCAAACGAAGCCGGTTTAGGAACAGCGGCTCTCATCGCCGGGAATGCCAAAACCGATCATCCTGTTAAATCGGCGCTGGTGGCGATGACGGGAACGTTTATTGTGACATTGATCGTTTGCACAATGACAGGGCTTGTCCTCATCATTACAGGGTTCTGGGATCCTTCAGGCGGGTTGATTTCCGGAGTTGCCCATGATACATCCCTTGACGCGGGGGCGCTCACGAATGCGGCGTTCGCCTCTTCTTTAGGGTTAACAGGGAAGTACATTGTTACGTTTTCGGTGATCTTTTTCGGCTATTCAACAATTGTCGGCTGGTATGTATATGGAGAAAAATGTCTTGAATATCTTGTCGGCTTAAAATGGGTGCCGATTTACCGTGTTGCTTACGTATTCATCACGTTTTACGGTGCTGTGGCAAGCCTGAATACGGTATGGGCTTTTGCCGACATGGCGAACGCGTTGATGATGATTCCCAACCTGGTGGCTCTTGTTTTATTATGGAAGGTCATTCGCGCGGAAACCGACGATTTCTTTTTAAATCATTACAACCGGCAAAAGCCGGCGAAACTAAAAGCCGGGTGAGGCGAAAAAGCCTGTCTCCAAGATAAGGAGACAGGCTTTTTTGGTCTGAGCGCCTTCTCGGCGTTTTTCTTCATTATAATGCAATCCATCCTTTTCACTATGGACTTTAAAAAGCTTGCACGTAGTCAAATAGAACCATCACTTTTGATTCAAATTGAATATTTGATGAAAATTGAGATTTTTTTACTAGATTTCTAGAATTTTTGCTGGATGGAAATAGAGGAATGATAAACCTTTAGACTCATTTTGTAAAATAACAACAGATTTGTTTGACTGTGCCTCAATCTTGTTTTTATAATAAAAGCGTTCAAAAAAATAAGTTATTTAGCCCATATCTAGGGCGAATAGCGCAGGAGGTATAAGGAATATGTCAGGAATCATTCGTGTTACGCCGGCTGAACTGCGGCAAATGGCTGACAGATATCAAAAAGAAAGCGGAGACGTTACTGAACAGGTCAACCAGCGTCTTGATCAAATGATCAACCAGCTTCAAGATATGTGGGAAGGTGAATCAAGCCGCGCGTTCGCAGAGCAATATCAAGAGCTGAGACCTTCTTTTGTGAAAATGGCTGAACTTCTAAGCGACGTTTCTAAACAGCTTCATCAGACTGCTAACACTCTTGAAAGCACTGACCAAGACATCGCTAGCCAAATTCGCGGCTAATTTACAGATTAGAAGAAAGAGAGAAGCGCCTAATTCAAAAGAAGATGACGGCGCTTTTTCTATTGAGAGGTGATGAACTGGTGTATGTTGACATTACCATCGATTTAAAACATTATGACGGCGGCGCTTTTGATCTCAGACTGTCAGATTACCATTCTGTCAAAAAGGTGGTCGACATCGCTTGGCAGGCCAAGAGCATATCTGTCCCTCCCCGCGAAGGCTGCTGGATCAGGGTGACAAATAAGGATGCCGTTTTTTCAGGCGAATACACACTGTCACAGTGCGGTATAACGACTGGAGACCGTCTTGAAATATTATGAAAGGATCTGGATGAATGGCAGAAAAAAAGAAAACGTATCTGGAAAATCAACTGGAAGCCGTCATGACGAAGGAAGACGATGCTTACATTTTTCGTTTTCAACGAGAAAAGATCAACCTTGTCAACGGCTTGGAAGCAAACGTCATCAAAGAAGTCGATCCTTCCTTTAAAAAAGAAACCGTCATGACCGATGATGAAGTCCAAATTTCGATTCAGCCTCCTGCTGAATATAAAGAATTTCGCTACTTGAAATCCAAAAATAAAAAAAGCAAATGGCTTTTCGCCTACCAGCTCGTCAAAGCTGTTGAAGAGCACTCGGTCAAAAGGCTGCATCTCATTGCGACGCCGGAAAACATTGTCTTTGACAAAGGGTTGACCCCGAAATTTTTACATTATGGAGTGAAAGAAAGCATTCCGCCATACGAACACGATGAAGAAAGACTTTTTAATGAAGTGAAGGCAGCAGCGGCGCTTGCCGTTGACGGCGAATTCACCTTTGAAGAGTATTTAAAATACAGCGAAACCATCAAGTTTTCAGACGAAGTGAAAAACATCGTCTCAAGCGGGACATACGGCGATTTAAAAGCTGTCATTCAAAGACGGCTTGATGAGCTTGACGCCGAAGAAAAAACGCTTGTCCACCTTCCGAAGAAGAAGTGGAAGACGCAAAGATACATAGGATTGGGCCTTATTTTATGTTTAGTACCGGCTTTATTGTTTTCCTTCTATTCTTTATTCTTCGCTCAGCCAAAACAGGAGGCGTTTGTCGAAAGCAACCGCTACTTTTTAAATAAACAGTACAGCAAAGTCATCAGCACGCTTGATAAATACAAACCTGATGAGATGCCGGATTCCGTTCAATATCAGCTCGCATATTCCTATATGATTGTTGAAAACGCGCTGAAGGAATTAGACTGGCAGGAAGATGCCCTGAACAGCCTTACGCTGCAGGTCGATCCGAATAACTTCCTCTACTGGATTCAGATCGGACGCGGGGAAAATAAAGAGGCGTTAGAGACGGCTCGTAAGCTGGAAAACAACTTCCAAATCATATTTGCAATCTCGAAATATATCATTGAGATCAAGGCGGATAACCAATTGTCAAGCGAAGAGAGGCAGAAACAGCTGGATCCGCTGCAAAAGGAATATGACGAATTGTATGAGACATTGGAAAAGGAAAAAAACGCGCAGAAAAATACTGAAGAAAACCAGCAGGTAACGACTGAGCAAAAACAGGCTGATATAGAGGCTGCAAAGACTGAACAAGAAAAAGCGGAAAAGACTGAAAAGGAGCAGGAGAAAAAAGAAAATAAAGAAAAGGAAGAGCAAAAGAAAAAAGATGATAAATAAAGTGAAGATAACCTGTTGTTGGCAGGAGGCGGAAAAATGAGTCTGTTATGGATTTTTTACCATGAAAATTATCAAAAAATAAAACTGGATGATCACAGCAGCCGCACGCTGACAATCGGACCGGATGTCAAGCATTCCGTCACCATCAGCCGTTTTCCGTTTGAAAAAGGTCCGGTGACATTGGAAAAACAAAAGGACTCCGATCTGTACAGCGTCTATCGCAAGGATGAGCCGGCCTCTTCTTTGGCGCTTGGTGATAAAACGGTCCTAAAAGACGGCGCCGGGGAGCTGACGCTCTTTTTAACGGAAGAATCCGAAGACGCCCCTGCCTATTATTTAGGAGAGAGAAAAGAAATCGCTGTTTCCTCCTGCAATGAGGAGGCGGATGTCTCTTTTACCGAAGCGGATTCGCCTTTCGGAGACCGCGGCACCTTCTTATTGATCCGCCTTGAAGGCAAGTGGCATGTGATCCCGAATGGTGCGCTCGTCTATATGAACGGGGAAAAAATAACCGCTCCTGCCCTGGTGCAAAATGGGGATGAAATTTTATACGGCCTGAATGCGTTCCGCATCATTGAAAACGACCTTTTGGAAATTCATGGACAAGAGGAGTTTGCTACAAACCTGGAAAAAATGCTCAGGCCTACCTCTGAAACGAAAAATAAATATCCGCATTACCGCAGGCCGCCGAGGATGATTTACGACCTGCCGGATGAGAAAATATCCTTCAGCTTTCCGGCGCAGGAAAGCGATGAGAACAACAGAGGCTTATGGCTGATGATATTGCCTCCGCTTGTCATGCTGCTTGTGATGGGAATCGTGGCGATCATTCAGCCGCGGGGCATCTTTATCGTCGTTTCCCTGGCGATGTTTATGATGACGCTGATTACATCAACTGTGCAATACTTCCGTGATAAAAGCCAGCGCAAAAAACGCGAAGAAAAAAGGGAGCGCGTCTATACGCTTTACCTTGAGAATAAAAAGAAGGAATTGCATGAACTGGCGGAAAAACAAAAATTCGTCCTGGAGTTCCATTTTCCTGCCTTTGAACGGATGAAATATTTAACAAAGGAAATCAGCGGCCGAATTTGGGAAAAAACAATTGAAAGCGCAGATTTCCTGCAAATCCGCCTTGGCACGGGAACGGTTGCCTCTTCCTATCAAATCAACCTGAATGGCGGAGATTTGGCAAACCGTGATACAGACCATCTGCTCGAACAGACGCAAAAGATGGAAGAGGTTTACAGAGAACTAAAAAACGCGCCGATTACCGTCAATCTCGCCGAAGGACCGATGGGGGTTGTCGGAAAAGAAGCTGTCGTCAAAAACGAGATTCATCAGCTCGTCGGACAGCTCGCTTTCTTCCACAGCTATCATGATTTACGCTTTGTCTTTATTTTTGACGAAGCCGAGTATAAAGAATGGGAATGGATGAAGTGGCTTCCGCATTTTCAGATGCCGCATACATATGCGCGAGGATTTATTTACAACGAACAGACGAGGGATCAACTTCTTTCAAGCGTCTACGAGCTGTTAAGAGAACGCGATTTGGATGAAAACAAAGACAAGACCCGGTTCAGACCGCATTTTGTCTTTATTATCACAAACCAGCAGCTGATCGCTGAACACGTCATACTTGAATATTTGGAAGGGAAGCAGAAAAACCTCGGAGTGTCGACAATCGTTGCGGCAGAGACGAAAGAAAGCCTGTCCGAAAACATCCATACCCTCGTTCGTTATATTACCGAACAGGAAGGCGACATTCTGATCAAGCAAAAGAAAGCCGTGCAGATCCCGTTTCAATTGGATCAGCATACAAGGGAAGACAATGAGATCTTTTCACGTACATTAAGGACGCTTGACCACCAGCTTGGAATGACCAATTCAATTCCTGATACGGTTTCGTTCCTTGAGCTGTTCCATGCGAAAGAAGTCGATGACATCGGTATCGGACAAAAGTGGCTGACAAGCGAATCGGCCAAATCGTTGGCTGTGCCGATCGGCTATAAAGGAAAAGATGACATCGTGTATTTAAACCTGCACGAAAAAGCACACGGTCCCCACGGATTGCTTGCGGGGACAACCGGATCGGGAAAAAGTGAATTTTTGCAAACGTATATTTTGTCTTTGGCTGTTCACTTCCATCCGCATGAAGTCGCTTTTCTTTTGATCGACTATAAAGGGGGCGGAATGGCGCAGCCGTTCCGGAACATTCCCCACCTGCTCGGAACGATCACGAACATTGAAGGCAGCAAAAACTTCAGTACGCGGGCATTGGCATCAATTAAAAGCGAGCTGAAGAAAAGGCAGCGCCTTTTTGATCAGTACAGCGTCAATCATATCAATGATTACACAAAGCTTTACAAGCAGAAAAAAGCGAAAACGGCAATGCCTCACTTATTCTTAATATCGGATGAGTTTGCCGAATTAAAAAGCGAAGAGCCGGAATTTATCCGCGAGCTCGTCAGTGCGGCAAGGATCGGCCGAAGCCTCGGCGTGCATTTGATCTTGGCGACGCAAAAACCGGGCGGCATCATCGATGACCAGATCTGGAGCAACTCGAGATTTAAAGTGGCTTTAAAGGTGCAGGACGCCAATGACAGTAAAGAGATCCTCAAAAACGGGGATGCGGCCACGATCACGGTAACCGGCCGGGGGTATTTGCAGGTCGGCAACAATGAGGTATATGAGCTGTTCCAGTCTGCCTGGAGCGGAGCGCCTTATGCCGAGGACGCCTACGGAACGGAAGATGAGGTGGCAATCGTCACCGATACCGGATTAATTCCTTTATCAGATGTAGACGCAGACCATGCCTCGAAAAAAGAGGTTCAGACGGAAATTTCCGCTGTTGTGGAACAAATTGAGCGCATTCAGGAGGAAATGGGAGTCGAAAAGCTCCCGAGTCCTTGGCTGCCGCCGCTTGAGGAACGCATTCCCAAAGCGCTTTATCCGTCGGAGGAGGCCGATACATTCAACTTCGCCTTTATCGATGAACCCGAAAAGCAAAGTCAGGAGCCGATCAGCTACCGCATGATGGACGACGGCAATATCGCCATCGTCGGATCATCCGGCTACGGAAAATCGCTGAGTGCGATCACCTTCCTGATGAGCTTTGCGGCTGAATACACGCCAGAAGAACTGCACAACTACATTTTTGACTTTGGAAACGGAACGCTTCTGCCGCTTGCGAGACTTCCGCATACGGCCGATTATTTCCTGATGGATCAGACAAGAAAAATCGAAAAATTCATGGTCCGCATCAAAGAGGAAATCGAGCATCGGAAAAATCTGTTCCGCGCCAAAGAAATCAGCCATATTAAGATGTACAATGCGCTGAACGAAGAGAAGCTTCCGTTCATTTTCATCACGGTTGACAACTTCGACATCATCAAAGATGAAATGCACGATCTCGAAGCTGAATTTATTCAGTTCGCCCGCGACGGCCAGTCATTGGGGATCTATTTGATCCTGACGGCGACGAGGGTCAACGCGATCAGACAGTCGCTGTTGAACAATCTGAAAACAAGGGTCGTTCATTATTTGATGGACCAGTCCGAAGCCTATTCCATTATCGGAAGGCCGGAATACAGCCTTGAACCGATTCCGGGGCGTGTCATCTTAAACAAAGAAAACCAATACTTTGCGCAAATGTTTTTGCCTGTTGAAGCAAACAGCGATATCGAACTGTTTGAAAACATCAAAGCCGATATTCAGGACATTGCCGAGCGCTTCAAGGACATGAGAAAGCCTGCGCCGGTGCCGATGCTGCCGCTGGAGCTTTCCGTGACGCAGTTGATGAGGGACTATCCGCTTCAGCCTGAAAGAGGACTGATTCCGATGGGGCTTGATGAAGAGTCTGTCGAACCTGTTTACTTTAACCTTGAGAAAAACAAACATTGCCTTATCATGGGGCAGACCCAGCGCGGAAAAACAAATGTCATCAAAATCATGCTTGAGCATCTGCTTGATCATGATACGAAAAAGATCGCTGTGTTTGACTCCATCGACCGCGGCTTATCTCAATACGCGACAGAGGATCAGATCAGCTACCTTGAAACAAAGGATGACATTCTTCTATGGCTGTCCGAAACAGAAGAAATCTGCCGGACGAGGGAAGCCATGTATGTGGAGGCTGTCAGACAAGGGGAAATCGCAAACCTTGACTTTTCGCCGATGGTCTTTATCGTCGACGGAATTTCGCGGTTCCAGCAGACGATTGACGCATCGATCCAAGATAAGATGGCGATGTTCATGAAGTCTTATGCCCATTTAGGTTTCCACTTTATACCTGCCGGAAACCACAATGAATTTACAAAAGGATATGATGCATTGACAAGCGAAGTCAAGCAAGTCAGACATGCCGTCCTGCTGATGAAAAAGTCCGAGCAAAACTTGATCCAGCTTCCGTATGAACGGCAGGAGCCGGAAATTCAGCCGGGCTTCGGCTATATCGTTGAAAACGGCAGGGAAAGAAAAATTCAAATTCCTTTATGTTCTGTAGAAAGGAAGAAAACGACATGACGGAACAACAAAAAAGCACTCTGAAAATCATCAGCGCGATGGTCATCATCATCCTTCTGCCCGTCTTATTCTTTCATTTCATCGGCGAGAATCCGACGAAAAAGGTTTCGAGCGCGACAAGGGAAATCGCCGTTGTCAATGAGGATACCGGCGTCTTGAAAGAGGACGGAACCGTTGATGAAGATACGTTATTTGGAAACCAAATATCGGCGTTTTTGGCTGAACGTCCGGACTACAAATGGACGGTCGTCAGCCGAAGCGCCGCCGAAAGCGGACTTGCGGAAAAGCAATACGATGCGATTGTCTACATCCCGTCCGATTTTTCGCAAAACATTTTAAGCTATAATCATAAACGTCCGCAAAAAGCGGAGTTGGAATTTAAAATTCAGGGCCAGCTTGACGCCGTCAACAAGGAAAAAGTCCAGCGTGAGCTTCAGGACGCCCAAAAAACGGTGAGCAAGAAAATGACGACTCTGTATTGGGGGCTTGTCAAACAGGAGGTCAAAAAGGTCAGAAAAGAATTCGACAGCATCGTCAACAAAGAGTCGGAATTCCAAAACGCCATGTACAACTTTTATAAGCCGAGCTCCAATGACTTAGCGGGCGAGGTGAACAGACAAAAAGAGATGATCGAAAGCCTCAAGGAGTCGATCAATGAAACACACGGCACATCAAAAGAACGCAACGCAAGCGTTGAAGAAACGAAAAAGCAGCTGGACAGCTTTGTTGACAATGTCAATCAGTATAAAGAGTACCAGGAAAAGCAGTCAGAGCTGCTTCAATCAGCCCAGGCGGACAGTGAAGAACAAATTCAAGACGGCCTGACATCCATCAAAGAAAAGCAAGCCAGCGCCCAAAGCCGCTTCAGCGAACAAATGAACGGTATGGCAATGTCGCTCAGCGGTTTGCAAAACCAGTTTAGCTTGACTTCTACCTCTCTTGAAAACCTGCAAAAAACGCGGGAGGATCAGATTTCAATCCAACTGAATGGGATTAATTCGATCCAAAATAAGTTGATAGATAACTATCAGGCTGAAACAAGAAAAGCGAATTTGAGTAAGCTTGAGCCTGACTTAATTGTATTACGGTCTGATCTATCGAAAGGCTCTGAAGATGATTCACAAAACGGCACGGACCCGGGTGATGAGGATAAAAATGATCAGGATAATAATCAAGATGATGAAGAACAGCCGAACAATCTAGAAATCAATCTCCAAGAACAGCAAGATGAATTGAAGAGCATTGCGGCTGAACTGAAAGAATTATCGGACGGGTTAAAAGATTCTTCTGATAACGATGGTGGAGGTACGGAACCAACTCCTGAAGAACCAACTCCGAACCCGAGCGAAGATCCGACTTCCGAAGAACCGGCTCCTGATCAGAGTGGAGACCCTTCAACAGAAGAACCGGCTCCTGATCAGAGTGGAGACCCTTCAACAGAAGAACCGACTCCTGATCAGAGTGAAAATCCCGCTGCCGAGAACACGACTCCTGATCAGAATCAAGAACCGGCAGCCGACACTGGAGAAAACGGACAGCAAGACACATCAAATCCTGAAGATCCGACAAATGATCAAGCAACAGGTGAAGACGGAGATACCCAGAACCCTGGAAATGAGCAGCCTTCAGAAGGATCGGATGACGAGGTTGCCAAATTAAAAGAGCAGCTGAATGAAGCTGCTGCCCGGCTTGAAAAGGTGGAAGAAGACCTTCGTGCAAAACAGGACACTCATAATGAAGAGCTGAAAAAGAAGCTTGAAACCTTGAGTGGGGAAATTACAAAGCTAAATGAAAACATTGACGATTTAAAGAAAGAAATAGTGGATCTGAACGATAAGATTACAGATCTCAACAATAAACGAACAGAAGATTTTGATGCTATCTATAAGAAAATTCAAAATATAGAAGCGAGAGTATCAGAAAATCTTCCGGAAGATAGCACCTTAAAAAAAGCTTTTGAATCTAACATACGTACGAGAGATGTCGATCAACTGCTCAATTACTATAAGTTACTATCAAATTATGAAACAACATTTTTCGGTTCGGTCAATTATTCAACTAAGGAAAGCGTCATCTCCGGGACGCAAGACGGTCTCAATACAGTCCTTAAAGTCGGTGAAACCGAAGCGGAAAAATGGGAAAACCTTAAAAACAACATGCTGTTATCAAATGAGGACATTCAAGATTACACAGAAGGCATGTCCGATTTTGTAACAACCTACGGAGAATTCATTGATGAAAAGCAGACGGAAACGCTGAATGAGCTTAGCACAATCTCAGAGAGAGCAAATGCCGTCTCTGAACAGCTCAGCAATCCGGTGGGTGCCGGAACGGCGGTCTTTGAAGGAGATGCGACAGACGGCTCCATGGTGATCAGCATGCAGGATACGCTTGGAAATGACATTCTGCAGCTGTCAGATATGCTTGGTTCCTTGTCAGAAACGCAATCAGGTGTCATCGAGTACACCAACAATATTACGGAAAGTGTAAACGATGTTCAGCAAAAAGCGGATACCCTGAATTCAAACTGGGGTCAGAACGTCAATACGACAAAGCTCGTCCGCGGTGATGTGTACAGCATCCTCGGCAATGCTTTTGGAGGAAATGACGGATATGTATACGATCATCTGGCGAGTCCTGTGAAAATCAGCGGGGATGTTCCTGAATCAAAAGCGCAAAACGTACCGCCGGTTGTCATTCTCGTCATTGTCATGATCTCAAGTTTGTTGATCGGATACTTCAGCCACCACTACCAAAACGCTCCGCTTCTCGTCAGAGGCGCGCTGTTTGGAATACTGAATATCATTGTCGGATTGATGATCAGCCTGTTCGGCTTGAACATCTACTCTCTGGCAGATGACCAGGCCGTGATGTGGTCGGCCTTTACGATCATGCTGCTTGTCGCAAGCTCCGCCGTCATCCGTTCGGCATTCATGCTTGGCTCCATTGCTGGAGGCGCGGCAACAGCTTTCATGATTTTGTTCTACATTGCTCCGCTGCTTGATTTGGCCATGCCGAATTTCAGCTTCGAGAATCCGGTGTCAACCGTATATATGTCCATTCAGTATGGAACAGGCGATATGTTCGCACTTGGAATGGGAGCATTGGTTCTTATCGCAATCATCGCATTGGCCGTTCCGTTTATTGTCGATTTTGCAAAATCAAAAACGGAGGAAAGCGAGAATGACATTGATGCGTAATGCGAGATGGGGAAAGAAGGGGATCATGGCTGTCATGCTCTCCTTCTTTCTTTTCACACCGCTTGTGAAAGCGGATGAAACCGATGAAGTCGACGTCAAGCCAAACGAGTATGAAAAGCAGGATGTCAAAATCGAAACGGACTACCTGCAGGAAGACGATGCTGAATACAAAGAAGATATACCGATACCGGAAGAGCTGAAGGAATTCTCATTTTCGGACAAGAAAAAAGACGGTCCCCTCGAACAGCTGAAAGGTCTATCGGGAAGCTTCACAAATAAAAGCAATTCCGTCGCCTCAAAGCTGAAAGAGCTCAATCTGTCATTTTCAGCGGAGCCATCATTAGGCAAACAGGTAGATGACATGGCAGAAGACAAGCAATCTATCTTCCTGCCTATCTTGTATGGAGTCCTGATCCTTCTCTGTATTGCGGGCCTGTTCTTCTTGATTCCGAGAGTTGTCAGCGGCCAGCAGAAGAAATAGGGGCTGCCTTTCTTCCGGGACAAACCGCGGAAGCACTTGAGAAGCCTGCCGACGAATCAGTACAATGATGGATAAGGAGGGAATTCAGATGCATTTATCCATTGTCACAGGAGCGTCAAAAGGCCTCGGCGCAGCGATTGCCAACGGTTTTTTGGAAAACGGCCATTTGGTGCACACCGTCTCCAGGACCAAGTCCGATATTTGCCATGACAGACTGATTCAGCATGAGGCTGATCTGACAAATCCGGCGGAAACAGAGAAGTGGTTTCAGCAATTGACTGATTCTGTGCAAATCGACGAGTTGGCTTCGATCACACTGGTCAATAACGCCGGCATGGTGACCCCGATCAAGCGCGCAGGCGAGGCCGGGTGGGAAGAACTGAGCCGGCACTATAACCTGAATCTGCTTGCTCCGGTTATCCTCAGCCAGCAATTTACAAAGTGGCTCGCTCCATTTAAAGGCGAAAAAACGATCGTCAATATTTCGTCCGGTGCAGCCAAAAACCCTTACAAAGGCTGGAGCGCCTATTGCAGCTCAAAAGCCGGGCTTGATATGTTCACAAAAACATTCGCCTTTGAACAGGAGGACGAGGAATATCCTGTGCGGATGATTTCGTTTTCTCCGGGAGTCATGGATACCGGCATGCAAGAGGTCATTCGCTCATCATCCAAAAAAGACTTCCATGAGATTGAGCGGTTTAAAAACTATCAAACAAAGGGCAGCCTGAGAAGCACTGCCTTTGTTGCCGGAATGCTTCTTGATCTGCTTGAGACGGAGTTTGAAACCGGCAGAGTGTACGACATCAAAGAATTTTTGTGAAAGGCAAAAACAAGCACAGTGAGATATATTGTGCTTGTTTTTTTATTTTCACCCTCAGGCTTTAGTGTTCTTTAAGAAGGGGTGCCCACTTTTCTTTGTGTGGGGTGTAATCATTCGATGACAATGTGTTTTGTCTGTGAATGATAAAAGCGGTCATGATGAAAAATGATGTGCCAGATCAATTGAGATTTGCGCGAAAATATGTTAGGATTCTAAAAATATATAAAGGAGGGGTTTACATGAGAAACGTAACATTAATGGATGTATTCACCCATCCCATTGCACAAAAATATTTGACTCGTTCAGGCGTCGCCCATGCCGTTGCCTGTGCTTTCCACGCATATCGTCTGGCGGTAAAAACGGGAATAGACCCCGATCTTGCGACAAAAGCGGCATTGCTCCACGATATCGGCCATTATGAATGGTATACGGACGGGGAGTGGGACTATGAAAAATACAAACAAAATGATATTCATGCCATTAAAGGAGCGGAGCGGGCCCACAAGCTTCTGATCCGGCTCGGCGAGGACCCGAAAGCCGCAAAAGAGATCGCTTTGGCCATTCTCCTTCATACCGATTCATACTTGCCTGAAGGCGATCTGGACAAAAACACGCTGCAGCAGATTGTCAAAAAAGCGGATGAACTCGATGAAGAGCCGGGCGGCAATCACCACTACCGCAAAATCGACCATAAGCTTGCGATCGAAAAAATCAAGCAGCTTGATCGGATGGTGGATCAAGCGCGTTTACCCATGAAAGAAACGGTTTAATCTGACAAAGGGTTATATTCAAACCTTTCCCCTTTGTCATTTACATAGACGGAACGGATGATCGTTCTGTTAAACGGCACGCGGTCAGCTGTTTGACCGGAAACATCGATCGTGACGGAATACATCCCCGCTTTTTGAACGTGCTGCAAGGCATGGAGTGAAGCGGAGCGGAGCTCTTTTTTCTCCACTTGCTTTCCATTTTGATAACGGATTGAGCGGACGGCCGTTTTCACATTTGCAAGACTTGACCCTTGTGCCTTAAATTCCTTTTCAATTTGCTGATCAAGAGGGGAGTCAAAGGTGACGACGAATAAAAAAGCTTCTTTCTGTTTGACGGAAGACGTTATTTTCCACTTGCCAGAGGCCGGATTTTTGATGACAGCGGAGTGAGCATATCCGCCCGCAAACACATCTGCTGTTTTGGAAAGGGAAAAATCTTTCGTCGCTTTGCCATGAGGATCTGTCAGTTTGATATTTCCCGAGGAATGATTGCTCAGCCAGTGAATGGTTATTTCTTCTACCCCTTTCTCCACCGCAAATTCTTCTTCTGTAAGGCCCTCATTCACCCCGCCTCTTATATAAGGATAGGACCTATTTTCTTTTGTCAGCTTGTTCATTTGCATGTTTTGATCAGTTCCCAATAAAGACTTCAATACAGGGAACGTCTCGCTTCCTTTAATGATGGAGAAATGATCCCAGCTGCCGGTGTCGAGATTAACGGCATATGGAAGCCGGGCATTTTTTTCAACGACGGCCCCGTCATTTGCGCCAAACATGTTTAAATAAATGCCTCCGAAAAACAAGACGCTCCCAAATCCGCCGATTTTATTGCCGGCGAGTGTAAAATACTCGGTTTTCTGTCTGTTGGGATGGCTGTCGATCTGCTCGCGGAATGCTTTCATATACCCGGTTTGCAAAGAATAGACCGCATCATTTTGCTGGCCTAAAATGTCCGCGAGCCATCCGGCCCAGCTGCTGTATGCAAGGTCGGCAAGCTGTGAACCGTAGTGGGGAGTCCCGAGTGTGATGACGTGTTCGACATAGCGGTAAGCATCATGGCGGATCAGGGCGGACTGGCTGTCAATCCCGCCTTTGCTGTAGGATATGAGAATCACTTTCCTGCCGAAATGATCATACATCTCGCGGAGCTTGGCAGCGAGGAGGGCCCCGTTATCATCCATGTCTTTATCGGGATGGAGATCGATAAAAGCCGTTTCATAACCGCTTTTCCAAGCCTGTTCCGCCATGTCGTTTTCATCAAACCAGGCAGCGGACGAGCCGTTTAAGCCGTGGACGAAAACAAGCGGCGGTTTTGCCGGATCGGGCTTTTCAACAGGATCGCCTGTAAACCAGTAACCAGGATCGCCTCCTCCGCCTTTAAAGCCCCCAGCATGTGAGCCGAGAGGAAACAAAAACAATAGAACAAGCAGCACCAGCGCCATTTTTTTCATAAAGTGTTCACCTCATGTTTTATTGTAAACGCTTTCATAATATTTTCTTGAAGTGCACTTTATTCCCAGCGGGTGAAAAAAATTTAGAAAATTTTCGAAAATAGCAGGCATATTTAAAGAAGACCAGATGCCGCCGGTCTTCCCATTGTTTTATTTGGTCTTTCTTTCCTTTAGATGAAACTCTTTTTCCTGTTTGTCCGTATTGAAGGATGAAAACAGTTGACAGACGATGGTGTCAATAGTACTTTTTAGAGTAATGAATAAACCGGGAGGAAACAAAGCTTGTTTAAATCAAAAACCCATTTTTGGACCGTGCAGATATTATTGATTCTGCTGATTATTTATGTGTCGACGAAGGTGACTTTTCTTTTCCAGCCGATTATCATATTTGCGTCAACATTATTTACCCCGATTTTAATCGCGGGCATTTTGTATTTTATATTTAACCCGATCGTACGGTTTCTCGAGAAAAAGCTGCCGAGAACGCTGTCCATTTTGCTGATCTATTTGGCGTTTTTGGCTTTCATCGGCTTTGTTTTATCATCTGTCGGGCCGATTTTTACAAAACAGGTGAGCGACCTATTCAGCAGCATCCCTGGATATGTGAAGCAGATACAGGTTTTTATTAAGCAATTATCCACTTCCCAATGGTTCACTTGGATGATGAATCAGGATTTCGTGTCGGTTGCAAAAATCGAAAACTCGATCGGAGAGTTTCTGACAAGTCTTCCTGAAAATATTACGGGAAGCCTGACATCTGTATTTGGCTTTGTCACCAATATCGCGCTAACCGCCGTGACCGTGCCGTTCATCTTGTTCTACATGCTGAAAGACGGTCATCGTTTTCCGAATCTGGCGGTCAAAATTCTCCCGGCCAATTACAAAAATGAAGGGCTGAAGATTTTTAAAGATCTGTATGATACGCTTGCGGCGTATATTCAAGGCCAGCTGATCGTCTGCCTTTTTGTCGGAACGGCTTGTTTTATCGGCTTTTGGATCGCCGGAGTGAAGTATGCGCTTATTCTCGGTCTGATTATTGCGGTGACAAACATTATTCCCTATGTCGGCCCGTTTCTCGGCGCGACCCCGGCTGTGATCATCGCGTTTCTCGATTCGACGACAAAAGCGATCATCGCGCTGATTATCGTTGTCGTCGTCCAGCAGACGGACGGCAATCTGCTCTCTCCGCTTATTATCGGAAAGCGCCTGAACACGCATCCGTTGACCATCATTCTCTTATTGATCGGCGCCGGCAGCTTCGGGGGGATTCTCGGCATGATTGTCGCGGTGCCTGCCTATGCTTTGCTGAAGGCTTTTACACTCAATATCATCAGGCTTGTCCGTTTGCGGCAGCGCTCCAAAAAAGAATCGGCCGAACGTACTTGAACGTTTTTTCCGCTTTCACATATCATGCAAATAAAATGGTGGGCGGAGGTGTGAAGATGCCAGCAATCGTTGGTCCGGTTTTGATCAGGACACTCGCTGACGACAGTGCAGCCTTTTTTGGAGATGTGTTTGCGATTTCCCCGAAATCGACGGATTTTTCCGGAGGAGGGGCGGGTTCTTTTTCAACAGGCGATTACAGCGTGGTTCATAGCGGAATCAGCAATACGGTCCTGACAGATGCCGATGTCTTGGATGGAATACAAGGCTTTAACGGCTGACAGCCTCTTTTAAAGAGGCTGTTTGTTTTTTATAGTATAATGGGAAAAAAGATGGATAGGGCAGGTGAAAGAGAGTTGAAAATAAGGAAAGCCAACATCATCAATCAAAAAGAAATGATCACAGATGTATATCTTCATGAAAACAAACAACAGTTTCATACGCTTGTGGCAGTGCCGCAATTGGAATGGAGCACGCTGATCTCATATGAAGAAGAAAAGGCGGAACTCATTCAAAAACTGAATGCTTCCTTGGCCAACATCGCAGAAAAAGAGGCCGCTGAAGAGCTTTCCCAAAAAATCGCGCATTGGGTGACGGAAATGTAGCCTTCAGTTTATGCTCTTTCGTTTCAAGGCATACTGATAAAAAGCAGCCGCAAATGTGTAAGCAATGATAAAACTGGAGGGTCTGAATGTGAGCGATCAATCAATGGATCTATATTTACAGCAGGGGATGCACGGACCACGCGAGACAAAACCGGATGAACGCCGGCTGTTTTTAGGTTCGCTGAGAGAAAGGGTGCTGATCGCCCTGACAAAGGGACAAGTGCTCCGCCAGAAAGCATACAACGAGGTGATTGAAGCGATCGGGGCACATGCCGATGCCGAGCTGCTATTAAACGGTGAGATCGACTACTCCCGCTTTTCGGCCTACATCAAGGAGGCGAACAAGCATGGAGTCCCATTTTCGATCGTATCTGATCATGAGACGGATACGCCGCTCGGACTGATTTTGGTGTCGAAGGATGCGGTGGAGAAGGAAACGATTTATATTCAAGATGATATATTTGAACGCTCGACGCTAAAAGAATAGGCGTCTGGCGCTAGCTTTTGTTTTTTTCTGAAAACGTGATAAGCCGCTTGTGGCGCGGCTTATCAAGGGTTTTCACTCGTTTTAAGCCATTCACTTGTCTTTATAGATAAGGTATAATGTTATCTATCATCCAAAAGGCAGGGAGGGCGGCAATGAAAAAAGCTCTTATTTGTATAGATTATACGAACGATTTTGTTGCCTCTGACGGCAGACTGACGTGCGGAGAACCCGGACAGAAAATTGAAGACGCCGTCGTGCGGCTGACGGAAGCGTTTATTAAAAACGGGGACTATGTCGTGTTCGCTGTCGATGCGCACGATGCGGAAGATCCGTATCATCCGGAAACACGCCTGTTCCCATCCCACAATGTGAAAGGGACAACAGGGAAAGACTTGTACGGAAATCTTGAAACGCTTTATCAAAAACACGCACACGACAACCATGTTTACTACATGGAAAAAACAAGGTATTCTGCTTTTGCGGGGACAAATCTTGAGATCAAGCTTCGCGAAAGGGATATTAAAGAGCTGCACTTAATTGGCGTTTGCACGGATATATGTGTGCTCCATACGGCAGTAGATGCTTACAATAAAGGGTTTGACCTTGTCATTCATCAAAAAGCAGTGGCTAGCTTTAACCCGGACGGACACAACTGGGCTCTTTCTCATTTTGCAAACACCCTGGGAGCCTCAGTGTCAGATTGAGGAAGGAGAAATGAAGGTTGGAACACCGGTTTACAGACGACAGTCTATCACTACACACAGACCTATATCAAATTAATATGGCGGAAACGTATTGGCGCGACGGCATTCACCAAAAGAAAGCGGTATTTGAGCTGTTTTTCAGAAAACTCCCTTTTGACAGCGGCTTTGCCGTATTCGCCGGCTTGGAGAAGGCGATCGAATATTTGCGTGATTTCCGGTTTACTGAAAGCGATTTAACGTATTTAAAAGAACAGCTGGGATTTAAGGATGACTTTCTCGGCTTTTTAAAAGATATGAGATTCACCGGTTCGCTTTATTCCATGCAGGAAGGTGAAATCGTCTTTGGCAATGAACCGATCATGAGGATCGAAGCGCCTTTGGCTGAAGCGCAGCTGATTGAGACGGCTTTGCTCAACATTGTGAATTACCAAACATTAATTGCTACGAAAGCGGCCAGAATCAAAAGTGTGATCGGAGATGAAACGGCGCTTGAATTCGGAACAAGGCGGGCGCATGAAATGGACGCCGCGATGTGGGGAGCAAGAGCGGCGATTATCGGCGGTTTTGATGCGACAAGCAATGTCCGCGCCGGCAAGCGATTTGACATTCCAGTCTCGGGTACGCATGCACACGCGCTTGTCCAAGCTTATCGCGATGAATACACAGCTTTTAAAAAATATGCGGAAACCCATAAAAAATGCGTCTTTTTGGTCGATACATATGATACGGTCCGTTCCGGCATTCCCAATGCGATTAAAGTAGCAAAGGAATTCGGCGATCAAATTGAATTTTCGGGAATCCGCCTTGACAGCGGCGACCTTGCCTATCTTTCCAAGAAAGCGAGAGCCATGCTTGATGAAGCCGGATTTAAGGATACAAAAGTCGTTGCATCAAGCGATCTTGATGAATACACGATCATGAATCTGAAAGCGCAAGGGGCGAAAATCGATGTCTGGGGCGTCGGAACAAAGCTGATCACCGCTTATGATCAGCCGGCGCTCGGAGCGGTTTACAAACTCGTGTCCATCGAAGAAAACGGTGAAATGACCGATACGATTAAAATCTCTTCAAATCCGGAAAAGGTGACGACCCCGGGCCTGAAAAAGGTATACAGAATCATCAATCAGCTGAACCACCATTCTGAAGGGGATTATATCGCTTTGGACTACGAAAAGGTCAATGAGCAGGAACGGCTTAAAATGTTCCATCCCGTTCACACGTTTATCAGCAAATTTGTGACGAACTTTGATGCCAAAGACCTTCACAAACCGATCTTTGAAAAAGGCAAGCTTGTTTATGACAATCCATGCATTCAAGACATTAAGCTGTATGTCCAGGAGAACCTTAATCTGCTTTGGGAAGAGTATAAACGGATCAGCAAGCCTGAGGAATATCCGGTCGATTTAAGTGAAGCATGCTGGAATAACAAAATGCAGCAGATTCACGAAGCCAAAATGAAAGCGAAAAAAGGTCTGGATCAAAGCTGACTCTGTAAACGATAGTTTTTACCATAACTCGGGATTGAAACAGATAATTTCTTCGGGGATTATCTGTTTTTCAATACGCATTTTGAGCGGTTTATCCATCCGGCAAAATCCGCTCATTGATCACTGAAGAGCAAAGGCGCCTCAGTCCGCTAGGGGGAAGATGAATGAGGGTATTTGTTGCCAGACAGCCAATCTTTAACCGAAAAGAGCAAGTTGTCGCATATGAGCTTTTATACAGAGGAAGTGAAGAGAACTTTTACTCTGGTATAGATGGTGACCAAGCGACGACGGAATTAATGATTAACAGCTTTTTAAATATAGGAATCGATAAGTTAACTGAGGGCAAAAAGTATTACGTGAATTTTACAGAGGGTCTTTTGGCATCAGGTTTGCCGACTTATTTTGATCCGGACCGGCTGGTAGTCGAAATTCTTGAAGATGTGCCGATCACCGTTGAATTGATTCAAAAATGCAGGGAATTGAAAAGACTCGGCTATACGATCGCCTTGGATGATGTTTGTTTAAAGCGCTTCGTCACTTGCGATTTGCTTCACCAGCTTTTGGAGTCCGTCGATATTTTGAAGGTCGATTTTTTCAAAACGACGCAGCAGGAAAGGCGGAGCATTTTGCAGTCGTGCCGGGCTCACCGCTTGATGTTTCTCGCCGAGAAAGTGGAGACGAGAAAAGAGTATGAACAGGCGGCAAAAGACGGATTTCATCTGTTTCAGGGCTATTTCTTCAGCGAACCGATTGTCATTGACGGCCACGATATTACATACCATTTTCATGCCTATTACGAATTGCTTCACGAGCTGAGTGAAGATCAGCCTGATATTGAAAAGGTCACGAATATCATTGAGCGGGATTTGTCGCTTTCTTATCAGCTGCTGAGGCTTTTGAATTCTCCCGCCAACAGGCCGACGCAAAAAATCAAAAGCATCCGCCAGGCGATCGTGCTGCTTGGGTTTAAAGAAATTAAAAGATGGATCTTCATCCTCTCTTTTAAAGATTTAACGAAGAAGCAAAATTCCAGCAAAAACGAAGTGGTTAAAATATCGCTGATCCGTGCCAAGCTGTGTGAACTGCTGGCGAAAAAAACACGCCGCTCCCAGCCATCAGCCTATTTGCTGACAGGCATGTTCTCATTTATTGACACGCTGCTGCATAAAGAGCTGAAAGAAGTCGTCAATGAACTGCCGCTGACAGAGGAAGTAGGTCAAGCTTTGCTCGGCACAGAAAACGATTACCTGAAAATCTTAAGGCTTGCGAAGTCGATCGAACGAAATGAATGGAATGATGCAGCTGAATCAGAAGGCATCACAAAAGAGGACGCATATCGATGCTACCTTGAAGCCATTGACTGGTGCCATAAGATCTTGTAAACAAAAAATTCCGGCTCTTCTCCCAGAAGAGGCCGGAATTTTTTTTGATTTAAGACCAGCGCAAAATCAAAAATATCCGACTGTTGGGGTTGATGAGCATGATCGTGATGCCGTCCGGATTAAAGGATGCATCAAGCCCGCTCCGGACGCCGGTTTGCCTGAGCAATGAAATAACGGTTTCCTTTTGGGAGCTTTGGGCGGCGGTCATGATTTTATGAGCCAGATCCCTGGAGGAAGAAAGCCTGTTTAAGATCGTATGGCCGTCGGCCAAGAGATTGCCCGCATCTTTCGCGGAACGGCGAAATGTACTTGTTTCGACTTCGGGATAGACCGGACGCCAATGGTAATAATGATACGGAAAACAGTATGGAGGATACACATTGAACACCTCTTTCTTTCATTTTACGGGTCCAATTGCGGTTTTTGCGGTGTGAGCCGGACGAATGGTTTTTTTCGGCTTGGATTTGCGCGGGGGTCTTTTGCGTTTTTTTCGGTGTTGTACCCGTCATTGCGTGCCGCAATATCTTAAGTTTTTCTATTGGAGGAAAGGTCATACTTTCGTTCTACACTCATAAAGCGAACAGATTTCACCTCCAGACATGATATATATAGGGGTTTAGCGGAATGTAAAATTTGAAAATGAATAAATCAATTAAAAATTTTATGTTTCATTAGGAATTGAGTACCATTGACACATCGTGTAAAATAGGTGTTATGGTCTATTGAAAGTTTGCGGTGTAACGCATGAATAGAAGGGCAACTTTTCGGTGAAAAAGAGACCAATTCCCTTTAAACTTGTATTAACAGATCAAATACCTATGACTCGTTCACTATACACAAATTGATTGATCTTCCAAAAGGAGTGTGGAATCGGTGGAAAAGCAACAAATTGAAGAATTAAAGCAATTGCTTTGGCGGCTGGAAAATGAAATCAGAGAAACAAAGGACTCCTTGCGCAAGATTAACAAAAGCATTGATCAATACGACAAATACACATATTTGAAATCCTCTTAAGAAGACTTGTTTTCAGACAAGTCTTTTTTTTTGTGCCGAAAACCAAAAAAAGGTTAAATTATTATATAATTGTTAAATAAAAAAAATGCTCTGTCAATCGGGAATTTGATTTAGTAAAATATTAAGAAAGGAGTGAGCACCATCTCTAAGCTTTTTTGTCTAGACCACAACAAAATCAAGCAAAGAATGAATCATTTTATAGACGATGACATTCCCAATCCCGACTTAAATCAGACTTTACGCTCCTTTGTAGATGCAAAGGACCAGTTGCCTTTCGCCGAGCTTGTTTTTTACCATTACTTTAGTTTCGGCGGCACGGACACCAAAGCGGCAGAAACGCTCGCAGCCGGAATTGAACTGCTGATCCTTTCTTTTGATATTTTCGATGATTTGGAGGATGAAGACAGCTTTGACGCACCTTGGATGAAGGCGAACCGCTCAATCGCCCTGAACGCGGCGACGGCTCTTTACACCCTCAGCATCAAAGTAATCAGCTCTGTTTCAAATGATCCTTTGTTTGTGCATAAGCTGATGGAATATGTATTGCAATCATCGCAAGGACAGCATGACGATCTTAGTGATAAGCCCGCCACTGAAGAAGAGTGTCTTGATATGATCCAGAGAAAATCTGGTTCGCTAATTGTTATACCATGCGTTTTGGGGACGGTTCTAGCCACAGGAGAATTCAATCCAACAGTTGAAGAATACGCCTATCAGCTCGGGATCGCCTTTCAAATCGAAAACGATTTTAAGGCCCTTTTTTATGATTCAAAAAGCGACATCGCTAAAAAGAAAAGAACGCTCGCATACTTATATTTGTCACGAAAATTTAATCAAGCTTCAATTGATTTGTTAAAAATATTTGAATACAAGGATAAAATTGCCGATATAGAAATAAAATGCTATAAAGAGAAATTGAAAGAAGCAGGCGTCACCCAATATATGTATGTCATGAACCAGCTTGCTATTCAGAAGTTTAAAAAAGGAATCGAAAAGTTGGAACTGGGAGAGAAAGAGAAGAAAAAACTGGTTTCTTTGATTTTAAATAAGTTTGAAAGGGAGGATTAAAATAAATCGTGCAGGAGATTGTAAGTTATTTAATCCAACATCCAGAGGTTTTAGAACAGATTATTAAGGGAAATGCCAGCTTGATTGGACTAGATCAAGATCAAATACTAAGTATAGTAGAAGGTTTTAAAGAATGGGAATCTATTGGAAGAAGAGTTCCTGTTTGGGGATAAATTTAAAATTAGGACGTTTAAAATGAAGTTTTCGTTGAAATTGATTTCGGTCGCCTTAGTTGCTATTAGTTTTATTTATACTGTTTTTGTTGTATTTCTATGCTATAACAACATGTTTGTAGGTGCATATTTAGAGTACAATTCTAAAAATCAGCTTGTTGTTGAATATGTTGAGAAAGATTCCTTAGCGGATTATACCGGTTTACAATCTGGAGATATCATTCTTGAAGTAAATAACGAAAAACCATCTACAAATGAACCAAAGAAAAGTATTCTGTCTGACGTTCGCTCATTGTCGATTGAAAGAAACGGAGAAATCATTACTACTGATACTAGAGAAACTATTATAAGCTATGATATCTTATTTACTGTTTTAATTCCGGTTGTATTTTATTTATTATGTATGTTATGTGTTTTTTTGATCTTAAAATCAAATAAAACTAAAAAACAAACATCATCTTTTTTGTTGATTTTATTTTTACTCGTAATTTCAATAGCATATGTTAGTATTGGCGGCGTATCAAGAGGTGATAAATTTAGTAGATATCTAAATTTGTTAACTTTCTTATCCATACCTGCTAGTTATTATCACTTTATACTTCAATATTTCAAAGAAGTTGGAGAAAAATTCTTCAGCAATAAAATGTTGTTGCTTTATATCTTGCCAATCCTAAACATCGTAATAGAAATTTTATATGATCTTTTTGGAATTCTTGAAGAGCCTATAACATATATCAATTTATTTTCGTTTTTTATTGGAATTGCTTTAGTTTACGCAGTTATTATTTATGGTTTAATTAAGTATAAGCATAATGAACAAATATATTTTCTGAAAATGCTTATGTTGGGAAATTTCTTTGGAGTCTTCCCTTTTGTAGTGTTTTTTGTTATTCCAATTTTATTAATTGGTGATTATATTTATTCTGCGGCAGTAGTTGCTCCATGTATATTAATTATACCATTTTCTTTAGTTTATCAATTTATCTCTAATAAAATTTATGATGTAGAGTTTTTGGTAGGAAGATTAAAATACTATGGGTTATTAGCAATTATTCCGACAATAATTCTGATATCGTCTATTAAGTTAATGAAATATCAAACAGGTGATTATTATGATTTAAGATTAGCTGTTTATATTTATCTTCTCATGCTCGGAGTCTTCTATTTAAAAGAAATCTTAGACTACCGCTTCCGTCTGAAGCGGTTCTCGGAGAAGTTCAATTATCAAGACAGCATTTTTAAATTTACACAAACGATTCGCTCCTTCACATCTTTAAACCAGGTTCTGTTGGAATTGAAGCAAACCATTTTAGATGTACTGGTTGTCAGTCAGGCGCATGTACTGAGGGTCAAAAACAATGGATCAATTTCCTTACTCGAAGGAGAAACGGAAGAATACCCGTGGATTCCGTATGAAAAAGAAGTCGCCAAGGTCATCACCGAAATCGGCAAAATCGTCGAAGTCGACCGCGGGTTTTTGATTAAAATCGGGGAGCGGGGCGGAACGTCGTATGTGATGCTGTGCCTGTCGGTTTTAAACACGCCTAGATTGACCCGTGATGAGATTTCCTGGCTGGAGACGCTGGCCTTTTATACGAGCGTGTCCTTGGAAAACGTGCTGAAGATCGGCGAGCTGATGGAGCATCTGGAAAATGTCAAACAAGAAGGGCCGAATCCGGCTTGGCTGAACAAGCTGATGTTTGCGATCGAGGAAAAGCAAAGGTCTGATTTGGCACGTGATTTGCACGATTCAGTGCTGCAGGACATGATTTCATTGAAGCATCAGGGCGAGATGTTTCTGGCCGATTTTGAAAAAGATAAAGTCTGTACGAATCAAATCCGGCAAAGGCTGATCAATATGAATGAGCAAATGTCCACCGTCATCCAGACGACAAGGGAAACATGCCAGGAGCTGAGGCCGCAGCTCTTGTATGATCTAGGCCTTGTTAAGGCGCTTTCCAAACTGGCGGCACAGCATCGTGAATCTTCGGCGATTGAAAAAATCCGCCTGAATACGGAAAAGTTTACAAAGGTATTGGATCTCGATACACAGCTCAATCTGTACAGGATTGTCCAGGAGCTCTTGAGCAATGCGGTCAAGCATTCAAAAGCTACTGAGGTGTTGATTATGCTTGTCTGCATTAAGGAAAAAGTCGTGCTGCATTATGAGGACAACGGCATCGGCGTCGATCAGGACAAGCTTTATCAAAACAGCGCAAGCATGGGGCTGTCAGGGATTCGCGAGCGCGTCCGTGCATTGAATGGAAACCTGGATATTCAAACGGCAGAAGGGAAAGGATTCAGAGTCGTCATTGAAATGGAATTGTAATGATTCGTTAACGATTTTGCTTGGCATCTGCCAAGTTTTTTCTATAAAATGGTGATAGGGCAAGGTAACGCAAAAGGGAGGAAATTATGAGAAGATTACTTGTGATCGATGATCATCCGGCTGTTATGGAGGGGACGAAGGCAATTCTTGAAACAAATCAGGACTTCATTGTCGATTGCCTCAGCCCTGAAGCCAGCGAACAATTTCTGACGAACCATGATTTTTCTGCGTATGACCTGATCTTAATGGATTTGAATCTAGGTGAAATCAACGGAATGGACCTATCCAAGAAAATCCTTGAGACCTGTTCATCATGCAAAATTATCGTATATACCGGATATGAGGTGGAAGATTATTTTGAAGAAGCGATTCGTTCAGGTATGCACGGCGCGATCAGCAAGACGGAATCAAAAGAAAAGATCATCGAGTACATATACCAGGTGTTGGACAATAAAATTGTCGTCGACTACGATTATTTTAAACAGCTGATTACACAGCAAAAGACGAAGACAAACAGCCAGCAGACCGAGCACGAGCTTTTGACAGAAAGGGAATGCCTGATTCTGAAAGAAGTTGAAAAAGGCTATACGAATCAGGAGATTGCCGATGCCCTCCATTTGAGCAAGCGCTCGATTGAATACAGTCTGACGTCGGTATTCAGCAAGCTGAATGTCGGCTCGCGGACCGAGGCTGTGCTGATCGCGAAATCCGAAGGTGTACTGTAATCAAGGAGGGACTTGTAGAGTGGAGACAAAGCACACACTTCTCGAAGCTTTAGGGATTGAACTGACGGAATGCAACAAGGAACGGTGTGTCGCCGTTATGCCTGTTGATGAACGGACGCGACAGCCTTTTGGCTATCTTCACGGAGGCGCATCTGTCGCGCTTGCCGAAACGGTCGCCAGCATCGGAGCATATCAGCATATCGATCCAAAACAGCAGGCATGCTTCGGACTTGAGATAAACGCCAATCACATCAAGTCCGTTAAGGACGGAACCGTTCAAGCTGTCGCAACCCCTCTTCATGTCGGGAAAACGACAATGGTGTTCAACATTGAAATTCGCGATGAACAAGACCGGCTCATTTGCATTTCAAGGTGTACGATGGCGGTCATCCAGCGGCCTTCATCATAACGATACGTTGTAAAAAAACTCGCCAAACGGCGAGTTTTCTTTATACATGTGAATCTTCCTTCTTTTTGCCGATTACATTCCGATAGCCTTCATAATCATCCTGCACGCTTTTCTCTTCCATTTTAACCCCCGTATTGTAGGCGGCCCTGGCGATCAGGTGGGCGCCCACCGGAGACGTCAGGAAGACAAAAACGATGCCGAGCAGCACTTTGGCTGTAATGATGCCGTGTAGCAGCCAGAAATAAAAGAACACGCCGAGGAGAACAGCGATGACTCCCAATGTGGCTCCTTTAGAAGCGGCATGAATTCTCGAATAGACATCAGGAAGCCTCAATGTCCCAAAAGAAGCGGCCAGGGAGATCAGCGCGCCCAATAAAATGAAAAAAGCGATCAACAATTTAGCGGCTTCGATCATTTTCGATAATCTCTCCCTTCTCAAGGAATTTAGAAAAGGCAACGGTCCCGATAAAGGCAAGAATACCGATCAAGAGGATAACCTCTAAATAGGCCGTCGTATTTAACAGGATGGAGACGAGAGCCGTAATTCCGATCAGATTGATGCCGATCGCATCAAGGGCCACCACTCTGTCCGGGATGCTCGGTCCTTTAATGACCCTCAGGACGTATAACAAAGTGGAGACCGCCAGAATACCGAGCGACAATTGCAAAATAAATTCAAACATCAGCGGCTTACCTCCTTAATGGCTTCTTCAAATGAATCGCGAATGTCGCTGATGGCTTTTTCGGCATCATCTATATCAACTGCATGAATATAAAGAATCGAACGGTCATCGGAGACATCGACGACTAGCGTGCCGGGTGTCAGCGAAATCAGATTCGCCAAAGTCGTGATTTCCCAGTCCTCTTTAAGGTCTGTCTTGAACGCGAAAATGCCCGGTTTATTTTTCAGCTTTGGCGACAGGATCGTCTTCAGAACGGCCACATTGGCTAAAATCAGCTCTTTCATGAAAATAAACAGCAGCCTGACAATCGCCCATATATTAATCAAATAAAAACGGCGGTGGAAAAAACGCCTCATCAAAAAGAGCGTGAACAATCCGATCGCGTAACCGATAATAAAGCTGGCAGCGGTGTAGTCGTTGTTTAAAAACATCCAGCATAACGCAAGAATAAAATTCAACAAGATTTGTAATGCCATGCGATCTACTCCTTCAAAACGGCTTCAATATATTTTTCCGGGTTGACCAGCGTGTCGGCCGCCTGATGAAAATACGGTGCGACAAACTCGGTGCCGATTCCGATGGCAAGGGACAGAAAGAGCAGTATCGCCGCCGGATAAAGGTAGCTTTTGAGCGGTTTTGCCGCCGGGGCGTCTTCCCGTTCTTCACCCCAAAAGCCGTTAATAAAAATTTTCATAACGGAATATAATACGAGCAAGCTTGATAAAAGCATGAGCAGTGTGATGACGAACTCTCCGCTTAAAAATCCGCCTTCAGCGATTTTCAGCTTGCCGATAAATCCGCTAAAAGGAGGGACTCCGGCCAATGAAACGGCGGACATCATAAACATCCAGCCGAGGACGGGATGGTTTTTGATGAGTCCGCTCATTTTTTTCAGGTTGTGTGTTCCGGTCAGCGCAAAGAGCGTTCCGGCAAGCATAAACAGCGCTCCTTTGATGATCATATCATGAATCAGATAATAGATGGCCCCCTCGATCGACGCCGGTGTATTGGCGGCGATCCCCAAAAGGATCACGCCGACCGCTGTCACGATATTGTAGATGATGATTTTTTGGACATCCCAATATGCAATGGAGCCGATCACGCCGAAGATGATGGTGAGTGCCGCGAGCCAGACCATCAGCTGGTGGGTGAAAGCGGCATCTTGTGTGAAAATCAGCGTAAACACCCTTGCGATCGCGTACATTCCGACTTTGGTGAGGAGCGCTCCGAACAAAGCCGAGACTGGCGCAGGCGGTGCGTAGTATGAACCCGGCATCCAGAAGTAAAGCGGGAAAATCCCGCCTTTCAGACCGAAAACGATCAGAAATAATACGGCGATGACGGTGATCAGTCCGGTTTGGCCGGATTCAGCGATCCGAACGCTCAAATCCGCCATGTTCAAGGTCCCCGTCACAGCGTATAAATAAGCGACTCCAATGACGAACAGGGCGGAAGAAATGATATTAAAAACGATGTATTTTAAAGATTCCCGCAGCTGAATCTTCGTTCCCCCGATGACGATCAGTACATAAGAAGACATCAGCAATACTTCAAAGAAGACGAACAAGTTAAACAAATCTCCTGTCAAAAAAGCGCCGCTGACGCCTGCCAGGAGGAATTGGACAGCGGGATAATAAAAGAAGCGCTCCCGCTTTTCCCCGATGGAACGAAACGAATAAAGAACGGTCAGAAATCCGATGATGGCCGTTGTGAATGCGAGAAGGCTCGCGAACTGATCGGCGACAAGGCTGATCCCAAACGGAGGTTTCCAGCCGCCGACGTACAGCGTTTGGATGCCGTCTGTAAACACGGTTTGCACGAGGAAGCCTGCCGCAATCACAGCTGCAAGGGAAGATATGGCACTGAATACACGCATTAGTTTTATCGATTTGTTCATAAAGATAAGCAAAGCGGCTGCCAATAACGGAATGAGAATTGGCAGGATTACAAGATTATTCATGTTGATCATTTCCCCTCATTTGATCCATATCATCCATTTTCAGCTCCTGGTAGGCGCGGAAGGCCATGACCAAAAGAAATGATGTCACACCGAAAGCGATAACGATGGCCGTTAATATCAGAGCCTGCGGCAGCGGATCGACATATGATGCCGTTCCCTCTTTTAAAATGGGCGGAGCACCTTTTTTTAACCCTCCCATCGTCAGCAACAGAAGGTGGACGCCGTGGCTGAGAACGGCCGTTCCGATAATCACCCGCAGAAGGCTCTTGGACAGCATTAAATAAGTCGCTGCCATGAATAGGATCCCTACGATAAAAGACATTAAAATTTCCATTATTCTCTCTCTCCAATCGTCTGAATAATGGTCATGGTCACGCCGACCACCACGAGATACACGCCGATATCAAACAATACGGCGGTGGCAAGCTCCGTTTTCCCAAGCAGCGGAAGATCAAAATAATCAAAAGCGTGCGAGAGAAACTGAGCACCGAAGACAAAAGAACCGATCCCCGTGCTGAGGGATATCAATAATCCGGTTGCGGCCACATAAATAAAGTTGATGGGGAGAATGTTCTGCACCGTTTTTAAGTCATAGGCGAGCAATAGCAGCACGATTGACGAGGAGGTCATCAAACCGCCGATAAAACCTCCACCGGGATCGTTATGGCCGGCCATAAGAATGTGGAAAGAAAAGAGCAAAATAATAAAGGCGGCGATCTTCGTAACCGTTTGAAGGATCACATCATTTGTCTCGTGTTTTCTCAATGCTCTTCTCCCCCTTTCTCCATTCTTAGCTTGATCATTCCGTAAATGCCTAACGCGGCAATGGCAAGGACGGTAATTTCAAACAATGTATCAAATCCCCTGAAATCGACCAAAATCACGTTGACGATGTTATGGCCGCCCCCGAGTTTATAGCTGTTTTCGATAAAGAAAGCCGAAATGCTGTCCAGCGTCCGCTGGCTGTTTGCCGACAAAGCCAGAAGCGTTACGACCGCACCGACTCCGATCGAGACGATGGCATTGGTCAGCCTGAATTTTGCCGACTTCGGCTTGAATCTGAGCTTCGGTAAATGGTAGAAGCACAACAGGAACAGCGCCACGGAGATGGTCTCAATAATCAGCTGTGTCAGCGCCAGATCCGGCGCTCTGAAAATGACAAAGAATAACGCGAGCGTATAGCCGATGACACCGAGTCCGATAATCGCCGTCAGCCTTGACCGCGCGAAAACGGTCGTAAATGTCGCGGCAATCATCACGATCGACAGGACGAGCTCGTACACGCCGATTGAAGCATTTCCTTTGACGTCATATGAAAAGCCTCCTGTGATCGCAAGCGAGCCGCCGATGAGAACAATAAAAAAGACGAAAACATAGACAAGGTAATCGCGGAGAAAACCCGTCATATATCCCCTGGTCAACCTGTTGGAGCTCTTCTCAAGGCCGGTGAGGGAGCTGTCATAGAGCTTGTTCAGCGCCAGCTTTTCCGGGAACAGACCATAGACTTTTTTCCATTTGCTGATGGTCAAATATGCGAGAACTCCAAGGACAACGACCCCGACCGTCATGAAGAACTCCGGTGAAAAGTCGTGCCACATGTATATATGAACCTTGAACTTCTCATCATCGCCCAAAAGGGTCGGCATAATCGATGCGGCGGCAGGTTCGATGATGCTGTACGACAAAATGTTTGGGAAAAAGAAAAAAATCACAACGAGAGAGGCGAGAACAATCGGCGAAATCAGCATGCCGAGCGGAGCCTCATGCGCTTTTTTCTCCAGTTTTTCCGGCTGATATTTTCCGGTGAATGTTTTGAAAAATAAAACCATGCTGTAAATAAAGGTAAACACGCTGCCGATCCATGCCAAAACAGGAAGCAGGACACCCCATGTATCGGCATGATAAAGACCGAAATCCGTGATTCTGAGCATGCTGGTGAAAAACATTTCTTTACTCAGAAAACCGTTGAACGGCGGCAGTCCGGCCATCGAAAACGCGCCGATCAGCGTGATCGTAAAGGTGATCGGCATGACCGTCATCAAACCGCCGAGCCTGCGGATGTCTCTCGTTCCTGTTTCATGGTCGATAATCCCGACGGCCATGAACAGGCTGCCTTTGAATGTCGCATGGTTGATCAAGTGAAAGACGGCGGCGATAACCGCGACCATGTAATATTCAAAGTTTTGATAGTGCAATGCGGCGGAGCCGACGCCAAGCATCGACATCACCATCCCGAGCTGGCTGACCGTCGAAAATGCGAGAATCGCTTTCAAATCAGTCTGTTTGACCGCATTGAAAGAGCCCCAGAACAGCGTGACAATCCCCGTAATTGAGACAATCCAAAACCATTCTCCCGAAAAAGCGAAGATTGGTGTGAATCTTGCGACAATATAAATACCCGCTTTTACCATTGTAGCGGAGTGCAGATAGGCACTGACGGGTGTCGGCGCTTCCATGGCATCAGGAAGCCAGATATAAAATGGAAATTGCGCCGATTTTGTAAAGGCGCCGATTAAAATCAACACGAGTGCGGGAATATAGAAGCCGCTGGCCGAGATGAGATCGACCTGGCCGATCATCTCTCTAATGCTGAATGAACCCGTTATCGTGTAAAGCAGGATGAAGCCCCCGAGCATCGCCAGACCGCCGAAAATCGTGATAAGCATCGATTTTGTTGCGCCATAGCGCGATTTTTCCCGCTTGTACCAATAGCCGATAAGCAGAAAAGAGGATATGCTGGTCAATTCCCAAAATAGATAAAGTACAATGACGTTATCAACAAGAACAACTCCGAGCATTGCGCCCATAAACATGAGCAGGTAAACGTAAAACGGTCCGAGCTGTTCTTTTTCTTTAGACAGATAGTAGATGCTGTAGAGGACAACCAAAGAGCCGATCCCTGTTATCAAGAGGGCAAACAGCAGTCCGAGGCCGTCGACATAAGCGGTGAAATTGATCCCGAAGGACGGAATCCACTCCATGACGGCTTTTAATGTGCCGCCATCGGCCGTCATCCCGATCATACGGAAAAAATAAATAAATAAGAGAACAGGAAGTACCAGGACAAACCATCCCGTATGAATCTTCCGGGCGTATTTCGCCAAGAGCGGGATCAAGAAAGCGAGTGCAAAAGGCGATAAAATAGCAATATGTAAAGACGTCATCGTTAACCTCCCTTAGGTAGCATGTATAAATACATTCTGATCCATACTAAAATTTTCAAACGTTATGTACTTTTTTAGAGCTGGTGACCTAGACAAATTATAACTCAAATTTTAATCGGCTGCATGATCGCAAAAGGTTTGCTGTTTATGTGGTCTTATGAACCTGAAAACAATTTTAACAAAAAATGAACGATTTGTATAATGGAAAGTTTTTTTGAACAAGCTGAAAACTGAGGTGATGAAAGATGAAAAGAAAAGCTTTTGTCAGCTGCAGTTTATTTTGTTCGCTTTTTGCGGGAGCGTTTCTGATCAACAGGGAAATGACCCGTGAGGCTCCAGCCGATGCAGAAGCCGCCGAAAAACGGCAGTACCGCGGCGATTACACCCCGATTAAAACAGGGACCGATGATATGCGCTTCACAACGAATGAACGCGTCCCTTTTAAACCGAGAGAATATATCAGAGTTGAAAAACGCTGAAAGCAAAAAAGGAATCCGATCGTATAGATCAGACTCCTTTTTGTTTTTTTATGCGCTTTTTACGAGGTGAAAAGCTTCAATAATATAGTCGCCGCAATGACGGTGGACGCACCTCCGATACGCGTTGAAATTTGCGCGAAAGGCATGAGCCCCATCCGTCCTGAAGCTGAAAGAATCGCGACATCCCCGGTTCCGCCAAGTCCGCTGTGGCAGCCTGTGACGATGGCTGATTCTACAGGATACATGTTCATTAATTTTCCGACGTAGTATCCTGATGCCACCATCGCAATTACGACAGAAGCACAAACGGCGATAAAGCGAAGCGAGATGACGGATGCGACATCATCAAGCGGGATATAAAGAATGCCAAGTCCGACCATCAATGGCCACGTAAAGCTTGAGGACATGAATTTGTAAAGCTGGTGAGCGCCTTTTTCCATGCTCGCCGGCAGAAGCTTCGCGTATTTGACCAGGGCTGCGGAGATAATCATTAAAATCGCTCCCGGAATCGCGATGAACTTGGATACCAGGCCGCCGAAAATGAAGAATGAACAAGCGATCAAGACGCCCGCGCCCATTAATTTCAAATCGATTTTAGCTTCCTCTTCTTTCTGATTGAATAATTCATGATCTTTGTTCGATTTGACGAGGCGTCCGTTCCCGTTTAATTCCGGCCGTTTTTCACCAAGTTTTTTCATCAGGCCTGCGGCGATAATCGCCACCACGTTTCCGATAATAGCGGCTGGAATCAGCTGTGATACAAACGCTTCATGAGACTGGCCCAATATTTGCGAGTAGCCGAGAGAAAGCGGCAAGATCCCTTCGCCGATGCCGCCGGCGATAATCGGCACAATGATAAAGAAAAATGCTTCATAAGGACTGTAGCCAAATAAAAGGCCGACAAGAATTCCGGCGGTCACAGCGGCGATCGTACCGGCCAAAAGCGGAACGAACATTCTCATAAACCCTTGAATCAAAACCGTCCGATGCATGCCCAAAATGCTTCCCGCTACAAGGCAGGCGATATAGAAATATAGAAAATTCGATGTCTTCATCAGTGTGGTAACCGCTTCCAAAGAAACGGGATTCAACACTTTAAAAAAGACTAAAAATGAAGGAACGAACAACGATAGAATAGCCGGACCGCCGATGTCTTTCAAGATCGGAATGCGCTGTCCGACATCCCCGAGAATGATTCCGAGAATCATGATGATGGCAAAGCCGCCGAGCATGTCATTCGGCAGTTGATTGAAATAGGCTGCCAAAAAAATAATCAGTGCGAGCGCAATGTACAGCGGGAAGGGAATCACACCAACCTTCCAGCTGATCAATTTTTGGAAAATATTTTTATTTTGTTGATCATTCTGATTTGTAATCGGTTTCAAATCTTTTGCTGCTTCCATGAAAAACACCCCCATGTTTGTATGGTTTCAATTGTAGAAGAGAAGTGTCAATTTTGTGCGTTTTTTTAATTAAAATAAGTGATTGATAATTAAATAAAAGAGAGAAAAGGGTGTTTTCTTTGCTGAATCAGCATATTTTATAGGAATTTTGACTTAAATGGGGAGCTTTTGGCCCCGTTTTTTAAAGTGAGGAATAAAAAATCCCCCGAAGTCGTTTTCGGGGGATTACGAAGTCCGCTTTGTCAGAGAGCCCAGCACATCTCCCATTTTGACTTTCAGTGAGGGGCCGAGGCGCTCAGCGGGGACAAAGGTGTCTTTTTCAAACAGGAGAATAACGGTTGAACCGAACGAAAAATAAGCGATTTCTTCTCCTTTCCGCCATTCAGTTGAATTCGACAGCATGACGATCGAGTTAATATACATCGCGCCAACCTTCACCAGTAAGGCTGAACCATATTGATGCCTGAATTCGGAAATCATTCTGTGGTTTTTCGTCAGCGGCGATTTTCCATATGTCAAACCGATGGTGTTCACCGGGTATGAAGCGCTTCCCAATGAATATTGTTTTTCAAGCGTCCCGTCGGCCGGGCTGTGGATTCTGTGGTAGTCTCTCGGACTTAAATAGATGATGATATATGTTCCGCCTATATAGCGGCTTGCGACTTCATCTCTGTCGATCATTTCCTCCAGAGAATAAGGCTTATTTTTCACAATAAACTGTTTGTCGGAAGAGATTGTGCCCCATTCTTCAACAACCCCGTCCACCGGACTGATCAGGCTGTTTGGATCAGAGGGAAGCGGGCGCACTCCGTTTTTCAACTTTCTGATGAACAGCTCATGCAGACTGTTAAAAGAGCCGACGTCTTCCAGCATTTCTTCGGTGTTGATACGAAAGGTTTTGATATAGGAGGGGATGAGCGGTTTGCTGAGCTTTGACTGGGCAAATCTTTTCAATGCCGTTGAAACTTTCTTTTTATTTGTCAATTCAATCAAACATCGGTAAAGCCGCTTTTTCAAGCTGTTCACTCCTTTTGTTGTCATCGGTAAAAAGCAGCCTGCTTTTATATAACGCCGAGCGTATAGCCGATCGTAATAAAAACGAGACACCAAATTAAAGCTCCTGAACCGGCATATATCAGAAACCTTTTCATTTTCATTTCGTTCATTCCGGACAAATAGCATGTGACATGGCGAATGCCGGGAACAAAATAGCCGAACACAATCGTCCACGGACCGTATTTATCAAACCAGCGGTGAACAGTATCCAATCTTTTCGGCGTTAAACCGATCCATTTACCGAACCTGTCAAGCAGCGGCTTGCCGATTTTATTCCCTAAAAAATAGCTGATGATCATCCCCGACAACGCACCGGAGAAACTGATCAACAGCGACAGCTCATAGTTTAGGATATGTATAGAAGACAGATACCCGACAAATGTCATCATCACCTCGTCGGGTATCGGAAGGCCTACGATGCCGAGCACGAGCATGCCGAATATCGCAAAATACCCGTAGTGGGAAATTAATTCTTTTGCCAACTCCATGAAATCCTAGCTCACTTTCTTCAATAGATTTTTCCCTTTTAAACTGATGACTCTGATTTTGCTGACCATGAGATAGGACAAACATAAAGAGAACATAATGACCGTTTTTGGGCCGATAATCCCCCATAAAAGGTTGAGGCACACCAAAATGGTGCCGGCAGCGGTAATAGGCAGCCCCGTAAAATAAGTTTGGTTCTCAGATTGAATATTAAATCGGGCCAGCCGCAGAGCCCCGCAGACCGGGAATAATAGTGTAGAAGGGAGGCCCAGAACCGGAGCATCATGAAAAACGATCGAATATGTAATAATAGCCGGAGCGACACCGAACGTAATAATATCAGACAAAGAATCCAACTCTTTTCCGAACAGGCTGACGGCGTTTAATTTCCGCGCCGCCATGCCGTCAAGGCTGTCCAAAATGGCGCCGATGATCACAAATATAATCGCTAAAAATAAATACCCTCTGAATGCCAGCAATATTGAAGACAAGCCTGAAACAAAGTTTCCAATCGTTATCAAAGAAGGTATGATAGATTTTTTCAATGTTTTCGCATCCTTTAAATAAAGCCGATTAATATAGAAATAAACAATAGTTAATTGTATACGATTTAAACTGCATCTGCAATAAAATTCCTGTCATGATTTGCTAACAAGACTTTTTCATCATACCATAAAAGTGGTAAAAACATTGCCGCCCTCGCAAAAATTTTATCTTCAATTAAGGTCCGGGCAAATAGAGATGCCCTCTTATTCCATCAATCTATTTTCGATCCCGCGAAAAATCCCCTTCCGCCTGATGGCAAAAAGGGGAGGAGGATTTATAAATATTGATTGATCGCGTTCATGTCATTGGTATTTAATTTATATTGGAATACCGGTCTTCCGATGGTCCCATAGGCCATTTCCACATCCAATACTTCGATTTCCTCAAGGAATTTCAAATATTTGCGGATGGAAACCTGCGAAATTTCGGTGTGCTTGGCTAAATCCTCCGTCGTGAACGTCATGCTGTCAAACGATTTGATGCTTGACCAAATAAGCTTCAGCGTGCTTTTTGTCAGCCCTTTTGGCAAATGGACTTTTTCCGGTGTCCGCTTTTTTTGGAACAGCTCGACATCCAGTTCTTTTTGGCTGATGTTCCGGTTGCTTGAATAGAGGTGCTGTTTCCGTTTGTAATCGGTGAGTGCGGACTGAAACCGTTCAAATTCAAACGGCTTGATTAAATAATCGACAGCTCCGAAGCGCAACGTTTTTTGCACAACGTCCATCTCGCTCGCCGCTGAGATGACAATCACATCGACGGCCTTGTTTTGCCGCCTGATTTCCGTTAACAGTTCGACTCCGTTTCTGCCGGGCATATAAATGTCAAGCAGAATTAAATCGATGTGCTCCTCTCTGAGAACGGAGAGAGCCTCTCTGAAAGAAGCGGCGACGCCTTTTAACTGAAAGCCGTCGATTTGGCTGAGGTAGCGCTTATTCAGTTCTCTCACCATTGGGTCATCTTCAACGATTAATACATCAATCATAGTCATCCTCCTTTGGTTCATACGGTATGCGGAGACTGAATGTCGTTCCTTCATGTTTTTCGCTCGTGACGACAATATGTCCGTTTACATTTTCCAGGGCTTGCTCGACAAAATAAAGTCCGAATCCGCGGTTGGCGCCTTTTGTTGAAAAGCCTTGATCAAACATTTTCTCCTGCTCCTCTTGCGATAAGCCGATACCCGTATCTGTGACTTCAATGTCCAGAAGGCCGTCATGATACCGGAAAGAAATCGAAATATTTTTTTTGTCAGCAGAGGAGACGGCGTCCAGCGCATTGTTGAGGAGATTTCCGATGACGGTGATCAAGTCGTGGATCACCGCAGTGTTTGCGGCATTCGGAATCCTTGTGCTGCAATGGACTTCAAGGACGGCACCCTGTTCTCTTATATAGCTTTGCTTGCCAAGCAAAAAGCCGGCGAGCACGGAATTTTTAATGTGGTTGATAATTTCGTTCGCTTCGGCCTGCTGATAGATCGCGATGTCTTTAATATAGTTGCCAAGCTCATCATAATTTTTCAGCTGGACAAGTCCAAGAATGACATGAAGCTTGTTCATGAACTCATGGGATTGCGCTCTGAGCGCGTTTGCGTACATTTTAACGCCAGAAAGCTGTTCAGCTAAGTGTTTGACCTCGGTTTTGTCGCGAAATGTAGCAATGGCCCCGACGATGTCTCCTTTTTTTAAATGGATCGGAACCTCGTTAAAGACAAGCTCAAGCCCGTTGATCCTAACGTCGCGGTCATTGACCGGCTGCTGGGTGTTAATGACCTGCTTCAGCCGGGTGTTTGGCAGAAGCTCGCTCACGTCCCGATCAATCGGATTTTCATCGATCCCCATTTTTTTGAAGAGGCGTTTTGCTTCCGCGTTGGCAAGCTTGATTTTTCCGTTTTGGTCGACGGCGAGAATGCCTTCTTTGGTCGATTCAAGCATGGCGCTCCGCTCGTTCAAAAGCGTTGCGATTTCATACGGTTCCATGCCGAACATGATCGTTTTCACTTTTCTGGCCACGATGACGGCTCCAATGATGCCGACACAGATGCTGAGGACAATGACCGTATATAAAGGCCGAAGATTTTGCTCGATGATCTGCTCAATTTCGTTAAGAGTGATGCCGACGGCAACGGCGCCGACCTGTTTTCCTTTTTCATTGAAGACGGGAACAAAAGCTCTCAGTGATTCACCAAGCGTACCTTTCGCCGTGCTGATATGCTGATGGCCTTTCAGCGCCTCTTTTTCATCTCCGCCCGCAAATTTCTTTCCGATTTTGTCGGGATCCGGATGGGTTTTTCGAATGCTGTTCATGTCCATGACGACGACAAATTCGGTCTTTGTCGCTGCTTGAACACGGCGTGTATAGCGCTGCAGCTCTTTGTATCGGCCGCTTTCAAGCGACTGCGCCGTAATCGGAGCTTCAGCGACCATCTTCGCCGTCTGGAGCGCGATCGTCTGCTCCTGCTCGCGGATATCCCGTGCGGTTTCCGCGCCAATCATAAAAAAAGTGATGAATAAAGAGATAAAGACAACAACACAGACAAAGATCGTTAACCGTGTCTGCAGCTTTAATGTTTTTTTCAATGGCGATTCCTCGCGATCTATTGATAAAGTCAACAAGTAATACTTTACAGGTAATTGGCGAATTTGTGAAGAATCCTGCATGTCCCTTGACATAAACTTAGATTAAAATAATGGAAAATATTCTTGTCAACAGGTACTAAGTCGTACATAATGAATGATGGAACATATCAGAAAGGGTCTTTTTTATGAAAAATACGTATATATCAGGTTTTTTCCCGTTTATTGCAATCCTTCTTTTTAGTTCATCGTTGGCCATTTCCTCCGTGATGTATGCTATGCAGGTCCTGTCATCCTTCGGTATTTATAAAGGGATGCTTGAGTTTTTTTCTGAGAGCGGTATTAGAATGGCCTTATTTATCGTGTTTGCGCTTGTCTTTTTTATGGTGTTTTCCGCACTCAAGCTGATTGCCAATACGGTAACAGAACTCTCGCTTTTATTTTTTGCCAAGGATCCTGAAGGGGCAAACTTGAAGAAAATCAGGGCCGGTTCCGCGATTTATCTCGGAGCGAGCCTTTTGTCCTTTATTTTTGTCCAATATGCGATAGGAATTGCAGCGATTCTCGTATTGGCGACACTTGTTTACTTTGTCTATATCGTGTATACGATTCACGGTACGCTGTCATTTTTTTCACTCATCGGTTTTGTGATGTTTGAACTGTTGTTTTGGTTTACATTTTTGATCGGAACGATCTATATTGTCATCAAGCTTTACAACAGCATGATGGCCAGCTTGCCTGTATAGGCGGATTAGGCTAAAAAAAACGACGACGACGACGTAGGTACGTACGTTACGTTACGTACGGTAACGGTACGGTTTACCGGGTTTTTTAACGGGTTTTAACGGTTAACGTTAAACCGTTTTTAACCAGCATGGACATTTGTCCAGACGTCGTCGTTTTTTTAGGATAGAAACCTTTTTCTGATTTCTGGTCCCGGGATCGTGCATTCATTTTTTTGGCCAAACCATTTATAGCGGTTTTTCGCAATCAGGCTGTAGACGGCGTCGCGAAGCGGGCGCGGCACGATTAGAAAGACGGCCGCCGCCTTCCACGGACCTGAAAGGTTTTTCAGCACGCGGAGCGCCGCCGCCGATTTTTGGTAGATGCGGCCGTTATCGATCAATATAAAGCTGTCAAAATGATCGGTTGGGAGCTGATGGTTCTTGAGCAGCTCCCCGCCGATGTCGGATTGCAGAGAAGCGAAGGAAAATAAGCCTTTCGGATCATGTTTAATGATGAACTGAACAGCTCCGTCACAAAAATTGCAGATGCCATCAAACAGAACGATGCGATCAGGCATTTCCGTCATACGTGCATCAGCTCTCCCTTCTAATATGCGTATTGAAGCGTCCCTTTCCATATTAAAAGCTGGGGTCCTGTATGATGAAGAAATTCGACATTGCCTTTTTTCTCTTTTCCAACCCATACACTCATTGTATACGTATCGGTCAATCCGACAAACCACAGGTCTCTGTAGTCGTTTGACGTTCCCGTCTTGCCTCCGACATATCCACCGCTGAAATTGGCTTTTCGTCCGGTTCCTTCTTGAACAACCGCTGACAAGAGGATGCGCAATTGATTGTTTGTCCGCGGGCTGAAGACCTGCTTCGGTTTATCTTTCCACTTGTAAAGCGTTTTTCCTTTTAAATTCGTAACCTTTGTGATCGCATGGCTTGGCGTATAGCTGCCATCATTGCCAAACGTCGTATAAGCGTTCGCCATCTCAAGCGGTGAAAAGCCATCCGTAAACCCGCCCAAAGCGGCTGGGAGACGGTAGTCCTTCGGATCGATTTTTTCAAATCCAAACGGCTCTAAATAGCTGAACCCTTTCTGGACGCCGATTTGATTCAACGCCCGGACGGCCGGTGTATTATAGGAATATTTAAAAGCCGTTTTGATCGAGACGGTTCCATATGTTTTTTCATTAAAGTTGTTCGGGCAGTAATCTTTGCTGCAAAATCTGCTGGCATCGATCATGCTGCCGGCCGTGGCGCCCGTTTCTTCCATATAAGGTCCGTAGTCAAGCAGCGGCTTGATCGATGAGCCGGGCTGCCTATGGGCTTGATAAGCCAGGTTGAAATCGTATTTCTTATAATTTTTCCCGCCCGACATGGCGACGATTTGATGGGTTTGGTGGTTGATGACGACGGCACCTCCCTGGACTTCTGTATACGGGAGCCGGCTGTTGACTTGCTGGACGACTCTGTTTTGCATCTCGGGATCAAGCGCCGTGTAGATTTTAATGCCGCCTGTCAAAAGGGAGCTGATCCGGTTTGACAGCTCTTTTTCAATTTTCTCCTTCTCTTCCTTTGTTTTCGCCTTTTTCAGCCGTTTGTCAAAGCCTTCGGAAGACGAAACCAATTTGGTGAATTCATCATTGACATATGTTGCGTAATCGGGATAGGCGTCTTTCTTTTCTTTCACATTGAGTTTAATTTTTTCCTTGACCGCTTTTTTATATTCTTTCTCATTGATGACGCCCGCTTCTCTCAGCTCTCCGAGAAGCCGTTTTTGACGGGTTTTTGTGTAGTCAAAATGTTTCAAAGGATCATATAATGTAGGGTTATTAGGGATCGCGCAAATAAACGCCGTTTCAGCGAGCGTAAGAGATTTGAGCGGCTTGTTGAAATAATATCTGGACGCAGATCCAATCCCGTATACGCCATTATTAAAATAAATCGTATTTAAATATTTCTCGAAAATCTCTTCTTTTGATAGCTTTTTTTCAAGCTGATAGGAATACAGAAGCTCTGTCAGCTTGCGGTCGAAAGTCCGTTCATGGCTCAAATACAAGTTTCGCGAGAGCTGTTGGGTAATCGTGCTCGCTCCCTGATCAATGCCGCCTTTTTTAAAATTGGCTGCGGCGGCCCGGACCATCCCGAGAAAGTCAAAGCCTTTATGTTGAAAGAAATGGCGATCCTCCGATGTCAAAAACAGCTGCTTGACATGTTCGGGAATATTTTTGTAAGAGACAAACACCCGATTCTGGTGATCAGAGACAATCTCTGAAATCAGGGCGCCGTCCCTGTCATACATGTAGCTGTTTTGTACAAGGCCGATGTCCTTTAAGTTGATTTTCTCATCGAGCACTTGGTCGAGAGGCTTCATTTTTTCGGCTTCTTCACCTGAGGCCATTAAAGTATATACAAATATGGGAATAAACATGATCAGCAAAATCCATCCAAGGATCAAACGCAATTTTGTCACTCTATGTCACACTCTTTTCGCTAAATTCTAGCCATATCGTACCATTCTTTTTCAAGATCGAGAAGAATAATTTGATAGATTTCCTTATTTTTATATGTCAGCTTGCCTTTGCTTCTGATTTCTTTTGCTGGGACCTTTGGAACAGCAGGAGGCAGGCTCCGCTGAAAAAGAGAACAGCGGTTGCGTAAAAGGCGGAAGAAATGCCGAAACCGCTTGACAGCATACCGCCGAGCACCGGACCGATCACATTGCCCAAAAATCTGAAGCTGACATTGTAGCCAAGCACTTCCCCCTGGATGTCACCCGGTGTTTGAACGCGGATGGATGCCGTGATGCAGGGAATCATTCCGCCTAAGGCAATTCCGAATAGAAATCTGAAAGCCACAAGCGTTTCATAAGTCGATGTGAGCCCTTGGGGAATGACACATCCCGCTGCCAAAAGCGACAGTATGGCTAATATTTTTCCATGCCCGAACCGGTCGCCCAAGGCACCCCATTTTCTCGCGGCCAAAAGGTTTCCGAGACCGGTTGCTGAAAAAGCGAGCCCGGAAAAAAACGCAAGGTGCTCTGGGCCGTGCAGCTCGCTGACATACAAGGCGAGCAGCGGCTGGACGCTGAAGTTCCCGATTTGAATCACCGCCGTCAGCACCATGACAGTGATCAGCGGACGCCGTTTTAATATCGTTAGGAGCACTTGTTTTCTTGTATATGGAACCGTCCGGCTGCGATGCGCTTTCAGCGGATGTTCCCGGACACCGACAAAAACGAGGAAAACCGCACCGTAAATCACAAACGCCGTAATAAAAAAGGTATATGTAAAACCGGCATGATCGGCGAGAAGGCCGCCGAGCAACGGGCCGAACAATCCTCCCGATACCGTGCCCATCTGCAATGTGCCAAGCGTTTTGCCGGCTTTCGATTTCGGCGTCTGCGCCGAAATCATCGCGAGGGAGGTAGGGATGAAGCCTGTGACAAGGCCCATTGCCATTCTCAGAAAAAACAGCTCATATACAGAGGAGACAATCGACATGAGGAGAATGCTCGTTCCAATGCCGGTCCCGGTGATCAGCAGAATTTTTTTATAGCCGTGTTTATCACCGAATCTCCCCCAAAAAGGAGAGACCAAAAAAGCCATCAAAAATGTGACGCCAAACACATATCCGCTCCATTTTTGCGTAAATCCGTCGGAGTAGCTGCCGAGCGTCTCGATATAGAGAGAAAGAAACGGCAGAACCATTGTGGAGCTTGCCGCGACAAAAAAATTTGCAAACCACATGATGACTAGGTTTTTCTTATGAACAGAGATGAGAATCACCTTCTTAAAAAAATGAAGTTCCATTTCATTATAAAGGAAATGTTGCAGAAGGACGGGACGGGCGACTTTTCGATGTGAAAAAGGCGTTTGAATGAATTTTCGTCATTTTCAGAAAATATGAGCGTGAATATAGAAATATAATGATATAATAAAAGAAAGAAGAACGGAATTTTTAAAAAAACAGACAATGAGCCTTGGCCCCGGACGATCAACATCCGCTGCCCACAGTTGGGAAGGTTTTATACTGCGATAGAAAGGCAGGTGTGAACATTGAAACAAAGCCCCTTACTTGTTATTGATTTTGAATTTACAATGCCGGAGGGGAAGTATCATCCGCAAAATTTTTTCCCGGAGATTATCGAAGCAGGGATTGTAAAGGCGGTTGATGATGAGGTGGTTGAAACGTTTTCAAGCTATATCAAGCCAAAGAAGTTTCCCAAGCTGACGCGGCGCTGCAAATCTTTTTTGAACATTACGCAGGAAGAAGTCGATCAAGGCATTACATTTCAAGCATTGATTGAAAAGCTGAAAGAGCTTGATCCTGATCAAAACAGCGTCATCATTACATGGGGAAACATGGATATGAAAGTATTAAAGCAAAATTGCATGTTTAACCATGTCGCGTTTCCATTTAAAGGAGAAATGAGGGATCTGTCGATGGAGTACAAGGAATTCTTTGGCGACAAAACGTTGACGAATTTGTGGAAAGCGGCTGAGGAGTACGGGGACTCCGGCACCGGGAAGCAGCATAAAGCGCTTGATGACGCCATGACGACCTATAAATTATTTCAGCTTGTCGAACGTGATAAACAGTACTTGGAGAATCCGAAGCCGACGACGATCGGCGACCGGATCGATCTGTCAAAGGTATTTCCCCATGCAACATAAACAACCCAATCTTAAACAGAAGATTGGGTTATTTGTTTGGAAAATACTCTTTTTCAAGTGCAGCGGCGCATGCCAGCGATTTCGCCGCGTAATCTGACGGATCGTTTGCCAATTCCGCTTGAAAACGGCTCAGCGCCTCGCGAAGTGAATCCTCGTAATCCGGCACAGGGCCGTCGTAAGGCTTCACCATATGGTGCGGAATGTTTGTCTGCTCACGGTAAGCGAGAGCCTTTCGTTCATGGAAAAATGCCACTTCGGCATCTTTGGGATGATGAAGATCCCCCTGCTTCGGATGGGTTAAGACGGCGAGAATTTTCACTAAATAGTGCATCGGCTTGATATCCGTTATTTCTCCTATATAAACGCCTGTTTTATAAAAACCTTTTACCTGATCTCCGACTTGAAACTGATTCACTGCGTCCACCTCCAAATGGTATGATTATATTTGGAAACAATAAACAATCGGGGGAGTGGCGCCATTGCTCATTCAGTTTATGCTTTATTTTCCTGAAGATAAAAGAGAGTATATTCCTTCTTTTATCACGTTGGCCATTTTCTTTATCATCGCTCTTTTTGTATTCCGGCTGATCATCAGACATTCCAGAAAAGAAGCTGAAAAAGCGGAAAAGCTCGAACAAGAAATGCAGCAAGAAACGCATAAACGATAGACATGCCGTGATGCTTATGAAAAAGCCGTTTTTAAGCGGCTCAGTCCGTCCTTTACCACGGACAGTGAACATCCGACATTCATTCTGACAAACCCTTCTCCACCCGGGCCGTACTTCGGTCCGGATTCAAGAATCAGCTTTCCTTTATGAAGGAGCCTGCGCTTCAATTCCTGATCTGACAGTTCGAGGGCTCTGCAGTCCAGCCATGCTAAATATGAGGCATCCGGCTTCATCATCCGCACCTCAGGCAGCTCCTGCTGCAAAAAGCGGCTCACTTCCTCCATATTATGTTCGATATAGGGGATTAATCGGTCCAGCCAAGGTTCGCCTTTTGAATATGCGGCTTCAATGGCTGAGACCGCAAATGCGTTTAGCGATGACAGCCCTTGGCGCTGCATCACCTGTGTGAAAGCCGCCCTTTTCGCCCGGTCGGGAATGATGATGGCCGAGGCCTGCAGTCCGGCCAAATTAAATGTCTTGCTCGGAGCGATGCATGTGATCGAAAGCTCTGCGAATTCCCGGGAATTCGAGGCAAACGGGGTATGTTTGCGCCCATACAGCATCAAATCGGAATGAATTTCGTCAGAAATGACCGTCACCCCATGGGCAAGGCAGAGCTCGCCAAGCTTTGTCAGTTCTTGTTTCGTCCAGGAGCGGCCGGAAGGATTATGCGGGCTGCAAAGAATGAAAAGCTTCACATCCGGTTCGCTCAAGCTTTTTTCAAGATCGGCAAAATCGATCTCATAGCGTCCGTCTTGTTCGATTAAAGGGTTATGTAATACAGACCGTCCGTTTTTCGTCACCATGTCAAAGAACGGGGTGTAAACAGGCGGCTGAACGACGACTTTGTCACCCGGTTCAGTGAATGCCTGGACAGCGGTGGCAATCGCTGTAACGATGCCGGGGCTGAACGTAATAAACGACGGTTCAGTCTCCCAGCCGTGGCGGCTGTTGAGCCAGCTGACGACAGCTTCCTTCGTTTTTGCGCCTGCCGACGTATAGCCGAAAACCCCGTGCTCCAGGCGCTCTTGAAGAGCATCAATAACCGCTTCAGGCGCGCGGAAGTCCATATCCGCCACCCACATCGGCAGCGCGTCATTGACGCCGAATAATTCTTGTGTTAAATCCCATTTCACAGACTGCGTTCCGCGTCTGTTATGTTCTGTATTAAAATCCATGATCTCACCTCATGTCTTTTTCATATGTTATACATTAACGATGATAGCAAGAGATTGCAATCTTTTCGCGGAGAAAGCCTCATTTAAAAAAGGAGTGGGTGCAAATGGAATGGAACAGCGTGCTTGAATGGGCTTTTCAGCGCCATCTCAATCCGCTTAGCTGGTATATCCGCCCGTTATTTCTCATTGTGCTTTGTTATTTTTGTTATAAACGATCATGGAAAGGCGTGATCATCACCTTTTTGCTGATGATGAGCAGCATGGTCTGGTTCCCAGTCCCTGAGACGATCGATCCCCGGATGCAGACTGTTTTGGAATATGAACAAATGCTCTTGTCCTCTTCGCTTACAGCCATGTTGACGATTGCTTTGATGATGGGGTTTCTCGTTTTGATATGTGCGGCATTTTGGCAGCGCTCATTGGGATGGGGGCTCGCGGTATTGAATGCGACTCTTGTCGGCAAGGTTGTCCTGTCGCTGGTTATGACGGGGGAAAGCGGCTGGGCGCCGCTTGGCAATACGGTTTTCGGCCTCGTTCTCGTCAACGGCCTCGGAATTTATTTGATCACTCGGCGGCGGAAAAAGGAAAACACGGATCTTTAAAACGGTGTTTTTTATCAAAGATTGGCCAGGTTATGATACAATAGCTTTGAAAAATTTCAGTTTAAGCGGTGATCCATATGAAAGAAAGTCAGGCAGCAGCTCAAATTGTACAGATGATCAAAGAATGGGACCCTTTCTCCGCCGGGGCTGATTTTTACGAAACAGAAGCGGCGGAAATCGTTCAGGCCGTCTACACCGAGGACGATAGAAACCGGCTCGGCAAGGCGATTCAAGCCGTTTTTGAAGTGTCATTTGACGAGACACTGCCATTGGAGGAATGCATAAAAATGGCAGATCGGCTCCTTGTACTGAAAGACAGCAGTTCCTGCTAAAACATAGAGTCCAAACTGTTTAAAAAACCGCCGCCGGCGGTTTTTTATTTTATGTGATGACAAAATTAGCGATTTTGTCTGAAACAAAATCCGGATTTTCCTCGGGAACGAGATGCCCGGTGTGTTTTAAAGAATAAAAAGAGGAATTGGGCAAGTCCTGATGAAGCCTTTTTCCGATCTGAACGGGCACGACCCGGTCCTCTTCCCCCCAGATCAAAAGGGACGGCGTTTCGATTTGTTTTAATTCGTCGGGCGCTAAATCGCCCTCCCGATGTCTGATCAGGCGTGCGAGCGCTCTGAAAATCTGATCGTCGAGAAATGGCTTCAAATAGCCGTCAATCATGTCCTGATCGATCAGGGATTTGTCATAAACGACATTCATCAGGTTTTTGAGCACGCCTTGTTTGGAGAGCCAGCGTTTGATATACAAGTGGAAATAGGGGATGTGGCTCCCGAAAATGAGCCGCCGCGGCGCCCGTGTTAAATATCCTGAGCTGCAGAGCAGCACGACCTTTTTAAACAGCTCGGGCCGCTCCTTTACGGCATAAAGGGAAATCTGTCCGCCCATTGAATGCCCGACCAAGACCGCTTCTGTGATCTTCAGCCGTTCGATCAGCCCGATCACCACTCTGGCCATGTTTTGGTACGTATAAACAAAGGTCTGCGATTTTTCCGATTGTCCAAAAGGGGGCAGATCAAGAGTGATGATATTAAACTCATTCTTCAAAAGAGGAATGAGCTTTCTGTAGCAGAACGAAGAGGAAAGAAAGCCGTGAATTAAAATCAGCGTTGTCCTGCCGGGATTTTCATAATGTTCATAATAGATATTAACCCCATGAATGTGCTGTGTGGTAGGTTTCGATAACTGCATGATCAAAATCACTCCGAGATCGTTTTCTTCATGTAAAACAAGCCCGACTGCATGTTGCGGAGCCTGTTTGAGTATGTTATTTATCGTACCCGAAAAAATTTTTTTCACCCCGTAATTTCGCTTTTTTTACCGACTTACAATCGCCGAAAAACGTGCTATAATATTCAGAAGATTTCTCAGACATTTAAAGGTGTGATAACAAGATGAAGCTTACTGAAAAAGAAACCGAAGTATTGGAAATTTTAGAGGAAAACAGCCGCCTCGAACCTGAAACGATCGCGAAAATGGCGAATATCTCTCAGGAAGAAACGAAAGCGATTATTGAAAAGCTGGAAAAAGAGAAGGTCATTATCGATTATTCGGCAATGATCGATTGGCGCAAAGTCGACGGCCATGAAGGCGTAACGGCGATGATCGATGTCAAGGTGACACCGAAGCGCGGCGTCGGGTTTGATGAAGTGGCCGAACGGATTTACAGGTTTGATGAAGTTGAATCCGTTTACTTAATGTCAGGAGTTTATGATCTGTCAGTTGTCATTCGCGGCAGAACGATGTCTGATATTTCGCACTTCGTATCAGAAAAATTATCGACGCTTGATTCCGTCGTATCGACAACCACCCACTTTATTTTGAAGAAATACAAGCACGACGGGAAAGTTTTTGACTCCGGTGATGATGACAAAAGAATCGTGGTGTCTCCGTAAATGAGATCGAGTTATATATCCAAAGCAGCACAGCAAATCAAGCCGTCCGGCATCCGCAAGTTTTTCGATCTCGCATCAACGATGGAAGGCGTCATTTCCTTAGGCGTCGGAGAGCCCGACTTTGTGACGGCGTGGAATGTCAGGGAAGCGAGCATCCTTTCCCTTGAACAGGGTTATACATCCTATACGGCAAACGCCGGTCTCCTTTCCTTGAGGAAAGAGATCAGCGCTTATTTGAATAAACGCTTTCAGCTTGACTATTCGCCGGAGAGCGAGCTGATCGTGACCGTCGGGGCAAGCCAGGCCCTCGACATCGCGGTAAGGGCGATTCTCGATCCGGGAGAAGAAGTGCTGATTCCCGAACCGTGTTTTGTCGCCTATGAAGCGCTTGTCTCCCTGGCAGGCGGAAGAGCCGTCCACATCCATACGAATGCTGAACGGGGATTTAAAGCGAAGGCCGAAGACTTTGAAGCGGCCGTCACGGAACGGACAAAAGCGATCATTCTTTGCACGCCGTCCAATCCGACCGGTTCTGTGTATTCAAAAGAAGAGCTAAACGACATTGCGGCATTTGCGAAAAAGCATGACCTGATTGTCATTGCGGATGAAATCTATGCCGAGCTTACATATGATGAACCATATACCAGCTTTGCGGAAATCAGCGGGATGAAAGAGCGGACGATTTTGATATCCGGTTTTTCAAAGGGCTTCGCCATGACGGGATGGCGCCTCGGCTATGTCGCGGCTCCGGCTTTTTTACGGGAGCCGATGCTGAAAATCCATCAATATTCCATGATGTGTGCTCCGAGCATGGCTCAATTCGCCGCAGAGGAAGCGCTTAAAAACGGGCTCAACGATGTCGAAAAGATGAGAAAAAGCTATCGGCGCAGGCGAAATGTGTTTGTCGACAGCCTCAATGAGATCGGACTTGACTGCCATCAGCCGGGCGGCGCTTTTTACGCGTTTCCGTCGATCAAAAAAACCGGTATGAGCTCTGAAGCGTTTGCAGAAGCGCTGCTCATGAAAGAAAAAGTCGCCGTCGTTCCGGGCAATGTCTTTGGGCCGAGCGGAGAAGGCTATATCAGGTGCTCCTATGCGTCCTCGCTTGAACAGCTTCAGGAGGCGCTTGTCAGGATGAAGCGGTTCGTCGGCAGCTTGTAAGTTATAAGGACAAAAAAATACGCACCTTTTGACAGGTCCGCATACAAAATAAGGGGGGGATACTAGAAAGCCTTGATTATTCTCAGTATTCCCCTTTGGCGTGAGTTTTAAACATGTATGTTTTAAAAAAAGTTTTTTTGCTTAAAAAGGACTTGTGTGATATAATTTTTTATTGCGTATAAAAAGAGTTAAATTCATTAGATGTAGGAGTTGTTAGTTATGACAGCAAAATTTGAAGTGGGCAGTGTTTACACTGGTAAAGTGACTGGATTACAGGCGTATGGAGCGTTTGTTGCCCTAGATGAAGAAACACAGGGACTTGTGCATATTTCTGAAGTGACACACGGTTTCGTTAAAGATATCAACGAGCACTTGGCCATCGGTGATGAAGTGCAGGTTAAAGTTCTTTCTGTCGATGAGGAAAAAGGCAAAATCAGCCTATCCATTCGTGCTACACAGGCAGCTCCTGAACGAAAAGAAAGCAAGCCTAGAAGACAAAAGGCTGTCCAAACTGAAGATGCGGCTGCTCCGCAAGGCTTCAATACGCTAAAAGACAAGCTTGAAGAGTGGATTGAGCAGTCTAACAGAAAAGATTTAATCAAAAAGTAAGCTGAACGCAAATAACTCCGGCCCCCGCCGGAGTTATTTTTTTATGGACGGCTACCGCATTTCCGGCTGTTTCGCGTCTTCCCCGGCGGTTTCTTCTTGCGGTTTAAATAAAAGGCCGAGATTGATCAAACCGGCAATCCCGACAAGCGCATAAACCGTACGAGATATGGCAGAACCGGGTCCGCCGAAAATGGCTGCAACCAAGTCAAATTGAAAAAATCCTATCAGTCCCCAATTGATTGCTCCGATAATCGTCAATACCAATGCAATACGCTGAAGCACACTCATTTTTCATTTTCCTCCTTTATTTGTCATGAACATTTATAGATTGTGAACGTTTTGGATAGTTTATACGTATAAAAGCAGATCGCTTTACATAGCGTACAGCCTTTTCACATAATAGTGGTTAAAGGAGGAGATTAGATGGATCAATTTACATATTGGAATCCGACCAAACTGATTTTCGGACGCGGAGAAGTGGAAAAGCTTCCAGAAGAAATTAAACCATACGGCTCCAACATTTTGCTCGTTTACGGCGGAGGCAGCATTAAGCGAAACGGTTTATACGATCAAGTCGTCTCGATCCTCGAAAAAGCGGGTGCAAATGTTCATGAACTGGCCGGTGTTGAACCGAATCCGCGCGTCGCCACAGTCAATAAAGGCGCGGCGATCTGCAAGGAGAATGATATTGATTTTCTTCTGGCGGTTGGAGGCGGAAGTGTCATCGACTGTACGAAAGCGATTGCGGCGGGCGCTAAATATGATGGTGACGCCTGGGATATCGTTACAAAAAAACACATTCCGACTGAAGCGCTCCCGTTCGGAACGGTACTCACATTAGCGGCGACCGGATCTGAAATGAATTCAGGGTCTGTGATTACCAATTGGGAAACTAATGAAAAATACGGATGGGGGAGCCCGCTTGTATTCCCTAAGTTCTCAATCCTAGATCCGGTCAACACGTTTACGGTACCTAAAGATCATACGATTTACGGCATGGTCGATATGATGTCCCATGTGTTTGAACAATATTTTCATCATGTCGAAAATACCCCTTATCAGGACCGGATGTGTGAAAGCCTGTTAAGAACGGTGATTGAAACCGCTCCTAAGCTCATTGACGACCTTGAAAATTATGAACTGCGCGAAACGATTCTCTTCACGGGTACGATTGCCTTAAACGGCATGCTGTCAATGGGAGCCCGCGGCGACTGGGCGACACACAACATCGAGCACGCCGTCAGCGCCGTTTACGATATTCCTCATGCCGGAGGACTTGCCATTCTCTTCCCGAACTGGATGAAGCACACGCTTTCTGAAAATGTCGGCCGCTTTAAACAGCTTGCCGTCCGTGTGTTTGACGTTGATGAAACAGGCAAAACAGATCGTGAAGTCGCTCTGGCGGGTATTGAAAAGCTTTCAGAATTCTGGACGAGTCTTGGAGCGCCGAGCCGCCTCAGCGATTATGATATCACGGATGAAAAGCTTGATCTCATTGCCGACAAAGCGATGGCCAACGGAGAATTCGGCCGTTTTAAAACGTTGAATAAAGCGGATGTTCTGTCCATCCTGAAAGCTTCGCTGTAACTACAAAACGGCTCCGGAAAGGAACGCTCTTTCCGAGCCGCTTTTTGATTTGTTGTCATTTTGACAAAAATTCAAAGTTCCATGCGAATTCGGCATTTTTGGCTGCCAAGCCGCCATCAAGGCATTGGTCGCTCCTGTTCATCACTTGATTTCGCGATGGAGTTCATATAAAGTGAAAAGGGAAGAGGCTGTCGCCTTAAATCGACATGTTTAACAGACCCATACTAGCCGGAGCCCGAGTCAAAAATGAAAGCGCTGGCGGGAATATTAGAAAACAGTGAGAACTGGAGGTTTATTCATATGACGCATGTCCGTTTTGATTACTCAAGAGCATTGCCGTTTTTTAAAGAAAAAGAGCTTACATATCTGCGTGATTTCGTAAAGGTTGCCCATCACTCGATTCATGAAAAAACCGGTGCCGGCAGCGACTTTTTAGGCTGGGTGGATCTTCCGTCCAACTATGACAAAGAAGAATTTGCCCGCATTCAAACAAGCGCCGAAAAAATTAAAAACGACTCTGACGTCCTTCTTGTCGTAGGAATCGGCGGTTCTTATCTCGGCGCGAGAGCAGCGATTGAAATGCTGAATCATTCATTCTACAACACCCTGCCGAAAGAAAAACGGAAAACGCCTCAAGTCATTTTTATCGGCAACAATATCAGCTCTTCCTATATGAAAGATGTCATGGACCTTCTCGAAGACGCCGATTTTTCAATCAACGTCATTTCCAAATCAGGAACAACGACTGAACCGGCGATCGCCTTCCGGATTTTCCGCAAGCTTCTGGAAGAGAAATACGGAAAAGAAGAAGCGAAACGCCGCATTTATGCGACAACAGATAAAGAGCGCGGCGCACTAAAAACGCTGGCCAATGAAGAAGGCTTTGAATCATTTATCATTCCTGACGATGTCGGCGGACGATACTCTGTTCTGACTGCGGTTGGGCTGCTTCCGATTGCCGTCAGCGGTGTTGATATCGATGACATGATGAAAGGCGCTCAAGATGCAAGCAAAGATTTTTCCGTATCAGAGCTAGAGGATAACCCGGCTTACCAATACGCGGTTGTCAGAAACGTTCTTTATAATAAAGGAAAAACAATCGAAATGCTGATCAACTACGAGCCTGGCCTTCAGTACTTTGCGGAATGGTGGAAGCAGCTGTTCGGCGAAAGCGAAGGAAAAGACGAAAAAGGGATTTACCCTTCTTCCGCCAATTTCTCTACCGATCTTCACTCACTTGGACAATATGTTCAAGAAGGAAGAAGAGATATGTTTGAAACCGTCTTGAATGTTGAAAAGCCAAGACATGAACTGACGATCGAAGAAGCGGACAATGACCTTGACGGCCTGAACTATTTAGCGGGCAAAACCGTCGATTTCGTCAATAAAAAAGCGTTCCAAGGCACGATGCTCGCACATACGGACGGAAATGTGCCGAACCTGATCGTGAACGTACCGGAAATGAACGCCTATACGTTTGGCTACCTTGTATACTTCTTTGAAAAAGCCTGCGCGATGAGCGGATATCTGCTCGGTGTCAACCCGTTTGACCAGCCTGGGGTTGAAGCTTACAAAGTGAACATGTTCGCCCTTCTCGGCAAACCGGGATTTGAAGAGAAAAAAGCGGAGCTTGAAAAACGCTTGAATCAATAAGAAGAGAAAATGGCCGGCAGCACAGTGAAGTGCAGCCGGCCATTTTTACGTTTTGTGCAATATGTAGGACGGGTGGTGAAGGCCTGTTGGCGGATAAAATTCGTCATGTGTATAACGGAAGCCGAGCTTGTTCAAGAGCTTTCGTGAAGCCTGGTTTTCAGGATGATGGCCGGCAAACAGCTTGCTTGCGTTTACTTTTGTATAAGCATAATCAATCATGGATTTGGCAGCTTCACTAGCATAGCCTTTATGCCACATCGAACGCACGAGATGAAATCCGATTTCATAAACCCGCTCATCAAGGTTGTATGGACGGAGTCCGCAACATCCGATAAAGGCATGATTGTCTATGGCAAAAATCGGAAAATATTGAACACCGTCCGTTTGATATTGTTCGATTTCTTGCTGTAAACGGTTTTTTACCTCTTCAGCTTCAAGCCTGCCGCGGCTGGATATATATGCTGTTACATCCGGATCTCCCCACAATACGTTTGCTAAATCCATATCCTCTTTTGACCATAGCGAAAACCCAATCCGTTTCGATTGCAGAAAATAGTCCCTCATTCATCTATCCACTCCCTATAGATTCCTCATCATGATTTTACCACGGCTTCCGCTGGCAAAAGAGGGGGACTGGGAAGGGGAGTACTCCAGATGAGTCTGTTTTTTATTACATGTTCGCCATTGATTTAGAAACTTCAAGCAGCTCAATTTTATTATCGAACGGGTCGACAATGACCGTATAATGACCCGGAGGACATGTTTGCGGTTCTTCGTACAAAACGTGTACACCGTTTTGTTTCAGGTGATTCATGTCCTTCTTTATATCATCGGTCTGTAAACCAAGTACGACTTGTGAATGTTCTCCATACTCTAAGGTGTTCGGTTTCGAAGCTTTCTCAAGAATAATTGGAAAACCGTCGACATTTAATTCAATGATATTTTCCCCATACTCTTTTTCCAATTTAAAATTCAATTTTTCACAATAAAAACTCTTCGCTTCTTTCATATCCGTTACTTTAATGGATACCATGCAAACCTTAACATTCACCTTTTGCACCTGCTTTCTTTATATGCGATACAGTAATTTTCATCAATTACATTTTCTTCAATCGAAAATAAAAATCCTTCTTTTAATGGGCAGATCAATGAAAACTGGACCGGTCCTGAGGTCTTTCGGAGCTTTCGATATATCTCATTTCCTCTTTTGAATATTCGTTATTTGCCAGTTTTGCCGCAAACATACTCATAAGAAAACACTTCTGAACCATAATAAAGAAATAAAAAGGTTTGGGGTGAGGTCATGCTTTTTGTTCTGAAAACACTTCTTCTTATTTTAACGGGGATTATCCTGCTGCGAATTTCCGGAAGAAAATCGATATCGCAAATGACGATAGCGACAACCGTCGTCATGATTTCCATCGGAACGATCATCGTTCAGCCGATCATCGAAGACAGCGTCTTCAAAACGGTGACAGCCGCATCAATTTTTATCATCGTTCTCTTGTTGATCGAGTATTTAAAAATGAAATTTGACTTTTTTGAAACCCTTATAGCGGGAAAAGCGGTTGTCCTGATCGAAAATGGGGAATTGCAAACAGACAACCTCAAAAAACACCGACTGACCGTCGACCAGCTGGAAATGAGGCTGAGAACCCAGGGAATTTCAAAATTATCTGATGTCAAAAACGCAACCCTGGAGTCTAATGGCCAGATCGGCTATGAATTAACTGATGATGCAAAGCCTTTTACCGTCGGGGAGTATAAAAAATTTCTGCAAATGCAAAACAATGCACTGCAGCCGGAGGGTACGCTCTTTAACGAAATTACAGAAGGCCATTTGAACAAGCCTGACAAAGAATTGCGGTAGTGCTGCTGATGTAAGGTAAATGTAAAAACGAAAAAGGGGTTTTTTTATGATAAACATACCATCTGAATTGGAAAATCGTTCTTTCTCGCTCTATCACCTTGAACAAACGCTAAAACCGCTCGGATATGTGATCAGCGGGGGATGGGAGTACGACCACGGCTTTTTTGACTATAAGATGGATGATCAAGACGGATATTTGTTTTTGCGGGTGCCGTTTGAGGCGGAAGACGGACAGCTTGATTCGCAAAACGCGACAGTCAAATTGGGTAAGCCGTTTTTGCTGCGCCATGTTTATCAGGAGGCGCTCGATGATCACGTCATTCAGGGGAATTTTCGTGCCTCCTTTGACCAATTTGCAGAGCCAAAGGAAAAAGATGCCGATATCGCAAGTGTCTATGAAGATCTGGGCCGTTCTTATGTAAAAGAACTCGAACAGGCGCTGTTGTCTTAAAGCGCCAGCAACTGATCAGTCGGCTCGAGTTTGTACGAAAAGGAAGGCGATAAAGCCGGTCCGTCTTTTTGCTGAATACCGACAAGCAAAATATCGTCATTCAAAAAGTGATGGATCGCATCTTGGAACGTTTTTCCTTGCAAAGATGCCGGAACAGGAAAGGCATGGACTTTTAAATGAATGTCGGCTTCTTCGAAAACCGGACCAGGAAGCTGGCTTTTAATGAGAAAATGCTGCAGCATCGCGGTTTTTAATAACTCAGCCGTACTGATAATTTGACTTGCTCCGGCCCGCTCGGCATTCTTTTTTTGTTTTTCCGTCAGGATTTCGGCGATGCAATAAACGGAAGGGTTCAGCCCTTTGACAGCCACTAATGTTAAGATGGTCTGCGTATCTGCGGCCGCTTCGTTTTTATGCTGATCAGCGGTTATCAAAACAATGCCGGCCTCTTCGATATTGGCACTTGTTAATGTGGCATCGTCTGCGGCATGTCCGCTGATGAAGTGAACGTCCTCCATCAGCGGGCCTTCCTTTAATGTTTCATCAATCAGCACGATCGTTTTGCCGGGATTGTTGGCTTGCAGAGAGCGAATCAGTTTATTGGATTTTTCGTTCCAGCCGACCAGAACGATATGCCCCTTTCCTTTGTAATTCACCTTGCCTTCTGCATAGCGCTGCTGCCTATTGAAAGCCGCTGTCGCCATCGTTGCAAAATAGGCCGTCACAAAAGCGGCGCCTAATAAAATGAGCACCATGCTGACAAGTTTTCCAGCGGCCGTCTTCGGCACCGCATCGCCGTATCCGACGGTCGAGACGGTAATGAGCGACCACCAAATCCCGTCAAAGACATTTGAAAATTGATCAGGTTCAACGATTGTGATCAGTTCTCCAAAAATAATGATCAATAAAAGGATGATGATAGAAACCCGAACATACATCGGCCATCTAAGCCATGCGATAAAAATACGGTTTGATTTCACGTTTTTTCACCATCCTGCAAAAGGGAAAACGATAAAATTTCTTTTATGATCGCGTTTAATTTTTGATTGATGCTTTCTTTTCCATGGTGTTCAATCGCTTTTTTGATAATGTCCGCGGTTTCATCTTCATACTCGATCAGCGGCTCGTCTTTTTCCGATTCGTTGTAAAGGAGAATGAATGCATCAAGCCCTTCATTCATTTTATCAATCGCTGTGCTCAGCTGTTCTTTTTCTTGGTCTGTAACTTTCACCGTGCCACCACCCGCTGCGCTTTTTTTATTCAGTATATCCAAATATTTTCAGGAGAAAACAACAGGGAGTTACCGACAATAGATATGAGAGATATGATATTTTTGATGCGCCGGTATAACAGTTCCGATCCCTCCATACAATTTTACAAAACGGGTGGGGGATGCGAGTTGAATGTCCTGTTTATTGAGAATCATCCTGGTGTTGATCGGCGTGCAGCTGATGGCGGGCGCGGCCATTCAATTCATTTTTGATTTGAATTCCGTCTACCTGACGACAAATGAAGTGTTTTGGAGCGAGTTTTTCAAGGAGCTGACGGTAAGGCCGCCATTGTATGTGATGATTTCGGGAATGGCCTGTTGTTTTATCGGGATTTGTTTTCCGCGGAAAAGCAGGTAATGCATTTTCCTGTACAAAGGGGATCCCCTCAAATAAAATATATTTTAACCATTTCGAATTCATAAACCATTTTACTTTAAAGAGGGAAGATGATTTGATGAGCATGATTTTTTTGTTATTGACATTTGCTGCATTAGGTTTATCAATTTGGGCACAATTTAAAGTAAAGAGTAACTTTGAAAAATATTCAAAAGTGGAGGCCTCAAGCGGAAGAACGGGGGCGGAAGTGGCCAGACAGATTCTCGACCGCAACGGCCTCTACGATGTTCCGGTTGAACCGGTAAGAGGAACCTTGACAGACCATTATGACCCGACAGCGCGCGTTGTACGGTTATCTGAACCCGTATATTACGGCCGTTCGATCGCTTCAGTTTCCGTTGCTTCCCATGAATGCGGACATGCCTTGCAGCATCAGGAATCATACGGCGCCCTTGTTTTAAGGCATAAGATGTTCCCGATTGTCAACTTTTCTTCGGGAGTGGCGCCGTTTTTATTTCTTGGCGGCTTATTGCTTGGAAGCCTGAATCTGATCGGCCTCGGCATCATACTGTTTTCCGCAGCCGTACTCTTTCAGCTTGTGACGCTGCCTGTTGAATTCAACGCAAGCTCCAGGGCAAAACGGATCATCGTCTCGGAAGGAATGATCCGCAACACTGAAGAAAGAGGCGTCAGCAAAGTACTTGATGCCGCGGCATTGACATATGTAGCCGCAGCGCTCGTTTCATTGTTTGAACTGCTGCGCTTCGTAGCGATTTTCCTGTCCGGCCGTAATGACTAACCATTCGTCAGAGGAGGTGACCCCTTACCAATTCATTTGGTAAGGGTTTTTTTTGAATATCTTAAATCTCATACTCGTCATGCTTTTAATTGCAGCAACAGCTTTTTTTGTTGTCGCCGAGTTCGCGATTGTTAAAATTCGCGGGACAAAAATCGATCAATTGGTGGAAAACGGGGATACGCGGGCGATTGCAGCCAAAAAGGTGATTTCAAATTTAGATGAATACTTATCGGCCTGCCAGCTGGGAATCACGATCACCGCTTTAGGGCTCGGCTGGCTCGGGGAATCTACATTTGAGAGGATCATTCACCCGCTTTTCGAACTCTTCGGTCTGCCTGAGTCGGTCATAAGGATCGGGTCAGTGGTGACCGCTTTTGTGATTATTACGTTTTTGCATGTTGTGGTCGGTGAGCTGGCTCCGAAAACGATTGCCATTCAAAAGGCGGAAGCCGTCAGCCTCTGGACGGCGAAGCCGCTGATTCTTTTTTATAAAATCATGTATCCCTTCATTAAATTATTAAACGGCTCGGCCCGTCTGCTGACCAGACTTTTTGGTTTCCATTCGGTCAAGGAACATGAAGTGGCCATCAGTGAGGAAGAGCTGCGAATTATGCTGTCTGAAAGCTATAAAAAAGGCGAGATCAACCAGTCGGAGTTTAAGTATGTCAACAAAATCTTTGAGTTTGACAACAGGCTGGCGCGGGAAATCATGGTTCCGAGAACGGAGATGGCGACGCTTGATGAAGATCAGGCCATCAAGGAAGCGATTGAAACCGTTATGAATGAACGCTATACGAGATATCCGGTCATTAAGGATGATAAAGATCATATTATCGGAATCGTCAACAGCAAGGATCTGTTTAAATCCTATTTCCTTGATCAGTCGATCCATTTAACCGAAATCATGAGGCCGGTGATCAGGGTGATTGAAAGCATCCCGATTCAGGAACTATTGATTCGGATGCAGAAAGAGCGTATTCATATGGCGATCCTTGCTGATGAGTACGGCGGAACGGCTGGGCTTGTGACGGTAGAAGATATTTTGGAAGAAATCGTCGGGGAAATCAGGGATGAATTTGATCAGGATGAAATGCCTCACATCGTTAAAAAAGGCGAGCATCATTATATTATGGACGGCAAAGCGTTAATTGACGAAGTGAATGATCTTCTTCATATTGCGATCGATAATGAAGAGGTGGATACGATCGCCGGGTGGCTCTTGACGCAAAAAATGGAGCTGAAAAACGGCGATGTCTTTAAGACGGAAGGATGCGAATTTAAAATTCTTGATGCCGAAGATCACCATATTCGCTTTGTTGAAATAAAAAAAACAGACTTTTAACCCGGATTGCGGTTTAAAAGTCTGTTTTTAGTTCGATAGCAGCTGAAAACTTCTTTTTTTTGGCGATTTTTTTAAAGTTAAGTATAATGATCTATGGAAAATCATGACTTTCTATGAATGTGCTGCTGCCGATTCTTTTTTATAATGGTCGTGTATTATCACGAGGAGGTTCATAAAACGTTGAAAAAACATTCGTTCGCAAAATCGCTTCTTTTGTGGGGCTTCGCGCTCACCATCTTATTGGCGGGACCGTTCACGGCGCTTGCCGCGTCTTCATCCAAGCCAGCGGAAAAAATGTATTTTAAAAACAATCAATACTACATATTCAACAATGTCTGGGGAGCCGACCAGGTCAGCGGCTGGTGGCAGACGATTTATCATAACAGTGATTCGGATTTAGGCTGGGTATGGAATTGGCCGAGCACGACAAGCACAGTTAAAGCCTATCCGTCGATCGTCAGCGGCTGGCACTGGACGGAAGGCTATACGAAAGGAAGCGGCTTCCCGACCCGTTTGTCAGATCAGAAAAACATCAGCACGAATGTCAGTTATTCGATCAGTGCGAACGGCACATACAACGCGGCATACGACATTTGGCTGCACAACACGAATCATGCGAGCTGGGACACCGCTCCAACCGATGAAATCATGATCTGGCTGAACAACACCAATGCAGGCCCCGCAGGTTCCTATGTCGAAACCGTGTCAGTCGGCGGGCACAAATGGAAGGTGTATAAAGGCTACATTGATGCCGGAGGCGGAAAAGGCTGGAATGTCTATTCATTTGTCAGAACGTCAAACACCCGGAGTGCTAGCCTGAACATCCGCGACTTCACCGATTATTTGGCCGATTCAAAAAACTGGCTCAGCAAAACGAAGTATGTCAGCAGTGTCGAATTTGGTACAGAAGTATTCGGAGGAACAGGACAAATCAATATTTCCAATTGGGATGTGAAGGTTCATTGATTTTTGCCACCGCTCTTTTTAAAGGGCGGTGGTTTGTTTATGAAACAGTTCATAACTTGTATTGTTTCCTTATATAATATGGAAACAACAGCTAAGGAGTGTTTGAATGACAAGGGCATGGTGGAAAGAAGCGGTCGTCTATCAAATCTATCCGCGCAGTTTTATGGATTCCGACGGGGACGGGATCGGGGATTTGAACGGGATCAGGATGAAGCTGCCTTATATTCAGGAGCTTGGTGCGGATGCGATCTGGATCTGTCCGGTCTTTGATTCCCCTAATGCCGACAATGGCTACGACATCAGGTATTATCAAAGCATCATGAAAGAATTCGGGACGATGGCCGACTTTGACGCATTATTGGCCGAAGCGCACCGGCTCGGTTTGAAACTGATCATTGACCTCGTCATCAATCATACAAGTGATGAGCATCCATGGTTCATTGAATCAAGGTCAGACAAAACATCGCCAAAACGGGACTGGTATATTTGGAAGGACGGGAAAGGCGGGCATGAGCCAAACAATTGGGAAAGCATATTCGGCGGTTCCGCCTGGAGCTTTGATCCAAAAACAGATCAGTACTATCTCCACATTTTTGACGAAAAACAACCCGATTTGAATTGGGAAAACGGTGATATGCGCCGCTCGCTCTACAGCATGATCAATTGGTGGCTTGATAAAGGAATCGACGGCTTTAGAGTGGACGCGATTTCGCATATTAAGAAAAAAGCAGGGCTTCCGGATCTCCCCAATCCAGAAGGGCTCCGATTTGTCCCGTCCTTTGCCTTCCATATGAATGTTGAGGGAATCATGGACTTTCTCCTGGAACTGAAGGAAGAAACATTCGCCAGGCATCCTGATATCATGACGGTCGGAGAAGCGAATGGAGTCAGCGCTGAAGAAGCGGAGGCATGGGTCGGCGAGAAAAACGGCATCTTCAACATGATTTTTCAATTTGAACATCTCGGACTTTGGGATATTGACGATGAAGAACAGATCGACATCGTGCGCCTGAAGCGAATTTTGTCAAGCTGGCAGACCGCTCTTGAAGTGACGGGATGGAATGCGCTTTTTATCGAAAATCACGATCAGCCTCGCGCCGTTTCAGTTTGGGGGGAGGATGGGACTTACAGAATTGAAAGTGCAAAAGCTTTGGCTGCGATGTATTTTTTGATGAAGGGAACACCGTTTATTTTTCAAGGCCAGGAAATCGGCATGACAAACGCGGCATTCTCTCGTATAGAAGATTATGACGATGTTTCCGTCAAAAGGTTCTATCGTATTCAGAAAGAAAAAGGCCGCTCACATGAAGACATCATGAAGGCGGTGCGGAAAAAGAGCAGAGACAACGCCAGAACACCGATGCAATGGACGGATGGGCAAAATGCCGGGTTTACCTGCGGGAAGCCGTGGCTGAACATCAATGACAATTATTGCACGATCAATGTCGCAAACGAGCAAAAAGAGAGGCATTCCATCTACCGCTTTTATAAACAGATCATCGCCCTCAGAAAACGCCATGACGTTTTCATCGATGGAACGTTTGAGCTGCTTCTTCCAGAGGACCCGCAGATTATAGCCTATCTGCGCAAGCTTGGGGGAGAGAAAGCGATTGTGATTGTGAACTTAAGCCGGCGTATTGCATTTTATCAGCATTCAGCATATCCATTATCAAGCGACATGATCCTCATGTCCAATATCGATATCCAAAACCATAAACATCTGACTTCCTTTATCATGAAGCCGTATGAAGCACGCATTTACTTATATTCAGAAAGGAAATCGGCGACTTTTAACGAAGTGAAGTAATGGGCGCGAAAAGAAAGGAGCCGATTGTATATGCTGAAAAAAATACGGATACAGACAGCCCGGCGCGATGAAATGCTTGACATCACTGATGAAGTGCAACAGTTTATCACGGAAAAGGGCGTTTCAAACGGCGCCGTGATCATCTATTGCCCCCATACAACAGCCGGGATTACGATAAACGAAAACGCTGATCCCGATGTAAAACGCGATATGCTGAGACGGTTTGATGAAGTGTATCCTTGGGAGCATCGACTTGACCGCCATATGGAAGGCAATACTGCCGCTCACATGAAATCGAGCACTGTCGGGGCGTCACAACACATCATCATTGCAGACGGAAAGCTGATTCTTGGCACATGGCAGGGCATTTATTTCTGCGAATTCGACGGTCCGAGATCGCGAACCTGCTATTTTAAAATCATAGCCGATTAAAAGGGGGATCACGGCAATGAACGAATTAATGAAGCTTCTCTCGCTGTCAAAGCCGATTATACAAGCGCCGATGGCCGGCGGACCGGCAACGCCCCGGCTTGCTGCCGCTGTTTCCAATCAAGGCGGTCTGGGCAGCCTGGCTTCGGGTTATTTGACACCTGCAGCTTTAAAAAGGCAGATCGAAGAAACGAAAGAGCTCACACCCGCCTTGTTTCAAGTCAATCTGTTTGTTCCGGAAAAAAGGGAACAGGTCAGCCGCGAAAAACTGGAAGGCTGGCAAAAGAAAATCCCTTTATCACAGTCGGCAGAGCCTGAGACAAGCGAGGAACAGGATTGGTCTGATTTTAATGAAAAAATTGACATCATTCTCAAATCGGATGTCAAAGTCTGTTCGTTTACGTTTGGTGTCCCGCCCGTCGAGGTTGTAGGAGAGCTTAAAAAACGACAATGCTGTTTGATCGGAACCGCAGTGTCTGTTGAAGAAGCGCTGCTGCTTGAAGAGAAAGGCATGGATGTCATCGTTGTTCAGGGAAGTGAAGCGGGCGGTCACAGGGGAGCTTTCTTACATACGAAGGGAGAGGCCGCCGTCGGGTCAATGGCCCTGATTCCGCAAGCGGCAGACCATGTGTCGGTTCCAGTAGTCGCGGCGGGAGGCATTTTTGACAAAAGAGGAGTAGCGGCAGCTTTCGCGCTGGGCGCACAAGGCGTCCAATTGGGAAGCGTATTTTTGGCGTGCAGTGAAAGCGGAACATCTCAAATTTACAAGCAACAATTGATCAGGGCGGCTGAGACGGACACAAGGCTGACGAGATTGTTTTCAGGAAAACCGGCAAGAGGCATTGTCAATCAGTGGATGGAAGACAGGCGGCAAGATGAGGATGAGGCATTGCCGTATCCGCTGCAAAACGCATTGACAAAACCGATGAGAAAAAAGGCGCAGCTTGAAAACAACCCCGGCAACATGTCTTTATGGTGCGGTCAGGCCGCGCGCGCTATAGAAAAAGAAACAACCGTAGAAGAGCTGATGGAACAGCTCTGTCCCGCCGGCGTTATCTGATGATCTGAAAGATCGTCGGAATATCGACCCGTGTCACCTGACTCATCAAATAGGCGGAGATCTGTGCATTCGGTTTTCTCAGCTTATTCAACTTTTCTATGATAGCTTCGGCGCTCAGGATACCCAATCCGTGTGCCGCATATTGATTATGGCCTAAATAAATGGCGTTTTCTCCACGCCATTGCGGCCTTTCCTGATCAAATTCGGGATTTTTAAAATACAGGCAGTCTCCGGGCAGATAATCGTTCCCTTTATCCGTGTAGATCGGAAGCTTCTCATAATGCCAGTCATATAAGATGATTCTGTCATAATGCTGATCAAACGTTTGCCCGCCAATCGTTTTGATCAACGCCATATAAAAGATGATGACGATGGCAGTTGCACATTCAAACGCATAAAGAGAGCCCCTTTCAAAAATGTCTTTTATCGCATTGGAAGGGGACACTCTGTATCTCAACTCCAATGCCCCTTCAGGCGACACCCTCCAATACGCCTCATTGCCATATGTTTTTGAAAATGTGGCAAACCTGGCACCGCTGTTGATCAGCGCCCTGGCTGATTCGATCGTATTCTCCCTGAAGCTGAGCTCGAATAACAGTTCAGACACCGTGCTGTAGCTGTAGCTGGAAGGCATGGCGAGCATCTGGTCGGCAATCTCTTTTTGCATCCCGCTGACATTCAGTTTTTCCGCATCCTCAGGGCGAAGCCAATAGCCCGAAATATTTATCATGGAAAAACACCCTTTTCCTTTTTTATTAAGATATGCCTTAAAGCTTGGGCACGAAAATGGTTTCATTTCCCGCTTTTTTTATTTAAAAAATATGATCTCTCTCCGATAAAAGTAGAGAAAGGAGAGACATCATTTATGAAAAGGCTATTGGACTGGACAAGGCGTCCTTCTATTTCAAAAAGACTCATTTTTTCATTTATATTAATTTTAACCATTCCGATTTTAGTACTTTCGTTTACTTCATACTACACGGCGAGCAGTACGCTTGAAGACGAGATCATGAGGAGCGCCAAAGACAATGTCGATGAATTGAATGAAGTGATCACCCAAAATATCGGCGCCAAGGAAACATCTATCGCGTATTTCAGCGAATGGGTGGATCAAAAGGCGTACGAGGAGAAGGGACAGGCTTCCATCAAACAAAGATTTGAGCAATTTTCCAAGCAAAATCCTGATGTGGAGCTCGTGTTCACCGGCTCGAATGAAAGCATCTATGCTCAATATCCTAATGCACCACTGCCGGATGGATATGATCCGGTGGAGAGGGATTGGTATAAACAGGCGGTAGAAAAAAAAGGCGAAACGATCGTCACAGAACCATATGAGTCGGCATCAACAGGACATATGGTTGTCACCATCGCAAAGCAAACGAAAGACGGATCAGGCGTTGTCGCGCTTGACATGAATATTGACAAGCTGATCGAAGCGGCGAACAGCATCAATATCGGCAAAACCGGCCATGCTTTCATATTAAGCAATGACAAAAACTATATCGCCGATCCTGAGATCAAGGCCGGCACTGAAGCGGGAACGGCTTTGACCGACAACATGTACAGCAAAGCAAGCGGCGTGTTCGATGTTACGGAAAAAGGTAAAGAAAAGAAAACGGTTTACACGACGAACAAATTGACTGGCTGGAAAATCGGCGGCTCGATGTATAAAGACGAAATCAAACATGCTGCACAGCCGGTCTTCAATATGGCGATCATCACGCTGGCTGGAGCCATTGTATTGGGCGGCCTTCTCGTCTACTTCATCGTCCGGGCGATCAGCAAACCGTTAAATCAGCTCGTTTCATCTGCCAAGAGCATCAGCAATGGGGATCTGACACAAAAAATCGAAGTGCGCTCCAAGGACGAACTCGGTCAGCTTGGCACAAGCTTTAACGAGATGGCCGACTCATTGCGCGCGCTGATCAGTGCCATTCAAGAATCGGTTGACAATGTAGCCTCATCCTCAGAACAGCTGACAGCAAGCGCTGATCAGACGAGCAAAGCGACCGAACATATTACATTGGCCATCGAGCGGTTCTCAAGCGGCGCTGAAAATCAGAACGAAAAAGTCGAAACAAGCTCACGACAGCTCAGCCAAATGAATGACCAGCTGACCGAAATGGCCGGTGTATCAGAAACGATTACGGCTTCATCCATTCAATCGACGGAAATTGCCGAAACAGGCGGAGAGCTCGTCCAGAAAACCGTCGGTCAGATGAATTCGATTGATCAATCAGTCAAGCAGGCTGAACGCGTTGTCAAAGGATTGGAATCAAAATCCAAAGACATCACGGCAATCCTCCGCGTGATCAACGGCATTGCCGACCAGACGAATCTTTTGGCGCTGAACGCCGCCATCGAAGCAGCGCGCGCCGGAGAATCGGGCAGAGGCTTTTCAGTCGTCGCTGAAGAAGTAAGGAAGCTCGCCGCACAATCAGCAGGATCGGCGAAAGAAATCGAGACGCTGATTCAGGACATCGTCAAAGAGATCGAACACTCTCTCAACATGTTCAAATCCGTCAACGAGGAAGTGCAGTCAGGTCTTGTCATTACAGAAGAGACGGAATCAAGCTTTAAGCAAATCTATGATATGACAAATGAAATCGCCGGAAAGCTGCAGACGATGAATGGCACGGTCGAACAATTAACAGACGGTTCACAAGCGATTTCGGGCGCTGTCGAAGAGATTGCAGATGTTTCACGAGAAAGCTCCGCCGGCATTCAGGACATTGCCGCATCGGCGGAAGAACAGCTCGCTTCCATGGAAGAGATCAGCTCATCAGCTGCAACTCTTGAACAAATGGCAGAAGAGCTTCGCGATTTAACGAAAAAATTTAAGCTTGAATAGCAGAAAGGGCTGTTTTAACAGCCCTTTCTGCGTGTCGACAAACCCTCGCATTCGTTGTCAGGCCTGCTAAGTCGGTGCGCACGAATAGAAAAAGGAACGGCGGCTAATTGCGCAGGCGTCCTGCCTGAACGCCGCCGTCATCACATCCTGTGAAAGCCCGCTTCGATGCTCGGCCTTCCTAGACTGCAAGGGTTGAAGGTCACGCTGAAAGGAAGACAAAATCCTAAAACTTTAACCGTTTTAGGATTTTTTGCTTCGCTTTAAAGAATTTTCTGAAATACTTATAAAAGTTTTTTAATATACACAAATGAGCCCGGTCTCCGATATTAGTTTCATAATCTTGAACTAAAGGAGTTATATCAAATGAAAACACAATTGGACTGGCTCAAACGTCCGTCTATTTCAAAAAAGCTGTTTTTGAGTTTTTTATTGGTGCTGACAGTACCGATCTTAGCTCTATCCTACAGCGCCTATCACACGGCGGGAAGCTCTCTCGAAAGCGAGATCATGAGAAGCGCCCAGGATAATGTTGAACAGCTCAATGAAATCATTGATCAAAATATCGGAAAGAAAGAACATGCGGTTTCCTATTTCAGCGATTGGGTGAATGAGAAGCTTTATAAAGAGAAAGGAAATGTGTCACTGAAGGAAAAATTCGAGCAGTACGCCAAGCTGAATGAAGACGTGGAAGCAATCTTCACAGGTTCAAATGACGGATTGTTCGTCCGCTACCCAAATGAAAAGATGTCAAGCGATTATAATCCGGTTGAAAGGGACTGGTATAAGAAAGCCGTTGAAAATAAAGGCAAAGTCATTGTGACAGACCCTTACAAAACGGCTTCGACCGGCACGATGGTCGTCACGATCGCACAGCAGACGGCGGACGGCTCCGGTGTTGTCGCTGTCAACATGAAAATCGATGAGCTGATTAAAGCGTCAGAGCGCGTCAATATCGGCAAAAACGGGTTTGCGTTTATTTCAAGCGATGACAAAAAGTATGTGGCCCATCCGACCATTAAAGCCGGAACGGAGGGCAAAGGTGATTGGGTGGCACAAATGTACGGCAAAGAAAAAGGTTCTTTTCAATATACGTTCCAAGGCAAAGAAAAGCAGATGGCCTTCACAACAAACAAGCTGACCGGTTGGAAAATCGGCGGAACGATGTTTACGGAGGAAATATCTGAAGCGGCCCAGCCGGTATTTAATATGGCGATGATCATTTTGGCGGCTGCGATCGCCCTCGGAGGGATTCTCGTCTACTTCATCGTTCGCGGAATCAGCAAACCGTTAAATCAGCTTGTTTCCTCGGCGAAAAGCATCAGCAGCGGAGATTTGACGCAAAAAATCGAAGTCCGTTCTAAAGACGAATTCGGCCAGCTTGGGACAAGCTTTAATGAAATGGCCGATTCTCTCAAGAAGCTGATCAGCGTCATTCAAACGTCGGTCGACAATGTGGCGTCTTCATCTGAAGAGCTGCACGCAAGCGCTGCACAGACAAGCAAAGCGACCGAACATATCACAATGGCCATTGAACAATTCTCTGACGGGAATGAAAGCCAGAAAGAAAAAGTAGAAGCGAGCGCACAGCAACTGAATGAGATGAACAACGGACTGCAGGATATGTCCAAAACGTCCGCAGTCATTACCGATGCTTCTGTCAAATCGACGGAGATTGCCGGCAAAGGGGAAGAGCTTGTGCAAAAGACGGTCGGCCAAATGAATTCAATTGACCGGTCCGTCAAGCAGGCCGAAGCGGTCGTCAAAGGACTTGAAGGCAAATCAAAAGACATCACGAGCATTTTGCGCGTCATTAACGGAATCGCTGATCAAACGAACCTGCTTGCGCTGAATGCCGCGATCGAAGCTGCCCGTGCCGGGGAATCGGGCAGAGGCTTCTCGGTCGTAGCCGAAGAAGTAAGGAAGCTTGCGGCCCAATCAGCGGATTCGGCGAAAGAAATCGAAAATCTGATTCAGGAAATCGTCAAAGAAATCGATCACTCTCTGAACATGTTTCAATCGGTCAACCATGAAGTCCAGTCAGGGCTCAACATAACTGATGAAACGGCGTCAAGCTTTAGAACCATATATGAGATGACAAATGATATTGCCGGCAAGCTGCAGACGATGAATGCCGCTGCAGAGCAGCTATCGCAAGGATCACAGGAAGTGTCGGGCGCTGTCGAAGAGATTGCAGATGTTTCCAGAGAAAGCACCGCAAGCATCCAGGATATCGCCGCTTCAGCGGAGGAACAGCTCGCCTCAATGGAGGAGATCAGCGCTTCTTCAACAACATTGGCGGAACTGGCTGAGGAGCTGCGGGATTTGACAAAGCAATTCAAGATCGAATAAGTGAGAACACCCAGAACCATTCTGGGTGTTTTTAGTTCATTTTGACTATAAAAAAGTTAAAAAACCCATATGGGAAAACCGATATTAAAGAATATAAAAGAAAAGGAGTCAACAAGACATGTCAAAAATGATCAAATGGATCAAACATCCTTCAATAGGCAAGAAATTAATTCTTTCATTCTTGTTTATTTTAACCGTTCCGATCATTGTTCTCTCATACAGCGCTTACCAGACGGCAAGCAGTACGCTTAAAACGGAGATCATGGACAATGCGCGGGAGAACGTCGAACAGCTGAATGACATCATCGATCAGAATATCAGTCAAAAAGCGGATGCGGCATCCCATTTCTCAAGTTTGTTTAAGGAAAGTTCATATCAAGAGAAAGGGAATGCCTCCATCAAAGACAAATTTGAACAGTATGCCAAACTGCATCCTGATGTCGAAGGTATTTTTACGGGATCAAAAGACGGGCTGTTCGTCCGCTATCCGTTTCAGGAAATGCCAAGCGGCTATAATCCGGTTGAAAGAGATTGGTATAAAAAGGCTGTTGAACATAAAGGAGAAGTGGTCATCACAGATCCTTACAAGACAGCGTCAACAGGCACGATGGTCATCACGATCGCCAAGCAAAATGAGGACGGCTCCGGCGTTGTGGCGATCAACATGAAAATCGATGAGCTGATTAAAGCAACAGAGCGCGTCAAAATCGGCAAGAGGGGCTACGCTTTTATCACAAGCGCTGATAAAAAGTATGTCGCCCACCCGAAAAATGAAGCGGGCTCAGCTGTTGACGGCAGCTGGTCTAAAGCGGTTTACGCCAAGGAAAAAGGGACAATATCATATCGATTAGACGGCGATAAGCAAATGGCTTTCGCGACAAACAAACTGACCGGCTGGAAAATCGGCGGAACGATGTATTCAGATGAAATCGCCGAAGCATCAAAGCCTGTTTTAAACGCCGCTTTGATCACGCTCGCCGTCAGCATCGCAGCAGGCGTCTTTCTGATGATCTTGATCATCAGATCGATCACAGGCCCGTTAAGAAGGCTTGTTTCGTCCGCGAAAAACATCAGCAGCGGAGACCTGACACAGACGATCAATGTCCGTACAAAGGATGAGCTTGGACAGTTGGGCATAAGCTTTAATGAAATGGCTGAGTCGCTTCGTTCATTGATCAGCGTCATCCAGACCTCTGTTGAAAATGTCGCTTCTTCGTCAGAACAGCTGACGGCCAGCGCAGATCAGACAAGCAAGGCGACAGAGCATATTACATCGGCGATCGAACAATTTTCCAACGGAAATGAAAGCCAGAATGAGAAAGTCGAAACAAGCGCTGAGCAGCTGACAGACATGAATAACCGCTTGCTTGACATGTCCAAAACCTCCGCCTCGATTACGGAATCATCGCTGCAATCGACCGAAATCGCCGGAACAGGCGGAGAGCTTGTGCAAAAAACAGTCGGACAGATGAACTCAATCGACCAGTCAGTCAAACAGGCGGAATCTGTCGTCAAAGGCCTTGAAGGCAAATCAAAAGACATTACAGCCATCCTGCGTGTCATCAACGGGATCGCGGATCAAACGAATTTGCTGGCGCTGAATGCGGCGATTGAAGCCGCAAGGGCTGGAGAAGCCGGACGGGGCTTCTCAGTCGTAGCTGAGGAAGTGCGCAAACTGGCCGAACAATCCGCTTCATCCGCTAAGGAAATCGAAGGCCTGATCCAGGAAATCGTCAATGAAATCGGAAAGTCCCTTGAAATGTTCCAGAACGTTAACCGCGAGGTACAGTCCGGGCTCAACATAACAGATGAAACAGATGCAAGCTTTAAACAAATCTATGACATGACAAACGAAATCGCAGGAAAACTGCAGATGATGAACACCGCTGTTGAACAGCTGTCACAGGGCTCACAGCAAGTCGCCGGTGCGGTGGAAGAAATCGCCGAAGTATCGAGAGAAAGCTCAGGCAGCATTCAGGATATCGCCGCTTCCGCGGAAGAGCAGCTTGCTTCAATGGAAGAAATCAGTTCATCCGCAGCCACGCTCGAACAAATGGCTGAAGAGCTTCGCGATTTGACGAAAAAATTTAAAATAGACTAATTTCCCAGGCTGCCGGCTTTATCCGGCGGCCTTTTCGGAAAGAGGCATGTTTACCGCCAGAACGGGAAGGGAATAAATATAGGACCTGATGGAAAAATGGGAGGGAATCCGAATGCGATTGGAAGGAAAGAAAGTCATGGCTCTGGTGAGCGATGAATTTGAAGATTTAGAGCTTTGGTATCCGATTTTAAGGCTTAAGGAAGAAGCGGCGATCGTTCATATCATCGGTGAAAAAGCGGATCATGAATACAAAGGGAAACACGGCGTCCCTGCGGTATCGGATTATGATATGAGAAGCGTGAACATCGAAGAATATGACGCGATTCTTGTTCCGGGGGGATGGGCGCCTGATAAGCTGAGAAGATACCCCGAAGTGCTTGACATGATCCGGACATTCAACGAAAGGCGGAAGCCGATCGGACAAATCTGCCACGCCGGCTGGGTGCTGATTTCCGCCGGCATTTTGGAAGGCAGGAAGGTGACGAGCACGCCGGGGATTAAAGATGACATGGAAAATGCCGGCGCCACATGGGTGAATGAACCCGCTGTCGTTGACGGCCATATCGTGTCCAGCCGCCGCCCGCCCGATCTGCCGGCTTATGTCAAAGCATTTGCCGATCTTTTGGCGCAATATTAAGAGAGGAGCCGCCCTTCAATCCGGCGGCTCATTTGTTTGTCTTTCGGTCTGCCGGAAAAACGAGGCCGATCTGCTTTCGCGCTTCATCCATGACCGCTAAAGTGGCGAGAGACCGTTCAAACGAATTCCAGGTTGATTCGATCCGGCCCTGTTTAATTAAATTGATAAATTCGACTGTTTCATAAAACATCGCCGGCTTTTTATCAGCGAGTGTGATATCTTCAATGCTGCCGTCGCGGAAACGGATTTCGACCTTTTCAGGCCGGTGGATTTTATCGATGATGATTGAGCCGTCTTCCCCCTGAATTTCCGCCGGGATGTAGGAGTCGGCGATTTTCGAATGCATCAGGACGGCTTCATGCCCCTCATATGTTAAAAGCACCGTTCCTTCCCCATCCGCTCCCGATTCAAGGATCAGCCCGTTCGCCTTAATATCGAGCGGCCTCCCAAACAAAACGACAGCCGGATGGATGCAATAGACGCCGATATCCATCAGGGAGCCGTTTGAAAAAGCGGGATTGAACGCATTTAAAACGGTGCCGTTTCGATAGGCGTCATAACGCGAGGAATACTGGCAGTAGCTGGCTATAAAGCGACGGATTTTTCCGATCCTCGGCAAATGGCTGATGATGTTTTGAAAGTTTGGAAGAAACGTGGTTTTCATGGCCTCCATCAAAGCGACCCGGTGAGCTCGGGCTGTTTTCACCATTTCCTCAGCCTCTCCGACATGGGACGCAAGCGGCTTTTCGCATAAAACGTGTTTCCCGTTTTTCATGAAGGTCACCGCTTGTTCTTTATGTAAAGAATTGGGACTTGCGATGTAAACCGCATCAAGACAGTCGCTTGCAGCCATCTTTTCAATATCAGTAAAAACGGCGGTCACGCCGTATTTTTGGGCAAATTCGCTCCCGCGCTCCTCCGTCCTTGAATAGACGGCTGTCAATTGAAAATCGTCCGTCATCCTTGCCGCTTCAAGAAAGCGGTCTGTAATCCAATTGGTTCCGACTACACCGAACCGTATCATGCTCATTTCCCCCTCCGCAGGTGATATAAGAATAGTATACCGCGTTTTGTTTTGCAGCCGGAAGACAAAAGTCGGAAACACTTGATCACCATCTTGATGAACAAGCGGAAAAAAAGACCAAAATGCACGGTTTTTATTTTTCAGTACAGAAGCAATAGTGTACAATCTATTTAAACGACGTTAATGGAGGAACGCCATGGAATCATTGCAAATGTGGGGCGGCAGGTTTAAAAAGTTTTTCTTAGACAATAAATTCGTGTTGTTTTTGCTTGTCCTGCTGCTGATCGGACTGAACATCCTAGTATTTACGAAAGCTTCATTTGTCTTCACACCTTTTATTGTTCTCATCGAGACGGTCGCTCTGCCGGTTGTGCTGACAGGCGTTGTCTATTATCTGCTAAATCCGATCGTCGATTTTTTGGAACGGAAAAAAGTGAAGAGAGTGTATTCGATACTCCTTCTTTACATCGTGATCATCGGTTTGATTACGATCTCGATCGTCTCGGTCATCCCGTTTTTGAAGGAACAGATTATGAGCCTCGTCAACAATTTTCCAAGGTATGTCCACATTGTCGAGGATCAAATTAAACAGCTGATCGGAAGCCGGTTTTTCAACCAAGTGCAGCAGACGCTGAATATTAACCTGACGGATCTGGCCGGAAAATTATCCGATCAGGCAACAAGTATTTTAAACAGTACGTTCACCGGTGTGGGAACCTTTATCGGGGCTGTGACCGAAGTCGTTATCTCCATTGTGACCGTGCCTTTTATCCTGTTTTACTTGCTGAAGGACGGCAAAAAACTGCCGTTGTTTATTTTGAAAGTCGTCCCGGTCCGTTTAAGAGAACAGACGTATGTCATGATGTCTGAGATGAACCACCGCTTAAGCTCCTACATCAGGGGACAGATCATCGTCAGCTTTTGCATCGGCTGTCTTTTGTTCATTGGGTATATGATCATCGGCCTTGAATATGCTTCTCTTTTGGCGGTTGTCGCAGCATGTACGAGCATTGTCCCGTATCTCGGGCCGACGATTGCGATCACGCCGGCGATTATTATCGCCCTTGTGACATCCCCGTTTATGCTTGTGAAGCTGATTATCGTCTGGACCGTTGTCCAGCTGTTTGAAGGCAAATTTATTTCGCCGCAGATCATGGGGAAAAATCTGCATATCCATCCGGTGACGATCATTTTTGTGTTGCTGACGGCCGCCAAGCTGTTCGGCGTCATCGGCGTCATCCTTGCCATTCCGGGATATGCCGTCATCAAAGTCATTGTCATCCATCTGTTTGAGTGGTTTAAACAGCGTTCACACCTGTATGAAAAAACAGAAGAAGACCAAACATAAACCCCGGAAACGAACAATATAAATGCTGATAAGGACAGGTTTCCAATTTCGCGCCGTGAGATGCGAAAAAAGAGAAAGGAATGACATATGAATTTTTGGGATCTTATTGTCGCCGTTATGTTGGGAATTGTTGAAGGGCTCACTGAATATGCGCCTGTCTCGTCAACAGGGCATATGATCATCGCCGATGATCTGTGGCTCAAGTCAAAAGAGCTGCTTACTCCGGAAGCGGCCAACACCTTTAAAGTTGTGATTCAGCTCGGCTCCATTCTGGCCGTCGCCATCGTCTTCAAAGACCGGATTCTCAATCTGCTCGGCATGAAGAAAAACATCACGGAGGAGCAGAAGCAAGGCAGCCGGCTGTCGCTCGCACAAATCGCCGTCGGGCTCGTTCCCGCCGCAGTGCTTGGGTTTTTATTCGAGGATTATATTGACCGGTACCTGTTCTCCGTCCGCACCGTCGCCGTCGGACTCATCGCAGGGGCGGTTCTGATGCTGATTGCGGATGTGATCAATAAACGGAAATCTACGACTGACTCAGTCGACAGAATGACATACAAACAGGCGCTTGGTATGGGGCTGTTTCAATGTCTGGCGCTTTGGCCGGGCTTTTCCCGGTCAGGCTCAACGATTTCGGGCGGTGTCATTCTCGGATTAAATCACAGAGCGGCCGCCGATTTCACGTTCATTATGGCGATCCCGATCATGATGGGGGCAAGCTTGCTTTCCTTGATTAAAAACCGCGAATTCTTAAGCGCGGACGTTCTCCCGTTTTTTATCGCGGGATTTATCAGCGCTTTTGTGGTTGCCCTTTTCGTCGTCCGTTTTTTCCTCAGACTGATCAATAAAATTAAACTCGTTCCGTTTGCGATTTATCGGATCATTCTCGGCATTCTCCTGTTCATTTTATTTCTTTAGACCGATTTCCGAAGAGAAATCGGTTTTTTATATAGGTCAATAGATTGATATACTATTATTTCCCACTATCAAACATCCTGCCGGCTTACTATACTAGTAAGAGGGAGGAGATGTTGTTATGTTTATCATTGTACTCTTATTGTTGATATTAGGAATGATTCCTATTTTATATAAAGCGAATCACAATACAAAAGATGTGAAAGTCAACACGATTACCGTCAACCGGACACATGCAAAGACGTTCAAAAAAAAGCTGAACATCCTGCATCTATCAGATCTTCATTTAGAAAACATTTCGATCTCTCCGGAAAAGATTGTTGATCTTGCCGGCAAAAAACAAATCGATCTGATCGCGTTGACAGGCGATTTTCTTGATCGAAAACGAAGCATTCCCAAGCTGATTCAGTACTTGAAAGCGTTGCGGGAGCTCAAGCCGGCCTACGGGATGTATGCCGTGTTCGGGAACCATGACTACGTCTTGAAAGGTGAACATTTTCAAAAGCTGAAAAGCGTTCTGGAGGAAAACGGATGTGTCACCCTGCAAAACAAACACGTCTCCATAGAAGTGGAAGGCGAGGTATTAAACATTATCGGCATTGATGACTACAGTACAAAAAGAAGCAATGTCCGAGACTCATATAAAGGGGTAAAAGACGGCTATCATCTCGTACTGACGCACGATCCGAATGTTGTGCTTGATATGAAGGAATTTCACTTCGACTACCTTTTGTCAGGGCATTTTCACGGCGGACAAATTCATTGGCCGAAGCCTTATCATCTCGTGAAGATGGGAAAGCTTGTGCGAATGAATATGATCAAAGGCTTGCACTATCATCATGATAAACCTTTTTATATCAGTGAAGGATTGGGTCAGACCGGAGCCAACATCCGCATCGGAAGCAGGCCGGAAGTGACATTCCATCATATTTCATAAAAAGAAGAGGCTGCTGCATAGCATCAGTCTCTTTTTTGTTATTTTTGAAGGTAGGAATGAAACAGTTTTTCTTTTGAGATAAACAAATAATGGGATGGCGGGATGTTGCGAAAAGAAAATTGCTTTGTCATTAAAAATAAAATCGGGATTTGCGTGAGTTTCTTAAATGTCCTGTAAAACTTATTGGCAGGCTCAACCGCTTCAAATCCGAGCCGTTCAACACCTTTGTGCAGCGTTGTTATGCCGATGATCCCTTTGATTTGATCAGTGTGCTTATGGCTTTTTACATATTGTGCCAGAATCGGCATCGATACGCAAGCCTTTTGATAAATGATAATTCCCCTTCTGACAGCGCTTTCGATATTTTGCAGCTCTTTGATCAGTTTAATATTATGCAGATGAATTTTAATGAGAACATCGTTCTTTTTAATCACCGTTCCATCGCTTAATATCACATCGATCCCTTTATACTTCGTCAAACGGACGCGAAAAATGCTTCTTTTGTTTTTATCGATCAGCGTCAGTCTGGAAAAAAAATAATAAAACGGGTCAATCACACTCCATATTGACAAAAAACAGCTTCTCAAGTTGTCACCTTCCTTTCGCTTCAAAAAATTCACTTATATTTTGGCTGGATTATTTCAAAATATAAATGGAAAACATTTATCATCTGAAATGGAGGACCTTGAAATGACAACGGCACTGATTTTCCCTTTTCTCAGCATTTCAACAGGTCATCATCATGTTGCCGATTCACTTCAGGCCGAGCTGAGCCTGAAAGCGCACCACTCTGAGACAATTGATATTTTTTCACATACATATCGGCGCCTTGAAAAGGTTTCCTCCGCGGCGTATTTAAAATGGATACAATACTTCCCGAAAGTCTACAGCTCCGTCTATCACATCCTTGCCTGCGGGAGCCATGAGACGTATCGGCGCCACCTCATGTATGAACTGATCTTTTTAAAAAGCATGAAGCAGATGATCGAAGACAAACAGCCGGATATTGTGTTTTGTACGCACGCATTGCCCTCTTATTTATTAAACAAGCTGAAAGGTCAATTTCCAAACATGAAAGTCGTCAACGTCTATACCGACTTTTTCGTCAACCGGATCTGGGGCAGGGAGCATATTGATTATCACTTTGCGCCGATCAAAGATATTAAAGAGCAGCTCTTGTCCGAAGGAGTTGATGAAGAGAAGATTTTTCTAACCGGCATACCGGTTCACCGCGCCTACAAAGCGCAGGATCAAACCGCCCATCATAGCGAGAAAAAACCGTTTTACAACATGCTGATTACCGGCGGAAGCATGGGGGTGGGCGGTATTTTTAAGCTCGTGCGGGAGCTCTCGCCAAAAGGAGATGTCGCCTATCACATTCTATGCGGAAAAAACCGAAAGCTCTACCGTTATGTCAACAGCTTAAACCATCCCTTGATCCAAGCCTTTCCCTATATTGAGAGCAAGTCTGAGATGAACCGCTTATACGAACGGGCTTCGGGAATGATCACAAAGCCCGGAGGTGTTACGATCAGCGAATGCATTGAAAAACAGCTTCCGGCTTTCATCTATCATGCGCTGCCGGGGCAGGAGGAAATGAACATGAACTTGCTGAAGAAACGGAATCTTGTCATTGAGCTGAAGGACGGGAACAAACAGCCGATCGAAGAACAGCTGCTTTCTTTTTTTCGCTCGAAAGAAAGCCTCACTCGTTTCCAGGCGAATGTCAGTCAATATCTGCAAGAAAAGTCGGACCTGGACATCAGCGAAATACTCGAAAGGATTATTCATAACCGGCCCGATTTGGGGAATGCTCACGTATAAGAAAGGAGATGAATCCATGAGATCTGAAAGCCGAAGCAAACCCGTCATCATGCTGCTTGTCGATTCTTTGATGGATGAGCCCCTAAAGGAAGCCGTTAAAAGCGGTCAGGCTCCCGCCTTCAAGTTTTTTCTTGAAAACGGCCGATATGAACCGGAGGTCGTCAGCCCGTTTCCGACAATGTCAGTCAATGTTGACAGCACACTTTTGACAGGTATCAATTGTGACGGGCATAAAGTGCCTGGGCTCGTTTGGTATAACAAACAGGAGAGGCGGATTATCAATTATGGAAGCCATGTCAGAGAACTGCTGAAACTGGGCATCAAACGATCTGCAAAAGACGTTTTTTACAACCTGAATCAGACGCATTTAAGCAAACAAGTGAAAACCGTTCATGAAGAGCTTGCCGAAAAAGGAATCGACACATGCTCCATCAATGCGCTGATGCACAGGGGCGCCAGGGATGGCTATCTGCATGTTCCCGCGCTGTTTTCATGGATTACAGGTCTGAATCAGATGTTGAATATCAATGCGCCGCAGCTGTTTTCATACGGAGGCTTTTCCAAACTCAATCCGCGGAACCGATCACTGTTGAAAAAATTCGGCTTCAATGACCGCTTCTCGGTTAACGAATTAAACCATCTCATCGATTCAAACACAGTTCCTCCGCTTACCCTCGTCTATTTTCCCGACCTTGATCAGCATGTACATAAAAACGGGAGATTTGATGTCAAGGGAGTGGCCAAAGTCGACCGGCACGTCCAAAACATCTTAAACAGCTTTCGGTCAAGGGAAGATGCATTAAGGAATTATATTTGGATCATTTTGGGCGACAACGGACAGGCCTGGATCAGCAAAACGAAGACAGAAGCATTGATCGATTTAAGAGGTCTTTTGGATCGCTATCAAATCGTCAAATTAAAAAAAGGCGTGGCGGCGGATGATCAAATCGTCCTTGCTGTCAACGAAAGAATGGCCTTTATATACACGCTGGACAAACGAAAGCTTTCACTGGAACAGCTGGCTGCCATTCTGGAGAAAGACGCGAGAATCGACGTCATCGCATGGAAAAATGACGCGAACGCCATCGAGGTCATCTCGGGTGACCGTGAAGGAAAGCTGACATTCAAACCGGGCGGCGCTGCCGCAGATGAATATGGACAAACATGGACGCTTGAAGGCGATCCTGACGTTTTGGATTTGACGCTCCAAAATGACAGCATCACCTTCGGCCGGTTTCCGGATGCGCTGGCGCGGCTCCACTCATCGTTTTTTTCACATGAAGGCGATTATCTCATCGTCAGCGCAAAGCCCGGATATGAATTTATCGGCGAAGGTTCACCGACACACGTCGGCGGCGCCAGCCACGGTGCCTTGCACAAACAGGATTCTCTTATCCCGATGATCATCACCGGAACGGACTCTCTGCCGAAATATAACAGGCTCGTCGATGTGAAGGAGTGGATCATCCGTTTGGTCGAAACCGAAAACGCCGCTGACATTGGTGGAAAAGGGTGATAAAATCATGTAAATTCCAAATATAGAAAGTGGTGGGAATGTGAAGAAAGCCATTTTAGCCGTCTTCCTGATCCTGAATCTTTTCTATATCACAAATTATTTATTTCGATATGCCAGACCGTTTAACATATTGGGGACCTTTTGGCTGGTTGATTTTGTGATCGGCATCCTCTTGTCTGTCACAGTTCTCTTCTCCTTTCATCGCCATTCCAGCGGAAGCTTGTTTTTGGCGATCGTGTTTTAGCGTCAGCTATCCGTTCACTTGGTGTTTATAGCCTTTATTTTCTGCTGGCAACATAAAAAAGAGACTCACTTTCATGAGTCTCTTTATCCTCCAAAAAACAAATCGAGAATGTTTCCCGCTGTTGATGACTCTTTATTGTAAAGCTCAGAATAGCCGCATTTTTTGCAGTAAACGACGAGAAAACGGTTATTCTGCACATCAAACAATTTGGAAAGTCCGGTGCCTGTGGCTGCAATTTCCTTCTGGCCGGCTTCCGTACTCCCGCACTTGATGCATCCTTTCTGTTCACTCATGACGCTTTCTCCTTTCCCAGTGTCTAATCGAATAATTCCATTATACTGTAATGTCCTTTATAAGAAAAATATTTCTCAGGAAATGATTAGAAGAAGCGCTCGTTTATCCCTGTTTTTCAAGTTTGAAAATGCGTCTTTAGCTGTGTTGACATCAAAAATACACGGATCAGAGCATGAAGAAATGGCCTCGGAAATAAAGTGAAAAAGGATAATAAGACTAATCCTTTATCCTTAGTAAATAGGCCTATGATCTCATTCGTTTCATAAAAACGATTCATTTAACCTATTCATTCATATAGGACCTTCATGTAAAATTAACCTATTACAATATCATCCACTAGAGGAAAATAGTTTTTATTGACTAGTAGAATCGAAAGGAGCCGCTGCCGTGGGCGAAAGTTTTTGGGATTCAGCAGGTAACTTTTTGCACATTTCCTACACGGAAAATGAACGCAAACGGGATCAGTATAAAGATTTATATGACTATTTGGCTGATAAAGAAAGCGAAGTCAAAACCGAATTATCGGATGTTAAATCGACAAAGAACAGTTATAAGACGAGCAATCTGCCAGACATGAAAATTCCTTCTCATGAATTTGAGGACACCCGTCATGAAAAAGATGCCGATCTAAAGAAATTGATCAAGCATTTTGACGATATGCTCGATGATATTCAACACGCTAAGACGAAGGCCAAAAGCAAGTGGGAGCATTATAAAGCGAAAGCGGAAGCTGAAGAGAAAAAGGGCTAAAGGAGGGAAAGGCGGATCATGTACGGATATTCCAACTATAATACTGCCAAGTCGAAAGTAAGCGGAGAAGCCGTGGAAATTTCCCATAACGGAGCGGCTGAAGCTCTTGCCCATGCAAAAGCAATCGAAAAGCATGTCAGCGACTCGCTGAACAAGGCGAACGAATTAAAATCATATGTTGAGAGCGGTAGATGGAGCGGAAAAACGCGAGATGCTTTTCTGAGCTATCTTGAACTGATTATTGATTTAAATGCAGATATGAAAAAGGCATTGAAAGATCATACGTCTTCTTTGAAGCATTTAGAAAAACACATCGGCGATTTTTCAAAGCTCAGCGAAGTGAAGGATATACAAAGCCTATAAACATGGAAGGGGAACGGACATGCAGGTGAAAATAGATACGCTGACAGCGGCTGAGCTCTACGCTTTGGCTGGAGCGGCCGAAGTATCATACATATTCGGCCTTCCCGAGCGCGAACAGCTCGCACTGGTTGAGCCCGATTGCGCGGTGACGGCTAAGGACGGCCTCATTCGAAAGGGCATCCTGACAGAAAAAGGAGATTTGACACATGCTGCTTTTTTGCTGACGGAAATGCTGAAACACTATCACGAAAGCAAAGAATACGTGCGTTTCAATAATGTGATGTGCGCTTTTCTGCCGGACGACGAAGACCGCGTCATCGCATTAACAGAAATCACCCCTGGCACAGCCTACACATTGGACTTTTTGGAAAAGCGGGAAGTTTATTTATCGCTGATTTCAAAAGTGTCCTTTTTCATGAGAGAGCCGCGGGAAAAAGACCGGACCTTTTTAACAAAACCGATGAATCCCGATGAAAAAGCGGAAGTGAGGGCGATGGATCTCGACCAAAGAGAGGTCCTGGCTGTTGAAACATTCAAGTTTGCTGCAGTTCAAAACCTGACAGACCCTGGTTTTCAAACAACCAGCCTGTATTTCACAAAGGGTGAAGATTTTATTTGCATCGATCCGTTAAATGAACGATACGAATGGATCAGCCTTTACATCATGAATAATCGGATTTTCGACGCGCTTCACATGAACTTCAGAGCAGGGAGGGCGATGGTATGAATGCGGAAAGCGCAGGTTCTGGCGGCGGAGGCACAAACATCCAACTGGAGTTTGAGGAAATGATCAACATTTCAAATAAACTGCAAAGCATTTGCGAGATTTACACAGAGGGTGTTCAGTCGGAAATTCAAAAATTGACGAATTCTAAATTTTATAAAGCTGGAAAAGCATTGAAAACGATTGAAAGCTACCCGGAGATTCTCGGGAAAACAATGGAGCTCATGGATAATTACGCGATGGCCGCCCAGATTGTCAACTATGCAGCGGAAAAAATGTATGAAACAGATAAAGAGCTCCAAAAACTTTACAAGATCCAGAAATAGAAGCGAGGCGATCACCTGATGGATGTGAAATTCAGCCCGGAAGATTGGCAGACCATGAAGGACGGCCTGGATACGTTAACGGGCGGAAAATACGGAGGCGGAGCGAAATCCGGCCTTTTAAATCTGAATAACCTCATGGAAGATATCGAATCAAAAATTAAAGACAAGGACAGCGACAGAGCGATCGGCTTTAGCCATACCAGTAAAAAGAGCAAGATCGAGGAGCTGTTCAAGGATTATCAAAAACTGTCTGACTTTTGCCTGAAAGCCGGCACTCTAGTAGATGACCACATTGACAACCCTTTCTACAAAGAGCTGGACGCTTTTGCAGATCAGATGGAAGGCTTATCCATCCACAACTACAAGACGAAAAACCGCATCGGCTCCAAAGAGACAACTTATGTCGGCTACGGCATGAACAAGACGGCTGTCGAACAGGACAAAAGTGACATCACCGTAGATGATATTTTCAAAGATTCAAAAGCGTTTGATGATGTGCTGAGTGAACAATATAAAGCATATAAGGAAGTCAATCCGGATGTTGAATTGACGTATGAGGAATACTCGAAAGCGATTGTGTCCGCCCGCGGTTTTGAGTACGAATCGATCAGCGACGTCCAAAAGGGTCAGGAATTTTGGCGTGATCTGATCGTTGGCGGCGGTATTGTCGTGCTGGCGATCTTCTGCGCACCCGCGGCTATCACTGTAGGAATCGCATACGGAGGAGCGCAAATCTCCAGCGGGATAACAGGGGAAGACTGGATGACGAAACGCGAGTTAAACAAAGGCGAACGCATTGAAAGAACCGCATTCGGCGCCCTTGATATGATCCCAGCGGCAGGAGCGGCGACAAAATCGTTCAAAACAGCGGCAACGGTCGGAAAATTATCAGGCAGAACGGAGCCTGTGGTACAATCTCTTAAAGAGAGCAAGTCCCTCTGGGCGAACCGCATGAGAGTCCATACACTAAAAGCACAAGACAAACTCAATGACGCCGGCTTTGCCATTAAAAAACAGTTCGCCAAAAGCGCGGACGCCTTAAACGACATCGCCCGCGGCACAGAAGTAGGCGCCGGCGGCACCCTCGCCCGAAAAGGCTCCAATTACTACGGCCATGTCAACGACGCCCATACAGCTTCGAAAGCGAAGATGCAGGACTCGATTCAGCGGGTTGAGAGGGAGATTGAGGGTGGGAAAGGTACAAATGGTTTAAAGAATGTTACTAAGGATGTACCTAAGATTACAAAAGGAAAATATGGATTTAATGAAACCCGACAGTTAAAAGGGTTTGGGCATCAAATTGATGATGAAATAAAAAAGCATGAGCTAACGTTAAAGCAATTTAATGAATTAAAATTAAAACCCATATCTGAGTTAACAAATAAAGAAGTTAAGATAATGAAAGATATTCGAGATGCAGTGCCATTGATTAACAAAGATACTTTGTTACAAAAGACAATTCCTTCATCAGATATTGAGAAATACTTATCTGGACAATACACTGAAATTGGAGGGTATATTGCTAAAGCAGAGGATGTTGGGCATATAAATAAATATGACGATGTAGTCGAATCATTTAGATTAGATTATTCGTTTCCAGATGGAACAAGGCCTTTTCCTGAAGGGGGAAGTACTTACGGTATGATTAGATTCAAGACCAAAGAAGTTGATAAAATAAGTATCCCCTATGGAGAAAGAATGGGGGGGACAAATACTGATGGTCCGCCGTGTACACAAAACGGTTTTACTAGTGCAAGGAATGGAGAAATCGTACCCGAATGGCAATTCCAAGGAAGATTTGAACCTGAAAAGGGAGCAGAGCTTTATACAGTAATCAACGGTGAAGAGAAATTAATTGCAATCTTTGATAAAGGTAGGTTTAGACCAATTGAATAGGAGAGGAAGACGGGATGAGCAAAACAATAAAAAAAGGTAGATTTGGTGTTTACCACGGTAAGGAATATAGAATTTATGAAGGTGATAATGGGGAGTATGAATTAGTTTCAAACGATCCAGAAGATTTACAAAATGGTTTTGTTGAAGAGTATCCATTAACTTATGTTAAAAATGTAAAGAAAGAAGAAATAGCAAGTTCTTATAGGATAATACCCTATGCCATTTATCAAGGGGAAAAGCTTGATATAAGTGAGCAAATTAAAGATGGAAAAGTTAATTTAGGTACTTCAGATGCTGCAATTGCCAAGAAATTGAATTTCGAAAGAACAGATAAATATTTTCATGAAAAATGGATTCCTAAAGAGGAAGTGCAAATTGTAGAAGAACGAGAAGAGATAAAATTATAAATTTTCTCGGTTTGTTTTGGAGCTATGAGATACTATAAATGCCCTTTATAGTTGAAACCTTTCGATTCCATTGCAATAAATCTGGTTTGAGTAGCCTATGGAGTTCGGAGCCATCTGCCGGAGAGTTTTTATATTGTATGATGTCAGATTCCAGGAAATTATTAATGGTCTTGAATTTCCAGTCTTTCGTAAAGTAGATAAAAGAGTTTTAAATTAGAAGCTGAAGAATAGCCGAGGATTTTTCTGATAAGGACATCAATGGTGAGGGGCTATTTCATAGATAATCGGCAAAGTTAGTAAAGAAATTATGGGAAACTTGAGAATTGGAACCTTGATCGGCCGGCAGAAACATTAAGAAAAACTCTTCAAAAACGGGCTGCAGCCAGCGTCACCCTGTTACTAAAACGTAGCCAGGTGATTGCAATTAATGAATAAATAGAGGTTAAGTTTATGAGAAATGGCATTTGGGCTCTTTACAAAGGTAAAGAATACGAAGTTATTAAACATGACCATGACAATTACGAATTATTCACCAAAGATCCTGATACTGCACAAGTTGGTTTTGAGTTAGATATGACAGGGTATTATTGTAAACATGTTCGAAGGAATGAAATTTCTTCTGTTTACGATATCAGATTCCAGGCAATTATGAATGGTCTTGAGTTCCCTGTCTTTCGTGAAGAAGATAACAGAGTTTTACTTGGGAGTGAACTGCATGGTCCAGATGTTATTAAACATTATGGATTTGTTCAAGTTGATCGCTTTGAATATGAAAAATGGGTTGATAAAAACGAAATAAAGAAAATTGAAGAAATTAAAATACCTATGTGGGGATTTCCTGCGCCCAAAAATTAATCGTTTTTGAAATTATTTATTGCTTGTAAAGGGCTCCACTTTATTTATCTTTTAAATAGTATAGAAAAAGTACCACAATTCAGGATAATTCTTATAATAAGACATTGGTTGATAAAAACATTGTCTCACTATATGCATTTTAGGCTTACACAAGCTGTTGGTATCTTTCCCAAATAAGCACTGATCTCAACGCAATAGCTCACCTACTCCTGCAAAGCTTCATACAAGAGTCAGAATTCAACAGGGGAGAAGGGATATAAAGGGTGTATTTGAAATTAATAATGTGCGGCTAAAACACATTGGTCAAAATTATGCAATTCATAGACCTTTGAAATAAACCAGAAACCACACCAAGGAGCAAACAAATGACCAACCAAACCAAAAAACCAAAATGTCCGCTATGCGGCAGTGACAACCTCACCAAGAAAAAAAGAGGCTGGACGATTACGACAGGTGTCTTCGGAATGAATCAAATGCGATATACATGCCATGACTGCGGGAAGAAGTTTATGGAATGGAAAGCGGATTACAGCTGACGCGGGAGACACGTATGAAAACAAGAGAAAAAAACGTCTTTCTAATGTTAATCTTAACGATCTTTACGTTGGGTATTTATTATATTTACTGGATTTTCGACACATCCGAGCATATGGAGGATGAAAGCCGTCTGCCGGCAACAGAGGTTTTCTTCGGTATCATCACCCTTGGGATTTACTTTGTTTATTGGCATTATAAAACGGCTAAAAAGGTCTACCATTTCGCACAGTCTAAAGGGTATAAAGGGATAAGCGACCAATCGATGATCTGTCTGCTCTGTTCTCTCATCCCGTCAGGGGGCTGGATCATTTCGATGGGATTGATTCAAACGAATATCAACACGCTGCACTTTTTGGAGAGCAGAAAAAATCAGCAGAAGTAAGCGAGTGTGATGAAAATGGCGGATCGTCTTTTCCCCGTAATCATCGGCGGTATTGTCGGTGATGCGCTGGGCGTGCCGGCGGAATTTAAAGCGAGAAATTTGAATATTAAAGGAATGACCGGGTATGGCACATACAATCAGCCGCCCGGTACATGGTCGGACGATACATCGTTAACATTGTGTTTCATGGAGAATTTGATAGAAGAAAAAGATGAAACAGAATTGATGAAAAAGTTTGCGGCCTACCGAGAAGGATACTGGACGCCATACGGCCGCATGTTTGATATTGGAAGAGCGACAGATGAAGCGATTGAGTGTTTCATGCGGGGAACACCTGTCGAGCAATGCGGCGGGGCCTCTGAGTTTGATAATGGAAACGGGGCATTGATGCGTATATCTCCGCTGGCGTTTACCCAGTCGGCAGAACCCGATTTTTCCAAAAGGAAAGCGGAGATCGAACGTTGGGCGCATATCACACACCGCCATCCCCGTTCAACGCTCGGATGCATCATTTACATCGAATGTTTAATCAACTTAATCCGTCATGATCAACCTGACATGGCTTATCGAAAAGCGGTTCACTTATGTTTGGACCATCTTTCTGAGAGCGAATACGAGCGTGAATTTGCAGCATATGAGAGAGTCCTTAATGAGGAAATGGCCGGACTTCAAAGAGAAGACATCATCTCCGACGGCTATGTCGTCCATTCATTAGAAGCGGCGCTTTGGTGTTTTCTCCATCATGATCGCTATGCCGATGCTGTCTTAGAAGCCGTGAATCTTGGCGGGGATACGGACACCATCGCGTTTATCACGGGGACGCTGGCAGGCGCGTATCATCAGCTGGAAGGCATTCCGGAAGAATGGATCAACGCCTTGGCGAGAAAAGACGACATATTGGCCTTGTGTAAAAAGTTTTCGCAATTTTGCCTTGAACAAGCAGCAAAGTCATGAAGGAAAATACCGTTTTAAATCGGTATTTTCTTTTAATTGAGCTAATATGAAATAAATCAAAAAACCCCTTGCTTTTATTCGAAATTCCATCTATAATAAATCATGTCTCAAATAAACGGGGCATTAGCTCAGCTGGGAGAGCGCTACACTGGCAGTGTAGAGGTCAGCGGTTCGAGCCCGCTATGCTCCATACTCCGTAAAAATACCGGTATATCAACGATGACTAAACGTTGACTTATCCGATGACTTAAACAGCGTAGCGCTTCCGATCACAACAGCGCAGCGCACCGTTTTTCAATCGTCTTCCAAACGAAATGGGAGGCGATTTTTTAATGCACTCGGAAAATCGAAAAGGAAAACGCGTTAAATCCGGACGGTCTAGCGTCAAGACTTCGCGGAAAGGAACGTATGATCTCGAATACATTTTCGAAAGACTTTACGATGCCAAACGCGCAGAGGATGTCGTACAAGAAACGATCGAGCGTTATCAGCGGGCATGTGAGTACCTCACTTTATACGCTGGAACAATCGGACTGGACGCAGACATTCGTCATATTGACGTTGACTTTGCGCGCGGGTTCGTTTCTTGGTTGCGGACCGAAAAGGTTAAGTTTGACGGTCACAAATTCAAATTGGACAAACACAAAACGAAGGGTCTTTCGGCTAGGTCTGTGAACGATTATATAAAGACTGTTCGAACTTTCTTTAGATTCGCGGTTAAAGAAGGGTATACGGATGATAACCCTTTTCAAGACATTTCATTAATAAATGCACCGGAAAACCCTGTGAACATCTTAACGCCCGATGAAATGCGCTCTCTTTTAAATACGATGGACCAACGATCATACGTCGAGTTTCGAGATTATGTCGCGGTAACATGTCTAATTGATTCGATGATGAGGGTTGGCGAAGTGATGTCGATTAAGGAGCAGAATATTGATTTTGGGTCGAAAATGCTAGTCCTTGAAGGGAAAGATGTAAAAAATCGAAAGGGAAGGTTCGTTCCGTTGGAGGATGACACACTTCGATTGTTGCGTGAACTAATAAGGGAGAATGAGGATTTCGATAGTGACTATGTATTTTTGGCAAATTACGGAGAGAAGATGACTACAAATAATTTTAGACAGCGTTTAAATGCCTATGCAGAAAGAGCAGGAATAAAGAAGCGTGTTCATCCACATTTGATACGACATACAGGGGCAACAATGTTTCTGGAAAATGGAGGAGATATTCGTCATTTACAGATGATACTTGGACATAAGGATTTAAGGATGGTAATGAGATACACACACCTATCTAAAAAAGCATTAACTGAAGAGCATAGCAAGCACTCTCCATTGGTTCAGATAAAAGAAAATTCGAATAAGAAAAGGAAAACACGACGCAAATAGACTCGGCCAATCGGCCGGGTTATTTTTTTTTGTCTAAAACGTGTGCCGATCCGAAAGTGACTTCGCAACTATTTATGACAGCGAAATTTTAAAAACGGTGTCCATTTCGGAAAGTTACCTTGCAGTTATAAGTGAAGGCGGGAAAATCTTCGGAATTGATGTCCCAAAAACGGTGTAACTTGTGGGGTTGTATAAGTGAAGGCGAAAAAATTTCGAATTTATTGTGCGGTTTTGAAAAGTCGCGGGTATTATTACGTGAGGAGGTGGTCGGATGGGTAACGCAATAAATAAACGAAACTTTTACGGGTACGCAGCGGAGAATATCGTTCGCGCAGATTTAGCGAAGAAAGAAATCGTCAGCCTAAGTCCGGATATTCCGTGGACGCATTACGATCTGGTCGCGGACATTAACGGATCGTTCGTAAAGATACAGGTTAAGACGAAGATAGAGCATGACGGCTACCGGATGGTTATCGATAACAGAAAATCGAACGGAGTTAGTCGTCCATATACCAAAAGTGACTACGACATTCTAGCAATCGTAGATTTAGAGAGTCGGAGGATTGCGTATCTACCCTACGGAGTATGGCAGGGCCGTTCGCAAATTTCGATCATGCTCCGGGAGGTGGTTGATATGAACGGATATGGGCGAGGAAAACAGCCATTATATTTTTCGGATTACACGGATTTTCCGGAAGTTATAACGAAAGATATTGCGGGGTGATGGTATGAATAGAAGAGGAATGATCGGTTACGCATCGGAGAAGCTCGTAGAACTAGATTTACTGTTTCAAGGAGTAGTAGTTTTGCTTCCGTCACAGCCCGATTTAGAATACGACCTAGTCGCGATAGTAGACGGTGGGCATTTTAAAGTGCAGGTGAAAACGGGAAAAAGGAAGGAAGATAAGGCATTAATTGCGGATCTTAGGAAGTCTGCCAATCCGAGAAATCCGTATAAAAGACTTCATTACGAACAAGGTGACGTAGATATATTCGCCATCACTGATCCAGAAACCAGGAGAGTAGCGTACTTCCCTTTAGGCGAAGTGAAGCGTGAAGTGACGTTTAGGTTTGAAGAAAGATCGTGCAATAACGGACATGAGGAGAGGCCATTCGACGACTTCACCGACATAAGGACGGCAATAGAACGAATGAAAAGATTACGTGGAAACGCGGAGGAGGTATCCGCATGACAAACGAACATCAACGACTTGTCTCAGTCGAATCGCAGTCCGAATATAACCTGACGTCCGGCAAGTCCGAAACGCGCATCTTCGTCAAAATGTACGTCGATGCCGTTAAGAAAGGACTGATCGCGGACATCGGAGCCGACCGTTGGCAAACGTTGTGTGTCCTCTCGTCATTCATGAACGAAAAGGGCGAATGCTACCCAACGCAGGATCAGATCGCGAAGGCGTTAAACGTACGAAGAGAGGCCGCAAACAAACGTATTAAGGCTCTTTGTGATTATCGTTGGCAGGGGCGTCCGTTAGTCGTAAAGCAGAAGACGAGAGATCCGAAAACTCAGCGGTGGGAGAACGCGCGATACACGATCATGCCGATCAGCCAACTTGCGATTTTTGACGGGGACACGGAGGAATTACCGGAGCCACGTGACGAGTAACCACACATGGCTTAGCCATATACGGCTAGACAACACACTAACAAGAACCATCTTTTAACTAGAGCCATTAAGAACTAGATAAATAATAGCGCTCATATACATTCGCGCGGATATTCTTAAATAAAAGATGTATCGCGATTAAAAACATCTGCAAGAGTGAGCGAAAGCGAACGATTGCTAGGTCTAATTAGTAAAAGAAAGGATGTGCTCTTTATAACGTTTGTACTGCTTACTCTGTTCATACTACTTTTATTAATATACGGAGAAAAGAACTGCAAGGAAAAGGTTTATAGGTGCCATAAAGGGCATGTGTTTAAAAGTCCTCAAACAAAAACTGTTATGGATTACGACGGTTTCGATACAGACATACAGGTTTGTCCTGAGTGCGGGTGTGATGAGGCATTTTATAAAGAAATTCAAGCAACTTATTAACGAAGGAGCTGACGAAAACCATGCCGATTGAAATCGTACTATCCCCCGATTACAAACTCACGTCAGACGAACGCAATATCATCGTAAATGAACGCTATTTCACCGATCCAACGAAAGCACCGAACTGGCCGAAGCGTCTCGCCGAAAATCCCGACTTAGATCCTTCCCCGATCGCACGTTGGCGAGAGGTCGCGTACTTCTCATCGGTTGATCGCGCAATCATGTTCGTCATGGATCGGCGTGTAAAACTATCGGACGTCAAGACGCTGGAAGACCTCGCACGAATTATACGAGAATTTCGCGGGGAATTAGCGGCTTTGCTGACGATCGAGGGTAATCGTAAGGGCTGACGTTGGAAGGGCGAAAATACGCGTAATGGAGGCGTTAAAATGACGGACGAAATCGCAGACCTTCGCTGTACTATTGCGGGATTGATTGCGGAAAACGAGCGGTTGAAGGCGGAGTTAGTGAAGGCGTCCGAACTATTATCGAAATCACAAGACGCTTTCTACGAATGGAATATGTATCATTTTCCGATATGTGAAGAGATCGGTTTATATCTATACGAAGAGGAGGGCGAATAGATGAGCGAAATTAAAAAGCCGGTAATTACGAAGGAGCAGGCGGAGGCGTTAGAGATAATGCGGAGAATCGGAGGCCCCGATAACTATATCCTTATGGCAGCTTGCGACGGGATAATCGGTGGTGAGCTTGCGGATATCGATATCATGACGCTCGCGGCCGCATTAATCAACGGATACGAAGTCGAAAAGACGCCGGAGGAGAAGGTGCGGGAGTGGTTCGAAGAAGAACGAGAAATAGGTGACGAGTACTATAATCGCGGTGAAGAACATCGGTCCCAGGACGTAGTTCAGACGATTATAGACACACTTGATATTCTCGGAATCAAAATCGAAGGGGTGAATGCGTAATGACAAAAGATGAACTCGAAGCGATCCGTCAGCGTGTGGAAGCGGCAACGGAGAGCTATTGGGCCGCAGATGATAGTGAGTGGCCGGGAAACGAAAATCTTCGGTATTGGGTAAACACACATTGGGACGGCGTTGCGGCGGCAGTAACGAAAGAAGACGCAGAGTTCATCGCGCACGCCCGCCAAGATATTCCGACTTTGCTCGATCACATTGCGGAGTTAAACGAAATAGTTTCGCGTTGTCGATGCGAAGAATGTGGCGATGAAGTAGGCGATAATTGGACGGAAGTTGGAGGCGTTATCTATTGTGGATTTTGCGCAGGTGGTGACGAAAATGCCGACGACAGATAAACCGGTATCCAAATGGAATGTGCGCGACTTCCAGGCGTATTTAAAGGCGGAGCATGAGCGGCTGTACGGCGTCCCCTACGTTCCGATGCGCGGATGGCAGGCCGAAGCGGGAATGCTCGGGCGCTGGGTCGGAACGAAGCGGAAGCCGGGCGAATACGGGCCGGAAGTAACGAAGCGCTTCATCGATCTATGCTTTGCGGAATACAGGCCGACGGCAGAATGGCCGGGGATCAGCTTCGGATTTATGCAGACGTATATGGGACGGAATTTACAGAGGGCAGTAGCGGAAATCAAGGCCGAAGAAGAGGCGCAACAAAGGCGAGAGCGGCAGGCGGAAATCGGCGACGACTTTTATTAAACGGAGGGATTGCGAGATGGCTAAAACGAAAAAGTATGTGCGGATTTTGAAGGCGGGAGAACCTTCGTATTGGTATGTAAATAAGATCGGTCGGATGTTTGAGTTCGAAAGAGAAGGCAATTTTACGTACAAAACAAGAGAAAAAGACGGTAGTTTAGCAGTAATACGAAAAGAAGACGCCGAACTTATCGTCACAGAAAAGCGTCCGGCTAAGGTAGGCGAGCGTGTGTTGATTACGGATACAGAAGATTCACAAGAGTATAGGAACGGCGAGGAATACGAAGTGACCGATGTTCATTACTATAGTGTTTCAGTTAAGGGGCGTTCTTTAGTGCTCTATAATGATGAATACGAAGTCATCGTCAATAACGAAGTTAAAAACGAGGAGGCTGACGATATGAAAATCGATTTGAACGCAATGGGGTACGATGAACTAATCGAGCATGGAGAAGCGGTTATGAGGGCGATCAGACTACGCTCTTATGGCGAGGGCTATAAACAAGGAAAATTCGATGCGGACATGGATGCGACTTATATGCGGCCACAGGAAAAGACCGCACAAGAACGACGAGATGAAATCGTTGAGCAGGCGAAGGCGGACGTTGAGCGGCTTAGAGAGAATAACAGACGGCTGAGGACGTTCAACATTTCGTTAGAGGTTAATCGAAAAGCCCGATCCGTTGAAGCTGTCGCAAAGAAACCAAATAGTAGGACTGCGTTTTATGGAACGGCAATATGTGCACCGGACGACTGCTTCAACGTCCATATCGGAAAGGCTATCGCTCTTCATCGCGCACTTGGACTCGAAGTACCTGACGAATATTTGAACGCGCCAAATCCGACTGAGGTTCGTGTGGGAGACGTGGTTGAATGTCGTCCTTTGAAAGATATAAGACATGTGAAAGTTGTTGCGGACGGTGAATACATCGGCACTGGGCTAGATAAAGCCGCGATCTCATCTGTTGCAGTCACATGCCGTCTTAGACGAATCATCGACGACAGCCGGACGGAGGTGGGCGAATGACATACGATCCAGCAGGAGTAACGACTGACCTCGATTTTGTCGAAGGTATGCTACGCGTCTTAAAAACCTCTGAGTTCACCATATATCTACTCGTAGACAAACTTAACGGAAATATCCACGTAGTAAACGTAATCGAGAACTAACGGAAGGAGTGAACGCCATTGACTAACGAAAGAAACTGCGTCCTGGCTAACGGATGCAAAGCGGCCGGCACGGCATCTTGCACGCAACACTGTACGTTTTTTATCGGAATGCATGGCGCGTCTGGCAACGGCGGCCGGTCTGCGGCGGCAGGCTTACCGCGAGAATATCGTCTGACAACGCTCGCCAATTCGCCAGCCAGGGCGGATCAGCCTGCGGTATATAAATCGGTTGAAAACTACGTCAAGACGTTCGAGCGCCAATTTGAGCAAACGGAAGGCTATATCGAACCGGCTGACCGGATTAAGTCGCTGTATCTCTACAGCGAAAAGTCCGGCACCGGCAAGACGACGACAGCGGCGGCGCTACTTAACGAATGGCTGCGCGTCCATTACAGCGGATCTTTGCGTAGAGGTTTAACGCCGTCATTGCGTCCGGCCTATTTCCTCGATGTGAATGAATGGCAGACGGAATTCAACCTCGCAACCATGACGAACGATGAGGACGGCCTGACGGAATTCAAACGGAAGATGACGCTAGCGATGTCGGCTCCTTTTGCGGTTCTGGATGACGTAGGTGTGCGGGATTGTACGCCGGCCTTTCGTGGATACCTTCACGCAATAGTTAACGCAAGAGTGACGAATCAACTTCCGACTGTCTATACGAGTAATATTGCGCTCGGACGTCTTTCGGATGTGTTCGGAGAGAAAAGGCTGGCGGACCGGATCGGCGATTTGTGCTGGGTGAGCGAATTCGAAGGCGAATCGAAAAGGGGGCTGCGGAGATGAACTTCTTCAGACGAAAGCGAGAGCGGTCGCTATGTTTCCATGAATGGAAAATTTGCGATTTTGGCGTTGATTATGAGTACAACGGCTTTAGTGAAGACGCGGTCGATTATTACGAGATTGGCTGCTCGAAATGTGGAACGATTAGAAAGATTGACGAATATGAATTATCCCGAATGTGTAGTACCGGTATGATCGCGAGGGATTCCGAATGAAAACGGACATCACTTTCGGAGATCTAGTCGCAGTAGACGGATATCCTGACCGCATATTCTTCGTGGATGCGCGTCGAGACGTTAAGGAAACGGATGATACCGGCGTCTCTACCTACGTCGAGTTCGATCTGACTGACGCAATTCACGGCGAATGGATTCTCGCTGATCTGGAGGACGTTCGGTTGGTTTGCCGCAGTCAGTATGTCGACGAATTTCTTAACGAAGTTGATTACGAAAACTATCCGGAGCCGGAGGGAACAGCGTTTCATTTTGCGGAATTTCTTCCGGAATTGCCGAGCGTTGAACTGGCGACCACGATTAGCGAAGGACTAGAAAAGGCGGGGAGTGAAATGGCGAAAGAGAAGACGAAGAAAATCGATGAGCTGCTCGACGAATTAAACGATTATAAGCGTCTGGAAGCGATGTATGGTGACGAAGAATACAAGGCGAAGCAGGACGAGGCAAAGGCGAAATTGAAGCGGGAGGTCGAGCGATAATGTACCGCCTACTTTATCCGTTAAAGTGGACGTTTGCTGCGCTAGATTGGGCGTTTTATTACATCGGTGTCGCTGCGGATTCCGTTTCGGATATGTTTGGGAATGCGGCTGACTTCTTCCGTATTCGAATCGAAATCGCAGAGCAGGCGAAAAGAGGCGTCCGAGTGATTTACGTTAAGAGAGTGAGGAGGGATCGCGGATGAACTACGGTGTTTTAATGCTATCGAAAGTAATCGAACAGAACGATCCGAACGCGTTGCTACGCTTTAATATTACCGCCGAGGATCTACCGACGGAAGGCGAACGCAAGGCGCTCCGTTACATCACGGAATATGCGGAGAAACACGGAGGCCAGGCGCCAACGGCCGAAATGGTGGCGAATGAGGTGCCGGACTTCCAGCCGGATTTTAATATCGAAGCCAATTACCATTACCTTGCGGAAAAGCTACGGAAACAGGCAGCGATGAGGGAATTCGTAGACTTGGCGGAAAAGGAGCTTCCGGAAAGATTTAATGCTGCGCAAGATAATCCGGAGGAATTATTTTCGTGGTTGACGGAAAAAGTCGAAAGGCTTAAAATGAGAACAAACGTTCGTAATTCGGTTGGGACCGACCTCAAAAAAGATGTCGACAAATTCAAAGCCGAATACGAAAACCGCAAGGCTGGCGAGTCTTTCCGGATCTGGAGTAGCAAATTCGACTTTATAAACCGTGCCATGGGCGGCTATGTTTCGTCGAACGTATACGTTATTTACGGGAAATCCGGACGGGGAAAATCGGCCATTGCGTTGGAGGAAGCGATTAATTGCGCGATGCAGGGGGCGAACGTTCTAATCTGGTCGATGGAAATGGGATGGTACGAGGTTCTCGTTCGTCTATACGTTTCTATTTCGGCAAGCATTGGCGTGACAAAAGCGAATCTTGACGGCGTCGATATTGAGGCCGGATTTAATTCGCGGGATGTTCGCCAAGGCAAGTTGTCCGACGAATTCGAAGCCGGATTTATGGAGTTCCTCGATAAGATGAACGAATTGATCCCGGGCAACATCATTGTTCGCGCGGTAGACGACGAGGACTTTGACTCCCGAAAACTCCGCGATCTGAAGGCGGATATTCTCGAAACGAAAGCTGACGTCGTGCTTATCGATCCGTTTTACTATCTCGATTACGAAAAGAACACGTCAAAGACTGCGGGCGGAGACGCTGCTGAAACATCGAAGAAACTCCGTCGTCTAGCCGGCCAAACAAAAACGACTGTCTTTGCGTTGACGCAAGCGGAAGAAGGCGAAGGGAAAGACGCTGACTCCGAATTAAAGCTGCCGCAGCGTAAGGACGTCAAGAAAACGAAAGCTTTACTCGAAGATGCTGCGCTATTGATTGCGGTGGATACGAACGCAGAGGAAGGTCGAGGCCTGATCGGTCTGAACAAAGGCCGGGATGGCGGCGAAGGGAAAAGCGCCGAGATCGTTTATTTGCCACAGTTTGGCGTCATTAAGCAGCTAGGAGGAGACGAAGGGTCAGCGGATCAGTTCGATTTCTAAGACGATGGAAAATAGCGGTTGATATTGTCAACATTTACCGCGGTTCTTTCGACAAATTACGAAGGATTTTTCAAAAACTAGGGCGTAATATATAGAACAATCCGGTGTTTTTAGTACGAAAGGGGGATTACGAAAGTGCCGATTTTAACGTTAAATGGCCGCCAGGTCGACGTCGACATACGATATGAACTCGAACAATTCGAATGGACGCGGCCGACCTGGACGGACGATCGCCTTCTGGCCGCAAGTCCTTTCCGATATGACCGGACGCCTAGCTTTTACGTTTATCTCGACGACACAGCGTCCGCAAAGGCCGGCTATTGGGGCGATAGCGGCTATTATGACGCAGAGTATGCGCGGGGCGGATTCGTTAAGCTGCTGGCGTTCTTGCGCGAAGAAACCGAAGAGGAGACGGTCGAATACCTGATCGATGCGTATGCGCCGGAATCAGATGACGGAAAACTCACGCTCAGGCTTCCGAAGCTGAAGGTCGCAAAGAATCGCGAACCGTTGAGCGAATCGATTATCGACGACGTGGCTGCGGGGCCTAACGATTATTTAAACAAGCGCGGAATCATGCCGGCTGTTCAACGTCTGATGGATGTCGGAATGGCAGGCGGTGCGGTTGCACTACCCTGGCGGCTTCCAAACGGCCGGCTCGCTAACGTAAAGTATCGGTCAACGTGGGGAAAGGCGTTCTGGTACGTCGAAGGCGGATGGCCGATACGGGACCTTGTTTACGGAATGAATGTCGTGTATGACAGGAGACTGACACGCGTTGTATTATGCGAGGCGGAGATCGATGCGCAATCGTGGATGACTGCGGGAGTGCCGGCGATCGGAACCGGTGGATCTTCGTTTAACCAGCGGAAGGCGGACATCATCGTCCAGTCTCCGATCGAACACGTAACCATCGTGACGGATAACGATAAGGCCGGCGAGAAGTTGCGGGCGGAGATCGAGCGTTATTTATACGGGAAAGTCGGACTGGCACACGGATATATTACAGAAGGGAAGGATGCGAATGAATTTTTGCTTACGAAGGGGAAAGCGGAGTTGAAGGCGGTGTATGAGCGTGCGGAGGCCGTTAAGAGCTGGCGTTGTCATTTTAAGTACGGGAATACCCGTACTGAAGGTCGGCGGAGGTTAAGTTAACCCTCCGTGTTATTGTCGGATACCTCGGACCATTCGTAGAGTTCTTCGATTGAGCAACCGAGTATTTTCGCAAGGTTGTAGGCCCTTTCGATACTCGGCTTGTTTCGTAAACTTACGTAGTCCGTTATGTGTTGTTTTGTTAAACCGACTTTAGCTGCGAGTTGAGTCTGATCAATGCCGCGCTTAGAGCATAGTTCAGGTATCCGGCATTTGCCGACCTTAAACGTAACAAACACCTCCTTATCTTTAAGGTGTCCGTATTATTTTACACTAGTCACTACCATCTCGCTATAGGCTAGTTAGTCCCTTATAATCCTTACGATACATTCGATCGGAACATCCAATTCTTTACAAAGAAATTCGATTGTTGAGAGGCTTACTGCTTGTCCTTTATTTATTCGAGCCTGTGTTTTAGAGTTTAGTCCTTTTTCTCGGAAGTGACTTAAAGCTATTCCTTTTTCGTTAAGACATTTAAATAGTGGGGTGTAATCAATCATATTTATCTTCCTTCCAAATTTTTTGAATAATAATGTGTACAAAAGTACACATTTGTATTATACTTAGAACTATAAACAAACGCAATTCTGAATAGAGGGGGTTTAAATTTGGGCGCACTTCAGCAAGATGTTTTAAACTGTTTCGATGATTTATTTTTAGACTTTGATTCAGCTGCAAACAATTTAAATATTCATGTGAACCAGCTTTATAATTTCAAAAGGACTGGAAAAATCGGCTTTCGAACGTTATTAAAATTGTCGCAATTTTTCTATAAAGGGAATTATCATGAATTAATGCAAAAATGGTGCTTAAAACTTACTACGACTGAGTCGATTAAACATGCCTTTGAATATGCGGCAATACAGCGTGATATTCCTTTGTTAGAAAAATTACTGAAAGCGCACAGAACAGATTCCAGCTTAATCAATTATACACAATTTTATCAAGTAATATATAACTACATGTTAGGAGAATTCAGGCCGCACGAATTGAGGAATTACGTAAATACTTTAAAATGTGGCAAGGATAAAGAATTGAAGGTGTTAAAGGATATTTTTTCTTGCTATTGTCTTTATTTTGATAATAAATATGCCACAATTGTTGAAAAAGCGTCTGATATTGAAAAGGAGATATATGAATTAAGCGACGCAAGAAAAACATTTTTTAAAGACTGTTATTTAATACGTCTTTCTGAAGTATTTGCGCCTGCTTATTTATACCTCAAAGACCTTCCCAAAGCACGCCGTCATGCAGATTTTCTTTTTTCTTCGAATTTAAGTGCGAAAACTAAATCTGATGGGTATTATTACATGGGTGTTTCTTTTATAGAGGAGGATAAGCGAGCGTGTCTTCGCTACATGAGGATGAGCGCTGATGAGGCCAAAAAAACAAACGATCCGAGGATTGCCGTAGAAGCAAATAACACTTTAAAGCTAGTCGAGGGGTTTTATTCATACAGAGAGAAGAGAGAGATTCCTCAAAATTTACCAACACCAGAAGATATGATACTCGGTGAAAAAAACCTTTTTCTGCGGTATTTTCGAATGGTCAAGTACGGAGATTTATCTGATCTAGCTGAAGCCTACAGCACATTCACGCAAGAGTTTAACTTTCTGTTTTCTAGTATTGTCGTAGGTGACATGATCGCCGCTGGATTAGACCCTCTCGTAGCCGCCCCTATAAAGGACATTCAACTAAATTATAAGGGAGAGGTTTATTTTGAAAAAGATTTTATTAGCAGTTTTACTTACAGCAGGGGTTCTAGTAGCGGGAAGTTCGTTAATTAATACCGTGGCGGAAAGTAATACAACTCAGTTAGCAGACCCTATTCCAGGAGGTTAATCTATAATTTTTGTTAGCCCGTCGAAAGACGGGATTTTCTTTTATTTGCGGAATATTCATTACATTAAATTATTTTTCGGAAACATAGTGTGATAGAGAAGAATTACCCAAAATACATGTTATTATTTCTTTACAGAAGAAAAACTTAGAAAAAATTAAAGAAATATGTGCGACTTTAAATTGTCGAGGGTATTATTAAGTGAGAAAGGGATGGTGATCTTTTTTGAAAGAAAAACTGAATAATCTGGTACTGAATTATCAACAGTCTAGGAGTAACACTTCATTCGATGAGATTTATGAAATGACCATCACTCCGATGAGAGACGCCTTTAAAGGAGTGGCGCGATCATTAAGGTCGAGCGTTCCGGAGGTGGTTGCTTTGTACGAAGATGTTCTAATGAATTGTATTGATTCTTATTCAGGCGAACACGACTTCGAAAATTACTTTAAGTACAGTTTGAAAAATAAACGTGCAAATTTGTACAGAGACAAAAAGAAGCGATTACAGAGGGAAGTATTAGAATGCGTGCTATCTTCGAGTGATGATGGTGATGAAGGCGCGGCAACGCTGATAGTCACCGAAGAGGATACGCCAGAAACATTATTATTAAGTAAAAAAAGAGCCGATCAGCGGCAACTGATCGACTACTTGGTTGAAAAATCGGACGAAACAACGAAAACAATCGTTGAGACGTTCCTAGAGTGTGAACGCCCAACACCGACGGCAATCGGTAAAAAGCTAGGCGTTCATCACATGACAGTCATTCGCAAACTCGAAAAGCTGGCAGGCTACTTCGATTCGAAACAGTTCGGTGACCACCGAGACTATTTGTTTGCGAAATAACTAAACGTAACTAGCCTCGGAAGGCGTAGCTACATCCTCATGATAACCGTTCTCATGTCAAAAGACAAGCGAACACCATACGAACACACCTTCCGAACTAGTGCGTTTACCCTAAAAACATATGGAGGCGAACGTACTATGAATATCCCCAAAATTACCGATTCCAATACGTATCCTGCGCTAGATCCGCGCAAACTAACCGAAATTTTATATCAAGGCGCATGGCCAGCCGACGAAGATCCGGCGGACTACTATCGTCCACTTTCGATCCAGGCGGTGCGGGTCGGATGAAGCAATACGAGGCCACAAATCACGCTATTGACCGCGCAGTCGAACGTCTCGGCATCATGCGAATACACGCGAAAAATCATTTGCGGAGTTTAATGCAAACGGCATACTACGTCGGCGAAAGGCCGAACGGGGAAGGTCGTATCGCGAAAATTTTCGATCATATAAACAGCCGAACTCGTTTAATCGTAGACGGTAACCGTATCGTGACCGTTTATAAAATGGCGGAGCCTCTCGACTCAATTTCTAACGAACTTCCCGACGAAATGAAGGCGGCATTAAGACGAAAAGCAAACGCAATGATCCGCCGTATCAAACGCGAAGTCCGCGCTCTAAACGTACAGATTGCGGAAAAGAACCTCGAAATTGCGCAGCTCGAACTCAATCGCGCAAAGGCACGTTCGAACAAAGTTATCGCAAGCATTGACGCAAAGATCTCCGTTTTGAAATCCGAATATAGCGAGCTTGCGTCCAAACGTTCGGAACTGTCCGAAAAGGAAAAAGGAGTCGCCGCCTATGTCTGACGTATGGGTTATCGAAATAGTCGGCGTCATTATTGCGATATTATTTTGCGGAATTATTCACGAAGTTAATCGCGATGAAAGCGAATAGGGCGGCGGATATGCGGCCCAGCGCTCGGAGAATGTCGGGGTGTCCGTTAAGTAACAGAGTCGCGTCGCTACGGCTTAGCGCTGGCGGCGTTTCGGACGCAGGTACCGGCATTTTGCGAGGGCTAAAAGCCTCAAAATTAAAACGTAGGGGGAAATCGAATGAGCATTAGAGACATTTTGAAGAAGCGCGAAGAAGAACGTGATAAGGCGGCTAACGGCGATAGCGAATTCCCGGAAGGCGTTACGCGTTATGTCCGCGTCGGAAGTCACGGGGAGATCAACAAGGAAGGCCGTACGTTGGTTATCCTTGCGCCGTACGAAGAGTGGTACGTCTATTTCGTTCACGAGAATAAAGAATATACCGGTAAAGGTTACGATCACAAATTCCGAAAACATACGTGCCTTCATTCTCCTCGCAGCACGGTCGGCGTTGACGAATTACAAAAGTATTTTCAACCTGGAAAAGACGAATGCATTTCATGTAAAGCGGGAGCAAAACGAAAAATGTTCTTTATGATCCCGGTATACGATCCGAAATATAAGACTTATCGCGTTATCGATATTGCGGAGTTCCACGCGAATAGTTTGATGGATGATTTTGATAAAGCGGAGAAGCCAGTCAAGAAAATTCAGCCGGAGTATACGCTCGTAGGGCAAGCGGTTCATTTTAAGCAGGCCGACAAAACGTATTCGTTGGAATCTGGCGATCTGCCTGACGACGTTCTTGAAGAGGCAAAGGCGTTCATTGGCATCGACTACAAGTACGAAGAGCTCGCTAACTTCCGCGACGAAGAAGATATCGTTAAGATTCTTCACGAAGCGAAAGAGGGCGTCAAGAAAGCCGTTCTGCCCCCATTAACGGAATCAAATAACGAAAAAGATAACGGAACAATTGACGATGATGATCTACCGTTTTAATAAAACGAAGGGGGATGATTGAATGTATCAAACTCGAATTGTTCTCGCGATTATATTTTTCGGTTTAGCCGCTGGGCGAATACTTTACGGAGATATTGCAGTTGGAATTTTAAACGTATCATGCGGCGTGTTGCTTTTAGAAACGGCGAGACTATACAAGTTATTGGAGGCGAAGTGATGGCGCATCAAACCGAAATTATCGGCAAATATTCCGAACTAATTGCCCGCGCTGCTTTAATGGCTAGCGGGTGGCAAGCGATATCAAAAGCGGAGACAGAAGAACCGTTCGACATTAGCGCAAGAGATCCGGGCACTGGCGAATGGAAAACGTTCCAGGTTAAGACAATTCGTGACCGAAGGAAGCAGCGCGGTTACTTGACGGTTAGCGGACGTAAAGGAGACGGAGAAGCCTACACACCTGAGGATGCGGATTATTTTATCGGCGTTCTGGTCGGTGAAGGAAAGTTCCCTCGCGCATGGATGTTCGATACTCGTAGCATTACCGACTATTGGGGCCCGCAAGAAAAGGATGGCAAGCGTTGGGTCGAAATGAATCTGAATTTCATGCGGGAAGATCTTGCGGAAAATAACGAAGCGGAGGCGGTATGATGGCGAGATTACATGGCGTTAAGACTCTCGATATGGTGAACGGTGAAATTACGAAGGTTGCGTATGATGGTACGGAGTATGAGCGTGTGGAAGGAGGTGCGCAGAAGGGTGATATCGTGCTCGTTAAAGAAGAGTGGGGCGATCAGAGAGTCGGTGAGTTTTTCGTCGTAACATACACAAACGACAGTTTTGATCCACGCGAACAAATTGTCGGCATGGTTGGAAACACTTGCAATGCGTCGACATACAAACGTCGGTTAGATGTCTTCCGTAAAGTCTCCGAAATCCAACCGTCATTAGAAGACCGCGTCGATGCGTTAGAATCCGACGTCGCTGCGCTAAAAGGCGAAGCTAAGACGGAGTACGTACGGATTGACAAGAGCGAGGCGAAGGCGGGCGATTTCGTTAAGTTTGACGAATCTCCAAACGATTATCTAACCACCGGGAAGTATTACGAAATCTATCGCGTAGATGGACATGGAGATCCGCACATCATTGATGACGAAGGAGACGATTTTGATACTTACGAAGATGTTTTCGAAGTCTACCGTAAAGTCAGCGCCGCCGAGCCGAAGCCTGAACGGTTAAAAGTCGGTGATTATGCGAAGGTGGTCGGAAAAGAAAGCGGTCATTTTGCGGAAATCGATGAAATCGTAATAGTGAAAAGGGACGACAAAGATTTTGCACCTTACCATTGCGAAAATTTAAACGGAAATGATGTCGGAATTTTTTACGAATATGAACTTGTCCGAGCCACTGACGAAGAAGTTGCCGAAGCAAAAGACGCGACGGCTCGCGCAAAGTTTAAGAAAGGCGCTAAAGTCCGGTTGAAGTCGGGTGGCGGTGAATGTCCGCTAAACGGTTTCGAAGACGGAAAAGTTTACGGGGTTGGAGATCAACAGGTAACGGGAGGTTGGGACGGTAGAATCTGTATTACCAACGGTCCTTTATACGGCTTCGCAACGCCTGCCCAACTCGAACTCCTAACGGAAGAAGAGGTCGCGGAGGTCGAAGAGATCGAAAAATGGGCCGCAATCGGGCGGGAGGTTGGCGAGTATAAGGCCGGTGACATCTTTCGGAATCCTAGCGGCGACTTGTTCGAAATTAAGCGAATTGACGCCTCCTCTTCATTCCCGATTGTATTTATCAGGCCGACGGGTTGCGAAGATGGGTACAAATACGACGCAGCAATCGAACTCGTAACGCCTGTCGAAGCGCGTTTCGATCGAAAGGACGCCGAGTAAGTGTCCGCAAAACCTGCCGCCATCTGCGCCGAATGTAGCCGGATTTTAAACGAAGGGCGATCCGCAACATACGATTCGCTCTTCGACCGGTACTTTTGCGACAACGCTTGCTGGTCGGATTGGTATGCGGATAACGAGGCGGAATACAAGCGGAAATGGACGGAGGAGGTCGATTTATGAGCCGGAAGACGGAGCGTATATTATCGTACGTATCGGGCGTGGTGCTGGCGTTCTTAGCGGGATTGAACGTCGATAAAGAGACGTTAATCACGCTTCCTATTGCGGCATTAGCGATTATTTTGATCGGTATCGGGGTCGCAGAAGATAAAGACGAAAAGTAGTCCGAACCTATCTCGCGAGAAAGGAGGATGCGAATGGAGCTCGGAAATCTGCGGTTGAATCTTAGCGCGTTGACGCCGAAAAATGACGAAGTTAAAAACGAAAAAGTTACCGAAACGGCCAAACGGAAGCAGAAGGCGAAAACGGCCGAACCGATCGAGGAAAGCTGGCGCCGCATATTCGCGAGCAAGCTATCGGAAACTGACCGCCAACGATTAAACGAAGTTAAGGCGGAAATGGACGCAGGAAAGCTCGCCAGGAATCCGTCTGACTGCGTAAACAAGGCCGGCAATCCGAAAGTGTTCAGCAAGGCGGAGGCCATGCGCCTATGGAAGACGCTACAAGAATCCAAGCGCGAAGAAACCTTACGGAAGATGGTCGAGAATACGCCGGAAAACTACTGGCTGATTACGGACGAAGCGCGGCTCGACGAATTTCTTGCGTTGCTTGCTGACGAAGAAGAGATCGTATTCGACGTTGAGACGACGGGCACAGACGTATGGAACGACTGTATTGTCGGCCATGTGCTGACGGCTATTAAAGCGGACATCCACGCGTACATCCCGACGAAGCATAAGACGGACCATCCGCAATTGGATAACGGATTTGTCGTCGAAAAACTGCGGCCATTTTACGAAGATGAGTCGATCGGAAAGCTCGCTCATAACGCAAAGTTCGATATTCACATGCTGGATCGCGAAGGAATTACGTTGCGTGGACTTACGTGGGATACCCAGGAAGCGATGCGACTGCTTAACGAAAATGAACCGTCCTTTGCGCTGAAGAACCTCGTCACGAAATATCTACGGATTAAATCGGACATATACGAAGACTTATTCGGAAAGATCGGCTTTGACGAAGTGAGCGATCTACGAATTGCGCTTGCTTATGCGGCAAAAGACGGTGATGTGACGAGAAAGCTTCGCGATTTCCAACGCGAACACCTGAAGAAGTTTCCGGATATCCTTCGCTACTATGAGACGGTCGAGGTTCCGTTAATCAGCGTCGTGCAGAAGCTTGAGTCAACCGGATTCGATATCGACCTAGAATTCGCTGAGGAATACGGTAAGGAGATCAAAACGGAGATTGATCGTTTGTATTCGGAGATTATCGACGAGTTGGACGACATCAACATTAACTCGCCGGCGCAGCTTAAGCCAGCGTTAGAAGAAGCAACCGGAGAGAAGCTCGACTCAACTGACGCAAAGAAAGCCCTGAAACCACTCGCGAGCAAACATCCGATCATTAAGAAGCTTCTCGAATACAAAGAGAAATTCAAACTGTATTCAACGTACATCAACGCTTTGCCGGAATTAATCGACAAGAGGACCGGCAAACTCTACACGAATTTTAATCAGAACGGCGCAAAGACTGGCCGATTTTCTTCCGGTGGAACAGGCGTCAACCTACAGAATCAACCGAAGGAAGCCCGGAAAATGTTCGTAGCTCCTAAAGGATACGCGATTTTAGGCGGAGACTGGAGTCAGCAAGAATACCGATGCCTGGCGTACTTCTCGCAAGATCCGAAGCTAGTCGATAACTACTTGCAAGGTAATGATCTATATGCGTCAATCGCTGCGGAGGTTTTCAATAAGCCGATCGAAGAGTGCGGCGACGGATCAGTCTACCGTAAACAGGCGAAGGTCATCATGCTTGCGGTTGCTTACGGAGGCGGCGCGAACATGCTCAAGGACGCTATCGGAATATCGAAGAAAGAGGCGCAGAAGTTCCTCGACAACTTCTTCGAGAGATTTCCGATCGTCAAAAAGTGGGTCGAAACGAATCAAGCTTTCGTTAAGAAGCACGGTTATGTTTGGATGGATCGCGGCCAACGTAAAAGACGGTTGCCAGACGCGAAGGATCGTAACGCCAAAGGCCATTACTCGGCTGTTTATACGCAGTCAACTAACGCAAGAGTTCAAGGATCAGCAGCGATTCAGACAAAAGCGACGATGATTGCGTTGCAAGAGTTATGCGATAGGAAGACGGCTGAAGGTCGCGGAGAATGGCGGATATGGTGTGTAGTACATGACGAAGCGCTGCTTTTAGTGCCGGACACTATCACGCGAGAAGACGTTAAAGACTTCGAGGATGTCATGCTGAATACGTACGTTTTCGGCAACATTCCGAACAAGACTGATATCGAGATCTGCCGCAGATGGGGAAACGGTTTCTCGGTGGATGAATGGTTTAAAAATAAGGAGGCGGTTTGATATGGCGGAAATTCTCGTAGATGCGCAGACGATAGAGCAGGCGATTTATGCAATTGAAAGTTTGTTAGAGGCGCTTGGGATTGATTTCGAAGATGACCCAGTTTACGAGACTATCTACAACGACCTACAAAATGCGCTTAACACTTCGAAGGGAGACGATTAATTGACGAATTCAAACGGAAGATCAGCCGCAAATTCACTGCGGGCACATTTATCGCAATCACAACCGAAAGACATTGCGCAAGCTTTCATCGATCAGCTAGACGCCTATTATGCGCATCCGAGCTCGTCATATTACATCGATAAGATTGAGCGTCGATTCTACGAACAAAAGCTGAGTCATCTCGGTTGGAAGCCGTATCCCGACAAAAAAATCGTTACGTTTGGCGCATCCGGAACCGACATGTGCGATCGTCAGGTCTTTTTCAAAAACAGCGAAACGAAGCCGGAGAAGTCCCACGACGAACCTTTTCGCGGAAGACAAAGGCGTCAAGGTACGGCGATAGTCGACTTCGTGCAACTCGATCTCATCCACATGCCGAAGCGACTCGGGAATAAAGCCGAATTTACCATCGAAGAAACTGACGATGGACAATACGCATTCGAGGACGCAGTGAAGGCGTGGAAAGTGTTCGAACGAAACGGAGTCAAGTTCGCCATCACCGCAAAGCCGGACGGCATTCTCGATTATCAAGGACGGAAGCTACTGTTCGAATACAAAACGAAGGCGACGGGTCTAGTCGCGATGAATGGGAAACTCGATTTCAAAGGCGCCGACGGCCATCACTTACGTCAGGTTACGGCCGAGTCGCTGTTATTCGGAATTAACGAAGGCATTATTCTCTACGAATCTACCGAAAAGCCGTCGTGGTTCTCGGACGAAGATAAGAAGAGCGTTCCGAAGACGCGCAAGACTTGGGCGGACGGTAAGCCGAAGCCGGATCTGCGAGCTTTCCATTTCGTAATTACGGAAGATATGCAGGAGGCTTTACTTGCGGACTTAGCGGAACAAGCGCGGCTAGTTTACGAGAAACAGATTCCGCCAATGACGATCGAAATGACTGGGAAATGCGCGTTCTGTGCGTTCAAAGGACACTGTAAATCGCAGTTAACGGACGAAGAAAAGACGATGTTGTTCGCGGCCGAGCGACGTTATGCTACGTCAAACTTGGCGGGTAAATACGATCATAATAACTTGCGAGAATACTTGGCGGATGTCCAAGTCGAAGAGGAGGCGGAATGATGACGAAATATCTTATTTTAGAAACTGACGAAATGGATTTTAAGATTGTTGATTCGGAAAAAGAGGCGAATGAAGCATACGAAAGATTTGTACGGTACGCGGTCGAAAATGGCTTAGGCGATGGGGAAGTTATCTTTGCGGAAATTAAAAAATCTACGGATGTTGAATCGATTGTCAAGGCGGCCTTGAATGAGTAGCGCCAATCCTATCCGAGTCCTTGCGTTCGATACGTCAATGACCTGCCCCGGCGTGGCGATCATCGAGGTACGAAACCGAAAGCCAACGATAAAAGCGTTATCGCACGTCAAGCCGAACCCTAGCCGGTCACACGCGCACCGAGCGGAAGTTATCGAGGGCTGGGCGATGATGTTTCTCGATAAAAATTGTCCTCGCGACGGCTTCGACTATGTGGTGCGGGAGGACTTCGCGGGCAAAACGTCTACATCGAACTATCCGGTACTGTCAGCATGGAATGCGTGTGAGAGGGCAGCGTCACGATTCGGGTTAACGTTCGATAAGTTTCGGAAGCCTGGTAAACGTACGCCAGACCTCGGAATACCCGCAACGACGGTTAAGTCGAAGGTGGCTGGATCGGGCAGGGCAGAGAAAGACGAAGTGGAGGCGGCGGTGCGGAGGATCACCGGATACAAGGGCGCGTTTGCAAACTTCGATGAGAGCGATGCGGCTGCGATTGGGCTTGCGTGGCTGATTCACGTAGGCGTAATAGATAAACCGAAGGAGGACGCGAAATGATTGACGGAAAAGTTTTTCGGGTTGGAGGCGTTGATTACTCGGTCGAATTAGTGCCGGACTTAAACCGACTTCATCAGCTTTGGGGTCAAGTAACGTATCAAGATACGAACATTCAGATCGAGAAGGGTCTATCGCCTTCACGCATCAATAACGTTTTAATTCACGAACTTACACACGCAATCTTTAACGAAGCGGGTTTCATGGAGCAGGACGAGGACGTTATTAACCGTGTGGCTGCCGTTCTCCATTCGGTTCTTCGCGATAATGATTTCGGATTTGTACGAGATAAGGAGGACGAGTAGATGGATAAAGCGATGGAATACATCGATAAGCTGGCGGCAAAGCTCGGGGTCGCGGCCGATCATGTGTACGGAGTTCTCGTTAAGCAGGCGTTTGCTAGCGGTGTGACTGATTTGATTATCGGGTTCGTTTTTCTAATGATCGCAGTTATTGCGGGAGTCATAATTACGAAGGTGACTATAAAGATATACGGGGAGCGGTATTGTAATTGGGATTGCGAATGGTTTTTCGTAGTGCTTGCTGTCGGTCTGTTAGTGATTCTTCCGGGAGTGTTCGGTATTTATGCGATCACTGAAGGTATCAAAGCGCTAATCAACCCGGAATACTACGCGATCAAGGAAATCCTCGACACGATCGGAGGGAAATGATCAGTGGAAGAGCATAGAAATATGATGATTCTTAAACAGGAGATATTTGATGGCTTTATTTATTCGGCGGTTGCTTTAACTCGCCAAATTCAAGCTAAGCAAGGTAAAGAAAATGAAATAATAACGCAGGAAGAGGCTGATTTTGTCAATGCGTTTCTTGTGTACGCTAAGGAACTCGCAGACACATTGCATGAACGATATAAGGATGAATTAGGAGGTGGCTCGGATGTTTAAACAGCGACTTATCGGAGCATTAGCGTACTTGGCTGCGCTCACCTTATTACTCGGTCTGTTTTCTGCGGGATGCCTGACCGGCTTTGTCATCGTGACGGCACTGTTATCGGTCCCAGCGGTCGGAACAGTCGTTAAAGTCGGAATCACAATCGCAGTAGTTTTCATGGTAACTGCGTTACTTACCGGATTAGCTGATCGGCTGTACACCGCGTACCGCGAACATAAACGCGTTCAAAAGGACGTAGAGGAGGAAGCGCAATGAATAACGATTATTTCATTATTGCGGGTAAAGAGGAAGGCTTTTCATATAAAGAGGCGGAGATACTCCGTGTGGAGTCTGATACAGATGCAGAAGCGACGGTCAATTCGCTCAGGGGGTCCGGTTACAAGATCTTTTATATTACGAAAACGATCGGATACATTGACGATATTGTCGGAGTTGTTAACCGATGACCTACGAATGCTATGGCGTCCCGGCCGCACAGTTGCGACAGTCCTTGCGATGGCTTGACGAACAACTTACCGATGTTGATTATGCAATCAGTCGGCATGAGCGGAAGAGACTCGAACTTGAAATCGAGCGTGACCGGATTCTGGCGCGAATAAACGAAATAGAGGCGGAATTAAAACGGAAGGAGTCTTCCGAATGCTAATCGCCTATTATTCGCTGGCCGGCAACGTCCGCCGATTCGTAGCCAAGACCGGCCTGCCTGCGGTCGAAATCAAACCGGATATGCTCTTAACGGAGCCGTTCGTATTGGTAACGGGAACTTACGGATTCGGCCAGGTTGCCGGCACCGTTTGGGATTTCCTTGCGGACAATGGCGATTTAATGGCGGGAGTGGCTGCGTCAGGCAATCGCAACTGGGGCGGTAATTACGCCAAGGCGGCGGACTTGATTGCGGAAGAATACGGAGTGCCGATCGTTCACAAGTTCGAGTTAGCGGGCACGGCGGAAGATATACGGATATTTACGGAAAGGGTGGGAGCTATTGACGAATAAACACGCGAAGTATATCGAACTTAATAACGAAATAATGATACGGAAGAACGGCGGCTTTCAGTTCGAAAAGGATGCCGAAGCCGTCCGCAGTTATTTCATAGATTACGTGAATCAGAATACGGTATTTTTCCACGATCTGCGCGAAAAGCTCAACTATCTGATCGAGAACGACTACTACGAACGCGAGGTCTTCGAACCGTATACGTTCGATGAAATAAAAGCGGTCTACAAGGCGGCCTACGCGAAAAAGTTCCGTTTCCCTTCGTTCATGAGTGCGTTCAAGTTTTATAACGATTACGCGCTGAAGACGAACGATAAGAAGAAGATCCTCGAACGCTACGAAGACCGCATCGCCATCTGTGCGCTGTTCTTCGCGAAAGGAGACGCAGCCAAGGCGATCGAGTTTGCGGAAATGATGATTCGTCAGGAATATCAGCCGGCCACACCGACGTTCTTGAATGCCGGGCGGAAGCGACGCGGCGAATTAGTATCGTGCTTCCTTCTCGAAGCAGGCGACTCTCTGAACGATATCAGTCGCGCGGTAGACATGGCGATGCAGCTTTCGAAACTTGGCGGAGGCGTCTCGCTTAACCTATCGAAAATCAGGGCGAAAGGTGAGTCGATTAAAGGCGTTGAGAATTCGACGAAAGGCGTCGTCGGCGTCATGAAGCTGCTCGATAATGCGTTCCGGTATGCCGATCAAATGGGCCAGCGGCAAGGAGCCGGCGCAGCGTATCTCAACGTATTTCATGCGGACATTGACGCGTTCCTGGATACGAAGAAGATCAGCGCAGATGAAGACGTCAGGGTCAAGACGCTGTCGATCGGCGTTGTCATTCCGGATAAATTCATCGAACTGGCTCGCGAAGATCGGGACGCGTACGTTTTCTATCCGCATACGGTCTATAAGGAATACGGCGAACATCTTGACGAAATGGATATCGGAGAGATGTACGACAAACTCGTCGAGAATCCGAACGTCCGCAAAGACAAAATCAATCCGCGTCAGCTACTCGAAAAGCTTGCGATTCTGCGATCCGAATCGGGGTACCCGTACATTATGTTCGAAGATAACGTAAACGCGGCTCATGCGCTGAATCACATTTCGAAGGTTAAATTTTCGAATCTCTGTAGCGAAGTGCTTCAGGCGTCGCAAGTATCGGAGTACACCGACTACGGCGAACCGGACACAATCGGCCTCGATATTTCGTGCAATCTCGGATCACTCAACATTGCGAACGTCATGGCGAATAAGTCGATCGAGCAAACGGTTAGGCTCGCAGTCGATTCGCTGACGATCGTATCGGAATCAACGAATATCAAGAACGCGCCGGCAGTCGCTAAGGCAAACCGTCATATGCGTTCGATCGGTCTTGGCGCGATGAATCTACACGGATATCTTGCGCAGAATGGGATCGCCTATGAATCGGAGGAAGCGCGGGACTTCGCTAACGTATTCTTTGCGCTCGTCAATTATTGGTCGCTGGTGCGGTCGATGGAGCTTGCAAAGGAAACCGGTAGCACGTTCGAGGGCTTCGAAGGGTCAACGTATGCGAGCGGAAGCTACTTCGATAAGTACGTCGCAGGAGATTTCCGTCCTAAAACGGAGAAGGTCGCGAAGATGTTTGAAGGCGTTGAAATTCCGGAACGCATCGATTGGGTTCGGCTGGAGAATAACGTACGAAAATACGGACTCTACCATTCGTATAGACTCGCGATTGCACCGACCGGATCTATTTCGTATGTGCAGTCGGCTACCGCATCAGTCATGCCGATTATGGAGCGCATAGAGGAACGGACATACGGAAATTCCAAGACGTATTATCCGATGCCGGGGCTTAGCGCGAAGAACTGGTTCTTCTACAAGGAAGCGTACGACATGGATATGTTCAAAGTCGTCGATATGATCGCGACAATTCAGCAGCACGTCGATCAAGGTATCTCATTTACGCTGTTCCTGAAGGATACGATGACGACGCGCGATCTGAACCGGATCGATTTATACGCACATCACAAAGGTATCAAGACGCTTTACTATGCGCGAACAAAGGATACGGGGCAGGAAGGTTGCTTATCGTGCGTAGTCTAAACGATGAGGAGGACGAATGATGCGGAAGGTTAAAATTGAGGGCTACGTGATTTACAACGAGGACGAATTAATTCACGGAACGTGTGTGACGCATGGAATTGATCATTGGTTATTCAACGAAGACTTTCCTCGCGAATGGTCTTTCAGCGCCGTATCAGACGAGGAAGTAGATTATGACGAGGAGGACGAATAATGCTTACTTCATTAGCGATTTGGTATTTAAGAAAACGAAAGCTGTCTGTTCTTATCGGCTTTGAAGCGATCGATGGGCAAGTTAAGCCGCAAAACAATCGCACATTTGTCTATGACAACACACTGCGAAACACAGTTTTTAAATCACCAGATGGCGAGGTGCTGATTTTACCCGAAGGAAAGTTCTCGATCACCCGTAAAAATAAGCTTAATTCCTAAGAAGGAGGACGAATAATTGACGCAATATACAGCGGCCAACTGGTCGCAGCACGAAGACGGATTCACACAAATGTTTTATGAACAGAACGTTAAGCAGTTTTGGCTCCCGGAAGAGATTTCGCTAAACGGCGACCTTCTAACGTGGAAGTATCTCGGAGCCAACGAACAGGACACGTATATGAAAGTGCTCGCGGGCTTAACGCTACTCGACACGGAGCAAGGAAACACGGGTATGCCGCTAATTGCCGCCCAGGTTTCCGGACACCAACGTAAAGCAGTCCTGAATTTCATGGCGATGATGGAGAACGCAGTCCATGCGAAATCCTATTCGAACATATTTATGACGCTTGCGCCAACGGAGAAGATAACGGAACTGTTCGAATGGGTGAAGACGAATCGCTACTTGCAGCGGAAAGCCGCAATCATTGGCGGACTGTATAACGCGATTGAGGCTGGCGATGACATTTCGTTATACAAGGCGATGGTTGCGTCGGTATATCTCGAAAGCTTCCTTTTCTACAGCGGCTTTTATTATCCGTTATATTTCTACGGTCAAGGAAAGCTGATGAACAGCGGCGAGATTATAAATCTGATTAATTAATAGTCCCTTTCGTCGGCGACGGCGATTGTGAACCTCTCTAATTGCTGGGAAATCCTTGAAAGGACGATCAGCAGCGAAGCTATGCGAACCAGAAGGAGGTGAAGATTGTGCGAAAAGAAGTAGAGGAAGCCCCTTGGTGGATTACCGAGAGTGGAATAATTATTTCGAAGAAACTTAATAAACCTAGAAAAACATTTGTGACACCTCACGGGTATGAGGTTGTTGGATACACCCACCCACAAAAAGGAACTCAGAACTTTCTAGTTCATAGATTGGTAGCAAAGTACTTCATACACAAAATACCAGACGGAATGTACGTCAATCATAAAGACGGCAACAAACTAAATAACCACGTTAGCAACTTAGAAATAGTCACTCCTAAAGAAAACACTCAACACGCATTGAAGATTGGATTAATGTCAGGACAACCCGGGGAGAGCAATTCGATGTCAAAGCTTTCAGATGAACAAGCCACGAATTTAATCTGTGATTTGCTTGCGGGGATGAGCAATGGCGAAGCCGGAGAGAAGTACGACTTGCACCCGCGATACGTTAGCTTAATTCGGCATAAACGAAGATGGAAAACTTTATGGGATCGCATAGAACGTTCAACGACTATCGCATAGGCGGTGAAATTCCGCAAAACGAGTAGGGCGCAAGCTATTGGCGTGGGTGAGAACCCCTTAAATCGAAACGGGAGGCGCCCCATGTGGGTGATGATATAGTCTGCTCCTTGCGGTAACGTAAGGCGGCTGCATTTCGCAGCGGGTCGAGAGTAGCGATCTCGGCTGAACAAAAGGTATTAGAGATGAAGCGATCCACGGCGTCTATGTCGGCTTGCTTGCGCAGGAAATTTACATTCGTCAATCACCGGGCGTACAGATCGAATTGCGCGACTTTGCTGTCGAACTGCTTGCGGAACTCTACGAAAATGAGGCCGCATATACCGAGGATCTTTACGATCAGGTCGGACTGACTCACGACGTTAAGAAGTTCGTGCGATACAACGGAAACAAGGCGCTTGCTAACCTTGGATTCGATCCGTATTTCGAAGATGAAACGGTAAATCCGATCGTGCTGAACGGGCTTGATACGAAGACGAAATCGCATGACTTCTTCGCAGCAAAGGGTAACGGATACAAAAAGGCTACAGTCGAGGCGCTCCAAGATGACGATTTCTACTTCGAGTGAGCGTCCATTAACGAAAGTATATGCGCAGTTATTAACGAGGAGGTTTTCGTATGAACGTAAATATTAAACGCTTGTCACCCGATGCACAAATTCCGCAATACGCTCACGCTTCAGACGCCTGCTTCGACCTGGTTGCGGCAGAAGACGTCATTATCGAGCCGGGAGAAACCGCGCTAGTCAAAACGGGGCTAGCGTTCGAGATTCCGGAAGGTTACGAAATGCAGATTCGACCGCGTTCCGGCATTACGTTGAAGACGAAGCTGCGCGTTCAGCTCGGAACGGTCGACGCGGGCTACCGGGGAGATGTCGGAGTGATTGTCGATAATATTGCGCCTGTTATATATCGGACTATCAAAGACGATGAGGGAGAGCGGTACGAAACGTTAACATCGAAAGTTCTTTACGACGTGGAAGGGAGTTTCGTTCCGACAATTAGCGACGGTTATGTTGACGGTTCGTACAGCATCCGCAAAGGAGATCGCCTCGCACAGGCCGTAATTAAGCCGATCGAGCAGGCGGCTTTTACGGAAGTGGCCGAGTTGGGCGATAGCGATCGGGGTGCGGGCGGATTCGGGAGTAGCGGGGTCAGCTGAGTCCTAACTTTTGTTTAACATAAGTGAGGGCAATTTCTTTTAAAATGTTCAAAGATGCCCCACCGACCTTTGATGCAGATGTTTTTGTCATAGCCCATACTTCAGGATCTCGAACATTGTCTAAAAATTGGTGACCATCGTATGTAATCTCTGAGACGAGAAATTCTCCTCCTAAATAAAACTTAGCTTTAATGTAGCCTGCTTCCTTAAGTTTGGAGATTGTGTAAACAATATCTTCCAAACTATATTTCTTAAGCGACTCCATTTCAAGAATCTCAGATTTTTTCAAAGCTCGATATAAACCGAGATTTTTTTCAAGAGCTAATAACAAATCTCGAATACAATCGTGTTTTAATTCCATAATACCACCCTCTCTTAATAGGTTATTCCTATTATAACATATAATACCAAAGGAGGACGAACAAATGAACGATGCAGTTAGCGTACTCGACCGCGGCTATGTCCGCCTGACAAACGTAATGGGCTCCGACCTTTCTGTCGTTAACTCCGCCCGCGTATCCTACGACAAGGAATCTACCGAACTATCCGAAAAGGACATCCGTCTCATAAAATTCCTTGCGCGAGAAGGCCATACGTCGCCGTTCCGACACGCTACGGTTCAGCTCGAAATCTATGCCCCGTTAATGGTTGCGCGGCAACATTGGAAATATATCGTCGGTTCCGACCACACAATGGATGCTTGGAACGAATCGAGCAGGCGTTATGTTACCGAAGAGCCTGCGTTTTACATTCCACAGGCGGACGAATGGCGTTCAGCACCGGAGAGTTCGAAACAAGGCAGCGGGAAACCAATAGACGTTATTAACGCAGAAAATGGATATGCGGACGTCAACGCAGGCTCACACTACACGAATGCTTTACTCCAATATATCGATAAGGGACTGGAGCTTTACGATAGCGCAATGGGAGCAGGCATCTGCGCAGAGCAAGCGCGTTTATTCCTTCCGGCCTACGGAATGTATGTACGCTATTACTGGACGGCATCGCTTCAATCGGTCGCTCATTTCTTGAATCAACGCCTGGCACACGATAGCCAAGTCGAAATCCAAGCGTATGCTAAAGCGGTTTATTCGTTAGTTAAACCGAAATTTCCGATTAGCATTGACGAGTTAACAAGGACGGAGGTGTAAGCATCGGTATCCTAACGAATCTCACGCTAACAGCGCAGCTCGCCGCCGGTCATTGTCCGGCAGAGCAGCCGCCAGAACCGCCAAGGATAACGCCAGAGCAGGCGGCCATCCAATCGGCTGAATCGCGCAACAGAGAATTAACGAAAGAGATAACGGAAAAGGATGCGAAGATACAGGCGCTCAAGGACGAAATTAAGGCGCTGAAGAAGTCGAAGAAACCGACGCAAGCGAAGAAAACAGCGTCAGCCTGGCGGACTTATGAGGCCACGGCTTACACGGCCTATTGCTCGGAAGGCTGCACCGGCATCACCAAAACGGGAGTCGACGTCAGCCATTCGATCTATTACGAAGGAGCGCGCGTCATAGCGGTCGATCCGTCTGTGATTGCGCTTGGCTCTACGGTTGAAGTCCGGCTCGCTGACGGTTCGAGCTTTCGGGCGAAGGCGATTGACGTTGGAGGAGCGATTAAAGGCGCACGGCTCGATCTATTGGTCGCGAATGAAGCCGACGCAGTACAGTTCGGACGGCAGTCGGTAGAATTGCGAGTGATCAAATGAAAATCGAATATGTTCCGGAATTAGACGTTTATCGCGTAGGAAAGCTCATCACAACGGATAGAGAGTTCGCAGAAGCGTTTCTCCGATCAGCGGAAATGTTCGCCGAAGCCGGACGTATGGTACGGGATATACCGGAACCAAAATCGAGACAGGTATTTGCGGAGTGTGTGATTCGAAAATAGAGAGGGCGATCAGATATGACGGAGTTGCAGAAGGACATCGTCAAACTTTACGAAGCTATTCGCAGTTTATACGCAGGGGATTACGAGCTGATTGATCTTGACGATATTGCGTCGATACCTGAAAAGTACGGACTAACCGTATCGGAGGAAGGATATATCGAAATGGACGAGGAGGACGAATAAATGACGAAAACTAACGAAAAAATCCACGTATTGGCTGACGAATCCCTGGGCGGAATCAAACGCGAGTATGTAGAGGTCGATAGGAAGGCGGAGGTTGGCGATAAGATCGTAATTGTTGATAAAAATGATCCGGATGACGAGTACGAGAACGGAGATATTTTTACGGTAGATCGCGAAGTTTCTCCCGGATTGGGGTACGTGGAATGTGACGAAGTTAGAAGCGTTGCTAATCTAGGAGGGTTTATCCTCCGCAGAGAATACCGCGTCCTCGAACCGACCAACATCGTCCACGTTGACGGAGAGCGCTACGAAATGGTCGATCGCAAGGCGGAAGTAGGCGAAAGGTTTATATACTTAGACGATACAGGTGTCGACTTAACTATCGGAGGTATATACACACTTTACGAAATCATCGAAGGAGTATACGGATTTATCGATGACATGGGAGACGATCGCGCACTTCGGGACGAAGCTAAATATCGCGTCCTCGTACCGGTCGAATCCTCCGAAGAAGAAGAACCGCAGCCATCCGACCCGATCGACGTTATCGCTAACCTAGCGACGCGCATATACGAATTAGAAAAGAAATTCGAAGAAGTTAACGCAGGACTATCCGTCCTGAGCGAAGACAATCCGTGGATTCATAAACGCATAAATGTCGTTAGGAGCGAAATCGACACGTTACACAAAGACAATCGGAGGCACGGCGAAGAGTTGGAGGCGCTCAAATATGCTACGAAGGAAACGGGCGGAAAGGCGGCGCACCTCGAATCCGATTCAGATATGCGCTTGTTTACCTTCAAGGAAGTTTCGTTACTTCTTAACGCAATGAGGGAACGCCGATGAAAATCGCCCTCACCGCACCACTTCGCGCAGGCAAGTCGCTGGCGGCATCGTACATTTCGCTTCACTACGCCTTCCAGCCGTTCGCATTCGGCGACGAACTAAAGGACGCATTTCACCGCGCATTCCCTCACGTTCCGAGAAAACCGAAGCCGCGCGCTCATTATCAGAAGTTCGGACAGTGGGCGCGGGAAGCCTTCGGAGAGGACGTATGGATCGACGCTCTCATGCCGAAAATAACCGCCTATCTCGAACGCCATCCTTGCGACTGCGGCAACACAGCGCTAAAGAATCGCGTAATCATCGATGACTGCCGCCAGCCTAACGAATACAGGCGGCTGAAGGACGAAGGCTTCGTATTTATCCGCATAACAGCACCGGCCGATCTCCGTATTGAACGCGCAAAAAAAGCCGGCGATCAATTCGACCTTGCCGACTTGGAGCACCCGACTGAGCTTGCCGTTAACAGTTTCGAAGTTGATTACGAAGTTGAGAACGCAGGCAAGCCGGAAGAGTTGTACGAGAAGCTGGACGCGATTATGGCGGAGGTGTTGGCGTGACGAATATTCCGAATCATTACGGTTATGGCTTGCGAAATGACGAAAAGCCTTATGCGCACAAGATTCCGGATGGTGGTAACTGGCGTGATCTCCCGGAAGACGATCAAAAGGCGTTTATGAAAGGTGCGTTCTATAGTGGCGGCGGACAAACGACCTATTTGCGTAAGATGTCCTGGAACGAACCAGCGTTAACAATTACCGCATCAGTAATGGCGAAAGCTACGTGTCATTTACATCCGACTGAACCGATTGAAGGGGGCAAGTACATGAACGGGATTCCGAATCACGATCCGAAACCTCTAAGCGAACGAGTAATATCTCGTATGGAGTCTGGGGGGTACGAAACATATTTCAAAAAACATCCGATTGGAAAACTCGATCGACCAGCATACACGGTTACGGCACATTATGCGAAGGGTGCGCCAGACGGCTTGGTTAACGTTTCAGACAAGGAGAGGAGCGAATATATGGGCGACTTTAACTTAACGCCGCAACTGCCGGCGAACGGACTGACGGTACTCGAACTATTCTGCGGAGGAGGACTTGGCGCAATCGGATTCAAAGCGGCCGGTTACGATATCGTAAAGGCGATGGACTTCGATAAGAATGCCGTCAAAGCCTACCGACACAACTTTGGTGATTACGTAGAACAGGCGGACATTAACGAAATTGATATCGATAGTTTGCCGGACACAGACGTAATCTTCGGTGGACCACCATGTCAAGACTTCTCGGTTGCGGGGAAAGGCGAAGGAGCAAACGGAGAACGCGGTAAATTAGTCTTCCGTTACCTCGAAATCATTGATCGCAAGAAGCCGAAAGCCTTCGTATTCGAAAACGTGAAGGGGCTTATTACGAAGCGACATCGTCCAACATTCGAAGCGCTTATCGATAAATTTACCGAAATAGGTTACGAGATTAGTTGGCGCGTTATGAGCGCGTGGGACTACGGAGTAGCCCAGAAGCGTGAGCGCGTATTCATTGTCGGTGTGCGGAAAGACCTCGGCTTCACATTCGAGTTTCCGAAGCCGTTAGAAGGCGATTACCAGACGCGAGTATTGCGGGATGTTATCGGGGATTTGCCGGAGCCGGGCGTTCAGGTAACCGCTAATCATGTTGGTAAATATTTAGGCGATTATAAAGGCTTTGATAGCCGAACGAGACGGCGCCCAATGAATGAGCCTAGCTATACTGTAGATACGCGTTGGGATATAAATTATGTCCATCCGACAGTGCTACGCCGTTTCACCGTCCGCGAATGCCTCCGAATCCAATCTGCGCCTGATACTTACGTCCTGCCAGACGATATTTCCTTATCGGCACAGTATCGGATCGTCGGAAACGGAATCGCTTCGCGTGTTGCGTGGTATGTGGGGCGAGCGCTTTCGGATCAATTGGCGTCGGTGTCTAGCTGAAACGCAAACGTGCCTTTAGGGTAAGCCAGATACGGTTGTTTAGACGCCTCACCATCGCCGATCAGGTAGAATCGCTGTGGAAGATCCGGACCATATAAATTCTGTTTGCGGATATATGGCCGTGCCGACGAGTAGCCGCGCGGATCAAATTTAAACGGCTTCACATCGCCCTTTATCGAAACATGTCCGGGCTTTCCTACGATTATCCTTTGCTCGTCTTTATCATACGCAAGGAATAGCTGGAATCCCGTTTTTTCCGGAAGCTTTAAAACACGGCGTGCACCCATCGACATACAGAACCTACCGTAATTATCGACTGTAATAAACGCTTTGAGATCGCGAATTGTTTCGCTTGAAATCCATTCGATCGCCATATCGAATCTCCTTACGAAAGTATTTACGTTCAGTATAGACGGAATAGTTACCGATAGTCAACAGAGATGTACGAATTGTTAACGAAGTTATTAACGAAAAAATTCTTTCGCAACTATCTCGTTTGATAATGCGATTCCTAAGGCGCAAGGACAAAACAACGAAATTGGAGGCGGTTGTTATCGGAAAAGTAAAAATCGATCTTCACCGAAAGGATCGCGAATTTGAGGCGGCGTATGCGCTAGACAATGCGGAGGGTGTTAAAACGCTGCTCTCCGACTATCCGAAGTTCGTCAGCCGCAAACGACTCGGAGAATACGAAGCTGCCGAAGTGCTGCTCGACCTGCACAAAGCGATTGAGCTTGCGGATCTGACCGACAGGCAACGAGAGGCCATCCGGCTCGTATATTTCGAAGACCTGACGCAAGTGGAGGCGGGGAAACGGATGGGGATTAGCCAGATTACATTGCGTGAGTACGTGGAGGCGGCCACAGAAAAAATCGCGGATATTTACTACTATTGGGCGGGACACAGCGAAGGGTACGCCATGGGAGGACGAGTTGATGGATAAAACGCTACTGGACGAAATGATTACGGAATTACAGCAACGAACGAAAGCCGGAGAATTGGACCGCATTCAACGTATCGAGGAAATTACTGCGCTGGCTGACGCTTATTTCGACTCGGTCGGAGAGCACCCGGATTCTACTGCGCTTGAACGCATGGCTAATCTCGTAATCTACGAAGAACTGTCGGACACGAATAAAAATAAATGAAGGACTTGGAGTACCCGATAATGAGCGATCGCATGGAGAAAACGCGCAGATCTGGAGAAACTTCCGAGAAGATGGCTGAAGAGTACGATGAGTTTGGCAAAAATCAAGGGAAACCGGCTCGGAGACGCCTTTCAACTTACGAAGGGATTCAGATGGATCGATGCGCTAAAGCTCGTAATAAAGAGAGACGGAAAAAATATTCGGATTTCGTGAAAGGGAAAACGCCGGGACAATTTACGGTCAATATCACAACAGGCGAAAAGACCATTCATTGAGGGCGCCATTCCAGCGCTCTTTTATTTTGACGAAGAGAGGACGATCTGATGGCAAAATATGAACGTGTCGTAAACGAAAACGGTGAAATTGGCGTGTTTGTTCCGGAGGCAATAAACGCAACTATTAGGACGCCGGAAGAAGCAGAGAAAGCGAAGTATTACGCAACCTTACCGAAAAAGAAACGATTTCATCATGGACGGAATTATGTCGTATCTTATAACGACGCCATTTCCGATATCATACGCGATCTAACACTAACGGAAGCCGGCGCAATGGTTAAAATCATGATCCAACTTCGGGTAAAGAGCGACGGGCAGCTACTGAAAGGTTCGATACTGGACGGAGAGCCGATGAATAAAGCGGACATTGCTCGCATACTCGGCCGCAGCAGATCGAATACTAATTCGTTAATTGACCGCTTAGTCGCGCTTGATCTTCTCGACATCAGACCGAACGGAATCTACGTCAACAAACGGTTTCATTCGATGGGAGACCGAATATCAGACGAAGTTTTTACGAAAGTGTACACGGTTAAAGCGAAGGAGATCACGAATAATCTGCGGTTGAATGAGATCGGCATGTTGTACAAGATCATCCCGTTTTTCCACTACAGCGAATATTATCTCTGTGTAAATCCTAACGTGGACAAATCATTGATCGAATATATCGGAAGGGAAACGCTCGCTAGTTTAATCGGTCATGACGTTTCGACAGTTTCGAAGATTATGAGCCGCCTTCAAAGCGTTGGGGCAATACTCGTAACTGGAACGCGAAAAGAAGTCCGTTACTTAGTACACCCGGATCTAATGTTCCGTCAGGCAGAAGGGTTCGAATCGGACTGGACGGTTGCAGTACGTAAATTATTCGATGACCATGCGAAAAAGTCAAGACGATAGGTAAACGAAAAAAGGGGCGCCGTCATTGGCGCCTTTATCTCGTCTTAAACCCGTTCACAAAGCTTTCTCCGTCCTGCTCCGTGTTAATAAGCTGCTGGGCGCTTTGGCTGATCCGTTGTGCCAGCGCCTGCTGCGCTTTCCCTTTGAAGCTGTAGAGAAGCGATGAATAGACGCTGTTCATTTCTTTCTGAATCTCGTCCACTTTAAATTTCGGTCTGAGGGTATTTCGCACGGATTCGAGCTTGGCTCCTGCCGTGCCTCTCATACCGGATTTCAGCATATTAAGCTGCCTTCGCTTTTCCATTGGGTCGTTTTGCTTTTGAATGAAGTTATCTAATGTATCCATTTATTCCACTCCTAAAGTTTTAGCCAGTTAGCGAGCATTTTATCTTTTGCTTTAAAATCCTTTGCGATTTGCGCAAGGTAGCCGCTGATGTCTTCCAAATCGGAAATCGTATTTTGCAGTGAAGCAATATATGCTTTTTCGGCATGGACATCGTAAAACAGCGGGTTGCCTTTCTTATCAAACGACTGTGCCAGATCATTCAGCGTATTGTTTACGTCATCGAGTGTCAGTTGATCGTATAAGCCGTGGCCGACTTGGCGATAGGTCTCGTGTTTCAGATCGTTTATCGTGGCGTCGTGCTCCTGATAGGCGTTTTCCGCTTCTCTTTTCATTGTGCGCAGGTCATTGATGATCGCGTTTACCTTTTCCGCGAGCTGCTTCGCGACTTCAGGCGTGACTTTAATCGCGTCGCTTCCAGAAGTAACCTCCGGTGGAAGCATCGCTTTTAAATTTTTGTCATACACAAGTTCATCGCCTTCTATATTTTGAATGTTGCCGCTTTCGTCGAAGGAGAAGTTTCCTTTGTTGAGGCCGTGAGTATCGGGCATTCCCATTGCGGTCGTAGTGATATAGTCATAAGCGACGCCAAATACTGTACCGAATACACCGTCGTTAAACTTCGGATCAAGTCGGATTTCCCGCTCTGCACGCGAAACAGAAGGGTCTTTTGTATATATCGTTCTGCCGGCATGTCGTTTATACTCAAGCCACCACCCTGAACCGGTCATATCGTCCGGATTGACAATCGCTTTGACATACGAATCATATTTGCCGCTGTTGATTTCCTTTTGCTTTTCTTCGGAATGTAATTTCACAACGGACGGATTGTTGAAGGCGACTGCGTAGATATCGTTATTGACCGCGCTGTATTCAGCCTCTGCGCCGCCAAGCGAGTGTCCGGTTGTTGAAACGATAGTCGATGTCCCTTTATACTTCTGTTTGATTTCTCGAACAAGGTCGTCGGCTTGGCCGATTTGGGATGTTTTTGTAATCAGTTTGTAGTTGCCAGAGCTAAGCATTGCGTCTTGTGAGGGAGTCCCGTTGTATTTTCCGATTGTTTTAGACGTATCTTTTGTTCCCTTTTTAACTATGTATGGGACTTCACTTTTCGGATCAAATCCCGCGACAACATTTCCGCCGTCTGCATCAACAACATCTTGAAAGAATTGGCTTTTCGGATCAGTTCCTGCGAAGGCTACAACGACGTTTTTCGGGTTGTCTGATTTTACCCACTTGCCGTCCTTTGTCTTTTGACCTTGAGAAAAAACTACTGCGTCAAGTCCTGTGTCATTATCTCTCTTTATCTTTTCAACATACCAATACGTACTTTGGTCCGTCTGTATTGGCTTTCCTGTTTTTAACTTACCATCTAATCTATCGCGGTTGTAAGATTCTTGACTTAACGTATAATAAGTTTTATCTGTTATTTTTGGAACTTTTATCTTGTCGTTCATATACATCGCCTCTTTGTTTTTGTAAAATAGGATAAGAAAGGACTGATTTTCAAATGAAAAAGAAAAAGTACATAATTATCCTTATTTTAATAATTATAGCAGTTGGGGGATTTTTTATGAAGCATCAGCATGATCAAAAAGAAAAAGAGATTGCTTTATTTGAAGAAGCACAGAATCATATGGAAAAGTTTTTAACAACCAATTATAAAGATGTTGGTGATATCCACTTTTCCGACGATTATTATATTAATCCAATGGGAGGTATAACAGTAAAGGGGTATACCAACGGAAAAAAAGAGTTTGAAGGCTTGTATGATCCTGGAAATGAAGAAATATTGTCATATACCGTGGACGCTGAACCTAAAGAAGAATGTAAAGATAAGCTATGCACGCGTTAATATGCTTAAAAATAGCCCACCTCAATTGAGTGGGCTTTCGATTTATATACTCTTCTTCATCCCGCATCTGCGGCACTCACGCAAGAAAACGCCATCCTTCACCGAGCTTTTAAACAGCGTATAATCACAGTTATCACAGCGTCCGTAATGAACGTCCGGATATTCCTTGTAGTCGTATACCTTCTCCGTATCATAGCCTTTTGTTTCGTAATCCATTCGTCCTCAACCTCCGACTATTAGAATACGATAAATGGCCGACACATTCAACGCCATTCATGGAACGAAGGAATGCGCAGCAGTCCGTTTTTCGTCTTAAATCGGTGTTTGACGCGACACTCAATTGGCTCAATATAGACGTATTTATCCGTTTCCTCAACGTCTTTTCTCTTCGAATGTAACTTTCGCCGCGCATCGTATGGCATGAACTCCATAACGCCAGCGTATTGGCCGTCCATATACGAAAGCACAAGCGCATTGTCTTCCTTGCGGAGCCCTGTTATCAAAACGTCAGTATATTCGTAGTTCACGATCTTCAGCCAGAGATCCGACCGCTTATTTTCCGTATACGGCGCGTCTGTTCGCTTCATAACGATGCCCTCGATCTTATTTTTGCGGACTAATTCGAAATAATCCGCAGCATGGCCGCGAACACCTTCGACTACTTTAACGTTAGGATGATCGATCTTTAGGCCGGCGAGTATTTCTTTTCGTTCACTTAGCGGCCTAGACGTAGTGGAAACGCTATCTATCCGCAGGACATCGAACACACAAAATACTATCGGATGATAACTTTTTCGCGACTGGAATCGTTCCATGACGGCCTCGAAATCGCCTGCACCAGTAGGACCGGGCACTATAAGCTCGCCGTCTAGTACGGTTCCGTCCGGTATGTCGAGCGTTAATAGTTCCGGAAATTTAGAGGTGACTTCGTTGTTGTGGCGTGTGTATAGGCGAATTAAGCCGTTATTCCTGGACGCGATCAGACGGATGCCGTCGAACTTGGTTTCCGTGATATAGTCGTCCGAGTCGAACGGCTCCTTTGCGGACTCAAGCAGCATGGGCGAAATAAACAAAAAGAATCACCTCGTTTCAGCGTAGTTACTATAATGATATAGTAAGAGTGCGCCGAGACAAAGTGATTCGGTTGCGGTAAATAATTCCGTCATTTAAATAGTTTGCGAAGGGCTTTTCCGGCCTGCTTACCGGCTGCCCTTCGAACGATACGTTTTCCGACCGTTCCTTTCTTGACCGCGTTCACATCGCCAAGCAGGCGAGATAAGCCGTAAAGAAAGCCGCGCGTTTTATTGATCGACATTGTTCATCGTCTCCTTTCAACGATTTTTCCACGAAATTAAAGCGTAGGAGCCGCCGGAATCTACTGCGGGTATCTTAGGTATCGGCGGCCGCTTAACGCCTTATTTTCCGTCAAAATACTTTCGAACATCGTGATAGCGTTCGACTGAATCCCGTTTAAGAATTTCCGTTGACTGGCCGATCGCCTCCGCTGCTTCTGCGCCTAATTCTTTCACCTTCTCTGCGACATCAACTACGTCCGGATTATCCGTCAACGCCGCAAGATAGCGAGCACACGCAACCATTTCGACAAGCGCTGCGTATTCCTTTGTGTTCATCGTAATTCCCTCCGATCGTTACCATTATTATAACGGAAAATCTATTCGTCATGACCTCCGTGTTTGGTTGCGATCAAATATCCGAGACAGCTCAACGCCGTGTTGAAGCCGATCTGATACGCTTTTCCAGCGTCTTTGAACGTCGCAATAGGACGCTCATAGAGATCGAGGAGCTGTTCGGTCTGCTGCCGGGATAATCGCGGTGTGTCCGACCACAAGCGTTTTATATAAAGCGTCATTTCCGATTCCTCCCCGATTTAAAGAATAGAAGCGCGATAAAAACGATAGCTGATCCGAGGCCGACGCAGTCCAGAACGGACAGCCGGTCGAAGTTCATATCCGCAATCCAGGCGAGCAAGACGACGATTAACAAAATTTCCGTGGTATTAATTCGCTTCATTCGTGTTATAATTGATTGACAAGGGGCGAAATGCCCCTCGTGTTTATGTTCGGCGACGGTGCTTCTTGGTCGGAGGCCGTCGCTTCTCACTTTCGGTATCTTTTCGCATCTTGCGGAGTTCTAAGACGATCTTTAGAATCCCGAGCCAAGTTGCGATGATTGCCGAAAGTTTCATCACTATGTCAATCAATTACGTTCACCTCCTTTCGTTAATTCTATTATAACGCATAACCGTTATAACGTCAATACGTTATTTACAAAAATATCGCTTTTACGATATAATGAGCGCAGGAGGTGCCGGCAATGATCGTTAAACTAAAGTTAGCCGAGCTACTTGATCGGAAGGATATGACGCAGAAGGAACTCGCTGAACTGACCGGAATACGTCCGTCTGCTATCAGCGAACTAAGCCGCGGAATTAAGGAACGGGTACAACTCGACCACCTTAGCCGGATTGCGACTGCGTTGAATATAACGGACATACGGGAGCTTATCGACTTGACTGAAGACGCTGACGAATAGGTTGGCGCCTTTTTAGTGTGGCGAAAACAGAACAAATCGGCCTTTTAGTGTGGCGAAAACAGAACACGCAAAAAAGGGCTTCGGCCTTAGAGCACCAACGGATACAGCCGTTTTTGGCGGTTGTCGGTGTCTTCTTCTTGTTTTCAAACACTAGCGGGAACTTCGTTACACTGCGTCCCGCGGAAACGCAATCAGGTACTTATATATTGTATCGCGATAAAGGTACTTAATAATATCCGCGGACACGGAGGAGCGAAAGCGACGGAGTGGACGCTAGTATTTAAAACATACGAAAATACTTCGTTAATATAGCGTATATCCCTATAAAATACGTCCATATGCTGTCTTACGTTATAGAGGGATGTAACATACGTTTCATACCGTTGTACCTATACGAAAAGGGGTACCGGATAACTACGGCAGGGTGGCGGTAGGTACTCCGCATATACGCCCCGCCTGTTGCATACGGTAGGGGCATCGCTATACATATAGGAAGGGAAACGGTGAGGAGCAGGCGAGAGGGACAACGGACTGTCACCCGAACATCAGCGAGACTGTGTCGAAGGATAAGCCCTTCCGAAACTCACGGGGTCAGCCGACCAACACCACCGTCATACTACCGATATGCAGTATCTTATACATACCGGCCCGCACCACACTATCGCACCAACGTTGATCTGACGCGACTTCTCGAATGCATAATGTTCATACGTTTCCTTGCGATATGTAACGTCCAACGAACGTAGTAATATCAACGATTCATTCGTTTGTTCAATGTAACAAAAAGTGTTTGTGTTACATTCGATATGCAAAACGATGAATGGTTTATTCAACGGAAATCCCAAACGAAATCCGAAAATCGTCCGACCCCCAAGCCGCCCCGACAAAACCCGGACGACTGCTGTTCAGAACTTGCGCACAATTTTTCGAACTCGGGGCGTAACTCAAACGGAGGAGATGCGGATATGAAATTCGAAACTAAAGGCGGAGCGTCACTAGAACTACGTAATTCCAGCGGAGAGGTTATCGAAAAGTTGAACGTCGAGACCACGCCAATCAAAATCGGTGATATTCCCGATAACCATACCTAACTCAACCGGAGGTGATTGCGGTGTACATTCCGACAAATGAACTAACGGAGCGTGACAAGGAGTTGCTACGACAGCAATTCGATGAAATGCTCGAAGGAAACGGCGAAATACTAATCGAATTTAACCGGGAGGACCGCGCACTTTCAAGCGGAGTTATGGCCACGGAACTTATGACCCGTTTAGAACTACGCAGTCATAAAACCGTTGTTGAGAGAACCGTAGAAGACTGACGGAGGTGCTACCGTTGAAACCGATCAGACCGATGCGGATAGAAATTGAATCCGCCGAGAAAGAAGCGGAATTCGATGCGTGGGTATTTTCGAAAGAGAAATCGCAGTCAGAGTCCGCAAAAAGATTGCGAAAGGCTTTAGCGTCTTATACGAAAATGAAAGATAAACGATGATCTAACGAAAAGGAGGCGGAATCATGGCGGTGCAATGCGACGAGTGTCTAAAGGATTTCGAAGTCCGGCCGAAGGAACGTCCGCTGAATAATTCCGGTATAGAAGAAATGTATTTCGAATGTCCGCACTGTTCGAAGCACTATACGGTAATCATCACCGATCGAGAAACGCGGAAATTAATTCGCAAGGTCAAGCGGCTACGTCAGACGCCTGATTCCGTGAAAGAAGCGGACGAGATTCAGCGGCAGATCAAAACGAAGGTTGACGCGCTTAAAGAGGAGTACCGAAGGGCATAACGATTTTCACGCTCAAATCACACGAAATTAGACGTTTCAGTCTCCGCCGAGGGTATTCGGTAGGGTGACGGTTAGAAGCGCTAATTTCGTGCAATTTTATACGCAATCAGAACGAGGGTGATCCGAATAAGGGTCGCTCTTTTTGTGCTTGCGTTGCCTACGGGCCTTCCGGTTCGCAGGCGATCCTAGGGGCGCATGTTCCTCGGTGGCGATGCGGTCTCCAAAACCGCGTGGGCAGGTTCGATCCCTGTCGCCCCTGTAAGAGACGGTTTTGCCGTCTTAAATAACGAAAAAGGAGACGATGAAGATGACGAGAACAGAGGAATTACTGGCGTATTTAGATCGTTTGATTGCATTGCAGACTTCCGGACATTTGGTGCGTGACGAGATTGCAGAAGTCATCGACGCGATCAGATACGAATTGATGCCTGAAATCAAATAAACGAAAAAGGAGACGGTGTGAATGGCGGACAACCGCGAATCAATCGGCAAAATTAAAATCGACTTGGATGTATCCGACGCGATAACCGGCCTCAAGGCGGTTCAACGCGAAGCAAAGGCGGCGACTAAGGCGCTTGCTGAATTGCGGGATGCAGAGGAGAAAATGTTCGAACGAGATTTACCGAGTGTTGAAGATGTTTATTACGGACGAGTAGATAAAGATGCAATAACGAAAAAAGCACCGAAGTCTTAAACCTCGATGCTTTCGTAAGCTTCCGATATCTCATCCGCAGTAATCCCGATATATTTTAACGTATCGCGCTCGCTTGAGTGGTTAAGTATCGACATAATGCGCGAGACATCAACGCCGTTCTCGTACAGGCGGTATCCGAATGTCTTGCGGAGCGTATGCGTACCAATGCCGCCGATCTTGTCGTAAATGCCGGCTCGTTTGGCTGCGTCGTTTAGGATGCGATAAGCCTGAACGCGGGTGATCGGCTCGCCGCCTTTGCGGCTGGCAAATACGTAGTCATCGTCGTCACCTTCGAGTTGGGAAACGATTTTGAGAACGGAAGAGCTGAACGTAATCACGCGTTTTTTCTTCCGTTTCTTTTCTCGGAGTGTGATCGACTTCTGGCCGCGAAGCTCTCCGATTTTAAACAGCAACAAGTCGCTGATACGCAGGCCGAACGCCGTGCCTAATTGCGCCAGCCACTGATCACGGCCCGGCTTGAGCGCTTTTATGAACTTGTTATAATCGCGTTTTGATTTTATCGGGAATACTTCGTTTGCCATGTCGATTCACTCTCCGTAACATAAAAATGTTTTTGTTACATTCATATTAACGAAAAAGATAACGAAAGTCAATACGAAATTAAACGAAAGGAGGCCGCCAATTTTGGCTTACACTAACGGAAAATGGCTGGATCGCGAAGAAAGACAGGGGCGGATCGATTTATTGACCGAGCGTGTCCGTAAATTGGTGGCGCTCATTAAGGCCGGGAAAGCTACGGAATATCACATCGACACCTTCCGGAAAGATAAAGCGGAATTAACGAAGCTGAGGCGGGTCCATAAGGCCGAACTCGATGTAGCGTACTTTACTTACGAGTACCTAAGCGACGGTTTGAACCCGGATAATGAGGACAACGTTGTTCGGAATTCCGACGATGGAACTCCGCATGACGGGATCGAGAATATCGCGAAGATTCACGAAGAGTTTTTCGGTCTTTGTAACTATGTAAATAACGAAAAGAGAAACGCACGGTTGGCGATTGCGGCCGCCCGGGGCCATTCAAAGTCTGGGATGTTTTCGAACGCCCTTCCGTTACATCAAGCGGCTTTCCGAAAACGCAAATACATTCTGATCATCTCCGAAACGGACTCGCTCTCGAAAAAACTTATCGGATGGGTCAACAAACAGATGAAATACAATCAGAAGCTGCGTGAAGACTTCGGTCCTATGATGCACGAATCCGCAAGCCGTAACGAAAAAGATAACGAAGAAGCGTTCATCACAACGACAAATATCCTGATTGAATCGTCTTCGTCCGGTAAGCAACTTCGCGGTAAAAGGCACGGGGCTGTCCGGCCAGATCTCGTTATTATTGACGATCCGTCGTCCAGTAACAACGAAGGTACGAAGGAAGCTCGCGAAAAGCTCGTTCACTGGTTTAACTCCGTTGTCGTACCGATCGGATCTAAAGCGACGGCGATCATACTTGTCGGAACGATGGTGTCGGCGACGGGTCTATTAAACCACGTTCTGAAGCGGAAGGACTTTAAATCGAGCTTTCATGGCGCCATCATCAGTGAACCTTCGAATCCGCAGTTATGGGAAAAATACTGCGAAATCTATGCGCGATCAGAGTCGATGGAGGAAGTCGATGAGTTTTACGAGCAAAACAAAAAGGCGTTGGAGGAAGGCGTTGAACTTGCGTGGCCTTGGCGTTGGACTTATCGAGAGCTCATGCACGAAAAGGTAAACATGGGAACGCGGGCCTACAATTCGGAGTTCCGAAACCTTGCGTTCAGTGAAGACGAACAGTTCTTCTTCCCAGAAAACTATGCTTATTACCATTACTACCACGAAAACGGCGTTGCCTATGTCGTCTATAACGAGCTGAAAATACCGATCAAGGACTTGACGATCAGCGGCGCCTGGGATATTGCGCAAGGAAAAAACGCTCGGTCTTGCTACAACTCGGTTATTACGCTCGGAAAGCACGAACCAACCGGATATATTTTCGTACTTGACGAGTACGCATCGAAAGAGCCGGCGCATGTTTACATTGACATCATCGTTAAGAAGATCAAGCAGTATCGTCACCGGATGTTTAACGTTGAGACAATCAATGCTCAACACGAGTTTTATCGACAGCTCCAAGAGGCGGTTAGAAAAGAAGGATTATATACGTGCCGGGTCAACGATGTAAAGTCGCACAAGTCATCGAAAGATGAGCGTATCCAATCGTTGGAGCCGATGCTTCACAATAAAACGCTTATTCTTAACGACCGTCACACGATGCTCCTCGATCAGATGGCGCAATATCCTTTCGGGGATTACGTGGATTCACTCGATGCACTACAGCAGGCCGTCGAGGGAGTTTTCCGACCTAAAACGAGGCTTGTAGCAAAACCGAATTGGATTTAAAGGGGGAGGCGACATAATGACACGATTAAAAGAATTAGAGGCAAAATTAACGTTACAACAACGAAAGGCCGCGCTTTTGCTCGTAGAGAACGAGTTGATGGCCGAAGCAAGGAAGACGCAGGAGGAGCTCGCCAAGGATATCGGAGCCGACCGCGTCACAGTCTATCGATGGCGGACGCAGAACAAAGCGTTCATCGAATATATGAACTTGCTTGCGGACGATATGCTCTCCGGACACAGATCAGAAGTGTATGCGCAGCTAATGAAGCTCATCCGAAGCTCTCAACCGTCAGTAAAAGCGATTGACTTGTTCCTTAAACGTTACGGCTTGCTTACCGACCGTCAGGTCACGGCGACAGAAAACGAAGGCGGAACGTCCAGCAACGAAGATATCGCGAAAGAAATCGAAGACATTGACGAATTGCTTAACGACGGGAACGAGTAACTATGAATCTATTTAAACGAAAACATGACGAGGCAGACGAATTTACGTACGTTAAAACCTACGGAATTATTCGTAAAGGCGCGCAATTTCCGCCGCAGGATTCGATCGAAAGACTCGCTAAATATAAGCGGGCTAAGAAATGGTTTGACGGAAAGCAACGCGATGTGTACGAACGGGCAACGGCCATTTTAAAGGATTCGCCATTCTCGGTGCAGCTCGAAAAGCTCTATATCGCGGTTAACCTTGCGGATATTCTCGTCACAAAACCGGCGGACTTACTTGTCGGCGAGCCGGTCCGTTTTGAGAGCGGAAAATCGGACGATAGTAAAGAACAAAAAGCGCTCAATAGATACGTAGAGGAAAACGACATCAATCAACTGCTACACGAAAGCGCGACAGCTAACGGATATCGCGGTGATGCGTGGTTTAAAGTTCGCTATGGCTATCGTCAGGATTATTCGGAGCTTAAAAAGATGGGACTTATAGAAGGAGATGCGCCAGAAGGCGTTGAGATGGAGCCAATCATCGAACACGTTAACGCAAGTTGGGTATTTCCGGAGACATCAGCCGGCAATGTAAAGCAGACCAAAGCGTTAAATATTGCGCAAGTCGAGTGGGTTGAAACAGAAAAAACGGAGATTCCTTTCCTAAATGTCGAGCGGCACATCCCGGGGTACATTCTATACTCGCGTCATCGACTCCATGAGAACGGCGTTGACACATCGACAGGAACACCGGTACAGCTATTTACTATCGGGGATGAGGTTCCAACAGGACGAGATGAGGACGTAGATGTGACAAACCTTCCGCATATTCCGGTTTTTCACATCCCATACAAATCAGTTGATGATTCGTTATTCGGAATCGGCCTCATCGAAAAGCTCGAAACGGTATTCGCCGCGATTAATGACCGCCTTGTTCAGATCGATTACATCCTCTGGAAGCATAGTGATCCGACAGCGTACGGTCCGGATTTAGAAGCGACTAACGGAGCCGTACAATTTGGCGGCAAATATATTCCGGTGACTAAAGAGGATCCGACGCCTGGATATATGGTGTGGCAGGCGCAGCTAGACGCAGCTTTTAAAGAATTAGATATTCTGTTCAGCAACGTCTTTCAGATGTCCGAGACTCCGCAATGGCTTTTCGGAACAACGATGTCCGGCGATAATTCCGGCGGAACCGGTACTTCGCATACTGACGGAGCCGCAATTAGAGCGAGATTCATGCCAATCCTTTCGAAAGTAAAACGTATCCGGGCCCACTACGATAAGGCGATCCGTGATGCGCTTTGGACTTGCATGCTTTTCGATAAAGAATTCGGAGGATTAGACGTAGCAGATCCGGTCTATCCGAAAGCCATTTGGAACGACGGCATTCCACGAAACGAAAAAGAAGCGGCTGAGATCGCAAACATTCGGACCGGCGGCAAGCCTACGATTGACGTTCGCTCTGCTATTAAAGAGCTTGACGAAGTTGATGACGAAAAAGCCGAAGAGATCATCCGTAGAATTGAAGACGACGAAAAGAGCGTCAACGGGTTCGTAGACGGTTCGGTATTTAACGAGGAGACTTCGGAGCCAAAAGCGCCGGTGGAGGAAAAGGAAGAGATCGTCGAAGAGGTTAATGAATAATGCGCGTTCCTGAGCCGACTTACAAGTACGAAGTAGATCAGCTTATCGCGTATTATCAAGACGCTGTCCATGACATCTTAGCCGAGTTGGAGCGCGTCGACATTGATAATTTCCGCAGGGCAAACGCAAAAGCAACTCTCGATTCGATCGCGGAAATCCTTTCGGAATTAGACGATAAGTCGAAAGCTTGGGTCGAAAAGAATATTCCGAAAGCGGCTAGAGACGGCGTAATAAACACGATCGTCTCTCTTGGCGTTGCGGAAACAGTAGAAAAGGCGGCTCAGATCGCTTCTTTTTCTCGGCTCAATAAAGAAATGGTTGCGGCTGCGGTTGCCGATACTCAGGCGGACCTGTTAGCGGTCACGCAGAATATCGACCGGAAAACGAAAGCGGCTGTCAGAAAAGCCGTATCCGATTCAATGCGCTACCACATGACGCGTGGCACGAACGGTCGTCGAACTATTGCGTCCGACATTCGAAATACACTTCAGCAGTCGGTAAAGACCGGAATTATCGACGCAGCAGGCAGGCGTTGGCGTCCGGAAGTTTATGCGGACATGGCAGTCCGAACGAAAATGATGGAGACTTATCGGCAGGCCACTACGAACGAGTCGCTTAGTAGAAACGTTTACTATGCCGTCATTTCATCGCACGGAGCGAAGGATGCTTGTCGGTTCTACGAAGGAAAGATCATGAAATTGACGGATGATGCGCCGGGGAAGTATCCGACCTACGATCAGTTGAAAGCTTCGGGCCAAATTTGGCACCCGAATTGTAAGCATACATTTTCACCAATTAGAAATCCAGAGGGGGTTTAATGTTGAACGTTAATAACAAAATGCGCGTAGGAATCTCGAATGATTCACACGGCGTCAGCAAAGTCGTAGACGAATCGCTCGACGGCACGAAAGCCATACCGGTTGTATTCGTACAGAAGACCGCAGACGGAAGGTTTTCATACGGAACTGATCCTGAAGCTGGTACGGAAATAGACAATGAAATGCGGCATCCGATTGAAACCGATCCGGCTGGAACTACCGAAGTTGTTGACGAAGATGCAGACGGGGTAAAGGCGGTTCCGATCGTTCCCGTAACGAAAAACGCCGAAGGTAAATTCGTTTACACAAGCGTTGGCGGAAGTAATGCCGACGTTGATTGGGCGGACGTTCAGAATAAACCAACAACGTTCCCGCCGTCATCCCATACGCATCCGATTTCGCAAATTACGGATTTACAAACAACGCTGAGCTCCAAATTGACCGCGAGCCAAGCGGCTGCACTAGCGGATAGCACAGCTACGGATGTCGAAGGGTTGAAGGCGGATCTTAACGCTCTACTTGCCGCACTTCGAACCGCAAAAATTATGGCGGAATAGAAGGAGAAGGACGTCGAATAAGACGTCTTTTTACTTTGTCCAATATCGGCTATGACATTAAACTATCCGATAAATTCGTCGCGTTGGACGTTAAAAACGTAATGGGAGGAAACAAAGTTATGGAACTATTGAAATCACTATTGCCGTTAGATTTACAGTATTTTGCGGAAGAAAATAAAGATCAGGCGGAACCCCCGGCTGCGGAGCCGAAAAACCCCGATACACCCGAACCGCCAAAAGACGATGTAAAAACGATACCTTACGACAGATTTAAGCAAGTTAACGACGATTTAAAATCGTTTAGATCTACGTTTGAAGAATTAGGCATTGACGGAGTAGATTCACTTAAATCGCTTGTCGAAGACTACAACGCGAAGAAAACTGCCGAAGAGGAACGCAAGCGCAGCGAAATGACGGAGCTTGAGCGCCTCCAAAACGACTTGAAAGCGAAGGAAGAGGCCGAGAAAACTCTCGCTCAGCAACTCGAAGAAGAGAAGAAAGCCCGTGAACGCGAAAAAATCCAAAATGAATTTATTAAGGTTGCTACGAGCAATGATATCGCCTACATTGACGACGCCATTGCGTTGGCTGACCTATCCGCGGTAAAGGTCGAAGACGGAAAGGTTGTCGGAGTGGAGGACGCAGTCAAAACGCTCGTTGACAATAAACCGTTCTTGGTCAAGAAGAAGGCGCCAAAGCCTATCGGGCAGAGCTCGAACGGAGATGCCGCAGGAGCTTCCGAAAAGACAGCGGAACAACTATTGAAAGAAGCCGCAGAAAGAGCGAAGCATAGCGGCCGGCCTGAGGACAAAGTGGCCTACGCAAAATTGAAAAGAGAACTATCGAAGTAATCGGCGCCTTAAAAGGGCGCTTTTTTAATGCAAAAATAAGGGGGAAATTTAATGTCTAAGATTTTGTCAGGAGAGTTAGTAGGTAAAAAGGAATCCGTTGTAGATGAGATTCTACTTTTAAACGAGCATCAAACACCGTTGTTGAATTTACTTGGATTCAGTAATCCGGTTACTCAGGTCGAACACCAATGGTTCGAGGATGAAATGATCGCTGATGAATCTAGGGTTGTCGGCGCAAAACTGGCTGCGGACACAGATATCGTAGTAGCTGACGCAGAACCTTTCCGTCCTGATCAAGTCGTTAAGATTGGCGACGAACTGTTAAAAGTCGTGTCTGTTAGTGGAACTACTCTTACGGTCGTAAGGGGATACGCTGGAACTACTGCGGCTGACATCGCTGACGGGGCAGTAATTCAAGTACAGTTCGTCGAAGGTCGTGAAGGTGCGGACGCACGCGACGCTAAATACAAACCAAGAAAACGCGTGTCCAACATCACGCAGATTTTTGACGAAACAATCTCAATCACTGGCACAGCGGCAGCTGTAAGTAACTACGGTATTGATAGTCTTTACGAATACGAGAAGCAAAAGAAACAGCTTGAACTTGCGCTTCAGCTCGAAAAAGCCGCAATTAGCGGTATCAAGTACGAATCACCAGACGGAATCGTTCGTCAAATGGAAGGTATGCGCGAATTCATCAAAACTAACGTAATTGACGCACAAAATTCCGCGTTGACTGACGAAAAAGTTAACGATGCTATGCAGAAGATCTACGAAAAAGGCGGATTCACAACCGGTGGCGCATTTAAGATTATGGTCGGCGCTAAACAAAAACGCGCGATCTCAAACTTCGATAAATCTCAAATCCGTCTGACTCGCGCCGAAAACGGTCGTGGTCAAGTCGTTGATCACTTCGTTTCTGACTTCGGTCAAGCGGAAATCCTTTTGAACAACAACCTAAATGCGGATGAGTTGTTCATCTTCGACGCCAACCGTACAGAGATCAGACCTCTTGCAGATCGCGGATTCTTCCACGAATACCTCGGTAAGAAAGGCGACTACTTCGAGGGTCAAGTCGTCGGTGAGTATACGCTTCAATTCCTGCAAGAAAAAGCTCACGCACGAATCAAAGGATTAGCGTAATCAACGGCCCGCAAAACGCGGGCCTATTTATTTTGACAGAGGTGTTGCGAAATAATGGCGGAATTTAAATCGAAATATCCGGAACTCGGATTCTATGTGGACGCCGAATTCAAGTCGTTTAAAAATGGCGTATATAAAACGGAAAGTCAGGACGAAATCAAAGTCCTATCCGAACTGGCAGACGTAACTCGAATCGATAAACCAACGGAGGAAGCCGCACCTAAACCGGCAGCTAAGAAACAAACGCGTAAATCCTCCGCAAAATAATAGGAGGTGGCGCTAATGGCGTTAAGCGTCGAAGGTGCTGACGAATATATCAACAGTTTCACGATCGATAACGAAGATTGGAACGATTACGCAACCGAAAAGAAGCAACGAATTATAAACAGAGCTGATGACGTTCTAGTGCGTAAATTTCCCGACTATAAAATACCGGATAAAGCGGTCTATGAGTTTGCGAACGTGCTTGCGATTGCCTATAACGATACGAACCGCCTGAACAAGCAAGGCATTGCGTCCTTCTCTATTACGGGCGTTGCTTCCTTTAATTTTAAAGATACGTTAAATGTCGATGATGAATCGTTGATCCCGAAAAAGTCGCTCGATCTTATCGGAGAAGAAAACGGTGTGAAACTCGGCGGCAGGCGTATTCAATGGACGGTGATGTAAATGGCGATCGTTCCTATGCGTCAGATCATTACGATTGAACGCGACTCTACCGGAGAACTTGATCCGTGGGGAAATCCCGTAAAACAAGATCCGATCATCTTAAAGTGTCGCGTTGATGAAGGCTCGCAGATTACTTCGTCACGATCTTCCGGTGTTATAAAGAGCGAAGAATCCGTTGCGACAGCGAGAATTCTGATCGACAAACTGGCAGACGTTCGGTACTCGGATACGGTCATATTTACGAATGAGCTCGGAGAAACGATCAAGCGAAAGCCGAAAGAAATCAACGTAAAAAGACACATATCCGGAAAGCCGATTCTGACGGAGGTGGTTGTTTGAGTTTCGTTCTGGACGCAGGCGATTTCCTTAGTCGATTAGATCGAACTGAACACGGCGCAGAGAGGGCGGCTACTCAAGCGATGGAGGACAATGTCGATGATCTCGCCCGTATCGCTCAAAACATCGCGCCGATTAAAAAAGGGATTCTTCGTCGGGGTATGAAAAAGAAGGTAACACTAACACGGAACCGATTGATTGGCGAGGTCTCCTTTCGTGCAGTTGAAAACGGATTTAACTACGCAATATGGACGCATGAGGCCGACTACAATCTCGGTCCTACTTCTGCACAAGCTGGCGGAACAGATGGATATACGGTCGGTAACAAATATCTGGAACGTCCGTTAAAGGGGGAAGCCGAGAAGTATATAAAAAACGTCGCAAATGCCGTCGGAGAGGAGTTGAGGTAAGCGTTGAAGATACTCGAATTAATATCGTTCATTAAGTCGCGGGTTCCTGGCGTTTACTATCCCAATCGTTTTCCTCGCGATGCGGATGACGAATGTATTTCCGTAAAACTTACCGGAGGGTTTCCGACATCGCAATGGACCGGGAAGAAGCAGCCGTCGTTTCAGATATTAGTGCGAGGGCGGCAAGCAGGCGAACAAGATTGCGAGGATAAAGCTAACGAAATCTTCGATTCGCTTACCAATCTTAAAGAAGTAATCATCGGAGAAAGTTCTGTCGTTATCATCCGCGCTACGACCTCGGTTCCTTTGTTTATAGGTTATGACGACAACGAACGTCCTCAATATTCTTTAAATTTCGATTGCGTAATTCGCCCCTAAATAGGGGCTTTTTATTTTGATAACAAGGGGGAAAACGAATGGCAGGCATTAATGTACCAATCGGTCCGGCAGTCGTTGAATACGGAGAAGGTACGGATATGGTCGTATTTGACATCACAAAGGGCGGTATTCAATTTAAAGCGCAAACTTCAAAACAAGATACAACCGTTGACCAATACGGTGACACGATCGTTAAATCGATCATGAAAGGTAGGACGGCAGAGGTAACGGTCCCTTTCGCTCTCCACGATCTTGATAGACTATCAAAGGCTATTCCGAACAGTAAACTCGTAACGGATGCGACAGATCCGACGAAGAAAAAACTCGTAGTTAGCGGTAAAGCAGGATACGATATGCTCGCGGCAGCTAAAAAGCTCGTCATCAAACCGACAGCGCCATCGACCACACCGAACGATTATATTACGGTCCCGTTGGCCGGCGCAATTGCAGACCCGGAGTATACGTATGATTCCGATAATGAACGGATTGCAAACCTCACTTTCGTCGCTTATCCGGATATGACCAACGACGGCGATCTTTATATTATCGGAGACGAAACCGCAACTGCATAAACGTAAAGGCATCGCTTAACTGCGGTGTCTTTTTTATTTAAACGAAAGGAGTTGCTTTATGAAGATTTTCGCTAAAAAAGATCCGGATCAGCTTTACTTCGGAGAGTATCCGGTTGAGGTTCCGAAGCTTACTCCGAATAAGTGGAAGCAACTATTTGGGGCCGTGGATAAACTACCGGGAATTATCGTCCAGGTATTAGGCGCGCCCCAGGAAGATTTTTATTCATACGTAGTGACTGGCCTCGAAGTAGGTCTCGACGAAATCGTCGGAATTGTATCGGTTTTGAGTGGCGTGGATAAGGAGTACATCGCGGAAAACGTCGGAGCTGACGAGATGTTCGAATATATCTCCTTAACGGTTAAGAAAAACCGATTGTCGTCTATGGCAAAAAACGTGAAAAGCCTTCTTCCGAACCTCGGCGAGTAGGCGAAGGAGAGGGCGATTCTTATACGATCGATGATTACCTAATCGATGCGGCCGTCATACTAGGCGTTACGCAGCGTGAGATTGAAAACGATTATTACATGGTTGATATCCCGAAATTCATACGTGCGAAAACAAAACAAAACGCAATCATGAGGCTCGAAGAAATTCGAATTAAACTCGCTACGAATAGTCGATCTAGTGAGGAAAGCGATTTTACAGCGTTAACTAACGGATTATCAAGAGCGGCAGGGATTAAACAGCCTGATCAATTCGATAGAGAGAAATTCGAACAACTACGAATGATGCAAACAGCTTTTCGGAAAGGAGGTAACTAGATGGCCGGAGCAACAGTCGGAGAAATACGCGCCCGTTTGATTCTCGATATGTCCGATTGGTCGCGCAGATCACAGCAGGCTCGGAACGACATGACGCAGATGGGTCGGTCATCCGAAAATCTATCGAAGCAAATGGGGCTCGTTCAGAAGGCGTCGCTGGCCGTTGGCGGTGCGGTAGCGGCCGGTATCGGAGCATCCGTTAAGACTGCGGCAGACTTCGAAGCGGCCATGTCGAACGTTAAAGCGATTAGCGGCGCGACCGGCGACGAATTCGAAGCGCTAAAGAACATCGCGGCCAAGATGGGTGCCGAAACGAAATTTACAGCGGTAGAGGCGGCGGAGGGACTCCAATTTTTAGCTAAACAATCTTGTCTTCCTATCGGCTTTATAAGCTTAACGTTTTTAAGGTTATGGCGCTGGACAAAATCTGTAAAAGTCTGTTTTTGCACTCCATAGCCAATAACGTTTAGAGAAATATTATGTTCACTCAGCTTTTTTGCAAGCTGCATTAAAATTGTGACATCTTGAGCCAGTCCAATGTTGCCTGCATAAACGACATTAAACATTGAGTCGCCGTCTCTTTTCTTCAGTATCGTCTCTTTTTTTCTGGCAGCATTCGGCAGGAATATCAGCTTTTTTGTTAAACCCTCGGATTTATTTTTAAAATGGTTTATAAATCCCTCACTGTTGATAATGATATGGTCCGCTTTTTTGTATAAAGCAGATTCCATTTTTTCAAATAACCAAATGATATAAGAACGATTAAATACGCCAACACCTTTCAGTGATTCCGGCCATAAATCTCTGACATCCAACAGCAGTTTCGCATTGTAACGATTTTTAGCGATTAAACCGACAAATGCTACAAAAATAGGCGGAGAAGTAACAAACACAATATCATATTTATTTTTATCCTTCTTCACGTAAAAAAACATTTTCAACATGATCTCAAGATAATAGAACAGGCGGTCAAAAAGTACAATCTCGAATTGGATGACGCAAACGGAAATCTGAAGCCGTTGCCGGAGCTGATCGGATATATTTCGAAGAATCTCGAAGGAATGTCCGATGCTCAGAAGACCGCGACGGCGGCGCAGTTGGTCGGAACGGAGGCAGCGTCCGGATTCGTTACTTTGCTTAATGTCGGCGAGAAGGGATTGCGTGATTATTCCGACGAACTCAAGAACGCTGGTGGTACGGCCGATCGCGTAGCCAAGACGCAAATGGATAACCTGAACGGCTCCTTCGAAGAATTTAAAAGCGCGTTAGACGGCCTCGGTATCAAGATCGGTAACGAATTCTTGCCTACTTTCCGAAAAATTGTCGAAACAGGGACGAAGATTCTCGGTTTTCTCAACGAGCTAAATCCGGGGATCATTACGACAGGGCTCGAAATGGCCGGCACAGCCGCAGCAATTGCGCTTGTCACATCGACGATTCTAAAACTCAGTGTCGCGTTGAAAGGGTTGTTCGTATCGATGGGTCCTGCGGGGTGGATTATCACAGGACTTTCAATTCTTGGCGGATTACTGGTAGGCGTTAAAGAAGGCTACGACGAAATGAACACCGTCAGTTTAGAGACGGCAGAGGCGAAGCAGAAGGAGATCGATTCTATAAACGATCTCGCTACAGAGTTTGACAAGTTGAAAAATAAAACGAAATTAACTGCGGATGAGTTTGCCCGTTATCTCGATATAAACGATCTTTTGAAAACTGAAACCGATCCGGATGTAATCAAGCGCCTCAAAGATGAGCAAGCTGACTTGATGGAAAAGTCAGGGCTTACAAACGAAGAGTTCCGCCGTTTCTTGAAATTAAACGGTGAGGTTGTAAAGAAATCTCCTGATACAGAAGCGGCTATTAGCGCACAAGGGAACGCGGTTGCGAAGAATACAGATGCGTTGAAACGTTTGAACGAACAAAAAGCCGAGGAACTTCGTCTGGAGCTTGAAAAACAGAAAAACCTTGCTGAAAAAAATTATGATCAGAACTTAGAGAGACGAAAAAATATCACGAAGGAAATAAACGATCTAACGAAGGACAGAAAAAGGCTTGAATCTGATGTCGCTTCTCAACTCGAGACGATAGAGTCTACTGAGAAAAGGTTATCTCAGGCAAAAGCAGACGGAAACAAGAAAGAAGCTGATTCAGCGCAAACTGTACTAGATGTTCAAAAAGGAACTCTTAAGAACCTCCGAAAGCAATTAGATACAATTTACGGGAAAATTAGTGCGAAGAATACGGAACTAAATAAGGTCAACGAGGAGATTGGAAAACTTGACACGATAAAGCAAAAGATGATCGATCTTGAACTTCGACAAGTAGGGCTTAATGCAAAAAAAGGTGAAGGCGTGAAGGTCATCAATAAGGAGATTGCCCGTTTGAAAGACGCGAAGGCTAATCTTAAAACCAACACTTCGGCCGCAGACAAAAAGACGAAGGAATATCGTGATTCAGTTAAAGCGATCGACACTGAAATTTCGCGGCTACAGAGCGCCAAGAAGAAGGTTCAGGACATCACGAACTCAGCCGAAGATATGAACAAAAAGTTAGCTCGCCGGATCAACAAAAAGATCCACGTCACCTACAGCATGGACGGAACGGAGATCGAAGAGAGTGCGGAGACGTTCAAGAAGACGCACGGCAAAGGCGGACGGGAAGTGCCGTTCCACGTCGGCGGTATCGTCGGCCGCGGTCAAATTAACAAGCTACACACCGGTGGTCTTGCGTCTAAGTTCGAAAATGCTCCGATGAGCCACGAGGTTGACATCCGGGCACTACGGAATGAAATGGTCCTGACGGAAGCGCAGCAGGCGAATTTAATGCGGATGATTGACGCTGGACATACGGCGGCGCTCGAAGGAAGTCCGGGATTATCAAGCGAGGTCATCGGTATATTGCGTTCGATTGATCAGGGCGTCCGACAAAATCGCAATGTAGCCGTTCAAGTTAGCGGAGAAACGATTGCTTCCGCAACTTATCCGTATGTTAATCAGAAAATGACGGGCGATTTAAAAAGCGAGCTTCGAAGCATGGGGGTGAAGGAATGAAGGTTCTGCATAATTTTAAGATCGTATATAAGGACGGCACTGTATATGATATGGCTTCGGACTTTAACGTTTTGGTTCGGAGCTTCACTATTTCTTCGCCTAGCCCTAACATCGAATCGGAGACGCTCGATAATGGCGATGGCTATATCCGTATGGGTAAAACGTGGGGTTCCCGAAAAATATCGGCGTTGTGTATGTTCAGTGCAGTCGATGATTACGACTATGCGTTGCTCGTCGATAAGCTTTTCCGTGTCTTGATGTCGAGAGACGAATACTATTTGATCTCTGATGCGGAGCCTTGGCGTCGATGGCTCGTCGAGGTATCTAGCGAATGGAGTGCCGATCAGCTTGGATCGACTGGAGAATTTCAGCTCTCGTTTGTGAGTGCGAGTCCATACGCAGAGTCAGTCGGTACATCTCTTTCGAACTTCACGACCGACGTTAACCTGTGGGGATTCGGCAACGGCTTATTTGCGGAGGACTATCAATACGTTCACACGGATAAGGCGTTTCATATATACAATGCGGGTGATGCGACGGTTGACCCGAGAAATAAACCGTTAAAAATAACGATTAAGTCGAAAAAGAATATCTCGAAGGTTTCAATCGGATTATACAACGCGACAACAAAAGACGAATGGACGTACACCGGGAGTATGAATACGACCTTGCCGATCGTCATCGACGGCACTCGGACGGTAAGGAGCGCGACATCACTTACTGACAAAACAAACTACGGTCTGATTACGCTTGCTCCCGGCTGGAATAGCATACAGGTTACTGGCGAAGAAGTGGCGGAAGTCTCGTTTGACTTTCGCTTTTATTATTTATAAACACGAAGGGAGGCGGATATATGGCGAATATAAAAGACGTAAAAGCGCCATTAGACCGCGAGTTTCGCAATACGATAAACGAAAATTTCCGGGCTATGAACGGAGACGTATCGGCATCAAAGGCGCAAATGGACGAAGCACTTTCGGAAGCGAAGGCCGCCAACAAAACGGCCAGCGACGCGTTAACGACCGCAGACGAAGCCGAACGCGTTGCGAATAATGTTCAGCAGCAGTTTAACGGAGTTGTGCTCGAAGGCTCTATCGATCCAGAAACCGCACAAGCTCGCGTTGACTATAACGGAAAGGAATATGCGACATTAAAAGCACGTATCGACGCTAACCAGGTCGAAGTAATGTCGACTCAATCATCGGTCCAATCGCTTAGCCTTAACGCGCTGGATTTCAAAGCGGATGGCGACACAGATGCGGTGGCCATTAACAAAGCGATTGATTATGCGGTACAGAACGGACTCGGCAACGTTCACATCTCGAAGGACGTTACGTTAGATGCTCCGATCTACGCGAAAAGTAATATTCGAATCACAAGCGATCCGGCTGCGAAGATTGAGGTTAGCGGGGGCAACGGGATTGTCATCGAAGGCTCAATCGGTGAGGAGATTCCTATCGCGGCTAACCTGACGATGGGAGACACGGTAATCGAAACGACGGTAGCCCACGGCCTTAAGGTCGGAGATTTAGTACGTATTAAATCGCAAAGAGACGCTTTGTCTTCAGACGCCGGCGATAACTGGCGATTAGGATATGCGACGGCTTCTGTACCGGGATGTTATTTCGGAGAATTTGTCCGGGTCAAAACGGTCACGTCAACGACTTCTTTCGAAACCACAGCGGGGCTCCTATTTCCGGACTACCGAACCGACAGCGCAAACGAAACGGCTTCAACCGCACGAGCAACGACAACGATTCAGAAAATCACACCGATCGAGAACGTAATTATCGAAGGGCTCAATTTTACCGGCCAGGCATCTCGCTTCATCACCGCCAAGTACGCTAATCACTGCTATACGCGAAACAATACGGCTTATAGCGTTGCGGACGGGTACTTTATTATTTTCGAAAACTCCCTCGCTTGTGGCGATAGCGGAAGCCGAATCTATTACGATACTACAACGGCTCCGACCGAAATGTACACACGGAACGCCTTCAAGGTCGTATCGTCCCAGGCCTGCGGGTTCTTCGGATCATACGCAGAGAATGGTACGCAGCCGTTTGATATCACGTACACAACCGGCGAGACTCCGTCGATTAACTGCTACGTAAACAATTGCGAAACAAAAGGATCGACGCAAAATCCGATGACGAGCCACGGTGGGACCTATGCGGTCACCGTTTTAGGCAATACGTTCAATGAATGTCAGTTAAATGGTCCGATGATAAGAACGCGCTCTTCTCGGATTTCAAATAACACGGTGATCGGAACTTCGAACAGCTCAAGTTACGGAATAGGACTGTACGAAGGATGGGCGAGGGATTGCGTTGTAACGTCTAACACGGTCTCAAGCTTCAAAGACGGAATCCGTGTGATTGATGGAACTGATGCGGATCAACAATTTAAATGGGTCGGCGCTATTATCTCTAATAACACGATCACAAACACGAACCAGGCGCTCTATATTTCGCGGGACTCTACGAACCTTTACACAGGCGAAGTCGGGATCGAGATTTTCGGAAACGTCGTAAACAACATGGCCGGCACAACAGCGAAGCCCGTACGGATTGAGGCTTATGTTTGTGGTGTTGAGATTCATAACAACGTATTCAATGGTTCCGGAGCCGCAAACTACGGGGTTTATGCGCAACCTAACACGAACCGGATCGCGATTGTACGAAATAAGTTCGTTAATACCGGACGCGGGATTCGTCTGGATGCTCCGACAGATTCAACGATTGGAACTCCTGTTTGCGAAATCGTTGAGAATAAATATCTTGACGGAACATTATCAGCCGATCAGATCGACGGGTGGAAAACGAAAAACAAAGAAATCCTCGGCTTTTTAAATCCGAAACTGGACAACAAAGAATCTATCGGTATGAGTACGAATAGGTGGGCGTACATCTACGTTGCTTCCGGGACTATTTCGACGTCAGACCGAAATTACAAGAAAGATATAGTCGATGAGACTCTCGGACTGAACTTCATTAGCCGCCTAACACCTCGTTCTTATAAATTTCTGGACGGAACAAGCAACCGCACACACCACGGCTTAATCGCACAGGAAGTCGAAGAAGTCGTCAACAGTCTCGGAATTTTGACGGATGACTTTGCGCCAATTTCAAAGAATCCGGAATATGACGAAGCGGGAAACGAAACAGGCGACTTTATTTACGGATTGCGCTACGAAGAGCTAATCGGACCTTTAATCAAAGCGACGCAAGAACTTTACGCACAGGTTCAGGACTTGGCCGCAAAAGTAAATAAACTTACGCCTGATTCGACAGGCTCGATTGCTCTTTCGCAAAACGCCGACTTGCTCCTGTATCTAGCGGATTCAAGCGATCCGGACTGGTGGTTTAAAAACATCCGGATTCTTTATACAAACGGCATGTATTCGAAGGAACAAGTCGCTAATTACGTCACACTTGCGAAAATTAGCCGCGAACAATACGCAGCAATTACCGGAGAAGTTTACGAGGAGGGCACCGCATGAAAATAACGAATATAACCGGTTCTTCCGAAGTATTATCCGGTTATACCAATCTCGCGATAAAGCGGACAGTGAACGGCGATATTTCGCTGTCTTTTTTATTGCCGAAAACGGAGCAAAATGCGCATGCATTCGATCTAGTCGAAGAGGAATCAGTCCTGACATACAACGGAATTGATTACCGTATAAAGCAGTGTGTCGAGCAACTGGTCGGGGTTACGCCGGTTAAATCCGTCACAGCCCCGCACGTTTTTTTCGATCTAATCGATGATTTCCGTTATGATACGTTAACGACCGGTTTTAAATCGATTAACGTTATTTTCGATTTCATATTCCGCGATACTGGATGGACGTTTAGCATTATCGATTCGTTCGATACGGAGGAGTTCGAGAATTTCGGAAACGATAACTGTATATCGCTATTTAAAAATGCACTTGATAGGTTCGAAGCTGAGTACGAAATTATCGGCCGCGATGTACGGATTTTTAAACAGATCGGTAGTTCGCCCGACTTTCAATTCCGGTATAACCACAATGTAAAAACGTTTAAGAAAACGGTTGATAGCTCGAATTTATCAACATATATTCGCGGCGAAGGAAAACGAGATAATAACGGGGACCCTATCGTAACAGCGGAGTATACATCGCCTCTTGCCGGTATTTATGGCATCCGACATGCTCCGATATATTCGAATGAAACGATTACGAAAAAAGCGACTTTGGAGCGTTATTTAAAGGCGAAGCTTCAGGATAAGCCGGAAATCACAATTGAATTAGACTTCGTTGAATTGAAAAATGCCGGATACGCAGTAGCGAAACCGAGTCTTGGCGATACCGTTCCGACAATTTATGAGCCGTTAGACGTAAGTCTTAACCTTCGCGTAATGGAAATCGAAGAGTATCCCGAATCAAACACGGCACCGAAAGTAACGCTCGCTTCGACAGTAAAGACGTTCGCAAAGTCGGTCATTTCTTATTCGAAGCAATTGCTCGATAAAATATATGATGAGAATTCCGGGAAACTGCGATATGATGCGTACGACGAAGCGGTTCAGCGAGCAACCGAGGCGCTTAATAATTCGTTGACTCAACTGGAATATCCGGAAGGCATGGGGATTATTGCGCGAGATCCAAACGATCCTAACCGATTCGTTGCGTTAAGGTCGAGCGGATTAGGCGTCACAGTAGACGGAGGCCAGACGTTTAAAGAAGCGATCACGGCAGACGGCGTTGTGACCAGCGTTCTGACAGCCGGACAGATTAAAACGAACAATATTCAGATCATCGGAAACGGTGATCTTTTTTATTGGGACGGAAACTATCTGATCGCAATTAACGCCGCCGACCGTAATAAATTTGTGCGTCTGGATTCAAGCGGCCTATATGTCGCAAAGGGAGCCGTATCGATAGAGCGTCCGGACGGTGCGGTCCTTGTAAATAACGGAAAGTTTGCGTTTAACCTAGCGGTTCAAGAAAAGCAGTTCTATGATCCGGCTGTGGTCGAGTTCACCGGAAGCTACTATCAATCGGATTCGACTTCGTATACGAATGCGGAGGTTCTTTATATTTCGCATGACGCGCGGTTCTTGAACTTAACGGTCGCAGCTCGTATACCTTATACGGGTACAACTGACCCACTCAATACCTACGTCAGACTTTCGGAATTTGACGCAGATGACGGAGCCGAATCGGTAGTATCCGAAGTGTCTATACCAACAGAGAAAAACAAGACGAACTATGCGCAAATACAGGTTGATCTCGGTATACCTACGTATAAAGCTCGGAACTTTTATCTGCAATTTAAGTCGGGTTGGTCCGGTAGAGCTACGATGGTAAGAACAACTCGCGCATGGTTAAACGGATAGGAGGCGTAATCATTGGGCGAACCATCGAACAACGAATTAAACGATAAGATAGCCGACATTCGCGAATGGCTTGTGCGTATCGATACGAAGGTCGATTATTTCAACGAAGTAAAACATACAGCAGATCGAGCGTATGAAAAGGCCGACGAGGCGTTGATACTCGCGAAAGAAAGCCAAGCGGATATCTCCGATATGAAAGCAAATACGAAATGGTTATGGGGCGTAATGCTAACGGTCGTTGGCTTGACGATTTCGGGAGCTGCGCTATTTTTATGAGCCCGTTCGGTGAGAGTCCGGCGGGCTTTTTATTATACGAAAAGGGAGACGATTAAATGGCGATTTCAGTCCGAAAAAATCTAGTCGCGTCAAGCAAACATTCGCTCAAGTGTCCGTATTCAATGAACGCGAAGTATATCACGTTCCATAATACGGCGAACGACGCTCCAGCAGCGAATGAAATTTCGTATATGGTCCGGAACAACAACGAAGTATCGTATCACTTCGCAGTAGACGATAAGGAAGTCGTTCAGGGGATTCCGACAGATCGCAACGCTTGGCATTGCGGAGATGGTAGCGGCTCTAATTCCGGAAACCGTACGTCAATTGGCGTCGAGGTATGCTATTCGAAATCTGGCGGCGCTAAATATAAAGCGGCCGAAAAATTAGCGATTAAATTTATCGCACAGCTATTGAAGGAGCGCGGTTGGGGCGTTGATCGTGTCCGGAAACACCAGGATTGGTCCGGAAAATACTGTCCGCATCGGGTTCTCGATGAAGGCCGTTGGGACGAAGTGAAGTCGGCTATTGCGGCGGAACTTAAAGCACTCGGAGGTAAGTCGACTTCTTCTACGAAATCATCTGGAAAGACCTATACCGTTAAGAAAGGCGACACGCTTTCAGAGATCGCAGTCAAAACGGGTGTTAGTGTGGCGAAACTTCAGTCTTATAACGGCATCAAAAATCCGGATAAAATTATGGTCGGTCAGGTGCTGAAGCTTAAGGGAAGTGGCGGTTCATCGTCCAAGTCATCTAAAAAATCGTTCACTCTACCGGACGGAATCATCAAAGTAACGAGTCCGCTGACGAAAGGGACGAAGGTAACGCAAGTTCAGTCTGCACTGGCTGCGGTTTATTTCTACCCGGACAAAGGCGCAAAGAACAACGGAATCGACGGCTATTACGGTCCGAAAACAGCGAACGCAGTCAAACGGTTCCAGTTGATGCACGGACTCGCAGCCGATGGAATCTACGGACCGAAAACGAAAGCGAAACTTGCTGCGGCATTGAAAAAAGAAGGCTATTCCGTAAACTAATCGAAAAGGGAGACGATATAAATGAAAGAAGTACTATTGTTCGCGACTGTATTAGCGCCTATTCTTACGGCGCTTGTTCAACTCGTTAAGAAAACGATTAACATGCCGACTAATATCGTACCGGCAGTAAGCTTCGTTTTGGGGATCGTACTCGGAGCGGTAGCATATCCGTTTACGGACCTCGAATTAGTATTACGGTTGTGGGCCGGGGGCTTTGCGGGCCTCGCTGCGACTGGTCTTTTCGAGATCGGTGTGAAACGTGAAGGAACGACTAAGTAAGCGGAACTTTTGGCGGGCGCCTGCGTATAAGATCGTAGGTGCTCGTATACATAATTGTAATGACATACAACTTTAGTATGGGTTAAAATTGAGGAAGAAGATAAGGGGGTCTCATTATGGTTAATTTTATTAAATATGTAGGTTTCTCGATACTTGCGGCAGGAGTAATTACTTTCTTGTATTTAGGTTTAGGTATGAAAACATATGAACCGGGTCTTTCAGAAGGGTATACATATGAAGAGCCTCATCCGTTGAGATGGGTGTATGCAATCGCATCTTTTCTCTCGTGCGCATTTTTTGGAAGTGTTTTACTTGGAATTTCTCGAATTTTACAACACAAAGAGAGCGAATCGGAATATCTAAAAGGAATTCATGAAGATATTAGGCATATGAAAGCTCGTAATGGGATCATAGATTAACCTTAAGCTCCAACTTTAAACAGTTGGGGCTCTTTTTTTGTTCCGCCCAAAGAATTCCTCAATCAACCTCGAATAATTCGTTCATATCAGTGATGTTAAATTTATCAATAATTTTTTCGAGAGTCTCCTTCGGATACCTCTTCGTTTTACCCGAACAAAGCTCACTTACTGCGCGAGTAGATAGCTGCAATTCTTTTGCGATTTCTTTCTGCTCATACCCATTCTCCTCAAGCAGCTCTTTAAGACGAAGTCGCATTCACCTCACCCTTTCGCATTCTATATCCGTAGTATACGATAAAGTTAAAAATTACGCAATCCGTAATTGACAATTCCGTTTAGTGTAATTATAATTACGTTAAACGGAAATTACGGAAGGCGGAATCGTTATGCATTACTTAGCGGAACACCAAACGTTCAACTCGACGGCTGAACTCAACACGGCTGTCTACGAACACATTAAACGCAATACATACGAATTGAACGACACAGACCGGACGGCGTTGAAGACGATTGCTCGCTATGCGGTCAAGTTCGCCGGCGCAGCGCATCTTAAAGCGGACACACTCGCGGACCTCATCGGAAAGTCCGTCAAGACTGCGCGTCGTGTCGTCAACAAACTCGCATCACTTTCGATCATTCAAAAGATCGCGACAACACGGAAAATAAACGGCGGTCACGGCGCCAATATCATCGTTATTTTACCGATTGACCAGTCGACAATGACCATGCGTGAGGATACGACGAAGTCAACGGAGACAACGGACGAAGCGCCTAAAACTGCGAATGAACCATCGCATTCTATAAATCTTTCAAAAAATCACGTAATAGATACGGTGGCGGCCTGCGGTCTTAAAAATGCGTTACCAAGCGAAGTCTACTCCGCAATGGCGCGCTACTTCGAAGCAGACGAAATTTATAAATACTACGGAATCTTATTGCGGGCTAAGGCAAGCGTAGACCCAACGCTAATCATCGAGGATCAGCCGCAGCCATTCGTTGAAGCGTGGCATGCTTCGATTCTCAAACGAAAACAACGGAAAATAAGCCGTTTTGACGACTACCTATACGCTAGCTTCCGACAAGCCGCATGGACGGTAAAAGCCCGTGAAAATCGCATGAAAAACGTTGGGCTATTGGCGGACTTCGAAACGTTCCTAGAAGCGGAATAAATTGCTCGGGAACATTTGTTCGTGTTATACTTTCGGCATAGGACCGAAGGAGGAAATACGAATGACATTACGCGATAGAGGAACGATGAAATGGACGTCTATATTCTTGCCGGAGCACATTGCGCAGTTGAGGCGGGTTAAGTCCGAAATGGATAACGCCTATAACCGGAAGCCGTCGATTGATCCGGAGCAGTGGTCGGACTTTGAATCGAAAATACAATACGCGTACAGGACCGGAATGGACTGCGAGATCCGTTATTGGCGGAATTGGGTCGCTGAATCGGTAAGCGGCGTGATTGAATCCGTTGATCCAGTCGGCGGGGCATTGCGGATTGATGGCGTAGAAGTGCCGTTTAGGGAGATCGTGTGGGTTGCGTTGGAGGACGTGTGACTTCGCGGAAAAAGCAGAGTATAGTATTACGGACTTGCAACGTAGCGCGTCCGATGTGTATAATAAGATCGATTGACGATTGAAAAACGGTGACTAAGCGCATGAACGCTTGACTTTACGGAATGACTGAGCGGAAGACTTAACGGAAATTACTTCGGAAAGCTGGCAGTGTAGAGGTCAGCGGTTCGAGCCCGCTATGCTCCATACTGAAAACCCTTGATATATCAAGGGTTTTTTATTTTCCTGTTAAGAAATTGGGGTGTATTCTTGAATTGTTGGCAAAACCTTTTGTCAGTGATCGATTCTAATGTTTTAAGGTTTGTCTGTGGATAGTATTACCGGAATGGCTACGTGGACGAAGTTATTCGCAACATAAAAGCGGGCCATCCCCGGCCTGCTAATATATCATTAAATATCAGCGCTCTTTTTCAGCTTTTAAAAGCTTTTAAAAGTTTTTTCAGTCCGTAAACCGTAATAAAGCCGGATAAAGCTAATCCACCAATAAAATACAGTAATAAATATAATGTACCCATTGGGGACATTCCTTTCTTAGTTGGATTTTAATCGGGATTTTTAATTTATTATAAAAAAAACTGTTGCCAATTTCTAGAGGGCCTATTTTATTTCCACACTAGTTAACGTCCTCAAATTTAATTGAAATTGGTGTCTCCTTTTGAATCCATGACATGAAAAACCTTGCGGACTTCACATATTATCCTTTCCATGTCTTTTATATGGACCATGTCGAGTACTGGTCTTTCTCACTCTGTTGTGGTTGCTGTCCAACTCTCGAAGCAAACTGACATGTTACGGCAGCATTATGCCTGTCCATGTGATTGTTCCCCGATCTTGTCATCTTTCATGAAGTTATTCTTCTTTGAGAAAATTAAATAGGAACGAATATTCGTATTTAGCTTTGGGATAGAAGAAGTCCCGACAAAGCATGCAAAAAAAATTGCAGGAGTTATAACGGGGTATATTTGTCAACAGCTTAGCTTACATAAACAAGACTTTATTAAACCTTTCCGGCATAACCAATTTCTCTGAAAGGTTCCGGCCAACGGTAACTAGATCACTTCGATTCAATTGTTTAACAGCAGCTTTTCCTAGTGCATGACACCCCAGTTTCATCTCTTCCGGACAAGATTTTAAGCATTTTGCCAGGTGTTCTGCTGCTTCTTCTATATCCAAATCCTCTTTAAATTTTCCTAAGCTGAAATAAAAGGGATGGACAGAATCGAATATACTTGTTCAGAAAGCATCATCTACACTGACAGTGTAGAGCGCTATGCTCCATATTGGAAACCCTTGATATATCAAGGGTTTTTTTATTTTCCTTTTTATGAAAAGCGCATCTTGAAAAAGTCGGTTATTAATATTCCCTCATGACGAGATAAATAAAAGAAAAAAATCAATTTCAACTGGAAAATCCCCTGAAACATACCAGCATAAACAATGCTCATGTTGTAAAAAGTAACGGTGAATATGAAGAGAAGGAAGTGAGACAATTTGAATTTCCAGTGGATAACAACACTGTTTAGAAACAGAGGTCTTTTATTTGGCCGAAGAAGAAACAGAGGAACCATGTGGATGTCTTTATTAGGCTTAGGAATTGGTGTAGCTGCATTTTTGTTCAGAAGGAATGGCAATCAAAATAACCCTGTGCAAAATGTAATGAAAAATTTTACACAACAAGGCAATCTGCAAAATGCTGCGCTTACCAATGAGTTTGCAAATGAAATAAAACCTAACCAAAATGCATTTAACACCAAGAAGAATTAATTATTAAAGAGCCCCCCTTATAAAAGAGGTGGGTCTTTTTATACTGATCAGCCGCCTTTTTTCAAACCTTTAAATTGGTTTTCCACCGCCTAATAAATAATGTTGCTTCTTGTCTTTATTTCCTATTTTTTGATTTTGACTTTTGCTTTGAACCCCTTTATAATGTTAATGATTTTGAATTTTATGGAGGTTTATTAAAAAATGACACATTCAATGAGACTTCGATTCCCAACTTTGAACCGTTAATTTAATACGTTCAAAGGCTCTGTTTGTGCAAACAGAGTAAACGGGATCAGTCTGTCCTTTTTTAATAATCTTCATTTTTCGCATTGAAATATGTGATTTGTGTAGAAAGGCGGATCGTTGTGCCTTTCTTTTTTTCCCTCTTTTGTTTTTGAAAGAAAGGTTTATTTGACGACGACTGTTTTGCCTTTCGCCAATTTAATAAGGATAGATTTTCTTCCCTTTACTCTAAATCACAGGCAGGTGGCTTGTGATTTTTTTATTTGAAAGGAAGAGATCATATGGCGAAAAAAATTCGTAAGGACAGCGGAAAAAAACGAAGCCGTGAAGAACCTCCCAATTTTTCTGGACAGCATTTAATGTACAATAAAAAGCTGCTGAATGAAATCGTAGATCGAGCAAATGTAAGCCAACATGAAACGGTTTTAGAGTTAGGAGCCGGAAAAGGCGCGCTCACAACTATTTTAAGTCAGAGAGCCGGCAAGGTTTTGGCCGTAGAGTATGATCAAAAGTTTGTCGATATTCTTAAACGCAAAACCGCACAGAACGCAAATACGAAAATTATTCATCAAGACATTATGAAAATCCATTTACCGAGAGAAAAGTTTGTTGTTGTCTCGAATATTCCATATGCCATCACAACAGCGATTATGAAGATGCTTTTGAACAATCCTTCAAACAGGTTTCAAAGAGGTATCATCGTAATGGAAAAAGGAGCAGCTCGACGATTCACTTCAAATTCAGTAAAAAACTTTTATGTTTTGGTTTGGAAAATGTGGTATGATATCCGACTCGTTCAAGTGATATCTAAAGAAAATTTCTCCCCTCCGCCAAAAGTGGACTCAGCACTGGTTATGATCACCAGAAAGAAAGAAGCGGTCATTTCTCATAAGGATTACATGGCTTTTATGGGGCTTGCCCAATATGCGCTCAAGAAGCCGCAAGCTCCTTTAGACCTTGCTTTAAGAGGGATCTTTACTTCTCCCCAAATGAAGCATTTGAAAAGAAATTTAAACATCAACAGTGGAACGTCTATCGAAAGGCTTAATGAATATCAATGGGGGGTTGTTTTTAAAACAATGGTTCAACATGTACCGCGAGCTCGTTGGCCAAGAGTAAACAAAAAGAAAATATGAAAAAAGTCGGCCAGCTTCAGCAGCCACGATGAGAAATCAAGTTTTTCTTTTGATTTAAGGCACCCGGGGTATTGTTCAAATAAAGCAAGAGTCACCTTTAAAAAAGGTGGCTCATTTTTTTATGGATTACGGATAAAAAAATGACCAAGCCGACTCAACAATGCGGTTATCCACCTTAACGTACCGAAGTATAAGCGAGAGAACAAACTTTACCCGAATAAGAAAGACAGACCAGTCCCCAACTGATCTGTCTTCTGTTTACCCTTTTATCAGAAATTCGTTGCCGTCTTCATCGCTAAAGTGTGCATATGTGCCCCATTGCATTTTTTCGGGCTTTCCTTTAAATTCTACTCCATTTGCTTTCATCTTTTCATAGGTCTCGAAAACATGATCGCATTCAAATACCACGGATGCCCTCATCTTTTCATAGCCTTTCATCATGGATTTTGGATATATGACTAAACGGGTTTGCGCATTTTGAGGGGCGACTTCAAGCCAGAATGCTTCCGGTCCCATTGGATGCTCTGCCATAACCTCAAAGCCTGCTTTGTTTACCCAAAAGTCTTTTGCTTTTTGCTGATCTTCAACATAGACTGCAACAGTTCCTAAATTTGTGATCATCAGAAATCCTCCTTCAATCAATATCAATTCCTATCGTAATCAAATATGTTTTATTCATCTTGTAAAAAAACGACGTTTTCATGTTTATGTTGTTCTCGATTCATTTTTTCTAACATCCAGTTTCTATATTCATTCGGAATCAGGCCGATGCATTCTTTAAAGTCTTTTGAGAAATGAGCATAGTCATAATAGCCAAATTCGTGCATACAATCATGAAGGTCTATTTCAGGAGTGAAAAATATTCTTAATCGAACTTGATTAAACCTCGCTGCTTTGCTTAACTTTTTGGGAGAAAGACCTGTTAATTCCAGTGCTTCATTAAAAGAAGTTACAAACCATGCAGCAATAGATGACTTTTTATGGGGGATGGCAGCAGAGGGAAAAGAACGGAAAGGATGGGCATCAGAAAAATATATAAACAATTGAATTTACTGCAATGGTACGAACCAGGCGCCTATCAAAAGATTGTGTCCATTTTAGAAGAAGAATTCAGCAATGTAGCTGTATTGAATGAAAACTAAAAACCACCGATATCGGTGGTCTTTTATTGATTTTCATTCTATGTTTGTCAATAATGCCGTCCGCCGTCACAGGCGCTATTATTCAAACTCTTTATCAGGCTCTGTAAAAGCACAAAATCTGATGGAATTCCCTTGTTTATCGGTGCACCATGACTGTGTTAAAAAAGCTAGGAAAATCGCGACCCAATGATCGCGAAATTGGATGAGTATACCGCCGTCATGGTAAACGCCATTGTCCTTTTTCCATCTCCCTGAATTCCCTTGATTCATATGGATATTGTGCATACCATTGGTTGGTTTGAAGCCAAATATTTTATCCTCTTTATTTTCCGGCCCGAATTTTGAGCCGTAAATATAAATCGAAGCTTTTTCGTTTTTCGCTTTGTTCATATATGTTTCGATAAAATCATTCAAATCATTATGTTCACCAGTCACTTCATGGGGCAGAGGGACCATTTTAGTCGGATCGAACAGGCTGCCTCTTACATAATCAAGCGCAATTCGTTGATTCGTCTCATCTTCATGAATCGGAGTGTATCCATTCGGCAGGTTTTGAACATGGGTGATTTCACTGGCGTTAAATTGATCGTCCGCATAATACAGCACTTCGGATTCGGCTGAACTCGACATCACATTAATGGCGCACCTGTAGTGTTTGTCATCTTCTCCAATCACATCTACTTGGTAATGGGGCGTATCAAAATCGACCTCTCTTTTCGTATCATGCACAATTCCTTTTAAAACCCCGTAATTTTCAACCGCCATCATTCTTCCTCCTTCACTGCTGAAATGTGGTGAGGCGCTTCTTTATTCATAAGTGTATATTCAATCCTCATTTGATCGCAAGAAAATTTACATTTTTCTAAAGATTTCTTCAAATTGTATGATGAAATAAAACATTTAGATGCAAAGGCATGCCGCCAATGTGGTATAGCAGCCGGGTTGCTCTCTTTTCCTGCTAAAGTTTGATAGATTGCACAAAAAAACACCGATCGCTTAACCGGTGTATCAAAAACGCTAAAGAGGTTCTTGCTAAAAGCATACTCATCGATGAACGTTTTTATTCTGCGTGTTTTCGAAAAAAAGAGCCCGCAGCGGGTGCAGCTCTTTTTTATGCGTCTATATAACATATCTGAAGGAGTGAAAGAGATGCGGCATGAAGCCTTTTAGCTTGATAAGAATGTTTTGTCAATTCTTTTAAAGCTGCTTCCCTATCTATGATATGCTTTGCCTGGCTTACGGGTGATTTTTTCGGGTTTTGAAAATATTGGATGGTATATGGTTGGCAAAGTTATTCAACCTACAAGATAAATACAGTTTTTGTAAAAAGGTGAAGGAGGCAAACAAATGACTGTTATCAATCAAGTTAAACAGGCTGTAGCCAGCCTGAAAAGCGCCCAGGCGAGCCTGGAGACTTTTTCATTAAGCACTGACAATCAGGAGGCCAAACAGCTGTATCAGCAGGCCGCTCAACAGACGCAGACGATCGTTGATTCGCTTGAGCCGCGCGTTCAGCAAATCGAGCAGGAAGAACCGCAATATAAGCAGCAGTAGTGTTCGAAAAGGTTGGTCAATGAAGCCAGCCTTTTTCTTGAAAGGGGAGTGCCTCGCAGATGGTTTTTTCCAGGTATGTTCTGATTGGGTTTTTTTTGCTTACTCAACTCTTCGCCAGCGGCTGTCAAAATGCCGACGATCCCGCCGACCAAAACCAGTCGATGGCGGTCCGGCACGTAAATGCCCGAAATGAGGCGACGAACCAAACAGCTGCAAACAAAGCGAAAGACTTGTTATTCAAAAAAGAAGAAGTGACTGAAGTCAGGGGCGCGAGCCGTGATAAAGATCTCGTCCTCGCCGTTCAGGTTGAACAGTTTGACCGCTTTCGGCTGAAGGATATTGAGAAACAGTCGAAAGACATGCTCAAAAAACATTTTCCCGGTTACCGCATTGAAGTCTCGACAGATCAAAAGATTTTTTGGGAGTTAGACAAACTGGAACAAAGAATTGAAAGCAAAAAAATGAGCGATAAAAAACTGAAGAAAAGAATCGAGAAAATCAAAAAATTGATGAAAGAAAAGCCTTAAGAGGTGGTCAAATGGCTGATCAAAAAAAGAAAAATTTAACGCCTGTTATGCAGGAGTATCAGCAATTCGCAAAAGCAAGGGAAGCCAAACGGCCTGTCTTGAAAAATTGTCTGCAGGCCTTTTTAACAGGAGGAATCATTTGTTTAATCGGACAAGCGATTCAAACGTTTTACATGTATTTTTTTAATTTCACAACTTTGACGGCCGGGAATCCGACGGTGGCCACGATGATATTCATCTCCATGCTGCTGACGGGGTTTGGGGTTTACGACCGCATCGCACAGTTTGGCGGGGCAGGTTCGGCCGTTCCTGTCACCGGGTTTGGAAATGCGGTCATCTCCGCTGCAATTGAACATCGGACCGAAGGATTTGTACTTGGTGTAGGGGGCAATATGTTCAAATTGGCTGGATCTGTCATTATGTTTGGCGTTTTTTCCGCGTTTGTCTTTGCGACGATCAAAACGATCCTCATCATGTGGGGGGGACTGTAATGCTTTCAGGGCACCAGACTTGGATTTTTGACAATAAACCGGTGATTGCCGCTACGGGAACGGCGGCGGGGCCTTTTGAAGGCAACGGTAAAATCCCGGAAGATTTCGATCTCCTTCACAACGATATCTGGCTGAATCAGGATTCGTTTGAAAAAGCTCAGCAGGTTCTTTTGGAAGATGCCTGTGAAGCGGCGGTTAAAAAGGCAGACATCCAAAAGGATCAGGTCCAGTTTTTTCTCGGCGGAGATTTGATCAATCAAATCACACCCACCAGCTTTGCGACCAAAACATTGGGAGCGCCTTACATTGGATTGTTTGGCGCGTGTTCGACGTCAATGGAGGGCTTGGCTCTGGCTGCTTTTCTGATCAATCATAAGGGAGCCGACTGTTTGCTGACAGGGGCCGCCAGCCATAACGCGGCAGTTGAAAAACAGTTCCGTTACCCAACGGAGTACGGATCGCAAAAGCCTCCTACTTCACAATGGACGGTGACCGCCGCCGGTGCGGCGCTGTTAAAAGATCAAGGGGATGGACCTGTTGTCACATCCGCTACCATCGGCAGAATTGTCGATATGGGATTGACAGACCCTTTTAATATGGGCGGTGCGATGGCTCCAGCGGCAGTTGATACGATTGAAACCCATTTAAAAGAGCGCGGTGTTGATCCTTCCTATTACGACGTCATCGCGACCGGTGATCTCGGACATATCGGCAGGGAAATCGCTTTGGATTTATTCAAAAAACACGGAACACCGATTCATGAGAAGCAATTCCAGGATTGCGGCTTGATGATTTACAGGGAAGGACAGCCCGTTCTTGCCGGAGGAAGCGGTGCGGGGTGTTCGGCAGCCGTCGCCTACGGGCATTTGTTCAATCGGATGAAAAAAGGCGAAATCAAGCGCCTTCTCGTCGTTGCGACGGGAGCGCTGCTGTCTCCATTGTCATATCAGCAAAAGGAGACGATTCCGTGCATTGCTCATGCTGTCTCAATCGAGTTCGGAGGTGAACAATAGGTGATATTTTTTTGGGCTTTTGTAGTCGGGGGCCTCATCTGTGTGATCGGGCAAATTATGTTTGATGTTTTTAAGCTGACGCCCGCCCACACGCTGTCGATCCTCGTTGTTCTGGGAGCATTGCTTGATGCGTTTGGCCTTTACGAACCATTTATTGATTTTGCGGGAGCAGGAGCGACCGTGCCGATCGTTAGTTTCGGAAATCAGCTCTTTCACGGAGCGATGGAAGAAGCGGAGCAGTATGGTTTGATCGGTGTCATCACCGGAATGTTTAAAGTGACGAGTTCCGGAATTTCGGCTGCGATCATCTTCGGATTGATTGGCGCGCTTCTATTTAAACCAAAAGGGTAAGGAGGTTTTTTAAAATATGACAGTTGGAGCTCAAGTGAAGCAATGCCTGGCCAGTCTCAAGAGCGTTGAAGCGGGTCTTTCGGCTTTGGCGGAGAAATCCCAGGATGAAGATGTGAAGCGTCTTTTTCATGAAACGATGATGGTAAGCGAAGAAGTGGTATCAGACTTGAAAAAGCGGGTCGGTGAGCTTGAGCGGGAGGAATACCAATATAAAGGCTTCTGATTTAGTTTTATTTTATGGCAGGAGGGATGAATGTGCCTGAGTGGCTCGATATTATTGTACGTTCGGTTATTTTTGTCATCGTTCTGTTTCTCATGACGAAATTGTTAGGGAAGAAACAGTTGGCAGAGCTTTCGGTGTTTGAATATATCGCTGGCATCACCATTGGAGGCATTACCTCTGAAGTCGTCATGGGGCTTGAAAGAAGCATCATTAACGCAATCATCGCGATTGTATGTTTCTCTTCCGTCCCCTTTTTGGTCGAGTGGGTTTCCTTAAAAAATAAAAAAGCCCGCGATTTTCTTGAAGGAACCGGAACGGTTTTTATTAAAGACGGAAAAATCATGGAAGATAATTTGAAAAAAGAAAAATACTCGGCAGACGAGCTCCTCGAACTGCTGCGCAAAAAGAATGTATTCAACGTCTCCGAGGTGCAATTTGCCATCCTGGAGCAAAGCGGCGATTTAAATGTGCTGCTAAAAAAAGAACACAGGCCGGTTACCATGAAGGATTTGCAGATGCCTTACAAGTCGGAGAAAGAGCCGCAAACGGTGATCATGGACGGGGAAGTTTTGGATGAACCGTTGTCTGTAGCCGGGCTAAACCGCCGTTGGCTCAACGAAGAGCTTGACAAATTAGGCGTTGCGATGGAAAACGTCTACCTTGGACAAGTCGACTCTGACGGGCAGCTGAGCGTGGATCTGTATGATGATCAAATAAAAGTTCCGTCTCCTCAAGAAAAGCCTTTACTATTGGCAACGATTAAAAAATGCCAGGCTGATCTCGAATTGTTCGCTCTTGCCACTGACTCAGCATCGGCGAAAGCGATGTATGCCAAAAATGCAAAAAAACTGAAAGATATGCTGAAAAAGCTGGATCCCGCCTTACATGATTGACGTTTTGTCTAGCTTTAGTCATCGGCATTTATCATATTAACCGTTAATGAATGATCGGTGTCCCTGACAGAGGCGTAAAAAATCTCATGGATGTTGTCATACCCTTTTTCCTTCAGTTCTTTCTTTAGCCAATCTTCGTCTTTGTTGATTAATGTTAAATTATGCTTTTGAACCTTTCCCTCGATAATGAGCGCAATCGGTAATCCGCTGTAGTCTGTTTTGATATGCAAATCCTTCGGCGTCACCGGAATCAGATCCTTTTTTGGCAAAATGCTGATTTCCCCGTTCGCCTCAAGGATCGCATACTCAATATCTTGAATATCAGGATAGCCTGAAGCCCTTAGATTCGAGAGAAGTTCCGCCAAAGAATATCTGCTTTTTTTCAAATTTGAATAAATGACTTTGCTGTGCTTGATCAGAATCGTCGGCTTCCCAATAATAAAGTCGTTCAGCCAATTGAATAAGCTTAATTTTGAAATGATCAGATGGACGATCGTGATCACAGCGATTCCGATGATTCCCTCGTGAACCCCTTTAATTTTAATGGGAGCAAAGGCCAAATAGGCTAAAAAGATAATCGCTCCGAAATCGTAGGGGGTAAGCTGCGCCAGTGCAGATTTCCCTAAGAGCTTAACAGCCAAAATAAATATAAGAAATAAAAGGATCAATTTAGCGACAAAAACAAACATGACAGCCCTCATTTCGCGGTTTGTTATCATTACTAAATATTCCCTTTTCTGAGGCGGGTTAAAAGAAAAATTTTTAATTGCCCTATTTTATATCATTCCTCATGGAGAAATACATGAAAGGAGCGACAATAGTTCATCATAACGATTGGAGGTGCACGCTTGATGTTACATATATGGATTACCGGCCTTTTGTTGTTGGCTCAGCCCGCCGATCATTCTGATAGCTTGACGATTACCCAGCAAGGAGAGACGATTGCCACTGTCGATCGTTCCGACTTTAAGACGGCGCTTCCAGGTACGCCGCTGATCGATGATGAAAAATATCGCCAATTTGTCGATCGGCTTGATCAGAAGATTTCCCGCAAGCCCGTAAACGCTGTGATCAACGATCAGGGGAGAATCGTCCCGGGAAAGATAGGTTACAGACTGTATCGGCAGGCGTTTAAGGAAAAGTTTTATGACTATTTTTTCGGCCATGGCCCTTCCAAAATCGAAGCTCCTGAATTGAGCATTTTTCCAAAAGTGGACAGCGAACTGCTTGCCCACATCCGGAGTCAGCAGATTGGCCAGTATGTGACTTATTTTAATTCCAGCAATCAAAGCCGGTCACACAATATTTCGCTTGCCGCAAAAGCCATTGACAATCACGTTGTCTTCCCGAATGAAACATTCTCGTTTAACAAAGTTGTAGGTATGAGAACGCAAGGCAAGGGATACATGCGCGCTCCGATCATCGTCAAGGGTGAGTTGTCCGAAGGTGTCGGCGGGGGAATTTGCCAGGTCTCATCTACCCTGTTTAATGCCGTCGATCGCGCCGGATTGCGAATCGTTCAGCGCTATTCACACAGCAGGCGGGTTCCTTATGTGCCGCCCGGACGCGATGCCACTGTGAGCTGGGGCGGTCCTGACTTTCGCTTTCAAAACAAATACAACCAGCCGGTGTTGATTCGGGCGAAACGGTATGGCGGAAGCATGATTGTTACGCTTTACTCATCAGATGTGATCAATAATGAAGAGCGTAAAGTTCCGAAGGCCCCGTCAAGCTTGCCAAAAGAAATCCAAACGGAGGAACCGTGAAAGCTGCCTGCGAAAAACTTGACAAAAAAATTTATTTATGCTATAATTTACTATTTTGGATATAAGCTATATAATAGGATTCTCCTGGCCGGGGGAATCCTATTTTTTTGCTCTAAAGTGAAGGAGTTGCTTTCCATGAAAAAAGACGAATCCAGTTTAACTTCATTAATATCCGCTTTTGCCAGAGCTTATCATCATCAGTACGACGAACCTAAAATCTTTGACGACGATATCGCTGAACAATTGATGTCTCCGCAAGAATGCCATGACATCAAAGAGAATTTGATTCAAGGCATCCAGTTTTTCAACAAAGACATAGCGCAAAAGCTTAAAGGGGATAAAGAAGAGATATTAAAATGGGTGACACACGTGCAGCTTTCTCCCACCCCTTTGGCGCGTGCTAGTTATTGCGAAAACATCTTGCATCATGAAGTGACATTGGGGGCCAAACAATATGTGATTCTTGGAGCCGGTTTAGATACATTTTGCTTCCGACATCCGGAATTGAAGGACACCATTGATATATTTGAAATTGATTATCCTGCAACACAGGAGTTTAAACAAAACAGGCTCGATCAAGCCCGTGTGAAAATCCCGGATTATCTTCATTTGATTCCTTTGGATTTCACCAAACCGTTTTCCATTCAAGATCTCATTGAAAAGGGATTTCATGTTAACAAAAAAACGTTTTTTAGCTTTTTAGGTGTTTCTTATTATTTAACCAAAGAAGAAACGGTCAGACTCATGCGTTGTGTAATGGACGAAGTCCCTTCCGGAAGCTCGATCGTTTTTGATTATGCAGACGAAAATCTGTTTCAAGAAAAAGGATTGTATAACCGGGTCGAGAATATGGTGAAAATGGCTGCGGCAAGCGGAGAACCGATGAAATCGTGCTATTCCTATCGTGAAATGGAGATGATGATGGAACAATCCGGTTTGCTGATTTATGAACATTTATCTCCTGAGCAAATCGATGAACGCTATTTTAAAGATCGACAAGATGATCTGTCAGCGTTTGAAACGATTCACTATATTCATGCTGTCAAAAAATAAAACGGCTCAGGTTTTTGTAAATCAAGAAAAACGCCCGGCTTCGGGCGTTTTTCCATTTTACGCTGCTTGATCTTCTTTCTTTTTTTCTTGGGGGAGTACAAGCTGTTTAGGAGGGCATTTGCGCTGCGTCAGTTCAGACACAACGAAGATCGTCGCAAATGCTGTGATTGCAGCCAATGTACGGAACGGAAAGAGAACCACACCGTCTTCAATCATCGGATACGGCAGAAGTGGAGGAATGCCGAAAGCAGGTTCCCCGCCGCCGAGCCTCAAAATGATGGCGACTGCAAACCCAGCAATTGACCCGTATAAGTTTGCTCTTTTATAAAAGAGGGCCATTGTTAACTGGGGAAATAAAATACAATAAACTAAATCTGAAGCTAAATACCATAATGTGTAAACGCTTTTGACATTTAAGGCGATCACGGCTGCTCCTGCCCCAAACAAAACGATTGACCGTTTGACGACTTTTTGCAGCTGTTTTTGTGTGGCTTTGGGCTTGATCAGCGGACGGTAAATGTTCCATGCAGCCATTGACGATGCCGACAGAATCGATGAGTCCATACTTGACATGACAGCTGCGGCTATCGCGCCCAATCCGATGCCTGCCACAATACCCGGTGTTAAATAAGCCAGCGCCTGTGGCAAAACCATCGCCGGGTTATCCGGTGCGGTTGTACCGAACAAGCTCCAATCCGCACTATTTGCGGAAGCTCCGATCATCACACAAGGAATAGCGGCGATAATGCAGATGACTCCTGCGATAATAGACTGCCACATGGCAGCATTTTCCGATTTGGCTGAAAGAACGCGCTGGAAATAGACTTGCCATGCAATCCCTCCGAAAATCAAGAGAAACGCATAATCCCACCAGTTCCAAAAAAGGTTTCCCCATTCTGAATCCTTCCAGCCGTCCAATGGAGGAAACAGGCTGGCAGCGCCGCCGAAATCATGTTTGTAATTGGTCCATACGACATCCCATGAACCGACATTAGATAGTACAAAGGGGACAACGAGAATCAATCCGAGCAAAATGATGATCATTTGAAATACATCTGTAAAGGCAACCGCCCACATTCCGCCGGCAACCGTATATGCAATCGCTATCATTGCCGAGAGAATGATCGAGGTTTGAAAATCGATATTCAGAATCATTCCGAATGTCGTGCCCAATGCCGTTAAAATCGCGGCGCTCCAAAACAATTCTCCTAACAGCGCCGGTATATACAAAATCCCGGCCATCCGCTTACCGAAGCGCTGTTCGAGAGGATCGATAATGGTCATAAACTCATAACGGCGCATTTTTCTCGCGAAGAAAATCCCGCCGATGATCAGACTTAACGCATAGCCCCACGGCGCTTGGGCCCAGACGATTCCGCTGCTGTAGACCGATTCCGCGGTTCCGTTGATATAGCCTCCGCCGACCCAGGTTGCGGCCATGGTCACCATTCCGACGAAAAACGGCATGCTTCTTTTGGCAACAATCATATCGGAAAACGAATTTGATTTCTTCGCTGCGTAAAAAGCACCCAGATAATAAGTAAAAGCAAAGAAAATCATCATCGAAATAAAACCGCCCCAATGGATATCCGCATTGGAAAATCCGACATAAGCCAATATTCCTCCCAGAAATATTGCAAATATCAATAACTTCAGCCAATTTTTTTTCTTTTCAGCATAATTCATGTATGCACATCGCCTCCGAAAATATTTTTTTGAATTTTCTTGAAATTAAAATGTGAAAAAGGTTTTGCGCCACTCTATAGAGAAGCATAAAAATGACTTCAGAGCGGATAAAACCTTTTTATTTCTCGTTTTCAATTGGTATAAACTCGAATATCTCTCCTGACTGAACAGACTTGGCGAGTCTCAGCAGCCAGTCGTAATACGGTTTTGAATGTTCAAGCTGCTCATAAAGAGCACTTGCCTCTTCTTTAACGCTTTGACCGGCATCATCGCTATCGATGATGTCCATTAGCGCTTGCTGGGCGTCTTTAATCGCTGTCAGATTGACTTTAACTTCTCTTTCCCATTTTTGCGGGAAAAAGCTTGTGAAAAATTTGAAGAAATCCTTTTCAGCGACAAAGCTGTGCTTTCTTCTGCCTCTATGGAATGTCTTTTTCACGACGTTTAAGTCCTGCAGCTTTTTTACGCTCGTGCTCATGCTGGGCTTGCTCATCTGCAGCTCTTCCCGCATTTCATCCAGCGTCATCTCATCTGAAAAGTACATCGTTCCGTACAAAATTCCCGCGCTTCGGGTAATTCCGTACAGATCCATCGTTTCTGCGATGGAATCAATGACCAAGTCTTTTGCTTGAGCAATGGTTTCTTTTGCTGCAAGATCACGGGTATCGTCCATAACTTGCCTCCTTTCAGGGCGAGCGGAAACATTCATCATCGAGATCAACATCCTTAGAAATAAAGGGGTGAATCCGAATTCCGCGTTAAGTTTGTTAAGTTATTTCTGTATGTTCTTTATGTTAACGAAAGAAATGAAAATGTCAAAATTAAATTTTTTTTGAAATCCGGCTCAGCCCATGTGAGGAGTGCGTTCATATAAAATTCAAAAAAAATAATCGGCAGAATTTTCTTTGACACAAAAAAATCCACATGATAAATTCAAAGTGTTCAAAACGTTAAATTTTTATTTAACAAACTTTGCGTGATGAGGAGGTTGCTTTTATGAGTCAAACACTTTTCATTGACGGAAAATGGGTGAGCGCCGAAAAAGGCGAAACACGCAACATTATCAATCCTTACAATCAAGAACATATTGAAACCGTCAGTGAGGGAGACAGAGAGGACGCTGTGAAAGCGATTGCCGCTGCACGCCGCGCTTTTGACGACGGCGAGTGGGCGAATACACCAGGTCTGGAACGCGGCAATATCGTGTTAAAGATCGCGGAACTGATCAGACGCGATCATGAAGAACTGGCAGAGCTGGAATCGCTTGATACAGGTAAAACATTAGAAGAAAGCAGAGCCGATATGGATGATATTGCAAACGTTTTTCAATATTATGCAGGGCTTGCTGATAAAGACGGGGGAGAGGTGATCTCTTCACCGATACCGGATTCAAAAAGCGAAATCGTCAGAGAGCCTGTCGGAGTCTGCGGGCAAATTACACCGTGGAACTATCCGCTCCTGCAAGCAAGCTGGAAGATTGCTCCGGCTCTTGCGGCCGGCAACACAATCGTTGTGAAGCCAAGCGAAATCACGCCGCTGACAACGATCAAAATCTTCAAGCTGATGGAAGAAGCGGGCGTGCCGAAAGGTGTTGCCAATCTTGTGCTCGGACCTGGAGCCACTGTGGGTGATGAGCTCGCCAGAAATACAGACGTCGATCTGATTTCTTTTACCGGCGGAATTGAAACAGGGAAGAAAATCATGCAGGCGGCAAGCACGAATGTTAAGAAAATCGCGCTTGAGCTTGGCGGGAAAAATCCAAATATTGTGTTTAAAGACGCCGATTTTGATGTAGCGGTTGACCAGGCGCTGAATGCGGTGTTTTTCCACGCCGGACAGGTTTGTTCTGCGGGCGCCCGTCTGCTTGTCGAAGAATCGATCCATGACGAATTCGTGGCAGAGATTGTAAAACGCGCGAAAAAAATCAAGCTTGGCAACGGATTCCATGAGGAAACACAAAGCGGTCCGCTCATTTCCGCTGAGCACCGCAGCAAAGTCGAAAAATATGTCGAAATCGGCCTCGAAGAAGGTGCAAAACTTGAAACTGGCGGTAAGCGCCCGGAAGATCCGGAGCTCGAAAACGGTTTCTTCTACCTGCCGACGATTTTCTCAGGCTGCAAGTCTGACATGAGAATCGTACAGGAGGAAGTGTTCGGACCTGTATTAACAGTCGAAGCATTCGCGACAGAGGAAGAAGCCGCAGCCCTTGCAAACGACACGATTTACGGCCTTGCCGGCGCCGTTTGGACACAGGATATCGAAAAAGCGGAACGCGTCGCATCCAAGCTGCGGATGGGTACGGTCTGGATCAATGACTTCCACCCTTACTTCGCTCAGGCGCCTTGGGGCGGATACAAGCAGTCAGGCATCGGCCGCGAGCTTGGCCGTATGGGTCTTGAAGAATACACGGAAGTCAAGCATGTGTACCGCAATACAAAACCGGCAGCCGTCAATTGGTTTAAAGCATAAAAAGGAGGAGATTATTGATGACTTTAAATATGAAAGTAGAAGCAATGAACAAATTCCACACGTTTGAAATTCCGACTGTCATTAAGCACGGCATCGGCGCTGTTAAGCATGTGGGGGAAGAAGTGAAAAAGTTTGGCGTCACAAAAGCGCTTCTCGTGACAGACCCTGGCATTTACAATGCAGGCGTGACAAACCCAGTCGTTGAATCTCTGCAGGAAGCCGGCGTTGAAGTTGTCGTCTTTAATAAAGTAGAGCCAAACCCTCCTGTACGCCTTGTAGCTGAAGGATCAAAGCTTTATGCAGAAGAAAACTGCAACGGCCTTGTCGCAGTCGGCGGCGGAAGCTCAATGGATACGGCGAAAGCGATCGGTGTTGAAGCGACTCATGAAGGCTCAGTCCTTGATTATGAAGCCGCAGAAGGAAAAAAACCGCTTGAAAACCGGATCCCTCCGCTCACGACCATTCCGACGACAGCCGGAACCGGCTCAGAGGTTACACAATGGGCGGTCATCACAGATGAAGAGCGCGAATTTAAATTTAATACAGGCGGACCGCTGATCGCGGCACACTTGACAGTCATCGACCCTGAATTGCATGTATCCATGCCACCGCATGTTACAGCGATGACAGGTATTGACGCATTGGCTCATGCGATCGAGTGCTACACGATGAAATTTGCACAGCCGATCACTGACGCTGTAGCGTTATTGGCGATTGAATACGGTGCGCATTACATCCGCAGAGCGTTTGCTGACGGGGAAGACCTTGAAGCGAGATACGGAATGGCTCAAGCTGCAATGCTTGCAGGTCTTTCATATGGAAGCGAATCAGCGGGTGCGGCCCACGCAATGAGCCAGACACTCGGCGGAATCATTCCGGTCGCACACGGCCAATGTGTGGCAGCTATGATGGGACCTGTTATGGAATACAACTGGAAGGGCTACCCTGAAAAATTTGCGCGCATCGCCAAAGCATTCGGCATCGATACAAGCGGTATGTCAACGGTCGAAGCGGCGAAAGCTTCAGTCAACTGGATGTATCAGCTTGTAGAAGATTTAGAGATTCCTAGCCTTGAGGAACAAGGTGTATCACCTGAGATGATCGACCGCCTTTCAAAAGAAGCAATGAAAGATCCGCAAACGGTCGGAAATCCAAGGGATCTGAACGAAAAAGCATACAATTGGATTTACAAACGCTGCTTTGATTTAACACCGAAAACGGTATAAAAAACATGCGGCCCGCTGTGAACTCACACAGCGGGTTTTTTCAATTTGAGAAAAATAGACAGGCAATGTAAAATAAATCACATATTCAAATAAAGGGGGTGGATCGAATGTGGAAAAAATGGACCGCCGTTGCCGAGAACGTTTACATAGCGGAAACTCCGTCCTTTGTGACAGACAAAAAAGAAAAGATTTCGCTTGATTACGGGGGAATTCCCGGCGACCTTCATTTCGGTTTGACAAAGAAGGCGGGGGCGCGGGAGCCGATGTATCAAAAGGGGACGGAGATTTTTAACAGAAGGCAGATTTCGATCGTCTCAGTCGAGGAATGTCTGGTGATGGCTGAAAAGCTCGGCGTTCCCGCCGTTTTGCCCGAATGGCTCGGAGCCAATATCGCCTTGAGCGGCCTGCCTCATTTGACATCCTTGAGAGAGGGAAGCCGATTGATCTTTCCGAGCGGGGCCGCACTTTTATGCGAAGGTGAAAACGAACCGTGCATTCAGCCCGGGGAAGTCATTCAGCAACAGTTTCCGGACAAGCCGAAGCTTGCTTCCCGATTTGTGCGTCATGCGATGGGCAGAAGAGGAATCGTCTGCGTTGTCGAACGCCCGGGCCTTATTTTTCAAGGTGATCATGCGGAAGTATGGTCCTATTCGCCTAATGCGGTAAAGGGTGACGCCAGGTCATTTGCATAGCCGAAGCAGGAGACCCTTGAAAAAGGGTCTCCTGGAGCATTTCGGCGATTCCCTTGTCAGCAGCTGTGAAAATCGTTCCGATGCCAAGGCCTCTTTAGACAGCGGAGAGGTTTCAATCACGCCCCAATTTCTGTTTGATTTCCTGGATTTGCTGAATATGCCGTTTTTCATGATGACCGATAAAATCGATCCATTGCCTGACCGTCAGTTCTTTAAAGACCGGATGAGGCAATACCCGCTGAAAATCTTCTTCCTGAAAGGCGGCGATGACGGAGGTCAGCTGTGTTCTGACATTGTCCAGCTCAGCCTTGATCGTTAACAAATCTGTGTTTTTTCTTTCAGGCTCGACATGTTGAGGCGCTTTTCGTTTAGGGCTTCGCTCCTCCGCGATCTTGACGGGCTTTTCTTCTATTGTTTTGATCGGTGCATGCTGAATTTTTTCTTTGAACAAATGAGCGGCCATCAAATCGATCTTTTTCAAATGATCCAGCACTTCTTGAACGCTCCATTCTTCCTCTGCCGGCCTTTTATTCAAATCCTCATCTGACAGGCCTTGAAGTTCGCTCCAAAGTTCTTTTCTCGCTTCATTAAAAATGCTCATCGTGAATCCCCCCTGTGTTAACTTTACCATAATGAACGCTGGTAAAATAAATAAGCGCTCGATTTTTATATCATATTCAGATATGCTTAAGAAAAATGAATGAGAGAAGGGGCTTTTTTGAAATCGAATCTGTATCCGTATGCGGCATTGGTGGTCGGCGTTTTGGCCGTATCCTCCTCAGCCGTTTTCGTCAGATTGTCAACAGCCGAACCTGGCATCATCGCATTTTACCGGCTGTTTTTTTCAACTTTGCTGATCTTTCCTTTCTTTTGGGGAAAACGAAAAGAGGTTTTGCGTTTTTCCAGAAAGGACTGGCTATTTTCCGGGGCGGCCGGATTTTTTTTAGCGTTTCATTTCATTTTATGGTTTCAGTCACTTGAACATACGACAGTGGCAAGCTCAGTCGTGCTTGTTACGCTTCAGCCCATCTTTTCCTTTCTGGGGACTTATGTTTTATTTAAAGAAAAGGTTTCAGCGGCTGGAGTTGTCAGCGCGCTTCTGGCTATCGGCGGAAGTGCATATATCAGCTGGGGGGACTTTAAGGTGAGCGGGCAGGCGTTGTATGGCGATATTCTCGCCTTGATCGCCTGCGCATGGGTGACGGCCTACCTGCTGTTCGGGCAGCACGTCAGAAAACGACACAGCCTGTCTGTTTATACGTTCATCGTCTACGGAATCAGCGCCGTTGTTCTACTCGTTTACTGCCTGTTTGATGGCGCGGCTTTTTTCTCCTACCCGCCTGCGGACTGGGGCTATTTCGTTCTGCTTGCCGTCATTCCGACTCTCCTCGGACACTCGTTGTTCAACTGGGTATTAAAGTGGCTGAGCACCAACATGATCTCTGTGGCAATTCTTTTTGAACCGGCAGGCGCGATTGTTCTGGCCTATTGGATTTTGCATGAGTCCGTCATGACCACACAGCTTGTCGGCGGCGCGGTCATTTTTGCCGGCATTCTACTGTTCATGGCGTCGCAGCGTAATCCCAGAAGAATTGATGTGCGAAACAACAGGGCGAAAAGAATGATTTGAAGCGGGCTTTTATCCGGTCAGAATGTCTTCGCTTGAGTAGCGGATGTTGTTTTCCTGTTCGGGCCTTGCCAGTGAAAACGCCAATGTCAGCGGTCCGAGCTTCCCAAGGAACATGATAAAGATGATGATCACCTTCCCGATGGGCGACAGGTCCGCTGTAATGCCCATCGACAGCCCCACCGTGCCAAAAGCGGAAACCACCTCAAACAATATGTTCAAAAAAGGGGTGGGCTCTGTGATATTTAAAATAAAAACGGCAGCCAAAATCAACAGCACACTGATGGTCGAGATGGCGAGAGAACGAACGATCATTTTGTCTTTCAATGTTCTTCGGGCGACGGATATATGTTTTTTTCCTTTCAGAAAGGAACCGACTGAGAGAAGGATGACGATAAATGTTGTCAGCTTGATTCCTCCTCCGGTTGAAGCGCTTCCCGCCCCGACAAACATTAGCAGCAAGAGCAGTGTGATCGTGGCTTCGTGCAAGCTTCCGATGTCAACCGTGTTAAAACCGGCCGTTCTTGGTGTAACGCCTTGAAAATAGGCGCCTAACAGTTTTTCGCCGAACGGCAGCGGCCCCAGTGTTTTGGGGTTCCGGCTTTCAAGCAGGAAGACCATGATCAAGGCGTAAACATTCATCGCAAATGTCCCGTAGATCATCAATTTTGAATGCAGGCTTAAATGTTTAAAATTTCGCTTATGCCACAAATCCGACAACACGGTAAAGCCGATTCCTCCGATGATAAACAGCGAAGTGATGACAAGGTTGATAAGCGGATCGCCTTCATAGCGCATCAAGCTGTCAGGCCACACGGAAAAACCGGCGTTGTTAAAGGCCGATACCGAGTGAAAAAGGCTGTAGTAGACCCCGTTTTTCCAGCCGTATTCAGGAACCCACTTCAATGCCAGTATGATCATCGCCGTCATTTCAATTGTAAAAGAAAAAATAAATAAACTCCGGATTAATTGAATGATGCCGCCCAAAGAGGTCTGATTAAGAGATTGCTGTATCAGCAGCCGTTCTTTAAGACCGATTTTTTTTCCCAGCATAATAAATATAAGAACCGCAAAAGACATAATCCCGAGTCCGCCGAGCTGAATCAAAATAAGAATCACCGCCTGGCCGAACGCCGTGTAATCCGCTGCGGTATCAACGACGACCAGCCCGGTTACGGTCATGGCCGATGTCGCGGTAAACAGCGTGTCAATCCAATTCACGCGTTCCGGTGTTGCAATCGGAAGCTTTAACAAAAGGGTGCCCAACAGGATAAAAAATAAAAAAACCAGGACAAGCAATTGCGACGGGCTTAACTGAATCTGTTTGAATTTCATGTTTAATCACCCTTTTTTTCAAAGGCTTCAATATCTTTATTTTGGCCAATCACAATTAAAACATCGTTTTCATAAATGATATCTTCGGCGCTGGGAGCAATGATAAAATGACCGTCCCTTTTGATCCCCACGATATTGCAGCCGAAATTTGCACGGACATCAATATCGCCCAGACTTCTTCCATCCAGTTTCTTCGTTGCGACAATTTCGACAATGCTGTAGTTTGACGAAAGCTCGACGAAATCGATCATTTTTTCAGACGTAATATGGTTTGCTATTCTTCTTGCCATGTCTTTTTCAGGATGAATGATTCGGTTGACGCCGATTTTGCGAAGGACCTTTTGATGATAATCATTCTGCGCTTTTGACCATACCTGGGGAACACCCATTTCGATCAGCAAAAGCGAGGTTAAGATACTGGCCTCAATGTCGTCTCCAAATGAAACAAACGCATGGTCAATATTGCGAATGCCGATTTGTTTTAATGTGTTCTCATCGACAGCATTGGCGCAAACAGTGTAGGTGGCATAGGCCGAATATTCGTTTACTTTTTCCTCTGATTTATCGATGCCTATGACCTCGGTTCCTTTTTCGTGGAACGCCTTGACAAGGCTGCCGCCGAACTGGCCGAGCCCGAAAACGGCATAAGATTTCTGCATCCTGCTCACCCTTTTGGCTGTTTTTCTTTTAGTGTTTACGTTTTTTTCCGAAAAACACGCCTCGGTTTACATCTTTGGGAAAAGAGCAAAAGTGAGATGAACGATTTGCGGAGACGGAACTTGGGGAGCGGGCTCGCTTTATCAAGCGGAAAGTCAGCTGAGCGAGCCGCCGGTTTCGCGGATGTCTGTTTTGTGATTGGCAGTAGCGGATGCGGCAATTCGCAATCCTTTGATGATCGTTTCCAGACTGAGGCTGGGCTCTTTTTTATCGACCGTTTGTTCAGGCAGGTACGGAATGTGGATGAAGCCTCCGCGCATATTGGAGGAAGTGCGGTCAATGTAGCGCATCAGCCGGTAAAATAAATGATTGCATACGAAGGTGCCGGCCGAATTGGAGACAGATGCGGGAATCCCGTTTTCCCGCAAGCCTTTAACGATTCGCTTAATCGGGAGCGAGGACCAGTAAGCGGCAGGACCTTCGGGTGAAATGTATTCATCAATCGGCTCCTGTCCCCTATTATCGGGAATTCTCGCATCATCGATATTAATCGCGACACGTTCCGGTGTGATATGAAGTCTTCCACCGGCTTGTCCCACACAAATGACCGCATCAGGTGCATGTTTTGCGATCGCTTTTTCCAAAACGTCCGCCGACTGGTGAAAGACGGTCGGGATCTGCTCGACGGCAATGACCGTGTCATCGGTGCGATCGCCGTCCAGCCGTTTAACAGCTTCCCAGGACGGGTTGACAGGCTCACCCCCAAAAGGGTCAAATCCTGTTAGAAGAACTTTCTTTTTCATACGAATCGCTCCTCTAAAATATGTGTTTTAAGACATGGCTACGGCAAAATACCCATCCGGGCAAAATGCCGAATGGGTATTGTTTCGTTATGATCAGCCGCTTGCACCTCGGGAAGCCAGAATCATCTGATCGCTTTGGGAGGCGGCTTGGGATGCATCATCTGCTAATGAAAAACTGAAAACAGCTCCCAACAAGCATAATGCCAGTAAAAACTTTTTCATATTAATCTCCTCCTCTTCCGGCGAGTTTGCTCGCCTTATCTGTTTTAATATAAAAGTAAATCGCTTCCTTATATAATTTCTGTTCCCGGTAATAATTCGCCACATCCATCAATAATTCCTCCAGATCTACCCAAGCTTTTTTATTTTCTAATTGATGAACAAAGTCCTTGATAATTTCCATTTTATTCTCGATATCTGAATATAATGTATTTAAAATATTGAATTTTAATTCAAGGATTTCGCTGTCCATTTCCCGGGATTTTTTAAAGCCTATATTGATCCATTTAAAAGCTTGATCATATGCTTTGGTTTTCAGGAGAGATCTGGTGTTTTCATAAACGCACAGAATATAAGCATAATTTGCTTTTTCAAAATCCTTGACGGCGAAAGCTTTCGAATAAAACGCCAGCGCTTCTTCATGTTTCTCTTCTTTGCTTTTTAAAAAGCCCATATTGTAATAGGCGTAAGGCAACAAATACCGGTCGCCGATTTTTTCGGTTTTTGCGATCGCTTCTTTTAATAAATCTTCACTTTCTGAAAATTTAAACTGATCAATATAGTTAAGCCCCATCAGCATTTTGCAATTGATGACCCTTTTGGCGTACCCGTCGTATCCTTGAAAGATTCCCGAGGCGATATGAATATGGTGGATCGACAGCCATGTCGCCTTTAAATTGTAGTACAGCACGCCGATTTTATAATGAAATTCGGCTTTTTCTATTTCATTTTGAATCGCTCCAAGCCTTTTTTCCGCTATTCTGAAAAAATTGAGCGCTTCCGTATGATTTTGCTTGTAGTCTTCATAGATTCCCTTGAAAAGATAAAAATAATAGTTCAACTTGTCATCGGTGCTTTTTGGGTCTTTATCATGAAAGCTGATGGCTTCTAATTTTTCGGTGGATGATTGGGAGATATCCTCAAGAAGGAGCCTTAAGCGAAAATCCAACATTTGATAATAGAGGAGGACATCCTGATCTTGTTCCATTTCTTCAATGGCTTTATCTATGTCATCTTTCATTTCGATCGAGCGTGAAATGTCTCGTTTCTTCATCAGTATGTACCAATCGTTCAGCATGTTGGCGACTTCCTGAGAAGCCACGGTTTTAGCCATGTTCTTCCCTCCAATCTTTGTGAATTTTTTGTAAATTGAAGTTCTATTAATCATAGCATAAACTGCCGCCGTCTGTGAATATCGCTGAAATCCGAGTTTGCCCCTGTCGGCAAGCTGATAAAGGACAATTTTCGGTCTATATGGTCATTTTCCAAAAGAAGTGAGAGAAAAAAGCAAAAACGACACCGAGCGGAATACAGGAGATCATTGCCGTTCCATTCACCAATCCGTCGGCTCCGCTAATTTTCAAGGCTTCCCGGTAGCCTATTAAAAAATGGATGATGGATAGCACATAACATATAAGCATCATATAGTAAGGATTCATTTTCATACCTCCCTATTCGCTATACTATATTACATTCAATAGAAGCAAGGTTTATGACTTTTTTAAGCTGCAAAATGGACGGAATATTATAGATGAAAACAATTTTTATTACAATACATGTTTTTTTAAAATATTCCATTATAATCAAAGAGAAAAGATAGATTTAGGGGGGACAATTCAATGAAAAAAAGGCTGATGCCGCTTGTAATCTGCGTGTTGTTATTCATGCCTGGAGCTGGGGTTTTTGCTGCACCGAAACAGGCGGAGCTTAAAGAGTACCTTGAAGAGGTAGGAATGACAGAAAAAGAATTGGAAGCCTACTTACAAAATACGTATGATGAAAGTCTGAAAGATTTTGATTCAACGGAAGAATTAAGAGATTTTTTGGGGGAAAGACTGACGAAAGAACTTCTCGCTTCATATTTAAAAGAATATGGGTTAACTGAACAAGAAGCCGCCGGGCTTTTCGCGGAAAACGGCTATATGGAAAGCGGACAAAACATCCTTGACGTGTTTCTGTTTGAATATGAATTGGATGACGCCCTTTTTTCAGTGACATATGAAGAAGGTGATGATGTGGAAATCGGCAACATCTTTCAGGAATTAGGCGTTGACGATTCTGAATGGGAGAGGCTTGTCAATCATCTTCGCAATGTGCGGGACAAAAATCCCAATTTTGAAAACGATCTGTTGGCGCTGGGGGAACGGCTTGAAGCGGTAGCTGATTTTGAGTCGGTATCAGAACTGTCAGGCCAAGACATCGCGGAAATGATTTCTGTATTGAATGATCTTCAAAAGACGCTTGAAGTGAAAACGAAATATTACCTTGTCAAGGACGGCAAGAAAAAAGCGGTGACTTTGACAACCCTTGTCAGCGCAGATGAGCTGAAGGGAGCGAGCCTTCTTGTGGAAGTCTACGATCTGAAAGGAAATTTCATTTTGGATGTGTTGCTTACACCTGAAATGATCGGCTCTGATCTCATTCATGATACAGGTTCAAAAGTGAAGCAAACGCAAACCGCTGTTAAGCATGATGCAAAGAAATCTCATGTGAAAAAGACGGTTACAGGGGCAAAGCTTCCAAAAACTGCAGGGCATTATGCGGAATGGTCCATGCTTGGATTCGTTTTGATGGCTGGCGGATTTTTCATGGTCAGAAGGCTTCGGAAGGCAGCTTAAAGAAACGCAAGCGAATGGGCGCTTTTTTATGGGGAGTGAGTCAAGATCAGAAGATCCCGGAAAAAAAGAATGTTATTGGTGTTATCCATCATGATGATAGCGGCAGGGCTCTATTTAACGACGACAAATGGATTTAAGCTGCTTCATGGCTATACCCTGTTTTCATTTCAGGAGATGAAAAAAGAGAAAGTCCCAGAAACAAAGCCCGTTCCAGCCGAAAAAAAAGAAAAAACCGTGATTGAGCAGTCGTTTGCAAACGGTGAAAAAATCGGTGATCTTGTGATCCCGAAAATCAATGCCGTGCTTCCGATTTATCATGGAACTGACGAGGATGAACTTCAAAAGGGAGTCGGCCATTTTGCCGGATCAGTGCTGCCTGGTGAAGATGATAATTCCGTTCTGTCGGGCCATCGCGATACGATCTTCAGAAGGCTCGGGGAAGTGGGGAAAGGGGACCGCTTAATGATAAAAGCCGTCTACGGAACCTTTACCTATCAAGTGAAAAAGGTTCGAATCGTTGATGCGGATGATCGGACGGTGATCGTCCCCAAACCGAGAGCGACGCTGACTGTTTCCACCTGCTACCCGTTTGATTTTATCGGTTCTGCGCCAGAGCGTTATGTTCTGGTAGCTGATTTGCTGGAACGGAAAAACAGCGGCACCTAAACCAGGTGTCCGCTGTTTTTTTATCTCATATCATCGCCCGTCCTCAGAAGCCTCGGAGCCGTCAGCAGCAGCAGACAGAGCACGATTGTGCAAATGACAAATGACGGAACCATATATGTGCCATTATACGTTAAGGTATAAATCCAAACCGGAGTCCCTTTCGGCGCATAATTTGCGAAAAAGACCGCACCGCTGATGACGTGGGCGAGAAATTTCAGTCCGCTTCCAAAAAAGACCGCAAGCGTGACATAAGCAACAAGCTTCCCTTTTGCGGTTTCCGCGGCCGAAGTTCGGATCGGACCTGCGAATAAACCGCCGATTCCAGCGGCTGTTGGCGCGATAAAATAATCGAGCAGAAATTGGATCGGATGAACGTAAAAAAGCCCCCCTGTGACAAACTGGAGCAATCCGGCCAGCAATCCGGTCATCAGCCCGGCTTTCAGTCCTCGCCGAAAAGAGATTAAAAAAATCGGGATCATCATGATGGCAATCGAACCGCCCTGGGGCATTTTTAAAAACATCCCGGAAATCGCATCTAAAATCATTGCGATTCCTGTCATGATTGCAATTTCAATAAGCTGTACGAGTTGTTTTGATTGATTCATTGTAACCCTCACTTTTGATGAACAAAGGGATACTGGACTTCTTTCCCAATAAAAAAGCAATGCGGGGAAGGAGTAGGAAAGTTTTCCACGCACTGCTTTGGATGCAATTAGAATGACTTTGCCACATCCCTACGCCAGCGTTAACTAACAGGTTCAAAGGGTCAGAACGGTTGTTCACTCTCAGCCTGAAGGCTCCCCTTGTGGTCATCATGTTATTTAGTTATTTTCTACTATACTAAAAAAGAAAACAGACGACAAGATAAATATTCAAAAAAATTTGCTTATTTTCTCCAATATGTAGCAATCACATCTTCCTTTCTTTATAATAGGACTTATTCGTACGTACAAGATGCAGTAAAGGGTTGATCTGATGAGTGAGCATACAAAATACAGCATGGTCAAAAATCAAATTAAATCATGGATATATGAGGGCAAAGTCAAGCCTGGGGAAAAAATTCATTCCGAAAATGAATTAATGAAAATTTTTGATGTCAGCAGACATACGATTCGGCAGGCGATCGGTGACTTGGTTCATGAAGGCCTTCTGTACAGGGAACAGGGCTCAGGAACATATTGCTCACATCGCCTCCGACCTTCTGACAAAGGCAGGGAAAGACATAAAATGATCGGCGTCATCACGACCTATTTGTCTGACTACATTTTTCCCTACATTATCAGGGGGATCGAATCGACGTTGTCGAGTGAAGGGTATACGCTGCTCGTCGCAAGCACGAATAATGACATAGAGAAAGAAAAACAATGCCTTGTCAACATGCTTGACAAAAACATTGACGGATTGATCGTTGAACCGACGAAAACCGGAAGCTTCAATCCGAATTTGAACTACTACCTGACGCTTGAACAGCATCATATCCCTTACCTGATGATCAATCAGCTTTATCAGGAGCTGAATCCGCCCCATTTTATTTTAGACGATGAATACGGCGGATTTATAGCGACTGACCATTTAATCAAGCTCGGCCATGAAAAAGTGTTCGGCCTTTTTAAACAGGATGACATGCAAGGCGTCAACAGAATGAAAGGTTTTATCCGCGCTTTCAGAGAAAACGGCCTGTCTTTTTATCCGGACATGGTTGTCACCTATACGACAGAAAACAAGGAAGAAAAGACCGTCTCTGAGGTGAGAAAACGCCTGTCTTCTTCAGATCGTCCGTCGGCCATTTTCTGCTATAACGATCAAATTGCCCTTTTAGCGCTTGATGTGATTAGGGAACTCGGTCTGAAAGTACCTGAGGACATCTCGATTGTCGGCTATGATGATTCGCATTTAAGCCAGGCCTCGGAAGTCAAGCTGACTTCAGTCACCCATCCGAAAATGCAGATGGGAATTGATGCGGCCAAGTGGATGATCGCTAAAGTCGAAGGGCGAAACGCCGATCAGCTTGAGCATTCCACTGTCTATAAACCTGAACTGATTGTCAGACAATCGACGGCGGAATTAAAAAAGCGCTGAAAAATATAAGGGAATCGAAAAAGTGGACTGCCATCACCTGAATGAATGGCGGTCTTTATTTTGGATCAACTGACCGCTAGCTAAAGCGGAAAGATAAATGAAAATGTGTTGGTGTGATTTCCGGTTTTAACAGCTCCGAGATCTCCCCTGAAACAAGAGAAACCGCTGCCGAAAAGAGTGGTCAACGTTTTTTCGGTAAACTATGTTGTCAGCACATAACCTATAATGGAAGAAAAGCATTTATGAGTATGGTCGGCAACTTGCTCCATTTTATTCATTAAAGAAAGGGGCGGAAATGCTTCATCTTATAAAGCGGAAGTTATCTCCTATCTAATAGAAGAAACAAAACGGTGCAATACTATCCTTTGATTGGCTATGGTTATTGAAGGCAAAAGTTTATCCTTTAGGTGTGCATATACGTTCGATGCGCAATATCGTTCATCTTGATTATTATTTTTTTGAAAAAACTATTGTACAAAACATAAATAGATGTTATATTAATGTCCGTGCCTAAAAAACGGCTTTATAAAAACAACGTTTTGAAATGGATTTAAAAAAGTTGTTGACATCACTTTGGTAGAATGTTATATTAATAAAGTCGCTTCTTTGAGGCGGAAATGATCTTTGAAAACTAAACAAGACAAAACGTACCTGTTCATTCATTTTTATAAATCGCACATGCGAGTGTGCGTAGTCATTATCAAACAGGCCTGCACGATGCAGGTCACACAGACTCATCTGTGTTCCATTTATGGAGAGTTTGATCCTGGCTCAGGACGAACGCTGGCGGCGTGCCTAATACATGCAAGTCGAGCGGACCGATGGGAGCTTGCTCCCTGAGGTTAGCGGCGGACGGGTGAGTAACACGTGGGTAACCTGCCTGTAAGACTGGGATAACTCCGGGAAACCGGGGCTAATACCGGATGCTTGATTGAACCGCATGGTTCAATCATAAAAGATGGCTTCGGCTACGCATCGTCGCCTTGGTGAGACGTTACCTCACCAACTAGCTAATGCACCGCGGGTCCATCTGTAAGTGATAGCCGAAGCCATCTTTTATGATTGAACCATGCGGTTCAATCAAGCATCCGGTATTAGCCCCGGTTTCCCGGAGTTATCCCAGTCTTACAGGCAGGTTACCCACGTGTTACTCACCCGTCCGCCGCTAACCTCAGGGAGCAAGCTCCCATCGGTCCGCTCGACTTGCATGTATTAGGCACGCCGCCAGCGTTCGTCCTGAGCCAGGATCAAACTCTCCATAAATGGAACACAGATGAGTCTGTGTGACCTGCATCGTGCAGGCCTGTTTGATAATGACTACGCACACTCGCATGTGCGATTTATAAAAAATGAATTAACAGGTACGTTTTGTCTTGTTTAGTTTTCAAAGAACTTCGTTGCCTCTCTCGAAGCGACTATAATATATTAACATCAATCTGATGTGTCGTCAATAACTTTTTTCAAAAAAAAAAATAATTCGTCATTAGCGACGAATATAAATTTAACACCTTTAAGAACAGATGTCAACAATAATTTAAACAGCGATAAATTGTTTAATTACGATGAGAGCCGCTACCCCCGGTACACCTAATAATCCGCTGACCCCCGTTGTCACAATATTAATCGGCACATGAATGCCAATGCTTTCTCCAAACAGATTTACACAAAACAACAACAGGGCGCCGATGATCAATCGAACGGCAATCGTCCCGATCCATTTTAAAGGTTTAAAGGCGGTCTTTGAAAAAAACAGCAGGGCAACCAAAGCCGCAATTGCCCCGATAATGATAACAGATCCCACGAACTCTCTCACTCCTCACCTTTTCTAGTACAAGCATATGAAGAGATTCACGTAAATAGACCTGCTACTTCCATCCGCCGATTCTTAAGTTTCTTTTTTTGGCTTCCCGCAAATAAAAAAAGTACTTTGCTTCAGCTACTTTCAACTCGTAGAGGACTTCAGCGGAAGGCTCAAGGCTGTTTTCAATCAGCCGCTGTTGCCTGTTCCATTCCTCTTTTTGCTGCATCAGCTGTTCAACCAGCTTGTTATCAAATTCTTTTCTAAGCTTCTTTGACCGCGTCATCAAATGCCAGGACATCGCTGATGATGCCGATCGGATCATTTTGATGCGCCGCCCAGTCCGGCTTGCTGCCTTCAACGAATAAGAAGAAACCGTCTTTATCCTTGGACAGCGTCTGAATCGATTTTTTCGTCATCTTGATTCCCGTTTGCCGCGAGCGTTTTGACTTCTCCGCCGAGGGTTTCCACCTCTTTTTCAAATGCCGCTTTGTCTTTGTACCAGCGCTCTTCTTTCAGCGTGTCGATCGCAAAGCCGACATATAATTTGTCAGAATCGGCAGTCAGCTTTACTTTTTCCTCTTTTTCAGCACTCTTTTGCACAGTATTGAACGAGCACCCCGCTGCGGCGAACAGCAGGCCGAACAAGACGAGCGCAAACAGTCCTCTTTTCAAATTTGCTGTCAACATGAAAACCTCCCATTTCATTGAAACATCACAGTTTAAACCGCTTGATCATCCCGTTCATCCGTTCGACCATTTCTCCGAGCAGGCGGGCGCTTTCATCCACTTTTTCAATGGAACCGCTTTGTCCATTGATTTTGCGAAATGAATGAATTAATCGAAGTGGAAGAAATCGGCGATAAGATGGCGGACGCCCTCGTCACTTATTTTGAAAAAGAAGAGATTCTGAAGCTGTTGGCTGAGCTGGAAGAGCTCGGCGTCAATACGGTTTACAAAGGCCCGAAAAAAGCGGCCGCCGAAGACAGCGATTCCTATTTTGCCGGAAAAACGATCGTGCTGACCGGTAAGCTCAGCGAGATGTCGCGAAACGACGCGAAAGCGGAAATTGAAGCGCTCGGGGGAAAAATCACAGGCAGTGTAAGCAAAAAAACCGATCTTATCATTGCCGGCGAAGCGGCAGGCAGCAAACTGGCCAAAGCTGAAGAGCTGAACATCGAAGTCTGGGATGAAGCAAGGCTGATCAGTGAGCTAAAGAAATAAGAGGAGTGTGTTCTATTGAAAAAGATATTATGTTTGGCGGCTGCTGCGGGTGTGCTGATTTTCCTTTTTTTGATTGCAAGCAGCATAATCAAATGGCGGAAATTCACCTATCGGATTGAGGAGGATGAACTGCGGATCGAGGAAGGTCTGATCACCAGAAAGAAAAGGTACATTCCGATTGAGCGCATTCAAACGATCAACACGAGCGCGGGTCTCATCCAGCAAATGTTTAAGCTTGTCAAGCTTCAGGTCGAAACGGCCGGTGACGGCAAAGAAGCGGAAGTGTCCCTTGTCGCCATCACACAGGAAGAAGCTGACAATATCCAGCAGGTTCTGTTTGACAGGCAGGGGTTTATAAAAACCAAGGAAAAGGGTATCAAACATATCAATGGAACGGAAAGATCAATGATACAACCGCCCTTAAACCGGGCAAATATCATATGCTCGCTTACGCCTCTTCTAAAGGAAAATCAAGCTATGTGCTGACAGAGGAGCCGTTTATCGTCGAATAATGGGAAGCCTTGTTGAGAGTCACTCAACAAGGCTTTTTTATGTTAAAATACGGATAATCAAACCCCCTCGCGTTCACAGGAGAAGCCCTTCTCTTTAAAACGCGAAAAAATCCAATCGGAGGATTTCGCTTATATGCTTTCATTTCTCGTATTATTCGGCTTATCCTTCATGTTCAAGGTCATGTTTTTTGTTCCTTTCTCATTTGTAACTACACAAGTTACATTATGTAATAATAATAGTTACACCTCTTTCATCTGTCAACCTTAAAGTTAAATAAAAAAACGGCAGGCTTGGAAACCTTTTGCCGCCTATCTCGTAGTATGATTCGTTACAGAAAGGAGGCAAGCAAATGAAAACAGAGAACAAACCAACCAGCATAAAACCGTTCTTCTCATTGATTCTCTCATCCAACGTCCCTAAACTCGCATTAGCAATCGGCTTAAGCACAAGCCTGATTACGACATTGGTGGGGCTGTCCATCCCGCTTTTAACGAGGGAAATGGTTGACGGCTTTTCCGCCCAATCGATCAACATCGCCTTAGCGGGAATCCTCGCGCTCGTTTTTATCATTCAAGCGATTTGCGACGGGTTTTCCACCTATTTTCTTGCCTATGCCGGGCAAAAAGTCGTCGCTTCCTTGCGTGAGCGGATGTGGTTTAAATTGCTGCGACTCCCCGTTCGGTACTTTGACGAAAAGACGAGCGGCGAAACCGTCAGCCGCGTTGTCAATGATACCGGCATCGTGGAAGACTTAATATCCGACCATTTTCCGCAATTCATTTCAGGGATTCGGTACTTATTTGACCATTGCGATTGTGCTGACTGCCGGAACTGCTTTTTTAATGTGGCTGGGAGAACAAATTACGTCCCATGGAGTTGGTAATGGAATATCGATTATCATCTTCGCCGGTATCGTTGCCGGTATTCCGCAGACGGTCAATCAGATCTACGCTCAGCAGTTTACAGACGCTGGAGATCAGTTGTTCTTGCAAATCTTAAAGGTTGTCATCATATTGGTTGCGATTGTGGCGATTGTCGTTGGCGTGATTTTTATCCAACAGGCAGTAAGAAAAATCTCAATTCAATATGCGAAAGGTTCAGGCCGTTCACCGGTTCCTGGCGGTCAGTCAACACACTTGCCGCTGAAGGTTAACCCGGCGGGTGTTATTCCGGTTATCTTTGCTGTTTCGTTTATCATTACACCGCGGACCGTGGCTTCATTCTTTGGTACCAACGATGTGACGAACTGGATCCAAAAAACGTTTGATTACACGCATCCGGTTGGAATGGCGATCTATGCAGCACTGATGATAGCAACTGCATTTCCGATAACTGTATATAGTCCTAGTTTTCTTCCTGCCCAACATACGGCGAGGAATACTAAAATCCCAGATACTGTGTTACTAAGAAAAAATACTTGTCCAATTCCATGAAAGACCCCGTCTATTAAATTGACTTCACCTGCTGTCTTTAGTTCCCAGTGTGTTAAATCCTGAGGTACCAGGGCAGAACTTAATCTAATCCCTTTTAATTTGTATGAAGCTAATAATATAAACCATGTCAGGATAACAAAGGGGAATGTAAGAATTGGAACTTCGGTTCTTTTCGTAAAATGCATCATGGCGGCTGTGAAGATGGCTGCTGCGGCTGCCCCAATTAAAGCGATAAGCCACATGTAAGGGCCAGTTAAGAATGATGCCAATGCCATTCCAGTTAACACAGAATTATATCCTAACAAACCCTGATTTATATTCTTTTCATCTGCCGCCCCCAATTTCCCTGCTAAGGTGCCGATAATAGCGGACAACAGAGCAATTATGCCTAAATAATAAGAAGAAACAGTGATGGCTATCAGAATTAGAAAGCCGGTCATTACATTCTCAATCAGGATGACTTGAGAGATGCCTTTGAGAGAAGCTGTTATTAAAGGGAAAAACACCCCCTCGCTTAATAAATGATGCTTGTTTTTTTGCATCATGTATCATCTCCTTCTTTTCAACTTAAATATCTACAGTATATCATATGTAAATTTTTAAATATATAAATTGACATATATGTAAGAAATGATATACTCATTTCAAATGGAAGCGGGGAATCAAGTATATTTTCAGTTTGAATAACAGGTGGCCAATCTTATCCTGTATTTGTGAAGGTAAATCCAATGGTTTCCAGCATGGTTTTTTGGCAGTTGTCTCTTTGCACAACAGGCAGGAAACACTTGATTTTTAGGCGCTGTCAGGTCGGAAATATGAATATGAAGAAGAGAAATTGTTTGGTTTCTATGAAGATGAAGAATGATCTTAATATAAAAACCCACTTATAGAGTGGGTTTTTATATATTGTGGGAATATCAAAACAGCCGGACCATAAAGCACACTCTTTTCTTGTTGATGCAAAGAGCCCTCCGATCTTATTCTAACAGTGATGCATGCCATCCTCTCTCTTATAAGCCCTCGATCGATTAGTATCTGTCAGCTCCATGTGTCGCCACACTTCCACCTCAGACCTATCAGCCTGATCATCTTTCAGGGATCTTACTTCCTTAACGGAATGGGAAATCTCATCTTGAGGGGGGCTTCATGCTTAGATGCTTTCAGCACTTATCCCGTCCGCACATAGCTACCCCGGGGATAACAGGCTTATCTCCCCCAAGAGTCCACATCGACTGGGAGGTTTGGCACCTCGATGTCGGCTCATCGCATCCTGGGGCTGTAGTCGGTCCCAAGGGTTGGGCTGTTCGCCCATTAAAGCGGTACGCGAGCTGGGTTCAGAACGTCGTGGGACAGTTCGGTCCCTATCCGTCGCGGGCGCAGGAAATTTGAGAGGAGCTGTCCTTAGTACGAGAGGACCGGGATGGACGCACCGCTGGTGTACCAGTTGTTCTGCCAAGGGCATCGCTGGGTAGCTATGTGCGGACGGGATAAGTGCTGAAAGCATCTAAGCATGAAGCCCCCCTCAAGATGAGATTTCCCATTCCGTTAAGGAAGTAAGATCCCTGAAAGATGATCAGGTTGATAGGTCTGAGGTGGAAGTGTGGTGACACATGGAGCTGACAGATACTAATCGATCGAGGGCTTAACCAAAACTTTTGTGAATCGTCTTGAACCGTTATCTAGTTTTGAGAGAATAATTTCTCGAAAAATGCTCTTGCATTTTTCCAAATACATAGTATAATGATCTTTGTCACTAAATTGTCTGGTGATGATGGCGAAGAGGTCACACCCGTTCCCATGCCGAACACGGAAGTTAAGCTCTTCAGCGCCGATGGTAGTCGGGGGCTTCCCCCCGCGAGAGTAGGACGTCGCCAGGCAGACTCATTCCGCAGTAGCTCAGTGGTAGAGCTATCGGCTGTTAACCGATCGGTCGCAGGTTCGAATCCTGCCTGCGGAGCCATTTTATTGGAGAGCTGTCCGAGTGGTCGAAGGAGCACGATTGGAAATCGTGTAGGCGGCCAACGCCGTCTCAAGGGTTCGAATCCCTTGCTCTCCGCCACTTTTAAAAACATCTGGCCCGTTGGTCAAGTGGTTAAGACACCGCCCTTTCACGGCGGTAACACGGGTTCGAATCCCGTACGGGTCACCATTTCTTTGGACAGCATGTTGAAAAGCAGAAAGCGAATGCCGGAACTTTTCAAAGGAAGGCATGCTAAGGGAGCAACGTCCTGTTGCAACGCATGCATTTGCACGTCCTGTGCTTCGGAGGATTAGCTCAGCTGGGAGAGCATCTGCCTTACAAGCAGAGGGTCGGCGGTTCGATCCCGTCATCCTCCACCATATCTATGAAAATCATATTATCGCGGGGTGGAGCAGTTCGGTAGCTCGTCGGGCTCATAACCCGAAGGTCGCAGGTTCAAATCCTGCCCCCGCAACCAAATTAAAAATTCATTGCCAAAATGGTCCGGTAGTTCAGTTGGTTAGAATGCCTGCCTGTCACGCAGGAGGTCGCGGGTTCGAGTCCCGTCCGGACCGCCATTTAAATAAGGCTCGGTAGCTCAGTTGGTAGAGCAACGGACTGAAAATCCGTGTGTCGGCGGTTCGATTCCGTCCCGAGCCACCATTTGCCGGTCTAGCTCAATTGGTAGAGCAACTGACTTGTAATCAGTAGGTTGGGGGTTCAAGTCCTCTGGCCGGCACTGTTGTGGAGGGGTAGCGAAGTGGCTAAACGCGGCGGACTGTAAATCCGCTCCCTCAGGGTTCGGCGGTTCGAATCCGTCCCCCTCCACCATGATTTTAGGGGCATAGTTTAACGGTAGAACAGAGGTCTCCAAAACCTCCGGTGTGGGTTCGATTCCTACTGCCCCTGCCAATTTTACTTCACAATTTATGGCGGTTGTGGCGAAGTGGTTAACGCACCAGATTGTGGCTCTGGCACTCGTGGGTTCGATTCCCATCAATCGCCCTTAATATTGGGCTATAGCCAAGCGGTAAGGCAACGGACTTTGACTCCGTCATGCGCTGGTTCGAATCCAGCTAGCCCAGTTTTATCTTTCTTTAAAAAGCTGAATATGATAAAATAAGTTCATCATGAAAATGCGGAAGTAGTTCAGTGGTAGAACACCACCTTGCCAAGGTGGGGGTCGCGGGTTCGAATCCCGTCTTCCGCTCCAATTTCTTAAAATGATGGCGGCATAGCCAAGTGGTAAGGCAGAGGTCTGCAAAACCTTTATCCCCGGTTCGAATCCGGGTGTCGCCTTATTTGCCTCGTGCCGGGGTGGTGGAATTGGCAGACACACAGGACTTAAAATCCTGCGGTAGGTGACTACCGTGCCGGTTCAAGTCCGGCCCTCGGCACCATTTGCTCACACATGCCGGTGTGGCGGAATTGGCAGACGCGCACGACTCAAAATCGTGTTCCTTCGGGAGTGTCGGTTCGACCCCGACCACCGGTATCCTTTGCTCTTTTTAAGAGCCGATAAGATTTTTCGAAACGCTCATAAATGTTGATATATCAACGTTTATGAGCGTTTTGCATTATTAAAGAAGAGGCATTATTGAAATAACAAAAAGAGGCCCTCGAAAGGGCCTTTTAATCGTATTCAATAACAACAGTTTTATTTTTGGCGTTTTCGAGAAATTGTATAGTTTCTTTAACTAATTCAACTAATTCTTTTTTAAAACCGTCTGAAGTATCTAGTTTGCTTACATCAAAACTTTTCATTTGGTTTATTGTTAATTGTACATCTTCAATTACCCAAGGTGAGTCATTATACCATCCTTCTTGATAAAAGTACTCTTTGATTATTCCTTCTTTTTTAATGTTGGTATCTAATAAAGAATTTAATAAAGTCTCAAAGTATCCATTCCAAATCACGACTTTGTTTTCTCCATCAGATAAGACAATTTCAGGTTCACCCTCAAATCCATCATAAAATTTTGTATGTAACAATTCAATCAATCCTCCTTTAGGGAAAATCCCTCCCTAAAATCAACTTTATGAATCAAGATAGAAGTCGCTTGCGTTATGGACTGCCCGAAAAAGGAGTAAACTTGGAAGTGAAGCAGGTGTCTGGAGGAGTGAATGGGCGGCATATTTGAATTTTGAAATGTGCACTTATTATCGATCCGGGTTATCCGCATAGCCAATTGCAAAACACGGCCCTCTAAAAAGAGGACCGTAGTTTTTAAAAGTCCAAAATTGTAAATGGTTAATTATTCACTTCGTATTTATTACCATTGATGATAATACTTTTTGCTTCAACTAATAATAAGGCATCCCATATCTCTAATGCAAAATTAGCATTGGAGTAATATTGATTTACCCAATCTTCTTCTATTGACGAAGGCTTAATTTGTCCAATCCCATTTTTATAAAAGTCTATTGAAGTTAACTCTAAATAATCTTGGTCTTCTGTTTCATCAATTGTGTTGAATCTATCTTCACCGCTATCTTCAATGAAATACCAAGCAGATACTCCCTTAAAGATCATTTTATGTTTTGCTTCAAGACCATTGTCTATTGTCTTGAGCTCAAAACTAATCGAATTTTTCAACATATCAAATTCATACTTTTCAATAACTGCTGCCCACATTTCGTTCAGCAAAGTTACTAATCTTGTTTCCATGCTATGATCACTTTCCTTTATAAGTTTTTATCATATCTTCTATTTGTTTGAGAGAGTTATCTGTCTGTAATATCAATATGAGTAAGAGCTCTGTCATTAGAAATTTTACCGTCAAGAGTGATAGAACCTTTTCCATTAACACTGACTCTAAAGTAAGGTTTATCTCTCCCTCCAGACCCTTTATCCATGATCCTTACAGTAATTGTTTTATTGCCATTTGGTATGTTTACTTTGTATCCTTTTCCTTTAGCATTTGAAACAGAACCATCTAATTTATTTCCTATATCATCTGCTAACCCTTTAATGTTATTAACATACTTAGTACTCTTTGTGCTTTTTTCAACTTTTGAAGCTTTCTCAGCCGTTTTCTCGCCTTTTTGAACCTTAGAAATTTCCTCAGTTGATTTCGCACCTTTCTCAACCTTGGCAATTTTCTTTGCTGATTCCTCACCTTTGAATAATTTGTAACCGCGTTTTCCGTATTTAAATGCTTTTCCAAAAGGTGTGACATAAAATCCAGCTAAAAAACGATCTTTGACTGAAACGATTTCACCTGTTGCAAGGTCGTACCCAAATCCGGCTCTTACTGCATCATAAACTCCTGCAAATTCCAAACCAGTCTCTAGATATTTTTCCCATTCGCTTTTTTCAACATCTTCAGGAAGGGTGTAAGTAGGTTCTAACTTGACGATTATATTACCATCTATATAAGCTCGGTACACTGTGTCATTATAAACAGTATATTTCTTTTCTAGCTTTTCTAACTCCTCTTCACTATACACTTTCTTAGAAACTTTTTGTGTCGCTAATTTTTTTGTTCGGTCAGGGTCGGCGAGAGTATTCATTTCAGTGTCTTCTTTGTCTCCGACTTTTTTCAACATAACACCCATCGCTGTTTCTTGATTTCCACTCAGGGTATCCATCTCATCCGGCTTTAAAATCGCGCCTTTTTGATAGCCGGTTATTTCAATTTTTGGTCCGGTATACATCTTTTCGAGCCGCGCAATGTATTTCTGCATCGTCTCAAGGTCGTTTTCAGCCGTTTTGAGGGCGTTTGTTTGCTCGCGGTCAAACGCATGCAGCTTTTCAAGAGTCGTGCTGATTTCCTTTAACGCTTTCTGATTCTGTTCGTGAAAATCGCTGTCGTTCAAATCCGGCAGATCAACGATATGACTGACTTTTGCGATTGTCGCGTTGGTCTTGGAAACCAAATGTTTCGTTGTTCGATCAGCAGCATTTAAACCATTCTCAAGTTCGTGCTCGAGAAAGGACTGTGAAATAAATCCATTATGGTTTGGTTCCAGGGAATTCAACGCGTTTTTCATTTTCTTCAGCGCGGAACTGTATTCCTCTATGAAAGTATCATAGAACTGTAGAAAAGGATTCCGATGCATTTTTGATTTTTTTCAGTGCTGACTGGTATTCGTCAATAAAAGATTCATAGAACTTCAAGAAAGGGGTATGACATTCTTCATAAAAGTTACGAATGGCATCGCCGCCTTTTCCTTTTAAAGCATCGTCAAGGGACGTGATTCCATCCACACTTTTTTTGACATTGGCAATTCATCTGATTGCTTTTTTAATTGTTCGAGCGTCTGGTCAATTGCATGGTGCAACGCTTGAACATCCAAGGTCTTCATGGCATTCTCCTCTAATACTAATGGTTACAATCAGTATAGAGTTTACCACTTTATAGTAGAATAATGGTGAATAAATCCTGTGCATCCATCAAAATGAATCATTTGGTTTAGGTTATTATTCCTTATCAATATCATTTGATAACTGAGGGGAAGGGGGGGACAGAATGCAACCAAACGGTTTCAAATGATGCGTGGTTTGGATGCAGATTGAATTAACGATCAAAAATACGAAAAAAATTTTAATATTTATTATAGTAACAACAAAGGGCAGGCGCTATGCCTGCTCCTTCTGTCTTTTTTCTAACGAGATTCGGTTGAGGATTTTAGGAAACTAATGAACAATGGTGAAATGACAATTACTGCAACGATTAATAAGAGTTTACTAGATATCAAATTGACAAATGTAGTATTAATTATATATAGGGCTAAAACCATTAAATAAAAAAACAAGTAAACATAACCATACATTTTTTTGCTGAATGGTTCTTTCATGTAAATCAAAAGAAATAGCCCTGCCATTAAAACAAAGAAAGTCATAGTTTCCCTTCTTTCATTTTTATTGTGGAAAAACCCCAGTTGGAACAGCTGCATATCCAAGTCCAGTAAAACGTATTCTGACACCATGCCCTTCATGTTCGTCTTGAATCATTTGACCAAAACCTACAAGTCCGCCTCCAATTACTCCGGCAATTGCACTTGCTAATTGTGTAGGCGGTACGGGTATAAACCTTGATATTGCAGCAAGACCAGTAGTTGCTCCACCCCCTGCTTTAAATGATTGATAAAGTGTTCTTGTTTCATTACAGTCAAAATAAAGATTATACCCCCACCAGTACACTTTATGACCAGATCGGCCGCAACCTTTTTTCGCCACTTTCATTTTATCATTGTTTCCATTATCAAGCGTCAGTACACTACCGTCTTTGGCTAAAATTTTAACACTAAAATCGGAGTTAATGACAGCTTCATTTTGTTTTACTAAACCGTTTAAGTATTTAATCCACTCATGAACTTCGTTTGTTACAGAGTGGGAAATACCTAGTTTAGTATACGATGGATCTAAGGTAAGAGTTCCATCTGCGTTTAATTTAAGATAAGCTTCTAACCTCTTTACATCATCCATATTCACATTTACATTTTCAAATTCTTCGCTTTTCAGCTTTTGGTTGGGTACAGAAATTCCTTTAGTTGATACAGCAGTTTCGTTATGTAATTTCTCATTATCAGTTAGTTCTGTAGCTGATGCGGCTATTGAAAAAACAGGTAAAGCCAATACTAATGTCAACAATACAACAAACACCTTAAAACCCTTGCAACCCCAATTGTTCATTATAATTACATCCTTTCCATTTATATTCCATCACATTGTACTTGAAAATTATTATTGTTTGGTGATTAAAATAAAAAAAGTTCAAAAGTAACATTTCTCTGCTTTATAAGCAATACTTTAGATGTGAAATTACACTGGGTGTAACGGATTAGCATTTTCATTTTTTGAGGAGGCACATGCTGAAGTAAGCCCAACTCTTATAAGAAGGGCTCTTTTTTAAAGATAAGTCTGCCGAGATAGGACGTTTAAAGATTCGTGGGGTAATGATCAATGTTGTCATGAAGCTCTTCTTGGCCTGATGGAAAGCGAGGAAGGCTGCGGTCCCATATGTTATGAAGAGTGCGAGTTCGGATTTTATTTGACCGCATTGGTCATTCATGTTACATTAAAAATGACCGATGTGGTCATTTTCTGTGAAAGGAGTGAAGTGCAATTAACACAAAATTTAACAGTTTAAAGCCTGAAAAACAAGAACGCATTGTCAACGCGGCATTGACACAATTTGTACAAAGTGGCTATGAAAAAGCATCAACAAATGAAATCGTCAAGGAAGCACAAATATCTAAGGGATCGTTATTCAATTATTTCAATAATAAAAAAGATCTGTATCTTTATTTGATTGATCACGCCCTAAAAATAATTGATGGAATCTATGATGAAATAGATTTGAATGAACGTGACCTTTTTAAACGACTCAGTCAAGTCGGATTGATTAAATTAAAGATACAACAAACATACCCTTTAGTGTTTGATTTCTTAAAATCGATAGGTGAAGAACAAGCAGCAGAAGTTAAACCTGATATTGAGCAGCTAATGGGTAATATTCTGGATAATGGCTTAAATAGAATCTATGAAAATATAGATTGGTCAAAATTTCGAGAAGATGTCGATCCTGAAAAAGCACTTCATATCCTGAATTGGACAATGGTTGGTTTTGCAGAAGCTCAAATCAAGAAAATCAAGTCTTTTAAAAACGTCGGAATGGAGCATATCAACGAATGGAACAGCTATTCAAAGATACTGAAGCGTTGTTTCTATAAAGAGGGGGAAGAGTGATGAGCTTACTAAAAGTGTCCAATTTAACGAAAAAGTTTGGCAAGTTCACTGCTTTGGACGGAGTCAACTTTGAGGTGAATAAAGGTGAGGTAGTGGGCTTTATCGGTCCAAACGGTGCAGGTAAATCGACAACGATTCGAGTGTTATTAGGAATACTAAAGGCAACAAGCGGAGACGTTGAAATTTTTGACAAGGATGCCTGGCATGATGCAGTAGAAATACATAAGCGTATCGCTTATGTTCCTGGTGATGTCAATCTGTGGCCTAACTTAACTGGAGGCGAGGTCATTGATTTATTTGTGAAATTAAATGGCACAACGAACAAATCAAGACGCGAAGAGCTGATAAAAAAATTTGATTTGGATCCATCCAAAAAATGCAGAACATATTCTAAAGGAAATCGGCAAAAGGTTGCCTTAGTTGCTGCTTTTTCATCGGAGGCGGACCTTTATATTCTGGATGAACCGACATCTGGACTGGACCCGTTAATGGAAAAGGCTTTTCAGGAATGTGTGATGGATATAAAAAGGCAAGGAAAAAGTGTATTGCTGTCGAGTCATATCTTATCAGAGGTAGAAAAGCTGTGTGATCGAGTCAGTATCATACGACAAGGAAAAATTATTGAGTCCGGCACTTTAAGCGAATTGCGCCACTTAACACGAACACAAATGCTCGTTGAAACCAAACAGCCAATCACGGGTTTACATGAACTGCAAGGAATTCATGAAATCGAAGAACGTGAACTTGTCACGTCATTTCAGGTTGATAGTGAAAAAATGGATGATGTGATGAAGCATATTAGTCAATTTGGAATCGTTAGGCTGGAAAGTGCTCCACCGACGTTAGAGGACTTATTCATGCGTCATTATGAAGGAGCGAAGAATGCGGGAGTGGGAGGTGAACGGTGATGGCGAACAATTTAGTTGCTAAAACGGTTAACCTTTCCCGTTTTATTTTCCGGCTTGATCGGATCAGGATCCCAATTTGGATCATTTCCCTTACTTTTTTTACATTGATTGTACCAACCGCTTTTAAGGATTTGTACGGCTCTGAGCAGGAAAGAGATGGGATGGCACAGACGATGGCTAACCCTGCGATGACGGCCATGACAGGCCCAGCTGATTTAAATAACTATACGCTCGGCGTCATGACGGCACATCAAATGTTACTCATGACGGCTGCGGTGGTAGGACTGATGAGCATCCTGCTCGTCACGCGTCACACACGGGCGGATGAAGAGGATGGCCGCTTGGAAATCATGCGTTCACTGCCAATCGGGCGTCTTTCGTATTTGAATGCATCATTACTCGTCGTTACGGTGACATGTATCGGATTGGCATTGATTATTGGATGTGGGCTTTATGCACTAGGGATTGAAAGTATGGATTTGGAAGGTTCGTTATTGTACGGTACGGCATTAGGCGCTACTGGTTTATTTTTCGCTGGAGTAACAGCTGTCTTTGCGCAATTGTCGGATAGTTCGCGTGGTACGATTGGTTACTCGATTGCTGTGCTTTTGATTGCTTATCTGTTTCGGGCGATTACAGACGTTAGCAATCAGACGCTGTCATGGATTTCACCGCTGGCATGGGTAACAAAAGCAGAAGTTTACGATACGAATAATTGGTGGCCGACTGTTTTAATGATCGCTGCTTCATTGGCTCTATATATCGTTGCGAATTATTTGAATGCCATTCGTGACTTGGATCAGGGATTTTTACCATCCAAGCCTGGTAAAAAAAATGCATCTCGTTTTTTGCAAAGTCCAATCAGCCTTGCTTTAAGACTGCAGCGAGTTGGAATCATATCATGGGCAATCGGTATGTATGTATTAGGTGCATCATACGGCTCTGTTTTAGGTGATCTCGAATCATTTTTTTCCGATAACGAAACGATAAAGCAGCTGCTCCAGACACATGAAGGGGGCACGTTGTTAGAACAATTCATACCGATGTTGATGATCGTCATTTCATTGCTGGCAACTGTTCCTCCGATTATGGCAGTGAATAAGCTGCGCGGTGAGGAGAAAAAAGAACGGGTCGTGCATCTGATAGGCAGAACTGTTTCACGGACAAAACTATTAGGGAGTTACTTCATCATTTCAATTGTCAATGGGTTTGTCATGATCTCGCTTGCTGCACTCGGGCTATGGTCTGCGGGGACGGCTGTGGTTGAAGGCGGATTATCTTTTGAGATGATCTTTGGAGCAGCATTCTCCTATTATCCAGCCATGCTTGTCATGATTAGTTTAGCAGTATTGCTGATCGGGTTTTACCCTAAGTTAACGAATCTCATTTGGCTTTATGTTTTTTATTCTTTTATCGTACTGTATTTAGGAGGTTTATTCCAATTCCCGGACTGGGTTGGCAATATTTCTCCATTTGGCTACGTTCCGCAAATACCTGTTGAGGATTTCTCTTTCACGCCGCTGTTTTTATTAAGTATTTTTGCGATTGTGTTCACAGTAATAGGTTTTGTTGGCTTTAATAAACGGGATGTTGAAATTTAATGTGAAAGCACCTCCAATTTGTCTTAGTGGGGGTGCTTTTTATTGCTATTTTAGAGAAAGAAGAAACGGACTAAAGCATAACAAAAGAGAGCAACTTTCGAGAGGCTGGGTTAAAAAAATTTAGACGCAAATATCAGATAGATAAACTACATGAAATCAGAAGTGGCGAGAATAATGGCCCTACTTGCCGACCAATGATATCGATCCAAAATCATAGGATTACAAACAACAAATGGATTTTTTATGATATAATGCATATGTTTTGCATTATTCAATAAAGTTGATAGTGGAGGAAATGTTATGCAATGGTATTGGAAATGTTTAAAGAACTATGCAGATTTTGAAGGGAGAGCAAGGCGAAAGGAATATTGGATGTTTTGTTTATTCAATGCCCTTATTTGTTTTACTTTATTTATACTCTCAATCATAATAGTAGGAATTTTAACCGCTGGAATTACGACAGCAGCAGGGTTTGACGGCTATCAAGTGGGATATGTCGCTGGATATGGCGGCGGAATGCTAGGATACATCCTGATCATTCTGTATCAATTGGCGGTTTTGGTGCCGTCTCTCGCTGTCGGTGTCCGCAGGTTGCATGATATCGGGAAAAGCGGCTGGTGGATATTCATTGGCTTTATTCCGCTTGTCGGTGCTATTATTTTGCTGATCTTTTACTGTCAAGATAGTGAAAAAAACGATAATCAATATGGAGTAAATCCAAAAGTAAGTTAGATGAATGGCACCCCAACGATCCAACGGTTGGGGTGTTTTTTAATGAGAGAACATCATGTACACTCCCAGTAACTTTTGAAACCAGTTCGTTCATTTCCGGATGGTTTGTTTACTTTCAGCATACGGAGGCCTGCAAGCCGCCCGCTCTCTAGAAAAGGCTGTTGTGGTTACTAAGGAGGATCAGGGGTCAGAAGATCTGAAGAAAAGGAGTGAGGGCTGAAAGTGAAAATTACGCCAATTGTATAACTGAAAAAGTTAAATATTCTCGCAACCCCTTTGCAAAAATTGACAACTTTCTGTAAAATATGATCATAAACGGTAGAGGCAGGATGAGATATGGGAGGTTTGTCAATGAATGCGGTGGCCTCGGTGGATGTAGCCAACCTGATCAATACATGGTACGTCCATATTAAAAAGAGGGAAGTCTCCAAGGCGATAGAGCTTAGGGACAGGATAGAGAGTCTGTTTGGCGTTATGGAAGAAGATCAAGATGTATTGCTTTATTTTAATTTGCTCGACTATAGATTTAGAGTGCTAATGGAAGATGTGGCGGGAGAACCTTCACTTCCTCCCAATGCCGAGGATAAGGCTAAAACCGATAATATGTTAAGGTATTATTATTTTCTGTTCAAAGGAATGTATGAGAGTGCGAAAAATAACTACTCTCAAGCCCTCACATTTTTCAGGGTCGCGGAAAGACAGCTGGACAAGGTTGAGGATGAGATCGAAAAGGCCGAGTTTCATTATAAGCTTGGGAACCTTTATTATTTTACGAAAACAACCCTGCTCTCTTTTCATCACCTCCAAATGGCGAAAAGCATTTATCAGGCATACGGGGAATATAAGACACAATCCATAAACTGCACTGTTCTGCTGGCTTTGAATTACATAGACGACGGCCGGCTGATGAGAGCGGAAAACATGCTCAAAAGCTGTGCTGACAGGCTGATGAAGATGGGTGACAACCATTTGTTAGCCGCTGTTTATTATGATTTAGGTTTTTTAAAAATTCAAGAGGATCAGCATGAAGAAGCGCTTGAATATTTTGACCTGTCCTTTAAAACAAATGATCTTAAAAAAAACGCCCCGATTATGTATATGCAGTGTATTTATGAGTCGGCCCGATCGACTTATAAGATCGGGGAATTGGACAAAGCCATAAAGTGGGTCATATTAGGCGCTAATTTTGCGCAGAAAACAAATAATATCAACTTCTCCCTCAAGTTCTCTGTTCTCAATATCTGCTACACTGTCCCCCTTGAAGGGGCTGAGCAAGTCAAGGAACTGATTGGCAGGCTGGAAAAGAGAAAGGCTTATGTGGATATTGAAGCACTTGCAGAAGATGTGGCAAAAGTGTACAGTTCGTTAAATCATTACAAAAATTCCACATACTTCTTGGAGAAAGCGATAAAATCAAGTAAACTAACAGGAAAGGAGGTTCTTTAAAATGAAAAAACGTTCATCTAGGGGAGCAGGCTCTTAAAACCTGTAAAACAGAGGACGGCTGTTCAGCCGTCTTTTTTATTTGTATGAACCTTTTTGGGTATTGAGTATCATCAAGAAGACATCGCGAATTCACGGCATTCCCGGGCGCATTGCAGGCATGTTTGGCCGCACTTTTGCGATTGCTGGTCAGGATGCCGTAGACAATGATTTCCGCAGGCTTCGCAAATTTTGGCGCACACCGAGGCCGGCGATTTGGCAAAGCGGCTGTGCCGTGCCATATATTTAGCGGTCAGCGTGCATATATCCGCACAATCTCTAAGCATTCTCAGTTGCTCTTTTCGACGGTTTGCATCTTCCCTTGTGAGAATGTAATTTGCGGTGAATTCACAAACAGCTTCACAGTGCTGAACGGTTTTTAACACATGGCGATTTTGGATGTTCCTCACATTTGTATCATAAGGAACAGGATGACCATACATATCATTTCCCCCTTCTTTCTTCATAATATTCCTATTCATATGTGGTTGCCTATGCGTCTGACATTCTTAAGATTTTTCTTGCGCTTGTGATGAATATTCGGTACCGTTAAGTCATTGAGATTTCCCGGACATAGAGGAGCTGAAACAAGTGAAGAAACTGGTGAAGGTCAAAGGGGTTACCTTTGGAGAAGGAGCGCCGAAAATCTGTGTGCCTCTCGTCGGAAAAACGCTTGCGCAATTGAAAGAAGAAGCGGCACACATCAAGACGCTTGATGCGGATGTTGCCGAGTGGCGGGCGGATTTTTTTGAAGGTGTTGAAGACGTTGAGAAGATCGCGGAGGCTTTGGCGGAAATCCGCGCTCTTTTGCACGACATGCCGCTCATCTTTACTTTCCGCAGTGCAAGGGAAGGCGGGGAAAAGGAAGTCGGCCGGGAATATTATGTTTCTTTAAATCAGGCGGTTGTCAACACAGGGCTTGCCGATGTGATCGATATCGAGCTGTTTTATGAGGAACGCGACGTGAAAGCGCTGGTGGAAGCCGCACAGGCGAAAGATGTGTCTGTCATCATTTCCAACCATGATTTTGAGAAAACACCGTCCGTTGAAGAAATGATTTCCCGCTTGAAGAAAGCGCAAGAGCTGGGCGCGGATCTGCCAAAAATTGCTGTGATGCCTGAAACACCGGCTGATGTGCTGAAATTGCTTGAAGCGACTTATTTGATGAATGAGCACTACGCGAAGCGGCCCATAATCACGATGTCAATGGCTGGAAAAGGTGTCATCAGCCGTCTGGCCGGAGAGGTGTTTGGCTCGGCGATGACATTCGGGGCGGCCAAGAAGGCCTCTGCACCGGGGCAACTCGCCGCCGCCGATCTGAGGCGGATCATTGGCGTTTTGCACGACAATTTGTCATGACTGCAAAAGGAGCCGGCTTGTGTGAGCCGGCTCCTTCAATCTATTTGGCGCATTGTTCAATGATGTCCTTCAGCACCTCTGCAAGCTCTCCTTTATCCTTGAGCTCTGATTCGTCAAAATGGAGGCGACAGACCTCTTCATCGCCGTTATACATTTCTTCCAGCCAGCCCCGCATTCCTCTTGCGCGGCGGTCCACTTCGATGATCACATCCACCCCGTCCTCCTGCACAAGAAAAACGAGCTCCACTTCATCCAGCAGCTGACGATAGTGCGGTGTGACCGGCACAAATTCGAATTCCTGGACGAAAGGCAAACGCTTTCTGAAATATGATGCTTGCTCACAGTCCGCCTCATGAAGCCGGAATCCGAGGCTTTCAACCGTTTCTAAAATACTGTGAACCCACGGATGTGGTTTAACGAAGAGATGATCATCATCCGATTTGTCAATCCCGCCTTGTATGTCCAGGTCGGTCAATAAGAACACTTTAGCTCCTTTTATCGTAATCGGCGTGTCAAGCGGAAGAATGAATGAGAAAGAAAATTCCCGTTCTTCACCGGTTTTGATTGTAAAGGCATCTGTCACGCGGTGGGATTCAATGGTAGCGTTTTTCCAATGTTTTTCGTCTTTCTTGACGACGAGATATTCCGTCTCGAGCAATAAATCGATATACCTGATGTGCTGTTCAACATTGCCGCCTTTAACATGAACGGTTCCGCTCACCCGTTCTCCCGGGCGATATGCGCTCTTGTCCAGAATCGTATTCACTTTCGCTGAACCGATCCCGGCGCTTGCTGCAAGCTTTTTCAAAAAAGACATGTTTACCATTCCTCCTATTATTGTCGTACAAGAAATGAATACGTTTTACACAGGGCGAAAGATTCATTTTATTTTGAAATCAATAGGTCCTTTGTCTTTTCGAAGCTAAAAAACGGGAGTCTCTTAAAAAAAGCGGAAACTTTCATAGGCTTAAATCGGTTCAAACTTCACCTTTCCATCAATCACTGGATATGCTACCATAATGAAGAAATGAATAGCTTTACTAGGGGTGCCCTGTATGGGCTGAGAGAGAAACGACCGGGTTTCTTAACCCTTTGGACCTGATCTGGTTCGTACCAGCGTGGGGAAGTAAAAAGGTGTTTGCAGATGTCGGGAGATCAGACGTTCATCTGCGGATTTTACTGACTGTAAAACCAGGTTCATCAATGTGCCTGGTTTTTTTGTGCTGGTGCTATTCTGGAGTTTCGTCTAAGATCTTTTTTAAAGAGGGGAAGGAATGTACACATGAAACAAGAGTCAGTGCAGCAAAAAAACATTAAGTTGATGTCAAGCTTTTCTGGAAGCCGAAAGGTCTATGTCGCAGGGTCCCGGCCTGACATTCAGGTGCCGATGAGAGAAATCGCCTTGAGTTCTACGACGGGATCATTTGGAGAAGAAGAAAATCAGCCTGTGCGCGTATATGACACGAGCGGTCCTTATACGGATGAACATGCGGAAGTTGATATTCTAAAAGGGCTTAAGCCTTTGCGCTCAGCCTGGATCAAAGAGCGCGGCGATACTGAGGAATATGAGGGACGGGAAGTGAAGCCTGAGGATAACGGCTATAAAAGCGGGAAGCAGGCGAATCACAGCTATCCGGGGCTGAAAAGAAAACCGCTGCGCGCCAAAAAAGGACAAAATGTCACTCAGCTTCATTATGCGAGAAAGGGGATCATCACTCCTGAAATGGAGTTTATCGCCATTCGCGAGCATGTATCTCCCGAGTTTGTCCGCGACGAAGTGGCGAGCGGCCGGGCGATCATCCCGGCAAACATCAATCATCCGGAAAGCGAGCCGATGATCATCGGCCGGAATTTCCATGTGAAAATCAATGCAAATATCGGCAATTCCGCCGTCACATCCTCGATTGAAGAAGAAGTGGAAAAAATGACGTGGGCGATCCGCTGGGGGGCCGATACCATGATGGATCTGTCCACAGGAAAGGATATTCACACGACAAGGGAATGGATTATCCGCAACTGCCCTGTGCCCGTCGGAACAGTGCCGATCTATCAGGCGCTTGAAAAAGTAAACGGCGTCGCTGAAGATTTGACGTGGGATGTTTACCGCGACACATTGATTGAACAAGCTGAGCAGGGCGTCGATTATTTTACGATTCATGCCGGTGTCCGGCTCCACTATGTGCCGCTGACGGCAAAGCGTGTCACAGGAATCGTTTCCCGCGGCGGGGCGATCATGGCGCAGTGGTGTCTCGCCCATCATGAAGAAAGCTTTCTTTACACACATTTTGAAGAGATATGCGAAATTATGAAAGCGTATGATATCGCGTTTTCACTTGGAGACGGCCTTCGACCGGGTTCGATTGCGGATGCCAATGATGAAGCGCAATTTGCCGAATTGGAAACGCTTGGCGAGCTGACGGAAATCGCCTGGAAGCATGACGTTCAGGTAATGATCGAAGGGCCGGGGCATGTGCCGATGCACAAAATTAAAGAAAACGTCGATAAGCAGATGGAGATATGCAAGGAGGCGCCATTTTATACACTCGGGCCGCTGACGACAGATATCGCCCCGGGGTATGATCATATTACATCGGCGATCGGAGCGGCGATGATCGGCTGGTATGGAACGGCGATGCTTTGCTATGTCACGCCGAAAGAACATCTCGGGCTTCCGAATAAAGATGACGTCCGCGAAGGGGTCATTACATATAAAATCGCGGCCCATGCGGCTGATCTCGCCAAAGGGCATCCCGGCGCACAGATTCGCGATGATGCGTTGTCGAAAGCGCGCTTTGAATTTCGCTGGCGCGATCAGTTCAACCTCTCACTTGATCCGGAAAGAGCGCTTGCGTTTCACGATGAGACACTCCCCGCTGAAGGGGCAAAGACGGCGCATTTTTGCTCGATGTGCGGGCCGAAGTTTTGCAGCATGAGGATCTCCCAGGATATTCGCGACTACGCCAAGGAAAACAACCTTGATGAAGAAGCGGCGATTGAAAAAGGACTTGAAGAGAAGGCGAAGGAATTTAAAAAGGCCGGCGGTCAAATTTACAGCTAAATACAAGGTCATGGACAGATGAAGGGGGAACCTTTCATCTGTTTTTTTATAAAATAGGGTTGACAGGTCGGAATAATATGAATTAGTATATTATGTAATATTTAGGAAAGTTCTATCAGCGCTGATCGGTCAACCGAAGGCTCTTATCTCGTTTGGGATAAGAGCTTTTTATTTTATTCTGCAAAGAAAGCGGGGAATATGATGTCTTTATCAATTCGTGTAAACGAAAAAATGTTTGCAAGCGGCGGCCGGAAAGCCAACGCGCTTCAAGGTGTTAAGCTTGCAGTCGATAGCGGAGAATTTCTTACCGTTATCGGACCAAGCGGCTGCGGCAAAAGTACACTGCTGAAAATCATTGCCGGCCTGGACCGGGATTATGATGGCAGAATCAGCATGAATGGCAGGGAAATAACGTCCCCGGGGATTCGTCAAGGCTTTATATTTCAAGAACATCGACTTTTTCCGTGGATGACGGTTGAGCAAAATATTGCCGCAGATTTAAGCCTAAAAGAAACATCCGTTAGAAAAAAAGTCGATGAATGGATTGAAACCGTACGGCTAAAAGGTGCTGAGAAACTGTATCCGCGCGAGCTTTCCGGCGGGATGGCACAAAGGGTTGCCATTGCCAGAGCATTGCTGAGGGAGCCGGAGGTTCTTTTGCTCGATGAACCTTTTGGCGCTTTGGACGCATTTACGAGAAAGCATTTGCAGGATGTGCTGACAGAGATATGGCGAGAGAAAAAAATGACGATGATCCTGGTGACCCATGATATTGACGAGTCCGTGTATTTAGCCAACCGGATAGCGGTCTTCACCGCAAGGCCGGGAAGAATCCACAAGCTGATTCCGGTTGATTTGCCTTTTCCTCGTAATAGAACATCACCCGTTTTTCAGTCCATCAGACAAAAAGTACTCAAAGAATTTGAAAAAACGGAAGAGTACAGTTTTCAAGAAGGCTCGGGGATTTGACAGAAAGGATGGGATCTGGTGAAACAAATGAAGGTATATATGGTGGGCTTATTTATGCTGCTCACGGGCTGCTCAGCAACAGAATCAAACGAGAGCGGAAACAATTTGAAAGAAATTCGCATCGGTGTACAGCAAAGTTTAAGCCCTTTGCTGTTAGCAAAAGAAAAAGGCTGGTTTGAAAAGGAGTTTGCCGAAGAAGGAATTAAAGTCAAATGGACGGAGTTTCAAAGTGGTCCGCCTCAGTTTGAAGGGATCGCCGCTGCCAAAATTGATTTTTCCCAGGTGGGGAATTCGCCGGTGATCGCAGGACAGGCGGCAGGGATTAACTTTAAGGAAATCGCCCTTTCACAGGATGGATTAAAGGCAAACGGCATCCTCGTTAAAAAAGGGAGCGGTATAAAAAATATTAAAGACTTGAAAGGAAAGAAGGTGGCGGTTGCCAAAGGAAGCAGCGGTTTTGATTTTCTGTATCAAGCCTTTGACAAGGCGGGCTTGAAGCCTTCTGATGTCAACGTCATTCAGCTTCAGCCGGATGAAGCGATGCCCGCTTTTGAGAGTGGAGCTGTTGATGCATGGTCGATTTGGGAACCGTTCCTTTCGCTAAAAACGATCAAAAGCGATGCCGACATTTTGGTTGACGGGGAAACAATCAACCGTTATTCTCCCGGATTTACGCTTGTGCGGAGCGAATTTGCCGATCGGCATCCGGAAGAAGTGGTCCGCTTTCTGGAGGTGTACGACAAAGCGGTGAAGTGGCAGAAGAGCCATAAAAAAGAAGCGGTTGAAACCTATTCGAAAATTAAAAACATCGACAAAGAAGTCGTTGAAAACGTATTGAAAAACACTGAACCATTAAATGAACCCATCAGTGAAAACATCGTCAAAACACAGCAGGAGACAGCCGATTTTCAATATAGATTAAAAGCGATCAACAAAAAGATTGACGTAAGAAAAGTGTTTGACAACTCATTCATTGAAGAAGCGCAAAAGGTGACTAGTGAAGGAGGGAAACAAGATTGAAGACAGTTTCGCCGAATGCTGCGGTATTAAAATCAAAAGCAGCTAAACACAAGCTGAATACAGCTGTCTTTACAAAGGGAAAAGGTTTTGTACTGCCAGTTATCATCATCTTATTGTGGCAGTTGGCTGGTACACTTGGCTTGATATCAAAAACCGTGCTCCCCGCGCCTCTTGATATATTGCTGACATTCGGAGACCTCATCGCTGCCGGAGAGTTTTTTACCCATATCGGCATCAGTATTCAACGGGCAGCTCTCGGGTTTTTTCTGGGGGCCGGACTCGGTCTTGTGCTGGGGCTTACGATTGGTTTCTCAAAGGCAGCGGAAGATTTTCTGGATCCGTCTCTGCAAATGCTCAGAACCGTCCCTCATCTGGCGGTTACGCCATTGTTTATTTTATGGTTTGGATTTGATGAGATATCAAAGGTTTTGCTGATTGCTTTGGGCGCTTTTTTTCCGGTTTATATCAATACATTTTCAGGGATCAGGGGAGTGGATTTAAAGCTGTTCGATGTCGCAAGGGTTCTGGAGTTTCATTGGTTTAAACAGGTGACAAAGCTGATTCTCCCCGCTTCACTTCCAAATATCCTTTTAGGAATACGCTTGTCTCTCGGTGTATCTTGGCTTGGCCTTGTTGTTGCCGAGCTTATGGGGTCAAGCGCAGGAGTCGGATATATGATCATGGATGCCAGACAATTTTCGCAGACTGACCGAGTGTTTGTCGGAATTTTGATTTTCGCAGCTGTCGGTAAATTAACGGATTCTCTTGTCAAAGTATTGGAAAGAAAAGCCTTGAAATGGAGAAGCAGCTATCAAGGAAATCATAAGTAAAGGAGAGATTGGTTTGGACATTTTATGGTTTATTCCTACACATGGTGACGGACATTATCTCGGTACAAAAGCGGGCGGCAGAGCTGCTGACTACACTTATTTTAAGCAGGTGGCCCAAGCGGCGGACAGACTAGGGTATACGGGTGTTCTCCTGCCGACAGGGAAATCGTGCGAAGATCCGTGGATAACAGCGGCCGCTTTAGCCGCTGTCACGAACGACTTGAAATTTTTAGTTGCCCTCAGGCCTGGTTTAATGCAGCCTTCTGTCGCTGCACGGATGTCCTCCACACTTGACCGCCTTTCAGAAGGGCGGCTTCTTGTCAACGTAGTTGCCGGCGGAGATCCGTATGAGCTGGCGGGAGACGGCCTTTTTATCAGTCATGATGAACGGTATGAAGCGGCAAATGAATTTTTGGAAATATGGCGTTCCTTCTTAAAAGGGATGGTCGTGAACTACAATGGGAAGCACCTTCGGTCGGAAAATGGGCATTTGTTGTTTGAACCGGTTCAAAATCCGCATCCGCCAATCTATTTTGGCGGGTCGTCTAAAGCGGGACAGGAGACTGCGGCAAAGCATGCGGATGTTTATTTAACATGGGGCGAGCCGCCATTTCTCGTAAAAGAAAAAATTCGATCCGTTACGGAGCTGGCTAAAAAAGAAGGTCGGACCGTTCGTTTTGGTATTCGGCTGCATGTCATTGTAAGAGAAAGCGAAAAAGAGGCTTGGCAAGCGGCAGACAAACTGATCAGCCGCTTGGATGAGGAAACAATTCATACTGCTCAAAAGGTAATGAGCCGCATGGATTCAACAGGACAGCGGAGAATGGTTGAGCTCCATCGCGGCAGCAAAAACAATCTCGAAATCAGCCCTAATCTCTGGGCGGGAATCGGCCTTGTCAGAGACGGAGCCGGGACGGCGCTTGTCGGTGACCCCAAAACGGTAGCCAGCAAGATAAAAGAATATGCCGATCTTGGCATTGAGACGTTCATTTTTTCGGGATATCCACATCTTGAAGAAGCATACCATTTTGCAGAGCTTGTTTTTCCTTTGCTGCCATTTCGGGTGAAGCGTGGAAAAGCAGCTGTCGGCGAAGCCATAGGAAATGACCGCTTTCCGTCACAGACACAATGAAAATTCGTGCACCAAAAAAACTCCAGGCTGCTGGAGTTTTTGATATTATTTATGTTTTTGAAATGACAGCATATATGACAAGTGCTGAATGACGATCAACACGAAGATGACGATGATCGGAAAGTACGGGATATCGGCTTGAATAAACGGATAAAAAATCATCGCGAGCGCTGCGACAGGCATTGCGAAATACAGGACGATATAAGAAGTGCGGCACGCTTTGGCGGTGATCATCTGCTCCCTTTCATCCTGTTCCTTAAATTCGTCCGGGATGGATAGAAGGTTTTGTTTGCGGGAGCCTTTTTTCTCCAAATAAGAGTAGACCGCAAGGACCGCAGCAAACAGAAGGATGGGAATCGGGTTAAAAACAAAATACAGTTCAGAATCGCTTGTTTTCAGGCTTCTGGCAATTTGTTCAGCTGCTTTAAAAAACGTGATAAACGTCCAGCATGCCAGTCCGAAAAGCACAATGTGAAAAAGGGTCCTCGTTTTCATATTCATTCAGTTTTTCCCTCCTCTAACCAAAAGACATCTTCCATTTTTAATTGAAACTCCTCGCAAATTTTCAATGCCAATAGGAGCGATGGTATGTAATTGCCTTTTTCAATCGCCGCTACGGTTTGTCTCGTGACCCCGACAGCTTTTGCCAGCCCTTCTTGTGAATATCCGTATCTGGCCCTCAGCTCTCTGACTCTGTTGTTCATCTTACCACCTGCAATTCTTCGTTTATATAGTATATTTGACATATTGTTAAATAGACTAGACATAATGTTAAATCAATTTTACAATGGAATCAACATCTTTTGATCTAGGTTTGGAAGATGTGCAACCGTAATATTTAAATTTATACATAAAATTAACAAAAATGGAATAGATAAAATAGAACCATCTAAGGCTTGGGAAATAGGGTCTTTATGGTTATTTTATTGTTTTGATTGCGGATGGGGATGCGCCTTATTTTCTGCTCCTTATTTCCTACTATGCTAGAAAACAGCCTGTTTGATTGAACAAAGGAAAGAAAAGCGAAAAAGGTTGAAAATTGAGATAAATTGACCATGTGGCAGACATACTAGAGTCATATGCGGGAAGAAGTCTGATTACAGAGGATATGAATAGGACAATGGTTGGGAAAAGAGGGTCGTGTTTAAATAAATAGTTGGAAGGTAGTGTTTGTGAAATAGGAAAATTCATAGATTTCAGTATGAATTTGGGTATGTTACGCTTTGGTTACTTGATAGAAAGGAGGGGGAAAAATGACATACGCAGCTCCGCAGGTTGATTATTCTGTCAATCCGGCGATTGAAGACCAGGCTTGGTTCCTAGTGTTTATTGCGGTCCTATTGGCTCTTGGTGCAACTGTTGTGCTCGGCGCGGCGGTATGGTGTCTCGCTAACGGCCACGGCAGCTTCACGGGATCCGTCAAATGGGTCAGCGGTTTGCAGGTCAAAATTGAATGTAGGTAGCTATACTTACGTATCTGTTCACATCAAAAGACATAACTTTACCGGGACTTATCCGTCTGTGGGGGGCGGTTAAGTCCTCCCTACCATTTATATTACCCTGGAGGCATTATGTTTATAATAGATCATCTGTCTAAAACATATAAAAACAATGTGACTGCCGTTAGCGGGTTTCATATAAAAATTGAAAAAAATCAAATTGTCGCGATCGCTGGTCCGAACGGTTCAGGGAAGACGACGATCATTAATGCCGTTTTAGGGATCATTACGCCAAGTGAAGGAACCATTCAGCTGGATGACCTGCCGAACACATCGGCGGAATTCAAGCAAAAACTCGCGTATGTTCCCGATGAACTCCTTTTGCCGGATGCCCTTTCAGCCGCGGAATATTTGGATTTTGTTTCTTCAATGTATAATTGTACATCAAAAGAGAAGCGGAAACAATTAATTGAGCTTTTTGATATGGAAGCAGCATTGAAGGAACCGATCGAAACGTATTCACACGGAATGAAAAAAAAGACGCAGCTGATCGCAGCGTTTATGCTGGAGAGCGAATTTGTCATCATGGATGAACCGTTTCGGGGACTTGATATTGAAGCGGTCATCAATACAAAGAAATTGATGAAGCGCTTTGCAGACACACAAGGATCGATTCTCCTTTCGACGCATGACATGCTTTCTGCCGAAGAATTATGCGATAAAATCGCAATTCTTTCAAAAGGAATCAAAATGGACGAAGGAAAAGTCGAACAATTAAAGCGTAAATATAACAGCGATTCACTGGAAGAAGTGTTTTTAAAAGCTTCGATGCTGAGTGATAGGGGTGCGCATTTTGATCAAATCATTCGAAATTTCTAAAATGATGCTGAAAATGTGGCAGAAGGAAATGGGCAAACTCTTAAATACCGGGACGAAAAAAGGAATGGCCGCGCTGTTTTTGCTTTTGGCCATCAGTATGGGTGCCATCATCGGGTATAGCTTTACCGGCATGTTTTTGAGTTCATTTTTAAATGGCGATGTTCGATCTCTCGGGTTGTTTGTGATTTCGATGTATATGAACGCCTCGATTTTCACCTTTGTGTTCTTCATTTTGTTTAAGGTGAGGACGCCGGAGCAGCACAGCTTTTCGATGCAGCTCAGCTGGTTTCCGCTGACGGCTTTCGAAAGAAGCCTCGGCTACTATATTCCGTTTGCCGGAGCAGTTTCATTTCTTGTCTTATTTTTCATGTTGGTTTTGCTGATACCGAATTTTATGGCGAGCGGTGTCGGCTTCTGGTTTGCGTTTTCATTTTTTGCGGTGCTGTTCGTGCAGATCATCTTTTTCTTTTCACTGCTCAACCTTGTCTATCACTTGGTTTACATCATCATTCTCAAATTCGGTTTTCCGCTTCAGAAGTTCTTTTCACTGTTTGTACTCGTCGTATTGGCTGTGTTTTACGCCATGACTCAATTTGATCTGGCAAACATTCAGAATGCTTATGCATCCTTTGATTATAACCTGACCTATTTTGCTGCGCCCTTGTTTCTATTGTTGAACGGTCAGGCGATAGATGCAGCGTTCATTCCGATCGTGATGATCTTGGCAGCCGCTGTAGCGGGTTCTTTTCTGTCGCTGAATTTTGTACCGATCCTCACTGAAAAAAAATCATCCAAGCTGTTTTCATTTATTAAAATCCCGTCATCAAAACCGTTGAGTCTGATGGTGAAAGAAATCAAAACCCAAGCCAGAAATGAAGAAAATATGCTCAATTTCATTTTTTTGCTTTTGGCTTTATGCTTTTTAAAATACAGATTTCAATTTGGTTTTACAGGGGAGAGTTATGCGGTTCTCGGGGGTGTTACCGGTATCATCGCATTTAATTCCTTTGGCAATGATATGAAGATGCTCGCGGTCTACAAGTCGCTTCATTTGAAGATGGCGGCGGTTTTATGGTCGAAATATCTCGGGTTATGCGTGCTCGGCCTGCTGCAGCTTTGCTTGTTTTCCTTGCTGACATGGACGTTTCCGGAGAGCTTTCCGGTCTTTTTGCAGACGCTTGGCGTCCTTTTAAACTCGATTGCCATGTTTTACTTGGCGGGCATTATCTTTCCGCTTGATCGACATAATCCTTATATGGGAATCTTTTCGTTTGGGATGCTGCTTCTCTGTTTAATTCCGCTGTTTTTCATCGGGAATTATGCCATTGATAAAATCTCCGGGCAAGGCTTGCTGTTTCTCATCCCGTGTCTGGAGCTGGTGCTGATCCTGCTTTTATACGGAGGGTTCAAATGGAGGTACCATTATGATCATTGACATGTTGAAATCGTTGTTCAGAGTGAAAAAAATCCCCTATTTTCCGGAGCATGTGACGCTTGAGCAAAAGCATATTTCCGATCATGACCTCGGTGCGGATTTTCCCATTAACCCGACAGCTTATCAAATGCTGAAGGAAGTCGACGGAAAAAAAGATGAAGAGGAGATAGCAGCCGCTCTTTCGGGTGTGTTTCAGATCGGCGAGGATGTCTTGTTGAAAGATTTGCACGAGCTTCTCTCGGGGCTGAACCGCCGCTATTTAATCAATTGGAAATACGGGGAGCGCCCGTCTTTTCAAGGGTTTGTCTGTCAATTTTTCAGCCAGTACCATATTCGCTACAGAGAGAGGTTTTCCAGCCGGTCTGCTTCATTTCTGTTTTTGTACATCAAGTTTCTGCAAATCATCTCCAAGAAGATCATCGTGTTCTGGCTGATCTTTCTGTTGCTCTCGTGTGCGGCATTTGTTGCGGTTCCCGATGGTTCGATCATCGGCATCGCCGTTTACTTTTCCGTCATTTATTTCGGGCTGATTACGGGAACTGCGCTTCATGAAGTGGCGCACGGCGTCGCACACCGGAAGCTCGCCGGAAAGCAGCAGGCGGGAGGGTATCTGGCCGCGGATATGATGTCCGTTAAGTTTATCAGGCCGGTGACAAACCCGTATGATGGAAAGATGATCTGGATTACGGCGCTGGGACCGCTTGCCCCGGGGCTTTTAGGCTTGGCCGGGGTGCTGTTTACAATCTTTTTCCTTCAGGAAAACATAGTTTCTGTCGGCGTGCTTCTGTTCTTTTCAACGTATGCTTTGCATATGATGTATCTGCTTCCATTTATGGGGGACGGGAAGTCGATCATGAAACAGCTATTGATCAGAGGAATTGGGGGGAAATCATCATGAATGCAAACGTTTTGAAACAGGGATTGATATTTGCCAGTTTCTCAAGTTTCCTGGCGTTTCCGATGTTGTCTGTTGCGCTGTTGTTTTATCATCTGTTTTCAAATCAAACGAGTAACGACATTTTGTTTAACAGCTTGTCGTTTGTCATGGAAAATGATTCTTCTTTTTCATTTCAGGTGAAACCGAACTTCTTTTTTATTATGATTGGACTGTTTATCGGCATCTTCGTCATCACCGCCGCGGTTTCTTTTCTGCATCAGCAAAAAAAGAAAGGATCTTAAAAAAAGCTTGCCTGCTTGAGCAGGCTTTTTTGTTTGCATCCGAATGGGAGATATGATAAATTTAAATCGAAATAATTACGATTTACGAAAGGTGGGTGCAAAAGTGGCTAAAAAATCAAAGATTGCTAAGGAAAAAAAGCGGCAAAAGCTGGTTGAGCAATATGCGGCCATCAGGAAAGAGCTAAAAGCAAAAGGCGATTACAGGGCGCTCGCCAAACTTCCTCGCGATTCTGCCCCGTCAAGGCTGCATAACCGCTGTGAGATCACCGGCAGGCCGAGAGGATATATGAGGAAGTTCAACATGTCGAGGATTGCGTTTCGAGAATTGGCCTATAAGGGACACCTTCCAGGTGTGAAAAAGTCAAGCTGGTAAAAATAAGAGGAAAAAAACCGCCGATTGTTTTCGGCGTTTTTTTTCGACAAATTTTTAATATCCCCTTGACGAAAATTTAATAAACATGTAACATTATAAAAGTCAAAACGATGATCTGTTTATTGAAGATCTGATGCGGGTGTAGTTTAGTGGTAAAACCTCAGCCTTCCAAGCTGATGTCGTGGGTTCGATTCCCATCACCCGCTCCATACATACTGTTTATAACGCAGTGTTTCGTTTCTTAGATTAAACGAAGCATTGCGTTTTTTCATGTATGACAAAAAAGACTTGCCCTCTAAGAAAGCAAGCTTTTACGGAGAGACCGCTGAGACGTGTTCTCCGCCGTGAATTTGTTCAAACATTTTTGTCAAAGCTTCTAGGAGCCGGTGCGCCTCATTCTTTGAAACCGAGGGTCTGAAGAAGACGAGCTGCAAGGCGTCTTTTGTATCCGCGCTGACAGGGTGATGATGGATATATTGCGAAAGCGACCCGAAAGTCTCATCCCCGGCTGAAACCGTTATGAGGGTTTTGCTGTCGCCGAGGGCGATGTGAATCGGCCCCTTTAGATTGCGGGCGTCATGAATATGGACGGGCATCGCATATTTCAAGGAGAAAAAGCGGCTCAAATCGGTGGCTGAATCGGCCGGTTCAAGATAGCGATTTTGCTGGATATCCGTGAGCATCCGTGTGTGGCTTGTCTGCCGTCCGGTAAATGACGGGTTCAGGTTGGCCAGTGTATCCCGCCATTCCTGATTGACCGGTTCATCTTCGAGGCTCCTGTCAGCGTAATCAAAAAACAGTGCTTCCTGAAAAAGGCGCAGGCGGCCCTTTAACATTTGCGGAGAGTCCGCGATCTGGATTCCTTTATATAAAACAGCGCCGACCTTAAATGAAGGAACGCGCTTTAAAACGCCGGAATCTATTTGCACATTTAGCTTCAATTCAAATTCAACTCCCACTGATCATGTTACACTTATATTATACAGTGAGCGAATACCAAAACAAAGAAAGGAGGCTCTGCCCATGGATGTCAAAAAGCTGAAGCAGGATGTCATTCAATTCGCACAGCAAATCGGAATCGACAAAATCCGTTTTGCAAGCGCCGATACATTTGCGACTTTAAAAGAGCGTTTAATCGAAAACCGTGCGCTCGGCTATGAATCAGGCTTTGAAGAGCCCGATCTCGACAAACGGACCAATCCCGATCTATTGCTGCCAAAGGCGAAATCGATCATCGCGATTGCGCTTGCATACCCTTCAAAAATGAAAAACGCGCCAAGGAGCACGAAAGGGGAACGCAGAGGCATCTTTTGCAGAGCTTCCTGGGGAAAAGACTACCACCATGTATTGCGGGAAAAGCTCGATCAGCTGGAAGCGTTTTTGAAATCGCAGCGCAGCGATGTGAGAACAAAATCAATGGTTGATACGGGAGAGCTGTCCGACCGTGCCGTCGCCGAGCGCGCCGGTATCGGCTGGAGCGGAAAAAACTGCATGATCATTACACCTGAATTCGGCTCCTATGTCTATTTGGCGGAAATGATTACGAACATCCCGTTTGAACCGGATGAGAGAATAGAAGACCAATGCGGTTCATGCAACAAGTGCATTGAGGCATGCCCGACTGGTGCGCTCGTCAATCCCGGGCAGCTCAACTCGCAGCGCTGCATTTCTTTCCAGACGCAGACGAAAGGTTTTCTGCCCGATGAGTTCCGCACGAAAATCGGCAACAGGATCTACGGCTGTGACACATGCCAGATGGTATGTCCGAAAAATAAAGGCGTCGATTTTCACCTTCATCCGGAGATGGAGCCTGATCCTGAGATCGCCAAGCCGCTTTTAAAGCCGCTTTTGACGATCTCAAATCGCGAATTTAAAGAGAAATTCGGCCATGTCGCAGGATCGTGGAGAGGGAAAAAGCCGATTCAGCGAAATGCGATCATCGCGCTGGCGCACTTTAAAGAAACGGACGCACTGCCTGAATTGATCTCCCTCATGCACAATGATCCGCGCCCGGTCATCAGGGGAACAGCCGCCTGGGCGGTCGGAAAAATCGGCGGAGTGGATGTCAAAGAAGAGCTGGAAAAAGCGCTGAACCGCGAACAGGATGAAGAAGCGAAAGCGGAAATCGAAAAAGGCATCGGGTTATTAAAGGAAACGAGTGCGACTAATTAAGGGCTGTCCTGACATATGTTTGTGAAGAGAAATGTTTAACAAACATGTGGGGGTGCAGCCCTTGAAGCAAACAATCGAACAATTGCTGACGGCCAGGCTGAATTATCTCATCAACGGCAAGGAAGAGGAGAGCTTGCGGGAGACAGGCGATTTTGACGTTCTCGAACGCAAGCGGAAGCTTTTCGAAAAGCGCGGGGTGCAAATCGTTAAAGCGAATACACGGGCAGCTATAAAAGACCATTGGCTTGATGAAGACGGCGCAGCCCATGTAAACTATCAAACCCAAACTGCATACTTGTGCAAAGATGGGGATGATATGTATATGGAAGAACAAGTTGAAAACCGGAGCGCTCTGTTGGATGAGCAAATGGTGGTCAAAGACTGCGGAGTCCCGCGCCCGGCTGTTGAGCCTATCCCTGATGGCGAAAGGAGCTCCGGTGCAGAGCCGGACGAATTATTGGGGCGGGCGTTCCGATATGACCGGCTGGCGGCGGTCCGGTATGCGGAAACATTTTGGAACAAACGAAATCCGGCGTATAAAAATTTTGAAGACAATTGCACTAATTTTATTTCTCAATGCCTCAGAGCTGGGGGTGCGCCGATGCGCGGCTATCCGAACAGGGGCACAGGCTGGTGGATGCAAAATCATTCCTGGAGCTACAGCTGGACCGTCGCCAATTCGCTCAGGTCGTTTTTAAGCCGCTCTAAAGCCGGCCTCCGCTCCGTTCAAGTGAAAAATGCCGCAGAGCTTACGGAAGGCGATGTGATTTTCTACGATTTTAACGGTGACGGAAGGTTTGATCATTCGGTGATTGTCACGGCAAAGGATAAAAGCAATATGCCGCTTGTCAACGCCCAGACCCATGACTGCCGGATGAGGTACTGGTCTTACGAAGATTCGCCCGCATATACCGCATCGATTCGGTACGCGTTTTTTCACATTGCAGATGATACGCCAAAAGCGTAAAGAGTGGTATAATAAACAGCGGATTAGAGAAAAACAGAGGTGAACATTTTGGCATTGCATGTCGTATTATATCAACCGGAAATCCCTGCCAATACGGGGAATATCGCACGAACTTGTGCAGCAACAGATACAACGCTTCATTTAATCAGGCCGCTCGGCTTTTCAACCGATGACAAAATGCTGAAGCGCGCAGGCCTTGATTACTGGGAATTCGTCAATGTCGTCTACCATGACTCATTGGAGGAATTATTTGCAGCCCATCCCGAAGGGCAATTTTTCTATATTACGAAGTTCGGCCGTAAACCGTACACATCATTTGACTATTCAGACCAAAATGAAGATTATTTTTTCGTATTCGGCAGGGAAACGAACGGGCTTCCAAAGGATTTAATCGAACAAAACATGGAGCGCTGCCTGCGTCTGCCGATGACAGAGCATGTCAGATCGCTGAATTTGTCAAATACAGCGGCGATTCTCGTCTATGAGGCGCTTCGCCAGCAGAATTACAGACATTTAACATAAGATGATGCCCCTTTGAAAAGGGGCACTTTTTTTACTTTATAATGTAACAGTGTTATGTTACAATGTTTCGGAAGGAGTGAAGACAATGGCGCAGGAGGATTTAATTTCAAAAAAAGAACTGCTTGATTTGACGTCGATATCATACGGACAGCTTTACAGGTGGAAACGGAAAAATTTAATACCTGAAGAATGGTTTATTCGAAAATCGACGTTTACCGGACAAGAAACGTTTTTTCCTAAAGAGGACATTCTGAAGAGAATCGAAAAAATTCAAAGCATGAAAGAAAACCTTTCGCTTGATGAATTGGCGGAAATGTTTTCACCAAAGCTTGATCAATTAAGTGTCACCAAGAGTGAATTGCTTGAAAAAGGGCTGGTGACAGATGCGGTCATGTCATTTTTTACGGAAAATACCGATAAACGAACTGAAGTCTTTGAGCTGAAAGAAGCGCTTGCGGTGTATGTATTGGAAGGTTTGCTTCAATCAGGGGAGATCAGCCTTGAGGAAGGAAAAATGGTTTTGGATGTTCTTTTGTCGAAAGCTTCGAAACATCAGGGCAGACTGATCGTCCTGCGGAAGCTCGGCGTTGCTGCATGTTTCATCACCGAAGGCGACATCGTGTTTGAACAGGCTGCGAAAATCGCTGCTGACATCGATCTGGCAGCTGCGGGCGAAGAATTAAAGACAAAATTAGTGTAATGGAGGAGCGGAAAATGGAAAATTTGATCATAAACGGTTTTGGAAGCTCTGGCGGAGGAACGTTTCAATCGGTTGAATTAAATGGAAAAGGAACCGTTAACGGTGATATTGACTGCAAGCGGCTGATCTGCAACGGCACCGGGACCGTCAACGGAAATGTAAAAGCCGATACGGTCAAAATCAGCGGTCATGCCAAACTGAACGGCGGCATAACGGCGTCGTCGGTGCGCATTGACGGCTCGGCAAAGGTCGAACAGGACATCAGTGCGGAAAAAGTTGAAATCGCCGGATATGCGGGCTTAGGCGGACATATCAAAGGAGACGAACTGATCGTCATGGGAAAAGCGTCAATCGGCAAGGACTGTGAGGTCGAACATTTTTCAGCCGAAGGCTGCTTTACAATCGACGGACTGTTAAATGCCGAACAAATTGAGATCAAGGTTCACGGAGGGGAAAGCAAAGTCAAAGAAATCGGCGGCCGCCGCATCATCTGTACAGCCCACCAGTCAAAACTGCTGTCATTTTTGACACCGCTGATTTCTCCGCCGAGATTGTCTGCCGAACTGATTGAAGGCGATCATATTGAACTTGCCAACACGACGGCGAAAATCGTTCGGGGAAATACCGTGATCATCGGTGACAATTGCGAGATCGGTCTGATCGAATACAGGGAAGACCTCAAACAGGCAAAATCGGCAAAAGTCGGAGAGCGCCAGAAAATATAGCGGAGGTATAAAAATGGAAAAAAACAGCTTGAAAATTAGCGGATCCGGCTGTGCAGCGGGCGGTGATTATCAGCATGTCGTCATCAGAGGAGAAGGAACGATCGGCGGGGATCTTGTCTGCTCCAAATTTCGCACATACGGCACAAGCACTGTGTCTGGAGGGGCAAAAATCGAAAAATTCGGCGTCCATGGAGAGGCTGAGGTCGCCGGCGCCCTGGAAGCAAAAGAGGCGAAAATCTACGGTACGGCTGATGTTGAAGGCGACGCCGAAATCAGTGAAGCAACTGTGAAGGGCGTCCTTACCGTCGGCGGACAGATGGCTTGTGACAGATGTGATGTCAAAGGCACGCTGATTGTGAAAGGCGACTGTGAAGCGGAGCAGTTTACTTTACAGGGGAGTGTTGAATTGAAGGGTCTCTTGAACGCCGGTGTAATTGACATCGGATTAAGGTTTGGAAGCAGCAGCATTGGAGATATCGGCGGGACGAATATAAAAGTCGTCAATAAACGCGGGATATTTAAGCGGAACGGCGGTTTTCTGAACGCCGGAGTAATAGAAGGAGACGACATCTATCTTGAAAATACGGCCGCTCGGATCGTCAGGGGAAACCGCGTCCATATCGGCCCTGGCTGTGAAATCGAAACCGTTGAATACAAAAGCGATTATCAGGTTTCACCCAAATCGGAAGTAAAGGATAATAAACAAAGTTAATGGAACAGTGTTATGTTATAGAAAAAGGATGGCGTGAATTCGCCATCCTTTTCATTTACTAATTTTTCTTTCCGGGCTTACTTTCATACCCGGCGGTGAAAATAGACACGAGAAATGTGAGGATGACCCCCATCATGATCAATGTCTTCAACAAAATCCCCCTTTCCATCCTTTTTCCCTTGCTGTCGATCAAGCACGTGTTGCGTTTTAGCCGGTCCCGCGGATTTGTCTTGTGCGCGCCGAGCTTATCTGCCTTTATTATGACTGGTTTGCACCGCACTTGTCAATTCGAGGAAGTACTTTCAATTTGAAGATGAAAAGCATGCAAAAGGACATCTCCGCATACAGTGAATGTAACAGTGAGTCACTTGGCACCTTGCATTAATCATCATATAGGAGGTTCTTATGGATATATTAAAAAAGATTGAACAGTATAGAGAGGAAGAACAGCGTCTGAAATGGGAAGGAACCTTCGCTGATTATTTGGAAATCGTGAAAGAAAATCCGGCTGTCGCACAATCTGCTCATTCCCGCGTTTACAATATGATAAAAGACAGCGGTATTGAAGAAAAGGACGGAAAAAAGGTATACAGCTTTTTTGACAAGGAGCTGTTTGGGCTTGAAGAGCCTTTGGAGCGCCTTGTGGAAGAATATTTTCATCCGGCCGCCAAACGCCTTGATGTCAGAAAAAGAATTTTGCTTTTGATGGGGCCTGTCAGCGGCGGAAAGTCAACGCTTGTCACAATGCTGAAAAGAGGACTTGAAGCTTACTCCTTGACCGATGAAGGCGCAGTCTACGCGATTAAAGGATGTCCGATGCATGAAGACCCGCTTCATCTAATCCCTCAACATCTGCGCGAGGATTTTTATAAAGAATACGGGATCCGTATTCAAGGCAACCTGTCCCCGCTGAATATGATGCGGCTCGAACAAGAGTATGGCGGAAGAATTGAAGAAGTGAAGGTTGAGAGAATCTTTTTTTCCGAGGATAAACGGACAGGGATTGGCACGTTCAGTCCATCCGATCCGAAATCACAGGATATTGCCGATCTGACGGGGAGCATTGACTTTTCAACAATTGCTGAATACGGATCGGAATCCGATCCGCGGGCATACCGGTTTGACGGCGAATTAAACAAGGCCAACAGAGGCATGATGGAGTTTCAGGAGATGCTGAAGTGTGATGAGAAGTTCCTCTGGCATCTCTTGTCCCTCACACAGGAAGGCAATTTTAAGGCGGGACGGTTCGCCCTCATCTCGGCGGATGAACTGATCGTAGCCCATACGAATGAAACCGAATACCGCTCATTTATTTCCAATAAGAAAAATGAAGCGCTCCATTCGCGGATTATCGTCATGCCGATTCCATATAATTTGAAAGTGTCGGAAGAGGAGCGAATCTACGAGAAGATGATTGCTGAAAGCGATGTGTCAGATGTCCATATCGCCCCGCACACGCTGAAAGTCGCCGCAATGTTTTCGATTCTCACCAGACTGAAGGAGCCGAAGCGCTCCGATATTGATCTTGTCAAAAAGATGAGGCTTTATGACGGGGAAAGTGTTGAAGGTTTCAATTCGGTCGATGTCGAGGATTTGAAAAAGGAATACACTGATGAGGGGATGAGCGGGATTGATCCGCGTTATGTCATCAACAGAATCTCCTCGACGATCATTCGCAAAAACATGGAGTCGATCAATGCGCTCGATGTCCTTCGCTCTTTAAAAGAAGGGCTTGATCAGCATCCTTCGATTTCCGCCGAAGATCGTGAACGCTATTTGAACTTTATCTCCGCCGCGAGAAAAGAATATGATGAGATGGCGAAAAAAGAAGTTCAAAAAGCCTTCGTCTATTCTTACGAAGAATCAGCCAAAACATTAATGGACAATTACCTCGACAATGTCGAGGCGTACTGCAATAAAATCAAACTGCGCGATCCGCTGACAGGCGAAGAAATGAATCCTGACGAAAAGCTGATGAGGTCGATAGAGGAGCAGATCGGCATTTCTGAAAACGCCAAGAAAGCATTCCGTGAAGAAATTCTTATCCGGATCTCGGCTTATGCGAGAAAAGGGAAGCGTTTCGACTACAATTCGCACGAACGGCTCAGAGAAGCCATTCAGAAAAAGCTGTTTGCCGATTTAAAAGACGTGGTCAAAATCACGACATCAACCAAAACGCCTGATGAACAGCAGCTGAAAAAAATCAACGAAGTCGTCGCCCGTCTCATCGATGAACACGGCTATAATTCAACAAGCGCAAACGAGCTATTAAAATATGTAGGAAGCTTATTAAACCGGTAGATCAAGACCCGTCCGGAATAAGGGCGGGTTCTTCTGTCCCATTTTCACAATTGTTTGTCAAAAGTCGTCCGCCATCCGCATAAGATAAAAATAAACATTTTTTAAGGCTGGTTTCATCAAGCAGGGATTTATCAATAAGGAGGGGAATTCATGTCCCATAAAGACAACGGCCATTTTATTATTTCTCAGGAAAACTGGTCCCTCCATCGAAAAGGGTATGATGACCAACAGCGCCATCAGAAAAAGGTGCAGGATGCGATAAAAAACAATTTGCCTGATCTTATCACAGAAGAAAGCATCATCATGTCAAACGGCAAAGATGTCGTGAAAATACCGATTCGTTCATTGGATGAATACAAAATCCGCTATAATTATGATAAAAACAAGCACGCCGGACAGGGAGACGGAGACAGCCAGGTCGGTGACATCGTCGCAAGGGACGGCTCAGACAGACGAAGCGGCGCCGGAAAAGGCCAGGGAGCGGGTGATCAGGCCGGCGAGGATTATTATGAAGCTGAGGTTTCCCTCATGGACCTGGAAGAAGCGCTTTTCAGCGAAATGGAGCTGCCGAATTTGGAGCAGAAAGAACGCGACGACATCGTCGTCCAGGATATCGAGTTCAATGACATTCGCAAAACGGGTCTGATCGGCAACATCGATAAAAAAAGAACGATGCTCTCCGCGTTTAAGCGAAACGCAATGACCGGAAAACCGTCGTTTTATCCGATTTTTCCTGAAGACTTGAAATTTAAGACGTGGAACGATTCCGTCAAACCGGAATCAAAGGCTGTTGTATTGGCGATGATGGATACGAGCGGCAGTATGGGCGTCTGGGAAAAATATATGGCGCGAAGCTTCTTCTTTTGGATGACACGCTTTTTACGGACAAAGTATGAAACGGTTGAGATCGAATTTATCGCCCACCATACAGAAGCGAAGGTCGTATCTGAAGAAGATTTTTTTTCAAAAGGGGAAAGCGGCGGGACGATCTGTTCATCCGTATACCGAAAAGCGCTCGAGCTGATCGCCGACAAATACCATCCGACTCGCTACAATATTTATCCGTTCCATTTTTCCGACGGCGATAATTTAACATCTGACAATCCGAGATGTGTTAAGCTCGTCGGCGACATTATGGAGAAGGCCAATCTATTCTGCTACGGGGAAGTCAATCAGTACAACAGGCATTCAACTTTAATGTCAGCCTATAAAAATATTAAAAATGAAAAATTCAAATATTATGTTCTCAAGCAAAAAGCCGATGTATTTCAGGCGCTGAAAAGCTTTTTCAGCAATGAAGAACGGCATCAATATACGTAAACGCCTCCGGTTCCGGAGGTTTTTTGATGTGGAAAATATTTAATTAAAAATTTTTGATGCAAGGCTGTTGACATTTTTGTTTACTTTAACTAATATTTAATCTTGTTAACTATTAATTTTGTTGTTTTGTAAAGGTGTAATCGCTTTTCAGAATTCCGTTTTTCCTTGCTCAGTTATGAACAACCAAGTATAGTACACGTCCGCATTTTCAGGCTGGGCGGGAAAGAGGAACAAAGCAAACTGTGTGCGGGCCGCTTGCCGGTTTCGCCGAAAATATAAGAATTCGGAAGGAGAAATCAAACATGAGCAAAGGACGTTTAATTGCCACGAATATTATCGGACTCATCATCGTGCTTGCCATCATTGCAGGAGGCGCGTATTTCTATTATGACAGCATCAGCTATGTGAAAACAGATGAAGCCCATGTCACAGGGGATATGGCTGATATTACAGCGCCCGCATCAGGTAAGCTGACGGATTGGGACATCAAAGAAGGAACAGAGGTTTCCAAAGATGAAAAAACAGCAAAAATCAAAGGTGAACAAACAGTTGATGTGAAGTCCATTATGGACGGAACGATTGTCAAAAATGAAGCAAAAGAAGGCCAGAGCGTACAAGCCGGACAAACGCTTGCTAAAACGATCGACATGAACCACCTGTACATTACAGCAAACATTAAAGAAAACGACCTGAAAGATATTGAAAAAGGCGACAAAGTGGATATCGTCGTTGACGGTGATTCAGACACGACATTTGAAGGAAATGTGGAAGAAATCGGCTATGCGACAAATTCAACATTCGATCTGCTTTCCCAAAGCAATTCAAGCGGAAACTACACAAAAGTAACGCAGAAAGTGCCTGTGAAAATTTCCATCAAAAACCCGTCTGATAAAGTTCTGCCGGGAATGAACGCATCTGTGAAAATTTCCAAATAGCCAGGGGAAAAAAACGAACGAAAGGAGGATGTCATAAGTGGCTTCTCAAAACAAACAAGGAAACATGTCACTGCTTGTTATCTTAATGGCCGGTTTGTTTCTGGCCATTTTAAACCAGACGCTGCTGAATGTGGCGATGCCGCACTTAATGACCGAATTTAATGTGAGCGCCACAACGATTCAATGGCTGACAACCGGATATATGCTGGTCAACGGTGTTTTGATTCCTTTGTCAGCCTTCTTGATTATGCGCTTTGGCGGCCGCAGCTTATTTTTAAGCGCGATGTTCTTGTTTACGGTCGGGACGCTCATTTGCGGATTGGCGCCAAACTTTTCAACGATGCTGATCGGCCGCCTCATTCAGGCAGCTGGCGGAGGCATTCTGCAGCCGCTGGTCATGACGACGATTCTCTTCATTTTCCCTCCGGAAAGCCGCGGGAAAGGGATGGGCATCTTCGGGCTGGCGATGATGTTTGCCCCGGCTGTCGGCCCGACTTTATCCGGCTGGGTTATTGAAAACTACAGCTGGCGGGTGATGTTTGACGTTCTCGTACCGATTGGACTTATCGTCATCATTCTCGGCTTCTTCTTATTTAAAAATATGACAGAGCCGAAAAAAATCAAGCTTGATATCGCCGGTGCGCTTCTTTCAATCATCGGTTTTGCCTCATTGCTGTACGGAGTCAGTGAAGCGGGAACCGACGGCTGGGATGATCCGGTTGTTCTTTCTACAGTTGTCATCGGTGTGATCGGCATTATCGCCTTTATCATCCAGCAATTGAAAGCAAAAGAGCCGATGCTTGATTTCAGGGTGTTTAAATATGACATGTTTTCATTGTCAAGCGTCATCAATGCCATCATTACGGTCGCTTTATACGCCGGGATGTTCCTGATTCCGATTTATTTGCAGAACCTTGTCGGATTTACCGCACTGCAGTCGGGATTATTAATGCTTCCAGGCGCGATCGTTATGCTTTTAATGTCACCTGTATCAGGTATCCTGTTTGACAAAGTCGGTCCGAGACCGCTTGCGATCGTCGGTTTATTGATTACCGTCGTGACGACTTATGAATTTACGACCCTTACCATTGATACGCCTTATATCCATATCGTCGTGATTTATGCGATTCGCGCCTTCGGAATGTCAATGCTGATGATGCCGATTATGACAGCCGGTATGAACCAGCTTCCGAAGCATCTGAACAGCCATGGAACGGCTATGTCGAATACGCTTCGGCAAATCAGCGGTTCGATCGGAACCAGCTTGATCACGACAATTTATACAACGCGCACGACATTCCACTATGCTGCGCTCGCTGATCAAACCAATACGGCTGATCCGTCATTCATGCATACGCTGCAATCGACGATTCAGTCCACAGCGCAATCGATGCATATATCGCTCGAACAGGCACAACAATATGTTGTGAAATACTTGACCGGACAGGCCCAGCTCAATTCCAATGTCATGGGTATCAACGATGCATTTATGTGGGCAGCGGGCTTCTGTGTCGTCGGTCTTGTACTCAGCCTGTTCCTGCGGGATGTCAGAAAAGACAAGGACCGCAAGAAACGGAATAAAGAAGAGCTGACACTGCTGCCGGCTCCGAAGGAAGCAAAAGAATCTTAAGGATGAGGAGGTTCTCATATGAAAATCTATGTTGTGTATGACAGTGAAGGCGATCATACAAAAAAATTAGCTGAAGCCATTGCAGAAGGCGCCGGGGAACATGAAGCGGCGGAAGTGCTGATCGATCATGTCAGCCAGGCTGATGTCAGAAAGCTCGAAGACATGGATGCCATCATCTGGGGGTGTCCGGGACATTTCGGCACGATCAGTTCCGGTTTAAAAGCATGGATTGATAAGCTTGGTTATCTCTGGGCGGAAGGAAAGCTGATCAACAAAATCGGCGCGGTTTTCTGTACAACAGCGACGACTCACGGCGGACTTGAAGCGACGATGCTCAACCTCATCACACCGATGCTTCATCAAGGCATGATGATTGTCGGCTTGCCGGGAAATGTGCCTGAAAATGCTTTGTACGGATCTTATTACGGCGCGGGTATTACATGCCCTGTCGACAGCGATGAATTGATTGCAGAAGAAGGGCTTGAGCTGGGCCGGGCGCTGGGCAGACGAGTCGCACAAGTGACTGAACGCGTTGCCTCAGGACAGTAAGGAGCGGTTTACCATGACCATTATATTGACCATTATAGCTGCAGTCATCGTTATTATCGGTCTTGTGGTGTTTAATGTGCGCTCCGTATCCTCCGGAAAAGAAGAGCCTCAGAAGATTGGAGAGGAGCGCACCGCCGCATTGGACGCATCCCCGGTTGAGGAAGATCGGGAGCAGGAGATGCCGCCAAGCACTTCCGAAGAAGATGATCGGGATGTCATGAATGATCAAACATACCGTGAGATCCTGCAAAAATTGCAAAAACCAAGGGCGGAACAAACTAGGGCTCCGAAAAACGATATGAATGACATGGATTATCGCAATGCTTTGAAATCCATGCAGAAAAGGGATCAAGATTAACGGCAAATTCGCTGGATAACAGCGGATTTGCTTTTTTTTATGCGGAATTTTGCTTTTTTGGTTGTTTTTCATTTTGTATTAGTGTACTATTCATGTAGTACACATGATGGTTAGAGGAGGCTATTGCTTTTGAAATCTTTCAGCGGTTTATTAAAAAAAGATTTGCGCATCTCACGATTCTGGTCTGTGACTTGGATATTCATTCTGATTTGTGCGATTATTGCAAGCTTTGTGTTTGCCCGTTATATAGACGAACCGATGGCGCTGTTTGGGGCATTTGCAACCATTTTATTGTTTCATAGTCTGTTTTGTCCGCTTATGATGATCACTCAGCTTCGTTTGGAGGGGAAAACACAGCTATGGCTTTACAATCCGAACAATGGAGCGGTTCTATTGCTGTCAAAGCTGGCGGCAGCCGCCGTTTACCAATTGATTTCGCAGGTGATTCTCGTGATCTTCGGATTGATTGTCAGAGGCGTCCTGCAATCTCTTGCTGACCGTTTGTTTTCCGTTTCGGATTTGCTTTTGGTCAACATTGTCGTCTTTTTAAGCTCATTGTTTTTGTCAGCGTGGGTGATGTTCCTGTGGACGATCTATGAATCGCTTAGAAAATTTCCGGCCATCAAGAAAGTTCGCTGGCTTGTTCCGGTGTTGATCTACAATGCTTATGGATGGTTGGAGTGGATGATAGCAAAAAGCGGTCTTTTCCAGTTCGTACAGGGGTTTTGGACGATTCCTATAAAAGCGAATTTCAATTTGCACTATCAAGACTCGCGCTGGACGGTTACATTTTCTCAAATTGATCTACCGGGTGTTCTCCTGGTGTATTACACAGTTTTAGCTCTTAGTCTTTTCTACTTTGCGGGCAAATTACTTGATAGAAGAGTCGAGGTGTAGAGAATGGCCAATGATTTTTCTGCCTCTAAGCCGATCTACAGGCAAATCGCCGAACAGCTGTTTAAACAAATGGTCCGCGGAGAGATCAAACCGGGAGAAAAGCTGCCTTCCGTTCGCGAGCTGGCCGTTCAGACTCAGGTCAATCCGAATACGATTCAAAGAACCTACAATGAGATGGAGAGGATGGGTGTCGTGGAGAGCAGAAGGGGGCAGGGAACCTTTGTTGTGGAAAATACGGAAGTCATCGATGATTTAAAGCGTGAGATGAGGTTGGAGGTCATCGGTCAATTTGTGGAGAGCATGGAAGAGCTCGGCTTGTCTAAACAAGACATGTTGTCAGAACTGAACCATTATCTTCAGAAAGGGGATCCAAATGAACATTGAGCTGAAAAATGTCACGAAAAAGTACGGCAGAGATTATGCGCTCAAAGATGCCAATCTATCGCTTACACCCGGGAAAATTTACGGCTTGGCCGGACCGAACGGCAGCGGTAAATCAACGCTTTTGAAACTGATCACCGGGCTTTCGTTTCCGAATTCGGGTGCCGTGTATATCGACGGGCAGCCGGCAGCCCGGAATATGACGAAACATATCGCCTATTTAACCGAGCTTGACATGTTTTATGATCCTTTCCGAGTAAAGGATATGATCCATTTTTACGCAAGCCAGTTCGCCGATTTTCAAGCTGATAAGGCCTTTGATCTTTTAAAAGAAATGAAACTTGACCCTGATAAAAAGATCAGCAGGCTTTCCAAAGGGAACCGCGGCAGACTGAAGCTCGTGTTGACATTGGCGCGCGATGCTTCGGTCGTGCTGCTTGACGAACCTCTGTCAGGGCTTGATCCGTTAGTCAGAGAGTCGATTGTGAAGAGCCTTCTCACATATCTTGACCTGGAAAAGCAAACGGTCATCATCGCTACGCATGAGATTAAGGAAATCGAACAGATTTTGGATGAGGTGATCGTTGTCTTAAATGGGCGGATTGAAGAGAAAAAGGATGTCGAAGAGCTTCGGGAAGAATCAGGGATGTCGCTTTTAACATGGTTTAAGGAGCTCATTTTAGAAAAGGCGCACTAGGTTTGCATATGAAAAAGACGGGGGGAAAACACAGTGGAAACACTTTTGCAATTAAAAAACGTCTCAAAAACGATCAGAGGCAGGAAAATTATCGACGGTTTGAGCTTTGATGTGCACGCCGGCGAGATTTTCGGCTTTCTCGGACCGAACGGCGCCGGTAAAACGACAACGATCAGGATGATTGTCGGCCATATGAAGATCTCCGCCGGCGAGATCGCGGTGTGCGGTGTCAGTGTAAAAGACAATTTTGAAAAGGCGGCTGCACATATCGGGGCGATCGTCGAAAATCCCGAGCTTTACAAGTTTTTAACGGGCTATCAAAACCTTCAGCAATACGCGCGGATGACAAAAGGGGTGACGAAAAAGAAAATTGATGAAATCGTTGAGCTCGTCGGCTTGAAACATCGAATTAATGATAAGGTCAAAACGTATTCTTTGGGGATGAGGCAGCGGCTCGGACTCGCACAAAGCCTTTTGCACGATCCAAAGCTCCTGATTCTCGATGAGCCGACAAACGGACTTGATCCGGCCGGCATCAGGGAAATCCGTGACTATTTAAGAAGGCTGACGAAAGAAAGAGGTCTGGCCGTCATCGTATCAAGCCATCTGCTGTCGGAGATGGAACTGATGTGTGACAGGATTGCCATCATTCAAAACGGAAAGCTCCGCAACATTCAATCTGTGAAGGGTCCTGCGGCTGATGAGAAAAAGCGTTATTTCATCCAGGCTGATGACAGAGACGCCCTTTACCGCGAAGCTGGCGGGTTTAAAGACAGCCGCATTGAAAAAGTCGAACACGGGATCGAACTCAGCCTGTCCAAAGATGAAGTCCCTGATTTCATCAAACACTTGACCGACAGCGGCATCCGTTTATATGAAGTGAAGGCGATCAACAAATCATTGGAAGACCGATTCTTGGAAATTACCTCGGAAAAAGGGGAGGCTCAGTATGTTTAAGCTTATCGTGAATGAATGGATCAAGATTTTCAGCCGAAAAGGAACATACGTCATGATCGGGATATTGCTGTTATCGGTCATTGGATTGGGCATTCTCGCGAAAACGAGCGGAGTGGCAGATCCAAACACAGACTGGAAAAAGGAACTGGCGCAGGAAAATGCGAATATGAAGGAACAGCTGAAAGGGGTCAACAATCCGACACTTGAAAAAAACTATGAAAGGTCGATCGCGATTAATGAGTATCGGATCAAGCACGATATGCCGGAAGACGGAAAGTATTCGGCGATGTCGTTTATCAATGATGCCGGAGATGTGATCTCCCTGACCGGTCTGTTTGTGATTACGGTGGCGGCTGGAATCGTCGCCAACGAGTTCAGCTGGGGGACGGTGAAGCTCCTGGTGATTCGGCCGATCAGCCGCTTTAAAATTTTGCTGGCGAAATATATAACGGTCCTGCTTTTTGGCTTGGCACTGCTTGTCATTTTGTATGCAAGCGCAGGGATAACAGGTCTTGCTTTATTCGGAGCGGGTGACGGCAGCCAGGTTCACTTGGCGTATGTCGACGGAAGTGTTGAAGAAAAGAACCTGTTGTTGCATCTGGGCGTGGGCTACCTGATGAAATCAATCTCGCTGTTGATGATGGCGACGATGGCCTTTATGATTTCAGCGGTTTTTAGAAACAGTTCGCTTGCAGTAGGTATTTCCATTTTCCTTTTGGCCGTTGGCGGTACGGCAACCAATCTTCTCTCGCTGAAATTCGACTGGGTGAAATACATCTTATTTGCAAACACAGACCTAAGCCAATACTTTGACGGGGAGCCGCTTGTTTCCGGCATGACGCTCGGCTTCTCGGTGACGGTGCTGGCGGTGTATTACATCATTTTTCAAGTGCTGGCTTTTGGCGTGTTTACGAAAAGAGACATCGCCTCATAAACCGGTGTTGCTTCAAGGAGCATAACGCGATTTTTTAGGCGTTGTGCTTTTTTTGTGAGAAATAAAAAGACTGCTGACAATGTCAGCAGTCTTGAATAAAGAGCCGTGCTCTTTATTATGCTTTTGTTACGTTAGCAGCTTGTGGTCCGCGGTTTCCTTCAACGATTTCGAAAGAAACAGATTGGCCTTCTTCCAAAGTTTTGAAGCCTTCGCCTTGAATAGCAGAGAAATGAACGAATACATCGTCTTGTCCTTCTACTTCGATGAATCCGAAACCTTTTTCAGAGTTAAACCATTTTACTTTACCTTCTAGCATGAAATTTCCTCCTAAAGCGATAACGCTTAAATTCACTATTCTTGCTCTAAAAACTTCCAAGACGAAAACTCTTACAAAACTTTCTTCTTAAAGATAGTTCGAACAAAAATAATTACCTTTACTTTACCAGTGTTTAAGCGAAATTACAACTGATTCTCAAAAATTTTTTTGAAAAAGTGAATTTAGCTTGAGAATTTGAAACACTCGGCATGACATGGTCTTTAAATGGAGAATTTTATATGAGAATTCACGTTTCAATAAAAACGGGCCCATTTCCGGTTGGTTGAGTAATTCCTACTTGACCAATCAGGTTTGTTGTACTATAGTTTTTTAATGTAAAAAAATTCTGGGGGTGCTTTTTGCTATTATGACATTCTTTGTGATTATTAATATTCTCGTCATGCTTTTTCTGATGGCGCTCCTTTATATGATGCAAAAAAAGCATGTTTCGTTTTCTAAGCGGGTATTTTCCGCTCTTGGACTCGGAATTGTTTATGGATTCGCTTTGCATTTTATATATGGTTCGTCTTCAGAAACGATTACACAAACGTCTGACTGGTTCAATATTGCGGGCGGCGGTTATGTCAAGTTTTTGCAGATGATCGTCATGCCGCTTGTTTTCATTTCGATTTTAGGGGCGTTTACAAAGCTTAAACTGACCAATAATATCGGAAAAATCAGCGGGCTGATCATCGGAATTTTGATTGCGACGACGGCTGTCGCTGCCGCTGTAGGTATTGCGTCCGCGCTTTCCTTCGACCTTCAGGCCGTCCATGTTGACCAAGGGGCGGCTGAAGCGACAAGAGGTGCCGAGCTTGAGCAGAAATCCCAAGCCATGGAGGCCAAAACACTGCCCCAGCAAATTGTTGAGCTCCTTCCGGGAAATCCGTTTTTAGATTTTACCGGAGCAAGACCGACATCAACAATCGCTGTTGTCATTTTTGCGGCCTTTCTCGGTATCGCATATCTTGGCGTGAAGAGAAAACAGCCTGAACAGGCCGAACTTTTCAAAAAAATCGTTGATGCGATATATGCGATTGTGATGCGTGTTGTGACGCTCATTTTAAGACTGACGCCTTACGGTGTCTTAGCGATTATGACAAAAACGATTGCGACAAGCGACCTCGACAGTATCGCTAAACTCGGCAAATTTGTGATTGCGTCATATGCGGCGCTGATTGTGATGTTCATTATTCATTTGCTGCTGATTACAATCAGCGGATTAAACCCGGTCACATACGTGAAAAAGGCATTTCCGGTGCTTGTCTTTGCCTTCACGTCTAGATCCAGTGCCGGTGCTTTGCCATTGAACATCAAAACGCAAAGAAGCCTGGGCATTCCAGAAGGAATCGCCAACTTTGCCGGTTCCTTCGGTTTATCGATCGGTCAAAACGGCTGCGCCGGTATTTATCCGGCCATGCTTGCGGTTATGATCGCGCCGACGATCGGTCAAAATCCGCTTGATCCGTCATTTCTTTTCACATTGATCGCCGTCGTTGCTGTCAGCTCGTTCGGTGTGGCCGGCGTCGGAGGCGGGGCGACATTTGCGGCGCTTCTCGTCCTATCGGCTTTAAATATGCCGGTTGCCCTTGCAGGACTGTTGATTTCAGTAGAACCGCTGATCGACATGGGTCGGACGGCTCTCAATGTCAGCGGCAGCATGACTTCCGGTCTTGTGACAAGCAAGGTGACAAAAGAGCTTGAAACCGATACGTACCATGACCGAACAAATATTATTGAAGCTGAAATGTAGCAAAAACCCGCACAGTTTATGGCGCTGTGCGGGTTTTTTTCATGAATACGTCTGATCTGTATTGTACATGGTCTGACCTGCCGGTTCGTCACTCATGACATTGACCGGAGCTGACGTCATATGGCCGTAAGCCTGCTGGTGATTCTGACTCTCTGTTTGGCCTGACTGGCTGTCGCTCTGCTGCGTCTGTGATTGTCCTCCCGGATTGAATGCTTGTTTGATCAAGTCAGCCGGATTCAACATCGCGTTCTTTTGATCACTTCCACGCTGTTGTCCGCCCATCCAATTGGAAAACATGTTTGTGACTCTTTTGCGGATTTCAGGGGAGAATGCCGCGGTTAATGCAGCAGATCCCAAAACCAATACAGCGGGATGGATTCCTGCTCTTCGTCTGAACAAAGGATCAACCTCCTTTTTACGTTTACCATCCCCGGGATTCCCATGTTTTATACTTCATGCTTTGGACGTCTGAGTTTGCCGGTGTTTTTCAAAAAAGCTGAAAATCGCGGTGAGCACCTTGATTTTGTTTTCTTTTTTGGAAAAACCGTGTCCTTCATTTTCCATGACGATATATTCAATGTCCCTTCCCCAGGCTTTCAGCTGGTCGACGACCTGGTCTGACTCCTCTTTGACGACGCGCGGATCGTTTGCTCCTTGAACAATCAGCATCGGCCGCGTCATCGTTTGCAAATAAGTGATCGGGGAGTCGGCTTTCATCTTTTCATCATCATGTTCCGGATCGCCGACCCATTTTTCCATAAAAGGCTTCCAGAAATCAGGAACGGATTTGGCGAAGGAAAACAGGTTGCTGACTCCGCATATATCAACGACGGCGCGAAAATATTCAGGATGCCTTCCATGCAGTAAAAGAGCCATATAACCGCCATAGCTGCCGCCCATTAAATACAGTTTGTCAGGGTCGGCAAGGTTTTTTTCGATGAGCCAGTCGATGCCGTTCACCATATCGAGCCGCGGCCCGCCTCCCCAATCCTGTTCCACCATTTTGTAAAATGAATAGCCATAATTTGCAGACCCGCGGAAATTCGGCATAAATACTTGATATCCCATTTTCGCTGCGATCTGAAAAATATCATAGAACATGAATTGTTCCGCGTGCTGCGGTCCGCCGTGCGGCCAAATGATCGTCCAGCCGTTTGCTTCTCTTGCCGCCGGCTTAAACAGCATCGCCTCGATCGGCAAGCCGTCAAACGACGGATATGTGACGACTTCCGGATATGACAGCTCGTCTTCACTAAAACCCGGAACAATGTGCTTAGTCAATTGCCGCCAGTTTGCTTCGTTCCGGCTTTTCACATAAATGTTCGCCGGCCGGGTCGGGGTAGATCCCAACAAGTAGAGCGATCCCGATTTCACACAGCATACTTTGGCGATGGATGTGCATGGAGACGCGATCTCTCTTGCTTCTCCGGTCGCTGTCTCATATTCATACAGCACATCTTTCACACCTTTTTTTCCAATGAGGTAGAGATATTTCCCGTTCGGATCGGGGTGAATCGATGTCAGCTCCGTTTTGTCAATTGAAAGAACCGGGGTGAATGTATCGGACGAAATGGTGTATGACGCAAGATATGTAAATTCGGAATCGTAGTTGAGAGTGACGTACAGCTCGTCATCTGATGTGAAAAAGGATGAATAGACCATGTGGGGCTTCTCTTTGTCGGGAACAATCGTTGTGATATCTCCCTTTTCAGTCTGGACCATACAGACGCAATGGCTGTTGACATAGGAGACAAGGATGCTGACCGCCTTTTCACCGGGGCTGACATCGCTAAGCATGGATGGCCCGCCTTTTCCTTCAAAAACAAGCTCTTCCTTGCCTGTCAAAAGGTCGCATTTGTATGTATTTAAAAATGTAGGGTTATCTTTCGTTGACGTGTAGTACACTGCGTGGTTTGCCGGTATCGGTTCAAAATGGCGGTCCGTTTTGTTTCCGTTTAGCGGCACGGGCTCACCGCCTTTTGCCGATAGCTTGTAAAGCCCGCTTCGTTCGTCTCCATCATTGTCAAACCCAGCAACAATGACAGATGCGTCTTTGCTGTAGGCGATACCTTGTGTGTTCTGATTCAAAAATGAAAGCTGATATGGATATGCGTGGGGAAGATCCATCGCCCACAAGTTTGATTTTCCATTGATGTTTGTGTCAAAGATAAGCTGCGTCTCCTCTGGGTGAACGGCAAAGTCTGCAATTCGAAAAACATGAAATAATTCTTTGGCACCTTGCATTTTTCAAACACCTTCCTCAGTTTAGTATAGATCGATACTCTTTGATCATAACAAAATATGGGTATAAAAAATACGTCCTAGGACGAATAAATCAGATGGAAAAGATAAACCTAAACATAAATCAAAAAAGGAGGCAATTAAAATGTTCAACCTAAAAAAGGGCGCAATCATCGCTTTTCTTCTTCCGCTGTTGTTTGCTGCGGGATGCGGAATGGCGAACCAAGGCGAAAATGCCCGCCGCAATCAAGATAATGCGCTTCAAAATGTGACCAACAGAGATAATCTGAATGATGGAACAAACGTAAATGATGTCAATGATCGAAATAACCGGATGAATGTCACGGACAACCGCGATCTCAACCGGGACAATCGGAACAATAATAATGGAAATAACATGGAATCTGCCGATGATGTAGCAGATAAAGTAGCAAAACTGAAAGAAGTCAGCAGCGCCAATGTGATTGTGACAGACAACAACGCTTATGTGGCAGTTGTCTTGAAAGGCAATCCGAAAGGCGACGTCACCGGCGATTTGAAGGAGAAAATCTCCAAGAAAGTGAAAGAAACAGACAAAAGCATCGACAATGTATTTGTTTCAGCCAATCCGGATTTTGTTGACCGCATGAGAAATTATGGAGACAGGATCAACAACGGTGAACCGATTGAAGGCATTTTTGACGAGTTTGGCGAGACGATCAACAGAATTTTTCCTCAGCAAAGATAAAAACGAAAGGCCGCAACGTTAATGTGCGGCTTTTTTTGTCGGCTGTTTTCATCCCGGGTTACTTTTCATCCATCACGGCATAGTGTTATAAAGAGAACCTTTTTTGCGGATGGAGGGAGAAACGGTGACGGGAGAGTTGAAAGCAGCCTTTGTTTTCATCGCAGCGGGGGCTCTATCCGCTCTGTTATTCATCATGTTTATCATCTCAAATCAAGGCTTCCAGAAGGGAGCGCTTGTTTCTGAAGAGAAAGAAAAACTGAAAGCATCGTTGCAGATGACCGTCCATAGAAATGTCAGCATTTATCATTCAGAGGCGGAAAAATCGATTTTGCATCTTACAAAAGAGACGCTTGATGATGCAGAAGCCGTGAGCAGAACACTTTTTGGCAATCTCCGTTCAGACAAAGTGGACCTGATCTTTTTTTCAAGCAGAGAAGAAATGGAGTCATTTTCACAGTTAAAGGATATTACCGGGTTTTATTCAGAAAACTTGCGAATGATCGGGCTGCTCCCGGAGGAAAAAAAGCAGCTTTTGAATGGAAAGGGGTTCGCCGTCTTTCTTTATAAGCGGGTGCTGATTCACGAATATACCCATTTTACATTCCACGAAAAGCTTCGGGAACTGAACGCAAGCCCTAAACAATTTCCCCTCTGGTTCCACGAAGGGGTCGCAGAATGGGCCGCAGCCCATGATGAGGCTTATGCCCGGAACCTGGCGACAGTCGTTCCTTTTAGAAAATTAAAGTCGGATCGGCAGTGGCAACAAGCGCGCGATGATGATGAGACGGATATTTATTTGCAGAGCTTTTATATTATTGAAGAACTTGTGGCCCGAAAAGGGGAGGGAATCATTCTCAAAATCATGGAGAAAACAGCGGAGCGAAACAATTTTGAAAGCGGGTTTAAGGCTGCTGTGGATCAGGAGTTAAGCGAGTTCGAAAACGACTTTACACAAAAATACGGAAAAACGGCATTGAATCATTATATCAATGCCGTTTTTGTGATTAATGAATCGGTCTCTGCTGCGTTTGGCCGTTGTTTGGAGGCATCTGCATCTGACCTTGAGCAGGCGCGTAAGCCGAAAGCATTTTTTGCATATCCTGAGAAGCAAGTTGAGGCACCTGGTAATAGCCGTGTTTGTTTTGGTAAAGAAAGATTTCATAAGCCATCTCGATATAGTGAGGAATTTGGTCCGCAAGCACCCTTCTGCAGACAGGGTTCGTCACCTCGGGAGCTGCCATGGCAAGAGAGGAACAACATGTCTTCATTAAGCTGAGCATAAAGCTGCTGATGCAGGCGTCATCGATTTGTTGAGGAGACTGCTTCGGCGTTTTAGGCTGGGTGTTCTTCAAGCCGTAAACAAACTGGCGATCCTGCTTCATCATATAAGTCGCCGTTTCCTGGCTCGGTTTTTGCCCCGTCCGGAAGCACTCTACTGTCAGATTGTACTGCGACGTAATAAATTGATGCTGTCTATCTAAAATATCGAGCAGCTCGGGATCCTTCACTTGCTGTCTGAACATCATGTACTGCTCCAGAGTACCGATCATTCCTGACAGCACTTCGTGCATATCAAAAACCTCGTGGCCTCCGTGATTCATGTGCTGCATTCCTTCATTGCCCTGATTGATTTGCATTTGCTGCTGTTGGTTTGGTTGTTCCATTCTTTGGTATCCTCCTTAAACTTAGTTCAAACGTTATCTTTTGTTTTTGACAATGTTTTTATTCAAAAAAGCATATTCGACAAATTGGATTTAAAGGGATTTTATTCTAACCGTCGAATAGGATATGTCAGAAGAAAATATTATAGGGTCTTTTCCATAAGACATTGCTGGCGATTAAAAATCCGGGAACATGAGTCATTCAAAGGTTGATGTGGCGGTAATCAAATTCACTTGGCATAAAACTTAAGTTCTTGCCCGACTTCAGGCCGGTTTTGGAATCACTTGTATGAGTAAGACGCTGCTTGTTAAAGCAAATCACGGCACAGCCCGAAAAAACAATGTCGTATTGAAAGTCGAAAACGGCTGCCGGATGTATGGCGGAAAAAGCTGTAGCTCAAGGTCTTTAAAGAAAGGGACGGAACTTGGACCAAAAGGAAACAGCGTCCGGCTTTTTTAACGATTGTTTTGCTGGGAAACTTCATTCCAAAAAGGCTCTTTTATTGCCCCTGCGTGTGTTCTGTAAAGGATTCTCCCTCCGTAAATGATTTCAGCTGCCAAGGTTTTTATTATCACCATGAAAATGCAAAAAAAGGATTTCCCTTTTTTATTTTGCACTTAGAAAAGGAGGATGTTTATGCTGGGCTCAAGCGAGACGGTTGGAAAAATGTCAGGCTTAAGTGATGATGAAGCTTTGTATCCAAAGGTGCAATTGGAAGCATATAAAAAAATCAACGAACTGAGTGATTTCTACAGAATGGATGATATTTACCTGTCACTAATCGACCAGTATGCATGTCCTTGTACGATTCTAAACGACAGGGGAGAAATTGTAGCATCTTCAAATCGCGCGCAAACATATTTAACATGTCCAAAAGGAAGCATCGACCAAGCGTTTCCCGCCAGTTTGGCACAGCAGATCAATGCGGCTTTGAAGCGGGTGAAAAAAGAAAAGAGGGAGACGGCACTCAAAAACGTTCCGATTTATTTAAGCGGAAAGCTTTCCTTTGTTCATCTGACATTAAAAAGTTACTTTCGTCAATACCACAAGCTGTACGTACTTTTAATCGAAAAAGCACACGAGGAGAGACGCGCAGGAGACAGCGGACAAACATCAGAATGCGATCAGCAGCTTCAGCGAACGATAAAAGAGCTTGAAGCGTCCAATGAGGCATTGATAGCCGCAAATCAGAACTTACAAAATAAAAACAGGAAATTAATGAAGGTCAACAAGGCGTATGAAAATAAAATCCGCGAGCTGAACACCATCAAAAAAGAGATGGACAATCTGCTGATCCATACAGATACGGCCGCGGTTTTTCTCGATCAGCACCTTCAATTGAAATTGTTCACTCCGAAAGCGGCTCATATGTTTGAGCTGGACAAGCGGGATATCGGGAGTTCCGCGAAAGTTTTGGGAAACCGGCTCAAATACGAAGCATATGCAGAAGGTGTGAAGGCGGCGCTTGAAGAAAACAGGACGATTCAAAAAGAATGGAACACATCTGCCGGCGAATGGTATGCTGTCAAAATCATACCTTATCGTAAGGCGGTAAACAGAGTGGAGGGGGTTGTCATTACATTTGCCAATATCACGGAGCTGAAAATGACGAACGAGGCTCTCCATATCAGCTCACAGGCGATCGACCAAAGTCCTGCGAACATATTAATGGCTTCTGTTGAGGGAACTGTGCAATATGCAAATAAACGGTTCTGTCAGCTGATCGGAAAAGAGCAGGCAGAAATCAGCGGCAAAAATGTGTTTAACCTGTATCATGAACATTTTGATTGCTCCGATCTGGCCGGCTTCTGGGAGCAGGTTTTAGAAAAAAATCCATGGTCAGGTGAACTGCACTGCCGTGATAATAACGGAAAAGACAGGTGGGAGCAAGTCTCGCTCGTTCCTGTTGAAGACCACGAGGGCGACGTTCAGCAAGTGATGGTGATTTCGGAGGATATCACAAATCAGAAGCAGTCTGAAAAAATGCTGATGAAATCGGAGATGCTTTCAGCCGTGGGACAGCTGGCAGCAGGGATAGCCCATGAAATCCGCAATCCGCTTACATCCCTGAAAGGGTTTCTCCAGCTGATGATCCAGAGCAAAAAATATCAAAAAGATTATGCGGAAGTCATGATGTCCGAATTTATCAGACTTGAATCGATCATCAACGAGTTTCTCGTCTTGGCGAAAACGAAATCTGCTACATATGATCCGGTGCAGGTCAATACGATCGTCGAAGATGTCTGCATGATTTTGGAGTCCCAGGCGGTCTTGAACAGCGTGCGGATCGAGAAGGAACTGAGCGGTGATCTTCCTGAGATTCTCGCGGTCACAAACGAACTGAAACAAGTATTTCTAAACATCTTAAAGAATGCGATCGAAGCAATGGAAGATGTCCAAGGTGTCATTTCCATTCGTTCCTACCGGGAGAAAGACAGCGTATTCATCATTTTTGAAGATCAGGGCAAGGGGATTTCCAAAGAAGTTCTCGAAAAGCTGGGAGAGCCATTTTACACGACGAAAGAAAAAGGAACGGGACTCGGTCTAATGGTCACCTTTAAAATCATTGAAAATCACGGAGGAAGCATCCGTTTTGAAAGTGAAGAAGGCAAAGGGACAAAAGTGAAATTGAAGCTTCCGATTAAAGAATGAGAACCTGAGGCCACCTCGATTCTCATTCTTTTTTGAAATTTTTACAAAAACTTGATGTCAGCTTTATAAATATTAGATACATTTGATGAAAAGCAAAATAAGGAGGCGAATTAATGGTTCATTTACTGAAAGGCCGTTTGATATCCTGTGTTGTCATTGCGATTTTTCTGGCTTCGTCTTTTTTGGCACCATTTGCCGGCACAGCTCATGGGGCGGAGGCACCGATATCGGTTGAAGATGCCATCAAACATAATGAAGGGCATGCACGTGTTGAAGGCTATGTCGTCGGCCACACGGTCTCTAAAGGAAAATACAATTTCACAGGGAATTTTGCGAATGATTACAATTTGGCGATCGCCGACCGAAAAGAAGAAACATCGCCGGCCAATATACTCCCCGTGCAAATTCCCGCATCATTCAGAAACCAATTCGGGCTGAAAACCAATCCAAATCTCCTTGGAAAAAAACTAACGATAGAAGGTGAACTTTCTTCATACTTTAACTCCCCGGGTTTAAAGTCCGTTCAATCCATTCAGCTTGCAGATGTTGACCAGCCTCCAACCCAGCCCGTTGTAAAAACGATAGCGGACGCCCGCAAGCGAATGAATGAAATCGTTACAATCAGCGGGGTCGTCACCGCTGATCAGGCTGCGATCGGCGGCGGAAAGCTGTCAACCTTCATCCAGGATGAAACAGCTGGAATCAATATTTTTTCCGCATCACAAAGCGATTTTCCCGAACTGAAAGAAGGGATGATCGTCTCGGTTACGGGGAAAATCACAGCCTATCGAGGCTTGACGGAGATCATTCCCGAACCGTCAGGCCTCGTGGTAACAGGTGAAGGAGCGGCGCTTCCCGAGCCTATTCAGCTGACGATTGAAGAATTGCAGAATGATGCAAAAGCAGATGAAAACGAAGGGCGCCTCGTCAAACTGAAAGGATATATAGAGTCAAAACCTGAAACGCCTGCCGGCGGCGGCTACAACATGACGATGATTGATGAACACTATCATCCGCTCACACTGCGGGTGATGGAAGAAACAAATGCGGTCAAACAACTCGAACAAGGGCAATGGTATGACATAACCGGCATTTTAAGCCGTTATGATACGCTGCAGCTCTTGCCGAGAAAACCGGAAGACATCAAAAGGCTTGACGATGCCGGCCATCCTCCTCCCGTCTCTGAAGGGGAATATGAAAGCGTTGTGGACCGCGTGATCGACGGTGATACCATCCATTTAAAAGAGCCGGTATTGGGGTCGACAAAGGTCCGCTATGTCAATATAGACACCCCTGAAACATATCATACGCCGAAAAACGACTTGGATGAAAATCAGCTGAGACACGGAACCGTGGCAAAAGAATATTTGAAGTCGCTTTTGTCACCGGGTGACAAAGTGACGATTAAAGTAGGCAAAGAAGCGAAAGACGACTACGGTCGGCTGCTTGCCCAAGTCATCACAGCCGACGGATTAAACACGAATTTAGAAATGGTCAAAAAAGGGCTGGCTTCGACCTATTTTATTTGGCCAATCGGCAATGAAAAAGATTACGAATTGTTTCAAAGCGCTGTCAAGCAGGCAAAAGCGGAGCACCTCGGCATATGGAACCTTGATGATCCCCTTTTAGAATTACCGTTTGAATTCCGTGCAAGAGAGCAGGGAAAAGGGCTGACGAGGTATGTCGGAGACTCCGCAGAGAAAACATTCGTCACACCTGACAAATGGCGCGACGTTCCTGTGGAGAGACGAATTTTCTTTGCTTCTTCAGAGGAAGCTGAAGCGGCCGGCTATCGGACAAAAGAGCAAAGCGGAAACCTTTCCCTGCGCCTGTTAAGCATGAATGATCTACACGGCAAAATCGACCAGCAGTATCAGCTCGATATCAATGGCGACGGCCTCCTTGACGGAACCTTTGGGCGAATGGATTATACGGCTGCTCTTCTTAAACAAAAAAAAGCGGAAAAGAAAAACACGCTGCTCGTTCATGCGGGAGATATGATCGGCGGAAGCTCTCCGGTGTCTTCCCTGCTTCAGGATGAGCCGACCGTTGAGATCATGGAGGAAATCGGCTTTGATATAGGGACTGTCGGAAATCATGAATTTGATGAAGGGACGAATGAGCTTTTGCGGATGTTAAACGGCGGTGAACATCCTGAGGGCAAAGGGACGAAAGGCTATGACGGCCAGGATTTTCCGCTTGTCTGTGCCAACTGTAAAATGAAAGGCAGCGGAGAGAATTTTTTGCCCCCGTATGAGATTGCTGAAGTGGAAGGGATTCCGGTCGCTTTTATCGGAGTTGTGACCAGATCTGCCGCCGATATGGTCATGCCGGATGGCATTAAGACGATTGAATTCACCGATGAGGTAAAGGCGGTCAATCAAACCGCTGCAGAACTGAAAGCGAAAGGTATCCGCTCAATCGCTGTGCTCGCCCATATGACAGCTGCCCAGAGCGGTACAACCATCACAGGAGAATCAGCGCAACTGGCCAAACAGGCAGATCCTGAGGTGGATATCATTTTCGCCGGTCACAACCATGAAGTCGTCAACGGCGAAGTCAATGATATTTTAATTGTGCAAGCATATGAATACGGAAAAGCGATCGGTGTCATCGATCTTGAAATCGATCGGAAGACAAAAGATATTGTCAAAAAGAAGGCCGATATCGAATATGTCAGCCAGGAAAGCTTGAGCCCCGATCCCGCCGTGGGTCAGATTTTAGAAAAATACGAACGAATGGTTGAGCCGATCATCAGTGAAAAAGTCGGTGTAGCGGCGCATGATATGGCCGGCGGATACTCGAATGACGGCGACACACCGCTCGGGAACTTAATCGCCGACGGGATGAGACGTGCGATGAACTCCGATTTCGCTTTGATGAATGGCGGCGGCATCCGCCAAGATTTAAAAAAAGGGCCGATTACATGGGGCGATTTATTCAATATCCAGCCGTTCGGAAATGTTCTCGTTCGGCTTGAAATCAAGGGCCGGGACTTGTATGACATCATCGATGCACAGATTTCACCGCAATACGGTCCGGACTACAGCATCAGCGGTTTTACATATACATGGGATCCTGCAACGAACAAAGCGGTCGACATTTTTCTTGAGGATGGCTCGCCAATTGAAAAAGACCGGACTTATACAGTGACGGTCAACGATTTTATGGCCTCTGCTTCCGGAAGCAAATATCTGCCGATTTCCAAGCTGGGAAAAAATCCGGTGACAGGGCCGGAAGATATCGAAGCCACCGTTGCATTTGTCAAAAGCTTTAAGGATCCGATCGCCTATGAAGAAGAAGGGCGGATCAAAATGGTCGAAGACGCCTCACATCCCGGAGAAACGCCTGGAAATGGAGCGGACCCTGATAACGGAGAAACGCCGGGAAGCGGTGAGGATTCGGCCGGCGGCGGACAGCCCGCGGTTCCGGGAGATGGGGGAAGCGCTCGCGATCATGCTGATAAGCCGGATCGTGACGGATCAAAAACAGGCGGACCGTTTCGGCCAGCGCTTGAAAAAACGGGAGAGGAACATTTACTGCCGCAAACGGCAACAAGCCTTTACAACACATTGCTGTACGGTTTCCTGCTCATTTTGATTGGCATGATTCTTTATGGATGGAAAAGGAGATTGGCAAAACGATGAAAATCAAGTTTTTTTCGCTCTTTCTGATCGCTGCCGGCCTGATGATTGTCGGCTATGGCGGATGGAAGATATTTGATATGAACAGACAGACAGGTATTTCTCTATCAGAAGCAAAAGAAGCGGTTGCAGCGGGAAAGCCGAGGGATTCCGATGCAAGCTCTTCAGCGGAGACGGGGCCGGATTCCTTGCAAACCGCAACGGGCGAGGCAGTGGGCATTTTAAATATTCCCCGGCTGAAAGCCGAGCTGCCGATTGTCGAAGGAACGAGCCCGGATGATTTGGAAAAAGGAGTCGGCCATTATAAGGACAGCTACTATCCGAAGCAAAACGGGCAAATTGTCCTTTCGGGACACAGGGATACGGTTTTTCGGCGAACAGGCGAGCTCGAAATAGGCGATAGACTGAATATTGAGCTGCCGTACGGCAGCTTTGATTACCGGATTACAAACATGAAAATCGTTGACAAAGAAGATACATCGATTATCACCCTGCAGCACGAAAAAGAAGAATTGCTGCTGACGACATGCTACCCGTTTTCTTACATCGGAGATGCGCCCAAGCGCTATATTATTTATGCAAAGCCGCTTTAAGACTGTCCTTGATGGACAGCCTTTTTTATCGTTTAATCAACCGTGCCGAACAGTCATCTGCCTTCATCTTTCAAGTCATCCGGCAGCGGTGCCGTGACAGTGATACGTTCTTTTGTGAATTGTCGTAACGAACGTATGTCGGAACCAATGAAGACTGATCCTTTGGTTCGCCCCAGCGATTCGAACCACCTCTTTTGCAATCTTATAGAGATGATGATAAGTGATTCTCTGACGAGTTTCTTCCTTATTTGTAAAAATCATCGTTGCCCATTCCACACAATCTTGTATATATGAGCTCCTTGTCAAATAAGAGATAAAGCGAGGCTATAGAGGGAATGCATGTGCTATCTGTTTTAAGGTTTTGTTACCAGAAACTTTTATCGATTTCTTCTCATTATTAAGCAAATACAGAAGTGCTATGAAGCGGCTGAACTTTTGCTTTTGGATCTAAATAGGATTTAGCATTATTTACAGCAGTAGGTGCCTCTCCAAGACCAGTCGCAATCAATTTCACTTTTCCGTCAAATGTACAAATGTCTCCGGCAGCATACACTCCTGGGATATTAGTTTCCATCTTGGAATTGACAACAATCGAATTTTTTTCAATTTCTAAACCCCAATTCTTAATAGAACCAAGAGAAGATACAAAACCATAGTTAATAATTATTTCATCAACCTCAATGGCTTCTTCAGTGCCTACTATCCCCCCTTCTAAAATTACTTTGTTAATCCTATTATCGTTTCCAACTAATTCAACTGGAACATAAGGGGTTTTTAAAGTAACATTTGAAGAATGTAATTGGGTAACACTGTGTTCATGTGCTCTGAATTTCTCCCTGCGGTGAACGAGAATGACTTTCTCTGCAATTGGTTCAAGCATAAGCGCCCAATCAATAGCAGAATCTCCCCCTCCACAAATCATTACTTTCTTATTACGAAATTTCTCCACGTCATCGATGAAATAATGGATGTTTTTATTCTCATACTTTTCTGCACCTTCAAGCTCTATTTTTCTAGCGTTAAAAGCTCCAATTCCTGCTGTGATAATAACTGTTCTTGTTAAATGCTCTTCTATATCAGTGGTGAGTTTAATCGTTCCGTCTTCCTTAATATCAAGGTCTTTCACTGTTTGTTGTAAACAAATTTTTGGATTAAACTGCCCCATCTGTTCTTTTAAGCTTTTGATCAAATCTTTTGCCCGAATTTTAGGAAATCCGGCTACATCATAAATATATTTTTCTGGATAAAGGGTAGAGAGCTGTCCGCCAAGCTGAGGTAAACTTTCAATTATTTTTACGGATGAATTTCGCATACCTCCATAGAAAGAAGCAAATAGGCCAACAGGACCTCCACCAATAATTGTAATATCATAGATCATCTTATCTTGTTTCATCATTAAAGCCTCCAAAATCACTCTCCATAATTCCTCATAAGATTTCGATTAGAAATATTAATAGAATTCAATATTTACCTAAAACTGCCCAAGCCTCCAAAGTGTGCAGTTTCGTGGAAATCCTGTTCGTTAAAAAAGCCGTTAGAGTGGAAGGACTTTCTTTCTGTAAAAAGAGTAAAAGATCGGCTTCTTACATTTATGCATTGAATGTTCTATTAAGTCCAAGATTAAGAGCTTTTGATTCTACTCCAGATTGGCATGTCTGCTAAACATTGTTTTCGAATTCATCCCTTTTTTCTCCATAACCTTTAATATAACAGCATCAAAGAATAATAAGAGAGTTTGCTCGAATAGGGATCCCATTGGCTGTATTGTTTTATATTCACTGTCTGTTTCAGTTTTGGATTGAGCCGCTAATTTAATAGAAACATCGGCTGTTTTTCCAATAGTGGAATCAGGAAATATTGTGACAAGTGCTACTGTTGCTTCCAATTTTTTCGCTTTTTCAGCCATGGATACCAGACTCTTTGTTTCTCCAGATCCGGAACCGATAATCAAAATATCCTTCTTCTCCAGGTTAGGAGTAACGGTTTCGCCTACAACATAGGCGTCTAAGCCCATGTGCATCATCCGCATGGCAAAAGACTTAGCCATAAATCCGGAACGCCCCGCTCCAGCTACAAGAACCTTCTTTGCTTCGAGGATATAATCCACCAGCTTTTCAGCTTCTTCAGTGGATATTAAATCAGCAGAACGGTTTAGTTCTTCGATAATTTTATTAACGTATTGGGTTGTCTGCATAATAGTTGTAACCTTCCTATGCAAAAGTTTTTCGTTTAATTAAGGTTTGCATTTGTCCCGCCACGGCTTTTTTATCTTCGCTGCCTGTAATGCCTCCGCCTACAATAACAAGGTCGGGTTGTGATTGCACTACTTCCGGAAGTGTGGCTAACTTAATTCCCCCCGCAACTGCAGTTTTCGCATTGTTTACGACACGCTTAATCGTTTGAAGCTGTTCAAAAGGATTTTCTCCCTCTGCTTGAAGGTCATAACCTGTGTGGACGCAAATATAGTCTACTCCCAGTGCGTCAACATCTTTCGCGCGTTGTTCAAGGTCTTTTACATTAATCATGTCAACTAGGATTTGTGTTCCCTGTTTTTTAGCCTCTTCCACAGCTCCCTTGATTGTCGCATTGTCTGTTGCTCCAAGGACGGTAATAATATCAGCGCCTGCTTCTGAAGCTTTCATGACTTCATATGCACCAGCATCCATAATTTTAAGATCAGCCAATACCCTTAGTGAAGGAAATTCCTCCTTCATCTCTTTTACGGCTCTGAGGCCTTCATTAATTACCACGGGTGTACCGATTTCAACGATATCAATGTGTTCTTGAACCTCTTTTACCACTTTTTTTGCTTCAGGAATATTAACAAGATCCAATGCTAATTGAAGTTCCATCCAATCTTCACTCCTTATTTATTTGGTGTAATTTTAGTCTAAGTGGTAATTTTCAAAAAAAAAGTACGCACTTATAAAGCATATAGTTACAAATAACACACTTATTGAAAAAGGAAGGGAAAGTAACTCAAGTTGGTATTACATAAAATCATCGGGAATTGAAAGCAGTTGTGGTGTATTTTTGTTATAAAAACAACTATGAAGGGCCGTTTCCGAACGTTTTGAAAAATTCCTTTTGAAAAATATGGGTTAGATTTTCTCGCAAAATATTTTTAATATTCCAAAAATTGAAATTATAATTGATCCCAATCGTAATATTACGACTTTGTTTTACAAGGGAGTGAGATGAAGAGTTATGAAACAAAAGAAAATTGTCATCATTGGTGCCGGTATTGTTGGATGCAGTACTGCCTACTACTTAAGCAAAATGGGGCAACAAAACATTACAGTCATTGAGCAAGGGCCGTTGTTTGAAACAGGGGGATCAACCTCTCATGCACCAGGGCTTGTGTTTCAACTTAGTTTTTCTAAAGTATTGACTGCTTTGGCCTCTCAAACAGTGGAGACTTTTAAGGATTTAAGTGCTGAGGGACAACCTTCTTTCTATTCGGTAGGGAGTCTAGAAATTGCAACTACACCTGAGCGTTTAGAAGATTTGAAACGAAAAGCAGGTGTGGGAGCATCATGGGGAATCGAGGCAGTGATCCTTTCACCCGAGGAATGTGCAAAAAAATGCTCGCTAATTAATGCTGATAACATTTGTGGAGGACTATATGTACCGTCAGATGGAGTTGCTAAACCGCTTCGTGTTATTGATAAAATGGCAGAATTCACAAAATCTCTAGGTGCTAGGTTTTATGGTCACACAGAAGTAACAGGCATCGACATTGTGGATGGTCAAGTAAAAGCAGTTGAAACAAGTGCTGGAAGATTTGAAGCTGACTTAATTATTTGCTGTGCTGGATTCTGGGGACCACGCATTGGAGAAATGGCGGGAGTCACTATTCCTCTGCAACCAATGGCACATCAATATGTGATTACCAATGATTTGCAAGAACTGGCTGATGAAAAAGAAGAAGCAACCGCACCGCTTATCCGCCAACAAGATGATTCCATATATTTCCGTCAAGTATTCAATCGTTTAGGTATCGGTTCTTATCAGCATCGTCCATTGCCTGTCGAGCTTAGTGAGATTACCAAGTATGGCGAAGCGAAAGAAATGCCATCTGTAAAGCAATTTACACCTGAAGACTTCGAAAAACCATGGCATGATGCCCTTAAACTTATTCCTGCATTAAAACAAACAGGCATGAAAAAAGGAATAAACGGTATATTCTCCTTTACACCTGATGGAATGCCACTGCTGGGAGAATCACAAAAAGTACGTGGGTTTTGGGTGGCAGAAGCTATATGGGTGACCCATTCTGCTGGTGTTGGGAAAGCGATGGCTGAGTGGATTGTAAATGGAGCGCCAAACCTTGATCTGGAGTTATGTGATATTAATCGTTTTGACACATATGCACAAAGCCCCGCTTATTTTAAAAAGCGTTCCATTGAACAATATGAAAAAGTATATGATATCCATCATCCATTTATGCCGCCGGAAACATCGCGTGATATGCGTGTAAGTCCATATTATATGCGTCAAAAAACATTAGGTGCTTATGTTAATGAACGATCTGGATGGGAGCAGCCGCAATGGTATGAAGCAAACGATTCGCTTGTTGCAAAATATGAAAGGGACATCTTGAAACGAGATGGATGGGCAGCTCAGTATTGGTCACCAATTATTGAAGCTGAACAGCTGCATACCAGACAATATGCTGGGCTTTATGATATGACGGCTACCAAAAAACGGCTTGGGATCAGCGGTGAAGGGGCACTAGAGTTTTTACAACAATTAACAACAAATAATATCGATATTCCAGTTGGACATGTAACGGATACATTGATGCTCCATGAATTAGCCGGAATAAAAGATCGAATAAGAGTGATTCGTACAGCGGTTTCGTCCTTCCTTGTTCTTTGTACGGGAGCTGTTGAAGCGAGTTGGATGAATAAACAATTACAAGCTTCCAGCCGAGTTGTTATCCAAGATTTAACGGCAGGGATATGCAGCCTCGGTGTAATAGGGCCTAAGGCAATAGAAATTATGCAACCTTTTGTTTCTGAGACCTTTACATCAGAAGGATGGATACTTGGGAAAGCAAAGGAACTGTTTATTGCAAATGTTCCGGTGTTAGCTGTTTATGATTCATATGTCGGTACAGAAGGGTGGGAATTATTCACTGCTTTCGATCAAGGATTACAATTATGGGATTTATTGTTTGATGCGGGACGCCCACATCAGCTTATTGCCGCAGGAGACCGTGCACTTGAAAATCTTCGAATCGAATCATTTTCGTCAAGAAGCGGGAAAGACTTTTGGAGTGAACATGATCCATATGAAGCGGGACTAAATCATATGGTTGACCTTAATAAACCAGCCTTCATTGGAAAAGATACATTGCTTGACCGTAAGGCAAAGGGGCCCAAGCTGTTGTTAGCTGCGTTAGTGTTGGATGATCCGTCAATGGTTGTGATGGGGCATGAACCAGTATTTCATGCAGGAAAGACAGTTGGCTTTGTGACGAGCGCTGGATATGCATACAGTCTTGGTAAAGGGGTTGTATATGCGTGGCTATTACCTGAAGTTGTAAAAGAAGGTTATGCATTAAGTATTGAATACTTTGGACAGAGGCACAGTGCGAAAATCCTGGCACAATCTGTCACAGTTTCTCAAAAACAGGAGGTATAGACATGTCCAACAATTACGATGTCATAGTGATCGGTTTAGGAGGAATGGGGAGTACAGCTTTATACCAATTAGCAAAGAGAGGTCAACGGGTGCTTGGACTTGAACAGTTTGGTCCAGCACATGACCAAGGATCAAGTCATGGTGGTTCACGAATCATTCGACAATCTTATTTTGAAGATCCTGCTTATGTTCCTTTATTACTTCGTGCCTACGAATTATGGGATGAGATTGAACGGGAAAGCGGAGAGGAAATTCTCACTATTACAGGGGGATTAATGATGGGGGCCCCTGACAGTTTAACGGTATCCGGCAGTATTGAAAGTTCCAAACAGTGGAATCTTTCATACGAGATTCTGGAAGCGAATGATATAAACAGACGTTTCCCGGTTTTTACCCCTTCATCTAACACAATTGCATTATATGAAGAAAAGGCTGGGTTTGTTCGGCCGGAACTAAGCGTGTATATTCATCTTCTTCAAGCGGAGAAGCATGGTGCTGAACTCCGATTCTTTGAAACTGTTCAATCATGGGAAGCTCATCCTTCTGGTGAAGGCGTATGTGTTGTTACAAATAATGGAACATATGAAGCCGGAAAAATAATTATTTCAGCTGGGGCTTGGGCACCCAATTTATTGAGGGACTTAGCTGTAAACTTACAAGTCGAACGTCATATTCAAATGTTCTTTGAACCGACAGAAGGAATAGAGCCTTTCCGTGTTGGGAAGCACCCGATTTATGTATGGGAAGCAGCTGATAATGTGCAGTTATATGGTTTTCCTTCTTCCGGATTAGGTGCTGAAGGAGCAAAAGTCGCTTTCTTTCGCAAGGGAAAACCTTGTACACCTGAAACCATTGATCGCATTGTGTATGACGATGAAGTTGCAATGATTAGAGAGTATCTTGCCCAAGGCCTTCCACAGTTAAATGGTCGTTTTTTACAAGGAAAAACATGTATGTATACCAATACACCAGATGAACATTTTGTGATTTCCACTCTTTTAGATTATCCGCAAGTGGTAGTAGCAGCTGGATTTTCCGGACATGGATTTAAATTTGCGAGTGTAATTGGAGAGATTTTAGCGGATTTATCTATCAATGGAAAAACTAATCATCCAATTGATTTATTCAGTCCACAACGTTTTGTTGATCAGGAAGTTATTAAGTGAATCAGCCATAGGTGCTCTATTTAAATCTTTCCAAGTGGATAAAGGAGGAAAAGAAGATGGAAATGAATCAGATAACAGTAAGAGATTCAGGGAAATTAAAGCCCACATTAAAAGGAGATCTGTATACATCTCCGGAAATCTTTGAACTAGAAAAAGAGCGTATTTTCACTAAAGAATGGATTTTCGTTGGCTTTGAATATGAGGTAGAAAAGCCGGGTCATTATATTACAACAAAGGTGCAGAACGAAAATATTTTAATTATCAGAGGAAAAGACAATGTTCTCCGTGCGTTCTTAAATGTATGCCGCCATCGTGGAGCGACACTTTGCAATAAACCTTGTGGCAAAACGGGAATTATTCGCTGTCCATATCATTCTTGGAGCTATGGTCTTGATGGTTCCCTGCTTGGAGTTCCTAATACAACTGAGTGCCGTGAAGAGTTAGTTAACAATGAAAACTATGGTTTAGAGCCGGTGCATCTCCAAGTATGGCATGGAATGCTTTGGCTGAACCTATCGGAAAATCCACTGCCGGTCGAACAACAATTAGATACACAAATATTGGAACGTTTTGGCGAGCTTGCTACATTTAGTCGATATCAAATACAAAATTTAAAAGTCGCTCATCGTAAAGAGTACGAGGTAGCGGCAAATTGGAAACTCATCGTGGAAAATTTCCAAGAATGTTATCATTGCTCTTCTATTCATCCTGAATTAACAGCGGCTCTTCCGGAATTCCGTTCAGGCATTGGTACACAAAATAAAGTCAGTGGAGCAGCCAAATTTAATGATGAGCTGGAAGCTTTCTCAATAAGCGGCAAAGGCAGCAGGGTGATGTTAAGAGGATTACTTCCAGAAGATGATCGTTTATATTATGGCATAACGATTCTTCCACTCGTATTCATTAACTTAACACCGGATCATGTCATTATTCATCGTATCCTTCCAATTAGTCCGGAGAAATCGAAAGTTATTTGTGAATGGTTATTTGAACCGGAAGAAATTGAGAAGCCGGATTTTGATCCAACAGATGCTGTTGAATTGTTCCATCGTGTCAATATGCAAGATTTTGAAGCTTGTGAGTGGTGTCAAGAAAACATGGGATCAAGATCATACAAGAATGGCGGAATTTTAGTACCGATTGAACAACATGTTTCCAAATTTTACAATGCTGTCTTAGAGTCAATAGGCATGAAAGCCGAATAATCAATCCGGTTTGACACGATGGACGCTATAGATGGACGAAAGCTATACGTGTCAAACCTTTTTTTAAAAAGATGTGTCCTCTCCGAGTCCTTCGAGGCCATGGACATGTTTAAAAATGGGTATGGCAAATGGACCTTCTTAATCGCCCTATTTTGGACGCTACAAGTGGCTCCTGCCTTTGCGGAGGGAAACAGGGAGTATCTCGGCTCTACCCTCTTTTATTTAGTAGGATTAATATCCAATGGATAAATTTGGAAGTAAACCGGTGCTGATTTTGTCCTTTCTAGTATATGTAATTATTTCAATAATATTAGGGGTAATGTCCAAATGGCAGCTGTCATTCACCTTCACCATTACGCTATTGGAGATTTACGGTATTTTTAACACCAGTATGAATATCCACCAATGGATTTTACCCAAATGAATTGTTAGAGGCATGAGTCGAATTGGTGCTTCTCTGAATACATTTTTGTTTTCCATGATCTTGGTTAATTAACTTTGTATGTTTGTTCAGGCCTGTTTTTTTCTTGGTTTCTGATTTCGTTAGTGATGGCCCCAGAGACCAGAAATATGACTCTGATTGAGACAAGTGCTTTAAACAAATTTACCGATAAACGTAGCAATAAACATAAGACAGAGGCTATGTATAAGAGAGGAGAGTGAACATGGAACGCGAATCCAGATTTTCGGAACCCATCATTCGTATCACCAATGTGTCAAAAGTATTTGGGCGTCAAAAGGAACAAGCACTTGAACTGCGAAAGTTAGGACAAAGCAAGCATGAAGTCGAACAAGAAACAAAAACAACGGTTGCCATATTCGATGCTAATTTTGAAGTGAAAAAGGGAGAAATATTTGTGTTAATTGGACTGTCTGGCAGTGGAAAATCCACATTGCTTAGATGTTTAAATGGACTTATCGAACCAACAGAAGGCATGGTGTTTCTTGAAAATGACGATATTGCACATATGTCTAACAGGCAGCTTCAGCAAGTAAGACGAAATAAAATCGGTATGGTCTTCCAAAATGTCGGGCTCTTACCAAATCGGACAGTGATTGATAATGTTACGTTTGGTTTGGAACTGCAAGGTGTGCCTGCAAATGTGAGAGAGAAGAAAGGGAAAGATGCGCTTGAGCTGGTAGGATTGAACGGTCAGGCGTATAAGCGCATTTATGAATTGTCAGGAGGTATGCAGCAACGTGTCGGCTTAGCAAGAGCGCTTGCTTCTAACCAAGAAATCTTACTAATGGACGAACCTTTCTCAGCTCTGGATCCTCTTATTCGGCGAGAGATGCAAAAGCTGTTTCTTGATATTCAAGGAGAAATTCAAAAAACCGTTATTTTTGTGACTCATGATTTAGATGAAGCACTTACTTTGGGGCATCGTGCGGCAGTGATGAAGGATGGGGAAATTGTACAGCTTGGAACAGCTGAAGAGATTTTGAGCCTGCCTGCAACCGATTATGTAAAACAGCTTGTACAAGATGTAGATTACAGCAAAATTCGCCTGACAAAAAGCGCCATGACACCTGTTGAAGTTGTTGCATATGAAAACGAATCACCGCAAGTGGTATTACGGAGAATGAAAACGAACAAACGATCAAACATTTTTGTCCTAGATAGACGGCGCCATTTATTAGGAATTTTAAATATTGACGAAGTAGCAGAACTGGTTGAGTTTCATAAACAAAATTTAATAGGAAAAGTGGATAATCAAATGCATCATGTTCATCCGGATGTCCCTTTAAGAGAAACTCTTCCTCTATTTATAAACAACGATCTTCCAGTAGCGGTTGTCGATCATCAAAATCGTTTAGAAGGAATGATCACACAAAATACACTGATTGCGAGTTTAACTGAGCAAATTCAAGGGGATGAGGAGAAAAATTTTGAATCTTATCAAATGGAGGGGGTACAAAGATGACTATACCTTCTTCGATTATACCTCGTATTCCACTAGATCAATGGGCTAATTATTTAGTGGATTTTGTGACAAATCGTTTTTCTGGGCTATTTAATGTCATAAATGACATTATGACAAGTGTAATTGGGGGGCTTGAATGGCTATTAACGACCCCTTCTCCGTTAGTAATGGTCATCATTCTGGTGGCGCTTGCCGGCTGGTTAACGAACTGGAAAACAGCTGTTTTTACAGGTTTAGGATTGCTCCTCATTATAAGCTTAAATTTATGGGAGGCATCTATGCTTACATTGTCTCTCGTTTTAGCCTCTACCATGATTTCTCTTCTCTTCGGTGTTCCGTTAGGTATTTTATCCTATCGTTTTGAATGGGTGAGAGCGGTGGTCAATCCTGCGCTCGATATTATGCAAACAATGCCAGCTTTCGTTTATTTAATACCCGCTGTCCTCCTGTTCGGGTTAGGGAACGCAACAGCTCTAATTGCTACTTGTATCTTTGCGATGCCTCCGGCTGTACGTTTAACGTTATTAGGTCTTCAACAAGTTCCGCAAACGACTGTGGAAGCAGCCGAAGCATTTGGAGCAACAGAATGGCAAAAGTTAATCAAAGTGCAGTTACCCTTAGCTTTGCCAATGATTATGTCCGGTGTAAATCAAGTCATTATGTTGTCTCTTTCCATGATCGTTATTTCATCAATGGTCGGAGCAGGTGGTTTAGGAGCAGAGGTATTAAGAAGTATTAGTATGCTAAATGTTGGATTAGGGTTTATTGGAGGTATTTCTGTTGTGATTATCGCAATTATTTTGGATCGAATGACACATCTTGCTTCTCAGAAAAAAAGGGGCATTCAATAGGAAAAACAAAACGGATAGGAGTGATAGTTCATTGAAACAAACAAAAAGCCTTTTCATTATAATTACAATCATATTAATGATGGTGTTCGTAACGGCCTGTAGGAGCAGTAGTACGGGGAGTCCAGAAACGGAGCAGGGTAAGTCAAATGAAGAGGAAAATAAGGAAAAGGAAATAACGATTGGATATATACCATGGGATGAAGATGTAGCTGTCACTTTTTTATGGAAAGAGTTGTTAGAGACAAAAGGATACAAGGTTAAAGCTGTTCAGGCAGATGTCGCCCCTATCTTCTCTGGAATGGCCCAAGGAAATGTTGATCTATTTTTAGATGTTTGGATGCCGTCTACCCATGCCTCATATATGGATAAGTTTGGTGATGATTTGGAAGTGCTGGGAACGTGGTATGAACAAGCGGACAACGGATTAGCGGTACCAGACTATATAGATGTGCAATCAATAGAAGATTTAAAGAACTATAAGAATAAATTAAAAGGAAAAATCATCGGGATTGAACCCGGGGGTGGTTTAATGGGCGTCAGTAGAAAAGCATTACTTGGTTATAGATTAAATGATTGGACTTTAGTTGGAAGCAGTACACCAGCTATGTTGGCAGAACTGGACAAAGCTGTGTCGAATAAAGAACCGATTGTTGTTACATTATGGCGCCCTCACTGGGCTTTCGAAAAATACAATCTGCGTTATTTAGACGACCCTAAAAAACTGATGAATCCAAACGGAGCTGAAGAGCTTCAAGCGGTTAGCCGTAAAGAATTCTCAGCAGATTACCCTGAAGTCGCTAAATGGCTTGGCGAGTTTACAATTACCTCAAATCAGTTAGCGAAGCTAGAATCTGAAATAAAAAATGCCACAATTGAAGCAGAAGGCGTAAAAAAATGGATTTCTGAGAATAGAAGTGTGGCAAAAGCTTGGGTGGAGTAACAGCGCTGATCCCATACGAATCCCCTTGTGACAAACGGACTTTTCACGATCGTATGGAATCGTGTTTTTTTTGACGGTAATACCCGCTTCATCTAATAATTTCTCTGCTGCTTTTCCTGTTAAGTTCCAAGGGCGCACATCTAAAAATTATGAAGAAAAAGACTTTCCTGGCTTAATTCACATTCAGAAAGAAAGTTTTCCACCTCCTTTCCCCGTCTGAATGATGGTGGAAAACAGAGCAGTTGAAAAAGATGTCACTTTGTTTTCCGAAGGAGCTTTGTGTATAGAGGTTAATGGAGAAATTGCGGGCTCCATAACCGCTTTGTTCCTGAACATACATGGGAATAAATTGCAGATAATGGATATACGAAACCATAGCCCAAATGGCAGTACGCTCTATGTTGTTGATATTGGCGTACGTTTGGGAAAATGGCTGATGTCATCCATGTATGACGTTGTTATACATAAGCAACTGAAACGGCTTTTAGGTGGTGGAAGAATGCCAGGATATCACAAAAAAGCAAAGGAAATGACGCCAGAGAATTACCTAGAAGCTTTCGTACAGAATCTAAACAGCTAAGAAGGATTGCGTGGAACGATTAAGTGAATGAGGACAGGATGACTAACAGATAAAATCTGCAACCATGAAAGACGGCTTGTTGAAGTTTCTTCACGAAGTGTTTGGCCAACTTTTAACTTAGCTCATGTATTTTGGATAAATTCGTTTTTTCTTCTCAAAGTTCATTGGTTTCCATGTAGTTTTTACCCCATTGATACATTGATTCGAGAATGGGCATTAGGGTTTTTCCTTGTTCAGTCAGTGAGTATTCTACTTTAGGCGGTACAACAGGATATACTTCGCGATGAATAATAAGGTCTTCTTCTAATTCTCTCAACTGGTTGACAAGCATTCTTTGAGTGATACTCGGAATGAGAGATTTTAGCTCGTTAAAGCGCTTTGTTCCCTCTTTGCCTAGATGCCATAAAATCAGCATTTTCCATTTTCCGCCAATGACAGCGAGTGTTAATTCCTTTTCACAGTTAAACGTCTTATTACAAAGATGACCCATTGATTCCCCTCCCTAATCATTCATCTCAAACTAAGGTATACTTTTCGACACTATGTAAAAATAAAGTGTGTACTTACACATAAATATTATAAACAGTATACTTAATTCTAACAAGAGGAAAAAACATAGGAGGGGAAGCGAGTGAATACTTCAATTATTCCAAATGATAAGGATACTCTTGACGTCATAAAGACGATGAAATTGGATTCTATGACCTTTGTTTTGTTTGGAGCAACAGGAGATTTGGCTAAAAGAAAAATCTTTCCTGCCTTATACAATTTGTTTATTGACGACAAGATGCCTGAATCATTTTCGGTTATAGGTTTAGGAAGAAGAGTATGGTCTGACTATTCATTTCAAACCCATGTTCAACGATCAGTAAAAACATTCTCTAGGCGCTCAATCAACGATACTTCCAAAATGGAAAAGTTCCTTGATGCTTTTCGATATTGCTCCTTGGACGTAACAAAGAATGAAGATTATAAAAATTTACTTGAAATTATTGAAAGACGCGAAGGACAATTACATATCCCTGAAAACCGCATGTTTTATTTATCGGTTGCCCCGGAGTTTGTGGATGTTATTACCTCAAATATTAACGAATGTGGGTTAAGCCCTAAAAAAGGGTGGAAACGCCTCATTATAGAAAAGCCATTTGGACATGATCTACATTCAGCTTTAGAACTAAATGAAAAATTAAGCCGGGCATTTAAAGAAGAGGAGATTTATCGCATAGACCATTATCTCGGAAAACCCATGATACAAAACCTTAAGGTATTAGAATATGCTAATCCTGTGCTTCAATCATTATGGAATAATCAGCACATTGCCAACGTGCAAATTACGGCGAGTGAGACAGTCGGGGTAGAAGATAGAGCCGATTATTATGACCAGACAGGGGCCATCCGAGATATGTTTCAAAACCATTTGCTACAGCTTCTGATGATGGTCTCAATGCATCTTCCTAACAAAATCAATGCCGAAAAGATTCGTAATGAGAAGAGAAAAATTATGGAGTTTCTTAGACCTTTAGGGAAGGAAAGTGTCCTGACAAATGTTATACGCGGTCAATATTCCTCAGGAGAAATTGATGGCAAAACGGTTGTTGGATATACAGAGGAGCCTGGAATTGGCGATTATTCTACAAATGATACGTTTATTGCTGCTCGTTTATGGATTGATGATCGTTTTTGGAGCGGAGTCCCATTCTATATCCGTACAGGAAAAAGGATGAAGGAAAAGTCAACACGCATCGTAATTGAATTCAAAAATTCATCTGAAAATTCTTCTGCGTCTCAACAAAATCCAATAGCTCCTAACCTTCTAATCATCCAAATTAGTCCACACGAATGCGTTTCACTGCAATTAAATATGAAAAACCCGTTAACGAATCAAATTGAGCCTGTCACTGTAAATTTTTCAGTTAATTCTAATGATATGCCAGAGGCCTATGAACTTTTGTTGCTCGATGCTTTCCGCGGTGATTCAAGGTTCTTTGCGCATTGGAAAGAAGTTGAACTATCGTGGGAATGGGTACAGCCTCTCCTCGAATCATTTGAGGAAAATCTCCTTCCGCTTCATCCCTACCGTTCAGGCTCAATGGGTCCTGAAGCTTCACATTATTTATTGCAGGAGGATGGTTTTATTTGGCGGGACTAAACGCTTGAATGGAAATGTCTGGATGTTAAGGGCCTAGAAAAGATGAATAACAAAAAAGCCAACCATCTTTTTATAAAATGACTTAAAGGAGACGACAATATGAAGGTCGGTTTAATCGGTTTAGGAAAAATGGGATTGAATCTAGGTAAGAATTTAATTGATCATAAACATGAAGTTACGGCTTTTGATCTAAATCAACGGGCTGTAAAAGAAATGGAAAAGTACGGAGCTAAAGGTACTTCTAGTTTGTTAGAGCTTGTTCAATCATTAGAGCAGCCAAGAGTTCTTTGGTTAATGGTTCCCCATAAAATTGTTGATTCTGTGATTAATGAACTTACGCCATTTTTAAATAATGGGGACATCGTCATTGAAGCTGGGAATTCTCACTACAAGGAATCTGTTAACCGGTACAATCTGTTAAAGCAATATGGGGTTAGCTTTATGGATGTTGGAACATCCGGCGGGATGGAAGGTGCTCGTAACGGAGCATGCTATATGGTTGGTGGCGATCCTGAATCCTGGAATGTTGTAGAAACGATTTTCCGTGACACTGCAATAGAAAACGGATATTTATATGCAGGGAAAGCAGGGAGCGGTCACTTTTTAAAAATGGTTCATAATGGGATTGAGTATGGGATGATGGCCGCTATTGGCGAAGGGTTTGATGTTTTAGAGAAAAGCGAATTTGATTACGACTACGAAAAAGTGGCAAGAGTATGGAACAATGGGTCAGTGATTCGTTCATGGCTCATGGAGTTGACAGAGCGCGCCTTTTCTAAAGATGCAAAATTAGAAGAAATAAAAGGGATTATGCATTCTTCAGGTGAAGGAAAATGGACGGTTGAAACAGCTCTCGATCTACAAACAGCCACACCGGTTATTGCCTTGTCCCTATTAATGCGTTACCGCTCTTTGGAAGTTGATACCTTTACAGGAAAAGTGGTAGCTGCCCTACGTAATGAATTCGGAGGGCATGCTGTAGAAAAAGTGAAAATACGATAAACGACTGAGACAATGTTTGCCAATTCGGCCGCTTCAGCTGTAAATGCATCCTCCTCGGGTATTCCCATTTTGCTTCTCACCTCATCAGCTTGCTTTCAATGCTCGGTGGAATCAGTTGGCTAGTATTGCTGGTCATATATTATGAAGTAAATGTAAAACACAGAGTTAATAGAAATAATAAGAGTGAAAATGAAAAATGTTCCGAAGCAAAACGGGCAAATTGTCCTTTCGGGACACAGGGATACGGTTTTTCGGCGAACAGGCGAGCTCGAAATAGGCGATAGACTGAATATTGAGCTTCCGTACGGCAGCTTTGATTACCGGATTACAAACATGAAAATCGTTGACAAAGAAGATACATCGATTATCACCCTGCAGCACGAAAAAGAAGAATTGCTGCTGACGACATGCTACCCGTTTTCTTACATCGGGGATGCGCCCAAGCGCTATATTATTTATGCGAAGCCGCTTCAATGATAAGCGCTATTTCTATATGATTCCAAACAATCGTTTTGCTTCTTGTTTTAAGTCGTCAGGCAGAGGTGCAGCGATGGTTAATCGTTCATTTGTGACCGGATGGGTCATCTTGATTTCCTTGGCGTGAAGCGCCTGTCTGCTGAAAAGAGCCGGCGAACCGCCGTATATCGTATCACCTGCCAAAGGATGGCCGAGGCTTGAAAGGTGGACGCGGATTTGATGGGTTCTGCCCGTTTCAAGCTGGAGCTCGCACAATGTAAGATTGGCTGCATTGTGATATCCTTTGACGGTATAATGAGTGACCGCCGCCTGTCCGGTCGGGGAGACTCTTCTTCTGACCGGATGGTACCTGTCTCTGCCGATCGGGCTTGAAATGGTCCCTTGCCTCTTTTTAATCCTTCCCTCGGCAATGGCGAGATATGTTCTTACCAATTCTTTTCTTTGCAGCTGTTCGTCTAAACGGGCGTGGGCGAGACGGTGTTTTGCAAAAACGACAGCACCGCTTGTATCCTTGTCCAGGCGGTGAACGTGCCGGATTTTTCGTTCGTCACCGCTTGCTTGAAAATAAAACGCGACAATATTGCTGAGCGTGCCGGTCTGTCCCTCTTCGTTCGGATGGGTTGCGATTCCGGGAGGCTTATTGACGATGAGCATGTGGTCATCCTCGAACAAAACGGAAAGCTCGCCGTATTCGGGGATGATGCCGCTTTCTTCCTGTTCATGAAGATCGATCATAATTCTGTCGCCGGTTTTCAGCCGGATGTTTTGAGACGTATCTTTCTGATTGACCTTTATTTTTTGCTGTGCGGCCCAATATTGCAAGACGGGCTTAGAAGCTTTTGTTTCCCGTTTTAAAAATGTAAATAAATGTTCATTGTCATCTTGCTTGGCGACGCGAAACGTCAAGCTGTTTTTTTGGTTCATTTTTACTGCTCCTTTCTATAAAAAGCGCTGAAGACATTAGGAAACACTTACCTTCACAGCCCCGTGTTTTTGTGTGCTATTCTGTTTGAAGAGACTTGAACAAGGGACTGATCAATGTGCGTATTGTAAAAGCTGCTACCGAAGAACAGGAAATCTTCATTGAGGAGCTTGCAAATGAGCTGTATCAAGTGTTTCCGATGTATTTCAGCGAACAAAAAATGAAAGACCTGAAAGAGCAGGGAACACTTGATTTTAAAGAATATGATTACAAAGGGACGCTGGATGATGCTTTTCAGATCATTACGAGCCTGCAGCTGATTCACACACTGCTCACGAAATCAAAAAGGCAATGGGTGCTCAAAGACCGTGATCTATTCGATAAAAACTGCAAAAAGCTGAATGACTGCGGTCTGTATTTTCCCCTCAGCTCATCCGACTTTAATATATTGAATACAGAAACTGACAAGCAGGGCATTCAAATCCTGATGTAAGAGCTCATCCTTTGGATAGCTCTTTTTTCATGAGATGACTATAAAGGAAAAAAGCGAAAAACACAATGTATGGTGTCAACTTCCTTTTTAGCATTTGGCTGATTGCACATACTATCTATCGAAAGGGGGCAAACTTTTGAGCACAATCAGCAATGCCATGTCAAGACAAGTAGCTACGATTTCATCCAATCAGTCGGTTCAGGAAGCAGCAGAGCTTATGAGCCGCCACAATGTTGGAGCGATCCCTGTCGTTGATCAAGGTGTATTAAAGGGAATGATCACAGACCGCGATATCACACTCAGAACGACGGCGGCAGGGCAAGATGGACAGACGCCGGTTTCAGCGGTCATGACATCAAACATTGTAACGGGAAATCCGAACATGAGCCTGCAGGAAGCGTCACAACTTATGGCTCAGAGCCAGATCCGCCGCCTGCCGGTTGTGGAAAACAATCATTTGGTCGGCATTGTCGCGCTTGGAGACCTGGCGGTAAACGAACTGTCAAACGAATCAGCCGGACAGGCGCTGACCAACATTTCCACTCCGACAAAAACACAATAATGATGGAAGAGCTTGCCTTATAGCAGCAGGCTCTTCTTCCTTTATACATACTAAAGTGAAGGCTTCGGGCTTTTCAAGGGCGTGCAGGAAGGATACAATGAGTGTGCAAACAGTCAAAAGGAGTTGGGGTAAAGCACGATGATTAAAGCAGTGATCTTTGATTTTGACGGTCTGATTTTAGATACAGAAACACATGATTATGAAGTGCTGCAAGAAATCTTTCAGGAGCACGGCTCTGACCTGCCCATGTCGGTTTGGGGCAAGGTGATTGGTACGGCTGCCGGATTTAAGCCATTTCATTATTTAGAGGAGCAGATCCAGAAAAAGCTTGACCATGAAGAACTGACAAAGATGAGACAAGAACGCTTTGTCAAAAGAATGGAAAATGAAAAAGCGCGGCCAGGCGTCGAAGCTTATTTGTCAGCGGCCAAAGAGCTCGGCTTAAAAGTCGGCCTTGCCTCAAGCTCAGATTATAAATGGGTATCACAGCATTTAAAACACCTCGGACTTTATGACGATTTCGAGTGCATCCGGACAGCCGATGATGTCGAGGAGGTCAAACCGAATCCGGAGCTTTATTTGCAGACTGCTGAATGTCTCGGCGTAAAGCCTGAAGAATGCATGGCTTTTGAAGATTCGGTCAATGGATCGACCGCGGCGAAACGAGCCGGAATGAAGTGTGTCATCGTTCCGAACCAAGTCACGAAAACCTTGTTGTTTGAACATTTCGACCATCGCCTTGAATCGATGGCGGAAATGGAGCTGGAACAGCTGATCGAGAAACTGTCTGAACAAGCATGAAGCAGTCAGAGGAGGAATTGAGGCGTGTCGGAAAAATTGGATCTTTCCCGTTTTGAAAAAAAGATTGTGATCCGAAATATTGAAGAAAAAGACATCGAGAGCATCATCGGACTTCAAGAGCTTTGTTTTCCGGGGATGATCCCATGGAAGCGCGAGCATTTGGAAAGCCATCTCGAGCATTTTCCCGAAGGGCAGTTTTGTGCGGAGCTTGAAGGTGAAGTCATCGGTTCCTGTTCCAGCCTTTTGGTCAATTTTGACGAATATGACGACAGACATACTTGGCAGGACATCACAGATGACGGCTATATCACCAATCACAACCCTGAAGGCTTGAACATGTACGGTATTGAAGTCATGGTTCATCCCGAATACAGAAGAATGAAAATCGGCCACCGCCTTTATGAAGCCCGGAAAGATTTGGCAAGGCGCCTGAATTTGAAAAGCATCATTATCGGCGGACGGATCCCGAATTATCATAAATATGCTGCGGAAATGACGCCGAGGGAATATGTCGAACAGGTCATCCACCATCAGATTTACGATCCGGTCCTTTCCTTTCAGCTCTTGAACGGATTTACGATGATGCGGATCAATCCAAACTATCTTCCGGATGACAAAGCATCGAGCAAATATGCGACATTGATGGAGTGGAACAATGTCGACTATCTCCCGCAAACAAAGCGCTATTACAAGTCGGCCTTTCCAGTTCGGATCTGTGTGATTCAATATGAAATGAAGCAGATTCATTCATTTGAAGAGTTTGCCAATCAAGTCGAGTACTATGCTGATGTCGCTTCAGACGCCGGAGCCGATTTTGCGGTCTATCCGGAAATCTTTACGACACAGCTGATGTCGTTTCTGGAAGAGCGTTCCCCGAGCCTTGCCGTGCAGCGGATTACCGAATATACGGAGGACTATATCAGCTTGTTCACAGATCTCGCCGTCAAATACAATGTGAACATTATCGGCGGTTCCCATTTTGTCGAAGAGGAAGGGAAAATCTACAATATCGCATATCTCTTCAGAAGAGACGGGACGATCGAAAAGCAGTATAAGCTCCATATCACACCGAATGAACGGAAATGGTGGGGGATCAGCAGGGGAGACGAAGTGCGCGTGTTTGACACGGACTGCGGAAAAATCGCGATTCAGATCTGCTATGATATTGAGTTCCCTGAGCTTGGCCGAATTGCGACGGAAAAAGGCGCCAAAATTATTTTTACGCCTTTCTGTACGGAAGACCGCCAAGGCTATTTGCGCGTCAGATACTGCGCTCAGGCGCGGGCGGTGGAAAACCAGGTATACACCGTTATTTCCGGAACGGTTGGAAACCTGCCGCAAACGGAGAACATGGATATTCAATATGCGCAATCGGCGATTTTCGCGCCTTCAGACTTTGAATTTGCAAGGGACGGAATCGTCGGAGAGTGCAACCCGAACATTGAAATGGTTGTCATCGGCGACGTCGATTTGGAGATTCTCAGAAGGCAACGCCAGGACGGAACGGTCCGCCAGCTTAAAGACAGACGCCATGATATATACCGGATTCATTATAAAAAATAACAGCCGGCCGCTTTTGGCCGGTTTTTTTGGAGTTGACGAACTGGTTTATTTTTCATATATTGTAATTATCGAAAAGGAGGTGGGAAAGATGAATCAAACTGGCAAGCGCATGACGGACACACAACTTTATTTGTATATTTGTCGTGCGATTTTTTCCGAAGAATGCGGACTACGGGATCAGTCTGCCCTTTTTGACATTCAAATAGGAAAAAATGCCAGTGAGAGACATCTGCCCACAATCGGATTTTAAATCATTAGACTTGCGGCAGGGGAAGCTCTGCCGTCTTTTTTATGCTGCGGTGTCTCTTCACGGAATATGGAGGAAGAGATCAATGATCATGTGCAGTATTCAGCATGTCACGCAAACCAGCGGAGGACATGCGATTTTCAATGGTATATCGTGCGAGATTAAACAAGGCGAACGGATCGGTCTGATCGGCCGAAACGGCTCAGGGAAAACAACTTTGTTAAAGCTTATGAGCGGCCGATTGCAGCCTGATGATGGCCTTGTGACCTGGAAAAAGGGAATAACGACAGGGCTGCTTGAGCAGCACCCTTCCATGGACGCCCATAAAACAGTGAGGGAGCTGCTTTATACTGCGTTTGCTCCGTTATGGAAGATACAGCAGAAGCTTTCCCGGATGGAACGGGAGCTTGCGGATGAAAAAGATATGAAAAGACTTGAACGGCTTTTGGAGCGGTATGGAACATTGCAGGATGAATTTCAGCAAAAAGGCGGATATGAGATCAGCGCGCAAGTTGAACGCGTGGCGGCCGGTTTGAACATCAGCCGCCTTTATGAAACCGAATGGCGGAGCTTGAGCGGGGGCGAACGGACGAAGGTCGGCCTGGCCCGGCTTTTGCTGAGAGCGCCTGACTTGCTTTTACTGGATGAACCGACAAACCATTTGGATTTGACTGCGATCGAATGGCTCACCTCATTTTTAAAGCAGTACAAAGGAACGGCGGTCATCGTTTCCCATGACCGGTATGTTTTGGATGAGGCCGTTACATCGATTTTGGACATCGATGAAGGCGGGTTTCACGTATATCAAGGCGGCTACTCAAACTATGCGGTTGAACGGGAGGAGCGCCTCCTGAATGAATTCCGGCACTATCAGGATCAGCAGAAAAAAATCAAAAAAATGAAGGAAACGATTAAGCGGCTGAAAGACTGGGCAAATCGGTCCAATCCCCCAAACGATGGTCTCCATCGGCGCGCGAAAAGCATGGAAAAGGCCTTGGAACGGATCGAGGTAGTGAAAAAACCGGTGCTCGAGCGAAAAAAAATCGACCTGTCCTTCAATATGAATGACAGAAGCGGAAAAGACGTTGTCAAGCTGGACGGTGTCAGCAAAAGATTCGGGGACCGGCTTCTTTTACGGGACGTGAACATGCACGTCCGCTTTCAGGATCGGGTCGCCATTGTCGGGGAGAACGGCAGCGGAAAAACGACGCTCTTGAAGCTGATCAGCGGAATGGCTGCCCCTGACAGCGGTGAAGTGCAGCTTGGAAGCCGGTTGTCGGCTGCACATCTGAGCCAGCATGTCGCTGAAATGAATGAAGAGCTGACGGTTTTGGACGAATTCAGGGAAAAAGTCAGGCTGGCAGAAGGCGAAGCCCGCATGATGCTCGCCAAGTTTTTATTCTATGGAAACGCCGTTTTTCAAAAAGTGAAAGAGTTAAGCGGGGGAGAGCGGATGAGGCTTCGCCTCGCACAGCTCGTTCACCAGCATCACAACGTCCTGATTCTCGATGAGCCGACAAATCATCTGGACATCGAGTCAAAGGAAGTGCTCGAAGAAGCGCTAAGCCAATTTCAGGGAACCATTATTGCTGTTTCCCATGACAGGTATTTTCTCGACCGGATTTTCAATGTGACGTATTGGCTGGAAGACGGGCGTTTGACTCGATATGAAGGACACTATACGTTTGCAAGAGAAAAGAAAAAGCGGCTGTACGGCGATTAAATAGAAAAAAAGACAGAGTCAGCCGGCTCTGTCTTTTTGATGCCCATTGAAAATAAACGGAATTTTCTATATGATTGAAATTAATGCTGAATCGGTTTATACATAAAAAGAAGGTGCATCATGGAGTTTTTGCTTGTTTTATTGCCTGTATTCGGAATTTTTGCGATCGGGTTTACCGGTCAGAAACTGCTTCATTTTGACATCCAAAACTTATCTAAAATGTCGCTTTATTTAATGTCTCCTTTTTTGGCGTTTGATACCTTTTATGAAAACAAATTGACAATGGATTACGTCTATATGTCTGTCTTTTGTCTCGGTCTTTGTATCATTTTGATTCTTTTTGTTTATGTCATTTCATATTTTCATAGGTATTCCAATCAAGAGCGGTGCGCGCTTGTGCTGTCGTCGGCGTTCATGAACAACGGAAACTACGGGACTCCGGTCGTATTGCTTGTTTATGGGGCGGCAGGGCTCGATATCGCAGTTGTGCTGATGGTCCTTCAGCAGCTCGTCATGAGCACGATCGGCGTCTATTACGCGGCGAAAGGAAGTCCTGAAGCGGGCGGATTTAAAACGGTCATGGCCAGAGTCACCCGGATGCCCGTCGCATACGGTGCTTTGCTTGGCATGTGTTTTCAGCTGACTCATATTTCGATTCCCGAACAGTTAATGACGGCAATTAAATTAGTAGGCGACGCTGCGATACCGACAATCATGATTATTCTAGGCATGCAGCTTGCCGTCATCTCCTTTAAACAAATCGAATATCGGAAGGTCTCTTACTCGCTCCTGCTGAAACTGTTCGTGTCTCCGCTGATTGCATGGGGGTTTACCATGATTCTGCCTGTCGATGACCTTGTCAAAAAAATCATGATCCTGGCCGCGGCTATGCCGACAGCGGCCAATACGACGTTGATGGCCGTACAGTTTCAAACAAAGCCGGAAATTGTCTCAAGCTCAACCTTCATCAGTACGATGCTCAGCATCGCCACCCTGCCGATCGTACTGTGGATGCTGTCTTTGTGGGGCTGACCTAAAATGACCTGGGCGGCCTTTTTGCGTGGTGAGAAGAAAAGAAGGAACGGCATCTCTTCCGGAGAAATAGTTTAAGAAATGATGGGGAAACTTCACCACCGGCAGCACACAGGCGGTCAAAAAAAGCGGCGGCAAGGAACCGCCGCAGGCGAGCCGTCTTAACCATCGATTGACAGAGCAATGTTTCCGAACTGTTCGCCGTCGGCGAGCCGCTTAAAGGCAGCAGCCCCTTCTGATAATGGGAAAACCTGATCGATGACCGGTTTCAGCAAATGGTGTTCCATAAAACTGAGCATTTCCTTGAATTCTTCAAGGCTGCCCATCGATGTTCCGATGATGCTGATCTGCGGAAAGAACAGCGAACGCAGGGGAATGGTGATGCTGTCTCCCGAACTGGCTCCAAAACTGACGATACGTCCATTCGGCTTGATCACATCAAAATAGTGATCAAATGTTGCCGGACCGATGCTGTCAAGTATGAGGTCAACAAGGCTTCCATTCAGGCTTTCTTTCCAATCACTGCGGCTGTCAAAGGCTTGGTCTGCTCCGTACTTGAGCGCTTCTTCCCTTTTTTCCCCGCTCCGGGAGGTCACGGTGACATGTGCTCCCGCAGCTTTTGCCATCAAGAGCGCATATGTTGCGACACCGCTTCCGATGCCGGGAATTAAAACATGCTGGCCTTTTTTCAAGCCTCCTCTCGTAAACAGGGCTCTAGAGGCTGTCAGAGCGGCCAATGGCAAGACGCCTGCTTCCTCCCATGAAAAGGTAAGCGGGCTTTTTCACAACGTGTTTGGCCGGAGCTATGACGTATTCCGCAAAGGTTCCGTCAGAAGGGCCCCCGAGAATGTCCGGCACATCTGGAACGGAATCCGTCGATTCCCAATCGATGCTCGGATTGATGATCACCTCTGTTCCGACGGAGAGATCGTGAACGCCCCCGCCGATTTCTTCTATCACACCCGCTCCGTCCGAACCCGGTATATACGGGGCATCGCTGATTGTTCTGGATTGAAACAGAAACAGATCCCGGCGGTTTAGCCCTGCCGCTTTCAGCTTGATTTTTACTTCACCGCTCCCCGGCGATTTTGCCGGTACGTCTTCGTATGTAAGACCTGCAAGTCCGGTCGTTCCGTCATGAATGATCGCTTTCATCAAGACTCCTCCTTTGATTATTTGAAATCAATTACATCTGTTTAGTCAGAAGGAATGTAAAAGATCTGTCTGGGAATGGTATACAGCCCGAAGAGGCCAAACTTTCTAAAGGGGATTGCAATGCGCAGGAAATTCCTTTAGTGTAAAACAGTAAAAAAGTGAAGGAGATGAAACATGAGTTTTCACGATCAGCAAATTTTACCGGCCGTCCGGAACATGAAACAATTTGATACTTTTTTGGACAGTCCTTTTTCATACGGCGTCCTTCTTGATATTCATCTGGGACAGCTTGGCGGCGTCATTAGCGCGGCGAGGTCCCGCGGAAAAAAGATGCTTGTCCATGTCGACTTAATCCAGGGAATCAAGCATGATGAATACGGAGCTGAATTCATCTGCCAGGAAATGAAGCCGGCGGGCATTCTGTCCACCCGGTCAAGCGTTATCGCCAAGGCGAAGCAAAAGAAAGTATATGCGATCCAGCGCATGTTTTTAATCGATACAAGCGCCATGAGCAAAAGCATTGAGCTTGTCAAAAAACACAGGCCTGACTATATAGAAGTGCTTCCGGGAATCTCGCCGGCATTAATTAAAGAAGTAAAGGAAAAAACCGGAATTCCGATATTCGCAGGCGGATTCATCCGTTCCGAAAACGATGTCAGACAGGCATTGGCAGCCGGAGCCGCCGCTGTCACCACCTCTAATACGGAACTGTGGAAAAAATATTGGGGCTGAAAAAATGAAAGTGTGAAATTTTATTGACACCGCTTACAAAATACGATACGATCTTACTAAGTTAATACATTGTGACGGAGACGCGGAGACCACAGCAATTCTTTACTATCACTATGTAAAGAAAGTTTGCTGTGTTTTTTTATGGTCTTTTAGGCACAGTGGATAAGGTGGACGATAACGTTCATCTGGAATACACGGACTTATCAATAGATTGTTTAGGAGGGATCATCATGACAGCATTTTGGGGGGAAGTTGTAGGAACGATGCTGCTCATCGTGTTTGGAGCAGGAGTATGTGCAGGAGTGAATTTGAAGAAATCGCTTTCACATCAATCGGGATGGATTGTGATCACATTTGGCTGGGGGCTTGGCGTAGCCATGGCCGTGTATGCCGTCGGGAATATCAGCGGTGCGCATTTAAACCCCGCTGTAACATTGGGGTTGGCGTTTGTCGGTGATTTCCCTTGGGAACAGGTACCTTCCTATATTTTAGGCCAGATGATCGGCGCGTTTTTAGGAGCTGTCCTCATTTATCTTCATTATTTGCCGCATTGGAAAGAAACCGAAGATCAGGGAGCGAAGCTCGGGGTGTTTTCAACAGGTCCGGCCATTCCCAATACATTTGCCAATCTGTTCAGTGAAACACTCGGGACATTTATTCTCGTACTCGGTATTTTAGCAATTGGTGCAAATAAATTCACAGATGGTCTAAATCCGCTTGTCGTCGGATTCCTGATCGTGGCCATCGGTCTCTCGCTTGGCGGAACGACCGGATATGCGATCAACCCGGCCCGCGATTTAGGCCCGAGAATTGCCCACTTTGTTCTGCCGATTGCAGGAAAAGGCGGCTCCAATTGGGGATATGCCTGGATTCCAGTTCTCGGACCGGTTCTCGGCGGCTCTTTTGCAGGCGTATTTTACAATGCTGTTTTTAAAGGACATCTGACAAACACCTTTTGGATTGTAAGCGTTGTACTCGCTGTGATATTGTTAGGTTTCTATATTCATATGAAAAAACAGGCTGTCGATAAATCAGTCACATTTTAAGAAAGCATCTGCTTGAACAGACACAATAAGGGGGATTTAAAATGGAAAAGTATATTTTATCTCTTGATCAAGGGACGACAAGCACAAGAGCGATTATCTTCAACAAAGACGGGGAAATCGTGCATGTTGCGCAAAAAGAATTCACTCAGTATTTCCCAAATCCGGGCTGGGTTGAGCACAATGCAAATGAAATCTGGGGCTCGGTTCTGGCGGTGATCGCGTCGGCTCTTTCCGAATCAGGAATTGAAGCAGGACAAATAGCGGGAATCGGTATCACGAACCAGAGGGAAACGACAGTCGTCTGGGATAAGCATACCGGCAAGCCGGTTTACAATGCGATTGTCTGGCAGTCGCGGCAAACGGCGGATATATGCCATGAATTAAAAGCTAAAGGCTATGAAAAGACGGTCAGAGAAAAAACAGGACTCTTGATCGATCCTTACTTTTCAGGAACAAAAGTAAAGTGGATTTTGGACAATGTCGAGGGGGCGAGGGAAAAAGCCAAAAACGGCGACCTCCTCTTCGGAACGATCGACACATGGCTGATCTGGAAAATGTCTGGCGGAAAAGCCCATGTGACGGATTATTCCAACGCTTCAAGAACATTGATGTTCAACATTTATGACTTGAAGTGGGATGAGGAGCTGCTCGACATTCTCGACGTTCCGAAATCCATGCTTCCGGAAGTCAAGCCATCTTCTCACGTGTACGCTGAAACGGTCGACTACCATTTCTTCGGACAGAGTATTCCGATTGCCGGAGCGGCCGGCGACCAGCAGGCGGCATTGTTCGGCCAAGCCTGCTTTGAAGAAGGAATGGTTAAAAACACGTATGGCACAGGCTGCTTCATGCTGATGAACACCGGGGAAAAAGCGATTAAATCAGAGCACGGCCTGTTGACGACGATCGCTTGGGGAATTGACGGAAAGGTCGAGTATGCTCTGGAAGGAAGCGTGTTTGTCGCCGGTTCGGCCATCCAGTGGCTGCGCGATGGGCTGAGAATGTTTAAAGATGCGAAGGAAAGTGAAAATTACGCTGTGAGGGTGGAATCCGCAGATGGTGTCTATGTGGTTCCAGCATTTGTCGGCTTAGGTACGCCATATTGGGACAGCGATGTCCGCGGCGCGGTATTCGGCCTGACCCGCGGAACGTCGAAAGAGCATTTTATCAGAGCAACGCTTGAGTCGCTTGCATATCAAACGAAAGATGTGCTTGATGCGATGACAGAGGATTCCGGAATTGAAGTGAAAACGCTGCGTGTGGACGGCGGAGCCGTGAAGAACAACTTCTTGATGTCGTTTCAGGGGGATCTTCTCGATGTTCCGGTTGAACGTCCGGAAATCAATGAAACGACCGCGCTTGGTTCAGCCTATTTAGCAGGCCTTGCAGTCGGCTTCTGGAACGACCGTTCAGAAATCAAAGACCAATGGCATCTGGATAAACGCTTTGAGCCGAAAATGGATGAAAAAGAACGCGAGAGCCTATACAGCGGATGGAAAAAGGCCGTTCAAGCAGCTATGGCTTTTAAATAATCAATCATTATGCTACAATGAACTTAAGTTAATAGAAACGGTTGGAGAAGAGGAGAGACCACAGGCACCAAAGCACAATATTTGCTTTGGATGTTTGTGGTCTCTTTTTCTGTTATTTGCCGTGACAACAAGGGAGGACTTTTATAATGGAATCATTATTTTCAAGCCGCAAACGCGACGATATTCTGCAGGCTATGACAAAACAGACGTATGATGTGTTTATTATCGGAGGGGGAATCACGGGAGCCGGAACGGCCTTGGATGCCGCTTCACGGGGGATGAAAACAGCTCTTTGCGAAATGCAGGACTTCGCCGCAGGGACATCAAGCCGTTCAACGAAGCTCGTCCATGGAGGGCTCCGCTATTTAAAGCAGTTTGAAGTCAAAATGGTCGCCGAAGTCGGCAAAGAGCGGGCGATTGTTTATGAAAACGGACCGCATGTGACAACACCCGAATGGATGCTTCTGCCGATGCATAAAGGAGGCACATTTGGCAAGTTCTCGACATCGATCGGCCTCAGGGTGTATGACTTTTTGGCGGGCGTCAAAAAATCCGAGCGGAGAAGCATGCTGAACGCGAACGAAACGCTCGACAAAGAGCCGCTTGTGAAAAAGGACGGCCTGAAAGGCGGCGGCTATTATGTCGAATACCGCACAGATGACGCCAGACTGACAATGGAAGTATTAAAAGAAGCGGTCAATTTTGGAGCCGATGCCGTAAACTATGCGAAAGTAAGCGAATTTCTCTATGAGAACGGCAAGGTCAGAGGCGTGGTCATTGAAGATGTCCTGACAAAGAAAACGTACCGCGTCTATGCGAAAAAAGTCGTCAATGCGACAGGCCCTTGGGTCGACCGCCTGAGAGAAAAAGACCGTTCAAAAGAAGGCAAACACCTTCAGCATACAAAGGGTGTACACCTTGTCTTCGACCAATCGGTATTCCCATTAAAACAAGCGGTTTATTTCGACACACCCGACGGCCGCATGGTCTTTGCCATACCGAGGGACGGCAAGGCATATGTCGGAACAACCGATACCGTCTACACCAAAGATCTTGAACATCCGCGAATGACGACTGAAGACAGGGATTATGTCATCAACGCGATCAATTATATGTTCCCTAGTCTAGGCATCAAAGCCGATGATGTGGAATCCAGCTGGGCCGGGCTCAGACCGCTGATTCATGAAGAAGGAAAAGATCCGTCCGAGATTTCCCGAAAAGACGAAATCTGGACATCGGACTCCGGTTTGATCACGATTGCCGGGGGAAAACTGACCGGCTACAGAAAAATGGCTGAACATATCGTCGATCTTGTCAGAACGCGCTTAAAAGAGGAAGGAGACAAAGACTTCGGACCTTGCAAAACGAAAACGATGCCGATTTCAGGCGGCCACATCGGCGGTTCCAAAAACCTGCAGGCTTTTATCGAGAAAAATGCCGCCGAAGGCGCTGCAGCAGGTTTGACAGAACAAACAGCCGCTCAGCTTGCTGCAAGATACGGATCAAATACAGACCGCCTGTTTGAACGGGTGAAAACGCTCAAAGAAGAAGCAGCTAAACGACGTATTCCGGTTCACGTGCTGGCGGAGATGGACTACGCCATCGATGAAGAAATGGCCGCTTCACTAGCAGACTTCTTTGTCCGCAGAACGGGTGCATTATTCTTTGACATTGATTGGGTCCGCACTTATAAAGAGGGACTTACGGAGTATATGAGTGATAAGCTGAACTGGGACGCTGAAACAAAGGCCGAACAGGTCAAAACATTGGAACAGCTTCTCCATGACGCCGTTGTCCCGCTTGCAAGCAAATAAGCGAATTGATTCTAAAGACCTGTGTCGATTTTGCTCATAATAGAGTCTATATGACTAAAATGGAGCTGCCCCCGCAAAGGGCAGCCTCATTTTTTGAGATGAGCCGTCTAACTTTGGACAAAGCAGGCGTTTATCCGATAATATAAAAAGAAAAGCCGCGATTACATAAGCGAAACAATGGAGGTCTGTCATGAGCTGGAGAAAAAGCTATGAACGCTGGAAGAACACGGATAACCTGGATCCTGAATTAAAATCTTTGCTTCTTGCAGCAGAAGGAAATGAAAAAGAACTGGAGGATTGCTTTTATAAAAAGCTTGAATTCGGAACGGCAGGTATGCGCGGAGAAATCGGACCAGGTCCAAACCGGATGAACGTCTATACGGTCCGCAAAGCATCGGCGGGGCTTGCTTCTTATATTGCCGCAAGCGGTGAAGAAGCCAAAAAGCGGGGCGTTGTCATCGCTTATGATTCCCGCCACAAGTCGCCTGAATTTGCGATGGAAGCGGCCAAAACACTTGGCGCAAACGGTGTGCAAACATACTTGTTTGACGAACTTCGCCCGACACCTGAGCTTTCATTTGCTGTAAGAGAACTGAACGCATACGCCGGAATCGTCATTACGGCAAGCCATAATCCGCCGGAATACAACGGCTACAAAGTATACGGCGATGACGGAGCACAGCTGACGCCAGAAGCTGCTGATAAGCTCATCGGCCATGTCAATGCGATAGAAAACGAACTGGAGATCACAGAAGGCGATCAGGATGCCTTAACAGAAAAAGGGCTGATTAACATCATCGGCGAAGATATTGATCAAGCATACCTTGAGAAGCTGACAACGATCTCCGTCAATCCGGATTTGTCCAAAGAAACAGATGTAAAGGTGATTTTCACACCGCTTCACGGCACGGCTAACAAATCTGTTAGACGAGGACTGAAAGCACTCGGCTATGAACAGGTAACCGTTGTCCCTGAACAGGAGCTTCCTGATCCCGATTTTTCAACCGTTTCTTCACCGAATCCTGAAGAACACGCCGCTTTTGAGTATGCGATCAAACTCGGAGAAGAAAAAGGAGCCGATATCCTGATCGGGACCGATCCCGATGCGGACCGCCTCGGCGTCGCCGTGAAAGATCACGACGGCCGCTACGTTGTATTGACGGGCAACCAGACAGGAGCGCTACTCCTTCATTACCTGCTTTCGCAAAAACAGGAAAAAGGAATCCTCCCGGAAAACGGAGTCGTTTTAAAAACGATTGTGACAAGTGAAATGGGGCGCGATATCGCCGCTTCATTCGGGCTCGATACAATCGATGTGCTGACAGGCTTTAAATTCATCGGCGAAAAAATTAAGCAGTACCATGTTTCAGGCGAATACACTTTCCAGTTCGGCTATGAAGAAAGCTACGGCTATTTAATCGGCGACTTTGCAAGGGATAAGGACGCCGTACAAGCTGCGCTCCTTGCCGTTGAAGTCTGCGCCTTCTACAAGAAGCAGGGAAAATCCCTGTACGACGGGCTGCAGGAGCTGTATAAAACATACGGTTATTATCGTGAAGGCTTGAAATCCCTTACCCTCAAAGGGAAAGAAGGAGCTGAACAGATCGCTGCCATTCTCAGCACTTTTAGAGAGCAGCCGCCACATGTAATCGCCGGAAAAGACGTGGTATCAGCCGAAGACTATCTCGCCGGCAAACGGACGCTTTTGAAGGAAAACAAGGAAGAAATGATCGACCTTCCAAAATCGAATGTGCTGAAATATTTCCTTGAAGACGGATCGTGGTTCTGCCTAAGGCCATCCGGCACGGAGCCGAAAGTGAAGTTTTATTTCGCGGTCAAAGGCGATACGGACGAAGACAGTGAAGCCCGTCTGAACACCTTATCAGATGAAGTGATGAAAAAAATAGACGAGATTGTAGAGGCAACCTCGAAATCGTAAGCCAAAAATCCGCCGGGCAGGCGGATTTTTTCGTTTGCATTGAAAAGTTATCCTGATTGATGTAATATATAATTTGCATTAAGTAATGTATATGTTGCATATAACGAGGGGGATTAAGCTGTCATGAAGTTCTTTAAATCAGGAGACGAATATGTTAACAAGAGCATGAACCAATTTTTCAGCGAAGCCGGTATGATGATCGCAGCCCTATTGTTTCTCGATTTTCTGATCAGAGGCTTAATTTTGCAGAGGCCATCATCCGAATATTTGGTCAGCGGGATCGCTTTTGCAGTATACGCGGGCTGGATCTTGCTCCGCTATCTTTTATCAGGCCTTGAGTATCCGGAGATTGCCAGCAAAACGGCTTACCGAAAAAAAAGAAAAGAAATGCTGGCCGTCAGCATTACTTCAGGTATCATTTTTTCTATTTTAACGCTTATTTTCACTGGCATTCCGGACGGCCCGGAGGAATGGCTGGACCTGATTGTCATGTTTGTGCTTTTTACCTTTCTCTACTTCATCACCAATTTTATTTCTTTACACAAATCTTTCAAAAAAAATCAAGATCTTTTGGATGATTAAATCGACATGGCGGGTGAGGAGATGGTTAACAGAGTGAAATTGGCCCGAATCGAAAAATCGTGGACTCAGGCGCAATTGGCCGAACGGGTTCATGTGACAAGGCAGACGATCGGGCTGATTGAAAAAAACAAATACAATCCGACATTGCAGCTTTGCATCGCCATTGCAAAAGCGCTGGACAAAACGTTGGACGAATTATTTTGGGATTGAAGCCGGACGATGAATTCTTCTTTTTGTTTGGCACAGGGGATTTGCGGAATACATAGCAAGTCAAGCCGATTAGGGAATATAAGAAAATCGACCATCACAACACCTCAAAGATGACACTTCGCGTCCTAAGCCAAAAGTCTTAGAACGATTCAGCACAAATGGTGAGCCATTTCAGAACCTATGGGGGAGCCGCTTTTTAAAAAACATTTGTATAATAAAATAAGCCGTCAGTTCGAACGAATTTAAAAGAAGGGCGGATGAAGCTGTTGGGAGAAAACACCCGGTTTGAAAAGTTAAAAACACTGAAAGAAATCGCGGAAACTTTAAATGAAGGGCACTATCTACAGGAAACCCTTGATGCCGTCTTAAAAAAGCTGCTTGATCTAACAGGACTCAGGACGGCATGGCTATTTTTAATTGATGAAAAAGGCGGGTTTGAGCTGGCAGCTTCCGCTTTTTTACCCGAGGCTCTGGCTTATGACAACAGTCGTTTACTGTGTGAAGGAGGATGCTACTGCATTCAGCAGTACAGGGATGAAAACATGGACAGGGCGACAAATATCATTCACTGTCAGCGCATTGAAGCGGCGATTAAAATGAAGAGGGGCGACCCGGAAGGCATTACACACCATGCAACAGTGCCCCTTAGAGACCAGAATAAACGCTTCGGTCTTTTGAATGTGGCCGCTCCCGGCAAGAGCCATTTTGATCGGGAAGAGCTGGCTCTTTTAGAGGCCGTCGCTCTCCAAATCGGCACAGCGATTAAGCGGATCAAGCTCGCCGAACATGAACGCAGGAATCTACTGTTGACCGAGCGGAACAGGCTCGCGCAAGATTTGCATGACTCCGTCAATCAAATGATTTTTTCTTTAAGCTTGACCGCCAAAGCCGCGGGCGAGCTGACAGATAACCCTGACGTCTGTGAAATGCTTGAGTTTATCCAGCATCTGTCACATGAAGCACTGCTTGAGATGAGGGCGTTGATTTGGCAGCTCAGGCCCCAGGGACTTGAGGAAGGACTGTCGGCGGCTGTTGAAAAGTATGCCGAAGTCCTCGGGCTTGATGTCAACATGACACAGAGCGGTGTGCTCCGCTTATCGCCGGAAGAGGAAGAGCTGTTTTGGCGCCTGAGCCAGGAAGCACTCAGCAACTGTAAAAAACATGCCGAAGCGAAACTCGTCCATGTAAACATCAGTGTGTCCCCGTCATCTGCCGTACTTGAAATTGAGGATGATGGTAAAGGATTTCTATACGATCCCGATTCAAATCTTCCAACGTTCGGCTTAAAAGGGATGAAAGAGCGGACGGAAAAAGCCGGCGGTCTCTTCCAGCTTGAAACGGACATCAACAAAGGGACGAAAATCCGGGTGTTACTGCCTTTAAGGGAGAAGGGGGAGGCAAAGTGGAGAAAATAAAAATCATCATTGCCGATGATCATCATATTGTCAGAAAAGGCCTGCTGTTTTTTTTCAAAACGCAAAGAGATCTCGAAGTCGCAGGGGAAGCATCGACTGGTGTGGAAGTGTTGGAAGCGTTGAAGCGGCACGCGGCCGACATCGTCCTGATGGATCTATCGATGCCCGAAATGGACGGAATTGAAGCGACAAAACAGATCAAAAAAGCCCATCCTCGAGTAAAAGTGATCGTCTTGACAAGCTATGCCGATGAAGCGCATGTGATTCCGGCGATCCAGGCCGGCGCTGAAGCCTATCAGCTCAAAGATGCCGAGCCGGATGAGCTTGTCGAAACGATCAGGGCTGTGCACGAAGGCAGGCATACGCTTGACCCGAAGATTATGTCCCACATCTTTCACCATATGTCACAGGCTCATGAGAAAGAAAGAATCCACCAATTGACAAATAGAGAAAAAGATGTTTTATTTGAAATTGCTCAAGGCAAAAGCAATAAGGAAATTGCAGCTTCATTATTTATCAGTGAAAAAACGGTCAAAACCCACGTATCCAATCTGCTGTCAAAGCTTGAACTGTCAGATCGGACACAGGCTGCATTGTTTGCCGTGAAACATGATATATATCCAAATACCAGGAGATGATCAAATGAAAATCACCGTTATCAGCGGAACCGCAAGAAAAAAAGGCAGAACGAGGATCGCCGCATCATATATCGCCAACACATACCACACCGACCTGATCGATTTAAGCGAATTCATTCTGCCGGTTTTTAACGGAGAGGAAGAACAGTTTGCCTTGGAAAATGTGCAAAACCTGAAAAAAGCCGTAAAAGAAGCGGATGCTGTCGTGTTATTATCCCCGGAATATCACAGCGGTATGAGCGGCGCTTTAAAAAATGCGCTCGACTTTTTAAGCAATGAGCAGTTTGCCGGAAAACCGGTGGCATTGTTTGCATGTGCCGGCGGCGGAAAAGGCGGGATGAACGCTCTGACCAACATGCGCATCGTAGCTCGCGGCCTGTATGCGAATGTGATCACAAAGCAGCTGATACTCGACCCGATCCATATTGATGAGGCAAACAGTACGGTCGCAGAAGAAGCGCAAGTGAGCATCAAACATGTGATGGAAGAACTTCTGTTGTTTGCCAAATTTCAAAAAGCCTGACGCTTGATAAAGCGCCAGGCTTTTTTTATGTGAAGACAAGCACGCCGTTTTCGTTTTCATGCCCGGTAAATGAAGCATGATCAATATATTGAAGCAGGTCATAAAGCCTTTTTTCGACTATGGTGTCGTCCCTTTCAAAATTATAGGCGTGCAAGAAATGTTCAATTCGTTTGGATAGCAAATCATCCTCGGTGCGCACCATTAAGATGAGCAGGTTATCCCATTGAGATCGGTGCGTGTAATACAAAGCTTTATCATAATCGGCATAGTTCACTTCGCGATTCTCCCTTCTTTCTTAAGGAGTCTTGATTATTTTATGTGACGGAGGCATTTTTTCTTCGGGCAAAACTTGGTCTCCCTGACGTGCAGAGCCTAGAAATATGAGGATGGTATAAGGAAAACGAAAAATTTTGCATGTCAGCCGTTTTTCTGGTCATGATAATCATATGTACAATGCAAACGGAGCGATCCAACAATGAAGAAATTCGCGGTCTTTTTCAGTGTGCTCGTGCTTTTCACATTCATGGAGAACCATATATCAGGGCTTGAACACGATTCGGCTGACAGGTGGGAAAGAATCGCCTGGAGCGCGCTTGAGGAAAAATACAAGGGCGCCAAATTAGAGGATTATGAATATGTAGGGCGGACCGAGGTCAATGATGAACAGGCAAAAGATGTATTCAGGGTGACCGTCATTCAGGAAGGCAAAGCCTTTTCAGCGCATGCGGAAGTCTATTTTCATCCGGTGACAAATGCGATTATCAGCGTACAGATATTTCCCCTGTAAAAAAAACGAAGGAGACGATTCCTTCGTTAACTCAACAATTTACGTATGTGGTCCTGATTAAAGATGATGTCCTGAAGAGTATATTGATCAAGCACTTCCAAATATGCGGAAAGCGCTTTGTTTAATACATGTTTTAACCCGCATGTAGGGGAAAGAATGCAGTTGTTTTTTTCTTTATTAAAGCATTCCACAAGATCAAAATCATCTTCAGTTTTTCGGATGACTTCACCGATATTAATCTGTTCAGGCGCTTTTCCGAGACGGATTCCGCCATTGCGGCCCCGAATCGTTTCCACGTAGCCAAGCTTGCCAAGCTCGTAAATCACCTTCATGAGGTGGTTTTTTGAAATGGAGTAGGTGTCGGCGATGTCCTTTATATTGACAAGCTCGTTTGAGTTTTTGGATGCTAGAAAAATCAGAACTCTTAATGAGTAGTCCGTATAATTTGTTAATTTCATCGCATTACCCTCAATCAAACAAGTTTACATTATCTTATCACATTTGCCTCCGCTTATGAGGGTGAAGCGGAAATTGTTACAAAAATATAAAACATTCGTTCATAATATTGCTTTAATGAACCGAAAGGACTACGATAAAGATGTAGATAAAATACATCTTTAACCTAAGAAATACTTTAAAAAAGACCGTTTTGCGCCTTTAAAGATGTATTTTAAATATATCTTTAAAGAAACTGGAGAGGAGCAAACAGTATGCTATCTGAAAAAACAATGCAAATCGTGAAATCGACTGCCCCTGTTTTAAAGGAAAAAGGAACGGAGATTACATCTTGTTTTTACAAAAGAATGTTCAACGCACATCCTGAGCTGAAGAACATTTTTAACATGTCACGTCAGCAGACCGGCGGCCAGCCTAAAGCGCTGGCTTACACGGTTTTGCAGGCGGCGGAGAATATCGACCGCCTCGAAGCGCTCCTGCCGGTTGTCAAACAGATCGGACATAAGCATAAAAGTCTGGATGTGAAGCCTGAGCACTATCCGATCGTCGGCCAGCACCTGTTGGAAGCGATTGAAATCGTGCTCGGCGACGCTGCGACAGAGGAGATTCTTCAGGCATGGGCAGAGGCGTATGAAGAGATCGCCCGCGTGTTTATTGAAATCGAAAAGCAAATGTATGATGAAGACAAAAAACTTCCTGAAAGCTGGGAAGGCTTTAAACCGTTTGTCGTCTTAGATAAGCGGCAGGAATCTGAGACGATCACTTCCTTTTATTTAAAACCGGCTGACGGAACAGACCTGCCGCCTTTCAGCCCGGGCCAATACGTGTCTGTGCGGATTAAAATTCCGGGAGAGGCATACTTTTTAACAAGACAGTACAGCTTGTCAGACGTCTGGAATATGGATTACTACCGGATTTCAGTCAAATTGGAAGCCGAAGAAGGCAAGCCGAAAGGAAGGGTATCAAGCTACCTGCATGAACAGATGGAGATTGGCGGCAGCTTGGAAGTGAGCGTCCCGGCGGGAGACTTCACACTGTCCGGACAGACGGATAAGCCGGTTTACTTTATCAGCGCCGGATCCGGCATCACTCCGGTGATGAGCATGGCGAAAACACTGGCCGCAAAAGCTGACCGGAACATCACGTTCGTACATGCAGCCAAGTCCCAAGAACAGCATGCATTTAAAGAAGAAACTGAAAAACTAATCAGCGTGAATCCGGAAAACCGCCTGCTGTTTGTTTACAGCCGCGCTGTTGAAACATCCGGCGAACATGTCATCAAAGGCCGGGTGGATGAGGAGCTTTTGAGAACGATCGTGCATGATAAAGACGGTGAATTTTATGTGTGCGGACCGCTTTCCTTCATGAAAAACGTCATCGATGGATTGCGGAATCTCGGTGTTCCCATGGAAAACATCCGTTATGAAAGCTTTGCATCTTCTCTCGAGATGGAGATTGCGAATTAAACAAAAGGCAGCTGTCAAATTGGCAGCTGCCTTAAAACATATTTCGCGTATTTCATCTTTTCGCAAACCGGCTCATACAATAAGATAAGTCCAACCGGGGGGGATTTGAGTATTGAGCGTACGGGAGCAAAAAGAACTGGAGCGGGCGATTGAGGAAATTACGGAAATCGCGAAAGGATTCGGCCTTGATTTTTACCCGATGAGATATGAAATATGTCCGGCTGAGATTATTTATACATTCGGCGCATACGGGATGCCGACGAGATACAGCCATTGGAGCTTCGGCAAGCAGTTTCATAAAATGAAGCTGCACTACGATTTTGGTCTGAGCAAGATATACGAGCTTGTCATCAACTCAGATCCTTGCTATGCGTTTTTGCTTGACAGCAATTCATTGATCCAGAACAAACTGATTGTCGCGCATGTCTTGGCACACTGCGACTTCTTTAAAAACAACTGCCGCTTTCAAAATACAAAACGCGATATGGTCGAAAGCATGGCGGCGACGGCGGAGCGGATTAAGCATTATGAGACGATCCATGGTTCAAAGGAAGTGGAAGCGTTTCTTGATGCGGTATTGGCGATTGAAGAACACATTGATCCTTCGTTGGTCAGGCCAAAACTATCCTGGAGCATCGATGATGAGGAGGAGGAAGCGGAAACGCCGGCAAGTCCTTATGATGATCTATGGGAGCTGGATCGGAAGGAGCCGAAACAGAAGAAGAAAAAAGCGAAGAAAAAGTTTCCGCCCAAATCGGAAAAGGACATCCTGCTTTTTATAGAAGAGCACTCCAGAGAACTGGAACATTGGCAGCGGGATATCCTCACAATGATGAGAGAGGAAATGCTGTACTTCTGGCCGCAGCTTGAAACCAAGATCATGAATGAAGGGTGGGCATCCTATTGGCATCAGCGGATCATCCGCGAGCTGGATCTGACCTCAAGTGAAGCGATCGAATTTGCCAAGCTGAATGCGGGTGTCGTCCAGCCATCTAAAACCGGCATCAATCCTTATTATCTCGGTTTGAAAATTTTTGAAGACATCGAAGAACGCTACAACAACCCGACCGAAGACATGAAGAAAATGGGGGTTGAGCCAAACTCCGGAAAAGAGAAAATCTTTGAAGTGAGGGAAATCGAATCAGACATTTCCTTTATCCGCAACTACTTGACAAAGGATCTTGTGATGAGAGAAGACCTCTATCTGTTTCAAAAGCAGGGAAGGGATTATAAAATTGTTGACAAGGAATGGGAAGCCGTTCGCGATCAGCTTGTCAGCATGAGGGTAAACGGAGGCTTTCCATACCTGACCGTCGAGGACGGAGATTATTTAAAAAATAACGAACTCTATATCAAACATTGGTATGAAGGAATTGAACTCGATTTAAAGTATCTTGAAAAAGTGCTGCCCTACCTCCATCAGCTGTGGGGAAGAAGCGTGCATGTCGAAACCGTGCTTGAGGATAAACCCGTCATGTTTTCATATGACGGAAAGGCTGTTCATCGCAGATATTTGTAGCCTGAAAAAGAGGGGATTCCCCTCTTTTTTTGCTGCACCGCCAATAACCGCTAAATCGCTCTTGAAAAGGGCCGACCGCTGCACCGGTGTGTCCGGTTTGTATTCAAACGGTTGTCTAAAGGATTGATCCGCCTATTAGAGTCATTCACTATAGTCGGGAAAGAAAGCATGTTTGTCCAGTTCTGCTTATTTATTAAAATGCTGTATAAGTATTGTAGAATAGTAAATGTTTTGACGGGGTGGTCTTTCTATAAATGCCGATATTTACCTATTGGAAACGTAATAATGTAGTATTTAGGTTACCTTTGCAATGTAAATGAAATGTTTTATACCCTTAAAAACTTTTTTTGAAAACGAATAAGTAAGAAATTTGATGTGGGAAGTCAAGACTATTTCTGATGGAATCGTCTCCTTATAATAGAAACAAAGGAAGGCGGTAGAAGCCGTTTTACTTTCTAACAATAAGAGATCACTTGTATTGAAAAACATAAAAAAATCTACTTTGGGAGGACAACATGAAGAAACAAGTATTAACGGCTGCATCAGCGATTGTTTTGGGGACAACTTTGTTTGCGGGAGCGGCGTCGGCACAAACGGTTAAGGTGAAAAAAGGCGACACATTATGGGGATTTTCCAAAAAGTACGGAACGACAGTCAGCAAGATTAAAAAAGAAAACAAGCTGAATTCCGATATCATTTACATAGGACAAACGCTTTCCATCAATGGAAGCAGTAAAACATCTTCAAGCACAAACACATCTTCTTCGACATACAAAGTCGTAAGAGGAGACACCCTCTGGAAAATTTCGCGGTCCTACAATATGACGGTGAATGAGCTGAAAAATCTGAACGGTTTAAAAACAGATTTAATCCGTATCGGGCAAGTGTTGAAGGTAAAGGGGAATGCAAAAGCGGCATCTTCAAATACAGCGGTCAAATCCAGCCAGACAAGCAAATCTCAAACGTCTTCTTCAAAGCTGAATACATCAAAGCTTGTCTCAGATGCACAAGCCCTGATCGGCACACCTTACAAATGGGGCGGCACATCGCCTTCAGGTTTTGACTGCAGCGGCTTTGTCTGGTATCTCTTAAATAAACAAACGAATGTCGCAAGAACGAATACAGTCGGCTACTGGAATTCCATGACCAGCATATCAAGCCCAGCTGTCGGCGACTTTGTTTTCTTTACCACATACCAGCCCGGACCGTCACATATGGGCGTGTATATTGGCAACAACAAGTTCATTCATGCCGGTTCAGACGGTGTGACAACAAGCGATATGACAAGCAGCTATTGGAAGCCGCGCTATCTTGGTGCAAAACGCTTCTAGTCATATGTAACCAAACCCGTTCATGCTTAGAAACGGGACAGGCTGTCGAAAAAATCGACAGCCTTTTTCTATTTCAATCCTGATGAGAGGGGGAATAAAGGTCGTCCAATAACCCGGGGTTTTTCTTTTCCATCATAAAAACACTCTCAATGTTTGAGAGTGAGGTCCATGTATTTACACCTTCGGAGCCGGGCCACTTGTTGGGCCAGCTTTGTGTACATTGCCCGACTGTGACCAGCAGTCAGGGCTTTTTTTATTTTATGCATTTCTTAAGAAGAAATGCACTTCATCATATTAGGAGCACTTGCTATCTAAAAGTAGTCACTGTCATACCTATATAGTATCACAGTGGAATAAAAAATAAACAGATATTGGTTTACTTTTTATCGGTACTTCCTCTTCCAGCCGCCTCTGAGTTTACTTCGAGGCCGGCAATTTGGGCAGAGGTCAAAGCTCACGCCAAACGATGTGAAGTACGGCAGCCGGAAGCTTGGTCATCAAGGACAGCCTGGAAGGCGAAATACGGCGTTTCTCCCTTATTCCCTCATTCAGCAGCAGTATGATAAACCTTGTGACCCAAAATCAGACGGCTCTTTTTCCTGCAATCGTGTTTTGAGCTTTCAATCTTACTCAAATCCACAAGCTGGACAGCCAGGTTGAGCAATTTTTTCCGTTTTTAAAATCGGAACTGGGATAAAAAGGTCAAAAAGTGCTCGACTTTTTCATTATCTTTTAAACTGATCGCATAACCTCCGACGACGGGAAGCTGCATAAATCCGCACGGAACCTCTATTAATCTTCCTTCCATCAGCTCGCGGCGCACGGTTGAAAGCGGCAAGAACGAAATGCCGAGCCCTTCTGAAATAAACCTTTTCGTAATATGCGTCTGGGAGACGAGCATCGTTCTCACAAACGGAAATTTAATTCTCAGCTGTCTGACCAAGTCATCCCAGTACTCCGGGTGGTTATGGGTCAGCAATAAATATTCTTCGAGCAGCTCTTTGACCTCGAGCGAAGGCGCGGTTTCCGAGTCGCGGCCGTCATGGGGGGCCACCAGAATGACGGGGTCGCTGTACATCGAATAACAGGTCAGATTTGATGATTGAACTTTTAAGCAGCTTAATCCGATATCTGCGTTCCCAGCTGAAATCAACGGGGCGATTTCAGCTGATTCGGCGATCTTCACTTTGATTTCCGAATTGGGGTGAAGCGATGTGTATTTTTTTAACACGAAAGGCAGTATCGTATCGGCGATAAGCGGCGAGACTGCGAGATTCAATGTTTGCGAATAGCCTTGCCTGATTCTGTGGAGCTCTTGCATGCTAGACTCATAGTCTTCCAGAAGACGCAGGGCAAAAGGCAGGTAGGCCCTCCCTTCTTTTGTCAAATGAATGCTTCTCCCTTTCCGGGTGAAGAGCTCGCAGCCGAGCTCTTCTTCAAGCAGCTTGATCTGCACGGTTACAGTCGGCTGGGAAATAAATAAGGTTTCTGCCGTCTTTCGGAAATTTTCATATTTTGCTGCGGTTACGAAGGTATGTAGCCATTTAAAATCCATTTGCGCTCCTCCTGATTAATATTTTTAATCGAAGACATCAATATAATTCAATATTTTTTAAATATTATATCAACTATAATGAAAGTAACAAAGGAAAAAGGAGGAATACATATGGTATATCATGGATTAAAAGGGGTTACTTGTGTTGAAACAGCGATCAGCCATATTGACGGTGAAAAGGGAAAACTGATCTACAGAGGATATCGTGCAGATGAACTGGCGCTTGCTTCGACATTTGAAGAAATTGCGTATTTAATACTGAATGGAACATTTCCAAAAGAGGAAGAACTTCGCTCATTCACCGAAACGCTTGCTTCATTCCGCATGCTGCCGGAAGCGGCTGAAAAGCTGATCGCCTGTCTTCCAAGAGAATTCGACGATATGGCGGTTCTCCGCACCGTTATCTCTTCATTCGGGGATAAAACGTATACGTTCCGCCCAACGATGGAGGAAGCCGTTCGGCTGATTGCTGCCGCACCGTCCATCATCGCTTTCAGAAAGCGCCTGATCGATGGAGAGGAACCTGTGCAGCCGCATGCTGAACTTGGCTTTGTGGAAAATTATTTTTATATGCTGAAAGGAAAGCGTCCGACCGAAGCGCAGAAAAAAGCGCTCGAAACATACATGATTCTCGCGATGGAACACGGCATGAACGCTTCAACCTTTTCGGCAAGGGTGACGGTATCTACCGAATCCGATCTTGTGTCAAGCATTACGTCCGCACTGGGGACCATGAAAGGACCTCTTCACGGCGGAGCACCGTCGGCGGTGACTGAAATGCTTGAGGATATCGGTGAAAAGGATCGTGCTGAAAGCTATCTGAGAGCGAAGCTGGAAAAAGGCGAGAGATTGATGGGATTTGGGCATCGGGTCTATAAAACGCATGATCCGAGAGCGAAGGCTTTGCGGATCAAAGCGGAGGAAATTGCCGGAGGCGACAAGGATATTGATCTGGCGCTTCATGTTGAGAATACGGCGATCCGCCTGTTGGAAGAATATAAACCGGGCCGGAAGCTGTACACCAATGTTGAGTTTTACGCAGCAGCCGTCATGAAAGCGATTAATTTTGACGCATCGCTGTTTACGCCGACATTTTCGGCTGCCAGAATGGTCGGCTGGTGTGCCCACGTTTTGGAGCAGGCCGAAAACAATACGATTTTCCGGCCGTCGGCCAAATATATCGGAGACACGGTCACCCAATAATGAGAACACACGCCTTCTGAACTTGAAGTGCGTGTTTTTTTGTTTATTAATTCCGAAAAATAAGAATTTATAAGATCACTTTAAAAAAAGCCTCTCGGTAAGAGATAATAGAAAAAGTAATAGAAAGGAAGTGTATGAATGAGCGATCGCACAATCACAGCAAGATGGGCATCGAAAATAGGATTTGTCCTCGCCGCCGCGGGATCTGCCATCGGTCTCGGAGCGATCTGGAAGTTTCCTTATGTGGCGGGAACGAGCGGAGGGGGCGCATTTTTCCTTGTGTTTGTCCTTTTTACAATCCTTTTAGGGTATCCCTTGCTTCTTGGGGAATTTATTTTAGGAAGAAAAAGCCAATCCGATGCCATCGGCACCTATCAAAAAATAGCACCGGGGACGCCTTGGGTGGTCACAGGCTGGATTGGAATCGCCGCTTGTTTTCTCGTGCTGTCCTTTTACAGTGTGATCGGCGGCTGGATCCTGCTGTATATCATGAAAGCTGTGTCCGGTTCATTGTCGGGTCTTTCACAAGCTGAATATGGGGCCCTTTTTGGCTCGATCATACAAGATCCATGGCAAACGCTGGCAGCGCAGCTTCTGTTTATCATCATGACGATCATTGTCGTTGCCAAAGGTGTACAAAAAGGAATCGAACGGGTCAGTACAATCATGATGCCGCTCTTATTTATTTTATTTATCGCCCTTGTTTTACGGGCTTTAACATTAGATCATGCGATGGACGGCGTTCGTTTCCTGCTTGTCCCGGACTTTGGCAGCCTGACGCCAAAGGCGGTCCTTTTTGCGCTTGGACAAGCTTTTTTCACATTGACACTCGGCGTGTCCGTGATGGTGACCTACAGCTCTTATTTGTCAAAAACGCAAAACCTGCCAAAATCGGCGCTGTCGATCGTCATCATGAATCTTGCCGTCACACTTTTGGCCGGTCTGGCGATTTTTCCGGCCGTCTTCTCATTCGGCCTTAAGCCTGATGAGGGTCCGACCTTATTGTTTGCGGTGCTGCCCGCAGTTTTTGGCCAGCTTCCGTTCGGCATGCTGTTCTTTATCGCTTTTTTGGTCGCCTTTTTATTTGCCGCGCTGACATCGGCTTTTTCGATGATCGAAATCATCGTCGCCGCTGTGACGAAAGGTGAGCAGGCCAAAAGGGCGACATGGACCTGGACAATCGGGCTTCTGATTTTTGCCGCGGGCATCCCTTCATGTCTGTCATTCGGTGTCCTTCATCAGCCGTTCATCTTTGACAAGACGTTCTTTGATGCGGCGGATTACATTGTCAGCAATGTGCTGATGCCGCTGGGAGCGCTGTTTATTTCCATTTTTGTGCCGCTGAAATTGTCAAAGCGCGATTTATTTGAAGAGATGAAAAGCGGATCAAAGGCGGGGAGAGGGTTCTTTCTCGTGTGGTTTTACCTGCTCCGCTTTCTTGTTCCGCTCGCGATCGTTCTTGTTTTCTTAAACTTAATCGGCGTATTTTCATTTTAAATTGATCAGGAGATGGGAGATTATGATGCAACACCTTCAAAAGATGTTTCCAAGCGAGGATGGCAATCATGAGGCGCGGTTTGAGCTGCTCGGACTGCTTGAAACCGTCCTGAGCGGAATCGATAAGCTGAAAGATCCGGGCCGGCTGGCGCTCGGCACTGCATCAGCCGTTGCGTCAGATTATTACGAGAAAGTGATCGATGAGGCCGTTTTGCCTGTGAAAGGGCTTGGAGCAAAAAAGAGTGTTGAAGAACTGCTGACATTGGCGGATGGCCATCGTTTTCTCAATCGGCATTATGTAGCGAATGCGACCCCGCTGCCGAACAATGCCAGCATTGCGGGCAATCTGCTCATGGTTCTTTTAAATGGAAATAATCTATGGGATGTCGATGGCACGGCAGCTGCCAAAGCAGAGGTGAAAATCACCAGCATGCTCTCGGACATCGTCGGGCTTGACAGGCAAACAAGCGCGGGTTTTACGACCTGGGGAGGACAGGGCGCCGTCTTTCAATCGCTCAGGATCGCGATCGCAAATGCGTGTCCGGAAGCGAATCAAAAAGGGACGCCGCACCATCTGTACGCATTTTGTTCCGAACTGTCGCATTTCAGCCTCTATAAATCGATGGAAGCCTCAGGGATAGGAACGGACCATTTGATCAAGGTCAAAACTGGTCGCGATCATGCGATGAGTCTGGTCGATCTGCGTGAGAAAATGGAGGCTGTCATTGCTGACGGCGGACTACCGGTTTATGTGATGGCAACGCTTGGTGCGACAGATACATTCGGAATCGATGATTTAGCGGGGATCAGGCAGGTGACGGAGGAGCTTGAAGGCAAATACGGCCTGCCCCATATCTACATCCATGCCGACACGGCGATGGGCGGAATGTACAGCTTTTTTAACGGGTATGATGTTGCGGAAAATCCGCTCCGGTTTGAGGAGGAAGTGCTTGAAACACTTGTCCGCTACAGATCGCATTTTCAGCACCTGCATCTTGCGGACAGCCTTGTCTTTGATTTTCATAAACTCGGGCAAACCCCATATACGACAAGTCTTTTTTTAATCAAAAACAGGAAGGCTTTAAAAGCGGTCGATCTTGACCCGGATGAGACGCCGTATGTCGGAAACAGAGGATTTGGCAGCTATCATACAAGCTATACGCTGGAATGCTCACGAATGGGGAGCAGCATTCCGATTTATGCGTCATTGCTTGCTTTCGGCATCCAAGGCTACCAAGAGATTTTAGCGAATTACATCAGGGTCAATCTCGCGTTTCGCAAAAAGCTGACAGAAGCTTTTTCAAATGCAGCTGTCACCAATGATGCTTCGCCGGTGACGACATTCCGGTTTTACCCCCGTGATGTCCGCTATCAAGATGAACTCACCGGAAACATTACAGAGGCGGAAGTGGAAAACATCAATAAGTATAATGAAAAAATTGCGGAAAGATTGGGGAGGTTCCGCAATCAGACGTATTTTGGCAGCACCAAAAAACAAAAATATGTCTATCCTGCTGACAGCCGGTCGCCTGTACCGCTCTACGTGCAGAAATTTTACAGTGTGTCTCCTTACACGACGGTTGAAGCGGTTGACGGGTATATTGATTTTTTAAAAGCGCATGTTGAATCGTCGGATGTCACAACCTGGTAAACGTCAAAAAGATATGGAAAAAGGGCCTTATTTTATTCCCTTCTCCCATATCTTTTTTCGTTCACGATGTGAAAAGCAGGCTTTGAAGACTCGGCTTTTATATGTGGGGATTCCGTCTGTCTACCGCTCAGTTCCTTTTTTGAACCGGTATCCATATTTCGCTTTTGAACGTCGGCGAGGCGATATCCTGGTGCTCGTTCCAAAGGATTTCCGGCCCTTCGATTTGTTCATAGTTTGCGGATGGAAACCATTCTGCATAAATCCGCCCCCACACACTTTGCAGTGTATCGGGAAACGGGCCTATCGCTTCGAATACGGCCCATGTTGAAGCTGGCACTTCAAGATGTGTAAAATGCTGCGAGGACTCTTTCGTTGTAGCGGCGCCGATATAATGATCGAGCTCACCTTGCTCCTCCATCCGCCCCTCAGAAAAATTGGCGGACGCTTGAATGATTCCGCCAGGCTCCACATTGGACAGTTCTTTCAGCTGCTTGATCATATCGCTGTTTAACGTTTTCCACATGGCGGCGATGTCCGGATGGATTCCGTCAAATATGACGGGCACCCTTTTCTTGATGCCGACGATGCGGAAGGCCGGCTTTTCTTCAATCCGGTAGTTCATTTCACTTCCTCCTTTGATGGTTAATTGGAAGGTCAGCGGCGGATATGCTTTCAGCATGTGAGAACCGTTTCTTGCTTCCGTCGGCGTGATCCCGTGCAGTTTTTGAAACGCCCTTGTGAAAGCGTCAGGGGACCTGTATCCGTACTTAACCGCAACATCAATCACTTTAGCTCCGCCGTCTTTCAGCTCAAACGCCGCTAGCGTCAGGCGTCTGCGGCGAATGTATTCTGACAGGGAGACACCGGCGAGAAAGGAAAACATCCGTTTAAAATGATATTCAGAGCATAAAGCGAGCTTTGCCGCTTTTTTAATGTCAATATCGTCCGCCAGATGTTTTTCGATGTACGACATGGCTTCATTCATGTTCTTCAGCAAATCCATAAGATAACCTCCTTTGTCTATACATTAACAGGAAGCGAATCAGGCCATCCGACTTTTCGTGCCCGGTTGTGCAGGGATTTATTTATTGACCAAACCACGCTTTTTGCAGCCTTTTGATGCCCAATGCAATCTCCTCTTCAGAAAGCCCTCCAAATCCGAGAAGTACAGCCGTATTCTGCGGCGGCGCCGCATATGAGACAGATGCGGGATAGACTTTGACGCCTTCTTCAAGCGCTTTTAAAATCAGCCGTTCTTCGCTTTGTTCGCCTTGTATTTCAAGAATGATGTGAAGACCCGCATTTTCTCCCTTGATGGCGGCATATCCTCCCAGCTCCCGTATAACGGCTTCAAGCAATGTTTTCCGTTTTTTTCTGTAAAGCGTCCTCATACGGTTGATATGTCTTTGATATTCGCCGTTTTCCATAAATTTCGCGATAGCCTGCTGCAAATGGCGGGAAACGGTATGTTTATACAATGAAGCAAGCTCATGTCCTTTTTCGGCCAAAGGAAGGGGCAGAACCATGTAGCTGACTCTTAAGGAGGGAATCAGCGACTTTGAAAAAGTCCCCATATAGATAACACGGTCGTTTTGGTCAAGTCCGTGGAGGGAGGGAATCGGCTGCCCCGCATAGCGGAACTCTCCGTCATAATCATCTTCAATTATATAAGCGCCCCGTGATGTCGCCCAATCAAGCAGCTTCATTCTGCGGCCGACCGGCATGATCATGCCGAGCGGAAATTGATGGGAGGGTGTAACATAAGCCAGTGCGGGCTGGTGTTGAGCAAGTTCATTGACGCAAATTCCGCTGTCATCAACGGCTGTCGGGATGACCTTGAGCCCGCCTGTCTGCAAGACCGATTTGGAGCGATGGAATCCCGGGTTTTCAAATCCGACGGCCGCGCCTCTTGGGAACAGCCGGCATAAAAACTGCAGTAAAATCGGTGTCCCGGCGCCGACGATGATTTGCTCCGGTGAACAAACGACGCCGCGCGATTCTCTGAGGTATACGGCAATCATCTTTCTTAACGACAGATCTCCGGCCGGCGGCCCGCTCTGAAAAAGTTCGGCACTTGAAATATCAATCGTTTTGGCGAGCGTTTTTTTCCATGCGGAGATCGGAAATGACGAGAGATCGACATGGCCGTGGTGAAAATCGATGACTTCCTCGGAGAGCGGTGCTTCTTCCTCCGCTGTTTCAAAAGGAGGAGGGGGCGAAAACGCTTGAAAAACACCATCTGCTTCAGCCGCATACCAGCCCTTCCGTGGCTTTGTGATCAGGTAGCCTTCGGCGGTAAGCTGATCATATGCATGCTCAACGGTTGTTTGGCTGACGTTTAAATGTCTGGAGAGCGCCCGTTTGGAGGGAAGTTTTGTCCCCGGCTGGATATGTCCGCTATGGATTTCATTTTTGAAAAACGTATACAGCTGCTGATAAAGCGGCTCGTCATGTTCACGGTTTAAAAAAGGTGTTATATCCATATGATCATACCTTTCAAGATAACTGGCATTCACTATTTTAGCAAAACTGACTATTTTAATCATGCCAGATGTCAGGTTAAAGTAAATCCATAACCAATAGAAAGGAATGATATTGTTGCTTTATTTCAAAGAAATTCAATCTGAAACAGAACGAAAGGAAGTATATCCGGTGATGAAACAGCTGCGGCCGCATCTCGATGAATCGGCGTTTCTAGAGCTCGTTGGAACATTGCAGAAAACCGAAAATTACAAGCTTTTGGCACTGTACAGCAATGACGTTCCCGTTTCTTTGGCGGGCTTCTCAAAGCGAGTAACATTAAATCAAGGAGCCCATGTTTGGGTGGAGGATCTGGTGACGTGTGAAAAACACCGGTCAAAAGGCTATGGAAAACAGCTGCTCTCGGCTGTCGAGGAATGGGCCAAGCAGCAGGGCTGTCGGTCTGTCGCACTGTCATCAGGGACACAGCGACGCGACGCCCACCGTTTTTATGAAGAAAAAATGAAATACAATAAGGCGAGTTATTTATACCGAAAGCCGCTTTAGCAGGGGAGCGGATGTAAAGGCATAAAAAACCGCCTCCTGCTGTGATGGTAAAACCAAAATGCGGAGGCGGTTTTTGATTCAAATGGGTATCTTTCCGGAAAGCGGGGCGGACATCGGCTTATGGCGCTGGTGTCCGCTCTCGACTTCCGCGTCTTTAGTTTTCAAAGCTCCATCATCAAAAACCAAGCTGCAGATTCGTATCAATTGACACAATCGTCCAGACGCAGATGAGGATGAAAATGTTGAGCACAACACCAAGGAGCCCTAATCCGGTCCGGCCTTTTTTGATGAATAGCTCGATGATGCCGAGCGGAATGGCGGCCATTGCAAAAGGAAGCATTTTAAAGGAATAAGCGAATGAATCGCTGATGATCGCCAAATTTAAAATGAGCAGGGAAAGAATCGCTGTCGCGACAGATACCCATCCAAATACATTATGCTCTTTAAAAATTCTTACCAGTTCCATAATGCCACCTCACCTACTTTAGCTGCTTTTACAGGACCTTTATCAATCAGCTTTTCAATTTCTTTTGAAGGACCGGTCACCACCGCGCCATACACATTCACACCGTTTTTCTCAACGTAGTCAAGCCGTTTTGCAAGCTTTAAGTCTTTTCTGCCTGATATCGTTTCAGCCCACTTATTGTGTTTGATCATATATGACAGGGCCGCTTTGAACTGCTCCGCATCGCTTTGATCGGAATTTTGATAGACGTAAATGCGGTCGGAATCCTTCCCTGGATAGCCGATCGGCTCAGCGTATGGATGCTCTTTTAAATCGGTTTCTGTTTCAATCGCATTCCAAAGGACGCGTACATCATATCTTTTTAACTTGTCGTACAGTTCCCTTGTCGGATAGGATCTTTCAAATGAAACGTAAGCTTCTGTCACCGTTCCGTCAGGCAATTGTTTCAAGATCGCTTTGGCTTTGGAAGTCGATTTTTCTTTGATGCCTCCCGGATAGACAAAATGCCTTTCTTCCTGTGTGAGCTCCTGGTTATATTGGTGAACCCGCGGGGCCTTCAGCTGGTCAAAGAACATCTCTACTTCCTCGTTTCCAACCACTTTTGTCACATTGCCGATCTGTTTCTTTAATGGAAACTGGGTCTTGATGCCAAAAAGCTGCACTTTGTTGACGAGTGCATCCGTATCCACCTGAATGTTCGGCTTTGTGACGGCCACCGTCATTGAAGCGGTCTGCACCAACGCATTTCCTTTGCTTTCATGTCCGCCCATGCCGTAGTATAAATAGCTTCCAAGCGTGCACAGCGGCAGAATGATGAGCGTGGAAAGGACAGCAAGAGCTGAAATCCGCATATATGATTTATTTTTCCCATATCTTAAAATCGCTTTTTGCTTTTCAGGACTGAGGGTGAGGTCCCAATTTTCGTCTTTCATTTCCTGATCCAGCATGTTCTGATACTCTTCGAGCTGTTCAAGCTCTTCTTCAACCTTGATCATTTCCGCTTCGGAAAGCTCGCCGTTTTTATACTGTTCCCAACGTTTTTTGAAATCTTCATTCATCGTTAACACCTCTGTTGTAAAGTGCTTTCAGACGCTGTCTGGCACGAAATAAAACACTTTTAAAATTAGCCTCTGAGATATTCATCAAGCTTGATGCTTCCTTGTAGTTCAGCTCTTTTAAATAATACAGCGTAAGCGCTTCCCGGTAGTTATCGGGGAGCTGGTTCATATATAGCGTCAACACTTCCTTAATCTCGACCTGGTGGGCAGGGCTTTGGACCGCGTTTTGAAACAAGCTTCCGATCATATCGTCAGAAATCGTTACTTCCTTTTTATGCTTTCTGACATAATCGATAAACGCATTCCGAGCCACTTGAAAAAGCCAGGGCTTCACCTTGCTGTGGTCGTAAGAGTGGATGTGTATGTAGGCTCTCATAAAGGTTTCCTGAAGCAAATCCTCTGCAAGATGTTTGTCTTTCGTCATGGAGAGCAGAAACCTGTAAACATCATTCATATACATTTGGTAAATTTCATCGATAGTCACTGCCTTTTCTCCCCTCTATGTTATAAACGCATAAGAAAGGTTTGAAGTTGCACTCAACATGTCCACGGCTGTTTTTTCCTCCAATTTCTTACCCTTAAAAATCATCTATCCTATATAATAACTGAACATGTTCAAAAAAACTAATGATGGATGAGAGGGAATTTTTGAAAGTTCCCCCAATCGCCGGGACAAACTCGTGTTAGATAACGACAGAAAATTAGAGATACCATAAAGCTTTGTTATTGGTCAAGGGTTAGCTGACGGAGTGCTTTTTATTTACTGAAGAACCGGACACAGACGGGTTCTTGAAAATCGATCTATAGACTGCGGTAAATTGAATAGACGGAATAGCACAAATCCAGTTGTCAAAAAATGCCTCCTTCCGCAAAATAATTACCATAAATCAAAAAAGATGTAAAAAATTTTCATTAGACTGAAAAATTTCAATTTGGGGAAAGGGATGAGGGGCCTTGAGTGTAAAAATGCCGTCTCAAAAAGTGGGAAACATGTTAAATCAATGGTATGGGATCATTAAGCTTCAGCAGGTTCATAAAGCAAAATTAATGAGAGATCAGATTGAACATGCTCTTAAAAACATGGAAGAAGACCAAGATGTCCTACTGTCTTTAATTTAATAGATTCAAGATATAAAATGCTGGTTGATCAATATAGCTTGTCAGGCAGTCTCTTGAAAAGAATGGAACATCAAGCTGAAGAAAAGAAGACGGACGACATGCTGCAATATTATTTTTATTTCTTCAGCGGTATGTATGAATTTTATATGAAGAATTTCACCGATGCCATTCATTTTTACAGGATAGCGGAATCTAAGCTTCAACAAATTCCGGATGAAATCGAGATAGCAGAATTTCATTATCAAGTGGCAATCGCCTATTACAAAATGAAGCAACACTTCTTTTCGCTAAATCACATTGAAAAAGCGTTAGATTCATTTAAGGCTTATGAAGAGTACAGCAATCGAGTGATTAACAGCGAAATGGTACTTGCCGCTAATCAAGTTGATTTATATCGTTTTGAAGAAGCCGCAAAGCTTTATAAACATGCTTTAAATAAGGCACGCGACAATAAAAACAGCCTTATTGAAAGCTTTGCATGTTTTAATTTAGGGGTGTGTTACGAAAGAAGAGATTTGTTGGACGAGTCAAAAACATACTTTGAACAAGCGGCAAACATTCAAGAACGCGAAAATTCGATTTTTGGAATACGCAGTACATATATGTTGAGCCGAGTGAATTATAAACAAAATTTATTGAATGAAGCTCGTCGTTGGTATCAACAAAGCTTTTCCTGGGCCGATGCAGAAGATGAATTTGAATATAAGGCAAAGCTTCAAATGATATACTCATTGTATGATCGGCACGATCCTGCAAAAATAGACGAAGCTTTGGGACAGCTGAGAGAAAAAAAGTTGTGGTCAGATGTTGCAGAATTAACAACCATAATTGCACTTCATTACAAAAAAGAAGGAAATATTTATCATTCAGCGAAATACTTTGAACAGGCATGTCATGCGAAGGATCAAATTCTTAAATTGACGCGTAGGTATTATCATGAAGCGTATGAAATCTATTATTGCAACTGCAGTTTTAGGCGGTCTTCTCGTTTTAGGTCTTTACAATATGACATCAAGCTCAATTGAAGCTAACGAAACCTTGCCGATAAAAATTGCTGAAGACGCAGTATTCGGTTAAAGTGAAACACCAGCCTTTCTCAAATTATGAGAAGGGCCTTTCTCGTTTTTGGGGCGAGGAAAACTCGTGTCTTTCAGGAGTATGTCAGCGAAGTCAGTGCACTTAAAACGCGAAATATCAGCTAAAACGAGCCCGTATATGAAGCCTCAATCCCCAGTTTTTAATGAAAAATCAATTTTTAGTACCAGGTAATAAAAAAAGTTGTTATAATAGAAAAGGAAAACCTAAAATCGACTACTACAATAAAGGAAGTGCCATATGTATCAGTTTATCGGTAATGCTGCAAAAGTGATTCTTTCTTTGCGCGGCGGAATTAAAGTATACAATAAGGAAAACCTTCCTAAAGATACGGGTTTCGTGCTGGCCTGCACACATTCCGGATGGGTGGATGTCGTCGCATTAGGAGTCGGCATTTTGCCTCATGAAATTCACTACATGGCGAAAAAAGAGCTTTTTGAAAATAAATTATCCGGTTCTTTCCTTTCAAGCATCAACGCTTTTCCGGTCGACAGGGAAAATCCGGGGCCGAGCAGCATCAAAACCCCGATTAAATTGCTGAAAGAAGGAAAGATCGTCGGCATTTTTCCGAGCGGGACGAGAACATCGGAAGACGTTCCTTTAAAAAGAGGGGCGGTCACGATCGCCCAAATGGGAAAAGCGCCGCTTGTGCCGGCGGCTTACAGCGGGCCGTCCAACGGAAAAGAGCTGTTCAAGAAAGGCAAAATGAAGCTGATCATCGGCGAGCCGCTCAATCAGGAAGACTTTGCTCAATATTCGTCAAAAGAAAAGCTGGCGAAAATGACAGAGGCTTTAAATGAAAGTATTAAAGGGCTTGAACAGCAGCTAAAGCAGATGTCATAAGAACATATTGCCAAGAAAGAACACTCCCTTAAATTGCGGGAGTGTTCTTTCTTGGGGAGTAACTTAACGTAAAGCCGTTTCTTCCAAAAACAAAAGCAATTCCCGCCAAAATGTCCGAGAGGCCTTGGCATCCGCCTCAGTGTTTCCCCCGTATACAACCTTTCGGCTCTGGCGCGCAGCGGTTGGAAAATAAGGGGGCCTGATATTGTGTCCGGCATTTTCAAAACTTAAGTGCAGAACAGAATGGGGGAAGCCTTTCTTGTTCAGCCGTTCGGCGACTTTTTTGCTCATGAGTGCCGATGGCCATACGGAATCATCTGTACTCGACGTGAGAAGGACGGGCCCATTGATATGTTCGGCTTTGATGATAGAGGGATGATCATCATTTACGTGACGCAATGCCTTTTGATAAAGGGAGAGAAAAGACTGCGGCCGCCCTGTTATTGTTTGTTTGATGAATGTCCACAGGGAAAGAATGCTGAAACACGGAAGAGATGCAAAGGTGAGCGGCGTTCTTCCAAAGCTCCAGGAAGATGTACGCCGGAGTTTTTTCAAGCCGACGCCTTGAAAGACGATCCCTCCCCCTACATGAGAAATCACAAAACGGATCTCGTGGAAGTGAGATGCGATCAAAAGCGCCAATTCTCCCCCTTTTGACCGTCCAAATATTCCGATTCGGTCATGATTGATGCCATCATGGCGAAGAAGCCATGCGATGGCTTTTTGGAAGTATTCAAGCGGGATTTCCATCAGTTGTCCGGGAAGCTCTTTGTATTGAAAATAAGGAATCGCAAGCGTCGCATATCCGTAATTTGACAACATGCCTGCCAATGTTTCATCAAGCCCTCCGTCAGAGCCGCCTAAAACGATGATAACGGGCGGCCGGACAGCGTTATGAGGACGGAAAAAGGTTCCGTACCATCCGTTTTCCTTCACTTCCTGTCTGTCGATCGTTTCAGAAAGAAGCACCCGTTTCACTTCTTTGCGCAAGATGACGCATCCCTTCCGTTTTACCTCGATGCGGAAAACAGCAGGATGAACCGTTTTTTTCTCGAATGAGCAGGAAGACCCGACAGGCTGCATCGACCAGAAAAGTCCCATTTGATCTTGCACTTGATATGTGCCTTTTAGTGGAGTAGCCGCACCAGGATCAACTTCCCCGAGTGGATCGGCTTGAAAAACGGCGTGCGATCTCCAGTTGACGCCGGATTCATCCTCCGCTTGAACCATGATATCAATCATCTCCATCGGTGTGAGCCCGGTGACTTTGATCTCGATTTTTTCATCCCAACGAGATTCGGAAGGGGCGTGTAATACAGGCTGGGGGCTCATCAAGACAGCACTTCCTTTTCAAGTCTTGCATGAAACAATTCGACGCACTCCTCAATATAGTCTTCTGGTTGATCGTAGAATGCTTCCTTGAATGCGGGCAGATGATGGAACATGATGTATTGATTGAGCAGCCCGAAAAACATGCTGCTGAGAATGCAGAACCTTTCTTTTGAAATGTTTTGGCGGTTGTGATGCTTTGCCAAATAAGACGCTAAAAAGCGATTTAAACGCCGAGGAATTTCCATGATCAATTCAGAAATCCCGCTATCTTGTGTTGATTCCCTGAAGTAAACCCAAAAGACGCTGTCTTTTTCCAAATTTTCTTCGAAATAGGTTTCTGCGATCAATGTTAAATCCGCGAGCAGATTTCCGGTCAGATGTTCTTCAAGACCGCGGATAAAATCGTCCGTAGTGACATGTTGAATCACGCTTTCCCGGAATAAATTTTTTTTATTGCCGAAATGTCTAAAAAGGGTTAAATGATTGACACCTGCTTTTTCGGCGATTTCTCTGGTTGAAGCGGCTGTAAAACCTTTTTCTTTAAAGAGATTCAGAGCCGCCTGAATAATGCGTTCTCTCGTTAATTGTTTTGTCATATGTCTCTCCTTGAAATGTAATCGGATGGTTACATTTTAAAGGGAATTCGTGATGTAATCAAGTGGTTACATTTTTGATCAGCGGCTGATAAACACTATTTACACAATGTATATGTTTTCTATCGTATTGGAGGAACTGATATGAAATGGTATTTCAAAGCGTTGAAGAATTATATAGGGTTTCAAGGGAGGGCGAGACGGAAGGAGTTTTGGACATTTGCCATTTTCTCTTACTTGGTTCTTGTCATCTACGGTGTGATTAAAGGATTGATGAATCTTCCGTTAACTGGCACCGATTCTTTTCTGGGCGGACTTTATTTGATCGCCGTTTTTCTGCCGGCTCTGGCCGTTACTATTCGCAGGCTGCATGATACCGGAAAAAACGGAGGATGGATCTTCATCGTCTTTATTCCTCTCATTGGCATGTTGACTTTATTGATACTGCTTTGTCTAGACGGAGAAAAGGGAGAAAATCAATACGGGCCGAATCCTAAATGACCAAAAAAAGATGGATGTTCAGAATGAACATCCATCTTTATATTGTTATTCCGCTTCTTCAAGCAGCGGTTCAGCCGCTTTTTGGACCTCTACATATGAGACGTGGTGGCCGTCGATTTCATTAATGGTAAACTCGTATCCCTGTTCTGCGATCATGTCGCCCTTTTGGACGTCGTATTTCTGCGTCAGGAACCACCCGCCGATCGTGTCAACTTCTTCATTGTCCAGCTGGATGCCGAGCAGATCGTTGACCTGGTTGACCAGCACTTTTCCGTCGAGGATGTAGTGATCTTCATCGATTTTGCGGATTTCATTGATTTCGTCTATATCAAATTCATCGCGGATTTCACCGACGATTTCTTCGATGATATCCTCAACCGTAACCAGTCCGGCCGTTCCGCCGTACTCATCGGACAGAATGGACATGTGGACGCGTTCCCTCTGCATTTTGAGGAGCAGATCGTGAATCGGAACGGTTTCGATCACATGAATGATCGGATTGATAAATTGCTCAATCGTGTCTTCTTTGGAGCATTCTCCGCTGATGCAGGCCGTCAGTATTTCTTTGACATTGACGACGCCGATGATGTTGTCCTTATCGCCGTCCTCGACGGGATAGCGCGTGTATCCTTCGGCTTTCGTAATGTCGATCATATCCTTGATTTTCATATCATGCGGAAAGCTGACGACTTCTGTTCTCGGAATCATGATTTCCTTGGCAAGACGGTCATCGAATTCAAAAATTTTGTTTACATATTTGAACTCGGACTGATTGATTTCGCCGCTTTTGTAGCTTTCTGACAGAATGATCCGCAGCTCTTCTTCCGAGTGCGCCATTTCGTTTTCCGAAACCGCTTCAAGGCCAAACGATTTCGTCAACAGCCTTGCTGATCCGTTCAGCGCCCAAATGAATGGAAACATGATGCGGTAAAACCAGATCAGGGGTTTTGCGAATGCAAAGGAGATCGCTTCCGCCTTTTGAATCGCCAGCGTTTTTGGTGCAAGCTCCCCGACGACAACGTGCAGGAACGTAATGAAGCTGAAGGCGATCACAACGGACACGATATGTGAAACAGAACTTGGAATGTTCCATTCGGTAAAAAGCGGTTCAAGCAGACGGGCGACCGTCGGCTCCCCGAGCCATCCAAGGCCGAGTGCCGTCAAAGTAATGCCGAGCTGGCAGGCCGATAAGTACTCGTCTAAATGCGTGATCACTTTCTTGACCGATACCGCTGTTTTGTTTCCTTCAGCAATCAGCTGGTCAACCCGCGAGCTTCTGATTCTGATAATCGCAAACTCAGACGCTACGAAAAATGCTGTCAAAGCAATTAAAACAGCAACAAAAATCAAATTAACTATTTCCAATTAGGACCTTCACTCTAGCGTGAGAATGAAGGTAACACCTCCTGTTTAGTAAAGATTAACTAAAGCAGCAGCAAAAATGACTGGATGACCGTCATTTTTTCAGGAGAAAGCCGGCTTTTGAGAATCTCCCGCTCATCGGGATTTAGCCGTTTCATTCTGTTTATAATCACGGAGATATTGTCATTGACATGATCAATTTCCGCCGTCAGGCTTCCAATTTCGTCATCATTCACTGTTGAAGAGGGAAACTGGTTTTCCAGCCGCATTTTGATGTCGGACAGGGCCAATCTCTGCTGCTTGCAGTCTGTAATAAATTTCAGCCGTTTGAGAGCAACTTCATCATAATAACGGTAGTTTGAACATGATCTGTCAGGCGTTAAAAGCCCGAGATTCGTGTAATAATCAACGGTCCGTTTTGTTACGCCTGCTGCAGCTGCTAATTCGCCAATACGATATTTCTCTGCCCCATCTGCATCCCTCCTCAACCATCACGTTATAGTTATAAAACATTTTAATATATTAGAAGCCGTTTATACAAGTTAATTGAATAAAAAAGGGCGAGAACATGATGCAGACCGCTTTATTTTTCTAAAAATTTGTGAAAATATTGTTAGATTTAAAGTTTAGACATTTGACTGACTCTTTTTTAATAAAGTAAGATAATAGTATATATTGGCTTGGAGGTGGTTTGATGGGGCCCTCTGCATAGTCATTCATACAGAACACACATCAGCCTTATTACGTGAATTTGATTTCATCAGGAGGTGACTCCTTATCCTTTTAGGGATAAGGTTAAATGGACGATATAGTTAGTCTGATTATCATCGGCGTTCTGATTGCTTTGACCGCTTTTTTTGTAGCATCAGAATTTGCGATTGTCAGAGTGAGGAGCTCAAAGATTGATCAGCTGATAGCGGAAGGAAATAAAAGGGCAGTTCGGGCAAAGCAAGTGGTGTCTGATTTGGATGAGTACTTGTCAGCCTGCCAGCTTGGAATTACGATCACTGCTTTAGGTTTGGGCTGGATGGGTGAGCCTACGGTCAGAAAGGTTTTGCATCCGCTCTTTGAAAGCCTGCATGTTTCAGATTCTGTTTCACATGCACTGTCGGTTGCCATCGCTTTTTGCCTGATTACATTCCTGAACGTCGTGGTTGGCGAACTCGCTCCGAAAACGATCGCGATCCAAAAAGCCGAACAAATCACATTGTGGCTGGCAGGACCGCTGCATTTTTTCAATGTTGTCATGTTCCCATTCATATGGGTGCTGAATGCGTCGGCCAGAGTGCTGACCGGATTATTCGGTTTGAAGCCCGCTTCGGAAAAGGATGAATCCCATACCGAAGAAGAGCTGAGAATCCTGTTATCAGAAAGCTACAAAAGTGGAGAAATTAATCCGTCTGAATATAAATACGTCAATAAAATTTTTGAGTTTGACAATCGGATCGCCAAAGAAATCATGGTGCCGCGCACAGAAATCGCTTCCGTCTCTGTGGATATGCCGATCGATGAGGCGCTGTCTGTGATGCTGAAAGAAAAATACACGCGTTGGCCCGTCTATAAAGGCGATAAGGACCATGTGATCGGCATGATCAACACGAAACAGCTGTTTACCGATATGCTGTTCATGTCGGACGCGGAGAAAAAGCGGCTGTCCCTTGAAGCCTACGTCCGTCCCGTCATTGAAGTGATTGACACCGTCCCTGTGCAAAAGCTGCTGATTAAAATGCAGCGGGAACGGATTCACATGGCGATTTTAACGGATGAATACGGGGGAACGTCAGGCCTTGTGACGACTGAGGATATTCTCGAAGAAATCGTCGGTGACATCAGAGACGAATTTGATGAAGACGAAACACCGCTCATTCAAAAGGTTTCCGAGCATGAGTACATCATGGACGGAAAGGTCAGAATCGATCAGGTCAATGAGCTGTTTGCCGATGAGATCGAGGAGGAGGAAGTCGAAACGGTCGGCGGACTCGTGTTGAAGGAAAATATAGATATAGCGGAAGGAGAGGCGGTTCATGTCGGCTCCTATACGATCACGGTGCTTGAGATGGAAGGCCGGCTGATCAAGCATGTGGAAATCAAACAGGAGCAGACGACAGAACACGTGGAGCTGGCACCGTCAAACCCGATTGTCGTAAACGAAATCACCTTGAGCGAAAAGTAGCTCAAGGTGATTTTTATGTTTGTAAGAAAAAAGACCCTGAGAGAAAAGGCATTTGAACAAGGGCATTCGTTCGTTTATAATGAGAACAAATGTTCTGTGTATAGGGGGGATGGTTGTGCTTTGGTATGAAAGCCTTTCCGAGAATGAAAAGAAAACGTATATGAAGCGAATCGAATTTCATTTGCGCAATTGGAAAAATTACAAAGCCGCCGTATTCAATTTGGAAAGGAGGATGGATAAGGAAGCGGAAAGCGGATTGATCAAAGAAGCGGATGTGAACGATCAAATCGCCTCGGAAAAAAGACTCTATCAATATTTGCTGGACGCCATGGAAACGGCTTTGGCCGAATTGGATGAGGTTGAGCGCACATTTATCGAATACCGCTATTTCCATAATTGGAGCATGGGCAAATGTGCAATGGAAATCGGCTGCAGTGAAAAAACGCTGTTTTTAATGAAAAAAGCGCTGTTGGACAAGCTGCTCGTCAGCTTGGTGGCGATTACGAATATTTAGGACGGGGCGGATTCGGGAATTCTTCAGTTTATTGACGGAATGTTGACGCGGCATGAGGGCTGCTTTCTTATATGATGATGAAAACAGGGGCAGGTGTATAGGAAAACCGGCCTTTGTTTCAACAAACTAAGGAGGAGAAAGAGCATGGATATTTCTGATATCGCACTCGTTCCGCTTGTCACAGGTTTGGTTCATACGGTAAAGATTTTGGGCGTTCAGAAACGATTTCTCCCCGTTTTTGCGATTATGTTCGGAATCTGGATTTCTTTGTTTTTGACATCGGGGAACTGGAAGGAAGACATGATGATCGGAACCTGGCTTGGATTGTCATCAGTCGGTTTTTATTCAGGCTCAAAAAACATTTTTAAGCCGTTGACAAAAGAGGAAATCGAACATGACGGCTGATTGGTCCCGGGAGGCATATGTGGAAGCAGCAAGCGGGGAAAGTATGACGATGATCGAATAAGGCTAAAGCCAAAAAAATCCATTTTGACGGAAAGCCAAAATGGATTTTTTTCGTCAGGCAGCGATCTTACTTGACATTCGTGGATTTTCCCCTGCCTTTAGGCGGGCGCAAATCGGAAACTCTATGCCGATCCTAAACAGCTGCTTCATTATATGACGCTCCCCGCCCAGAATCCCCCGATACATAAGCCAAGTGTGAGCAATATGTATGCTGCCGATGCCGAAAACCGTTTGGCGAGAATCAGCTCTACCGCTTCAACACTGAAGGTGGAAAATGTTGTGAATCCCCCGAAAAATCCCGTGCCGACGATGATCGAGACCGCGTGATTGTCAATGCCAAGACTGACAAAAATGCCGAGGGCAAAAGAGCCGAGAATATTGATCAGCATAATGCTGACGGGGATGCGCGGCTTCGGCACCCTCGACATGATGATATTGCCGAGCCAAAACCTTAATAGAGATCCGATTCCGCCTGCAATCATAAAACCAGCTGCGATCATGATCCAAAACGCTCCTTTTTGTTTTCCGCTGTGCCGCCGATTCGTTTTCCTAACATAATGCCGAGCAATGCGAAGCATACCCCGCCGGCGAGAGACGCCGCCAAGTACATGATTCCGATCTCAGGGGCGGAGGAATGCAGGATCAAGACGGTTTCTTTGGAAAACGCCGACATTGTCGTATATCCTCCGCAAAAGCCGGTTCCTAAGCAAAGCTGGACGAGCGGTTTTTTCGCCCGAAACGAAAAAAAGCCTGTCAGCAGGCCGAGAAGCAAGCTTCCCGAGCAATTTTCGATAAAAGTCGCCCAAGGAAAAAAACCGGCTCCTGCATTCAAGTTTACTATATAACGAAGAAGTGAACCGAGTGCCCCTCCGATAAAAACAGCGAGATATTTCATGCTTTTCCTTCTTTCTTAAAATAATCGGGATAATCGGTGATGATTCCGTCAATCTTCCAGCTCTCTAACCGGCGGCCGGTTTTTTGTCCGTTCACCGTCCAGGCTAAAGCCTTTAAATCATGGCTGTGAATCGCGTTGATCAAAAACGGGCTGAGCCTCGTATGTTTTACGCTGACATAATCGGCAAAAGATGCGATGTGCCGAAGCTGACCGCGCGGCACCATGCCGAATCTCGGTCTGATCAAAACAGCGGCCGGGATGGCAGGATACAGCTTGTGCATCGTTTTAATGGCACCGGCATCAAATGATTGCACGATCGTCTTCATGGAAAATCCGAAACTGCTGATCAGCTTGCCGATGACATTTTCAATTCCCGGTTGTGTTTTAGAAGACTTGATTTCGATCAGAAGCCCCGTTTTTTTGTGATACTTTTCGAGAACCTCGTCAAGGATGGGAATGTTTTCGTCTTTAAAAGCGGGGCTGAACCAGCTTCCCGCGTCAAGCTTTTCGAGCTCGCTCATAGTAAACTGCCGAACGAAGCCCGCGCCGTTTGTCGTTCTGTCGACCCTGTCATCATGAATGACAGCAAGCCTGCCGTCTTTTGTCAACTGTACATCAAGCTCTATGAAGTCAGCCCCCAGCTCGCATGCTTTTTCAAAAGCGGCAAACGTATTTTCCGGTGCATAACCTGAGGCTCCGCGATGGGCGATGATATGCAAACATGTCAGCTCCTCTTCATAAAGTTCTTTCCATATCAAGGATACCCGAACAGGTGATGCAAGTAAAATTAAAATGGCGCTGGCAGTGAGCCCGCTTTGCTTAAAACGACAAGCCTCGGCAAAATTAGTGCGAAAGTTTCATTCGTTTCATTTTCAGATAATTTATAATGAAAAAAAGGAGGCTTAGCTGATGGGTAAAGGGAGAATAAAAGTGGAAGAACGGATTAAGATCGAAACCGATGCTGAAATGTTTAAAGCGACTCTCCTTGATCAAACACAGTCTCAGAAGAAAAAATAGCCGTGTTGACCCGAATCATTTGTCTCTTGGAAACATCAAAATCGAACAGTCAAACTCCGGGTGATTTTTCCCGGAGTTTTTTTATGCGGGGTTTGGAGGAAGGCTGTCTGCCGGGATTGTTTTAAAAATACAAATGGGTTACACTTGGCATGATTCTCCCCTGTACAATAAAAAGAGAAATTTTTCGAAGCTTTTAGTATAATGAATGCTTGATGAATGTGAATAAGGAGAGACAGCAATGTTTACAAAGTATATGACGATGGATTTCGCTGCTGAAATCGGGATCAGCATCGGGATTTTGCTTTTATTTTTCTTGCTTAGAAAAATATTCACGAAATACTTGTTCAACTTGATATTGAAATTAACGCATAAACCGAAAACCGATTTTTTCAATCAGGTGGCGCTCGCGTTTGAGAAGCCTGCGAGATGGTTTTTTGCGATTCTCGGTATTTATTTAGCCATTATTTACTCGCCGTTTTTCGAAGAGCATATGGCGATTATTCATAGGCTGTACAGAGTGTCCGTTGTTGTGATTGTTGTCAGCGGCCTCTACAATTTAACGGCAGCATCATCTGTTTTGTTCAACAAAATCTCGAAGCGGCTCGAACTGGATATGGACGACATACTCGCTCCGTTCCTGTCGAAAATTCTCCGCTTTATTATCGTGGCGCTCGGTATCAGCGTGATCGCCGGGGAGTTCAATTATGATGTGAACGGGTTTGTCGCCGGACTCGGGCTCGGCGGATTTGCTTTTGCACTTGCGGCGAAAGATACGATCGGGAACTTTTTCGGAGGAATCGTCATCATTATGGAGAAGCCTTTCACAATTGGGGATTGGATTGAAACGACCATCGTCACCGGAACGGTCGAGGATATATCGTTTAGAAGCACGAAAATCCGCACCGCGGGAGAGTCGCTCGTCACCGTTCCCAATTCGGTTCTGGCCAATGAAGCGATCAGCAACTGGACGAAGATGAGAAAGCGCCAGGTCACATTCTCGCTTGATATTGATCCGTCAAACCCGCGGGAAAAAGTCGAAAGATGTGTGGAACGGTTTAAAGACATGCTGAGGAATCATGAAGGAGTCCATCCGGAAGTGATCATGGTCAATCTTGAGGTGCTGAAGGATACGCATATGAGCATTTTCTTCAACTACTATACAAAGACGACGGTTTGGGCCGAAAACTTGGACGTCAGACAGGATGTGAACTACCGGATCCTTGAGATCATGGAAGAAGAACAGGTGGATTTTGTATCACCCGGCCACAGTCTGTTTGAATTAAAGAAGATGAAGGATCAGCAAGATCAAGCGTGATCAGCGGTTCATGAAGGGGGAGCGGCACATGCGGAGAGAAGCCGAGACATTTTTGAAATTGATCGAAAGCGCCAGACGTATCACCGTGTTAACCGGGGCCGGAATGAGCACTGAGTCCGGAATCCCGGATTTCCGTTCAGCCGGGGGAATCTGGACGGAAGATATGTCCAGAATGGAAGCGATGAGCCTCGATTATTATGAGCGTTATCCAAAGCTTTTTTGGCCGAAATTTAAAGAGCTGTTTCAAATGAAAATGACCGGATCGTATCAGCCGAATGCCGGGCACCTGTATTTAGCCGATCTTGAGCGGCAGGGAAAAGAAGTCAAAGTGTTCACGCAAAATATTGACGGGCTCCATGTCAAGGCGGGCAGCCGCCATGTATACGAACTGCACGGTTCCATCCAAACGGCGGCATGTCCTAAATGCGGAACGCGCTACGGACTTGAATACATTTTGCAGGATGAGGTTCCGAGATGCAGCCGTGTGAATGAAAACGGCAGGGAATGCGGTTTGATTTTAAAGACGGATGTCGTATTGTTCGGCGATGCTGTTCAGCATTTCGATACTTTGTTTGCAAGCCTTGATCAATCCGATCTGCTTCTGGTGATCGGCACCTCGCTTGAAGTGGCGCCCGTCAGGTTTGTTCCTGAGGAGGCCCACGGCATACCGGGTCTGAAGAAAATCATGATCAATCTGGATGAAACGGATGATGATCATTTGTTTGACCTTGTCATCCATCGTAAAGTCGCAGAATTTGTCAAAGAAATAAACGGATAAAAAGGCGTTCCATAGGGGGAACGCCTTTTTAGCGCAATGCTTTTTCCATCAGAGCGGTTTTCACGAAAAAGCCATTCGGGTTGACCACATCCTCTTCTTTGATCACCGCAAAACTGATGTTTTTAGGCAGTGAGGTCCGCACCAAGCAGCAGCTTTTTGCTTTGCCTTAGGTTGCGGCATGACGTTCGAAATACGCCAGAATGAATGTTGCAATTCCTTGTTCCCTCGCTTTTGATGTGACAGAGAGCCGTGAAAAGACGAGAGAATCTACATTTGGCTGAACCGAGCGGAACTAAAACGGCTTGTTCTGGACCGTTTTGCACAGCTGTCTTTAAGGATTCCGCCGTTTCCGTCAACGCGCTGGAGGGAAACGGCAAGAAAGCGATATTCGATCAGTTTGTGAATGACGGGAGCGTCTTGTTCACTGGCTGTTTTCACTTTCCATGTCATCATCATGTTTCCCCTTTCGTTAAACATCTAAAATAAAAAACGGTGGCATCCAGTTTGCCGTCTGCTGATTCTGCGTATCCGGGAATTCGTCCGGCCTCGTGAAATCCGAGTGATGCGTAAAGCAGGTTTGAAGGGTCGCCTTCTCTCGTATCAAGAACAAGCAGGGATCGGCCTTCTTGCTTCACCCTTTCGATCGCTTTTTGCATGAGTGCGCGGGCGACGCCTTGCCGTCTGAAGGAGGGCGCTGTCATGAGCTTGCAGATTTCGGCTCTGTGGCGTCCGTTTTGTTTAGTGCAAAGGGCAACCTGGACACTCCCGGCAATTTCGCCGTTTTGTTTGGCAATCAACAAAATGACGTCCGGTGAGAGGACGGTTTTCCAGTAGCTTAAAGCCTGCTCATGATCAAGCGGCGGCAGAAAGCCGATTGATGCGTCGTCATTCACCACTTGAACGAGAAGGTTTGCCAATTGGTCCATATAGGGTGACATCGATGTTACTTCTTCGATTTGCATTTCACAACACCTCGCCCCTTACTATAGCCGAAAGCGTTTTTTCGGCAATCAATGTGTCAGATTTGATGACAAATAAAAAAATCCCCTGCTAAAGGGGATCGTCATGCTATTCATGGACAGGTGTCATTGATTCATCAAGCGTGTCAAATGAATAGCCCATCTCTTTTAAATTGTTGATCAACAGCGGCAATGACTGAACGGTTGAAGGGATATCATGCAGCAAAATCACAATCGGCTGTTTTGACTGCCGTTTTTCGATGATGCTGAGCTGGTTCATGACTTCCGGAACGAACTTTTGGCTTCTGTATTTCCAATCCAGGCTGTCGATATTCCAGTCCCAATAAGTAAACCCGTTTTTCTTCAGAACCTTCTTTTGAGCTTCGGTCAGGGACGGCTTGCTGCCGTAAGGCGTTCTGATCAAATGGGTTTCAACCCCGGTAATGGATTTCAGCGTTTTTTGCGCCTGTTTCATTTCCAGATTGGGAGAATTGGCGTCTTTATAAAACTTTTTCTGGTCATGTGTCACTCCGTGAAGCCCGAGTGAATGGCCCTGCTGCTTCATTTGGATTACGGCTTGTCTATGAACCTTCATGTTTGGTTCAAGCATGAAAAATGTCGCTTTGACATCATGTTCCGATAAGACTTGAAGCAGTCTTTGGCTGACCGCAGAAGGCCCGTCATCAAAAGTCAAATAAACCGTTTTCTGATTCTTTTTTTCTTCCGCCGCTTTTTTCTTTTCTTTTTCTTCTTTGCGTTTTGCTGCCTCCTGTTTCGTGCTCAGGTGATCCATAAGCTGACCTTGTGTCGCTTTTTTCAGCGGAATGCTGTCTCCTTCATGCCGCATCTGGCTGTTTTCGGACATTGTCAGCTCCTTTTTGCCGGGAGCTTCAGTTGACTGTGATAAATCCCAAACGTAAAGAAGGATCAGACACAAAATGACAAAACATGCTGTTTTCATCAACAGGTAGGTGACAGATGGGGAAGTTCTTTTGGAAACTTGGCGCATGTAACTCTCTCCGTATCATTTTTCGGCTCCATTATGTATATAGATTGCGAGTCTCATAAAATAATGGATCACAATGTTTAAGTATACAGGATTGGAAAGAAGTTGGATACCGGATTGGACGAAAAATATAGCAAATTTTTAGAGAACATGCTGAAATTTGCAGACTATGAGACTCGGAAAATTTTTGGAAATCTTGCACTATTTTGAACGGGGGCGACGTGTTAGAATGGAATGGAGAAAATCGAGAAACCAACAAAATAGCAAGGGGATGGAGAAATGAAGGTTCTTTTTAACGGCCGGCTCGTTGAACGGAGCGAATGTGCTGTTGATATCGAAGACAGAGGCTATCAGTTTGGAGACGGTGTTTATGAAGTGATCCGCATCTACAATGGAAGCTTTTATACGCTTGACGAACACATTGCCCGTTTTTACAAAAGCGCCTCTGAAATCGGTATCGTACTGCCGTTTTCAGAAACGGAGCTGAAAGGAAAGCTCAAAGAGCTTATTGAAGTCAACCAGGCTCAAGACGGAGGGCTCTACCTTCAGGTGACAAGAGGGAAGGCGCCGAGGAAGCACCAATATGAAGCAGGCCTTACCCCGCAGGTGACCGCCTATACATTCCCGATCAAAAAGCCTGAACAAGAACAGCAAAACGGCGTTTCCGCGATTACGGCAGATGATCTGCGCTGGCTGAGGTGCGATATTAAAAGTTTGAATCTGCTGTACAACGTGATGATCAAACAAAAGGCAAGCGAAGTGTCCTCATTTGAGGCGATATTGGTCCGCGACGGGTTCGTGACAGAAGGAACGTCTTCAAACGTATATGCCGTCAAACAAAACGTTATCTACACCCATCCTGCGACAAACCTGATTCTAAACGGGATTACGCGGATGAAGCTGTTGGAGCTGTTTGCGAAAAACGGCTGGAAGCACGAGGAAAAGGCCATCACAAAAGAAGAATTGCTGACCGCCGATGAGGTGTTTATTTCTTCAACAACATCTGAAGTGATCCCGGTCACTGTAATCGACGGACAGGAGATCGGCACGGGAACGCCCGGACCGCTTACAAAAGAAGTGCAAAAAGCAATGCAAAACAGTATTTTGGCAGAAACAGCAAAACCTGTGTAATAAAAAAAGCGCCGTCTCCATCTCTGGAAACGGCGCTTTTTTATGACTTGCGAAATCCGAACAGCACGGAAAAGAACGGTGATAAATACAGGAAGAACACAAACGGCAAATATTCAATGACAGGAACGCCGAGCGCGCTTGACATAAACGCGCCGCTGACGCCCCACGGAATCATTGGATTGATCAATGTTCCCCCGTCTTCAAGTGACCTTGATAAATGCTTCCGGTCAATCCCAAGCTGATCATACAGTTTTTTAAACGACTGGCCGGGAATCAAAATCGATAAATACTGCTCACCAGTCAACAAGTTCATGCCGATGCTTGAGGAAACGGTTGAGAAAACGAGGCGGCCTTTTGTACGGATGCCGCGGATCACGCCTTCAAGAAGGCTTGTAATCAATCCCGTTTTTTCCATCAAACCGCCGAGCGCAAAGGCGATGATTATCAGGGAAACGGAGCCCATCATCGATTGGAGGCCGCCGCGGTTTAAAATATTGGCAACAGCTTCAGTTTCCGCTGAAAAAACAGGTCCTTTTTGCATCGCTGATAAAAAGGAGGAAATGCCTGCATCAGGCTGAATAAGCGCGGCAAGAATGCCTGCCGACACGATTCCCGCCGCAAGGGACGGAATGACCGGCATACGTCTGACGGCAAGCACAATCACCAAAAGAGGTGATAACAGCGTCCACAGGCTGATATCGACCGTGTTTTCAATCCCGCTGACAATGGCTTGAATATTATCCGTAGAGGCCGCGCCGATGGTAAGCGTGCGCCCCATGAAAAAGAAGAGCAGAATGGTCACCAAAAGTGCCGGAATCGTCGTGCCCATCATATGTCTAATATGCTTGAAAATCGGAAGTCCGCCAATTCCAGCGGCAAAGTTTGTCGTATCAGACAAAGGGGACATTTTATCGCCGAAACAGGCGCCCGAAATCACGGCCCCTGCCACCCATGTCAATGGCACACCCGCCGCCTGGGCGACGCCGATCAAGGCGACGCCGATCGTGCTGACCGTCGTGAAGCTTGAACCGACCAGTGAACTGATGATCAGGCAGCTGAATAAAGCCGTCAGGAGCAGATAATGCGGTTCGACCAGGTTTAACGCGTAAACCGTTACCGTCGGAATCGCTCCGCTATATTCCCAAACTCCGATTAACATGCCGATTAAAGAAAGGACGATAATCGGCTGTACGCCATTTTGGATTCCAGAGACGATGCCGCTTTCGAGCTCCTTCCAGGAATAGCCCTTAAACATGCCCACGACCGCCAAAAAGCCGACGCAAATCAATAATGGCACATGCGGTTCGGCGTGAAAAACAAACAGGCATGTAAAAATGACCGCTAAGATGACAACAAATAATAAAGCCGATATGGAAAACGATAAGCGTTTTTCGTTTGACAAATCATACACCTCATTAGAAAAAATATCAGTCTTTAATCCTTTTATGCTTTTGTGCGTAAACGTATTATAACAGAAAAATAGAAGATATACTTAAATTAAAATATTTCAAAAACTTTTCGTGTGTGCGGGCGTATTTTTGAAAGCGCTGACTTCTTTAGATATAATAGGCTTATAGAAAGGTTTTTAGCGTATGCCTGTATTGAATAGATGAAAAATAGGGGGAAATGCGAGATGTCCTGCACTGCCAAAAAAAGCCGATTTTTAAATGAAGAAGCAATCTTGATGGAAAATGAATATTTGGAGGCTGTACTTGTGCCGGGATGGGGGAGCAATTTGATTTCCCTGAAGTGGAAGCCCGGCGGATTGAGCTTGCTGAAAACGCCTGAAACAAAGGAAGAGTATGATGCCAACCCTTTTTTATTCGGAATCCCGATCCTTTTTCCGCCAAACCGGATCGACCAAGGAAGATTTACATATGACGGAAAGACCTATCAGCTGCCCATCAATGAAAAACCGCTGCAAAATCATCTGCACGGATTTCTTCATGATAAAAAATGGACGCTGACAAAAGCGGAGGCCGATGATCAGAAAAGCATGGCGCAGACGGTGCTGCATGCGGACGAGCATCCCGACATTCAAAGCATCTTTCCCCATTCGTTTTCGATCGTCATCACCTACAGGCTGGAAGGCAAACAATTGCAGATGGATGCTTCTGTTGTCAACCACGGCAAAGAACCGATGCCGCTCGGCCTTGGATATCACACTTCATTCCGCTATCCGTTCAATGAAAAAGGAGATAAAGCGCAATGTCTGTTTTCCCTGCCGACTGAGAAACAATGGGTGCTGACAGACCGGTTGCTGCCGACGGGTGAATATCATGTGACAGAGGAATTTAAGACAGGGAGAACCGCGGCTGGAGAAAGGCTGGATGATATTTTCGCGGCTGAAGTGGATCAGGAAGGAAACAGCACCGCGGACATTTGCGACCGCCTTGCCGACATCCGCCTGTCATATCAGTGCGACAGTCATTTCAAACACTGGGTCGTGTATAACGGGACATCTGACGATTCAGACCTGCTTTGTCTGGAGCCCTATACATGGATGACCAACGCCCCGAATCTTGATCTGCCGCATGAGGTCACAGGCTTTCAGGCTTTGGGACCGCGGGAGGAAGCTGTTATGAAAAGCAAAATTATAATCGGCGGAGTATGACACTTCGCCGTTTTAAAATGTTTTCTTTTCAAGGATAAATTCTGTACGGGAAACGTGCTTTCCCTGTCTCCAATTCAATTGCACGGTGACTGTGCGGCCGTCGAATTCGGATTCCTCCATATTTTCCAGAAAAGATACGGATTCCTCTTTTCTTCCTCCGCCGGGCAAAACACCGCCGGAATAGTCGCTCATCGCCGTTTCAATTTCGGAGCTGAGGGCCGTTTCATCATCAAATTTCACAACGAATGTTTCCAAATACGTATCATCCGGTTCGCCGCCTGTCCAATATAAATCTCCGCTGTACCCGTTGTCGCTTTTTTTTATGACCGCCTCCCAATTCCCGTCAGCGCTCTTCCCGGTCCATTTGGGATATTCCGTCATATAAAAGCCGATCAGCTTGCCGCCGTAGTAAAGAAAGCAAAAAGCCATTAAAAGAGCCGATGCGAACAGAAGCGGCCGCTTGTATTCCTGTTTCATGCATTCACCGCCTAAAAAAGTTCCGCTTTATTATAAAGCAGAACAGGCAAAAAAAATAGACATGTTATGAAATTTAAGGAAACGGATGCGGGTGCGGGTTCAGCTGTTCGGATTGAAGCGGCTCTGTTGTATAGCCGAGTTCCATCGGAACCGTAAGCACCCTCTCAAGCCCAGACAACCGGGTGAGGGAATGCCCGAATGTCATCGGCAGCATGCCTGGAATCAGGACTTTCACGCAGGACAGTCCGCTTCGTTTGGTCACAGGCGACGTCTGATCAATGACGATCACTTCAAGGTTCAGGCGGCGGAATGTTTCGAGCAGATGACGAAGATCTTCCGTTAAATCAAGGGTTTTCTTTCTTTCTTTGAAGGCTTCGCTAAATGTTTGCGGCGGGCGCGTTTGCTCCAATAAAAACCGGAGGCGTTCTTCGGCTTCCGGCAAGCCGTACAGCATGCTGTGATCCTGCATTTCCCGGACCAAAAAAGGATTGTGCAGCATCGCTTCGTATTTATCCCGGCTTTCTTCAAGGTGACGGTCGTGCTTCAGCATCATGCCCGCCAGCTCATGAAGGGCGCTTTTGACCGCTTTGACAGGATCGGGATGCGCCCCAGCAGAACAAATAAGGTTGAGCCCCTGCCGCTTGCTGTTTTTGGCGACGGCCCAAATGCTTGGGATGCCGTGTTCCATTGTCGAATTAAAGACATACAGTTCATATCCGGCGACTCTGCGAACCCGATTGACCATCAGCTTCAATTCCAGATCTTCGCACGACTGAATATCTAGCTGCCTTAAGGGGAGCCGCCCATACCAGGTCATTAAAAACGAATCCCTTTCAGCCACTTCCAAAATGCCATGGAAAATCGCTTCTTCCAAACTTCCGCCGATTGCACAGCCGTTGGACGTTTCATAGACGAAGGCGTCTTCCCGGCCGAGACTGTAATAGGCGAGCGATTCCGGAACCAATATCGGCCGTTCTTGTAAAAAGGAATAGCCCCAAACCCAATGGAGCGGCCGTTTTGGATGAAACGGCCGGAAAGGAAAGCCGGCCTGCCGATACTGATTTTCGTCATGCAAGCCCGTTTTCACTGGATCAAGTGCACGGTCCTTTACATTGAAATAGCAGTCGTGAACGATTGTTCTTTTGCCGAGCGGTGCAATTCCTGAATAACGCTCCAAACCTTCCAATAGAGCGGTTAACTCGCTGTTTTCATATGAGTGACTGCGGCCGCCGACACCTTCATGTCCCGTCCATAGAGGCATGTTAACGATCATATCGGCAAACGGCAAGATCGCGTCGTACATTTTGCCGTTGAAAATCCCTGTCCGCTGGTCGAGAAGGCCTTTTCCGAGCGTTTCCTTTAATTCGTCAGCCTCTTTGACGCGAAAGCTTTCCGGGCTCGTTTTTGGATTTGGCTGAAGCGCGATTTTCGCCGCCTCCTGTGAGTCATCAGCCATCACGCTGCAGATCGTGCACAGCGGGTCAGGTATAAAAGAGTGAAGAGAACTCTCTAATGTGTTTAAATTGATCAATAACAGCGTTTGTTTCAATTGGCTGGTATCGTCTCCCATGATCCTGTCGATTTCATTGCAGATGAAAAGGGCTATATGGCGCGCTCCAGTCTTTGATACCCAAGGATCGCGGACGGCGTCTCGGTTGTTTTGCTCGAGCTCAAGCATTTCCCTGCTGTCCGGGGCAGCGATAAACCTCCTCTTATCAGCGCATTGCGAACACCCTGATTCGTTCGGATCAATGAGTGGTCCAATCACGCCTTCGCCAAATGTTGCGAAAGCGCGGAGCCAGGGGATGCCGGCGGGCCTCAATCTGTTCTCGGCCTCCCGATAGAGCAAAGGACGCGAAGCATCGTGAACAACAATGGCGAATGCCGTTCCTTCGGGTACTCCAGCATTAAAATCAGGCTGGCGGGTGAATGTGTAATGAGCGGCCAAACGGTTGGATACAGCTTCTGCAATCACGCCTTCACCAACAAGCAGCATTCTCTCTTTCATCAAGCCTCCTCCTTTTTGATGCGTACAGCATAAATGCCGGCGAGATTTTCTTGCAAAAAAGGTTCTGCCGGCAGATCGTAGACGAAGAGCTGTAAACCGCTGCGCTTGATGTTTTGACATGCCGGCTTTAGGGCTTGCGGGGGATTCTCAAAAGCAGGAATCTCCAGCTTCATTTCGTTTTCTTGTAAAACAACGGCCGTTTCCTGCAGCGGATTGATATCCATCAGCGCCCGCTTGAGCGCCTCCCTGAACGCCAATGTCAGATTGAGCCCCGGACTTCCGTACCAGAGGTCATCAACGCCCGCCCATACAACGGGAAAGCCAAAAACGTCCTCCCCTATGCCGAGCGCGGGGGTGCCGTGCATCATGGACAGTGTTTCGAGATAGTAGGCGGCATGCGTATCTTTTACAGCACCCAACTGGCTTAGCTTGATCGTTTCTGTTCCGCTAATTTGTCTCTGTGTGAACTGATCATCCAAACATATCTGCATTCCTCTTGATACGCCTTCGGCAAGCGTTTCCCCGGCGCCGATCCCGTATTGTCCTATCTCTTTGAGGTAAGGGCCCGCAAGTCTTGACATATACATTTCAATCCCGGTCAGGCCTGCATCTCGTCGTGCTTCTTCATGTGTTAAACCGGCGCACACCGTTTCAGGCAAAAGTTCGGCCGGTCCGGATGACAAGGGATCAGCGGCTTGAACAATGCATTGTGACAAGGGCAGCTGCTTTACATGTTTTTCTTCCCACAGGTGAAAAATCCCCGCTGTTGTCGATGTCAGGTCGCTGAATAACTGAAATAACCGGCCGTCCCGGTGCTTCGTTTCCGCCTTTTCTTCAATATCCTCCAGCAATTCAGCCTCAGCTCCGTCGAAGTTGATGAGCGGGTGGTCAAGAAACGGATACCAAGCCCCTTCAAGCGTTTTAAAGTCAAGAAGATACATTTCATGCCGCTTTTCCGGCGGCGTAAGTCCGGTGACCATTTTGAACAATTCAAAGGAGAGAACGTTTGTCAGGATGTCTGTTCCCGCTGAACAAAAGGCTTTCGATTCCCGATTTTCATGAAGGGCACTACGGTGTACACGCCGCCATGCCGCCTCCCAAAAAACACTTGAATCAGGCGGTATAACAGGTCCGAGAAGACCAACCTGCTTGAGGCAGACTGCCGGAAAAAATCCTTTTTGCTCTTGTTTGCAAACCGTTTCCAATTCGCGGAGATTTTTTGAGTCTTCACCTTCTCCGACATACAAAATCCAATCCATGGATGGCACGGCTTCCCGCCAATTTCCGTTGGGGATCATTTCAATCTTTGCATCGTCTTTTTGCTTCGATTTTTCGATGGCGGTTTTCAGTTCTTCACTTTGATCAGTTGCATCAAGGTAAATATTGACGAAACCAGCCTCTGCAAGCGATTGAATCAATGGCACAACACAGGAGAGCGCACCAAGCACCAAGACTTTTGTCTCGCGGCATAGCTGAAAGCGATAAGCTCCCGAATCCTTAAAGCTTTCAATAAATTCGATCTGCGGAGCGTACGTTTGCAGCAACCCGCTTTCCAACTGATGGGGCCGGTCCTTTTCCACATTCCGGACAAATCCGTGTTGATACAGCATATCAGCGATCTCATACACCCTGTTTTTGTACGGGACCGACAGCCCGTTTGTTAATTCGCCGAGCGTATAATCGCCATTGAACATCGGCAGCAGTTTTTCAATCCATTGATCAATTGAAGCGCCTTTGATACGAAACGAACCGGAATTATGTTTAAAATAAACAGCTCCATGCGGATCGGGAAGGTAACGTGTATCTTTCTTCACTTTCAGACGAGCGGAAGCGGTCAATTGTGTCATGCTGCCTCCTCCTTAGAAGATGTAAAAATCATACATATCATGTTATGTAATCATGTTTGTCTGTTATGATAAAGACCCCTGCGGCAGAACAGGCAGGGGCGGCTTTCTTCGGGTGGTGCTACATACCTCCATGCCAGCAGCTTCCGCAGCTCCAGCAGCAGTGGCCCGCACAGCTCGCGCAACTCCAGCAACTTCCGCAGCTCGCACAGCTCGCGCAACTCCAGCAACTTCCGCAGCTTGCACAGCTCCAGCAGCTTGCACAACTCCAGCAGCTTCCGCAGCTCGCACAGCTCCAACAGCTTCCGCAACTGGCGCAACTCCAGCAGCTCGCGCAATGCTTGTCGTTGACATGGTGACGGTCATGATTCCAAGGCGTCTCCGCTTGGAATGGATCCATCTCCAATGATTGCAGTTCATCATAAAAATGTTGCATTTTATACAATCCTCCTCAATGTAATCCAAAAGAACAAAATCATATGCGTAGATTGAAAGTCTACCCGGGTCACTCAAGATCAAATTATGAGGCCTGTTAGGTGAGTGTTACTGAATGCAACGCCTATTTTTCCTGTAAATGGATATGAGGCGGGGTGTGAGGGAGGGGGAAAAGGCGGCACCATCAAAAAGAAACCGGCTGTAAAAGCCGGCTTCCTTAGCGGTATTACTTGACGATCAGCACCGGTATCTCCGACTTTGAGGAAATCTTATCGCTGACACTCCCGAACAGCAGTTTTTTCAGGCGGTTTTGATCGCGGGTTCCTGTTATGACGAGATCGGCACCGATATGTTCAGCATGGTGAAGGACCGCGTTTGCAGGGTCCCCTTCTAACACTTCAATGTCAGCGTCGAATTGGTTGTTATTTAAGATGATTTTGGCTGCGGCAATCGCTTCTTCTGCGCTATCTTCATAGATCAGCGGCTCCCCGGCCGGGTCGGACTCGTGCGGGACGGGAGCTGCGGCCGGAATGCCGCTGTAAAGATAAGGGGCGCCTGCGGCGGGCCGCTGCTCTTCGCTCGCCGTTCTTGCCTGCTTCGGTTCGTGAACATGGGCGATGGTCAGTTCGGCGCCTAGCTTTTTTGTCAGGACAATCGCTTTTTGCAGCGCTTTCTTGCTTTCTTCTTTTTCGTCAAAGGCGACGATGATGCGATCGGCTTTCAACATTTTGCTCCTCCTTTCGAAATGGGTTTATAGACGTTTTACCCGTTTTTCACATGATCTAACAAGATGAAGAAAAAGATTGTCAATTTTCAAAAAACAAATTGACAAATAAAGGGCCGTACTATAAGATGGAAAATATTAATAAGATTGGAGGGTATCGTCATGAAGAGAATCAATCGACCAGCTCAAGAGACAAATCAATTTGCGCGTGACGGCTCCATACCTTCCAGATGGTTATAGAAAATCCGCATTTTTATCTGAAAATGAAGGAAGGCGCATGTCGCGTAGTATGAGCGTACATGCGCCTTTTTGATGTGAAAGGGCATGCTGCATTTACAGTATGCCTTTTTTTAGGTGAAAAAGCATGGTTTTAACAAGTTGGGGCCCATGCTTTTCTATAGACGAAAATGAAGCTGGACCAGCTGATTTTTCGAAAAAACGAACATAAGGAGGAGTTTTGATGCTCACTGTCAGCAAAAACAAAATCAACGACTGTAAGGAAAAGCTTGAAGGCGGCTAAAAAAGGAGAGGATATCACATGTTTTCTGTTTTATGGAAGCTTGGCTGGTTTTTCAAAGCCTCATGGCGGCGCTACACGGTCGCGATCGCCTTGCTCATCATCGTAAATATTTTGGAGATGTTTCCGCCGAAGCTGCTGGGAAACGCCATTGACGATATGCAGGCGGGGACATTTTCAGCGGCCGGGATGCTCGGTTATATCGGTTTATTCATGGCGCTTGCCATTGTCGTATATACATTGTCTTACTATTGGATGTATCAGCTGTTTGGCGGGGCGAATTTGATCGAGAAAATCCTCAGATCTAAACTGATGGGGCACCTTTTGAAGATGACGCCGGCTTTTTACGAGAAAAACCGCACCGGAGATTTGATGGCGAGGGCGACAAATGATTTAAAAGCGGTCTCGATGACGGCCGGTTTCGGAATCCTGACGCTTGTAGACTCAACCATGTATATGCTGACGATTCTGTTCACGATGGGGATTTTCATCAGCTGGAAGCTGACGCTTGCTTCGATCATTCCGCTGCCTTTGATGGCCGCAGCGATCAGTATTTACGGGAAAAAAATCCACCAGCGTTTTACCGAAGCGCAGGATGCCTTTGGCGATTTGAATGACCGCGTGCTTGAGTCGGTCTCAGGGGTCAGGGTGATCCGTGCCTATGTGCAAGAAAAAAACGATGTCGCCCGGTTTAACCGGATGACGGCGGATGTCTATCAAAAAAACATGAAAGTGGCGCTGATTGACTCGCTGTTTGAGCCGACGGTAAAGCTCTTGGTCGGCATCAGCTATCTGATCGGCCTCGGCTATGGTGCATTTCTTGTGTTCCGCAGCCAGCTCACATTGGGAGAACTCGTTTCATTCAACGTTTACCTGGGGATGCTGATCTGGCCGATGTTTGCGATCGGGGAGCTGATCAATGTCATGCAGAGGGGGAATGCATCGCTTGACAGGGTCACGGATACACTCGCGTATCAGCCTGATGTAACGGAAGCCTCAACCCCTGTAAAAACGGAGCCGGGGGATATTGTGTTTGATAATGTCAGTTTTACGTACCCGAGCTCTGCCTCAGAAAACCTTACCGGCATTTCCTTCGCTGTCCAAGAGGGGCAGACGGTCGGGATCGTTGGGAGAACCGGAAGCGGGAAGACGACATTAGTCAAACAGCTGTTGCGGCAGTATCCGCCGGGTAAGGGAAAAATCAGCATATCGGATGTGCCGATTGAACAGCTTCCGCTTGACGAGCTGCGCAGCTGGATCGGCTATGTACCGCAGGATCATGTGCTGTTTTCAAAAACGGTCAAAGAAAATATTCTGTTCGGCGCTGAGCATGCGACAGAGCAGGACCTTAAAGGTGTCATTCATGCGGCTTATTTGGAAAAGGACATTGAGCTTTTGAAAGACGGACTTCAGACGATGGTCGGGGAAAAAGGCGTCGCTTTATCAGGAGGGCAGAAACAGCGGATTTCGATTGCCCGGGCTTTAATCGCACAGCCTCATATTTTGATATTGGATGATTCGCTTTCCGCTGTTGACGCGAAGACGGAAGCGGCGATCATTGACAACATTCGGCACACCAGGAAAGGAAAAACAACCTTGATTACGTCGCATCGTATGTCGGCTGTTGAGCATGCCGATTTCATTCTTGTCCTTGAAGGCGGGCGCATGATTGAGAAAGGGACGCACCATGAGCTGATCGCCGCGAAAGGCTGGTATTTTGAACAATATGAAGCACAGCAGCTTCCTTCAGTGGAAGAAGGGAGGACTGTTGGATGAAGACGGGAAAAAGGCTTTGGCAATATGCGCTTCATTATAAAAAAATCCTTATTTGGGCGCTTGTCATGCTGACTGTGGCGGTGACCGCCGAACTGACCGGACCGATGATCGCCAAAAAGATGATCGACGATCATATTTTGGGGATTGAAAAGACGTGGTATGAAGTCCCGGATAAAAGCAAGTATACGGTTTCCTATAACGGCCGCGAATATGTCAGGGAAGACAGGCTGGGCCCTTCCGCAGAAAAAACGAGGGAAGTCCATGTTTTTCAAGTCGGCCTAGATTATTATTTTGTTGATGAAGCGGTTCCTTTTGACGGGAAACGCACGGCGTCCGGCGGGGAGCTGCGAATTTCCGACGGGAAACAGTCGAAAACGTATCAGGCTGACCGGTTGTCAATGTCTGAAGTGTATTCGTTTTATGAACCCGAAGTTGAAGGGCTCATCTCTCTGGTCTTCTTATATTTTGGCCTTCTCATCTTCTCGGTTTTTTTCCATTACGGACAATTCTACCTGCTGCAGATGGGTGCAAACCGGATTATTCAAAAGATGAGGCGGGATGTTTTTGCCAACATCCAACGTCTCCCGGTCCGCTATTTTGACAATTTGCCGGCCGGAAAAATCGTGGCCAGAGTAACAAATGATACAGAAGCGATCCGCGACTTGTACGTCACCGTCCTCTCGACATTTGTGACCAATTTTATTTATATTGCCGGAATTTTTGCCGCGCTGTTTTTGCTTGATATCAGGCTTGCAGCCGCCTGTCTGGTGATCGTGCCGCTGATTGCCGTCTGGTCGGTCATCTACCGCAAATTTGCATCAGGATACAATCATAAACTCCGATCGATCAACAGTGAGATCAACGCTAAAATGAATGAGTCCATTCAAGGGATGACCATCATTCAGGCCTTTCGCCGCGAAAAGGAGACGAAACGGGAATTTGAACAGCTCAATGAAAACCACTTCCGCTATCAAAATAAAATGCTGAATCTCAATTCTCTCATGTCGCACAATCTGGTCAACATTCTCAGAAACGTGACATTCGCCGGATTGATCTGGTACTTTGGAGGCGCTGCACTGAATGCGGAAGGCATGATTTCAATCGGAGCCCTCTATGCATTCGTTGACTACCTGAATCGTTTGTTTCAGCCGATTACCGCCATCGTCAACCAATTCGCCAAGCTTGAACTGGCGCGCGTGTCATCTGAAAGGGTATTCCGCCTTTTGGATGAGGCGGGAGTTGATGTGGAAGAAACAAGCGCTGACAAAATGAAAGGGCATGTCGTGTTTGAGGATGTCTCATTTGGCTATGACGGCGGGGCCGCTGTGTTAAAAAACATTTCATTTGCAGCCAACCAAGGGGAGACCGTCGCATTAGTCGGTCATACGGGCTCAGGCAAAAGCTCGATTATGAATGTTTTGTTCCGCTTTTACGACATTCAAAAAGGCGATGTGAAAATTGATGGAACAAGCATTTATCAAATGTCGCGGCAGGAAATCAGACAGAACATGGGGATCGTGCTTCAAGATCCTTACTTGTTTTCGGGGACGATTGCTTCAAATGTCAGCCTTGATAGTGAAGAGATCACGAGAGAACAGGTTGAAGAGGCATTGAAATACGTAGGGGCGGATAAGCTCTTTGCTCATCTGTCCAAAGGCATTGATGAGCCGGTCATTGAAAAAGGGAGCACGCTTTCCTCCGGGGAAAGACAGCTGATTTCGTTTGCGCGTGCGCTTGCCTATAACCCGGCCATCCTCATTTTAGACGAGGCGACGGCAAATATCGATACCGAAACAGAAGCCGTTATTCAAAAGGCGCTTGACGTGGTTAAAAAAGGGCGCACAACCTTTATCATCGCCCACAGGCTGTCAACCATCAAAAACGCCGATCAAATCCTTGTCCTTGAAAAAGGGCGGATTATAGAGCGGGGCAATCATGAAGAGCTGATGAAACAAAAAGGACAATATTATCAAATGTATGAGCTGCAAAAAGGGCGCGGGAAGCTTAGCGTGTAAGCCGGACGATCTCCGGCTTACACCTTGTTGACAATCAATAAGCGATTCCGACTCTTGTTTTAATATATTGATCAGACTCGGAGACCTGTAAAAGGAAGTGGGCGGTGTCTCCTGTTGAAATCTCTTTTCCGCCAAGGGGCAAAAAATCCCGTTCCGTCCGGTATGTTTGAACGGCCGGACCGTCGGGAAGATAGGTCGGACAAATGATTGTCCAATCAAGGTTCGTGCGGGCGAGCCGTTCATACACTTTGGCATGTTCTCTAGCCGCCCGTGTTGAACGTCTTTTTGATTCATTCGTTTCAAAGCGGTAAAGCTTGGGATCCTGTCTTGCATTTAAAATTCCGGCGGTTCCGATGGTAATCAGCCGTTTTTTGTTCTGTTCGTTCATGGCATTGATGATGTTTTCGATGGAGACGGTTAATGTATCGTCTCCATCCGTATTTAAACAGCTGACCACAATGTCCGCTCCTGCGATCAAAGCGCGCGCATCAGCCTGATTTCTTGCGTTCCCCGTCAGCGTCCGGCAGCGGTTTTTCAAAAGGCCTGCATTTTCCGTGCGGACGAGGGCGTAAACCGAGTGTCTGCCGTCTTTTTCCAAAATATTCACAAAGGCCTGTCCGACACGGCCTGTGCCTCCAAAAAGCGCAATCTTCATCATTCATTCCTCCCATCTGATCTATCATACGCCAGATCGTCTGGAAGAAAAAGCCCCCTGAAAGCGGAAGGCCGCATGAATTGGGCGGACATTGACGACATATTCATGCAAGAGAGAGATCCCGACAAATTGAAACAGTTCCCAATTGATGCTTGCCACATACTGCATGCCGACTCCTCCTTTGTTCTCAGCATATGAAAAAAGGAGAAGCGGGGTGCGGGTTTTTGGCCAATGTAAAAAGAAGGTGCATAGCACCTTCTTCTGTTAAGCCAATATATGAAATTGTTTATTGTTGACCGCCCATAGAAGCTTGAGCTTGGGAAACGAGTCGTTTTGTAATTTCTCCGCCGACAGAACCGTTTGCACGGGAAGTTGTGTCAGCGCCAAGGTTCACACCGAACTCAGAAGCGATTTCGAGTTTCATTTGATCAATCGCCTGAGCTGCTCCAGGTACAACAAGTTGATTTGAAGAATTTTGGTTAGCCATTGTATCCAAACTCCTTTTCATATTAGTATGGTTGGGCCGGCTGGATTTGCACCAGCTGACGGTGTTCACCGCTGCCTCTCTGGCTAAGCCCAATGTGGATTGTTACTACGTATTATGGAGGAACGATCGGATTTGCATGCATGAGGCGGACTGGTAAATGTTGAAAGTGCAAAATGCTGCAATTTGGGCATGCTAAGGAAAAAGTCAGGAGGATGTTCAGATGTGTCCTGTGTGCAATGGCATGCTTGTCGTGGAAAGGAATTGCCCGAAGTGCGGCGGCGAGATGGCGGATGCCGGAAGAACGACCGATTTTTACGGACCGTACAGCCCGTATATGGAATATGATTCATTTTTGCAGAAGCCCCGGAACTGCATTCATATATTCACTTGCCAAGACTGCACATATGATGAAACAGTTGCAATCGAAACGACCGAAGCATAAGCTGCTTCGGTCATTTGCATTGGATTATCCTTCGGAATGGATGCGGAGCTCTGTTTCCTTGTCAAAAAAATGGGCTTTATTCATATCAAAGGCGAGAGCGACCGTGTTCCCGGCCTGGACGTCCGTCCGCGAATCGACCCTTGCGATGAACGGCTGTCCGCCCGCCTGTGAATACAGCATTGTTTCAGCCCCCATCAGCTCAGCCACTTCGATATGCGCATCGATTTTTGCTTCCTTTGAAGCTTCGATAAAGACAGGCTCGTCATGAATATCTTCAGGTCTGATGCCCATGATGATTTCTTTTCCGCTATAGCCTTTGCTGCGCAAAACCTTCATTTTTCCCTCTGGAACAAGGACGGATGCATCACCGAATGTAAACCTGTTTTCATTCAGGGTGCCCGTGAAGAAGTTCATCGCCGGAGAGCCGATAAAGCCGCCGACAAAGACGTTTTCCGGGTTTTCATAGACTTCCTTCGGCGCGCCGACCTGCTGAATGATGCCGTCCTTCATGACGACGAGCCTCGTCGCCATCGTCATCGCTTCCGTCTGGTCGTGCGTGACATAGATCGTCGTCGTTTGCAGGCGCTGATGGAGCTTTGTGATTTCAGCGCGCATTTGAACGCGCAGCTTGGCGTCAAGGTTTGATAAAGGTTCATCCATCAGGAATACTTTCGCATCGCGGACGATAGCCCTGCCTAAGGCGACGCGCTGGCGCTGTCCGCCGGAAAGCGCTTTTGGCTTTCTGTCCAAATACTCTTCAAGCCCGAGAATTTTCGCCGCTTCGTGCACCCTGCGTTTAATTTCGTCTTTTGGAAACTTCCGCAGCTTCAGCCCGAAAGCCATGTTGTCATAGACATTCATATGAGGATAGAGGGCATAGTTTTGGAACACCATGGCGATGTCGCGATCCTTCGGGGCAACATCGTTCATCCGTTTTCCGTCAATGATGAATTCGCCGTCTGTGATTTCCTCAAGTCCCGCGATCATTCTAAGTGTTGTCGATTTTCCGCAGCCTGAAGGTCCGACAAAGACGATGAACTCCTTGTCCTCAATATGAAGGTTAAAATTATCCACAGCCGTCACTTTGTTGTCATACACTTTGTAAATCCGGTCAAGTACAAGCTCAGCCATTTTTCATCCCCCTTTTTATGTAAGCGCTTAATTTATTTTTATCTTATAGAAATGAATGGGCGGTGTAAATGGACAGGGTGCACAATTTGAGTTCGTGCAGATTGCTAGAAAAGCTTGAGAACATGCAGGATCAAATAAACGGCTGCTGCTTCTTCAAACTGTCTGATATCAATTGCCGTCCGTTCAATAAATTTGTCAATCCTGTATTGCAGACTGTTCCGGTGGATAAATAGTTCTTTGGCTGTCAGAGATGCGTTCAGGCTGCATCTCAAATACGTCCGGATCGTCAAGGAGATTTCCGGATCAGCCAGGGCATCTCGCATGGCGTCCGAAAATAGCGAGGCATTGATTTTTTCCGGTGCCGCCAGCAAAAATGACGGGAGGCACTGGCAAAATGAAGCGACATTTCCGCGATTATTGTTCGCCAGCATATGGTGGAACATTTGTTTTTCAAAGCGGATTTTTTCTTGGAGCGAAGCGTTCACTTGATGAAGCTGGCCGCTGAAAAATACAGGGGTTGACAAAAAATCGCTCGTCAAGGCGTCAGACAGCTCTTCCAATTCTTTTTTTGAGAGAAACACAGAAGGATCTTCATGAAGGATGACCGCTTCATGAAGGTCATACCACACAATAAGCGGTTTTTCAAAAAAACCGCTGACGGCCTCTTTTATCGCCTGTCTTTCTTCAGGCGAATGTTTCATTTTGAAAAAATGTCCTTGGACATGCTGAATGTTTTCCAGATTGTGTAGAGGGGCATTGGCAAAAATATATTGATGCCATTCTTTTTCGCGCAGTGTAAGCTCGGGCGCCTCCGGTTCTCTAAAAGACTGAAACAGCGCCGAGAGCAGCCGTTTTTCCCGGTCTGTCACCGCTTCTTTTAAAACGCCGAACGTTTCGCCTTCGTCTGTTTGATACCAGAGCGTTTCATGCTTTGGAGCCGAGCCGGAGGCAACCATTCTTTCGCCGTACAACATTTTTAATTTTTCCAGCATCCTGAAAACGTCCTTTTCATTTATTCGTAAATATGAAAGAGCATTAATTCATGAATTTCGCTTTTAAGGGAAGGCTCATCATCATGAGGCGGATAAACGCTGCCCCATTCAATTTCCCCAGAGCGATGGTAAATGCCTTCATAATGTGTTCCATTATGGTAAAACGAAATTTTCCAGCCAGGCAGTTTTTCTTGTTTAAACAACGGCTTCCATTGAAAGTGAGAAATCATAAAGTGCCACGCTCCTTAATCGATTTCTAAATGTTCCGCGGTCGAACCACAAGCCGGCTATCCTACGTTGATTTGTTATCATTGTATCTTATTCACAGCAAAGATCATAGGCTCTTTTCAAATGGTTTCTCCACAAAAAACCGTGAAGCATCAACTTCACGGTTTTCATCTAGGTCCACATGCTCTCCGGATGGAGGAGCGATTGTTCGGTTAAGTAAGACGCGTATTCGAAATTTCTTTTTTTCGTCAAATGGCTGACAGATGATAGACGGGGATGGGCGAAAATTCCTCTGCCCGGACGGGAGTTGGCCTCGAATATCCAAACCTTTCCTGACACGTCCATCCCGAGATCAAGACCGATTTCACCGATAAAGCCGTGTATTTTTTCGTCAAGGACACTGCTGATGACTAGAGCTGTTTTGGTCAGCTTTTGCAGAATAAGCAGCCTCTCCTTGGGGTCATCATAGATTTCTCCAAGCGTTTTGACGGCGCCTCCCTTTGAAAGATGAGTTGTGATGCCGTCTTTTTCCGCGATTTTGCAGGCGATTGCTGTTACGGTCCATTTTCCTTTTCCGTTTTTGTTCGTATGCACCCGAAAATCCGCGGGCCGATCGCCGACCTTGACCCGTTCAATACCTTGCTGGGCGATATACGGGGCTTTCAGACGTTTTTTTAAATCGTTTAAAAAAGCGTCCGCTCCCGGATACGTTTTCTCGCTTTTAGCGTCCTTTGCCAAAAAGTGTTGATCCTCACCTCTAGAAAGCTGAAAAATGCCGTTTCCCAAGCTGCCGTCGGTCGGCTTTACATAGATGACGCCATATTGCTTCAGCATGTCGCTGATTGTTTCTGCACCGGGCTCTAATTCGCAATAAGGAAGGAATTCTTTCGTTCTTTCGTCATGCCGTAAGGCTTCATATACATCCCATTTATTAAAAAAGCCGGGATTAAACCATGGAATCCGGTATTCGTTCACCAGACGCACCTTCGCTTCCTGCAGGGCGGCCGAGTCTTCCGCCTTTCGATTCGGCAGCCTGTCGTAAACGACGTTCGGCAGGGGAACGACGGCTTCCTCCCAGCCGTTTTCCCTGAAGATGAGGCCGCGGACCGTTCCTTCTTCCCACTGGATTTGATGGGTGCCAAACAGATAGCAATAGCCGCCGGCCGGAAGCTCCATTGTTAAAAGCTTCGAAAAAAACAAAGAACGGTCTCTCAGAGGCTCATGCTCCGACTTTGTGAAGCCGGCGGTGAATATCCCGATTAACGGCCCGATATGGACGGTATTATCGCGGAAAAACAAGGTCGCTTTCCCGCGGTGCGGAATCCGCAGACTTTTGTACAGATTCTCAGAGAGCAAAACCGTTCGCTGCAAATGACTGTCAAAGGAGATATGACACCTTTCTACACACGTTCCAAAAGCCGCATAAAGCAGACCTTCCTGTTTGAAAGGAGCGGGAATCAGCATCGTGTTTTCACTGTTTGGATGGATCCCGACCGTAAACGTTTGACCGGTCATCTTTTCCCAGCCCCTTTCTTATCGAACGTTTCCGCCAAAAAGGAGCAGTATTCCAGGGGACCTTGATGCAAAAGCAGTCTGCTTTCAGGGGAATGTTTTAAAAAAGCTTTTTTTCCCGGCTTAGAATTGACATCAAGAAGCCAAACCTTTCCATCTTTCGTCAAGCAAATATCAAGGCCGAGCTCAAATAACGGCCCATGCCCGGATTCGAGCGCTTTTGGCACGGCTTGAGCAATCGTCTCCAAATCATCAAGAAGGACGGCTTGGCGCTTCTTGGGAACGGATACGAGCCAGCTGTCAAAGCTTACCGATTCAGCATCCCCGGTCAGATTCGCCAGCAGTCCGTGCTGGTAGCTTCTGCGCACCGTTTTCCCGGCCGTTTCCCATTCCCCCGAGCGGTTTTTTTGCAAAAGCAGTCTGATGTCGCACGGGTAGCCGTCTTTGTCTTGAATGTCGAGGAACGATTGCAATAGATAGCGGTGCTGCAGGACTTTTTTGCACCATGTTTCAAAGGAAGCCTGCTTTGAAAACGATTTGAGCTGTTTATGCTTCCCTGTTTGGTAAGAGGCTTTCACCGTTTTCCCCGTCATTTCGAGGTGGATGATGCCGCGTCCTCCTGATGCGGAAGCGGGTTTTAAGATGCACGATTTTTCTTTGGCAAGGAGGCGCAGTATATCCTGCGCGCTGGCCGCAAGCCTCGTGGCAGGCAAATAGGACTGGAGAATGGAGTCGGCCTTTAAAGCCTTGTAAACCGTCCATTTATCAGGGAGTCCAAGTCCGAGGAAGACCGTTTTCGGGTATTTTTTGAGCCATTCAACGATCGGTTTTGCTTTCTTCGATTGCTGATCGCGGCCGTAAAAGCAGCGGTCATAGATCACTTCGGGAATTTCCCGTTCGACTTCGTTCCACTGTCCCGATTTGGGGTGATATGTGAGCGCTTTAACAAATAGGGAGCCCGGAGAGATATCCAAAGGTGTAAACCGGATCAAGCGAATGCCGTATTCCGAAGCCATTTTCGCCAATTCCTCGGCATAATCTTTTTCATGATCGTTGGACAGCGACATAAATCCAAGCGTCAGCATGCATATTCCTCCTTGTTAAAAAACGCTTAGCCGGCCAAAGAAAAGGACGCGGCTAACTCTTTAAGCCGTGGGGACAATCATCATATACATGAACTTCTGTTAAATGATACGCCTGAAACTGCGGAAATAGGCATTTATAAATTGGAAATTTATTAAAAATATTTTTCGCCCTAAATAAAAGCCACTTGACCAATTTTATTGTTCAAACGCCTGTCCCATGTTATTTTTGTTCCGCAATCGGTTGATTTAATGGAATAAGACGTTCAAATAAACGCTGGATAATATCATGATGGAGATTGTGAAGAAATGGACTTCAATTAAAGGATAGGTTAGCGAAAGAAGACATATTTTGATATGATGGTTTGGATGTAAAAAAGATTTGACACCTTAACCATCTTTTTTTATACTCTGTATGTAAAAACTTTTTAACACCTATCTTATTGTGAAGGTGGAAATCTGATGAAAAATCAAATCAAGGAGTATCGAGAGAAAAAAAACATCTCGCAAGGAAAATTGGCAGACTTATGCAATGTGAGCAGACAGACGATTAATGCCATTGAAAACAATAAATATGACCCCAGTTTACAATTAGCATTTGATATTGCAAAAAATTTAGAAGTTAGGGTTGATATCTTGTTTTTAAATGAAAGGGAGGGAGAAGGATGAGCACTCGAAAAATGAGTTCAGCAATATCGGGTATAGCTGCTCTGATTGTGATAGGCTTTACAATTTATAAGATTGTTGTTGGAAAAGCTGTTGGATTTAACGAAGTTATGAGTATGGGTGCTTTGTTGATGATATTTTTTTCTGCTATCACTTGGGGAACAAAGAAAGAGCAAGATGGAATATTGCAGGAGGAAGAGCTCGGACAAAGGATTACAGAGAAAAGTTCGAAAGTGAGTTATTTTCTTCTGACATTTTTTATTTTTGGAGCAGTAGCTGCTGACCAATTTATAAACGAGACAATGAATATCTTTCTATTGCTGTTATTAGCGCTATCAATGATAACTTTACCTTTTATTGAGTTTTTAGTTGCAAAAAAATATCAGTAATATGTATAACTTTTTTCTCTAGCATGAAAATAAATTTCTGTAAGTAAAGGAAAAAGGCAATCCTAAAGAAGACGCAGCTTATTCGTTTTTTAAATAGAGGCGAGTGTAAGGTGCTTCAGGTTCCTATTATGAAACAGTGTATCCTTAGATAATGATAGGCATAACGGGTCCCAGCTGCGGAAGGCCGTGTGCAGTCTAGGCAGCAATGACATCAGGTGAATGGAAGGCAGTTGAAAAATAAATGTATGTTTTAGGAATTTTTATCATCATGATTGCAATTGGCGCACTGATTGGCGCTGTGACGAATCACTTTGCGATCAAAATGCTTTTTCGCCCATATAAGGCGCATTACATATTCGGGAAGCGGATCCCTTTTACACCCGGTTTGATTCCGAAAAGACGTGATGAACTGGCGAGGCAGATGGGACAGATGGTCACAGGTCACCTGCTGACAACGGAGGGAATCCAAAAAAGGCTGACATCGGACGCGGTCAAAAAAGAGGCGCTCCAATTGGGGAGGCGGCTCTTGTCGCACGCAGGCCAATCGACGCTTACGCTTGGAGAAGCGCTCGAAAAAATCGGAATTGCCGATCCCGCCCAGAAGGCCGACCAATATGTGAACAAATGGACGGATGAAAAGCTGTCTGCCCTTTTGGCGGCGTATGAACATGAACCGCTGAAAGAGCTGATTCCTATAGAAGCACAGGAAAAGCTGAAAGAAAAAATCCCGATGGTGTCCGACTATATTTTGCAGCGGGCTGTCAGCTATTTTGAAAGTGATGAAGGGAAAAGCCGCCTTGGACATATGATTGACGATTTTTTGAAAGAGCGCGGCATGCTCGGGAGCATGGTGCAGATGTTTTTAGGCAACAGCAGCCTGGTTGACCGCGTTCAGCCGGAGATCATCAAGTTTTTGAAAAACGGTGAAACCGCACGGCTGCTGATGGATTTGCTTGAAAATGAATGGGACAAGCTGAAGGAGTATACTTTTAAAGAAGCGGATGACAAATGGAACCTTCAAACCTTGATCATGAAGATGAAACAAAAGCTGATGAAGCGATTTTCGCTCGCGCCTTTTTTTGAAAGAACGACAGGCTCATACGTCTCCATGATCGAACAGGAGGTTGAAAAACGTCTGCCGGAAGTGACCGACCGCCTTCTTGAAGAAGCAGGGCGCCGCCTGGAAGATATATTGAAAAGGCTCCAGCTTGAAGACATCGTAAAGGAGCAGGTCGACAATTTTCCGGTCGAGCGTCTCGAGGAAATGGTCTTGTCCATCTCGAAACGGGAGTTTAAGATGATCACGTATTTAGGCGGATTGCTTGGCGGAATCATCGGAGCGGTTCAAGCCCTCTTCGTGATCTTCATCTGAGAAATCGTCTGTATAACTGTGAAAAATACTCCATAGTTTGTTATAGTGGAGTGGTGCCATTTCCATGAGAGGAAATAACGGCAGGAAAGGAGCGTATGAACATGACGGTCAACTTGCACGATTCGGCTTATGATTTGGAGAAGGCATTGCGTGAAAGCGATGAATACTCCCGGTTGAAAAGCCTTTATGATGAGGTGAATGCCGATCAATCTGCCAAAAAGATGTTTGATAACTTTCGTGATATTCAGCTGAAGCTTCAGCAGAAACAGATGAACGGTGAAGACATCTCCCAGGAGGAAGTCGAACAGGCGCAAAAATCCGTAGCGCTTGTCCAGCAGCATGAAAAAATTTCTCAGCTGATGGAAGCAGAGCAGCGGATGAGCGTGCTGATTGCCGAACTGAACAAAATCATCATGAAGCCGCTGGAAGAACTTTACGGAAATCCGGAAAGCTAATAAAAAACCCCCTCTTTACATGGAAAAGAGGGGGTTTTTAACTAGGTGAATAAATAACTTTCATAATCATTTAAAAAAAGACTTGTCAATTTGTGAAATTGTTGCGATAATACTAAATGTAAGTGCTTTCATAGTTTGCCGGGATACGATCATGATAAACTGACTTGCGGCAAAATGTTAAGGGGTACAGAGAAAATGAACAGATTTTGTTGAAGGAAAGCACGACAACTTCCGGTCAAATAAAAGGGGTTCATTATATACAGCGAATTGAATGAAAAGGGGCATTGAATTCGCTGTTTTCGGATATTTTAGGGAGAAATCATGATCGTATCCAAAAAGATGCGAAGCAAAAGCCTGTTTTTCACAGGCTTTTTTTATTTGAACAAAAGAGCTCTGTTCTAAAGAGGCGGATCAGGACATATTCTCTGTAATAGATTCAGTCATCAAAGAAGGGGGACCTCCAAGTGTCAAAACAAATGCTTGCGCTCAATATAGACGGAACGCTGCTTCGGACAAACGGACGGCTTCATCCCGCAACGAAGGAAGCGATAGAATATGCAAAGAAAAAAGATGTATATGTTACGCTTGTCACAAACAGGCATTTTCGCTCGGCGCAAAAAATCGCCAAATCGCTTAAACTCAATGCAAAACTGATTACCCACAGCGGGGCCATTATTGCCGACAATATTGATGAACCATTGTTGGAAAAAAGGATTTCCGAAGAAAAAACGTTCAACCTTGTTCAAATATTGGAGAGCTATGATTGCAATATACGAATCCTCCATGAAAAATATTCAATCGGCAACCGCAAAAAAACAAACTCCAATCTGCTTGGCAAAACGATGATCCATCCGTCTGATCCGATCTTTTATCCCGTGCAGTTTGTTGATTCCTTAAGCGATATGCTGATGGATGAACCGGTCAGTGCACCGGTTATTGAAGTTTATTGTACAAAAGAGCAGCAAGAGGATATCAAAGAAACGATCAAAGGCGCTTTTCCTTCGGTCGATATCATCGAGGCTGGAGAAAAAATGCTGATCGTCCACAAAGGCGTTTCAAAAGAATCGGGCTTGACCATGCTTGCCGCAGATCTTGGCTTCAATATGGACGATGTCGTCGCGATCGGCCATGACATCGATGATCTGCCGATGATTGAGCTTGCGGGACTCGGTGTGGCAATGGGCAATGCCGTCCAGGAAGTCAAGCAAAAGGCCGATTGGGTGACGCGATCCAATGATGAGCAGGGCGTCGCCTATATGATTAAAGAATATTTCAGAATGCAGCAGAGCAAAGGCTTTCTTAAAAAATTCCATATTAGAAAAGTATAATCCGACAACATCCCCGTTTTCGTTTTGGAAACGGGGATTCGTTTGTTACGGGCATAATCCGGAATGTTAAATGCCGGGAGGGGAGGCCTTTTTGCCGGCCCGGATTGATTTTGCCCGGTTATTTTTGTACACTAAAGAAAGTTTTGAAACGAAAAAGGTGATGAGATTGCGCATTTATATAGAAGGGCTTCAAGATGAAAGATTCCAGCGGCCCCTTGAGCACATAGCCAACCTATTTTTTGAAGAGTCCGAGGTTGTTTTCGCTGAAGAAGAAACAGCCGACCTTGCGATTGTCCTCCGCTATGAGCGGGACGAGGCATCAGTCAGCGCATCTGGAGCGATCAAAGATACGGACATCAAAGCCGACTGCACGAAATCACTTGCGCCCGGTTTGTCGGAGAAAGAAGCGTTCAAACAGGTGAAAAACACCGTTTCCTATATTTATTTAACGATGCTGCAAAAGCATACGGGGATCGTGCAGAAGTGGGGCATCTTGACAGGCGTCCGTCCGACAAAGCTGCTTCACAAAAAACTGCAGAGCGGCTTGTCAAAAGAGCAGGCTCATGCCGAATTAAAAAGAGATTACTTAATTCATGAAGAAAAGATCGAACTGATGCAAAACATCATCGACCGGCAGCTGAAAGCTGTTCCTGATTTATACGAATTGGACAGGGAAGTCTCGATTTATATCGGCATCCCGTTCTGTCCGACAAAATGCGCCTACTGTACGTTTCCAGCTTACGCCATCAGGGGGCAGGCCGGACGGGTCGGTTCATTTTTGTGGGGTCTGCACTATGAAATGCAGAAAATCGGCGAATGGCTCAAAACCCATCATGTGAAAATTACGACCGTTTATTTCGGCGGGGGCACACCGACAAGCATTTCCGCGGAAGAAATGGATCTTTTGTATGAAGAAATGTACCGCTCCTTTCCCGATGTGGAAAATATCCGTGAAATTACGGTTGAAGCAGGCCGCCCTGATACCATCACAGAGGAAAAGCTCGCCGTTTTAAACAAATGGAACATCGACCGCATCAGCATCAACCCGCAATCGTACGAAAATGAGACACTGAAGGCGATCGGACGCCATCATACGGTTGAAGAGACGATTGAAAAATATCATTTGTCACGAAAGCACGGCATGTCGAACATCAATATGGATTTAATCATCGGCCTTCCGGGCGAAGGCGTCAAAGAATTCCAAAACTCCCTTCGCGAAACGGAAGCATTAATGCCGGAGTCACTGACAGTCCATACATTGTCATTTAAACGGGCATCTGAAATGACGAGAAACAAGCACAAATACAAAGTGGCCGACCGCGGGGAAATCGTCAAGATGATGGATGATGCAGTGTCCTGGACAAAACAGCACGGCTATCATCCCTACTATTTGTACAGGCAAAAAAACATCCTCGGCAATCTTGAAAATATCGGTTACTCTTTGCCGGGACAGGAAAGCATCTACAACATTATGATCATGGAAGAAAAGCAGACGATCATCGGCATCGGCTGCGGAGCGGCAAGTAAATTTGTCGATCCGAACACAGGAAAAATCACGCATTTCGCCAATCCGAAGGATCCCAAAACATATAATGACAGGTTTGAACACTACACAGAGGAAAAACTTCGCTACCTGTCTGAGCTTTATGAACAGGACGCCAAAAGCGGGTTTCATAGGGCTTAAATCTGAACTGCCGGCCTAACCGGCAGTTTTTTTGTGAAATGAAACTTCAGACTTAAAAAAAGGTTTTGGAGATTAAAAGTGGAATAGTAAAGCTAACGTCTTTTGAAAACGCATTCGCGGAGGTGCTGAAAGTTGGAGTATATCAAATGGAAAGACAGGGGCGAGATGTTTGAGATTGTCCTGAATCGACCAGAGGCGTATAATGCCTTACATGTCCAAATGCTTGAAGAGCTGAAAGAGGCATTGACCCTTGCTTCGGAAAGTGAAGCGATGCTTTTGCTTCTGAAAGGCAGCGGAAAGGGATTTTCAGCGGGAGGCGACATCAACATGATGCTGTCCACCGATGAAAAACTGTCAGAACTTGTGATTGATACGCTTTCCGATATTGCAATGATGATCTACAGCATGCCGAAGATTACGGTCGCGGCCGTCCACGGTGCGGCGGCGGGGCTGGGGTTGAGCCTTGCGCTCAGCTGTGACCATGTGCTTGCCGACAAAGGAGCAAAGCTGGCGATGAACTTTATCGGCATCGGTCTTGTCCCTGATGGCGGCGGGCATTTTTTTCTGGAACGGCGAATTGGTGAACGCGCCGCCAAAGAACTGATTTGGAGCGGCAAAAAGCTGACGGCTGATGAAGCGAGGAGGCTTCAGCTGGTTGATGCGGTATTTGACGGGGATCTCGACCGCCATGTTGGGGCGCATCTCGAAAAACTGCTCGAATCGCCGCTTTCGGCCATGATTGAGACGAAAAAAATTTATCAGACTTTGAATGCCGGCCGTCTTCGCACAACGCTTGATCTTGAAAAAGTGTCCCAGATCAAAATGAGAAGGACAAGCGATCATCAAGAAGGAATCAGGGCGTTTCTGGAAAAGCGGCAGCCCCGGTTTAATCGCCAATGACTAAAGGCACGAATGGGATGGCGGTCATGGGAATGAGGTTTGAAACGATTTGTAAAAAAATTTAAACTTTTATAAAATGATTCATAAGACACAGGTTGTTGGAGCCGAGGGGGCGGAGAAAATTGAGACAAAAGATTCCATCTGAATTCGTTGCTGCAAAGCTGAATGACTGGTACAACGCCATTCGGAAAAATCAGGTCGCCGCCAGTGAATCATTAAAAGCCGAAATTTTAAACGACTTTCAAGACATGGAAGAAAATCAGGATGTCCTGCTTTATTATTCGCTGCTAGAATTCAGGCATAAGCTGATGCTCAGCTATTTGAAACCAGAAAAAACAGAAAATATTGAAAAAAACCTTCGGGATTTGGAAGAAAAAGAAGACCAAATGACGGGGTTATTAAACTATTACTATTGGTTTTTTAAAGGAATGTACGAATTTAAGCAAAAGCAGTTCGTCAAAGCGATCGACTGTTATAAAATGGCTGAACAAAAAGTGAGCGTATTGGCAGACGAGGTTGAAAAGGCAGAGTTTTATTATAAGCTTGCGGAAATTTATTATTATATCAACCAGCGGTACCTTTCGATCAACTATGCGGAGCTGGCTTCCGAGATTTTTAACAAATACGAAACACTGAAAGAAAAAAAGATTTTTTGCGATTTTATCATTGCCGGCAATTGGGTTGAATCGATGAAATATGGTGATGCGCTGACAAGTCTGTCCAATGCTTTAGAAGATGCGAAAAAAATCGAAAACAGCCATTTGACGGCATCCGCACATTTTAATTTGGGGAATTGCTACTTTTATCAAGGATTATACCGCGAAGCTTCCGACCACATGGAGAGCGCTCTTTCCATTTTCAAACAGGAAAGTTCATCATATATTCCAAAGGTTCTCTACAATTTGATGTACGTCCATCTGAAACAGGCCAATTTTGCTGAAGCGGCCGAATGTTACGAAAAAGGCATCAAAAGTGCGGCATCTCTCGGCGATGAAGAACATGCGGCAAAGCTGAATATTCTGCGGGGACTGTATTTAGACGGAGGGGACCAAATCGCTGTGGAACGCGGATTTGATTATTTGGAGTCGAAACATATGTATTCTGTTGTCGAAGAACTGGCATTAGACGCGGCTCAATATTATAATAAAGTTGAGCGGCTGAAAGATTCCATTTTTTATTATGAAAAGGGCGCTCAGGCAAGACGAAAAATTCAAAGGGGAGATGCGTTGTATGAAAGTTAAGCTGCTGGTTGTCGCGTTGTCGTTGGCTTGTGTGTTGACGTCTGCGAGCTTTTTGTCGGAAAGCGGAAAAGCCCCTTCGCTGTATGCGGACAAAATGATCACGACTTCGGACGGGAATACAACGGCATAGGAGGCGCACTTTAGTCTATGGAGGATTTAGGAAGCCCGGCGGCAAAAGAGTGGAAATCGTTTTGGTCAGTTTCTCTGTTTTTGGTGCTGGGCGCGGCTGGAACTGCTGTCTTCAATCCGGTCTTTCAGTTGGAAGACATGCCGTTTCGCATTTTCGACGTTTTCATCATCTCTGTGCTGATCGCAAACGGTCTCTATTTTTGGCAGAGACATAAAGGCATTGCATTTGTGTCGTTTTTGCTCGGATTGTTTAACCTCGGCTTGTTGGCCGCGTTGATTCTCGGGTAAACAAGCAGTCAAAGGACGGGCGGCGGAACACCGGTGTCTGCTTCGAAGCGCCGCCTCGCGATTTCTTTTATCTTTGGAACACGATCATTTTACCGGACGAATGAACTACACGGTGGGTATGGTCCGAGAATTGTTTTTCCTTCAACAGCTTCTTTCCTTTTTCTTTTGCTTCTTCCTCATTCATCGCTTCAAACCGTTCATTCAGCAAGGTTTCCCCCGAAGGATCGAAAACGGTTACATAATATGTTTCCATTTATATTCTCCTTTCACAAAAAAAGATCTGTTTGTTTAAATTTATATAAAAATCAAAAAAATCCTTTTTAAATTTGTATGACTAACGTATGATTGTAAATTGGAAGGAGGAGTTTTTGATGCTGAAAATCGATCATGTAACGAAAAAGTTCGGTTCTTTTACAGCGGTGAACGATCTGACGCTCGAGATCCCCGAGAAAGAAATGTTCGGACTGCTTGGTGCAAATGGAGCGGGAAAAACGACGACGTTTCGAATGATACTGGGCCTTTTGAATGCGACAGAAGGCGCGGTGACCTGGAAGGGGAAGCCGATCAATTACAATGTCACCGGCAGCATCGGCTATTTGCCGGAGGAACGCGGACTGTATCCGAAGCTGAAAGTAAGAGATCAGCTCGTATACCTCGGCCGTCTGAAAGGCATGTCAAAACAGGACGCGCTTAAAGAAATGGATAAATGGCTGGAAAAATTCCACATTACAGAATATGCGGATAAAAAGGTTGAAGAGCTCTCAAAGGGCAACCAGCAAAAGATTCAGTTCATCACAGCTGTTCTGCACAAACCCGACCTTTTGATTCTCGATGAGCCGTTCAGCGGACTCGATCCTGTCAATGTCGAGCTGTTAAAGGACGCGGTTGTTTCCCTGAAAAACAGCGGAACGTCCATCGTCTTTTCGAGCCACAGGATGGAGCATGTTGAAGAGCTCTGTGAACACGTCTGCATTTTGCAGCGCGGCACGCCGGTCGTTCAAGGAAGATTAAAAGAAATCAAGCGTTCTTTTGGCAAAAAGAACGTCACGATCCACTCAGATGACGACTTGAGTTTTCTCAAAGAAGCGAGCGGGATTACAAAGTGGAGAGAGATTTCTGACGGCGTCAGGCTGCAAATCGAGAATGAGGACATTTCTCGGGAGCTGTTTTCCATGCTTCAAGGGCGCGGGTTTATCCGAAAGTTTGAACTGGAAGAGCCTTCTTTGCATGATATTTTCATTGAAAAGGTAGGTGCCCGTTATGAGTAGGTTTTGGATTGTCCTTTTTCATACATATATAAGCAAGCTGAAAACGAAGTCTTTTATCATCTCGACTGTGATCACACTTGCACTGGTGATGGTCGTCACAAACCTGGGCTCAATTATTTCCATGTTTGACAGTGACGGCGGTGAAGCGGATAAAATCGCCGTCATTGATGAAGCGAATCAGCTGTATGAGCCATTTTCCCAGCAGGTGAAGGCGATTGACAAGGATCATGAGCTGAAGCTTGAAAAAGCGAAGAAGACTGAAAAAGAGCTGGAACAAGACGTAAGAGATGATAAGCTTGACGGGATTCTCATTTTAGCCAAGGATCAAAAAGGCGAAGTCTCCGGAACATATAAGGCGCTTGATATCGCTGAGAAGTCATCTGTTTCCACGATTGAACAGGCGCTTTCACAAACGAAAATCGCCGTCGGCACGGCTGAGCTGAATGTGCCGCCGGAAAAGCTGAATCAGCTTTTTGCACCGGTTAAAATCAAAAGTGTCGCTCTGAAAGAAGGGGCCAAAACGGAGGAAGAGCTGGAGAAGGCGTCAGGCCTTGTCTATATCATCCTGTTTGTCATCTATATATCTGTCGTGATGTATGCATCAATGATCGCGACTGAAGTGGCAACCGAAAAATCGTCCCGCGTCATGGAGATTTTAATTTCCAGTGTACCGCCCGTTCAGCAAATGTTTGCCAAATTGTTCGGGATCGCCCTCTTGGGGGTTACACAGCTGGCCGTCCTGATTCTGGCAGGCTATATGTCCCTGCAGGCAAACGCAGAGAATGCAGGCGGAGCGGCAGAACAGATTAAAGGCTTTTTCGACCTATCCGGTGTTCCTGTGGCAACGCTCGTTTACGGCGTGATTTTTCTGGCGCTCGGCTATTTCCTTTATGCAACGCTTGCCGCATTTCTCGGCAGCATCGTCAGCCGGATAGAAGACGTTCAGCAGACGATTTCCCCGATGATCTTTTTGGTTGTCGCCGGATTTATGATTGCGATGTTTGGTTTAAACGCGCCTGACTCACCATTTATTACGGTCACTTCCTTCATTCCGTTTTTCGCCCCGATGATTATGTTTCTCAGGGTGGGAATGCTTGATATTCCGTTTTGGGAGGCGGCGCTTGGCATCGGCATCACCGCCGCAACCATCATCATTCTCGCGGTCATCGGTGCGCGGGTTTATAAAGGCGGCGTTCTCATGTACGGCCACGGAGGCGGGCTGAAAAATATCAAACAGGCGCTTCGCCTGTCCAAAGACGAATAGTGAGAATAGGAGAAAAGCAGCTTGAAAGAAAAGCTGCTTTTTCCGGTTGATCAATAGAACGTGCATTCGCCTGAAAGCCGTGATAGAATGAGGGCAGAAATTGTTTTATAAAAAAGGAGCAGAAGATTGACAAACATCACATTCATTCACGCTGCCGATCTGCATCTGGACAGTCCGTTCCACGGCCTCAGCCGGCTTCCTGAAGAGGTATACCGCAGGATCAAAAACAGCACATTTCAGAGCGCGGCGAATGTGTTTCAGCTTGCCGTAGATGAGCGGGCTGATTTCATGCTGCTGGCCGGCGATCTTTTCGATGAAGCGAACCGCAGCTTAAAAGCCCAAATGTTTTTGCGCAATCAATTTTTAAAACTCCGGGAAAACGATATTAAGGCTTATGTCATTTTCGGAAACCATGATCATTTGGGCGGGGAATGGACACCTGTTGAATGGCCTGACAATGTCCACATTTTTTCTGCGGAGGACATTGAAGAAAAGCCGTTTTACAAAGACGGCCGGCTTGCAGCGAGCATATATGGATACAGTTATCCGGAGCGCTCGGTATTTGCGAACAAAGCTTCCGAAATGAAAAAAACGACGGACGCCCCCTTCCATATCGGCATGATCCACGGCACGCTTGCAGGGGAAAGCGGCCATGATCCATACTGTCCCTTTTCTCTGCAAGATCTAAAAAACGGCCAGATGGATTATTGGGCGCTCGGCCATATTCATAAACGACAGGTCATTTCATCCGGACATCCGGCGGTGATTTATCCGGGAAACACACAATCCCGCCATATGAAGGAAACCGGTGAGAAAGGCTGCTATCTCGTCAAGGCTCATGAAGGCGAACTTTCCTTTGCCTTTAAAGCGGTTTCGGATGTGCTCTGGGAAACGGTTGATCTCGATATATCGGAAACAAAACATTTAACAGACTTAATCGATCTGATCGAAGGCGTCTTTCAATCATTCAGAAATCAAGGAAAACCCGCCTGCATCAAAGCCGTGCTGACCGGAGAAGCTCCCTCTTATTTGAGGGAAGGGTCGGCGGGAATCACAGATGAGCTGCTTGACATTTTTCATGACCAGGAGCTGGAAGAAGAACATTTCATCTGGCTCGCCGCTGTCGAAGACCGGACTGACAGAGGGATGGAGGACTTGGAAAGCGATTCGTTCTTCCGGGAGCTCACACGTGAAATTAATGATTTTGAGGATATCGGCCTGATTCTCGCCGATTTGGAGAGACACCCCGTTTTCAGAAGGTATGGAGAGCGCTTTGAGAAGGAAGATGTTCACGACATTCGCATTCAGGCGCAAAATGCTCTGCTTCATGGGCTGAAGGTGATCAGGAAGTAAGGGAGGATACGGGGTGAATATTCACGCAATACATATATACGGATACGGGAAGTTTGCCAATCAGATATTTCGCCTTTCGCCTTCCGGCCTTCACTTAATCTACGGGCTGAATGAAGCCGGAAAAACGACGCTGATGTCCTTTATTGAGAGCATGCTGTTCGGCTTTCCGAAAACGAAGCGATACGTGCCGAAAACAGGCGGAATCTACGGGGGAATGCTGGAAGCCCGGCATCCCGAACTGGGTCATATCCGCATTGAACGGATTGCGGGAAAGCCTGAACGGGTCACCGTATATTTAGAAGATGGAAGCACCCGGCCGGAGGCGTTTTTGAAACAGCTGCTGTCAGGCATCGACAGGCGGCTGTATAAAGCGGTCTACTCATTTGATGTGTTCGGGCTTCAAGAGATTCATCAATTCAGCCGTGATCAAATGGACAAGTTTTTGCTTTTCTCAAGTCTGTTCGGATCAGACGCCGTATCCAAAATGGATGAAGCTTTGAGAAAAAGGCAGGAAGAGCTGTTTAAGCCGAATGGCCGGAAGCCGGAGCTCAATCAGGAGCTTGAACATTTAAAAAAGCTTTCTGAAGATCTGAAAAATGCGAAAGCGCGCGAAGGCGACTATCAGCAAATCGTAAACGGAAAAAAAGCCGCGGAAGCGTCCATTAAGGAGAACGAACGGCTGCTGAAAGACCTGATGCACTCGATCGCGCAAATTGAACAGGCGATCGAGATTCATCCGCTGAAGGAAGAGGAGCGGCGGCTGGCCGCAGAGCTTGAGGCGGACGGGGCCGCAGAAAGCGGCTTCCCGGAGGGAGGGCTTTTTGAGCTTGAAAAGTACGAATCCCATCTTCATCCAAAAGCGGCACAGCTGAAGGCGCTGCAAGAAAAAAAACGCGATTTGAAGCAGCAGGCGGCGGCTCTTGCGCCGCATGAAGGCTATTTGCGGCATGAAGCGAAAATCGAAGAGCTCTTATCAGAGCATCCGTTTTACCAATCATATACCGAGACAATCATGACGCTGACGGACAAGCTGAAGCAGACGAATGAAAGGGTTCAGGCCGGGATGAAGCGGTTGAAGATCGATCATGAAGCGGACATTCTCAAGGCGGACACCACATACGAGTACGAGTGGAAGCTTGAGGAGACGGTTCAGACTTTTCTCAGATTGCGCGAAGAGAAACGAACCCTTGATGAACGCTTTGAACAGGCGCGGATCAATCTTGAGGAGGCGGAACAGGCCTGTTCTGATGTTGAAGGCGAAGTGATGCCGGATGATATCCGCAAACAAAAGGAGGAAGCGCTGAGCCGTTTGACAGCAGCCGGCGGAGGGGCCTTGAAACGTGAAGAGCTGCTGCGCCAGCTGTCATTTCTGAAGCGTGAACAAAACGAGCGGATGAAAAAAAGGAAAACCGCTGCTGCCGCGGCGCTGACAGCGGCAATTGCAGCAGGCGCCGCAGCGGTGTTTTTCAAAGCTTGGCTTCCGGCCGCTTTGATCATTCCCTTATCGCTCGTGTTGATTCTTTTCGCATTGAAAAAGCCGGAGCCGTCCTCTGTTATGGCTTTCATGGAAAAGCAGCTTGAAGATGCCGAACGCGGTGCAGCGGAAAATGGCCCGGAACTGAAACGCTTAAGAGAAGCGCTGTGGAGGGACGACCAAAACAGACAGCTGCTCATGGCCAAACAGTCTGAATTGAAGCAAAAAGAGGCGGAATACGAACGGGCGATTCAAAAATTCGAAGAATGGGAAAAAGATTTTTTTCCCTATCAGGAGCAAATCGATCGCTATTTAAAAGAGCTGAACCTGGGAATTGATCCGTCCTTTTTATCCGATGCTTACGCTTTGATGAAGGAACTTTCCACGAGGATATCCGAAAAGAGGGAAATGGAAGACGAACTTCGGAGCTTGAAGGCAAAAAAAGCATCGTTTGAAGAGCGCTTAAGACGGCTCGCCACATCGCTCCTTCAATCTGAAGGCAGCGTGCAGGAGCTGATGTTCAAGCTGAAACACGAGCTTGATTCACAAAAAGAAAAGCTCCTGAAAAAACAGGAGGCAGAGCTGTCTATTCAACATACGGATGAGCAAATCAAAGAATTGTCGGAGGAAGCGGAGTACTTCAAATCACAAATCACCGCATTGTTTCAAAAGGCTGGAGCAAACGGCCGGGATAGGTTTATTGAACTGGCGAAGCGCGATGAGTTCAAAAAAGAAGTGAAACTAGAGCTCAGCCGGATCAAAGCTGAGATCAGCAAAAAAGACGAAAGGGCCGTCATGCTGGCGTCCGCTCATTCTCTTGCCGATCTTAAAGAAAAGCTTGAAGGAGCCAACGAACAAAGGAACAGGACGGAAATTCAGCTGAAAGAAGAAAGGGAAAAGGCTGCTATGCTTTTGGCAGAGCAGCGCAGGCTTGAAGAATCCGGAACGGTTTCCGAGCTCACACACCTGGTGGAAATGCAAAAAGCGCGGGTCACCGAACTCGCCAAAAACTGGGCCTCTGTCAAGCTTGTCAGGCAGGCGGTGAAAAACAGGATAGAAGACCATAAGAAGGTTCGTCTTCCGAAGCTTTTGCATACAGCAGAATCTTTATTAAAGCCGTTAACAGACGGACGATATGAAAACATTTATTTTTCCGAAACAGATGACGCCATGATGGTCATGAGGAAGGACAGAGCTGTGTTTTACGCACACGAGCTTTCCCAGGCCACATGTGAACAGCTTTATTTGGCGATCCGCTTTGCGCTCGCCCTGTCCCAGCAAAAACGCATCAATCTGCCTTTCCTGCTTGATGACAGCTTCGTCCATTTTGACCGAAAAAGGTTTAAACAGGTGCTGGACATATTAAAACGCCTGTCAGGCGAAGAGCAGCAAATATTATACTTTACATGTCATGAACATGTGAGAGAAGCTTTCCGCGAGGGAGAGGTGACAATGCTTTCTCCAAGTCTGCACCAGATGGAAAAATAAGGTTAATGTCAATCTGTAAATAAATGGTATGTGTTATAATGAATTTATGTAAGAAAACGGAGGGAGCTTTAAAATGGCAAAAGGTATTATGCTGCATGAAGTCGGCGAACAGGTCGATATGTATCTGCTTATCAAATCGTCGACAAAAGGGATCGCAAGCAACGGAAAACCGTTTTTAACACTGATGCTCCAGGATCAGTCGGGAGATATTGAAGCAAAGCTTTGGGACGCCAAGCAACATGATGAAACGACTTATGGACCGCAGACGATCGTCAAAGTGGTCGGAGACATTCATCATTACCGCGGGCGGAACCAGCTGAAACTGAGAAACATCAGACCTGCGGCCGAACATGAAAACGTCCGGATCGACGATTTTCTGGAGACCGCCCCGATCCCCAAAAATGAAATGATGGATACGGTCACCCAATATATTTTTGAAATGAAAAACCCGAATATTCAACGAATCACGAGACACCTCGTCAAAAAATACGGAAATGAATTTATGGACTTTCCGGCTGCGACGAAAAATCATCATGAGTTTGTATCTGGACTGGCATACCATGTTGTCTCGATGCTGAAGCTGGCGAAATCGATCGCGGACCTGTACCCGACGCTCGACCGGGATCTGCTGTATGCCGGTGTCATTTTGCATGATCTCGGGAAGGTCAAAGAGCTCTCCGGCCCGGTGTCAACCACCTATACGGTTGAAGGGAATCTGCTCGGCCATATTTCAATTATGGTGACGGAGATCTCAAAAGCCGCAGAAGAGCTGCAAATTGATACCGAGGAAGTGCTGATTCTTCAGCATTTGATTTTAAGCCACCACGGCAAACCTGAATGGGGAAGCCCGAAGCCGCCGATGGTCAAAGAGGCGGAGGTCCTTCATTATATTGACAATCTTGACGCGAAAATCAATATGATGGAAAGGGCGCTCGAACGGGTCAAGCCTGGTGAATATACGGAACGCGTCTTTGCTTTGGATAACCGCTCCTTTTACAAGCCTAGTTTTCATAAATAAACGTCATAACTTGTCTCCTTTTTGCATAATGTCTGATATACAGTTTATTGAAAAAGGGGGATGAGCCATGCTGCTGTTTCCGTGGTGGGTCTACCTTTGCATCGTCGGCATTATATTCAGCGCTTATAAGCTGATGGCGACCGCAAAGGAAGAGGAAAAGATCGATCAGTCGTTTATAGAAAAAGAAGGCCGCATTTATATCGAGCGCATGGAGAAGGAAAAAGAAAGGCGAATGAAGCGTTCTGCCGATGACAAAAACGAGGGTTCAGAGAAAAATGAACATTCCATCGCATAATAAAAAGCTGTCCTCACCCCTTAGGGATGGACAGCTTTTTTTGCGACATCAGCTGTTGCTGTTGGTGTTTGTCTGTGACTGATCGATCTGTTTTTTCAGCTCTTTGTCTTTGACTTTTAAATCAGCGTCTTTCACAAGCTTGTCTATGACAGATTGAAGCTCAGTTTGATCGTTTAGCTTTTGTTCTTCAACTTCTTTTTTCAGTTCTTTTTTCATATCATCATATTTGCCGCGCTCTTCGGTTTTCTTAATGATATGGTAGCCGTAATCCGTTTTGACCGGTTCGCTGACTTCGCCTGTTTTCAATGCGAAAGCGGCTTTGCTGAATGTTTTATCCATTTCGCCTTCTTTGGCAAACCAGCCGAGATCGCCGCCTTTTTCAGCTGTGCCGTCAGTTGAATACTCTTTTGCAAGGTCTTCAAACTTTTCGCCTTTTTTCAGCTTTTTCTCAACTTCTTCTGCGGTTTTCTTGTCTTTGACAAGAATGTGGCTTGCGCGGATTTTGCCTTTTAGGCTGTCATAATACTCTTTTACGTCATCATCGGTTACTTTTATGTTATCCTTTGCGGCTTTTTTCATGAGAAGCTCGTATTTAATCTGATCTTTGACATAGTCTTCGCCTTTTTGCTTAATGAGTGAATCAAGCTGGTCTCCCATTGATTTTTTGTACTCGTTCAGCTTTTTGTCGATTTCTTTATCGGTGACATCGTATTTGTCATCGAGTACCTTTTTCTGAACAAGCATGTTGAGCGCGTCCGCTCCGGCGTTTTCTTTAAGGGTTTGGTAAAGGTCTTCTTTTGTTATGTTTCCAGCTTTTGTTTCAGCAACAACCTGAGAATCTCCTCCGCTACATGCGCTGAGAGCCAGCACGCTTGTTGCTGTTATCGCCGCAATTGCAATTTTCTTCATAAATGCAAACACTCCTAATCTTAACAGTTTAAACTTCCTTTAAATTGTATCATATCATATTCTGACATGCTGTAAAAAGAATTTCAACAGAGGGGCATCCGTCTAGTCAAATTTTCTCGGCGGTCATACACATATAGTGATCAAGAAAAGGAGGTCAATAACATGAGCGGAGGATACTCAAGCGGTTTTGCTTTATTGGTCGTGTTATTCATTTTGTTAATCATCGTTGGTGCAGCTTATCTGTGCTAAACCTGGAAAATAGGAAAAGAACCGCCAATTCCGGCGGTTCTTTTCTTTTTCCGAGAGCCTAATCGTTTCATGACATTCGTGCATACACTAATGTAACGACTGGGGCAGAGGAGGTGTCAATATGGGCGATGGTTACGCAGGAGGTTTCGCCGGCGGTTTTGCACTGTTGGTGGTACTGTTCATTTTATTAATTATTATTGGTGCTTCTTGGATATGCTAATGAAAAAGGATAGCTCCCTTACATTCTGAAGGGCAGCTATCCTTTTTCTTTACACTGTAAAGGAAATCTCAATGAATGATGAGATCAATAAAATTAAAATCAGCACGTTAATCATTCTAAATACCTTATCCTGCCGTTCTTCAGGAATCTCTCTGACAAGGCATAAAGAGTTTGTAAGCTTGTTTATGTTAAACACAGTGAAGACCGCAAACAAGATGAAATAAAAAAGAATAATAGGAGATCCCCCTCTCTGTTTCTGCTCCATATTACATTACCAAATATTTATTAAAAAAGATAGAAAATAGACTGAAAAAAAGGATTTTCCAGCGCTTATTCCGCTTATTTTTGTATTAAAATATCAAAATCGTCTGCTTCCTGATCAACAAAGCAATTCTTCGGCGCTTTGACCAGTTTCCAGGCAAACAAAAAGTCCGGCAGGCAGTAGCCGAAATGGATGCTGGAAATGATGCAGAAATAATGGGCGAAGCTCGGCATCACTGCTCCCGCGTAAAACAAAATCGGTGTAATCACGAGGAATGGGCAGAGAAGAGAAGTCAGCATCGTATTTTTCGGAATTTCTCTCCATGTTCTCATTTTCAGCCAAAAAATCTTTTTTTCTATTTTTTTCTTCGTCAACATCGGTACAATGTGAAGGATCTTATGGGCGATAATCGCAGCAATTAAAAGCCCGGCAAACAAAAGCGCATGATCGCCTCTCTGAACGGTTTGCGGATGAATAAGCTGCATAGCCAAATATTCAGGAATAAAAAATAAAATCATTAAACTGACGGCACTGAGCACGATGCGCATGCCTCCATAATCTTTGATCAGATTGATGGTTTTCCAGCAACTCATGAATAACATCCTTCCGTTTCAAAACTCATATATGAAATCCTCAGAATAATTTACTCCCTTGGATGAGAAAAATCAATCCCTTTTCGAAAAAAAGTTCGTTATTTTAGAAAGAATTTAGGGGCTTTTAAAGGAACGGAAAATTTTCCGCTGAACTTTCATCAGAAGCTAATATCGGCTAAAATAAGAGAAAGGGTGAGAGAAGTGACGAATATGAAATCATTGGAACAGCGTCTTGAGCGGCTGGAATTTTATACGAGGCTGCTTTTGAGCACACTAGATTTAAGCGAATATCCATATTATAAAATGCTGATTGAACAGGGCTTATCCGAGGAAGAAGCAAAGGAGACGGAAAAGCTGTGCGAGGAACTTACAAAGGAACTGGAAGCGCAAAAAGCGCAAGGATATGTGATGTTCGATCATCTCCTTACGCTTTTTGCCGGGCAGTTAAATGAAAAACTTGAAGTGCACGAAACGATTTTCGCCCTTCACAGACAAGGTCTTTACAAACCGCTGATGAGCGAGTTCATCAGCATCATCAAGCGATATGATCTGGCTTAATTTTTAATTGGCTCAAGCGGTTTGTCCATTTCTATCGATTCCCCGGCTTCTTTTGCTGGTTCTTTTTTCTTCATTTTGCCCTCTTCGCTGACAAATTCATTTTCAATGTTGGTAAACGATTTTTCGAAAATTTCCATGAAATCATCGCCGTAAATATGGCGGATGATGGACATCATTTCCACGATTTCAGGGAATTTTCCGTACAGCTGATGCAGGGGCTGGGCGCCTTTTAAAACAGCGTTCCGGGATGGGTCATAGGACTCAAGGATTTTAAGAAATACCTCTTCGCCTTTCGGGGTCAGCTGAATGTACGTATTGCGTTTATCGTTTAATTTTTTGGAAAATTCAAGATATCCTCTTTCCTCAAGCTTTTTGGAAAAATTAAACGCCGTGGATACATGCATGACACCAAACTTCGCAATTTCTGAAATGGAAGCTCCGTTCAGCTGGTAGGCAATCCACAAAATATGGTGTTCGTTAATGTTCAGATCATAAGGCTTAATCCACTGCTGCCAATCCTTTTCGATCGATTTCCAAAGCGCCTTGCTGAGCTGTGCCATTCGCTGGCTGAATAAAAGGGCTTCTTTCACTGAATAGGGCTCTTCCGCTCGATTCATTCACTTCACCTGCTTCTCTTTATCTTATAATTTCTATTATGCCAATAAAATAAAGATTAATAAAGATGTAAATTTACGAAATTTTTAAAAAATCCTTTTTTCGGTGTTAATTCAACATTTTGATTAAAAAAAGAGCGTGAAAATGACCATTCACACCCCTTTTTAAAGGTTCTTTTTTTTCGCTGAATATATTAGTTTTGTAAGGTTTTCTCCAGTTGTTTGATCTTCTCTTCAATATCAGCGATTTCTTTTTTCAGGTTCTCCTGATGAGGCTGGATTTCCTTGCGCCACTCCTGGATGGACGTCTGCAGTTCGCTGCTGACATCTTTGATGATTTCAGCGCCTTCTCTGGCGGTTTTGACAACCTGTTCTTTTAAAGCACGTCCGTCGGTTTTCAGTCTATTGACAGTGTCTTCAAACTTTCCGCAATTTGATTTGAGCTGTCTTCTCAAATCCTTTCCTGAAGTCGGTGCGGACAATAAAGCGGCGACACCGCCGATGATTCCGCCCACAATCAGTCCAGCTGCTAAAGATCGGCCTTTTGACATGTACATCACCCCGGTTATATTTTTGAAAGGTCAGGCTATAAAGCAAAAACGCCGGCCTTTTTGTCATTGAAAACTTGTTTTAGATTCAGAAGAAACATCTGCATAGCTTGCTTTATTTTAGCATACTTTTTAAAAAAGGAGGGAGAGGGTTGTCTGTCATCATCATTGTTTTAACAATATTATCCGCTGTTTTTGCTGCAGGCTCCTTTTACTATTTAAGGCTTCTCGGTTTTTCCGCATCTTATCCGCCGAAACGCGTACTAAAACAAAAAGCGCTTTTTTGTACGGGAAGCGCTGGATTAGCACTCCTGCTCCTTTTTTTCATTCGGCTTCTTATATAAAATATCGGGCGGATTCCTCTTTTTTTGACCATAGAAATGAAAAAAACCTCTCTAAAAAAGGAAGATCACCTTTTTTAAAGAGGCATTTCGGTTTTATTTTGCCTGTTCGATCAGTCTTGAACGTTTCATGATCGCCTGCACGATCGGGTAGATCACGAACATGGCGATTGTGTTGATGAGTGCAGCAGGCAAAACCACGAGCGTAAACAGTGCGGCAAATCCCTGGTTTCCAGGCAGGCCGACAATCAGGAGGGCCGCCGCCAGGAAGATGGTTCCGGAAAGGATCGTTCCCGCTGCGGTTAACACGGAAGCTGTGACCGTTCTATTTTTCAGCTTCTTCACAGCAAGAAATACGGCAAAGAAGATCAAAGCTGTAATTGGTTTGTCAATGATGTTCGGCAGCTGTCCTCCCGGAAATGCGGTCGTTAAAGCGGAAATGATGCCCGTCACGATTCCGATGACAAGTACGTTTTGCACTTTAGGGAACAGAAGGATTCCCATAAACATCATAATCAGCATCATATCTGGCTTCATACCGTAAAAAAAGGGCGGAATCACAGCGTGCAGCGCTGCTCCGATGGCGGCAAAAAGCGCCATGGCAACTAATTCTTTTGTTTTCATGTCTATTCTCTCCTCGTCTCAGGCTCTTTATTGCTTTCCAATAATATGCTCGCCATTTATTGCGAAAGCTTTCTAGTAGTATATCAAACTTTAGAAGGAATGGGGAAGCCTTTTTCAGAAGATGTCAGAAAAAGGATCAAGGCTTAATGCTCTTCCTGGAATCTCTTCATAAATGCTGCCAGTTTCTCGCAGTCTTCAACGGAAACAGCGTTGTAGATCGATGCTCGGCAGCCTCCGACAGAGCGGTGTCCGCCGAGTCCCGACATTTTTTCTTCCTTGGCCTTTTCGATGAATGATTTTGTCAGCTCATCATTTTTCAGCGTAAAGGTGACATTCATGGCTGAACGGCTGTCCGGTCTCGCATGGCCGCGGTAAAATCCGCCGCTTTCATCAATCGCGCTGTATAAAATCTCGGCTTTTTTGCGGTTGCGTTTTTCGATTTCGGCCAGTCCGCCTTTGTCTTTGATCCATTCAAGGACAAGAGACAGCATATAGATCGCAAAAGTCGGCGGTGTATTATAGAGCGAATTCGCTTTTGCGTGTGTGGAGTATTTTAAGATTTTGGCGATTCCTTCATTTTCCTTTGCGAGCAGCTCTTTTTTCATAATGACGACGGTGACTCCGGACGGTCCGAGGTTTTTTTGGGCGCCGGCATAGATGATGTCAAACTGTGAAACATCGATTTTACGGCTTAAAATATCGCTCGACATGTCGGCTACAACCGGAATCGGAGAGTCGGGATATTCCTGCCACTGCGTTCCGAATATCGTGTTGTTGGATGTCAGATGAAGATATGCCCCGTCCTCCGGAATTTCCGCAACTTCCGGAATATAGCTGTATGTGTCCTCTTCGCTTGAAGCGATGATCGATGTGTTTCCGAAAACCTTCGCTTCTGCGAGCGCCTTTTCAGACCATGACCCGGTCATGACGAAGTGCGCCGTTTTTTGTGCGGACAGAAAATTCATCGGAATCATTGAAAACTGGAGGCTTGCTCCGCCTTGCAGAAACAAAATGTCATAATCCTCAGGGATCTCCATCAGTTCTTTTAAAAGAGCTTTCGCTTTTTGATGAACGGCATCATACTCCTTGCTTCGGTGGGACAGCTCCATAACGGACATCCCTGCACCGTTGAAATCAAGAAACTCGTCTTTCGCCTTTTGCAACACCTCTAAAGGCAGTGCCGCAGGTCCTGCATTAAAGTTCGTTGTACGTATCATCACAATCGCTCCCTGTTCATGTATAAAAATATAAAACAATCCTATCATAAAAGGATCGCGTTATACATAAAAAATTTGAATTGTGTGAAATATAGAGCAATCTGATTCCAGCCGCACCAAGAAGGAGCGAAACATGTGAATATTTTATGACAAAAACGCGGGGATGCGGGAAGGCTTTATATAGAAAAAGGCATCGATGTTCTCGATGCCTGAGGAAGTGTTATGCCTGTTTGGTCAAACGGCTGTTAATGGAAGAGGCAATCGTTTGCAAATCTTCCGGTGAATAGTCGTCCGCGTGTGTTTTCCAGACGGCGCCGAAGCCGTCACCTTTTCCGTAGCGCGGGATGATGTGCATATGATAATGAAAGACGGACTGACCCGCTTTTTCGCCGTTGTTGTTGAGCAGGTTTAAGCCGATCGGCTCGTACTCATCTTTAATGGCTTGGGCGATTTTCGGAACCGCTTCAAAAAACTCTCTTGAAATTTCAGGCGTCATTTCGTAAATGTTCGTTTTATGGACTTTGGGAATGACCAGGGTGTGTCCTTTCGTCACTTGGCTGATGTCAAGAAAAGCCAAGACGTGTTCGTTTTCATACACCTTTGCACATGGGATTTCACCGTTAATGATTTTGCAAAAAATACAGTCGCTCATATTTTTCCTCCTTTTTCCATTATGGAAAGGTTATGTATAAGCATCATATTACCATAATTTCCGGTGAAACACGAAAACAGGATGAACGGCTCCCGCGTTCACCCTGCCATGAAGAAGGTTCGCTTGTTGATGAGAAACTTTTCCTGCCTTTTGCAAGCACCCCATTTTTCGTCAAAATGAAGACTTGAAACGCCTATACATTTCCTGCGACAAACACCTCATTTGATCGTCACACCCTTTTCAAACGGCTTTGCCATAAGAAGCGGATGCTTTCTCAATTCAGTGGATGAAAGAAATTTCTAAGCTGACACGTTTCTTACTCAAGACTCGTCTTTGACAAACACCTCATTTGCCAGAGTGATCAGCTGCCCCTTCTTCATCACTTAGATTGTCCTGAACCGTTTTCGATTATTCGTTTTTCTTTCAGACTGAAAAAAGCCGGAGGGAAAACGTTTTAAAAGCCTCCTTGTTTTTGGTACTATTAAGAAAAATGAGTGGAAAGGAACGAACGTATGTCACTACTGACTGTTAAGGATCTGACTGGAGGATATACAAGAAATCCGGTGCTCCGCAATATTTCATTTTCGATTGAACGGGAGCAGATCGTCGGATTGATCGGCTTGAACGGGGCGGGGAAAAGCACGACGATCCGCCATATTATCGGACTGATGGAGCCGCACAAAGGCTCTGTTGAGCTGAACGGCAAGACATTCATGGAAGATCCGGAAAGCTACCGTTCCCAATTTACGTTTATCCCGGAAACACCGATTTTATATGAAGAGCTCACGCTGAAGGAACATTTGGAACTGACCGCGATGGCCTATGGATTATCGAAAGAAACATTTGAAAAAAGGCTTCCGCCGCTGCTGAAGGAGTTCAGGATGGAGAAGCGTCTCAAATGGTTTCCGGCCCATTTTTCCAAAGGGATGAAGCAGAAGGTCATGATTATGTGCGCCTTTTTGGTGGAGCCTGACCTTTATATTATCGATGAGCCTTTTCTCGGCCTTGATCCGCTGGCGATCAACGCTCTCCTTGAACGGATGAATGAAGCAAAGAAAAACGGTTCGGCCGTTTTGATGTCGACGCATATTTTAGCCACCGCAGAACGGTATTGTGATTCTTTTATTATTTTACATAACGGCGAAGTGCGGGCTAAGGGTACGCTTGAAGAGCTGAGAGAGCAGTTTTCCATGAAAGAGGCGAGCCTTGACGATCTGTATGTTGAACTGACGAAGGAAGAGAGCTATGAATAGCATTCGCGCGATTTGGAAGACAAGGATCGAGGAGTATATAAAAGAGACGAGATCGTACTTGAAATATATGCTGAATGATCATCTCGTCATCGTCATGATTTTTGTGCTGGCGGGCGGTGCGAGCTGGTACAGCAAATGGCTGAAGGAGATGCCGGAAGGGTTTCCGGCCTATTGGCTGATGGCCGTCCTGTTTTCGCTCATTTTGGCGGGATCGCATGTCAGAACATTGATTAAAGAAGCGGATCTTGTTTTTTTGCTGCCGCTTGAAGCGAAAATGGAGCCGTACTTAAAACAGGCCTTCCGATTCAGTTTTATCACACAGCTGTTTCCGCTTGTCGCGGCGATGCTCGTTTTAGCGCCGCTGTACTTCGAGGCGAGCGGAAAGACGCTGTCGGCTTATCTGATGTTGCTGGTTCAGCTTATTGTTTTAAAGGTCTGGAACATGGCGATGCAATGGCGTTTGACATACTTCAGCGAGAAAAATATGCGGATTATGGACAGGGTTGTCCGCTTTTTTCTCAATGCGATCGTGATTTACTTTGCTTTAGAGGCCTCCTACGGCTTTGCCGCCGCGCTTTATGTGATTATGGCAGCTTTGCTCGTCTATTTCACAATGATTGATAAGAAAAAGTCATTGAAATGGGAGCTCCATATAGAGGATGAAATCAAAAGAAAACAACGGTTTTACCGGCTTGCCAATCTGTTTACCGATGTCCCTCACCTAAAGAAACAAGCGAAAAGAAGGGCATATCTCGACTGGATGCTCGGCTTCATCCCGTATGATCAGCGGCGGACATTTGCGTACATGTACGGCAGGGCATTCATCAGATCAAACGACTATTTCGGAATCGTGATCAGGCTGACCGTGATTTTCGCCCTCATCATTGCTTACTTTTCAACGGTTGAGTGGGTGTCTGCACTGCTTGTCGTCTTCACCGTTTTCATCACCGGCATTCAGCTGACACCGCTGTTTGATCATTTTTCGCATTTGTCTTTGCAGGAGCTCTACCCTGTCAGACAAGAAGAAAAAAGAAAGAGCTTTTTCCAGCTGCTTCAGATTGTCTTGAGCATTCAGGCGATCTTAGTCGCAGCCGCCGCCTGCGTCAGGCTCCAATGGACAGGTATGCTTTTAGGTCTGGGCGGTTCGGCGCTCTTAATATTTGTCGTCATGAAGCCTTATTTTACCAGCAGGTTAAGGAAAAATGCCCGCAGATAAAATGAAACCTTTTCTCCTTTTTTCAGTATGAATAAAGAAGAGGTGAAAGGCGCATGAATGAAAACCAGCTGTTGTTAGATGAGGCTCACCGCTGGAAAATGAAGTTTCTGCGGAAGCAGTCGATGGCAGAACGGATGTCAAAAGGCGTTCAGACAAAGATCAATGCTGCCATTCCCAAAAAAGTGCACAAGGCCGTAACGGAAAGCATCAAAAAAATGGTCGAAGCGACGCTCGTCGGCTCAAATTTGACGACTTCCCAAAGGGAAACTGGCTCCCTTTCCTTAAAGGAAAAAGCCGAATTGGCGCAAAAAGCGGTGGCCCGCTATCAGAAAGCGGCCGCAGTCGAAGGAGCCGGTACGGGTGCCGGCGGGATTTTTCTCGGGTTGGCGGATTTTCCGCTCCTGCTCGGCATCAAAATGAAATGCCTGTTTGAGTTGGCAGCGATTTACGGCTATGACGTCAAAGTGAAGGAAGAGCGGATCTTCCTCCTGTATATTTTTCAGCTTGCTTTTTCGGGTGATGCCCACCGGAAAGAGATTTTCCGCATCATTGACAATTGGGAAAGAGAAAAGCGCGACATCGATTGGCAGACATTTCAGCAGGAATATCGGGATTATCTCGATCTCGTCAAATTATTTCAGCTTGTCCCGGGCTTCGGTGCGATTGTCGGGGGAACGGCCAATTATCAGCTGCTCGGCCACCTCGGCGAAACGGCGAGACATGTCTTTCACTTAAGATTCATGAAAGAGACAGCCGGATAATCCGGCTGTTTTTGTATAAAAGTCATTTGTCCCGTTTTCCGCTTGCGAGCGGCGCTTTCTGCTCTTGATAAGAAACAGCGGCGCTTGCCAACACTTTGGCCGCGATCAGCATCGCTTTTTCATTGATATCGAATTTCGGATGGTGGTGCGGAAAGACTTCATTGGGATGAAGAGGGCTGGCTCCTGTAAAGAAGAAAGTTCCTTTCACATGCTGGAGATAGTAGGCAAAATCTTCTCCTCCCATTTGCATTTCGCTTTCCTCTATCTTTTCAACGCCTTCGGTTTCCCCGGCAATGCCGGCGAGAAAAGCCGTTTCCTCTCGGTGATTGCAGACGGCCGGATAGCCTCTTTCATACGCATAGTCATAAGAGGCTCCATGCATGCCGCAAATTCCTTTTACGACCTCTTCAATCTCTTTTTCAATAGCTGCGCGGATATCCTCGCTAAAGGAGCGTGCGGTTCCGATTAAAACGGCTTTATCGGCAATCACATTAAAAGAGTTTTCCGCAAGAAAAGATCCAGTCGAGATGACGGCCGGCTGTGTCGGATCGAGTCTGCGGCTGACGATATGCTGAAGGGCGGTCACAATTTGAGAACCGATCAAGACGGCATCCTTTGTTTCATGAGGCTGTGCACCATGGCCGCCTTTCCCGTGAATCGTGATCGTAAAGCGGTCAGCGGCTGCCATGATTGGACCTGTTCGGTATTGAACGGTTCCGAGCGGTGAAGTGGCCCACAGATGGGTGCCGAAAATGACGTCGACTCCATCGAGACATCCGTCTTCAATCATCGGCTTGGCGCCTCCGGGTGAATATTCTTCAGCATGCTGATGGATCATGACAATCTTTCCTTTTAAATCGTCCGTATGCCGGCTCAACACTTTTGCAAGAACGAGCAGGGTTGCGGTATGGCCGTCATGGCCGCAGGCATGCATGACACCGGGAACCGTTGACTTATAAGGGACATCTTTTTGATCCTGGATGGGCAGCGCGTCAAAATCGGCTCTTAAGGCAACGACTGGCCCTGGCTCATTTCCTTCAATAACAGCGAGGACACCGCCTCCGCCGACATTCGTGCGGATCGGAACGCCCAGCGCTTCATAATAAGAAGCGATAAACGCGGCTGTGTTCTTTTCCTGAAATGAGAGCTCTGGGTGCTGGTGGAAATGGCGCCTCAATTTGACCATCTCATCATAGTGTGTATCAAGCTCCTGATGGATCGTTTGCTTTAATGCGGCTAATCTCAAAACAATTCCTCCTTTTAAGGAACGACGAGTTTTTATAATTTTATGACAGTTTGAGCCGCTGTTCAACCATGCTTTCAAGCTTTTATAAAAGAAAAATCGCAGCCAGCGTAGTTACCGCCAAGCCGCAGGCGACGGGAATGAAATTTTTTCTTGCCAGCTCAAACGGATCAACTTTGCAAATGGCTGCCACAGGGATGAGCGCCCAAGGAACCAACGTTCCGCCGCCTACCCAAATTGCGGAAATTTGGCCGAGGGCTGTCAGAACAGCTGGATCGGCGCTTGTAGCGGCAGCGAACATGCTGGCGGCAGAACCGGCTAGAGAAATTCCGGAAAATCCTGAGCCGTCAAGACCTGTAATAGCCCCGGCGAATGTCAGGACAATCGCGGCAATGGCGGGAGACAGGGGAACGGAATGGGCAACAGCCAATCCGAGGTCGTTTACAATTCTGTTCGAGAATCCCGGAATGTCGGCCGTCAAAACTTCCTTAAAACCTGTATCGCCCAGGTAGAAAAAAGCGGCAATCGGAATGACGGGGGCAAACACTTTAAAACCGAATTGAAACCCGTGAATGAAATAAGCGGTGATTTTCTCAAGGCAGCGGTGCTTGTAGACGATAAAATGGATAAGAATGAGGACGAAAACGGCTGTTCCGCCGATTAGCGCTGTCGCTTCTTCTCCTTGGAGGTCTAGGATCAACATAAGGGCAATATCGCCGATGAATATCATCGGCACGACGAATGCGAGCCATTTTCTCGCAGCCGGACCAAGCAGCGGTTCGGGAGCGTCTTGCTGCACGCCGGCCGGATCAATCCCTGAAACTGTGCGCTCCTTTTTCAGCATGAAAAAGGCTGTAACCGTCGTTGTCAAACCCATGACGAGGACGAGCGGAACACTTGCGGCCATCACTTCTGCAACCGGGACACCAGCCGCATCACTCGTCAGTTTTGGCGCTGCTTGAATAATGAAATCTCCTGACAGGGCGAAGCCGTGGCCGAACAAATTCATCGCTGCCGCCGTGGCTATCGGTGAAAGGCCGGCTTTAAGCGCAGCGGGCAAAAGCACGGCTCCGACGAGAGCAACGGCAGGGGAAGGCCAGAAAAAGGATGAAATGATAAACATCAGAGCTCCGGTAATCCAGTAGGCCAGAGCAGGCCCTTTTATCCACTTGGCGATGGGGGTGATCATCGTTTCATGAATCCCCGATTTGGTCAGGAGCTCACTCATGGAAACAACGAAGCAAATGATAAAAATGGTCGGGAGAAGTTCGCGGGCTGCATAGATTAAGCTGTTAAATACGCCGATGACAGAAGCGCTGAAGGAATGGGTCGCCATTAGGGAAATGAAAAACACTCCGGCAAGCGAGATGCATGTCGTGTCAAGGCGGAGAAGCATAAACACAAGAATGGCGGCAATGAACGCCAAATACAAAAAATGAACGGACGTCAGTTCAAGATCCATTTCCAATCCCCCTGTATCATGACCTCATACAGCTTATTCCTGGGCTGCAAGAGTGTGAAGGAGGGCCATTTCCCCGGAAATAAAAAAACTGCCGAAAAGGCAGTTATTGGACGGAATGATAGGAAGAAATATAGGACGGCCTGGAAAAGATCGTTCCGCCTTTGTTGATTCCTGCTGAAGATTGTTCTTTTTTGTGTGCTTCTTTGAATGAGTTTGAATTTTTCCAATCCTGAAAGGCCTGTTCTGATTCCCAGAGCGATAACACGATATAGGTGTCGCTTTCTTGCGGCCTGAGCACGCGAAGCGCTTTAAATCCCGGCTGATTTTCGATTTTTCCCGCCCTGTTTTTAAAACGGGTTTCAAACAAAGGTCTGCCTTCAGGTGTCACAGGGATGTTGTTGAGGACGACAAAACCGGACTCTCCCAATTCCCCGGACCGGTCGATGATTTCGTAGCGGTGAGGAGCCTGGAAAACGCTCTCTCCTTCCGTTTCGTGAAAAAGAAGCGCAGAATCGTAGCTTTTCATAAACAGCATGTTTTCAAGACCGTGTTTTTCAGCGATCTTTTTTAAAAAATCAACGGTTCCGTATGTCATGTAAAAATTCATTTTACCCACCCCTTTTCTGATAGTATAACAAAAGGCCGTTTTAAAATTCTATCAAGGAAATGAATAAATGCGAAAACATAATCTGAAGAAAAAATTCCCATACTAGCTATAGAAAGGAATGAGGTGAACAGATGAAAAAAAGATTTTTCATTCCAATTATCATAACTGCTGCCATTATCCTATTATCATTAATCGGCTATATTACGATCATTTTTCTGGGGGATTACGTCATTGATGAAAAGAAGCTGATTTTCCATGCTTCTTCTAAAATCGTCGACCAAAATGGTGAAGAGGTCGCAAGCCTTTATACCGAAAACAGAAGACCGGTTTCCATCGATGAAGTGCCGGATAACGTTCAACATGCGTTCATCGCTGTTGAAGATCAACGCTTTTATGAGCACCATGGCATCGACTTTAAATCGGTGACGAGGGCCGTCTACAAAGATATATTAGCCGGCGGCAAAGTAGAAGGTGGAAGCACGATCACACAGCAGCTGGCTAAAAATATTTTTTTAACAAATGACAAAACGTTTTTAAGAAAAACAAAAGAAGTCATCATCGCGATTAATTTAGAACGGGATTACAGCAAGGACAAGCTCCTTGAAATGTACTTGAACCAGCTTTATTTCGGACACGGTGTTTACGGGATTCAGGCGGCCGCAAACTATTTTTTCGATAAAGATGTAAAAGATTTAACAGCGGCCGAAGGAGCGGTTCTCGCCTCGATTCCCAAGGCGCCGAGCACATATTCACCCATTCTCCACCCGGATAAAAGCAGAGAGAGGCGCAATGTCGTCCTCAGCATGATGAATGAGCAGGGGTATCTCAGCTCAAAAGAAACGGTCAGGGCGCAGGGAAGCACGCTGGGCCTTCACGTAAAAGAAAAATCAAAAACGCCTTGGCTCGACAGCTATATTGACCTTGTCATGAAAGAGGCGGAAGACAAATATTCCATTTCAAGCGAGCAGCTCCTTCAAGGCGGATACACGATCACTGTGCCGCTTGACACCTCAATCCAAAAAGCAGCCTATACGCTGATGAAAGAGGACGGCTATTTTCCGGGTACAGACAATAAAGCCGAAGGCAGCGCCGTTTTTATCGACAATAAGACAGGCGGTGTTGTTGCAGCTCTCGGAGGGAGGGATTATCTTCCGAAGGGCTATAACAGAGCGACCGCTCCGCGGCAGCCCGGCTCGACGTTCAAGCCTCTTGCCGTCTACGGGCCGGCTCTTGAAGAAAAGCTCTATAAACCGTATTCTCTGCTTGAAGATAAACAGCTTTCATATGAAGGCGGCTACTCCCCGAAAAATTATGACGGAAAGTATGAAGGAAAAGTCTCGATGGTGGATGCTTTGACATACAGTAAAAACGCTCCCGCTGTTTGGACGCTGAATGAGATCGGTGTTGAAACCGTCAAGCCTTATCTCAGCCGTTTGGGGATGAACCTTCCTGATGACGGCCTCGCGCTGGGGCTGGGCGGGCTTGAAACAGGCGTATCGCCGCTTGAACTCGCCGGCGCATACAGGACATTTGCCAATTCAGGAAAATATGATGAGCCGTTCTTTATTAAAAAAATTACGGATGAGACCGGGAATGTGCTGTACCGCCATCAAGAAAAACCGGAAAAGGTTTTTAGCAAACAGACGGCCTGGAACATGACGCGCATGCTTCAAGAGGTTGTCAAAAGCGGAACCGGGAAAGCCGGCGAATTTTCTGGAGAGGTGGCCGGGAAAACGGGTTCCACTACGTTTACCGGTAAAGAAGGCGGTACAAAAGACGCCTGGTTTGCCGGCTATACCCCCGAAGTGACAGGGGCTGTCTGGATGGGCTATGACAGGACGGATAAAACCCATTATTTAAAAGGCGGAAGCTCTTATCCGACAAGGCTGTTTAAAGACATATTAAAACGCTCCGGCCAGCAGCCGTCCGCATTTCAAAAACCGGAAGGGATCAAGGATCTGGACCGTCCGATTCATCTTGAAGACCTGGAAAGCGCGACAGCAGACTACACCTTTTCACCTATGGGACTGATTACGGTGTCACTAAAATGGCATGAACAAGAGGATAAAAGAGCCGAATACCGAATATATGAAAAGAAAAACGGAAAAGAAACATTGATCGATACCGTAAAAGGAACGGGAAGCTATGACATCCCGTATGCCAATGTTTTTTCCGGTGCTTCATACAAAATTGTTCCATACAATCCGCAAACGAAAACAGAGGGGGAAGGGACCGATTTTATCGAACCGAATATATTTCCTTCGGGTCATTAGGAACACGAAATTCATCAATTTTTTGAACAATAAGTCTCATGAGTATACCGTTCAGCAAAAAAACGGTATATTTGAAGGAGTAATTTTGCGAACGTATGGTTGCAGCTTGAAAGGTGGAAATCAGTGTGAAAAACGACAATGCTTTTAATGACGCGTTTTTAAAAGCGTGCCGCGGAGAAAAAACCGCCCATGTGCCCGTTTGGTACATGAGGCAGGCCGGCAGATCGCAGCCGGAATACCGGGCGTTAAAAGAAAAATACGGACTGTTTGACATTACGCATCAGCCTGAGCTGTGCGCATATGTGACAAGGCTTCCTGTCGAACAGTACGGGGTGGATGCGGCGATTCTTTATAAGGACATCATGACACCGCTTCCAGGAATTGGCGTAGACGTTGAGATTAAAAACGGAATCGGCCCTGTGATCGATCAGCCGATCACTTCGCTTGCCGATGTTGAAAAACTCGGCGAGCTTGAGCCGGATGAACATATTCCCTATATTCTCGAGACGATCAGACTGCTGACTAAGGAGCAGCTGAACGTCCCGCTGATCGGTTTTACAGGTGCGCCGTTTACATTGGCAAGCTATATGATCGAAGGCGGTCCATCTAAAAACTACAATAAAACAAAAGCGTTTATGTACAGTCAGCCTGAGGCGTGGTTTAAATTGATGAAAAAACTGGGCGAAATGGCGGCCGTTTATGTGAAGGCGCAAATCCGCGCCGGCGCAAAAGCGATTCAGGTGTTTGATTCATGGGTCGGAGCGTTGAATGCGGCTGACTACCGCCGCTACATCAAACCGACGATGGATGTGTTGTTTAAAGAGCTTAAACAAGAAGGTGTGCCATTGATCATGTTCGGTGTTGGCGCAAGCCACCTTGCCCGCGACTGGCATGACCTTTCCCTCGACGTCGTCGGCCTGGACTGGCGGATGAGCATTCAGGAAGCAAGGGACAAAGGGCTGACCAAAACCCTCCAGGGAAATCTCGATCCGTCGATTCTGCTTGCGCCGTGGGATGTCATCGAGGCGAGAACAAAGGAAATTCTCGATCAGGGCCTGCTGACAGACCGGTTTATTTTCAACCTCGGCCACGGTATCTTCCCTGAGGTGAGCCCTGAGACGCTGAAAAAGTTAACGGCATTTGTTCATGAGTATTCCGCCTCCAAAAAATCGAGCCTGATTTCATGAGCATTTCAGTTGGTCTTTACGACCTGAACTGTCAAAATACGAATAGATAAAGATCTGTAAAGAGGTGTTCATGTTGGGTAAAAAGAAAATGGGGCTTCTCGTCATGGCATACGGAACGCCATACAAGGAAGAAGACATTGAACGTTATTACACGCATATCAGGAGAGGCAGAAAACCTGAGCCGGACATGCTTCAGGACTTGAAAGACCGCTATCAGGCGATCGGCGGCATTTCCCCGCTGGCGAAGATTACCGGCGAGCAGACAAGTCAGCTTGAAAAGCGCTTAAACGAGATGCAGGATGATGTGACCTTTAAAGCGTATATCGGTCTTAAGCATATTGAGCCGTTTATTGAAGACGCCGTTCAGGACATGCATAAAGACGGCATAACAGAAGCGGTCAGCATCGTCCTGGCGCCCCACTTTTCCACATTCAGCGTCCAGTCATACAACAATCGGGCAAAGGAGGAAGCGGATAAGCTGGGCATCAAGATCACATCGATTAACAGCTGGTATGATGAGCCGAAATTTATCAGCTACTGGGCGGATCAAATCAAAAAAACGTACGCGCAAATGCCGCCTCTAGAAAGGGATAACGCTGTCCTGATCGTATCGGCCCACAGCCTGCCCGAAAAAATCGTTGATTTAGGAGATCCATATCCGGATCAGCTCAAAGAATCAGCCCGCCTTATCGCTGAACAAGCGGGTGTGGCGGATTATGCGGTCGGCTGGCAAAGCGAAGGCAACACTCCTGATCCTTGGCTTGGACCTGATGTGCAGGATTTGACGCGGGACTTATCAGAGCAAAAAGGCTACAGCGCTTTTGTCTACGCGCCTGTCGGTTTTGTGGCCGACCATTTGGAAGTCCTGTACGATAACGACTATGAATGCAAAGTTGTCACAGATGATGTCGGAGCCAGCTACTACAGGCCGGAAATGCCTAATGCAAAACCGCAATTTATCGACGCATTAGCAGATGTTGTGCTGAAAGAATTGGACAAAGAAGAACAGTAAAGAAGGCGATTTTATATGAGTGGAGAACGCAGGAAGATTGTCATTATCGGCGGCGGTATTACCGGGTTGGCCGCCGCCTTCTACTTGGAAAAGGAAATCAAAACGAACGGCCTTCCGGCTGAAGTGACGCTTGTTGAGGCGAGTCCGAGATTAGGCGGAAAGATTCAGACCGTCCACAAAGACGGATATGTAATTGAGAGGGGCCCGGATTCATTTTTGGAACGAAAACAGAGCGCTCCGCAGCTTGTCAAAGATCTCGGACTCGAGCATTTGCTTGTCAACAATGCGACAGGCCAGTCTTATGTTCTCGTCAATGAGACGCTCTATCCGATCCCGGAGGGGGCTGTAATGGGTGTGCCGACGAAAATCGGGCCTTTTTTGACAACCGGCCTGTTTTCTTTTCAGGGAAAGCTGAGGGCGGGGATGGATTTGCTTCTTCCCGCAAGCAAGCCTCAGGAAGACCAGTCGCTCGGTGAGTTTTTCAGAAGACGCGTCGGCGGGGAAGTGGTTGAAAACCTGATTGAGCCGCTGCTCTCAGGCATTTATGCCGGAGATATCGACCGCCTCAGCCTGATGTCAACCTTCCCGCAGTTCTACCAGACCGAGCAGAAATACAGAAGCTTGATCGTCGGTATGAAAAAGTCGCGCGGCCGTCAAGGCAGCCAAAAGCCGGCGGGCAAAAAGAAAGGCCAGTTTCAAACCTTGAAAACCGGACTGCAGACCATTGTAGAAGAACTGGAAAAACAGCTTGAACGGACAAAGATTTACAAAGGCACAAAAGTAGTCAAGATCAAGCACGCCGCAGGCGGATACAGCTTGAAGCTTGACAACGGAACCGTGCTCGACGCCGATGCAGCCGTGGTCACCGCTCCGCATAAAGCCGTTTCGCAAATGTTTCAAGATGAAGATTGGCTGAAAGGTCTGCAGAAAATGGTTTCGACATCTGTCGCCAATGTGGCGCTGGGCTTTCCAGAGGAAGCTGTCCAGATGGAGCATCAAGGCACAGGCTTCGTCATTTCAAGAAACAGTGACTTCTCTATCACCGCCTGCACATGGACAAACAAAAAATGGCCGAGCACCACGCCGGAAGGCAAAGTTCTGTTAAGGGCTTACGTCGGCAAAGCCGGTGATGAGTCGGTTGTCGAGCAGTCGGACAAAGAAATGGTCAAGATCGTGCTCGACGATCTGAAACGGATCATGAACATCGAAGGCGAGCCGGAAATGAGCTGTATCACAAGATGGAATGAAGCCATGCCGCAGTATCATGTCGGCCATCAAAAAAGAATAAAAGAAATACGGGAAGGGCTTCAAACCTCGTATCCCGGAATTTTTGTGACAGGCGCTTCTTTTGAAGGTGTCGGAATTCCGGATTGCATCGATCAAGGCAAACAAGCCGTCAAAGATGTTCTTTCCCACCTGTTTGAAAAAGCAGAATAAGAGCAAAGCTGACCGACCGAAATCGGCGGCTTTTTTTTTGCCCTTTTCATGATCACATAATCAAAGGCTGGATATGGAAAAACTAACATTTAAATCATTTGCATTTCGCTTGCGGATGTGGTAAATTACTCTCTGTACTTATTGACCAAAATGTTCAAATAGTCATTTTTGGGGTGAGAAAGCATGAGCAAAGACCGGAAAATACTGATTATTGAAGCGGCGACAAAATCATTCACACAATTTGGATACAAAGCGACGACAATGGATTTAGTGGCAAAGCTTGCAAATGTCGGGAAGGGCACCATCTATACCTTTTTCAAAAATAAGGAGGAACTGTTCGGCGAAATTTTTTCATCGCTGCTGATTGAAATGAAGCAAACGGCAGATCAAGCGATCGACCCTGAACTGCCGTTTCATGAAAATGCTCATCGCGCGATGATGGCCATTTTGGAGTACAGAAAGAAACATCAGCTGACGATTAAAATCTTTCAGGAGGCAACGGAGCTGGGCACCCCCGCCGCCCGGGAAGTGACTGAAAAGCTGGAGCGGATGGTGATCAACTACATTAAGAAAAAAATAAAAGAAGCGGTTAAAAATGACGATATAAGACCGTGTGATCCCGAACTGAACGCATTTGTCATTTTTAAGCTTTACATTGCGCTTATCTTTGATTGGGAAAGACACCATGAACCGCTGAAGAAAGAAGAAATTGCAGAAATGCTGAAAATGTATATTTTAAAAGGATTGTCAAACTAGATAATCCTTCCTTTTTTTAGGTGTGCGGCCAAATCGATAGATCCGGCCGTTGATTAGGAGGCGTATCAACCATGAATGTTTTAAAAAACCAGTGGAGAGAACTGATCACAAATAAAAAACTGCTCATCTCTGTCATCGGGGTTCTCTTTATTCCGCTGATCTACAGCAGCGTTTTTTTGGCGGCATACTGGGACCCTTACGGACACGTTGATCAGCTGCCTGTAGCGGTCATCAACTCTGATAAGGGAACAACATATGAAGGAAAAGACCTTCACATCGGCGATGATCTTGTTAAAGAAATGAAAGAAAATGATAAATTTGACTGGCATTTTACAACGAAAGATGAAGCGCTGCAAGGCCTGCAAAATGAAGAATATTATATGGTTGTGGAAATTCCTGAAAACTTCTCAAAAAACGCCAGCACTGTGTTGGACAAAAAGCCGAAAAAGCTTGATCTGATTTATCATACAAACGCCGGACGCAACTATGTCGGCGCTCAGATCAGCGACAAGGCGATTGAGCAGCTGCAGCATTCAGTCGGCTCGGAAATCAGCGAACAGTACGTCAAAGTGATCTTTGATAACTTCGGTAAGATTGCAAAAGGTCTGGGAGAAGCAAGCGCTGGAGCCGGAAAGCTTGATAAAGGCTTAAAGGATGCAAAAGACGGCAGCGAAAAGATCAAAAAGGGTCTGGAAGAATTGGCGAAAAGCCAGCTGCAGTTTAACAAAGACGGCATGGAGAAGTTCGGTAAGGCGTTTCATACGCTCAATGAAAAAATCCATGACCTTGATTCTGCCCTCGGACAGTTCCAGGAAAAAAGCGGTCAGCTGTACAGCGGTGCACAAGAGCTTCAGCAAGGCATGCCGCAGCTGGTGGCAGGCTTAGAGCAGCTCAATGACAAGGCCCAGCAAATCAGCAAATTCGAACAATCGATTTCAGATGAGAAGATTGCGCAGCTGGAAAAGGCGCTCACAAACGCCGAGAAGGCGAAAAAAGACATCGGCCAAATGTCAAACGACTTGACACAGCTGGAACAAGCATTGAAAAACCAAAAAACTGAAGTCAAACAAATTATTGAATCAAGCAACATGCTGACAAAAGAACAAAAAGCGGCTCTTTCAAAACAGGTCGATCAGCGGATGGGAGAGGTGAAACTCCCTGAACTGGAACAGCTGAAAGAGCGGATTCCGGATATGAGCAAGCTTCCTGATCTTTCTGTTATGAAACAGCAGCTTCAGGAGCTTAAAAAGTTCCCTTCCCAGGCGAACCAGCTTTATACCGGATCGGTAAAGATCCAAAAAGGACTCGACACCTTGACAAACGGGCTTGGGGCTTATAACGAAAAGTTCGCAGAAGCGAAAAGCGGGTCTTCAAAGATTGCCGAAGGCAGCCAGACATTGACCGGCAAGTTTGGCGAACTGCAAAGCTCATCCAAGAAGCTGGAGGATGCTTCTTTCAAGCTGTCTGACGCAATGAAGAATTTGGACGATGGGCTTGGCAAGCTGAAAGACGGCAGCGGGGAGCTTTCCGACAAGCTGTCTGATGCGGCGGATGAGACGGGTGATATCAAAGCCGGGGAAAAGAACTATAATATGTTTTCTGATCCTGTGGATGTCAAAGGCGACAAGATCGATCCGGTATCAAATTACGGCACAGGATTGACCCCGTACATTTTATCGCTCGGATTATTTGTCGGCGCCCTCATGATCACCGTTGTGTTTGATGTCAAACAACCTTCAAGCAAGCCCGAATCGGCGTTTGGCTGGTTCATCAGCAAATTCAGCGTGCTTCTTCCAGTTGGTATTCTGCAAGCGGTCATCGCCTGCACGATTATTCTTTGGGGAATCGGACTTGAAGTGCAAAGCGTCTGGAGATTTTATTTGTTCAGCATCATTATGAGTATTACCTGTCTTGCGCTCATTCAATTTTTGGCGGCGACGATGGGAAATCCCGGCCGGTTCATCGCCGTTATTCTGCTCGTCCTGCAGCTTGGCGGAAGCGGCGGAACATTCCCGATCGCCCTCGTTCCAAAATTCTTCCAAGTGATTCATGCGGCGCTGCCGATGACTTACAGCATTGCAGGCTACAGAGCGGTGATTTCAAGCGGAGATTACGGTTATATGTGGGAACAGGCCGCTGTCCTCGGCGGTGTTGCCCTGCTCATGATGGCTTTAACGCTCATCTATTTTAAAGTGCTGCTCAGCAAAGGAAAAATCGAGGAGCAGCCTGCATAAGGAAAAAACACCTTTTTAGCCCTTTATAGGTCTAAAAAGGTGTTTTTTTTATGCCGGAAACTGTTCAGCTGCCAATCCTCTTTCTCCTGTTTTAGGAAACAGGCACACCCCATTTCACAAGCAGTCCGGTATATGTAAAGCCTCCGCCAAAGCCGAAAAGGAGCAGTGTGTCTCCAGTTTTGAGTTTTCCGTTTTTCACGGCTTCATCAAGTGCAAGGACAATCGAAGCGGAAGACGTATTGCCAAACCATTCAACACTTGTCAGCGCTTTTTCAATCGGGATTCCCGATTTTTCGCAGATCGATTCGATCATCCGCAAATTTGCGCTGTGCGGTACGAACCAATCGATGTTTTCAAGAGACATTTCCGCTTGTTCGAGCAGTGCATGAATGCCCTCTGGTACGGTGCGGACAGCCCATTTGTATACTTCACGCCCGTTTTGAACCATTTTCCCTTCTCCTGCAAGCGGATCTCCTTTTAGATCACTTCTCAAGCCGGTCCTGTACAAGTGCCGGGCGCCGTCGCCTTTCGTGCCTTGGACAAATGTGATGAAGTCTGCAGCTGTTTCATCATGCTCGACAAGCAGTGCGCCGGCCCCGTCCCCAAACAATACGCATGATGAGCGGTCTGTATAATCGGTCACTTTTGATAATGTCTCACCGGCAACCACAAGGACTTTCTGGTGCAATCCCGAAGTGATGAGCCCGTTGGCCATGTGCAGGCCGTATGTTAACCCGGCACATGTTGCATTGACATCGACCGCACCGGTATCCGACCATCCGAAATGCTTCTGAATTTGGCAGGCTGTGCTCGGAAACGCGTAGTCGGCCGTTGTTGTGGAGACGATGATCATATCGACATCATCAAGTGTGCCGTGATATCTGTTTTGTAAATTTTCTATCGCCTGAATGCAAAGGTCTGATGTGAATTCCTGTTCGTCAGCCAGCCGTCTTTCTTTCATGCCCGTCCGCTGTGTGATCCATTCATCAGAAGTGTCAACGATTTTTTCCAAGTCCTCGTTTGTCAGCCGCTTTTTGGGAACATAGCTCCCAATGGCCGAGATTCGCGCTTTTGATAAAGTTTTCATGAACTCACTCTCCTTATTTATATTATATCATCAAGTATTAGTATCTGGTACTAATTTGTTATTATGAGGTATACTATAGACATCCAAAGATAGGGGGAATGAAGATGTCATCTGTCGAGGAAACAATGGAGCTTATCAAAGAGCTTGTCTCGATTCCGAGCCCGACCGGAAATACATATGAGATCATACACTATATCGACCAGCTGCTAAAGAAAGAAGGGATTGAAACAAGGCTCAATCATAAAGGCGGGCTGATCGCGACGATTCCCGGGCGCGACAGGACACGCCACCGGATGCTGACGGCGCATGTTGATACACTTGGCGCAATGGTGAAAGAGATTAAGTCAGACGGAAGGCTGAAAATAGACTTAATCGGCGGCTTTCATTACAATTCGATCGAAGGTGAATATTGCAGAATTGAAACGGCTTCCGGAAAAACATACACGGGCACGATCTTAATGCATCAAACATCTGTTCATGTATATAAAGACGCCGGGAAAGCCGAACGGAACCAGAAAAACATGGAGGTCCGCATTGATGAGCCTGTCCGGGATGAAAAAGACACCAGGGCGCTCGGCATTAATGTAGGGGATTTTATTTCCTTTGATCCGCGGGTTGAAATCACGCGGAGCGGATTTATCAAATCGCGGCATTTGGATGATAAAGCAAGCGTCGCTCTTTTGCTGCAGCTGATCAAAACGATTCATAATAAAAAGATCATATTGCCTTACACAACCCACTTTTTGATTTCGAACAACGAAGAAATCGGTTATGGCGGCAATTCGAACATACCGCCTGAAACAGTCGAATACATGGCCGTTGATATGGGGGCGATCGGTGATGGACAATCGACGGATGAATATACGGTATCCATTTGTGTCAAGGATGCCAGCGGCCCGTATCATTTCGGTCTCAGAAAACGCCTGACCGAAATTTGTGAGAAGCATGGGATCAAATATAAGCTTGATATTTACCCGTACTACGGATCGGACGCTTCGGCTGCCATCAAAGCAGGCCATGACATCGTCCACGGGCTGATCGGCCCGGGAATCGACGCATCCCACGCATTTGAAAGGACGCACCGGACATCTCTGGAGCATACGGCAAACCTTTTGTATCACTACGTGCAGTCGGAAATGGTTTGAGTTCTCGCAAAAAACTCCCAAGGATCGATCCCTTGGGAGAAAAGTTGTGGAAGTCATCTTTTTTCAGGCGTGACCTTTAAACAATTACAGTTCAGGAAGAACGGCCAGAGGAGCAGACTTTCACAGGGGATCCATGCACGCAGCCGGCATGCCTTCCTGATTTGTGAGCGCCGATTTAAAAACCGATCACGAATGTGAAGGGTTGTCGGCAATCTTAATAGAATGACTTACCAGAAGTCATAATGCTTTTTCTTTTTGCAGTGGTCATAGCCATAATCGAATTTCTTATAGTCGTAGTCATAATATTTCTTATAGCAAGGATAGTAGTAGTAATAATAATAGTAGTAGTATTTCTTGCAGTCGTGGTCTTTCTTATGATAGTCGTAATCGTAGTCAAAGTCCTTCTTGCAGTGATCATGATAGTAATACATGATAACTTCCCTCCTGTTCTTATTTGAAGTACAGTACATCGTATGTCAATAGAAGGAAGCTGATTGGACAGGTTTCTTGATTAAATCGTATATTTTTAAAAAAAACGTATGTTTTCCGATAAAGGGAATACATACGTTTTTTCATGCCGTCAGCTGGACATTTTCATGTCAGCGGGTTCAGTTTTATTCAATTCAGCATGTCCTTTGACGGCGTCATATTCGCCTTCCCATTTAGACATGACAACCGCCGCAAGGGCGTTTCCGGTTAGGTTGACAACCGTCCGCGCCATGTCCATAATCCGGTCGACGCCGGCGATAAAGGCAAGACCTTCTACAGGGATGTTGAAGGTTCCAAGCGTCGCCAGAAGAACGACAAACGATGTGCCGGGAACCGCGGCCATCCCTTTTGATGTGACCATCAATACGAGAATCAATGTGAGCTGCTGGACAATGGACAGATCAATCCCATACGCCTGCGCCAAGAACAAGGCGGCGATCGCCTGATACAGGACAGAACCATCCAGGTTGAATGTATAGCCGATCGGTATGACGAAGGAAACGATGCCTTTCGGACAGCCGATTTTCTCCATTTTTTCCATCACGCGGGGCAGGACGGTTTCAGAACTTGAAGTGCTGTAGGCAAGGAGAAGTTCGTCTTTTAAGTATGCCAAAAATTTAAAAATGCTGATGCCGGCCAGTTTGGCGACGATGCCGAAGACGATAATCAGGAAGAAAGCCAGCGCGAAATAGACCAGTAAAACGAGCTTTCCCAGCGACATGAGTGACGAAAAACCGAATTTGGAGACCGTCACACCAATTAAGGCAAAAACGCCGAACGGTGCGAATTTCATGACAATATTGACGACATGAAACATAGCGTGGGAAGTTGCTTCAAAAAAAGACAGCACAGGTTTTCCTTTTTCCCCTATTGCTGCAACCCCAAGGGCGAAAAGGACGGTGAAGCAAATGATCGCCAGAATGTCTCCTTCGGCGAGAGATTGGAAAAAGTTTGTCGGTACAATATGTAAAAAAGTGTCTGCGACCGATTTTGTGCCCGCTTCTTTTTCCGTTTGGACGTATTGGCTGATATCCGTCTTTTCGGCACCCGAAAAATTGATGCCGTGTCCTGGCTGAATAACGTTTGCCAAGAGCAGTCCGAGAACAATGGCAAACGTGGTAATGATCTCAAAGTAAAGAATCGTCCGAAAGCCGAGTCTGCCGACTTTTTTGCCGCTTCCGGCTCCCGCAACCCCAACGATCAAGCTGGATACGACAATTGGAATCACGATCATCTTGATGAGTCTTAAAAATAAGTCACCGACAGGCTGAAGATATGTTGCTACAGCGGGGTTTCCAAACCAAATAGCTCCCACTGCCACACCTAAAATCAGCCCGAGGAATATTTGCGTGGCTAAGCCGATTTTCATTCTTTTCATAGATGCCCTCCCAACAAGTATGTAATTATACTAAAATATTAAATTCGAGATCGTAAATTAAGTATAGCGAAAGAAAAAGCAGCTCGTCCATTAAAAAAATAACATCTGAATATATCGAAAATTCAGATATGAGATCATTTACACAGCTCAAAATCAAACAGGCTCCGAAAGCGGAGCCTATTTTCCCAACACAGATAGTAAAATGTTATTAAGATAATGAATTTTGACAAAAATCTCTCACTTTATGACTAACTTTGTGACAAAAAAACACCCCGGGGAGCAATTGTCCGCCGAAGTGTATGTCTTAGCATTTATAAATCTTTTAAATTGAGACATTTAGAACACGTATTTCCGTAGCATTCGTGCTGCTCATCAATTTCATTGCCGCATTTGGAACATTTTTTTGAAGGTAAATTTCTGAAAAATTCTGTGATTTTGCCCAGCATTTCAATTCCTCCAATTCGTTTGTTGATTACATTGTATTATAACAGTGTGCGAAAAATCAATGTCTGTTTTATGACAAAACATAAAACATGCAATTTTTAAGAAAAATGGGTATATTGAATAGGGGGACTAAACTCATAAACAATGAGGTGTAAGCAGGATGAAGATCACTGTTATCGGGTGCTATGGAGGGTTTCCGGCCGCAAATGAAGCGACTTCAGGTTATTTGCTTCAATCAGGGAATCGTTCGGTCTTAATCGATTGCGGCAGCGCGGTGTTATCGAAGCTGCAGCAGTTTTTGCCTGTTGAAAAGCTTGATGCCGTTGTGTTATCCCATTATCACCACGACCATATTGCAGACATCGGGCCATTGCAATTTGCCAAACTCGTCGGTTCATTCCTTGGAAAAGGGGAGAATGCGCTTCCGATTTACGGACATCCTTTTGATGAAGAACAGTTTTCAAGGCTTACATATAAAACGCATACTGCGGGCTTGTCATATGATCCCGATCAGCCCTTGACAATCGGTCCGTTTACATTCACATTTTTGAAAACGGTCCATCCTGTCGACTGTTTTGCGATGCGGATTACCGACGGTGTCCACTCGGTCGTTTATACCGCGGATTCGAGCTTTCAGGAAGCGTTCATTCCTTTTAGCGAAGGGGCGGATCTCGTCATCAGCGAGTGCAATTTTTATGCCGGACAGGATGGCGCATCAGCCGGGCATATGAACAGCCTTGAAGCGGGCCGGATCGCAGCGGAAGCCGGAGCGGGGCATCTTTTGTTGACACACCTTCCGCATTTCGGTGAGCATCGGATGCTTGTGGAAGAGGCCAAAACCGTATACAAGGGCGGCGTTGATCTGGCACACACCGGCTATGTGTGGGGAGATGAGAAGGAGGAAGGAAAACATGCTGTTTATCGATAATCAACATATCACAGATCCGCGGATCAATCTGGCCATTGAGGAATATTGCTTAAAGCATCTTGATCCGGAAGAGACTTATCTGCTGTTTTATATCAATCAGCCGTCGATCATCATCGGCAAAAATCAAAATACAATCGAGGAAATCAATACGAAGTATGTCGATGAAAACGGGATCATCGTTGTCCGCAGACTTTCAGGCGGCGGAGCCGTCTACCATGATCTCGGAAACTTGAACTTCAGCTTTATTACGAAGGATGACGGCAACAGCTTTCATAACTTCAAAAAGTTCACCGAGCCCGTTGTCGCAGCCTTAAAGCGCCTTGGCGTCGACGCTGAGCTGAGCGGGCGGAACGATCTGATGGCAAACGGCCGGAAAATTTCCGGCAATGCGCAATTTTCAACGAAAGGCAGAATGTTCAGCCATGGCACGCTTTTATTTGATTCAGAAATAGAGAACGTTGTCTCCGCATTGAAGGTAAAGAAAGATAAAATCGAATCAAAGGGCATTAAATCGATTAGAAGCCGCGTGGCCAACATCAGCGAGTTTCTCGAGCAGAAGATGACGACAGAGGAATTCAGGAGCCTCCTGCTTCGCTACATTTTCGATACGGAGGATGAAATTCCGGAGTACAAGTTGACGGAAAAAGATTGGGAAATCATTCAGCAAATCTCAAAAGAACGCTATCAAAACTGGGATTGGAACTACGGAAAATCGCCGAAGTTCAACCTCCAGCATTCAAAGCGTTTTACAGCCGGATCGATTGACATCCGCCTTGAAGTGCACAAAGGCGTTATCCATGAATGCAACATTTACGGCGACTTTTTCGGTGTCGGCGATGTCGGAGAAATCGAAGACAAGCTGACAGGCATTCAATATGAAAGAAAAGCGATTGAAGAAGCCCTGCAGGGTGTTGATATTCAACATTACTTCGGAAACATTCAAAAAGAAGAATTTTTCGATCTCGTATACTAGAGGGAGCGCGCCCATACCCTTGGGCATGCTTCCTTCTTTTAAACACAGGAGTTATGGAAGATATTTCCCTTCGGCTCTTGAGTGTTTTCTCGTCATTTACTATAATGGGAATAGATTTTGATTATCACAAAATGAATGGTTATTCATTCATTTTTAAGGGGTGGGAGAATGAATTTAGTTTCAAAGCTAGGGGAAACAGCCCGGTCAAAGCCTGACCGAACCGCTTATATTTTTGGGGAACAGACGGAAACCTACGGAGGATTGCAGCAAAAGATCGATTGTTTCGCAGGGGGTTTGCAGGAAATAGGGGTTGAAAAAGGAGATCATGTCGCACTGCTTCTCGGCAATACACCGCACTTTGTGATTTCATTTTATGGAGCGCTGAAAGCCGGAGCCGTTGTCATTCCGATTAATCCGGCCTATACGCCGACGGAAATCGGCTATATGCTCACCAATGGTGATGCAAAAGTGATTGTGGCTGCAGGGCAGCTTCTTCCATTGTATGAAAAGATGCACGAATCCCTCCAAAAGGTCGAGCATGTCGTACTGTGTGAAACGGGAGAGCCTCTTCAAGAATCGGCCAACATAGAAGTCCGCATGAAATTGAAATCGTTTGCAAATATGATGAAGCCATCCGAAAAGTCTTTTCCTGACATCCAAAGTGAAGATACAGCCGCGATTCTCTATACGTCTGGAACGACGGGGAAACCGAAGGGCGCGATGCTGTCCCATCAAAATCTGTTTTCAAATGCGAATGATACGGCGCAATACTTGACGATGAATGAAGCCGATCTTGTCGTCGCCGCTCTGCCGATGTTCCACGTGTTCTGTTTGACGGTCTGCATGAATGCGCCGCTGATGAACGGCGCCGCGATTTTAATCGTACCGAAGTTCAGTCCGGCGGCTGTTTTTAAACTAGTCAAGAAGCATCAGGCAACAATATTCTCCGGTGTTCCGACGATGTACAACTATCTGTATCAGTATGAGGAGGCCGATGGGAACGGGTTTGCCTCTGTCAGGCTTTGCATTTCCGGAGGTGCGGCCATGCCTGTAGCCCTTTTGAAAAGCTTTGAGGAGAAGTTCAACGTCCTCGTTTTGGAAGGCTACGGGCTCTCTGAAGCATCGCCTGTAACATGTTTTAATCCGTTCAGCACAGGCCGCAAACCCGGCTCGATCGGCACCAACATTCTGAATGTGAGAAACAAGGTGGTCAATGAGCTGGGAGAGGAGCTTCCACCAGGCCAGGTCGGCGAACTGATCGTCAAGGGGCCGAACGTCATGAAAGGCTACTACAAAATGCCGGAAGAAACGGCGCATACGATTAAAGACGGTTGGCTGTATACGGGAGATTTGGCTAAACGGGATGAGGACGGCTATTTCTATATTGTCGACCGAAAAAAAGACATGATTATCGTCGGCGGCTACAATGTTTATCCGCGGGAAGTCGAAGAAGTGCTTTACCGGCATCCGGAAGTTGCGGAAGCGGTGGTCATCGGCGTTCCTGACCCGAATACAGGGGAAGCCGTGCAATGCTATGTCGTTCCTAGAACGAAGACGCTGACAGAAGATGAGGTTTTTTTACATTGCAAGAAGCATCTTGCCAAATACAAACGGCCGTCAGCAATCGTTTTCATGGAAGAAATTCCGAAAAATTCGACGGGGAAAATTTTAAGGCGCGCTTTAAAGGACATGCTGACAAAGCAATCTTAGCAGAAAAAGGGACGCGAGCCTGCGTCCCTTTTTGCAATCTTTTGATGAGAACGGCTTTGTCTTTCCTATTGAGGTGAAAGTAAGTTGCATCTTCGTTCTTCAAAATCACAGCTTCATCTTCCTTCAGCCAGACCGTGAAACGCACCCTGTGGGTATCGTTCATTTTGATATCGCCGCGGTAATCCGGGGCGGACAGTTCATGAGCCGTGGTTTTCTTCATTCTTTTCCCTTTGTTGAACACATCCAGCATCTCATTTATTTCTCGCCTTTCTTCAATCCTGATCGTTTTTCCGTTTTTTTCTGCCGGCACGAGCGTGATTTCTTCGGCATTTCTTGCATCAAAAGGATCTGCCATCAGGCTGAATATATAAAAAACACTAAGTGATAAAATACCGAAAAAAAGCACGATGCCCATTATTTTTTTCAGAATGATCACCTCATGTCTCAAGTTTTTCCGCGCACATATCTTTTCATCCTGAAAAATTATGCTATAATGTTCATTAAATTATACAAATGTTCAATTTATTATAAGGAGATGAAAGATGAATTCCATCGAACAGCAGGTTGCCGAAAATATCAAAAGGCTTCGAAAAATCCGCAACTACAGCCTTGATCAATTATCAAATCTAACCGGTGTCAGCAAAGGAATGCTCGCGCAAATCGAAAAAGGCGCTTCAAGCCCGACGATCACCACGCTGTGGAAAATCGCCAACGGCCTGCAAGTTTCTTTTACGTCGTTGGCCGAAAAACCGGCCGGGGAACCGACAATCGTTCGCAGGCTCGAGAAAACGCCTGTGATGGCCGGTGAAGACAAATATGCGGCTTACCCGCATTTTCCGTTCGATCAAAAAAAGAAATTCGAAATCTTTTACATTGAACTGCTGCCGGGCTGCATGCATGAGTCTGAGCCTCATCACGGAGGAATCGAAGAATATGTGCTCGTCTCCAAAGGGACGGTCGCCGTGGATGCGGGAGGCTACAGCTGTGAATTACATGAAGGCGATGCCATGAATTTTACCGCCAATACTGTCCACAGCTATCAGAACCATACGGAACAGACCGCATCATGCTATACATTAATTTATTATCCGTAAGAGGTGTCAAGATGGGAACAAAGCGTTCACTCACATTTATGGACGGACTGCGATCAGGGGTTTCGCTTGCAGTCGGCTACATTCCGGTTGCCCTGACATTCGGGCTTTTGGCAAAAACAACGGGCTTGTCGATTTTCGAGACGTTTTTAATGAGCGCGCTTGTTTTCGGCGGGGCGTCCCAGTACATGTCACTGAGCATGCTCGCCGTTCAAACCGGAATCATTGAAATTATCATGACGACTTTTATTGTCAACATTAGGCACTTTTTATTCTCCGCTTCTTTAAACCAGCTCGTGGAAAAGGATTCATCCTGGAAAAAAGCGTTCTACGCCTTTTTTGCGGTGACGGACGAATCGTTTACAGTCGCTGCTTTAAGAAATGAAAGACTGACGACGTCATACATGATGGGGCTTGGTTCGATCGGCTATGTAAGCTGGGTTGTTTGGAGTGCCGCCGGCCATGCACTTGGCGCGGCCATGCCGGCAGTATTGCAGGAGAGCATGAGCATTGCCCTTTATGCGATGTTCATCGGGCTTCTTGTGCCCGCATTAAAAAAACAGAGAAAAGTGCTTTTTTTGGCCGGTTCGGCAGGGGTGCTCAACACCGCTATCCAGTTGAACGGCTTATTGTCCTCGGGCTGGTCGATTGTATGTGCTACGCTTTTATCGGCCGTTCTGATTGAATGGCTTGATCAAATGAGAACAGAGGGGAAGAGAAAATATGTCTAGTCATCACATCATCTGGATGATTCTCGGGATGGCTCTTGTTACATATGTGCCGCGGATGATCCCTTTAGTCGCACTTGAAAATCTGAAGCTTCCCGGATTTTTAGAGCGCGTCCTCAAGAACGTGCCGTATGCGGTGCTCGGCGCATTGATTTTTCCGGGCGTTTTTTTTGTCCAAAGCGGCATGCTTTACGGACTTGCCGGCGCTCTCATCGCTTTTTTATTCGCCTATTTGGGAGCGAGCGTCATCATTGTCGTCACAGGTACGATTTTGACGCTTGCCGGAACGGGATTGTTCCTCTCATTGTAAGGCTTGGTTCTAACTTTTTGCTAAAAAGCTTACAATAGGAGTAACCGTTTAGTGAGAGGAAGTGATTGTTGATGGGGAAATGGATCGCAGGCGCCGGTCTCTTATATGTACTGTACGGCCTTTTTTTCTACTGGTACCTCTTTATGACCGGCGAGTCTTCCGTTCCCGAGGCGCTGAAAGGGACAAGTGCCGATCCGGCGACATTTATGAATCAACGGGAGCTTATCCTGTCGGAAGAGTATTCGAAAATCAAAGATTTTCTGTTTTTTTTCCGGATTCCGTTTGAATGGTTTTTGTTTTTTATTCTTTTGACAGCCGGCTTATCCAAGAAAATGAAGGATTGGGCGGAGCAGACGTCAAGGCGCAGGTTTATTCAGATTGCGGCTTATGTTTTTTGCCTGTTTCTGATCGTTGCGCTCGCTTCTTTGCCGCTTGACTGGATCAGCTACCAATACTCGCTTGACTACGGCATTTCAACCCAGACGACTGCGAGCTGGATCAAGGATCAGGTGATCGATTTTTGGATCAGCTTTCCTTTGACGCTCGGAGCGGTGCTGGTGTTTTTCTGGCTGATCAAAAAGCATGAAAAACGGTGGTGGTTTTATGCATGGTGTTTGACTGTCCCGGTTACACTGTTTTTGTTTTTTCTTCAGCCTGTTGTGATCGATCCTTTATATAACGACTTTTACCCGCTGAAAAATAAAGAGCTGGAACACCACATTTTGAAGCTTGCCGATCAGGCCGACATACCCGCGAACCACGTGTATGAAGTCAACATGTCTGAAAAAACGAATGCGTTAAACGCCTATGTGACAGGGATCGGTGCTAATAAAAGGATCGTTTTATGGGATACGACGCTGAACAAGCTTGACGAGCCTGAAATTTTATTCATCATGGCGCATGAAATGGGGCACTATGTCATGAAGCATGTCTACATCGGCCTCGGCGGTTATTTGCTTTTGTCCCTCGCCGGCTTGTTTGTGATCGACAAAATATATAAATGGATCATCCGCCGCCATGGAAGAAGGTTCAACATCAAAAGCAAAGCGGACCTTGCAGCGCTCCCGCTTTTGCTGCTCTTGATCGGCGTCGTTTCATTCGCTTCTTCCCCTTTTACAAATGCGGTATCAAGACATCAGGAAAAAGCCGCCGACCAGTATGCGATTGAATTGACGAAAAACAAAAAGGCTGCTGTTTCCACTTTCCAAGAGCTGTCAAAGGCGGGATTGAGTGAAGCGAATCCGCCGTTTCTCGTCAAAATTTTTAAATACGGTCACCCGACCATCATGGAGCGGATTCAAAACGTTGAACAGGGCTCCAAATAACGAAGAAAAAGCTAATGTGATAAAACACTAGCTTTTTCTATCGAGGTTTTGCTAAAATATGTTATTGGGCGGCAGCTTCGACATTGATCAGCCCATTGCCGTAGTAGAAGGAGCTTCCCAAATAAGTCGCCGTACTGGAGAGACGGTTGCGGACTTGTGAAGCTGAAAGCGTTGGGTATTTTGACAAGATCAAAGCTGCTGCTCCTGCAACATGAGGTGACGCCATTGAAGTGCCGTTCAATGTCGCATAAGTGTTGGAAGGATATGTGCTGTACACGCCTGAGCCTGGAGCCATGACTTCAAGCTCTGAGCCGACGCTTGAGTAAGAAGCTCTGTTGCTGTTAGAGTCCACTGCACCGACAGCGATAACCGAATCATATTTGGCAGGATAGCCGATTGTATTGCTGCTTCCTGATGATCCGCTGTTTCCCGCTGCTGCCACAACGACAACTCCTCTTGCATACGCATTGTCAACAGCCTGTTTCAAGGCGGTTGAACCCGATGATCCGCCAAGGCTCATGTTGATGACATCCATTCCATTTGACGTCGCCCACTCGATTCCGCTTACGATCGCGCTGTAAGTTCCGCTTCCGCTTGAATTCAACACTTTAATGGCGTAGAGGGACACATTTGGTGCCACGCCTAAAACGCCGATTGAATTATCGAGCGCTGCTACTGTACCGGCAACATGTGTACCGTGTCCATTTCCGTCAATAAAAGGATTGGAATCACCGGATACAAAGCTCGCTCCGCCGGAAACATTTAAATCTGAATGAGAGGATTGGATTCCGGTATCAATGACACCGACTTTGACATTGGCTCCCTTAAAGCCTTGAGCCTGCACTTTATCAGCTTTGATGAGCGGAATGCCGTAAGGGACGGTTTGTGCCAGTGCATGTGCGACATGGTCCTCTTCGACATAAGCGACGCTCGGGTCGTTTTTCACTTTCTTCAGCGCTTTTTGATCAAGCGATGCTTTTGCGGCGTTGATGATTTTAAACTGCTTGTCCACTTTTCCGCCGCTTTCTTTGATGATATCTTTTTTGACGGCTGCTGTTTTTGCTCTTGACTTAAATCCGACAATATAGTCCTTTTCTACATTTTTCGCCGGCTGGGCAGCAGAAGCCGACCCGCTGAAAGCCATTGAAAAAATGAGCAGAAGGGCCGTCAGCACACTAAGCCATAGACTTCTTTTTCTCATCGTTACTCACTCTCCTCTTTTTTATTCAGAATAATTGAAATAGATGGATAATATATTCTATTCGAATTATTCTGTTAATTTATTATAGAAAAAAAATGAATTGTCGGGTAGGACCAAATTTCCCGAAAATATATAACCATTTTTTGGTCATAAATGACTGTTTTAGAAAAATAACCAATACCTTCAGTATATAGTTCCCGCCGTTTCTACGTGTGAAAGACGTCCCGCCCTTCAACGGCGCCAATAGCTCCGACCGTTACTTCATTTTATGAAAATACCAATCGATCATTTCATAACATAATATTTTTTAGAGGGGGGGGGGTTGCAGATCAATGTTTCTTGCATTAGAATATGCAATATATCGCATATGGGAGAGAGTGGATGATATGAAAGCAAAGCATTTCAAAGGAATCATGATGGTCCTTGCCGGCGCGACATTGTGGGGATTGTCGGGCAGTGCGGCCCAGTATTTATTTGAGCAGGGAGCAGTAGGTGCCGGGGCTCTCGTTTCGGTGAGGCTTCTCGCATCAGGCGTGATTCTTTTATTATATGTTGCTGTGAAAAACTCAAGCTCGCATGTCTTTCGGATTTGGAAGAAAAAATCGTCGGCCTCCTCGATTCTCATCTTTTCAATCTTTGGGATGCTCGCCGTCCAATATACATTCTTTTCTTCGATAGAAGGGGGAAATGCGGCGGCCGCTGCCGTTCTTCAGTATTTAGCGCCTTTTTTTGTGCTGATTTACATCTATATCAAAAAAGAGGCTTCACCTAAGCTGAAAGATGTAATGCTCGCGTTTGCTGCGCTGGCGGGCGTGTTTTTGCTGTTGACCGGAGGCAGGCCCGACAGCCTGTATGTGCCGCTGCCATCGGTCATCTGGGGTGTGCTGTCAGGCGCAGCGCTTGCCTTTTATACGGTTTATGCCGGAGCTTTAATTCAAGCGTTCGGTGCACTGACGGTCACGGGGTGGGGGATGCTGATCGGAGGTCTCGGCATTTCCGTCGTGTTCCCCCCGTTTCAGTTTGATCCGTCTGCAATCGGCATCGGGGAGGGGATGGCTGTTTTGTTTGTCGTTTTATGCGGCACTGCCCTTGCATTTGCCCTCTATATTGGCAGCCTTTCTTATCTATCGCCGAAGGAAACGAGCTGCCTGAGCTGTGCCGAACCGCTTGCGGCTGTTCTGTCATCGGCGGTTTGGCTGGATGTTCCGTTCAATGCGGTTCAAGGAGCGGGCACGATCATGATCATCATGACGGTCATCTGGCTTTCTTTAAGCAGAGAAGGCAAAACAAAAACGGACATCACAGATTTCGAATCTCCTTTTTAATAATGATAATGATTATCGTTGTCATTTGTTTCTGCTGTTGCTATAATAGTTTCGTCTATTAAGAAAAAAGGAGATACATATGAAGCTTAAATCTTTTGTCATTCTATGTCTGCTTATTTCAGTCTTAGCGGCCTGCTCGGGGGCAGGCGAAAGCGGAAAAACGTCCGCACAGGATACTGTGACAGTCAAACATGACCTTGGCGAAACAAAGGTGCCGAAGCATCCGAAAAAGGTCGTTGTCCTTGAGCTTGGCTTCATCGATGCGCTCGTTGACGTCGGAATCAAGCCTGTCGGTGTCGCAGATGACGGAAAACCGAAATTTATCAATGAAAAAGTCAGGGAAGAAATCAAAGGCTACACATCGGTAGGGACACGCGCCCAGCCAAGTTTTGAAAAAATTGCCGCGTTAAAGCCCGATTTAATCATTGCCGATTCAAGCAGACACAGCGGTGTTTACGATAAACTGTCAAAAATCGCGCCGACGATCGCTTTGAAAAATTTAAACGCTGATTACGAGGATACACTTGACGTCTCAAAGACGATCGCAAAAGCGGTCGGCAAAGAAGACGAAATGGAGAAAAAACTGACCGAACATCAAGAAAAACTAGATCAGCTGCAAAAGAAATTTGCTGGTCAAAAGCAAAGCATCCTCTTAATCGGGAATACAAATGAGGCTGTCACCGTCCGTGACGAAAACTTCTTCACCTCTCAGCTTTTAGCAAAAATCGGCTACACATACGGTGTGGGAGACAGCCAAAAAAGCGATGCTGACAACGGTGAGTCCGTCAATATTAAAATGACGCTTGAACAGCTTCTGGAAAAAGATCCTGATGTCATGATCCTGATGACAGGAGAAAAGGATCAAGTCGATCAAGATGGAAAAAGGCCGATTGAAAAAGATCCGCTCTGGAAAAAGCTCAATGCCGTCAAAACCGGCAATGTGTATGAGGTTGACAGATTCGCATGGTCGCTTCGCCGCAGCATAGACGGGGCGAATGCCGTGATTGACGAAATTGATCAACATATTCTTCCGGCTGTTCAAAAGAAATCCTGATGCCGGCTTATCTATTCAACGCATGCTTTTTGTCAAAAAAGCATGCGCTTGTTTTTTCTTTGGGAGGTGAGCTGCTTTGATGAAGGTGAACCGGTTCGTTCCGCTCTTATTTTTCATTCTTTTGCTTGCGAGCTTTACGCTTTCGATTTCGATCGGTTCAACAAATATCGCGCTTTCCGATATTTGGGCGGCCATTTTTTCAGGTGACGGTTCGAAGCTGCACGCAGTCATTCAGACGATTCGTATACCGCGCGCTCTGGAAGGGGCATTGATCGGAGCGAATCTGGGCGCAGCCGGTGCGCTCATGCAGGCGGTGACAAGAAATCCGCTGGCATCGCCGGGGATTTTCGGCATAAATGCGGGCGCTTCCGCGGCTGTTGTCTTTCTTACGGTGATGCTGCCGGCAGCCGCGGCTCCTCAAATGACGATGGGCGCCGCATTTACGGGGGGCGCTTTTGCCGCCATGATCGTTTATGTGACCGCATCGGTTTTCAGCGAGCATGACAAGGATATCAGTTTTGCTTTAATCGGCGTTGTCATTCAGGCGATCCTTGCTTCACTGACACAGATGATGCTGATTTTCAATGAAGAATCGACGGAAACCATCTTATTTTGGCTTTCCGGCTCTCTGGCCGGAAGTTCGTGGGAAAAGCTGCATTTGTTGCTTCCGGTCAGCATCATCGGTTTATTGATTGCGGCGGCCCTGGGAAGAGCGGCTTCCGTTCTCAGTCTCGGTGACGACATTTCCCAAGGCTTGGGACAAAAAGTCTGGGTGGTCCGGGTGCTCATTGCCGTCACCGTTGTCGCGTTAGCCGGTGCTTCTGTAGCAGCAGCCGGTCCGATCGGTTTCATCGGTTTGATGGTTCCTCATATGATCCGGTATGTCGCGGGCGCCGACTACCGCGCTGTGATTCCGTATTCAGCCGTATTAGGAGCCATCCTGCTTCAGCTGGCTGATATCGCGTCACGCTTTGTTTATTATCCGTACCAAACACCGGTCGGCGTTGTCACGGCATTGATCGGAACGCCCTTTTTCATCTATTTGGCGCGAAGAAGAAAAAAGGGGGCGGCTTCATGAACAAAAGGACAGACCACACAAAAAAACACCGGGGGAAACCGGCGGCGGTCCTGCTCTTCCTTTTGATTTGTCTGGTTGTGCTCACTGTGTTGAATTTGGCGATCGGCGATGAGAACATCCCGCTTTTCGCCGTGCTTAAAGCATTGGTTGGGCAAGGCGATCCCGGCGTTCGGTTTATGGTAATGGAATTCAGAATGCCGAGAATCATCCTGGCCGTCCTGGCAGGCGCCGCTTTAGCCATTGCCGGAGCGATCGTTCAGTCGCTGCTGAGAAACCCGCTCGCAGCATCAGACACGCTTGGCATTACCGGGGGAGCGGGGCTCGGCGCGGTGATCGTCACCGTGCTGTTTGCCCAGCAAACACCGCTTTTTTTGACAGGCGCCGCTTTCCTTGGCAGCATCCTGGCCGCCGTTCTCGTTTATGTATTGGCTTACCGAAACGGAATCGCCCCGGTAAGGCTGGCATTGGTCGGCATCGCTGTCAACGCTTTTTGCCATTCGGGGATTCAGCTGTTGATTTCAAGATCCAGTCCGAATGTGAGCAGTGCATTAATATGGCTGAACGGCAGTTTATGGGGGAGAAGCTGGGATCATGTGCTGGCTCTTTTCATTTGGTGCTGTCTTTTGATTCCGCCCGTTTGGCTGGCGGCAAAACCGCTTGATATTATGAAATCCGGGGACGGGGTAGCCGCAAGCCTCGGCATTTCCCTTGAAAGAACAAGGGGGCTTTTGCTCGCCGCAGCCGTCACGCTGACAGCGGCGGCTGTGACGGCCGTGGGGACGATCGGTTTTATCGGCTTGATGGCACCGCATATCGGAAGAAAGCTGGCGGGCCATGAATCGCGGATTTTGCTTCCTGCTTCCGGCTTGATCGGGGGGATCATCCTGCTTGCGGCCGATGCTGTCGGAAGGGGGCTGATCCCGCCGCTGGAAATTCCGGCGGGCTTGATCGCCGCAGTTGTCGGCGGGCCTTATTTTATCTATTTGCTGCGCCGTGAGGCAAAACGGGGCAGGAAGTAAAACGACAACGGACGGCATCCATTCGGGCCGTCCGTTATTCATATCATACTGACAAATGATCGCGCAGATTATAGTCGTTGACATGCCATTTGTTGTCCTGAAAGCTGATATTGCTCAGACAGGCGTTGACAAGCTTCGTGTTTTCAAGATTGATGTCTCCGTTTGAAATCTTGGACAACAGCGTATGGATCGCTGCTCCGTGCGCGACGATGAGCACCTTTTGATCGGGATATTGTTCATTGACCTTTTGAACACCGGCCATCAGGCGTTCAGCCAATGCTTCTTTCGATTCTTGATTCGGATAGTTTTTATCAGGATAGAGCCTCATTCTTTCTTCAAATGGCATTCCCTCGGCATCTCCGTAATTTCTTTCGATGAAATCCTCCATTTCCACAATATCAAGCCCTAAATATTGATTGATGATGTCCGCTGTTTCCCGAGCTCTTTTTAAAGGACTTGTAATGATGACGTCCCAGTCTGTATCTTTTAAAAATTCTCCGGTTTCTTTCGCCTGTCTTTTTCCGGTTTCATTTAAAGGGATATCTGTTCGTCCCTGCAGTTTTCCAAAAGCATTCCAGTCGGTTTCTCCGTGCCGGATTAAACAAATCGCAGTCATTTTGCAAAAATCTCCTTTCGAGCACGAGTGCACGTTTTTTGGTGATAAGGTCATTATACTAATGTCAAAACGAGAACTCACGCATGATGACCGGATACGGTTTCGAACAACACGGCTGTTCCGATGCCGCCCCCGCTGCCGATCGCTGCGATGACATACTTCAGATCAGGTCTTCTCTTCGTCTCATGAAATAAACGGGTCACCAAAATGGCCCCAGAAGCGCCGTAGGGATGACCGAGTGCCAAGGCGCCTCCCCTGACATTCAGTTTATGATAGCCGATTCCAAGTTCTTGGGCGCACGCCGCGATTTTGACGGCGAATGCTTCATTGATTTCAAACAGATCGATATCTTGAACGGACAGACCTCTTCTCCGTAACAGTTTTTGAATCGCGGGCACGGGCGAGATTTGCGGGAAATTTGGATTGACGCCGCTGACTTCACTGTCGACGAATCGCAGAACGGGCTTTAAGCCGAGCGCTATTGCTTTTTGTTCGTCCATGACGACGACGGCGCTTGCGCCGTCGTGAATTCCGCAACTGTTGGCGGCTGTCACGGTGCCTTGCTTTTTAAAAGCCGGCTGAGCCCTTTGGACGATTTTTTCGATCTGCCGCTTGCTGAGCATACTTTCATCAGCCGTCAAATCTTGAAACGGCAGGATTTCATCTTCATAATAACCGTTTTCAAACGCCCTTATGCTTCTTTGATAGCTTAACAGTGTATAATCGTCCTGCATTTGGCGGGTGATGTAATAAGCTTGCGCCGTCATTTCTGCCGCTTCGCCCATATCCGGATCCCCCCATTCATCTGGAGAAAAGCGCGCTCTTTGCGGAAAAGGGGAGAGGCTCGCACTTTCCGTTCCTCCGGCGATGTAGCAGCTTCCTGCCCCGGCCTGGACGAAACAGCAGGCGGTGCGGATCGCTTCAAGACCTGCGCTGCATTGGCGGTCGATCGTCATTCCGGTTACAGAAGCGGGAAGTCCGGCGGAAAGCGCCGCTAAACGGGCAATATTGCCTCCGGGTCCGACGACATTTCCGAGAATGACTTCATTTAAATGGCCGTTCAGCGGTTTCTCTAAATATTGAATGAGGGCGGCGGCCAATTCGTGCGGCTCTGCTGTTTTCAAAGAGCCGTTTTGTCTTGCGATGACCGTTCGTTTGGCGGCTGTGATGACCGCTCTCATTTGATCAGCTCCTTCAGCTGTTTTCTCACGAGGCTGCGGGCGATTTTTCCTCCGGCAGTATGCGGAAGCTCTTCGACAACATGCCAGCTTCTCGGGATTTTGTAGGGGGCGAGCCTGCGTCTGCATAACGCTTTCAGCTCTTTGACGGAGGCTCCGCCCTTAATGACGGCTGCCGCTTTTTCTCCCCAATAATCATCGGCGATACCGACGACCGCCGCTTCTTCGACCTCAGGATGCGAGGTGAGGACAGCTTCGATCTCTTCAGGGAAAATATTAATGCCTCCGTAGACGATCATGCTGTTCTCTCTTCCGGAGATGTACAAGTATCCGTCATCATCCATCCAGCCCATGTCACCGACCGTCATCCACCCGCTTTCGTCAGGGCGGGGGAAGCCGGCTTGTTCCTGCAAATAGCCTGAAAACACCATCGGGCTTTTCACATAGATTTTGCCGACCTCGCCGGTATCGGCAATATCCCCTGAGTTCCGGCGGATGGAGACGTCAACGTTTTGAAAGGGGCGTCCGACTGAAGCGGGCTTCACCTGAAAATCGCGGGGAGCGGAAACGGAGACGAAGCTTAATTCTGATGTCCCGTAGAAATCATATAACAAAAGATTAGGATAGGCTTTTTGGAACGCGTTTTTGGCGTGTTGGCTCCAATTGGCGCCGGAAGAAATAATTTTAAGGGGTCTTTCGATCCGCCTGTTTTCCGACAACATCGCTTCCGTCATTGTCGGCACTGTATATAACGCTGTGACAGGCAGGCTGTCGATCGTTTTTTCGAGCCGGTGCGTTGAAAATTTGTGCAAAAGGTCGACTGTTCCCCCAAGAAATAATGTGTTCATTGCGCCATATAAAAAGTGAGAAAAAAAGAGCGGACCTGGAATGACAGCCCTGTCTTCAGCGGATAATTGAAAGTCTCTGCTGCTGATGCGGAAGCTCTCAATCCAGGAACGTTGAGATCTGATGAATGCTTTCGGCGCGCCTGTTGAACCTGATGTGAACCCGATGTAAAAGGGTTCTTCATCATCGATGTCTGGTTCATCAGCAACCGGTCTCTTCCTGATGTCCGCGAGGCATTCTTCCAAAGCAAGAGCATCTTCATATTCAGGAAAGGGCCGCTCTGTGATGAAAAGGTCGGGCTTGCAAAGTAACAGCCTTTCGATGCACTCGGCGCGGCTCCACCTCGGATCAAAGGGAACGGCCGTCCAGCCGGCTGCTGCAGCCCCGGCGAACAGCTGCAAAAAAGGAAGGCCGTTCGGCAGCATGAACGCGATCCTTTTATTTGTCCGTTTTTGGCTGTTCAGCCAGGCGGCCGTCCGGCAGACGAGCCGATGCCAGTCTTTGTATTGGATTGATTCCGTTCCGGTCTGGATGGCCGTTTTTTCAGGGTGCTGCTGTGCGTGGCGTTGATAGGTTTCGGTGATCGGCATGGTGAAATTCCTCCAAACTATATTCCTTGTCTCTTGATCTGCATCGCTTTTCTTAATTTTAGCACGAGATAAGCCGCAATGGCCGACTTTAACAGATCACCGGGAACATAGACCAGGCAGAACGTCAGCGCTTTTTGAAGAGAAATGTTCATCAGAAAGGCCTGAACAGGTACACCAACTGCATAGATAAAGAGAATGCCAAATAAAAGGTGAATCAAAAAAAGGTGTCTGAAATGCAGAACAGACAGCCTCCCGACGGCTAAAGCGATGAAGAAAGCTGCGGCGGGATAGGCCAGCAGGAAGCCTGCGCTCGGACTTGTAAAGACACCGATTCCGCCCCGGCCTCCCGCAAGAATCGGCATACCGCTTGCAACAAGCAGCAAAAAGACGATGAGACTGAGCCCAGCGTTTTTCGGTTTGTTGATGCCGCCGCTAAGCATGACACCGATCGTCTGCATTGTGATCGGGACGGGTGTAAACGGCAGCACGACCGGGGGAAGAAAACCGAGAACCGCCATAATCGCCGTGCTAAGTGAAATGAAAACCATATCTTTTACATGCATAGTAGACTTCGATTCCTTTCAAATATATGAATAGAATCAAATTATCATTGAGACTTTTGTAATGTCAACTATAATTTTATATAGGTTTACATAAAGGGGCGGAAAAAACACAGATCATGTCATGACCTGTGTAGTGTGAAGGGTTATTTTTTTGTCAGTTCAACGAGAGCGTCAACTGAAGAAGCGACTTGGGATACGGCTCCATTGACTTCCTCTAGTCCGCTTAAAAAGGCCTGCAAATCGCCTTCGATTTGCCCGCTATGGTTTTTGCTAGTTTTCATACTGCTGACAATATCGTCGAACAAGTGATTGATCTCTGACATTTTATTCTTGCTTTCATTAACAAGCTGATTCACATCTGTAATGTGTTTGGTCACGATGCCGATTTGGGCGTTTGTATTATTGACGAGCTCGGAGACGGTTGAGACCGTTTTTTTCGTGTCGTCGGAAAGCTTTCTGACTTCGTTTGCGACAACCGCGAATCCTTTGCCATGCTCCCCGGCTCTCGCCGATTCGATCGAGGCGTTGAGAGACAGCAAATTCGTTTGTTCGGCGATGCCTGTCACAATCCCAAAAATCTTTTCGATTTGCCGGGCGATTTCTTCCAGTTTTTTGATTTCACACTCAATTTGGGTCATGCTGCTCCCCATTTGATTCAGCTGCTGTTCCTGCTCCTCGAGCTCTTTTTTGCCGCCGATCGATTTTTCCTCCACAGATACGGCCGTCTTCGTACCCGCTCTGGACGTCTCGACGATTTCTGCTGATTTATCGACCAGTTCCTGCACCGCGCCTGTCGTTTCTGCAAATAAGGCGGCTAATGAGCCTGAGGTCTCTTTGATTTGCTTGTGAAGTTCGGTTTTTCTGTTTTCTTCCTGTGCGCGGAGTCTCGCGTGCTCATCTTCAAAGGCTTCCAGAACGATCTGCTGTTCAATGTTGAGAATCTTTGTCGCCGCCGTGACGGCCCGTTGATAGTCTTCATTGTTTAAGCCGTTTTCAAATATCTTGAGCAGTGATAAAAGAATGTCTTGGAAAGCGGCCAAATACCACTTTGGCAAAAGACCGATCTTCAAATGAACATGTGCGATCCGAATTCTTTTTTCTAAAAATGCCTCGTCAATCACGCCTGAAAACATTTCCTGTATATGAATGGATAATGTCTTTTTTAAGCGGTCGACAGAGCTGTTTTCATGAATGATCTCCATCAGCGAGCTTTCATGTTCAAGGTTTTGATAGAACCGGCTGACGATCGTCTCTATATGTTCTGAAATCAAGGGTTTCAGCTTGCTCAGCACCCAAAGGTCTTCATCTGTTAAATTAACCATGGCCAGCTGTTTTTTAAATTCCGCGTGCTGTTTAAGCCTGATGCGACTCGTTTGATCATCGCTTGTACCAGCAAATAATGATCCTTCCGTTTTTCTGTCCTTTTTGAATAACACAATCGTATCCCCCTGTAAACGGCAATGAAATTACCGGTTTTTTGAAAATATCCCGCTTTATTTTCTTATCGGCTTTTTTTCCGTTTTTTAAGCTTAGGTATCGCTTTCAGAGGGCTTTAACGGCAGAACAGCCGGTCCTTCAATGACATCGCCGCTGATGGAAAACCTTGACCCGTGGCACGGGCAGTCCCATGTCCGTTCCCCGTCATTCCATTCGACCTCGCAGCCCATGTGGGTGCAGGTCGTATCGACCGTATGAAGCTGTCCGTCGTCATCGCGATAGGCGCCGGCCCGCTTGCCGCCGATCGCCACGACCGCTCCTTCTCCGGGGGCGAGGTCTTCCGGCTTCCGGATCGGCTGTTCGAGCTTTCCTTCAACAAAATGCTTTGCGACATCCGCGTTGTAGGACATCGCTTTTTTTATGCCCGGATCAGGATGAAAACGGGCAGGTGTAAAGACCTCCTGATAAGGATTGCTTTCGTTTGTGATATGGTCGGTCATGATTTGCGCGGCGAGCGTGCTTGACGTCATGCCCCACTTCTTAAATCCTGTTGCGACAAGAATCCGCTTTTCCTTCGGATAAATCGGCCCGATATAAGGGATTTTATCAAGGCTGATTAAATCCTGTGTCGACCAGCGGTAGGGGATGTCTTCGATGCCGAGAACACCTTCTGCAAATGATTCCAATGCCTGATAATGTTCGATTGTGTCTTTTCCCTGGCCGGTTTTATGGCTTTCGCCGCCGACGAGAACCATTTTCTCGCCGCCGATCACAACCGAACGCAGGGAGCGGGAAGGCTGGTCAATGCTTAAATACATGCCGCCCGGGTACGGTTGTTTAGGTTTGACAGCCAGGACGTAGGAGCGGCTCGGCTCAAGCCTTGCAAAATAGAAGCCTTTTTTATCATGAAACGGAAAATGCGTGCAGCACACGACAAAGTCGCTGAAGATCTGCTGTCCGCTTCTGGTCAGCACTTTTGGGCGGTCGCCTTCTTTGATTTCCTTGGCGGCCGTGTTTTCAAAAATTTTTCCCCCGGCTTGCTGGATGTTCTCGACAAGATGTTTTAAGTAATAAAGCGGATGAAACTGGGCTTGATTTTTCATGACAAGACCGGCCTTAATATCGATGGCGACGGGAAGGTCTTTGATGAAATCGCGGTCGATTCCGAGCTTTTTGTAAGCCTCATACTCTTTTTTGATTTTTTCTGCCGATTGCTCTTCCGTCGTATAAATGCAGGCGTCTTGTTCTTCAAAATCACAGGGGATGTTCTGCTCAAGCACAAGGTTTTTAATGTATGAAAGCGCCTGGAGATTTGCTTCATAATAGACCCTGGCATTCGGCATTCCGATATGGTTGATCAGCTCATCATAAATCAGGTCGTGCTGGGCGGTGATTTTCGCCGTCGTATGTCCCGTCGTTCCATTCAATATGCGGTCTGCATCAATCAAAACGACGCTATACCCTTTTTTTGTCAGCATATAAGCCGTTGTGATTCCGGTCATCCCGCCCCCGATGATTGCGACATCTGTTTTCACATCTTCTGAGAGGCACGGAAATTCGGGAAACACTGTGCTGTCTCTCCAAAACGATTCGGGTGAGTCCGGCAGTTTTTCTTGATTCACAAGGGGTCCCTCCAAAATTTAAGTTGTTCTTAAATTTTCCAATTACAAAACATTCATGCATGAAAATGAATTGGATAAAACATGATATAGTTCATAAAATAGTAAGGTTACATTGATGTGAAGGAGGAATTGTTTTGAGTAAACAGCCGAAAAAAGTACTGCCTCCCCAGCACCAGACCCAGCAGCCCGGGCTGGAGTATTTGATGAATCCCCGCCCTGTTTTTGACCGCCCGAAACCGGCCAAAAAACTTGCTGGGAAAACCGCGATCATTACTGGGGGAGACAGCGGAATCGGCCGGGCGGTGTCCGTTTTGTTTGCAAAGGAAGGCGCAAATGTGGTCATCGTTTATTTCAATGAGCACCGTGATGCAGAGGAAACAAAAGGCTATGTCGAACAAGAAGGTGTCGGGTGTTTACTGATTGCCGGAGACATCGGGGACGAAGCCTTTTGCAATGAGGTCGTCCGTCAGGCGAAAGAAGCGTTTCCGACGATCGATATTTTGGTCAATAATGCGGCTGAACAGCATCCGCAGAAGGGAATCGACAAAATCACAAGCCATCAGCTGATCAGGACGTTTCAAACGAATATTTTTTCGATGTTTTATTTGACAAAAGCCGTCCTGCCCCATTTGAAAAAAGGCAGCTCGATTATCAATACGACGTCTATTACGGCGTATGCCGGAAATGAAAGGCTGATCGATTATTCGTCGACAAAAGGGGCGATTACATCATTTACCCGTTCTCTCGCATTGTCGCTCGTTGATCAGGGCATCCGCGTCAACGGGGTTGCTCCGGGACCGATTTGGACGCCGCTCATTCCGTCGACATTTACCGAAAGGGAAGTCGAGGTGTTCGGTTCGACGACGCCGATGGGGCGCCCGGGACAGCCGGTTGAGGTAGCGCCGAGCTATCTGTTTTTGGCCAGTGATGATTCCTCTTACATGACCGGTCAGGTTCTTCATGTCAACGGCGGAACCATTATAAACGGATAAAAAGGTCAATGCGGACGCACTTGACCTTTTTTCCATAAAAAAGCCAATCCTGGCGGGATTGGCTGTTATGCGTGTAATGTCAACGCTGTATATTCTCTTGAAAGTTCAAGGAAAGATTGTTCGTCTCCTTTGTCTAATGCCTCGTCGATCTTCTCTTTCAGCATGTTCAACCGACGTTTAAACAACGATTCATCAAGGACCATTTGGATGTAGATATCCATGATGGTTACATCAAGTTCTTTTACCTTTTGGGTGTTGCGGGACTTCATGAGCTCAGCGTACGATTTTTTCTCTTTCATAAAGATTCCCCCTGATGCCTTTTTTATAGTATATGGATTACACATCAAAAAATCAATAAGTATTTATAATTTTTAGAAAATTATTTGAGTAAGCATGTTTTATGATAATAAAAGTTTGTAAATTCGGACACAAAAAAGCAAGTTTGGCAGAATAAAAAATAAAAATGGAATTGTAAAAACATATTTTCAAATTAATTGGAAAAAATCCTGTCGTTTTTTAGAGGATAATGTTAGATTAATAGTATAAATTTACTAATGTTTAGGAGGATCATGCTGATGAGCACAGAGGATATGACAATGGATTCGTATGAAGTAAACCGTTCGACAATGGCCGTTCTGCCTCTGGGAGAGGGGGAAATACCCGCTTCAAAAGTACTTGAAACCGAAAGGACATTCAGGGTCAATATGAGACCTTTTCAAATCATAGAAAGAAGCTGCCGTTATTTCGGCTCAAGCTATGCCGGAAGAAAAGCCGGCACGTATGAAGTGATTAAGGTTTCCCACAAGCCGCCGATCATGGTGGACCATTCAAACAACATTTTTCTTTTTCCCACATTCTCCTCAACGAGGCCTCAGTGCGGGTGGCTTTCCCATGCACATGTTCACGAATTTTGCGCGGCGAAATATGACAATACATGCGTCACGTTTGTGAACGGGGAAACGTTGGAGCTGCCCGTGTCCATCACATCTTTCGAGAATCAGGTTTACCGAACGGCATGGCTGAGAACCAAATTTCAGGACAGGATTGAAGGCGGAGCCATGCAGAAAAAGCAGGAATTTATGCTTTATCCGAAAGAAGACCGAAACCAGCTGATCTACGAGTTCATCCTCAGAGAGCTGAAAAAGCGCTACTGACCGGGTTCAGCTGCGAATAAATAGTGCTCCAAAAGCGCGGCGACCTGATTGCGAATGCGGGGGTTGAAGTAATTGTGCTCCTCCTCGTATCCTTCATAGATGAAGGAATACATCGTAAACGCTTCGTCCCGGGACACTTCATGAACTTTGACGTTTCGTTTTCGCAAATCGTTTTTGACATCGTGTAAATCGCGCTGAGCCAGCTTCAGCGCCTGCTCAATCAGGCGCAGATAAGGATCTTTCAGCTTGAACGGCCCCTGCTGGATGATGCTGAAATCCCGATTTAATATGCTGATGGCCATCGGAAGGTAAATCGCCTTTTCAATCGTGTCCCTGATGTCGGCGGGAATTCTTGTCATGGCATTTCTCCTCTTTCTTGTGTTAGGAACGTTTGTTCTTGTTTTTATTTTACACGAAAAGCTGTTCTTTTTTCAAGAACGGGAAAAAATGACTAAAATGTTATGGTTGAATCAGACTAATACAGAAACTGCTGAAGACAGATGATTTAAAGTTTTTCTGTTAACGTGTAGAATAGAAGTAGACAACCGTCTCGAGGAGAATAAATGGTGGAGCAATTTTTTAGTTATTTTACAGAAGAGAATTTAGCAGACTTTTTTCAGAGCTATCGGGCTTTTGGTCCTTTTGTTGCCATACTGCTGCCGTTCATTGAAGCGCTTCTTCCGTTTTTGCCGCTGATTGTGTTTGTGGTTGCCAATGTCAATTCGTTCGGTTTATGGCAGGGATTCATCTTGACTTGGATCGGAGCATCTGCGGGCTCGATCGCCGTTTTCCTCTTCATCCGCCATTTCGGCCAGCAAAAAGCTCTTGGATTTATCCGCAGGCATCCGTCTGTGAAAAAGCTGATGATCTGGGTGGAAAAACGGGGCTTCGGTCCTTTGTTTCTGCTGCTCTGTTTTCCGTTCACACCTTCTGCTGCGGTGAATGTTGTGGCCGGGCTTTCGAGAATCAGCCTGCTGCCCTTTTCGCTTGCGGTGCTGTGCGGAAAGTCCGTGATGATTTTTATGGTGAGCTTCGTTGGGCATGACCTGAAGGCGCTGTTTACACAGCCTTTAAGAACAGCCGGGGTCATGATCGTGATTTTGATTTTATGGTACGCCGGAAAACGGGTTGAACATCGTCTGAATGTGAAATTCAGCCAGAGAGAGAATGACTAGGGGGACATAGTATTGAAAAAACGTTTTTGGGTCATAGCCGGAGTCCTTTTCATCATCATTGGAATTCAGGTGAAAAATGCCGTCTTTATTGAGTATAAGGTCGAGGGAGTCAGCATGAACCCAACGTTTCAGGAGGGCAACAAGCTTTTGATCAACCGGTTCGCCCATCATTTTCAAACGATCGGCAGGTTTGATATCGTGCTGTTTAAAGGACCTGAAAAAGATATATTCATCAAACGGGTCATCGGACTTCCCGGAGAAACGCTCAGATATGAAGATGATCAGCTTTACATTAATGAAAAAAAGATCAAAGAGCCCTATCTGGACGACTTGAAAGCTGTTACGGCAGGCGGAGACCTGACCGGGGATTTTACGCTCAAGGAAGTGACGGGAGAGGAGAAAATTCCGGCAAACCATTACTTCGTGCTCGGAGACAACAGAATCCACAGCAATGACAGCCGCCATTTCGGCTTTGTATCAGATAAGGACATTGTCGGTATTGTCGCGGAAAAAATCGATGAGAAGTGAAAATTCAGACAGATGAAAAACCTTTAAGGCGGCTCCTTAAAGGTTTTTTCGTCTTACTTCAGCTTAATCGCGTTCAGCCGTTTTTGCAGTTTCGTTTTTTCAGCCGATGCTTTCAGCTTGTTGACCGCTGATTGTGCGGCTGATTTTGTTTTTTTCGTTCTTCTTTGTTCAGCCGTTTTGACTTTGGCTTTTGCTGTTTTCACTTTTTGTGTGTATGCGGCGGCTTTCTTTTTTACGTTGTCCAGCCGTTTTTGCAGCTTTGTTTTATCATTCCCAGCAAGCAGTTCATTGATCGCTTTTTGCGCTTTGCTGATCTTTGTGTCGCTCGCTGTTTTTTCCGCTCTGGCAACGGCATTCCGGGCGGTTGTAAGCAAGTTTGAGCGGACCGCATTGATCCGTTTTTGCAAGTTTGTTTTGACAGGCCCTTTGACGAGCTCATTGACCGCTGTTTGGGCGGCGTCGGCATGGGCTTTCTTTTTCTGTTTTTCAGCGAGCTTTACTTTGTTTTCGGCCGTTTTTTTGAGCTGATTTTCCACGCTGTTCAGCCTTTTGCGCAAATTGGTTTTGTCAACGTTCGCAGGGAGCGGATTGATCGTGTTTTGCGCCTTGTCGATGTCGGCTCTTTTCTTGCTCTTTTCCGCTTTTGCGACGGCTTTCTGCGCTTTTTCCAATTGAGCGTCCGCCTCTTTAAAACGGATCAGCCCGTAGCCAAACAGCGAATCGCGACCCGGTGCGCCTAAATCGCTCGTGAAAAACTGCATTTTTCTGCGGAGCTCGCTATTTGTACTCGCCGGATACATCTGTTTTAACAGAGCGAACATGCCCGCAACGTGCGGAACGGCTTGGGAAGTTCCACTTGAGCTCGCGTATTTGCGGTTTACATATGTGCTGATAATGGATGTTCCCGGAGCGGAAAACTCGACGGCCGTACCTGTATTGGAAAACGATGCGAGCTGATTCTTTTCATTTGTAGCTGAAACGGCAATCACACTGCTGTAGGCCGCCGGATAATAGACGGATGTTTTGTTTCCGTCATTGCCGCTGGCCGCCACAAGAAGGAGGCCTTTTTTGTAGGCCCGGTCTGCGGCATCGTGCAAAATTTGGCTGTCACCTGATACGACAAGGCTCATATTGATGATGTCGATGTTGTGCTGGATCGACCAGTCGATGGCTTTTAATATGCTTTTAAGATCGCCTGAGCCGGTTTTATCAAGCACTTTTACCGCATACAGCTCAGCGCCGGGGGCGATGCCGTTGATTCCAAAGCCGTTATGCTTCGCACCGATAATTCCGGCAACATGTGTGCCATGGCCGTTGTCATCACGGTATGAAGCGGTATAGTCCACCATTGAGACTCCGCCGGCGATTGACAGCTCATCATGAGGTGAAATGCCGCTGTCTAGAACTGCGGTTCTCACATGTTTTCCGGTTAAACCTTTGTGCCAGGCAAGGTCAGCTTGAATCGGCTTGATATTCCATTGCGCAAATGAGCCGGTGTTTTGCTCTGTTCCGCTGGAAACGGCTTTGAATGCTGTAGCGTCGGCAGCCTTAACCGGAGCATTGTTTTCGACATACAGCACATCCGGGTCATGTTCCAATTTGCGCACCGTTTTTTCATCAGCGGTGACGGCTGCTGCGGGAAGCTTGCGGTAAACGTGTTCGACTGAATCGGCCTGCTCCATGACCGCTTCTTTGCCGCTGTTGTTTTTATAGACGACGATAACCTCTTTTTCTTTGTCACGGCCTTCTGCTTGAACATGCGGTGTCATCGCGAAGAAGCTAAAAAACAATACGCCGGAAAGCGCGGTTTTTCCAATCTTTTTCATTCAGCTCTCCTCCTGATTTGTGCGGCGTTTTCTTTATATATCGGAGCATTTTTGATTTTTCAAAGCTAAGAAAGCGCGCATTTCTAAAATAAAAGGATGAAAAAAGCGCAAAGCGGGATGAGGCAAAATTACGCTTGATAAGGCTGTGCACTTAGAGCTGGGAGCGCAGGGAAAAAACTTGAGGCTCCAGTTCAGCCGGAGGAAACGGAGATGTGCACATCTATGGAATGGGGAAACACTATCATACATCAACAGGCGCCTTAACTATGCCTGCATAAGCTCTTTTGGATACCTGAAGGCAAGGGTGTTTTTTGATGCGTCAACAGACCCTTATTTTCATGTTGGTTAGAGTCAAAAGACCTGAAAGTAACAGAAATGAATTGAGAATAGAGAGGTGAAATTGGCAAAGTATGAAAAATGAACTAATACTAAAGGGGAAATTATAGTATGATATGAATAAAGAAAAATACAAAAAAATAGAAGACTGGAAGAAAGGAGCTCCAAATGAACAAGATCGCCGCGGAAGAAGTCGCCAATACCCTCAACTCATGGTACCGCGCCATCAGAAGAAATGATACGGAACAGTCGATCCGCTTATTTGAAGAAATCAAACCGATGCTGGCAGAGATGGCGGAGGATCAGGAGGTTTTAATCTACTATTCCTTGCTGGAGCTGAGACATAAAATCATGCTGTATGATACGAGGGGAGAAAAGATTGAGCAGCAAGAGGATTTAACAAACGGCGACAGCGCTGCATCACATATGACTTCGTATTACTACTACCTGTTTTCGGGAGCATACGAAGTGTATAAAAAAAATTACGAAGAGGCGATCAGTTTTTACAAGATCGCTGAAAAAAAGCTTGCCAATGTCCATGATCAAATCGAAGTGGCGCAATTCCACGACAAAGTCGGAAAACTTTACTATTACCTGGGGCAGAATATCGTTTCATTAAATCATACACGGCAAGCGATGGAGATATTTAGATGTTATGAAGACCATCATTTGAATCTTGTCTCTACATATATCACGATGGCGGGCAATTATACGGAAATGGGAAAGTATAAAGAAGCGGAAGAATATTTAACCGAGGCCATCAATACGGCAAGAGCCGCCGGTGACCATTTCAAAGAAATGCAGCTTTTGCATAATTTCGGTCTTCTATATGCAGCGATGGATCAGTCAGAAAAGAGCATCAGCTTTCTGGAAACCGTATTGGCCGATCGCGCATATGCCGCTTCAGACTATTATTTCAACGCTGTATTTTTAATGATTAAGGAACTGTTTAAAATAGGGGAGCATGACCGGGCCGTCGCTTTTTACGAAGAGGGGAAGGAAAGGTCGAAAGGCATGCAGAATGATATATTTGACGCGAAAATCGATATTCTCTATGCAACCTATGCAGGAGGTGGTGAGAAGGCGATCGATGACTGCAAAAACTGTCTCGAGGTCTTATTCAAATCAAAGCAGTATGACAGTGTGCGCGAACTTTCACTCTTAACGGCCAATGTCTACAGGCAAAAGTCTCTTTATAAAGAGGCCGCCTATTTCTTTTTGGAAGCCATTAAAGCAGAAGAAGAGATGAAAAAAGTGGAGGGAATGTCATGAAAAAGCTTTTCATTGTGACCGCAATCGGTGTTGCTCTATGTTCAGGATGGTTTATGGCTGAACATCATGCTGAAGCAGGAGGCATGCATGTTGCCGAAAAGATGGTCGGATAAAAGCGCGGGGGAAAATCCGTCTTGGAGATCAAGGCGGATTTTTTGCATGTTTACTGTATTTTACGCGTGGCTGAACATAACGAATCAGCGGCCGGTGAAAATGGGAGAAGGATCATTGCGGATGGAACAGCAAAAAAAACCTTCTGTCACTCATCGGCCGTTATATTCAGTAAAAGCACCCGGTTAAGCCGGGTGTATTTTACTGCTAATTAAAATCTAAATATTTTTAATATTGAAAACATTTTCTCGATCTGTTACGATATTTTTAGTAAACTTTTAGTGAATATGGATTCTATAGACAGGCGGGGATGAACATGGCAACCATTAAGGATATAGCGCTTCAAGCAAAAGTATCAAGCACAACCGTTTCCAGAGTGCTGAATCATGATCAAACACTGTCGGTAGCACCTGAAACAAGGCAGCGGATTTTGGATATTGCCCATCAGCTCGGATACAAGAACTCCAGGAAACGCCGCGATGAGCAGGCTCCAGCAGCCGAAGGAGGAAGCCCGCGGATCGGCATCGTCGTCTGCCAGACGCAGGAAGAGGAATTGAATGATCCGTATTTTTATTCGATCAGACAGGGGATTGAAAGCGAGTGTTTTGAAAAAGGAGTCTTTATTACGAAGTTCATTCAACTCAGCAGCATCCGCTCCAGCCAGCCTGTCGGCGATGTCGACGGCTTGATCGTGATCGGCAGAATCAATTTTGCCGGATTGAGGCAAATCGTCGGTGAGGCGGCAAAGGTCGTTTATATTAATCATACTGACAGTGAAGAACAGCACGACTCCGTCGTCGTCGATTTTCAGAAAGCGGCGGCCAGGGCGGTAAATCATCTGAAATCGCTCGGCTGCAAGCGGATCGGCTATATCGGCGGACGGGAGAAGGAACATTTTAGAATCAGCGATCAAAAGACAGAAACGGTTGAAATTGAAGACAAGCGGCTGACAACATTTTTGGAGATGGCGGGTGCGGAGAATGCGGACAATGTCTATATCGGAGAATATACGATGCAGCAAGGCTACGAGCTGATGAAACAGGCGCTTCTTGCAAAACATGTGCCTGAAGCTTTCTTTATCGCCAGCGATTCGATGGCGATCGGCGCATTAAGAGCCTTGCGGGAATCAGGTATCAAGGTTCCGGAGGATGTCGCGCTCGTCAGCTTTAACGGCATTGAAGCAGCCGAATTTGCAAATCCGCCTCTTTCGACCGTGAAGGTCCATACGGAAGAAATGGGGCGAACCGGTGTCAAACTGCTGCTGGACCGGATCAGCGGCAGAAGTCTGCCGCTGCAAGTGACGGTCCCCTCAGAGCTCATCATCCGTGAGAGCTGCGGATCCGGCAGAAGAGATTGACTAAGTTGAATAAGCCTAAAAGGAGGTGATTCCAATTTGTTCACTAAACTTTAGTGAAGATATGTTTTGCGGCATTCAAAAATCATAAGCTGAGGTGAAATGATGAAAAAGTTGATTTTCTCTTTTACTCTCCTTTTTTTATTGGCCTCTTTGGCAGCCGGCTGTTCCGGAAAAACCGCTGGGAAGCAAGACGGCGACATCACCTTGACCATGTTTTCAACAATGACAAATGACAGTGAAAAAAAGGCCCTCAGAAGACTTGCCGATGATTTTGAAAAAGAGAACAAGGGGGTTAAGGTTGATATCAATTTCCCGGGGGCCGACTACGAAAATATGCTGCGCGTCAAAATGGCGGCGAATGATATGCCCGACTTGTTCGACACCCATGGATGGGCGAAAATCCGCTACGGCGAATATACGGCCGACTTAAAGGATATGGACTGGGTCAAACAGCTTGATCCCAACCTTGATCCGATTTTAAAGGACGAGGACGGCAAAGTATACGCCTATCCATTTAATCAGGCGAAAGACGGTATCGTCTATAACGCAGACCTTCTCAAGAAATACAATATCAAGCCTCCGGAGACACTTGACGAACTGTTGAAGGCGCTGGAGGCAGTCAAAGAAAAAAGCGGCGGCGATGTCATTCCTTTTTGGTTCGCCGGTTCTGATAAAGGTGCCCTGGCCCAGTTTTATGATCAGCTTGCTACACCACTGCTCATCACAGATCAACACCACAATGAAGAAAAAGCCCTGCTGGAAGGGACATTCGACTGGTCGAAATACACCCTGCTGGCGGATACATTCAAAAAAATGCAGGACAAACAACTGATCAATCAAGATATTTTGACGGCAAAATCCTCACAGCTGGTTGAATTGATGGCGCAGGGAAAAATCGCCTTTACACTGTCGGTGACATCGATCGGGGCTGATACGAAAGAGGTGAATCCAGATATCCAATTGGGCGTCATCCCGACACCGGCCGTACATGAAGGTGACAAACCGAGCTGGATCGGAGGAGAACGCCACACGGTTGCCGCCTGGAAAGATTCTGAACATCTCGATGAAGCGAAGCGGTTTATCGAATTTGCCGCACAGCCCAAATATGTGAAAATGATCGCTGAAGCCACTTCATTTCCTCAAGCTTTAACCAACACACAAGCTGAAAACGACTATGCCAAGTATTATGAGCAGTATCGGGATATTAAAACCGAGCCCTATTTTGACCGTGTCTATCTGCCGAGCGGAATGTGGGACGTGATGGGGACGACCGGACAGGAGCTGCTGGCCGGCACGCTGACACCGAAGCAAGTGTCGGAAAAAATGAAAGAGGAATACAGCAGATTGAAGAAACAGTGAAAAATAGAAGGGGGGACATGATGAGCGAATTAGCTAAAGAAAAAAACCTTGCGATGGCAAAAAGGAAGAGGAAATCTTTATTAAAAGTCAGCATCCCGTTATGGTGGATGTATCTTCCCGCTTTGCTGCTTGTGTCAGTCTTTATGATCTACCCGTTTCTAAACGGAATCAAAATCACATTTACGAACTGGAACGGCTTTTCGCAAACCTATGACTGGATCGGTTTTGGCCAATATAAACGGATGCTTTTCGACCCCGCAACATGGCTTGTCGTCAGAAATACACTGCTGTACGGCTTGGGCAGCACGATTTTGCAAAACGTCATCGGACTTCTCTACGCTCTTCTTCTGTTTCAAAGCATTAAAATGAAAGCGGTGACAAGAACGGTTGTTTATCTGCCGGTCATCATCAGCCCGCTGATTATGGGATACATCTGGTATTTTTTCTTCTCTTATGAAGGCGGGGCATTGAATGATCTGCTCAAGCTGTTTGGCACAGGACCTGTCAATGTTTTGAGCAGTCCGGAGATCAACCCCTGGATTATTGTTTTCGTCAATTCCTATCAATTTGTCGGAATTGCGATGGTCATCTATTTAGCAGGGCTTGGAAGCATTCCAAAAGATTGTTATGAAGCGGCGCAGATCGACGGAGCAAGCGCTTTTCAGCAGTTTTGGAAAATTACGCTGCCGCTGTTGATGCCGTCTGTGACGATTAACATGGTGATCAACATCATCGGCGGGTTAAAGCTGTTTGATGTCATTTTGGCGCTCACCGGCGGGGGGCCGGGAAATGCATCACAATCGATGTCGACGTTTATGTATGATTTGTATTTTAAGAGACAGGATGCCGGGTATGCAGCCGCACAAGGCGTGCTGATGGCGGCGATGATTCTGTTGATCAGCTTCAGCGCCCTTATTTATTTTAAACGCAAGGAGGTGGAAGCATAGGTGAATTGTTCGTACAAAAAGAGACGGGCTGTATGGACGGGGCTCTCTGTTATCATTACCGTTTTTCACCTTGTTCCTTTCTATATTCTGCTGACGACAGCGCTTAAGGAAAAGGGGGATTTCAGCTCGAAATGGAAGTTTCCCGGCGAATTCAGCCTTGCCAATTTTACGGAGGCTTGGGAAAAAGCCGGTCTGGCCAATGCATTCTACAACACCGCTGTGATTACATGTGTCTCCGCTGTTCTATTGGTCTTGCTCGGTTCACTGGCCGCCTACCCGCTTGCAAGGCGCCGGACGAAACTGAACCAGGCCGTTTATTTCTTATTTATTGCGATCATGATTATCCCGCCGCTGACCTCCATGGTTCCTTTATACAAGATGGTGGTTGAGCTCGGCATGCTGAACACGTATGAGATTGCGATATTGAATAATACCGCTGCCTACATGCCTTTGACGATTTTTTTATACGCCGGTTTTATCCGCTCTACCATCCCGCAGGAGCTTGAAGAAGCGGCCAGGATGGACGGAGCGAGCACAGCCGGGATCTTCTTCAAAATCGTTTTTCCTTTGCTGAAGCCGGTGACGGCGACAATCTGCATTATTGCGTGTGTTTTCATTTGGAACGATTATCAATTTTCGATTTTTTTCCTGCAGGATAAAGAAGTGCAGACGCTGACGGTGGCGATCGCCGGCTTCTTTGGGCAAAACGCGAACAATCTGCATCTGGTGGCCGCTGCTTCACTGATGGCGATGCTGCCAATGACCATTCTATTTTTGTTTCTGCAAAAATACTTTATCAAGGGATTGTCATCAGGAGCACTGAAAGGCTGAGCAAAATTGAAGACAGGAAGGAAGATGTGAATGTCTAAAATCGCTTTTATCGGAGCGGGGAGCACCATTTTTGCGAAAAATGTATTGGGGGACTGTCTGATGGTTCCGGCGCTTGAAGGATTTGAATTTGCTTTATACGACATCGATCCGAAGCGTCTGAAAGAATCGAAGGAGATGCTTGAACACTTGAAAAATCGCTATAATGAAAGCATTTCGATCCGCGCGTATGATGATCGGAAAAAAGCCTTGCAGGGAGCGAAATATATCATCAATGCGATTCAGGTCGGCGGGTATAAACCGAGCACGGTTATCGATTTTGCGATTCCGAAGAAATACGGGCTCAAGCAGACGATCGGAGATACGGTCGGAATCGGCGGGATTTTCAGAGCGCTTCGCACAATTCCCGTTTTATTGGATATGGCAAAGGATATCGAAAGCGTTGCAGGCGACGCATGGTTTTTAAATTACTCAAATCCGATGGCTTCTTTGACAGGGGCGTTGCTTCGCTATACCGGTGTGAAAACGGTCGGCCTTTGCCACAGTGTCCAGGTGTGCACGCAAGACCTCTTTGAGACGCTCGGTATGGAACATCAAGGAATCGAGGAAAAAATCGCCGGCATCAATCATATGGCCTGGTTGTTGGAAGTGAAAAGGGATGGCAGAGATTTATATCCGGAAATTAAAAAAAGGGCGAAAGAAAAGCAGAAAACAAAGCATCATGATATGGTCAGGTTTGAACTGATGGATAAATTCGGCTACTATGTGACCGAATCCTCCGAACACAACGCTGAATACCACCCTTATTTCATTAAAAGCCGGTATCCCGAACTGATCGAGGCGCTGAATATTCCGGTTGATGAGTATTTGAGAAGGTGTGAAGAGCAGATCCAAAACTGGGAAGACATGCGCGATGAAATCGTTGGCAACCAGCATTTGACGCATGATCGGTCAAAGGAATACGGATCGCGAATCATCGAAGCGATGGAAACGAATCAGCCTTTCACATTCGGCGGAAATGTGCTGAATCGGGGGCTGATCACAAACCTTCCGGAAAAAGCCGTTGTTGAAGTCACCTGTGTGGCCGAGCGGAACCGAATTACCCCATGTATTGCCGGAGAACTGCCCGAACAGCTGGCCGCTTTAAACCGGACCAATATCAATACACAGCTTTTGACGATAGAAGCAGCCATCACGAAAAAGAAAGAGCACATATACCAAGCTGCATTGCTTGATCCGCATACATCGGCGGAATTGTCGATGGATGACATCGTCAAGATGTGTGATGAACTGATAGAAGCACATGGCGAATGGCTCCCTGCATTTCAATAGGGGAATAAAAAAGCCAGAGCAGAAGGATCAGCCTTCGGCTCTGGCTTTTTTCATATGCGGATGCGCCGATTTTTCCGATCTTTGGTGCAAAAGGCGAAAAAACGGCGGCAGCATCGCAATAACGAGCACGACTCTTAACACTTGGACGGCCACAACAAAAGTCGAATCGGCATGGAGGGAAACGGAAGTCGTCGCCATCTCCGCGATTCCTCCCGGAGCAAACGCCAAGATGGCTGTCGTTAGGGAAATGCCCGCAGCCTTTGCGGTCACGGCGGCGCTTAAGATCATGGCGATGATCAGGCCGACAGAGCCGGCAAGCGCAACGATGAGCGTCTGCCTGGCGCCGATAAACATCTCTTTTTTGATCTTGGACCCGATCGTTGCTCCGAGGCAAACTTGTGACAGCACAGAAAAACCGTGGGGCCACCATGCCGTCGGGGTGAATCCGGTCAATGGACCACAGGCGATCTGCACCACGGCTGCGGAAATCATGCTTCCGAGCAGCCAGGGCGCCGGAAACCTTAACACTCTTAATGCTTTGCATGCCCAAAACGCGGCCAGAACCAAAAGCGCCGTCCAGATGATGTGGGATGGTGCAAATGCCGAGGTTCCGCCTGCGGCAATCTGATGAACGGTGCCCTGAGACGCGGGCTGTTTTGAATTAATGAAAAAAACGAAAAAGGGGATCGTCATCACAACCAAAAGCACCCGTATCATCTGGACGAGGCTGACGATTGCCGTATTCGCTCCCACTTCCTGGGCGATTCCGGGCATGGCGGAAAGGCCGCCCGGAGCCGTCCCTACAAAACTCGTCAGCATATCCGCCTTGCTGAATCTCCATAAGACAAATCCGGAAAGCATTGCGAAAACAACGGAAAGGAGCAGCATGACACTGACGATCAGCCAATTTTCCTTGAAAATTGACATCACAGACATGTTGATTTTTTGGCCAAGCTCTATTCCCAATAGCATTTGCCCTAAATTGAGCCATCCTTTAGCAATTCCATTTGGTCTGATCGCTGTTTTCAGCGGGTCCGGCCGAAGTAAGGATAAACATGAGGCAGCGGCCATCGTGCCGACCATCCAGCCGATCGTCATCCCGGTCAATGAGAGAAGAAATCCCCCAAGGCTGCTGATCAATATCAATAAAAGATCCCGAAGGAATTCATGTTGTTCCCTCAAATTAAAACCCTTCTTCCTGTATGCTGCGATATGATTTTGTTCACTAGGTAAAGTATTTTCTATATATAACTATAATATAATTTTAGTGATTGGTAAAATACGAATTTATTTAAAAGATTGATAAGAAAAGCTGATCACTGAAAAACCGAGCTTGGCAAAACATATCAGACAGCCGATTTGAATACATTGAATTAGATTCCATCACAAATAGAGGTGAACCGATGTGAAACATTCGAAGGAATCATTCACCAAGGTCAAATCATACGTCCCGTTCCGCGGCCCTTTTGACCCGTGTCCGCCGCTTGGCAAAAGGTATTACAGAACCCCTCCCAATCTGTATTTAGGCTTCCAGCCCCGCGGTCTCCCGCAGTTTTCGCCGATGGAGGCTTTAAAAAGAGGGACGCTTTGGCCCGTTTTCTATGATCATTATGAGAATCCGTATGAAGATGGGAGGTCAGGGGGGTGAAGAACTCATTATCGGAAGACTACTATCAAAAGCTTCATGAGATTCAGGCCGTCGACTTTGTCCTGATCGAGTTGATGCTGTACCTTGACACACATCCTGATGATACGGATGCGATCCAGCAATACAATCAGTACGCCCGGTATGCCAGAAAGCTGAAAGCGGCGTTTGAATCAAGGTTCGGACCGCTCACACAGGGAAGTCCCGATCAGACGGAATCATATTGGAGCTGGAAACGAAGTCCTTGGCCATGGCAAGTTTAAAGAAGGAAGGGAGTCAGGTTCATGTGGCTGTATGAGAAAAAACTGCAATACCCCGTGAGAGTGAGGGAATGCAACCCAAGGCTTGCAAAATATTTAATTGAACAGTACGGCGGAGCGGACGGTGAATTGGCGGCAGCGCTGCGTTATTTGAACCAGCGCTACAGCATTCCTGACAAAGTCGTCGGCCTCCTCACAGATATCGGCACTGAAGAATTCGCCCATTTGGAAATGATCGCGACAATGGTATACAAATTAACAAAAGACGCGACACCGGAACAGCTGAAGGAAGCCGGGCTCGGCGCTCATTACGCTGATCATGACAAAGCCCTGTTTTATCACAATGCGGCCGGTGTTCCGTTCACAGCTACATATATCCAGGCAAAAGGAGATCCGATTGCCGATTTATATGAAGACATCGCGGCGGAAGAAAAAGCGAGGGCGACGTATCAGTGGCTGATCGATATGTCTGATGATCCCGATTTAAACGACGGGCTGGCGTTTTTAAGAGAAAGGGAAATCGTTCACTCGCAGCGCTTCCGTGAAGCAGTCGAAATTTTAAAAGAAGAGCGGGATCGCAAAAAAGTGTTTTAAACATGTGTAAAAAAAGCCGAACATCCTTTATCACGGTATGTTCGGCTTTTTGATGTCCTATATTGTTGCCGCCCCTGCCAATAACGCTTGGGCGCGGTCTCTTAAAATGTATTTTTGCACTTTTCCCGAAGCCGTCAGCGGATATTCATCAATCAGAAATACGTATTCAGGAATTTTATAATAGGAAAGCTGCCCTTTGCAAAATGTCCTCACGTCTTCAAGCGTCAGCGTTTTGCTCGGTTTGCACTTGATAAAGGCCGCCGTTTTTTCTCCGTATTTTTCATCGGGGACGCCGACGACCTGAACATCGACGATATCTTCGTGTCCATAAAGGAACTCTTCAATTTCCCGCGGATAAATATTTTCCCCGCCGCGGACAATCATATCTTTTAAACGGCCGGTGATTCTGACATAACCATCCCGGTCCATTTCGGCGAGATCGCCGGTGTGAAGCCAGCCTTCCTCATCAATCGCCTTGTTTGTCGCCTCATCCATCTTATAGTATCCCTTCATGACAAGATACCCTCTTGTGCACAATTCGCCTTGCTGATCAGGCCCGAGCGTTTCGCCCGTATCAGGATCGATGATTTTCATCTCGACATGCGGGTGCACCTTTCCGACTGTTTCGACGCGGCGTTCGATCGTGTCGGTGACGGTCGTCTGTGTAATCACAGGCGATGACTCCGTCTGTCCGTATGCGATCGTGATGTCTGTCATATTCATCTGTTTCATCACTTTTTTCATCACTTCTTTCGGGCACGGAGATCCCGCCATGATGCCGGTTCGCAGTGAAGAAAGGTCATATTTTGCAAAGTTGGGATGGGTGAGCTCTGCGATAAACATCGTCGGCACGCCCTGCAGTCCCGTGCACCTTTCTTGTTCGACCGTTTGTAAAACCGTTTCAGGCTTAAATTCGATGATCGGCAGCATGGCCGCACCGACCGACACACAAGCAAGCGTGCTGAGCACACAGCCGAAACAATGAAAGAGCGGTACGGGGATGCACAATCGATCTTCGCTCCCAAGCCCCATTCTCTCAGCGACAATCGCCGCATTGTTGACGATGTTATGGTGTGTCAGCATGACACCTTTTGGAAATCCTGTCGTTCCTGACGTATATTGCATGTTGATGACATCATCGTGTGTGAGGGACTGTTCTCTGGTCCAGAGAGCGTCATCAGAAACGGTTTCGCCTTTTTTCGCGATGTCGGCAAACGGCATCAAATGTTCCGGCGTTTCTCCCTTTCCAAGATAGACGAGCCTTGTCAGCTTTGACAGTTTTCCGTCCTTCTTGATCGACTGAATCATCTCGATATATGATGTGCCCTTATAGCCGTCCATCAGAAAAAGGGTGGTGGAATCCGAATGATCCAATAAGTATTCAAGCTCTCTCGCCTGATAGCTGGTGTTGACGGTCACCAGCACGGCGCCGATTCTCGCGGTTGCGAACTGAAGCAGGATCCATTCGGGAATGTTCGTTGCCCAGATGGCCACATGCTCCCCTTTTTGAATACCGAGCGCCATTAAGCCTTTTGCTATTTTAGCGGTTTCTTCAGCAAGCTCCCGGTACGAATAACGCAAGCCGAGTTCGGCATACACAACCGCTTCATGATGCGGAAACCTGTCAGCGGCTGATTTTAATAAAGTACCGATGGTTTCTTTCTTTAATGTTTTCATAGTGCCTTTTACCTCCTGGGGGCCATGTTGTTTTTATTATAGCACTTTGTTCTAGTACCAGGTACTATAAAGTGTTCGTTTGAAGCCGAAGAGCTGATGAAAAAACCTGTTATGGCAAAAGCCGATCTGATTCATGACAATGCCACTTTCGGCCATTCAACAGAGATGAGCTGGCTTCATCTGCTTTTAACAGAAAACAGCTTTCTGCACGTACAAGTTATCCCCGAAATGGAAGGGAAAAGGCCGTACGGGTGAGAGAAACCCTGCGCGCGATTGCTGAAGCAGACAGGAGAATCAGCTTTCTTGGTAAGGTGGATGCCGAATTAGCAGAAGAGGTTTGCGCGCTGCCCCTTTTTAAAATAAAATTCGCGTCAAAGCGGGCGGCGCCATAAAGGGGATTGCCCTCAATGATGAAGGGCGGATCAATTTATAGAGCATCTGGTTCAAAAGGTGAGCTGTTCTTTGAATACAGCTGGGATTGTTCGAATCTGTTGCTCGTGCGCTTGCAATAAGAAAGAGGCTCTTGATCAGAGCCTCTCTTCACTTAATGACCGGAATGTCCTCCGTCTTTCGATTTGATCTCGAGAATATCGTCAAGAATGCCTTGCGTCTGAAACGAAATGTCATCTTCTGAGCCGAGGATAAACCCATGATTGTAAGGCCCGTCCTGCGGATGCTTCTCAAAAAAAGGTTCGATATCGGCTAAATAGGAGTACACGCTTTGGTCAGCCTGTCCGTCTTTCAGCAAAAGCAGAGGCGCGTGTTTTCCTAAATGGGAAAATGGCGCTCCCGCGAGAGCGAGCTCAGGCTTTGCAGTTGATGCAAAGGATAAGCCGTGTCCCGGATCTGTGACGCCCCAGCCGAAATCGGTGTCTTGATCTTTGAATTTTGCAAATGCGATCGAGTTTGTCACAGGATCGTTTCCGGATATTCTTTTGACGGTTCCATATTCCTTTAAAGCTTTTTCCGTTTTTTCAGAAACTGCTGCTGCAGGGCCGAGTATATAAATGTTCGCTTTGCCGTCTCTTTTCTTTAATGCTTGAGCTGTTGCTTCGGGAATGCCTTGATTGTCGATGTAAAGGAGTGGCTCAGGCATGTGTGCGATCCAATTGACACTAGGCAAAGTGTAAAGCTCCGCACGATCCTCGGAGGACCCGATGATGACGCTTTTCGGATATTCACCCGCTGAGCTTGCATATTCCTCATCTATTTTTTCGGCGATCTCCGCCGGCTTTTCGCCGGTCAGCTGTTTGACTTTATACGATTTCAAGACCTTGAGTGCCTGTTTGTCAAAATTTCCGACAGCCAGGATTTGCGTGCCGTCGGAGGTTCCCAATGGACTTAAGCGCTTGATTTCGTTCTGGACGTTAAGAGAGAGTTGGTCCGTATCAGTGAACAAAACCGGTCCGTTATTCGGGTGATGGATCAGATCCGCTGCGGCCAGTGCTGTTTGCCACGAATCTTTGGAAACCAAAATGACGGCTCCGGGTCTGTTTTGTTTATGGGTGGCTGGCCATATCGTTTGCGAGGTTTTAATGCTCAGCTCTTCAGGAGTTTTGGCATCAAGCCTTGTTGTGTTTTTCGTGTTTTTGACGATCAAGCCTTCGGCCGCTTGTTTGTTGAAATCAGACGGGAGTGAAGCGGTTGTTTTCTTTTCTGCATCCGAATGCTCTTTCATTTGATGGTCATCATGTCCATTCCCTTGGTTAGAGCCTGAATTTTGGCATGCCGCCAAGACGAGAACAAACAGAAGCATGACAAAAAGAAAGCCGGATTTCATTTTCACGGTGTTTTCCTCCTTCGTGGTTTTGCCGCATAGTATACCTGTAAAATGTGCAAAACTGATGCAGAAATTGTATTAAGCTTCAGCAGGCAGGGAAATGACAAATTCGCTTCCTTTCGGATGTCTGCCGTTTACCGTAATCTCGCCGCCGTGGTGTTCGACAATTTCTTTGACGATGGCAAGTCCCATTCCGGTGCCGCCTGTTTGTCTCGACCTCGATTTATCGATGCGGTAAAAGCGGTCAAAAATATAGTCCCGTTCGCCCTCCGGAATTCCGCAGCCTTCATCGGCAACCGTGATCATGATACGGTCATTTGAAACCGCAGCCGTGACAGTCACATTTGTATCATGTTCAGAATAATGGCGGGCATTATTCAGCAGGTTTGTGATCACTTGGGAAAACCGCGTTTCATCAATCGAAACATACAAGTCTGCGGGAATGTGAGAGAAAAGTCCGATTCGCTTTTCCGCAAAGGCGATTTGCGATTTCTGAACTTCCTTTTCCACAAAGGTTTGAAGGTGAATCGGTTTCTTCTTGATCTGAAAGCCGGGCTGCTTCAATCTTGTCAGTAAAAATAGATCATCGACAAGGCGGGTCATGTTATCAGATTCTTCTTGAATAATCGACAAATAATGATTTCTTGCGGCTGGATCAAGCTTATCTCTCATCGCGATGTCAGCATAACCTTTAATGTATGTGATCGGTGTCCGCAGTTCATGGGCTACGCTTGAGAGAAAGTCGTTCCGTTCTTTTTGCAGCCGGTTCAGATCTGAAGAAAGGTTTTCGATCGAAGCGGCAAGCTCTCCCAGCTCATCATTCCGTTTAATATTCAGCGAAATATTGTCCCGGCCTTCTGCTATTTTTTCGGTTTTCGCTTTCATCATGATGATCGGCCTCGTCAATAAACGGCTGAACACATAGATGGCGGCGATCGTTAAGATGCCGGTTAAGCCAAAGCTGATGAAAAAACGATGGGTGATATCCTTTACCAGCGTCTGGATGGAGGACGTATCCAAATACATGAAAACATAACCGATCGTATCCCTGCCTTTTATAATCGGACTGATTGTACAGATGTATTTCGACGTTTTCCAATGGGACTCCAGAACGGTGCCTGAAGCGGGAATGTTTTTTTCTTCGAAATGAAGGTGTGCCGTCATATCTCCGGAGACAGACTGAGCCAGCACATTTCGTTTATGATCGGTGATGATGACGTTTGTATCTGCCTCCGTTTCCATCAGAGCCACATGTTCGATCGTTTTTTTGTCAAAATGTTTTTCCAAGACGTCTCTGTGGCTGTTGCCTCTTCCTTTTAGGGCGTGGATCTCTTCATTTATTCTTGTGTTGACGATCGACGTATACAGCGTGATAAAAAGAATCGCTTCGATGAACAGGGTTAACACGAAAAATGATCCTGCAAGCTTAAATGAAATTTTTTGCATTCGGTTTAGTTCCTTTGCTCGTCCATTTATAACCGATCCCATAGACGGTCTGAAGATATTGTTGAACGGGAAAACCCGCTTTTTTCAAACGGTTCCGCAAATTTCTCATATGTGAATCCACGGTGCGGGGGTCGATGTCAGAGTTGAATCCCCAAACACGCTCGATCAATTGGTCTCTTGTCAGCACCTGGTCCTGATGGTTTAAGAGGATGCCGAGCAGTTCAAACTCGCATGGTGTGAGGCCGGCTTCATTGTTTTTGATGCGGACCATATGGTTTTGTTTATTCCAGATTAAATCGCTGAAACGGATTTCTGAGCGCCCCCCGGTCCTGCGCAAGACGGCTTCTATTCTTGCAAGCAGCACTTTTTCGCTGAACGGCTTCGTTAAATAATCGTCCGCTCCTTGCGTCAGCCCGCGGACGATGTCATCCTGCCCATTTTTGGCCGTGAGCATGATCATCGGGACGTTCGTGAGCTTGCGGATTTCAGCGCATAAGGTCCAGCCGTCCATTTCCGGCATCATGATGTCCAAGATGACCAAATCAAATGTTTGTTTTTCAATCAGCCTCAGCGCTTCCTCTCCGGAAGCGGCTTTCGTACACGAGTACTTTTCCAAATAAAGTTCAAGCAGATCCAGCATCCGGATTTCGTCATCGATAAGCAGCACGTTCAATGTGTTTAGCACCTCTTTACTACCAAAAAATAGTGAAAATAAAAGATTGCTATTTTAAAAATATACCCTATAAGGGTATATGGATCAAGTTTGCTGGCGGGCATAAAGAGGTTTCTTTAAGTCATTTTGTCAGAAAGTATAAAAACCAGACGGCGTGATTTTGTTCATCAGCGGCCGCTCTTGTGAAGGCCTGTTTAATGGCAGGAGATTTGGCTTTGTCCGCGATGTCCAAATAAAAATCAACCGTTTCCTGTTCATCTTTAAGGGCGAATTCCAATCCGTCGCGGTATTGAGAAGGGCACGGCTCCGTAGTTTTGATGACAGGCTTCTGTCCGGCGAGGGACATGTAAATCTGTAAGAAGGTATTAAAGTGGCGAATTTCATCCTGTCTGATTTCTAAAATCTGTTTTTTAGTCCGAGAGTCGGGCGCCATTTGCGCGAGTTTTTGATAGCAAACAACAGCGCTGTGTTCGCCGTTCACCGCTTTTTCAATATCCTTGACAAGCTCCGTGTTTTGCCTGCCAAAGAAGGCGTGATCATATGGATAAGGCTCTGCATACCACATCTTTTTCACCTCGACATTTCATCGTTTATTTGCGCTGTCAGTATATGAATGACGATGGCAGCGCGTGCCTGTAGAAAAAGAGCGGAGAATGTGTCAATCATGTGAATCTATTTTAAAAAAATCAAGTTTGACGTAAAATGGATTTTAGTGCTGAAAAATGTCATATTGATGAAATTGGAGTGAGACGAATGAAAAAGATCATGTTGATGGGGATGACCGTTTTGCTGGCGGCCTTTTTACTGATCGGCTGTCAGGCGGAAAAAGGCGCATCAGGCAGCGGAAAGTCTGAAAGTGTACAGCTTACAGTCTCCGCGGCTGCAAGCCTCAAAGACGTGCTCACAGAACTCAAAGCTGAATATGAAAAAGATCATCCGAATGTAAGCGTCAAGTTTAACTTTGGCTCATCAGGCGCCCTCCAGCAGCAAATTGAACAGGGCGCACCGGCCGATTTGTTTTTTTCCGCCGCTGAAGACAAGTTTAATAAAGTGGTTGATAAAGGATTGATTGCGAAAAGCGACTCCGTCAAGCTTTTGGAAAACAGCCTTGTGCTGATCGTACCGAAAGGGAAAAGCGAGAAAGTAAACAGTTTTCAAGATTTACAGAAAGATAAAGTCGAAAATATCGCGATCGGCACCCCCGACTCTGTTCCGGCCGGAAAATATGGAAAAGAAACGTTGACGAATCTCCATTTATGGTCTAAAGTTCGTCCTAAACTCATTTACGGCAAAGATGTTCGGCAAGTGCTATCATATGTTGAAACGGGCAATACTGCTGCAGGCATCGTATATAAGACGGATGCCCTTTCTTCAGATCAGGTGAAGACGGTGGAAACCGCCGATAGCGGCCTGCACACTCCGATCATTTATCCGCTCGGGATTGTGAAAAATACGAAGCACAGAGCGCAGGCTGAGGATTTCTACAAATTTCTGCAAAGTGACAGTGCGATTCAAGTGATGGAAAAGTACGGATTTAAGAAAGGCTGAGCGCTGAAATGCTCGAAGAATTTCTTTCTCCCATCAAAATTTCCGTTGAAGTGTCAGTTGCGGCCGGCACCATCGCCGTTGTCCTTGGAACGGCTGCGGCCAGGCTCTTGGCCAAAAAAACGTTTAAAGGAAAATCCGTCATTGAGACCGTCATGATGCTGCCGCTCGTCCTGCCGCCGACTGTTGTCGGTTTCTTTTTAATCGTGATCTTCGGCCGGCAGAGCGTGATCGGCCGGATGATTGAAACCGTTTTTCAGGCCCCGCTCATTTTCACCTGGTGGGCCGCGGTGATCGCAGCGGCAGTCGTCGCGTTCCCTTTAATGTATCAGTCGGCCAAGTCGGGTTTTTTGGGAGTTGACCGGGAAATTGAAGATGCTGCACGAGTTGACGGGGCAAACGAATGGCAGGTTTTTTTGTTCGTCACGATTCCGCTTGCCTCAAATGCAATCATCACAGGCAGTGTGCTCAGCTTTGCCAGGGCGCTTGGCGAATTCGGGGCAACGCTGATGTTCGCCGGCATAATACCGGGTGTTACGCAGACGGTCCCGACGGCGATCTATGTGGCGATCGACTCCGGAAACATGACGCTGGCATGGCTGTGGGTCGCTTCGATTGCGTTGATTTCGTTTTTGATGCTGTTTTTTGTGCAGTTTAAGCAAAAATAACCGTATGGGGCAGAGCTCATACGGTTTTTGCCAGTTTTAGAGAATGGTTATTTTACGAATGATTCGATAGAATAAAGAGATGAGAAAAAACATAAAAGGAGGCGGACAAAGTGGGAGCAGTATTTTTATCAGGCAGGTCCGGGAGTGGAAAAACGACCTTTATTTTAAATGAAATCAGAGAAAAACTCCGCCATGAACCGCTCGGAAAACCGATCATTTTTCTAGTCCCGGATCAAATGACGTTTTTAATGGAATACGAGCTTAGCAAAACACATGATTTGGGCGGCACCATCCGCGCCCAGGTCTACAGTTTTTCAAGGCTTGCCTGGCGAATTCTCCAGCACACCGGAGGCGCAAACCGCCCGTTTTTGACGGGAACAGGGATTCAAATGCTGCTTCGCAAACTGATCGAAGAGCATAAGGAGGAATTCAAGGTCTATCAAAATGCGAGCGATAAGAGCGGATTTACGGAGCAGGTGGAACGGATGCTGACCGAATTCAAACGGCATTGCCTCACACCTGAAACCATCCGCGGGATGATGCAGGGAAGCGGGGTGTCGGAATATGAGGATGAACGGATTCTTGCCGATAAGCTGCACGATTTATATATTTTGTACAGCAAACTGGAAGAACATCTCGAGAACCGGTACGTTCAGTCGGAAGATTACTTGACGCTCCTGGCCGAGCAGATCCCGTATGCCGAAGAGATCAAAAACGCTTCCGTCTATGTGGACGGCTTTCATCAATTCACACCGCAGGAGATGGAGGTGCTTGAACAGCTGATGGCGCATGCCGGGGAGATGACGTTTTCTTTGACAGCGGACAAGCCGTTTACAAACAACATTCCCCATGAACTGCATCTATTTCGGATGACGGGCAAGGCGTATTATGATCTCTATCAAAAAGCGCAGGCGTTAGGCCTTGACCTGACAGAAGTTCGTCTTGAAGATGATAAGCGGCATAAGGACGCTCCGGAACTCCGGCATTTGGAACGGCATTTTGATGAACGGCCGATAAAAGCGTATACAGGAAAAATGGAGGCGCTCTCGATCATGCAGGCGGCCGGCAGAAGAACCGAAATCGAGGGGATCGCGCGCGAAATTCATTCCCTTGTCCGCAAAGGAACGCATCGACTGAGAGATATCGCCGTCATCGCCCGCAATGTCGAAGACTATAAGGATACGATAAAAGAAGTCTTTACCGATTACGATATTCCTTTTTTCATAGACGGCAAGGAATCGATGCAGAATCATCCGCTGATCGAATTGATCCGTTCAACCCTTGATATCATCAAGGGCAACTGGAGATATGAAGCGGTTTTCCGCTGCATCAAAACAGAGCTGTTATTTCCGCAGGATCAGCCGGCTGAACGGCTCAGGGAGCAGATTGACCAGCTCGAGAACTACTGCATCGCCTACGGCATAAAAGGAGAAAGGTGGACAAGCAAGGATCCGTTCACCTATCGAAGATATGCCTCCTTGGACGAGGACTTTGCCAAGACAGATCAGGAAATAGAGACTGAGCGGATGCTCAACGAATTGAAAGGCTGGATTGTCCCGCCTATTCACACGCTGCAAAAGCGCTTGAAAAAAGCCGGAACAGTCAGGGAGATGGCAGAAGCGCTATACCTTTACCTTGAAGAAGCCGATGTTCCGATGAAGCTTGAACAGGAAAGGCGGATGGCCGAAGAAGACGGCCGGATCGCGGAATCGCGGCAGCATGACCAGGTATGGGACGCCGTTATCCAGTTATTGGACGAGTTCGTCGAGATGATGGGAGAGGAACATATTTCCTTTTCCCTGTTTCAGCAAATGATCGATACCGGGTTGGAGTCTTTGAAATTCGCGCTGATTCCGCCAGCACTCGATCAGGTGTTTATCGGCAATATGGACCTTTCCAGAATGTATAAGACGAGCTGCGCATTTCTCATCGGCGCAAACGATGGCGTATTGCCGGCCCGGCCCGCTGATGACGGGGTTTTGTCTGATGACGACAGAGAATGGCTGAAACGAAACGGAGCCGAGCTTGCGGCGACGGGCAGGGAACAGCTTCTGGATGAGACCTTTCTGATCTATATGGCGCTTTCAAGCCCGTCTGAAAAGCTTTACGTTTCATATCCGATCGCCGATCCCGAAGGAAAGACACTCCTGCCTTCAACGGTTGTGAAGCAGCTGCACGAGCTGTTTCCCGATCACGGAGAAAAGATGCTGGTCAATGAGCCGGAACAAGTAAGCGATGAAGCGCAGCTTGAATTTCTTGTCAATAAAAGCGCGGCTTTAAGCTATTTGGCAGGACAGCTCAGGCTTTGGACAAGACAATATTCGATCAGCGACGTATGGTGGAGTACATACAACTTTTTGATGAATGAGCCTGACCGGCTCTTTTCCCGAAACATTTTGTCGAGCTTGTTTTTCCGAAATCAAGTGCAAAAGCTGAATCAGCAAGTGAGCCGCGATTTGTACGGGGAGAACATTCAGGGGAGCGTTTCACGGATGGAAACGTACAAAGCGTGTCCGTTTTCACACTTTGCTTCACACGGCTTAAAGCTGAAGGAACGGCAGTTTTTCAAACTTGAAGCGCCCGACATCGGCCAGCTGTTCCACTCGGCGTTGAAGCTGATCTCAGACCGGCTTCATGAGCTGAAACTGGAGTGGCGCGATCTGACGAAGGAACAATGTGACACATTGTCCACCGATGCCGTGGAACGGCTCGCCCCAAAATTGCAAAAAGAGATTCTGCTGAGCTCAAACCGCCATCATTATGTGAAGCAGAAGCTGCAAAAAATCATTTCCAGGGTTTCCGGCATTTTAAGCGAACATGCGAAAGCGAGCGGCTTCGCTCCCGTCGGTCTCGAGCTTGGATTCGGCGGGAACGGCCCGCTTCCGCCGATGCGGTTTACCTTGAAAAACGGATGCACAATGGAGCTTGTCGGCCGAATTGACAGGGTCGACAAAGCGGAAAGTTCAAAAGGTCTGCTGCTTCGGATCGTTGATTACAAATCGAGTGATAAAGGGCTTGATTTAGCAGAAGTCTATTACGGTCTCGCCCTGCAAATGCTGACATATCTTGATTTGTCCATCACCCATTCGGCGGACTGGCTCGGGATGAAGGCGACACCTGCTGGAGTTCTTTATTTTCATGTACATGATCCGATGATTCAGGCTTCCGTGCCGCTGGGCCTTGATGAGATTGAAAAGGAAATCTTCAAGCAATTTAAGATGAAAGGTCTGCTTTTAGGCGACCAGGAAGCGATCCGCTTGATGGATACGACCCTTGAACAGGGCCGATCAGACATCATCAGCGCCGGCCTGAAAAAAGACGGTTCGCTCCGTTCGGATTCCGCTGTCGTCACAGAGGATGACTTTCATTTATTGAGGCGCCACATTCGCCGGACGTTTCAAGAAGCCGGCGAGGAGATCACAGACGGCAACGTGTCGATTGAACCGTATAAATTAAAAGACAAAACACCGTGCACATACTGCGCTTTTAAATCGTTCTGCCAGTTTGACGAATCGCTTGAGGAGAATGAATACCGTATGCTGAAGCAGGAAAAAGACAATGTGATATTGGAGCGGTTGAAAAAGGAGGGTGAGACGAGTGGACATGACGAAGCCAAAGGGCAGCACATGGACAGATGATCAATGGAAGGCGATTGTCTCATCCGGCCGGGACATATTAGTTGCCGCAGCGGCGGGGTCCGGAAAAACGGCCGTTCTTGTCGAACGGATCATCCGAAAAATTACGAAAAAGGAAAACCCGATTGATGTGGACAGGCTGCTTGTCGTGACCTTTACGAATGCATCGGCGGCAGAGATGAAGCATCGGATCGGTGAAGCGCTTGAAAAAGAGATTGCCGAAAACCCCGGCTCCCTTCACTTGCGCAGACAGCTCGCTTTATTGAACAGGGCCAGCATCTCAACACTGCATTCATTCTGCCTGCAGGTCATTCGCAAATATTATTATCTGATCGACATCGATCCGGCTTTTCGGATCGCCGATCAGACCGAAGGCGAACTGCTTGGCGATGAGGTGCTTGATGAGCTGTTTGAAGATGAATATAAAAAAGGAGATCCCGCCTTTTTCGAACTTGTGGATCGATATACGACAGACCGCCATGATCTTGATTTGCAGTATCTTGTGAAGCGCGTCTATGAATTTTCACGGTCACATCCCGATCCGGAAGGCTGGCTTATAACATTTGCCGACCTTTATGACGCCGGTCAAGACACGGGTGTGGAGTCACTGCCGTTCTATCCTTATATTAAGGAAGATATCGCGCTCGTACTTGAAGGGGCGCGGGAAAAGCTTGCGCGTGCGCTGGAGCTGGCCAAACAGCCGGGCGGACCCGCTCCCCGCGCCGAAAACTTCGCGGACGATTTGGCGCAGATCGATAGGCTGATCGAGCACAAGGATGACTTTTCCGCCCTTTATGAGCTTGTTCCCGCTGTATCGTTCAAAAGGGCAAAACCGTGCAAAGGAGACGAGTTTGAGCCCGCATTAATCGATGAAGCGACAGAGCTCCGCAACGGTGCGAAAAAACAGCTGGAAAAACTGAAAAGCGATTATTTTGCCCGGACCCCTGATCAGCATTTGACTGACCTGAAGGCGATGAAGCCTGTCATTGATACGCTTGTCAAGCTTGTTCTGGAATATGGAAAGCGCTATAAGGCGGCGAAGCAAGAAAAGGCGATCGTGGATTTCTCTGATCTTGAGCACGATTGCCTGGCGATTTTGGCGCAAAAAAACGAAGCCGGCGAAACAGTGCCGAGTGAAGCGGCGAAGCATTACCGGCACCAGTTCCATGAGGTGCTTGTCGATGAGTACCAAGACACCAACCTTGTGCAGGAAGCGATTTTAAAGCTGGTCGCCAAAGAGGAGCATGAGGGGAACCTGTTTATGGTGGGCGATGTCAAACAGTCGATTTACCGCTTTCGCCTCGCAGAACCGCTTTTGTTTCTCTCGAAATATAAACGGTTTACAGAGGACGGCTCAGGCCCGGGCCAAAAAATCGATTTGAACAAAAACTTCCGCAGCCGTTCAGACATATTGGACAGCACCAATTTCTTGTTTAAGCAGCTGATGGGGGAAAAAGTCGGTGAAGTGGAATATGACGAACAAGCCGAATTGAAGCTCGGCGCATCTTACCCTCCGAATGAAGAAACAAAAACAGAGCTTGTGATCATCGAACAACAGGAACAAGCCGCCGATGAAGAAGCGGAGGAGCTTGAAACGGTTCAGCTGGAAGCGCGGGCCATGGCCGGACAGATCCGCAAACTGATTGCGGAGAAATTTCAGGTCTATGACGGCAAAACGAAAACGACCCGCAATATCCAATACCGCGATATTGTTGTTTTGCTGCGGTCCATGCCATGGGCGCCGCAGATTATGGACGAGTTCAAACAGCAGGGGATTCCCGTTTATGCGAATTTGTCGACAGGCTATTTTGAAGCGGCTGAAGTTTCCGTCACGCTTTCATTATTAAAAGTCATTGACAATGCGTACCAGGACATCCCGCTCGCCTCTGTGCTCAGATCTCCTGTCGTCGGCCTTGATGAAAATGAGCTTTCCCTGATCAGGATTCAGGACAAGAAAGCGACGTTCTACGAAGCGATGAAGGCTTACCTCGCGCTTGCCGACCGCAATGACAGCCTTTACGATAAGCTCCGCCGCTTTGAAGGGCTTCTGAAAAAATGGAGAGTGTTTGCGAAAAACCACTCGGTAGCTGAGCTGATTTGGGAAATTTACCGCGATACGAAATACTTGGATTATGTTGGCGGAATGCCGGGCGGAAAACAGCGGCAGGCCAACCTGCGCGCGCTTTACGACCGGGCGAGATCATATGAAGCGACTTCATTCCGCGGCCTGTTCCGCTTTTTAAGATTTATTGAGCGGATGCAGGAGCGCGGCGATGACCTCGGAACGGCAAGAGCTCTCAGCGAACAGGAGGATGTCGTGCGGCTGATGACGATCCATTCAAGCAAAGGGCTGGAATTTCCTGTCGTGTTCACGGCAGGGATCGGCCGGAGCTTTAATATGATGGATCTGAACAAACCGTATCTGCTCGATAAAGAGCTCGGCTTCGGCACGAAATTCATCCATCCAAAATGGCGGATCAGCTATCCGACGCTGCCTCTTGTGGCGATGAAGAAAAAAATGCGCCGCGAACTTTTGTCAGAGGAACTGCGCGTCTTGTACGTCGCACTGACACGTGCGAAGGAAAAGCTTTATTTGCTCGGATCGGCAAAAGATAAGGAAAAGCTCTTGGCGAAATGGCGAACTTCGGCTGCGCGGCCGGGATGGCTGCTGCCGGACTTTGACCGCTTTCAGGCCAAATCTTACTTGGATTTTGTCGGTCCGGCCGTAGTGCGTCACAGGGATATGGCAGGTGTTGGCCTCGATTCGGCGGATGACGAAATCCGGCATCACCCGTCCCGCTTTCAGATCAGCTGGCTCTCCGCCGCTGACCTTCAAGCCGAAAACGGTAAACAAGCCGGGGACGAAAAACAGGAAAGGCTGGCCCAAATTCAAATGGGACAGCCGATCAATGCCCGGTTTGACTATCAAAAAGAAGTCGGAGAACGGCTGACATGGTCATATCCACATCAAGACGCAGCGAAAATCCGCACCAAACAGTCTGTTTCCGAAATCAAGAGGCAAAAGGAATATGAGGACGAGTACGGTGACCGTTCATTGATCCGCCAGACAAATGAGTCACACCTGTTCAGACGGCCATCCTTTATGATGGCGAAGGGACTAACCGCGGCCGAACGCGGAACGGCGATGCACACCGTCATGCAGCACATCCCGCTTTCGAAAGCTCCGGAACAAGACGAGCTCAGCCTCTTTCTCGACAGGCTTGTTCAACATGAGCTTTTAACAGAAGAGCAGCGCGCTGCAATCGATGAAGACGATATTCTCGCGTTTTTCGAAACGGAGATCGGTGAAAAGCTCCTCGGCGCCCGCCGGGTGGAGCGTGAAGTTCCCTTTAATATGACGCTTCCGGCCGGAGAGGTTTATCCCGAATTGCAGACAGCGGACGAACCCGTGTTGATTCAGGGAATAATCGACTGTTTGTTTGAGACGGCTGACGGGTTTTATTTGCTCGATTACAAAACAGACCGGATACAAGGGAAATACGCAAACGGCATGGCCGACGCCGAGCCGGCTTTAAGGAAACGCTATGAAACTCAGATTCAACTTTATTCACGCGCTGTTGAAACAATGCTCAAGACCCCGCTTGCAGGCCGCGCCCTGTACTTTTTTGACGGCGGGCATGTACTCAAGTTTTAACAATCTGCTTCCCCCTTTATCAGGGGGAAGTGTTGATCAAAGAGAGGTGGACCCATATTGAGAATTTTACATACAGCTGACTGGCATCTGGGAAAGACGCTTGAAGGAAGAAGCCGCTTGAAGGAGCAGGAGGATTTTCTTGAAGAACTTGCCGAGATCGTAAAAGACGAGAAAATCGATGCCGTTGTCATGGCAGGGGATGCTTTTGACACAGTAAACCCGCCTGCGCTTGCCGAACAGCTATTTTACGAAAGCCTCTCCGCCTTATCTGATAAAGGAAAGCGTCCGGTCGTCGTCATTGCCGGAAACCATGACAACCCGGACCGCCTTTCCGCTGCCTCACCGTTGACGACAGATCACGGTATCCACCTGATCGGATACCCGCAAAGTGAGCCGGTTGATATCGAAGTCGCGTCTTCCGGGGATATCCTGTCTGTTGCGGCGCTTGCCTATCCTTCAGAATCGAGATTGAATCAAGTGCTGTCAGAGACTTTTGATGAAAAGCTGCTTCGCGACCAGTATGACGAGAAAATCAGGCAGACTTTTCAGCATATGTGTCAGAAGTTCAGAAAGGATGCCGTCCAGATTGCGGCAAGCCACATCTATGTGGCGGGCGGCAGCCAGACGGATTCAGAGCGGCCGATCGAAGTCGGGGGCGCATATACGGTTGCGGCCGAAAGCCTCCCTGAAACAGCCGCATATGTGGCGCTCGGCCACCTTCACCGTCCGCAGACGATCAAACGCGCCCGTACGCTTGCCAGATATTCCGGCTCACCGCTCGCTTACAGCTTTTCGGAAGCCGGATACGCCAAATCGGTCACGGTCGTTGAAGCCGAACCGGGCAAACCGGCCGAATGGAAGGAAGTGTTTCTGTCGAGCGGCAAACCGCTTGTGAAATGGAAGGCGACCGAAGGGATCTCGCAAGTGTACAGCTGGCTCGAGGAAGAACGGGATAAGAACGCATGGATCGATCTTGACATCCATCTGACGGACCAGCTCTCGATCGAAGAGATCCATCGTTTGCGAAAAGCGCATCAGGGAATCATCCACATCCGTCCGGTGTTTGAAGACCTTCCGATTGACAAAAAAACGGCTCAGTCGCGGCGTATTCCGATTGAAGAACGGTTCAAAGCATTCTATGAAAGACAGACCGGCGGCGCGGTTCCCGATGAAGAAACCGTAAAGCTGTTTATGGAGCTTGCCTCCGGTGAGGAACTAGAAGAGGGGGATGAAAGATGAAGCCGGTTTCCCTGTCCATCAAAGGTTTGCACAGCTTCAGGGAAGAGCAGGTCATCGACTTCGAAAGCCTGTGTGATGCCGGGGTCTTCGGTATTTTCGGACCGACCGGCAGCGGAAAATCATCGATTCTCGATGCCATGACCCTGGCTTTATACGGAAAAGTCGAACGGGCTTCAAACAACACGCACGGCATTTTGAACCATGCCGAAGATGAGCTTGCTGTCTCTTTCACCTTCAAGCTGCAGAAAAATCATGAAACGGCTTATAAAGTCGAGCGGGTTTTCAAACGGACAGATCCGGTCAAGGTGAAAACCACTATCTGCCGTTTCATTGAAATGAAAGAGGAACAAACGGTTTTAGCTGACAAAGCGAATGAAGTCAACCGCAAAGTCGAGGAGCTTCTTGGTCTTACGATCGATGATTTCACAAGAGCGGTCGTCCTGCCGCAAGGGAAATTCGCTGAATTTCTGTCCTTAAAAGGAGCGGACCGCAGGCAGATGCTTCAGCGCCTCTTCAACCTTGAACAGTATGGCGACCGCCTCGTGAAAAGACTCAAACGACAGACGCAAAAAGCGTATGCGAAAAAAAATGAAATGCTCGCCGAACAAGCAGGGCTGGGCGATGCCGGTGAAGAAGCGCTTCAACGAGCACAACAGCATCTGGAAGAAGCAGAACAGGCATTGCAACATAAACGGGATGAGCGCGAACAAAAAGTGCAGCACTTTACGGAATGCCAGGAAATCTGGAATCTGCAAAAGGAAAAGGAAGGATATGCAAAAGAAGAGGCGGAACTGTTAAAGAAAAAAGACGCGATTGCCGAAAAAGAAAACCGTTTGCGGCTGGCCGAAACAGCCCGTATGCTGAAACCGTATGCCGATAGCTATCTGGGAGCGCAAACAGATGCCGAACGGGCCGAACAGGAAGAAAAAAAGGCCCGCGAGGAATTGAAGACATTTGAAAATCGTTTAGAGAGGGAGCAAGAGGATTATGAAAGCTTCAGAACGCTAAAGAAGGAACAAGAACCTGAGCTTCTGAAGCAGGAGGAACAGCTCACCGCACTGAAGGAAATTGAAAAGAAGCGGCTCGCCATTCAAAAAGAATTAGATCGGAAACAGGAAGAGAAGAGATTAAAAGAGGACGAAATCAAACGTGCTGCCGATGAATTGGAAAAAGTAAAAAGCCTTCTGGAAAGGGGCGCCGACAGGCAGAATCAGCTGAAAAAAGAACTGAAATCCGTTCAGGTGACAAGCGAAGAACGGAAAAACTGCCGCGACGCCGGCCAGCTTGCTTTTCAAATCCGGCAGCTTCAGCATGAGGCGGTACAAGAGCAGGAACGCCTTGACAAACAGAAAGCGGCAGTCACTCAGCTGCAACGCGAACAGCAGGAGCTCGACCGTGCGATGAGAACAGAGGAGGAGCATATTCAATCTGTTTTTGCCGCAGTTGAACGCGCTTATGCGCTTGTTTGCGAAACGGACAGATCTCTCTCCGAAGCGGTTCATCAGGCGGTTCAGAAAAAGGATGACATCCTCTCCAAACGCGAACAGGCTAAAATCGAGGAGCTTACAAAAGAACTGTCCAAACATCTCAAAGAAGGTGAGCCGTGTCCTGTCTGCGGTTCCACACATCATGAAAACCCTGCACACACAAGCGGCGGAACCGTCTCATTCAAAGAAACGGAAGCCGAATTAAAGGAAGCGGAAACGATCATCTCGGAAGCTTCCGCGTTGGCGCAGGAATTTCTTTCTGCCAAAGTGGCTCTTGAACAGCAGTCAGACCATTTGATCAGCGAATGTCCGTTTTTAATCAGAAGCGCACCCGATTCCGGCATGCAGGAGACCGCCGCAGCTGTGGAAGAAGGAACGGCCGCCGAACGCTTCAGGCAAATCCGTTTTGAATGGAAGGGAATCAAACAGGATATCCATGAAGCGAAAAGCCGTATGGCCAAACTGCTTCATGCGTATAAAGAAGCGGCCAAAAAACGCGAACAGATCCGCGATCAGATCACTTATGAAACAAAAGAGCAAGAACGGCTGAAACAGCGGGTCGGGCACCTTGATGATTCGTTGAGCGAACATAAGAAAAGCTTTGGCGAACGTTTTGCCGGACTTACCCCTGAACAGGCTCAGGAATGGCAAACATCAATTGAGGAAAAAGACCAAGCCGCAGAAGATTATGAGAAAAGGATCGAAAAGAGCGTCACGTTTCTAAAAGAGCAGGAACTGCTGAAAGAAAAGCTGACAGTGCGCCTGTATGAATTGGACAAAGAAAAGCTCGACCTTCATTATTCGCTTGAAAGCCTGAAAAAAGAACTAAGCGACTGCCAAAAAGAGCTTCAGGATTACCCGGATACAGCGGCAATCGAAGAACGGCTGCAGAACGTCAAACAACAATTGAATCAGCTGAACGACAAGGAAAAAACACTTTATGAACAGCTGAAGGAAACAGAGTCGCGCATCAGCCGTTTACGAGGCCACACAAAAGGCTGTGAGCTCGCTTTGCGGGAAGCATCTGCAAGGCTTGCAAAAGCGGCGGACGAGTGGGCGGAAAAAGCCCGAAACACAATGTTTAATGAAGCAGCCGAGGTGCAAAACCATCTTTTGGACAATGAAGAGCTTGACCGTTTGAGACAGGACATTCAATCTTATTGGGATCAAACGAAGCAGTGTGAAGCAAATATCAGGCGGATTGCGGAAAAACTTGGAGCCAGATCGATTTCCCCCGCAGAATGGGAAAAGGCCGCCGAGCTAAAGGAACAGGCGGAAGAAGCATACAGCACGGCATTAGAGGAAAGGGGAGCAGCCGGAAAAGCGCTCGCCGTCATTCATGAAAACCATAAACGGTTTAAAAAACTTGAAGCATCATTGACAGAATGGCAGACTTATATCGACCGTCTTGATAAGCTTCAAGCCGTCTTCAAAGGGAACAGCTTTGTTGAATATTTGGCGGAAGAACAGCTTGAAAGCGTGACAAGAGACGCATCGGCCCGACTCGGAGGCCTGACAAGGCAAAGGTATGCGATTGAAGTTGATTCAGAAGGCGGATTCGTTATGAGGGACGACGCCAATGGCGGAGTCAAACGCCCTGTCACAAGCTTGTCAGGAGGCGAAACATTCCTGACATCGCTGGCCCTTGCCCTCGCTCTGTCAGCACAGATCCAGCTTCGGGGGGAATATCCGCTTCAGTTCTTCTTTTTGGATGAAGGCTTCGGCACGCTTGACCAGGAATTGCTGGACACGGTCGTCACAGCTTTGGAAAAGCTTCAGTCTGACAATCTCTCAGTCGGCGTGATCAGCCATGTCCAGGAGCTTCGCGCGAGGCTTCCGAAAAAATTGATCGTTCATCCCGCAGAGCCGAGCGGAAAAGGAACGGCCGTATCGCTTGAAATGATTTGAATGAGATCGGAAATTCATGATAGAGTGCCGGTAAAAAGCAGCCTCCTTCTCTAACGAAGAGGCTGCTTTAAGCATTTCCGACAACATTCTGATCGCTTACATCGGGGTCTATATAATTTGTCGCGTTTATACCACTGTTGACGATAAGGAAATCTCCAGTATTACCAGCACCAGAACCGAGTGCAGATTTTGACGTGCTTTTTGGAGAAAGATAAAAGGAATCGCCGAAATTCACTACTCCTCCTGAGATTTCGTTGATCTTAATAGGTCCGACAATGGCTGGCATGTTGATCGACATCCTTTTTAGAAGTCTCGCAGACAGTATATGTCGGCCGCCCTGCTATTGTGAGTTTATTGAATGAGCTTTCTAATATGCTTCACCCTCGAATCGGCCATGATGCGGCGGGTCGAGCCCACCTGAGCAACAGAAGAAGTGGAAACACCCCAAATTTTAACCGCTCTGACACGAATGGCCGGAACTTCATGGAAAAAGGCTGTACGGACGCCGGTTTCAGGCAGCAAATGGGGAATTGGCTGCCGATACAGCTGAAAGTCATCCTGCCGAAACGAACCTTCATATCCGAAAAAAAGCGATAACGATCTTTGAACAGCGAGAATCTTTGTCTTGAGGTTCAGTTCGTCAACATCTCCGATTTTCAACGTGCTGGTGATCCCCACCGACTCCGCTTTTAAAAACTTTACCTTTGACGTTCTGATCATGACGTTTCAGGAGGCAGCGGCCTGAAAGGCCCGATGATCAGCGATTCCGGCGGCGTATCAAAAATGGATGACAGTGAAATGCATTCGGTATCTCCCACCAGAAAAACAGAGGAACTTGAAACCGCGGTAATATGAATGTTTCCCACATCAAAATCGCGGTTCACAACAGTAAAATTCATTCGTGATCAGCCCCTTTCTCAGGTATCGTTTTGAGAAAATGCTCGATTGCCCGGGTGACATCTTGTTTGACATAATCAGCCAACCGCTCGGCATGCTCTTTTGGAGAGAGGGAATCATCCGGTTTTACATGTTTCACATAATAGCGGATGCGGCTGTCGATCTGCTTTCGTATGTCTTCTATGATATGCTGCCGGTTTGTATCATCCAGTTTGCTTTCATAGCGATTTTCAAGCTGTTCGAGCAGAAGGGGGGCTTCTTCGTTTAAGTAGGCGTCGACGATTTGCCTCGTTTGCTGCATCAGCTGGCTGTGTAATTCCTGCTGAAGCATTCCCATTCCGATATCCGGCGACTGCTTGCTGATCTCAAAATTCTCCAAATTGTCGGGGTCAGCCGGATTGAGTCCGATGTTCAGCGTTCCGTCCAGCCGTTCGATTTTCAACTGATCAAATTTGTATTCGATCCGGTCGATCCGGGTGCCGGGATTTTCTTTCAGCTGGTTTAATTCAGTTTGTAAAGCGATCATCTGCCTTTCAATTTGCTGGATTTGCGCAGCCTGCTGCTGCAAATATGCATACCAGTTTTGTCCGTAAGAGGGATTGCTCTGTTTCATGATAACCACCCCATTTATTGAATCGTCACAGATGGAGCATGAAGAGGAACGAGGACTTGAGAAGGCTGCCCCTCTCCGAAAGCTTCGTCCATAGGTGCTCCGGTTACCGGCGGCGCCGGTTCCGTATAGCTTCCGGTATTGTAGAGATTGGCAAGCGTTTTGATCGAACCGGCGCTGCCGATCTGCAGAACGGAAGAATTGCTGATGCCGTCGACCCTTAAATAATTGATTTGTATCGTTTGATTAATATAAAAGTTCATGCCTTGCCCCCCTTACAGATTACCTGCGATCGGCTGATCAATGCTATCGTTGTCATAGACGTTGGTAATGCTGTTTTGGTTGTATACACTTAATCCGTCTCCGGTATTGAAGCTTCCGGCGCCCGCAAATGTTTTAACTTCGGCATAAGGAGAAATCGTAATGCAGTCTCCGACATGAACAACGCCGCTCGTACCGACGGCATTTACTTTAAAAGCTCCGACAATCGCTGGCATTTTAGAGGCACATCCTTTACATTGAACAAACATTTATTGATGGGCTATTCACCATATCTTATGTTTTTTAGGCGCATCTGTGACTGATTGCTATGCTTCAAAGAATGTGAAAGATGAGCATGGAACTTTTTCGAAAAGAGAACGTAAGAAAGAAGAGATTGGAGGGAGTCGTATGTATTTTTCCGGAAATGTGCAGTCAATAGCGGCCGCGCTGCTGTTTTTTGCCGCAGCGTACAGCATAGGGATCAAAAAACAGACGTGGATATTGCGTGGATTTCGCGAGGAGAGAATCAGGGATAAGGATAAACTGGCGAAAATCACCGGATATTTCTTTCTGAACAGCGGATTTTTATTATTGCTGAACGGTTTTATTCATATCCCGTACCAGGAATCGTTTACCTCTTCTGCAATCCTTGCATATGGCGTCTGTACGATCGTTTATGTGCAAAAGACATTGGTTGAATAAGCGCAAAATAAGGGGCGATTATCAAAACGTGCGCTGATTGGCGTTTTTGAAAGTGTCTTCTTGAAGCAGGCTGTTTTCTTGCTTCTGCATCCTCTGATTCAGCAGGCTGTCCAATTCCTGACTGCATTGAATGGCTTCTTTGGAGTTGATTCCGAATTTTTCGGCAGTTTCAATTAAGGCCAGTCTTTTTGCTTCAATTTTATTGTTCATCATCGCAGTCTCCAACTTTCAATTGATTTTTTTGATCCGCTCGTTTGAGAAGAAGGCTTCTCATTGTTTCTGATAATGCTAGTATACCCTATTTTGCGCTAAAAGGATTTTTTTCGTCAATATGACAAAAAATGTGACATGATTTTCGGCCTTTTGGAACAGAAAGCCGCCATGCGGTCCCGCTAAAACCTGGAAAGCTCGAACAGGAGGAAGCGTTTTCTTTTGTCGATGTAATGAAAGATCTGTTTCTGTTCCTCTTCAAGACGGTCGAAAGTAACGGCTGTATAAGGGTCTTGCTCAAGGTATGGAGCGATGTCAGCGTGCCACTTTGTCATGTAAGGAGCTATCTGTCTGATGGTAAATTCATGCTGCAATATGTTTTTCATTAACATAAAGTATTGCGATTTATACTTTGGAATATCAAGAAGTCTGGCGGACAATGTATTATAGCCGGTCACCGGAATGTGGTCGTGCTTCATCTCTTCCCCATGGATATTCCGCCCCCATGTCGCGTCATAATCCCAAGGAATGATTTGAAATGTTTTTGCGTCATCATTTAAATAAAGGGCGTAATTATGAACAAAACCGTCGAAGTTTTGCGTGCAGACGGCGCCGATCAGCCAGAGCAAATATTGTTTGACATCGAGATAACGTTTAATTTCTTTTTCAAAAACGCCGTCTTTTGCCGTATTGACGAAATAGATGAACTCTTCCAAGTATTTGTCATGGATATTGGAGCCTGTTTTTTGCTCATAACCCTGCCGGAGGTTTTGCTTTGCCTTTTTATCGAAAGAGCTGAGCAGTGAAAAGTTGGCGTCGTCATCCACCGCATAATAGATCGCCCCGTCTGTTAAATGTCTCCTCTTTAGAAATTCATCGTCAACAGATTCGATTTTTAAATAGATGCCTTCCTTTTTTCCGTTTACATAGAGGAAACAATGTGAGGCTGATGGAGAAAGGACGCCGATTCTTTCAAAAAAATGAAAGGAAAGCCTGTTGCGGATGAAGGAAGGGTCGTTGTATTCAGCATTTAAATGAAATTCGGCTTCCGGTTTTTTCCCTGTCTGTTTTTGATATTGAACAAAATAGGATTTCTTCCGGAGTTTGCGGGTGTGAGCCCCTCTGTATGAAATGAAGACCGGCGCTTGTTTTGAAACGGTTTGAAGCATTCCAGGAACCGCTTTGTCATTCCAGATATCTTTTTTTAAATCGAGCAGATCCTTTGGACGAACATGAAGCCTGAAGGCGGCCAAAGCAGTGGCACTCATCATCATTTCCTCCTTTTCCAGCTGCCATATCATATGTGTAAAAAGCCTGTCCCGGAAGCGGTCCGCCCAATCCTGAGCAAAAAACAGTCATTTGCCTTAGTCCACCTGTCTTCACCTTGCGTATGATAAAGCAGGACATGAAAAGGAGGGTAAAAGAATGAGTGATGTCCATGATCATGACATTAAAAAAGCTGTGGACCAGCTTAAAAGTGAAGGAAGAGACCATTATTTAGACCGTGAACCTGACTCGGCCGGTTCTTTCAAAGGCAGGCGCCCGTATAGTATTTGGGATGAATGGTGGGGGTTTAGACCGCACAGAAGCAAAAAACCGGACAAAAGCAAGCATGACAAAAGCAAGCATGATAAAAGCAAGAAACCGGACGATTGCAGCAAACCCGACAAAAGCAAGAAGCCGGACGACTGCAAATCACACAAAAGCAAAAAGCCGGACGACTGCAAATCACACAAAAGCAAGAAGCCGGACGACTGCAAATCACACAAAAGCAAGAAGCCGGATGACTGCAAATCGCACAAAAGCAAGAAGCCGGATGACTGCAAATCGCACAAAAGCAAGAAGCCGGATGACTGCAAATCGCACAAAAGCAAAAAGCCGGATCGTTGCAAAAAACACGACCACTGCCGACACAAACGGCGGGATCACTCCCATAAAAGAACCCATCATCACAAAAGAGGCAGAGACGGCTTTGAAACGATTACAACATGGTCTGACGGAAACCTGGAAGAAATTAAATACCGGAAACGGTAGTATGAGCGGCTTGCATGGTAAGCCGCCATTTTCTTTTTTAGGCATGACTTTTGATGCGGTTTTGAGAAAGCAAAAAGGATTTTGAAATGTTGTAGAGAATATGTAAAAAGGTTGAAATCATAACTCGGGGGAATTTTTATGAAGTTTGCGACAGCAGAGCTGCACAGCCGCAGATTTGTAGGGCTTGTCATGGATGATAGAATCATGGATCTGAAGAAGGCGGAAAAAAAGCTGTTTGAGCTTGAAACGATACCTGATACACTCATCGAATGTGTCGGTGAGGGAGACAAGTTTGTCCGTCATGTCGAGCAGCTCGTCGAGTGGTCAAAAAAGAAAAACAGCGAGGAAAGCGGTTCTTTCATTTATCCGCTTTCAGATGTCAAACTGCTTGCACCGATTCCTGCGCCGCGGAAAAACATAATGTGCGTCGGCAAGAACTATCGGGATCATGCGATTGAAATGGGGAGCGAAGCGGATATTCCCGAGCATATCATGGTTTTTACAAAAGCGCCGACTTCAGTGATCGGGCACAGGGAAGCGATTGACGCCCACAAAGGCGTGACAGAAGCGCTCGATTATGAAGGAGAGCTTGCGGTCGTGATCGGAAAATCCGGAAAAAACATTCCGAAAGCCGAAGCGCTGGACTATGTATTCGGCTACACGATTATGAACGACGTGACGGCGCGCGATCTGCAAAAGCGGCATAAGCAATTTTTCATAGGGAAAAGCTTGGATACGACCTGTCCGATGGGCCCTTTTCTCGTACATAAATCGATGGTTGGCGACCCTCAGAACCTGAAAGTGGAGACGCGGGTGAACGGCGAACTCCGCCAGTCCGGATATACGAAAGATATGATATTTCCGGTGGCGGAAATGATCGAAACGCTTTCCAGCGGAATGACGCTTGAAGCGGGTGACATTATTGCTACCGGAACGCCTTCGGGAGTAGGCAAGGGTTTTAATCCGCCGAAGTTCCTCCGGGAAGGTGACCAAATTGAGATCACGATAGAGCCAATCGGGACGCTTTCGAATCAAGTGAAATAAGTCCTTGTGAAAAAATGGTTGATCTTGTATAATAAAGCTATTATTTTTTAAGAAAAGAGGGATGTGTGATGAGAAAGGATATTGCAATGTTTGCCGGACAACTGATCATTACACAGCCCATGTAGTATATCATTGAACGGTTATCTTCAGATTGATCTGGTGATGTTCCATGGGCTGTGCACACGGCTCATGGAATTTTTTGCTTGGAGAAAAGCGGAAAAAGAGCCCTGTTTCGGGCTCTTTTTGATTCGTAGAAATCATCAGATCATGAGGAGGAAATCGGATTGAATTTAACAGCATTGGGCATCAAATATATTAGCGGACATGTCACGGACGGGAAGGAAGGCGGGTTCGTTTTAGGGAGAGTGGCTCGTGAACATAAAAGGATATATCGGGTATGGACGGAAGAAGGAGAATGGCTCGCCGAAATCTCCGGTAAGATGAGGTTTGAAGCGGAAAGCCGCGAAGATTATCCTGCGGTCGGCGATTGGGTGTATATGCGCCCGCGGGATGATGAAAAGAAAGGAATGATTGTGGACATTGTCCCCCGCTTCAGCAAATTTTCCCGCAAAAGCGGCGGCGATACGACTGAAGAACAGATAGCAGCGGTCAACGTCAATACGATTTTTCTCGTCAATGCGCTCAACCGGGATTTTAACATCAGGCGAATGGAACGCTATTTGCTGCTTGCCTGGGAAAGCGGAGCCAATCCCGTCATCATCCTGAGCAAAGCCGATATCGCAAGCGGGATAGAAGAAAAAATCAGGCAGGCGGAATCAGTCGCGATCGGCGTGCCGATCCATGCCGTAAGCGCCTATGAAGGAAAAGGCATGGAGGAACTTAAAGCGTATGTCAAAGAAGGGGAAACCGTTGCCCTTCTAGGCTCTTCAGGCGTCGGGAAATCGACGATGATCAACTTTTTTCTGGGAGAAGACAGGCAAAATGTCCAGGACGTCCGCGAAGGTGATGATAGGGGCCGGCATACGACGACTGACAGGGAGATGTTTTTGCTCCCGGACGGCGGCCTTTTAATCGACACGCCGGGAATGAGGGCGTTGGAGCTTTGGGAATCGGAAGAAGGCTTCCGGCAGGGATTCAGCGACATTGAACAGCTTGCCGAAAACTGCAAATACGCGGACTGTCGCCATGATGAAGAGCCGGACTGTGCGGTGAAGACGGCCATTTCCGAAGGACGGCTGGATGCCGGCAGGTTTCAAAGCTACCTGAAGCTGAAAAAAGAGCTCGAATATCTTGCCAGAAAGGCTGATAAACGAATGATGCAGCAGGAAAAAAAACGCTGGAAGCAAATCTCGAAAAGCATGAAAAAACACAAAAAAAGATAAATGTTAAAAGACGCTGAGACGAAGTTTCAGCGTCTTTTTTGACGCGGTAATGACAGCGCTCACATTCTTTGTTTAATGGACGGGTTCGTGATAATATAAAAAAGATACCTGATCTGATAGGGGGAAAAATAAATATGACGCATATGCACATTACAACATGGGTCATCGCGCTTATTTTAGTCTTCGTCGCGTACGGGCTTTATTCTGCAGGCAATCACAAAGGGGCAAAAATCACCCATATGGTTCTCCGCTTATTCTACATTTTGATCATCTTAACCGGAGGACAGCTCCTGTTTATGTTTAAATCCTGGAATGGGGAATACATAGGAAAGGCCGTACTCGGTCTTTTAACAGTCGGATTGATGGAAATGCTGTTAATCCGCAAGAAAAAGGAAAAATCGATTACAGGAATCTGGGTCGGGTTCATTGTCATTCTGCTTTTGACGATTGCGCTCGGACTCCGTCTTCCGTTAGGATTTAAAGTGTTTTAACCGAGAGACACCAGTTCTTCGCTAAGGACTGGTGTTTTTTTATGACGGCGGCTTTGAAGCTGAAATCGTCACAATCCGCTCTCCGTCTGATGTCGTCCATTCAAACCGGTCTTTATGATCTCCATTTCGCTCATAATGATGCTGAAGGGCGCATTGCTTTAAATCATTCGAAAACTGATAAAATGAAACACCTTTAGCACCCTTTTTCTCCGATATAAAGCATAAGCCGTTATAGGCATAGACGCAGTCAAACACGGAAAAGCCAAGGTCGTTCAGCTGCTCCAAAAAGGAATAAAACCGGCCGTTATCCAGCCCCTCTAAAAACTCCAAAAACGCCTGTTTGACCGTTTTCAGATAGCGTATCGATTCACCGCCTTTCAATTGTATCGTCTCCGAATGTTCTGTGACGGCGAATTGGTCGAACAATTCCGCTTTCAGCCATTCTCCGTCTATGCTGATAAAAACGCCGGGACTGATTAAACTTTCGACTAAAAATAAATCCCCTTCTTCATTTTCGATCAGGCAGATGCCGTCCTCCATTAAAATCTTGCCGTAAATCCATTTGCGCTTTTCGGCATACATTCGTTTTTCACGTTCACTATTCATGCTGTTCTCCTTTCCTTCTTCTTTTTTTCCAAAACGGGCTTGTCTCATACAAGTCTGAAGTGGACAATTCAACTATTATTGTAAGGCGCATAAAATAAGTAAAGTGACTAGGAAGTGAAGCCTAAAAAGAGACAGAACATGAGAATTGGAGCTGATCGACAATGTGTGGAATTACGGGGTGGGTGGATTTTAAAAAACCGCTTGTCCGAGAACAGTCCGTCATGGAGAAAATGACTGATACGCTTTCAAAAAGAGGACCTGATGACACGAACATTTGGGGAAAGGACCATGTATTATTCGGACATAAGCGTTTGGCCGTTGTGGATTTAGAAGGCGGCAGACAGCCGATGACCCGCACATATCGAGGAAGCGGCTATACGATCTGCTATAACGGGGAGCTTTACAATACGGAGGATTTGCGAAAAGAGCTGCTCACGCTTGGGCATCAATTCAAGAGCCATTCCGATACGGAGGTTTTGCTTCATTCATACATGGAATGGAAAGAAGAATGCGTTCACAGGCTGAACGGCATTTTTGCCTTTGCCGTATGGGATGAACAGCGCGACCTTTTGTTTGCGGCCCGGGACCGGCTCGGCGTCAAACCGTTGTTTTATTCTGAGCAGGGGACATCGTTTCTGTTCGGATCGGAAATCAAAGCCATTCTGGCCCATCCAGAAGTAAAGGCGAGAGTGGATCGTGAAGGCTTGGCGGAAATTTTCGGACTCGGCCCGTCCAGGACGCCCGGCAGCGGAGTTTTTAAAGGAATAAAAGAAGTGAGGCCGGGGCATGCCATGCGCTTTTCAAAAGACGGCTTGACGATCTGGCGCTATTGGAATGTCAAAAGCGAAAAGCATACGGACAGTTTTGAAGAGACGGTAGAGAATGTGCGCTTCCTATTTGAAGATGCCGTCACGAGGCAGCTTGTTTCCGATGTGCCGGTCTGTACGTTTTTATCCGGCGGAGTCGATTCAAGCGCGATCACCGCGACGGCGGCCAAACATTTCGGGAAAGAAGGAAAGGCGCCGCTTCATACGTTTTCGATCGATTATGAAGACAATGATCAGTACTTTACGGCAAATTCATTCCAGCCGAACGCGGACGGCCCATGGATCAAAAAAATGTCTGAAGAATTTGCGACCGTCCATCACAACTGTGTCATTTCCCAGGAGGATCTTGCCGGCCATTTAGCGGAAGCCGTGATGGTCAGGGATTTGCCCGGAATGGCGGATGTCGATTCATCACTATTATGGTTTTGCCGGGAAATCAAAAAGGATTTTGTCGTCAGTCTGTCCGGAGAATGCGCGGACGAAATTTTCGGCGGCTACCCTTGGTTCCATTCGGCTGAAGATGTGAAAGGCTTTCCATGGATGAGGTCGATGGAAGAACGAATCGGCCTTTTGCAGAACACCTGGCAAAAAAAGCTGAACCTCAAGGAATATGTGACGGCCAAATATGAAGAAACGGTAAATGAAACACCGCCTCTTGAAGGTGAAACAGGCGAGGAGAAAAGAAGAAGAGAGCTGTTTTACTTAAATATGCTTTGGTTTATGACAACACTTTTAGATCGAAAAGACAGAATGAGCATGGGTGCAAGCCTCGAAGTCCGGGTTCCGTTTGCCGACCACAGGCTTGTTGAATACGTTTGGAACATTCCGTGGGATGTTAAAATGCACGGAAACCGCGAAAAAGGCGTCTTCCGCAAAGCCCTCGAAGGCATTTTGCCAGAAGAGATTTTATACCGCAAAAAAAGCCCGTATCCGAAAACACACCACCCGGCGTATACAAAAGCTGTTAAAGGGTGGCTTCAGTCTTTGCTGTCTCAAAAGGATTCGGCGCTGCACGTCTTTTTAGACAAGAAAAAACTCGACCGGCTGATCGAGACAGAAGGTGCATCTTTTCAGGTTCCGTGGTTCGGACAATTGATGAAAGGACCACAGCTTATCGCGCATCTTGCGCAAATCCATACCTGGTTTGAGGCTTACAGAATCGATATAGAAGAATAGACCACCCGGCGAACTGCCGGGTGTTTCATCGTGTCCCCAACGCTTGATTCATTGTCAGGCTTTATCACCTTCTCTCAAAGTCTGCTCAGACGGTCTGTTTCGGGTTGTGTGTAAGGACGGCAAAAGAACTCCCGGCGTGCTGCCGGGAGTTTGCTTTTTACACCTGTTCGGTTTTGGAAGAGTGGCCTGGTTTCAAATTGTTTAGCCTTGAGACGAGATCTGTGCCGAAGTCAGAGGTTATCTCAGCGTCCCCTTGATCGATGAAGCTTTCTTTATATTCATAGGCGGAAGAACCGTGCTCAGCATAGTCGAGGCCGGAAATTTCCTCCTCCTTCGTCACCCGGATCGAACCCGCCGCTTTCATGACTGCGATCATGATCGAAGTGGCGGCTAGCGTCCAGCCGGCAATCGTTAAAATGCCGAGCGCCTGAATCCCGAGCTGGGCGGCTCCTCCACCGTAAAAGAGGCCGCTCGATGTGTTGAAGAGTCCGACTGCAAGTGTCCCCCAAATTCCGCAGACACCGTGGACGGCGATGGCGCCGACCGGATCATCAAGTTTCAGAACTTGGTCGATGAACTGAACGCTGATGACTAATATGACGCCGGCGATGAGTCCGATTAAAATCGAACCTGTAAATGATACGCCATCTGTTCCGGCCGTAATCCCGACAAGCCCTGCGAGTGCGCCGTTTAAAGTCAGGGAAGGGTCGATTCGGCCGAAGCGGAAATAAGTAAACAGCGCCGAGCTGACCACTCCGCCTGAAGCGGCTAAAAGGGTTGTCGTAATGACGTGCGGGACGGCTGCGGGATCAGCCGCCAGCGTGCTGCCGCCATTGAATCCGAACCAGCCGAACCAGAGGATGAAGACGCCGAGGGCGCCGAGCGGAATGCTGTGTCCCGGTATGGCGTTGACTGTTCCGTTTGCATATTTGCCGATGCGCGGACCGAGGAAGATGACGGCTGCGAGCGCGCCGGCGGCACCTGTCAAATGAACGATAGCAGATCCTGCGAAATCGATGAAGCCAAGATCATAAAGCCAGCCTTCGCCCCAAGTCCAATGGCCGACAACCGGATAGATGATGCCGGTCATAAACAGCGTCAAAATCATATAGCTGCCGAGCTTCATCCGTTCAGCAACGGCGCCTGAAATAATCGTCGCACATGTTGCCGCGAACACGGCCTGGAAAACGAAAAACCCGATGTCCTGATCACCCGTCAAAGCGAATCCGCTTGTGCCGATCAATCCGCCGGCGCTGTCCCCGAACATGAATGCGTATCCGACAAAGAAATAAAGAATCGACCCGATCGAGATCGTCAGGAAATTTTTCATCAAGATGTTCAAGGTGTTTTTCGCTCTTGTAAAACCCGATTCGACCATGGCAAAGCCGGCATGCATAAAAAACACGAGCAAGGTGCCGATCGCCACCCAGGACATATTGACAGATTCGTTGACCGACTGAACCGTCGGCTCAGCGGCAAAAGCCGATACCGGCAGCAGAAAACTTAAAAAGAGTGCGAAAGATATCTTTTTCTTCAAAAGAATCATCCTTTCTTAGCGTTTCACACGGAGGTAAACCGTTTTTATACAATCGCTTCTTTTCCGGATTCCCCAGTTCGGATTCGAACCGCGTTTTCGATGGGGAGCACAAATATTTTTCCGTCGCCGACCGTATTTGTCGAGCATGTGCTTTCGATAATTTGTATGATCTCATCGACACTTTCAGATTCAATGACCATTTCAACCTTCACCTTTGGCAGCAGTTTGATTTCATAAGCGGTCCCGCGAAAAAGCGCTTGTTTTCCGCGCTGCTGGCCGCAGCCTGCGACTTCTGAAACGGTTAATCCGTTTATCCCGACCTCTTCAAGCTTTTTGCGGAGCCGGGGAAACTGTTCAGGACGGATGATCGTTTCGATTTTTTTCATATAGATCCTCCTTGTTTATAGATGTAAGGTTTTATTACGTTTTATTGTTATATTTATTATCATACGTAAAATTAAAATGAAAATCAATACGAATTTTCAAAAAAATTAATCTATTAGACCTATTCACTATTAGATTTTTACTCGTGGTTTCTTGTATATGTTAACTTTTATAACATAAAAACCGGCTTCAAATGAAAGCCGGCTAAACTGCAAACCCTTTTTTGAGCCATATTTTTGATCTCCATCGTCTGTACATGAAAATTCCCCTCACCCATTCATCGGCAATAAATGAAAACCAAATGCCTGCCAGACCAAATCCAAGCTGGATGCCGAAAATATAAGCAATCGGAAGCCCGATTCCCCACATCGAGACAATCGCCATGTAAACTGGATACTTTGCGTCACCGGCCGCTCTTAATGAGTTGATGATCACCACATTAAATGAACGGCCGGGTTCCAGGATGATCGTCAGCAAAATCAGCATGCTGGCCGTTGCGATAATTTCGGGATTGCTGCTGAAGATCCCGATCAGCTGCTTTGAAAAAACCGCCATCACAACGGACGTGCATGTCGTAATCGCCAGCGCCCACCATAGACTTTTCAAGCAGCGGCTGTACGCTTCGTCAAATTGTTTCGCGCCGATATGGCGCCCGATCAAGATTTGCGTTCCCTGGCTGATCGCCGCACCGAAAAGCATGATGAACATCATCAAATTTTGCGTGTACACTTTCGTCGTCAAGGCCTGTGCGCCCATCAGCGTAATAAAATAGGTGACGATCATCTGTGACGCGTTATAGGAAAGCTGCTCACCCGCTGAAGGAATGCCGATTCTCAACAGCTTTTTTAAATGGCTTTTTCGGATGAAAAACAAGCGCTTCGAAAAAATCGGCATCCCGATCCGCTTTTTCACAAGCAAGGCGATCGCCAAAAGGCCGATGATGCGCGCGCTTGCAGTGGATAGCGCCACACCCGCCACTCCGAGGATCGGAAAGCCGAACGGTCCGAAAATCACGAGATAGTTGCCGGCGATATTCAGCATATTCATGCCGATCGTAACGGCCATCGTGTCCTTTGTATAACCGTAGCTTTTTAAAATCGCGCTGTATGTCATGATCAGCGCCTGGATAAAGGAGAGCCCGCCGACGATCTTCAAGAAAATGCCGGCATCGCTGAGCAGATTGGCTGACAGGCCCATCATCAATAAAAGCGGCTTGGCAAGCAGATAAATCAAAGCGCTGATGAATAGACTGATGATAAAATTGGCGCTGATGGAAACATATCCGACTTCCATCGCTTCTGCCTTCTGCCGCGAGCCGAGAAATTGTGAAATGATCACCGTTGTACCTGTCGCAATAAAGCCGAACATGACGATGATTAAATTGAGCATCTGGTTGCTGACGCCGACGGCTGCCACACTGTCGTCGGAATATTGGCTGAGCATCAGGGTGTCGGCGTTTCCCATCAGCATATATAATGAAACCTCGATAAAAATCGGCCAGGTCAAGGCGAATAAGGAGAGGTTTTGGGTGTTTGTTTTTTTCATGGCGTATAACCCCTTTCTTTTCAAAAATCCGTTTTATAGTGTAACGCCATTTTTTTATAATAAGAAGAGACGAAACCGATACTTCTTGGAGAAATCCGACCAAATCAAAAGAGGGAGAACCATATGGAACACATCATTTTCACGATCCCGCCGCTCCCCGTTTTGATCGTCTGCGGAGAAGGCGTGTTTAAAAAAGGGGAAAAACATGTCAAGCGAGAATATCCTGTCTTTGACCTTTTATATGTGATCAAAGGGGAACTGTTTTTGACAGAAGACGGTGTGCCTCACCGCATCCGGCAGGGGGAGTACATCATCCTCGTGCCGGGGCTCGAACATTACGGACATCAGGGCTGCAGAGAGGAAACCCATTATTTTTGGCTTCATTTTCAGGATGGGGCGTACGAATTGGGAGAGCGGGGAGGAGATAACTGGACTGAGCTCAAGCTTCAGCACGGAACATTTGAAACACCGCCTTTATATCATTTAAGGCTTCCGAGAAAGGGAAAGGTCGATCAAAAGGCTTTCATTGAAAAGCAGTTTAGAAGTTTAATGGATGAAGCAGCGGAAAATTCTGATCTGCCTCTCAGAAAGCAGCTGCTGTTTGAAGAGCTGCTGATTCATTTGCAAAAGGAAGCGTTTCACATTCCTTCGGCGAATGAACGTGTCGCATCAGAAGCGCAGCGCTATATTGACCGGCATTATAAAGAAAAGCTGAGCATGGATCAGCTTTCCGCCGCCCTTCATTATCACCAGGACTACATCACCCGCTGCATGCAGAAAGTGTTCGGCATCACGCCTGGACAATACGCCAACAAGGCGCGGATCCTGGAAGCGAAGCGGCTTCTTTCCGTGACCAATGAGAAAATGTCAGCGATCGCAGAGCAAGTCGGCATCGATGACCCGACCTACTTTTCGAAGCTTTTCAAGCAAATAGAAGGAATATCCCCTATCGAATACCGAAAGATGATGAAGAGGAATATTGAATAATTTCGTAACAGTCCAAACGGATCGGAGGAGAAAAGCTTGGCAGTCATAAACGGTAAGAAAGTCAAACTGCGTTCAATTACGATGGATGACCTGCCTTTGTTGTGGAAATGGATATACGGTGTGAAAGATCCTGAATGGAAAAAGTGGGATGCTCCCTACTTCCCGCTGCTGCCTGAGCCGTATCAGTATTTCGCCGATTCCTTTGTGCAGGCTTTGAATGAGAGACCTCCACGCTACATGGGGATAGAAATCGGGGGAGAGCTGAAAGGGACGGTTTCGTATTATTGGGAGTGCCGGCCGACCCGCTGGCTTGAGTGCGGAATCGTCATCTATGACCCGCTCTTTTGGAACGGCGGCTACGGCACTGAGGCTGTGTCATTATGGGTCAGCTACTTATTTGATCATCTCGATGTCCCGAGAATCGGGATGACCACATGGTCCGGAAATCAGCGGATGATGAAATGCGCAGAAAAGGCGGGGTTTACGATGGAGGGGCGTATCCGCAAGATCAGATATTATAAGGGAACCTACTATGATTCGATCAGGTACGGGATGTTAAGAGATGAGTGGGAGAAGCTTTGCGGCCGCCCTTGAATTGCCGCAAAGCCATGCAGGGCCGGGGAATTCTACTCCGTATTTGTAACTGTTCTGAGGTTCAATCGATAATCAACATCGATATCCATCTTACTCCATTTCTTCTTCCACGTGTTGTCGCTCATCGGCTTAGTGAACGGGAACAATGCTTCACCGCCGATTTCAAAAGGGTCAACCTTCATATCCTGCATCTTTTTCAGCAGTTCGGCGGTCTGTTTTTCCAATTGCGCTTCGGCCTCATGGATCAGCGCATTGAATTCCCGCTCATCCTGCAGGTTTTTGTCACCGGTATATTCCTCAATTCCGCCATCAACATTCACTTTCAAGGATAGCGCTGTATTTTTTTTATTCAAATTGAAAAAGACGGATGACCGGGCCTTGCCGATCACGAGAGAAATCTCGGGGAGCGCCAGGAGCTTGAGGTATTTGTTGTTGTTGATCAGCTGAAACATTTGGTCATCCACGCCGCCTATGATGTTCTGCAATTTGTCGTCTTTAAAAAGGGCTGTTCCTTCATAAATAAAATCATCTTCATCCGTTTTGAAAACCGGTGTGTAGGGATCGGAAAAATGGGTGTAAAGCAAATTTTTGAACTGATGCAGGTTGACGATGGTCATTTCGCCCTGACTTGCTTTTTCGAAATGTTTTAAGGTCTGATAGAGATAGAAATCAAATTTTTCGCTTTGTTTCAGTTCATTAAGCATGTATTTTTCAAAGTCCCCTTTGACGACCATCACGTATAGTCGCTGAGGGGTTTTTGGATCGTTCAAAAGCGTGTTGATAATCGGAAGGATTCCTTTTCTGGCCAGCTTTTCTTCAATGATCAGCATGCGGAGCTGCCCGTTTTGCAGCTCGTTGTAATAGTTTAAATTAAAATCCTTGCCGGCCTGTTTGATCATGTTCACTTCGATATTGAAGACGCGTTTTTTCTCAAGTCCGATCGGCGGGACCAATGTGCTCATAGACAGTTTTTTGTTTTTTCCTTCCTTGATAAACCAAAACGTAACCGGAGAAATTTCTTCAATCTCATTATTTTCCACAAATGGAGAGCAGCCCTGCGCCAGGCAAAGGCTGAGCATGACAGAGCATAATAAAGCCCGTTTTCCCTTCATCATGATGATCGCCCCTTTCGTTTACCGGCTGCCAGAAGCAGTGAAGGAACAAGCGCATATGTAACGGCTCCCAGCGTAACCTCCAGGATAAACCACATCTCCTTTTGTTCTCCATTTTCCCAAAACCATATGCTTAATATGAGCGATGCGGCCAACACCAAGAGAAAGCTGAAAATAAACCCTTTGCGGGTAACCGGTTTCGAGACTCTTTTGATCACGATCCGGGCGCCGCCGTATAAACAAAGTAAAAAGATGGCGATGACAAAAGCGTAATGAAACATATGCGCGGACAATAAAAAGGTATCAACCCGCTCCAGAATCGGGGATTCCAAATAGCGGAGCATGTTGATGACCGGGAAAATGGTTTCCCGCAAATAAGACGAACCGTAAAAGAACAGTGATGCCGCAAACAAAAACAAATATTCAAGAATGGAAATCGCATTTCCGATAGATAAGTATTTGATGACACGCTCCTGTTTTTTAAACCATGGAGCAAGGCAAATCAGATACTCGGGACCTGAAAAAGCAGACCAGGTCACAAGCAATGTTTGCCACGATTTTTTTGTCCACTCAAATGGAATCAGCGGATATAAGTCGTTCAGCGAAGCGATCGGCGGTATGTAGAACCGGATAAACAAGAATACGATCCAAAACGATGATAAAAATGCGATGATCGCAAACCGCATCGTATTTTCCATTCCTTTGGACGCCGCATAGGCGCCGATCAACACGATGAACAGAACAAGCCAGTTTAAATTGATGGCCGGAAAAATAAAGTACCGGACGGTTTCCGCATAACTCACGATCAGAATCACCGTTTTAATGAACAGCTGAATCAAGCAAAGCAACACGAGAAAACGGAGCTTTCCTTCGCCGAAAACGTCTCTGAAGCCCTCATATCCTTTGGGCGCGTAAGGAGATGACAGCCATTTGGACAGGATGAACAGATTAAGCTGAGACAGCGCGCCGATGATCAAGAGTCCGAAAATCATAAACGGATGGACCAAATACATCGGCAGGATGAGGATGAAAAACAGAACCTGTGTGCGGTTCAGGATGATGATCATATATAAGCCGCCAAGAGGTCTTGTTTTATGGAACAATCTAAAAGGGCTCAAGCAGAATCATCTCCTTTTGCTGTACCGCCAGCTTTTGAGAGGGTGTAAAAATGCCGGGCGTTTTTTTAGCCAAGTGAACGGGCCCCGAATGAAAAGATCGAGCCAATCCCGCGGATAAAAAGGTGTAACAGGGGCCAAATAAGGCTGTCTTAAAGAAGTAAGCCCATTTAAATGGACAAATAATCCAATAAACCCGAGCATGATTCCAAAAAAGCCGAGGCAAGCTGATAATAACAGAATCGTAAAGTGGATCAATGTATACCCTTTCGCCACGATGTAATTCGGAATCAAAAAAGAGGTGACCGTTGCGATCCCGACTAAGACAACCAAAACTTTGCTGACAAAGCCGGCCTGCACCGCTGCTTCCCCGATGACGATCCCTGAGATGACACCCAAGGTTGAGCTTGACTTTGTCGGCATCCGCACGCTGGCCTCTTTAATAAATTCGATCACGATCAACATGAGAAACGCTTCCCAAAACGGGTTGAACGGCACTTTGCTCCTTGATTCAATCAATACATTAAGGATTTGCAAAGGAATCATGTGATAATGATGGGTCGATAAAGCGACATATACAGGAATTAACGCAATGGACAGAATAAAGCTGAAATAGCGCAGCCAGCGAAAAAAGCTGGAAATTGGCCAGCGCATTGTATAATCTTCGAATGAATGAAACAGATGAAAAAGCGTGATCGGCGCATTCAGCGCAAACGGTGTATTATCGACCAAAATCGTGACCTTTCCGATGCTCAAATTGTACGTGCAAATATCGGGCCGCTCTGTCTGCTGAAACTGAGGAAAGATGGTATGATGGTGATCTTCCATCAATTCCGCAAGCTGTGACGAATCAAGCATCGTATCAAAATCAATGGCGGCGATTCTTTTTTTCGCTTCTTCCACAAATTCAGGGTTGGTCAGTCCGTCGATATAGATGAGAACGATCGACGTTTTGCTTAAAGCGCCGATTTCGAGTCTCTCGGTTTTCAAATTTGTCAAAGGTAGCCGTCTGCGTATTAAAGATAAATTAAGGCCGATCTGTTCTGTAAAGCTGTCCTTTGGACCGTACATAATCGTTTCGGTTTTCGATGATTCAATCTGCCGCCCCAGCCGGTTTTCGAGCGGGATGGCATACCAGTGCCCGTGCAGCGGATCAAAGACAAGAACGGCCCCTGTCATGAGCAGATTTGTCGCTTCATCCAAAGCTGTAATCTGCAAAACGTTCAAGAGCAAACCTTTTAAATAATCGTACACCGTAACGTCGCCGCAGCTGATCATGGGCTTGATGATCAATTCGTGCAGACTTCCTTCGTCAATGATCGTATTGATGTAATAAAACACGGCTTTTTGTCCGTTCTTCATTTCATATTCTTCTGATACGGCATCGCTCATGCCGGCAATCGCTGCTTCAATGGCTTCTGCACTGACAGCCGGCTGATCGGCTGTGAATGGTGTTTGATCTTTCTTTCGAAACATGGGCATCCCCCAAACCGGTTTCCAGTTGAATGTATTGTGTGTACCTTTTTCTGAAAATATGTATGAAGAAAAAACGCCCGAACGAAAAACGGACGTTTTTTCAGGACCATAGTGAAGCGCCAAGATAGAGGCCAAGTCCCCACATGATGAGAGCAGATCCTTTGTTGAACAAGATAAGCGCGGCTCCCGACCGATCCATGCGCCTGATCACCCGGCCCGCTGCCGCCAGTCCGGCAAACCATGCCCATGAGACAAGGATACATGCCACGGTGAATAACCATTTTTCCGCCCCGTCATATGCCAACGAGCTGGTGCCGATCACACCGACGATGTCGAGAATGGCGTGCGGATTTAGCAACGAGACAGCCGCTGCAAAAGCGATTTGCTGTTTCACCGTCATTCCATCCGTTCGTTTTTCCCCTGCAGCTGGTTTGGCGTGCCATGTGATCCATCCCATATACATCAGGAAACAGAAGCCGCCGCTCAATAAAATCAATTTCACCGCCGGGATGCCGGCGACAGCCGCCGAAACTCCTGCAACAGCAAGAATCACTAGCAGCGTATCACAAATCGCTGCGGCAATCACAAGCGGCATAACCCGGAAAAAGCTCGGTGCCGCCGCCCCCTGCTGAAAAATGAAGACGTTTTGCGCCCCTAAAGGCAGAATCAGTCCAAAAGCGAGAATGATGCCGTGAATGGCTGCGGTCATTCTTGATAAATCCCCTTTCATTCAACAATGTCCGTTTTATTGTAGCGGATGAAAGGGGAGGTGTCTCCGGCCATTTGGATGGTTTCAGAAGCCAGCCAAATGTTATCATGTTCAAAAAGGAGCTGAAACAGAGATGAAATTCTCGCTCGATCGAAACTCGGAAATACCATTGTATCAGCAAATTGAACAAATCTTGAAAGACAAAATGTCGCGGGGCGAATGGCCGGCCGGAACCAAAATTCCGTCCCAGCGGAAGCTCGCCGGCATGTTTCAAGTCAACAGAAGCACGGTGACCGCGGCGCTTGACGAATTGACAGCCCAGGGGCTTCTTGAAGGCAAGCGGGGCGGCGGCACAAAAGTGATGAATCATACATGGAGCGGCATGACGGACGGACCGTCGCTCGACTGGAACGGCTATGTCCGTTCGGGAATCCACCGCCCGAATTCTTTGACGATCCAGGAAATCAACCGGCAGGAGTTCAGGGAAGACATCATCCGGCTTGGGACCGGTGAACTGTCGCCTGAGCTTTTGCCCTATCAGCAGGTCAAAAAAATGCTCCGTGATGCTGAATCAGACAAGCTGATGCTCGGATATGAAGAACCGAAAGGAAACCGGTATACGAGAGAAGTGCTGGCGGCTCATTTAAAACAAAAAGGCATTCATGTTTCCCCGGATGCCATCCTGATCGTTTCCGGCGCTTTGCAAGCCCTCCAGCTCATCTCGATCGGCCTTTTGAAACGGAAGGCCGCCGTCCTCACCGAAAAGCCGTCATACTTATACTCGCTCCATGTGTTCCAATCGATGGAGATGAGGCTTTACGGCATTCCGATTGATGAAGGGGGATTGAGTCCGGCTGCTATTCAGGCCTGCAAAAACAAGCATGGCGCCGACCTTTTGTATACGATTCCGTCTTTTCACAACCCGACGGGCTTTTTGATGACGGAAGAAAGGAGAAAAGAGCTGATTCAGACCGCGAAGCGCTTATCTCTTCCCATTATTGAAGATGATGCATACGGCGATTTGTGGCTTGACAGTCCGCCTCCGCCCACGCTTAAGACCTTCGACCAAGACGGAAACGTGCTTTATGTCGGCACATTATCGAAAACGGTCAGCCCCGGCCTTCGCATCGGCTGGATCGCCGGGCCCGAGCCTGTGATCGACAGGCTGGCAGATATCAAAATGCAGACGGACTATGGGTCAAGCTCCCTCTCCCAGTGGGCTGCTGCAAAATGGCTCTCAAGCGGACTTTATGAAGAAAACCTCCATTTGATCAGGAATGACTTGAGAATCAGGCGTGACACAGCCATCCGCTGCCTTGAAGCGCACTTTGACGGGATCGCTGACTGGAAGGAGCCGCCCGGCGGGTTTTACATCTGGGTCACATTTTTTCAGTCACTGCCGCTTCATGTGCTGTTTGAAAAAGCGCTGCAAAAAAACATCCTCATCAATCCGGGAACCCTTTACGATAAAGAAGCGAAAAGAAGCATCAGACTGTCTTATTCCTACGCTTCTCTTAGCGGCCTCGAAACCGGAATCCGAACCGTCGCCGAACTGGCACGGGAACTTTTAACCGCCACTGCCGGCTGAAGCTTTTTTAGCCGGCATCTTTCTATTTTTTCCTTCTTTAAGGACTCAAGATGGTTGAAGTTAATCCACTAAATTCCAAAATTCATCATATCAACAAACTATTGACTCATATGAAGAACTCTATTTCTGAAAAACAAGTTTAATAGAGCCTCTGTTATGAGAAATGTCCCATTTTTTCGAATCTTGTTGACACATCATCGTCACAAAATATACACTTTTTTTGTAAATGAAAATGATAATCTTTATCAATTGGAGGAATGCTTTCTATGTCTGTACAAACCCGTTCTAAAAATGAAGCGTTTTTGGAGCAGCAAAATAGAAGAGAATCAAATGCGCGTTCTTATCCGCGCAGATTTCCGCTCGCCATGCAAACGGCGGAAGGCATCTTGGTCAAGGATGCAGATGGAAAGCAGTATTATGACTGCCTGGCTGGAGCGGGAACGCTTGCACTCGGTCATAATCATCCAGTTGTCATTGAAGCCATTCAAAAAATGATTGATGAAAAACGACCGCTGCACACGCTTGACATCACATCGGAAATAAAAGAAGAGTTTATCAGCGAGGTGTTTGAGAGCCTGCCTGAAGCTTTCGCCAAACGGGCGAAAATTCAGTTCTGCGGTCCGACAGGCGGCGATGCGATCGAAGCCGCGCTCAAACTGGTGAAAACAGCGACAGGAAAGAGAACCGTCCTCTCATTTCATGGCGCATACCATGGAGCAACACACGGAACGATGGCATTAAGCGGCAATCTCTCTCCGAAAGAAAACGTCCAAGGATTAATGCCTGACGTTCATTTTCTCCCATATCCTTATGAATACCGCTGCCCGTTCGGCACCGGAGGGGACGACACCCACCGTCTGTCAAGCTCATATATCGAAAATATGCTGGATGACCCTGAAAGCGGTATTCTGCAGCCGGCGGGAATGATCTTTGAAGCGGTGCAAGGTGAAGGGGGATCGGTTCCGGCGCGGGCGGAATGGATCAGAGAGATGAGAAGGATCACAAAAGAACGCGGAATCCCGTTGATCATTGACGAGGTGCAGACCGGCATCGGCCGAACCGGAAAAATGTTTGCGTTCGAGCACGCCGGCATTATACCGGATGTCATCGTCCTTTCAAAAGCGATCGGCGGAAGCCTGCCGCTGTCAGTCGTCATCTATGATCAAGATCTTGACAAGTGGGGACCGGGGGCGCACATCGGCACATTCAGAGGGAACCAGATGGCGATGGCGGCCGGAAGTGCAACTTTAAAATATATAAAAGAGCATGATGTGCTATCACATGTGGAAAAAGTCGGTGCGAAACTCATGCGTGAATTACAAGGCATTCAGGAGCACGTTCCCGAAATCGGCGATGTCCGGGGACGAGGGCTGATGATCGGCGCCGAAATTGTCGCACCGCACAAAAAGCAAAACGCAAACGGCAGCTACCCGGCCGATGCGGAGCTTGCAAGCGTCATTCAAAGAAAATGCTTTGAAAAGGGACTGATCGTTGAAACGGGAGGCCGCCACGGTAGTGTGATCCGCTTCCTGCCTCCGCTCATCGTAACGGAAGAGCAAATTGACGACATCACCGCGATTTTCAAAGAGGCCGTCTATGAAGCAGTCAAGTAAACAGAAAAACTTTGATTCCCTGTTTATGCACAACGGTGAACAGGGAATCAAAGCCTACCGTGATGCGGTCGAGACCGCTGTTGATGTGCTGTGGGCCGACTGGAAGGATAAATCGAAGCCGTACAGCGGGAAGATGCCGAACGAATTGAAGCACGAAATCAAAAACTTATTTTCGTTTCAGGAAGCGGGAGAACCGCTTGCGGATGTTCTCAGAGAGCTGAAAGAAGCCTATTTGCCGCACCGGATTCATGTCGAAGATCCAAAATGCGCCGCACACCTTCACTGTCCGCCGCTGATCCCAGCGCTCGCTGCAGAGATGCTGATCAGCGTGCTGAATCAGTCGATGGATTCGTTTGATCAAAGCGGAGCGGCTTCATTGATCGAGGAAGAAATGGTGCAGTGGCTTTGCCGAAAGTTTGAATTCGGAAAAGATGCTGACGGAACATTTACGAGCGGAGGGACACAGTCCAATTATATGGGGCTTCTTTTGGCCCGCGATGCCTACTGCGAAAAGCGGTGGAACTGGAGCGTCCAAAAGGACGGCCTGCCGCCGGAAGCGCACCGGCTGCGGATCCTCTGTTCTAAAGATGCCCATTTTACCGTGAAAAAATCGGCTTCCCAGCTCGGCCTCGGAGAGCGTGCCGTCGTTCTCGTCGACACGGATGACGAAAAGCGAATGTGCCTTTACGATTTAAAGCGAAAAACAGCGATGCTGAAGGAATCGGGCTTACATCCCTTTGCGATTGTGGCAACATGCGGAACGACGGATTTCGGAAGCATCGACCCGCTTTCCGAACTTGCGGATGCCGCGCATGCTGAAGGAATTTGGCTCCACGTTGATGCCGCGTATGGCGGGGCATTGATATTGAGCAGGGCCCGCCGTTATAAATTGGCCGGCATTGACAGGGCCGACTCAATCAGCGTCGACTTCCACAAGCAGTTTTATCAGTCGGTCAGCTGCGGCGCTTTTCTTGTAAAAGACAGAAGGCATTTCCGCTTGATTGATTATCATGCCGATTATTTAAATCCCGAGGAGGATGAAGCGGAGGGAATCGTCCATCTCGTCAATAAATCGATTCAGACGACGCGGCGTTTTGACGCGTTAAAGCTGTTTGTCTCATTGCGTGTGCTCGGGGAAGATACATTCGCCGAGATGATTGACTGGACATTCGCATTGGCTGAAGCGGCAGCGAAAAAAATCTCCGCAAGCGATCGGTTCGAACTGCTGAATCCACACCCTGAACTGAACGCTGTCGTCTTCCGCTGCCTCGCCGCAGAAGACGATGCGGAGAATGACAGCTTGAATAAATATATTCACAGAGAATTGTTCAGAACGGGACAGGCGGTGATCGCCAAGACGGCAGCAGACGGGAAGACATATTTAAAATTCACGCTGCTCAATCCGAGAATGGCGCTTTCTGATCTTGACGACGTTCTCGGGCGGATTCAAGAGCTTGCGGGCCTTTATTTGAATAGCAGGAGGATAACAAGATGAGTTCATTTAAAGAAATAGCAGAAAATGCTACGATTCAAAGCTTTTTAAATTGCTATTTGCGGGAAACCGGCATCGAAACCCGTGAGATCGCGGACGGCTCCCAAAAAATGCTGGTGGTCCCGCTAAAACGCCAGCACATCGAGCTGATCGTTCCGGTCAAGTATTGGTCGAAGACGGGAAGGCACCTCTTCTCATTTCCGCTCTATTATAAAACAACTCAAGACGAAAACCGGCTTCCGCTCGACTATGTCACGCTCGTCTCCCTCGCTTCAAAAGAATTGCTTCTTCGGCAAAACAGCGGGGGCGCCGAGGATGAATTCATGCTTAGAGTCATTTTGAGCTGCCGTAATATCAGCCGTTATGTGGAAGAGCGGGCGGGTGATCAACATGAGCTGAACGCGGCCGATTTTACGTTTATCGAAGCAGAGCAATCGCTTTTGCTCGGCCACCTGATGCATCCGACGCCAAAAAGCAGGCAGGGGATGAAGCCTGAAGAGGAAAGCATCTATTCGCCTGAACTTAAAGGGGAGTTTCAGCTTCATTATTTTAAGGCGCACGCCTCCCTCGTTCTGCACGACTCAAGTACAGGAACAAAAGCGCCGCTGGTCATTCAAGAGGAACTGAAGAACGATCCGATGATTGACAAAGCGTGGCTTGATGAGGAAACATCCGATCCGGACTTTGCGCTTCTTCCCGCACACCCGCTCCAGGCGAAAGCCTTGTTGGAGGAGCCGTATGTGCAAAAATTGATCGATCAGGGTCTCCTTACATATCTCGGCGCAAAAGGGCGGACGTTTACGGCGACATCCTCCGTCCGCACGGTCTACAGCAAGCACTCGCGCTATATGTACAAATTCTCGGTGCCGATCAAAATTACGAATTCGCTTCGTGTGAACAAGCAGAAAGAGCTGGACAGAGGAGTGGAAATGGCCCGGCTTCTGCAGACAGAGCTCGGTCAACGGTTGTACCAGGAGTTTCCCGGCTTCCGCGTCATCACAGATCCGGCTTACATCTCTATTCAAGGAGAAAACGGGGAATCCGGCTTTGAAGTCGTGATCAGAGAGAACCCGTTTTATGAAGACGACCGTTCGGCAAGCCTGATCGCCGGGCTCTGCCAGGATCACGCTTACGGGAAAGAGTCAAGGCTGTCCTCTGTCATCCGTGAGCTGGCGTTAAAAGAAGGACGGACAACGGAAGAAGTGTGCGCCGACTGGTTTGACAAGTATTTGTCCATTTCGCTTGAGCCTGTTTTATGGCTGTTTGAAACATACGGGCTGGCGATTGAAGCGCACCAGCAGAACGCCGTCATCCGTTTAAAAAACGGCTACCCTGACACGTTTTATTACAGGGATAACCAAGGCTACTATTACAGCGAATCAAAAGCGGACATGCTCTCCAGCCTGCTCGAAGGCTTAAGCGAAAGGAGCGAGACGATCTGTTCGGACAGCGTGGCTGTTGAGAGACTGCGCTATTACTTCTTCTTCAACCATTTGTTTGGACTTGTGAACGGTTTCGGCTGCGAAGGGCTGATCCGGGAAGAAACGCTCCTGTCCATGATCAGAGAGCGGCTTGAGAAAGCGGAACAAATTTACGGCATCACTGAGCTGACCGACAGCCTGCTGCGTTTTCCTGAGCTTCCGTGCAAGGCCAATCTGCTGACGAGATTTTATGACATGGATGAGCTGACAGGCTCCCTTGAAACCCAGTCGCGCTACACGTCAGTTCAAAATCCGCTTCTGAAGGAGGCGGCTGCCGTCCATGAATGAACGGATCACATTTCAAAAAGCGGACTATGAAAGAGACGTATCGCTCGTCTACCGCTGGATGCAGGAGGAGCACGTCATCCCGTTCTGGCATTTAAACATGCCGTTTGCAAAGTTTGCAGCCCATTTTCACAAGGCGATCACAGACCCTCACCAAACGCTGTACATCGGCTTTATCGACGGTGTGCCGATGAGCTACTGGGAGTCGTACTGGGTTAAGGGAGACATCATTGAACACCACTATGACAATGAACCTTTTGACCAGGGCATTCATCTGTTGATCGGAGAAAAAGCGTATTTGGGAAAAGGTCTTGCCCTTCCGCTTTTAAAAGCGATGGTCAGCATGCAATTTGCCGAGCCTGACACAAAAAAGGTCATCGCAGAGCCGGATATCCGCAATAAAAAAATGATTCATATTTTTGAAAAATGCGGGTTTCGCCCTATTAAACCTGTGGATCTTCCTGATAAAACCGGATTATTGATGTTTTGCGAACGAGAACGTTTTTTTGAAAAGGAGAAAAAAGATGAACTCTACAAAGAGACCCAATGATGTATATGATGTCATCGGCGTCGGCATCGGGCCGTTTAATCTCGGCCTTGCCGCATTGGCTGATTCCGTGCCTGAGATCAATGCGCTGTTTTTTGAACGGAATGAAAGCTTTAACTGGCATCCCGGCATGCTGATTGAAGGGACAACACTGCAGGTGCCGTTTTTGGCCGACTTGGTGAGCATGGCCGATGTGACAAGCAAATACAGCTTTTTAAACTATCTCCAGGAGCATAACCGTCTTTATTCTTTCTATTTTTTAGAAGACTTTCATATTCCGAGAAAGGAATATAACCACTACTGCCGCTGGGTGGCCGAACAGCTCGACTCGTGCCGTTTCGGAATGAATGTCGAAAGCATTTCACTCATTGAATCAAACCGGGATGCGCTTTTTGAAGTGCGGGTCGCGAATCAGGAAAACGGCGAGGAAGCCGTTTATTACACAAGGCATATCGCGCTCGGCATCGGCACGGGGCCGCACGTTCCCGAAGCGCTCTCAGACGCTTTGGGCGACTCGGTGTTCCATTCAGCCGAGTATTTAATGAGAAAACCCGGCGGGTTTAAAGGGAAAAGGGTTGCCGTCGTCGGCTCCGGGCAAAGCGCAGCCGAGGTGTTTTATGACCTGGTCGGTGAAGATGAAGCGGAGCACGTCAGCTGGCTCACCCGCTCAAAAGGCTTCTTCCCGATGGAATATTCGAATCTCGGGCTCGAGTATTTCTCACCTGATTATATCGATTTTTTCTATCAGCTCCCGCAATGGAAAAAAGATGAATTGCTAAGGCAGCAGGATCTGCTTTATAAAGGCATCAGCGCGAAGACGATCAGCGATATTTACCACCTTCTGTATGAGCGGACCTGCGGCGGACGGGAAGCGGCGTTTGACCTTCAGTCGATGACAGAAGTAGAGCGGATCGAACAGCATGCGGGAACAATGATTCTTCATTGCGCACACCGCGTGGATGAGAAACGATTTGAGCGGCAGGCGGATGTCGTCGTCTTGGCGACGGGCTATAAAGAGAGGCTGCCGGAATGCCTGGCACCTGTTGACAGCCTGATTGAAAAGGACGCGAGCGGCCGCAATGTCATTACACGCGATTACAGGCTGGTGACGGCAGCCGAATCGGAAAACCATATTTTCGTTCAAAACGGAGAGCTGCACACACACGGTGTCGGTGCGCCTGACCTGGGGCTCGGCGCTTACCGGAACTCGGTGATCATCAATCAGCTTGCCGGGAGGGAAGTATACCGCGTCAGCCATAAAACGGTCTTCCAGACATTTGGAACAGGAATCACGGAAAAAACGGCCGTGCCAAACGGCTGATCAAGGAGGCAATTTGATGTTGTTTCAAGACGAATTAAAAAAGGTGCTCAATCCGGAGAGATGGAGAAAAGTCAATCAGCGACTACTGGCGAAGATGGTTTCTGAATATATGTATGAGGATATTATCAAGCCTGATCTGATTGAAACGGAAGACGGCATCAACCGGTATGAGCTGAGAACGGCGGAAGATAAGGCATACCGGTTCGCGGCCAAACCCCGCATGTTTGACAGCTTTGACACGATGCCGGAGACGATCAAAGTCTTTAAGGACGGACAATGGACGACACACGTGAACGCAATAGAGTTTCTCCTCGATATTCAGCCGCATATCCCGATGAGTCCGGAAACAGCGGGGCATTTGATCAAGGAGTTCAACCATACGATGCTGGCGGATGCCCACCTTTTGGCTAAGGATGCGCTTACCTCTGATGAGCTGACAGAAGCCGATTATGCCGTGATTGAAGGTGAGATGACCGGCCATCCGTGGATTGTATACAACAAAGGAAGAATCGGCTTTGGCTATGATGACTATCTCCGCTTTGCGCCGGAAAATCAAAGAGCCGAACGGCTGCTGTGGATCGCCGTACACAAAGAGACCGCGTCATTCTACTCGGTTGAAGGGCTCGATTATGAAACGCTGATCAACGAAGAGCTTGATGAGCTGACTTTAAGGCAATTCGCTAAAGTGATAGAAAAGCAGGGCGCAGCCGGCGAAGACTATTATTATTTGCCCGTCCACGAATGGCAGTGGACAAATACGATCATTCAGCAATTTCCTGAAGAGATCGCTGCAAAAGCGATCATTCCTTTGGGGGAAGGCGGAGACGAGTATCTGCCGCAGCAATCGATCAGAACCTTTACAAACATCACAAACAAACATAAGCATCATATCAAACTGCCGATGAGCATTTTAAATACGCTTGTATACAGAGGACTGCCGTCGGAACGGACGGTGATCGCGCCGAAAATCACTGAGCATATCAAAGGGATCGCCGAAAACGACGCATTTCTAAAAGACGAATGCCGGGTGATCCTGCCAGGCGAAAATGCCAGTCTGAACGTCGACCACCCATACTATCATTCTCTTGAAAAAGCTCCGTATCAATATTTGGAAATGCTCGGCGCCATTTTCAGAGAAAGCATCTATACGTATTTGGAAGAAGGAGAGCGGCCTGTTACACTCGCTTCTTTAACATACATCGATCAAGACGGTGTGCCGTTTATCAGGCGCCTGATCGAAAAGTCGGGGCTGTCAGCGGAGGAGTGGATCGGAAAGCTGTTTAACACCGTGATGCCGCCGCTTCTGCATTTCATGTACCGCTACGGAACCGTATTTTCGCCGCACGGACAAAATACGATTCTCGTCTTAAAAGATCATCAGCCGCACAGGCTGGCGATTAAAGATTTTGTTGATGACGTCAATATCAGCGACCAGCCGCTTCCTGAACTGAGCGGTTTGACAGAAGATTTAAAAGCCGTTCTCAGAAGCGAGCCGCCGGAAGGGCTTGTGCAGTTTATCTTTACAGGGCTTTTCATTTGCCATTTGCGCTATGTGGCCAACATTTTGGAAAATGACGGTCTGCTTCCTGAAAAGCGTCTGTGGAAAGCTTTGGCTGATGCGATTTTGGATTATCAGCAAAGATTCCCGGAACTGCGTGAGCGCTTCGAATTGTTCGACTTATTCAAACCGGAATTGACGAAGCTCTGCCTCAACAGAAACCGGATGGTCGACTACGGCTACAAGGACGGCGATGACCGCCCGCACGCCTCCGAATTCGGAAAAGTGACAAACGCGCTTGCGAAATTTAAAAAAGAGGCCGCAAAGCTGTAATGCTCCTGCGGCCGGGAATGCCCCGCTTCAGGCGGGGTTTTTTTACGTCAATTTCTTATACATTAAAATATGAGGTCCGATCGGCGGTATGTCGTAGACTTCGCCCTGTTCGCTGAAGCCGAGCTTTTTATAGTAGCCGCTCACAGATGTCCTGGCGTTACACCATAAAAGGTCCGCGCCCTTTTTCCGGAGCAGTTCTTCGGCATGGCGGATGAGTGTGCTTCCCGCTTTTTGTTCGCGGTATCCTTCCAGCGTCGCCATCCCTCTCAGTTGATAATGGTTCCGGCCTTTGAGCTCCGCATGCTTGGCTTTGTGAAAGGAAGCGATGCTGATGAGCCTGCCGCGGTAAAATCCGCCGAGATGAAATGTTCCGTCGAGCAAATCGGTTTCATACCTGCACGCTTCGAGCGGCTGATTCGGCCGGAGAATGCGGTGTCTGATCTCATACGTTTCTTCGGCGTCGATTTGTTTGATCTCGATCATATGGTTCCTCCTTCGGTTGTCGAACTCATGAGAGGTGATGGATTCGGCAGATCACCCGGTGTTTTGAGAATGACTAACTATATCGTAAATGGCGGAATATATCGTCCATCGATATCGGTAAACTGATACTCTTTGGCTAAATCGCCTATTCTTAACACCTGTCCGCTTTTCTCCATCACATTCGGATCATTTGCCAACGCAGTAATTCCGCGTCCGACATAATAGGGCGTTTCGGTTCTCCTTAAATCTTCTGACTCCTGCCAATGCTCTTCATCTGATTCATGGTGTTTCAAGACAAGCTCAGTTCTCATAAATCCAGGTGAAACGGCAAGAACGGCAATGTTGTCCTGTTTTAATTCTAATGAAAGTCCATACGCCATACGTGTTAATGCGTTTTTGGCTAAATCGTAATAAAACTGTCCAATGTACTTGTCACCATCCCAGAAGGTCGTGTGAATGATGAGGGCTTGTTTATTTTCACGAAGCAGCGGAACGGCGAAATGATTCGTCGCCAACTGGGCGCGCACCCCGGCGGTGAACATCGTATCCCAATTCTTCAAAGACAATTCCCAAAAAGGTTTTGCGTCAACACCCAGATCATGCGCACCCCACACATTGTTGATCAAAATATCTAATTTTCCCTGTTCTTCGCGAATTTTAGTGATGACAGCCTCTGTGTCCGAATCGTTCGTATGATCACATTGTACAGCAATACCTTTTCCGCCGGAAGCCTCAATTTGTGCAGCGGTGTCATGGATTGTCCCAGGCCAATGATTCGTTGAAGCCCCATGAATGCTGCGGCCTGTGATATACACGATTGCACCGGCTTTCCCCAGTTCTGCAGCAATGCCGCGACCGGCTCCTCTGCTTGCGCCTGTTACAAGAGCGACTTTTCCTTTCAAGTCCATCTCATTCCTTTCATAAAGAAGATATTGTCATTATAAGAACCGATTCTTGACAACAGCTGTCATATTTAATGAAATGAAGATAAATCATTTATAAAAAGGAGATCATCATGAGAGGAGACCGATTGATATCTATTCTTTTGCTGCTGCAAGCTTATGGACAGATGACGGCAAAACAATTGGCAGAAAGGCTGGAAGTCTCTGAACGAACGATTTACAGGGATATGGAAGCTTTAAGCGGGACGGGTATTCCCGTTTTTGCCGAACGCGGAAAAAACGGAGGCTGGTCATTGCTTGATGATTACCAGACCAAATTAACCGGCTTAAAAGAATCTGAAATACGCGCACTATTTGTCCCGCTTTCCGAACAATTCCTCGATGATCTCGGATTGACACGTACATCCGAAGATGCCCGAAATAAACTGATCGCTTCGCTCCCTTCGGGATATCGCCAAAACGCAAAAGATGTATGGAATCGAATATATATTGATACGAGTTCATGGCGTCATAAGAAGGAAAAAGCAGCATCCTTTGAAGTGCTGAAAGATGCTATATGGAAAGATCAAAAATTAAAAATCGTCTATCAGCGGGCAGATGGAAAAGTGAGTGATCGGGTTGTAGCGCCGCTTGGACTGGTGGCTAAAGGGTCCAACTGGTATCTGATTGCATCTAAAGAAAATGGGGAGATTCGAAATTACAGAGCTTCGCGGATTCAATCTGCCATTTCCGTTCATGAAACATTTGAAAGACCTGAAAACTTTGACATTGCTCAAGTATGGAGATCTTCAACAAATGCTTTTATCGAAAAATTACCGACATATGAAGTGTGGGTGAAGGCGGCTCAGTCAATCTTGCCAAGATTATCATTTACCAATCATTTTGTGCGGATCATGGAAACGGGTAAAGTCGATGAGGAGGGGTGGATACCAATTAAATTATCATTTGATACGGAAGAGGAAGCGAAAAGATATATACTCGGTTTTGCCGAGCATATGCTGGTGATTGAACCGAAAGAACTGCACGACAAGGTGCTGAAAATGGCTGAATCGATTGTTGCCCATTATAAACAGCAGAATGGATGCCGAAAAACATGAATGAACCCCTGCCGTCCGCAATCGGCAGGCAGGGGTTGTTTTAATGAACATTGAAATATCTCGCTTCCGGGTGTGAGACGACGATTGCCGAAACGGAGGCTTCCGGCTCCATCATAAACCCATCTGTCAAGCGGACGCCGATGCCTTCCGGCTGGATGAGTCTGAAGAGCTTTTCCTGATCTTCGAGATTCGGACAGGCCGGATATCCGAAGGAGTAGCGCTGGCCTTGATATTTCGCTTGAAAACGCTGCTCCATCGTAAAGTCGGGTGCATCCGGAAAGCCCCAGCGGTCGCGGATGATTTGGTGTGTCCGCTCGGCGAGCCCTTCGGCCAGCTCAAGAGCGAGCGCTTGTACCGCATGGCTTTTTAAGTAGTCGCCTTCCGCTTTAAAGCGGTTGGCCACTTCCCTCACTTTTCTACCGGCTGTCACGGCAAAAAACGATACATAGTCTAGCTCGCCTTTCGGCCGGATGTAGTCGGAAATACAGCGGAACGGAAGCTTCTCCTGCCGCGGGAACACAAATGTTTCAAGGATGTTGTCCTGTTTTTCCGGATCTAAAATATGAAGCGAATCTCCTTCACTATAGGCCGGGAAAAATTGATAGACGACGGCGGGATCGAACCAGCCGTGTTTTTTTCCGTCTCTCAGCAATTCATCGATTACGTTTTTCAACTCGAGCGCTTTCGGATTTTTTTCGGCAAAAAGTTTTTTCACCTTTCCTTTTAACCCAAGATGGTGGCCCAGCAGCATTTGCTGATTGACGTACGGCACGATATAGGATAGATCGATGTTTTTCAAATAGTGCCGCTTCAAATCCTCCGGCTTGAAGACGGGCGCTTTCGGGATGTGGGCGCGCTTTTCAAGCATTTCAACAACAGCTTTCGACGGTTTCTTTTCTGCGACGGCTTGAGGTGCAACCTGTTCTTTTTTCTCAAGGAACTGCGACGGGTTCGTCCGCAGCTGATTGGCGAGCGATAAGCCGTCCATGGCGTCCTTCGCGTATAAAACCGGACCTTTATATTCAGGCGAGATTTTCATGTTCGTAAATTTTCGCGAAAGCGCCGCACCGCCGACCATGATCGGTACGGAGATATCGGCTTTATCCAAGTCCTGTGCGGTGACGACCATTTGCTGCGCCGATTTAACGAGCAGGCCGGACAGACCGATGATGTCGGGATTTTCTTTGCGGATCGCTTCAATCAACTCCTGCGGTGTCACTTTAATGCCGAGATCGACGACTTTGTAGCCGTTGTTGCTTAAAATGATGTCGACTAGGTTTTTGCCGATATCATGAACATCGCCTTTGACGGTCGCCAAAATAATTTTGCCTTTGCCGCTATCGTCTTTTTTCTCCATATAGTTTTCGAGAAAGGAAACGGCGGATTTCATCACTTCAGCTGACTGAAGGACTTCGGCGACGATCAGCTCATTGTTGTTAAACAGGCGCCCGACCTCCGCCATGCCGTCCATCAGCGGCCCGTTGATCACATCGAGCGGGGTGTCGAATTTTTCCAACGCTTGTTCGAGGTCGGGAATCAGCCCTTCTTTCGTACCTTCGATCACGTACTCGGACAGACGCTCTTCCAGGGAAAGGGACGTTTTCGGCTGTTTGTCCGCTTTTTTCTTTCCCCTGTAAAAATCGGTAAACGAGGCAAGTGTTTGATCATCTGTCTGAAACAGCAGCTTTTCGGCTAATTCGATCTCTTCCTTTGGAATGGAAGCGAACCGCTCAAGCTTTTCCGTATTGACGATCGCGTAATCAAGCCCGGCCTGTGTGGCATGGTATAAAAAGACGGCATTCAGGATTTCCCTGCCGACGGGAGGAAGGCCGAAGGAGACGTTGCTGACCCCGAGAATCGTCAAGCATTCAGGCAGCCGTTCTTTAATGAGCCGAATACCATCAATCGTTTCTTTCGCAGACCCGATATATTGTTCGTCACCGGTTCCGACCGGGAAGACGAGCGGATCGAAGATGATGTCGCTTGCCGGAATTCCGTATTTTTCGGTGAGCAGCTGATGCGAGCGGACCGCGATTTCAACCTTCCTGTCCGCGGTGACGGCCATTCCTGTTTCATCGATCGTCCCGACGACGAGTGCGCCGCCGAACCGTTTGACGAGCGGGAGAATGTCGGCGAACCGCTCTTCGCCGTCTTCCAGGTTGATCGAGTTGATAATCGCCTTTCCTTGAGAGTATTTGAGCGCTTTTTCGATGACTTCTTTATCGGTTGAATCAATGACAAACGGCGCTTTTACTTTTTTCATGGCTTCCTTCAAGAAGCCTTCCATATCTTTCGCTTCATCCCGGTCAGGATCGGCGAGGCAGATGTCGATGACGTGCGCCCCGTTTTTCACCTGGGCTCTGGCGATTTCGGCGGCTTCTTCAAATTTTTGTTCGGCGATGAGCCGTTTGAATTTGCGTGAACCGATCACATTTGTCCGTTCGCCGACAAAAAGAGGGCGCATCGTTTCTTCATAGATTAAGCCGTCAATCCCTGAGACGGTGTGCGGTCTTTTCCCCGAAGGCAACGGACGCGGCGGGAGTGCAGCGACTTCTTCGGCCAGCGCTTCGATATGGGCGGGCGTCGTTCCGCAGCATCCGCCGACGATGTTGAGCCAGCCTTCCTCGGCAAAAGCCCTGATTTTTTTCGCCAGTGACTGTGGGGATTCGTGATACTGTCCTTCTTCATCGGGAAGGCCGGCGTTTGGATAACAGCTGACGGCCGTCCGCGCGAGTGAAGAAAGGGTTCTGATATGATCGGTCATAAATTCAGGGCCTGTCGCACAATTTAAGCCGACACTGACCGGTTTCATATGCTCAAGCGAGATGTAGAATGATTCGATATCCTGCCCGGCAAGCGTCGTGCCCATCGGCTCTATCGTTCCCGATACCATGAGGGGAAGGGTTGTGCCGGTCTTTTCAAAAGCCTGCCTGATTCCGATAAAGCCGGCTTTAACATTGAGCATGTCCTGGCTTGTTTCAAGCAGGAGCAGATCGGCGCCGCCTGTGATCAGAGCCCTTGCCTGCTCCTCATAATTGGCGATCAGCTCATCAAATGTTGTCCCTCCTGTGACCGAGAGTGTTTTCGTTGTCGGCCCCATTGCACCTGCGACAAATCTTGGCCACTCAGGCGTTGAAAATTTTTCAGCGGCCGCTTTGGCGAGCTTGACGGAAGCGAGATTCAGATCATAGGCGAGATGTCCCAGGTTATACTCGTCAAGCACGAGCCGGGTTGCACCGAATGTATTCGTTTCAATGATATCGGCCTTTGCGGCGAGATACGCTTCATGGATGCCTTGGATGATGTGCGGGGCCGTCACACTTAAATATTCATTGCATCCTTCATATGCCTCTCCGCCGAAATCGGCGGGAGACAGGTTTGCGTCTTGAATCATCGTGCCCATCGCACCGTCAAGGACGAGGATTTTTTTCTTCAGCTGGTCATTGATGATAGACATTTGCGGTCTCCTTTTCTTTCTGGTGAATGTAAGCCGTCAGTTCTGCTGTCAAGTCAGAGCGCAAAAACGGTGTGATCAAGTAGATGCCGTTAAACAAATCACATGCGGCGTCAAGCAGTGAGCGGGCGATCGCGAGGCCTTCCTGCGTCTGTTTTTGTTTGTCATTTCCGGCAAGCGCCATTTTTTCGCGGATCGAATCCGACAGCTTGATCCCGGGAATTTCATTATGAATAAACTCCGCGTTCCTGCTGCTTGTCAAAGGCATGACGCCGATGTAGATCGGTGTCTCAAGATGCTTTGTCTCCTCATGAATCTTGATGAGCTGTTCCTCCGAGTAGACCGGCTGGGAAATAAAATAGTCGGCGCCGCAGTCGATTTTCTTCTCGATCCGTTTGACCGCTTTATCAATGTGTCTGACGTTCGGATTGAAGGCGGCGGCGACAGAAAAGTTCGTTTTTTTGCCGAGCGGTTTCCCGGAATAGGACAAACCTTCATTGAACTGCTTGATCAGGCCGATCAAATCAAATGACGTCAAGTCATAGACGGAGGTGGCGCCCGGGAAGTCGCCGATTTTCGACGGATCGCCGGTGATCGCCAGCACATCGGACAGCCCGAGGGTGTCAAGGCCCATTAAATGAGACTGCAGGCCGATCAGGTTGCGGTCTCTGCAGGTGATATGGACAAGTGACCTCATATCGAGCCGCTGCTTTAACAGCGCCCCGCAGGCGACATTGCTGATCCTCGGTGTCGCAAGCGAGTTGTCCGCCAAGGTCAGGGCATCGATTCCCGCCGCCTTTAATTCCTCTGCTGCGCGGAGAAACTTTTCAAAGTTTAATTGTTTAGGAGGGTCCAGTTCAACGATGATCGATCGTTTTTCTTTTGCCAGTTCGTCCAGTGCGGGCTCTGTTCTTTCTTGTTGAACGGCCGCTTGCGCTTGCTTTTTGATTTTGACATGTTTTTCGGTGACGGGCGGAAGGTCTTTGACCGCTTCAGCCATCGCTCTGATGTGGTGCGGCGTCGTACCGCAGCATCCGCCGATGATTCGTGCGCCCTGGTTGCGAAATTCCTTCGCACTGTCTCTGAAATATTGGTCATCAGTTTCATAGACGAGGCGACCTTCAACAAGGGATGGAAGGCTGCTGTTTGGATAGACGGAAAGGTAGGCGTTTTCCAAAAGCGGCACTTCTTCGAGCGCTTTGATCATATGATGGGGACCGAGGCGGCAGTTGATGCCGACCACGTCGGCTCCGAGATCAGCCAAAAGCTTTAAGCTGTCGCTGAGCGGTGTTCCGTCTTGAAGAACACCTTCCTCATGCATGGAGACATTCAGAACAATCGGCAGGTCTGTTTCCTTTCTGGCAATCTTCAACACTTCGCGCGCTTCTTCCAAATCATAATAGGTTTCCAGAAGAAGCCCGTCAGGCTCCTCATTTAATAGAAGGTAAAGCTGTTCGCGAAAGCTCCGTTTAATGTCATCGAGTGAATACGTGTTTTTATTAAACGTCCGGATTCCGCCGAGCGTTCCGAAAACATACGCGGAACCGGCGGCAGAACGGGCGATGCGGACGGCTTTTTCGTTGATTTGCTTCGTTTCGTCTTCAAGGCCGTATCTGGACAGCTTGATGAAGTTTGCACCGTACGTGTTCGTTTGAATAATGTCGGCGCCTGCTTGGACGTATGCTTCATGGACGCGTTTAACTTCATCGGGCTTTGATATATTCAATTCTTCAAAACAGCGGTCGATTCCGTAAGAATAAAGGAGCGTCCCCATGGCACCGTCGGCGATTAAAATGTTGTGTTTTATATCATCCAAAAAACCCATTGTTTTCCCCCTTGAACATGTTGATAAATAAAAAAGTCTTCTGATAAGAAGACTTTTAAGCGACAATGTCGGTCTTCTTATCTTCCAAGCAGATTGCTTGCTGGATTTAGCACCTTGGTCATGAATATTCATTCACCGGTTGCTGAGGCTTCATCGGGCCAGTCCCTCTGCCTCTCTTGATAAGAACAGCTATTCAATTGTGTGATGAATACTTTAACTCAATTTACCGAAAATCGGGGGAATAATCAACAGTAAATTGAGAATTTATCGAAAATTTATAAATTGAACATCAATCGGAAGGTCTGCTTCTTTGACCAGGCCGATGATTTGCTGGAGATCGTCTTTGTTTTTTCCGGTTACCCGGATTTGATCATCCTGAATTTGGGATTTGACTTTCAGCCCAGATTTTTTGATCAGATTGTTGATTTTCTTTGCGTTGTCTTTATCGATCCCCTGAACCAGTTTGCCCCGCTGTCTGACGGTTCCGCCTGAAGCGTTCTCAAGTTTTGCGTATTCGATGTTCTTTGTCGGGACATTCCGCTTGATCAGCTTGCCGACGAGGACATCTTTCAGCTGGTCCATTTTAAACTCGTCGTCTGAGACAAGGACAAGCTCGTCTCCTTCAAGCGTAATGCTGCTTTTTGAACCTTTGAAATCATAGCGTGTGCCGATTTCTTTCAGAGCGGTTTGAATTGCGTTTTGAACTTCAGGGAGTTCGACTTTTGAGACGATGTCAAATGAGCTTTCTTTTGCCATGTGAAAACCTCCATCCATTTTACTTATGAGTCAATTATAGTAGAATAAGGTGAAACTTCCAATATGGTACGGTTTTGCCTGGCCGTTATCTGGCAATAATTTGAACATTGGAGGAATACATCAATAGAACAGGTGCATGAAGAAAGGAAGAATCAATATGAGACCGGGACAGCAATTAACTTTGCAAATAGATCACAAAGCCGACTACGGGTACTTTTTGACGGACGGAGATGAATCGATTCTCCTCCATCACAGCGAGGTCACCGCGGATATAGAAGATCTGAAAGAAGTCGACGTTTTTGTGTATGTCGATCATGAGGGACGCTTGGCGGCTACGATGAGAAAACCGATCATCGGCGCTGATCACTACGATTGGGTGGAAGTCGTGGATGCCGTCAGCGACATGGGGGTGTTCGTCGATGTCGGGCTCACAAAGGATGCGCTTGTCGCCACCGAACATCTTCCGCCTTATGAATCTGTCTGGCCTCAAAAAGGGGACAGGCTGTACTGCATGCTGAAGATCACAAGCCACGGCAGAATGTTTGCCAAACCTGCTCCGGAAGACAAGATGAGCGAGCTTTTTCACAAAGCTTCGGACGATTTAATGAACAAGGAGATGACAGGAACAGTATACCGTTTGATCGCATCAGGCTCTTTTTTGATTTCCGATGAAGGCATAAGAGGCTTTATCCATTCATCTGAAAGAAAAGAAGAGCCGAGGCTTGGAGAGAGGCTGACAGCAAGGGTGATCAAAGTAAAAGAAGACGGTACGGTCAATTTGTCGCTCCTGCCGAGAAAGCAGGACGCCATGTCTGTTGACGCCGAACAGATCCTCACTTATATGAGGACGAGAAACGGTGCGATGCCTTTTTGGGATAAAAGCGACCCGGAAGATATCAAAGAGCGGTTTAACATGAGCAAGGCGGCGTTTAAAAGAGCGCTCGGCCACCTGATGAAGCAGGGGAAAATCTATCAGGAAGAGGGCTGGACATACGAGAAAAAATAGGGGCGGGCGCAATCGCCCCTTTGGCTTACAAATGATCGGTTTTTTTGGAATACTGGTGTTTTCCGGCTTGTCTGTTTTTTTCGGCGAGCCGGTTTTTCTTTTGGTTGACGGCGTTGTTGTCAACCGGCTTTTTATCATCATCTTTCATGAGGAAGCACCTCCCGTTAAAATGTCGCTTTTATGTTGCTCATCGGAGGCAAAACTATGTATTCTCCCATCGCGATATTTTTTGCCGGGAAGTTTATGCCTTCTTCCTCCGCCGGCATACATATATCATAAGACCCGAAAAAGGAGACTTAGTATGAAACATAGCTGCTCAGTTTACATTCATCATGTGTCTGCGGGAGGGATTGTCAACTTCGGCGGAGCGTACAGGATTTCTCCGGTCACAATGGAAAAGGTGATCGAGGGGGCTGGCGGTCCGGATGTCGGGACTGTGGTTGCCGAATCGCTTTCACCGATCATTGGTGAAGGGACAATCAACGTGGACGACTGACGATACAGGCCTGCTTTTAAGCAGGCCTGTTTTTGTTTATCTTTTATCTTTTCCCGGAAAAAAGATCGCCAATGTGCCGGGTCCCGCATGGGCGCCGACGGCTGAACCGATCATGTTGATGACGATTTCTTTCGGCGCGAATTCGGCTTCAATCAGGCGTTTGATTTCTTCGGCTGTTTCCGCGTCGTCTCCGTGGCTGATGCCGACCGTTTGCCCGCTTAAATCCCGGCTTCTTTCTTTCATCAATTCGATCATCCGCCTGTGCAGTTTCTTTTTGCCCCGGATTTTTTCCAGAGGGACAAGCTTGCCATCTTCGACATGGAGAAGCGGCTTAATGTTTAACAGTCCTCCGACGAAGGCCGATGCTTTGCTGATTCTTCCGCCTCTGGCCAAATAAGTTAAATCATCGACTGTGAAAATATGTTCAAGATGTTCGCAAAAGTCCTTTACAGACGATTCGATTTCTTGTATTGTATTGCCGTTAGTAGCGAGTTCGACGGCGTGCCTTACAGCCAGACCGTAACCGAGTGAAGCGCATTTTGAATCGATGATTCGCAAATCGAATTCCGGAAATTCTTCCTTGACTTCGTTTGCCGCCATCACAGCGGTCTGATAGGTTCCCGAAAGCTCTGAGGAAAAGGCGACATATAAAGCAGGTTGCTTTTTTTCCGCCAGCCGGCTGAAGGTGTCGCGCAAAAGCTTTAGAGACGGCTGCGACGTTTTCGGCGCTTTGCCTTCGCGCATCGCTTCATATACGTCGGACGGCTGAATGGAGAGAAGATCATCATACTCTTGGTCATCGAGCAGCACCCGCAGCGGAATGAACGAGATATGATGCTTTTCATAATATGATTTAGGCAAATCCGCCGCACTGTCGGCTATAAGATGAACGGTCATTTGAACCCCTTCTTTCTGAAAAATGGTTAGGATTTTTGGGCGGGAAAGCCCGCGGACAGCTGTTCCTTGATGAAAATCGAACGCCTATTCCAGCTTGTTTTCAGATCAACTATATCATATATTTTTAAATTGCCGTTTTCAAAATATTGTTTTAAGGGTAAACCAAATATATACGGAATAAGCGGAGGAACTCAAAAAATGGTCATAGCAGAAGCGAAAAAATTGTTCATTGTCATCATCGGTGCATTGTTGAATGCGATCGGCTTAAACTTGTTTTTAATTCCCGCAGATGTGTATGCCAGCGGTTTTACAGGTGTTGCGCAGCTCTTATCGAGCGCGCTTGACCAGTACAGCCCGATTTATTTTTCAACCGGGACGCTTTTGTTTATTTTAAACATTCCCGTCGGCATTTTAGGGTGGCTGAAGGTCGGGCGTTCTTTTACGGTTTACAGTGTTTTAAGCGTTGCGCTGACGACGGTGTTCCTTGGCATGCTGCCGGAAACGAGCCTGTCAAACGATATTTTGCTGAACGCCGTTTTTGGCGGGGTGATCGCAGCGGTCGGAATCGGGCTGACGCTGAAATACGGAGCTTCAACGGGCGGTTTGGATATCATCGCCATGATTCTGGCGAAATGGAAGGATAAGCCGGTCGGCACCTATTTCTTTATTTTAAACGGAGCCATCATTTTAACAGCAGGATTATTGAACGGTTGGGAGAAAGCATTATATACGCTCGTTACACTATATGTGACAACAAGGGTGATTGATGCGATCCATACCCGCCATGCCAAACTCACCGTCATGATCGTCACAAAGAAAGCGGAGGAGATCAAGGAGGCAATCTACGGAAAAATGGTCCGCGGCATTACAACCGTGCCGGCCAAAGGTGCTTTTACCAATGAACAAAAAGAAATGATGGTGATCGTCATCACGAGGTATGAACTATACGATTTAGAAAAGATTATCAATGAAGTTGATCCAAAAGCTTTCACAAATGTCGTGCAAACAACTCAAGTGTTAGGGTTTTTCCGCAAAGACTGAAGGAAGGGTGAATGAATGCGGCTGATATCGATCATTGTGGTGCTGCTGTTTGTCAGTGGATGCGGTCAAAACGGGGCGGATGGCCCCGAAAAGGAGGTATCTGGGGAAGTGGATAACGGGAGTGTTCTTTTGACGGTCGAACCCGTGCAAAAACCGGGGGAAATCGAATTCCAAATGTCGGTTGTCAATCATACGGATGAAGCCGTTGTGTTCGAATTCAGCAGCGGGCAGAAGTTCGAGCTTGTCGTCACAGACGAGGCGGGAACCGAAAGATATCGCTATTCAAAAGGGAAAATGTTTACACAAGCTTTTCAGACGATGACATTGAACCCGAAGGAAACATATGATTTCACAGATGTGTGGAAAGAAGTGCCGGAGCCGGGCCAATATGAAGTGAGCGTCATGTTCAAGGGGAGAACGGAACAGGTCGCTTCCGCATTGCGGGCGTCTAAAACATTTGAAGTGAAATGAAAAAAGCATCCCTTATGAAGCGCCCCCAATAATTCATGAAACAGTTTGATTGGCATGAGTCCGATATTGTACCGGGCTCATGCCTTTTCATCTTGCTTTCATTTGTTTGTGATCGCAGTCATTCATGTATTCTGCAACACATCTGGCAATCGATTGATGCCCTTTGAGTACTTTTCTTAGCTATCAATGCAACCATAAGAAAACTGCACCTCCAATTGTTAGATGGTGTCTAACAATTGGGGTGCAGTTCATTACCGGATGCTTTTTTAATATTGATCCCCATTAAAGATGGAGTTTTTGACGATGACGTAATCGACATTGCGGATCGCCTCAAGCTTGTTTCCTCCGGCATATGAGATCGATGATTGAAGATCCTGTTCCATTTCGGTCAGCGTATCCATGATCGCGCCTTTATGCTCAACATACATCTTCTTGCCTTCTACATTTTTCTTTTCGCCCTTTTGAAATTCCGAAGCGGAACCAAAGTACTCTTTGTAAAGCTTTCCGTCTTTTTCAATCGTTCTTCCGGGAGATTCCTCGTGTCCGGCAAACAATGAACCGATCATCACCATCGTTGCTCCAAATCGGATTGATTTCGCAATATCCCCGTGGGTGCGGATGCCGCCGTCGGCGATAATCGGTTTGCTGGCAGCTTTGGCACACCAGCGCAGTGCGGCCAATTGCCATCCGCCTGTTCCAAATCCGGTTTTGATTTTTGTGATGCATACTTTTCCGGGGCCGATTCCGACCTTTGTCGCGTCAGCTCCGGCGTTTTCCAGCTCTCTTACCGCTTCCGGCGTTCCGACATTGCCGGCGACGACAAAGGTTTCCGGCAAATGTTTTTTTATGTGCCGAATCATGTCGATGACGGCGTTTGAATGCCCGTGTGCGATGTCGATCGTGATGTACTCAGGAACGATATTTTCCTCTGAAAGCTGCTGTACAAATTGATACTCCTCAAGCTTAACGCCCACACTGATCGAAGCAAACAAGCCGCGCTCGTGCATGTTTTTAATAAAATCGAGACGCTTTTCGGGTTCAAAGCGGTGCATCACATAAAAGTAACCGTTTTCAGCCAATGAAGCCGCAAGTTTTTCATCTATAATCGTCTGCATGTTGGCGGGCACGACAGGCAGCTTAAATGTCCGTCCGCCCAAGCTGACGGATGTATCACATTCAGAACGGCTGCTGACAATGCATTTTGCAGGAATTAATTGAATATCTTCATAATCAAACACGTTATCCATCATATCCACTCCTAAAAACGAATGTTATTTATTTTATATCGTAAAACGTTCGCCTTTTATAATGTACTCTGTTTTGTTTCTGATGTCAAATTTTTTATCATTTAAAGGGATGGGGAAATATGGATGTTTTTGATGAACGAAAAAAGGAGTCTGTGTCAAAGACACAAACTCCTGGTGTTTTAAGATAATTGATCTAGCTGTTCCTGAAGATGTTGAAGCTCGCGGCGCTCTGCATCAGTGGAATTGGCGAATGCGGAAGAAACGGCGTTTTTGGCCCTTTCGATCGCTTTCATTTGTTCGCTTGCTTCCGCGGTATTGGCCATCGTTTCCGCTTCCTGAACGGCCGTCTTTGCCATTTGAAACAATTCGTTTCTCATGCTACAGACCTCCGCATTCGGTCGGTCCTGTGCGCCGTTCGGCTTCTTCTAATGTGGAACGGTAAGGGAACCTGGCGGCATGCTGTTTAAGCGAGTCTTTGCCTTGCTGAATAAACCTTTTCGATTTGCTTCGTTTACCCATCCTGACTGCCCCCTTAAAGCGAGTTCGACGGACATTCCGTCTTTCTCTAGTATGGCTGTCTTAAACCTGCTTATGAATGGCAAATTAAAAATTACAATGCGAAATATTCCTTCAAAAAGTCGGCGATGCCGTCTTCTTCATTCGACTTTGTCACGCGGTCGGCGACGGTTTTGACACCTGCAATACCGTTTCCCATCGCCACGCCGCATCCTGCAAATTCAAGCATTTCCAGGTCATTGTCTTCATCACCGAAGGCGATCACGCGTTCAGCGGGAATGCCGTAGTAGTCCGTAATTTTTTGCAGGCCGACCGCTTTGTTAATGCCGCTTTTGATCAATTCAATGACATGCCATGGAGCGGCCCATCTTCTATGGTCGACCATTTCTGCATGAACGTCTGACAAATACGAGCGGATCGCGGAAACATCCTCCTCTTTGGCGTGGATGAGGACGCTTGTCACATCTTGGCCGAGGTTTGTTCTTAAATCGCCGACTGTGATGTTCGGGCTTCCCATTGTAAAGACGTCGATCAATTTTTCATCATGATAGTGGAAATAGACATCATCGACGATTTCAGCAAGGATATTGTGTACATCATAGGACTCGCTGACTTCAATAATCTGTTTGACGACATCCAGATCAAGGGATGTGTGAAATCTTCCCCAAGTCTCATCCTTCGGATGATGGACGAACGCTCCGTTGAAGTTGACGATCGGGGTGTCAAGCTGAAGCTGCTCATAATACATGGAGCTTGCCCGAAACGGCCTTCCGGTCGAAATGCAGACTTTATGGCCTTCTTCCCTGAGCTTCTGAATGACTTCGGCAGAGCTTTCGGATATGGTCTTGTCATCTTTTAATAATGTACCGTCTAAGTCCAGTGCAATTAAATATGGTTTTGTTTCCATAAGTGCTCCTTTAACCGTAAATTTAAAATTCTGACTTACCCTTAGTGTATCTTTTTACCTTCTTTATTGTCTACATGTTAAACTGATGATGATGGACATCCTAAAGGAGGAAGAAAAAATCGTGATCATAATCGATAATCAACAGATTGCAAACATTCCTTTATTACATGTTGTAAAAGAGGAAAACAAAGAGAAAGCTCTTCCTCTTGTTATGTTTATACACGGATTTACAAGCGCAAAAGAACACAACCTTCATTATGCATACCTCCTTGCCGAAAAGGGAATGCGCGTCATTTTGCCTGAGGCGGCCTGCCACGGCGAGAGGGAGGAGCAGCTTGCTTCCGATCAGCTGGCTTCAAGGTTTTGGACGATTATCACCAATGAAATTCAAGAGCTGGAAGTGCTGAAAAACCATTTTGAACAGGGAAATCTGATTGAAAATGGACGCATCGGGGTAGCTGGAACGTCCATGGGCGGAATCGTCACATTGGGCGCCTTGACCGAATACGAATGGATCAGAGCGGCTGTCAGTTTGATGGGCTGTCCTGCTTATGTGGAATTTTTCGACATGCAGCTCGCGTATTTCCGTGAAAAACAAATCAAGATTCCTGTATCTGAAGAACAAATTGAAGAGCAGCGGGAAGAATTGAAACAATATGATCTCTCGCTTCAGCCGGAAAAACTGAACATGAGGCCGCTTTTGTTTTGGCACGGCAAACAGGACGGCACCGTTCCGTTTGCACCGGCGCACAGATTCTATGAAGCGATCACCGGTCAATACGAATCACAGCCGGACCTGCTTCAGTTTATCGCTGATGAACGCGCGGGCCATAAAGTCTCAAGGACAGGCCTCTTGAAGACAGTGGAGTGGTTTGACAAGCATCTTTAAAGTACTTTCATTTTAGAAAATAACGAAAGTACGTTATACTGATGAAAAAAGGAGTGAAGTGCTGTGGATGAAGCATTGAAAGAAAATATCATGGGCGCTCTTGAGCAGGTCGTCGATCCTGAGCTTGGCGTCGATATCGTAAATTTGGGCCTCGTATATGAAGTGGACATGGATGAAAACGGGAAGACCGACGTCACCATGACGCTGACTTCAATGGGCTGTCCGCTCGCGCCGATCATCGTCGATGAAGTCAAAAAAGCGCTCGCAGATATTCCGGAAGTGAAAGAGGTCGATGTCAACATCGTTTGGAATCCGCCTTGGACACGGGATAAGATGTCCCGCTATGCAAAAATTGCCCTCGGTATACAATAATGGATGAAGAGTCTGTCGAATTTTGACAGGCTCTTTTGTTAAAGGAGTGCAAAGATAACACCGTTTTTCATGTTTCAAGGAAATGCGGAAAAAGCCAGAACATACATATCTTTAATTGAGGAAGCGGAAATCAAGAGTCTGACCCGTTATGGTGGAGAAGGGAGTGAAGGGACAGGAATTTATGTATATAGACTGTTCAGTGAAACACGATTTTACGTTCATCCCTTCTTTTTTCATGTTTTTGACGTGTGAAACAGAAGCGGATATCGACAGGCTGTATCAGGAGCTGACCGCCGGCGAAGAAGTGTTGATGCCGCTCGGCGATTACGGATTCAGCCAAAAAGTCGCCTGGGTCCGATCAGTTCGGCGTCTCATGGCCGCTTGACCTTCCGGGCTGATCATTCGTCAAGCTCGGATGATTCGCCGGCAGCTTCAAACGTTTTTTCCGGCCCGCATGGAGTGCGGGCTTTTTTTGATGGTGAAAATCAATCTGCCAAATCATAAAAAAATATTAAATATACAATTGAATTAATTTTTATTCATGTTATAATGTTAAATAATTTCACAAAGACCAAGAAGGTGAACTCGTTTTGAAAATAGGTATTATAGGTGCAACTGGCTATGGAGGCGCAGAGATCACAAGAATCCTCAGGTCGCACCCTTATACAGATGAATGCATATTGTATTCATCGAGTGATGAGGGGGTTCCGTACCATCAGTCATATCCGCACCTTGTAAAATTGACGAATCAAACCCTTAAACCGATTGAAATCGAGGAAATAGCAGAGACAATCGATTTTTTGTTTATGGCGGCTCCTCCGGGCGTATCCAGCCGCCTGACGCCGCAGTTTGCTTCATACGACCTGCCGATCATCGATTTGTCCGGCGATCTCAGAATCAAAGACCGATCTGTTTATCAAAAGTGGTATAAAAGGGAGCCGGCTCCGGCAGATGTACTGAAACAAGCGGTGTATGGGCTTTCCGAATTAAATCGGGAAGAAATCAAAAAGGCGAACTACATAGCCAATCCCGGCTGTTTTCCGACAGCGGTTCTGCTCGGATTGGCTCCGCTCGTCAAAAAGGGATTCATCGGCGGATCGTTTGTCATCGTTGATGCGAAAACAGGTGTATCAGGGGCCGGCCGAAAGCCTTCAATGGGAACTCATTTTTCCGAGGTCAACGACAATTTTAAAATCTATAAGGTGAACGAACATCAGCACACACCGGAAATCGAGCAGGCTGCAAGACGGTGGGACCCCGATTTTAAACCGATCACATTCAGCACGCATTTGGCCCCGATGACAAGAGGAATTATGGCGACGATTTATACAGAGCTTGAAGAAAGTGTGTCAGGTGATCAGCTGCAGCAAGTGTTTTCTGATTTTTACCAAGATTCTTATTTTGTCAGAGTGAGAGAATCGGGTGAATTTCCGGCGACAAAGGAAGTGTACGGCAGCAATTTCTGCGATATCGGCGTCACTGTAGACGAGCGGACGAACAGGGTGACGATCGTATCGGTGATCGACAATTTAATGAAGGGTGCCGCGGGGCAGGCTGTTCAAAACTTTAACATCATGAACGGCTGGAATGAAGCGGCGGGACTTGATTTTACGCCAATTTATCCATAAGACGGGAGAGAGCAAATCATGATTCAGGTGAGTCAAGACAGCATCAAAAAAACAGATGGAAGCATCGCTTCGCCGAAAGGTTATGCGGCTAAAGGAATTCACTGCGGCCTTCGCTATTCCAAAAAGGATTTGGGCATCATCATCAGCACAGTTCCGGCGGTGAGTGCGGCCGTTTATACGCAGAGCCATTTCCAGGCCGCCCCGATTAAGGTGACGCAAGACAGCCTCAAAAAGGATGCGCACCTTCAAGCGGTCATTGTCAATAGTGCGATTGCCAATGCCTGTACGGGTCAACAGGGGCTTGTTGATGCATATGAGATGCGCCGGGAAACGGCGGAAATTCTCGGCATTGCTCCGGAGCTTGTGGCCGTTTCCTCAACAGGTGTCATCGGCGAGCACCTCGATATGGAGAAAATCACAAAAGGGATCAGTCTTCTCAAAGAGACGACGCCCGAAGAAGGCGATTTCGAAGAAGCGATTTTAACGACGGACACGGTGACAAAACAAACCTGCTATGAACTGATGATCGGCGGTCAAAAAGTGACGATCGGCGGAGCCGCCAAAGGCTCGGGGATGATCCATCCGAACATGGCGACGATGCTCGGCTTTGTCACCACAGATGCCTGTGTAGAAGAGGGCGCGCTGAAAAGAGCGCTGAGGGAAATCACCGATGCCTCGTTCAACCAGATTACGGTCGACGGCGATACATCCACTAACGATATGGTCCTCGTGATGGCGAACGGCTGCGCCGAAAATGAGTGTCTCAGCGAAGAGCATGAGGATTGGCCGGTGTTTAAAAAAGGTCTGCACCTTGTCTGCACCGACCTCGCCAAACAAATCGCAAGGGATGGTGAAGGGGCGACGAAACTCATCGAAGCCCGGGTCAAAGGCGCGAAAACGAATCTTGAGGCACGGATCATCGCCAAAAAAATCGTCGCCAGCAACCTTGTCAAAACAGCGATCTACGGAACGGATGCCAACTGGGGCAGAATCATCGTCGCAATCGGCGACAGCATGGCTTCTGTGACACCTGAAAAGGTGGAAATCCACCTCGGCGGGCAGTGTCTGTTTAAAAACAATGAACCACAGCCGTTTTCCGAAGAGCTTGCCAAAGAATACTTGGAAAACAGCGAAGTGAAAATCGATGTTTGTATGGGTGAGGGAGACGGAACAGGGACGGCCTGGGGCTGTGATTTAACCTATGAATACGTCAAAATCAACGCGAGCTATCGCACGTAAAAAGGGGAAAGCAATGGGCAAAACAATCGTTTTTAAATGCGGCGGAAGCGTCATTCGCGAGCTTTCAGACGAATTTTTTGAGAATCTAAAAAAGCTGGCTGAAGAAGGCTGGCATATCGCGGTCGTCCATGGCGGCGGCCCTGACATTACAAGAATGCTGGATAAACTGAACATCGATACAGAGTTTGTCAACGGACAGCGGAAAACGAGCAAAAAGGTTCTGGATGTCGCCGAGATGGTGCTTTCCGGTTCCATCAACAAGTATTTCGTTTCTGAGCTTGCAAAACACGGGCTCCCTGCGGTCGGGGTTTCAGGAAAAGACGGAGGCCTCCTCGTGGCCGAATATTTAAACGAAAAAGAATACGGCAAGGTCGGACGTATTACAAAGGTAAACGGACAGATGGCGGAAGCGCTCATGGAAAAAGGCTTCATCCCGGTCATTGCCCCGCTGTCAATGACTGCGGCTTGCGAGACGCTGAATGTAAACGCCGATTTGGCGGCATCAGCCATAGCCGGAGCTCTGCGCGCTGACAAATTGATGTTTGTGACAGATGTAAAAGGCATCATGAAAAACGAGAACATGCTGTCAGCACTGACACCAGAAGAGATCGAAAAGCTGATTGCAGCTGGCGTGATTTCCGGCGGGATGATACCGAAGGTGAATTCCGCGGTCGCGGCTCTCAGCGAACAAATGGAGGAGGTCATGATCGTCAGCGGAAAAGGTTCTTTCCTGAAAGAGGATGCATTTATCGGCACAAAAATCATCAAGCAAAAGGAGGCGGTATCGTGAGCCATTTATTTCAGACGTACAGCCGCTGGAATATCAACATTACAAAAGCAAAAGGCACGATCGCCGAAGACGAAAACGGAAAACAATACCTGGACTTTGTGCAGGGAATCGCGGTCTGCAATCTTGGACATTGTCCTGATGCTGTGACAGCTGCGATCAAGAAACAGCTCGATCAGGTCTGGCATGTTTCAAATTTATTCGAAAATAACCTTCAAGAAAAAGTAGCAGAACATCTGGCCAACCACAGTGCAGGCGATCTCGTTTTTTTCTGTAACAGCGGGGCCGAAGCCAATGAAGCGGCGATTAAACTGGCGCGGAAATATACGCAGAAGACGAAGATCATCACGTTCAAGCAATCCTTTCACGGCCGCACGTATGCAGGGATGGCCGCGACCGGACAGGAAAAGATTAAACACGGGTTCGGACCGATGCTGACCGGGTTTCACTATCTCCTGTACAATGAGCCGGAGGCTTTTCAAACATTAAGCAATCAAGAGGATGTCGCAGCGGTGATGCTGGAAACGATTCAAGGCGAGGGCGGAGTTATTCCGGCGAACAAAGCTTTTTTGCAGGAAGTTCAAGCTTTCTGCCGAAAAAATGAAGCCCTTCTCATCGTGGACGAAGTGCAGACGGGTATCGGCAGGACAGGAAAAGCTTTCGGATACGAACACGAAGGGCTGACGCCTGATATCATCACCGTCGCCAAAGGGCTGGGAAGCGGCTTTCCGGTCGGAGCGGTGATCGGTAAAAAAGAGCTTTCAGAAGTGTTTTCCCCAGGTTCACACGGGACGACTTTTGGCGGAAATATGCTGGCCATGGCAGCGGCAAACGCCACATTGGAAACGATCTTTGAAAAAAGCTTTCTCGAAGAAGTCGCGGAAAAAGGAGCGTATTTGCTGAAGGAACTGCAAGAAAAACTTCAGTTTCCATTTGTTAAAGACATCAGAGGGAAAGGGCTGATCGCCGGCATTGAATGTGAAGAACCCGTTCAGCCGCTGATCGAAGCGCTTCAAAAAGAAGGCCTGCTTGTACTTCCGGCAGGTGAAAATGTGATCAGGCTCCTGCCGCCGCTCACGGTCGAAAAAAACGAAATCAGTCAAGCGGTGGAGAAGCTGAACCGCGTGTTTACAGATCATATGGCTGTCAAACAGTAATTTTTTTTCGCACGAACGGTATAAAAATTCATAAATATTATTATTTATTCATCAGAGGTGGGCATAAGATGGAAGGATATTTGGTTCTTGAAGATGGAACTGCCTTCAGCGGTGAATTGGAAGGCCTTGATGGCTGTACCGGTGAAGTCGTCTTTTACACGGGAATGACCGGTTATCAGGAGGTTTTGACAGATCCTTCATATAAAGGACAGATTATTGTGTTCACATATCCGCTGATCGGCAACTACGGCATTAATGACAGCGATTATGAAAGCAAGCGCCCGCAGGTAAAGGGCGTTGTCGTCTATGAAGCGTGCGACAAGTTTTCCCATTATCAGGCGAAAAAAAGCCTGCGCGAGTACTTGGGGAAATGGGATGTTCCGCTTTTGTCACACGTTGATACGAGATCGGTCGTCCAGCATATCAGAGCCAAAGGAACGCTCAATGCCAAGCTGACCTTGCAAAAGGACAGCAAGCCGGGTCCGCGTCTAATGGAAAATGTCGCAGCACAGGTCGCCGGACAGAATGAAAACGGCACTTTTGGAGAAGGCTCGACACATGTTGTGCTGATCGATTTCGGCTATAAAAAATCGATCGCTTCATCCCTTGTCAAACAAGGCTGCAAAGTGACGATCGTTCCATATCAAGAGATGGAAAACGTCTCAAAGCTGAATCCGGACGGGATCGTCCTTTCGAACGGCCCGGGGGATCCGAAAGCCATCCTCCCGTATATGGAAACGCTTCGGGGGTTAATCAAAGCCTACCCGACGCTCGGCATTTGTCTCGGGCATCAGCTGATCGCCCTCGCCTTTGGCGGTGACACGTATAAGCTGCCATTCGGCCACAGGGGAGCCAATCATCCTGTCGTAGACAGAGAAACCGGCCGCGTTTTTATGACGAGCCAAAACCACAGCTATGTGGTAGATGAGGCTGCGATCAGCACAAAGGAATTTTCGGTCAGGTTTCAGCATGTCAATGACGGTTCTGTCGAAGGACTGATGCATAAAACACGGCCTGTCATATCCGTTCAGTTTCATCCGGAAGCTCATCCGGGACCGGCTGAAAGCGAGTGGATATTCAGCGAATATTTACAGAAATTGAACGAAGCAAGGAGAGAAATCGCCCATGCCTAAAGATCACACCATTAAAAGCATACTCGTTATCGGATCAGGCCCGATTATCATCGGGCAGGCTGCAGAATTTGACTATTCCGGAACACAAGGATGCATGGCGCTGAAAAATGAAGGCTTTCGGGTAATTCTCGTCAACAACAATCCGGCGACGATCATGACCGATGAGTCTTTTGCCGATGAGATTTACTTTGAACCTTTGACGACAGAAAGCCTCACGCAAATTATCAAGCGCGAAAAGCCGGACGGACTGCTTGCCAATTTAGGCGGGCAAACGGCGCTCAATTTAGCGGTCGAGCTTGAAAAAGCCGGGATTCTCAATAAATACGGGGTGAAGCTGCTCGGAACATCGGTGGATACGATTGAAAAAGGCGAGGACAGGGAAAAATTCCGTGCCCTGATGAAGGAGCTGAATGAGCCGGTTCCCGATTCGGAAATCGTCGACAACAAAGAGGACGCGCTTCGTTTTGCACTCTCCATCGGTTTTCCGATCATCGTTCGCCCGGCTTATACATTAGGCGGAAAAGGCGGGGGCATCGCGAAGACGGAGGAGGAGTTCATGCCCCTGATCGAAAGCGCGCTCCTCGCCAGTCCGATCCATCAATGCCTTGTTGAAAAAAGCATTGCCGGTTTTAAAGAAATCGAATACGAAGTGATGCGCGACAAGAACAATACATGCATCACCGTCTGCAACATGGAAAACATCGATCCGGTCGGCATCCACACCGGTGACTCGATCGTTATCGCCCCGTCGCAGACATTAACCGATGCTGATTATCAACGGTTGCGTTCGGCCAGCCTGAAAATCATTTCAGCGCTCGATGTGGTCGGAGGCTGCAACATTCAATTTGCACTTGATCCGGAGAGTCAAAACTACTATGTCATCGAAGTCAATCCGAGGGTCAGCCGGTCTTCAGCCCTCGCTTCGAAAGCGACCGGCTATCCGATCGCGAAAATGGCGGCCAAACTGGCCGTCGGCTACACGCTCGATGAACTGAAAAATCCGCTGACAGATTCGACATATGCGAGTTTTGAACCGGCGCTTGACTACGTCGTCGTCAAATTCCCGCGCTGGCCGTTTGACAAATTTAAAAACGCCGACCGGAAGCTCGGCACAAAAATGAAAGCGACAGGGGAGGTCATGGCGATCGACCGCAACCTTGAAGCGGCGCTGCAAAAAGCGGTCGCATCCCTTGAACTGAAAACGGTCGGAACCCATTTGCCAGAGCTTGGCGACGTGTCTTCCGATGCTTTGTGGACTTTGCTTGAGACCCCTGATGACCGCCGCTTTTTCGCGGTCATGGAACTGTTGGGCCGGGGCGTTTCTATCGAAGACATTCATGTGAAAACGAAGATCGATTACTATTTCCTCCATGTATTCGCCAACATGATCCAGCTTGAAAACACGCTGATGGAACAGGGGGACGCCCTTTCCGGCGACCTGTTGAAAAAGGCCAAAGAAAAGGGCTTCACCGATTTGACGATCGCTTCTTTAACGGGAAAAACGGAGGAAGACGTACGCGCGCTCCGCAAGCAAAAAGGCATTACCGCCTCATTTAAAATCGTCGATACTTGCGCCGCAGAGTTTGACGCAAAAACAAACTATTTTTACTCCACTTATTTCGGAGAAAGCGACGGAGATTTCTCACGGAAAACGAAAAAACGGGCCCTTATCATCGGGTCCGGACCGATCCGGATCGGCCAGGGCGTCGAATTTGACTACAGCGCCGTTCACAGCGTCATGACACTGAAAAGCCTCGGATATGAAACGATCATGCTGAACAACAACCCGGAAACGGTCAGCACGGACTATGAAATGGCAGACCGGCTATACTTTGAACCGATCACACCCGAACATATTTTAAATGTCGCGGAAGCCGAGGATATCGATTTTGCCATTGTTCAATTCGGCGGCCAATCGGCCATCAATGTGGCTGAAGCGATCGAGAAAGCGGGTGTCCCCCTTTTGGGTACGTCATCTGAAACACTTGATTTGCTTGAAGACAGAGACCAGTTTTATCAGCTGCTTGATGAACTGGACATCGCCCACGCCAAAGGGGAGACGGCATCATCAAAAACAGAAGCCGTGCAAAAAGCACATGATATCGGCTATCCGGTGCTGATCAGACCGTCATATGTCATCGGCGGGATGGGAATGATGATCGTTCAGTCGGAAGAAGAGCTTCTGGAGCTGGCAGACGGTGCAGCGATGCCGTATCCGATTTTGATCGATCAATACATTTCCGGAAAAGAATTTGAAATTGACCTTGTAAGCGACGGTGAGGACATTTATATCCCAACCTATATCGAACATATCGAAAAAGCCGGGGTCCATTCCGGCGACAGCTATGCGATTCTCCCGGGGCCTTCTGTGACCGGCAAAATGAAGCGTGCCGCTGCAGAAGCAGCCGGAAAAATCGTCCGCAAGCTTGAATTTAAAGGGATGATGAACATTCAATTCATCGCGAACGGAGACGAACTGCTCATCCTTGAAGTCAATCCGCGGGCAAGCCGGACCGTTCCCGTCGTCAGCAAAGTGATGGGAGTCCAAATGATTCCGCTTGCGGCAAAGCTCTTAACCGGGTTGACGCTCAAAGAGCTGAAGCCCATGTCACAAAACAGCCGCGGTGTGGCTGTGAAATTTCCGGTCTTTTCATCACATGCGATCCAGGATGTCGATTTGAAGCTCGGACCTGAGATGAAATCGACAGGGGAAGGAATGTATGTCGCATACAGCCCGGAAAGCGCCATGAAGAAAATTTTTGCAGGCGTCTGGAAGACGAAAGGCTGCATCTACATGGAAGCGGGCAGCGATCTGAAACATGTCGCAGAGCAGGCGGGCTTCACCGTTCAATCCGCCGATTTTGCAAGCTGGATCAAACGGCCGGACAAAGCGCTTCATATTAATTTGACGAATTCCGCTGAGGCGAAACGGCAGCGCATGGACGCCATTACCCATGGAGTGGCCGTGATGACGGAAGAAGACACGGTGCGGGCATTTTTAAAAAGCGGGAGCGGAACGACACGGGCCGTTTCCCTCAAGGATTTATACAAAAAGGAAGTGGAAATATGTCTACTGTAAACATCGGGAGTTCCCCAAAAATTGATTTGTCCGGCAAAGATTTTTTAAGCCTGAAAGACTTTGCGAAAGAGGAAATCCTTTATTTGCTCGAAGAAGCAGCCGTCATGAAGAAAAACAAAATACAAAACATCTTTAACGGAAAAACATTGGCGATGATTTTTGAAAAATCATCGACGCGGACGCGCGTATCGTTTGAAGCTGGCATGGCCCAGCTCGGCGGAAACGCTTTGTTTTTAAGCAGCAAGGATATGCAGCTCGGCAGAGGCGAAACGATCGCCGATACGGCAAAGGTGCTCTCAGGCTATGTTGACGCCATCATGATCCGCACATTTGAACACGAAAAAGTTGAAGAGCTTGCCGAACATGCGGACATTCCCGTTATCAACGGTTTGACAGACCTTTTTCACCCGTGCCAGGCGCTCGCAGACCTTTTGACCATTCAAGAAGCAAAAGGAACGTTAAGCGGGCTGAAAATCGTTTATGTCGGCGATGGCAACAATGTCGCCCACTCGCTTTTAATCGCCTGTGCCAAAGTCGGCAGCGACATTACGGTTGCCTCGCCTAAGGGCTATGAACCGGACGGGGAGATTGTCAAGCTTGCCGAAGTGTTCGCATCTGAATCCGGTGCGAAGGTGACGATCACCAATGATCCAAAAACAGCCGTACAGAATGCGGATGTCATTTATTCAGATGTTTTCACAAGCATGGGGCAGGAAGCGGAAACAAACGAGCGCCTCAATGTGTTTAAGCCGTATCAAGTGAACGGCGCCCTTGTCTCCGGCGCCAAACCCGATTATATCTTCCTGCACTGCCTTCCCGCCCACAGGGAAGAAGAGGTGACAGCGGAGATCATCGACGGACCGAACTCAGCCGTCTTCCAGCAGGCGGAAAACCGTCTTCATGCGCAGAAAGCCTTGCTGAAGGCGCTGCTTGCTTAAAACGAAAAAACGGCTGATCAATGAAGATCAGCCGTTTTTTTATGCAAATATCAATACCGCGATTCCGATGATAAAGCAATAGATGGAGAAATAAATCAAGTTTCCTTTCGCCATAATATTCATAAACCAGCGCAAAGAAAAATACGTGGCAATGATGGAGACGATGAACGCAAACAAATAAGGAAGGAAAAGCTCTCCCAGGCGCGGATCATTGAAAATATCGGTGATGCTTAAAATCGTTCCGCCGAGGCTGACGGGTATGTATAGCAAAAACGAAAAGCGCAGCGCGGTTTCAGACTTAAGGCCGAGCGCCATAGCCGGCACGATCGTCGCTCCCGAGCGGCTGATGCCGGGTACAAGGGCAACCATTTGCGCAAGCCCGATAATGACGGCGTCTTTCAATCTCATTTCCCCGTCGTTTTTCCGGCCGCGAAGATTGCGGATCAAAAACAACGCCAAACCTGTAATGAGCAATGTGATCGCGGTGATGCGCACACCGTCTTTAAAGAAAGCCGAGATTTCATCATCGAATAAAACGCCGACAACACCAGCCGGGATTGTGGCGATGATCAGATAGACGATAAATCTGAAGTCTGCCTTTCCTTTTTCGTTTCCGGCTGTTACATAGGACAAGCCGTTCGTCGCCAGCCGGATGATATCGCGTTTATACACGAGCAATACGGCGATCAAAGAGCCGGCATTCATCAACAGCTCAAAGCTGAACCCTTCAATTTTCAAGCCTAAAAAATGCTGTGCAAGGACCAAATGCCCGCTTGATGAGACAGGGATCGGTTCGGTAAATCCCTGAAGGAGCCCTAAAAGGACATACTTAATCAACATTAAAAAATCCATGGTTTTCCTCCGTTTCACATGTATTCTCTTCCGCCCTTCTAACAGACGGGAGGGAAAGATGTTATGTTTCAATAATCAACCGCTTTTTTCATTAAACTAAAAGAAGCAAAAGATTGTAAAGATAAAATCAACATGTTTTGTGCATGAACAGGGAAATCTAAAGGCTAAAAAGGGGTGAAACAAATTGGGACAGCAGCATCAATTCCGCCCGGGCCAAAAAGCGCCCAACAACGGTGTATATGTTGAAATCGGCGAAACTGGGAGCATGGTGAAAAATCCGCAGCAAATTAAATTGTCGGCAGGTGAATATTTCCCTGAGACATCCAACCATAACCGGCTTTGGACCTATAAAAGAAAGCCGTAAAAAAACAGCCGTCCGATATGGACGGCAATAAAAAAACCCCGCTATTTAAAGCAGGGGTTTTTATTGTTGACTTGCTTCCTGTTTAACAGGCATAATTTCTCCAAGAACAATTACGGCTGCAAAAATGATGAAGCCCATAATGGAACTGGTCTGAAAGTTGTATGCAGCACCGTTCATGGCGCCGACAATGTAGCAGGCCATGTGCGCCAAAAGAAATGTCCAAATAAAAGTCACGACAAATCGCACGTTCTCCACACCTCGTCCTTCTCATTCAATTCTAAAGCTTATCATACCACACATAAGGTAAACTAGAAAGGGCATTTTCATGAACAAACAAGCTCTCCTTGAGCTTCGTATTCAGAAAAATCAGATCGGCGGTTTCTAAAAGTTTATTTTCATCATGCTGACTGGGACTTTTCCTTATTCGTTTGATGCGCTCTCCACATAAAATATTGGAGCAGATTACGGCAGGAAGGAGGCAGGCAAGTGATGAAAATAACGGAACGTTTTTTTAAAGTCGATTCAGAGTGGAATGTGATCCATCTTCCATACAGACCAAACGGTTTTGCGGTGTTTATTTTCGGCGACCGGAACCATTTCGTCGGGGAAGATTCGAGTTTTTGGCTGCAGCATCACGGAAGACACGAGCTGTTGACAAGTTTGCGAAACAAAGGCTACACCCTTGTCAACAGCAATTTGTTCGGCAGGCACTGGGGCTCTGAAAAAGCGATTTCATACGCGAAGCAGCTCATTCACTATGTGTTCAAACAGGAAATTTTAAATGGAAAAATTCATCTCCTGGCAGAAGGAACAGGCGCGCTGATCACCGATGAACTCCTCCGCTCGATTCCGGATCAAATACGTTCTGCAGCGCTGCTCAATCCTTGCCTCGATCTTCAGGCTCATCATCAAAGGGAAAAAGAAAATAAATTTTTTTATAAGCAGTTTATGAAAGAAATTGCAGAAAGCTACCGCATCTCTGAACGTGAGGCGGCCGATTACCCGTTTAAAAGCATCTCCCCGTACCACAACCTCGTCCCTGTCCATATTTGGCAAAGGCTAAACGGTTCTCCATACCCGTATATGATCCATGCCAAAACGTTTGAGGAACGGCAGCAAAAAGGCGATTACCGGGTGGGGCTGACACTGCATCTGTTTGATCATCCGCAACGCCTCCACTCAGCGATCGCGCAATTTTTCAAAATGCATGAAAAAGTATTATAGAGAATAGAATGGTAGCAGCCCGTTTTTGATCAGGGCTGTTTTTACTTGGAGAAAAAGCTGGATCGAAAGGTGGTCAAAGCACATGAAATCCGCGCTGGTGTATGGAGCAGATGAATTCTTCGGCCTTTCATTTTGCGAACGTCTTCTTGAGGAAGGCGTTGACATCGGTGTCAAATTAAATCAGCCGGACGATGACATCAGACGGCTTTACCTGGAAGAGCGGTTAATGTGGCTTGTGAGAAACAAACATTTCCGCATCATTGAAAAAGAGCCTGAAAGCGAATACGACAAGGTGTTTATTCAATATACAGGCTGCATGTCCGAAAAAGAGCTGAGCGCATTGACGCAAAACAAGCCCGCCGTTTTGCTTGTCTATCAGCATCAAATGGAAGAAGATTGGTGCCAGCGCATTGCACAGCAAGGAGTGAAGACCATCGTACTGCCGGATATGTACGGTCCCTGGAAAGCGGAAGAAGAAGGTCCAGAGCAAGGGGAAGCGTGTTTTTTTGTGGATGACGTTGCAGCTCAGCTCGCCGATTTCATGGTGCACCAAAACCTTGAGGAATTGGAGTTCGAACAGAAAACAACTGCGGAAGAGGCCGATGCCAAAATCGAGGAATGGAAGAGACAAATGTCTACAACTTTCGACAAAAAATAAGAAAGATCTTCCTTATCTACCCTTGAAAGGATACAATAAAGATAGATTAAAACTGCTTGTTTTTTGAAAGGGAGTTGAACATGGCATGGTGTACAGGCTTGGCATGATTTTTTTGGTTTTCCTTGCCTTATGCGGCTGCCGCTCAGCGCCGGTTGCGGGGAAAATTGAAAAAGTCGGTTTGCTTGTCCCTGATACAATAAGTGATCAAGTATGGGGAACCAAAGGATATAAAGGCTTGTTAAGAATACAGTCTGTTTTCAATGTCGATGTCTATTATAAAGAAGGAATTGACAATGAGGCGGCAGTCAAAATGGCTGTAGAGGATTTTCATAAAAAAGGCGTCAATTTAATCTACGGGCACGGAAGCGAATACGAAAAAACCTTTAATGACATAGCTGACGACTATCCCGATATTCATTTTGTGCTGATGAACAGCAAGGCCGAACATCAAAATGTGACAAGCATATCCCTCGCAGGAAAAGCGATGGGATTTTTCGGAGGCATGACAGCAGCCCACCAATCGAAATCGAACAAAATCGGCGTGCTTGCGACACAAAAGTGGCAGCCTGAAGTTGAAGGTTTTATCGAAGGCGCGAAATACATAAATCCGGACATCGAGGTCATCACAGACTATGTAGGGCAGTGGGATGACGCCGAAAAAGCCATTATATTATATGAAAAAATGAAAAAGAAGGGCGTCGATGTTGTGTATCCCGCCGGAGACGGGTATAATGTCCCTGTCATTGAACAAATCAAAAAAGACGGTTTGTACGCCATCGGCTATGTGAGCGACCAGTCTGAATTGGGGGAAAACGTCGTATTGACAAGCACCATTCAGCATGTCGACGAGGCCTATGAAATCACAGCCGCAGAATTTAACAAAGGCGAACTGAAGGGTGGCCGGCGGACCTTCGACATTCAGGAAGGCGTCATCGAGATGGGGGAGTTCAGCCCGGTCGTCGATCAATCGTTTCAAAAAGACATGAAAAGGTTGATTGAACAATACAAAAAAACAAATAAACTGCCAAATGAATATGCGAGGTGACCGAGAGATGCAGCACGAAAAATCGATGGAATTTTTGCAAATTGCCATGAAGTACGTTCCCGAAGCAAAAGAAGAAATGGAGAAAGCGGGCATTGAGCTTTCACCTGATATGCTCCAGCCGTTTATGACCTTATTTACGAAGGTTATGGCTGAAGCGTATGAGCTCGGAAAAGCAGATGCCGACGCAGACGCTTGATAACTGGGAAAAGCCACTTTAAAGAGAAGTGGCTTTTTAGATGGAAATCTTTTTTCGCAAAGCGCTCACCATCGAGCCGATTTCTTTAAACATCGGCTTCAGTTCATCGATCGAATCCATAATTTGTCCAACCTGGTTCATGACATGCATGTAGTCGGGTTCCTGTGCGGTGTTTGTTTCTTCAGCTTCCTGGCGATCAGACTGTTCCTCGCGGTGTGCGGGCTGATTTGTGCCGAACATCATTTTTGAGAAAAAATCGTCATTTGCCATCCATCATCCCCCCTTGCTCTATTTACCACTACTATATGAAGGTTCTCTGCTGATAGATTAGACGAATATATTGCCAACTGAAAAAAAATAGGGTAGGATTAGTACCAGATACTAATAATTACTCATAACATTAGTTGGAAAAAATCATGAATAAAGGAGTCTTTCCTATGAAAGCTGGAATTATTGGAATTGGCCGGTACATCCCTGAAAAAATACTGACCAATTTCGACTTGGAAAAGATGGTTGAAACTTCTGACGAGTGGATTCGTACAAGAACAGGAATAGAAGAAAGAAGAATCGCAGCCGAAGACGAAATGACGTCTGACATGGCTGTCGCCGCTGCAAAAAAAGCGCTGGAAGATGCAGATGTTAAGGCGGAAGATCTTGATATGATCCTCGTTGCCACCGTTACTCCTGATCAGTCATTCCCGACAGTGTCCTGCATGATTCAAGAAAAGCTCGGTGCACTCAACGCTTGTGCGATGGATATCAGTGCGGCCTGCGCCGGTTTTATGTACGGTCTTGTCACCGGAAAACAGTTTATCGAAGCCGGAACATACAAGCATGTGCTTGTTGTCGGAGTGGAGAAGCTTTCAAGCATTACCGACTGGGATGACCGCAACACGGCCGTTTTATTCGGAGACGGAGCGGGAGCCGCGGTTGTCGGACCAGTCAGCGATGACAAAGGCATTCTTTCCTTTGAGCTCGGCGCAGATGGAAGAGGCGGAAAACACTTGTACTTGGATGAAAAAGATCATACAATCATGAATGGCAGGGAAGTGTTCAAATTCGCCGTCCGCCAAATGGGAGAATCCAGTGTCAATGTCATTGAAAAAGCGGGACTGACTAAAGAGGATGTCGACTTTTTGGTGCCTCATCAGGCCAACATCCGGATCATGGAGGCGGCGCGCGAACGTTTGGAGCTTCCGCTTGAAAAAATGTCTAAAACGGTTCATAAATATGGAAACACATCAGCCGCTTCAATTCCGATTTCACTTGTGGAAGAGCTTGAAGCTGGTAACATTAAAGACGGTGACGTCATTGTGATGGTCGGTTTCGGCGGAGGCTTGACATGGGGAGCCATTGCCATGCGCTGGGGCCGCTAGAAAGAAAGGTGAGGTGCAACTTATGAATAGTAAAAGAGTAGTCATTACCGGATTAGGAGCTTTATCACCTCTTGGTAATGACGTCAAAACGAGCTGGAATAATGCGGTTAACGGGGTTTCCGGGGTCGGGCCGATTACACGGGTCAATGCGGATGAGTATCCTGCAAAAGTGGCCGCAGAATTGAAAGATTTTAAAATAGAAGATTACATGGATAAAAAAGATGCAAGAAAAATGGACCGGTTCACACAATATGCCGTTGTCTCTGCGAAAATGGCTGTCGAAGACGCGGGGCTTGACATCAATGATAAAAATGCCGACAGAATCGGCGTTTGGGTCGGTTCCGGCATCGGCGGGCTCGAAACGCTTGAGCAGCAGTTCGAAACATTTTTGACAAAAGGACCGCGCCGGGTCAGCCCGTTTTTCGTGCCGATGATGATCCCCGATATGGCGACTGGACAAATTTCGATCGCGCTCGGTGCAAAAGGCGTTAACTCATGTACGGTTACGGCATGTGCGACGGGCACGAATTCCATCGGCGATGCCTTTAAAGTCATTCAGCGCGGCGACGCCGATGTGATGATCTCGGGCGGAACGGAAGCGCCGCTGACAAGAATGTCATTTGCGGGCTTTTCTGCGAACAAAGCGCTCTCGACAAATCCGGACCCGAAAACGGCGAGCCGCCCGTTTGACAAAAACCGCGACGGCTTCGTCATGGGAGAAGGAGCGGGAATCGTCGTCCTTGAGGAGCTTGAGCACGCATTAAACCGCGGAGCGACAATCTACGCGGAAGTGGTCGGCTACGGTTCAACGGGAGACGCATACCACATCACCGCGCCTGCGCCAAACGGAGAAGGCGGCGTCAGAGCGATGAAAGAAGCGATTAAAGACTCGGGTCTCGCTCCTGAATCTGTCGATTATATCAATGCGCACGGCACAAGCACACCGTACAACGATAAATTCGAAACGATCGCCATTAAAGAAGTCTTCGGCGAACACGCCTACAAGCTTGCCGTCAGTTCGACAAAATCGATGACAGGGCACCTGCTTGGCGCTGCCGGAGGAATCGAAGCGATCTTCTCAGTGCTTGCTATTAAAGAAGGCATCATTCCTCCGACAATCAATATTGAAACGCCTGACGAAGATTGCGATCTGGACTATGTTCCGGACAAGGCGCGCCGCCAGGATGTCAATGTTGTGCTCAGCAATTCGCTCGGCTTCGGCGGACACAATGCGACACTTATTTTCAAAAAATATGAATAGCCTCTTTGAAACGGCTGCCATCTAGATGGTAGCCGTTTTTTATGGCCTGCATAACATACAGGTGAAAAAGGAGTGAAGAGAAGATGAGTGTCGCTAAAACATACGAATGGTATGAACAAGCTTTATCAATGCGGGAGCTGTCTTTTTTTCTTCTGCCGTATTTCAAAGGGGCGCCGAAGGAAAAAAGCATGTCGCTGATCAGCCATCTGCAATCCCACGGCATGGTCAAAAATTGGCCGGAAGGCAGGGATACGATGAAGGAGCTCAAGAAAAAAGGCGTATTTGAACAAGCGGAAAAAGAAGAACAGCTGCTCAAAAAACGGTGGAACGGACCCGACGTTCCGATCATCATCCTTCCAGTCGATGAAAGAAACCGCAAAATCCGCGCCGAATTCGGATCAAAATCAGGGCTTGCCTTTCATGACAAACTCTTTTTGTTTCTTTCTGCACACCTTTCTCCCCCGGCCGTTTCAGCGGTCATGACCCATGAATATAACCATGTCTGCCGGTTAGAAAATATCGCAAAAGAAGAAAAAAATATGACGCTTCTTGATACAATTATTCTCGAAGGCCTGGCCGAAAATGCCGTTTATGAACGTCTTGGAGCATCGGAAACAGCAGCATGGACCAAGATTTACTCGGAAAAACAGCTCGCCCATTTTCAAACCCGCCTCGTTGAGCCGCATTTCGAGCTGAAACGCCACGAAGGACGACTATTCTCCAATATTTTATTTGGAAAAGGTTATTATCCTGATATGCTCGGTTATGCCGTCGGCTACAATATTGTAAAAAAATATTTGTCGAAAAAGAAATTGAAAGTTGCCGATGTTTTATCCCTTCCGTCTGAAGATTTTATAGGGCTGTCGCTTTAAAACATTAAAATTATGGGATTAAATTAATATTATTACATTTAATCTAAAAATTCCTTGCTTTTGTAATGGTTATGTAATAATATACAACTATAAAATTTTAAGATAATTCAGTCTTATCCAGCAGCTTTTGAAAAAATAAATATTAGTTTTCAATTATATTTAACTTCTGATCTATGGGAAGGGGAATCTAGATGAGCGCATTGCTGGAAGTCAATGATTTAAAAACTTATTTTTTTAGAAAAAAACAGCCGATTCCGGCGGTTGACGGCGTCGATTTTTCGATCAAAAAAGGGGAGACCGTGGCGCTGGTTGGAGAATCAGGCTCAGGAAAAAGCATCACATCCCTCTCCATCATGGGGCTGGTTCAGAGCTCCGGCGGCAAGATCATAAACGGCTCCATCAAACTGGAAGGCCAGGATCTCGTTACATACAAGGAAGAAGATTTCTGCAAGATTCGCGGAAACGAAATCTCGATGATTTTCCAGGAGCCGATGACATCGCTCAACCCTGTTTTAACGATCGGCGAACAAATCAGAGAGGTATTGATCTATCATAAAAAGCTTTCTAAAAAAGAGGCCGAACAAAAGGCGGTTGAACTGTTAAAGCTTGTCGGCTTTTCAAGAGCGGAACAGCTGATGAAAGACTACCCCCACCGCTTGTCCGGCGGCATGAGGCAAAGGGTGATGATCGCGATCGCCCTCAGCTGCAATCCGAAACTGCTCATCGCCGATGAACCGACGACAGCGCTGGATGTGACGATTCAAGCACAAGTGCTGGAGCTGATGAAAGATTTATGCGACAAATTTAATACCTCGATTCTTCTCATTACCCATGATCTCGGCGTCGTCTCGGAAATCGCAGACCGCGTGATCGTGATGTATTGCGGACAAGTTGTGGAAAACGCTGCAGTAGACGAACTCTTTGATGAACCCCTGCACCCCTATACAAAAGGCCTGTTAAACTCCATCCCTGTGATTGACGGCTCCATTGAAAAATTAACAGCCATAAAAGGAAATGTACCAACGCCTGACAACCTTCCGGCAGGCTGTCGTTTTGCCCCGAGGTGTCCGAACGCGGTCGATAAATGCTGGGGTGCCCAGCCCGGCTTGAAAACGCGGCCGGACGGCCGGTCCGTCAGATGCTTCTTATATGAGGAGGAGGAGTAAGGCGATGACATCAAATGTAGAACAGTTGGAGACCACACAGCAGATAACCAGAGACGAACCCTTGCTCGAACTGAAGGACGTCAAAAAATACTTTCCGATCCGGTCGGGAATTTTTCAGAAAAGAATCGGCGATGTCAAGGCGGTCGACGGCCTCAGCTTTTCATTAAAGCGCGGCGAAACGCTCGGGATCGTCGGTGAGTCGGGCTGTGGAAAATCAACGGCCGGCAGGACGATGATCCGTCTTTACAAACCGACAGCAGGGCAAATCCTTTTCAAAGGCCGGGACATTTCCGGGCTGTCGGAAGAAGCTTTGAGAAAAAGCGTCCGCAAAAATATCCAAATGGTTTTTCAAGATCCATACGCCTCTTTGAATCCGAGAAAAACCTTGCGTTCCATCATCAAAGAACCCTTCACCACACATCATATGTACAATCTCAAAGAGCGCAATGAAAAAGCTGAAGAGCTATTGGCGAGGGTCGGCCTGCATCCGTCCTTTGCAAACCGCTATCCCCATGAATTTTCCGGAGGCCAGCGCCAGCGGATCGGAATCGCGCGGGCACTCGCCTTAAACCCTGAGCTCATCATCGCCGACGAACCGGTTTCGGCTTTGGATGTGTCGATTCAGGCCCAAGTGATCAATTTGATGGAAGAGCTTCAAGCAGAATTCAACTTGACGTATCTGTTCATCTCCCATGATTTGAGCGTCGTCCGCCATATCAGCGACAGAGTCGGCGTGATGTACCTCGGCAAAATGATGGAGCTGACGGATAAGCATGAACTGTACGACAATCCGCTTCATCCATATACACAGGCCTTGCTTTCCGCCGTCCCCGTCACAAGGAAAAAAGGCCGGGAGAAACGGGAAAGGATCGTTTTGAAAGGGGAGCTGCCGAGCCCTGCCAATCCTCCAAATGGCTGCGTCTTTCATACGCGATGTCCGGCGGCAAAAGCGATTTGCGCGGAAACGGCACCCGCTTTCAAGGAAGTGAAAGCCAACCATTTTGTGGCATGCCACCTTTACGAATAAAGGGAAAGGCCTTCACATATTTAATCCTTGAGAGGGGGAATGTCTTCTTAAAAAACGGGGGTCAATTCGTCTGAAAGGAAGGACAACAGTTTAATAAGGGGGAATTCATAAAATGAACATGCGCAAAACAGGATTTTCGATTTTTAGCTTGCTATTGATCTTATCTATTTTTCTAGCGGGCTGCAACAGCGGTGAAGTCGGCGGGGAAGAAAAAGAAGGCAAATCTGACGGAAAGCCGCAAAAAGGCGGGGACTTGGTTATCGGTTCGACAGGAGAGCCTACTTTATTTAACAGTTTATATTCAACAGATGTTTCCAGCTCTGATATCGAAGGGTTTATATTTGACGGGCTTGTCGGCTCTGATACGAAACTAAATCCGACGATGAAACTCGCTGAAAAGATTGATGAGTCTGAGGACGGACTAACCTTTGACGTCAAACTGAAAGAAGGCGTCAAGTGGCATGACGGCGAGGAATTCACCGCGGATGACGTCGTGTTTACGTACAACATTCCGCTCAGCAAAGATTATGCGGGCGAACGCGGCTCAAACTTCGAAATGATCGACGAAGTGACAAAAAAAGGAAAATACGAAGTGGAATTCAAGCTGAAACATAACGACCCTTCATTTTTGCCTGTCACTTTAAGCTACTATATTCTTCCTGAACACATTTTGGGAGATGTGCCGATTAAAGATCTCGGCGACCATGAATTTAACCGGAAAAATCCGATCGGCACCGGGCCGTTTAAATTTGTGGAATGGAAGCAGGGGCAGTACGTCAAAGTGGAAGCAAATGAAGATTACTACGGGGAAGGACCTTATCTCGACACACTGACATACAAAGTGATTCCGGACGCCAACGCGGCGCTCGCCCAGCTTCAGGCAGGGGACATTGATTATTTCGTCGTCCCTGGAACAGATGTCAAAACGGTCGAAAAATTTGATCATGTAAGGGATGAATCAGGACTCGGCCTGAACTATGCGTACATTGGCTGGAACGAGAAAAACGAACTGTTTAAAGATAAAAAAGTCCGTCAGGCGCTGACACATGCGATTGACCGCAAAGCGATCGTCGATAATGTCCTTGACGGCGACGGAGAAGTCGCGAATATCCCGGAAAGCCCAGTCTCATGGAACTATCCGAAAGATGCCGATATTCCGGTCTTTGACTACGATCCGGAAAAAGCGAAAAAAATGCTGAAAGAAGAGGGTTGGGAAGATACAGATGGTGACGGCATTTTAGACAAAGACGGGAAAAAGTTTTCGTTTACACTGAAAACAAACCAAGGAAACAAAGTGCGTGAAGATGCGGCCGTCGTCATTCAGCAGCAGCTGAAAGAAGTCGGCATTGAAGCGAAGCCGCAGATTGTCGAGTTCAGCGCTCTAATTGAGCAAACGAGCGCGCCAAACTGGGATTACGATGCGCTTCTGTTAGGCTGGAGCTTAGGGACCTTCCCTGATCAATACGACATTTTCCATTCCAGCCAGTCTGAATCGGGTCTCAACAACATTTGGTACAAAAACGAAGAAGTCGATAAGCTGCTTGTGGAAGCGAAAAAACTGAAAGACCGCGAAGAATACTCAAAAGCGTACGAGAAAATTTATAAATTAATTGCCGAAGATCAGCCGTACACGTTCTTGTTCTACTATAATTACCACCGGGCGGTTCCTAAAAACTTAAGAGGCTTTGAATTCCATCCGAAAGATGATTTCTACAACATTAATAAATGGTGGCTGAAACAATAATCTCATATTCTTTAAAGGGGAGAGGGCGGTTTTCCTCTCCCTGCGCTTTAAAATCCATGATAAAAGGGGAATAGAAGATGGTGACATACATTATTCGGAGAACGTTAATGTCTATTCCGATCTTGCTTGGAATTACCATTCTTTCCTTCGCGATTATGAAATCGGCCCCCGGCAATCCAGTTTCGCTCATGCTTGATCCGTCGATCACCCAGGCTGACCGGGAGCGATTCATCGAGAAATACGGGTTGAATGAGCCGGAGCATATTCAATATTTGAAATGGCTCGGCAATATGTTGCAGGGCGATTTTGGCACCTCGATCGTCAGGAAGGGAACGCCTGTCATTGATTTGATTCTTGCGCGGCTGCCCAACACGCTTCTGTTAATGGTTGTTTCAACCATACTGGCGCTTTTAATTTCGATACCGTTCGGCGTGCTGTCGGCGCGGCGCCCTTATTCCAAGCTTGATTACGGCATTACGTTTACATCATTCATCGGTCTTGCGATCCCGAATTTTTGGCTTGGTCTGATCTTGATTATGGTTCTTGCGGTCAACTTGGGCTGGTTTCCGACCGGCGGTGTGATGACGCTCAACTCCGGTTTCAGCATATGGGATCGGGTTCATCATTTGATTTTGCCTGCATTCGTACTTGCGGTCGCCGATATGGCGGGGCTCACGCGGTATACAAGGTCGAGCATGCTTGATGTGCTCAGACAGGATTACATACGAACGGCCAGAGCAAAAGGCTTTAAAGAAAATCGCGTCGTGTACAAGCACGGTTTGCGCAACGGACTGCTTCCAGTCGTGACGATTTTTGGACTGATGATTCCTTCTTTTATCGGCGGAGCGGTCATTACCGAACAGATTTTCAGCTGGCCGGGTCTCGGAAAACTGTTTATTGATTCCGCGTTTCAAAGGGATTACCCGGTTATTATGGCCATGACCGTCATTTCTGCCGTGCTGGTCGTCATCGGCAACTTAATCGCCGACATTCTGTATGCGGTGATCGATCCGCGGATTGAGTATTAACAATAAGGGGGGGATAAACGATGCCACAGCCAAATCCTTCAGCACCTTCAGCGGAAATCGGATTACAGGAAAACATTCCGCAAAAACCGGAAACGATGACGAAAATCTTTTTTGAGAAATTCTTTAAAAATAAGCTGGCTGTCGCCGGCGGCCTGATGCTTTTAATTGTGGTACTCTCAGCGCTTTTTGCACCTTTGATCGCTCCATATGCACCGGAACAGCAAAATCTGCTTCACAAGCTGCAGGCGCCGAGTGCCGAACATTTGATGGGAACGGATAAATTCGGCCGCGATATTTTCAGCCGCCTGCTGTACGGAGCGCAAATTTCCTTGCTTGTCGGCTTCGCCTCAGTGCTCGGGTCGATCACGATCGGAACCGTGGTCGGCGCCATTGCCGGCTATTTCGGCGGAGTCATTGATGCGATATTGATGAGAATCGTTGATATCATCCTATCCATCCCGGATATCTTTCTCTTGATCACGCTGGTCACGATTTTCCAGCCTGGCATTGACAAGCTGATTCTGATTTTCGCTTTGACGAGATGGACGACGACGGCGCGGCTTGTGCGCGGAGAATTTTTGTCCTTGAGATCGCGGGAGTTTGTCCTGGCCGCAAAAACGATCGGGACGCGGAGCTACAAAATCATTTTTTCGCACATCCTGCCGAACGCCATGGGGCCGATCATCGTTGCGGCGACACTGTCCGTCGGTACCGTGATTCTTGCGGAATCGGCATTAAGCTATCTCGGCTTCGGCGTCCAGCCGCCGATGGCGAGCTGGGGCAACATGCTGCAGGATGCGCAAAACTTTACGATCATGATTGAAGCGTGGTGGTATCCGCTGTTTCCGGGCTTGATGATTTTAATCACCGTTTTGTGCTTTAATTTTCTCGGAGACGGGCTCCGAGATGCGCTTGATCCGAAGAATATTAAATGAGAAAACAGGGGCGTCTTTCAGGCGGCCCCGTTTTTTTTATGAGCCATTGCCATAGATGGAATAATTTCCTTTACCCTTGCCTATACTGTGGACAACAGTTTTTATAAAGTGAGGGGTTAGGAAATGTTATTTCTTCATGATGTGTGGGTGAATTGGTTTGAGGGAGAAGAAAATGGCTACAATGTCTGTCACTTTCATGAATGGCGGAAGGAAGACAGTGTTGAACTGTTGGATCAGGTGCCTTTATTAAGAGTTTCGTCCGTTTTGTTCAACTACATAGAAAATGATCTATCAGAACTTCCATCCGAATTATTAAAGGATGTCCATCAAAAAGCATATATCCGCAAAAACCATGAGCGTACACAGCTTGATCATTGCTTCGTCGTAACAGACGGCATCGGAATCCTGGCGGTTGATACAGCCGGCTATTCGATCCCCGTCAGAAAAAGCCGCCTCATCTCAAGACAGGAACAGCTCGTCTATGACATGGTCAAGGACGTTGAAGCACAAGAATACGAATTTGCACCGGAAAAGCTGCAGTCTTCCAAGGAATACCACATCTTATCATTATCACCGGAGCATGTCAGAGGATTAACAAGAAAAGAACGTCAGCTGAAACAGCTGCTGTTCATGGCGCTTGATCAGCTGAAAGGTCTTAAAAACCGCGCTGAGATCGCCTACTGGTACACGGAATGGAATCCGTATATGTATGAACAGATTAAACGGATGACATTTGAAGAAATCTGGGACATGCTTTTCAATGAAACGATTGACGGCTGGTCTGACAAACACCGGGACTTTTGTGAAAACTTAATTAAAGGACAGCCGTTTTTTGAGAAGCTTTGGGAAATCGAAAATGAGTCAAAAGTCAACTAAAAAGCCGTCGGTCATGCCGATGGCTTTTTTTGCGCTTTCCATTAAAAAACAGAACCTTATACTAATAAAGAAAAAACACGGCGAAAAAGCGGCTTCTGCAGGACCAGAGGCATGTTTTCATCAACGCGAATTATAGGAATATCGCATTTTGCGGCCGTGCAGGCCTGTTCTTTATGAAAAACACCTTCTCATTGCAGAAGCAATCAAGAAGGTGTTTTTTGCTTAACGTCTTTTGCGGCCGAGCCCCATCGCGTTTTCCATTTTCTTTAGCATTTTGCCCGCCGCTTGCTTTGCCCGTTCGGCGCCTTCGTCCAGAATCCGGTCCAATTCCTCAGATTCGATCAATTCATAGTACCGATCTTGTATCGGCTTCAGGGCGCCGACGACGACATCGGCGAGATCGGTTTTAAATTCGCCGTAGCCTTTGCCCTCGTATTTGGCCTCAAGCTCATCGATTGAGACTTGTCCGAGAATCGAATAGATGGTCAGCAGATTGGAGACGCCCGGTTTGTTTTCTTTGTCGAACTTCACGATTCCGTCAGAATCGGTGACGGCGCTCTTGATTTTTTTCTCAAGCTGCTTTGGATCGTCAAGCAGGGTGATGAATGCTTTTTGGTTCGGGTCCGATTTGCTCATCTTTTTGAGCGGGTCGGCAAGCGACATGATGCGGGCGCCGACTTTCGGAATCTTCACTTCGGGAACCGTAAAGATGTCATTGTATTTTTTGTTGAAGCGTTCTGCCAAATTTCTCGTCAGCTCAAGATGCTGCTTCTGATCCTCGCCGACGGGAACGACGTCTGTGCCATACAGCAGAATATCGGCCGCCATGAGCGGGGGATATGTCAAGAGACCGGAGACGACGGCTTCTTTTCCGTGTGATTTGTCTTTAAACTGAGTCATCCGCTCAAGCTCGCCGATATAGGCGACACACTGCATCATCCAGCCTGCCTGGGCATGCGCCGGCACCTCGGATTGGATGAACAGCGTCGCCTTCTCCGGATCAAGGCCGATGGCCAAGTAAAGCGCGGCCAAGTTGCGGATGTTTTTTCTCAATGCGAGGCGGTCCTGCGGAACCGTAATCGCATGCTGGTCAACGATGCAAAAATAGCAATTGTAATCATCCTGCAGCTCGACAAACTGCTTCATCGCACCGATGTAGTTGCCAAGCGTAACAGAGCCGCTCGGCTGAATTCCGGAAAATATCGTTTTCTTCATATGAATCCCTCTTTTCATTTCAAAATAAAAAGGCCCACCCTTCCCTTAAGAAAGGGACGAATGAACCGCGGTGCCACCCTGATTATTTCATTATGATCAAAATGAAATCACTTTAAACGTTGTTAACGAAGCCTGCTCCGGCTGAGCCTACTTATACGTGTTCGGTCAGCTGCTCCAAAGCCCATTCCACATTCGCCATTATCCGCTCCCAGCCCCGCGAACTCTCTGTAAATGGGGAGAAATGTGTACTCTTCTTTTTCAAAGCATTTATCCATAATTTTATTATATATAAATTCGAAATGAATGTCACGGGGCTCCAAAAAGAAAAACAATATCGGGATGAGAAGAGTCGGCCTGACAGTGGTGAATTCTTTATAACGAATAGTAAATGTTATATGTGTAAAACGTTTCTTTCTGTTAAATATCGACTTTCATTTTAGTGTGTTTACGCTTTAATACAGAGAAGTATATTTGTATCATTGGTAGAAAAACTGACAAAGTTAAATTGTTTGAATAAAAAAATAATTGAAAATTAATATTGCAATAAATTATTCTATTAATTATAATGAATTTGTTCACTTCGGTGTTACAGGTTCTTTACATAAAAATATTCAGAATAGACGAAACAGAGAAAAAAGTATGGCAAGTGGGCCTAATACTTTTTTATGATAAATCTGAATGTTCAGGAGTAAGGAACTAAAAAATATGAATTAGGGGGGTTTCTTTTTGAAGAAGCGTTGGTCATTAATCAGTTTAATGCTTATTTTCACTCTCGTTCTCAGCGCCTGCGGCTTCGGCTCAAGCTCTGGCGATGGTGGTAAAAAAGACAGCAAAGGCAAAGACACATTGAATGTAAACATTAAAACCGAGCCGTTTTCACTCAATCCGGGACTTGCGAACGATTCGGTTTCTGCAAACGTACTTCGTCAGACTTTTGAAGGATTGACGACAATCGGCAAAGACGGAAAGCCGGTTGAAGCTGCCGCGTCAAAAATCGAAGTCAGCGATGATCAGAAGACATACACGTTTACGATCCGCGATGGCGCGAAATGGTCAAATGGAGATCCTGTAACAGCGGAGGATTTTGAATACGCTTGGAAATGGGCACTTGACCCGAAAAATGAGTCATAATACGCTTACCAGCTTTACTACTTAAAAGGCGGTGAAGCGGCGAACACCGGCAAAGGCAAAATTGAAGATGTCGGCGTTAAAGCAGTTGATGACAAGACGTTGAAAGTCGAGCTTGAAAAACCGACACCGTACTTTACGGAATTGACGGCATTCTACACATATATGCCAGTCAATAAAAAGGTCGCTGAGAAAAATCCGAAATGGTATACAAAAGCCGACGAGAACTACGTATCCAACGGACCTTTCAAAATGACGAAATGGAAGCACAACGGAAGCATCGTGCTGGAGAAAAACGACCAGTACTGGGATAAAGACGCTGTCAAGCTGAAGAAAATCAACATGGCGATGGTCAACGACGCCAACACCGGCCTCAACATGTACAAAAAAGGCGAGATTGATTTCGTCGGACAGCCACTTGATGAGATTCCGACAGATGCGATTCCAAGCCTGAAAAAAGAAGGCTTGCATATCGATCCGTTCGCAGCCGTTTACCTTTACAAATTCAATACGGAAGCTGCTCCATTGAACAATGTCAACATCCGTAAAGCCTTGACATACGCGATCAATCGCGAGGCGATCGTTAAAAACATCACACAGGCTGAACAGATTCCGGCGATGGGATTCGTTCCGCCGGCTGTCACCGGGTTTGAGTCAAACAAAGGTTATTTCAAAGATCACGATGTTGAAAAAGCAAAAGAATACTTGAATAAAGGCTTGAAAGAACTCGGTTTGAAAAAGGCGTCCGACCTTCCGAAAATCACGCTTTCCTACAATACGGATGAAGGCCACCAAAAAATCGCCCAGGCCGTACAGGAAATGTGGAGCAGGGATCTAGGCGTTGATGTTGAATTAGGCAATGAGGAATGGAACGTATACATTGATAAACTCCATACCGGAAACTATCAAATCGGCCGCATGGGCTGGATCGCCGACTTCAACGACGCGATGAACTTCCTTGAAACATACCGTGACAAAGAAGGCGGAAACAATGATACAAACTGGGAAAATGCAGAATACAAAAAATTGCTTGAAAAAGCTTCCACAGAAACCGATGACGATAAACGCATCGAGCTGATGAAAGAAGCCGAAAGCATCATTATGGATGAACTGCCGATCGCTCCGATTTACTTCTACACAATGCCTTATATGCAAGATGAAAACTTAAAAGGCGTTGTTCTGACAGGGACTGGAGAGATCTATTTCAAAACAGCGTATTTTGAATAAAACTGCATCAAAAAGTATATGGGGCCTAGGAGTTTCCCCCCATATACTTTTATTTATGAAAAGAAGTTAATAGACTGAATATTCGGAGGTGTGTAACAATGTTTAAATTTTTAGGCCGTCGTCTCGTATATATGCTGATTTCTCTCTGGGTTATTGTAACAGCTACCTTCTTCCTGATGAGAGCAATTCCGGGCGGACCTTTTTCAGGCGAGAAGAAACTTCCTCCTGCAATTGAAGCAAGCCTCAATTCTTACTATGGTTTAGACCAGCCCCTATTTAAACAATATCTCGATTACTTAGTATCGGTTATGAAATGGGATTTTGGGCCTTCATTTAAATATAAAGGACAAACTGTAAACGACTTAATCAACTCCGGCTTTCCGATCTCTTTTACACTTGGGTTGGAAGCGATCTGCCTCGCCTTGGCATTCGGTGTTTTGTTCGGCGTGATCGCAGCGCTGAAGAGGAATAAATGGCAGGACTACAGTGCGATGATTATCGCCGTTGTCGGTATTTCCGTGCCGAACTTCATCATGGCGGCGCTTCTGCAGTATGTGCTGGCGATGAAACTGGGCTGGTTCCCTGTCGCACAATGGGAGTCATGGGGACATACCGTGCTTCCGGCAATCGCAGTCGCCTCAATGCCGATGGCGTTTATCGCCCGCCTGACCCGTTCAAGCATGCTTGAAGTGCTGAGCAGCGACTATATCCGCACGGCGCGTGCGAAAGGGTTAAGCACGTCAGCGGTTACCTTTAAGCATGCGATCCGCAATGCCATCATGCCTGTCGTGACGTATATGGGGCCGATGGCGGCATCCATTTTGACGGGGACGTTTGTCGTTGAAAAAATCTTCGGTATCCCGGGACTGGGCATGCACTTTGTCACAAGCATTACAAACCGCGACTATACGGTTATCATGGGTGTCACCGTATTTTTCGGGGCGATTCTTTTGCTGTGCGTCTTGCTTGTCGATCTTTTGTACGGCTTAATCGATCCGCGCATCAAACTGTTTGGCGCTAAGAAAGGGGAGTAAAAGGATGCAGCAAATACCAAAAGACATGTTTGAACCTGCAGCTGTTGACCATAGCGAAGCCGAAAAGATCTCTAAGAAAAACCTTTCGTTTTGGACGGATGTATTCTTGAGATTTAAAGAAAACAAGCTCGCGCTGTTTGGGCTGGTGATTCTGATCCTGATCGCTCTAATGGCCATCTTTGCGCCGATGTTTTCGAGCTTTCAATATGAAGAGACAGATTTAACGAATACGAATCAGCCGCCAAGCGCGGAGCACTGGTTTGGAACAGATGACCTTGGAAGAGACGTGTTTGTCCGAACATGGGTCGGCGCACGCATCTCGCTGACAATCGGACTCGCTGCTGCGCTGATCGACGTTTTGATCGGTGTGATATGGGGTGCGATTTCCGGCATCAGAGGCGGACGTACGGATGAAATTATGATGAGAATAGCAGACATCTTATGGGCGATTCCATCCTTATTAATGACGATCCTGCTGCTCGTTGTCATGGGGAAAGGCTTGATCACGATGATCGTTGCCATGGTCATCACCGGCTGGATCAACATGGCGAGAATCGTGCGCGGACAAGTGCTTCAGCTTAAGAACCAGGAGTTTGTCCTGGCGTCGAGAACATTGGGCGCGAAAAACTCCCGCATCATCAGGAAACACCTGCTTCCAAACATCATGAGCCCGATCTTGGTCACCATGACATTGACCGTACCTACGGCGATTTTCTATGAAGCGTTTTTAAGCTATCTTGGCCTCGGCGTCCCGCAGCCGTTAGCGAGCTGGGGAACGATGGCAACCGACGGTGTGCAGGGCTTGGAATATTATCCATGGCGCCTGTTTTTCCCGGCTACATTTATCTGTTTGACCATGTTTGCATTTAACGTTATCGGCGACGGATTGCGCGATGCTTTAGATCCGAAGCTTCGTAAATAAAGGAGTGAGATAGATGAAACACTTACTTGAAGTGAAAGATTTGGCCATTTCTTTTAAAACATATGCCGGCGAAGTCCAGGCGATCCGCGGTGTCAACTTTCACGTTGACAAAGGAGAGACGCTTGCGATCGTCGGAGAATCCGGGTCAGGCAAAAGCGTCACTTCACAGGCGATTATGAAGCTGATTCCAATGCCGCCGGGCTACTTTAAAAAAGGACAAATTTTATTCGACGGAGAAGATTTGGTGCCGAAAACAGAGAAGGAAATGCAGTCGATTCGCGGCAAAGACATCGGTATGATTTTTCAGGATCCGATGACGTCTTTGAACCCGACGATGAAAGTCGGCCGCCAAATCACCGAAGTACTGTTTAAACATGAAAAGATTTCAAAAGAGGACGCGAATAAGCGGGCGGTCGAGCTGCTCAGCCTCGTTGGGATTCCGATGCCTGAACGGCGTGTGAATCAATATCCTCACGAATTCAGCGGAGGCATGAGGCAGCGGGTTGTCATCGCGATGGCGCTCGCCGCCAATCCGAAGCTGTTAATCGCTGATGAACCGACGACAGCGCTCGATGTGACGATTCAGGCGCAAATTTTGGAACTGATGAAAGATTTGCAGAAAAAGATTGATACATCGATCATTTTTATTACGCACGATCTCGGCGTCGTCGCCAATGTGGCCGACCGTGTCGCCGTTATGTATGCCGGCCAGATTGTTGAAATCGGAACGGTTGATGAAATTTTCTACAACCCGAAACACCCTTACACATGGGGGCTGCTTGCTTCAATGCCGAGCCTTGACAATGACGGTGATGAAGAATTGATGGCGATTCCGGGTTCGCCTCCTGATTTGACGAAACCGCCAAAAGGGGACGCATTTGCATTGCGAAGCCCTTATGCAATGAAAATCGATTTTGAACAAGAACCGCCGATGTTTAAAATATCTGACACACACTATGTCAAATCATGGCTCATGCATCCTGACGCTCCAAAGGTTGAACCGCCTGCGGCCGTCAAAAGCAAAATGCGGGAGTTTCAAGACCAAAAACCGGTTCAAGTGAAAGAAGGTGAATGATATGGCGGAAAAACTGCTTGAAATCAAGAACTTAAAACAGCATTTCTCAACGCCTAAAGGAACTGTGAAAGCTGTAGACGGAATCTCTTTTGACATCTATAAAGGAGAAACGCTCGGCCTTGTCGGTGAATCCGGCTGCGGTAAATCGACGACAGGACGGACAATCATTCGTTTATATGAAGCGACATCCGGTGAGGTGCTATTCAAAGGAACAAATGTGCACGACAAAAAGTCTGCCAAAGACCTTCTTGCATTCAACCGGAAGATGCAGATGATCTTTCAGGACCCGTATGCTTCACTGAATCCGCGGATGACGGTCGCCGATATCATCGCGGAAGGGATCGATATTCACGGCCTGGCAAAATCGAAGCAAGAACGGCTTGAACGGGTGCACGAGTTGCTCCATCTTGTCGGCTTAAACAAAGAGCACGCAAACCGCTATCCTCACGAATTTTCCGGAGGACAGCGCCAGCGGATCGGAATCGCCAGGGCTCTTGCGGTCGAGCCTGAATTCATCATTGCCGATGAGCCGATCTCAGCGCTTGACGTCTCGATCCAGGCTCAGGTCGTCAACCTTATGAAGGATCTGCAAAAGGAGAGGGGATTGACCTACCTTTTCATCGCTCATGACCTGTCGATGGTGAAATACATCAGCGACCGGATCGGCGTCATGTATTTTGGCAAGCTGGTTGAATTGGCGCCGGCCGATGAATTATACGAGAACCCGCTTCATCCTTATACACAATCGCTTTTGTCAGCCATTCCGCTTCCGGATCCGGATTACGAGCGCAACCGTATGCGGAAAACGTATGATCCGTCCGTCCATAAGCTGAGAGACGGGGAAGAGATGGAGCTTCGCGAAGTGAAGCCCGGACATTTTGTCATGTGTTCTGAAGAAGAGTTCAAAGCGTACCAATCGAAATAATATAGAAGGCGGCCTGATGGCTGCCTTTTTGACGGAGCAAAACAGATGCTCCGTTTTTTTGTGAAAAAAAAATGAAACCTTCGCCGCGGACGTTCGTCTTAGTATATATAGGTAACATGCTCAGCTTGATCTGCTCCTGATGCTTAAAAGAAATTGTTTAAACTAAAGAGAAAGCGGGTATATCTAAGGTGTGAATCATAAGAACATCATAAGGAGCAAATCAATGAACTGGTATGAAAAGCTTAGCGAGTATTTTCCCGTTGAAGAAATGAAATCAAAAGAACATATGGAGGCATTATTAAAGGAACAAAACGATATTTACCATAAAGAAGAAGGCCGTCATCACGTGCTGATGTATGCCGAGTTTGATTCCTTTATCTTCATCGACTATCTGTTCGTTTCTAAAGATGCAAGAGGCCAGGGTCTCGGCTCAAAACTGCTCGAAAAGCTGAAAAAGAAAAACAAGCCGATCCTTCTCGAAGTCGAACCTGTGGACGAAGAGGATGCAGATACGGCAAAGCGTCTCAAATTTTACCAAAAGCAAAACTTTAAACACGCTGAGTCAATTGGTTACCGGCGCCGGTCGCTTGCCACCGGCAAAGTCAGTGAAATGGAGATTTTATATTGGTCTCCCCGTTCAAACACGGAAGAAGAAGTATATGAAGCGATGAAAGAAACGTATGAAAAAATCCATACATATCAAGATGAAAAATGGTATGGAGAATCGTTTGAGGATGTCGATGATGTCCTGAAGATCGTTGATGATCAAAAACAAAAGAACATTTTCGATGAACTAAACTAGTTGAGAATGAGAATAGGCAAAAAGAACAAAAGTCGCAGGATTGTCAAAAAATTTCTGTTACAGACTGTTCACACTTACTTTTTTATAGTATAATACTCTATAAAGATTACTTTTTTAGATTAATTTCAATTTAAGAATGCGCTATTTCATTCTACTTTTTAAGGAGTGAAGCATATGGTTACATTATATACATCACCAAGCTGCACGTCATGCAGAAAGGCGCGCGCATGGTTAGAAGAGCATGATATTCCATTTACGGAAAGAAATATTTTTTCAGAGCCTTTATCAATTGATGAGATAAAAGAAATTTTGCGGATGACGGAAGACGGAACCGACGAGATCATTTCAACTCGTTCAAAAGTGTTCCAAAAGTTGAACGTCAACCTTGAAACAATGCCTCTGCAAGAGCTTTACCAGCTCATCAATGAACATCCAGGCCTGTTGCGCCGTCCGATCATCATCGACGAAAAACGATTGCAGGTTGGTTACAATGAGGACGAAATCCGCCGCTTCCTGCCTCGCAAAGTGCGCACATTCCAATTGAGGGAAGCGCAGCGTCTGGCCAATTAATTGTGAAGAGTAAAGAAGGCTGAAATTTTTCAGCCTTCTTTTTAATGTTTCTCACTAAGTTGTTCATAATAAATACTGGCTAAAATCACAAAAATAACTGTTAGGACGGGGAGCAGCATTTCAATCATGCCGTGTTTGGCCATAAAGGAAGACAGCTCCTGCTCTCTGACGATCATTTCGCCGCCTGTATATGCGAGCAGACCGCTGCCGGCGTATAGCAACAGCGGAAATTTGGCCATGGCGACCTGAATCAGCCTGCTGCCCCAAATAATAACTGGCACCGAAATCATGAGTCCGGCAACGACGAGCATCAGCCGCCCATGCGAGGCCCCGGCCACAGCGATGACATTATCTAAGGACATGAACAAATCAGCCACCACAATAATGCGAATCGCTTTCCATAGGGATGTCCCGCTTTTGACATGCTGGGTATCTTTTTTCTCAATCAGGAGCTGGTATCCTAAATACAGAAGGAAGATTCCTCCGATCAATTGCAGATAGGGAACTGTCAGCAGATACACTGCGGCTGCAGTCAGCATGATTCTCATGAAAATGGCGATGCATGTGCCGATGATGATCGCTTTTTGTCTCTGCATGGGAGGCAAATTGCGGCTGGCCATTGCGATGACAACGGCGTTGTCTCCGCCGAGAATGAGGTCGATTCCGATGATGACAAGGAATGACATCAACACATCGTGTTCCATCAACTGGCACCTCTCTTTGCTAAACGGGCCCGTTTTTTTTAGAACCCGTCATCTTCAGCTCTGCTTGTACAATTAATATATGAAGCGGGGCGGAAATTATGTTTGCTTGTCTTTTATGCATTTTTATTTCTTTTGCGCCTTTTTTATCATAAAATAGAAATTAAAGATTGTTCAGGGATAAGGTTAAGAAGTGGACGTAATGGGTAAAGTGTAGTAAAGTACAATTAATTGGGAGCTTAGTTATCCCTTCACCATCATACAAAGAAGGGAAGGTTGGCAAATGGAAATCGAAAGAATAAACGAACATACGGTTAAGTTTTATATTTCCTACGGTGATATAGAAGACCGGGGGTTTGACAGGGAAGAAATCTGGTACAATCGTGAACGCAGTGAAGAGCTGTTTTGGGAAATGATGGACGAAGTGCACGAAGAAGAAGAGTTTGCCGTTGAAGGCCCCCTTTGGATTCAAGTGCAGGCCCTTGATAAAGGGTTGGAAATCATTGTCACAAGAGCTCAGCTTTCCAAAGACGGACAAAAGCTAGAACTGCCGATTCCTGAAGATAAAAAGCAAGATGCAGCAGAAGAAAGCCTCGATGCATTGCTGGAAGATTTTCAAAAGGAAGAGGATGCCGAAGAGCAGAAGCTGCAATTCGTATTAAAATTTGCTGATTTTGAGGATGTCATCTCATTGTCAAAAATGACCGTCGTCGGCTGCCAAACGACATTGTATTCTCATGAAAACCGCTATTATTTATTCGTGGATTTCAATGAACTGCCTGATGAAGAGGTTGAAAATCAGCTCAGCATTTTGCTGGAATACGCCTCAGAATCAAAAATGACGATTCACATGCTGGAGGAGTATGGAAAACTGATCGCAGCAAATCATGCTCTTCATACAATAAAAAAGCACTTTGCATAAAAAAGCCGGTTTCTTTTGAAGCCGGCTTTAATTTTCTCCGTTCCTTTACACAGTCAGCAACGATGGGAACAAAAAAGATCATGATAAGCTTAAGTTCCCGCAACTTCACTCCTCCCATTCTCCATCATTCAAACGGCTTCACACTTTCCAATCATTTCGGCCCAAACCGAATAGGTCAATATCATCTATACACTTCCCGCTTCATTGATTAAGATGGATGAGGTATCATGACAAATTTTGGAATGTGAGAACGATTTGAAGCGAAGATGTTTAAAATGGATTATGGCTGTCTTTATTGGTTTAACATGTTTTTGTGCCGCTTTTTCTCAAACAGCCATGGCAGCCGTATATTTTTCTCGGACCAACGGGCAAAAACAATTTGAATCAGGCCTATAAAAAGTATTTTGATGAGAAAGGCGGATCGCTGTTTCATTATATGAAGGACGGTTCAGCTTATATCACTTCGATGACGGACGATAACCTGGGCAATGGTTACTACAGTGTCAAAACAGAGGGTATGAGCTACGGGATGATGATGACGCTGCAAATGAATGATGAGTATAAGTTCCAAAGGCTATGGGATTTCGTCCGCAAATATATGCGCCATTCCGAGAAAAATGACAGTTTGTACGGCTACCATCGCTGGCATATGAAAACGAACAGCTCAGACGTGCAAACCATTGATCAGAATGTTGCATCTGACGGTGAAGTCTGGTTTGCGGCAGCGCTTCTTATGGCGTCTGACCGCTGGGGTGATAAAGAGTACCCGTATGATTACAAAGCGCGGGCCCAAGACCTGCTTGACGCTTTGGCCGGTGCTGGCGAATACGCCAACGCTGGCAAGGAATCGAGAGTTTTTATTAAAAACAGCAAGGAGATGGTTCGATTCGGCCCTTATGTCAATTGGACGGATCCTTCCTACCACGTTCCTGCTTTTTTCGAGTTATTCGCTAAAAGCGCCAGAAGCAGCCAGCAGTATTTTTGGAAAGAGGCAGCAAACAAATCTCGAACATACTTGTCAGAAACGACGTTTAAAAGTGTTTTAAATAACGGATCATCCGTCACCAATGCCGCCACAGGGCTCTTTCCTGATGAAGCCGGCTTCGACGGTGTAAGCGATGCGGCACATTCCTCAACGGAAACAGACCGAAATTTCAGCTATGATGCTTGGCGGACGGTGTCCCACATCGCGATGGATTATACACTTTGGTCCTCGGCAGATAACGCATATCGCGCCAGCGAGCAAAAAGCGGTTAACAAGTTCTTGACGTTTATGAAACGGGAAAACTTCGGGAGAACGGCCCATGAATATACGCTGAATGGGACGGCCGTTAAAAGAGGAAGTCCGGTGGGGCTGATCGCCGCCAATGCAGGCGGAGCGACTGCAGCAAGCGATGCCTCATTAAGGACAGGGTTTGCCAATGTGTTTAACAGCGCCTATATTCCTGACGATTATTACGGATCCTGCCTGTACATGCTGAACAGCCTGGTAGCAAACGGCAAATTTACGATGTATCTTCCTTAAAGAATGTGTGTGTAATATCAAATTGAAAGACTGACCCTTCTCTGCGGAGAAGGGTTTATTAATTAGCAGAAGTTGATCCCGCCGTTGTGAGCCTATCCTACCCTTTAATGGAGGTAAATTGCCTGCAATCTATATTTGGGGAAGGTTTTTTGTGAACATTATGAACAAAAAGAATTTTATGCAGTTAAACTGTGCACGAAAAGATAAGGAAGCTATAATGAAAGCGATTACAATAAAGGGGGAACACAAATGTCAAAAAGGGGTCAACTTTGCGGCTTGACGATTTTGCTCGTGTTTGCGCTCATTTTGGGAGGATGCGGCGGAAACGCAGCTTCAAACAATAAAGCCGGGGAAGAAAAAGATTTTAAACCTTCAAAACCGATTGAGGTTGTTGCGCCCGCCGGAGCCGGCGGGGGATGGGATACAACGGCCAGAACTGTGGCAAAAATCATGGGTGAAGAACAATTGATTGACAAGATGGCTGTCGTCAACAAACCGGGCGGCGGGGGAGCGACAGGTTGGTCGTATGTCCACCGCAAAAAAGGCGACAATCATACGCTCTTTGTTACATCACCGCCGCTCTTGTTCGTCCCGTTAAACGGACAATCTCAATACGGCCATGAAGATTTCACACCGATCGCAAGCGTGATTGCCGATTACGGCGCGTTTGTCGTTCATAAAGATTCGCCATATCAATCTATGAAAGATCTGATTGAAGCACTGAAAAAAGATCCGAAGTCTGTTTCGATTGTCGGGACGTCATCACCGGGAAGCATGGACCATATGCAATTTGTCAGCGCCGTCCAAAAAGCGGGTGTTGATGCGAAGCAGCTCAAGTATATTACGGCGCAAGACGGCGCCGGCATGAGCATGCTGCTCGGCAAAAAAGCGGATGTCTACTCGACAGGGGTCGGTGAAGCCGCCGAACAAGCGAGAGCCGGAAAGGTCAGGGTGCTGGCCATCACCGCGCCGGAGCGAATGAAAGGGGAGACCGTCAAAGACTTTCCGACATTAAAAGAGCAGGGAATCGATGACGAATTCACCGTATGGAGAGGTTTTATGGGACCGCCCGGAATGAGTGAGGCAGCTGTCAAGTTTTATGAGAAGAAAATCAAAGAGATGATGGAAAAAGACAGCTGGAAATCGATTCGGGACAGCTACGGCTGGGAGGACAAATATATGGACCATAAGGAATTCAAAACATATCTTGATGCCCAACACAAAGCAATGAAAAGTTTGCTTGATGAGATCGGGCTTGGTGATGAAGCCAAATAAACACGATGTGATCGTTTCAGACGGCAAGCCGGGCGAAGCTTCGCCGGCTTGTCAGAAATCGAGAAAGGCTGGTGTAGACCAATGAGGATCACAAACCGGGGCGTATCTGTCGTGGTTTTGGCTGTAGCCGCCGTCTATTTGGCGCTCAGCTTTAATTTGGAGAGTTATCCGTACGCCGTCATTGACGCGGACGTGCTGCCGAAAAGCCTCGGCGTAGTGCTTGTCATACTCGGGATCTGTTTGTTTTTTGAAAAGGACAAGAAAGACACGGAAGCAAAAAAGCTGTTTCAATTAAAGAAGCAGGATGTAAAGGTGATGGTCTTTTGCGTCGCTTCTCTCATCATTTATATTACGGTGCTGGAGATCATTGGATTTTTATTGTCAACCGTTTTGCTGCTGATCGTCCTGCCGGCGGTATTGGGCTATCGCAAATGGAAAACTGCCGCCGCCGTTTCGCTCATTTTCAGCAGCGCCATTTATGTTTCATTTCATTATTTGCTGAACATTATGCTACCGCAGGGGGTTATGCCTTTTTAATAAACGAGTAGGGAGGGAAGTGCATGTTAGAAAGTATTTTATACGGATTCCAGGTGGCTTTGACCCCGCAAAATATCATGTTTGCATTTTTAGGCGTATTGATCGGGACAGTGATCGGCATGCTTCCTGGGCTTGGACCGATCACTGCAATTGCCATCATGATTCCGTTAAGTTATGGGATGGATCCCGCCTCCGCTTTGATTTTGATGGCCGGTGTCTATTATGGCGCGGTGTTTGGCGGCTCGACATCCTCCATTCTCTTAAATGCACCCGGTGTGGCCGGAACCGTTGCCACATCGTTTGACGGATATCCGATGGCGAAGCAGGGGAAAGCAGGAAAGGCGCTGGCCGTAGCTGCCATTTGTTCGTTTGCCGGCGGTACGATTACCGTCGTTGCCCTGATGCTTGTCGCTCCGGCGATGGCCAATGTCGCCGTTACATTTGGACCGACCGAATATTTCGCCCTGATGCTCCTGGGATTGGTGGCGATCTCCAGCCTGTCGGAAGGATCGACCGTCAAAGCGTTAATTTCGGCAACATTAGGCTTTATGACCGCCACGATCGGAATTGATCCGCAAACGGGAACAGAGCGGTTTACCTTCGGTGCAGCAAGCCTTCTGGAAGGAATCGATTTTTTGATCGTCGCCCTTGGACTGTTTGCCTTGGCTGAAGTCGCCTTTTTAATTAAAACGCGAAACAAGCCGATGACAAACGAAGCCTCACAAGTCGGCAGCCTGAAGGTGACAAAAAGCGAAATGAAAGAGATTTCCGGGCCGATTGCACGGCATTCAGTGATCGGATTCCTGCTTGGCGTCCTGCCGGGTGCAGGAGCAACGATCGCCTCATTTATTTCGTATATTACAGAAAAGCGTATCTCGAAAAATCCTGAATCATTCGGCAAAGGCAATATTAAAGGGATTGCCGCGCCGGAAACATCTAATAACGCGGCAACGAGCGGAGCGTTTGTCCCGCTGTTGACACTCGGAATTCCCGGATCAGGAACAACCGCCGTTTTGCTCGGTGCGCTTCTCGTCGTCGGTGTTCAGCCGGGGCCGCTTATGCTGACTGATCATCCTGACGTTTTTTGGGGCGTGATCGCCAGCATGTACATCGGCAATTTGTTTTTGCTGATTTTGAACTTGCCGCTCATTCCTTTTTTGGCAAAAATTTTACTGATTCCCAAGCAGCTCTTGATTTCGCTCATTTTTGTCTTCTGTTTGATCGGTGTTTATGCTGTGACCTTTAATATTGTCCATCTCTATATTTTGGTCTTCTTCGGCATCCTCGGCTATTTGATGCGGGTTCTTTCCTTTCCGGCAGCTCCGTTTATTTTGGCCTTTATTTTAGGGAGTATGATGGAAGAGTCGTTCAGACAGGCAATGACACTCTCTTCCGGGAGACTGTCCATCTTTTTCGAAAGCCCTGTCACAGTCGGTCTATTGATTGTGGCACTCCTGTCTCTGATCGTGCCGCCGATTTCCCGGGCAATGAGAAACCGGCAAAACAAATCGATCGATGTCGAAGGGTAAAAAAATTTGATGGTCCGGAACGCTACGCTTCCGGACTTTCATTTGCTTTAACAGGCTTGTATCTGCGTTCAGGGCGTCCGACAGTTCCGTAGTAAAGTTCTGTTTTGACATGCTTTTCAGATGCTAAAAATTCCAAATAGCGCCTTGCGGTCGTTCTGCTGATACCAATTGTCCGGCCGAGATTTTCAGCCGTGACACCGTCGGCATTGTCGCTGCTCTGCAACACATCGGCGACTTTTTTTAATGTCAGTCCATCAATGCCCTTCGGGTAGGTATCTTCCGCTGTCCGCTTTTCTTTCATCATGCTCTTTCTTTTCGCCATCAATGTGTCGACATCCGTCTGGTCAATCGATGACAGCGTATTCACTTTCAATCGGTATGAACGGTAGTTTAAAAGCGTTTCTTTCAATCTGGAAAACATGATCGGCTTAATCAAATAATCAACCGCACCGGCGCGGATCGCCTGTTCAACATATTCCACTTCCTTGGCCGCTGTAATCATCATGACATCGGTGCGTCTCAGCTTCTGTCTGATCAGCCATAAAAGCTCCATCCCGGAGCCATCCGGCAAAAAAATATCGAGCAGGACAAGGTCGGGTTTTACGACCGGAAGCAAATCTTTGGCGTCTTGAAAATTTTCGGCGATGCCGACGACGGAAAACCCTTCAATTTTGCTGATCAGCTTTTGATGAATATCAGCGTTTTTGATATCATCTTCAACAATAAAAACTTGCAGTGCTTTCATCTTTCTACCCCCAGCACTTCTCTTTTTTTTGGAATCACGACAGTAAACAATGCTCCGCCAAGCTCGCTTTTGCCCGCTTTAATTTCTCCGTTTAATGCATTGACAGCTTCCTTTACTAAAAAGAGCCCGAGACCGCGGTGAGTTGCAGATTTTGTCGAATAAAATTTTTGAAAAATCCGCTCTGTGTCTGCATCGGGAATTCCGTCTCCCGAATCTTCGACTTCGATCAGGATATGATCCCCTCCATCAGATAAAAACACGAGGATATTCCGCTCTTTCTTTTGAGAGACGGCGTCAAATGCGTTCTCAATGAGATTCCCCAGGATCGTAATGAATTTACCCTGATCCATGTCCGGCGGCAATGCGTCTATTTTTGAGCTCTCATCGATTTCCAAGTTGATGTGGAGCTCTTTGGCGCGATTGATTTTACCGAGTAAGAGACCTGAAAGAAGCGGGTCAGGTATGGAATGAATCAAAAAGTGCAGCATATCCTGATGGCTTTTGTTTTCTTTTTGGATTAATTCAAGCGCTTCAGTATAGCTTTCAAGCTGGATCAGGCCGGCGATCGTATTGAGCTTGTTTGAATATTCGTGGGTCTGCGCTCTCAGCCCTTCCGCGTATTGCGATGTCTGCGCCAGTTTTTTCGAAAGTTCGTCGATATCCGTCTTTCTCCTGAAGCTCGCAACAGCGCCGCGGATGCTTTCCTTTTCAAAAATCGGGACCCTGTTGACGATCAGCTCTTCGTTTCCGATCGTTAATTCCTGGTCTTTTTGGGCTTTTTTCGTTTTCAAGACTTCCGGAAGGAGCGTGTCCGGCAGAAGCTCGGCAATCGGCCTGCCCAGCCATTGGTCTTCACTTTCTGCGCCGAGCAGTTCACAGGCTTTTTTATTCAAAAGGGTGATTTCTTCATGTTTGTTGATGGCGATCAATGCTTCGTGCACAGATTCGGTAATCGCTTGTTTTTCCGTATATAATTGATTAATTTCATATGGTTCAAGGCCGAAAATCGATTTTTTTACATTGCGGGAAATATAGACGGCTCCCGAAACCCCCATCAGCACAACAAATCCCAATAAAAATATGAGTTTCGTCTGATATTGATAAACGATATCCTGGATGTTTTCTTTTAAAAAACCGACCGAGATGATGCCGACGATTTCTCCATTTTCCGTGCGGATCGGCGCTTTTCCCCTGACGGCTGCTCCGAGTGTGCCGACGGCTTCGGAAACGTATGATTCGCCTTTTTTAAGGGCTCGTTGATTGTCCCCGCCGACCATCCGCTTGCCGATTTTTTCCGGATCGGGATGAGCATAGCGGATCGAATCGACCGAGCCGATGACCACATATTGGGCACCGGACTGTTTTCTCGCTTTTTCTGCAATCGGCTGCAGCGTCTCTGAAGGATCGGGCGTTTCAAAGGCTTCCCGTACGGATGGCATTTGGGAGAGCGTTTTCGCCATATCGAGCGCTCTGGCCTCAATTTGCGTTTTTAAAGAATTTTCTAAAATCAATAGATAAAGTCCGCTCATGACAGAAAGCAAGATGAACAGCAATGATAGAATGAGCAATGTCAGTTTTGTGGTCAGTTTCTTTTTTATATCAAAAACTCCTTTTCCCATCTATTTCGTGCTCTATAATACTACTTTATATAAAATCAGCTTAAATTTGAAGCGTTTTCAGAAAAAGGGGAGACCGTACATCTGTTGAATACTAAATAAAGAAAGGAGAGAGAAGAAGTGTTCAGCGCACAAAACAATGAAGGGCGGCTGATTTGTCTTGCCGACGGATACAGCGCAGATGAACTCAACCGCTTGAGAAAAAAACACGCTTTTTATTGTCCGGTCTGCCATCATGAGCTCGATCTCAAAATCGGCGTTCAAAAGGTGCATCACTTTGCCCATAAGCCGGATTCAACATGTCCTGTTTCACATGAGCCGGAAAGCCTCTATCATCTGCAAGGGAAAAGGCTCCTGTACAAATGGTTCAGTCGGCAAGGGCTCAATCCGGTGCTGGAACCTTATTTGGATCAGATCAGACAGAGGCCGGATTTGCTTGTAAGCTCTGCGGACAGCCGGTTAGCCGTTGAGTTTCAATGTGCGAATCTCAGCAAGGCGGAGCATCGAAAAAGGACGGACGGCTTCCTGAAACTCGGGATTGAGCCGCTCTGGATCATCGGTGCAAACCGCGTGAAGCGCTTGACGGGCAGTTTTTTTCAGCTTTCACATTTTCATTGGCAGTTCAGCGGGACCGGCAGAAAGCTCCCGAGGCTTTTGTTTTTTTGCCCCGATCAAAAGGCTTTTCTTGTCCTTGAGCATTTAATCCCGTTTTTGAAAAACAAAATATCCGCAACGGTAAGGTTTCTCCCTCTCAAGCAAACAACGATCGGTGATTTGCGTTCCGCTGTCAGGCCTTCCCCTTATCAGCTTCATTCCTGGAAGAGGAATCTCCTCAAATTTCGCACGACATCCCGGCGCTTTTTATCAAAAGATGAAAAAGACATAGCTGCATTGTTTTACGAAAAATTTCGCGTTCCGCTTCCTTTTTTTCCGTCTGAAGTTTTTCTTCCCTTATCAAAGGGCTATATATTTGCCCATCCGGTTTATGTATGGCAAGGCCACCTTTATCTGCATCTTGTGAAGCAGTCTTCCTTCCGCCTGAATTCAGCCGTTTCTTTCATGAACAAACTCATTTCAAGCGGCAAACTGAAGTTGAGGTGGAACGGACGGGAGACGGCGTCAGGAGCCGTGAGTGAATACATTTGTCTCCTTTGTGAAAAAGGATTTTTAAAGAAAGAGAAAGAAGTTTATTATCCCGCCTGTTTGCCTGTTGCAAAAACACGGCTTTCGGAGCTTTTCAAGAGTGACGAATGGTATTTTTCCGAATGACAACCATGCCTTTCGTTCAATCTAAGGAAAGGAAGGTGGTGTCTTTAGCCTGTTTCAGATCAAAAGATATGTATTTTGTTGTTTAGTCGCGGTGTCAAGCATGATTTTTTTGGCAAATGATTTGACAAAAGACGGTGAAAAAACAGAAGATAAACACAATACAAGTTTATTGCGCAACAATGGACTTGGAGTAAAGAAAGCGAGGGGAATTACAGTGGCTGAAGAAAAACAAGCGAAGAAACTGCCTCAAAGAGATGAGGTAAAGCAAGAAGACACGTGGAGACTCGAGGACATCTTCCCGACCGATGACGCTTGGAATGAGGAATTTCAAGCGGTGAAAGAGCTGCTGCCTAAGCTCTCCGAATTCAAGGGCAAGCTCGGCCATTCAGCCGATGATCTGTATGAAGCGCTGACGTTTCAGGATCAGGTGATGGAAAGGCTCGGCAAGCTGTATACTTACGCACATATGCGCTATGATCAAGATACGGGAAATTCGTTTTATCAAGGCCTTAATGATAAAGCGGGCAACCTTTATACACAGGCGGCCAGCGCCACAGCCTATATGGTGCCGGAAATTCTGTCGATTCAAGAGGAAAAGCTGCAGCAGTTCCTTTTAGAAAAAGAGGAATTAAAGCTTTATTCCCATGCGCTCGAAGAAATTAACAAAGAGCGCCCGCATGTGCTGAGTGAGAAGGAAGAAGGGCTTTTGGCCGAGGTTTCAGATGTCCTCTCTTCACCGTCAAATACATTCGGAATGCTGAACAACGCCGATATGGAATTCCCGGAGATTACGGATGAAAACGGGGAAAAACAGCAGCTGACACACGGTAATTATATTACCTTTTTAGAGAGTGACAACCGTGATGTCCGACGCGCTGCCTTCAAGGCGGTGTACGAGACGTACGGACGCTTTAAAAACACGCTTGCTTCAACGCTCAGCGGAGCGGTGAAAAAAGACAATTTTTATGCGAAAGTTAAACATTATAAATCGGCGAGGGAAGCGGCGCTGTCGCGCAACAGCATCCCGGAGGAAGTCTATGATAACCTTGTCGAAACGATCAATAAACATCTCTCTCTCCTGCATCGATACGTCGAGCTCAGAAAAAAAGTGCTTGAACTTGATGAGGTGCACATGTATGACCTGTATACTCCGCTTGTGAAAGATGCCGGTATGAAGGTCACATATGAACAGGCAAAAGATTATATGCTGAAGGGTCTCGCACCTTTGGGAGAAGACTATACATCGATTCTGAAAGAAGGCTTAAACAACCGCTGGGTCGATGTGTATGAAAATAAAGGGAAGCGAAGCGGCGCCTATTCTTCCGGAACATATGGAACCAATCCGTATATTTTGCTGAACTGGCACGACAACGTCAACAACCTCTTTACACTCGTTCATGAATTCGGCCATTCAGTGCACAGCTATTATACGAGAAAATATCAGCCGTATCCGTACGGCAACTACAGCATTTTCGTGGCTGAAGTGGCTTCAACGACAAATGAAGCCCTTTTGGGAGAATATTTGTTGAATACACTTGAGGATGAGAAGCAGCGGCTTTATATTTTAAACCACATGCTTGAAGGATTTAAAGGAACGGTGTTCAGACAGACGATGTTTGCCGAATTTGAGCATGAGATCCATGTCAGGGCCCAGGAAGGGGAGCCGCTGACTCCTGAGCTGTTGACGAGCATCTATTATGATTTGAACAAAAAGTACTTTGGAGATCATATTGAGCTCGACAAGGAAATCGGTCTTGAATGGTCAAGAATTCCGCATTTCTATTACAATTACTATGTATACCAATATGCGACAGGCTTCAGTGCAGCCCAGGCTTTAAGCCAGCAAATATTAAAAGAGGGCAAACCAGCAGTTGACCGCTATATCGAATTTTTAAAAGCGGGCAGCTCGGATTATCCGATTGAAGTGCTGAAAAAAGCGGGCGTTGATATGACGTCGTCACAACCGATTGAAGCCGCATGCAAAACGTTTGAAAAACAGCTCGATGAAATGGAAGAGCTGCTGCTTAAGCTTAATCCATAATATGAAAGCCTGCCGGTGCTGCCTTTTGCCGGCGGCTTTTTCGCGTTAAAATCCTTTAAATGTTTTTCTGTGGTTGAAGCGGCTGATCGTAAAAAGGATGGATACAAACAGCAGGGGGGATGTGATATAAAGCGGAAGCATCTGCATCAAGCCTAAAATATTTAATATAAAAAAAACCAATATTGATGCAAGTCCCAAAACAATTTGCAGCATAAAAACCCTCCTATGGACTGATAAAATGTTAAAATCAAAAAAAGCGTAAAGGCGGAGCGGAAAATCTGTGAATCGCCGGGGCTTTAGGCTTCCTGCACCTTGTGAAGCACAGGCGTTTTCTTTCCTACTTTCATCATATGATGGACATCTATTTTTTATGTTTTGTGACAAAAATGTGAAAAGTAATAAAATCAGTTGTCAAAAGTCGACATGATTTGATATTATAATGATGTGAAATTGATCACAAACAAACATTTACCCCTTTGTTTGACCGTGAAAAATTTCTCCCATCCCCTTTGTTGTCGTTAAGACATAATAGAAACCGCGCTTATCCCGGCGCGGTTTCTTACTGTTTTTAAAAAGAACATATGTTTGGTATTTTAGAAAAAGAAAAACACGGGGAATCCCGTGTCATTTTTCACACTGATAGAGCGGCCCGGCATCGTCGTTTTCGTTTACATAGCGCCAAAACATGCCGTGTTTGGCTTCGACCCTTTCGACCTTTCGCGCGAAAGCAAGCTTTTTCATTTCGCGTTCGACCTCCTCAAGGGACCAATCATACACGACAGCAATTTCTTTGTCCGCCACAAATTGAAAGTATTCAACAAACAATTCGAGCGGCGGCGTCTGCGACGGCTTCGGTTCATCGTCGAGCATTTCAAACAGCACTTCTTCATATACATCATATGAATAATTTCCGGTTACTTTTAACCCCTCCGCTTCGCGGAGGCTGTTAAAATAGGTAAGCGTCGGAACGGATTCGACTTCCATTTCGGCAGCGATTTTCATATCGCATTGCAGGGCTTTAACAGCGCTTTGTGAATGAAGGTCTTTTTTAAATTCTTCCACATCAAGCCGTGTGTTTTCCGCAATGTGAAACAGCACTTCTTCATCGGTAATATCTTGCTGATTGAGAAACAAGTTTTCCTGCATGCTTCGCAAAAACTGAAGCCCGGCTTTTCTGCCTTGCAGCTCCGCGGCTTTGAGGGCAAGGGAGGCAAGGTATGGAGCGGAAAGCGCATTGTCATACCAAAGCGTACCGTCGCAGGACATTCCCGACCTGCAGGCGATTTTTTCCCAAGTCTCTGCGAGACGGTGTTTCTTTCGCTTTTGGACATTTAACGCCGTAATGCTGCAGGCGGTAATCATGCGCAATGTGAAAAAACGGCCGTAGCGGATCTTTAATTTTTTGATCACAGGCTCCAAAGCCCAGCATTCCGGAGATAGCGGATCGACAAACATATAAATTTCCATCGGCTTTTGCGGGTGTCCGTGGCAATGGGAGAAAAACTGGTCACGCTGATTAACCGTCAATGTGAACCATCCTCCATTTTAGGCTGGTTTACCATGTGTCTGGCTGTCAATGTCAGCCTTTCAAAAAGAAATTCCCTGATTTCGCCATTCAAACCGACATGATCCATTGCCTCTTTCATACAGGAAAGCCACGCATCCGCCCGTTCAGGTGTGATTGGAAACGGAAGGTGCCGAGCCCTCAGCATCGGGTGTCCGTGTTCTTCTGTGTAAAGCGGCGGGCCTCCCAAATATTGCGTTAAAAATTGCTTCTGTTTTCTCGCCGTTTCCGTCAAGTCATCCGGGAAAATCGGCGAGAGCAGCGGATGCCGTCCCACCCGCTCATAAAAAGTATCAACAAGTTGCGATAGAAGTTCTTCTCCAATCGCTTCATAAGGTGCGTTAAACGATTGTCCCATGTTGACTACTCCTTTTAAAATGGCTAATAGGAAAAAATAACGATTCCCATTGCAAAAAAATATTTATCTTGTGCATCATTTATTATTTCAAGATTGTATATACTTATTTTAGCAACCCCGTTCCATTTCTACAAATAAACCGACTTTTAGCCCGCGGAATGGAATCGCTTGTTTTGTATGAAATATCATATCATATTCGTTTATTAAATGTGTATTTTTTATACTTGGAGGATTCATTTGGAGGTTTTTTTTATGGGCGGCAAAAAGCCGGAAAGAAATCTTTCCGGCTCAGGCGTAGTAATTCGCGGTGATTTTTTTTACATAATTTTGCGTTTCTTTAAAAGGCGGAATCCCTCCGTACTTTTGAACGTTTCCAGGTCCGGCATTATACGCAGCCAAGGCGAGGTTGACATTCCCGCTGTATTTATCAAGCATCTGCTTTAGATATTTTGTCCCGCCTTCAATATTTTGAACGGGGTCAAAAGCATTGCTGACACCGAGCGATTTTGCCGTCGACGGCATGAGCTGCATCAGCCCCATGGCTCCGGACGGGCTGACCGCCTGCTGCCGGTAGCCAGACTCCTGTTTGACGACGGCGTGAATCAGCTTTTCATCCACACCGTATTTTTCAGCGGCTTGTTTGATGATCTCGTCAATTTTTTGATTTTGGTCGCCAAAAGAAACGGTTTTTTGAGCGGTGGATGATGCGGCGGCAACAGGCGCGGTTTTTTCCGCCGGAAGGGACCCGGATGCCGTCTGAACGGCTGGAAGTGTTCCCTGCGAGAGGCTGCCTGTATTCGCTAAATATTGATTTAAAATCGAGCTGAAGTCAAAATCCGTATCTTCGGAAGTGCTGCCTGACGTTTGATAAAACGAGCGAATCGCCTGAAGTTCCAGAAGGGCGGCTAGATTGATGTTCATTGTTTTTCCACCTTATTTATCCTTTCTCGTTTTTGCTCATAAAAACGGACGATTTTATTTTTGGTATGTCGCTCAGGGATGCCGAATGATTGTAAAAGTGCTTTGAAATCATGCTTTCCCTTTTCATAATCAGCGACTTCGAATTCCAGTTCGTAGTCCTCTACTGTTAAGTATCGGCTGCGATCCAAAACTATTAACCCCTGCGGCAGTTTTTTTTCGGCGCGGTCTGTTGCAAGCGTACCGAAGTATGCGAGGCTTCCTGGTGCAACACCGAGGCCCTTCAGACGGTCGGAGACGGGACCGTCCGGGATTTGAAATGATTCTGGGTCAGGCTTAAAGGACAGCTGCTGGTGGGTTTCCGTCAACCCGACGGGAGCGGGCTCTTTTAATGTCAGCACATGCCGGCCTTGTTTTTCGCGAATTCTCAGAGCCGCTCCTTTTTCTTTTAATGAAAAAGACGGCGTATCGAAATAATGGTTTTTTTGTGTGAAAAACTCTCCGGCAGAAAATTGATAATGTGATTTTATTTGTTCAAATTCTTTTTTTGTCAGCATATTTTTAAATTCTATTTCGAGTTCCTGACTCATTTTCTACTCCTCTCAATTGTTTGAAATGACATTTCTCTTATTATCTCGTGAGAGGGAACGTTTATCAATCTTGATTCTGATATGATAAAATGAAACTGTACTTTTTATGTAAAGGAGAACATTATGCAGAATAGAATTGAAATTGCTGAAGCGAATCTGCAAAATGACCGGCTCGTCCTGATAAGCGAGATCAATGACGGAGCGGAGCGAAAACCGGCCGGACGGATGCTGGCGGACTCCGATCATTTTGCATTTGTTTACATACTTGAACAAGGTGAATCTTTCCAATACGTCATTTTAAACGAGGCGATCTGGTCCGAACTTAAATCGGCTCTTGATAAAAAGCTTCCGGTGTTTTTAAAGATCGGAAACGAGAGCATGGAGCTTAGCGGGTTCCATGACGAGCTCGCGTATTTAATAGACAATATTAAAGGTAATGCAAATTATGGCGAAGAAATGGAAGAGAGAGTGAAAAAGGTATTCCTCTAGAAAAAAAGGCAAGGAAATTGGGGGAAGGTTTATGGATGAAAAACAATGGGAGCAGTTTTTAGCGCCGTACCGGCAGGCAGTTGAAGAGCTGAAAGTGAAGCTTAAAGGGATGAGAGGCCTTTATGAATATGAGGAAGAACATTCACCGATTGAGTTTGTGACCGGACGGGTAAAGCCTGTTCCGAGCATTTTGGAAAAAGCCAAGCGGAAAAACATTCCGTTACATAATATTGAGAGCATGCAGGATATCGCCGGGCTCAGAATCATGTGCCAGTTTTTTGAGGATATTCACATCGTCGTGGAGATGCTCCTGGCGAGAAAAGACTTTACGGTTGTGGATAAGCGCGATTATATCGCGGAACATAAAGAGAGCGGCTACCGCTCCTACCACTTGGTGGTGCTGTATCCTTTGCAGACGACAAACGGAGAAAAACAGATTCTCGTTGAAATCCAAATCCGCACGCTGGCGATGAATTTTTGGGCGACGATTGAACACTCTTTAAACTATAAGTACAGCGGCAACATTCCGGAAAAAGTGAAACTGAGGCTTCAGAGAGCTTCTGAAGCGGCTTCAAGGCTTGACAGAGAAATGTCTGAGATCAGGGGCGAAATTCAGGAAGCCCAGGCGGCTTTCTCGCGGAAGAAAAAGGACGAGGATGACCGTTAGGGGAAAGGAGATCGACTGATGAAATTTGCAGTATCATCGAAAGGAAATCCGGTTTCAGATTCATTAAAAAGCAAAATTCAGACATATCTGCTTGACTTCGGCCTTGAGTGCGATGAAGAAGAGCCGGATATCGTCATTTCCGTCGGCGGCGACGGAACGCTTTTGTACGCGTTTCACAAATACAGCGGACGCCTCGATAAAACGGCGTTTGTCGGAGTCCATACAGGACATCTCGGCTTTTATGCGGACTGGGTTCCCGATGAAATTGAAAAGCTGGTGATCGCGATTGCCAAAACGCCGTTTCAAATCGTCGAGTATCCGATTTTGGAAGTGATCGTCCGCTACAATGACGGCAGTGATGAAGCCCGGTATTTGGCACTTAATGAATGTACGATCAAAAGCATTGAAGGAACGCTGGTCACAGATGTCGAGATTAAGGGTGAGCTTTTTGAAACGTTCCGCGGCGACGGACTCTGCCTTTCAACTCCGTCTGGAAGCACGGCGTATAACAAGGCGCTCGGCGGGGCGATTATTCACCCGTCCATCAGAGCCATACAGCTTGCCGAAATGGCGTCTATCAACAACCGCGTCTTTCGGACGGTCGGTTCGCCGCTCATTTTGCCTGAACACCACACATGTTTGATCAAACCGATCAATGATGTCACATTTCAGGTGGCAATCGATCATTTAACATTGCTTCATAAAGACGTGAAGTCGATTCAATGCCGCGTCGCGAAAGAAAATGTCAGATTCGCCCGGTTCCGGCCGTTTCCGTTTTGGAAGAGGGTGCAGGATTCCTTCATCGGCAAGGGTGAGTAGGGAAGGGTTGCTGTGAACGATTTTTCAATGAACCAAAGGATAACAGAAAAAGAGCATGGCATGCTTCTGAAAGAATATGTGCAAAGCCTGGGCATTTCAAAGCGGATGCTAACGGACATCAAATTCGGGGGCGGCGACCTGCTGGTAAACGGAGAGCATGTGACAGTCAGGCATGTTCTGCAAAAAGGGGACGAGCTGCTCATCCAATTTCCGCCGGAAAGCGTGAGCGAATCATTGCTGCCCGAGAAAATACCGCTCGATATTTTATTTGAAGATGATCATGTTCTCGTCTTGAATAAACAGCCCTGTCTCTCGTCCATTCCGTCGCGGGAGCACCCGGGCGGAAGCCTTGCCAACGGGCTCATTCATTATTATCAAAAGACCGGGTGCCAGGCGACCGTGCACCTGGTCAACAGGCTTGACCGCGATACATCGGGGGTGATGCTTGTCGCCAAGCACCGGTTTGCCCATTCGCTTTTATCAGGAATGCAAAAACAGGGTCTTGTCAAAAGGAGGTACCGCGCAGTCGTCCATGGACTGCTCCGCGATGATTGCGGCACGATCGACGCCCCGATCGGCCGAAAAGCGTCAAGCATTATTGAGCGCGCTGTGCTCCCTGACGGACAAAAAGCGGTGACCCGCTTTCGGGTGAACAGCCGCCTCGGCCGGATCACGGACGTTTCGCTCAAGCTGGAAACCGGACGAACCCATCAAATCCGCGTCCACATGAGCCATATCGGACACCCGCTATGCGGGGATACACTTTATGGCGGAAGCCGGGAGTTGATCAACAGACAGGCGCTCCATAGCGAAGCGCTGACGTTTATCCACCCGCTGACAACTGAAGAGCTGACATTTCAGGCACCGGTTCCGAACGACATCGGACAGTTATTGGAGAGCTAAAACAGCTCTCTTTTTTATGGATTCATGCGAAATCGCGATTCGTCATACGGCATTGAGGACGTTACGGATACCGTCTTTAACTCAGGAAACCTGAAGGCGGTAAGCATGTTGCCGAAGACACACCCCGTATCAATATTGATCGTATGATGAAGCGTCCTCGGGCTTTTGACTGGTGTATGGCCGTACACAACCCACGGTTTTCCCCGGTAATGAGCCGCCCAGTCCCGTCTGACAGGCCTTCCGTCAGGCATCGTTTCCCCCGTAATATCTCCGTAGAGCACAAATTGCTTGACCTTTCCAACTGGTTTTTTTCCAATGTCTTCGGCTTTGATGCCCGCATGGGCGACGACAAGTTCGCCGTTATGAAGGATCTCATAGAGCGGAGCGCGTTCATAAAGGCGCATGAATTGCTCTTTGACCTGTTTTTGTTTATTTTGGGGCAGCTGTTTGTATTCGGCAGCCGTTGTTTCAAGTCCGTGCATCAGCTTTACCGGATTACCTTTGAACAAGCGGTAAAGCTTGTTGCAGTGATTGCCCGGCACATACCGAACGGCTCCTTCTTCAAAGGCCCGGGCCACAAATTCGACCACTTCAAGCGATTTGGGCCCTCTGTCCGTCAAATCTCCAAGAAAGACGATCGTTCTGTTATCCGGGTGGACGGGCAGGCCTGCTTGAAAGGAGTAGCCGAGCTTTTCAATCAGTGCGATCATCTCGTCGTAGCATCCGTGAATATCACCGATCACATCATATTTCATCTGTTTTTCACTTCCTGTTTTTAGTCTTACCCCGAGCTGAAAGCGGTTCATTTTCTATGCTTATCATGGCCCGAAGCCGTTCGTTCATGAGCAGTGTTTATTGGAAATCATCCTTTTTTTGGGCGGCGAAAATTTTTAATGGAGAAAATCAGGCAAATCACTTTTTTTTCTGGGCGAGCCTTGTTAAAATCGGTTCTTACACATGTGATCAAAGTGAAGCCTGGTCATCTTTTCTCACATAACATTTCAAAAATATGGATCTTTTTTGCCTTGAAAAAGGGCAAGATAAACATACCCGGAAACCGGTTTTTAGGAGGTACCAGTTTATGGAGCACACTTCTGTTTCATCATTAGTTGTTGTACTCATATTTGCATTTTTAACGCCCATCCTGCTGCACCGCTTTAGGCTCAGTATACCTGTTGTTGTTGCGGAAATCATTATGGGGCTTATTATCGGCAAGAGCGGCTTCAACCTTGTTGCAGAACATGATGCATGGTTGGAAACACTGTCGATGCTCGGATTTATTTTTCTCATGTTTTTAAGCGGTCTTGAAATTGATTTTTCCGCTTTTGAAAAAGGAAAGAAAAAATTGCTTCTCCCAAACGGAAAAGCAGCTCCCAATACATTTACGACGGCTGCCTTTATCTTTGTCGGAATATTTATTTTGTCGCTCGGCTTGTCATACAGCTTTGTACTGGCCGGATTTATTGATAACGCCTTTTTAATGACGCTGATCATTTCAACGATTTCTCTCGGCGTCGTCGTCCCGACTTTGAAGGAAGAGCGTCTCATGAAGACGAATATCGGCCAGATTATTTTGCTTGTGGCGGTGATTGCCGATCTTGCGACGATGATTTTGTTGGCGGTATTTGCATCGATCTATGGTGAAGAAAACAGCAACATGTGGCTGTTGATTATATTGTTTGGCGCAGGCGTCGTCCTCTACCTTTTCGGAAGGGTCTTTCAAAAGCGCTCTTTCGTAGAAGTGATGTCAAAAGGGACGATTCAAATCGGCACAAGGGCGATTTTTACTTTGATTATCGTACTGGTCGCCCTTTCGGAATCGCTCGGCGCGGAAAATATTCTCGGCGCATTTTTAGCTGGGGTGCTCGTGTCGCTGCTTTCACCGAACAAAGAGCTCGTCCAGCAGCTTGATTCATTCGGCTATGGCTTTTTAATCCCGATCTTTTTTGTGATGACCGGTGTCAAGCTTGATATTTGGTCGCTTTTTGGAAACCCGAAAATTTTAGTGATGATTCCGCTGCTCTTTGTAGCATTACTCATCAGCAAGGTGATTCCCGCATTGGTTTTGAAAAAATGGTATGACACGAAAACCGTGCTGGCTTCAGGTTTTCTTTTGACATCGACACTGTCTCTTGTCATTGCAGCGACGACGATCGGCGAACGCATCGGCGTGATCGATGCGCAAATGTCCGGCGCGCTGATTTTGGTGGCTGTGATCACATGCATCATTACACCGACCGGCTTTAAAAAGCTGATGCCGAAAGCGGAAAACGAAATAGAGAAAAAGACGATCACTTTTATCGGCGCCAATCAAATGACGCTTCCGGTCACACTTGAACTGTCTCCTGAAGAATATAACGTCAGGATTCTCCATGTTCATCAGGAAAAGAAAGAAGAGAAGCTGGCCGATTCCGTCTTTGATGTGGAAGTGCTGCCTGATTATGAATATGACACATTAAAATCGTTTGCCGTTTTTGAAACAGACATTCTTGTCGTGGCGACGGGAAATGAAGAGCGAAACACGGGAATTGCGCTTTACGCGAAGGAGCAAAAGGTGGAAAGAATTATCGCCAGCGCAGATTCGCCGCAGGCGGAAAGCGAATTGAAAGAAAAAGGGATCGACACATTCTCGATTCTCTTGTCAACGAAAACATTGCTCCGTGCCCTTATTGAAGCGCCGGGGGTTATGAAGCTCCTGACCAATCAGGATGCATCTTTATATCAGATCAATATGAACAATGACCGGTTTGACGGCGTACTGTTAAGGGAGTTTCCTTTTACAGGAGATGTCATTTTTGTGCGGATCTTCCGGGGCGTCGACAGCCTTGTGCCCCACGGGGATACAAGACTGAAGATGGGCGACAGGCTGATCGCCACCGGTTCGCGCGAATATATCGCAGAATTGAAAAAAACGCTTGAAGACTGATGCTTGACCATTTTCTATTTCGTGATAAGATTAAAGTATAACTGAATGAAAAAGAAATGTTTTCCACTAGGGGAGTCCTTGATAAGGGCTGAGATAAAAGTGTGACTTTTAGACCCTCATAACCTGAACAGGTTCAAACCTGCGTAGGGAAGTGGCAAGGTATTTGACGATGTCTATATGCAAATTCCAAACCACTTTTCCTGCGGGGAAAGTGGTTTTTTCATTTTTCAGGAATGAAGGAGGAGCCTTGAAATGAAATTTTCAGAAGAATGCCGAAAAAGCGCTGCCGAATGGTGGGAAGGCAGCTTTGTCCACCCGTTTATCAAAGGAATCGGAGACGGCACACTTCCGGTTGATCGATTTAAATACTATGTCATGCAGGATTCCTACTATTTGACCCACTTTGCCAAAGTCCAATCCTTTGGAGCGGCATATGCTCAAGATTTGTATACGACAAGCCGGATGGCTGACCACGCGAAAGGCACATATGAAGCCGAGATGTCGCTCCATAGAAAATTTACTGACCTTTTGGGGATTACAGAAGAAGAAATCAACGCGTTTCAGCCGTCGCCTACGGCATATGCCTATACGAGCCACATGTACCGTTCCGTCATGAGCGGTAATTTTGCGGAAATTCTCGCCGCATTGCTTCCGTGCTATTGGCTTTACTACGAGGTCGGCGAAACGCTGAAAACGTGCAAACCTGACAATGCCGTGTATCAGGAATGGATCGCGACATACGGAGGAGACTGGTTTAAAAAATCTGTAACGGAACAGATCAACCGCTTCGATGAACTGGCTGAAGACGCTGATGAGAAAACCCGCGAGAAGATGAAGGAGAACTTCGTCATCTCCAGCTTTTACGAATACCGGTTCTGGGATATGGCCTATCAAAAAGAAAGCTGGTCACAAAGCGGGGTGGATCAGGTTGCAGCTTCACGCGATCACCGATAACAGGCATTCTGTGGAGGAATTGGCGGCAAAAATTATTTCCATCAAGAATGCTGCTGACTTTATCCACATTCGCGAGAGATCAAAGCATACAGGCGACATATCTGATTTAATCAGCAGGCTGCTCATCGGCGGCGTGGATAAACAAAAGCTCGTCATCAATGACAGGGTGGATGTCGCGTTGTTCCACAATATCCATCGTGTTCAGCTGCCGTCGCACGGCTTTTCTGTCAAGTGTGTGAGAGATCGTTTTCCGCATCTGAAAATCGGCAAATCTGTTCACTCGGTTCAAGAGGCGGTTCAGGCTGAAAAAGAAGGGGCCGATTACGTGCTGTTCGGCCATATTTTTGCGACAGACAGCAAAAAAGGCCGGACAGGAAGAGGAACTGCGAGCCTCGCTGATGTGAAGGCGGCCGTTCGCATTCCGGTTATCGCAATCGGCGGGATCACCGCAAAAACGCTTCCTGACGTGCAGAAGGCTGATCCTGACGGGATCGCGGTCATGTCGGGGATCTTTTCGAGCGACAGCCCGCATGCGGCAGCCGCACGGCTTTCCTCGATCATGAAGGGAGATTCATATGAAAAAGCGCTATGACACAATCGTGGTCGGAGGAGGCATCATCGGCGCTTCGATTGCTTATCATCTTGCAAAAGCAGGGATCAAAACGGCTGTTTTTGAAAGCGGTCAAATCGGACAAAAAGCGACAGGTGCGGCGGCGGGCATGCTCGGCGCCCATGCCGAATGCGATAAACCCGGGACATTCTTTGAATTTGCCAGAGTGAGCCAACAGGCATACAAACGCCTCACCGCTGAATTAAAACAGACCAGCGGGATTGACATCAAAAGACATGATGGCGGAATTTTAAAGCTCGCCTTTTCTGAAAGCGATCGAGAGCGCCTTATGAAGATGGGAGAACTGGATTCTGCCGAATGGCTGAGCGCGGAAGAGGTGTATGAGAAAGAGCCTTATGCGGGAAAAGGAATACTCGGCGCCAATTTTATTCAAGACGATGTTCATGTCGAACCCGTTTCCGTTTGCCGGGCATTTGCCAAAGGAGCGAGAATGGCGGGCGCCGATATCTTTGAATTTGCCCCTGTCATATCGATCGAGCCCGGGTCTGGCGCGCACGTGGTCACGACGGCGGCGGGCAAGGCGGAAGCGGAGCATGTCGTGATCGCAAGCGGTGTGTGGAGCGGTGTTTTCTTCAAACAGCTCGGCTTAAATAAAAGATTTTACCCTGTCAAAGGTGAGTGTCTGTCCGTTTGGAATGACGGGATCCCTTTAACAAGGACACTGTATCATGACCACTGCTACATCGTCCCCCGCCATAGCGGGAAGCTTGTCATCGGCGCCACGATGAAACCGGGGGATTGGAGTGAACAGCCTGAGCTCGGCGGAATCGAAGCCGTCATCAAAAAGGCGAAAACGATGTTGCCCGAGATCGAAAACATGAAAATTGACCAATGCTGGGCCGGTCTCAGACCGGAAACCGAAGACGGTAATCCATACATTGGCAGGCATCCGGAAAACACACGGATTTTATTTGCGGCCGGGCATTTCAGAAACGGCATTCTTTTGGCGCCAGCAACAGGCGAGATGATCACCAATATGATACTGGACCGACCTGTTGATCAAACGTGGCAAGAAGCGTTTAAAGCGGACAGAAAGGAGGCTGTTGGCGGATGAACATTCAGCTCAATGGACGGCAGGTAGAGTGGAAGGATGACGGGGGGACGATTTACGATCTGCTCGCATCCTATCAGCTGGAAAACCGGGTTGTCGTCGTCGAAAGAAACAGAGAAATTATCGGAAAAGACCAATATCGCAAAGTCGAATTGGAAGAACACGATGTCATCGAAATCGTTCATTTTGTCGGAGGGGGATAAACATGTTAAAAATCGCGGATCGAGAATTTCAATCAAGGCTATTGCTCGGAACGGGAAAATACCCGTCGTTTGAGGTCCAAAAAGAGGCCGTGAGTGTATCAGAGTCTGAGATTTTAACCTTTGCAGTGAGGAGGATGAATATTTTTGAAGAGTCGCAGCCTAACTTTTTGGAACAGCTTGATTTAAGCCGCTATACGCTGCTTCCGAATACGGCCGGCGCGAAAACGGCCGAAGAAGCGGTGCGGATTGCCAAGCTTGCCAAAGCGAGCGGCCTTTGCGACATGATCAAAGTGGAAGTCATCGGCTGCGACCGTTCGCTTTTACCTGATCCTGTCGAAACGCTGAAAGCTTCCGAAACTTTACTGGAAGAAGGTTTTATCGTCCTGCCGTATACATCGGATGATGTCGTGCTGGCGAAAAAACTGGAGGAGCTTGGCGTTCATGCGATTATGCCGGGGGCCTCCCCGATCGGTTCAGGACAGGGGATCATCAATCCGCTCAACCTGTCGTTCATCATCGAACAGGCTCAAGTTCCAGTCATTGTCGATGCCGGAATCGGTTCTCCGAAAGATGCCGCATATGCGATGGAGCTCGGTGCTGACGGGGTGCTATTGAATACCGCTGTCAGCGGTGCAAAGGATCCTGTGAAAATGGCGCATGCGATGAAGCTTGCCGTTGAAGCGGGACGGCTCGGTTATCTTGCCGGAAGAATTCCGGAAAAAAACTACGGCATTGCCTCAAGTCCTGAAGAAGGGAAGTTGACGATTTGACCGGCAGATATTCGAGGCAGGAGCTGTTCCGACCGATCGGGCCGGACGGCCAGAAAAAACTGCAGGACGCCCATGTGCTTCTGATCGGGGCAGGGGCTTTGGGGGCGGCGAGTGCTGAGATGCTTGTAAGAGCCGGGATCGGCTCGCTGACGATTGCTGACAGGGATTATGTGGAATGGAGCAATCTTCAGCGTCAGCAGCTCTATACAGAAGAGGATGTCGCTCTCCATCTGCCCAAGGCGGCTGCTGCTGAAAAAAGGCTGCGTCTCGTCAACAGCTCCGTCCGCATCAAAGGAATCGTCACGGACGTAACCGCCGAGAAAGTAATCAGCCTCGCTGAAGGCGCTTCTTTGATCATTGATGCGACGGACAATTTTGAAACCCGGTTGATCGTAAACGATGCAGCCGTCAAATTGGGCGTTCCTTTTCTCTACGGGGCATGTGTGGCAAGCTATGGCATTACCTACACCGTTATCCCCGGCAGAACGCCTTGTCTTCATTGCCTTTTGGGGCATCTGCCGGACGGCTTCCTGACATGTGACACAGCAGGCGTCATCAGTCCGATCGTCCAGCAGGTAGCCGCCTTCCAGGTCATAGATGCTCTTAAGCTTTTGACAGGACATCAGGCGGGCGGGGTGCTCCGCTCATTTGATATATGGACAAACGAAAGATCCGAAATTCGGGCCGATGCCCTTAAAAATCAGGCGTGCCCGACTTGCGGGACCCGGGATTTCCCGTTTTTGTCCGCGGAAAACGAAACAAAAGCCGCCGTGCTCTGCGGCCGGGAAACGGTTCAAATCAGACCGGCGGGCGGCCGGGTGCCTGAATTAAAAGAACTGGCTGTGAAATTGAAACAAGCAGGTTTGGATGTGACAGGGAATCCTTATCTTGTATCCTGCAGGCTAAAAGAGTTTAAATTCGTCATTTTCCGTGACGGCCGCGCTTTTATTCACGGAACAAACGATGTCAACAAAGCGAAAACGATATACCACAGGTGGATTGGCTAAACACCGAAGGGAGCAGAGACATGATGAGCATATATAAAGCATTGACGATCGCCGGATCTGACTCAGGCGGAGGAGCGGGTATCCAAGCCGACCTCAAAACCTTTCAGGAGCTAAAAGTTTTCGGGATGACCGCTTTGACGGCGATTACCGCACAGAACACAACAGGGGTGCACGGTGTTTATCCGCTTTCTCCAGAAGCGCTGGCAAAGCAGATTGAAGCCGTCGCCGAAGATTTAAGACCGGATGCTGTGAAGACGGGAATGCTCTGGAGCGCGGAGATGATTGAAGTCATTGCTGAAAACATCACGAGATACGACTTGGGAAACGTCATCGTCGACCCCGTCATGATTGCCAAAGGAGGAGCTTCATTATTAAATGATGAAGCCGTGGAGACATTGAAGCGGCGCCTTCTGCCGCTGGCTTATGCGGCAACCCCGAACATTCCGGAAGCGGAAGTGCTGACCGGAAGAAGCATCAAAACGATGGATGATCGCAAAAAAGCGGCGGAGGAATTGCATAAAATGGGGGTCCGTTACCCGATTATTAAAGGCGGGCATCAGCCGGAAAACCAAAAAGTGACCGATCTCCTCTTTGACGGAGAAAGCTTCATTGAACATATCAATCCTTATATTGAGACGAAAAACACTCATGGAACAGGCTGCACGTTTGCCGCTGCTCTAACGGCGCAAACGGCGAAGGGGTGTGAGATACATGAAGCTTTTCAAGTCGCGGAAGAATTCGTTCACGAAGCGGTTGCAAACAGCCTGGATATCGGAGCCGGCCACGGGCCGACCAATCATTTTGCCTATCAAAAGAGGGGCGCGAGACTGTAGCTAACAAAGAAGAATCAGAAAACGGCAGCGTGTTTTTTACGGAACGCCTGCCGTTTTTTTCGGAAATTGTCAGACTGCTATCAATTGTGATACTATATATTATGATCAGGTACTAATAAAATGTTAATCATTAGGAGGATTTAATACATATGAATTTATCTCTTGAAGGTCGCAATATTGTCGTCATGGGAGTTGCCAATAAACGAAGCATCGCGTGGGGGATTGCCCGCTCGCTTCACAATGCCGGCGCCAGATTGATTTTTACGTATGCCGGAGATCGCCTTGAAAAATCGGTCAGGGAGCTGGCAGATTCCTTGGAGCGCAATGATTCGCTTGTTCTGCCATGCGATGTCACAAACGATCAGGAAATTGAAGAATGCTTTGCCAAAATCAAAGAGGAAGTTCAAGTCATTCACGGCATTGCCCACTGCATCGCGTTCGCCAACAAAGAAGAGCTGACAGGAGAATATTTGAATACGACCCGCGACGGTTTTCTCCTTGCACACAACATCAGTTCATATTCACTGACAGCGGTCGCCAAAGCGGCCCGCGGCATCATGACAGAAGGCGGAAGCATTGTCACGCTGACATACCTCGGCGGAGAGCGCGTCGTTTCAAACTACAATGTCATGGGTGTTGCGAAAGCTTCTCTTGATGCAAGCGTCAAATATTTGGCGAGCGATCTCGGAAAAGACGGAATCCGCGTCAACAGCATTTCCGCGGGTCCTATCCGGACATTGTCAGCCAAAGGAATCAGCGACTTCAACTCCATTTTAAAAGAGATTGAAGAGCGCGCACCGCTTCGCCGCACGACGACACCAGAAGAAGTCGGCGACACGGCCGCTTTCCTGTTCAGCGACCTTTCCCGCGGCATGACCGGCGAAAACCTGCATGTGGATTCCGGCTATCATATTATTGCCCGATAAAATAAGGGCTGAAAAAGCAATCCTAAACAGGATTGCTTTTTTCTTTTCTTCTGATTTCTCCGTTCCCGTCATATAGATATACCATGAACGCAAACGGAGGGATAAAGATGTCTAATAAGAAAAACGACGCGGAGCAAAAGCCGCTCATGTATATTGTGCAGCCGGATTATGGCACGGCGGACGCCAACATGCAGGATATTCTCATTAAACGAAAGAAAAAGGAAAAGCCGGTTCCTTCGGAGCAAAAGGCAAAGCGGAAAGAAGAGCGCGCAGAAGCTTCGCCTTCCAAGGAGAAAGAAGCGGAAGCCGTGCACAAAGAGGAGACGGACGGACCTGAAAAAGGGATGAAGCCGGTTAAGAAGCCGATCAGCAAAATGTCCATCAATGAAAAGATCGACTTTTTAACAAGCCTGCCGGGAAATATGCCGAAAACCCTTTGTCTGATAGAAGCAGACGGAAAAACATACAGAGGGACGATCGTTGACAAAAAAGACGGAGCGGTCTTCGTTCGGACATCGAGCAAAGGCGCTCCGGCGAAACTTGCGATCGAGAGCATCACGTCGCTGCACCCGCTCGGCTTTTAACAAAAAAAGTCCCGGTTCAGGGACTTTTTATTTTGAACGGTTGATCAGTTGCGGATTGAGACATTCGATAGCACAGAAGCATTCCAAATCGACTTCGATGCAGAAATTCGTTTTTTCAAGGCGGAACACATCGCATATTTTATCTTTATCATCTGTAAAATCGAGAATGCGGCGGTTTTCATCAAAGGCGATCAACAGTCTTAGTGTGGCGCAGCAGTCATCGATATTTTCCACTCTGAAGAAAACGGTGCTGAAACAAGGGCCTGCTTGAAGTTCACCCACATTTCCGAACGCTACAAAAGGCTTTGACTTTGATGTGTATAAAATGAATGGAATGGTGTCGCCTAAATTGCGTGTCGGTGACAGCAGGTTGCTGAAGCAGCTGGTCGGGCAGCCTTCCTCTTCAATGGCGTTTTGCAGGTCGTGGATGTTTTCGACGGCTTCACAAACACAATTGTCGCCTGAAAATTTCGTCATGTTATCATCCCTCCTAAATCAGGATTTTAATTTCGTTTCGAAACGGCCGGGTTTTTATTGGCAAAAGGAGCTGCCGAGAGCCGGCAGCCGTTGTAAAGAGTGTACCAAGCCGTCCTTATGGGCGAATCGGCTTGATACAGTCCAACATCTTTAACCGTTATGATGATGATTTTTGTCTGCTGTGCGATCGACTAGATCAGGTGACAGACATTGAATCGCACAGAAACATGTCAGGTCAACCTCGATGCAAAAGTCCGTTTTTTCAAGCCCGAAAAAGTCAGGGTCACAAGGGTGGCAAACGCTGAGTGTGTCGCCGTTTATGTCCACAGGCCTCAGGATTGAAAGAGTTGCACAGCAATCTTTTAGATTTTCTGCCCGGAAGAAAATAGATTCGAAACACTGCATATCATCTGAAAATCCGCCGACATTTCCAAATGTTGAAAACAGTCCGCCTTTTTTGTCGTACAAAAGGAACGGAATCGTGTCTTTACCGGAAACAGTCGGACTCAGCAGGTTGCCAAAGCAGCTTGTCGAGCACGCTGATGTTTCCTCGACTGCATTCTGCTCTTCAATAATCTGCTCAACTGCTTCGCATACACAATTTTCATGCCGGCCATGGTTTTTTCCGCAGCTCATGGATTTCAGCTCCTTTGTATAGGATATTTGACTTTAGTCTTTAACAAGATATGTACCCGTGCCCTTGTTGGTGTGGGTGATCGTCTATAAAAATGAAGAAAAGCAGAGCTTGGTGGCTCTGCTTTTTGTATTAGATGATGCCGACAATAAGCGTTGCGATGACAACTGTGAGCGTTTGGACCGCCGTGCTGACCAATACAGCGACATCTGTATCTTCTGTTGTGACTGTTACATCGCGGGAATTGTCGATGACCAATTTTTGTCGGTTTGCTTGTTTGTTTGCTGTTACCTGCAGCAGGTCTTGTGATACAAGCTCTGCAAGCTCAGCATCATCAATGATTGCAAGAACGACTGTGACGATCGCTGTCTGTACTGCTGTCATGACGGATGCGACAACTTGCGTTTCCTCGGTAGAGACTCTGATATCGCAAGAGTCTTTGATGATGATCGTTTCATCTGAAAGCTGTTTGTTAATGTTGAACTGATCGAGCTCCTGATTGATAAATGCCTCGTCTTTGCCGCATTTGCAGCTGTAGTCATCACAAAGCTGTTTCTTAGGGAATCTCGGATAATACTCTGATCCCGGATGCTCGCATTCAGGATCAAGCGCAACCCAAGAATATGGTCTGGTTTCCATTTGATTTCCTCCTTCCATTTACTATTATTAAATGTTCAAACTCTTGAACTTGTATATGGCAGATACCCTACTCCAAATCCCCATTTTTTTCTTCTTTTTCGGCTGTCGTCTCCTGTTGCCTTCTTTGTTTGAGCTTTTCTCTTAATTTATTTGAACGTCTTCTTCGTCTTGGTTTTTCTTCAGACTGTGAGGAAGCCTCAGCTTGGGATTTTTGCTTCTCTTTCTGTTTTTGGATGAGGGCTTCGGATTGTGCTTTCAAATCATCGAGAATGTTCAAAATGGTTTCCTTTTCCCCTTCTGACAGCTTCCGCACATTATCTTTTGAGACGCCGTGTTTTCTTAGAATATTTTGGACAAGCGTATTCGTTAGCGGGCTGACATCTGCTTTAAGTTTTTCGCGGTCTGACAATTGATTCTCACCTCAATTTCTAAAAAATATTAGAAAGAAAGAAGCTTTAAAGGATGTCAAGTTCTGTTAAAAGCGCGATCAGCACTTCAATTAAAACTTGGACTGTAAGAAGGATCTGCAGAGAGGAAAGTGTAATGGTTACATTTCGGCTGCCAATGACTTGAATGAAAAATTTCTTTCTATTTAGCAGTCTATTTACGGCTAAAACGTGTTCAGTGACGATGTCTGCCGTATCCTGATCTTCGATCGCTATCTGCGCCGACATGATCATCAATGTGATGACGATGGCCTGTAAAGAGAGTGCGGCTGTTACGTTTGCCGTGTTGATCGTGACATGTTCCGAATCAATCACTTCAATCAACTGGTCATATTCACTGGTTAGTTCGTTGAACGTTTTCTCATACAGTTCTTCGGCATTTTCATGAAACGACATAACCTTCACTCCTTTCTTATCCACACTTTATTAAATGCAGACCGGTATCTTAGCGGAATAAGGAAAACATACAATTCAGCACCCAATTTTAGAGGAATGAAGCTTCTCGCATCATGTTTATGATGCGAATAGCATATATTTGGAAATAGACTTTTTTAGAGGGGGAGCCCTGTGATACAAAGCTGGCTGTTGTTCATTTTAATTTCCATTGCGGTGTTTCGGCTGACGCGCCTGATCGTGTTTGATACGATCACAGCCCCGCTGCGCAGCTTTTTCCACGAGGAAATTGAAGAAAAAAACGAAAAAACCGGTGAAATTGAAACCTATATTGTCATGAAAGGGAAAGGCTTGAGAGCCTGGATCGGCGAGCTGTTGAGCTGCTATTGGTGCACGGGGGTGTGGTGTACGGCGTTCTTGCTGATTTTTTATGCCTTCATTCCAGACGTCGCCCAATGGCTGATCCTCTTGCTTGCCATCGCAGGCTTAGCGGGGGTGCTGGAGACGATCGTATCAAAATGGCTGGACTGAATGGGGGTTTGTCACAGCAACTTATCGAAGAAAGAATCATATAATGGCACATAAGAATGAGAAAGGAAGGAATGGCAATGAGACAATTGAAAAGACGGCAGCAAGGCCGATTAAAGAATGCTTCCAGCAACAATCAGTCCACTTTCTCAAAAAAAGTGAAGAAAAAAGGCTGCGGATGCGGCAAAAAAAAGAGAATTCAATAATATGAACAAAAAAACCGGAAATCATCCGGTTTTTTGTTTCCCTTTTTTCACCTCTTGCATACATCATTCATGAGGAGGAAGATCGCATGAATCTTTTTGAACAGCTGTTCGAGTCCATATTCGAAAAGCATCAGCGAAAGCAGGCAGATCATGAGCGGATCATGTTTGATAACGAGAAAGAATTGGACCGGTTTGATTGCTTCGCAGCACAGTTTGAACAACAGCTTGAACAATTTGCGGAATACGCTGAAAAACGGCTGGGGAAAGAGGGGAATCTTCCGGGCATTTTTAAATAATCCACACAAGCCCTATGCATCAATCCAAGCGAAACCTAGCAACTATCATATCGTGTAGAGAGAAAAGGAGGTGCTTTAGATGGGCTTTTGTTGTGGCGGAGGCTATGGCTATGGCGGAGGCGGCTATGGCTCGCAATTTGTGCTGATCGTTGTGTTGTTTATTCTTCTTATCATTGTAGGTGCTTCTTTTAAATACTAATTCTCTAGTTCAAAAGGAAGAGAGCGCCGCGCCTTTGGTTTGCGCGCTCTCTTCTTGTTCAGGTGGAAAAGCACAACACGTTTTCCGAATGCATAAGATAGCGTATCACTCCCAAAAAAGGAGGCAGGGGTATGGACAATCAATTTTTCAAGAAAATTGAAAAGAAAACGGGCGTCAGTATGACGGACGTCATGCAGCTGGCAAATTCTTTGCAAAACGCAAACTTCAAAGATGAAAATACGGTCCGCAGCGTCATTAAGCGCGTTGCACAATTGGCGAACAAACGGGTTCCGAAGGAAATGGAAGATAAGATCGTCGAATCGATTGTCAGCGGAAAAGAAAAAATGGATTTCAATACGATCACGAAAATGATGAACTCCAAAAAATAAACACCGCGCCTTCCGATGAAAGGGAGGCCCGGTGTTTTTTACTTGAGTTGCAATTCAGGTTTCGGTTTTAAAAGCGGCTGCAAAAATCTTGAGCGGTATGCGCTTCGGCCTCTTCTGACCGAAGGGACGCTGATATATAAATTGTGTTCGGCCCTGGTCATCGCGACATAGAGGAGCCTTCGTTCTTCTTCAAGAGCGGTTTCATCCCCTTTTCTCGCCGCATCGAGCGCGAAATCGTGGGGGATGGAGCCGTCTAGTGCTCCGAGGATATAGACCGTTTTAAATTCGAGTCCTTTCGCGCGGTGGATCGTCAAAAGCTGGACACCGCCGGGATCGGGTTTGCTTTTTTCGGCAGCCCGCATATGGTCGACATGTTCGAGAAATTCCGGAATCGTCTTGAATTTTTTCGCTGCTGTTTTGAGATCGCGCAGATCATCCGACCCTTTTTCGAGCTTGTTGCCTTCGTTTCCGCGCTTTTTCAAGTAATCGGAAAAGCCCATCTTTTCCTCGGCAAACGTGATCGCTTCGACCGGTTTCATCGTTTTCAGGCCGGTGAAAAAAGGAATGATTTTTTTGATTTTTTCGCGCTGAAACGGTTTGATGTCAGTTAATGTTGCGAGCGCCTCTACCATTGTGCAGTCTTCCGTGATCGAGGCGGCTTTGAGCGTATTTAATGCGGACTGTTTGAGAAACAGCGCCGGCAAAAGCTGTTTGATGGCTTCGGCATCGTCCTGATTTTGGCTTAAATACAAAAAGCTGAGCATCTGCCGGACAATCCGCCTGCTGTAGAATGTTCTGACGCCTTGCTCGGCTGCGTAGGGAACGGCTGATTGATGGAGCCGTTCAAAAATGGCCCGTCCGCCGCTGTTTGTCCGATAAAGCACGGCGAAATCTTCCGGCTTTGCCCCCATTTCGATTTTTTTCCGGATATCTGAGACGACCATGATCGCTTCTTCTTCCTCATCATAAGGATAAAATAAAATCGGTTTTTTCTGGTCGTCCCTGACTGCTTTCAATGTTTTCGGGAAGCGCTTTTTATTTTTTTTCACGACCGCGTCCGCACTTGCCACGATCGGGTGGGATGACCTGTAGTTGGTTGTGAGGCGGATCGTTTTCGCGTTTGGGTAGTCTTGATCAAAGTCCAGTATAAAAGACGGGCTGCTGCCTCTGAACGCGTAGATCGACTGATCATCATCCCCGACGCATGTCAGGTTGTTTTCAGGACTTGCGAGAAGCTTGATGATCGCGTATTGAACAGGATTGATATCCTGAAACTCATCGATCAGAATCGCATGAAAGCGCATCTGGTATTTCTCTAAAACATCGGGCCGTTCTTGAAAGAGCTCATAGCATGCCGATGCCATATCGTCAAAATCGAATTGCCGCCGCTCTCTTTTTCGTTCTTCATAATGGCGGTACAGCCGGTGCACCCGCTTTTCCCATTCGTCTTCAAGGGGGATGCGCTCTTTCGGAAGGTAAGCGTTCTTCCAGTAGCCGATCTGCTGGATCGCTTGGTCAACGGGAAAATCCTTTTCATCAAGACCTTCTTCGGCCAGCGCCATTTTGATATACTGTTCTTTTTGCCATTCCCATTTCAATAAATGCTCGCCATTCCATTTATCCGGATCGTGATGATAGAGAATTTTATAAAAAAGGCTGTGGAATGTGCCGGTCACGATGCGGTTGACAGTGCGTTCGGCCAGTCCGTACTGGGAAGCCATCCGCTCCTTCATTTCCTTCACCGCTTTTGTCGTAAATGTCACAAGCAGGATGGCTGACGGCGGGACATCGAGCTTTTCGATCATATACGCCGCCCGGGCGGTTAATACCCGCGTTTTCCCGCTTCCGGCACCGGCCAGGACTAACAGCGGCTCCTCTGAAGCAGAAACGGCTTCAAGCTGTTTTTCATTTAAAGGGACATTCGGAAACACCTGCTCTGCCGCCACTTCTGTCTCCGGAGCAAACGGAGTCGAAACAGCCGCTTCTCTCGGCGGCTCCCAATGTACCGTCTGCTGTGATTCTGCAATCGCTTTTCCTTGCGGCAGGCGGAAGACGCCGCTTTCCTGATAGTCCGCTTCTTTGATCTCTTCTGTTTGTTCTTTCAGATCTTCCGCTTCACATAGAGAAAAATCTCCGTTTTCTCTATGGAAAAATTGCGGCTCTTCATGAATCGTCAATTTCAGTCTGAGAGGTGTGCCGCAGTGTTTGCAAGTGATGCGGTCTTTTCTTGCCTCATCAAAGAGGAATTGAAGATGTTCTCTCGAATATTTATGTATATGAATGTCTCGGTTATTTAATCGGGCGCATTTCAAAAAGAGCACCTCCAACAATTGGTAGTCGTCCGGTTGTGAGACAACGTCTATCATATCAAATGAGATCCGTTTCAAACAGTCGATTTTTGGGAATGTAAGTGTGAGGGGGAGGAACGATGGGATATTTGCCGCCGGTTCACAATGATCAGTATAGACAATACGCCAATCGCAGCATCAACCGGAAATCAAATTATGCATATATACAAAAAACTGCCGATATTCCAAGCGAACGGGCTTACCGGGAAGTGGAGAAAAGAGAGGAAAATCTGTCCGCTTTCGGAAAGCGGCTGCAGGAAAAGAAGCGGAAAAAAGCGCTGAACCGCCGGGGCGGAGGCCGGAAAACGAGGGGAAACCATATCAATGAGTCTGTTTAACTGTCATGCCCATGAAAAACCCCGGCTGTTGAAGGCCGGGGTTTTCGTTATTTTTTGCGAAACTTTTTGAGCCCGAAATAGAGAATAATCAAGGCGGCAGCCGCGAACATGATCGGTGTTGTGTATGTCCGGGCGACATTTTCGACATGATCCCACTTGCTGCCCAGCTGTATGCCAAGGTAGACGAATAAAATCGACCACGGGATGATGGCGAGCACAGTCAAGCCGGTGAATTTCCAAATCGGCATTTTGGCGATGCCGGCCGGAATGGAGATGGCGTGGCGCACCACGGGGATGAACCGGGCTGAAAAGACAACGCCGCCGCCGTATTTTTCAAACCATTTTTCCGCTGTTTCGATATGATGCTTTTGGATGAATAAGTATTTTCCGTATCTATATAAAAACGGACGTCCTCCGTAGTAGCCGAGCCAATAAAGAAACAATTGGGCAATCGTTCCCCCGATGACGCCGGCGATCACGGCTCCGGTGATGGTGATCGTTCCGTTTGAGACCATGTATCCTCCGTAAGCGAGCACGATTTCACTGGGGATGATCTCGATCATTAAACCGATTGCAATCCCGAGGTATCCGAGATCGGTCAGCCACATTAAAATATCATTCACTATGCTTCCCATTTTCTTTTTTTCACCCTGCCTTTACACTTTCATCAGCCGAACTTTCAGGCCAGCTGCAGAAATGCCTGCCGCTAATGACGGAAACAAGCGAATGTTAAAACCCGCTCGGATGAGCTTTATGCCATTCCCAAGCGCTTTGAATAATGGTTTCTAAATCGCTGTATTTCGGCTTCCACCCGAGCTGTTCCTGCAATTTCCCGCTGTCTGCCACAAGCACAGGCGGATCTCCCGCTCTCCGCCCGTCCGTTTTTTTCGCAATGATTCGTTCTGTTATCGTTTCCGCAGTTTCAATGATTTCTTTTACGGAATGTCCGGCTCCTGTCCCTACATTATAAACATTTTGTTTCAGTCTGTCTTCATATATCCCGGAAAGAGCTGAAAGATGGGCCGAAGCTAAGTCCAAAACATGAATATAGTCCCTGATGCACGTCCCGTCCGGTGTCGGATAATCATCACCGAAGATGGAGATGGCCGCCCGCCGGCCCAGGGCTGTTTGCAGAACGAGCGGGATGAGGTGGCTTTCCGGATTGTGGTCTTCGCCGATGGCTCCGTTTAAGGCGGCGCCTGCCGCATTGAAATAGCGGAGGGCGGCCCACTTCACACCGTGCTTTTTGCCGACCCAATGGAGATACTTTTCAATCATCAGCTTTGATTCGCCATAAGGATTGACCGGTGCGAGCGGATCGGTTTCTTTAATCGGTTTGTTTCCGGTTATACCGTAGACGGCAGCGGTTGAAGAAAACACGATGTTTTTGATACCTGCACCGATAATCGTTTCAAAAAATGCACATGATTTCATCGTATTTTCCCTAAAGTAGTGCTCCGGCTTTTCGATTGATTCTGATACAAGGCTCTTTGCGGCGAAATGGATGACAGCATCGACCTCATGCCGCCTGATCATCGCTTTGACCAATTCGCTGTCGCTGATATCGCCTTCGTAAAAGTGGGGGGCATGAACAGCTTCCCTGTGCCCTGTAGACAGATTGTCAAGAACGACAGCGGCTATGTTTTGTTTTTTGAGTTCGAGAACGGTGTGGCTGCCGATATATCCGGCACCACCGGTGACCAGCACTGTTTTCATCGCAAAGCTCCTTTCTGCATCTCCCTTTTTAAGACGCTTTCCAAGTAGGCTAACAGGTTTGGCCGCATTTCCTCGCGCATCAGGCCGATCTCCGTGCTCGCTTTAAAACAGCCGAGTTTGTCACCGATATCGAAACGGCTTCCTTCCAATTGCCGGGCATAAATGTTTCGTGTTCTGCAGATTTCCCTGAGTGCGTCGGTCAATTGGATTTCGTTTCCCGCGCCCCTTTTCGTATGTTCGAGCACCGGGAAGATCGCAGGGTCCAAAATATAGCGGCCCATCACCGCAATATTGGAAGGCGCTTCTTTGACCGAAGGTTTTTCGACGAGATCCTGAATATCATAGACTTTATTTTTTTGCACGGTCGTCTGGATGATCCCGTATTTGCTGACATCTGCCGGTTCAACCGTCTGAACGCCGATGACTTCTGTCTGGTATTGTTCATAGACATCGATGAGCTGCTGGAGAGCCGGCTTTTCCGAAACCATAATGTCATCGCCGAGCAGGACGGCGAACGGTTCATCACCGATGAAGTGACGTGCTGACAACACCGCAGCCCCGAGTCCGAGGGGCTCTTTTTGTCTGATGTAATGGATGTTTGCCATGTCGGCAATGTCCCGTATTTCCTTTAATGTTTCAGTTTTTCCTTTGTTTAATAGACTTTGCTCCAGCTCAACCGACCGGTCAAAATGATCTTCAATCGAGCGCTTATTTCTTCCTGTAATGATCAAAATATCTTCTATTCCTGATTGGACGGCTTCTTCGACAATATATTGTATGGCCGGTTTATCGACAATCGGCAGCATTTCCTTCGGCTGCGCTTTTGTCGCCGGGAGAAATCTTGTTCCCAACCCCGCTGCTGGGATGACGGCTTTTTTTACTTTCATATTCCTTCACTCCTGTTCATTTTTGTTTATCGATTTGTTTCCGGGTCCTGAAACACCCAAAGCCGGTTACCGGCAAAATTGACCGCCATGCCGAGAACAGTTGCTGCTATTTTGCTGATCACAAGGGACAGCCCCCTTTGTTGAAGAGCGTATAGAAGCAGAAAAGTCATGGCTGACGCTGCTAAATTGATGATGATAAATCGGAAAACTTCCTTTCCGTGGGCTTTTTCTTTGACTTGAAACGTCCATGTCCGATTCCAGATATAGCTGTTAGCCACCCCTGCCGAATAGGAGAAAATCTGAGCGATAAGGTAGGGGACATGGAGTGACGTCAGGAGGAAAAATACGCCGAAATCAATGAGTGTGTTTCCGACTCCGACGGTTCCAAAACGAAATAATGTGACGAGCTTCTGTTTGATCATAGCGGCATTCGATTTTGACCTCCCATCGGATTTTTAGCGCTTCCTTCAAAGCTTAAAAACAACTTTAATGGATAATGTTGAATAAACGATAAACAAAAGATGAACAAACTATGAAATGTTTTTCCGGGAAAAGAAAAACCGTTCCAATTTGACTTGGAACGGTTACTTTTTCACCATTTTCACATGGGGAATATTCGCGTCTAAAAATTCCTCTGAAACGACTTTGTAGCCGTGTTTTTCATAAAATGGGACGGCCTGCGTCTGGGCGTTCAGCATAAATTGATGAGCCCCCTGTTTCCGGGCTTCCTGTTCGAGCGCTTCAATGATCAGGTTGCCTATGCCAAGCGAGCGGTGGCTTTTGAGGACGCAGATCCGTTCAAGCTTGCCGAAATCGTCGACAAGGCGGAGACGCCCGGCTCCGATCGGCTCTTTTCCGTCATAGATAACAAGATGTGAAGACTCTTGATCGAGATGATCCATTTCTTCTTCCGGAGATACGTTTTGTTCTTTGATAAATACTTCTTCTCTTACAAAAAATGCGTCTTCCAGCTGTTGTTTATTCTTCGCGATGACGGCTTCCACTGGGACTCATCACTCTCCTAAAATAAAAGTTTCATACACTGTCCACGAGCCGTTGTCCAATTGGTAAAGCAGGTGAAAGCGGTCAACGGTTTCTTCGTGTGACGCATCTCTCATTTTCAGCGAGCCGAGGACATCGGAATGCTCGTCATTTGACAGGTTTTGGGCGATCGTGACATGGGGAACAAACGCATATTCCGGTTTGTCTTCCAAAACGCCGCTGTACATTTTTTCGTGAAGCTCTGTCAGCTCCTCGTTCGGTTCGGCTTTCATGTAGATGACATTGTTCACGGGAGCGAAAGAGCTGAATTTCGTGATTTTGAGCGGGATCGGCTTGAGTTCTTTTGCCAGTTCTCGCAACTGCTGCACGACTTGGCCGATTTTTTCTTCAGACGCTTCAAAAGATGTTCTTAGTGTAAGATGAGGCGGGATTAAAGCGTAATTCGGATCATAGCGTTTTCGATAGGAATTTGCAATATCCTGAAGTTTTTTTGATGGAAATAACACAATACCGTATTTCATTTTGTTCCCTCCTTAAACAATTTATATGGTTTAGTATATCAAAGATAGGCCGATATACGGAGAGCTAGAGCATTTTTTTTAAAGCAGGGGTGATCAGAGGCTGCCAGTACGTCCACTTATGATCACCATCAAATGTTTCAAAGTCATAGTCCGCCTTCTTTTGTTGAAGCAAGTCTTTCAGTTTTTGGTTGGGCTTCGTAAAATCGAGTATTTGCTCATCTGTTGTGTGAACTTCGGTTTCTTTTGTGCCGATTTGGTGGCAGATGGAGATCAGCTGCAGGGAATCGGAGTGCAGCACCTTGTCCAATACATGGTCATCGACATAAGGGGACTGCATGATGACATTGCCGAACATATTCGGGTAATCAAGCGCTGTCATCAAGGAGACCGTCCCGCCGAGCGAATCACCAATCAGGGTCCGCCCTGATCCGACCTGGTATGTCGGATATTCACGGTCTGCGAAAGGAACAAGTTCATGTGCGAGAAAGCGTTTGTAAGCTTCAAACTTCGAGCCCTCCGGATGGTATGTAAGCCGTCTTTCCTGCACGTTTTTGTAAGGAACGCCGATGATGATGGACCGTTCGATTTCACCGTTGTTAAGCAGTTCCTCAAGCTGGCGGCTGATGCGGCCGAGCCGGAAATAGTCGTGCCCGTCCTGGGCGATGATGACATGGTATTTGTAGAGCGGGGAATAGGAGGCGGGCAGATAGACCAAAAGCTCCATTTCTTCGCCGAGCTCTTTTGAAAAAAGCTTTTTTTCCTGAATGACTCCTGTTTTCATAGCCAAGGTGAATTCCTCCAGAAATGATGTTGTGAACGTTTCCATACATTGTAACACGAATTTCACAAAAATTCTCTTGCGAAACGCAATTTTCGCTTATCAAAAAGGCCGCCGGAAATCGGCAGCCTTTCAGCGTTTTTTCTCATACCAGGGGGTGGACGGTCGATCCGCAGGATATCCGTATTGCTCGCGGTATCTTTTTCTTTCTTCTGTGAAATCCCACCAGCTTTTCCCGCTTCCGGGTTTGTTGGCGTAATAGACGATACAGCGCAGCGCATCTTCTGCACAAGGGTCTTCCCAATAGCCTTTTCGCTTTTCGAGGCGGATGATCAAATCCGCACCTGTCTCATCTTTGATGTCAGCGAGCGAATAAAAGCCTAAATCGATGACCTCCTGAGCGATTTTCGGGCCGATGGAAGGAACCGTTTGGAATTGGGCGAGCGCTTTGATGTATTTGGCCCGCGCCATAGTTGAACCGAGCGCTTGAGCAAGGCTTTTCACTTCCATTTCCGCTGTGTCTTTTACTTTGACCTTGGCGGCTCTTAACCCGGAGCGTTCTTTGTCTGTAAGAGGAAGCTTCATATCAAAATCACCTTCATTCAAATATAGAGATCGAACATGCTGACTTGATAACCAAGCTGTTTTAAATAGTTGAACAGCTGGGCGCGGTGGTGGAAGATATGGGTGAGTGTTTCCGCCAGCCAGCGGCTTTGGGTCATGCCTTCTTCAAGATAAAACGGTGTTGTTTTCTTTGTTAACAATGCTTGATCTGACATGGAGACGAAATAGGTTTTCAATTGTTCAAAGCCTGTTTTCATGGCTTGCGTCATGTCATCCGCAGATTGGAAGTCCCCATAGCGGTTTTCAATGACAGCGATATCGCTTTGCTTTTTTTCCTGCATAATCGCCAGGTCTGATTCCGGTATGGCGGCAAGGTGGCAAGCGAGCTCTTTCAGACTGCGCATGTTGTCGGCGGGGCGGTAGGACCAGTCAGATTCCTTCACCTTTTCGAAAAGAAGGCATGTCGATCGCACCCCCGTTTCCATTTCGTGCAAGAGAACATCTCGCATTGTGTGAACAGCATTCATCAGCGTCACCCTTTCTACGTGAATATACCTTGATCTTACCACGCAATCCTGACAGCTTTTGTCATGGTTCGAAAAAATCAGCTGTAGCGCACCAAAAGCTCAGCCGCTTTTTGTTTTAGGCGCTCTTTGATTTCCGCCGGTTTGATCACAACAGCTTCAGCGCCTAAATTCCATAATAGGTCAGCAATATAGTCCATTTCCGCTGTTGGAATATCTGTATTGATCGAGCCGCTTCCGTCTTCATTCATGGCAACGATTTTCGCCAAATCAAGGTCAGACATCGCCTGTCTTACGCCGGCCGGCGTCAATTGTGCACATAAACGAACGGGGTCCGGACACTTGCTTTCAGAAGTCTGAATCCAGCTGAGAACGGATTGATATGGAAGAGAGAGGGCTTGTTCGTCTGTTGTTTTTTCCGCTTTGACAATGCGGTCTGCGCGAAACAGCCGGAAAGCCCGCCTTTTAAAACAGTATGCCGGCAAATACCAGAAACCATTCCAGCTGTATAAGCCGATCGGCTGTATTGATCTTTTCGTTTCTGCCGCTCCCTCATAATGGATGGTTAAAACGGATTGCTCTACAGCGGCATCCAGCAATGTGATTAAATGCTCTGCCGCCTTTGGACGATGCGGATTCCAGAAGACGATCCTGTCCTTCATCGCATCGATCCGCTTTTGCGTGTTTTCCGGGAGGTGATGATAAAATTTTTTTAAAACCGTCCTCGTTTCCGTTTCGAAGGGCAGCGAGCCAAAAAACTGCAAAGATTGATAGGCGAAAAACATGGCGGCTGCCTCAGATTCTGTGAAAAAAAGCGGGGGCAGCATCGGCTCATTCAGCAAATAATAGCCTCCATTGGCGCCTGTTTCGGAATAGATGGGGACACCGAGCGCGCTCAGCTCGTCCAAGTCCCGGAGAATGGTGCGGTAGGAAACCCCGAATTCGGCTGCAAGCTCCCCGGCGGTGAATTTTCGCTTTGTTTGAATGGTCATCATCAATTCGATTAATCGCTGTGTTTTAGGCATCGCTTCCTCCCACTGGCCGTTTTTTTCATCATACCACTATGTAGGCGGTCGAAAGGTAAAAAAAAGACCCTTGAAAAATGTCCTGAATTAGTTTAAAGTAAAGAACAATCAGAAAATTAAACAGATTTCTTATCACGAGAGGTGGAGGGACTGGCCCTTTGAAACCTCAGCAACCGGTCTGCACTGAACTTTGTCCAGTGTACCAAGGTGCTAAATCCAGCAAGCGAATGCTTGGGAGATAAGAAGAAGCGCATAATCCCCCTTCTTCTTATGAAGAAGGGGTTTTTACTTTTTAAAGGATGGTGTCATATGACTGAACATGTACAAACAACATTGGCGCAAATCGGAAACCGCAGTGATGAAATAACGGGAACCGTCAACCCCCCCGTTTATTTCTCGTCCGCCTACAGGCATAAAGGAATCGGGGAATCAACCGGATTTGACTATATCCGCACAAAAAATCCAACAAGACAGCTTGTGGAAGATGCGATCGCGAAACTCGAAGGGGGGACGCGCGGCTTTGCGTTCAGTTCGGGTATGGCCGCCATTCAGACGATCATGGCTCTGTTTCAAAGCGGAGATGAGCTGATTGTTTCCTCGGATTTATACGGAGGAACATACCGTCTGTTTGAAAATGAATGGAAGAAATACGGTCTGCGCTTTTTGTATGATGATTTTGCAGATGAAGACTGTATCAAATCAAAGATCACGGCGAACACAAAAGCGCTTTTTGTGGAAACCCCGACTAACCCGCTGATGCAGGAAACCGATATTCAAAAAGTCGCTGGAATCGCCAAAGCCCATGATTTACTTCTGATTGTCGACAATACGTTTTACACCCCGGTGCTGCAAAAGCCGATTGAACTGGGAGCTGACCTTGTTATCCATAGTGCGACAAAGTATTTGGGCGGCCATAACGACCTTTTGGCAGGGCTTGTCGTCGCCAAAGACGAAGAGCTGGCAGAAGAGATGTTTCAGCATCAAAACGCCATCGGCGCAGTATTGTCACCGTTTGACTCCTGGCTTTTGATGAGAGGCATGAAGACGCTGGCCCTCAGAATGAAGCAGCACGAGGAAAACGCGCGTGAGCTCGCGGCCTTTTTAAAAGAGCAGGAGGAAATTGCCGATGTTCTTTATCCGGGAAAAGGCGGCATGCTGTCATTCCGTGTCCAAAAGGAGGAATGGGTCAACCCGTTTCTTCAAAACCTAAAAACAATCTGCTTCGCCGAAAGCCTTGGAGGTGTTGAAAGCTTCATCACCTATCCGGCGACACAGACCCATATGGATATACCGGAAGAAATCCGCATCGCCGGCGGCGTCTGCAACAGGCTCCTTCGTTTTTCGGTCGGAATTGAGCATGCAGCGGATTTGAAGGATGACCTCAAGCAGGCATTGCAGAAAGTGAAAGAGGAGGCGGTTGGCCGATGAGTAAGGGAAATTGGACACTCGAGACAAAGCTTGTCCACAATCAGCATAAAACCGATGGAACAACAGGAGCCGTCAGCGTACCGATCCAGCATGCCTCCACCTTTCATCAAAGCTCATTTGACCAGTTTGGCGAATATGACTACAGCCGTTCAGGAACGCCGACAAGGAAGGCGCTTGAAGACGCGATCGCCGAGCTGGAAGGGGGGACGCGCGGCTTTGCGTTTTCTTCGGGAATGGCCGCCATTTCCACCGCTTTTCTGCTTTTGTCCAAAGGGGATCATGTCCTGGTCACAAAGGATGTCTACGGCGGAACGTACCGGATGATTACAGACGTGCTGAGCCGCTTCGGGATTGAGCACACATTCGTCGATATGACGGATTTAAATGAAATTGCTTTAAACATCAAGGAAAACACAAAAGTCATCTACTTAGAAACACCGTCAAATCCGACGCTCGGCATTACCGATATCACCGGCGTCGTCAAGCTGGCGAAAGCGCACGGCTGCCTGACGTTTCTCGATAACACGTTCATGACCCCGGCGCTTCAGCGTCCGCTTGAGCTCGGCGTTGATGTCGTGCTCCACAGCGCAACGAAATTTTTAAGCGGCCACAGCGACGTTTTATCAGGGCTTGCCGTCGTCAAAGACGAAAAGCTCGGGGAAGACCTTTATAAACTGCAAAATTCGTTTGGCGCGGTCCTCGGTGTTCAGGACTGCTGGCTTGTGCTGAGAGGGCTGAAAACGCTCCAGGTGCGGCTTGAAAAAGCGAGCAGGACGGCTCAGCAGCTCGCCGAGTTTTTCGTGAACCATCCTGCCGTCAAACAAGTGTATTATCCGGGACTGTCTTCACATCCGGGCGCTTCGGTTCACAAACAGCAGGCGAACGGCGCCGGCGCGGTGCTTTCCTTTGAGCTGGAGGATGCGGAAGCCGTCAAACAGGTTGTGGAACATGTCTCTCTCCCCGTCTTTGCCGTCAGTCTTGGAGCGGTAGAATCGATTCTCTCCTATCCGGCGAAAATGTCGCATGCCGCCATGCCGAAAGAGGAGCGCGCAAAACGGGGCATTACCGACGGACTTTTGCGACTGAGCGTCGGTGTCGAACATGCCGATGATTTACAGGCGGACTTCGCACAAGCCTTAGAAACCGTAACGGAGACGCTCTTCCGCACGTAGGAGACGAAAAAGCCGGGGATTCCCCGGCTTTTTTGCATCACAGAAGTGATGAAAACCATGTTCCAAGCATTGTTCCGACATAATTGCCGATCAGATAGCCGAACGTGCCGACGAGCATGATCGGGGCGATGAGCTCCCGCCAGCCTTTTGCAATTGCCATTGCAGCCGCCGTCGTCGGACCGCCGACAGAGGCGTTCGTCGCAAGCAAAACTTCTTCAAGCCGAAAACGGAGGATTTTTCCCGCTGCCAGCGAGACGAGCAGATTGGACATGGCAATGATAAAGACAAACGCTAAAAGGAGCGGAGCATTCATGAGGATGATCCGCAAGTCTGCGGGGATGCCGATCACCACAAAAAATAAATAAATCAAATAAGTGCCGATTTCCTGAGTACCCTTTAGCTTTTCAAACCAGCGCGGAAAGGCGAAGGTTAAGAAAAGCGTCAGCGTTGTCAAAAGCAGATACTGATCGCCGAGAATGCCGGAGATGAACTGGGCGAAAAACGACCCGCCGTCGGAAGCGAGCCGTTCTTTAAAATAAGCCGCCGCTTTCACGGAAACGACAACGATCGCAAAAGCAGCTCCCAGTCCTAAGGCGATATCCTGCAATGAGATTTCTTTTCGTTTCCAATAGGCTTCCGCCTCGTTTTGTCTCGGCGCCGCCGCTTTCCCTCCGGCAAAGCGATTTTGAAACCATTTCACCGCCGGTATGCCCATTAAAATGAAAAAGAGCAGCGCCATCATGAAGTTATCAGCGACAACTGTCGATGAAACAAATTCTCCAGGAGGGGAAAATTTCGCCGCCATCGCCGCGAAATTCACCCCTCCTCCAATATAGGAAGCACTGATCATTCCGCCGATTTTGTCAAGGTGTGGAATCTGCTCTTTAAAAAGAAAAAATGCGAAAATGCTTCCGATCATTGTACCGATCGCACTGATGCAAAACATAAACAGAAGCCGGCCGCTTTCCCGGAGAATTTTCCGGAGGTTGATTTGAAAAAGCAGCAATGGAATCGCCAGCGGAACGACATATGTCCAAACCGCGTCATAAACAGGCGATTCGGTCGGCAGGATCCCCACATTCGTAAACAGCATCGCCCCGGCAAGCGCCAGCACCGCGCCTGACACCGCCGCCGCCCAGCGAAACCGCTGCTCCAAATAAATGCTCACCGCCGCCCAAACCGCAATAAATCCCCAAAGCATCCACACATCATCCGCTGAAATGACTGAATTCATAAAACCCCTCCTGTCTTTATTTTGAATTATCTGATAATTATAAGTTGGAAGGCAGATTTGATCAATAGGGAACAGAAGAACACTGAGAGAACGATCCCATTAAGAATTGAAAGTTTGTGTTCAACCTCATTTTAGGTCTAAAGTATCTTTTTGAATTTCTCGAATTGTGAATCGATATGATCATTCCTGTCGTTTAGAGATTTGGAATGGACAAGAAGTTAATCGTTTTGGATCATTTTTATTTGCAGAAAAATTTGTATACTAAGTTCATGAAAGGAGGGTGAGAAAAACGGTTACAGTTGTTTTGTCTTAATGCAAATAGAGATGAATTGCAGAAATACATAAGTTAACGATGACGTTTTAGATGATGTTGGTGTCCAGGCAATCTTCAATGCAATTATCAATATCCTTCTGTAAAATGAATGGAAAGGAAGTTGAGAATGAAGAAAATCGCATATGTGCTTTTTTTGTCTGTTTTGGCTTTTGTCGGCTTAACACCATCAGCAAACGCAGCGGTCATCGATCATGACAAAGTGATAGGCTTCAAAGAAGTAACACCTGTTACCGTTACGCAAAAAGCGGCGAAACGCTTTCAGCCATATTTAAAGGTGGCCAGCGGATGTGTGCCCTTTCCCGCAGTAGACGCGCAGGGCAATACGAGCGGGGGATTAGAGCCTACCGGAGCGCCGGAAGGCCACTGCAGCAAAAGCGTCGGACAAGTATATTCGCGATCTGCGTGGTACAACGGGGTATGGGCCATCATGTATGCTTGGTATTTTCCGAAAGATTCACCGATCGCCTTAAAGCCATTTGGCCATCGACATGACTGGGAAGGCATCGTCGTATGGATTGACAACCCGGCCAATCAAAATCCGAAGGTACTGTCAATCGCCTATTCACAACACGGCAAATTTGCAAAAACAGCTCCAAACAGTCATATCATGGATGGCGATCATCCTAAGATCAGATATGACGCTCCTCAATCACCGATCAATCACAGCTTATACGTTGACAGCGCAAAAGGCGGAATGCAGCCTTTAATCGGCTGGGAAGACTTAACACCTGCTGCAAGAAACGCATTGAATACAGCGGATTTTGGAAGTGCAAACGTTCCTTTTAATGATCCAAACTTTATGAATCATTTAGGGAAGGCTTGGTTTAGATAAAGAAATTTATTAGCCGGTTGGACAAACAGCTCATATCCATCCTTCAAAGACAAGATGTATTCTTGTCTTTTTTTAGTTGAAACCTTTAATTTCCATATGTGTATAAAAAGAAAGGAGGTGAAGAAGTGAAACAGAAAAAAAGAGAACAGCTTGTCCATCTGTTTCGTGTGTTGAATAAAAGAAGTCCTATCAATGCGGCAGTGTTAGTTGCTGAAGACGGTGACATTCTCTATCAAAACGCCTTCGGCTATGCAAACCTGGCAGATAAGCGTTTGTTACAGGAACATTCCTTATTTGAATTAGCATCGCTATCCAAGCCGTTCACCGCCTTGGGGATCCTTCAATTAGCACAGCAAGGGGCATTGAATATCGAGGATCCCATAGAACGGTGGATGACGGGATTCCCCTATCAGGGCGTAACGATTCACCATTTATTGACACATACGTCAGGGCTGCCCGATTATATGGAATGGTTTCTGCAACATTGGGATCACAACAAGATTGCTGTTAACCAAGATATCGTTGATATGCTGGTGAATCATCAGCCGCAACGCTATTTTGCCCCGGGTGAAGGTTGGCTGTACAGCAATACGGGATATGTGCTGCTTGCGGTTATCATTGAAAAGGCATCAGGTCTGAGTTTTGCCGAATATATGAAAAAAAGTATCTTTGAACCGGTGGAAATGCGGAACTCAAGGGTGTATAACAGAAGGCTTCAGCCTGAAACCATTGAGAACTATGCGTATGGATATGTGTATGACGTGCATACAGAACAGTACGTTCTGCCTGATGACCTTGAAGAAACAAAATATGTCTGCTATCTTGACGGGATTCAGGGGGACGGAACCGTAAACTCAACCATTCATGATTTATATTTGTTCGACCAGGCTTTATATACAGACCATTTAATCAATCAAGCCTCAAAAGAGCTTGCTTTTCCCCCGCTTTTCTGAAAAACGGAGAGTCTGTAGATTACGGGTGCGGCTGGGTGCTTCGGGACAGTCCTGAAACAGGGCGAATTGTCGGTCACAGCGGAGGCTGGCCAGGCTATTCAACCGTAATGATCCGATATATCGATCAACGAAAAACCTTCATTTATTTGAGCAATGTGGAACAGGATGATGAATATGAACAGGCCATCTTTGAAGCCGTTGAAAATATCCTGTTTGACAAGGCCTGCAAAATCCCTGATCGCCCTGCCGATCAAAAGAAAAAAGAGATCGATCCGGCCATTTACAAAAGATATGTCGGAAGTTATTCACTTCAGGATGGCGCCGCCGCTCATGTGACAGTTGATAAGGACCGGCTTTATATGCAAATCACCGGACAGATCCGTTTTGAATGATTTCCAGCCTCGGAAACGCGCTTTTTCCTCAGGTCATTGTCTGTTGAAGTGGTATTTATTCTGGAGGATGGTGTGGTAACTCGCTTGATTATTTATCAAAATGGTGCAGAGGAAGAAGCGGTGCGGATAGTGGAATCAAACAGCAAGATATGACCGTTTTGCTTGAGCGTTTGGCGGCCTGGCTCTGTTGTCTGTCAGGAGGAAATTTATCGTTGGAGGTTGATTATGCAATATGGAGATATCTGTCCGTGATGAGCATCTTTCGGATATTCATGGTAAAGGTGCACCACTCTAAGGAGGTTCATGAGGCTGAACAAATTTAATTTTATAAAAAATAGTCATCATGAGTTTTATGAGCTAAAAGAAAACGATCTAATAAAAGCGGAAGATAGACTTGGTTTTCTATTTCCTAAAGAGCTCAGAGAATTTTATTTAGAGATTGGGTACGGGTTTATAAATGGGAATAATAATGCAATAAACAGATTTTTAGACCCCGCTACTATCGCAGATATCACTTTAAGGGAAGATATTTACGAATTTGACCCTGATTTAGATGGTATATATGAAGATGAAGACAAGCTTGTTTTTTATGAGGTAAATGAAGGTGTATATTTAACGCTTGATTTAAATGATCCCGATAAGTCTCCAGTATTCTTTTTTGATAAAAAAACAGCTGACTCTCTAGAGGAATTTATTAAAAAAGTTGATCAAAATGATCGATATTTTGAAGATATGGCGGATTAAATATTTTTTTGCCTTTCAAGACTTTCTTCCAAAAAGGAAAATGGGGGCACTTTTATGCTCGGTTTTGTTATACGTATATGTAGGAGCTGTTGTTTGGTACCTGAATGGCGGCTCTTTTTTATTCATAACGAGCCCTGGATGATGAATGTAGTGGCATGATCATTTTGAATGAATCGTTTATATAGCTACTGCTAAAATAACAGTAAAAACCAAGCAGAAAACATCTGCTCGGTTTAAAAACTAATACTTCGGCCAGCCTTTGGAATCCCAGTATAAATCATTGATCAGCAGCTTAGGCGCTCCATTGTCAAGCGCATCATAACCATGTCTGACGATGATGTTGCCGTTCACGATATCCGCGCCGCCTGGGCCCTTCCATTGGTCGTTTCCGGAGTCGAGGATTGTGCCTCCGCCTTCCGTCATTTTCTTGCCGCTTTTGTCATAGTAAGGTCCCGTAATTTTTGTTGAGCGGCCGTAAGCGATCTTATACGTGCTGTTCACACCTTGACAGCATTTATCGAACGAAACGAATAAATAATAGTAGCCGTTTTTATATGTGATAGACGGCGCTTCAACCGCTCCGCCATGGCTCGGCCTTGATGCGATGGAATAAACCTTCCCTGTAGGTTTCATCGTTTTTTTATCAAGCTTTGTCAGCTTGATGCCGCTCCAAAACGAGCCGAAGGACAGCCACGGATTTCCTTCTTTATCAATGACTAACTCAGGGTCGATCGCATTATAATTGTTAGCGGTCGTCGTCCGGGTGACAAGTCCGTCATCGCGCCAATTCCCGGAAGAGATTCGGTCTGTTGAAGCCAGTCCGATCGCCGAAGTATTCGAGCCGAACGCGGATACCGCATAATAAAGCCAATAGCGACCATTATAATAGCTGATATCAGGCGCCCATTGGTTTTTTTCATGGTTTGGCACGTACTGTTTCCACCATGATAATGGAGTTGTAAAAATACTTGGTGCTGCGCTCCACGTTTTTCCATCTGTCGATTTAATGACGCGGATTCCATTGCCGATACCAGTACCGAATGTATACCATGTATTTCCTTCTTTAATCATGGAAGGATCATGAATAATGTTGTCTCCTTTTGTATTCCAAAAAGCCGCTGATGTTGGTTCAGCTGCCGAAAAAATAAGCAGAAAAAATAAAATAAAACCAGAAATGATAGACTTAGCCACAATTGTTCTCCTTTCAAATTTCGATGTCCTTTAACAATCGGCCCTCCCTTTTAGAGAAATATTTCCCAACAACACGCATTTTATTTTAGCAGGGGTTCGCCCTCCCTCAATCAGACAAAGGACTTGTTTTTTAGTCCTGAAATAAAACTTAAAAACAAAAAAACAACTGTTGTTAAAAATCAATCAGTCAAATGTTATTTAATTACATAAACGTTACAGGATTAACATAATCGTTTTGGCCTAAGTTTAGAATGTTACGGATGGGGAGGAACTGGAACTTTTCAATTTCTTTGAGGAAAATGCAGGGGAAAACAATTAGAGATCAATTCATAGCCCTCCAGATGCCGGTTGAAGAAACGGCACTGGAACAGTGACCTTCTGCAAATTCAGACTTATTCGCAGGATTTTATATCCTAATGTAGATAAAGATTAAATGATGTGGGGCTTTTGGAAATAGTTCCACTGACATCATGTTGAACTAACTATTTCAGCACCAATACGAAAAAAGGTTATAAGAACATAAATTGAGGTTTTCCAAAAGTCCGTTGACAGACAGAACCACTATAATATTATCAATATATTATCAATAGCTATAAAAAAATATTTTTTGTACAATTATAATAAATCAAAATAATGTGCTGGCACATCTTATGGGGAAATACTGAAAAGATAAGAAGAGGAATCGCGAATGAAATATAGAGAATTAATCCAAGACATGACGTTAGAAGAAAAAGCATCATTAATGTCGGGAAAAGATTTCTGGCAAACTCAGAACATAGATCGTCTAGGTATCAGAAGCATGCTTCTGGCAGACGGCCCCCATGGGATTCGGAAGCAGGCAGTCGGATCAGAACAACCTGGGCTCAATGCCGGGGATCCTGCAACTTGTTTTCCAACAGCTGCAACGATAGCAAATAGTTGGAATGAAGATCTGGCCGAAAAGATGGGGGAGTATCTCGGAAAGGAAGCGGTTACGCAAAATGTGAATGTCTTATTGGGACCTGGTATTAATATAAAGAGAAATCCTTTATGCGGCAGAAACTTTGAATATTTCAGTGAAGATCCGTATCTAGCCGGAAAACTTGCCGCAGGTATGATTAAAGGTATTCAATCACAAGGAATCTCCGCTTGTGTGAAACATTTTGCGGTAAACAACCAAGAAGAAAGACGTATGACGATTGATGCAATTGTCGATGAAAGAACCCTTAGGGAAATCTATCTTACCGCCTTCGAAATTGCGGTCAAAGAAGGTAAGACTAAGTCAATCATGACGTCGTATAATCGGTTAAACGGAACTTACACGAATGAACATTTACATTTAATGCAGGGTATCTTGCGTAGCGAATGGGATTTTAAGGGGGTTGTTGTCACCGATTGGGGAGGAAGCAATGACCGAATTGCAGGATTGATTGCTGGAAATGAGTTGGAAATGCCGACTACTGCAGGAGAGACCGACCGGGAAATTCTCCAAGCAGTCAGAAGCGGTAAGATGAAAGAAGAAGTGTTAGACGAATGTGTTGATCGATTACTAGAGCTTATTTTTACTACAAATGAGGTATTTAATAAACCTCACTCCGAATTTAATGTGGAAAAGCATCACAGGGTTTCGCAGAAGGCTGCCGAAGAATCAATAGTCCTTCTTAAAAATGAAGACCATATCTTACCCATCCGGTTTGGCAGAAAAGTTGCCGTAATTGGGGATTTTGCCAAAGATGCCCGTTACCAGGGAGCAGGGTCATCTATCGTTAATCCAACAATACTGGATCACACTCTCAACTGTTTCGAGGAGTCTGGAATTGTCAGTATCGGCTTTGAAACCGGCTTTGAACGATACGGGAAGAGAGATCAGAAGAAAATCGAAAAAGCATGTGAACTCGCCAAAAAAGCGGATGTTGTTCTTCTGTATATTGGTCTGGATGAAGTGACAGAGGCTGAAGGTTTGGATAGGCATTGTATGAAGATCCCAAAAAACCAGATCGATTTATTGAACGCGTTAAATGAAGTAAATCCGAACATTGTGGCCGTTCTTTCTTGCGGTTCTGTGGTGGAAATGCCATGGATTAATAAAGTAAAAGGCCTTGTACATGGCTATTTAGGCGGACAGGCGGGAGCAAGATCCATCCTTAGAGTGTTGTCAGGTGATGTGAATCCTTCCGGGAAATTGGCTGAAACCTATCCAATTCGCTATGAGGATACACCTTCCTACCATTTTCCAGGAAAGGAAGTGAGCGTTGAATATCGAGAAGGTCCATTTATTGGCTACCGTTATTATGATACAGCTGAGCTTAATGTTCTATTCCCTTTTGGATTTGGGCTTAGTTATACAACCTTTGAGTATTCCGATATTCAGGTTAATCATGAGGGTGTCAGTTTTAAAATAACAAATACCGGGAAAATTGCCGGGATGGAGATTGCACAACTCTATGTGGGGTGCAAATCCAAGGATATTTTCAGACCGAAAAAGGAATTAAAGGGGTTTTCCAAGATTTTCATCAATGCAGGTGAAACAAAAACAGTAACGATCCCTTTTGATGATAAAACATTCCGGTATTTTAATATTAAGACGAATAACTGGGAAATCGAAGAAGCCGAATACGACATTATGGTTGGCGCATCGTGTACCGATATCCGATTAGCGGATACCCTTTTTGTAGAAGGTACAGGCGCGCCTCTTCCATACGACAAGGAGGAACTGCCAACCTATTACTCCGCAAATGTACATAATATCAGTCTGGAAGAATTTGAAACCCTGTTGGGAGGGAAGGCTCCCAACCCGAAATGGGACCGGACAAAACCGTTGGGCTACAACGATACTATAGAACAGTGCCAATATGCAAAAGGGGTTTCAGGAAGACTTATTTATTTTGCGATCATTTTTGTTCATTGGTTTTTGCGAAAAATAGGAAAAAGAAGTATTGCCAATTTGATTATGATGTCATTCTATCACATGCCATTCAGGGGAATTGCCAGAATGACAGGCGGGATCGTAAATATGCCGATGCTGGATGGGATCTTAATGATGGTAAATGGTCGTTTTCTTAAAGGGCTTGTTCATATATTGAAAGAAAGAAGCAAGATGAAAAAGAGCCGTAAGACAGGAAATATAGGGAAGAGAAAATTATGAATAAAGAGGTATTAGAATATTTCATCAAAGTCTATGAAAAGAAAAGTATTACTGCTGCCGCTAAAGACTTATTTATTACCCCACAAGGGCTCAGTAAGACGATTAAACAACTTGAAATGGATTTGGAGGCAAAATTGTTTATTAGAGGGTCGCATGGAATGGAAGCGACAGAATGCGGTGAATTATTGTTTGCCCGAGCTAAACATATCTGTTATTTAATGGATGACTTGGTGAAAGAGATTAGTATAATGAGCGGTAAAGATGGCATATTAAATGTCGTGGTTACCTTCTCAACAACGATAATGGTTCCTGCAGAAATTCTGTTTGCCTTTTCGAATCAGTATCCCGATATCCAGATGAAATTAAGAGAGCTGCCGGATGAATATCCTTTAGGTGACTTGTTTCAAGAAGAAGCAGAAGTAGGCTTAATCATGGGCAGTGAAGAAATTGAAAATTGCGACTGCGATTTGATCGGAACCGGAGAAGTTGTAATCCTTGTTTCTAAAAGGCATCCCCTGGCAGCTAAAGACGTGATCTCCATAACTGATTTACAAAATGAAACGTTAGTGATTAAATCTGTTGAAAAGGGGAAGGAGCACAGCTTGATCGATAAATGTTTGGAACATGGCTTCACTCCGCATATTGTTCATGAGTTTGGAAATATTAAAACGGCTCACTCCCTTTGTGAGGCAAACGGATATGTTGCAGTATCCGTGGACTTTGTTGAAGAGGCGCATCATGACGATAGGCTTAAACTCGTTCGATTGAAGGAAAAAATCCCTCAGAATATTTACCTGGTCAGCAGGAAAAGAGACATAGAATCAAAGTCCGTATCTTTATTCAAAAATTATATAAAGGATTATTGCAAAGATAAAGTTGAGCGGTTTTGATGGGCGAACAGCCAGTTAAAACGGCTTTTTTTTATAATCAACGAAAAGTTTATGCCCCGGAACTTTTCGTTGATATGCACCGTTTGATCTATATGGTAAATTCAAGTAAAGCAATTAATTTAAGCGCGCCCACAATTAAATGCTAAGTATGTAAGCGTATTCAGTTTGAGTAGCTAAATTGACATAGTCCATATAGTCCGCTTACTAAGTTTAATTAAATGGTGGAGGAAAAACATGAAAAAAACGAAAAAAATATCAAAGCCCGCAGCCATTATTTTATATATAGTAAGTGCGGTGCTGATTATAGGGGTTATTGTAGGGGATATTTATGCCAAAAATTATTCGCAGATTATCTCAATCTATTTAAGTCATCCGACCAGCAAAATTGTCACTGATGATAAAGATAAGGAAGACAATGAATATTATAAGAGTTCGTTTGCTTCTGCAGACAAACAGAAAGCTCGCGCAGAAGAGGTAGTGCAGAAACTTGTAGAAGAGGGCATTGTGCTGTTGAAGAATGAAAACAATGCATTGCCGCTTAAGTCTAAGGGAAAAATTACTGTTCTTGGTCAGAACTCAATTGACCTCGTTTATGGAGGCGGCGGTTCCGGTTCTGTTGAAACTGCAAAAGTACCGGATTTGAAGGCTGTGCTTGCACAATCCGGATTCGAAGTCAATAAAACGCTTTGGGATTTCTATCAGACCGGCGCAGGTTCTTCTTATCGAAAGAAAACACCGGACATAGAAGGGAAGGGATCTTTTGAGGTAAATGAAGTTCCGCGGAGTGTGTATACCGATAAGGAAATCAATAGCTTCAAAGATTACAATGACGCTGCACTGGTTGTGATCGGCCGATCCGGTGGAGAGCACTCTGATCTTGCAACCGACAAGCTTTCTACAGGATATCATTATCTTGAAATTGACAACAATGAAAAAGACATGCTTAAGCTTGCAAAAGAAAACTTTGAAACTGTTGTGGTTCTAATCAATTCATCTAACCCTATACAATTAGGCTTTTTAGATGAATATAACATTGATGCTGCTATTTCGGTCGGTGCTCTGGGACAGACCGGTGCATATGCAATCGGTGAGGTATTGAATGGAAGCGTCAATCCATCGGGAAATTTAGTTGATACCTATGCGTATGATGCATTTAGCTCTCCTGCAATGGCTAATTTCGGGAATTACAAAATAGCTAACAGTCAAGTTGATAAGGGCAATTCATACATGGTTTACGGTGAAGGCATTTATGTCGGATATAAGTATTATGAGACTCGATATGAGGATGTAGTCCTAGGTAACGAAAAGGAAATCGATTACAATTATTCCGAGCAGGTTCAGTTCCCATTCGGATATGGTCTTTCATATTCGCAATTTAAGTGGTCCGATTATCGAGTAAAGGAAAAAGATGATAAATATGAAGTTTCTTTAAAAGTGATGAACACGGGTTCTGTTCCGGGAAAAGACGTTGTTCAGATTTATATGCAATCCCCTTATACAAAATATGACAAAGATAACGGCATTGAAAAGGCGTCTGTTGAGTTGGTAGGATTTGCAAAAACTTCGGAAATGAAAGCAGGCAAGTCAGAAACCGTTACGATTGAAGTGGATAAAGAAGAAATGAAAACATACGATGCCAACGGCAAAGGGACATACATTGTGGATGCTGGAGATTATTATTTCACAGCAGGTGAAAACGCACATGATGCCTTGAATAACATACTCGCAGCAAAGGGTAAAACTACTAAAGACGGTATGGATTATGATGGTAATCCGGCATTAGTACAGAATTTTACTGTTGATACTCTTGATTCTACAACTTATGCGGAGTCTGCAGTAACGGGTAATAAAATATCCAATCAGTTTGATGATGTTGACATCAAACATTATGATTCTTCTTTTAAATATCTTTCCAGAAAGGATTGGAAAGGTACATGGCCTTCCACCTATGAGGATGGTTCCTTAACCGCATCAAAGGAATTGCTTGACGATCTTGCCATCTCATACACCGAAGACAAGGATGCTGTCATGCCTGAAACAGGTGTCATTAGTAAAGAATTTGGAGAATTAAATGCTGCCATGTTTATAGGACGTGATTATGACGATAAACTTTGGGATGTCTTGCTGAATCAACTGACTGTTGATGAAATGACTAAACTTGTCAGAATGGGCGGGTATGCCACTGTACCGATTAAATCAATCAACCTACCCGGAACGTCAAATTTGGATGGCCCTGCAGGAATCTCCAATACGCTTGTGGGCGGAAATAAACAGGGGATGGCTTATCCGGCGGAAGTCGTAATGGCTTCGACATGGAATGTGAAACTCATTAAAAAAATGGGAGAATCAGTCGGGGAAGATGGCATTAGAAATGAGGTTGCAGGTTGGTATGCTCCAGGTGTTAACACTCACCGCACCCCATTTGGTGGAAGAAATTTTGAATACTTCTCTGAAGACGGCTTTCTATCAGGTAAGTTAAGTGCAAGTGAAGTTAAAGGTGTTCAATCAAAAGGCACTTTTGTATATATGAAACATTTTGCACTGAATGATCAGGAAACGAATCGTCTAGGCGGCGCCATGTTTGCAAATGAACAGGCGATGCGCGAAATCTATTTAAAACCCTTTGAAACCACTGTCCGTGAAGGAGATGCTCGCGGTGCTATGGCAGCCATGAATAGAATTGGGGCTCGTTGGGCAGGCGGCCATAAAGGCCTTATGACGGAAACTCTTCGAAATGAGTGGGGCTTTAAAGGTACTGTCGTAACCGATCAGGCATCCCTCTCTCACTTCGCCTACCAGGATCTGAGAGAAGGAATTGAAGCTGGAACCAACCTCTGGTTGAACACAGATTCCAAACTGTGGAAGCTGAGTAATGATCAGTTAACTCCTGCAGTGGTCAATCATTTAAGAGAATCTGTTCACAATATTCTCTATTCCATTGTCAACAGCAACGCTATGAATGGAATATCTACAAGTTCCAGAATTGTTGAAATTACGCCTTTATGGCAGTACTGGCTGATTGCTGCAAATGTTGTCATTCTACTTGCAGCTCTTGCGATCATTGTATTCGTCACTAGAAAACTGAAAAAGCAGAATAAAGTCAATATTTCAGCCTGAAAACGTTTGAATATAAGTTTCATTAAAAAATAGACTGATGAATTGTACGATCAAAAACAATGTTTCGGCAGTACTTCCTGGTACTGCCGAAACTGCAAATGAGGAATCGAGATGAAACATAAAGATTTAATTAGAAAGATGACATTAGAAGAAAAAGCATCTTTAATGTCAGGCAAAAATTTTTGGCAAACCCAGAACATCAATCGCCTAGGCATTAATAGTATGTTTCTTGCCGATGGCCCCCATGGAATTCGCAAACAGGCAGCAGCTGCCGACCATTTAGGGCTGAATCCCAGTATTCCGGCGACTTGCTTTCCAACGGCTGCAACGATTGCAAATAGCTGGAATGTGGAGCTGGGAGAGAAGATGGGTGAATATCTGGGGGAAGAAGCTGCAGCCCAGAAAGTGAATGTCCTTCTTGGGCCTGGGGTCAACATGAAGAGAAGCCCATTGGCAGGAAGAAACTTTGAGTATTTCAGTGAAGGTCCGTATCTGGCCGGGAAACTGGCCGCGGGAATGATTAAAGGTATTCAATCAAAAGGGGTAGCAGCTTGTGTGAAGCACTTTGCGGCAAACAATCAGGAAGAAAGACGTATGGCGATCGACACTATCGTCGATGAAAGGACGCTAAGGGAAATCTATTTGACCGCATTTGAAATCGCTATTAAAGAAGGTAAAGCAAAGACCATGATGTCTTCCTATAATCTGTTAAATGGTGCTTATACGAATGAGAACATCCATTTGATGAGGGATATCCTCCGGGATGAATGGGATTTTCAAGGGGTTGTTGTGACCGATTGGGGCGGAAGCAATGACCGGGTTGCCGGATTACTTGCCGGTAATGAGCTGGAAATGCCATCGACTTCAGGGGAGACCAATGGGGAAATTGTCAAGGCTGTTGAGGCGGGGAAGATTAAAGAAGAAGTTCTAGACGGATGTGTAGACAGGTTATTGGACCTTATTTTTACGACAGAGGCGGTTTTTGAAGCAGAGTATAAAGAGATTGATGTGGAAAAGCATCACAGAATGGCGCAGCAGGTTGCAGAAGAGTCGATAGTTCTATTGAAGAACGAGGATCACATATTACCGCTGAAAAAAGGAAAAAGAGTGGCTGTGATCGGAGACTTCGCGAAGGAAGCGCGATACCAAGGCGCCGGCTCCTCAATTATTAATCCTACTAAACTAGACAGAACACTAGATTTTCTAGATCAATCAGGAATTGACAGTATCGGATTCGAACCTGGCTTTGAGCGCTATGGAAAGAAGAATAAGAAAAAAATAAATAAAGCGTGTGACCTTGCAAAAGAGGCGGATGTTGTTCTTTTATATATTGGTCTTGATGAAGTAACAGAAGCCGAAGGACTTGATAGGCAAAACATGAAGATTCCAGAGAACCAGATTGAGCTATTACATGCATTATATAAAGTAAACGCAAATATTGTTGCCGTTCTGTCTTGCGGTTCCGTGGTGGAAATGCCATGGATTGATAAAGTAAAAGGGTTGGTCCATGGGTATTTAAGTGGGCAGGCTGGTGCTAGTGCCATATTGCGGGTATTGACTGGTGAGGTCAACCCGTCCGGTAAATTGGCGGAAACCTATCCGATTCGCTATGAGGATACGCCTTCCTTTTATCATTTCCCTGGTAAAGAGATTAGCGTTGAATATCGGGAAGGTCCCTATATCGGCTATCGCTATTATGATACGGCGGGAGTGAAGGTTCTTTTTCCATTTGGATATGGGTTGAGCTATACATCATTTGAATACACGGATATTGAGGTTGGTAACGAAAGTGTGGTGTTTAAAATAACAAATACCGGTCATATCGCCGGAATGGAGATCGCACAACTGTATGTAGCATGTAAATCCAAGGCGATATTCAGACCGAAAAAGGAATTAAAGGGATTTGCAAAAATATTGTTACAACCCGGAGAAACCAAAACCGTAACCATTCCTTTTGATGATAAAACCTTCCGCTATTTTAATGTGAAAACAAATAAATGGGAAATTGAACAAGCCGATTATGAAATTTTGATCGGTGCATCAAGTATAGATATCCGTTTAAGAGACACTATTTTTGTGGAAGGTACAGGTGCCCCCATTCCATATGACAATGAGAAACTTCCTTCCTATTATTCAGGTCATGCAAACAATGTCAGTGAAGAAGAATTTGAAAACTTGCTTGGATATAAAGTTCCTGAATCCAAATGGGATCGAACAAAACGACTGGGGTACAACGATACCATTGCACAGTGCCAGTATGCCAGGGGGGCATTTGGGAAATTGGCGTTTTACTCGATTATCTTTACCCACTGGTTTCTACGAAAAATAGGAAAAAGAAGCACTGCAAATCTCATGATGATGTCTATATATCATTTGCCGTTCAGGGGAATTGCCAGAATGTCAGGAGGAATCGTCAATATGCCAATGGTCGATGGTATCTTGATGATGGTGAATGGCCGATTTTTTAAGGGGGCCAGTCATGTGTTAAAGGAAAGAAAAAAGGTGGTAAAGTCCGCTAAATAAATAACCCCAGCAGAAACAGCGGCAAAGGAGATGTAAAATTGAATGGGTAACACCGATACAAAAAATAAAAAATTAGTTGCAGGAACCGCAGGTTTTTGGAATTCTTATAAAGAAAGGCATCCAAATATTGCCCAATTCCTTTTGTTTTTTATGATAAGTAATGGTGTGACTTTACTGCAGCTTGTTTTGATGCCTATTTTTAAAAGTTTATTCGAACATACGTCATTGGTTTCAATTAGTTTTAAAGTGTTGCAGTTTGGTCATAACTTTGATGGAACGCCTTATTATGTATTTGACTATGCAGCCGGCTCGCTTACCGCAGGCGGCGGGGGCGGGCTTGCCTATTTCCTTGCAGTCCAAATCACAATTGCGATAGCGCAGATTATCAACTTTTTTGTCCAAAGAAATATTACATTTAAATCAAACAGCAACATTTGGAGAGCGGCGTTTTGGTATCTTGTCGCATACATTGTCATCACGATAGGTGCGGCGGCGGCCCAAGGCTTCTATAAAGCGCCGATATATCATATGTTTATGAATACATGGGGCTCAACCGGTGAAACAGCAGCTGATATTATTACAATGATAATTAACAGCGGAATATCTTTTTTGGTATTCTTCCCGATTTTTAAAATTATTTTTAAACAAGAACCTGAAAAATAGGCAAAGAAAAGGTAGTGAATGTAATGAAATTATTATCAGTAGTTATTCCTTGCTATAATTCACAAGAATATATGAGGTATTGCATCGAGTCTCTATTGCCCGGGGGCGATGACGTAGAGCTACTGATAGTTAATGACGGCTCCTCAGATCAAACAGCAGACATTGCCAATGAATATGCAAAAAAATATCCAACCATCATCAAAGCAATTCATCAGGAAAACGGAGGACATGGAGAAGCCGTAAATACGGGTATCCGAAATGCTTCCGGATACTACTTAAAGGTAGTGGACAGTGATGACTGGGTAGATACTCGGGCATATCTAAAAATACTTGAAAAGATACACGACTTTATAACAAGAGAAAAATCAGTGGATATGATGATTAGCAATTTTGTTTATGAAAAAGAAGGCACAAAATACAAGAAGGTTATGAAATATGAAAATGTCCTGCCGGAAGGAACCATTTTCACTTGGAATGATATAGGGCAATTCCGAAAAGGACAGTATCTTTTAATGCATTCTGTTATTTACAGAACGCAGCTGCTGAAAGAATGCGGTCTTGAACTGCCTAAGCATACGTTTTATGTGGATAATTTATTTGTATACAGACCACTTGAACATGTACAGAAAATCTACTATATCAACGTTGATTTTTATCGGTATTTGATCGGCAGGGAAGACCAGTCGGTGAATGAGCGTGTCATGATTCAAAGGGTTGACCAACAGATTAAAGTTAACAAGCTTATGATAGAACAAGTGAATCTGGAAAACGTGACAAGTCAAAAGCTCCGAGAGTATATGCTTCACCATCTGGAAATCGTTACGATCGTTTCTGCCATTTTATTAATACGTTCAGGAACAGCAGAGAATCTGAAAAAGAAAAAAGAATTATGGGAGTATATTAAAGAGAAGGATATAAATTTTTATTACCATCTCAAATACGGGATTTTGGGTCGGACCATTAACTTACCCGGCCGGGTTGGACGAGGGATTTCCGTGTCGGTATACAAAATCTCGCAAAGATTGGTCGGATTTAATTAATTGAAGAATGAAAACAGCTTATAAGAAATAAAAATCATAGAAAGTCATTTTTGTAATAAAAAAAATCAATGAAAAAACTCTTAGGAGATCGACTTTTATGAAACCGAAATATGATTTTTTGATTGTAGGCGCGGGTCTATATGGAGCCGTATTTGCCCACGAAGTAAAAAAAGCCGGAAAATCATGTCTCATAATTGATAAACGCGGCCATATTGCTGGCAATATTTATACGGAGAAAGTGGAAGATATACAGGTGCATAAATATGGGGCCCATATTTTCCATACAAGCAATAAAAAAATCTGGGATTATGTTAACCGGTTTACCGAATTCAACAGATATATCAATAGTCCAATCGCTAATTATCATGGTGAAATTTATAATCTGCCGTTTAACATGAACACGTTTAACAAGATGTGGGGCGTTGTAACACCAGATGAAGCAAAGGAAAAAATCCGACAGCAATGCAAAGACCACTATGTGGAAGATCCGCAAAACTTGGAAGAACAAGCTATTAATCTCGTTGGACCGGATATTTATGAAAAACTCATTCGCGGTTACACCGAAAAGCAGTGGGGGCGTCCATGCACAGAACTTCCTGCCTTTATCATTCGCAGGATACCGGTAAGGTTTACATATGACAATAATTACTTTTACGATACCTATCAGGGAATACCAACTGACGGGTATACGGCTATGGTTGAGCGAATGATAGAAGGAATTGAGGTAAAGCTCCATACGGATTATTTGGAGGATAAAAGCTATTGGAACAGTGTTGCAGAAAAAGTAGTTTATAGCGGACCTATTGATGCTTATTTTGATTATAAATACGGTGTTTTGGGATACAGAAGCTTGCGGTTTGAAACTGAGGTGTTGGAAATGCCTGACTACCAAGGAAATGCGGTCGTTAATTATACAGACCGAGAAACTCCTTTCACACGTATCATTGAACATAAGCACTTTGAATTTGGAACACAGCCTAAAACCATCATAAGCAAGGAATATGGTATGAAATGGCAAATAGGAGATGAACCTTATTATCCGATCAATGATCGTAAGAACAGTGGATTGTATCAAAAATATAAAGCGTTAACCGAATCAGAAAACAATGTCATCTTCGGCGGCCGTTTAGGTGAATACAAATATTACGATATGGACAAAGTTGTCGGGGTTGCTTTGAGAAAAGTAAGAGAAGTCTTAGGCTAATGTTTCCAGACCGCTCTTTTTGTTAAAGAAGAAGGAATATGTATTCAGTTCCGCTATTGTCGAATGGTGAAAAAAACAAAGCCTGCAACAGATAAATCATAACATCTTAAACTTAATCAAGGAAACGATTGGCTTTGTGAATAAGGAAGGAAAAAAGATGAAAAAATTAATCGGAATTGATTTAGGCGGCACTACCGTAAAATTTGCTATTCTCACGGCAGAAGGGGGGATTCAACAAAAGTGGAGCATGGAAACAGATGTTCAAAATAAAGGGGAGAATATTATTCCCGAGATTATTCATTCCATTAATCACCGGTTAAATTTATACGGTCTGTCGGCTGATGATTTTTTAGGTATCGGTATGGGTTCACCTGGAGCCGTCGATATCGAAAAAGGAACTGTTAGTGGGGCATTTAATTTAGGCTGGAAAACGCTGCAGCCAGTTAAAGAAAAGGTTGAAGCTGGAACCGGAATTCCTTTCTGCATCGATAATGATGCGAATGTCGCCGCATTAGGAGAGCGTTGGAAGGGGGCGGGTGAAGGTTGTGCCAATTTAGTCTTTATTACGCTTGGCACAGGTGTTGGCGGAGGTGTGATTGTTGAAGGCCACTTAATTCATGGAAAAGGGGCTGCAGGAGAAATAGGCCATATGATTGTGGATCATGATGGTTATCCATGTACATGCGGCAATCGCGGTTGTTTGGAAACCGTAGCTAGTGGAACAGGTGTGGTTCGATTAGCGCGGGATTTATCAGAAGAATTTGCTGGTGAATCAAAGCTGAAATGGTTAATTGATGACGGTCAGGAAGTAACGGCTAAGATTGTTTTTGACCAAGCAAAACAAGATGACAAATTAGCACTCATGGCAGTAAATAAATTTTATTTTTACTTAGGATTTGCTTGCGGGAACATCGGGAACTTGTTGAATCCTGATGCAATTGTGATTGGAGGCGGCGTATCCGCTGTAGGAGAAACCCTTCTAAAGGGAATAGAGGAATACTTCCATGAATTTTCCTATCCACATGTCCGAACCAGTACAAAAATTAAACTAGCGCAGTTAGGAAATGATGCAGGAGTCATAGGGGCAGCCTCGTTAGTCAAAACTCGGAAGACTAAGAAAACAATAGCAGGCAAAGCTAAATAACAATGTACCCTCATTGTTATTTATTTTATGATTCAGAGCTGCAATTGCTGTTGTTTAAAAATCCCCAAAATAAAACGTCAGTTTCGCGAAAAAAACTTTGACGAGATTTTTGGAAATGTTGAAAGAAGGAGCACCTTGTGGGAGAATTCGAATTGGTTTTAAAGGTTTTATTCATGAAACTAGTTTATAGTTGATTTAGTGGGTTAAAATTGCTAATATGAATTTGAATATAGACGATTTATAATCTTCCGCGGCGTGATGCATTTCAAAATGAAAAGCGCGCCAGATGTATTTCTCCTTTAAGAAATGCATAAAATAAAAAAGACCCGACTGCGCCAACAGTCGAGTCGCGTGTACAAAGCGGCCCAACAAGGGCTTGGCTCAGTCATTTTAAAATAGACTTTCCCTATGAACTTTACCAGGGCTCAAGGGAAGTCTATTTTTCTTTCTTCGACAACACGGCAATTAACATGCCAAAAGCAATCATTAACGAGATTGTTTCGTATGTTGTCATAAGCATCACCCCCTTTCATAGGGGATGAGCCAGCTTCCCTTGAGTGAGCCCAAACTTTGTACAAAGAATATTTTACCATAACTCTTTCAAACACTGAGGCTGTTTTTTGTTAGAATGATGAGGTGGGATAGAGGAGTATTGAAGAAAAAATTAAACGCAAAAACGGCAGAAAACCCGTTGAAACTCAACGTTTTCCTGCCGTTTCGATTCGGTATGATTCCGACTGGGCTCGAACCAGCGACCTCTACCCTGTCAAGGTATCCGACTATAGTCCGATAAGTCAACAGTAAGTCAAACGTTGGTATATTAACGATAAGTCATGCGGTAATGACCGTATTCTTATAAACGCTCTTATTCTATTAATTCCGATTATAGACTACAACACCTTTACCCCGCAAGAACTTTCGTGAGAGTTTAACGAAAAAGGGTGCCGATCAAGCAATCTGCTTTAAACTTGTTTTTCTTTTCTGAGGCGACCTTTCGTCCTCTTTATTTTGTTTAAATGTCGAGAATCGTATTGTTTTACAAAATGATCAAAGGCTTCTATAAAACACACACAAGCAACTACTACATGTAATTGGAGGTGTTCCGTTACCGTAAGTAATCCATTTGCAACGTACCAAATACCTTTTACTATGCTAGAGTAATGAAAACCCGCCGTCCGTTCCAATAATCGAAATATAGGGTAGAACAGAGCACTAAACGGCGTTAGAAATAAGCCTAAATCCATACCATAGTTTGCAAATCTCATAATTATTTCTTCCATCTCTTTCACCCGATTCACTTTTTATATAACCCCTGTATTTAATAGAACATCTATAACAATCGACATGTCTCGTTCTTTCTTGTATATTTCATCCTTCGGTGTTCTGTTTAAAAAAGGGCGCCGTCACTGGCGCCTTCATCTCGTCTTAAACCCGTTCACAAAGCTTTCTCCGTCCTGCTCCGTGTTAATAAGCTGCTGGGCGCTTTGGCTGATCCGTTGTGCCAGCGCCTGCTGCGCTTTCCCTTTGAAACTGTAGAGAAGCGATGAATAGACGCTGTTCATTTCTTTCTGAATCTCGTCTACTTTAAATTTCGGTCTGAGGGTATTTCGCACGGATTCGAGCTTGGCTCCTGCCGTGCCTCTCATACCGGATTTCAGCATATTAAGCTGCCTTCGCTTTTCCATTGGGTCGTTTTGCTTTTGAATGAAGTTATCTAATGTATCCATTTATTCCACTCCTAAAGTTTTAGCCAGTTAGCGAGCATTTTATCTTTTGCTTTAAAATCCTTTGCGATTTGCGCAAGGTAGCCGCTGATGTCTTCCAAATCGGAAATCGTATTTTGCAATGAAGCAATGTATGCTTTTTCAGCATGGACATCGTAAAACAGCGGATTTCCTTTTTTGTCAAACGACTGTGCCAGATCATTCAGCGTATTGTTTACGTCATCGAGCGTAAGCTGATCGTATAAACCGTGCCCGACCTGGCGATAGGTCTCGTGTTTCAGATCGTTTATCGAGGCGTCGTGCTCCTGATAAGCGTTTTCCGCTTCTCTTTTCATTGTGCGCAGGTCATTGATGATCGCGTTTACCTTTTCCGCGAGCTGCTTCGCGACTTCAGGCGTGACTTTAATCGCGTCGCTTCCAGAAGTAACCTCCGGTGGAAGCATCGCTTTTAAATTTTTGTCATACACAAGTTCATCGCCTTCTATATTTTGAATGTTGCCGCTTTCGTCGAAGGTAAAGTTTGAGTTATTGATGCCGTGTGTGTCCGGATTTTGAAAGATGAGCGTATTAGCGAAATATAGGAGATTTCTTCCTACCTGTTGAAGCTTGTTACCGTCGAGTCTTTCTTCGCGATTTGCTTCAGCGAGAGAAGGGTCTTTTGTGTAAATAGTGGTACCGTTATGGCGGTCATACTCATCCCACCAGCCGGAACCGACCATGTCGTCCGGATTGATGATCGATTTCACATATGAATTATAATTGCCGTTATTGATCTCCTTCTGTTTTTCCTCGGAATGCAGATGAACGATTGAAGGACTGTTGAAAGCAACGGCGTAAATATCATTGTTGACCGCGCTGTATTCCGCCTCTGCGCCGCCGAGGGAGTGCCCCGTCGTAGAAACAATCGTCGATGTTCCTTTATACTTTTGTTTGACTTCTTTAACTAACCGATCAGCCTGATCGATTTGAGTCGTCTTTGTAATGACTTTATAGTTTCCGGATTCCATCATCTGAAGTTGTTCCATCGATCGTGTATACACACCGAGCGTTTTGGACGTATCTTTTGCGTCTTTTTCGATTATATATTCAGTTTCCTGTTTAGGATCTAACCCAACAACGACATTTTCAAGATCTGCTTTTGCTCCGTCTGCTTCCAGATTTTTTCCGAGATCAGTTCCTGCGAAGGATACGACAACATTTTTTGGATTATCGGATTTTACCCATTTGCCGTTTTTATTTTCGGCTTGTGACAGAACAACCGCATCAAGTCCGGTGTCATCGTCTGTTTTAATTTTATCAACATACCAGTAGGTGGCTCCGGAAACAGATGAATTAATCCGTATGTACTCTTTGTTTTTTAATTTTTTTCTGAGATAATCATAGTTGTAAGATCGCTGGCTTATACGATAATAAGTCTCATCAGTAAGATTTGACTTTTTTATTTTGTTACTCACGATACACAACACCTTCCGTGTAATGGTAAAATAATAATAGGAAAGGAATGAATTTCATTTGAAAAAATACATTATTATCCTACTATTGTTAATTATAGCAGGTGGAGGGTTGTTTATGAAGCACCAATATGATGTCAAAAAAGAAGAGGCTGCACTTTTTGAGAAAGCAAAAACTAAGATGACTGAATATCTACATAATGAGTATAAAGGTATAGAAAAGATTGCTTATTATGATGATTATTTTATTGATCCAACCGGAGCTATCACCGTTGAAGGGTATTTAAATGGTGATAAGTCTAAAGAGTTCGATGGTTTATATGATCCGGCGAGTGATAAAATAGGAAGCTCGTCTGTAGACGCAGAAGAAAAATAGAAATAGCCCGCTCGACAGAGTCGGGCTTTTTTGTATACTTATTCGTACGTAACCACCGTGTTTTCTACGCGTTCAACTGGACGATCTCTTCGATCGGGCAATCCAAGTATTCGTATATTTGCGCGATCACCTTCAAGGCAACAAACTCTCCGCCAGTCATCTTCGCCAATGTTGACGACGATATACCCAAGTCGTTTCTAAGATCCGTTTTATTCTTCTACCTCAACTAAACTTATAATTTCACTGATTTCTTTAATGTTAAAAGTGTTAGCGATTCGCTCAATATGTCCAAAATTGATATTTTGTCTCTTCCCATTCATTAATTCACTAAGCGCAGCGTGTCTTATCCCGCATTTATCAGCAAGACCCCTAAGTGAAAGATTTTCTTTTTCCATAATAGACCCGATATTCACACTGACTTTTTTCATTTTTGCCCTCCAGTTGCATTTTTTTTTCTTGACTTTACGTAATAGCGTACCATATAATCCTAACTAAGGTGGTACTCGAAAGCGTAACAAAATCTCGAGGAGGAATACAAATGCAAATTCGTTATGTTCGAACTGTTGTGGGATGGTGGAATGTCTATCCCGCAGGATCAGACGATCAATTCGTTAACTTAAATCCGGAGGAATTCGCTGAACTCTTGCCGCAAGTGTCCCGGAGAGCATTCGCAGGCTGCGCCGAAATCGGCGTCACGGCAGCGCGAGAACTATTCGGTGAGGAGGTTTGGACGGCATGATGGCTAAATTTCAACCGCAGGCAGTAAAGCTGCATTATCATGGTGAAACGTTCGATACAAAACAAGAAATACACGAAATCTCGGACGCCTGGTTAATCGCGGCCGACGTCGTTGGAATGTATTCAGATGACGGACTGGTGTTTTACGATACTGACCGATTAGAAAAAAGGAGCGATGGATACCACCTTTACGAAAATAACTATCCTCGGTTTTTTATGGTAGACACGTCAAAGGTCGACGCAGACCTCCGCAAAATCGATGTTTCTGAGCTCGCAAATATGTCGTTTACTGATTTCGTTCGGATTGGCTTTAAATTGGGGAGGGAAAACTATGGAGAAATTTAACGTTTCTAAAGCGGCAGTTAAAAAAGCAACGGTACGCCTCGGCCTTTCAAAAACGCAGGCACAAAACGTACTGCCAAAATATGCTCAAGGTGCCTCGTTCGTCTGGTCACTCGAATCAACTAGCGGCAGCCAGTCCGTTTATGATAATCCTCGCGAACAGGTGCGCCTGGTCATTGCGGAAAATGGAACGGTTTTAGATGTTTTCCCAGCGGACTATGCGCTTCAGTCTCCGCACGCTTTGTCCGATCACGTCTTACAGTCGTTGAAAGAAGCGACACGTAACGCCTTAATTGCGAAAAGGGACGAAGTTCATCGCAAATGGTGCGAGGTAGAGGTCGAATTTCATTCGAATAGCTACGAGATTGCTAGGCGGCGGCTGGCTTTAATAGAGGCGGCCGGTGACGATGAGCTGCGAATAAAAAGACGCCTGGCCCAGCTTTGTGCCGAAAACAAACGGCTGCACAACGAAAGGTCTGCGTTGAGGAAGGAAAGGACCGAGTTGGAACGCGCGCTTGTGCCTTATATCTAAAATGTGCCAATCCGGAAGTGTATTTGTAGTTAATAATGAGGGGGTAATTGCCGATGTTTAGAGTAGGCGAAAAAGTACGTTATTGGGGAACGCGATCTGACGGATTGACGTGGCTTTCGTCAAAGGCGATGGTTGGCCGGATTAAAGGACGCAGCCGAAACGACTACATTATAGAAGGGCGATCCGGGGCTACGCATGTAGTTCCGGTTAGTCTTATCGATGGTATGACGCTGAGAAGTAAGGCCTAGCGTCCAACTTCGCCACTTAAACCGTGGCTCCGTTGTCCGCGGATATTCATTTATTTTCTATCGCGATTAATATCTTTTAAAAAATAATGGCGCGTCCGAATGAGCGTAAGCGAATGAGGGCGCTAGGGTTTGAATTTCTATCCGTATCCTCTTGTTGCGATTTAGTTTTAAAGATATGATATGACTGATATACATATCCTAAACCAAAGGAAAATGGCTGAAATCGTTGGCGCTCTAAGGATTCTGAATGGTTATGTCCACACCGAAAAAGCAGGGTAAATAGCCAAAAAAACACCGAAAAAGCAGGGCATTTAAGAGGGGGAATAAAATGTCGGAGTTCATAAATAAAATCAGAGTATTTCAAAGTTCAGATGATAAGAGAATTATCCAAGATATTTTAGATAAATTCGATACAAACTTCATGGAAGATCCGAGCCGTCATAGAGTTAAGGACGGTACACCGTCTGGAGGAATACGAATCAATTTAAAAGATCCGGAATCCTATATAGCTTACTCAATAAAAGCAATATACACCTTAATATCGCGGCATATTAAGTCTGAAAAACCGATTACCAAGAACGAAACAGATTCTTTTAATCGATTTTTATCGATACTAAAATATGATGTCTGCATAGATTTCGAAGCGAATGTAGAGTCGGGCGGCGATTCATATGTAAGCTATTTTGAAATAACGGAGAGTCTTTTTCTACAACTAGAACCTCTTCTTGATGAAATTCTTTTACGCTTAGAGGAATTTTGTAGTTTATCAGATAGGTTGTATTTCGAAGAATTATACCACAAGCATAAACAAGCGACAGCCGATATCGAGCCTCAAAAAGAACAATTAAAAAAAGAAATTCTTGAGATTGCAGCGAAAGCTATTGAGTATGCATTGGTAAGGGTTGATACTTCTCGAAGTGAACGCGAAATAATTAAGTATATTAACAGAGCTATTCGTAGTAAATTGATTGATGCCGAAATAAAAAGGAATGGTATGCGGCGCATACGTAGGAAAATCAACGGAGATCTTGAGAGTTTTAGTTTAAAACCATACTTTCCAGATGATGAGTATCTCATAGAGACAATATTAGGTTTAGATTTTAGTGATTGCAGAGATCAACTAACAAAAGGTGAAAATGAGTTTATCGATCAGATTTTGGAGGTAGTCAAAGAAGATAAAGCAGTGGGGAATGTCGCCCCATATACGTGTAACATCTATGGAGAGATCAGGATAATAAAAAAATATATAGCAGAAAAACTGGATGTAAGCCATGAAGTTGTTAGAAAAAGATTATCGAGAATAAGAAAAAAGGTCACAAAGTGACAGTATTTATAAAAGAGTGAGGAGGTATTTATCCTCTATTATTAGATGTCTATTATATAACATTTGTATTTTCATGTGAAGGAAGCACGGCACAAAAGAGAGCAAGGGGGATGTTCGAAGATGGGAAGTCTGCTGGATGAACAAAGAGCTTGGAAAGGGCTAACACCGAGGTCAAAAAAACGTTTTTTTGACTTGAAAGAGAACGGAAAGCTCGAAGATGGGAGAATTTACGATAGAGAAGGGAACGACGTCTCGGATTACTTTGAGGTGGCCCCTAAAACATCAGGACGCTCGAATGAGGGCTATAGAATTACAAGAAATGCGGGAGGGCATGACGCTGAGAATGGCGGCTTTACGTGGGCTTTTTACAAAACGTGCAAATCGTTCCTAGACGATTATACAACTGTCAAAGAACCGGACCTTGCGCGCCTGATGTTCATCGCTACATTTGTCGGGTTTGAGAATCAGCAACTTTCTCATGACAACGGACGTAAGATCGATAAGTCCGGCCTCCGAAAGATTCTCGGCTTGAGCGCTAATAATTTTCGGGATTTTTATAAGAGGATGACGGCGGCCGAGATTCTTAAAGAAAACGAAGAAGGCGTTATCGAGTTGACTCCTTTTCTATTCCATCGCGGGAAAGTCCGAGGAAAGCCTGCGGAAACTTCCCGAATAAAGTTATACCGAAAGACAATCCGAGAGCTATACGAGAATTATAGCGGCCGAGCGGCAAAAAAGTTATCTATTGTCTATATGGTTCTGCCGTTTTTGAATCTGAAAACAAATATCGTATGTTTTAATCCAGATGAGACGGACACGGAACGACTTAACAAAATGCACTTAGATAAACTATCCGCCTTACTTGATTATAAAGATTCCAATAAACTAAGACAGACCTTAGAGAGTGTTAATCTGAATGGTAAGCCGGTTTTTTGGTTGCCGCCCGATCCTAACGACAAAAGAAAAAAGATTGTGGTTGTAAATCCTAACGTTGTTTTTGGTGGTCCAGCTAAAGAGCTAGACTCCATAAAGGTACTGTTCAAATAAAATCTTGCATTAGTCACTTTGGCTAATGCTTTTTTTATGCCTTTTTTTCGGCGCCTTGAATTCTACCAAAATACGGAGGTTGTGAAATGAATCAGCGAAAGATTAACTCGACACGAAGCAAGCTCGGTCGCCTAGCCCGAAATCATTGCGCCAACTATAAAAGTGGCGGCGCCTGCGATCTTCAGCGTTGCGGTTTGTGTACCGTTGAAATTAAAACGGATTCAATGCCGGGGAATATTTGTCCGTACTTTATGCAAAACGTTCTGCCCGCAGATCCGGCTTTAATGCGGGAGTATCTCAAATACTTACCGGCCGATCATCCGTTACGGAACAAGTCGAACGGGGTGGGGAAATGCAAACGTTGCGGCCGGCGGTTCGAACGCAGGAGCAACCGGCAACAATACTGCGCTGGATGTGCGGTTGAAAATGAAAAGGAAAATAGCCGGCGAAGGAATCGTGATTATCGTGATAGACAAAGAAAAAGAATGACGATTTAGACGTCCGTAAACGTTGATATGACGGGCTTTATAAATGCAAAAAACGGCGCCCGGCTATATTACTATTAGAATTCGATTTTTGCATCGGAAGGGGAGTTAGTTTTGTATGACGTTCTGATATACGTTAGGCCTGCCGAAGCTCTTACGGTAGACGCCGAAACCGGGGAGATCCTGCGTCGATCGTCCGGCCGCATCCGTGACCTAAACATCTCGCGGGCGGTGCTAGAATGTCGGACGTACGAAGAAGAAGCGAAAATCGTATACGAAAAGGAGGCGCATAGATGTTCTGCGTTGTAACCGAAACTGAATACTACGGGTCATACGGACCGGCCGGTGTTTCCTATCTTCGCGAAAGCAAAGACGGGGAGCAGCGGTCTTTTTTGTTCCCAGGCGGGGGTGCGAGCATAAAACTCGATTGTGCCGCCGGCAGATACGAAATACGCAACATAGACGGCGAATTGTTGTTTCTTGCAACGGTCAAAAACGTGTACTCTTCTGAAATTGGGTACGTCCGAGAGCTTTTCAACCGTGCAATGGACTGCGCTGTCGAATATGGTGCAAAAAATGCAATGATTGAATGCGGAAAAGACGTCATGGACGCAGATGAATTCGAAAAAGAATTATCGGCTAATGAGAAGGCCGCAAGAACTGAAAAACAGGGGGAATATTGAATGACTAAATTCGAAGAGATGCAAGCAAGTCATGAAGAGATGGAAACTGTCCGAAATAGAGCCAAAGATATCGTGTTAGAGGCAAAAACGAGATATCGGGATGAGTTATACAAAATTAGAAATGACAGAATGCTTTCAGAAGAAGGCAAACAGCAAGCGAAGGAAGAGTTACGCCTAAAATATCAAGATGCGTTTTTAGGTGCAATGCTGGAGATTCAGGATAAAGCAAAGGCCGCAGCCGAAAGAACTATTGATCTTGCGACAAAAATTCTCCTAGAAGATCCAGCGCAGCCGGAAGAAACAGAGCTTGCAGTGTTCAATCAAAAGTTGTCGGATCTAAAAACATCACTTCTGCTCGCACCTAATCCAGAACGAGGTGTAGAAAGATTGAAAGCGTTCGTTGAGGAAACGTCGGACCCGTACCTTGCGAAACAGCTACAGTCTGAATTTTACGATATGGCCGCCTCTATTGTGAAAGATGGATCGGTCTCCGAGAAAGTCAAGTTGAACGACTTGTACACTCGCCTTAAATCGAAATCTATGACTGACGAACAGAAACGTGCTGAAACACTTCAAGGACTTGCCAAGGCTGGAAGAGACAGCGACCTGTTACTGGAAGGCGGCGTTCACCATAACGCGATTAAGGAATTGCTTGGACCAGAGACGGCCATGTACGCCAATAAGCCGCATCAGTATTTTGACAGAATGATAAACGAACAAAACTGAATACGATTCTTGCGATGATGAACGGTTTTTTGACATGGCCGTTTCGGAGCAAATTCCCTCATTTTTTGGGCGCCAATTAACGGCGCCTTTTTTTATTTCGACAAAAAGGAGCGATTAGATGGTTAAAGTAAAAACACCGTTCAAAACAGAGGATGAAGCGAACGAAGTTGCCGAAGCAATTGGAGTAATTAATTATGTGAGTGAAAAAGTACTTAATGGAGATCTTGGCTTCACGAAAAAACAAGAGAAAAAGATAAAAGACGCGACCGAGACCTTGAATCGATATAGCCCACAAGAGGTTCTCCTCTTCATCTATTGGTCACAGGTAGGCGATAAAGCATGAGTGCGGCAACAGTCGGAGAAATACGCGCCCGTTTGATTCTTGATATGTCCGCTTGGTCACGAAGCCGAGATCAGGCTCGGAACGACATGACGCAGATGGGTCGGTCATCCGAAAATCTATCGAAGCAAATGGGGCTCGTTCAGAAGGCGTCGCTGGCCGTTGGCGGTGCGGTAGCGGCCGGTATCGGAGCATCCGTTAAGACTGCGGCAGACTTCGAAGCGGCCATGTCGAACGTTAAAGCGATTAGCGGCGCGACCGGCGACGAATTCGAAGCGCTAAAGAACATCGCGGCCAAGATGGGTGCCGAAACGAAATTTACAGCGGTAGAGGCGGCGGAAGGTCTGCAATACCTTGCGGCAAGCTGCATTAAAATTGTGACATCTTGAGCCAGTCCAATGTTGCCTGCATAAACGACATTAAACATTGAGTCGCCGTCTCTTTTCTTCAGTATCGTCTCTTTTTTTCTGGCAGCATTCGGCAGGAATATCAGCTTTTTTGTTAAACCCTCGGATTTATTTTTAAAATGGTTTATAAATCCCTCACTGTTGATAATGATATGGTCCGCTTTTTTGTATAAAGCAGATTCCATTTTTTCAAATAACCAAATGATATAAGAACGATTAAATACGCCAACACCTTTCAGTGATTCCGGCCATAAATCTCTGACATCCAACAGCAGTTTCGCATTGTAACGATTTTTAGCGATTAAACCGACAAATGCTACAAAAATAGGCGGAGAAGTAACAAACACAATATCATATTTATTTTTATCCTTCTTCACGTAAAAAAACATTTTCAACATGATCTCAAGATAATAGAACAGGCGGTCAAAAAGTACAATCTCGAATTGGATGACGCAAACGGAAATCTGAAGCCGTTGCCGGAGCTGATCGGATATATTTCGAAGAATCTCGAAGGAATGTCCGATGCTCAGAAGACCGCGACGGCGGCGCAGTTGGTCGGAACGGAGGCAGCGTCCGGATTCGTTACTTTGCTTAATGTCGGCGAGAAGGGATTGCGTGATTATTCCGACGAACTCAAGAACGCTGGTGGTACGGCCGATCGCGTAGCCAAGACGCAAATGGATAACCTGAACGGCTCCTTCGAAGAATTTAAAAGCGCGTTAGACGGTCTCGGTATCAAGATCGGTAACGAATTCTTGCCTACTTTCCGAAAAATTGTCGAAACAGGGACGAAGATTCTCGGTTTTCTCAACGAGCTAAATCCGGGGATCATTACGACAGGGCTCGAAATGGCCGGCACAGCCGCAGCAATTGCGCTCGTAGCATCATCGATTGTTAAACTCGGAATTGCGCTGAAAGGATTGAATATGACGCCGGTTGGTGCGGCGATAACAGCTCTTTCACTTCTCGGCGGCCTATTAGTCGGCGTAAAGAAAGGTTATGACGAAATGAACACCGTCAGTTTAGAGACGGCAGAGGCGAAGCAGAAGGAGATCGAAGCACTCGATAAGACTGCGGCCGAGTTCGATAAACTTCAGTCAAAAACGAAATTGACCGCGGATGAATTCGCGCATTACCTCGATCTCAACGACCGGTTAAAGACGGAGACGGATCCAGACGCTATCAAGCGGATCAAAGACGAGCAGGCGGATTTACAAGAACGATCCGGCTTGACGAATGAGGAGTTCCGCCGATTCTTAAAGCTTAACGGGGAAATCGTTGAGAAGGCACCGGAAACGAACGCGGCGATTAGCGAACAAGGGAACGCCTTCGCGAAAAATACGGATGCAGTTAAAAAATTGACTGAGGCTAAGGCGGAAGATCTTCGTACTGAATTAGAAAAGCAAAAGGCTATAGCTCAGAGCAAAGAAGCTGAATACCTTCAAAAACAGCAAAACCTTAAAACGGATATAAAAAAATTAGATGGAGAGCGAGCAGAACTAGAAGGGAAGATTGCTGATCAAACGCAAAAAGTAAAGGACAAAACTGACGAGCTTAACGCAGCAAAAGAAGACGGTAACGAAAAAGCGCAGTACCAAGCTGAAATTGATTTAGCTGCCGAAGAAGCGACGCTCAAGAAATTACGCGATCAGCTCGTCGCAAACCTCGATAACCTTCAGGCAAAGCGAAAAAGCCTGGGCGAAGTAAAAAAGGAACTCGGCAAACTAGACGAGATTAACCAGAAGATGGTCGATCTTGAACTTCGTCAGGTCGGTTTGAACGCGAAAAAAGGCGAAGGCGTGAAGGTCATCAACAAGGAGATTGCCCGTTTGAAAGACGCGAAGGCCAATCTTAAAACCAACACTTCGGCCGCGGACAAAAAGACGAAGGAATATCGTGATTCAGTTAAAGCGATCGACACTGAAATTTCGCGGCTACAGAGCGCCAAGAAGAAGGTTCAGGACATCACGAACTCAGCCGAAGATATGAACAAAAAGTTAGCTCGCCGGATCAACAAAAAAATCCACGTCACCTACAGCATGGACGGAACTGAGATCGAAGAGAGTGCGGAGACGTTCAAGAAGACGCACGGTAAAGGCGGACGTGAAGTGCCGTTCCACGTCGGCGGCATCGTCGGCCGCGGCCAAATCAACAAGCTCCATACCGGAGGGCTTGCGTCTAAGTTCGAAAACGCTCCGATGAGCCACGAGGTTGACATCCGGGCGCTACGGAATGAAATGGTCCTGACAGAAGCGCAACAGGCGAATTTAATGCGGATGATTGACGCTGGACATACGGCGGCGATCGAAGGAAATCCGGGACTATCAAGCGAGGTCATCGGTATATTGCGTTCGATTGACCAAGGCGTCAGACAAAATCGCAATGTAGCCGTTCAAGTTGACGGTCAATCGATTGCTTCCGCAACTTATCCGTATGTTAATCAGAAAATGACGGGCGATTTAAAAAGCGAGCTTCGAAGCATGGGAGTGAAGGAATGAAGTGCGGCTCCTTTCGTTCGACAATTTCCGCGAATAGTTCAAAATTCCCATCGTTTAACCGATAATAGGATACGGACTAATCAAATATGAAGGCGGGATATCAATGAAAGAAAAATTTCCGAAAATATTGTTTGTTCTCAGCTGGATCGTAATTGTGGCCGGCATATTGACGAACATCGAAAGTACGCTGTATCTTAACGCGAATCAATACGTAGCTGACGGAGAATCACCAAAGCCGGTTAGAATGATGGAGATTGTTTCCGATATCATTCATCCGTTATATCAAGGCGGCATACTGATCGCACTGTCGTATCTATTAACCTACGTCAAAGGCTTCGGAAAAAAAGAATAGATCGTCTAGCCCTGTCCTTAATCGGATGGGGCGTTTTTTTAGTGCGGCGAAAAACAGAACCACAACCGTTCTCCGTGACGATTTAGACGCTAAGAAACGCTGATTTAGCGGGCTTTTGAAATGCAGAATCGAAGGGGTCGCTATATTCATATTCAATCGTTGATTTTGACGTCCTAAACCGTCACGACCCTCCGAGTTGAAAATTTTGCGCGCAAGTTCAGAACGGCAGATGAGGCGGTTTTGTCCGGGCGGCCTGGGGGTCGGCCGCCTCCAAAAAAAATCCGACTGAATACTTCATTCATTGTTTTGTATATCGAATGTAACACAAACGATTTTTGTTACATTCGGCAAACGTATGAAACGTTGATACAACAGCGTTTATCGGTCGTTGTCCATCGCACTGAATTGACCCTACTTTATGCACGTTTTAAACCGCATTAAATCAACGATCAGGATTGCGTCTGATGCCGGTAGGTATGTATAAGATTGTGCATATAGGATCGGTATTGTTGCCGTTGGTCAGGCAAGTCGATGCAACATCGTTTCTACTTCCGATGAGTCTGACGGCCATAGATGCGCCATGCAACGGCGATGCACAAAGCGTTGCGTCTGATCGCAGGCTATCGATATACGTTGCGTAGTGTAGTGCCGCACCCCCTGAGTTACGGACGCCGCCCCCCGCCCGGCATGTCTCGCTGATGGATGCGGCCGCCCCTGCCGCTATACCTCGATCGACTCATATGCCGCCTCTATCTCATCCGCAGTAATCCCGATATATTTTAACGTATCGCGCTCGCTTGAGTGGTTAAGTATCGACATAATGCGCGAGACATCAACGCCGTTCTCGTACAGGCGGTATCCGAATGTCTTGCGGAGCGTATGCGTACCGATGCCGCCAATCTTATCGTAAATGCCGGCTCGTTTGGCTGCATCGTTTAGGATGCGATAAGCCTGAACGCGGGTGATCGGCTCGCCGCCTTTGCGGCTGGCAAATACGTAGTCATCGTCATCACCTTCGAGTTGGGATACGATCTTGAGAACGGAAGGGCTGAACGTGATCACGCGTTTTTTCTTCCGTTTCTTTTCTCGGAGTGTGATCGACTTCTGGCCGCGAAGCTCTCCGATTTTAAACAGCAACAAGTCGCTGATACGTAGGCCGAACGCCGTGCCTAATTGCGCCAGCCACTGATCACGGCCCGGCTTGAGCGCTTTTATGAACTTGTTATAATCGCGTTTTGATTTTATCGGGAATACTTCGTTTGCCATGTAAAACACCTCGTTTTTCTGATTGTCGGGATGACTTCGTGCGTGATCCACCTTTTGAATTGTTTGGCCTCTGGTTTGCGGCTGCCGAGAATCAAAGTGTAAAGCCCTGCTTCATTGACAGCTTGCATCATAATTGTTTTTGACGGTGATTGAGGGTGTGTCATTTCAAATGACATACCTTCATCATCATCTAATCGCGCTAAAGCTTGGCGGCTATTTCCGATTTCGAGGACATTACAGACATCCTTTGCAACAAACCAAGGTTCACCGTCCTTAACGACAGTTCTCACCTGTCAATTTGACAGACATGATTTCATCGCTATCAAGATGCCATGTGCATCGATACGAAGGTCGTCGCACTGATGCGTTTGATTGTCGCACGGTGCGACGTTCAATCTATTCCGCCTCAAGGAACGTTTCGAACTCCGCCAATAGTCCAACGTTTTTCATGCGATTTTCACGGGCTTTTAGCGTCCATGCGGCTTGTCGGAAGCTAGCGTATAGGTAGTCGTCACAAATTGTGACGAGAAGAAGACGCGATTGTGTTCGTCCGAAATTCGGACAATCAAAATAAAAATCGTGCGTACCGCCAATCGTCCACAAAGTGGACAATAGGATCAACCTCCGCCTCTTTTTGTTTGTGCCAATTTGGCACGATCACACGTCCTCCAACGCAACCCACACGATCTCCTTAAACGGAATGTCAACGCATTTTACGAATCGTCTCAAATTGGGACGATTAAACTACGCCTGAAGGAACGTCTACCGACTAATACAACGCTATGAATTAATTGTCGCATCGTGCGACGAACGGGCGTCTCTACTCGAAGACCTCCCCGTCTCACTAACGTATGAAATCGCACGCCCATCCGCAGAGTCAACCGAACCGAAACGACGTCCTGTCCTTCTGTTTACCGTAAATTTCGGTAATCAAAGCGAATCGAATCTTGTCTCGTAAAGACGATCTAACACCCGGTCCAGCACGCCGTTATAATAGCCAGCAAGATTCAGAATACGCTTTCGTTTCATTGCTATGAACGTTTGACGTACCGCATATAGGCCGATTTCTTCGAGTATATCGGAATCATATGCGCCCTTTAAATACGACGTATGCGCAAGGTAAATACCGTATATCCGGTTCGTCAGCTTCCGATCGCTTACAAACGATTCGACCGCAACTTTGAACGCACTATACGTATTACGTAGTAATTTATTTACGCTTTTAGGAATAACAGCTTCGCCCGTACTTTTCGGTGTTTTAGCCGTTGTCTCCGTTGACTTGTCCGATGTCGAACGGGGTTGCATTTGCGGAGTAGCATCGTTGTTGTCAGCCGGTATATTCGGGTTCACAGCGCTATTATCAGCCGGCAAAATCACGTACATATTAGCGCCGTTGCCGCCGGAAATCGGCCGGAACTTTGTTTCCTTGCGAATGATGCCACAGTCTACTAGGCGCTTGATTGCCCGGATAACTGTTGTACGATGCCGGCCGATTAGATCCGCGATCGATTGCAGCTTCAAATACGCGACGCCCGGAGTTTTGCAGGCATGACGCGACAACACCTTGAGAACCTCGATTGCGGCCGGTGTTAGGTCGGATTTATTGCGGTAGATATGCGTGCGGATGGCGTCGTTAAGCTCGTCCACAGAACGGAAAGACACCATTTTAGCGGATTCTTTCGTGTACATTCGGTTTTCTCTCCTCGGAGACATACCGACCCATGTTGGAAAATTAGGCGCACTCAAATAAACGTTGACTAGAACGCTTTTTTTCGATAAGATAGACGTAGGTGAGGACGTGCTATCTATCGGATTTTTTCCGACGGGTGGTCGTCTTTTTTTGTTTATCTCTTTATTTTTCTTGTACGAGCTTGAGCCCGTATTACATAGTTCATTACAGTATGCTTTGCATGTGCTTTGGAGACGGCCTTATCGGCAACGTGGGTATACCTCTGGATCATCCGTAAATCTAAATGGCCAAGGATTTTTTGAAGCATCCGGCTATCCCCACCGTCCTCCAAAAACTTTGTTGCAGCCGTATGTCTAAATAAATGTGGATGTACTTTCCGTTTTATTTTCGCTCTCGCCGCATATTCAATTAGTCTTTTTCTGAAATGGTCCCTGTTTAATCGTCCTCCATAGTTAGTTAAGAAAACATAATCACTGTTAAAATCAAGTTCATTTTCCGCAATTAATTCTTGTACCAACCTACAAGTGGTCGGAAGTAGTGGTACATATCTCGTTTTTCTGTTTTTCGCGATAGATGCTCGTATCGTCAAAACATTTGCTTTAAAGTCGAAGTCAGACTTCTCTACACGAGTTATTTCCCCAATACGCATCATCCCGTCAAGCAATACATTCATTAATACGAAGTCGCGAAAGTCAGCAAAATTCTTTTTATTTGGTGCTTTGAGGAGCCGTTCCAATTCTTCAGGTTGTAAAATTATTATTGGTTCTTCAATCTCTTCTACATTTTTTATCCCCTGCATGATGTTATTATCTATAAGTCCCTCGTTTTCTAAAGTGTTATAGATGACGCGCAAGGTCTTAAGACGGGTGTTAATTGTGCTGTCCGCAAGTCCACGTTTTTTATCTTCATCTGCTTTATACTTGTCGCCTTTAAACTGAACCCAATCGTCGCGCATGTAATTAACATAATGACGTATTGTATCGCGGTCGATGGCGTTTGGGTTCCTGGGTATATCGAATTCGTCCAGAAACGTTGTAAAAGCCTTATAATTATCGTGATACTGCTGCAAGGTGCCCTTTGCTTTACCTTCCGCAGTTTTTATCGTTACGAAAGTTTTAAAAAGGGCGTCTAGGTCAGCGAGATCCCTGAAACTACGCCTACGTGTACGCTTTATTGGTTTCCCTTTACGAATATCGTCCATAAAAAAACGCCTCCTATTCCGTTTAATAGAATAAGAAGCGTTCATTAAAAATACGGTAGCAGTAGACCGCAACCCTGCGCAAGCCATCGCCTAAGTCAGCGATAAGTCAACGAAACGCAAAAACGGCAGGAAATCCGTTGAAACTCAACGTTTTCCTGCCGTTTCGATTCGGTATGATTCCGACTGGGCTCGAACCAGCGACCTCTACCCTGTCAAGGTAGTTGATGGCTTCTGAACTAGTATGTGCGATTCTGATATGTTCCTTTATTTCAAGGGTTGTTGAATCTCGTATCCGATAATATCTGAAAGAAAATGATGTTTGTTGGCAGTGTTGGACAACAATTCGCCAACAGTTTTCCATAGAATTGTATATGATGGCGAAGAAAAAACCCCCTTGAATTAAGGGGGATCCGGGCAGGGATTGATACCATTGCACATTTAAAATAGCTTAGCATTTTGATTATTAAAGCAACGTTTCAATCCTTTTTAGGATTAAATTGATTAAAATATTCAGCAGTTTTATTTTCGAGTTCTTCTGTGACATGACCATAAATATTAGAGGTAATTTGTGGACTTGCATGACCAGCTCTTTTTTGAATTGCACTCATATTTTCTCCAGCTTCAATAAGTAATGCTACCATAGTGTGCCGAAGATCATGCAAACGTATATTCTTCACATCATATTTCTTTTTAAATTTTGACCACTTATTTGTAGGTGTAGTGTAGTAGTATGGTTTTCCTTTCCCGTTATGAAAGATGTATTGATGATCTTCGCCTTCCCAAGCATCTCCAAGTATATCTTTTTCTTTTTGCCACATTCGATAATATGCTGCCAATTCTTTCATGTAAAAATCGGGCATTTTCACAAAACGTTTTGAACTCCATGATTTTGGGTCTTTTACGAGGGGATTCCCATTAATTGTTTTTGGAATTGATCGATTTACACGAAAACCACCTTTCTCCCAATCTACATCTAAATGCCATTCAAAGGCTGTTCCTTCACCACGTCTAAAACCGCCGATCATAGCTCCTAAAAAATATAATCGCCATTTCATTTCTATTTTATAAAGAGCCGCAATGCACTGTTTTGCTTCATGGGCTTCGAAGTATTTCATTTCTTTTTTTTGTACTTCGGGAGGGGTCAATCCTTCCAAAGGGTTAACACTTATTAATTTCCATTGCTTTACTGCGACATTAAACATCGATTTTAATACTTTGTATATGTCTCGTCGTGTGGAATCTGCAAGACCTCCTGTTTTTCCATCTATTCGAATACCGTCTTTTTCTAAGCTATCCATAAATTCAACAATATGCATGGTTCTTATTTGATCAAGTTTAAGATGGCCAAGGGCAGGTACTATATAATTTTTTAAATGGGATAGATGCATTTCAGATGTTCTATATGCATATTTTTTAAATAAAGTTTTTTCTATATATTTATTGGCGAATGATTCAAATGTTGTCTTCTCAGGTTTGATATATTCACCAGCTTCTACTTCAATTTTAAATTTGTAAAGCTGATCATCAAGGTGGTTTTTAAGTTTTCTCTTTGTTTTTAACAAAGCATCTTCTACTCGAATTGTTTTTGTAAATCGTTCTCGTTTCTTTTTTATTGGATTGAATCCTGTTTCAACAACAAGTAACCAAGAATTCTTACCTCTTTGCTGATAATGAGCCACACTAATTCCTCCTACGAATTGAAACGTATGTTCTGTTTTCGATGAAAATAAAAAGCCCAAAAAGGGCATTTTTATTTTGTTTTGAAATACATTTCTCCTGGTTCGTATAAACTTTTATAACCAATAAGGAAATCATCACCTTGCTTCACCTGCTGCACAATAAAGCCTTCCTTTGAAGTTCCTGCGTAAATGTTTCCTTCTAATCCATTGGAGATATAAGGCTTTTCTGCATTATAAATTTGGCCATCATGAGATACAAAATCAAAACTAAATTCTTGAGCAATTGTAATCGGATATTTTTCGTTTTCGATTTTATCTAATCCGAATTTTACTTTGACAAGTGCCCACTCATAACCCTCTTCAGCTTTAGAGTTTGTGCTACTCTCTTCTTTTAAAATTTCATATGCTTTTTTTCCTCTAATCACCTCTTCAACAGTGATACTTATTTCAGCTTCATATTTTTTACCGTCATCCCCAAGAACAGAATCGATAATTACCTCGGAGTCTTTAAATTTAAAGGGATTCTTTATGCTACCAAGTTCAGCAGTTTCGCTCTCTTGCTCCGAGGCTTCATTGTCAGCTTTATTGCTTGTGGTGTTATTGCAAGCGGCCAATGAAAGAAACAATATCAAACTTACAGTAAAAATAATTGATCGATTTTTCATATGTATTTCCCCTTTTATATGAATATTTACCCTATCGATTGATATGACATATGATTCAAATTTCCTATTGTGTGTCAAAATTTTTTTAGGTGACATAACTCTTTCGGAACGCCATAGATTCCGGCAATTTCTATCAGTGATAAATTAGTATCTTTATAGCTCAAAATATATTCATCAGGTAAAAGCATTTCAACTGTGAACTTGTTAGCTTCGACTTCTATTTTTTCAGATGCATAAAAGGTTCTGCTCTTTAGAAAGGGAGCATTTGAGTTAGGGTGAAGTACGGCATGTCCTAATTCATGACAACAAACAGGCCGATGATACGTTTCATCAAGCCGGTTGTTAATATGAATAAACTGATATCGTTTATAAGAGCTGTAGTACCCTAACGCTTTTCCTAAGTCTTCAAATAAGATCATGATATTGAGTCTTTCCGCAATTTCAAATGGATCATTGGTATTGAATCTCTTAATAAGTTCATTGACCTTCCCTTTTATAAAGTGCATTACTCTTTCTCACTCCTACTTTCTATATTTTTTCGGGGTGAATTTTTGTTTTGCCATCCGTTTAGCTAAGCGCATAGAGTTCTTTAGCGACTCGATCAAAAGCTCTTTGTCTTCTGGATCCATATCATCAATAGTTTGACCATCGTAATGAGAGTATCCATTTTCACTTTCGAGGTTATTTATTATTTTTTCTAAGTCTCGGGCAATGTCTTTCTCATCTTTCTCTGTGAGCTCAGGGAGTGTTGAATTCCAATCTGCTCCATCTTTTTTATCTATATAACCAGCGGCTCTTAAAAGTTCCTCATAAGGATAGTCATATGCCTTCGCAAATCTTTTTAATGTCTCGGGGGAGGGTTTTACAGGTGTCTTTGTTCCGTGTTTAACTCCTTTTTCAACATCAGCAATATATGTATGACTTAATCCCGTTAATTCAGCTGCTTTTCTAAGTGAAAGTTTTCCACGTAAGCTCCTGAGCAGGCTACCCAATTCATTCATAATTATTTCTCCTTATGTTGCCTTTATATAACATATTGTAAACCAAAACTGACAAATAAAAAAATAGGAAACATAAACTTTTTTGTTGTATTTAGTTGACAGTTTGTTGCCTTGGGTGTACAATTTGTATCGTAAACAACAGGCAACAAAAAGTGAGGTGAGTCCATATTGAAAAATAGAGTTAAATACCTTCGCAAAAGTGAAGAGTTTGATTTAACGCAAGCACAGCTGGCTAAAGAAATTGGTGTATCTAGATACACTATTGCTGCTATCGAGAAAGGTTCAAATACTTCAGGTGAAATTGTGATTAAAATCGGAAACTTTTTTGATAGAGATCCAAGAGAAATTTTTTTTGTAGATGATGTTGCCTACAGTTTACAAAATGGAAGCAGATTTGATTCAGCTTAGGAGGTTAAATATGACACGCAATACTTTAACTGTACAAGAAGCTGCTGAATATTTGGGAGTACACCATGACACCATCTACACAATGGTTAGAGAAAATCAGATACCTCATTTTCGTGTTAGGAAGCGCATCTTTTTTACAAGGCCTAGTATTGATGCCTGGATTAATGCTCAAGAAAACAAAATTATTGAGAAGGCATGTGAGTCACTCTAACCAATGTTGTCCTTCCCCAAATAAAGCTTACATCCATTAATTGTATATAAAAATAAGGGATTCTATACAAATACTAGGGAGGAATGGAAAATGTCAGTGATTAGCCGTTCAATACGTCATCTTCTTGAAACTGAGAAGATGACCGGGAGTCAATTAGCTGATGACTTGAATGTGTCTGAACAAATGGTCAGCCATATGAAAAATGATCGCAGAAAAATGCCTATTGATATTGCGGAAATCGCATTAAAGAAATTTGATCAACCGTTTTTTGCGATGGGCATCATGCATCACTTTTCGGATGGATGTGCGCCGCCTGTTTTTTCAGGAGATAGTGTTGAAAGACATCGTCTGGCTTTTGAAGAAATCATGGTCAATGAGGCACAAGAAATCGTTAAAACCCTTCATGAAGTCAGCTTTGTAAAGAACCCAAAAATTGTGACTGCAGAAGAAAAAGAGCGTGTGATAGAAGCTATAAAAGAGCTTCTTGATGTAGAAGCATGGGCTAAAAATTTAGCTGCTTTACTTTGTAAAGAATATGGGATTTCTCTTAAAGAATGTTACCGAAAGCGCCAGATCACTTGGAGAGCGAGAGGATGGATGACGTCGTGAAAATGAATCAGTTTCTTGAATCAGATTTGAGAATGGCAATATTCGAAGTCATTTGCATCGAGGAGTTAGCCAGAATGCTAGTTAGAGCAGTACATGAAGGGGATTCGGAAAGAGCAGAAAATGCGATTCGGGATATTCAAAAATCCCATAACGAGCTTAATAGATTACGAGAAAACAAGCGGAAATTTTCGGATGCTATGAAGATTATGGAACAGTCTCAATCTCCTACTGAATTAATTGAAAAATTGGAAAGGATGTTTTAAATGAAGTTTGTTTTTACTGTAAGCCAGTTAAAGAAAGGCTCAGAGGTTCGTGAAGACTGTAAGAGAATGAGGGAAAATCCAGCTCTTCTTTTACTTGTAGAAGCGGATATCAGAAGGGCATTACAAATGAAAAAGCAGCAAGCCGGCACGCTCACTGCTTCAACCAAAGACGTTGTGAATTCATTATAAAACTTTATCTGAAAATCGGCAAGCCGGCTTGTGCTTGTCGTCATGGCTGGGGGCATATCCATTCCATTTGTATACCCTCCATATACTGTCCCTGGCTGTGACGATGCGCTCAAGCATCAGAAAGAAGGTGAAATTATGGGTGCCACATTTGATTCTGTAGAGGAATTGCTTCATGCAACAAAAGTTGCTGGAGAACTACGTATGGCGATCTGTGTAGCAAAGACCAAAGCTGAGTTGCTATCTGATTCGGACGACATCACTTTGCTTCAGGGTGCATTAGAAGAGATCGCTCGCGAACTTTCCGAGACGTTAGACAAACACAAATTATAAGGAGGAAATCGAATGGATCATCCAATCATCACTCAAATTGAACGTACGGGCTATCCCGCGTCTGTTCCAAAAGAGGATGAGAAAGTCAGGGATTTCTATGGCGAAGAGGTATCGCTGGCTCATGATGATTATGTCTTTGATAAAAATCAAGGCGAAATCATCTTTATCGATAACCTGCCACGCTATTTAAAAGAGGAGCTTGAATTTGAATTTCATTCAGGTAAATAAAAAAGCTCACTTTGCCGAGTGAGCTTCGAAGGTGGTACGAAAATTTGGTTAACAATAGTTTACTGTATCACCTTCCAAAAATCAATCCTGGGAGGTCTTTGACAAATGAATGAGGTTATTTTCTCTGAACCATTTAGTGAGCACCGCCGTGATCAGATTAATCTAGTGACAGTAGGCGGTTCAATTTCATTTGATATAAGAGGCAATGAATGCTTTCTCTTTCCCACTGAAGAGGCACGCAATGAATATCTTGCTCTTAAATCTAAAGGAGAAGAAGGGCGTGTTGGGAAATGAAAAAGGAAATCAAGCTGCTAAGACTAGAGCTTTTGAATTTTAAAGGGATTAACCAATTCACCCTTGATACACGAGGAGAGAACGTGAAGGTCTTTGGTGATAACGCAACCGGAAAAACAACTTTATTTGATGCTTTTATTTGGCTCCTATTCGATAAGGACAGCCAATACAAACAAGATTTTGCGATAAAGACGCTCACCAAAGAAAACGAAGCTATTAGTGGTCTGAATCATACGGTTGCCTGCTTATTTTTGATTGATGGTGTGGAGTTATCTCTAAAAAAGGTTTACTCGGAGAAATGGACAAAAAAGCGGGGAAGCACTGAATCTGTATTTTCTGGCCATACTACTGACTATTTTATTAATGAGGTGCCAGCCAAGAAAAAAGATTTTAATGCTCAGGTCAGTTCAATTATTGCTGAGGATATATTTAAACTCATTACTTCACCATCATTTTTCAATGAACAATTGAAATGGCAAGATAGGCGGAAAATTTTGCTTGAGATTAGCGGTGATATAACAGCTGACGAAGTGTTCAAGGAAAATCCTTCAGTGACTGCTTTAGAAAGTATATTAAAGAAACGTTCTCTTGAAGATCATAGAAAGGTTATTGCCACAAAACAAAGTGAGATAAATAAACAGTTACAGGCCATACCGGTTAGAATCAATGAAATTCAGCAATCAGTCGAGGATACTTCAAACCTTGATGAGCAGGAAATTTATGACGAGATAAATTTTCTTCAAAGTGAAATTGAGACATTGGAAGATGAGGCCCATGCAGCAAGAAATGGCAAAGCGGTATCCGAAAAAAGGACAAAGATTCTCCAACTTGAGAACGAGCTCCAGGTATTAAAAAATGCCCTTAAAGAAAAAGAATTCAGCAAAATCAGTGAGGTCACAGAGAGAATATTTCCTTTGCAAAACAGGCTCAATGAAATCTCTTTGGAAATTAAGTCGCATAAGCGGCAGTTATTACACGAAAAAGAAGAGCTAAATCGGTTAAATACGGAAATCCAGTCGCTGCGCCAGAGTTGGCACGTTAAGAATGCAGAAACGTTTGATCAACATCAAACTGAATGCCCTACATGCGGCCAGGAATTACCGCAAGAACAGATTAATAAGGCTATTGAAAATTTTAATTTGAATAAAAGCCGAGCATTAACTGAAATTAATGAACGAGGCCTAAAGCTAAGTGTTGAAAAAGAGAAATCAGAGGGCACTATCAAGGAGCTAGAGTCAAAGATTACAAATTTACAGGCTTCCTATGAAAGTGAAGAAGAAATTTTTCTATCACTTCAGAATGAATTAGAGTCCGCTCAAAAGGATAAACCAGATATCTCTACCGATCCACATTATCGAAATAAACAAGCTGAAATTGAAGCTGTACGCAAGGAAATTCAGCAATTGGAATCGTCTACGGATGAAGCTGTTCAGTTGATTAAGGATAAGATCAACGGTAAAAAACAAGAGATTTTACTGTTTCAAAAAGATCAGGCAAAAATTTCACACGCTAGGCAGGTTAATGAGCGGATTAAGCAGCTTGAACAGGAACAAAAAGACTTATCAAAGCAATATGAAAAGCTGCAGCATCAACTCTTTTTGATTGAGGAATTTATGCGTACCAAGGTAAATCTACTGGAAGAAAAGATAAACAGTAAGTTCAAATATGCCCGTTTTAAGCTCTTCAAGGATCAGATCAACGGAGGTCTTGAAGAGACATGCGAAACGTTATATGAGGGCGTACCGTATTCATCCGGCTTAAATAATGCCGCACGTATTAATGTTGGTCTGGATATCATTAACACCCTAAATGATTATTATGGAATTTCTGCTCCGATTTTTATAGATAACTCTGAAGCGGTGACATCATTGATTGACACACATTCACAGATTATCAGCTTAAATGTTTCGGAGCAGGACAAGCAGCTTCGGGTTGAAGTTGAGGATAACTCGCTTATCACAGTGGATTGTGAGGTGAGCGTATGAGTGAATTTGTGACTGTAAAAGTAGTTTCGGGCAAAGGCTGGGAAGGGTTTCGCCGTGAGACTTTGTTTATAAACGATATAGAAGTTATGCATGTAGGTCCGCTTTCTGAATGTCCAGAGGACGCAATTTTAGAAAGGGATTTAGTCGGGCCTTCCGACTTCTCTGATCTTCTTAAAAGCTTCTTGATCGAGCACAAGGGTAAGAGAGTGAAATTTGTATATGAAGAAGAGGAGGATTCAGATGAGTGAACAAACTGACTTAATGTCTAAACCGGTAGAGTTTTCGGTAAATGGTGAATCAGTAAAATTAACAGGAAAAACTGTAAAAAACTTTTTGGTACGTGGAAACTCTGATGTTACCGACCAAGAAGCGGCTATGTTTGTAAATCTTTGCAGGTATCAAAAACTCAATCCATTTTTAAATGAGGCATACCTTGTGAAATTTAAAGGATCGCCTGCTCAGATGATTGTCGGTAAAGAAGCGTTTATGAAACGTGCAGAGAACAACGAACAATTTCAGGGCTTTGAAGCGGGAATCATCGTTGAACGGAACGGAGAAATGGTTGATATAGAGGGTGCAATCAAGCTTTCTAAAGACAAACTAATTGGAGGATGGGCGAAAGTTTATCGAGCAGATAGACAAGGGCCTATTTCAGTGAGGATTAGCTTAGAAGAATTTAGCAAAGGGCAATCTACTTGGAAAACGATGCCTTTGAATATGATTCGAAAAACAGCAATTGTGAACGCCTTGCGAGAAGCTTTTCCTAATAGTTTAGGAAACCTATACACAGAGGAAGAGGAACAGGCTAGCGATGATATTCCAGCTGAAGAGCATGTGCGCCGAGAAGTGAACGAGAATGCGAATACTGAGGTTATAGATATGGAGATGCCAATCTCCGAAGAAGCACATCAAAGACAATCTCAACCACAATCAGTAGAAAGTGAAAGCAAACCTTCAGTTTTTGAAGGTGGGCCAGACTTTTGATTGAAATAACGGCTTTGTCATCAAGTAGTAAGGGGAATTGCTACCGGATCACCGATGGTAAAACCCCGCTTCTTTTGGAATGTGGCATCAGCTTTAAACAAATGCAAAAGAGCTTTCAATTTAAAATGTCTCAATTCGCTTGCTGCCTTGTCTCTCATGAGCATGGGGACCACTGCAAAGCAATTAAGGATGTGCTGAAAACCGGCATTGATTGTTATATGTCTCCTGGGACGGCCGGAGCAATTGGTATTTCTCATAACAGAATAAAGTCTGTGCCGGTAAAACAGCCGTTTAAAGTTGGTTCTTGGTCTATTATGCCCTTTGACGTGCAGCACGACGTGGCGGAGCCGTATGGCTATTTATTGGCCAACCAGGACGGAGACAAACTCTTATTTGCAACTGATACCTACTACATTCGCTATAAGTTCTCAGGTTTGACCCATATCATGGTGGAATGCAACTACTCCATCGACATACTGAATGAAAATATTGAAAGTGGCCGTACTCCGGCATTTATGAAAAAACGACTTTTACGGTCGCACTTCAGCTTAGAAAACGTCAAAGAGTTTTTGAAGGCAAATGATCTTCGAAAGGTACAAGAAATATGGTTGCTTCACTTGTCGGATTCTAACAGTGATGAGCAACTATTTAAAAATGAAATTGCCAAACTTACAGGAAGGGTTGTCTATGTCCCATGAGCGATCTCTTTTTAACAAAGTATCCATATTGCTATGTGTCGTTAGCAAAGACAGCGGCTCCACATATGAGAAAAGATGTACTGGTCAATTACGTAAAGGCGTTTATTCGTAAAAATGAGCCGCAAATTGAGCTTGTAGATATAAAAGGTACTTATGCCTTGTGTAAAAGAACATAGACCATTTGAAAAGGAGAAGATGGATATGCAGGGGTGGATTAAGCTTCATCGCAAATTGAGAAATAATCCTGTGTTTAATAACCCCAATTTATTAAGACTTTGGCTTATTTGTTTGACTGAGGCTTCCCATACTTCCAGGAAACAAATGATAGGGAATCAGGTGGTCAATTTATCCCCTGGCCAATTTGTAACCGGCCGTTTTGATATAGCTGAAATGTTTAATGAAGGCCTAAAAAAAAGTGACAGAGTTTCGGGAAAAGCAACGGTCTATAGATGGCTTGAAAAATTACAAGAAATGAATTTTTTGAGCATCAAAAAGACCAACAAATTTTCGATCGTAACCATTAATAATTGGGTGCTTTATCAACAAGAAGGTCTACAAAATGATCATCAAAATGAACATCAAATGAACAACAAAAGATCATCAAATGAACATCAAATGATCACAAACAAGAATGTAAAGAATGAAGAAGAGGAAGAGAACCTCTCAGCTTTCCAACAAATTGAAAACAAATTTTTACAGCGGAAAGGCAGCTTGTTTTTATCGCCTATGGATTCGCAGTCAATCAACAGGCTTCTTAAAGACCAAGTTCCTTTGGAATACATCCTGAAATGGATTGATGAAATATTCAATGAATACAAGCCGAAGCATCGTGCCGACACCATCAAATCTTTTGCTTATTGTGAAAAAGGTATTCTCGATCGATGGGCCAAGCTTCAGCGACAACAATCGAACGTCAAAGAGTTCCCTAATAAGAAAAAACAAAACAGCTTCGATGCATTGGCCGAATACGCCAGAGAGCACGGTATTCAGATGGGGGGATAAACGTGGAAGTGAACCAGGCAATGGAGATCCTGCAAAGAATAGCTGCTGCTTATACAAAGTTTGATTTAACCGGCGATGTTGGTAAAAAGCGAATTGAACTCTGGATTGATCATCTTAGCAAATTGCCATATGAACCGGTTCTCGCGAAAGTGGACGAGCACATTTTAAATAACAGATTTCCACCATCTATTGCTGAGATTAAAGTCAGACAGCCAGAGAAAAACGAATTTTTAGCAAAACAGAAAGAGTGGGAACGCCATGCAAAATATTCTCCAAAACGTTGAGGCTGAACAGGCTCTGCTCGGCTGCATTCTCGTAGAAAGTGACCTGATTAAAGAATTGTCTCTGCAGCCCGAGCATTTTTCTGAAACGAGGCATCAAGTCATTTTTAAGGCCATGCGGGAGGTTGAAAAGCTCGGCAAGTCCGTTGATATGGTTACCACGGTTACAAAATTAGGCGATTCCGTTGAGCAAGTAGGCGGCCTTCAATATTTAACGGACTTAGGCAGCGCAGTGGCCAGCACCGCCAATTTCTTGGCTTATCAGACATTGATTTACGATGCTTATAGATTACGAGAAATGAAAAAGACTGCGATTGAGTTCGCAAACACTCCGACCGACGACGGGATCACGGAGCTGTACAAACGAGCAATGGAACTTCAGGAAATCGGCATTGAAAAAACTCGAACGAAACAGGATGTCCTCATGGAGATTTACAATGACATGCACGAAGAGAAGGAGGACATCACGGGCATCAACACTGGATTAATCGATTTGAACGCTATGACAGGTGGCTGGCAGAATGACGACTTAATTGTGTTAGCCGCCCGCCCATCGATGGGAAAAACCGCTTTTGCATTACACATGGGGAAATCAAATTGTGAGAAAGGCGGAGTGACCGACATATTTTCACTTGAAATGCCGGACAAGCAATTGACTCACCGCCTGCTTAGCAATCTTGGGAACATCGAGGGATCGAAGTGGAAGAACCCACGAAAATTCTTTAGTGATCGCGATTATGAGAATGCAACGAAAGCCATTGGAGAATATGAAAAATGGAATATCAACATTCACGATCAACCTGCTCAAACACTGGCAGATATACGTTCAAAAATTCGAAAGACGAAAAAGGAAAATCCGGATAACAAAAAGCATTTGGTCATCATCGACTATCTGCAGCTCATCAGGGCGATTGGAAAATATGAAAGAAGGGACTTAGAAGTCGGGAGCATTACAGCAGACTTGAAGGAAATGGCCCGGGCATTCAAGATCCCTATCATCCTTCTTTCTCAGTTATCCAGGGCGGTTGAGCAGCGGCAAGATAAGCGGCCGATGATGTCTGATTTAAGGGAATCCGGAAGCATTGAACAAGATGCTGATGTCGTCATGTTTCTGTACCGCGATGATTACTACAACAAAAATTCTGAACTAAAAAACATTATTGAAATTGATCTTGCCAAGCAGCGAAACGGTCCAACTGGCATGATACAAGCAAGCTTTATCAAGGAATACGGGCGATTCATAAACCTTTCCAGGCAGATGGATGCCGGTTTGGTTGGATAAGAAGGGAGAAATGGTTTTTGATTGAAAAATCAACGATAACCGCCGCCAGTGAGCGGCAGGATTATTTGATTCATGAGCTTATTCGATATGGTCAATATGAAGCAGATGATGGCCGTCAGCTCTATGAGCTACCGCTCGCCGAGCTTGAGCGGCTTCACATAAAAGTGAAATGTGATTTTGGCCGTAAAATGTCATGCGAGGCGGGAGATTGATGAGTGTGTTTCAATCACTACGATGTTTAGCATTTATTATTATTCACGCCAGAAGAGAAGATTCAAAGTTTCATAGCTGGCTATCTGATGACGGTAGGTAATGGAAATTGATTGAAGTTGGCGACTGGATTTATATAAATACACGTAAATTCAAAGGAAATGCATTTGTTATAGCTAAAGGGCCAAGAGAACTTTTAGTCCATATTCCCTCCAGCTCTGTATCGCGCGTTTCAATTAATTCTGTAACTAAACTCGATGATCGACTTGGTGACAAGGATTTTCAGATACTCATTGATCTTGCTTTAGATTTGGGGGATGAAAAATGGTTTGACGAACTGACAAAGCGACGCCGGGGGGTCATGAGATAATGCCGAGGTTTTTCCTTGCAATCGTGCTTTTGAATTGGAATATCGGCTGTGAAATTCATTTAGTCAACGGAATGAGGTTGGTCAGATTGACCTTTCTTCCATTCACATTATTTATCAGAATAGGAGAGCCACAGAAATGATTGAATTCACGATTTACGGAGAACCAGTTGCGCAAGGTCGTCCCCGTGCGACGACTATCAACGGAATGGTGCGTATGTATGATCCTAAGAAATCAAGAGATTTCAAGCAGTATGTGAAATTGGCCGCTTCTGATCATCGCCCTCCTAATCTATTCAAAGGGCCGTTGGAGTTAGAAGTAAAGGTTTATAAATCGACTCTTAAGAGTTTTAGCAAGAAAAAGGCTACTGCAGCTGAAAGAGGAGAGCTCCGGCCCAGCAAAAAACCGGACGTTGATAACTATATCAAGGGTATCAAGGACGGCCTTAACAAAGTGCTATGGCAAGATGACAGCCAAATTGTTGATTTGCACGTCAGTAAATTTTATAGCGAGAAACCAAGAATTGAAATTAAAGTCACCCCATTATCCCAGGAGGAGGAACAATTATGTCTTTCATTGATTTCAAAGCAATCGTAAAAAAGGTGAATATGAAACCGAAGGGCTTAACGGAAATTACCTTGGAGGTCAATAGCGCGGATTTAGACGGGAAGATTCAACACCTCTCTGAAATGATTGATCAAAAAGTTGAATCACAACTGGAATCAACACTGGTCAATTATAACGTTGAAATCAATCCAAACACGAACCAACCTACAACCAGCTATAAGGTTGATCAGCATGGAGTAGTATCAGAGGTTGAGCCGCAGCCCGAACAACTTGAGGCTGAGCTTGGACTGCCTAAAGAAAACATTCCAACCAAAAAAGAAAAACGACAGATCGAACGGACCATTATAGAGGAGTTTATCACCAGCGGAATGGCACCTAATTTCGAGGAGTTTCCGAGCGACTTCCCTAACTTCGTGAAGCGCAAAATTGAAGGTGAATCCTATAGCAAATTGGCGTCTGAGCTTGACATCTCTTCGGGCAAAATTGTTGATCTAATGGATCAATATTTCGCGAAAGTTGCGCCGCTTGCTGATACATGGTGGGACTGGAAGCAAGACCAGGACGCAGAAGCGGAGCCACTGTTCAAGCAAGAAAACGATGTGCCTGCAGCAGAAGATTCTCCTGATGAAAACGACAATCAGGATGACCAGGAAGATGAGGAACACGGTGCTGCATGATCAATCGCTGCATAGAGGGGGAAAAGCCGTCCTCCTCTATGACTTTGAAATTAGCCAATAAAAAACCGAAGCAATTTGCCCCAGTGTATAAGAAAATCTCCCAAATAAATTATACAAGGGGGCATCCTACTTGAAAAGAAAAAGAGGGAAAGAAGTAGACGTTAATTCTGATCTAACTTTTACAGAGCAGATTGAAAAAGGAAAAGTGACTCTCCTTGTGCTCGATGGACATAGCGGCAAAGTGAAAAAATATGAGGCTGTGGAACATGGATCCACAGTTGTTGAAACAACAAAAGGTAAGATTTTCAGGGTTAGATTTGATGATTACGAACTTTTTTAAAATGGAGAGATAAAGATTGAAAAAAATAATGATGTTTCTGATCGTTGTTGAAATAACGTTCATTGGATTTTTTGCAACAACCGGAACAGCCGAGGCCGTATGGTCCGGCTGGCAAATTAGAAATGGATATACTGCGCGAGTCTATACGGATGCCAGCACATACACTACCCGTGCTTCAACGGTTGACTGGAAGATTGAAAAGAAAGGCAGCTCAAAGCTTTATTACACAGCCCATATTTATAAATGGATGAACACCGGTTTATACAGCGGGGGAAGTACAGCTGGATATTTTAAATCATTCACCCCTATTAAAAAATTTAGTGTGCCGTCAGTAAGAAGAAAGTTAGGTAGCGGAACCTTTATCGTCCGTGTGTTCTGTTATAAGGATTCTAAAAAGAAAAAGATGATCGGAAGTTTCGACTCAAAGAAAATCGGAATTACAGAAGAGATTTGAATAAGGAAACAGTTCTTTGATTAACCTTTGACACGAATACAGAACCCCATATCCATTTCGAATACGTCACTGTTCATTGTAATCGTGATTTTTTAATTCACCAATTAAAATTTGCGGAGGGAACATTTTGAGACTTAAAGAATTAAAACTACATGTTAGTACAGAAGGTCTAAAAGTTGATATAATGGAAGGCGAGGAAAACTTTGCAATAATAGTAAGTCATGGTGTTGCAAAAATGGTCAAGCTTCCTCTTCATGGTGAGACAAAGATTATCACTCATCAGGGCAAGGTGAAGCGGGTAAAATTTGATGAGGGGGAGAATTTTTGAAACCCAAAATTCCGTTTAGAATTAAAATATTTTTTATTGCATTTGCTGTCATTGCTCTTATAAGTATGGGGGTGGGGTACACTGCTTTATTTGGTGAAAAAACCCAGGATGTAAGCTTGTTCATATCTTCAATAGCATTATTAGGTACAGCTTCTTCGATTCTAGGGCATTATTTGAATTTAAAAAAAGATTTTTTAAATTCGCTTCCAGAAATACTTTTGATCTTTAATGAAGATAGATATAGTGTTGGTCAACTAGAATTTAAAAATGTTGGACATTCAACAGCATACATTACTGATTTAAAATCTAGTGAACCACTATATACCTTTGATAACCCAAAGGAATTTTTAATTAATGACCTTATAAGGGAATGTGTTTTACCTCCAGGTTGCAGTGTGAAATACCCATTTTTACGTCAAAGTGATACTAAAAAAGATGATCGATTTAGAAAAATAACCGGTACGATCCTATATAAGAACAAAGATAACATCGCATTAAAAAATGAAATTTCATTGAACTTAAAACCGCTTAAAAAAACATTAAAGTATTCTAATGAACTTACCAGGGCTTGTTTTGAAGTAAAGAATATATCTGAGTATATGAAAAAAATGACTAATCATATTAAAAGTATATCTAGCGATATAAAAAGATATGCGAATGAAAGAGACAGTGATCAACAATAATCAGTATTTAAAGTTCTACTGGGCATCTGGAGGACACTAATCATAGCAACTTAGTGCTGATTGGTGTCTTTTTTATTTTCAGGAGGGATTGATTTGTTAGCAAAACAATTGGCTTTTCTGCCGCCTATAGATGAAAAAGAAGTCAGAAATACGATTATAAGGGAGCTGAAAAGATATAAAGCTTTGAAGGTCCAGCTTGAAAACCGGAAAGAACGGGAAGAGGCCGGGATGAATAACCTTTTCCCGCAGCTCAGAGACCAGCACTTTTTAAATGAATTGAAAGTTTGTCAGATGGACAGAGCACTCAAACAAAGCCTTGATGATGATGAATTGCAGATCATAAAGGCCAAGTATCTTTCTTCAAAGAAAATCAAGGATATTGAGATTTATATGGAGATGGGGCTGAAAAAGGACAAATATTATCAGATAAAGCGACAGGCCATTAATAATCTTGCGACAGCTCTAGGGATAATCTGAGGGCTGTTAAAACAAAAAAGCAGACTCTTATGAGTCCGCTATTTATTATTTAATTGCTTAAACCATGAGTCTTTCTGCAATATGATAACTGCTTGAGACTACATTCATAAACCCAATTGAAAGCAAAACGGCTGTTACGGCCAAAGATGTTGTTAGTGCTTTAAACTTCAACTTCATATAAACAATCCCCCCGCTGTGTTTGTTTTCGTGCCTCCTCAACTTTTAAAAAGTAGAGAGATGACATTTCAAAACATTTGTTTTCATGATAGTATTTAGCCACATCTAGTGACATATCCTCTACATCAGGGTACATTTTTTTTGATTCCAAATGAAGTAAGCAATGATCAATTTTTTTGTTATCCGGATCCCCCATATAAAGACCCTTTAAAAACTCAAACTTTAAGCCATAAATTGAGTCACCAACCTCATTTGAATGTTCGTATCCCTCATCAAAGAAGAGCTGTGCTTTTTTCTTATTTTTTTGTTTAAATTGAATTTGTGTCATTAAAAAGTATGCTTGCGGGAGGGATTTAATGAAGCCCTCTTCTTTAAAAATTGAAATTGCTTTTTGAAAATTATCAACCGCTTGCTCGTACAAATCTTGATTATAGTAACAAACACCGATGTTATAAAGAGCCCGGGCAATCATTGGTTTGTTTTTTTCTTCTTCAGCCATTTCCAAGGCTTTCTTTAAATGAAGGACTGCTTTTTCATATCTGTTAGCATCGATCCAGTTTCCGGCCATTATTGTATGGCACTGGATAATTCTCAAATTGTATGTTTCTTGTTCTCTATATCTCTCAAGAGCTTTTTGTGCATAATGCATTGAAAAATATGTCTGTTTCATGTAGTAATAGACTTCTGCAATTTTAAAGAAAAACTCCGCTTTTTCCACTTCGTCTTCAACAAGAGCAAGTTTATTCTCTGCCTGTTTATAGTAAGTAATGGCGGATATGTACTCTCTTTTTTCATTTTCATACATACCACGGAAAAAATTATAATAATATTCAAGGATGCCTTTTAAACGAGCCTGTTTGTTGTCTATATTGCGCGACAATTCTGAAATTGTCGGACGCGAGGAAGAATTTTCGCCAGGTGCAATGTATTCAAGCATAATGCGATGCCTAAAGTCCATTAAAGAGTAATACAAAAGCAAATCTTGATCTTCTTCCATTTCTTGAATGTCTCGTTCAATCTCTGCCTTTAATATTTCGGCATCAGGCACACTAAAAGTCCTTATATACCTATACCATTCATTTATCTTCACACCGACAGACGCTGAAGAAATCTTTCCAGTCAAATTGATAACCCCTCCTCAGGATAACCGTTTTCCATTTCCATACTTTCTTGTATTTTACAGAATAGTTGAGTTTTTGACAATCATTTTATGTTGAGGACATTTCAAAATCATCAGGGTGTTTTGACCTAAACACTTTGATTCATTTTCAAGAATAGACAGGATTTATTCACCAATTCTTTTCCGTATAGTGGTAAACTCTATACTGATTGTAACTTTAGTATTAGAGGAGAATGCTATGAAGACTTTGGATGTTCAAGCGTTACGAAATGGAATAGATGATACGCTGGAACAATTAAAAAAACAATCAGATGAAATTACGAAAGTCAAAAAAAACGTTGACGGTATCACATCTCTTGATGATGCTTTAAAAGGAAAAGGCGGGGACGCCATTCGCGCCTTTTACGAAGAATGCCACACCCCGTTTCTGCGATTTTATGAAACTTTTATTGAAGAATACCAATCGGCATTGAAAAATATTAAAAACGCGCTGGATTCCTTGGAACCGAATCACAACGGATATATTTCACAAGCCTTTCTTGAGCACGAATTGGAACAAGGCTTGAACGCGGCCGATCGAACAACGAAACATTTGGTTTCCAAAGCCAACGCCACGATCGCGAAAGTCAGCCATATTGCCGATTTACCTAAATTGGATGACAGTGATTTTCATGAACAGAATCAGAAAGCCAAAAAGGAAATCAGCAGCACGCTCGAAAAACTCCATGCTTTTGACAGGGAGCAAACAAACGCTTTGAAAACCGCTGAACAAGATCTTGAAACGATGCAAAAATATATCACAAGGCTCGAGAAAATGTATACCGGGCCTAAAATTGAAATCACCGGCTATCAAAAAGGCTCGATTTTAAAGCCGGATGAGATGGATGCTCTGAGCGGGAATCAAGAGACAGCGATGGAAGTCATGTTGGATAAGCTTGATAAAAGATCAGAAATTGAAAAAGAAATTAGCGAAGTTAGTGAACATGATGTTAAACTTTATAAGTTGCGAGAAAAGCTTGAAAATGCTTCCGATTCAGAGGAGTATCTTAAGATTGCTAAAGAAATCGGTTATGATAATCTCACACCAGAACAAATGGAGCATGTTAAATCCATTGAGTTCTGGGATGATCCTCTCCAAGCAACAATTGATAATGTTAAAGAGGCCGGCGAGGGCTTTTTAGACGGACTAGTGGACGCAGGGGAAAAATTAGATGAGTCAGGGGAAAAATATTTAGGTCCTGTATATAAATCAGTTAAAGGCAGTGCTGTCGCTGGATATGATCTTGCGAAAGATTTTGTTGACGGCGGAATTGAGTTGGGGTGGAATCTCGGCTGGACAATCGACCATTTACATAAAGACCCGCAAGTTGTTTTTGACACAGTTCTTGGATACGATTATAAAGGCGCTCTTTTGAGTATGGTAGACACGTTGGCGGAAAAATGGGATGAGAAAGTAGTACATGGAGATGCGTATTCAAGGGCGCATTACTTTACTTATTTGATCGGAAGCCTTGCCGGCTTGCGGAGCGGAAAATCCTCTGTTTCAACGGGTTCGAAAGATCTTGCGAAAGCTGGGAAAACCGCGGTTGGCAAGGTGAAGGAAGCTGGTAAGACTGTAAAACAGTCAATTAAGCCACCTAATAATCGTTACACTCCTGCACTGGAAGGGATTCTTCAGGACGCGAGGAATTCTATTAACGTGAAGAATACACCTCTGATACGTGAGCTGGTTGAGGATAAAAAGAAAAGTGTGCTTGTACAAGCTGCTCCGTACACTTATGAAAATTCTTCAGGAGTAACAAAAACGATAAATTTAAGAATGGGCCATCTTAAAAATAAAAAACATCCTGTCACGGGTGTTCCTTACGACAAAGATGGTTTTCCTATTTTCGAATCTAAGTATACTACTAAGCTTGATGAGAGTGATTTAAAAAAAACCAGGGATCAGCACTTCAATAAATTAAACAAGGAGCTTTATAAAGAAATTGAAGAAAACCCGTCCCTTATTAAAAAACTTGAACTATCTGAAGATGACCTATTAGACTTAAGAGATGGTATTACCCCTGAGAAATATACATGGCACCATCATCAAACACCAGGAAAAATGGAACTAGTTGATCGTGAAATTCATTCTAAGACTGGCCATACTGGTGGATATAAAATTTGGGGTAAAGATGAAAAATAAGGAGGTTAATTATGCAAAATGTTAATTGGAGAAAACGGAGCACATTTAAAGAGCCAACTCATGAGCAAATTCATAGTCTTGAAGAAACTCTTAACTTTAAATTTCCATTAGATTATAAAGAATACATAAAAGAATTCAATGGATGCTCTCCAGTAGATAAACGTGTTGTTGTTATTGCGGGATTTAGAGAATCGATTAATAACCTGCTGAGCATTGGAGACCCAGAGAGGCCAATTGATCTTTATAAAACATTCAATAATGTTAAGGATAGATTAATTGACAACATTATTCCCTTTGCAACTGATGCAGGAGGCAACTTATTTTGCTTTGATTATAGAAATTCTGAAACAAGCCCGACTGTGGTTTTTTGGGATCACGAAGAAGCATTTGAGAATCCAGAAGCAGCGGTAACCTATGTCTGTGATAATTTCACTGAATTAATTAACAGTCTAAGAGAGTATGAAGAAGAGGAGTAAAGGGAAGATTTTTTATGGTGAACTTAAATTTTTAGACCATCCTTACGTTGGTATAGCCTTCTGTGGATAGCAGAAATAATTATTAAGCACTTAACTTTGGTTGAGTGCTTTTTTTATGTTCAAATCCGAGAAAAATCCGACAAAAAGGGGGATAAAATGGGGGACTTTTTCTATTCCACTTTGTCATACGATAGAGACAAGAAAAACGAACGTGAATATCGAGTCCAAGACGGAGAGCCTGCGGACACTGATCTTTTGCACACGGATTGTGCAGCTGATTAGTGACCGCTTTTTTAATGGCCAGAATGGGAGACGCACCTTTCCCTTATCAAGTGTGAACTCGGATGTATCGAATGATGATGAAGGTCGTCAGCTTCACAGGAGGAGCGGCTGGAGTCTATGCAGGATTGCGCGCGATAGTCACGGGGAACGCAAGCGGTGAGATCCCGTTTGCACAGGAAGTCATTTTCACATGGCTCCAATAATCTTTGCGTCCTCCTGGAGATTATCCGGAGTCATTTTTAATTTAAAAAAGCGAATAGCGCAAGGTGGTGTTTATTCGGTAAGGAGAAATGAGTATGAAATTAAGAGATCTTTTGTCTATTGAGAATAAAAAGAGGCTTAATGCTTCTGTTGCTAAAAATGAGCAGCTTTCCAGAAAGGATTGGGAAGAGATTATGGGAGTCCAAAGAGACATTTATAAAAGAGTAAATGGTCGGTCCAGACGAAAATAATTTTGGGTTCATATTTTTGGATCCAGTGATACTGTTTTTGCCTATTTCATAAGAAAGATTTAATGGTGAAAAGCCTCTCTCCTATCGGAGAAAGGCGTGCGCAACTACAATCACAAGAGCGACTGCCAAGTTGCGGGAAATTTTAATATGGATCTCCATAACCACACCCCCATCTAGGTGAGGAGGATTTCGGTGTTTTCGGATTTAACCGGGAGCCACCGCCCTCTCCTAGCTACAAAAGCTTGAAATTATTATATTACATTTGTGTTAGGTATTGATGAATTTTTATTCGACAAATTTCGCAAGAGCTTCTATTAAAATTTCAATTGTCCGATAATAGGAGGGGAGGGAAAAATATGAATTTAGAAAAAGCAAAGCAAACTGTAAAAGAATTAAACAATTTTATCAAGCTTACAGAAGAGTGTGATGCAGATACATTTGAAAAGAAAGTCATTAGAGAATATGCTATACACGGGAATGTAAGTAAAGTAGCAAAAGTTTTAAACGATCAAGGGATTAAAGTTGGAAATAGGAAAGTAATCTCTAACGATATTTCTACGGTTATTATGTCTAAACCCCACCTAAATGAATTACATGTGATTGTACAAAAAATATTTACTCGTAATAAAAAAAGAATGCCATATTAATCAAGGTCAAAAAGTGCATTTTTTATAGAGAGGAGAGATATCCAATATTGGGTATCTCATTTTTGTTTGTGTTAATAAGGTTATGATAGCTAATTTGCGCTTCTTTATTAGAGAGGAAAAGGTACCAGTGAAAATTAAAAAAATAAAAATAGAGAAAATCAACCCGGCTCCATATAATCCCCGGATCGATCTGCAGCCAGGAGATCCGGAATACGAAGCACTGAAACAATCTATGAAACGTTTTGGCGCAGTCGAACCATTAGTCTGGAATGAGAGGACTGGGAACCTTGTTGGCGGCCACCAACGTTTTAAGATCCTTATGGAAGAAAAACAAAAGACTCTCCTTGTTTCAGTTGTGAATTTGAATGAAGCTGAGGAAAAAGCACTCAACCTGGCTTTAAATAAGATCAGCGGCGACTGGGATGAGGAAAAGCTCCAGCTGCTTCTTACTGAATTAAATAACACTTTTGATGACATCACATTAACTGGTTTTTCGGGAGAAGAATTAGAGGAGATCCTTTTAGATTTCTCGGGAGATTCAGAGGTTCTTCCTGTTGAGGAAGACGATTTTGATGTACAAGAGGTTTTAGATAATATCAAGGAACCTGAAACTAAATATGGAGATGTATGGCGCCTTGGGCGCCACCTTTTAGTTTGTGGGGATGCTACAAACCTTGAAGATGTCCAAAAGCTAATGCAGGGGACGAAATCAGATCTCGTTGTGACCGATCCCCCTTACAATGTGGCGGTGAAAAGTGACAGCAAGAAATTAAACGATGATGGCCATGCTTCTATTTTGAATGATGAAATGGCAGCTGATCAATTTGATGAATTTTTAAGAGACGTCTTTCAGAATTACTCAAAAGTAATGGAAGATAAGGCCGCGATTTATGTGTTTCATCCTTCTGCCTATCAGATTGCCTTTGAAAATGAGATGAGGAATGCCGGTTTAGACATTCGCACTCAATGTATTTGGGTGAAAAATTCACCTACATTTGGTTGGGCGCAATATCGATACCAACATGAACCCGTTTTTTATGGGTTCAAAAAGAGTTTTTCTCCTGCTTGGTATGGTGACCGGAAACAGACCACGGTTTGGAAGGCAGGATTAGATGAGGAGGAGCCACTTCCAACTTCAGTTTGGGAGGTTTCGCGTGGTGATATTTCAAAGTATGTACATCCAACACAGAAGCCTTTGGAGTTGCTGAACATTCCAATAAGCAATAGCAGTAAAAAAGGAGATATTGTCCTTGATTTCTTTGGGGGCAGCGGTTCCACCTTAATGACTTGTGAACAGACTGACAGGGAGTGCCGGCTCCTTGAACTCGATCCTTATTTCTGTGATGTCATTAAACAACGTTTTGAAACGGCTACGGGAATTAAACCAGTATTATTGAATTGAAATAAAAAAAGAGGGTGCTGACAACACCCTCCCTCATCCAAGGCCATCACCCTGGTAAGAGCGTGATGAAGACGCGGCCGCGTTTCGTGGGAAAATCACGCTCTCATCTCTATTCTATTGGAGGACCAGGCAAATGGCAACAGAAAATACAAACATACGTTCTTATGATGATGATGAAAAAGAAGAACTGCTTCTCCTTCATAGTGCTGAATTGCTTGAAAATATCAGTCAATCTAAAGAGAAATACCGGAAAATTATTCAGGCAGGTATCTCTCAGTGGGTCAAAGATTTTCAAAGCGGCCATATTAAGGTGAACACTGTTGAAGATTTAAAAAAGCTCATCGAGCTGGATATACAGCTTCAGAAAGATGAGGAATTATAAACAATAGACACCAAGTTATACTCTTGGTGTCGTTTGTTCTCTTTAAACTCTGCGACTTTCATAAAAAAGATCGAAGTCTACAGAACTATATAATGACTCACCTAGGCATGCTAATAGCGTGGAGACAAAAGCGGTTTTCATTGCAGGTACTGCGGCTGCCATTCCTGCAGGAGTAAATAGTGTGCCTCCTCCGGCAAGAAGAGCTGCAATAACCGCTTTATCAAAACAATTTTTAGCGGTTGCTTCCATATCTTTTGGATAAGTCAATCTTGCTGCGATCCGATGACGTCTTTTACGAATTCTTGGCCATACAAACTCAGGTAAATCAAAAGAAAGCAATGTTTTTTCTAAAGTTCCTTTTGTTGTCTCATTTTCTGGTGAAACATCATTTCTAGGTAAAGTAGTATTCTCAGGTGAAATATTGTTTTCTTGTGGGTGTAGCGTAGTAGATCCTAAATTTTCCCTAGGTGTTTCGGTAACTTCCTCTAATTTTTCGTTTAAATAAGTAACTTGATACATTATAAAACCTCCATGTTTTTTGTATTGATCATATTATTGTGCAATAACACTTTATTTATGATTAAATTTTTCAAGAAGTATATGGAATTATCAAAACAAACTCAAACTCAATTCAGGTTGCGGAGGTGGGTGAAATGTAATGGCGAGACCGCGTGATCCAAGACGTGACGAAGCGTTCCGTTTATGGAAAGAAAGCAGCGGAACCAAGAAATTAAAAGACATCGCGGATGAATTGGGCGTCTCAAGCAGTACCGTCCGCAAATGGAAAGCAACAGATAAATGGGAAGAAAAATTCAAAGGGAGCGCTCCTAAATCGAATGGGAGCGCTCCTTTTCGTCCCGGCGCTCCAATAGGGAATAAAAACGCCAAAGGAAACAAGGGCGGAAAGGCACCACCTGGAAACGAAAATGCAAAAGGGAATAGGGGCGGTGCTGCTCCAAAAGGGAATAAAAATTCCGTCCGTACCGGCGAATATGAAACGATCATGTGGGACTTTTTAAATGAGGACGAGCGACAGCTATTTGGAGAAATTGAAACCGATCCGCTTTATCAAATTGATTTAACGATCAGGGAGTTGAGTCTTCGGGAGCGGCGGATGATGCAGCGAATAAATAGAATCCAGAACGGTTTATCTGAAAAACAGCGCCGCGTGCTGCAACAAATGCGTAAGGTAAAGGATATCGTTCAGACGCCGGATAAAAATGGACTTGTTAAGCCGGTCCCAGTCATGAATGAGCGTCTTGTCGTAACCGAAATTGAAGAAACCGAGATGAGGGCGATTGATGACATCTTGAACATTGAAGAGGCGCTCACTCGTGTAACAGATAAGCGGCTGAAAGCAATTCGTCAGAAATACGATATGATCCGCTTAATGGATGAGCATGAATTGAAGCTCCGCGGCATCTATCTTTCAAATGAGACAAAGCAAGTTGAACTTGAACGCCTGACTGCCCGCCCTGTGGACAATTCTGTGAATATCACAATTACTCGTAAGGGTGAGGGTAAATGACGGTAAAAGAAAAAGAAGTCAATCCGCATTTCGAAGACTTTCTTTTTGACTGGAATCAAAAATTTCAGCTGCTCGTCGGCGGTTACGGATCATCCAAAAGCTATCACATTGCTCTCAAGCTCATTTTGAAGCTTCTTGAAGAAAAACGGACAGTATTAGTCATTCGTGAAGTGTACGACACTCACCGGGATTCTACATTCTCTCTTTTTGAAGAGATCATCAATGATTTAGAGATTGATCATATCGTAAGGTGTATGACATCCCCGATGCAGGTCAGGTTTCCAAATGGCAGCCGCATCATCTTCAAAGGGCTGGATAAACCGGCTAAACTGAAATCGATCAATAACATCTCAATCATTTGGATTGAGGAATGTTCAGAGGTCAAATATGAAGGCTTTAAAGAGCTTCTCGGCCGTCTACGGCATCCTACGTTGCCGCTTCATATGATTTTTTCCACGAACCCGGTCGGGGAAGACAACTGGACATATAAGCATTTCTTTAAAGACGATCTGAATAATCGATTTGTCCTGGATGATAAAGAGCTGTATGAAAAGCGAACGATCGTTTTAAATGACACATACTATCATCATTCTACTGCTGATGATAATTTGTTTCTGCCGAAAAGCTACGTGAAGCAGCTGGATGAACTGAAAGAATACGATCCAGACCTTTACCGCATCGCCCGGAAAGGTCATTTTGGTGTGAATGGGGTTCGGGTTTTTCCTCAGTTTGAAGAATGGCCACACGATGAAGTAATGCAGGCCGTCTCGAACATTGACTGCCCGATTAAGCGGGTAGGAATGGACTTCGGTTTTGAAGAATCCTATAACGCCGTTGTACGGCTTGCGGTAGACCATAAGAAAAAATATCTCTATGTCTACTGGGAGTATTACAAGCGAGGAATGACCGATGATCGAACGGCAGAGGAACTCCAAGAATTCAAGAAAACCCAGGAGCTTATCAAAGCTGATTCAGCGGAGCCTAAAACGATTCAGTATTTCCGGCAGCAGGGTTTCAATATGGTGGGAGCCCACAAGTACCAGGGTTCACGCCTACAGTATACGAAAAAGATCAAGCGGTTTAAAAAGATCATTTGTTCCGACCAATGCAAGAACACCATTTTTGAACTCAAGCCGCTGACCTATAAAAAGGACAAGCTGGGTAACATCATTGAAGATGAATTCAAGATCGATCCCCACACTCTTTCGGCCATCTGGTATGCCCTCGATGATTACGAGGTCACCGATCTGAAGGAGAAACCGAAAATCCGGCCGCGGCCAAATAGAGAGAGGAGGTAAAGCATGGCTCAACAATCTGTGAAAGCCACCGTGTTCAAAGCGAATGCGTCGAGCGAAACGACTAAACAGATTTATGAAGATCAGTTCACCTATCAAGAAAATGACATCATTGCGCCGCCTTACAATTTGAAGGAACTGAAAAGTATCGCAGAATATTCGACGATTCTGCAGCAATGCATTCATGCCTATAAGACAAATATTCTCGGTTTTGGCTTTGATGTGGAATACACCTTTGATATCAATGGGGATGATGTACAGTCTGAAAAAAAGCAGGCTGCGGAAAATGACTGGACACGGCTTGAGGAATTTATCCGCTACCTTCATTTTGACGAATCGGCCGAAATTGTTGTCGGGTATGCTGTAGAAGACCGGGAGAAAACCGGGAACGGATTTCTAGAAGTCCTCCGCAACGGGGCCGGGAAACCAGCGGGAGTTGAATATCTGGACGTTAAAAACATGAGGGTGTGCCACTATACGGAGCCTATCGAAGTAGAATTCACATTTCGGGAGCACAATGAAATCAAAACGATGAAGCGGAAGAAAAGATTCCGGAAGTATGTTCAGATGGTTGATGGAAAACAGGTCTTCTTCAAGGAATACGGGGATCCGCGAATTATGAATTTGCGGACTGGCAAATATGAAGCCAACACTCCAGAGGAGCTTCAAGCTAACGAAGTCATTCACTTCAAGCTCGGCAGCGGTGCTTATGGCGTTCCCCGTTGGATTGGGCATATCGTAAATCTATACGGGGCCAGAAAAGCGGAAGAACTGAATTACATGTACTTTAAGCAAGGGCGCCATATCCCAGCAGCCATCACAGTCGAAAACGGGATGCTTTCTGAAGCCTCTTATCAACAGCTGCAGGAATACATGAATGATCTTGAAGGCACAGAAAACGCTCATAAATTTCTCCTGCTTGAGGTTGAGGGGATACCAACTGAAAAGGGCATTACCGGGGAAGAGGATGTATCCTCCGTCAAGGTTGATATTAAGTCCCTGGGCGAAATTCTGCAGCAAGATGCCCTATTCCTTGAATATGACGAGAAAAGCAGAAGCTAGCTGCGTTCTGCCTTCCGTCTACCGCCGCTTTATACAGGGGAAGCACACGAGTATAACAAGGCAACCGCGGACACCGCTCGAAAAATCACAGAGGAACAAGTCTTCCAGCCGGAAAGAAAAATTATAACCGGCAAACTGAATAATTTGTTTCTGTCTGATTTGAATATTTATCATGCACAGCTCACTTTAAAAGGCCCGGACTTCCGTGATCCGATGGAGATTGCCAAAGTGTTGGGGCCTTTTATTAATGCCGGCGCAGTATCTCCCAACGATCTCCGGGATCTGGCCGGGCGGGTGCTTGGTAAGACGCTTGAAGAATGGCCAGAGGATGAGTACAGCCGGCCGATTGGCAAGGTACAAAACAATTCTTCTGATCCGCTGCAGGCTCTTTTTCAAAAATCAAAAGATAATCGGTCAGAGGATTTGATTATGCTGCTGAAGGATATGAGGGATGTCCTCGAGGAGCTGAAGCAAAATGAATAAGACCGATCAGCTTTTAAACAGTCTGAACACCTTTATTCAAAAAGCCGAGGAAGATGATGAAAAATCACTCGTGGAGGTTATACCTGATTTCCCCGGCCTTTCTAAAATACCCGGTTATGTTCAGGAATATGAAAAAAAGGTCGCCAGATTGATCAGGCGCCAGCGTAAGAAGTTTTTAAGTGGTCTGAATGATTTTGTAAGCAAAGACTCAAAAGAGACGTTAGAAGCCATTCTGGTGTATTTTACGCAGAATCTATTTGCAGGGGATGACTTCGAGGAGCAATTTCAGGAGCTGACAGAAGGTTTCCTGCAGCAGACCATTGAGGAGCTGGCTACTGTCATCATGGATTCATTGGATCCCGAAGTACCGTTTAAAATTCTTTCGAGTCGTTCAACAAATTGGATCAAAGGCTGGTCCGAAGAGCTGGCCGAGATCATGAAATTAAATACCCATGAAGCGGTAGAAGATGTGCTGACAGAAGCCATCGAGGACGGTGCTTCTATTCAGGACATTGAATTGACTCTCAGGGACTTGCCGCAGTTTGATAGAGGCCGGGCTCGAACAACAGCCATAACTGAAGTGCTTGCCGCTTCCTCTGCGGCGCAGCAGGAGGCTTATTCTCAATCGCCGGCTGTCATTGCGAAAAAGTGGAGGCACAGCGGGGGAAAGAAAAACAATCCACGTGAAAATCATATGGCTCTCGATGGAACGGTCATTGGTGTCAATGAAGAATTTACGATCCCGGGGAGCGGTGAAACTTGTATGCATCCGAGGGATTCAAAGCTGTCAGCCAAAGAGCGGGTTCATTGTCATTGCGTTCTATCACCCGTGGTTGATAACAAAATTTTAGGGTTGTCAGCAAAAGAAAAAGAAGTAATGCGAAAAAAAATCTGGAAATGAATTGCTGAAATCATGGTACAATTATCATACTTTTTATGAAAGTAAGGTGATTGAATTCATGAGAAATCCTTTTTTGGAATGGGTGGAGTCACAGAAGTTTGGTGATGAAGCGAACATTCTCTTTAATGAAAGTATAGAATGTTACAATGCTGCTGCCTACAGGGCATCACTATTATTTTCTTTCTTAGGATTTCAAACGGTATTAAAAGACCGAATACTGGAAGCAAAGAGTCCAGACAATTATAGTGAAAGTGAGTGGAGTACATATCAGAAAAAATTTTTAAATGACGATAATTGGGATAAGGAAGTAATAAAAGCTGTTCAAAATAAAAAGAAGCCGATTTTTAGTCTGAATGACGATCTATATGACCAATATTTTTATTGGAAAAACAGGCGTAATGACTGTGCTCATGCAAAAGGGAATATGATAGGTGGAGCACATGTTGAAGCTTTTTGGTTTTTCTTACAGTCCAACTCATTAAAATTTAGGGTTAATGGAAGTAAGGATTATATGCTAGAACGAATCAAAGACTACTTTGATCCTAGCTTAACTCCTCCTAATACTAGTATTGAACCAATAATATTACAAATACCACAATCTATAGATCAACCAGACTTAATAAGTTTTTTCGAAGACTTAATAAACTTAACTAAGTCGGCTACTTTCAGTGATTATATTGAAGTGGAAGGGAAGAAAACCCCTTTATGGGAAGGTTTGTTGAAATATTTGAACGATGCTTATTTGAAGATCTTAATAAAATTCTTAACTAGAGACGAATTCAGGTCCTTTACTTTAAGTATCTTCAGACAAGCTCCTAATTTGATTAAACATTTCTCGGGAGAAAAAACATTTATTAGATCAACTTGGAAGAGTTTTCGTGATATATCTGATTATAAGATCTTTATTGAACTAGTTAAAAATAATCTCATACCGACAACTGAGATGGAAGAATCTATTTTACACATGTTTCAAAATGTAGATACAGAGATTTTTGATATGGATGTATGGTTTATAGAACCAATTGAAGAACTCGATGTGATGATTCTAAAGGGGATTGGTTTTTTTGAATTGTTTTATAAAAAAGCTTTTGATGATTACAAAATATCCACTTCTTTTGAATGGGGTAACAGAAATAAATATTTAGTATTATACTATCTTAAGAACTTCAATATGGATATTACAGTTGCTAAAGCCATTCAGGCCGCTAGAAAGGCTTTATTTCCTCCCAAACGCTTACTACCTCTAATAAGAGAATTCTTTAACAAGAATCCAGAAAAAGAGGAAGAATATAATAAACTTATTCAGAAGGATGAGAGTTAAAGACAGTGTGTACACTGTCTTATTTTTGAAAGGAGGTGAACTAAAATGCCTCGAGAATTGGTAAACGCAAAAATTACACACGTTTCTTACGTAGACAAGGCTGCTAATCAAAAGCAGTTCTTTTTTATGAAGTCAGAAAAGCAGCCTGACTTTCAGAAAGAAATTAAAGTCCTGACAAAAGCGGAGGATGAAAAAAAGCTTGTATACGGAATCGTATATGAACCAGATACGCCCGACGCACACGGTGACTTCATGACCGCTGATGAAATTGAAAAAGCTGCCCACGGATTCCTGAAGGATGCCAGGGAGATTGATAAGCAACATGATTTTCAAGGCGGCGTCGGTGAAGTGGTGGAATCCTATGTCGCGCCGGCGGACTTTGAGGTCAATGGTGAAACCATAAAAAAAGGATCCTGGGTGCTTGTCACAAAAGCTTCGGATGAGGTTTGGGAACAGATCAAAAAAGGCGACATCACCGGATATTCAATGGCTGGGACCGCCGAAACAATCGAAAAACAAAAAGAGAAGCCTTTTTCTCCTTCTGCCAATGAAGAGAAAGGGCTTTTTAATTTGCTGAAAAACTTCTTTACAAAGGGAGAAGTTCAGGATCGATTTAACTACGGACGGAGCGGCCGCGAATTTTGGGCTGCTCAAGATGCGTTGAACTCAGTTCTGTTTAATTGGGGTTCTCCTAAGGAGATGGAAAACGATCCTGAAAAAATCAGAGAAGCCTTAGAAGACCTTGTGAATATCGCCCAGGAGATATTGATTGCTGATGATATTCAGAAGGCGATCGGGCCAAAGCCAGAAGAACTCCAAAAGGCTGGCCGTAAAATCTCGGCTGCTAACCTACAGGAAATTAAAAGCGCTCATACTGCACTTGGCAATTTGCTGAGTCAGGCAGAAGCAGAAAAGGAGGAAGACGAGTTGAAAAAAGAAGATATTGAGAAATTGCTTGATGACAAATTAAACCCGATCACCAAGCGACTTGATGATATTGAAAAAGAAGCGGAATCTGCAGAGGGCGACGGAGAGGATGAAAAACAAGAACAGTCCGTCATCAAACAAATGGATGAGCTGCTTGAACAAAAGCTCTCACCTATTCAAGAGCGGTTGGAAGCTGTTGAAAAGAGCCGCGGTATTTCAAAACAAGCGGGATCTGATCAAGAATCAGACAAAGAAGAAGTGAAAAAGTCCGTTTGGGACGGGTTACTTTAAAGGAGGAATACGATGAGAAACCAGGAGATTATCAACAAGGCAGAAATGACGCTCGCTTCACTGAAAAGCGGCGGCCTAATGAATCCGACTCAAGCATCAACGTTTATCCGTATGGTGCAAGATACGCCAACAATTTTAAATGATGCCCGCGTCATTCCGATGGACCACGATGCACAGAAATTTGAGAAGATCGGTTTTGGCCAGCGTATTTTGAGGGCAGCAGAGGAAGGAAAGTCACTTTCTTCTGATGAAAGAGCTGTTCCAACTACAAGTACGATCGGTCTGAACGCAAAAGAAGTCATCGCAGAAGTCCACATCACGTATGACACACTCGAAAACAACATCGAAAAAGATGGCCTGCAAAACACCATCATGCAAATGCTGGCTGAGCGTGCGGCAGTGGATATCGAGGAATTGATCATTAACGGGGATTCAAAATCAGATGATTCATTCCTTGCACAAATTGATGGAATTCGTAAGCAAGCCCAATCTCACATTGTGGATGCTGCGGGGGGAGAGTTGTCACGGCAAATTTTCAAACGGGGTTATAAGGCTGTACCGCCTAAATATTTGCGCGTGCCGCAGGAATTCCGTTTCTATACTTCACCAGGTATCGAAGTTGAATGGAAGGATAAGGTGGCCGATCGTCAAACCAATCTGGGGGACGCTGCCGTTCAAGGCGGGCTTTCTTCTGCTTTTGGTGTGCCGATCAAAGGAATCGCAAACATGCAGCCATATTCCACAGGCGAAGGAGAAAAAGCGATCGACGTATCAGACGTCATTTTGACTCATCCGAAAAACATCGTGCTCGGCTTCTCCCGTAATATCCGAATTGAAGTCGATAAAGATATCCGCCGCCGAAAATTCATTATTGTTTTGACAGCAAAACTGGACAGCGTGTTTGAGGAAGAGGACGCGGTAGCCAAAATCATCAAGGTCAAAGAGTAGGTGAAGACGCATGGCAGATACCTATAAAGCGCAACTGATCAAAGGGAAAACTTACGATGTCATGGACCATGTTTTTACCCTGGGTGCAGAGCGAGACGTCAAGAAAACGGTGTATCTCTATCTTAAAGACAATGAACAGTTTGATTGTAAATTAATCAAAGAAAAAGAAGAGAAAGAAGACCCAGAGACTGACGGCAAGTCCAAGGATGATGGTGCAGAAGGTAGCGGCGAATCGAATGAAGAGGAAGCGGCCGCTAATATATCAGCGGCATCGCCTGCTTCGAAAGTATACACAGAATCAGAATTGAGAGGCATGACGAAGGCAGGACAAGAGGACATTATCTCTGACCTTGGCGGCGATCCTGCAGCGTTTAAAAACGCAGATGAAAGGATTGCCTTCATCCTGCAGAAACAAGGGGAGTGATGCGGGATGCTGATCACTCCTGACGAAGTGATTGCCTATTCTGTTTTCGATACGGTAAAGGCTCGGCCTGAGGATTTGCTTCAGCATGATATTTTAGAGGCTGAAACCGAGATTCAAAGCATTGTCGGGCATAATTTTTCTGATGAGAAATATCAGCAGATGCCAGAAAAGGTCAAGCTTGCCTTATTAAAGATGGCGCAATATTTCGCCTTGATCAATTCTGATGAATCTATCGTCAAGGGCTATAAATCTGAAAAAATCGGAGACTATTCCTATACGCTTGGAGACGGTCAGACCATTCAAAAGCCAGATGTCGAAAATCTATTAAAAGATTTTGTTGAGGATCCAAATGTCCCACCTGATGGTAAAGGATCTTTTCTCCTTAGGGTGAGAGCATTATGAGCTACAGTCGGCTCTTAACACACCGCTGTGACATCTACCATCTAAAAGAGGAGCAGCCGGCGGAATCCCGGTATGGTGTTCCGGTTCAGGATGGCCAGCCAGAATTCTCTTATCCCGATGAACCGGATATTTTGGATCAAGCTTGTTACTTTACGGAGAAAAATCAATCCGTTGTGCAGCAGGAACCGAATACATTGATCGTTCACTCTTTTCTGGTTCATTTCCCAGCTTCAGCGGATATTCGACTCAATGACAAAGTGATTTGGGAAGGAACTTCTTATAAGCTGCAGAAGCCAAGAAAAATTAAAAATCATCACATCGAAGTGATGGTAGTCAGGAGTGACGATCTATGAGAATTGACGGCTTGGATGAATTTATTCAGGCTCTCGATGAAGCAATTGACGGAGGGATTCAAAGCCAATATGAGCTTTGGCTTGAGGCGATGGGGTATGAGTTTTTGGATATTGTTCAAGATGAAATTATGAAAACTGAAACCGTCGAAACGCGCCGCCTGTTAAACTCCTTTGAGAAGGGTGACGCAGACAATATTTTCTCTACGACCGCTGGCAGTCTGACATTGGATGTAGGGACCAATTTGGAATACGCTTCTTTTGTAAACGACGGGCACTTTACAATTGATCCATCAAAGAATCTCGACCGCCGGTGGGTTCCTGGGCGATGGAAAGGTGACCGCTTTGAATATGATCCCGCTGCGGAAACCGGAATGCTGCTGAAGTTTCAATGGATTGACGGATCCGGATTCTGGGACAATGCACTGGCGATCTTTGAGCGAATGTTTGAAAAAAGCTTAGACCGCAAGCTTCAGGAATGGCTGGATGAATTCTAAAGGTGGTGATGGCTTGAACGATGAAGTCGGGTCCATTATGAACTTCTTTTATCGGGTGTTTCCCGTCCAAATATATGACCGGGAGATTCCTATTCAAATTAAAACCCCGTCTCTCTATTTCCCGCCGCCTTCTGTAGCGGATGGGAATGACACAGTGTCAACGTATATGAAAGCGTACAGCCTCAATGTGAAGCTGTTTCATAAGGATTCACAACAGGCCCACGATGAAGCTGAGAAGATCGCTGAGGCTGTACGGGAAAGGCGCAGCACGATTCCTCTTGTTGATACTGAAGGAACGGAGACGGGGGAATCTTTGCGAATCAATCGGATAGAATCACGAATATCTGATAAAGGGGTCGCTGTGTTGGTTGTTCAATGGAACAGCCGATATTGGTACAAAAGAGATGAAAAGCCGTCTCTTCAGGATTTTGATTTTACAAGCGGGGTGAAATAAGTGGACACAAAGAAAGCAAAAAATGAAGAGATTGAGGGGCTGAATGCCACGCGCCGCCCAGAATCTCTCTTTCAGATTCAAGACTTACGGGAGCACAGTAAAGAGCTGTTCGGGGTTAAACCGGAAGTTCTGGACGGTGCTCTTTTTGGTTTGAACCAGAAGCAAGTGACTAAATCAGAAGCGAAGAAACGCATTCGTGAATTTCTTCGGAAGGAGGCTAAATAAATGAACGGCGGAACATTCACACCAGGCAAAGAAAAAGAACGTGCCGGCATCTATTTTAATTTTAAAACAACAGCACAGGAACGTGTTTCTCTCGGCGAACGTGGGATTGCAGCTGTACCTGTGAATACAAGCTGGGGAGAAGCAAAAAAATTCATTTCAATCTCAAATATCGAGGATCTGAATAAAAAGGTTGGATTGCCGATAGATGACCCATCCCTGCTTTTATTCAGAGAAGCCAAGAAAAAAGCCCAGACGGTTCTCCTGTATCGCTTGAATGAGGGAAACCGCGCAACTGGAGATATTGGTGAGGGCGTGAAAGCAACCGCCAATTACGGCGGCACAAAAGGAAATGACATCATCATTCAAGTCAGCGAAAATGTCTTGGATTCTTCAAAGTTTGATGTCACCACGTTTTTTAATCAGTCTGAAGTGGATAAACAAACGGTTTCTAAAGCAGAAGAACTGCAAGCCAATCAATATGTCACCTTTACCGGTAAGGGAGAACTGACGATTACGATTCCACTTTCGGGGGCTGAAGGTGATGAAGAAGAAGGAAAACTAAATCCTTCTGCTGGAGTCCGGCTTTCAGGCGGTACAGACAAGACGGCCACGAATGAAGACTATATGGATTTCTTGGAGGCAGCTGAAACAGAATACTTTGACACCATCGCTCTCCCGATAGAAACAAGCGAGCAATTGAAAGCCACATTCGTTTCATTTATTCAGCGTTTACGCGATAAACAAGGGCGCAAGGTCCAAGGTGTCCTTTTCGGATATAAAGGCGATTATGAAGGCATTATCAATGTGACAGAAGGCGTTCTGTTGGAAGACGGTACAGAGATTGCGCCGCATCAGGCTACAGCATGGGTAGCCGGGGCCAGCGCGGGAGCTTCTTTCAATCAATCCTTGACCTTTGTTGAATACGAAGGCGCGGTGGATGTCCTGAACCGCCTTGACGATGACACAGTCATTGAGAAGCTGAACAACGGAGAGTTCTTATTCACATTTGACGCTCGCGATAAATCTGTCAGCGTTGAAAAGGATATTAATTCTCTCACGACTTTTACGGCCGAGAAAAATAAAAAATTCTCGAAAAACAAAATCATCCGGGTACTTGATGCCATCAACAACGATCTCACACGGGAACTGAAAGCACTTATTAAATCCAGAAAAGGAACCGGCAGTGATATCCCGGCTTCCGATGATGGCCTGCAGTATGTCAAAACGCTCATCATTCAATACCTGACGACACTTCAGGACGGAGACGGGATTATAGGCTTTGATTCAGAAAACGATCTGACTATCAAGCTGAATGAGGACCGTGACGGATTCTTGATTGACCTGGCCGTTCAGCCGGTTGACGCAGCTGAAAAATTCTACTTCAATGTGGAGGTGAAGTAAGATGGCTTTTAAAGCTCAAAACACGATTTCAGGAAAAGAAGGCCGTCTGTTTTTGGATGGGGAAGAATTGGCCTTTATCAAAACCTTTGAGGCCAATGTAGAGAAAAACAAAGCAGAGGTCAATGTCATGGGCCGTCGTATGACAGGGCATAAAACAACGGGGGCAAATGGAACGGGAACAGCGACATTCTATAAAGTCACATCACGATTTGTGCAGCTGATGCTGAACTATGTGAAAAAGGGAGAAGATCCATATTTCACATTGCAAGCGGTTCTCGATGACCAATCTTCCGGCCGCGGAACTGAACGGGTCACACTGTTCGACGTGAACTTTGACTCCGCCAAAATCGCGGGGCTCGATGTAGACTCGGAAGCACTGGAAGAGGAAGTGCCGTTCACTTTCGAGGATTTTGATTTGCCTGAGAAGCTGAATGACTCTTTCTAATGTGTTTTACCATCAATTAAAAGTATTGAGGATACAATTTTTATTGCATTATTAATTAGTTTTGTAGATAATGAATGTATACTGAATGTATATCAAAGTCTTCTGATGTTACCAAAATAACTAATAATAATTAGCGGTGAAGGGCGTCAGATGGTTTACATTCTTAACATCTTGCATAAACTAAAAAAGACCCCGGCTGCGCAAACAACCGGGCATACACAAAGCGGGCCCATCAAAAGGGGCTGGCTCAATCGCACTTTGGAAGAGACTTCCCTATGAACTTTGCGAGGGCTCAAGGGAAGTCTCACTTATCTCTCTTCGACAACACGGCAATCAACATGCCAAAAGCAATCATTAAAGAGATTGTCTCATATGTTGTCATAAGCATCCCCCCCTTTCAGGGGATGAGCTAACTTCCCTTGAGTGAGCCGAGCTTTATGTACAATGAATATTTTACCATAACACTCTCAAACACCGAGAGTGTTTTTTTATTGCCCACAAACAAAATGAAAAGGAGCTAATAAACATGAGCGAAAAACAAAATGAAAAAGTATATGATCTTTCCTTCTTTATGCCGGGACAAACAGAGGAAGCGGAAGAAGTAATGGTGCCTATCTCTAAGCGTTTTAAAGACAAAAAGGGGAATGTCATTCCTTTTGTCTTCAAAGCTATCACGACAGAGCGCATCGATGAGCTCGAAAAAGAGAATACAACTTATAAAAATGTGAAAGGCCGGGGCCGCGTGAAAGACCTGGACACTCAACGTTTCTATGCACGGATTGCGGTAGAGTCTACTGTTTATCCGGATTTCTGTTCGAAAGAGTTGAGAGAGGCATATAAAACACCTGATCCAGTTGAGGTTGCTAAGCGTGTCCTGTCCGTCGGCGGCGAATATGCGAACTGGCTTCAGAAAGCTATTGAGATTAATGGGTTTGAAGATGACCCAGAAGATTTAGAAGCAGCTGTAAAAAACTAATCAAGGATGGGAATAAGGAGGCCGTGTATTTGTATTACTGCATGCATGAGCTTCATTATTCTCCATCCCAATTACTAGAGATTTATGAAGCGCCGCGAAATTTCAAGGCGTTTTTATTTGGGCTTATTGGTCACAAACTTGAAGTGCTAGAAAAAGAGGCAAAGAAGGGAGGTAAATAGATTATGGCCAGATTATCCGCACGATTTGATTTGCAGGATCGCATTACCTCTCGTCTGCGTGTTATCCGAGGTGAGATGACTCGTATTAATAGACTAAGACAAAGGACTGAGCAGCGCCCTTTTGTTATTCGTGTAAGAGACAGGGCCAGTCAAACGTTGAGAAGAATTCATATGTTCATTCTCCGGGACATCGGCAGGTCTCATCAGCTTGTGTTGTCTGTGAAGGACTTGGTGACACGATCAATGCAAAAAATCAATCGGTTTATTGCTCGGAGGATGCCGCAGACGCATGAAATTATGATGAGAGTCGTTGACCGGGCAACACCACCGATTCAGCGCCTTAGACGCTATTTGGATCGTCACTTATCCGGCCCACGCCGAATCATTATTGAGGCAAATGATCGGGCGACGGCCGTCATTCGCCGTATCTCCAGATATGCAAGGGATCAGCTGGGAAGAGGCTATAATGTCACGGTTCGTGCGGTAGACATGGTGACGAGAACCGTCAATCGTATTGTCTCAAGCGCAAGGCGTGAAATTCCTGAATACTACAGGTCAAGCATTCAAGCTATTGATCGATTTACGGCACCTGCCCGCCGAATTACTTCTTTTGCAAATGAACATTTAAATCGGACATGGACCACAACAGTTAAGGTGTTAGACCTGGCAACCAAACCTCTGAAGGCGATCGCTTCCGCGGCAACTTCAACTCTCGGAATTCTCGGTGTAGGGGCGGGATCGACAGGCGGAATTGTGGTTCCTTTAAAGATGGTTGCTGATCGTCAAAATATGACGACGGCATTTGAAACCTTGCTCGGAAGCCGAGATGCGGCCAATAAAAGGTTGGACGAGTTAACAACTTTTGCCGGCCAAACTCCGTTTACACGGGATGAAATTTTCGAATCAAGCCGGGTGCTGCAAGTCTTTACCGGAAATGCTCTTTCAACTGCAGAAGGGATGAAACTTGTCGGGGACGTAGCCGCAGGTGTTCAACGACCATTCTCGGAAGTCTCTCTTTGGATGGGTCGCCTATATGATGGCATCAAGTCGGGCCGTCCGATCGGGGATGCTACGGCAGCCCTGCAAGAAATGGGGGCCATTTCTGGTCAGACGAGAAACAAACTTGAGAAGTTAGCGGAGAGCGGAGAGGACATTTCTAAAACTTGGCCGCAGGTAACAAAGGAATTCAGTAAATACAATGACATGATGGTCAAGATGTCTGACAACCTCACTAACTTATTTTTAGGAGTAAAATCATTTATCAATAACTCCATCCTCATGCCATGGGGAAAAGGGCTGGCAGAGGCCTTTCAGCCTGCTCTTGAAGCGTTTAGAGAATGGCGCGGTGAATACTCTTTTGTACTGACAGACCTTACAAATAAAGCTCAGAAGGCAGGAAAGGCTTTTGCAGAAAGCTTCTTGAATCCGACGAAAAATGTATTTGGTTTCATCGGTGAACAGTTCAAAATCCTTTTTCCAGGAGAACTCACAAAAAAACAAAAGAAAGAGTTCGAACTGAAATTTAAAGAAGATCCTGAACTGAAAAAACGGTTTGATCAGCTGCAAAAATACAGGGATATGGATTTTGAAACCCGCTGGCATATTGTTCTCGACAATACGAAGGATGTCTTCGGAGAATGGTGGAGAAAAACAGGCGAACCCGGCTTAATTAAAATGGCGGGCAATCTCGGTAGTACCTACGGCGGTGTTATAAACGGAGTGATAAATGGTCTATTGGGGATCGATGATAAATCATCCGAAAATGGCTTTGTCAATGCAGGAACAAAAGCCGGCCGTCAATTTATTATCAGTTTTGTTGATGCTCTTGATCCGGTTGAACTATCAGTGCGGATTGCAGGAAAGCTGGCCAAATTAAATTGGGATGCGGTCACTGGACAAGGTTCTGTTGGCGGCGCTCTTCTCGCTGATGCCTTCGCTTTAGCTTTTATCGGTAAGGTTGGCCACCTTCTAAAACCTGTTGGGAAGCTTATTTCTGGTGTATTCGCCGGATATAAGTGGTTAAAAAATAGACCTGGTTCCGGCGGAGCAGGTGGGGGACCACTCACATCCTCCGGTAGAAACAGGAGAGGTGGAAGAAGGGGAGAGTACCGAAATCCTTGGTTTGGCCGAGATGAAAGGGTTTCTCCATCTAATCCAAACCAAGCCAGAGGTGGCGGCTTCTTGCGTAGAGCTGGAAGAGGGGCCAAATCAATTGGTAAACGTGTTCCTATCTTGGGAACCGCACTCGCAGCAACTGAGCTAATCGGCATAAATAAGGACAACGCAGGTGAAAAATTAGGCGGTTTTGGCGGCGGTCTTGGAGGATCAGCTGCTGGAGCAAGTGCCGGGGCTTCACTTGGAACTTTAATTGCACCAGGAATCGGAACAGCGGTCGGTGGTGTACTCGGTGGGATCGCTGGCGGCATTGGCGGTTCAGACCTTGGAAATAGCATCGGAAAGTGGTTTGATGACGGCGGCATCATGAAGACATGGGATTCCATTGTAAAAAAATCAGAAAAAACATGGGGGGAAATTCAAAAAACATGGGAGAAGGTGTCTGACTGGTTCACAGATAATGTGTCAGATCCAATCTCTAAAGCTCTTGATGATGCCCTCACCTGGATTCAAGACACATGGTCAAGCGTCACATCTTGGTTCCAGGACAACGTTTGGACTCCTTTGATCAAACCCGTCGTTGATTTTGCCATTCAGGTCTGGGATTGGTTCGTCCAAGCTTGGACTTGGATTCAAAACACTTGGAACGCCGTATCAACCTGGTTTAATGATAACGTTTGGACTCCTTTCTATAATGTCGCTGTAAGAGTCATTAACAATGTCGTTGGTTTCTTTACGGTAGCTTGGTACACCATTCAGCTGGTATGGGGGATTGCTTCATCATGGTTTATGGAATATGTTTGGGATCCAATATTGTCACATGTCGTTCAGTTTGCAATAGATGTGTGGGGGTGGCTTGTCCAAGCATGGAATTGGATTTCTGAAACATGGTCTACAGTCTCAGCATGGTTCATGGATTATGTTTGGAATCCAGTATTGTCACACGTAGTCCAATTTGCAATAGATGTGTGGAATTGGCTCGTTAAAGCATGGAACTGGATTTCTGAAACATGGTCCACCGTTTCAACTTGGTTCGTCGAAAACGTCTGGGACCCCATTCTTGTTCCGGCCATACACACAGCAACCGCCATTTGGGGCTGGCTTGTTAAAGCATGGAATTGGATTCAGGAAACATGGAACACCGTATCAACATGGTTTGTTGAATATGTCTGGGACCCTATTTTAAAACCAGTCATTAAACTGGCTAAACTGATCTGGAACAAGTTTGAAGAGGCTATAGAAAATATTAAAGAAACCTGGAAGGGAATAGATAAGTGGTTTCATAAGCTTTTAGATCCCGTTTTAGACCTCGCCAAAGAAATCGGTACGGCATTTAAAAATGCATTTGGTTGGGCCGGTGACCTCTGGAAAAAAGCACAAGATTTTGGAGGGTCTGTAAAAGATGGCTGGAACAATCTTATATATGGTGACAATGAAACAGCCTTTGAAAAAATCGGTAAAGAAAAGACTGGTTTCGAGCGGAAGAAGAAACCAGATACAAAGGCTACGGGCGGATATATCACCAAACCAACAATCTCCTGGATCGGGGAAGCCGGAAACGAATTTGTCATTCCAACTCAAAACAACCGCGGGCGCGGAAAAATGTTGTTGGCACAGGCAGCAACTCAGCTTGGCATGCAGGTTGTCGATGATATTGGTTCGGCATCCGCTGATGCAGGAACTGTAACACCTATTTCAAGTGCGGCTTCTTATTCTGCCTCTGTCTCACCATCGATGAATGCGGGTGGCGATGTTACGAATCAAGCATCGTCTTTTGGTCAGCAATTCACAGATGGTTTTGATGAAGGATTAAATTCAAACGTTGTCTCAATGGAGGATTGGAAGCAGAAAAATATTCAGAAGCCATTTAATAGTTTGAGTACCCTGTCACCAACCTTTGGCAAAAACGTGGTAACTGGATATGCGGCAGGGCAAAATACGACGGCGACCGGTACGGATGGCCTCCTGCAGTCCAAAGTCAAAGCGCCATTTCAAAATACGGTTAATTCAGCATCTTCTTGGGGTGTGAATACTGTCAAAGGATTCGCGGCTGGCCAGAATTCTACGCCTACAGGTACAAACCAATTTGTCAGCACTCATATCAATAAGCCATTCCTTGATGCGAAACAGTCATCAAGCGGCTGGGGAAATGGCATGATTGGCAACTTTATAACGGGTATGAATTCAAAAGGTAGTGAAGTGAAAGAAGCTGCCAAAGAGCTGGCCAAGAAAGTGGAACAAGCCTTCCGCGATCAATTGGAGATTCATTCTCCATCCCGAGTCATGATGAGTCTCGGGCGTTTTGCGTCTGTCGGAATTGTGAAGGGTCTAAGCTCTGTCGATGTGAAGAGCTTCGCCGAAAAACAAGCTGGCTCTCTAGCTGCAGCTTTCGCAGGAATGGGGTCAGTAGGCGGAAACATAAAAGATTGGCTGCTGAAAGCCCTTATGATTACAGGCACACCGATGAGTTGGCTTGGTCCATTATCTCAAATGGCTATGCATGAATCAGGCGGAAACCCCCGAGCTATTAACCTGTGGGACAGCAACGCCCAACGTGGCACGCCATCCAAAGGGTTAATGCAAACGATTGATCCAACTTTTAACGCTTATAAGATGAAGGGTTTAAATGATATATGGAACCCGATTCATAATGCTGTGGCAGCCATTAATTACATCAAAGCTCGATACGGTTCAATTTTTAACACGCCGGGAATGAGAAGCAAGAGAAATGGCGGCGGCTACAGGGGTTATGCCAATGGTGGCCTCATCACAAACGAACAAATTGCCCGCATTGGTGAAGGCGGAAAACGAGAATGGATCATTCCAGAAGAACGCGGTATTCGTGGTCGTTATCTGCTTTCTCAAGCAGCGCAAGCACTTGGTCTTGATGTATATGATCCGTCAGTTCAGCAGAATGACATATCGTCTGATCAAGTGGACATTGCAACGTCTGGTCAATCTGGGGGAACAGCGGTTATCCCATCCGGAACCAAAGAAATCAATATCAATTTTAACGGCGATCAGCATTTTCATAATGATCAAGATATTGATCGCTTGATTGATAAAATCAAACAGGCCTTAGTTGATGAATTAGAGGAGGACATCAACATTGGAACGAAGGGGAGTGTAGCTTTTGACTAAATCTGTTTATGAATTTTGGTTGTCACAGGGGAAGGACAAGCTGCGCTTCCCCGTTCTTCCTGAAAAAATAGACGTAACCTATAACATGGCGAACGAAACCGTCAAAGTGGCCAACTTTGGCGAGATCACATTCATCAATGATCCGAACGCAAAAACAATCTCCTTTTCATCCTATTTTCCAAAAAAGTATTCCCCTTTGTCTGAATATAAAGGGTTCCCGTCGCCAGAAAACGCCATTGCGACGATTGAGCGGTGGATCAAAAATAAAAAGCCTGTGCGATTTATTGTTACCGGAACAAAGATTAATTTAAACTGCAGCATCGATGCTTTTACTCATCATGAAGGTCAAAAAGACATTGGGGACCGTGATTTTGATATCACATTAAAAGAGTATAAAACAGCGTCTCCGCGAAAGATCAAGCAAAAAAACAAAACGAAGAAGAAACGGCCGTCAAAGTCAGCTCCAAAGGTATACACCGTGAAAAAAGGAGATACGCTCTGGCATATTGCTGGCCGGTTCTACGGAAACAGCCTGAAGTGGCGGAAAATCTGGAATGCAAACAAAAAAGCTATGATCAAGAGGGATAAACGGAACGTACGGCAGCCCGGTCATTGGATTTTCCCTGGTCAGAAATTAAAGATACCTCAATGAGAATAGGTGAGCGGATATGATTGAACTATTTGTGATAACTGAAACGGAGTGGCGGGAGCTTATCACTGAAAGTGTTTCACTTGAAGGACAACGATATCAGGCTCCCCGTTCCATTCAGGCGACAATTGTGATCAAGCAGGGTGATCAAAAATATTACAGTGTGCAAGAAGGCGACACGGTTTTATTTAAATGGAAAGGCAAAGAGTTGTTCCGGGGGATTGTATTTTCCCGGATGCCAGGTGAACATACATTGGTGTTCACCGCCTATGACATGCTGCAGTACCTTGTAAAAAATAAAGATGTCTATGTTTTTTCAAACACGCGGGCAGACCAAATTGTACGCCGGATAGCCAATGATTTTCAAATTCCAAAGACCTCTATCACAAACACAGGGTATACGATTAAATCCCTTGTTTTTAAAAATGATACATCACTTTATGACATCATTTTGAAGGCCTTAAAAGAGACCAAAAAGCAAACGGGAAAAAACTATCAGCTTTATTCATCGAAAGGAAAACTCGGTTTGCGTGAATGGTCGGACCCAACAGAAATCTGGGTGTTGGAGACCGGCGTCAATATTATGGAGTATCAATACAGTACCTCTATAAATGACACAGCGACACGTGTGAAAATGCGCCGACAGAAAGACAAGAAAACCTATACGGCTACCGCAAGCGACAGCTCCGGTATAAAAAAGTATGGGGTTTTGCAGTATGTCGAGACGGTATCGGACAATATCAACCAGGCGCAGCTTCAGCAACGTGCCAATGTTAGGCAGTCACAGAAAAAGGGTGTCCAAAAGGAGCTGAAAGGCATTCTGGCTCTTGGGATTCCAGATCTTCAAAGCGGAATGCCGGTGTATATCTCGATTCCGGAGGCCGGCATTAAACAGAAATATTGGGTGGATAAAGACAAACATGAATTTAAAGGCTCTAAACACACCATGACAATTGATGTCGTATCTAAAAATAATACGCCTGCAGGTGTTTCATCATGAGGTTAAGTGATGCGATTAAAGAATTGGCTCTCGGTGCTGTTGAATCAGAGTCACCTGTCGATGTGCTGCCCGCGGAAGTCGTATCAGCTTCGCCGCTGAGCATTAGAATTCGGGACAATGACAAATTAGTGATTCCTTCGGATTTATTGGTTGTTGCTGAACATTTAACAGAACACACAAGGCAAATAGAGCTGGATGGAGAGAAAAAAACGATTCGTTTTTACAATCAATTGAATAAAGGAGACTATGTGATGATTGCGGCCATGCCAGGCGGGCAATCTTTTTTTGTGATCGATAAGATATAGGAGGTGTCAGACATGGCGCTTTCCCCGGAAGTAGAATTTGAAGATATCGAAGATGACAGTGACGTTATCGAGACCTCAAAAACATACAAAATTGATTTCGAGTCTGGTCGTATAACAAATGAAATGATAACGGGGCTTGATGCCATTGAACAAATGATCTATATAGCCCTTCGAACAGAACGCTATGCTTATCCGATCTATAGTCATGATATCGGGAATGAGCTGCAGGAGGTTCTTTCTGACAATGAAACAACTGACGCCTATAAAGAAATGGAGATCCCGCGGCTGATCGAGGAGACTTTGATTTTCGACGAAAGAATCATGGCCGTAAAAGATTTTGAGATCGAGAAAGTAGAAGACACCTTTCATGTGTCGTTTACGGTTGAAACAGATGAAGGGGTCTTGGAGATCGAGGAGGTGATCGGCGAAGATGTTTGAAGGTCAGACGTTTGATGAGATTATGGAGCGCATGCTTAATCGTGTTCCTGCCGATATTGATAAACGGGAAAACAGTGTCATTTGGAACGCACTGGCACCGGCGGCCGCTGAACTTGCACAATCCTACATCTGGCTGGATACCGTTTTAGAATTGGTCTTCGCCGACACCGCACAAGGTGAATTTTTAGACAGGCGGGCCGCTGAAGCCGGTTTGGAAAGGCAGCCGGCAACAAAAGCGATTAGAGCCGGAACATTCACGAAAGGCGTTCACATACCGGTCGGTTCTCGCTTCTTTGTTGATAATTTATATTTTCAATATACGAAGGATGGAAATTTAGAATGTGAGACGGCTGGAGAAGCCGGGAATGCCAATTTAGATGGCCGTTCTCTGCTTTCACTCGATACGATTCCCGGACTCGAGTCAGCTGTCATGGGGAAACTCTTGGTTCCAGGCAAGGAAGAAGAAACCGATGAAGAATTGTATGCGCGGTATTCCGTTCGGGTCCGAAGGGAAGCCGTAAGCGCAAATAAGATGCATTATAAGCAATGGGCTGAAGAGATAGACGGTGTTGGTCGAGCTAAAATCTTTCCTCTTTGGGACGGAGACGGAACGGTTAAAATCGTCATTACAAATGCCAAGATGGAACCTGCATCGGATACCTTGGTCGATAAGGTAAAAGACTACATCGATCCGGATCCCGGCAAAGGGGAAGGACAGGCCCCAATAGGGGCGACGGTCACCGTAGAAAGTGCGGTATATAAAACGATTGATATTGAAGTCACAGTCGTTCCCGAACCCGATTACTCAATCGAGGATGTCCAAAAAGAAATCGAAGAAAAAGCGCAAAGCTTTTTCAAAGAAATTGCATTTACTGAAAGCATTGTCCGGCTTTCAAAAATCAATAACATTGTGTTTAATGCGGATTCCGTCAGTGATTATTCTGACGTGAAAATTAATGGGGATACGAAGAACTTAGAGCTGAAGGATGAAGAGATTCCGAAGCTTGGGGCGGTGACGATCCTTGAGCAAGATTGAAGAAATGGAAAACTATTTGCCACCGTTTCTCACAAAAATAAGAGAAATGAGTGAGATTCTGCAGGCGGAAGCTCCGGAATTTGAGCAGCAGAACAATGATATTTTTGATCTGACAGATCAGCTGTTTATTACCACCGCAACATGGGGCCTTGATCGATGGGAGGCCCTTTTAAACGTGGCCAAAGAACCTGGAGATTCAATGAAAATCAGGCGCTTAAAGCTGATTTCTAAAACATCTAATATTCCGCCGGCTACTTATCAGGCGATCGAACAAGCTTTGAATCGATTTTTGAAGAATCCTTCGTCTCGAGTCCGGCTGCTTCCGAAGGAGTACCGGTTTAATGTAGATATCGACATTGACGACCTGCAGAATTTGAAAGAGCTCATTGAAACACTGGAAAACATGAAGCCAGCCCATCTCGCCTATACGTTTCGGCCTGGCTTTAATGAGCAACTGAAGATCAAGAATACGTTCATCATGAATCATCGGAGATATCGAAAGATAAAGGAACTCCGGGTCGGTTACTCCGTTACACTCGATAATAATGAGGTGGTTTTAACATGATCACAAAAGATTACAGGGCACGGGTGGCAGCCGATTTGAAGAGTCGGATCAAAAAGGTTTTGTTGAACGGGAAAGAAACCGAGATTGCTGATATCTCTATCAGCGGCACAACGGTTACTGTGCTGACGAAACGTGAGGAAGGTGTCAACCATATAGAAAGCGTCCAGATCATCGACGATCAAGGCAATATTATCACGGAACGAAGCCCTGATCTGGATGTGAGCACCAACCGAACACTCGATTTTCGATTTACACTTGAGGTGGTGGAATAATTGGCATATACAGCAAAAATGGACTGGCTCCCGGATGACCCTGTCAACGAAGATGACGTTAATCGTTGGGAAAAAGGAATTAAAGATGCGCATTCAAATCTGGCATCCCATAAAAATGACCTGAATAACCCGCATGGCACGACAAAGGCCCAAATTGGGTTAGGAGAAGTCGATAATGTCCAGCAGGCATCAAAAGTTGAATTTAATCATCATACTGAAAATAAAACGATTCATATTACAGCAGAAGAAAGAACAGAATGGAATGCCAAGGAAACGCCGGCTGCCGCGCAAGAAAAAGCAAATCGTGCCGAAGAGAATGCGAAGACATATGCAGATCAGACGTTCACAAATGAAAAATTAACTGTTTTGCCGGCTTCAGAAGCTATACGAGATGCACGAACAGCAGGGGATGAATACCCTATCGGCATTACTTTTATGGATATCGGTCAGGAAAATAAAACCGGTTACCCGCTTGATTACGGGTTTGTGAAAAATGAAAATTATTCAACCTATCGATTCACTCAGTATTTTTATGGAACCGGTAATGGATACAAAAACATGGGTGTTTGGGTGCGGCATTGGTATGTCTCATATGGCTGGACATCCTGGGTTAAAACTTCAGGTTTCTTGTATGCTAGAGCCACCATAAATGTCAAACAAAAATTAGATAAAGGGACATATAACAAAATAAAATTCAACAGTAAGATTACTGACAGCCATAATGCTTTTAATACAAGCAACAATCGATTTGTGGCCCCAAATGACGGCATGTTTTTGGTGGAATCCGGTTTGTATATGGAAAATGTTCAAACCTATTCAAATTTCGAACTGACAATATATTTGAATGGCAAACAATATAAAAATATTGCCCATTATAGGCATAAACCTGAGTCCCCAACGACTTCGAAAGAATTTGGAGTGGGTGTTTATGGATCTGGAAGGGTTCCGATGAAAAAGGGTGATTACCTTGAAATGTATATGTATGTTGGGTACGACGATGTGACAAGGCATATTTCTGATCGAAATGAAGCCTATAATTATTTTGAAATTTTTGAGACAGGTGGCATAAATCCATCACTTTTTTAGGGGGAGGTTTTCTTGATTTTGTATGATGCGATTATATGGGCTTATCCTGATGCTATACCAAATAAAGATTTTGTGCTAAGAAATGATGGGGATGGCCCATATATTGAACAATGGAATTTAAGAGCACCGATTCCAACCAAAGAAGAATTGGAGATGTGGTGGAAAGAGTCGCAAAAAGGTCAGTCCTTTGATTCAGTTTAATAACCATGAGAAGCCGCATGCGGGGCTTTTTTATTTTGCCTTTTAGGGGGTGATCTATGGAGGCGTTCTTCATCCATTCGATTAGCCAGATCAAGAAAAATATACAGAAATAGGGGAGGATGAACATTGGCTAAATATAATTTTTTGTTTCCATTAGATGCCGATTCAAGACCAGGAGCTGTCAAACCATTTCGTGAGGGTGAAAATGATTTTGTTGTCCCTAACATGAATGTCAGCGGCGGTGCCGAACTACTTACCAATCTGCCACTGAAAGCCACAGAGGTTTATAATCAGTATGGTCAGGACCGGCTGGGAGATGTACTCATTTCTAAGGTTAGAGGGTATGCTTTTGCTGATAAGGCCGGGTCTTTATATGTTGAAGAAAGCGACGACGGGAATTCCTGGTCCACAGTAAAATCACTTGATGTATCAGAAAATGCATTAGGTGATACAGGTTGGGTTTATTTATCCAAAAGGTACTATCGTTTCCGCTATGTGAATGGCAACCTGGAACAGTCTGACTTTGCCCTTTATCAATCACTTGGATCCGGGGAACAGGATGTCCGTGTTTCAGGAGGATTAGAGACCCCCTCATTAGAGATTCCGGCTGACGGTCTTCCAATTAAAGCACTTAAAACAAATATTTCAGAGAGCTTTTTAGAAGAGGAAATGATCGCAGCAGGCGACTCCATTTATCTAAACATTGACGCAGTCGGTCACCAGCTTGGTCTTGCGGTTTATCTTTATGAAAAAACGAATCTGAGCATTCGGATGACCTACATCATCCCAGGGACAAGCAACTATACATTGAAGGAATATGAAGATGTCATCGTGTTAGAAAATAATGACCGAGACGTTCAGAAGGTTGATTTATTATCTGCTTCCCCTCGGATTATGCTGACAAATAACGGAGAAAAAGATGTAAAAATCAAAAACCTTGTGGTTACTCATTTCTTGTAAAGAGATCACACCGTAAAAAACGGTGCTTTTATTTTGCCTCAGGGGAGGTGAAACCGATGTGAGAACAGGAGGATTATGGGAAATGTCACAAACAAACGAATGCGATGTATTTCAGAAGGAGATCACAGAGATCAAGGCTGATCAAAAAACGCTTGAGAAGCGTGTCAGCACCCTTGAAAGAACATCTGAACGCCACGATCAGCAGATCATTTCAATTAACGAAAAGCTCAACAAAATTGAAGAAAACACAACATGGATTAAGCGCAGCATCACGGGCGCAATCATTACAGCGGTCAGCACCGGCATCATCGGAGGCGCGATCGCTGTTTTTTATAACCTACTTCAAAAATAAGGAGGAAAACATATAATGAAAAACCAAGACAAAGGCACGGTCGTCCGGACGGTGCTTCTTTTTATTGCATTGGTAAACCAAACGATGATCATGTTTGGGAAGACAGCTCTGCCAATCAGCGAGGACCAGGTCAACACGTTGGCGGATGCTCTATACTTAGCCGGCTCCACGGCGTTTACAATTATCACATCGGTTGTTGCTTGGTGGAAACACAACTATGTCACAAGTAAAGGAAAACAACAAAAAGAAGTTCTGAAACAAAAAGGATTAACGAAATGAGGTTGCCGGCTGGCAGCCTTTTATTTATTAAAAGGAGGATCTCTTATGGGAATCAGAGGTATTGACGTATCACACTGGCAAGGGAATATCAATTGGAAGAAGGTTGTAGCGGATGGGATCAAATTTGCCTTTATTAAGGCGACAGAAGGAACAACTCTAAAGGACGAGAAATTTGAAACGAATGTTTCAGGTTCGAACGCCGAGGGGATTAAAACGGGAGCTTACCACTTTGCACGATTCGGTTCCAAGTCAGAAGCATTGGCAGAAGCCGAGTTTTTTCTGTCGGTTGTCAAAAAAGTCAATCTCTCTTATCCGCTTGTACTTGATCTTGAAGTGAATCAGAGGAATGTCAGCAAATCGGTTTTGACGGATGCAGCAGTTGCTTTCTTACGCGAGATTGAAAAATCTGGTTACTTTGCCATGATATACAGCGGTAAGTCTTTCCTTGAGAATTGCCTTGACGAATCCAAGTTGAAGCCATTTGCATTATGGGTTGCCCGTTATAACGACAAACTTGGCCGGGATGCAGATATCTGGCAGTATTCTTCTAGCGGAAAGGTATCAGGCATTTCTGGTAATGTCGATATGAATGTTTGTTATCGAGATGATTTGCGCGCAACAGCATCTTCGAAAACTAAAAAAACAACATCATCCAAACCTGGTTCAAATAAAAAGTCAGAGAAATCCACTACGACTTATACTGTCAAAAAAGGAGACACACTTTCTGAAATTGCACAGAAATACAAAACGACCGTTCAAGCTCTGAAGAGCTTGAACAACATAAAAGACCCTAATAAGATTTATGTTGGCCAGAAATTAAAGATCAGCGGGAGTGCTTCAAAAACGTCGAACAAAAAGCAGTATTACACAATAAAATCTGGTGACACCTTATCTAGAATCTCCAAGAGGTTTAACACGTCAATTAAGACACTGCAGGCTTGGAATGGTATTAAGAATGCGAATAAGATCTATGCTGGGCAAAAGATTCGTGTGAAATAAAAAACAGGCAACATAGGTGGGACTTTAGTTTGACATACGTTTGCCACCTATATGTGAAGAGAAGTAATAGGAATTATAGAAAATGATTGGGAAAAATATTTCCATATTTTCTATTAAGTATTATAATTTATTTAGTTCTCCATTGTTTCCATCTCCCTTTGTCGAAATTTGTCGAACGAAAACTGGCTTATGGCATCTAAAAATTTATGCAAATTGGTATCAATTGATACCGTTTTTGTATATACTTTGTATATAAAATAACCTTTACAATTTATTACACCCACTGGAGGAATGTCTCTGCATCATCAAAACAGCAAATCCTTTCTAAGGGAAGCTAAACGACTCATCTCCAGCGGGAAATATGACTATATACCACGTACTTACGATCATCCAACGGGGAGAGAAGTTAAATGGATAGAAGCCTTATTAGATATAGGGTTGACCAATCCAAAACAAATATGGCAAGAAATTTTAACTTTAAAACCTTGCCATTACTTTTCAGGACCACTAACGGATCATGCAAGGCCAAACGAAGGTAAAGTCATTTGGATCTTCAAGAAAGATATAAATAAAGTTACTGTTTATATCAAATTGAGGATTCGTAAAAAAGGAGACTGTGTCTGTTTATCTTTTCATAAGGATTGGTAAATATAATATACAGAACTACATGATTTGAAAACGGGGGAAATAACAATGGAGGACACTTTGGTAATGACCAAAAAACAATTTTGCGATGCCTGTCAGTGTGATGTTAATACTGTGATTGTTGAGCGTCCTGCCACGTACACTTTTAAAGGAGAATCTTTTGAAATAAACGAACGTGTTCTGCAATGTTCAACTTGCAAGGAAGATTTATATAACGAAATACTTGATGCAGAAACAATGGAGACTTTAACAAGGCAATATACTGAAAGAATGGGACTTCCTTTAGAAGAGATTAAATCAATTAGAAAGCAATATGGGCTTTCAATGGAATTATTTTCTCGAATTTTGGGATGGAGTAAGGCCACCATTGCGAGGTATGAATCCGGTAGATATATTCCAGATTCATCTCATTTAAATATCTTAAAACAATTAAGGGATAGCCCAGGAGTTATTGATGAGTTTTATAAACAAAGAATGCACAAATTTAATGAAAAAGAACAAAAAAAGATAAAAGAGAAGTTGAATTTTGCTGATCAAAATGAGGTTGAAAAAAATTTAATTGAAACTATTCATTTGAATTTTAAAATTCATGAAAAAACAATTGAAACAGGTTACGGTTCGTTTAATTTTGATAAGTTAATCAATTTAGTTCTATACTTTGCTGAACAAGGTGTTCAAAAAACAAAACTAATGAAGTTGTTGTTTTATTCAGACTACCTAAATTTTAAACATAATCTCCTTTCAATTACTGGCCTTCCGTATGTTCGTTTTAAATTTGGCCCAGTTCCAAAAGATTATGAATTACTATTATCAACTTTAGAAAAAAGTGACTTAATTAAGATTAATTATGAGTACCACGGTGATTATGAAGTCAATTTGATAAAAGCAACGAAACCTTTCAATAAAGAATTATTTGATGATGATGAATATGAAGTAATTCAAAGGATTAATGAATTCTTTAAAGAATATGGCTCTAAGGCAATAAGCGAATTCTCTCATAAAGAAGGAGCTTGGAAACAAACTGAGGATAAAGAAATTATCTCCTATGAACATGCGGAGAACTTGTTAATTGATTAAGGGAGAGTAATAACAACTCTCCCTATTAAAACTTTAATCCTGCCCATGAACCAACCTTTGTTTTAGCTCCCCAGGTTTTTCTCCAAACAAATCTTGGTGGAAAACCTTGTATAGTCCTGTGTTGCATTTCTAATTCTACCCAGAGAGTTTTATTCTCAACATATGCAGAGAATACATATCTGGTTACTTCCGGGGTTATAGGCCATATAGCACGTATGCCTGTGTTGGTAGCGCTTAGTGTATAGGTTCCGCCTGTATTTAATCCAGCTATTTTAGGCTTTACTTCAATGGCGCATTCGTAAATTATATATTCCAAATCAAGAACTCTAATACCAACGGTGCCAGAGTCTAACCTTTGACCTTTGCCACCTGTTACAAGACAATCCTGTCTACCACTGGTTTTCTGTAAACTGCTTACTTTATCGGGTATGATTGAATTTTTAGGTATCATGTAATTCTGTGGTATATAGTTTATACTTAGGGATGGTGAAAAACCTAACGGGTAATAGTATAGAGGTTGAAATTGCGAGTATCTATAAACGTTATAAGTAGGTGTGAGAGCAGGATTCGGATAGAATTGGGAAGAAATTCTTCCTTCGTAAATAGGCCGATTGTTCTCATTGTATTTGATCATAAAAAACAACTCCTAATTAGAAAATATATCCAAATTGGATTCGGGTTAGTTATATTCAATTTATGAATTAAATGTTCCTCATATAATAAAAAAACAAGCGAATAAAACAAAAGTGCATTGACTAGAAGTTGGCATAATTAAAACCTTTGTAAATCCCTTAACTAATTAAGGGGTTTTTTCTTTCGGATTCAATAAAAAACAAAAGGGGATTTTTAAATGCATGTATTTCGAAGAAGGGCTTATTTCATTTCCAACCTACAACATCCTCAAATTTAATGTAGTTGGTGTCCCCTTTTGAATCCACAATATGAAAAACCTTACGCAACTGATTTATTTAATGAATTTTTTCTATATAAGTGATCTCTCCGATATTGCACTATTCAAAAAAGGCAGCGGCTTAAATACGGTAAACTGTTGAATTTAGCTCCATCGCTTCACACATGACTCTTTCCATGTCTTCAAATTAGGCGAGGTCGAAAACCGGCCTTTTCACTCTATTGTGATTACTCTCCAATTCGGGGAGCATGCTGACATGTTCCGGCAGCATCATTATCTTTGATTAAAAAAGTTTTTGCCAACAATTCGCCAACAATTCAATTCATCAGGGTGTATTTAAAGTAAAGCATAAAAAAACAAACCCTTGATATAAAAGGGTTTGTTGGTATGATTCCGACTGGGCTCGAACCAGCGACCTCTACCCTGTCAAGGTAGCGCTCTCCCAGCTGAGCTACGGAATCATGGTATGTAACACTGGGTATTTGTCTTACTGACAAGTTCTATTATATGTGGGTTTAATCAATTCGTCAACTGTTTTTTGATTTTTTTGTTCATCCTCTTAAAAAGCTTAAAATCGTAAGCAAACGGCTGGAACTTTTTCAGCCAGCCGGATTTCCGTAAATGATAATGAAAATAACAAGATACAGCAAGCACCAGAGGGGGAGACGATGTTCATCTTTCCAAATGATTGACACGCTTAGCATGCTCTGTTTGGCTATTTTTTTGTTATCAAACTGGTTTGCGAAATCAATGATCAAAAGCGGTTTTCATTCATTTTCATGTTCCTTGTGACGTTGCCAAGTCTATAAATATGTTTTGCGGTTTTGCTTTCTAAGAAAACAGGGCATCCATTCGCGAAAGCAGACGTTTCCTAAATCGGGTCGAAGCAACAGGTCTAAAAAGAATTTTTTTCCTTTTTATCGTTCGTATGATATCTTTATACATAGAGTCTGGAAAACATACAATTTCCGAGGGGATCAATTGTGAGTTTTGGAAGTTGACAAGAAGGTGTCAGCTTTGATGATTGGATGAAAAACAATGCGGAAAAGGATGGATTAAACATGGCAGACAGCCCGTCTACGGTCAAAGGGTTAATTTTTCAAACGCATATCTACAGGTTAAAGGAATTAATGGCAAAAATGCTGGATGGAACAATTTCAAAAGAAGAGCGCCGGGAATTGGTGAGACTTCATGAAGATTGCACCGACATGATGGCCCATCTGTTTGCAGATACAAATTATTCGCTTGAGGGGAAAGAATTGATTCCGGAAGATCAAGCCAGAAAAATAAACGCGCTTTTAAAAAAGCTGTATGACAAGAATGTAAAAGGGTTGTTAGATGAGTAAAAAGAGTCGAAGCCAAGCTCTAAAGATGGTTTTATTTTTGAAAAGAGGGCATAGAGATGAAATCTGAAAAAGAAAAAATGCTGCAAGGAGAGCTTTATCATGCAGCTGATCCAATTCTGGTCAAAGATAGGCAGAACGCCCGCAGAATTACGAACCAGTTCAATCAGCATGCAGAACTGGATGAACATAGAAAGGCGGAGCTGATCAAAGAGCTGTTCGGGTCAACAGGAAGCACGATTCACATCGAACCGTCATTCCGCTGTGATTACGGCTATAACATCCATGTCGGTGAACATTTCTTTGCCAACTTTGACTGTGTATTTCTCGATGTTTGTGAAATCAGAATCGGTGATCACTGTTTAATGGGGCCTGGTGTTCACATCTATACAGCCATGCATCCGCTTGACCCGACTGAAAGAATGAGCGGTGCGGAGTCGGGAAGTCCGGTAGTCATCGGCCATCGCGTATGGATCGGCGGCAGGGCCGTGATCAATCCGGGTGTTACAATCGGTGACAATACCGTTATTGCTTCCGGTGCGGTCGTGACAAAGGATGTGCCGAATGATGCTGTTGTTGGCGGGAATCCGGCAAGAATCATCAAGAAGATTGACGTTTCATAAGGTTTACGGTCAAAACACCGATGAACTCTTCATTGGTGTTTTATGCTGTGCAAGTGATCGGCTTCACTTGTTACAGAGGCAGCAGATCAAACGAAATGATCAGGAGGATCCATCATGACTCAATATTTCGTTAAAAAAGGCATACAATCAAGTTTTGAAAGCGATTCAATTCCTGAATTGCTTTATATCAGCAAAGTTGACGGCACCCACACAAAAATGCCCCGAACGATGCATATGCATCATGATTTGATGGGAATCATTTATATAAAAGAGGGAAGCGGCAGCCACATCATTGGCGACCGGCATTATCATACAAAAAAAGGTGATATTTTAATATATAACAAAGGTGTCCTTCACGATGAGTTTGCCGTTCCGGATACGAATATGAGCACTTTTTGCTGCGGAATCACAAATGTGAAGCTTCCCGGGCTGCCGAGAAATCATCTGATCCCAAAAGACCATTCATATGTGTTGCATAGCAGGGAATATGCTGCACATATAGAGTCATTGCTGGAGATGATGTACTGGCAAATTTCCGAGGAAAAGTCCGGGGCCGAGGAAATTTGCAGCTACCTGCTTCGTACGCTGATCACACTCATTATGCAAATTCCCCAGGAAAATGAAGGTTTATTAAAAACAGAAGATTCGCAATTGGCAAACGCCATCAAAACTTACATTGATGAGCATTACCTCGAAGACATTACACTGCGTCTCCTTTCTGAACAATTTCATGTCAGTTCTTATTATCTGGTTCATGTATTCAAAAATTCGACCGGTTTTTCTCCTATTCAATATATGATCCGGCGCCGAATCGGAGAGGCGCAGTCACTGCTGATCAACACAAGTGATCATATCACAAAAATTGCCGGGATGGTCGGTTATGATAATGCCAGTTATTTTGCGACCCTTTTTTCTAAAATCGTCGGGGTTTCTCCAAAAAAATACCGTCAGCTATGGAGAAAAAAAGAAAGCTAGTCTATTTTTTCTTCAAAACAAGATAGTGAAAGTTTTATGGAATGAAAAAGAAAAAACGGCTGAAATTCAACAAGATTATGAAAGCGCTTTATCACCTCTGAAACTATAATAAAGCATATAGGTGTTGGAGGTGATGAAGCTGTTTTACTTAGCAGGAGCTCCTTGCTGCTGGGGTGTTGATGATCCAACGAACCCCTATAACCCTCCATGGGAAAAAGTGCTGCAGGAAGCATCACAAGCGGGATACGATGGAATCGAATTAGGGCCGTACGGATATATACCGATGGATATCGGGAGAGTGCAGAGAGTGCTTGCCAAACATCATTTGACGATCATCGCGGGTACGATCTTTGACGATCTCGTGTCAGAGTCTAATCTGGAAAAGTTATTGGATCAGGCTGATGAGATCTGTTCCTTTATCACCCAACTGCCCAAACCCCGCTTGAAAGGGAAACGATATTCGCCGCCTTTTTTGGTATTGATTGACTGGGGGCATCGTGAAAGGGATTACCAAGCCGGGCACCCGGATCGGGGGAAAAGGCTGTCCGCACAGGATTGGGACAATATGATGAAACATATTCGGGCCCTTTCAGAACGAGCGTGGAACAAGTATGGTGTAAGACCGGTCATCCATCCGCACGCCGGCGGCTATATCGAATTTGCCGATGAGATCAAGAAGCTGATGGACGACATTCCTTATGAAACAGCAGGACTTTGCCTTGATACGGGACACTTATATTATTCAAAAATGGACCCCGTAAACTGGCTCGGGAAGTTCTTAGACCGATTGGATTACATCCATTTTAAAGACATTGACATCGATGTTTATCAAGAAGTGATGAGGGAGCGCATTCGGTTTTTTGATGCCTGTGCCAAAGGTGTCATGTGCCCGATCGGACAGGGGGTCATTGACTATAAATCGATTTATCGATTATTAAAAGAGTTCGATTACCACGGGTATATCACCATTGAACAGGAGCGCGACCCGAGAAACGCGGATGCGAGTCTGTGCGATGTCAAACAAAGCGTTGACTATTTAAAACGCGCCGGATTCTAAATTTGTTTTAAAAAAGGGGAAATCAAACGATGATAAATGGGGAAAAAAATCTTGAAAAACCGATACGCTGGGCGATGGTCGGCGGCGGACGCGGAAGCCAAATCGGCTACATTCACCGCTCGGCCGCCCTGCGCGATCATCATTTTCAATTGGTTGCCGGATCATTTGACATTGATCCGGACCGGGGGAGAGACTTCGGTGTGAATTTGCACGTTGATCCGAAGCGGTGCTATCCAAATGATCAAACCATGTTTCATGAAGAAGGGAAGCGTGAAGACGGCATTCAAGCTGTGTCCATTGCAACACCCAACAGCACCCATTATGAAATCACAAAAGCGGCTTTAAATGCCGGATTACATGTCATCTGTGAAAAGCCTCTTTGCTTTACGACGCAAGAAGCTATGGAACTGGAAAAACTGGCGAAGGAAAAAGAACGAGTCGTCGGCATTACATATGGCTATTCAGGACACCAGATGATTGAACAGGCGCGCCGAATGATTGAAAATGGCGATTTAGGCGATATTCGCATTGTCAACATGCAATTTGCCCACGGATTCCATTCCGCTCCTGTAGAAAACGATAACGCCAGTACGAAATGGCGGGTGGATCCGAAAGTGGCCGGCCCCAGCTATGTGCTGGGAGATTTAGGAACGCATCCGTTGTTTTTGTCTGAGGTGATGCTTCCAAACTTTAAAATTAAAAAACTGATGTGTTCCCGCCAAAGCTTTGTGAAGAGCCGCTCACCGCTGGAGGACAATGCTTTTACAATCATGGAATATGAAAACGGCGCCATGGCGATGATCTGGTGTTCTTGTGTGAATGCTGGAAGCATGCACGGACAAAAAATTCGCGTCATCGGTTCTAAAGCAAGCATCGAATGGTGGGATGAACATCCTAACCAGCTGAGGTATGAAGTGCAGGGGAGACCGGCGATGACTTTAGACCGGGGGATGGATTACTTGTACTCAGAGGCGCTTCGAGACGACCGGATAGCAGCAGGTCATTCAGAGGGATTGTTTGAATCGTGGTCCAATCTGTATGCCCGCTTTGCAAAGGCCATGGAGAAAGCGGACCGCCGAGAAGCTTTCAACGATGTTTGGTACCCGGGAATTGAGGCGGGAGTTGAAGGCGTTCGCTGGGTGGAGAACTGTGTGCGGTCAGCAGACCAGGGGGCAGTCTGGGTTGACTATCAATAAATGCTTTTTCCGAACCTGGAGAATAGGATCCCTATTGAACCCGATGAAGCCATCGGGTTCAATTTTCGTTAATCTTTAACTTTTAATGGATTATCCTCTAAAGATAAACGCCATCATGAAGGTGTCGACAATCATGATCGAAAACAAGAGACAAAAATAAACGAGCGAATATTGAAACATGCTTTTGGACCACTTGATATCGTTCTCCGCTTTGAACCCCTGGCAGCTTTTATAAATCCAGATAAAGCCGAGGATTAGAGCGGATATAAAATAAAGCGGGCTCAGGCGGTCAAGGCCGACGTAGAAATACAATAAAAGCGTGACAGGCACAAGCAGAATGATGTATCTGATCATGCTCACTTTTGTCATATGGTTGCCTTTGACGACCGGAAGAAGCGGCACTCCCGCTGCTCGGTATTCTTCCTTGCGGGTAATGCCGATCGCCCAAAAGTGCGGAGGCTGCCATAAAAACATAATGGCATATAAAATAAGCGCTGTCATGTCAACATGTCCCACAGCGGCGCAATATCCCATTAAAGGCGGTGCCGCTCCGGGAAAACTGCCGACAAATGTGCTCCATACCGATGACCTTTTAAACCAGACCGTATAGATCACCGCGTACAAAATAAAGGCGGTGAATCCGAGAAGAGCGGTCAATACATTGAGCGTACATAACAATGTGAGTCCTGCGACCCCCAGCAGGGTGCCGTATGCCAGGATCGAGCGCGGGGACAATCTGCCGGCTGCAGATGCACGACTTTTCGTGCGCTCCATTTTGGCATCGATATGCCTGTCAAAGTAATTGTTATACACGGTCCCGGCCGCCATGACAAGCGCCGTTCCCGCCATCGCCGAAAGCATGGCCATAAAAAACGCGCCTCCGGCTAACGCTTTTTCTGAACTGATACATGCGATCCAAAATCCGCCGAATGCGGCGATGGAATTGGAAATGATGATTCCGGGTTTGACCAGGCTGATATAGTTTTTCAGTGAAATCATGCCGTCCTCCTGTTTTTCAAATCGTGCCTGAGAAAACGTTGCCAATCAAGTCTTTCTATACCCAACAGTTCGACATCAATCATCATTTCCCTGCTGAATCTTTAGTGATCTGAGAGCAATGAAGAAGCAGCCAGCCATTGGGGCAAACTGCTTCAATACATCCTCCTATTCCATATGTGTTCTTTTATTGAGCGCATTGATAAAAATCTTCACATTTTTCTTATCCTGCATGATGGGAGAGTATATATATGAAAGCGTTCTGTTAAAGGTTTGGTTTTTCAGCTTGATCACCGAAAGATTTCCGTGCTGCACGTCTCTTTCAATGACGCTTTGCGACAAGAGGGAAAGCCCGATGCCCGTCATCAGCGTTTCTTTGATTCCTTGATTGCTGCTGATCGTCAGAAACGACTTCACTTTTAAGCCGTTTGAACGGATCACATGGTTCAGGTATTCGCGCGTGCCAGAACCGACTTCCCGCGTCACCCATGTCTGGTTTTGGAGATCGGCCATTGTCACTTCTTCTTTACCGGCAAGGGGGTGGCTGCTTGACGCAGCGATGAACAGTTCATCCTGCATAAAGGCGTTTACAGACAGCTCTTTGTCGTTTGTCTGTCCCTCGATTAAACCGATGTCCACTTTGTACATACGGACGGATTGCACGACTTCTTCCGTGTTGCCGATGACCGCCTTAAGCTCGAGCTCGGGATATTCTTTTTGCAGATCAAAAAGAAGCGACGGCAGAATATACTCTCCGATTGTGAAGCTTGCGCCGATCTTCAGCTCGCCTTTAACGGAATTGTGGTGGTCAAGGATATCCTGTCTCGTTTGTTCATAAATCGTAATCATTTGTTTGGCGCGGTCGTATAAAATTTCACCTGTCGGGGTGATCTTCAAATATTTCGGCGACCGTTCAAATAGTTTTGTCTGGAATTCTTTCTCCAGGTTTTTGATGTGCATGCTGACGCTCGGTTGTGACATGAGGAGAATCTCGGCCGTTTTCGTAAAGTTTTTCACTTCTGCCAGAGTGACAAATGTTTTGAGCGCGTCATAATACAAAATCATCCCCGCCTTATTATTAAAAATATTAATAGCTGTAATAATTAATATATATTTTACTAATGTTGAGTATTCCAGTAAACTTTAAATTAGAATCTTTTTTAGCGAATGTACAGTTTTCCAGCTGGATCATGACACGCGGCAAAGAGGGAGCGGGGAGTGAGCGCTTACAATTCTTTTGAAATCAAAAAACGGCAAATGCAGTTGAATTGCGTCACGAAAACCGATTTGATTTATCGGAATAGTCGATATATGATAAGGATAATCCTTTTTCCGCTTTAGAAATCAGTCATCATTTTAATCCTTAGTGAGGTGGATATCGTTGCAACTTCAGGTATTAAACAGTCCTTTTAACCAGGAGCAGGCAGAGCTCCTTAACCGCCTTCTGCCAACTTTGACAGCATCGCAAAAAGCTTGGCTGAGCGGATATTTGGCGGCTACTCAGACAAACGATGCAGCGGCGGCGCTGGAAACACTTCCGGCTGAAGCCCCGGCCCCAAGTACGGCGCAGCCCGTTTCAAAAGAAGTGACCATTCTGTACGGATCACAGACAGGCAATGCCCAGGGGGTTGCGGAAAATGCGGGCAAATCGCTTGAAGGACGAGGTTTTCAAGTCACTGTCTCCTCCATGAGCGACTTTAAGCCAAATCAATTGAAAAAACTGAAAAATCTGTTGATTGTCGTCAGTACACACGGGGAAGGCGAGCCGCCTGACAACGCGCTGTCATTCCATGAATTTCTTCATGGGAGACGGGCTCCGAAGCTTGATGATCTCCGCTTTTCCGTATTGGCGCTTGGAGACAGCTCATATGAGTTTTTCTGCCAGACCGGCAAGGAATTTGATCAGCGGCTGGCTGAGCTCGGCGGAACGAGAATTTCTCCGCGCGTCGATTGTGATGTTGATTTTGATGAAGCTGCAGCTCAATGGCTCGAAGGCGTTTTTAACGGCTTAAGCGAAGCGCAGGGCCAGGCCGAAAGCGCCGCACCGGTCCAGACAGCGCCTGCACCGCAGGCGGGAGAAACGGTTTATTCAAGAAAACATCCGTTTCGAGCTGAGGTTCTGGAAAATCTGAATTTAAACGGCCGCGGCTCGAATAAAGAGACGCGCCATCTCGAATTATCGCTTGAAGGCTCAGGCCTCACATATGAACCTGGCGATGCGCTCGGCATCTTTCCTGAAAATGACCCTGAGCTTGTTGACATGCTGCTCAGCGAACTGAATTGGGATCCGAATGAAACGGTCACGGTTGACAAACAGGGGGAAAGCCTGCCGCTCAAAGAAGCGTTGACTTCATCCTTTGAGATTACAGTATTAACGAAGAAATTTATTCAGCAGGCGGCTGAACTTTTAGGACATGAAAAACTGCGCGAGCTGGCCGCAGCGGAACATGCAGACAAATTAAAAGCGTATATCGATGGCCGCGATCTGCTTGATTTTGTCCGCGATTTCGGTCCGATCGGCGCGCCTCCGCAGGAATTTGTTTCGATTTTGCGGAAAATGCCGCCGCGCCTTTATTCGATCGCATCTAGCTTAGCGGCGAATCCGGATGAAGTGCATCTGACAATCGGCGCGGTCCGCTACAATACGCACGGCAGAGACCGAAAAGGGGTCTGCTCGATTTTATGTGCAGAGCGCCTGCAGCCTGGCGATACACTGCCGATTTTTATTCAGCCAAACAAAAACTTTAAGCTGCCTGAGAATCCGGAGACACCGATCATCATGGTTGGCCCTGGTACAGGTGTCGCACCGTTCCGCTCGTTTATGCAGGAGCGCGAAGAGACCGGAACAGCAGGAAAATCGTGGATGTTCTTCGGCGACCAGCATTTCGTCACCGATTTCCTCTATCAGACAGAATGGCAAAAGTGGCTGAAAGACGGAGTGCTGACGAAAATGGATGTCGCATTCTCGCGCGATACCGACGAAAAAGTATATGTACAGCACCGGATGCTTGAGCACAGCAAGGAATTGTTTGAATGGCTTCAAGAAGGAGCGGCATTCTACATTTGCGGCGATAAAAACAACATGGCAAAAGACGTGCACAGCGCACTTCTCGACATTATCGAAAAAGAAGGCGGTATGAGCCGCGAAGAGGCGGAAGCTTACCTTGCCGAGATGAAAAAGCAAAAACGTTATCAGCGCGATGTATACTGATTTTGATTGAAAGGGGTTTTTTCAACATGGGGAACGAAATATTAAAGGCACCGGAAGGCCCTCCAAGCGATGTAGAGCGCATTAAGGAAGAAAGCAACTATTTGCGCGGCACCCTGAAGGAATCAATGCTTGAGCCGATCAGCTCCGGAATTTCCGATGACGACAACCGTCTGATGAAACACCACGGCAGCTATTTGCAGGATGACCGTGACCTCCGCAATGAGAGGCAAAAGCAAAAGCTTGAGCCTGCCTATCAGTTCATGCTGCGCGTGCGGATGCCGGGCGGTGTAGCGACACCTGAGCAATGGCTGGTCATGGATGAGCTTGCCAATCAGTACGGCAACGGAACATTGAAGCTGACGACAAGGGAAACCTTCCAAATGCACGGCATTTTAAAATGGAATATGAAAAAAACGATCCAGAAGATTAATTCGGTTCTGCTGGATACGATTGCAGCATGCGGGGACGTCAACCGTAATGTGATGTGCGCTTCAAATCCGTATCAATCCGAGATCCATGCCGAAGTGTATGAATGGTCGAAAAAATTGAGCGATGATTTGCTGCCGCGCACACGGGCGTACCATGAAATTTGGCTTGATGAAGAAAAAGTCGCCGGAACGCCTGAGACAGAAGTCGAGCCAATGTACGGACCGCTATATCTGCCGCGGAAATTCAAAATCGGAATCGCCGTTCCGCCGTCAAATGATATCGATGTCTTTTCACAGGATCTCGGCTTTATCGCGATTGTTGAAGACGGCAAATTGATCGGCTTCAACGTGGCGATCGGCGGCGGCATGGGCATGACCCATGGAGACAAGGCGACATATCCGCAGCTTGCTAAAGTGATCGGTTTCTGCAAGCCTGAACAATTGTATGATGTCGCCGAAAAAACGATAACGATCCAGCGCGACTACGGAAACCGCTCCGTCCGCAAAAACGCCCGCTTCAAGTACACCGTTGACCGCCTCGGGTTGGATACGGTCAAAAACGAGCTGGAAAACCGCCTCGGCTGGAGCCTTGGAGAAGCAAAGCCGTATCAATTCGATCATAACGGCGACCGCTACGGCTGGGTGAAAGGTGTCAAAGGAAAGTGGCACTTTACCATGTTTATCGAAGGCGGCCGTGTCACCGATTATGAAGATTACAAGCTGATGACCGGCTTGCGGGAGATCGCCAAAATCCATACAGGCGATATCCGTCTGACCGCCAATCAAAACTTGATCATTGCCAACGTATCAAGCCAAAAGAAGAAAAAGATCAACGAATTGATCGAACAATACGGTTTGACCGACGGCAAGCATTATACAGCACTGAGACGCAGTTCCATCGCGTGTGTCGCACTGCCGACGTGCGGACTGGCGATGGCTGAAGCGGAACGCTACTTGCCGACATTGATCGATAAGATCGATGAGATCATCGAAGAAAACGGACTGCAAAATGAAGAGATCACGATCCGCATGACAGGCTGCCCGAACGGCTGTGCCCGCCATGCCCTCGGTGAGATCGGGTTTATCGGAAAAGCTCCGGGCAAGTACAACATGTATCTCGGCGCCGCTTTTGACGGCAGCCGTCTGAGCAAGATGTACCGCGAAAACATCGGAGAAGAAGACATTTTAAAAGAACTGCGCACGATTCTTCCGCGCTATGCAAAAGAGCGCGAGGAAGGGGAGCATTTCGGAGATTTCGTCATCCGCGCCGGCATTATTAAAGAAACGACCGACGGCACGAATTTTCATGATTGAATCCTTTCAAAATCGCCTTAGCATGCTAAGGCGATTTTGTTTTTGCAAAGCAGCCGACTTCGCTCAGGACTTGCGTGAACTGCTGCGCCGCCGGTGTCAGCTCGGCAAATGCATGGGCAATGATGCCGATATCGCGGCTGATTCGAGGGGTAATGTCTTTTACGGCCAGGTCATGGGATACAGAAGAAAGCGTAAAGTTTGATATAATCCCTATTCCCAGATTGTTTTTGACCATTTTCATTAATGTGTCGGCGTGTTGTACCGTTAAATTCTCTTTTACGTCAAGCCCGTGCTGTTGAAATGTTTTCGACAGGGCGATCTCATGGCCGCCTTTACAAAAAATGATGTCATGCTCGTATTTTTTTAAGTCAATATATTGTTCTTTTGTTAATTTCGCATATGCTTCAGGAATGACGGCTACCATATAATCGCTCAACAGCAATTGATGTTCAAACGGTTCAAACGGAGATGCCGCAATTCCGAAATCCACCGATCGATCCCCCACCCATTCTTTTATTTGCGCAGATGTTCCTTCAACTAATTCAATATCAATCAGCGGATATTTTGATCTGAACAAAGCGATGGTCTCAGGCAAAATATTGGTTGACACGGCAGGGAACGAACCGATTTTGACTTTGCCGCTTAACAGCTTTTGTTTCTGATCGGCGGTTTGATAGATTTTACTTTCAATCCCGATCATTTGTCTTGCCAGCACCAAAATGTCCTTTCCCGTTTCAGTCAGCATTAAGCCATTCTGTTTATCTCTCATAAATAATTTCAAATGAAGTGAATCTTCCAGGTTTTTAACCGCTTTGCTTACGGCAGGCTGAGAAATAAACAATTCTCTCGAAGCTTCGGTAAAATTCATCTTCTCTGCGACCTTCACAAATATGTGAAGATGATTCATGTTCATAACCAATAGGTTATACCTCCGATAATTAAAATGTATTTCAGTTATATAAAAAGATAGCATATGATGAAAGCGAGCACCAGTACATCGTAAGGAAGGAGGCTGAATGATTTGTTCAAGGTCATCTTGGGAATCATCTCAGTAACATTGATTTGGGGCTATACGTGGGTAACGATGAAAATCGCAATCCATGATATTCCCCCCGTTTTGTTTTCGGCGCTGCGTTTACTCATCGGTGCGGTTCCGTTGTTTATCATTCTCGTTATCAAAGGGAAAAAGCGAGCGATCGGAAAAGAGAATCTCAAAAACTATTTTGTCATGGGCCTCTTGATGGGTTTAGGGTATATGGGGGTGCTGACATATGGCATGCAGTTTGTCGATTCCGGCAAAACGTCAGTTCTCGTGTATACGATGCCGATCTTTGTAACGGTTATCAGTCATTTTAGATTAAACGAGAAAATCAACGGTTATAAAATGATTGGTTTAATATCCGGTTTTATCGGACTTTTATTTATTTTTGGCACAGAGATTCTTCATTTCGAAAAAAACGTCATATTCGGGGAGCTGTGCGTTCTCATAGCTGCACTCAGCTGGGCTGTTGCCAATGTTTTCAGCAAACTGAGATTTCACAATACGGATATGATTCATATGAATGCCTGGCAGCTGCTCATCGGGACGGTCTTCCTGTTGATTTTCTCTTTCATTCTGGAGCCGACTCACTCGCTTCACTGGTCAAATGCAGCCGTCTTATCTTTATTATTTAACGGGTTGTTTTCCACGGCCTTTACATTTGTTATCTGGTTTTGGGTTCTCAACCAAATCGAAGCGTCAAAAGCATCGATGGCGCTCATGTTTGTTCCTGTTTTAGGCCTTTTCTTCGGCTGGCTGCAATTGCGCGAACCGATCACATACAACATCATGGCCGGCGCTTTTTTAATCTGTATCGGGATTTTCATGAATACTTACAGATTTAAAAAATCATAGAGGGTGTTCATATATGGTAATATCAAGTGGGAGGGAAGGGAAAATGAACATTGAACATATCGCAATCTGGACGAGGAATTTAGAAGAAATGAAAGCATTCTACACGGAATTTTTTCACGGAACGGCAAGCGACAAATACATCAATCCAAAAAAGCAGTTTGAATCGTATTTCATCCGCTTTCAATCGGGCACGCGTCTGGAACTGATGAGGCGTCCGGACTTGGCCGAGGGGGAAGAGACGGCTTCTGGCTATGCCCATATGGCATTCTCTTTGGGATCGCGCGAAAAGGTTGACGAGATGACGGAACGTTTTGCAGAAAGCGGGTTTCAGGTTGTCGGGAAGCCGCGCGTCACCGGTGACGGATATTATGAAAGCGTCATTAAAGACCCGGATGGAAATCTTGTTGAATTGACAGTGTAACAGACCGGAAAAAGCCAATGTCTGGATTTTAGACATTGGCTTTTTTTCTAAATGGCAGCATCAAACTGATCGACTTTCCACTTGTTATGTTCTTTGACGAATGTAATCTTTCTTTTTGCCGTCACTGAACCGTCAAGCGCGGGCACGGCAAACTCATATGTGCGGACATTGGCTTTTTTGGAAACGAGCTTGATTTTAGATTTCTCCCATCCTAAAAGGTTGCTTCCATCGCCGACAGGGACGGCCATTTTTCCTTTATAAGAGATGATGTTGTATTTTTCAAAGCCTTTGGCAATCGCGTCTTTTGTAAAGATCTGTGTCAAGTAGTCCGTTAATTTTGCCTTTGTGCTGAATTCGCTGCACATGTACGTATAAGGAATGCCGCGGTATTCAAATATTTTTGTCTCACAGGTTGAGTTTTGAGCCTCAGGGTTATGACCGCTCATCGCATTCCAAAAATGCTCCCGGGCCTCGAGCGCCATCGTCAATACCTCTTGATTTGTTAACTCTCCTGATGTTTGTTTTTTCGCTGCAATCGTTGTACCGACGGGCAAGATTAATAAAGCAGCCAATAAACAAAGCAAAAACTTTTTCATTGTTCTTCTCTCCTTCAACGTTTCTCTTATGTTACAAATGTTACAATAATTACAGATAGATTACAAGTAGTTTGCGAGAAAATTTTTCCTTCGCCTTAAAGAACACGCCATTCAGAGGGAGAAATCTTACGAAATAGAAGCTTCTTTAGTATCTTTCCCTTTTTTGACGATAAAAAAACATCATCCTTTAGGCTGAAACTGGGCGGGGAGCAGAAGAGATGTAGAGGGTGTAATAAACCGAATTTTACAAAAAATAAAACTATTTCAGTAAACAAACTGTAATCAAATTCATATCAATCTGTCATGGGGATGACATTTTGCTATGTTACGATTTTCCCTGTTAGTTTCAAAAGAGCTAACAAGGGAGGATTTAAACTTATGAAGAAGACAATCATGTCCTTGGCTGCAGCCGCAGCGGTGTCTGTGACTGCATTCGGAGCAAATGCCTCGGCAAAAGAAATCGAAGTTGAAAAAGGGGACACGCTCTGGGGGATATCTCAAGAGAACGGGATGAACCTCAAGGACTTAAAAAAATGGAATCAGCTTTCAACAGACCTCATTGTTCCAGGTCAAAAGCTGAACATTACTTCTCAAGAAGTAAAATCTGATCAGAAACAGTACACTGTCAAATCCGGTGATACACTCTCACGCATTGCTCAAGCTTTTGGTGTTGCTGTAAATGATCTGCGTGAGTGGAACAATATCAAATCAGATTTGATTTTTGCCGGTGATACGATTGCCATAAACGGAAAAAGCACCGCTCTTCAAACACCGGTGAAGCAAGAAGCTGCAGAACAGCAGCCTGAGCAGACGAATAAAGAACTGACTGTTACGGCGACAGCCTATACGGCAAACGACGGCGGGATCTCGGGCATCACCAAAACGGGAGTCGACTTGAATGCCAACCAGGATGCGAAAGTGATTGCGGTCGATCCGGACGTCATTCCGCTTGGTACCAAAGTATATGTAGAAGGATATGGCGAAGCGACGGCTGAAGATACCGGAGGCGCCATTAACGGAAATAAGATAGATGTATTTATTCCAAATAAACAAGACGCAATGAAATGGGGCGTCAAAACCGTTAAGGTTCAAATTTTAGATTAATAAAAAAGACGCAGAGAGGCAGACACGCCTTCTGCGTTTTTTTTACATCGCACGGCTTTCTTTATGGCTTTCGCTTTTCACAAGTAGAGAAATAAGAAGCGCCACAACCGCAAAACCGATGGCGACGAAATAAACCGTATGAACGCCTGACGTCATTCCCTGCATTTGCAGTTCCTGTTTGTTTGTGATGGAGGACTGCTCCATGTAACGGTTTGAAACAGTTGTCAGGATCGTTGTATACAAAGCCGGTCCAATTGCGCCTGATACTTGGTTGACCGTGTTCATGATCGCCGAACCGTGCGGATATAAAGGTTTCGGGACCTGGTTTAAGCCAAGCGTCATGATCGGTGCCATCGTCAGGCCGACGCCGAGTGTAAACCCTGCGTAAAGCATCATTCCCGCTGCCATCGAGGTATCGCTTGAAATGTTCGTAAACAGCCAAAGCACGGCCATCACAATGATTAAGCCTGTGAATAAAAGCGGCTTAAATCCGAGCTGATCGAACAGGCGTCCTGCCACAAGAGAGGTCATGGCCAGTACCAAGCCTCCCGGCAGCATCAAAAGCCCTGTATCCATCGGGGAGAGCTGGAGCGCCATTTGAAAGTACAGCGGCAAAATCAGCATCATGGAAAATTGCAGCATCATGACGATCCACATCAGGACGACTGCCGCGGAAAAGATTTTGGAGCGGAAAGGCCTCATGTCAAGCATCGGCACTTTCATGTTCAGCTGGCGGCGGACAAACAGCAGTAAACCGATGATGCCGGCCGCAAGTCCGATAATCACCTTCGGGTTGCTCCAGCCCGCTTCTTCTCCGGCGTTGCTGAAGCCAAAAACGATCCCTCCAAATCCGACGGTCGATAAGATGATCGACAATATGTCGATATTCGGATAGGTGAGTTCGGTGACGTTTTTTAATTTGAAAACGGCAAAGACGATCATAAAAAGCGCGACAGGGAGCATCATGAAAAAGACGATGCGCCATGAATAATGCTCAACAATATAGCCGGAAATCACCGGACCGATCGCCGGGGCAAATAAAATGACAAGGGTCAGCATCCCCGTGACCGTTCCGCGTTTTTTTGGGGGAACCAATGTCAAAATGACAGTCATCACCAAGGGCAGAATCAGTCCGGTTCCGGAGCCCTGGATGATTCGCCCTGCGAGGACGAGGGGAAAAACGGGAGCCGCCCCCGCCAAAAAAGTCCCTGCTGTAAATAAGACCATGGCGGAAATGAACAGCTGCCTTGTCGTAAACCGCTGCATTAAAAACGCAGTCACAGGTACGGCGATTCCGATCATGAGCATATATCCGGTAGACAGCCATTGAGCCGTATTTGCAGATATGCGGAAGTCGTCGATGATCTTCGGCAATGCCACATTCATGACCGTTTCATTAATCAAAGCAAGGAAGTTGCCGACGATTAAGATTGCGATGATCATGATGGATCCTTTTTTTGTATGTTCCATTTGATTTCCCACCTTTGATTATTGTTGAAGCATATATGGAATTTGTTGAGCAGCCGCGCTCAGCGGCCGGCCGTTTTTTTTCGTCACGGAGAGTACATAAGCGCCTTCTATCATCGCCTGAATTGCAATGCTCAAACAAGCCGCTTTTTCTTTGGAAAAGCCTGATTGTGTCAGTTTTTCCAGATAGACAAGCTGCCAATCTTGATAAACTTGATCACACGTTTTCCGCAGCGTCTCGCTGAAAGACCACGTTTCTGAAGCGACTGAGACAATCGGGATATCATCGTTTTCTTCCATCATGTGCGCTTTTACGCCGTCAGCCATCGATTGCATGTATGTTTGAAACGCTTTTACAGGGTCCGCTTCCCGGCTGAGAGTTGATGATATATAGGTTTTGATCCGTTCACCCGTTAATTTGATGGCTTCGGCGGCAAGCTCTTCTTTGCCTCCGGGGAAGTAGTAATAAATCGATCCTCTTGGGGCTCCGCTTTCTGCCGTTATCTGCGCCAATCCAGTCGCATGGTAGCCCTGTTTGCGGAACAGCCTGGAAGCCGTGCGCAGGATTTTGTCGCGGCTTTTTGTTTGCTCCGTCATTTTATCATTTCCTTTGTATTTATACTGATCGGTCAACATCATGTATTGTAACGAAAAAAAAGGCCCTTCATAAAGGCCTTTTTTCGAAATGGTGTCAAAGGACTATTTTAACGATGATACCACCGATCCATTTGACACACACCATCATAGAATCGGAAATCATGGATAAACCATAAAATGAATCCGATCTCCGCTCCCATGTTCTCATTTTTCGAAAGCGCTGCAAATCTTTTTCCTGCTCAGTCATCAGATCTGCTCCTTTCTTTATTTTCATCAAAGGCCAGCTGGATCACAAATAAAAACAAGCAGGCGATGATTTCAACATCGATCGGGATATTGATCCCGTCCATCATTTCATCGGCTAAATGGATCGCCAGCCAAGTGAAGAAGCAATCAATTGTAAAAGTGACGGCTTTACGTCTGATCAAAAGTCTTAAAAATCTTTCGGGAATTTCAAAGACGACGCCGAGGACAAAGCTCAGGAGAATAAACCAAAGCAGTGAGGCCGGTGATTCATAGGTTACACCGAAAATGGCGAAAAAACCGGCGGTCCCGAAAAAATAAGATCCGAATAAGAGTGCGAAGACAAAGAGGATCAAAAGAAAGATTAAGGTGACTGCGACCATGTTTCCTAGTGTTTTTTTCATTAAGCATTCATTCCTAATCATGCGGTATACATCTGATCATATCAAAAAAATATCCAATTGTAATTTACAAACTTAGTGACTGCGGGTAAACTACTTGAAAAACAGACATTCCGGGGAGAACGATGAAACACAGATTGACAGACCAATACGCCAGTTTTACAGAGCTGTCGAAAAATAAACAGAAGGGGATCGATTATACGGTCTTTTCAAGGGTATCAGAAAGCGGTCTGCTTGTGATGGCTCCGCACGGAGGGGGGATTGAGCCGGGGATCAGTGAAATCGTCCGCTGTTTGGCCGCGGATTTTTCCGTTTATCTGCTTGAGGGGCTGAAAAGATCCGGCAACAAAGAGCTTCACGTTACAAGCGCCCATTTTGATGACCCGCTTGCCGTGCAAATGGCCGAGAGACACCATTACATTTTGGCTTTGCACGGCTATGAAGAACCCTCTCTTTGCCGGACGCTGGTCGGCGGGACTGATCACAAACGGGCCCGTATTTTTGCCGAAGCATTACACAACCACGGGTTTTCCGCTGAACTCCTGGCGGCAGACGCCCATCTGTCGGGGACGAATCCTGCGAGCATCAACAATCGGTGCAAAACAGGTTTAAGCGTGCAATTAGAAATCAGCACAGCCCAGCGAAAGGCGATGTTCGGGCGTTTCAGTTTAAAGGGAAGGGAAGCGTCTAAGAACGAGGTGTTTTTCCGTTATATAGCAGCGATAAAAGAGGGGATTGAAAAAGTGTATCGATGATCCGCAAGCCGGCATTTCTGCCGGCTTTCTCCGTCACTTTTTCAGCATATATGCTGTCTGCCTTTCAGCCGCAAGCAGCTTTTCAGCGCTTTTTCGGGCGGCGTATGGGCGCCTGGTTTCCCGTTTATAGCGTGTCAATTCATCTTCTTGATCCCGTCCTTCAGCATGCTCTCCTGCGATTTGCAGGCTGTCCGTCCACGCTTTGTGGAACTCGATTCCGGTCTGGCGTTTTTCAAATAGTTCGATTCGTTTGGCGGCAAATTCGTCTGTTACATTGAACAGGTCGGCAACCATTTTCACGGCATTGCAGCGCAGTTCGGGAAAATCCAATTTCAAGAGCATGAAAGTAGGCACGCAAAAATGATACATAAATTGATTGGCTTGAAATTCTTGAAGCTCCCTGAACATTTTGTTCATGTTTAATTGATTTCCCGCATGCTTTAAAACGTGGCACAGCTCGTGTGCGAAGTCCTCCCACTGCTTTTGTCTTGAGAGCTTGCTGTTAAGAATGATGCTGTACATTCCGTCATGCTTGATCATCATGCTGTCCATATTTTCATAGTGAATCCAAATATTAAGCCCCGCTGCGACTCTGTTCATATCGATGTGCTGCGGTTCGAAAAAACCAAACTTTAGATACATATTTTTGACGTATTCTTCAAGATGGGTTAAATAAAATTCCAATGCGAGACACCCCTTCGAACGAATGTTCTGTTTTAAGCGGGAAAGAAAAGCCCGGCTAAGGGGCTTTAATACACATGCAGATTATACTATATATCATGAGAAACCGCCTGAGCAAATCTTTCCCTTTTGATGCAGGTCTTATTCATTAAATCGGCGCTCATCAGGGAATGTTTAATAAAAATACCTTATTTATCCGTTTGTTTGTCTTCAGGCTGCCGTTTTTTTTCTTTTTCCTTCAAATATTGAATGAACTCAATCGCCTGCTGTCTGCTTTCAGGGGAAAATTCCCGCATGTCCCGATAGGCAATTTGAAGATCGGGGTCATCAAGGCTGTCTTGAAGCGGCTCCTTTTTTTCCGCACCTGTCAGCAAATAATCGATTGTCACTTTATAGTAATCGGCCAGTTTTTTCAATGTTTCGTAGTCTGGCTCGCTTCTTCCGTTTTCATAATGGGAATAGCGCGCTCGTGATACGCCAATCTGTTTCGCAACTTCTTCCTGTGTCCGTTTTCCTCTTAAGGTTTTCAGTCTGCCGCCCAGCATAGAATGACCTCGCTTCCTTCACTTCGTCATTATAATACCCATTATAGATACAAAATGTATCGAATGAAATAAATGATAAAAAAAGTATCAAAAAAGTATTGATGATAATAAATGTATCAATTATAATCATAGACATACAGATACGAATTGTATCAAAACAGCGGGGTGAAAACATTTGCGAAAACGTTTAATGGAAGAACGCTTAAGGCGGAGATAGACTCGGAAGCAAGTGGCCGAACGATTGGGAATATCTGAGGTCTATGTTCGCAAAATCGAAAATGGGGCACGAAATCCGGGCAGAGAAACGATGCTGAAGTTTGAAAAACTCTATGCTGTTTCGGATCGTGAGCTTTTTCCCGATCTTTTTCAGGTTATTCTCGATACAAAATGTATCTAATGAACACATGAGGAAAGAAGGCGATGTGATGAATCTCGAACATCCTATGATTACACAAATCCGGGCCTATGGTTATCCGCGGGAGGCTGTCGTTCGGCAGCCGGTATGGAAGGCGAAAGCAGGGGCCGTAGAAGGGGGATACAGCATGGAGGCGATTGCCATTCCATACAGCAATGACCGGTTTGACCAATGGAGACTTGGAGAAGCCGGCGGATCGATCTCATTTACAAAGGACGGAACGCCGGTGTTTCAATTTGAAACGAAAGACCAATATGAGCGATATGTGATGCTCAAGCGAGAGAGTGCCTCTACAGCGGAAAGAGGCGGCCGATGACTGAAAAAAGTTACCCGTTCCCGATTTATTCAGGCATTTTAAACCGGAAGCATTACGACAAAATCGGCAGCGCCATCTGGCTGTTTTTATGGTGCATCAGTTCAACGACGAAAGAAATTGAAAAAGAAGACATCACATGGGGAATTGTGCTCGGAAATAAGCCGCTGAAAGCGTCGGAGCTCGCCGCCGTATTCGGTGTGAATGAAAAAACGATCAGAAGGTGGCTTTCCCAGCTCGAACAGAGCGGTTACATTGCTGTGACGCGGGCTCCTTACGGTTTGATTCTGTCTGTCAGACATTCGAAAAAATGGCTGGCCCGAAATGTCCGTTCACAGTCTGCGGAACGGACAAATGAGTCTAGTGATACCGGCAAACCTGTCCGATCTAATCAAGATGTTATACAGATGAAAACAAAACAAAAGCAAATTCAGGCGGTTGCTGAACGTTTCGCAGCTCTCAGGTCTTTGCAGGAAGGAAGGGATGTCCGGCCTGCACAGAGGGATTATGAAGCCATCGCCCGGATTGTCGCCCGCGGTGTCTCATTGCCGCAAACAATCAAATGGCTTGAACAATGCTTTCTCGAGTATGAAAAACGGAGAAAAAGCAAACAGGAAACGATCAAAGTCTTCAGCTACTGTGAAAAATATATCCTGGATCGACTGCAAGAGTCAGGCGCCGGGACAAGGTCAAGGAGGGAAAATAATGGGCAGACGCACGATCGACGATGTCATGAAAGAACTGAGAAAAAAAAGCCGTTCATTACAGGCGGCCAAACCGGACGAATTCGCCGGCAAACGGTTTGACTGCCCCATGTGCAAAGACGAACTCGGGTTTATCGAGCGGCGCGGAGATACGGAAGTATGGGTGGCATGCCCCTGCAGAGAACGGCGCAGGGCGCAAAGGCTTTTAAAGTCCAGTGAGATTACCGAAGCATTTAAAACCCTCAGTTTTGAACATTTTAAGACCGAAGGCAAGCATCCGTCTGTACAAGACGCTTATGATTGTGCCCTTGAATATGGACAAGCTTATCCGGAGATTCGAACAAGCCGGAGAAACAGCATCGCGCTTTTAGGACGTCCGGGATCGGGAAAAACCCATTTGCTTACGGCGGCAGCCAATCATCTGATGCAGAAGCTTTATGTGCCGGTCCTTTATTTCCCTTTTGTCGAAGGATTCAACGATTTAAAACGGGACTTTGCATTGCTTGAGGATAAGCTAAACAGGATGAAGCGAGTTGAAGTTCTGTTTCTCGATGATTTGTTCAAGCCTGCCGGCGGTAAGCCCAGGGCAACGGAATGGCAGATTGAACAAACCTATGCGGTCGTCAATTACAGATATTTGAACCACAAGCCGATTTTGCTTTCAAGCGAGCTTGATATAGAAGAAATCATCGCGATTGATGAAGCGCTCGGTACAAGGCTTGTAGAAATGTGCCGGGACTTTCTCGTCATCCTGAAAGGGAACGCTTTCGACATCAATCATAGACTGGAGGGAATGCTTTAATGTGCCGACTATGTGAAGGAAGAAAAACAGTGCACAGGCAGATCGGCTCCGCTACAATGTTCGCCGCCTGTCCGAACTGCCGGGACAAACGCGGCGATCTGACGGAGACAATCAACAAGCTTGAAGCATTGATGCTCAAAATGAAAGCAAGGGTGAAACAGAGTGCTTAAATGTTTATATGCGCTGATTGTCATTTTTCTGACAGCAGCGAAAAAAGAGGCGCAAATTGAAAAATGGCTTCAGGAAGACGGAAGGTGAAAAAAGTGAAACAAGAAGCTCAAGTTTACAGTCCGCCGCCATGGCGCATCGTCAGAACGAGCTCGGATTTATACATTTATTCAGCATACAGTCAGCAGGAGAAACAGCGCTTCCCGTATTCAAACGGGAGGCTCATCGCCCAAATCGCAGATTACACCGCATTTTCTCAACAAAAAAATGCTCATTTAATCGCCGCGGCACCAGAGCTGTTGACTGCATCAAAACTGGCTCTTGCCTATTTGCGGAGCAAAGGTCCGGCCGCCCCCGAGTCGATCGAGGGTAAGCTGATCCATGTTTTAAATAAAGTCATTTCAAAAGCGGAAACACAACATGAGGAGGAATCAGAATGAAACACCCGACACAAATCCGTTCCTTAGAGGAGACATCTCTCGCAAGCCGCATCACAAAGGGGAAGGTGACGGTGATCGTCCTTGACGGAGTCAAAGGAACGGCATGGCAGACTGAAGCCCCGGAGCACGGAAAAACGGTTGTGGAAACGCGAAAAGGAGACCTGGCCAGGGTCGATTTTGAAATCGGATATAAACTTTAGCAGATTCGAAAATGGAAGATGTCCAAGACGGAAAGCCTGCGGACACTGATCAGAATGCACTGGTTGCAGCTGATTGGTGTCCTTTTTTATTTCGAAAAACGGAGGGAACCGAACATGGAAGATTTACTTTTTCAATATAAAAGAACATTGAAGGCGACAAAAAAATTGTATCAGCCATTACAAGATGAACATGAATTGACGGCTGAACAGCTGAAAGATAAGAAGCTGATCAGAAACATGATCACGGATTTGGAGTATGTGATCGCCTGGCTTGAGAACGGCAGAGAGCCTGGGATCAGACGGGCCATTGACAGGCGGGATTCTTATAAACGAATGCTGATCAAGGACCCGCAAATCATCGATACTTTTTCAGAACGGATGACATTCCAGCCGGCTCAGGAGCTTTCACCGTTTGACAAAGCCCGGATTGAAGCGGCTCTTTCCGTTCTGACGGCAAGGGAAAAGGAAATCTTCATCTTACATAAAGTAGAGCGATTTTCCTATGAGCGGATTGCCGCGATGCTCGGCATCAAAAAGTCAACCGTGCAAACCAATGTGAAACGGGCGCAAACAAAAATGGCAAAGCGAATTGAACAACCGCTGGATGATTTGGCATAAAAACATTCACACTTGTCATACGTTTGCCACCTATAAGTGAAAGAAGGAAACAAACGTTCGCACGAATGGAAGATCAAATATAACAGGCTACAAAAGAAAGGCGGTGAAGACCTGCGATGCCAAGGCCAAGAGACCCGAAAAGAGACGAGGCATTCGAGCTTTTTAAAAAATATGAAGGAAACATTGCAAATCGGGCGATCGCTGATGAGCTTGGGGTTTCAAACCAAAAGATCAGCACCTGGAAAAGCCGCGACCGCTGGAAGGAAGCGTTAAACAGCGGACAGAAACGCAAGGGAAAAGATGCCGGCCTGATTCACAGTGAAGGGCTGAATGAGCGCCAGCGGCTGTTTTGCATTTACTATGTCAAAAGCTTCAACGCCACTCAAGCCGCCGTTAAAGCGGGATACTCGCCTGCGAGCGCTCATGTGACAGGCTGCCGTCTTCTTAAAAACGAAAAGGTTGCCGAAGAAATCAGGCGCATCAAAAAAGACATGGTGGGCGAGATTTTCGTCGAGGCGATGGATGTCCTTCACGTCTATGTAAAAATCGCGTTTGCAGATATAACGGATTATGTAACATTCGGCAAGAAAGAAGTGCAGGCTGTCGGAAAAGCAGGGCCGATCTTTGATGAAGAAAACAATCCCGTCATGAAAGAGGTCAGCTTTGTCGATGTCAAACACTCCGATTTCATCGACGGTACAGTGGTTACAGAAGCGAAGCTCGGAAAAGAGGGAATCAAGATCAAGCTGGCCGACAAGATGAAGGCGCTGGACAAGCTGTCTCAATACTTTGACCTGTTCCCGGATTCGTTTAAACGGAAAATCGAAAAAGAAAAGCTGAAGCTTGCCAGACAAAAAGCGGAAAAAGACGCTGAAGACGGTACGGTTGAAGTGCTGATCACTCGAAAAGGTGATTCGGTTTGATCAGGAAGGAAATCAATCCCCATTTTGAAGATTATGTATTCAACTGGGAGCAGACCTTTCAGTTCCTTGTCGGCGGCTACGGTTCATCAAAAAGCTATCACACCGCATTAAAAATCATGTTAAAGCTCTTGCAGGAAAAGCGAACCGCGTTGGTTGTGCGAGAGGTGTTTGAAACACACCGCGATTCCACCTTTTCATTATGTTCAACGATTATTGAGGAGCTGGGGGCGCAAAAAGCGGTACAAGCGGTTTCTTCACCGATGCACATCAGGTTTGCCAATGGGAGCCGGATCATTTTTAAAGGCATGGACAATCCGTCTAAATTGAAATCGATCAATAATATATCGCTGATCTGGATTGAGGAATGTTCGGAAGTGAAGTATGAAGGCTTTAAAGAACTGATCGGCCGGCTGCGCCACCCTTTTTTGAAGCTCCATATGATCTTGACGACAAACCCTGTCAGCAAAGGCAGCTGGACGTACAGACACTTTTTTAAAGATGAGCTGAAGAAACGGTTTATTTTGGACGACGAAGCCTTATATAAAAAGCGGATTGTCACCGTGGGTGATACGTATTACCACCATTCCACGGCAGAGGACAATTTGTTTCTGCCGAAAAGCTACATCAGGCAGCTTGACGATATGAAGGAATATGATCCGGATCTTTACCGGATTGCCCGGAAAGGCCGCTTTGGAGTGAACGGCACAAGGGTTTTGCCGCAGTTTGAAGTGATGAAGCATGAAACGGTCATGAAACAAATCGACCGCATTTCAAATCCTTTAAAGCGAACCGGAATGGACTTTGGGTTTGAAGAATCCTACAATGCCGTCATTCGTGCGGTGATCGATCCCGAGCAAAAATACCTTTATATTTACTGGGAGTATTACAAAAACAAGCTGACAGACGATATGACGGCGAAGGACCTTGATGAGCTCCGCGGCAAACAGGAGCTCATTAAAGCCGATCCGGCCGAGCCGAAAAGCATCCAGTATTTCAGGCAAAACGGTTTTAATATGATAGGCGCCCGCAAATTCCAGGGGTCCCGCCTCCAATATACGAAAAAAATCAAACGGTTTAAAAAAATCTTTTGCTCCGACCGCTGCATCCATACGATCTATGAATTACAGCCCCTGACCTATGCCGCGGATAAAGACGGACACCTGAAAGAGGACCGGTTCACGATTGACCCGCACACTCTTTCCGCTTTATGGTACGCGCTCGATGACTATGAAGTCACAGATTTAAAAGCGGAACCGGATGTGAAACAACGTCCGAACAGGAAAAGGAGGTAACACATGACTTCTCAGCAAATGGTAAGAGCAAAGGTCATGAAATCCCAGTATCGGGGACCTGTGACAAAACAAATTTATGAAGATCAATTTTCGGAGATTTACGGCGATGACATTCTCGCGCCTCCATACAATCTCAAGGAGCTGAAAATGATCGCCGAATATTCTTCCATTCTCCAGCAATGTATTGATGCCTATAAGACAAATATTGCCGGATTCGGGCTTTCAGCCGAATACGCATTTGATTTTAACGGAGCGGATGTAACACCTGAGCAAAAAGCAGCGGCTGAAGCTGATTGGAGCAAGCTTGAGGAATTTTGCCGCCATCTTCATTTCGATGAATCGGCTGAAACGGTGTTGGGCTATATGATAGAAGACCGGGAAAAAACGGGGAACGGCTTTTTGGAAGTGTTAAGGAACGGCGCGGGGCAGCCGGCGGGAATTGAGTATCTTGATGTGAAAAACATGCGCGTCTGCGGATTGACAGAGCCGGTCGAGATCGAGTTTGCCTATTTAGAAAACGGAACCGTGAAAAAAATGAAAAGGCAGAAAAAATTCCGCAAATATGTTCAGATGATCGACGGAAGAAAGGTGTACTTCAAAGAGTACGGCGACCCGCGCATCATGGATATGACAACAGGCGAATTTAACCGGAAGACGCCTGTTGAAGAAAGGGCGAATGAAGCGGTTCATTTTAAAATCGGCAGCGGTGTTTACGGTGTTCCCCGATGGATCGGAAATATCGTCAATCTCTACGGAGCGAGGAAGGCGGAAGAACTGAACTACATGTATTTCAGACAGGGGCGGCATGTGCCGGCTGTGATCACGGTCGAAAACGGCATGCTTTCAGAGACTTCCTACAGAGAGCTGCAGGAATATATGAATGATTTGGAAGGTGTCGAAAATGCGCATAAGTTTCTTTTGATCGAAGCGGAAGGCATTTCTCAAGAAAAAGATATCCACGGGACGCAAGATATTACCCCGGTGAAAGTGGAGATCAAATCGCTGGCTGAAATCTTGCAGGAAGATGCGCTGTTTCTTGAATATGACGAAAAAAGCCGCAATAAAATCCGTTCATCCTTCAGGCTTCCGCCGCTTTACACTGGAGACGCCCATGAATATAACAGGGCAACGGCTGATACCGCGCGCAAAATAACCGAGGAACAGGTTTTTGAGCCGGAGCGGAAAATCCTGATCGGCAAGCTGAATACGCTGTTTCTGCGCGACTTGCGGATTCATCATGCCCGGCTGCAGTTAAAAGGACCAGACTTTCGCGACCCGCTGGAGATCGCAAAAGTGCTTGGTCCTTTTATTCAGGCGGGAGCGGTTTCCGCGAACGATCTGCGGGATCTGGCGGGAAGGGTGCTCGGCAAAACGCTTGACGAATGGCCTGAAGAAGCTTACAACCGTCCGGCAGCCGGACAGGCCCAGACTCAGGGAGCTTCTGAAATCGCAAGCCTCCTGCCCGAATTAAAAGCGATGATCGAGTCGTTCAACAACAGCCCTGAAAGGAGGTGAACACTGCGTGCCGAGAGAGCTGAAAAATGCAAAAATCAATTTCGTCAGTTATGTCGACAAGGCAGCCAACCAAAAGAGATTCTTTTTAACCAAATCAAAGCAAACGCCGACCTTTCAAAAGGAAGTCAAGCTGATCGCAAAAGCGGAGGATGAAAAAAAGCTCGTCTACGGTGTGGTCTATGAACCGAATGTCATCGATGCCCACCAAGATTTCATGACGGCTGAGGAAATCCAAAAAGCGGCTCACGGTTTTCTGAAAGACGCCCGCAAGATTGACAAAGACCACAATTTTCAGGGCGGTGTCGGCGAAGTTGTCGAATCCTATATCGCTCCGGCCGATTTTGAAGTGAACGGCGAAACGATTGCCAAAGGCTCTTGGGTTCTGGTCACAAAAGCGTGTGATGAAGTCTGGGAGCAGATCAAAAAAGGAGAAATAACAGGCTACAGCATGGCCGGCACCGCTGAAACGCTTGACCATCAATCAGCACCCGGCGAAAAAAACGATGAGGCGGGCAGCTTCATTCAGATGTTTAAGCATATTTTCGCAGGAAATAAACAAAAAACGGGAGAGGAAGAAAAAGAAATGAAACGAGCAGAAGTCCAGGGAACGATCGAATCTGTCTTGGCCCCGCTTCTTAAGCGCCTTGACGCATTGGAAGAACAGACGGAAGCAAACGAAAATCAAGAGCAATCAGACATTGACAAACATGTGAAAGACATCGTCCAAAAAATGCTCGAACCCCTTATTGCACGCATTGAAGCACTGGAGAAGACGAGAGGCGCTTCAAAGCAGACGGCAGATGAAAAAGGCGAAGCAGAAGAAGTGAAAAAATCGATTTGGAGCGGACTGCTTTAATTAAGAGGAGGAAAACAATGAGAAACCAAGATATTATTCAGAAAGCTGAAATGTCGCTTGCATCGCTGAAAAGCGGAGGATTGATGAATCCGGCGCAGGCTTCCGCATTTATTCGCATGGTGCAAAATACGCCGACGATTTTCAATGAATCACGCGTCATCCAAATGGAGAGCGATTCACAGAAATTTGAAAAAATCGGATTCGGCCAGCGAATTTTAAGGGCAGCCGATGAAGGAAAAACACTGACTGATGATCAATTAACCGTTCCTGTGACAAGCACCGTTCAGCTGAACACGAAAGAAGTCATCGCAGAAGTCAATATTACGTATGACACGCTTGAAAACAACATCGAAAAAGACGGTCTTACAAATACGCTGATGCAAATGCTGGCCGAACGGGCTGCCGTCGATATCGAAGAACTGATTGTCAACGGTGATGTCACATCGTCCGATCCGTATCTCGCCCAGCTTGACGGCATCAGGAAGCAGTCCGTTTCCCACATCGTCGATGCCGGAGGCGAACAAATCAGCCGCCAGCTTTTTAAACAGGGGCTCACAGCAGTACCTGCGAAATACATGCGCGTTCCCCAAGAATTCAGGTTCTATACATCGATCGGTCAGGAAGTGGAATGGAAGGACCGCGTCGCAGACCGGCAGACCAATCTCGGGGATGCGGCCGTTCAAGGCGGGCTGTCAACCGCATTCGGCGTGCCTGTAAAAGGGGTATCAAACATTCAGCCGTATACCTATGGGGAAGGGGATGCAGCAGGAGAAGCTTCGGACATCATTTTGACGCATCCGAAAAATATTATTCTCGGTTTCTCGCGGAATATCAGAATCGAAGTTGATAAAGACATTCGCGCCCGCAAATTTATCATCGTCCTGACTGCAAAACTGGACAGCAAATTCGAAGAAGAAGATGCCGTGGCAAAAATCATGAATGTGAAAGAGTAGCAGCAATGTATAGCGCAAGACTCGTAAAAGGCAAAACATATGATGTGAAAGGCATAAGGTTCAGCTTTCAAGAAGAACAGCCCATTTCCAGAGATCTTTACAGGTATTTAAAAGGAAACCCATGCTTTGAAGTGAAGGAAACGCGCCGGAGGATGGCGGGAAAGGATGAACGAAAATGCTGATCACACCTGATGATATCATCCAGTATTCCGTGTTTGAGGCTGTGAAAAAACGTTCTCCCGAGTTGCTGCGCCAGGATATTCTCGAAGCCGAAGCAGATGTCAGACAGATCACGGGCCACCTTTTCACTGATGAGACATATCAGCCGCTGCCGGACAAAGCAAGGCTCGCGTTGCTGAAGCTGGCGCAGTATCATGCGTTAAAAAACGGTGATGAGTCATTCATGAAGGGCTATCAATCCGAGAAGTTAGGAGACTATTCTTATACCCTCTCCGGCGGCGGGGGCATGGTGAAGCCGGATGTTTACAAACTTCTTGAAGAATATATTTCCGATTACGAATCCGCCCGCTTCAAGGTGCGTGCGATATGAGCTACCGGCATTTATTGAGCGACCGCTGTGATATCTATCACGTCAAAAAAGAACAGGCGCCGGAAACGAAATACGGCGTTCCGGCGGCGGACCTTCAGCCGCTTCGCACATACGGAGAAACCCCTGATCACGTCGATGTTCCCTGCTATTTTGCAGAAAAAAATCAGTCGCTTGTGCAAAAGGATCCGGAACAGGTCATTTATCATTCTTATTTGGTGCATTTTCCGCGGGATGCGGATGTCCGTCTGCATGATCAAGTCGTCTGGAACGGTATCGGCTACACACTGCAAAAACCGCGAAACATCAAAGATCATCATTGGGAAGTGCTCGCAGTAAGGGATGAAAAACTATGAAAATCACAGGCTTGAAACAGCTGTCAGAAGCGCTTGACGAAGCGGCAAGCGGAGGCTTTCAGAAACAGGCGGCCGCCTGGCTGGAACAGGCCGGACTCGATTTTTTAGAGCTCATCAGCCGGGAAATCATTCAGGCGGAATCTGTTGATACCGGCCGGCTGCTGCGCTCATTCCGGCGGGGAGCCGAGGAAAATATTTGGATAGTAGAAAGCGGCGGGCTGTCGCTTGAACTAGGCACTGAATTGGAGTATGCCTCATTTGTAAATGACGGCCATTGGACAGGAGCAAAGGACGGAATCAGGTGGATTCCCGGAAGGTGGCAGGGCGGCCGCTTTTTCTATGATCCCGGATCAACGGCCGGTATGGCCTTGAAACGCAAATGGGTGGAAGGGACAGGCTATTGGGAGCACGCGTTTTCGATATTTGCGCGTTTATTTGAAGAACGCCTGTCTGAAAGGCTGGAAACTTGGCTCGATTCCTTGTAAGGAGGTGATGATGTGAACGATGAAACGGGATCTGTCATGAATTTCTTTTATCAAACATTTCCTGCGGTATGCTATGAAAAAGAAGTTCCCGATCATTTTCAAATCCCGTCGCTTTATTTTCCGCCTCCTCGTGTCTTTGATGAAAATGATACAGTCTCAACGTTCAAGAAGGTGTTCACCTTGAATGTCAGACTGTTTCATCATGACTCACAAGCGGCCCTCGATCAAGCGGAACGGATCGCAGACGCCGTAAGAGAGGCACGTCATATGATCCCGCTGATTGATCAGTCGGGCGCCGGCACCGGGGAAAGCTTGAGAATCAACAGAATCGAGACAAGGATCGGGGATCGCGGGACGGCCTCCATTATTGTGCAATGGAACAGCCGCTACTGGTATAAAAGAGAGGCTCAGCCTTCACTTGAAACAATTGATGTGACAAACGGGGTGAAATAATTGACAGTCAGCAAAAAGACGAAATCAGCAGCAAAAAAGGCGCCACAGGAAGCGCTTTTTTACATTGAGGATCTGCGGGAGCACGCGAAAGAGCTTTTCGGTGTAAAGCCGGAAGTGCTTGACGGTGCTCTTTTTCATGTGAAAGAAAGACAGATTGCAAAAACCGAAGCAAGTCAGCTTATCCAAACATTTTTAGCCAAGGAGGTCATCAATTAATGAACGGCGGAACATTCACACCAGGCAAAGAAAAAGAGCGTGCCGGCATTTACTTTAATTTCAAAACGACAGCAGAGGAACGGGTCTCTCTCGGAAACCGCGGCACTGTGGCGCTTCCTCTTGTCACCAGCTGGGGAGAGCCGAAAACATTCGCAGCCATTTCAAGCATCGAGGATTTAAACAAAAAAGTGGGATTGAACATTGATGATCCGTCTCTTCTGTTATTACGCGAAGCGAAGAAAAACGCGGAGACGGTCCTTTTATACCGATTAAATACAGGTGTTCCAGCCAAAGCTCAAATTGGCGAAACACTGACGGTCACTGCAAAATACGGCGGTGAAAAAGGGAATAACATATCCATCCGCATTTCCGAGAATGTTCTCGATCCAAAAAAATATGATGTGACGACGTTTGTCGGTACAGATGAAGCAGACCGCCAGACCGTTACGACAGGTGCAGAGCTCACGGCAAATGCTTATGTCATTTTTCAAGGTGAAGGCGCACTTGAGCTGACAGCCGGCACGGCGCTGTCCGGCGGTGAAAACGGTACAGCAAGCGTCGCGGATTACACGGCTTTTTTGGATGCTGCCGAAAAAGAATATTTTCATACGATCGCTTTGCCTGTCGCTGACAACGAGCAGCTGAAAGCGACATTTGCAGCTTTCATTAAGCGTCTGCGCGACAAACAAGGCCAAAAAGTTCAAGGTGTTGTCGCCAATTATGCCGCTGATCATGAAGGCATCATAAATGTGACAGGAGGCGTCGTCCTTGAAGACGGCACGGAAATCACTCCTGACAAAGCAACGGCATGGGTGGCCGGAGCCAGCGCGGGCGCGACTTTTAATCAGTCATTAACCTTTGTCGAATACGAAGGTGCTGTTGACGTTCTTGACCGCCTGGACGAAGACCAGGTGATTGAGCGCCTCAAAAAAGGCGAGTTCTTATTTACCTTTGACGCCCGCGATCAATCGGTCAGCGTCGAAAAAGACATCAACTCTTTAACAAGCTTTACGGCGGAAAAGAACAAGAAATTTTCGAAAAACAAAATCATCCGCGTCCTCGACGGGGTGAACAACGACTTGACCCGTGAATTGAAGACTTTAATCAAAGCCCGTAAAGCAAGCGGCAGCGACATTCCTGCTTCCGAGGACGGATTGCAGTATGTCAAAACATTGATCATCCAATACATGACGGCGCTTCAGGAAGCGGGCGGCATTTCCGGTTTTGATTCGGAAAACGACATTGCCATTGCACTGAACGAAGACCGCGACGGATTTTTAATCGATGCAGCCATTCAGCCGGTTGATGCAGCAGAAAAATTCTACTTTAATGTGGAGGTAAAATAATATGGCATTAAAAGCGCAAAACACGATTTCAGGAAAAGAAGGACGCCTTTTTCTTGACGGTGAGGAAATGGCGCACATTAAAACATTTGAGGCGAATGTTGAAAAAAATAAAGCGGAAGTCAACATCATGGGACGCCGGATGACCGGCCATAAAACAACAGGCGCAAATGGTACAGGAACGGCGACCTTCTATAAAGTAACGTCTCAATTCGTCACTTTAATGATGAACTATGTGAAAAAAGGCGATGATCCGTATTTTACTCTTCAAGCCGTCCTTGACGACCAGTCGTCAGGCCGCGGAACAGAACGCGTCACCTTGTATGACGTGAACTTCGACTCCGCCAAAATCGCCAGCCTTGATGTCGATTCAGAGGCGCTTGAAGAAGAAGTTCCGTTCACATTTGAAGATTTTGATGTGCCGGAAAAGCTGAAAGACACCTTTTAAATAAAAACAGGCTTAAAGGTGCTGGTCGCACCTAATGAAGCACGTTCGCCGGTCCTGCCATAGAAACAGATCGGCAGGAATATTTAACCAAGTGCTCTCGCTCATCCGAGGGCGCTTTTTATTGTGCAGAAATGAAAATTCAGGAGGAGCAATCAACCATGAGCGAAAAACAAGAAGAAAAAGTATACGATCTTTCCTTTTTTATGCCTGGCCAAACCGTTGAAGCCGAGGAAATAAAAGTGCCGATTTCAAAGCGGTTCGCTGATAAAAAGGGCAATGTCATTCCGTTTGTGTTCAAGCCGATTACAACAGAGCGAATCGATGAGCTGGAAAAAGAAAATACAACATATAAAAACATCAAAGGCAGAGGCCGTGTCAAAGACCTCGACACCCAGCGTTTTTATGCGAGAATTGCGATCGAATCCACCATCTATCCTGATTTCCGTTCAAAAGAATTAAGAGACGCATATCAAACAGCCGATCCTGTCGAAGTCGCCAAACGCGTTCTCTCCGTCGGCGGAGAATACGCAAACTGGCTCAATAAGGCGATTGAAATCAACGGCTTTGAAGACGATCTCGAAGACCTGGAAGAAGAAGCAAAAAACTGATCAAGGATGGGAATAAAGAAGCGGTGTATCTCTATTTTGCGATGCATGACCTTCATTATTCTCCATCCGAGCTTCTCGAGCTTTATGAGGCGCCAAAACCTTTTAAAGCTTTATTGTACGGCTTGATCAGCTACAAGCTTGACATCTTGGAAAAAGAAGCACGGAAAGGAGGTACATAATCCATGGCTAAACTGACTGCACGTTTTGAGCTGGAAGACCGGGTGTCGAAGAAGCTGCGGCGGATTCAAAAGGGTTTTAAGAATTTAGAGAAAAGACGAAAAATGCTCAGCCGTCCACTGACTGTTAAGGTCAGGGCTGACAAGGCCGCGAAAACATTGAACAAACTTCATCTTACATTAAAAGCAAATCTGAGCTCATGGCAGCTGAAGATATCGGCTGTTGACCTGGCAAGCAGCACCATTCAAAACATCTCGGATCAGCTCCAAAAGAACCTTCCCGAGAGGTTTCAATTCACGATCTCTGTTCATGACCAGGCGACAGCGGGCATTCGTAAAATTAAAAACATGCTTTCCGCTCTCGCATCTCATGAATATACGATCACCACAGCCGTCAATGACCGAGTGACCGGAGCCGTGCAAAAAATCACCGGTTACATGAAGGCGACATTGCAAAAAGGATTTACCGCAACCCTGTATGTGATCGATAAAGTAACAAAAACAGTCAGCCGGATCTCATCATTTATCAGCAGCCATTTTGCAAAGGAACATCAAGCGACCCTCACACTTAATGACCAGGCAACAGGCAAACTCCAAGCTCTTCGGAAAAAACTGAATGACATAGAGGCGAAGAAAACGATTGAAGTCAATGCAAAAGTGGAAAAGCCGGGCGGTGAATCCTCAGAGGGAAAAGAAGAAGCGATATGGACGGCAATCCTAAATGCAGGTAAAGATAAGTTTGTAAAATGGGTAGAGGGTCTTCCCGAAAAGATTATGGATAAGTCGTTTGATGCAGTGCTCGGAAAGTTCTTCAAGGGAGAAGATGGTGGCGGTGGCTGCTGCTGTGAAGGCGGCGGTTCTCTGATCAATGAACCGGCGACAAGCAGCAGGCCTGGAAGTGAAGAAAGCTCTCCTGCAGGAGGGAGAGGTTCCGGGAGAAATCCTTCTGGAAATGGTTCCGGAGGCAGATGGAAGAGAGGCCTTAAAGCATTGGGGAAGGGGGCAGGAAAACTTCTCCCTTATGCAGGGGTTGCATTATCTGCTACTGAATTAATGGACATGAACAGCGAAAATGCAGGTCAAAAAATCGGTTCTGCAGGCGGTGGAATTGGAGGCGGGCTAGCCGGTGCAGCTGCGGGAGCGGCACTCGGAACAGCCATTCTTCCAGTAGGCGGGACGGCAATTGGAGGCGCTATCGGCGGCATCGTCGGCAGCATGGGCGGCTCAAGTCTCGGTGAATATTTTGGGAAGATGTTAGACGACAACGGCGGCGTCATGAAGACATGGGATTCCATTGTGAAAAAATCAGAAAAAACATGGGGTAAAATTCAAAAAACATGGGAGAAGGTGTCTGACTGGTTCACAGATAATGTGTCAGATCCAATCTCTAAAGCTTTTGATGATGCCCTCACTTGGATCCAGGACACATGGTCAAGCATAACAACTTGGTTTCAGGACAACGTTTGGACTCCTTTGATCGAACCCGTCGTTGATTTTGCTATTAAGGTCTGGGAATGGTTTGTTCAAGCGTGGAATTGGATTCAAAATACTTGGAATACCGTATCAACATGGTTTAATGATAACGTTTGGATTCCCTTCTACAATATTGCAGTAAGAGTGATAAACAATGTCGTCGGTTTCTTTGCAGTTGCCTGGTCCGTCATCCAGTTGGTATGGGGGGTAGCCTCATCTTGGTTCATGGAGTATGTGTGGAACCCGATTCTTGGACCGGCGGTTCAAACGGCAATCAGCATCTGGAATTGGCTTGTTAAAGCATGGAACTGGATTTCTGAAACGTGGTCCACCGTTTCAACTTGGTTCGTCGAAAACGTTTGGGACCCAATTCTTGTTCCGGCCATACACACGGCAACCGCCATTTGGGACTGGCTTGTTAAAGCATGGAATTGGATTCAGGAAACATGGAACACCGTATCAACATGGTTTATTGAATATGTTTGGGATCCCATTTTAAAACCTGTCATCAAACTTGCAATGGATATCTGGAACAAGTTTGAAGAGGCTATAGAAAATATTAAAGAAACGTGGAAGGGAATAGATAAGTGGTTTCATAAGCTTTTAGATCCCGTTTTAGACCTCGCCAAAGAAATCGGTACGGCATTTAAAAATGCATTTGGTTGGGCCGGAGACCTCTGGAAAAAAGCACAAGATTTTGGAGGGTCTGTAAAAGATGGCTGGAACAATCTTATATATGGTGACAATGAAACAGCCTTTGAAAAAATCGGTAAAGAAAAGACTGGTTTCGAGCGGAAGAAGAAACCAGATACAAAGGCTACGGGCGGCTATATCACCAAACCAACCATCTCCTGGATCGGGGAAGCCGGAAACGAATTTGTCATTCCAACTCAAAACAACCGCGGGCGCGGAAAAATGTTGTTGGCACAGGCAGCAACTCAGCTTGGCATGCAGGTTGTCGATGATATTGGTTCGGCATCCGCTGATGCAGGAACTGTAACACCTATTTCAAGTGCGGCTTCTTATTCTGCCTCTGTCTCACCATCGATGAATACGGGCGGCGATGTTACGAATCAAGCATCGTCATTTGGTCAGCAATTCACAGATGGTTTTGATGAAGGATTAAATTCAAACGTTGTTTCTATGGCAGAATGGAAGCAGAAAAATATTCAGACGCCATTTAATAGTTTGAGTGCCTTATCTCCATCCTTCGGGAAAAATGTGGTGACTGGATATGCTACAGGGCAAAATGCGACTGCGACCGGTACGGATGGCTTCCTGCAGTCCAAAGTCAAAGCGCCATTTCAAAATACGGTTAATTCAGCATCTTCTTGGGGTGTGAATACTGTCAAAGGATTCGCGGCTGGCCAGAATTCTACGCCTACAGGTACAAACCAATTTGTCAGCACTCATATCAATAAGCCATTCCTTGATGCGAAACAGTCATCAACCGGCTGGGGAAATGGCATGATTGGCAACTTTATAACGGGTATGAATTCAAAGGGCAGTGAAGTGAAAGAAGCTGCCAAAGAGCTGGCCAAGAAAGTGGAACAAGCCTTCCGCGATGAATTGGATATTCATTCTCCATCCCGAGTCATGATGAGTCTCGGGCGTTTTGCGTCTGTCGGTATTGTGAAAGGGCTAAGCTCTGTCGATGTGAAGAGCTTCGCCGAAAAACAAGCCGGCTCTCTAGCTGCAGCATTCGCAGGGATGGGAGCAGTCGGCGGAAACGTAAAAGATTGGCTACTCAAAGCCCTTATGATTACAGGCACGCCGATGAGTTGGCTTGGTCCATTATCTCAAATGGCTATGCATGAATCAGGTGGAAACCCGCGGGCTGTTAACTTGTGGGATAGCAATGCCCAACGTGGCACGCCATCCAAAGGGTTAATGCAAACGATTGATCCAACCTTTAACGCCTATAAGATGAAAGGGTTAAATGATATCTGGAATCCGATTCATAATGCTGTGGCGGCCATTAATTACATTAAAGCTCGTTACGGTTCAGTTTTTAACACGCCGGGAATGAGAAGTAAGCGAAATGGCGGCGGCTACAGGGGTTATGCCAATGGCGGCCTCATCACAAACGAACAAATTGCCCGCGTCGGCGAAGGCGGAAAACGGGAGTGGATCATTCCCGAAGAACGCGGCATTCGCGGCCGCTATCTGCTGCAAAAGGCTGCAGATGCGCTCGGAATGGAAGTCCATGATCCGGTTTCTGAATCGTCCGGCTCTATATCAAGCGGCCAAGCGGCAGCTGCAACAACAGGCCAAAGCCGTATAGAGCAGCCGCCTGCAAAAGGCGCCAAAGAGCTCAATATTTATATTACCGGTGATCATCACTACCACAATGAGCAGGATCATGAGACATTGATTGCCAAAATCAAGCGTGCCCTTGTCGACGAGCTTGAACGAGACATCAATATCGGAACGAAAGGAAGCGTAGCGTATGACTAAATCCGTGTACGAATTTTGGCTGACGCAAGGCAAGGAAAAGCTGCGCCTTCCCGTTCTGCCGGAGCAGCTTGAAATCAGCGATAATCTTGGAAACGAGTCGGTAAAGGTGGCGAAATTCGGCGAAATCACCTTTATTAATGAACCGGGTGCGAAAACGATTTCGTTTTCGTCGCATTTTCCGAAACAATATTCTTCACTTGCAGAATACAAAGGGTTTCCATCACCGGAGAATGCGATTCTTAAGATTGACAAATGGCTGAAAGCAAAAAAGCCGGTTCAATTTCTCGTGACTGGGACGAAGATCAATCTCACATGCAGCATTGAAAGCTTTTCCCATCATGAAGGGGAAAAGGACATCGGTGACCGCGATTTTGATATCACCTTAAAGGAATACAAAACAGCTTCGCCCCGAAAAATCAAACAAAAAAAGAAAACAAAAAAGAAACGGCCGTCAAAGGCGGCTCCGAAAGTTTACACCGTCAAAAAAGGAGATACGCTCTGGCATATTGCAGGGCGCTTCTATGGAAACAGCCAAGAGTGGCGGAAAATTTGGAATGCCAATAAACAGGTAATGATTAAACGCAGCAAGCGCAACATCAAGCAGCCGGGCCATTGGATTTTCCCGGGGCAGAAGCTGAAAATACCGTAAAATAAAGCACCGGCGTCTCCGGTGCTTTTTCGTAAATCAAAAGCAGGGGATAATGATGATCGAATTATTTGTCATAAAAGAAAGCGAATGGTATGAGCTTGTCACAGAAAGCGTCTCATTAGAAGGGCAAAGATTTCAGGCGCCGCGTTCGATTGAGGCGCAGATCGTGATCAAGCAAGGGACGCAGCAGTACTACAGCGTACAGGAAGGTGATACCGTGCTGTTCAAGTGGAAGGGAAAGGAATTGTTTCGCGGGATCGTTTTCAGCAGGGTGCCGAAAGAATATACGATGACGTTTAAAGCGTATGATATGCTGCAGTACTTAGTCAAAAACCAAGACGTATATGTTTTTTCCAATAAGTCGGCCGATGAGATTGTCAAACGGATTGCAAGCGACTTTCAAATTCCTAAAGGTCCGATCGCCGAAACGGGGCATACGATCAAAACGCTTGTATTCAAAGATAATACCAGCCTGTATGACATCATTTTAAAAGCGTTGAAGGAAACGAAAAAACAAACGGGCAGACAATACCAGCTTTATTCAGAAAAAGGCAGGCTCTGTTTAAGAGCATGGCCGGATCCTGAGGAGGTTTGGGTATTGGAAACCGGCGTCAACATTACGGATTACAGCTACAGCACATCAATCGAAGAAACGGCAACCAGGGTGAAATTGAGGAAACAGAAGGATAACAAAACCTACACTGCCGCCGCGAGCGATGAAGCTGCCATGAAAAAGTTTGGCGTTCTTCAGTATACAGAAACGGTTTCCGACGATATTAACCAAGCTCAATTGCGCGATCGGGCAAAGAGGCTGCAGGCAGAAAAGAAAGGCGTCAAAAAAGAACTGAAAAGCATACAGGCCATCGGTATTCCCGGAGTCCAAAGCGGTCTGCCGGTTTATATTTCGATTCCGGAAGCCGGTGTCAAACAGACTTACTGGGTTGATAAAGATAAACATCATTTTTCCGGAACGAAGCATATCATGACGATTGATGTCGTAGCCAACAATCATCTACCTGAAGGAGCATCCTCATGAGATTAAGCGATGCGATCAAAGAGCTGGCTCTTGGAGCCGTACATTATGAATCACCTGTTGATATCATGCCCGCGGAAGTCATTTCTGCCTCTCCGCTCAAGCTTAAACTCCGCGATCATGAAAAGTTGGTGATTCCGTCCGACTTATTGGTGGTAGCCAGGCATTTAACCGATCATACGATGCAGATACGGGTTGACGGAGAAGAGAAAACCATTCGCTTTTACAATCAATTACACGAAGGCGACCGCGTCATGATTGCCGCCATGCCGGGCGGGCAATCTTTTTTTGTGATCGACCGGATATAGGAGGTGGTTTGGTTTGGCTCTTTCACCTGAAATAGCATTCGAAGATATTGAGGATAGCAGCGAAGCTGTTGAAACATCAAAGACGTACAAAATTGATTTTCAGACCGGACGGATGACAGGCGACATTATTTCCGGACTTGAAGCCATTGAACAGATGGTCTACATGGCGTTGAGAACGGAGCGCTATGCTTATGCCGTCTACAGTCATAACATTGGCAATGAGCTTCAGGAAGTTCTCTCAGACAATGAAACAACAGACGCTTATAAAGAAATGGAGATTCCGAGGCTGATAGAAGAGGCCCTTATCTATGATGAACGGATCGACGCTGTCACAGACTTTGAGATTGAACGTCAAGGCGATGCTTTTCACGTGTCATTTACAGTGGAAACCGACGAAGGAACACTGGATATAGAGGAGGTGATAGGGGAAGATGTTTGAAAACCAGACATTTGAAGAGATCATGGAACGTATGCTTGACCGGGTTTCCGCTGATATTGACAAGCGTGAAAACAGCGTGATCTGGAATGCGCTTGCCCCGGCGGCGGCTGAGCTGGCCGTTTCATATATTTGGCTGGATCAGGTGCTGAATTTGGTATATGCGGATACAGCTGAAGGGGAGTATTTGGACAGAAGGGCCGCCGAAGCCGGCATAGCGCGCTATCAGGCATCGAAAGCAATCTGGTCAGGCGAGTTTACAGAGGGTGTTTCAATTCCCCCCGGAACCCGTTTCTTTCTGGAAGACTTGTACTTTACGATACGGGAGGACGGAAAACTTGAATGCGAAACCGCGGGGACAAGCGGCAATGCAAACCTCTCAGGCCAACCGCTGCTCCCGCTCGATACCATCCCCGGCCTTGAGAAAGCGGTCATGGGGACTCTTGAGATTCCCGGCCGGGAGGAAGAGACGGACGAATCCCTTTACGAAAGATATTTGGTCCGGGTCCGCCGGGAAGCGGTCAGCGCGAATCAGCTCCATTACAAACAGTGGGCGGAGGAAGTCGAAGGTGTCGGTAAAGCAAAGGTTTTTCCGCTCTGGAACGGTGAAGGAACCGTGAAGATTGTGATTACAAGCGCCAAAATGGAGCCTGCCTCACAAGCATTAATCGAAAGGGTTAAGCAGTATATCGATCCTGAACCCGGACAAGGGGAGGGGATGGCGCCGATCGGCGCTTATGCAACTGTTGAAAGCGCAGTATGGAAAGACATTCAGATCTCGGCGACAATCATTCCGGCAACGGGGCGGACGATTGATGATGCCAAACAGGAGATTGAGGAAAAAATCATTCAATTGTTTAAAGAGAATGCGTTTAAAGAAACTGTCATCCGTCTGTCGCAAATCAACAACATCATCTATGAATCATCCTCTGTCAGCGACTATTCTGACGTTGCCATAAACGGCGAGGCGAAAAATCTCCAGCTGGCAGAGACCGAAATTCCGAAGCTGGGGCAGGTGACAATCATTGAGCAAACTTGAAGACATGACATTTTACCTGCCTCCCTATTTAACGGAAATCCGGGAGATGAGTGAGATTTTAGCTGCAGAAGCCCCGGAGTTTGAAAAACAAAATGAACAGATATTTGATGTGACAGACCAGCTTTTTGTCACGACGGCAACCTGGGGGCTTGATCGGTGGGAAACGATTTTGAATGTCAGGCGGGAAGCTTCGGACGGCATCGACATTCGCAGGGCGAGGTTATTGACGAAAATGTCCAATATCCCGCCTATTACCTCCCGCTCAATCGAGCGTGCGGTCAATGCTTTTTTAAAACACCCTTCCGCAGAAGTCAGACTGACCGCGGGAAGGTACCATTTCTTGCTGACTGTAAACGGGGAAGATTTGCAATATATTCCTTCCATCATTCAAACCGTTGACCACATGAAGCCCGCCCATTTGGCCTACACGTTTCGGGGCGGGTTTTATTATACATTCCGGCCTCCGAAAAACGATCACAACAGACTTGTGTTAAGAAGCAAAAACGGTTTTTTCGGGACGATTCCGGTCTATTTAGACGGCCAGTATCAGCTTGATGATTCATTTTATTTGAACGGCTTCCGCGAGATCGACGGTTTGCCGCGAAGATTCAGACAGCAGCTCTTATTGCGGCATAAAAAACAGCAAAACATTTTGGCTGCTTCACATCTTGTGATAAGGAAAAAGGCGGAAATGCAAACAGAGCAAAAACCGACCGTGCGGATGAAAACCGGTCTAAGCAAACGAGATGAAAAGCGCCATGCCCTTACACTGACCTTTAAATGCGAGCATGAAGTGAAGCAAACAGGCACGCTTGAAATGAAGGAAAAATGGTGGACGCTCAACGGCGCATTTTTGCTAGACGGTACAAAGCAGCTGGCAGCGACAACGGAAAAAATTGCAATATAAAGGAGAATGAAACATGGCGGAACAATTAACGGTGACAACGCTTTATGCGAGGCAGCAAATGGCGAAAGCCAGAGCGGAAGGCGGAACGCTTACGAAAATCACAAAAATGGCTTTCGGAAACGGCGGAACGAATGACCAGGGACAACCGATTTCATTGCAGGGCACGGAACAGGCGCTGAAGAACGAACTTTTGCAAAAAGAGATCGACGGCTTTGTCTTCATGGAACCGGCCAAAGTCCGCTATACATGTACATTAGAAGAAAGCGAACTGGCCGGGGAAGTCATTAACGAGCTCGCTCTTGTCGATGAAGACGGAAAATTCACCGCAGTCAGAACGATGACTGACAAGCATAAAGACGGCGACATTGAGTTTGTCTTTGAAATCGACGACATTTATTAAGGAGGTTTTCACAGGTGGACATCCAAAAACCGAGACGCTTTGAAACTTCAGACCGCGCCCATGCCGATATCTTCAATGAAGTGCTTGATCAATTGAATGAAAATGATGAACTGGTTGGACAGCGCGCTGAAGAGGCGGAAAAGAATGCGAAGGATTATACGGATCATGGGATCAAGCAATTGAAAGCACTTGCCCAGCTCGTAAAAATTACCGATGACACCGGGGTTGAAAAGCTGCATATTCAAGACGGAGATGCATTGGCGCAGCTTTTCGATTTAGGGGCGGGTTTTCATACGTTTGCCATCAATACAGCCGCCTCCAACCGGCCGCCAGGCTCTGCTGGATATGTGAGGGGGACATTCTTAAATTGCGGTTCTGATGGGTATGGGGTTGTGATTGCGACGGACACAACCGGAACGATTTTTACAAACACCATTAATAGTAGCGAATGGAAAGGTTGGCGGACATTAGAAACCGAGTCAAACTCTCAGGTAAAAGCAGATAAAGCGTTGCTAGATGCTAAACATTACGTCGATACAAATTTCACCAATGAAAAATTAACTGTTTTAACTAATGTGATTGGAGATGCAACAGCAAGCGGGGACAATTATCCTGTTGGAATAACATTTATGAATATAAACAACAATCAAACAGGATATCCATTAAGCTACGGTTTTTTGAAAAATGAGAAATGGTCAAATTACCGTTTCACCCAATATTTTTATGGAAACGCAAACTATTCAGGAATTGGATCGTGGATTCGCCATTGGTACTCTACTTCAGGCTGGACGAATTGGGAAAAGATATCAGGGTTTGCTCATGCCAGCTTAACCATGTCAGGCAGACAGGGGCTTGAAAAGCAAACGACTCCGAAAATAAAATTCAATAAAAAGGTGATCGATAGCCATAATGCCTTTGATACGACCTTAAATCGGTTTACCGCACCGAATGACGGAGTCTACTATGTAAGTTCAGGCTTGTTTTTGGAAAACTGGGAAACATATTTTAATTTCCATCTGTTTATCTATAAAAACGGCTCACTGTATAAACCAATAGATCATTACAGAGAGAGCACCGGCGGCGGAACCGCAAGAGAAGGAAATGAATTTTTTATTAATGTAAACGGCTCGGCCGTCGTTCCGCTGAAAAAAGGTGATTACATTGAAATTTTTATGTATGTCGGTTATGACGGGACAAAGCCGCGAGCTGTTTCTGATCAACATCCTCACTATAATTATCTGGACATCAAGGAAGTCAGCGGATTGAATTTCTTGACTTGATGCTTAGTAAATCAGGGGGTAAGGTATGGATTTAATAAAACCAAAGCCTTTTCATACAACGGACCGTGCTCATGCCGATCTTTTTAATAATGTGATTGATCAGCTAAATGAAAATGATGAACAAATTGCCAAACGGGCCGATGAAGCGGAGCAAAATGCGAAAACATATATTGAAGAGCATACAAGCAATCAAAACAATCCGCATGCTGTGACGAAGACTCAGATTGGACTTGAACATGTAGACAATATCAAGCAAGCGTCAAAAACGGAGTTTGATTTACACGATCAGGATGCTGTTCGACATATTACCGATCTTGAACGTAATAAATGGAATGGCGCTCAATTATTTAAAATTACTTCTGATTCAGGAATACACAAAATCAATTTGACTTCAGGCTCTTTCTACGAGGCTTTAAAAGATCTCGGGACCGTCACTTTTTATGGAACGAATGCCGTAGAAGATACCCCGTCAAAAGGAAGCCTCCGCGGGATGCAACTAGTCGGCCAAAAAGGAATTGGCATGGGTTATGCTGTTGATACAGCAGGAAATGCCTGGTGGTTTTACTACAATACAGTTCATACCGCAATGAATTGGTTTCCGATTGAATCTGCGGCCGCAAGCCAAGCGAAGGCGGATAAAGCTTTAAGCGAGGCTAAAAAATATACCGATAATCTCGGGGCTGATTTAACAAAATTAATCTGGCATTATCCCGCACTGCAAAATGGCTGGGTCCATTATTCTGACGCATATAAAGTGCGGTATACAAAGGATGTAACTGGAACGGTTTTTGTCGAAGGAGCCATCGCCAAAGGAAAGATCGGCTTTGAAATACCTGCATTCGAGCTTCCAGCCGGTTATCGGCCTTTACGGCCTTTCCAGTTTGTCGGTGTAGCTTCTCAAATAGGGATGTCAGGTGTGCCTCAGCATCACCGGCTGCTTGTTGACACTAATGGCAAAGTCATCATTGAAAACTGTTCAAATACGGCAAATCCAAATGAATTTATCAGTTTGGGCTTTAGCTTTAAAACTGTTTAAAACATGGATTCTCTTTGTATGGTATTTGCAGTTGGTGGGAAATTATGATATTTTTGTCCTTATGAAAAACATTAGTTACTTTCTCATCATAGGTCTAGTGATTTTGATAAGCGGCTGTTCGGATGCTGAAACATCGACAAAAGCAGCTTCTAAAAGCATTTACAACCCTTTATTGATTGCCCATCGGGGGGCTTCAGCTATAGAGCCGGAGCATACGCTTTTATCCTATGAGCGCGCCATCACAGATCAGGCTGATTTCATTGAAATCGACTTAAGGCAAACGAAAGACGGCAAGCTGGTCGCCATTCATGACAAAAGTGTTGAAAGAACAACGAATGGAAAAGGAAATGTACAGGATTTAACGTTGTCCCAATTAAAAAAGCTTGATGCGGGCAAAGGGCAAAAAATATTGACCCTTGAAGAGATCATCCAAAAATTCGGCCGATCAACAAAGTATTATATTGAAACAAGGGAAGATGACCACAACCGTTTGATCATGGAGGAACAGCTTGTTGAGATCCTTGACAAGCACGGCTTAATTGCCGGAAACAAGGTCGTTGTCCAATCTTTTAGCGGGAGGAGCCTGGAGAAAGTCCACTCACTCGACAAGAATATTCCGCTTACCCGCCTTCTGCGGGATGATGAGGCGAGCCATTTAAACGCCGATGTGTTAAACAAAATCAAAACTTATGCTACTGCTGTCGGGGTGAACGGCAAGCTGGTCAATGAAGATATGGTTCATAAGATTCACAGGGAAAACCTGCAGATCCATGTGTTTTTTGACGCAGATCAAGAGAAGAAACTGACGAAAAAAATGCTTCAATTAAAAGTCGATGGATTGTTCACCAATGATCCAGCTTACACAAGAAAACAAAAAAACTCGTCTAATTAGGCGGGTTTTTTATTTTGCCTTTAGTATAAGGGCGGGAGACGTTTTTAGTACATTTGCCTAAACACCCCCAATGTGGATCAAGCACCGCCGTCAGCCATCACCTTTTTCTGAGCTACACTGCTCAGAAAAAGGTGAAATGGCCAGAGCGAAAATGATCATTTACAGCAAGAGACATCACACTTAATTTGGAGGCGAAGACTGGGTGGATATTGAAAAAGCAAGACGCTTTGAAACAACAGACCGTGCCCATGCCGATCTTTTTAACAAAGTTGTCGACCAACTGAATGATAATGATGAACGGATTGCAAAGCGTACTGACGAAGTAGAACAAAAGGCAACAACAAAAATGGAATTCAATTCCCACCTCAAAGATCATACAAGGCACATTACAGAAAATGAACGAACAACATGGAATAGCAGTCAAATTTTTAATATTACGGGAGAGGACGGACAAGAAAAAGTCTACATTGGTGCAACCGATGATTTTCATGCCGTTCTTCCCCAATATACGGGGTTTATCCATTTTACAGCTGCAGCGGGCGCGCTAAATGGTCCCGGCACAGACGTAAGGGGCATTTGGACATGTGATGATAAAGGCAGCTACGGCCAGGCTATCGCATTTGACCATGCGAATAGAACATACCGAAAAACCATTTCCGAAGGGAACTGGTCTGAGTGGGTGGAGCTGGAATCAGTCTTAGGGGCTCAATCAAAAATCGATGCTCACGCGACTGATGCGGCTCTCCACATCACTAGAGAAGAACGTGAAAAATGGAACAGCGCCCAATTATACAAGGTGACGACTGATAATGGATCAAGGGCGAAGCTGGCGAATGGAACAGATCTTTTAACATTGCCCACAGGATGTTATTTTGCAGCAGGGCATGTTGTACAAAATAATCCAGTACCTGATGACAGTTCTTGGTTTAATTATGATGTCATTGAGACAGATGCAGGCAGAAAAACCATTTACGCCTGGAGAAGCTATGACAATACATTATGGCATAGTACCGTTCATACGAATGGGATCTTCAAGGGATGGAAGCGAGTCGTAACAGCAAATGATCTTGAGCCTTCATGGACGGATGTTCCGCTTAAAAACGGAGCGGCACACGGCGACCGAAAAGTGCGTTGTGCATTGATGGGCGGACTTCTTTTATTAGAGGGGGAAATCGTGACAAAAAGGGGTGTTGTCTTTGGAACTCTCCCTCCGGCATATAGACCGTCTAAATTTCGCAGCAGGATCGTTCCGATTTTTGGTACAACGGGTATGACCAAGCTTTATATAGAAACAGACGGAAATATGAGACTTGAAGGACAAATTGCGGACAGCGTTGATAACATCACATCTTATGGTTTAGATGAAGTGATTCCGCGCTAAACATATGAGCTTGCGGGAAGGAGGGAGCATGCAGATGCCGCAAACAAATGAAATCGGTATTTTTCAAAAAGAAATCACGGAAATCAAAGCAGATCAAAAAACGCTTGAGAAGCGGGTCAGCACACTGGAAAGAACATCTGACCGCCACGATCAGCAAATCATCTCGATTAACGAAAAGCTAAACAAAATCGAAGAAAACACAACTTGGATCAAACGCAGCATCACAGGCGCGATCATCACAGCGGTCAGCACCGGCATCATCGGCGGGGCGATCGCTGTTTTTTATAATTTACTGCAAAAATAAGGGAGGAACATATGATGAAAAATGTTGACAAAGGCACGGTCGTCCGGACGGTGCTTCTTTTTATGGCATTGGTAAACCAGACGCTGATGATGTTCGGCAAACCTGTCTTGCCGGTCAGCGAGGATCAGATCAATACATTGGCGGATGCTCTGTATACGGCAGGCTCTGCGGCTTTTACAATCATGACCGCGCTTATGGCCTGGTATAAAAACAACTATGTCACCGAAAAAGGAAAGCTGCAAAAAGAAGCATTGAAACAAAAAGGATTGGCGAAATAAGGAAGCCGGCCGGCAGTTATTTTAATCAGAATTGGAGTTGAGGTAAATGGTTAAAGTTGTGGAAAACTTTGTGAAAGTCAATCAATACACCCGACCCGGCCTGAAATTGCCGAAGGTGAAAGGAATTGTCATGCACTGGACGGCGACGCCCGGCGCATCGGCATTAAATGAGCGGAATTATTTCAACGGCACCTGCATAGCCGATCAGCGTTATGCATCCGCACATTACTTTATTGATCGACATGAGGTGCAGCAGATTATCCCTGAACATGAGGTCGCATACCATGCACATGATAAAAACCGCTGTTATGTGAGTTTCTTAAAGCCGAATGCCAACACGACAGCCATCGGTGTTGAAATGTGCGTCGAAAAAGATGGCGAAATCCATAGCGAAACCGTTCAAAACGCAGCTGAATTAGCGGCCGATCTCTGCAAGCGTTACGGATTATCGACTGACAACATCGTCCGTCATTATGATGTGACACAAAAGAACTGTCCGGCCCCCTGGGTGAGCGATTCAAGCCGGCTCGCGGCATTCCGGACAACAGTCGATCGCCTGCTCGGAAATAAAACCGTCTCTAAAACAGCGGCGTCCACGAGCCAGGCAAGCCATGCAACAGGCACGATCTTGAAAAAAGGATCGTCAGGTTCTAAAGTAAAAGCGCTGCAAAAGCGTTTGATCGCCGCGGGCTTCCCGCTGCCAAAGTATGGGGCCGACGGCTCTTACGGAAATGAAACGGTACAAGCCGTTCAATCCCTGCAAAAGAAAGCGGGAATTGCAATTGATGGCATATATGGGCCGGCGACAGAAAAAGCACTCGCGGCCATTGAAGTGAAAAAGAAAGAGTCAGCATCAAGCGGTAAAAAAACACCATACAAGCTGCCCTCCGGGATTTACGAAGTCAAAAGTCCAATGATGAAAGGAACGGCCGTCCGACAAATTCAGGAGGCTTTAGCGGCCCTGTATTTCTACCCGGACAAAGGCGCGAAACATAACGGTATTGATGGCTGCTACGGGCCGAAAACAGCGGATGCGGTCAAACGGTTTCAATTAATGCACGGGCTGGGTGCCGACGGAATTTACGGACCGAAGACTAAGACGAAACTTGAAGCGTTACTGCAGTAATCAAAACAGCCCTTGTAGCAGAGGCCTTTCAGGCTATCGAAATTTTTTCGATAGCCTGCCGTTAAATGAAAGCAGGCTTATTGGTGAATCTAAGTCAGTTACAGTGTATACAACCTGTTGTTCATTTTATAACAAAGCCTGTGGAAAACAGGGGTTTATCTACAAGCCGAGGTTCCCTCTATTGCATTTTCTTTATCTCCATCTCCAATGTATTTCATGAACTTCGTATATCCCCGGCAGCGATATGCCAACTTCCTCATCGACAATAAACCAATAACCATTCTTACTAAAGTTTTAGATTCGAAGATTTTCATACAGCAAATCCTTTCTCAAATCATGATCAGCTATGAATTGAACACTATAAGGATAATAATAATCGGATTAATCCTGTCTATCCATGATGAAGGGACGAAACCATTATTGTTTAGAATTTTCGAAAAACATCTACCACACTACCATACAAGTATGGTACCATAATCAGGGAAGGGAGGTGGCATCTGTGACTATTAAACAATCGAGCATCCGATCTGCACGAGATCAGGTTTATGATTGGCTGAAGGAAGATATTATGAAGTTTCGCCTCACACCAGGGACGCACATCTCGGAAAAAGAAATTTCAGAAAGGTATGAAGTCAGCCGAACGCCGGTCAGAGAGGCTTTTTTGCAGCTGTCGCGCGAAGGTCTTTTGGAGATCTATCCGCAAAAGGGAACCCGGGTATCTTTAATCGATCTTCATCTGGTGGAGGAAGCACGCTTTATGCGGGAAAATCTTGAAAAAGCCGTTGCCGAACTGGCGTGCGAAAATTTTCCGGAGCAGGCGGTGATTGAGCTGGAGCATAATTTGAACATGCAGCAATTATCAATGAAACAGAAAAATTACGAAAGCCTGTTTGATTTAGACGAAGCGTTTCACAAAACGATTTTTGACGGCTGTCAGAAATCCAACATTTGGTCTGTGATTCAGCAGATGAATGTTCCATTTCGAAGGATACGGTTTTTAAGGCTTGCTGCCGATTTCAACTGGGATACGATTTACAGCCAGCACGCGGCTATTCTGGAAGCAATCAAGTCAAAACAGCCGTCTGAAGCCCGCAGGATTGCCGAGGAGCATTTGCAGCTTGTGATCGTTGACAGGGAAATGCTTATCGAGGAGTTTCCGGGCTATTTCAAAGCATAAGGAGTGGTGATGTGAAAGCTGCGGTGATGACAAAACCTTTTTCCATTGATTTTCAAGAGCTTCCCTGTCCTGAACCAGACGCCCATGAAGTCCTCGTCAGGGTAAAGGCCGCCGGGATTTGCGGGAGCGATGTTCATTTTTATGACGGCACAAATCCTTACGGGCGCTATCCGCAAATTTTCGGACATGAGCTCTCAGGGGTGATAGAAAAAACAGGGGCAAAGGCAGACAAAAGACTGGAAGGGAAACGCGTCGTCATTGAACCGGCCATTTCTTGCGGGCGCTGCTATCCTTGCCGAAAAGGAAGGACGAACGCCTGTGTCAACATTGAGATGATCGGATCGGTGCGGAGAGGAGGATTCGCGGAATTTCTCACCGTTCCCGAATCACATGTCCATCCTATTCCTGATGAAATGGACGATGTAACAGGTGCATTATGCGAGCCGTTTGCCATCGGCGCTCAGGCGCTCAGGCGCGCCGATCTTGAAAACGGCGAAGCGGTTGTCATATTGGGAATGGGGCCGATCGGGCTAACGATTTTAGCCCAGGTGAAAAAGCGGTTTGATGTTGAGGTTATCGCGATCGACCCCGTCCGGGAGCGATTGGAGCTTGCCAAAACGTTCGGAGCTGATCATGTCATCCATCCTGATCAAGAAGATGCAGAACGGGAAGTCTTTAACCTGACCAATGGGGAAGGCGCCGGCATTGTATTTGAAGCGGCCGGGGTCCCCGCAACAATCGAGCAGTCGCTTCGGCTGGCAGCTGCCGGAGGCCGGATCGTCATCGTCGGATTAACGGGAGACGATGTGACACTCCCCGGACTTCAGCTCACAAAAAAAGACATTGAAATCCATGGCACAAGGCACAGCGTCAATCAATTTCCCGGAGTGATTCGATTTTTAAATGAACATCCGGAGCTTGTCCGTTTCTTTGTGACTGACATCATGCCGTTTACGGAAATCGAAAGGGCGCTGAAAAAAGCCAAGCATCATCCAGAGCAGATCACAAAAGTGGTATTGACTTATTAAATCGGACTGGAGGATCCCGTGATGAGAATGGTTTTTAGATGGTACGGAGAAGGAAATGACACTGTCACCCTTGAGCAAATCAAGCAAATACCCGGTGTTGAAGGAATCGTGTGGGCGCTTCACCATTTTCCGGCCGGTGAAGAATGGCCGCTGGAAGACATTATGGAGGTCAAGCAGGTTTGCGGGCGGCACGGTTTTCACATCGATGTTGTTGAAAGCGTTAACATCCATGAGGATATCAAGCTCGGTCTGCCGACGAGAGACCTGTATATCGAAAGGTACAAGCAGACGATTGAAAATTTGTCTAAAGCCGGTGTAAAGGTGATCTGCTATAATTTTATGCCTGTTTTTGACTGGCTGCGGACCGAATTATACAAAGAAGCCGAAGACGGCTCGACCGCTTTGTTTTATGAGAACGCAAAAGTTGATCAGATCGATCCTTTTGAGCTTGTCGAAAAAATCGCCAACAATCTCGATTATACGATGCCGGGCTGGGAGCCTGAACGGCTGGAGCATCTGACAGCGCTTTTTGAAGCCTATCAAAACGTGACAGAAGAAGATTTATGGAGCAATCTGCAATATTTTTTGGAGCAGATTATTCCAACCGCTGCGCGCTGCGGGATTAAGATGGCGATCCATCCTGATGATCCGCCATGGCCGGTCTTTGGGCTGCCCCGCATCATCACTTCTGCCAAAAACATCGGGCGCCTGCTTCGTCTGATCGACCACCCATCCAATGGTGTCACCCTTTGCAGCGGTTCATTGGGCGCCAATCCCGATAACGATATCGCAAGCATCATCAAAACGTATTCTGACCGGATTCCATTCGCACATATTCGAAATGTTAAAGTCTATGAAAACGGGGATTTTATCGAAACATCGCATCGGACGAAAGATGGTTCTGTGGACATTTGCGGCATCGTCAAAGCCTATCACGAGGCGGGCTATTCAGGGTATGTCCGTCCAGATCACGGCCGCCATATCTGGGGTGAAAACTGCAGGCCTGGATACGGCCTCTATGACAGGGCGCTGGGAATCATGTATTTATGGGGCATTTGGGACGCACTTGAAAGAGAAAAACGGGGGGCTTCACAATGCTTGAAATCCATGAACATTTAAGAGGAAAAACGGCGGTCATCACAGGCGGAAGCGGTGTCCTCTGCAGTGCGATGGCAAGGGAACTCGGACGGCAGGGCATGAAAGTGGCCGTCTTAAACCGGAATGTCGAAAACGGCGAGCTTGTGGCTGAAGATATCCGAAAGATGGGGGGAGAGGCCGTAGCGGTGGAGTGCGACGTCCTCAGCCAACAAAGTGTTGAGCGAGCAGAACGTTTGGTTACACAGCTTTACGGCGGGTGCGATCTATTGATTAACGGAGCCGGCGGCAATCATCCCGGAGGTACGACATCGAATGAAACCCTTCATCCCGACGACCTCATCAATGATAACGAAACCACATTCTTTGATCTGAAAAGCAGCGACGTCGGCTCTGTGTTCAATGTGAACTTTCTCGGATCTTTCATAACTTCCCAAGTATTCACGAAAACGATGCTGAACAAAAAAGGGGCTTCAGTGATCAACATCTCTTCAATGAGCGCACACATCCCCATGACAAAAGTGCCCGCTTACAGCGCCGCAAAAGCCGGCATCGAAAATTTCACAAAATGGCTTGCCGTCTATTTGGCCGAAACAGGGATCAGAGTCAATGCGATTGCCCCCGGCTTTTTCTTGACGAGACAAAATAAACGGCTTCTTCTTGATGAAAACGGGGAATGGACGGAAAGGGCGGGGAAGATCATTTCCCATACGCCGATGAAGCGGTTTGGCAGCCCGGACGATTTACTGGGGACAATGCTTTGGCTGGCGGACGCAGGCATGTCCGGATTTGTCACAGGCATTACAATCCCTGTAGATGGCGGCTTTATGGCGTACTCGGGAGTCTAAACACGAGAGAGGGGCGGAGGAATGAAACAGATTGTGTGTGAAAAACCTTACCGTTTAAAAATGGCGGAAGCCAAAGCGCCGGAACCGGAAAAAGGAGAAGCGCTCCTGAAAATCAAGCGGATTGGGATTTGCGGTACAGACTTTCATGCCTATTGCGGCAGACAGCCGTTTTTTTCATACCCGAGGGTGCTCGGGCATGAACTCTCGGGGGAGATTGTCAGTGTTGATGATCCGTGCGGAGTGTTGCAGCCAGGCGACCGGGCTGCAGTCATTCCCTATTTGGAATGCGGAGCGTGTGCCGCCTGTCGGATGGGGCGGCCCAATTGTTGTGTGAATCTGAAGGTGCTGGGTGTTCATACAGACGGCGGGATGCAGGAGTATATGAAAATCCCGGCAGACCACTTGATGAAGACAGAGGATCTGACATACAGCGAAGCAGCCGTTATAGAGTGTTTGAGCATCGGCGCCCACGCTGTCGCCAGGGCCGATGTTCAAAACGGCGAGTCGGTTCTGGTGATTGGGGCAGGGCCTATCGGGCTCAGCGTGATGAAGTTTGCCAAACTGAAGGGTGCGAAAGTGATCGCAATGGATGTCAGAAAGGAGCGTCTTGCCTTCAGTAAGATGTGGGCGGACGCTGATGAGACCGTTCTTGCCGGGGAAAGTGCAGCTGATGCGATCAAGCGAATGACAGAAGGGGATTTCCCCAGCGCCGTTTTTGACGCGACCGGCCATTCCGTTTCCATGAATCAGGCTTACCAATATGCCGCTCATGGGGGGCGGATCATATATGTCGGACTTGTCAACGATCACCTGTCACTTTTCGATCCTGAATGCCATAAGCGGGAGCTGGACGTTTTATTTAGCCGAAATGCTTTAAAAAGCGATTTTGAGTCGGTTATTGAAGCCATTGGAAAAGGCGTTGTTGATGCCAAACGGTTTGTGACCGGATATCTTCCGTTCAGCGGTGTGGTTGACGGGTTTGAAGAGGCGCTTGCACCTGAGAAAAATCCGGTGAAAGTGTTAATCAGATTGTAAGGCTGATGCAATGAGAAAGCGCTTACGAATTATGACGGAAAGAGGGGTTGTCAATGTTTGCAAACGGCCGGGGGTTTGTGATTGTCATGCTCTTTTTGGCAGGGGTTATTAATTATTTGGATCGCTCGGCGCTGTCAGTCGCCGCTCCGTTCATTCAGGAGGATCTGAACATCCGTCCTTCTCAGATGGGGATGCTCTTCAGCAGTTTTTTCATCGGGTATGCGGTATTTAATTTCATTGGCGGCTGGGCTTCAGACAGATTTGGAGCAAAAAACACATTATCGCTGGCGATGATTGTCTGGTCTGTGTTCAGCGGAGCGATCGCACTGACCTACAATTTTGTGTCGCTTTTTATCATCCGCGTCATCTTTGGGATGGGGGAAGGTCCGCTGTCAGCTTCGACAAGCAAGGCGGTCAACAACTGGTTCCCGCAAAAAGAAAGGGCAAGGGCGCTCGGCATGACGATGTGCGGAACTCCGCTCGGCGGCGCGATTTCAGGGCCGATCGTCGGGCTGATTGCCATCCATTGGGGCTGGAAAGCTTCTTTTGTGCTGATTATGATGATCGGGCTGATTTGGGTTTGGTTTTGGATCAAATACATGAAAGAAAGACCTGAAGAATTCCAAAAAGACGCCCGTGAACATGAACACTCGAAAAAATCCGCTCCCATCCCGCTGTCTTTTTATTTAAAACAGCCGACTGTCCTTTTCACCGCTTTCGCTTTTTTCTCATACAATTATATTTTGTTTTTTTTCTTAACCTGGTTTCCCAGCTATTTAACGACGGCCCGCGGGCTGAGTATCCACGATATGAGCATTGCCACGGTTATTCCATGGATTGTCGGGTTTATCGGCCTTGCGCTTGGGGGATTTATTTCCGATTACATTTTCAGGATCACCGGCAGGCAGATGTTTTCACGAAAAGCGGTTCTTGTCATATGCCTTTTGGCTGCTGCTGTATGCATCGGGTTTGCCGGGGTGGTCTCCACCGCCGTCGGAGCGGTCGCATTAGTCGCTTTGTCCGTTTTCTTTTTGTATTTGACAGGTATCACGTACTGGGCGATTATTCAGGATATCGTTCATCCTGAGAGGGTCGGCGGTGTCAGCGGCTTCATGCATTTTCTCGCCAATACGTCCGGGATCATCGGTCCGACTGTCACCGGCTTCATCGTCGAGTACAGCGGCGCCTTTACAAGCGCGTTTCTGCTGGCTGGGGGGCTCGCAGTGGCAGGCTCGCTTTCCGTTGCTTTCTTTGTCAAACCGATCGGTTCGGATAAGCTGCCGCCAGCTGTTTCAGGTGATGAACAGAAACCGTTTTTATCTTAGGCGAGAGACGGAATCGGTGCGGGCAAACAAAAACCCCTTCCTCATCAAGGAAGGGGTCAGCGTGTCGACAAACCCTCGCATTCGTTGTCAGGCCTGCGCGTCGGTGCTCACGAATTACAACATTCGCTGTGCTCCGATGCTCGGCCTTCCTAGACTGCAAGGGTTTTCAATGAAGGATGACAAAATCCCAAAACTAAAAGCCGTTTTGGGATTTTGTCAACAATCTGCCCCCTTCCTCGTCAAGGAAGGGGTGCTGCTATTTCTTTTTTTTCTTGTTGAGCGCTTTAATCAGGTTCTCGCTTCTTTTTCTGAGGAGGGCGGTATAGTCCGACAGGCCGAATTTTGCGAAGTCTGTATGTTTGACTTGTTTTTTTTGTTTTTTCACGGTATCACCTAATCTGTGTTGATTGGTTTATTGTATGTATCAACTGGGAAAATGGGATAAGGACGGGAAAATTTTTCCCCGTCCCATTTCAGGCTTTTTTCCGTTTATACTCGCCTATCAGCCGTTCGTTTTGTTTGAAAATCCGTTCGGTGTGGGGGCTGACTTCGTATTTTGCGATACTGGTTTTCGATTGCTTTTTAAACATTTTAAATGAAAGGCGCTTCTTTGCGTTTTCCTGAAAAGCAGGCTCCATCTCAATCGTCACCTTCCTCTTCGTTTGGTAGCAGGAGATCATAGACGCTTGTTAAAGAAGTAAACAGGAGGTAGTCGAATTCTGTGACAAGATCCTCTGAGGTTAATTTCATCACATAGTCATAATCATGGATCGAAAATGGAATCAGGACCATTTTTCCGTTTTCTTCGTAATAGACGTCTTTCCGATCCAGCTTTTCTTGAACGGCGAACCGGTTTTCCATGTGTTCAAGCAAATGATCCTTGCTCTCGTTTGAATTATATTCACATAAGGCGGCAGAAATATTCATTTTTTCGCCAAAGCGGCTGATGAGTTTTTCAATGCCTTCAGCATAAGCTTCTATACTTCCATAATAGATGTGGATCGGTTCGTTTTTCAATAGGTATTGGTACGTTTTCAGCCTGTTTTGATAAGTGTGAAGCAGGTCGTTGTTTTCTTCGAGAAGCATCCTTGTGTCTGTGGCGAGTTCAGAACTTCCGAGTTTTTTAAAATAGGCGTTTAAAAAAATAAAAGCATCGGTGAGCGTGAAGAAAACGGCGACGATCAGGTAATGAAGCGGATTCGTGAAAATCGACTGCGGATCGTGCGTCCAATAAATCACGGCGCCGATAACATAAAGCAGGTACCACGTTTTTCTGATCGCGACCGTTTTTTCGGTGAGCTTTTTTTCAAAACGCCACACGGCAGCCACGTACAGAGCCAGCGCCAAAACAATGAGCCAAACAAGGAATTGATAAAATAGCAGCATAACTTGTTTCCCTCTTCCCGAGAAATAGTGCAGTTCCTATTCTATTGTTATGCCGGCTTTCTTTTAAACATGAAAACTCCCGTCCTAGATTCGGACGGGAGTGTGCTGATTAAAAGAATAAATCAAGTATGAAATAGGCAAATGCACCGATGGTTGCCGAAATAGGAAGGGTAATGACCCATGTGATCAACATCCGCTTTGCGGTGCCCCAGTTTACGCCTTTCACCCGGTGGGAAGCACCCACACCTAAAATGGATGAAGAAATGACGTGTGTCGTGCTGACAGGCAAATGGACGATCGTCGCACCAAAGATGATGAGGGCTCCCGTCAAATCTGCAGAGACACCATTGACGGGACGGATCTTCATGATTTTTCCGCCGACGGTTTTGATGATTTTCCAGCCGCCGACAGATGTTCCGAGACCCATAGCCGTGGCGCATGCAAACTGCACCCAGAACGGGATGTCAGTTGTACTGTGCAAGTTACCCGCAATTAAAGCCATCGTAATGATACCCATCGCTTTCTGTGCATCGTTCGTGCCGTGCGTATAGGACTGAATGGCAGCTGTCGCGATTTGAACGCGCCGGAACCGCTTATTCGTTTTTGCCAGATTGCTGTTCTTAAAAATGACTTTGACGATGCTGTAGATCAAATATCCTAAAACAAACGCCAAAATGGGCGATAATATAAGTGCTTCAATAATTTTAATAAATCCGTGGTATTTAATCGCGGCGAATCCTTCCGATGCGATGACAGCTCCGGCAATCGCTCCGATGATCGCGTGGGATGAGCTGCTGGGAATTCCGAAATACCAGGTCACTAGGTTCCATGTAATGCCGGCGATAAGAGCTGCAAGGATCACGATCGATCCGTTTTCCAGCTTGAAAGGATCGGCGATGTCGCTCGTAATTGTTTTGGCGACGCCTGTGAACGTCATGGCGCCGGCGAAGTTCATGACAGCGGCCATAATAATGGCGTGCCGTGGTTTTAACGCTTTTGTCGATACCGAGGTGGCGATCGCATTTGCCGTATCATGAAAGCCGTTGATAAAGTCAAATGCCAAAGCAAAGATGACAATCAATATGGTTAATACAAATAAAAGATCCATTATAATCCCTCGTTACGCATTTTTCATTATGATGGTTTCTAAATTGTTTGCTACACTTTGGCATGAATCTGCGATTTCTTCAAGCGTCTCATAGATTTCTCTGTACTGGATCACTTTAATCGGATCTGTCTCTTTACCGAAAAGATTTTTCAGCGATTTGCGGTGCAGGTTATCGCAGTTGTGTTCGTATTCTTTAATTTTGATGGCATGCGGCTGAATTTCTTTCAAGCGATTGTCCGCCATCAATTCAATGGTTATTAAAATTTCTTTTGCACATTCTCTGATGTAGCCGCTGAATTTATCAATATGCTCGTCTGAAGAGGTGATCGAGAAAATTTCCATCATCGCCGAGAAATGCTCGATGCCGTCGAGTACATCGTCAAGACTGTTCGTCAGCTGCAGGATATCCTCCCGCTCGATCGGCGTGATAAAAGCCTTATTCAGCTCCTTAATCATCGTATGTACATAATTATCTCCTTTTGTCTCATACTCTTTTAAGGTATCTGCAAATTCCTTTAGGGTTGTTTGATTTGTCACTTTATAATGAACAAAATATTCGGCTGTTTCATCCAGGTTTTTTGCAATTTCCATCAAAAGCACGGAAAACTTGTCTTTTTTTCTTTTCAACATTTGTAACCCTCCATTGTTTAAATGAGACAATGCACACATCAAAATATTATATAACTTTTTGTCGAAAAAAAACAGGTGCAGTCGAAAAAAACAATTTAATTTTCAGGCAGTTGCCACATATTAACGGATGTGAGGCCGACATGTTCATCGTGTTTTTTTGACAATTCATAGTTGTTTTCTCCTTATATGTATTTGTGTCTAAAGAATGAATTATCCGGGAATTTTTCTATGAATGGGATTTTCGGTTTAAAAATATCGAAAATTGAGATTTTTTCTTATTTTCAGTTCCCTTTCCTGATATAGTAGTAATAAACTGGAAAGGGAGTGAGCTGATGAGACGGTTAGCTTTCTTGGTTGTTGCTTTTTGTTTCGCGGTTGGTTGTTTTTTCAGTCCAGTGTCGAAAGCTGAAGGTGTAAGTGGCAGCGGAGAAAAAGTCGCAGTCGGTAAGGACGGGATGGTGGCGACGGCTCATCCATTGGCATCAAAAATCGGTGCAGAGGTTTTGAAAAAAGGCGGAAATGCGATTGATGCGTCCATCGCCATCCAGTTTGCCCTCAATGTGACAGAGCCGATGATGTCTGGTATCGGCGGCGGCGGATTTATGATGGTCTATGACGGCAGCACGAAGGAAACCTCGATTATCAACAGCCGTGAGCGGGCTCCACAAGGCGCTGAACCCGATATGTTTTTGGATGAGGACGGGAAGGTGATTCCTTTCTCCAAAAGGTCGAGGCACGGAAACGCAGTCGGTGTCCCGGGGACGTTAAAGGGGCTGGAAGCGGCGCACGAAAAATGGGGAACGAAGAGCATGAAAGAACTGATCACACCTGCCATCAAGCTTGCGGAAGACGGATTTGAAATCGATTCAGTGCTGGCGGAGGCGATTCAGGACAATGAGGCCAAACTGAGCAAAACGGCTGCGAAAGATATTTTCCTGCCGGACGGCGAGCCGCTGAAAGAAGGCGATAAGCTCGTGCAAGAGGATTTGGCGAAAACCTTTAAACTGATCCGGAAAGAAGGGTCACAAGCCTTTTACAAGGGTGAAATCGGCAGTGCGGTCGCAGACGTCGTCCAGGATTTCGGCGGATCGATGACATCTGATGATCTGGCGCGTTATGATGTAACAACAGACAAGCCGATCTGGGGAGATTACCACGGCTATGATATTGCAAGCATGCCGCCCCCAAGTTCGGGAGGGGTCTTCATGCTGCAAATGCTGAAGTTAATCGATGACTTTCATTTGTCACAGTACGATCCGAAGTCATTTGAAAAATATCATTTATTAGCGGAAACGATGCACCTTTCATATGCGGACAGAGCGGCGTACGCCGGCGATCCCGAATTTGTCGATGTTCCGCTGGAAGGATTGCTTGATCCGGAATATATTCAAGAACGGCAAAAATTGATCAGCCTTGACGAGGTCAACCGCGATGTGAAAGAGGGGGACCCGTGGAAATATGAAGAAGGGGAGCCGAACTATGACATCGTGCCGCAGGCCGATGATAACGAAACAGGCGAAACCACTCATTTTACTGTCGCTGATCAATGGGGAAATGTCGTTTCCTATACAACGACGATCGAACAGCTTTTCGGTACGGGCATTTTAGTACCGGGATACGGTTTCTTTTTAAATAATGAACTGACCGATTTTGACGCGGTTCCAGGGGGCGCCAATGAAGTGCAGCCGAATAAAAGGCCGCTGTCCAGCATGACCCCGACGATCGTCTTTAAAGACGACAAACCGGTATTGACCGTCGGATCGCCTGGCGGGAAAACGATTATTGCCTCCGTTTTCCAAACGATCCTGAATTACTTTGAGTACGACATGAGTCTCCAGGATGCGATTGAAGAACCGAGGATTTATACGAACAGTCTGTCTTCTTACCGTTATGAATCGGGCATGCCGGAAGACGTCAGGCTGAAGCTCAATGAATTCGGCCATGATTTCGGATCGAGTCCGCAGGATATCGGCAATGTCCAAAGCATTTTCATTGACCGGGAGCACAAATCCTTTATGGGGGTCGCCGATTCAAGCCGGAACGGCACGGCGGTCGGCGTCAATATCAAACATTCAGCAAAATAAAGGAGGATGGGCTTGGTCTTGCAATGTAGATCAAGCCCTTCTTCGTCTGGACCCGCCATAAAAGAGGATTTTTTTAAAAAGAGGAGAAATATATTTTTTGTAAGCGTTTACTGGTCGAAATGAAGGAGGTTTACCATGATTCACACATTGACAAACGGATTTAACCGTTTTTGCGAGTGGGTGATGAGGCTGGCATATCTTAATCTGCTGTGGATCGGCTTTTCTTTGGCGGGAGCGGTCATCTTCGGATTAGCGCCGGCGACTGCCGCCATGTTTAGTGTGACGAGACAGTGGGTGAAGGGTGAAACAGATATTCCTGTTTTCCAGACTTTTTTTCAGGCGTTCAAAAAGGAATGGGCCGGTTCAAGCATTCTCGGCTTCATTTTAGCGGCAATCGCCCTCGTGTTATATGTTGATTTTCAAATTGTTTCCATATATTTTCAAGGTCAGCCTGCCGTATTGAGCTTGTTTATCAGTTTGTTTATCATTTACGCCATCATCTTCTTATACACTTTTCCAATCTATGTCCACTATCAAATGAAACGAATCGATGTTCTGAAATACAGCTTCATGATCGGATTTTCCCGTCCGCTCATCACTTTGCTGATGATATTGAGCGCATTTGGAATGGTGCTGGCCGCTTTATTTCACGTCACATTTCTCTTGTTCTTCAGCGGCAGCGGGTTAAGCTTGCTCCTGACAAAATTGGCGTCCAGCGCATTTTTCGCCATTGACGGCCGCGGCAATGACAAACAGACTGCCGTCCCGCGCGTGAAATGAAGGGTGTTTTTTTAGTGAACCGGTATCATCATTTGAAAATTAAAGATCAGTTGTTTATTTTGATCACGCTCATTATGGCGGTTTCACTGATATTGATTTTGAGCGGTGTTCAATACGCGTTTCGCGTGTATGATCAGCAGCTTTACAGAAAATCGTCCCAGGTGCTGATGATGTCTTCCAAAGCGATTGAAGATGAACTAAAAAAAATTGAAGATGTTTCCTATCAAATCGCGACCGACACAAACATTCAAACCAACCTCTTAAAAGCCGGCCGCAATCAGAACACATACGGCCGGTATCGCATCAAAAAAGAAATTTGGGACAAGCTTGCCGAATTCACCGGTTCTAAACGGTACATTAAATCGATTCATTTGTTCGATGCCTTCGGGACCGAATACTCAGCAGGGGCCAGCTCTGCCGAGGCTATAATAGAGCGGAAAGACGAGCTTGCCTTAAAAGCGTCGCGTCAAAAAGGCGGCAATCTATGGACGACGATGCCGGATGTGCGTGGTGAGCTTTTATCCGTCAGGGAAATCCGTTCCTATCAGCATTTAAACCTCGATCACCTGGGGACGGTGCTGATTGTGTGTGATCTGCAAAACATTATCGCCGACCTTCCGAAAGATATGGGGGAAGGCGCAGGCAAAATCGCCATGTCTGACGGACGACACGCGTTCTTTTCAGAAATCCCTTTAAGCCGAATCGATGTGCTCCGCTTATCTTCTCCGGATCAAAACGGATACGACATTGTGAAAGAAAACGGCCGGCGTTTTTTCATTTCATATGTCAAGTCATCGTATGGGAACTGGACATACTGGAGTCTGATTCCTTTTGACACCATGTTCTCCAAAATATCAGCGATGAAATCTATACTCATTTCCCTTTTCATTCTCTTCTTTTTCATTGCCGTCTTCTTCGGAAGAAAAATGGCCAGGGGCATAACAAGTCCGATTGAAGGGCTGGTGGCTGCCATGAAAAATGTGCAAAACGGCGATTTCAACATACGGCCGCCGCTTTCTGCATCATCTGAGCATCAGGACGAAGTCAGCGTGCTGAAGTGCAATTTTGTGACAATGATTGAACGGATCAATGAATTAATCGCGGAGAACTATGAGAAGCAGCTGATGATCAAAGAAACGGAATTTAAAGCGCTGCAGGCGCAAATCAATCCCCATTTTTTATACAACACACTCGAATCGATCAATTGGCTCGCCAAAATGAATCGGCAGCCGCAAATTTCAAAGATGACCGAATCTCTCGGATTTTTGCTGCGGAGTGCGATGAATCTGAAAACCGATTGTTTAACGATTGAAGAGGAAGCAGAGATTGTCCTTCATTATTTTACGATTCAGCGGTTTCGCTTTGACGAAAGGCTCGTGTTTGATGTGGAGATCGATCCGCTTGTCAAAACATGCCCGGTTCCAAAGCTGATCCTTCAGCCTTTGGCGGAAAACGCCATTCACTATTGCCTTGAGCCTGTCATTGAGCCTTGTCACATTCGGATTCAGGCGTTCAGAAAGGGAGAATCCGTTTATTTAACAGTCGCTGACAACGGTCCCGGCATGGATGAAGACTTTTTGGAGAAAGCGAGAAAGGGGCTTGTACGGACAAAAGGCAGAGGCATCGGGCTTACAAATATTGATGAGCGGATCAAGCTGATGTTTGGCAAAAGGTATGGAATCACCATTTCAAGCGAAAAAAACAAGGGAACAAAGGTGAATATTAAAATACCATTTCAAAGCGGGGTGTGATGATGTATAAAGTGCTCTTGGCAGACGATGAACGGATCATTCTTGAAGGGATTTCAAAGATGATCGAGTGGAATTCAGTCGGCACATCTTTAATCGGCGCGGTGCAAAACGGCGCTGACGCCTATCGGCTGATTGTGCGCGAGCGCCCGGATATCGTGATCTCAGACATTAAAATGCCGGGATTGGGAGGATTGGAGCTGATTGAAAAAGTGTCCCGCAAGTACCCATCGACCCGGTTTATTCTCCTTACCGGATTCGGCCAGTTTGAATACGCGAAAAAAGCGATGACATACGGTGTCAGGCATTATTTGCTGAAACCTTGCAATGAGAGCCATATTACAGAATCGCTCAAAAGCGTTGTCAGCGAGCTGAAAAAAGAAGAGTCTGCCAAACAGGTCAAAACCGATTTGGAGATGATCAGGCCGCACCTTGAAAAACACGTGTTCAAAGAGCTGATCACAGGCGAGAAGTCAGACGCAGAAAGGTATTTGCACTTTTTTTCAGAAAGCGGAAACATGAAGCTCGTCCTCCTTTCATTCCAGGAGCAGGGAGGGAGAAGGTGTTTGTCTGATCTCGAACAGATCGCCTGTGATGTCTTCAAAAGCGGCATCATCACCTCCATCCGCCATAAAGGTGTGCTCGTCCTCGCAGTCAAAGCCCGAATGGAAGATGAACAGCTAAAAGCAAATCTGGAAAGGATTAAAAGGCTTTCACGCCAGCGCTTACAGATGGAGCTGGCGGCAGCATTCAGCGGAAGCGGTGACATCGGGGAGGCCGCTGTTTTATATGGCCGCGCGCGGGCCGAGTTTGAAAGCCTGGTCAGCGGGGGGCAGACATCGGTTTTGGTCAGGCAAATGATTGAGCTGATCCAAAAGGAAGCCGCCAATCCGAAGCTGTCATTAAAATGGGCGGCCCGAAACATGCTGTATATGAATCCCGATTATCTCGGCAAGGTTTTCAAACAGGAGACAGGTGAACGGTTTTCCAGCTATGTGACGAAGGTCCGGATTGAAAAAGCGATCGCCAAAATGAAAAAGACAAACGATATCACGATCGGCGCTCTCGCAGAGGAGACGGGATTTGGCGATAATCCGAAATACTTCAGCCTCGTCTTTAAAAAGTATACAGGCTGTACACCGTCTGAGTACCGGAAAAAAGAAGAACACCTGCTGTAAAGCCGCCGGAGAAAGTCCGGCGGCTTTTTCTTGCGACGCGATCTCTGTTTTTTTAACATTCTTCTCTGTTTTTTGAGTTTCTGGGACGAAAATGCGTCATTAAAATAAAATGTAAGCACTTACAAAAAGAGGGGGATGTCGATGAGGAGATTCATGCTTGTCTCGTTATGCGCATTGCTGCTGTCCGGGCTTTACGGATGCAGTTCAAACAGCGAAGAGGCGGGGGGCTCAGGCGGAGAAAACACGATCACGCTGAGGATCGCCTGGTGGGGCGGACAGCCGCGACATGATTACACAACGAAAGTGATTGAGATGTACGAAAAGGAAAATCCGCATGTCAAAATCGAAGCGGAGTTTGCCAACTGGGACGATTATTGGAAAAAGCTCGCACCGATGTCCGCGGCGAACCAGCTGCCTGATGTCATCCAGATGGATTCCGCATATTTATCACAATACGGTGAAAAGGGCCAGCTGGAAGATCTCTCGGCGTATGTGAAAGACGGGACGATCAACACAGATGCAATTGATGACAAGACGCTCGAGGGCGGGAAAATCGGCGGCAAGCTTTACGGTTTTCCGCTCGGGATCAATGTGCTGTCCGTCATTACAAATGATGACCTTTTAAAAGAAGTCGGCGCCGAGATTGATGATGAGAACTGGACATGGGACGATTTTGAAACATTGGCGCTCAAGGTGCAGGAGAAGACGGGAAAATACGGCTCAAACGGAATGCATCCGCCTGACGTCTTTTTCCCGTATTATCTCAGGACGAAGGGCGAGCGCTTTTATAAAGAGGATGGAACAGGTCTTGCCTATACGGATGACAAGCTGTTTGTCGATTACTTCAAAAGACAGGTCAGACTTGTCGAGCAGAAGGCTTCTCCGACACCTGATGAAAGCGCGCAAATCAAAGGGATGGAAGACGATTTTATCGTAAAAGGCGAAACGTCTGCCACATGGAATTATTCCAACCAATACTCGGCGTTTGCCCAGCTGACGGATGCGCCGCTTTCACTCCATCTGCCGCCGGAACAGGCGAAAGAAAAAGCGCTGTTTCTCAGACCGAGCATGCTGTTTTCGATTCCGAAAAGCTCCGAACATAAAAAAGAAGCGGCAACATTTATCGATTTCTTTATCAATAATGAAAAAGCCAATGCGCTGATCAAAGGTGAGCGCGGTGTACCCGTTTCAGCGAAAACGGCCGAAGCGGTAAAGTCGGAACTGAATGAAGAGGAAAAAAAGATTTTTGAATATGTCGAGCGGGCAAAAGAACATGCAGGTCAGGCGGACCCGCCTGAACCGATTGGCAGCGCTGAAGTGATCAAGCTGCTGAAGGATACGTCAGACCAAATTTTGTTCAAAAAAATCACACCGGAAGAAGGAGCCGCCAAGTTCAGAAAAGAAGCGAACGACATCTTGAAACGAAATCAAAAAAGGTAATGCCTGAAAGGGGGATGCGACCGTGAAGAGCAAACGACTGAATGACAACCTGGCGGGTTATGCCTTTATTTCTCCATTTGTAATCGGCTTTTTCTGCTTTACCGTGATACCGATGGGCGCTTCACTGTTTTTGTCTTTTACCGATTATGATCTGTTTACTTCTCCTAAGTGGGTGGGCCTTGACAACTACAAAACGATGCTGACGGATGATGAAAAGTACTGGGGATCATTGAAAGTGACATTTTACTATGTTCTCTGCGGCGTACCGCTCAGGCTGGCGTTCGCGCTTTTCATCGCGGTGATGTTGAACAGATCGCAAAAAGGAGTAGGTATTTACCGGACGCTTTTTTATCTGCCGTCGATCATCGGCGGCAGTGTGGCGGTGGCGATCATGTGGCGCAATGTCTTCGGGAATGACGGTGTCATCAATGCGCTTCTGTTTTTTATCGGGATTGAAAAGAAGATTTTCTGGTACCAGGATCCGACGAGTGCGTTGTGGACGCTGATCCTTTTGTCGGTTTGGCAGTTCGGTTCTTCGATGCTGATTTTTTTGGCCGGACTCAAAAACATTCCGCCGATGTATCAGGAAGCAGCCAGCATTGACGGGGCAAACAGGGTGCAGCGGTTTTTCCTGATTACGCTTCCGCTGCTCAGCCCGATTATCTTCTTTAATTTGGTGATGCAGACGATATCCGCGTTTATGACCTTTACACCGGCTTATATTATTTCCAAGGGGGAGGGCGGACCGCTTGACGGAACGCTCCTATATTCCCTGTATTTATTCCAGCGGGCCTTCAACTTTTTCCAAATGGGCTATGCCTCAGCCATGGCCTGGGTGATGCTCCTATTGATCGGCCTTGTGACATTCATTTTATTTAAAACATCATCCTTATGGGTGCATTACGAATCAAAGGAGGGATCATGATGGAGCCGGTCAAGGAAACGGCGCCTGCACGCGTTCCTGTAAGGAGCGGGAAAAGCCGGACGGGTCAGATCGCTTTTCATATTGCAACAGCCGGTTTGGCGGTTTTTCTTCTCTATCCTGTCATATGGCTTGTTGTCAGTTCTTTTAAAGAGAGCGCCAGCATTTTCGCCACTTCTCATTCGCTCGTTCCCGATCCGTTTGTCATCTCCAATTATGCGGATGGATGGAAGGGAATTGCCGGACAGCCGTTTATCACATTCATCAAAAACTCGCTGATCATCGTCGGTTTATCGACCGCTGGCGCCGTCCTGTCGTCAGCTTTTATCGCCTACGGGTTCGCGCGGATTTCGTTTAAAGGCAAATCGTTTTGGTTTGCCGCTATGATGGTGACGATGATGCTGCCGCATGAAGTGCTGATGATTCCGCAGTACATCATCTTTGCGAAGCTTGATTGGCTGAATTCCTTTAAGCCGATCGTCGTTCCTCAGTTTTTTGGACACGCGTTTTTTATCTTTTTGATGATCCAGTTTATCAGAACGATTCCGGTTGAACTCGATGAAGCGGCGAAGATTGATGGTTGCAGCCGTCTCGGCATTTTTTTCAAGGTAATCCTGCCGCTGATCGCCCCGGCGCTTGCGACATCGGCGATCTTTTCATTTTACTGGAAATGGGAGGAGCTGATCAATCCGCTCCTTTATTTAAACAAGCCCGAGCTTTATCCGGTTTCCCTGGCGTTGAAGCTGTTTTTGGATACGGAGACGGCGTCAAACTGGGGTGCGATGTTTGCGATGTCCGTCGTTTCGCTGCTGCCTGTCGTGATCGTGTTTTTTGTCTTTCAAAAATCGATCGTTCAAGGCATCAGCATGAGCGGATTAAAATAAAAAAGGAGTGAATGCGGGTGGCAAAACTTGTTTTTGATGAAGAAAAGCTGAATGACATGATCGACAGAATCGTCAAGCGGACATTTGCGATGGATTTTGAATGGGATTGGCCCGGCGGTGTGGCGTTTTACGGCGTGGCCGAGGCGTATGATGCGACGGAAAAGGAAGAATACCTTCAGCTTCTGAAAAACTGGACGGATGAAAAGCTTGAAGACGGCCTGCCGAAGCTTTCGATCAACGGCGTCTCCATTGGCCACACCCTTTTATCGCTCTATCAGGCAACAGGTGATGACCGTTATCTTGAAACAGCCAGGGAAATGGCAGACTATGTCCTTCATGAAGCGCCGAGGTTTGCAGACGGCATCCTCCAGCATACCGTCAATTCAGAGAAAAACGTCTTCCCGGAGCAGGCGTGGGTCGATACGATGATGATGGCCGGCTTGTTTCTTCTCCGCATCGGAAAGCTTGTCGAGAGTGAAGAATACTTTGAGGATGGCCTCCGCCAGTATCATGGTCATGAAGAACTTTTGCAGGATATGGATACCAATCTGTATTATCACGGCTGGGACAATGTGGCCAAAAACCATATGTCAGGCATATTTTGGGGGAGGGGAAACGGCTGGGCCGCGCTGACCATGGCCAAAGCGCTGCCGCTGATTGATGTGACCCATCCGTCTTATATGATCATCGACGGCTCATTGAGAGATCTGTTGAGCGCGCTTGTCAGGCTTCAGCATCCTTCCGGGTTATGGCACACCATCGTGACAGACCCCGGCTCATATCTTGAAGTCTCGGGTTCCGCCGGAATTGCCTCCGGTCTTTTATCAAGAGGCTCTTTGTACCACGAGTCGGTTCAGAGAGCGCTGGCGGCCATCACAGAATCCGTCGCGCCGGACGGCAGGGTCGAACGCGTTTCCGCGGGAACGGCGGTCATGCGGGACGCCGGGGGGTATAAGGATGTCCCGTATAAACGGATTCAAGGCTGGGGGCAGGGGCTTGCGCTGACCTTTTTGGCAGATGTCATCCGCTCAAAATCGCGAGCATTTCAATAAAAATTGAAAAAGAAACATTCTTTTCATTTGCAGTGGGGGGAGAGGCATGAAAAAGCTGCATCAAAGACATGTTTCACGGCGGAAGGGGACCTATTTCAAAAAGAGTTTTGTGCTGATCTTGCTGATTGCGTGCATCCCGGGTCTGTTGACGGGTGCGGGCATCTATTTTTTCTCAGCCGCAAAAATCGAACACGAGCTTCAGCATCTGCATGAAAGCCAAGTCAGACGCCAAATCATGCAAATGGATGACAAGCTGGAAGGGCTCGAAATCATGCTCTCCCAGCTGGCGTATGACACACGGCTGATGAGCGGGCTGGCTCATACGGATTTAAAAAAAGACTTTCAAACGACATACCGCTTGTCAAAGTCGCTGTTTGTTCTCCAGGACCAAAATCCGCTCATTCAGCGGGTTGAATTATTCATTCATGAAGGTGAGCCCCAGCTTTTAAATCCGGAATACAGCGCGCTGACCGATCGAAATCGTTTAAAATCCTACGATTCACTGCTTTCCGGCAATAAAAACGTCTATTGGAAAAAATGGCGCGGCAGCACTGGAGGCATGGCCCTCGTTCATAAAATTCCGGGGGGCATTTCAGAGCCGTTCGGCGCCCTGATTGTAACGATAGATCGTAAAGAAATGAAGCATTTGCTGGAAAGCCTTTCCCCATATTCAAAAGGAACCGCGCTGCTTTTCAGCAGGGACGCACCTTTTGGAAAGGAAGGCGAAGAATTTGAAAGCGCATTAAAGAAGCGGGCTGAAAAACAGCGGAGCAAACAGGGGGCCTTTTTCATGAAGTGGAGAGGTGAAAACTATTCCGTCTCCTTCGGACAGATGGATCGACTCGGCCAGGAATGGACTTATGTTTCCGCATCGCCAATGTCGTCCATTACCTCTCCTGTCCTGTTTTTATCAAAGCTCGTCGCATCCGTCAGCATGACCGGGATTGTGCTGGCTTTCATTCTCACCTGGTATGCCTCAAATAAAATCTATTCACCTGTCGAGAAGCTGATCCAGCTTTGTTCAGCAGAACAGAAAACCGCCGCTTTCGGCCGCGATGAATTTCAGTGGCTCCAAAAGCGCTGGGAGGACATGTCGAACGAAAGCGGGAAGCTGAAACAGCAGATGACGGCTCAAGTTTCTCAAGTGACAAGCGGATTTTTTCAGCGGCTTCTCCAAGGAGGCTTTGCGGGAGAAGCGGAGAAAAGCTTGAAAAACCGTCTGAAGCGCTGGGGCTGGGAAGCGAAAGACAAGGTGTTCATCATCATCGATATCCAGATGACCGGCCTTTATGACGGGGCCGGCTCTTTTTCCAAAAAAGACGAAAGCCTCGCCAATTTTATGCTGGCCAACATCGCCCGCGAACTGGCCGAAAAAGTATTCCGGCGGGCGTATATCAGCGATGCCCGCGCTTTATCGCTCGATGCCCTTTTGATGTTTAGCGGTCCTCGCGCACAGCAGAAAACCGCCGCGCAATTTGTCCGCGAGCTGACAGATACGATTCATACACTATGCGGGCTTCACATTACGGCTACAATCTCAAAGCCGGTCGGCATGGTAAAGGACATTCCTGTCATATATGAAGAGGTGAAAGCCGGGAAGCTTTACAGACAGTTTGAAAATTCCAGCCAGCTGATCGATTTAAGCCGGCGGAAGGAGAAGACACAGGCTGATGCTTATTATCCGTTTGCCCTGGAAAAAAGGATCGTACAAGCGATCCGCCTCGAAGAAAAAGATGAAGCCGAACGCCTGATCGCGCTTTTTATGAATGAGCTTGCGGAAAGAGGGAAAACAGAGGCCCGTATCCAGCCGGGAATGATTCAGCTGTTTGCCAAAATTCAGGAAGAGATTTTTCATTCGGGTCTTCACCCTTATGAATTATTTTCCAATAACGATCTGATCCGGGAGCTGTCAGAACTCAGAGAGCCGTCACACGCGGTCGCCTGGATGATGGAACGCGCTGTCGGTCCTTATCTCAAAGAACTTGAGGGGAGAAACAACAGACAGCAAAAACGGCTTGTCGAACGGGTGCTTGCGATGATTCACGAAAATTACATGAATGATATTTCACTTGAAAGCTGCGCAGATGAAGCGGGAACGAATTCATATACGCTGAGCAAGGCGTTTAAACAGATCACCGGCATCAATTTTATCGATTATGTCACACATTTGCGAATTGAAAAAGCGAAAGAGCTGCTTCTCGAAACGGATCAGAAAATACATGACGTATCAGAGGCTGTCGGCTACAGACACAGCTATTTCAACCGGATTTTTAAAAAACAGGTCGGGGTTCCGCCGAGCCGCTTTAGACAGCTTCATCAGGAAACTTCGTGAAAAGGAGAGGAAAACATGAACGAAAAACCGAAAGTCACCGTGTTTTTGGCTGGGGATTCGACCGTTGCCGAGTGTCCGCCGCATGAAGCGCCGATGGCCGGCTGGGGTCAAGCGTTTCCATTGTTTTTTACAGATGAAGCAAGAATCGTCAATCTGGCCAAAGGCGGCGCCAGCTCCAACCGCTTTATCACCGAGGGGCGTCTCGCTGACATCGCCGGCCGTCTCACAGCAGGGGATTATGTGTTGATTCAATTCGGTCACAATGATCAAAAGCCGTATGGAACAGATCCGTTTACATCGTATCAGGACAATCTTTTCCGCTATGTCGAAACCGTGCGGGCAAAAGCGGCGTTTCCGGTTTTGGTTACTTCTGTCCAGAGGCGGCATTTTGATGAAAGCGGAGCGATCGTTAATACGCTTGGCGATTTTCCAAAAGCGATGCTTGAGCTTGCGCGGAGGCTAGAAGTGCCGCACATCGATTTATGGTCGAAGACAAAAGCGCTCTATGAATCTTTCGGAGTGGAAGGGTCAAAGCAGCTGTTCGTTCACTTTCAGCCTGATGAGCATCCTCATTATCCAGGCGGCATCGAAGATAACACCCATTTCTCCGCATACGGCGCTCGTCAGGTTGCAAAGCTTGTCACAGAAGGCATCAAGGAGCTTGGGCTTCCTCTTTCCGCCTATCTTCAAACAGAAAGGAGCGGTCGCCATGCAAAGTTTTGACAACAGGGAGGGCCTCATGATCTATCAAAATCGTTTATCATCTCCTCAGGATCTCAGCGGCTGGGTCATGGAAGGGAAAGGAAAGGACAGCTTTCCTGAGGGAAGGCTTCATCTGGAAAATGAGCTTGATCCGGAGCTTTACGGAGATGACGCACACTTTGTGTACTGGTGCCCGGAGACGTTTCCTGATGGGATCATCATCAAATGGGATTTCTACCCTATCAGAGAACCCGGGCTGTGCATGATCTTTTTCGCGGCTTCCGGACGGAATGGAGAGGATTTGTTTGATCGGAAGCTCGCAGAAAGAACAGGCAAATATCCGGAATATCATTCAGGTGATATCAATACGCTGCATCTCTCTTATTTCAGACATAAGCATGCTGATGAAAGAGCCTTCAGAACATGCAATCTCAGGAAAAGCCGCGGTTTTCACCTTGTCGAGGAGGGAGCCGATCCGCTGCCGCCAGCAGCCGACGCTCTTCCGCCTTACCGGATGAGGCTCGTTAAAGACGGTCCATACATTCACTTTTCGATCAACGGGCTTTCCATTCTGGAGTGGACGGATGACGGCCGCCGCTTCGGCCCTGTATACGGAGGAGGAAAAATCGGCTTCAGGCAAATGGCTCCGCTGAAAGCGGCCTACAGCAATTTTGAGGTTCGCACGCTTTTGCGCGGCTAAAGGGGAGGTGCATCATGCGTGAAAAAGGCGTAATGGCGATGATTTACAACGGCTGTGAAGCAGCCGTTAAGATCGCCATGCTGAACGGTTTGTGGATTTTGTTTACAGTATGCGGAGGCATCGTTCTCGGCTGGGCTCCAAGCACGGCCGCGATGTTTACAGTCGTACGCAAATGGCTTTTTGGTTATACGGATCTGCCGCTTTTCAAAACGTTTTACCAAACATACAAAAAGGAATTTGCCAAAGCAAACGGGATCGGTCTTATCCTTGCGGCGGCCGGTTATATTTTATTTGTTAACTATCAATTTTTTCATATTCGCGAAGACTTGTTTTCGATCATGATCAGCTATACGACATTGCTTGTCGGGCTGGCGTATGCGATGGTCCTCATTTATATTTTCCCGCTCTACGTTCATTTTGAGCTGCCGTTTTCCCGCTATTTTTCCCAGGCTGTACTGATCGGTCTTCTTCGCCCTTTGACAACGGCCGGGATGGCCGCGGCGGGCGGGCTGGTCGTCTGTGTGCTCATAACGGTGCCGGGGCTGATCCCGTTTTATGGTGTCAGTTTATTTGCTCTTGTTTTTATGTTTATCACACACAGGTGTTTTATGAGGCTGGAAGCGTGAGAAGTAAGGCAAAAAAGTACCAATTTTAATAAAAAAGCTGCCGCCGGCGGCTATTAGTCAGCTATTTGCCCCTCGCAAAAAAGTGCAATTGAATAAAAATGGAAGTCATAATAGAATCCCTTTTAAGTAAGCGCTTACAAATTATCTTGTGAAGGGAGACTATTATGAGGAAAAGGAAAAAAAGGTGGGGAAAACGGCTGGCGGCCTCAGCTTTGTTTTTGATCATGGCAGTTCCACCCGTTGCGGAACAGGCGGAAGCCGGGAAAGTCCATGCGGATGAAGCGCGACAAATGGAGTCGCTGAAACGGGGGCTTGTCGCTGTCAAAACTGGAAGCGGTGTGTTTTTGAGCTGGCGGCTCCTCGGTACAGAGCCGTCATCCGTTTCTTTTAATGTGTATCGAAACGGCCGGAAACTGAACAATTCTCCGATCACATCAAGCACGAATTATCAGGATGCGGGGGGAAATGCCAATGATTCTTATGCAGTTCGGGCTGTTTTAAACGGCAAAGAACAGGCGCCTTCTGAAACGGTTGGGGTTTGGGGTGAGAATCACAAAGCTGTTCCGCTCGAGAAGCCGGCCGGCGGGAAAACGCCTGATGGCCAGTCATATACCTACAGTGCCAATGATGCGAGCGTCGGTGATCTTGATGGTGACGGTGAGTACGAGATCATTCTCAAATGGGACCCATCCAACTCAAAGGATAATTCACAGGACGGGTATACAGGAGAAGTGTTGATCGATGCTTATAAACTAGACGGTACGAGAATATGGAGAATCGGGCTGGGTAAAAACATCCGCGCCGGCGCCCACTATACACAGTTCCTCGTCTATGACTTCGACGGCGACGGAAAAGCGGAAATCGCGATGAAAACGGCTGACGGAACGACGGACGGAAAAGGAAAAGTGATCGGCAACCGCAGCGCCGACTATCGGAATAGCCAAGGCAGGATTTTGGAAGGGCCTGAGTATTTGACGATCTTTAAAGGTGATACAGGAAGCGAGCTGCAGACGATAAACTACGAGCCGGCCCGGGGGAATGTAGCGGACTGGGGTGACAGCTACGGAAACAGGGTTGATCGTTTTCTCGCAGGTGTCGCATATCTTGACGGAAAACGGCCGAGTCTTGTCATGGCGCGCGGCTATTACACGAGAACCGTCCTTGTCGCTTATAACTTTAGGGATGGAAAGCTGACTAAGCTGTGGACATTTGATTCAAAAGCGCCGGGCAATGAGAGATATGCCGGACAGGGCAATCACAGCTTAAGTGTCGCAGATGCAGACGGGGATGGAAAAGATGAAATTTTATACGGTGCGATGGCTGTCGACCATGACGGCAAAGGTCTTTATTCAACAGGCTGGGGCCATGGAGATGCGATGCACGCCGGAGACCTTGATCCGGCAAGAGCCGGGCTGGAAGTGTTTCAAGTGCATGAAAACAGCAGTTCTCCATACGGATTGTCCTTTCGTGACGCGGCCACCGGACAGCTGATTTGGGGCGTCCATGCCGGCAAGGATGTCGGACGCGGGATGGCCGCTGATATTGATCCGCGCTATGAGGGGGTTGAAGCGTGGGCAAACGGGGGGCTTTACACGGCAAAAGGAGAAAAGATCGGCAGCACACTGCCTTCGTCAACCAATTTCGGCATCTGGTGGGATGGAGACCTTCAGCGAGAGTTGCTTGACAGCAACAGGATCGATAAGTGGGACTATCAACATGCGAAAACGATCAATTTGCTGACAGCGGCCGGAGCTTCTGCGAATAATGGGACAAAAGCGACGCCGACTTTGCAGGCCGATATTCTCGGAGACTGGCGCGAGGAAGTGATTTGGCGCACAGATGACAGCAGTGCACTGCACATCTATACGACGACAGATATGACCAATCATCGCATATATACGCTGATGCATGACGCTGTCTACAGGCTCGGCATCGCCTGGCAAAATGTCGGCTACAATCAGCCGCCGCACACCGGCTTTTATTTAGGGGAAGGCGTGGCGGTCCCCGAGAAGCCAAATATTGATACGCGCTGAGCGAAAGGAGGCTGAAAACATGAAGAAAGATCTTCGTTTCACCGCGGCTCTTCCCCTGCTCATCCTTTTGCTGGCGGGTTTTATCGGACTGATGCATCCGCAGAAGGCCGCTGCGCAGACCGACCGGCAGCTGTTTCTGTTCGATTTTGGAAAAGGGCCCGCAGAAGAACATTATACAAAAATCGGGAAAACCTCGATTTACAAAAAAGACACAGGATACGGCTTTTCGCATGGGAAAGGCATCAAATGCAAACGGACGAAAAGTCATGAAACCTTGCGCAAAGACTATTGTATTGTAAACGATGCTGCATTCTTAGCAGACCTTGCAAACGGAAAATACCGGATAACCGTATTTGCCACAGCTGCCGAGGAAACGGCACTTTATGCAGAAGGTGAGAAGGTCGGAGCGATTCCTGCCGGAGCAAACCGAAGCGCGGCTGAAACGGTATTTACGGTTTCGGTAGAGGACGGACGGCTTGACCTCGGCTGGCAAGGCTCGCCAAAGGTGTATGCCATCGAAATTTCGCATATGTATCAATTCGATTTCGGCAACGGACAAGCAGCCCCCGGATTTATCCCGGTTTCCGCCCAATCGGCTTATTCGCCTGAAAAAGGCTTCGGATTTGACGACTCATCCAAGGTATCCTGCACTGACCGCGGCACAAACGACCCGCTTCGCTCAGACTTCTGCATTCCCGGCGGCACCGCGTTTTCTCTCGATCTGCCAAACGGAACATACGAAGTCAAGATCATAACCGGAGACGACCTGGCAAAAACAAATATGGATGTACGGGCGAACGGCATGCTTCAGCTTTATTCGTTTGGCGCCGGCGCCGGTTCTTACAACGAAAAAACGTTTCCGATTACGATTACAGACGGCCGCCTTTCCATCCAATGTCTGACGGCGAGAACACTGCCGCACATCAATGCCGTCATCATCACGAAAACGGCTTATCATGTAACAGACGACAAAACGACGGTTTTTCTGGCGGGAGACTCGACCGTATCCGACTATGAGCCGGGATACGCGCCAATGGCCGGCTGGGGGCAGTTTTTGGACGATTATTTTACGGGCGACATTGCCATCGATAATCAGGCCAAACGGGCGAGAAGCGCGAAAAGCTTTGTTGATGAACGTTCCCTTGATACGATTATGAACCGCATGAAGCGGGGGGATTATCTGTTGATCATGTTCGGCATTAATGACGCCGGCCCGGACCCGGCCCGCCATACAGATCCTTATACGACATTTCAGGATTATTTGCGAATCTATATCGAACGCACAAGAGAAAAAGGCGGCCATCCGGTGCTCGTCACTTCGCAGAGCAAGCGGACATTCAATGAAAACGGCGTTTTCTATAACAGCATCGGAGACTACCCTGAAGCGATGAGGCAGCTTGGGCGTCAGATGAATGTGCCCGTCATCGATCTGAACAAAAAAAGCATCGCCTTTTACAATGAAATCGGTGTTGAAGCGACGAAAAATGTGTTTATGTTTCTCGAGCCTGGAGAAAGTCCGAACTATCCGGACGGAATCGAAGACAGGGTTCATTTCCAAGAGTACGGGGCCAATCAATTGGCAAGGCTCGTCACAGAAGAGATCGCAGATCTGAACCTTTATCCGCTGAAACGAGAGTTGAAAAAATCGTTCTGATGGAGCATTGTCTTGAAAGGAGAGCAGACGATGAAGCGTACACAAGAGAGCGGACCGGCTCATGAACAAAACATGACGGCGGCGCCGAGGCAAATGGAAGCATTAAACCGCGGTCTTATTGCCGTGAAAACGGAAAGCGGCGTTTTTCTCAGCTGGAGACTGCTCGGGACAGACCCTGAGAAAACAGCGTTTAACCTTTACCGCAACGGTCGCAAAATCAATTCCCGTCCAATCGCCTCATCTACTAATTTTCTAGATGAAAACGGCGATCTTGAATCAATCTATGACGTCAAAACCATCCTCCGCGGAAAAGAATGCGAAAAATCGAAAGATGCGCCGGTTTGGAAGAAGCCCTATCTGGATGTGCCGTTAAATAAACCGGAAGGCGGGTTCACTCCTGACGGCGAGCCGTATACCTACAGCGCCAATGATGCGTCGATCGGGGATCTTGACGGTGACGGCGAATATGAAATCGTGCTCAAATGGGATCCGTCCAATTCGAAAGATAATGCTCACCACGGCTATACAGGGGAAGTATTCATTGACGCCTATAAGCTTGACGGAACACATTTGTGGAGAATCAACCTCGGGAAAAACATTCGTGCGGGAGCCCACTACACCCAGTTTATGGTTTATGATCTTGACGGTGACGGAAAAGCGGAAATCGCCATGAAGACCGCTGACGGAACGATTGATGGAACGGGCCGGGTAATCGGTGACAAGGAGGCCGATTACAGAAATGAGCAAGGCCGGATTTTATCGGGGCCGGAATACTTGTCCATTTTTGACGGTGAAACTGGCGGGGAATTGGTGACGGTCGATTATGAACCGCCGCGCGGAAAGCTTGAGGACTGGGGGGACGGCTACGGCAACAGAATGGACCGGTTTCTCGCCGGCATCGCCTACTTGGATGGGGAGCGGCCGAGCCTGGTGATGGCGCGCGGCTATTACACAAGAACAGTGCTTGTCGCCTACCATTTTCGCAATGGGATGCTGACCAAACTATGGACATTTGACAGCGACAAGCTTGAATATGCCGCATATGCGGGGCAGGGGAATCACAGCCTGAGCGTTGCTGATGTTGACGGCGACGGGAAGGATGAGATCATTTACGGGGCGATGGTCGTTGATCATGACGGAACAGGGCTTTATACGACTGGGCTTGGACACGGGGATGCGCTGCATGTAAGCGACCTTGATCCCGACAGGCCGGGGCTTGAAGTGTTTCAAGTCCATGAAGATCCGCGCCTGCCATACGGCCTGTCCTTTCGCGATGCGGGAACCGGCGAGATTCTTTGGGGGGTACCCGCCGATACCGATGTCGGACGGGGAATGGCGGCCCACATTGATCCGCGCTATAAAGGTGCGCTGGTTTGGGCGATCGATCCTCCGGGGACAGAAGGACATTCATACGGGCTCTATACGTGCAAGGGGGAAAAAATCAGCGATACTGCTCCGGCTTCGGCCAATTTTGCGATATGGTGGGACGGCGATCTCCTTCGGGAATTGCTTGACCATGATTGGCAAGAGCCGAACGGCATCCCGAAAATTGATAAGTGGGATTATCACAATGGAAGGCTGATCAATCTCCTTACCGCTGAAGGAACACTATCAAACAACTGGACGAAAGGGACGCCTGTTCTTCAGGCCAATATGTTCGGCGACTGGCGGGAAGATGTCGTGTTCAGAATAGAAACAAGCGAGGCCTTGCGCATTTATACAACGACAGAGCTGACGGAGCACCGTTTTTACACATTCATGCATGATCCCGTCTACCGCTTGGCGGTGGCCTGGCAAAACGTCGCTTACAATCAGCCGCCTCATCCCGGCTTTTATTTGGGAACGGGGATGAAAAAACCGCCCCGGCCCAATATTTATACCGTTTCAGTGAAAAAGAATTAAAAAACATTGACTGTAATTTAAAATTGTGATATAATAAAATATTTATTTGACAAATGATGATCTCGCTATTAATCTAGTTGATGTAGAGCAAGCTGTATCAACTTTGAGTAAGGAGCGGATCAATGATGAGAATATCAGATGGTGTTGAAATGCTGGAATTGGAAAGTGAAGCTTTTGGCCAAAAAGCCGCGCTTCACCCGGTGCTTGTGTGGGATGAGGAAGACGCCGTTTTAATCGACACCGGCATGCCGGGGCAATTGGGACAACTCCGCCTGGCGCTAGAACAATGCGATGTCCCCTTCAAGATGCTGAAGGCGGTTGTCTTGACACATCAGGATATCGATCATATCGGCAGTCTTCCCGGTATTTTACAGGAAGCCGAAGGTGTGAAAAGCTATGCCCACAAGCTGGAAAAGCCGTATATAGAAGGCGAACGCCCGCTTTTCAAGACAGATCCGAAGCAGATGAGCGATGAGGAAAAGAAAGCCTTGCCAAAAGATCTGCTTGCCATTTTCGCAAATCCGCCGAAGGCAAGGGTCGACTGTCTGCTGGAAGACGGGATGGAACTGCCGTTTTGCGGAGGCATTCAGGTGATCTCCACACCGGGGCATACGGAAGGCCATGTCAGCCTTTATTTGAAGAAAAGCAAAACGTTGATTACGGGCGATGCTTTAGTATGTGCCGAAGGCCGTTTACAGCCGCCCATTCCCCGCGTGACCCCGGATATGAAGCAAGCGATCAAGTCGCTGGAAAAGCTTTTGGCATTTGATATCAAGACGGTGATCTGCTATCACGGGGGCGCTGCTATTGGCGATCCAAAGAAGCGGATCAGGGAAATCATTCATCAGGCAAGCTTGTAATCTATTGCAAAAATAAACAAAATGGCCGGGGCGACGGAGCTCTCCCTCGGCCTTTTCGAAAAACAAAAAAGTATGATTGTAGACAAAAAGCTAGCTCCGCTAAAATAAATAGTAAGCGATTTCACCGCGGAAGGCAGGGAAAACAGGGTGACACGAAGAGATGAAAAGGAGTGATCGGTTTGACAATCAGCATTTATTTGGCCGGTGATTCGACCGTGCAAAACTATAGGGCAGACTCGCCGCAGGGAGGCTGGGGGGAATTTCTGCAAGTCTATTTGACTGGAGATGTACAGGTGATCAACCGGGCGATCGGGGGGAGGAGCTCAAAAACCTTCGTTGAAGAAGGGAGGCTCGCCTCGATTTTGGATGTGATTCAAACAGGGGATTGGCTGTTTGTGCAGATGGGGCATAATGATGCCTCAAAAGATAAACCGGAGCGTTACACAGAGCCGTATACGACGTATAAAGAATATTTGAAAATGTATGTCGAAGGTGCGCGACAAAAAGGAGCGGAACCGCTTCTCATCACACCGGTGGCAAGGCTTCATTACAAAGACGGCGTCTTTTTGAACGATTTCCCCGACTATTGCATCGCCATGAAGCAGGTGGCCCATGAAGAACATGTCCGCTTGATCGACTTAATGGAAAAAAGTCTTCAGCATTTTGCCGAAAAAGGCTACAGCGAAATATTTCAATATTTTATGATTTCGGAAAATGTAAACGATTACACTCATTTCACGAAAAAAGGTGCCCGGGAAATCGCAAAGCTCGTCTCGGCCGGGATCCGGGAACTCGGTTTGCCGTTTGTCGAAGAGACGGTGTGAGCATGAAGAAAAAGCTGTATCATGGCGCCTGTTTTTATCCCGAGTTATGGGATGAAGCAACGCTTGAAGAAGATATCAAGCTGATGAAGGAAACAGGGATCAATGTCGTGAGAATCGGTGAATTTGCCTGGTCGACAATGGAGCCTGAGGAAGGAAAGATCGATGTCGGTTTTTTTGCCGATGTCATCAAAAAGCTAGATGACAACGGGATTGACACGGTGATGTGCACGCCGACCGCGACTCCGCCGATTTGGCTTACCCACGGGCATCCGGAAAGAATGTATGTCAATGAAAAAGGGGAGACGATGGGGCATGGCTCAAGACAGCACGTCTGTACAAACCATCCGTATTTCCGGAAGCGGGCCAGGCTGATCACCGAGCAGATCGCGGAAAAAATCGGCAGGCTCCTGGGACTCATCGGCTGGCAGCTTGACAATGAATTCAAATGCCATGTCGCGGAATGCATGTGTGAAACATGCAAAACGCTGTGGCACAAATGGCTGAAGGAGCGATACGAGTCGATTGCCAGTCTCAACGAAGCCTGGGGAACCGATATTTGGAGCGAAACCTATCAGCGCTTTGAGCAAATTCCGCAGCCCGGTCCGACGCCATTTTTGCATAACTCGTCGTTAAGGACGATGTATCAGCTGTTTTCCATGGACAAAATCGCCGAATTTGCATTTGAGCAGGCTGAAGTGATCAGGGCGTACTCCGATGCGCCGATTACCCATAACAGCAGCATCATGTTCGGCGTCAACAATGAAGAGCTGTTTGGCGGACTTGATTTTGCCTCATTTGATACGTACGCCACGCAAGAGAACAGAGCGGCCTTTTTGTTGAACTGCGATTTATGGAGAAACATGAAAAAAGACCGGGCTTTTTGGGTGATGGAGACGAGCCCTTCTTACAGCGCTTCATTGGAAAGCTATGCATTGCCGCATCAGGACGGCTATTTGAAAGCGGAAGCCGTATCATCCTACGCCTTGGGCGGAGGCGCGTTCTGCTATTGGCTGTGGCGGCAGCAGCGGGCCGGTTCCGAACAGCCGCACGGCGCTGTCCTCAGCGCTTGGGGAGCGCCGGATGTAGGGTATGGGAATGTGCTTGAAGTCGAGCGCGCCAGAAAAGAGATCGAAAACATCATGCTCGCAACGGCTCCCGTCCAGGCTGAAACGGCTCTTGTCTACTCGGACAGGGCGAAGGTCTTTTTCAAAACGGAACCCCACCGAAAGCTTCATTACAGGTCGCTCATCACCGTGTTTTACGACAGGATTCTCTCGCTCGGCATCCACAGGGACGTCATCCCGGAAGGAAGCCCGCTTGACGGCTATAAATTGCTGTTTACACCGTTTATCCATTATCTTTCTCCTGAATATATCCAAAAAGCGGCTACCTTCACAGAAAGCGGCGGAATCTGGATCGCGGGGCCTCTGGCAGGAGGAAGGACAGAGCATCATACGATTCACACCGACCGCGGGTTGGGTGAATTAGAAAAATGCGCCGGGGCCAAAACCTTGTTTACTTATCCGATGGATGAACGAAACACGGTCGGTGCAGCCTTTGGCGTTAAGGCGCCGCTCAGTTTATGGAGCGCTGTTTTTGAACCGGACGATTCCGAAGCGGTCGGCATCATCGAAGAAGGAGCGGCACCTGGGAAGGCATTTATAACTGAGCATAAACGGGGGAAAGGAAAAATCGTCATGCTCGGTTCCTTGCCGGCGGGTGAGGCCGGTGATATCATGTTGAAAAAGCTGATCAGCCACTATGCCGAAGAAGCGGGTGTCACACTGGGAACAGATGTTACACCGGGCACGATCGTCGCCCCGCGGAGGGGAATGGACGGCCTTGTCTGGGTGGTCGTCAATATGGACGGCAAAGGCGGACAAGTGACCCTGCTGGATCGCGGAACCGACTTGATATCCGGCGAGCCGATGTCCGGCTGTTTAATGCTCAAACCGCATGAACATCGCGTTATTTGTTTTTCTGGAAAATAGGACTTTGAAGAAGAACCGCCGCCGGCAATGCCGGCGGCTTTTCTTTTGCCTGATACGGCTGCAAAAGAAGGGCAGCCCTGCAAATAAGGAGAAATCCCGGCCAGTTCCCAAGGCAAAAAAAGAACATTGACGGTCAAAAGAATGGAAAGGGAAAATACAGACTGATCAGACAAATGCAGAAAGAGGAGGAGCGCTTGTGAAAGCACAGGCTGAAGTGAAATGGCTGAAGGCGCCGCCCCGGGCGGGTGGCGTCACATGGGGAGTTCCCTGGGAAAAAGGTGTGCTGCAAAAAGGGGAGGCAGTCACCATCGCCGATCAGAACGGTCAGGCGCCTAGCTTACAAACATGGCCGCTTGCCTATTGGCCTGACGGATCGCTGAAATGGACAGGGCATGCGGCGGTTTTCACAGAAGAGAGCGGCGGCCGTTTTTGGCTGCAAAAAGGGTGTCCAAAACCACCTGAAAACACCGTACACATTTCAGAGCAGGAAGACAGCATCACAGTGGACACCGGGGAGATGGTCTGCAAGCTGGAGAAAACAGGCTCGACCTTGTTCAGCTCGATTTCCATTTCCGGGGAAATGATGGCGAAAAACGGACGGCTCATCGCCTTAAAAGAAAAACGGACTGCCGCAGATTTTCACGAGACTTATCAAATCACACGATTTAAAAGCATGATCAACAGGGTGGTTATTGAACAAAACGGGCCGGTAAAAGCGGTGTTGAAAGCAGAAGGTGTCCACCGGAGCGAAGACCGGGGCAACCCTTGGCTTCCTTTTGCCGTCAGACTGTCTTTTTACGCCGGGGTATCGGCCATTCGGATCATGCATACCATTTTCATCGACGGAGATCCGCAAACTGAATGGATCAAAGGGCTCGGCTTGGAGTTTTCCGCGCTTTTCAAAGGTGCCCCTTGGAATCGGCACATTCGTTATGCGGCTGACAGCGGCATTTACGGGGAGGCGGCCCAGCTGCTTGTGACGAGAAGATTTAACGAATCAAACGGGATTTATGAAAAACAAATTGCCGGACAGCCGGTCCGTGAGACACCAGAAACATCGGCCGTGGTTCAGGATGCCCGCCGGAATGCGGTTTGGCATGACTTTCAACTCGTTCAAGACGCTCCGCATCACTACCGTTTGCAAAAACGGACGGATAAAAGCTGTGCCTGGGTGCCCGCCTTCCGCGGAGAGAGAGCGAAAGGGCTGATGTATGCAGGAGGAGAAACGGGTGGAATCGCTTTAGGGCTAAAGGATTTTTTTGAAAAATATCCGTCCTCACTTACAGCGGCAAATCTCGCCTCTGATGAAACGACATTGACGGTCTGGTTTTGGCCTCCGGAAGCGGAAGCGATGGATTTCCGCCACTATTCAAAGGACACCCATGTTGAAAGCTCATATGAAGGCTTTGCGGAAATGCGCTCTACTGCTTCAGGGATTGCCAATACGAGCGAAGTCCATCTCGCCTGTTTGACAAAGCCGCCAAGCGATGAAGAACTGATGAGACTGGCGGATGAATGGCAAAATCCGCCGCTTTTGCTTTGTGAGCCCGACTATTATTACAACACCCGCGCACTTGGGATTTGGAGCTTGAAAGATACAAGCCGTCCGCTAGAAGCGATGCTTGAAGAACAGCTTGACGAAGCTTTCCGGTTTTACAAAAACGAAGTCGAACAGCGAAGCTGGTACGGGTATTGGCATTATGGTGATGTGATGCATACGTATGATCCCGTCCGCCATATGTGGCGGTATGATCTTGGCGGTTACGCATGGCAAAACACAGAGCTTGTACCGAATCTGTGGCTTTGGCAGTCATTTCTCCGGTCGGGCAGGGAGGATGTCTTCCGAATGGCCGAAGCGATGACGCGCCATACAAGCGAGGTTGACTGCTACCACTTCGGAGAATATCAAGGTCTCGGTTCAAGGCACAATGTCCTCCATTGGGGCTGCGGCTGCAAAGAAGCGAGAATCAGCATGGCCGGGCTCCATAAAATGTACTATTTTTTGACGGCCGATGAACGCACGGGTGAGATTCTCGCTGAAAGAAAGGATGCCGACAAAGCAGTCGCGACGTTGGACCCGATGAGAGCTTATTATCCGAAAGGCGGGTTTCCTGCACATACAAGAGTGGGCCCTGATTGGGCGGCGTTTTGCTCGAACTGGCTAACACAGTGGGAACGGACGGGGGACACTGCATATCTTGCAAAAATCAAAAAAGGGATCAGCCAGCTGAAAGCATTGCCGCTTCGTCTTTTGTCAGGGCCGACGTTCGGCTATGATCCGGCGGATGCCGCTTTGTTTCACATGGGAGACGGGAACGAAGGCGGCTACCATATGGTGATCGCATTTGGCGCTCCGCAAGTATGGATGGAACTTGCCGGACTCCTGGAAGATGAAGAATGGAAGGAGATGCTTAGTGAATTCGGCGAATTTTATTTGCTGAGCGATGAAGAGAAGCGGCGAAGGAGCGGGGGAAAGCTTCATAACGGTTTGTTCCATTGGCCGATGTTTGCTGCTGCAATGGCCGCATATGCTGCACACCGGCGCCGGGATCGGGAGCTTGCCGAAAAAGTGTGGCGCCTTTTGCTGGATGAAACGCAAAGCCATACACCACTGCCGATTACACCAAAGCGGACGAACAGCTGGAGAGAACTGACGGAAATGCCTTGGGTGACGACAAACTGTGTATCGCAATGGTGTTTAAACTTAATCGCAGTATTGGAGCTTCTCGGCGATATGCCGCCCAGTCGGGAGCTTCAGGAAAAGGTGATGTCACACATTCAAGCGACAGGCAAAAAATGAAGATTGCCGGAAAAATGAAAGCGCTTTAAATTTATTGTTAAATCATAAAGGGGGAATGAAAATGCCGGTAGTAAAAAGCAAGGGGAAAAAATGGCTGGCTGCCTCCGCCGCCTTTTTTCTTCTCATGGGCTGCAGCGCAAACGAATCATCCAGCCAAAACGAAAAGGACAAGCAAAAGGATGTGATCCACATCATGGCACCGCTTCTATCGCCGGAAAGTCCGGGGCAAAACAGCCCGTCATTGAAAGCGCTTGAAACGTATACGCAAAAACAAATTAACGTGACATGGGTTCCGAACTCTTCCTACAATGACAAATTCAACATTGTCATGGCGTCCGGAGATTTGCCGCACGCGATCGTTATCACCGACAAATCACCAGGATTTATCAAATCGGTTAAAGCGGGCGCGTTCTGGGAGCTGTCTCCATACTTAAAAGATTACCCGAATCTCAGCAAGGCTGATGAAAAGATCATGAAAAACAGCTCGATCAACGGCGAGATTTACGGCATATACAGGGCGAGGGATCTGATTCGGGCTTCGATCATCATCAGAACCGACTGGCTGGACAACGTCGGGCTCGATATGCCGAAAACGATCGATGATTTTTATGAAGTGTTGAAAGCATTTAAAGAAAAAGACCCCGACGGGAACGGGAAAGACGATACGTACGGCATGGTTGTGCCGAAATGGATGGGGCTTGGAAACGGGAGTCCGTGGGATATTATGCAGACTTGGTTCGGCGCGCCGAATCGCTATGGCGTAGATGAGAACGGCGAGCTCGTTCCCGATTTTACGACAGAGGAGTATATGGAGGCATTGCGGTTCTTTAAAAAACTTTATGATGAACGGCTGATCAATAAAGATTTTGCCGTAATGGATTCGGCGAAATGGAATGACCCCGTCGTCAAAGGGAAAGCGGGCGTGATCGTCGATACAGGTTCAAGGGCTTCACAAATCCAAAGCGCTCTTGAGGAAGCCGACCCCGCCAACAAGGGTGTGATCGATGTCGTCGGTACGGTAAAAGGGCCGAAGGGGACCTATACATTCCCCACGTCTGGCTATGCCGGAATGATTGCCATCCCGAAGGCAAGCGTCAAAACGGAGAAAGAGCTGAGGGAGGTTTTGAGCTTCCTGGACAAAATGAACGATAAAGAGGCTCAGATCATTGCCAACAACGGTATTGAGGGGCGTAATTATAAGCTCGAAAACGGAACATTCACATCTCTAGAAAAAAATAACAAAAAACTGCTTTACGAACACGAAGGGCTCGCCCAGTTCAGCATGGGGATTCCGGAACAAAGATATTACATTGAAAAACAAACGTCAAAGCTGTTCAAGCACCGTGAACAGATCATCAAAGAAGGAGAAAAAATCGCCGTCTTCAACCCGGCAGAATCGCTCGTTTCAGATGTGTACACGCAAAAAGGCGCACAGCTCGACAACATCATCCTTGACGCCAAAACACAATTTATCATCGGAGACATTGATGAAAAAGGTTTTCAGGATGCCGTTGAGCTTTGGTATAAAAGCGGCGGCGAGGATTTGATGAAGGAGCTTAATCAATTGTACCGGCAGGCTGAATAGCCCATCTCCGCCAATGCACACGAAAGGGGGGTTAGGACATGGAAATCGCCACAAAAACGGAGAAGGCTGCTGTCAAGGCGGCTAGAAAAACAAATGGGCTCTCGGCCTTTAAACGGGACAAATGGCTTTATCTTCTGCTCGTTCCCGGTGTTTTATATTTTCTCATCTTTAAATATTGGCCGATGTGGGGCGTATTGATCGCTTTTAAGGATTATTCCCCATATCTCGGCTTTTGGCAGAGCGAATGGGTCGGATTCGAGTATTTCAAGGATTTTTTTATGAATCCCGATTTCTTCCGGCTCTTGCGCAACACGCTGATGCTGGCCGCTCTCGACTTGCTTTTCGCCTTTCCGGCGCCATTGATCGTGGCGCTATTGCTGAATGAATTAAGGCATGCGATTTATAAACGATGCATTCAGACGTTTATTTATGTGCCGCACTTTGTCTCATGGACGATCGTCGTCAGCATCACATTTGTCTTTTTTACGGTTGATACAGGGGTTATCAATAAAATGCTGCAGCATGTAACGGGAGGGGAGATCTCATTTCTCTCCGATCCCGAATGGTTCAGGCCGATGATCGTGCTGCAAAGCATGTGGAAGGAGACGGGCTGGGGAACGATTCTGTTTTTGGCGGCGCTTGCCGCCGTTGACCAGGAACAGTATGAAGCGGCGGTGATGGACGGGGCCGGGCGCTTCAGGAGAATGTGGCATATCACGCTGCCCGCGATCAGAAGTACGATTGTCGTGCTCCTTATCTTAAGAATCGGCAGTTTTTTAAACATCGGCTTTGAACAGATCTTTTTAATGACCAATTCATTAAACCGGAGCGTCGCCGAAATCTTTGACACGTATGTCTATGTGGTTGGGATTACCCAAGGGGCTTACAGCTACAGCACGGCAGTCGGCCTTTTTAAATCAGTCGTCGGCATCATCCTGATTTTCGGTGCCAATTATGTCGCGAAAAAATTCGACCAGGATGGTCTGTTTTAATGAATGGAGGTGATGGGATGTCCGCTTCAGAATCGCTCCATAATACGAAAGCCGGGCGGGTGTTCGATGTGTTTAATATTGTCTTTCTTGGCTGCCTGGGGCTTGTGACGGTGCTGCCATTTCTGTACATCATCGCCGGGTCTTTTGCAACAGAAGCCGAGCTGTCGGAAAGGAGCTTCTTTATCTTTCCGGAAACCTTTTCACTGGATGCGTACCGCTACATTTTTTCTACGCCGACCTTTATCAGAAGCATGGGGGTTTCCGTGTTCATTACGGTTGTGGGAACTTTTGTTCAGCTGTTGTTTACGTTTACGATGGCCTATCCCCTTGCGAAACGGAACCTCAAAGGCCGGAATTTGCTTTTAAATCTCGTGATTTTCGCGATGCTTTTCAGCGGGGGGATGATTCCGACCTATATCGTCGTCAAAACACTCGGACTGCTCGATTCCTATTGGGCTTTAATTTTGCCGATGGCGATTAATCCGTTTAATTTGATCATTATCAAAAACTTTTTTCAGCAGCTGCCGAAAGAACTCGAGGAATCGGCGAAAATAGACGGCTGTTCAGAAATCGGCGTATTCCTGAGGATCGCCCTTCCGCTGTCAAAGCCGATCATCGCCACCTTTGCCCTGTTTTATGCGGTCGGCATCTGGAACGACTTTTTTCATGCCCTGCTTTATATCAATGACAGCGCCAAATGGCCGCTGCAGATGGTGCTGCGCCAGGTGACGATCCTGTCCGACTTGACCGGGACGACCAATGAGATGATGGAGAGTGCGGTGCCGCCGGAACAGTCGATCAAACTGGCCGTCATTGTCATAGCGACACTGCCGATTTTAGCGGTTTATCCGTTTTTGCAGAAACATTTTGCAAAAGGGATATTGATCGGGTCTGTCAAAGGATAAAAAAAGCTGCCGGACATCTTCGGCAGCAGCGGGCGGCTTATACATGGGAGCCGCCTTTGTTTCGTTTTTTCATCCACACATAAACAGGGAGTCCGGCAAGGCCGATCAAGATAGACCAGAGGCAGCTGTAAAAGTCTGTGATCAGGGTGCTGAAAAGGACAAACAGCGATCCGGCAATAGCCGCAATCGGCATGTAAGGGTAAAGCGGCACACTGTAGGATCTTTCCTGTCCGCTGTTTTTCTTCCTCAGAATAAACACCGCGAAAAATGCCATCACATAAAAGATATAGATCATAAAAATCGAAACCTCAGACAGCTTTTCCGGATTGCTGATCATCATGAGGACGACGGCAATCATGATCTGTACGGTGACGGCAATCCAAGGCGTATGGAATGTCGGGTGGACATGCGAGATACAGCGCGAAAACGGCAGCTGTTTTTTTTCCGCCATCGCGAAAATAACGCGCGGGAAAGACAGAACTTTTCCGTTTAAACAGCCGAAAATGCTGACGATAATACCGATGGAGATCAATTTTCCGCCGAGCGGTCCAAACAGCATCGAAGCGGCGGTGCTTGTCGCATTTTCACCGAGTGCGACAATCTGTTCTGCCGGCAGAATATGCAAGAGCGCCAGATTGATAAACAGATAGCACGCCGTCACAATCAAAATGCCTCCGGTCATCGCTTTTGGAAGCACCTTTTCCGGGTTTTTCATTTCTCCGCCGAGTGCGGCAAGAAGAATCCAGCCGTCGTAGGCAAACAATGTCGCCAGCACCGCCGCTCCGAAATTCTCTCCGCCGAAGCTTTTGACTTCGCTGAAAATATGTTCATCACCTTGCCAGAGCCCGAAGACAACAATACATACAATGGGGATCAGTTTTCCGACCGTTGTGATCGTCTGGACCGCTCCGCCGTACTTTGTCCCGATGATGTTGATGATGCACAAAAACGCGACGGAAATAATGCCGATCAGTGCGGTCCATGATTTGTCCCAGGAAAACAAGTTGGCCACAAGCGACCCGAAATATAGCCCAAGGGCGCCGATGATCGCCGGTCCGTAGATGATGATCTGCACCCAGCCGCACAAAAAGCCCCAAAACTCTCCGTAGATTTCTTCCAGATACGTGTACAACCCGCCCGTTTTCGGAATTTGCGTGCCGATTTCGGCGATCGTCAGTCCGCCCGCAAGCGTCAAAATGCCTCCGAGAAGCCAGGCGAAAAGGGCGATCTGTGCATTCCCGGAATAAGAAAGAACACTGCCGGGCTTCATAAACACGCCCGAGCCGATGATCGTGCCAATCACAAGAGAAAGCGCAAATAACAAGCCAATCTCTTTTTTTAGTCCGTTTGTGTCTGCATTCATTTGCTACGCCTCCTGTTGTGTCATTCTTTTTGTAAAAAACTATTTTTATATTGTAATACCTTTTTTTCAAAATAAAAATAAAATAAATTTTCAGATTTTCGTATTTCCTTTGAAGGTCATTGTTTTTCACAGAGTAAAACTAAAAAAATGCGGTTATAAACGAACTATGTAATCTATTAAAAGTTATATTGTTAGTGTTTTGCTTACCCTTAGAAACGAACCGGATCGAAAGCCGTATTGGTTGACTTTTCATCTGAAATCACCTATTTTTGAAGAAAAGAAAATATCTCGAATTCGAGATATTTAATTGAGAGGAGATTATACAAGATGAAAGTGAACGGCATTCACCACGTATCCGCTTTAACGGCCAACGCGCAAAAAAATCTCGACTTTTACGTCAAAGGGCTTGGCATGAGACTGATCAAGAAAACGGTCAATCAGGATGATCCGACAATGTATCATTTGTTTTACGGTGATGAGGTTGCAACCCCTGGTTCAGATTTGACGTTTTTCGAGATTCCGATGCTGGCCCGAAAGATACAAGGAACAAACTGCATTTCATCAGTGTCCCTCAGGGTTCCGAGCGAGGAAGCCCTCGGTTTTTGGCAGCGGCGCCTTGATGAACTCGGCGTCAGGCAAGACGGGATCATGCAGCGTGCGGGACGGAGCGTTCTCCGCTTTTTCGATCATGAAGGGCAAACGATCATTCTTGTAGCGGACGCTGAAGGTAAAGATCATGGGGTGCCAGTGAAAAACAGTCCTATTCCGGAAGAGTTTCAGATCAGAGGACTTGGGCCTGTCGAGCTGTCCGTTCCCGATAGAGGCCCGACTGAAGAAGTGCTGACAGAACTTCTCGGCTTTAAGCGTGTTGCAAAAGAGGAGCTTGATGGAAGCGGCCGGGAGCTGGTTGTGTTTGAATCAGGAGACGGCGGAGCCGCCACAGAGGTTCATCTCACAGAAACGCAAGACATGAGAAGAGAGCGTCCCGGAAAAGGCAGTGTCCACCATGTCGCATTCCGCGTCAAAAATGAAGACGAACTGCAAAAATGGCATGAAAAAATCAGTGCGCACGGTTTCACGAATTCCGGCATTGTTGAGCGCTATTATTTTAAAGCGCTCTATTTCAGAGAGCCGAACGGCATCCTCTTTGAGCTTTCCACCGACGGACCCGGCTTTCATGTTGACGAAGGACTCGATGAGCTGGGACAAAGCCTTGCGCTTCCGCCATACCTTGAAAACAGGCGAACAGAAATCGAAGCCCGTCTTACACCGATCAAATAAAAAACAAGGCCCGTGTTAAGGGCCTTGTTTTTTGTTATATCAAACAGGGGGGATTGATTTAAGAAGATGCTTCTTCTTTTTGATCAAGTTTCACTTGCTTGGTCATTGTCTTGCCGTTTCTGATGATTTTCACTTTTATCGTATCGCCGATTTGCGTATCTTTGTACAGGATGTTGCGAAGGGTGCTGCCGGCAGCGGTTTCTTTGTCGTTCAGGCTGACGATCACATCATTTTCTTTAAGCCCCGCTTTTTCGGCAGGAGATCCTGAAGCGACTTGGCCGATGTAGACGCCTTTGTTTAATTGGCTGCTCTTTAAACCGAGTGTTCCGGTTTGATAGTTTTCCGGAACCTGGCTCAGATCCATCATGCTGATGCCGATGTATGGACGTTCGATTTTGCCTTTGGACATCAGCTCTTCTGCAATCGGTTTGACATCATTGCTCGGAATCGCAAAACCGATGCCTTCCACGCCTGTTTCACTGATCTTCATGCTGTTGATGCCGATCACTTCGCCTTTCGTGTTCAACAGAGCACCGCCGCTGTTACCAGGATTGATCGCGGCATCCGTTTGAATGACGTTCATTTCCGTTTCGCCGGCAGATGTGTTGACGGATACGGTCCGGTCAACACCGCTGATGATTCCTTGTGTGACGGTGCGGGAAAGGTCTTTGCCGAGCGGATTGCCGATGGCGACGACCGATTCGCCCGCCCTTAAGCTTGACGAATCTCCGAATGACGCCACTTTTTCGACGTTATCCGCAGAAATTTCGACAACGGCAAGGTCTGTCAAGGAGTCGCTTCCGACCAGTTTGCCCTCGACTTCTTTCCCGTTTGAGAGAGAAACCTTCAGCTTGCTTGCGCCTTCGACGACATGGTTGTTCGTAATGATATACGCTTTTCCGTTCGCTTTTTTATAAATGACGCCTGACCCCGTGCCTGTTTCTTCCTCGGTTGAGCTGCCGCTGTTCGTGTTATCGCTGCTCTCAAAGCCGAACATACCATTCTCTGTCTGTTTTTGATAGTTTGAGATGCCGACGATGGCCGGCGATATGTTCTCAACCATTGCTGACACGTCGGAAGAGCTTGTAGATGACAGCTTTTCCGTCTTCGTCTCGTTCGCTGACGAAGAAGTGGATGTTTGATTGGTTTGTGTCTGAGCGGACGAATCGACTGTCTGGTCTTTTGAGTGCTGATAAGTCGACACGCCGAGGACGAGGCTTCCGCCGATGATGCCGCTGATGATCGGCGTCATCCATGATAGTCTCCGCTTTTGTTGTTCTGGTTTTAATTTTTGATTTGGCTGTTTATCAGAGACGATGATTTCGTTTTCGGTTTGAGGTTGATTTTCCCTGTTATATTCCATTTTCTCCACGCTCCTATTGTTATCATATCCTTTGATACACCCATCATAAACAAAGACTGTGGGATAAACATGAAAAGAATGTGGGAAATTGTCAAAGGAAAAGGATAGAATAGATATGGATGCTTTTTTCTTACAATACGACATTCCAGAGGTGTTGACGAACATTGAACAAAATCGGTTTTATCGGATACGGGAGCATGGCGCGGATGATTTAGTAAATCAATCGAAATCCTTATTGTATCAAGGGTTTTCACGATTTTATTTTCCTTTCTCATTGAAAAAATAACATTTTAATAACATTTATTTATGAAATCCCGATATTAAGGATGTCACCAAAAGTCTCCTGAACTTTTTGCGAAGCATCTTTTTTCATTTTATTGGTGATATGTGTATAAATTTTCATCGTAGTTTTCATATCATCGTGCCCTACCTTATCCATGATTGTTGGAAGATCAACACCGGCTTCAGTCAACATGCTGATATGTGTATGTCTGAAAATATGGGGTGTAGCATGTTTCTTGATAGATGTTTTTTTCAATATTCTTTCCATGCGATCGATCAGAGTATTTTGTAGGGTAGGGTATCCTTTTGATCTTGCGAAAACAAAATTTTCGTTATGGTATTCTTCCGGGGGAATACGTGATCTTAATCTTCTTTTTTCTGTTCAATTTGGAAATCCTTTAGCATTTCCATGATCTGTTTATCGATTTGAATGGTCCGGATTGAACCGACGGTTTTGGGTGGCGCTAACTCATATTCTTTCATATTGCCCTTTTCTGAATATATCGTCTTGGTAATTCGGATTTCATTTGTTTCGAAATTCAAATCAGACCATTGAGCGTTATTTCTTCAGCTATAGTGGCAGCTACACTTGATCTGCCAATAGATAAAAACTTGAGTTATGCCTGGATTGTCCCGTATGGGGAAACGGCGGCGAATCCTCGTTTTCACCCTGGGATTAGTGTTTGCGACGGAGATCAGTAACTAGTTTTTCGGATTACTCTTCGTGCTTATCAGCGGCTTTGCCATATGCGTCAGCGATGTCCCTCCATGTGGCAGAGTAAGATTTAAAATATAGGAAGATTGACTTATCTAAAAGTGCTAAAAAATTAAACTAAAACCCTTTAGTTTTTCTAGCAATATACAGTAAAATATATTTTGGATCGTTTTGAATTTAATGCTAAAGGGAGTTAGGAACTTGCTTGATTTTCTGAAAGGTTTTATGCTTGTCTTTAAACAATTTCTGTGGTTATTTTTAATGATATTAGGATTAGTTCTTGTATCGATTATTTGTTGGAATTTAAAGTTATATACACCTATTTTTTATATAATGGTCATTGGGGCTTACTTTTTCGTTTGGTATGTTCCTTATGTTGTTTTTCTAAGTCCTTTAAGAATAAAGAGAGATAACCTGTATCTTTGGTTAGATCAACCAACTGACAGAGAGTTGGTTTCTCAGCTTTCAGATATTGATGTTAAAGGTTTGATGGAAAATTTAGAAGCAGTAAGTAAGTGTTTAAAAGTCTATGCTGGTTTTGATGTTTTTAAGTTGAGATTATTAAAAGGATATTTTAAAACAAAGAATTCAGAAGGACATATGGAAATCCTATCACGATCAATTATTACTGTTTTAACGGGTCCGATATTATTGTTTGCTATCAATAATAGAGAGACATTGGAGGTACTTAAACCTAGTGATTTTCCAGATGTTAATCCAATGTTCCTTACTATATTAAACTTTATAACTCTCGGATGGTATTTTATGAGCATTCTTGCGGCTTTAACAACTGATTATGCAATAAATAAAAAAAGAAATCGTTTACTGGAAGAGATACTTGACGCATGTATAAGTGATTTAGAACAAAAAAAATAAGTCCAAGACGGAAAGCCTGCGGACACTGAACTTACAGCATTTACGCTGTTGGTTTGGTGTCCGTTTTTTATTTTTTCTCCCGGCCGTAGCCTTATTGAAAGAAAAAATTTAAGGCGGGGGGTGATTGATAAATGAAGCAGCAAAACAAGAAGCCAGCCAAAAAGCTGGAAAAGCTCACTGAACGGGATTTAAGAAACATGATGGATACAAACAGACCCATCTATAAAAGAGCCAAAGGCGGGGCATTCAGGTAACGATAAGGGGGCATGGATTATGAATAAAAAAGAAATTGAAAAGCTGATCAGTAGTTATTATTGGATGGCAAAAGAGGTTCAGAGATTGCAAAGGGTGCTTTATGGTTCTGACATTCCTATGCGGAGCTGGGGTGTTGCTCAGTATGGATTGGAGGCGGCTATGCCAAAGGGAAGCCCGGGGAAAAGCCAGGCCGAATTAAAGCAAATGGACTTGAGAGAAGAACGCCTTTACAAACGTCTGGAGTATTTTGAGGCACGCGTATATGCGATTGAAGCGGCAGCAAGAAATATCGAAGGGAAACAGCATAAAGTCAATTATGATTGCATGATGGAAGGAATGAGCTATCGAGCCATTAGCCTTCATCTCGGCATATCGCTGGAAACCGTAAGGCGAATGAAAGACGAAATCATCAACCAGTTGTGCCAAAATTGCCGCATTGTGCAGTTGTTGAACCCAGAAAAATCCGTCGTGCAAAATGGAAGACAGGACGGGGAGGCAGATAATCCCGAGTCACGACGCAAAATATAGTGAGTAAATGCGACTCTGTAATTATGCGGAGTCGTTTTTTAACTTGCAATTTATTAGCAAGGACATCTTTTCATTTAGACCTCATAAATATTCGACGGGAAGTCTAATTGCTTATTTCTCTATTTTTTTTTATGTTGTAATATAAGCTTCAGGAGGTCAATTTTCAATGAGATATTTATTACTGCAAAATTTAATCGCATTCTTAGTCCCGTATTTTATACTGATATTCTTGGGGATTCTTTTTAAGAAAAGTGTAATAGAAAAAAATGAACTTATAATTAAACATTATATTTTAAAAAATACTAGGGAAAGTTCTCAGGAAGGTTTGCTAAAATTTTTCTCGAAATTTCATATAATTGATGTATTAAGCATACGCAGAATGAAAACCATAAAGAGTTGGTTAATAAATAACCATAGTATAGATGATTTAAAAATGATTAAAATTGCAACAGAAGATGAGTTTAAAAGGAAAGAGAATTTCTTATCACGTGCCACATTTGTTAATTTGTTTTTTTTGCCTTTCTTTACTGGAGTTGTATCTTTTGTAGTTCCGCTCTTTACATTTATCTTTAGTTTAACTGCTTTTGGTATTCAACAAGAATATATAAAAGCATCAAAGTCTAATCCTACTAGGTCTTTTTTTGCTTTTTTTGATCTTACGGATCCAGATAATAATCAGTTAGAAAGGTTTATAAATCCAATATTTAACATGGTATATTATGATACTGTTGGATTCTTTTTTCAAGCATTTGCCTTTATAGTTTTAGTAGTGGGCTTCAGTTTATTCTTAAGGAGACTTTCTTTAAGAAATACTTCTAGACTACATCTAATCACTCAACAAGCTTATGAAGAAAAACTTAAAAATGTTGAAAAATTGACTAGTGATATAAGAGAGATTAAAAAGAAGTTAGCTCTTAATTGGAATATGGTAACGTTAAATAACTCAAATGAAAATCTTGAAATAATATTTATTTCTCCGGATAAGGCAGACTGCTTTCTTCTTGAATCAAACGAAGAGAAAGACATTGTGGAACTTAGAACTATTATAAAAGATATTGACAGTAAGTTTAATGAATCTTAGGCATCCATCTGGGTGCTTTTTTATGTTCTCTGTAAACCGTGTCCAGTGAATCTCAGAATAGACAATCGGCGGCTAAAGAAGGCCCCTGAGTGTGGGCGGAATATGAAGAAACTGTGTGAAAACATAAAAACCAATTAATTAAAAGTATAAAATGTAATTAAATGTAAATTATAATAGCGTAACTTTATTAACGAAGGAGGATTCTTTATGTGTTATGGTCCAGACAACACTAAAGAATTAATTTCAAATCAGATAGGGTGGGTTAAAGTTCCATGCGGATTTAGGGCACAATTTCGCTTTTCAAGTGATGCTCATTTTGAAAATGCAATATGTATCTACCCACAAAATAGCGACCGCAAATTAGTGGAACGAGGAAATTATAATAGATCGCTAAATGATTGGGCAACGCCTGAAAACAACACTGCACAAGATGAGTGGTATAGAGTGACAGGGTGGCATAAATCTTCTCCTCCAAGTGCCTCTAAACCTTGGATTATGAGTGCAATTAGAAATGAATCAAATGCAAATCAATATATATTTGGATTTGAAGATGCTGGTGGCGAAGAATATGATGATATGAGGTGTTATGTAGATATTGTTCAATAAAACCTTAAAAAACACGTTGGGATAGCCTCTAGGGTTGTCCTTTTTTATTTTCCCAAAAAAACAAATCAGAAGGGGGCGGCGGGTGAATGTAGACTGCCGAAAAGCACATTCAAGCACAAAAAGATTACGTTAAATGAATAAAATACAAGGACCTTGCCGAAAAGTATGGGGTGTCAGTCAACACCATCAAGTCATGGAAAAGGAGGCATGGTTAGGAAAGAAAAAAAGGGTGCATCCATTGAAAAAAGTGTGCACACAAAAAAGTAGTTGCGCCTCCCGGCAATATAAATGCACTCGGGAACAACGGCGGCGCACCGAAGGGAAATCAGAATGCTGTGACTCACGGCTTTTTCTCCAAGTTTCTCCCGGAGGAAACCCTCGAGATCATGGAAGAGATACAGGAACATTCACCGGCTGATATGATGTAGGATCAAATTCAGATCCAGATCCAATACGCGGCCATTATCCGGGCGCAGTGCATCATGTTCGTTCAGGATAAGGACGATCTTGCAAAAGAGATGAAAAAGGGAAAATACTCTTTTCATTTGGAAGATGATGAAAACGGCAATGAGCAATTACAAAAAACCGTTGATGAGGAAGAATATGAAATTCAGTTCGCCTGGGATCGTCACGCAACCTTCCTGTATGCTCAATCTCGGGCTATGGGTGAGCTTAGGAGCCTGATTAAGCAATTTGACGCAATGGCCCATGAAGAGGATGAGCGGCGGCTTAAAATGGAGCAAATGCAATTGAACATCGAGAAAACGAAAGTCGAAGTCGAGCGACTGAACGACAATGAAAATGACTCAACGTTTGAAATTATCATCAAGGATAAAGGTGATCGATGATGGAAAAAGAAGTGAATCCTCGTTTCAGGGACTTTCTCTTTGATTGGTCGCAGAAGTTTTATTTTCTCGTCGGCGGTTATGGATCATCTAAGAGCTATCATGTAGTCCTCAAACTGATTCTGAAACTACTGCAGGAAAAGCGGACAGCCTTAGTCGTCAGGGAAGTTTACGACACCCATAGGGATTCGACTTTTTCCCTGCTTGAAGAGATCATTACAGACTTAGGGCTTGATCACAAAATCCGATGTGTCAGCTCACCGATGTAAATTAGGTTCCAAACGGCAGCAAAATCATCTTTAAAGGGATGGACAAGCCGGCAAAGCTATATCCACCGGCACGATCTTGAAAAAAGGATCGTCAGGCTCCAAAGTCAAGGCTTTGCAAAAGCGTTTGATTGCTGCAAGCTTTTCGCTGCCGAAGTATGGGGCTGATGGTTCTTACGGTAATGAAACTGTGCAGGCTTTCAAATCCTTTCAAAAGAAGGCCGGAATTGCGGTTGATGGAATATACGGACCAGCAACAGAAAAAGCACTGTCTGCCAGTGAAAAGAAAAAGTCATCTTCAAATGGAAAAAAATCATCTTACAAGCTGCCGTCCGGCATCTATAAAGTGAAAAGCCCGATGATGAGATGATGAAAGGAACGGCTGTCCGACAGATTCAGGCGGCGCTGGCTGCTCTTTATTATTACCCGGACAAAGGGGCCAAGAATAACGGTATTGACGGGTATTACGGGAAGAAAACAGCTAACGCGGTCAAACGGTTCCAGATGGTTCACGGGCTGTCTGCTGATGGTATTTACGGACCGAAAACGAAAGCAAAACTCGAAGCGAAATTGAAATAAATAAAGAAGGCGCCAGTTGAGGCGCCTTCTCTTAAAAAACTTATATTTGAATTTTCTCGAATTTATTTATATTTTTATTTGATAAAATTGAGTCCAATTTTTCCTCGTTTTCTTTTTCACAATGTAATACTACATGAAATGGAGTAGGAGGAGTTGGAAAAGAATCGTATTCTCTCCCTGATACCCACTCATTTATTGCCGAATTTAAAATATCCACAAACACATTAAACTCTTCATTTTGCAGTAACAACTTATCGGAATTTCTAATAAATAAAACATATTTTTCAGAATCTAACCAATCTAAATCATTAATACATTCGTCGAATGCTGCCCAATTTTCTCCGAAATAATTTGGGAACTTTAGTTTTTTTGCAAATTCTTTCATTAAGTGTTCAGGAGTTATACAATTATTACCCTCAATTACAGTTAAAAATACTTCGCTTTCATTGTTTGTCGCATAAGAATTTTTTTCTGCGATTTCATCGAATGATTCCTGTTCCCCAACAAGTAAATGAATATACGGTTCTTGCAACATTAAAATCCCATCTAACATTTTCATAATATGATATATCTCTCCTATCTCATTCTAACGAATGTTTTATAATGATCATTTGTATACCAGGCTGAACCATCTTCCCCAATTACAATTCTCTCTGCACCTCTATCCTGGCCTTTAACTTTAGGGTTAACATCATACTCCTTATAGGTAGTGCCCGATGGTAATTTCTGCCCGCCGTATTTACCACTGTTTTCAAAAGGCTTTCCGCCTTTGTAGCCTTTTGGAGGTGTTCCGTTTTTCTTGGTTACTTCTTCAAGTACATGCTTTGCTTTCGAAGGAATTTCAATTTTGTTTGTCCCTTTAGCACCGGACTTGTCTTTTTCATCAATTTTACCAACATCTTCGGTTGTTTTCCCGCCTTTTTCAGCCTTAGAAGCTTGCTCAGTTGATTTCGCACCTTTCTCAACCTTTGCAATTTTCTTTGCTGATTCCTCACCTTTGAATAATTTGTAACCGCGTTTTCCGTATTTAAATGCTTTTCCAAAAGGTGTGACATAAAATCCAGCTAAAAAACGATCTTTGACTGAAACGATTTCACCTGTTGCAAGGTCGTACCCAAATCCGGCTCTTACTGCATCATAAACTCCTGCAAATTCCAAACCGGTCTCTAGATATTTTTCCCATTCGCTTTTTTCAACATCTTCAGGAAGGGTGTAAGTAGGTTCTAACTTGACGATTATATTACCATCTATATAAGCTCGGTACACTGTGTCATTATAAACAGTATATTTCTTTTCTAGCTTTTCTAACTCCTCTTCACTATACACTTTCTTAGAAACTTTTTGTGTCGCCAATTTTTTTGTTCGGTCAGGGTCGGCGAGAGTATTCATTTCAGTGTCTTCTTTGTCTCCGACTTTTTTCAACATAACACCCATCGCTGTTTCTTGATTTCCACTCAGGGTATCCATCTCCGGCTTTAAAATCGCGCCTTTTTGTTGATAGCCGGTTATTTCAATTTTTGGTCCGGTATACATCTTTTCGAGCCGCGCAATGTATTTCTGCATCGTCTCAAGGTCGTTTTCAGCCGTTTTGAGGGCGTTTGTTTGCTCGCGGTCAAACGCATGCAGCTTTTCAAGAGTCGTGCTGATTTCCTTTAACGCTTTCTGATTCTGTTCGTGAAAATCGCTGTCGTTCAAATCCGGCAGATCAACGATATGACTGACTTTTGCGATTGTCGCGTTGGTCTTGGAAACCAAATGTTTCGTTGTTCGATCAGCAGCATTTAAACCATTCTCAAGTTCGTGCTCGAGAAAGGACTGTGAAATAAATCCATTATGGTTTGGTTCCAGGGAATTCAACGCGTTTTTCATTTTCTTCAGCGCGGAACTGTATTCCTCTATGAAAGTATCATAGAACTGTAGAAAAGGGGTGTGGCATTCCTCGTAAAATTCAGCGCACTTTTCATTTTCTTTAGCGTGGAACTGTATTCCTCTATGAAAGTGTCATAGAACTGCAAAAAAGGGGTGTGGCATTCCTCGTAAAAGGCACGGATCGCGTCGCCGCCTTTTCCCTTTAAAGCATCATCAAGTGATGTGATGTCCTTAACGGCTTTTTTGACTTTGGCGATTTCGTCTGATTGTTGTTTTAATTGTTCCAGCGTTTTGTCAATTGCATGGTGCAACGCCTGAACATCCAAGGTTTTCATGGCATTCTCCTCTAATACTAATGGTTACAATCAGTATAGAGTTTACCACTTTACGGAAAGATATTGGTGAAAAAATCCTGCCTATCCACGAAAATGAATCATTTGTTTTAGGTTATTATACCTATTTTATTGAGGGTTTTTTTGAGAAAAGGAGGACGTATTTTTATCTTAACTATAGACCGTGGTCTACACCTTTGGGGCCATCTCCGGCAATTTGCAGTCACCAAAAGCTATACCGAGTCTCTTGGTGGTACAAGCTAAGTCACACTTAAAAGAAGATCATCTACTTGGAGGCTTCAGCTCGTAAATGACACTTTGGCTTCCTAAAACACGAAAAGTACGGTATCGTATTTATAAAAATACGAAGGCGTGAATTAAAATGAAAAGATGGATTTGGTTCTTAATTGGTCTTGCCTGTTTAGCTGTGAGCTTAATTGTCTCAGTTTTTACACAAGATCACAGCCTGATCATCAAGGTTTCAGGAACAGTTGGAATTATTTCTATTCTCGTCTCCGGGATCTTTTTGGGAGCCTTTGTAAATGGCGACAAACAACGGGCCAATTATTTTTCTGAAACAAAAGAACACAGAGACACAAGAACAAAAATGTCAATTAACATTCTGCTGCTCGGGTTGCCTCACATCATCGCCAGCATAGCTTTTTTTATCATGTAACTCGCCCGGCAGAGCCGCTACCTTGGCGATTTTGGAAGTGAAAAGCAGGCCGTCGGTCATGTTTTATCTGTTTCAGTTTTCTTTAGTCTACTCTTCATGATCCCCATGAACAAAATGTGCAACAATATAACAATGAAAATATACACAGGGTCAATTCTCCAAAAGAAAGTATTAAAAGTCATCACGAAAACCATGAGTAGTGTTGTAATCCACCATATAGACTCATATTTTTTTTCGCGCTGCTCTTGATTCCTCTTACGTTTAACTAGGTCAAATATCAAACAAACAGCCATAAAAACCAATAAAATAATTGTTGGCACAGTAGACTAGAAATTTTCTTTGATAGTATTCATTACTATCCCAAACAAAGCAAACCCTAGAAAAATCCAAAGAATTCTCATAAAAGTATCATATCCTTCTTAATTTCCACTTAATTGTTATTAAATCACATTAAAGGCATTCCAAAAAGGTCTATTTTTGCTTATAGTCGTATTTATATACATGTTTTGACATGAAAGGACGTTCAAGAAAGTATGAAGGTAATACTTTCTCTTGCAGCGGAACAAACCACAATGGACAGAACAATAATGTAGGAAACACCGCTGTTCCTAATTGTACTTACCATTCTTTCTCAAGATCATGTCATCTTGTTCTTCAAGTTAAAAAACAGGGATTCAGAAAATTCCAGGAGACGAATAAGAACGCGTGCAAAATTGTCAAAACAGAAGAACGGGGCAATGTAACCAATACAAACTGGGATAATACAATTATACTTGCCCTTCTCGGTGTTATCAGCTTGTAATTCCATTGTTATCTAAAATTCCCAATAAATATTGAAATCTTGTTCGAATTCTAATATAATTTGTTAGAATATTCTTAAAATAATAAAAAATTTGAGATGTTTTTGATGAGGGGGAATTTTGTGAAGCTGTACATGTCCGTTGATATGGAAGGAATTTCTGGACTTCCTGATGATACGTTTGTCGATTCAAGCAAGCTGAACTATGAGCGGGGAAGGGCGATCATGACGGATGAAGCCAATCATGTGATTGAAGCAGCGTTGCAAAACGGCTGTTCAGAAGTGCTTGTCAATGACAGCCATTCAAAAATGAACAATATTTTGATCGAGCGCCTCCATCCTGAAGCACAGCTTATTTCAGGGGATGTCAAGCCGTTTTCGATGGTTCAGGGACTTGATGAAACATATGGGGGAGCGGTGTTTCTCGGCTATCACGCGCGGGCGTCGATGAGAGGCGTGATGTCGCACAGCATGATCTTCGGTGTTCGGCATTTTTACATAAACGATCAGACGGTCGGCGAGCTCGGCTTTAACGCTTATGTAGCCGGCTATTACGGCGTTCCGGTCATCATGGTGGCCGGTGACAGTGAGGCCGCGGCTGAAGCGAAGGAGCTGATCCCGAACGTGACGACCGCGGCCGTGAAAGAAACGATTTCGCGTTCGGCCGTCAAATGTCTGACACCTGAGAAAGCGGGGCGTCTTTTAAAGGAACAGACGGCTTATGCGCTGCAAAACAGGGACAAGGTCAAGCCCCTCACACCTCCGGACAGGCCGGTGCTCAGCATCGAATTTGCCAACTACGGCCAGGCGGAGTGGGCGAACTTGATGCCCGGCACTGAAATCAAACCGGGAACGACGATTGTCCGCTATCAAGCGAAAGATATTTTGGAGGCCTACCAAGCGATGCTTGTCATGACAGAGCTGGCGATGCGGACGACATTTTCCTAGGAAGGTGTGATGGACATGGCGGGTTACATCATGAAGCGGTTTTTCTCGATGCTTGTGACCATTTTGGTGATCACAACATTGACCTTTGTGATGATGAAAGTGATTCCGGGTTCTCCTTTTAATGAGGAGCGAAACACCAATGAGGCGGTTCAGCGAAACCTTGAAGCTTATTATCACTTAGATGAGCCTCTCATTGTGCAATATGTGATCTACTTGAAATCGATCATCACCTTTGATTTTGGACCGTCGATCAAACAGTCTTCGCAAAGTGTGAACGACATGCTGGCAAGAGGCTTCCCTGTTTCATTTGAACTGGGGATGACGGCGCTCGTGCTGGCGGTCATATCAGGAATCGCCCTCGGCATTTTTGCGGCGCTGAAGCAAAACGGGATCATCGATTACTTGGCGATGACAATCGCCGTCCTCGGGATTTCTGTGCCGAACTTCATTATGGCGACCCTCTTGATTCAGCAATTCGCCGTCAATTGGAACATCTTTCCGCCTTCGACCTGGACGAGCCCGATGCATATGGTGCTGCCGACAACGGCTTTGGCGATGGGACCGATGGCGATAATCGCCAGATTGACGCGGTCGAGCATGATTGAAGTGCTGACCCAGGATTATATCCGCACGGCAAGGGCGAAGGGACTCTCTCCCTTTAAAATCGTCATCAAGCATGCGCTTAAAAACGCGCTGATGCCCGTTGTTACGGTGCTTGGCACACTTTCAGCCGCCATTTTAACAGGGAGCTTCGTCATTGAAAAAATCTTCGCGATTCCAGGCATGGGAAAATACTTCGTCGAAAGCATCAACTCCCGCGATTATCCCGTGATTATGGGAACCACCGTTTTCTACAGCATCATCCTCATCGTTATGCTGTTTTTAGTCGATATGGCATACGGAATCCTTGATCCGCGCATTAAACTGCATAAGAAAGGGTGAGAGATATGAGCCTTCCGGTTCGCCGGGAAAATGGGACTCCGCATGGCGGGCCTATCCCGAATGAATGGTTTGCCCCGAAGAAACAGGTAAGGGGTGAAAGCGAATCTGTTGTCAGGCCGAGCCTTTCATACTGGCAGAACGCCTGGCGGATTTTAAGAAAGAACAAGCTGGCGATGACTGGCTTGAGTATTTTAATCTTTCTCTTTATCATGGCGGCTCTCGGGCCGACTCTTTCTCCCCACAGTGTCACACAGCAGTCGCTTTCCCAGCAAAACCTGCCTCCGTCCGGAACGCATTGGTTCGGAACCGACGAGCTGGGCCGCGATGTTTTTACAAGAACATGGTATGGAGCGAGGATTTCGCTTTTTGTCGGCCTTATGGCGGCGTTGATCGATTTTGCGATCGGTGTTATCTACGGCGGTGTTGCCGGCTATAAAGGCGGTAAGACCGATCATGTGATGATGCGGATCATCGAAGTCTTGCACGGGCTTCCATACCTTTTGGTCGTCATCCTTCTGATGGTCTTGATGGGACCGGGACTCGGGACGATTATCGTTGCGCTGACGGTCACCGGCTGGGTCGGCATGGCGAGAATTGTCAGAGGGCAGGTGCTGAAGATCAAACACGATGAGCACGTTCTTGCATCCAAAACATTTGGGGCGAAAACGATGCGGATCATTAGGCGGAACCTGCTTCCGAACATGATGGGGGCGATTATCGTGCAAATGACGCTGACGGTGCCGCAAGCCATATTTGCCGAAGCGTTCTTAAGCTTCCTCGGCTTAGGGATTCAAGCCCCGTTTGCCAGCTGGGGCGTGATGGCCAACGACGGTCTGCCGGTCATTTTGTCGGGGGATTGGTGGCGGCTGTTTTTTCCGGCTTTCTTTATTTCATTGACGATGTTCGCCTTTAATGTTCTGGGAGACGGACTCCAGGATGCGCTGGATCCGAAGCTGAGGAGGTGATGGATGTTTGCGGAAAAAAGTGCTGGATGTTGAAAATCTGCATGTTTCATTTGCGACACACGGAGGGACGGTGAAAGCTGTCCGCGGTGTCAGCTTTGCTTTATATGAAGGGGAAACGTTTGCGGTCGTCGGTGAATCGGGCTGCGGGAAAAGCGTAACATCACAAAGCATCATGCAGCTTTTGCCGAAGTATTCCGCCTCCATCACCGACGGTTCGATCCGCTTTAAAGGAAGGGATTTGCGCTATCTGTCTGAAAAAGAGATGCGGAAAATCCGCGGCGCCGAGATTTCGATGATTTTTCAGGATCCGATGACTGCCCTGAATCCGACGTTAACGATCGGCGACCAGCTGACAGAAGCGGTTTTGGAGCATCGAAGAATTTCAAAGGATGCCGCGAAAAAAGCCGCCCTCTCCATGCTTGAGCTTGTCGGAATCCCGAACCCGAAAGAGCGTTTGCGGCAGTATCCCCATCAATTCAGCGGCGGAATGAGGCAGCGGATCGTAATCGCGATGGCGCTGATCTGCGAACCGGAGATCCTGATTGCGGACGAACCGACAACAGCGCTTGATGTCACCATTCAAGCGCAGATCCTTGAGCTCTTTAAAGACATACAGCGCAAAACCGGGGTCTCGATTATGTTGATTACCCATGATTTGGGCGTTGTCGCGCAGACGGCCGATAGAATCGCGGTCATGTACGCCGGAAAAATCGCGGAGACGGGGACGAGAAAAGACATCTTTTATCATCCGCAGCATCCATACACAAAAGGGTTGCTGAAATCCGTTCCAAGGCTTGACATTGAAGAAGCGGAGCTTGTCCCGATTGACGGGACGCCGCCTGATTTATTTTCACCGCCTCAAGGGTGTCCGTTTACCGCCCGCTGTTCATCTGCAATGGAAGTGTGCGAAAAGCTCCACCCTGTGAAAACCGAACTTACAGCCGGGCATGATGTGTGCTGCTGGCTTCAGGACGAGCGGGCCGTATTGGTGAGAAAGTGATAAGGATCAAATGAAACGGGGGGATTTGATGAAAAGGTTGTGGAGCAGTTTGGCCGCTATGATGATTGTTGTGATGCTGTTTGGGTGTACGGCGAATGAGCAAGCCGGTCAGGAGACGGAAAAGAAAGGAAAGGAAGCTGAAAAAGAACAAATCCTGCGGCTGAACAATGAGAATGAGCCGACGTCATTCGATCCGCCGATCGGCTTTAACAATGTGTCATGGCAGGCGCTGAACAACATTATGGAAGGGCTGACACGGCTTGGAAAAGATCATGAGCCTGAGGCTGCATCAGCCGAAAAATGGGACATTTCCGCTGACGGAAAGACATATACATTTACAATTCGAAAACAGGCGCAATGGTCAAACGGGGATCCGTTGACAGCCGGCGATTTCGAATATGCGTGGAAGCGGCTGCTTGATCCGAAAACGGGTTCATCCGCCGCGTTCCTCGGCTATTTTATCGAAGGAGGAGAGGCGTTTAACACGGGAAAAGGCGCAAAAGATGATGTGAAAGTGGAGGCTTTGGATGACAAAACATTGAAAGTCACACTGGCCCATCCGCAGAAATCGTTTTTAAGCATTGTCGCCAATCCGGCCTTTTTCCCCGTCAATCAAAAGGTCGCCGAAGAAAATCCGAAATGGCACGAAGAAGCAGACACATTTGTCGGCAACGGACCGTTCAAGCTGACAGAGTGGAAGCATGATGAAAGCTTCACGATGGTAAAAAGCGATACGTATTGGGATAAGGATGCCGTCAAGCTTGATAAAGTCACATGGGCGATGGTTGATGACAGAAATACGGATTACCAGATGTTCGAGTCCAATGAGCTTGATACATCCTATGTGCCGGCAGAGATGAGCGAGAAGCTGAGGGGCTCTGACCAGGTGAAAGTGTTCGAGCAGGCGGGCCTTTATTTTTACAGGTTCAACGTCAATATGGAGCCGTTTAAAAATGAAAACATCAGAAAAGCGTTCGCGATGGCCATTGACCAGCAGGAAATCGTCGACTATGTCACAAAAAACGGTGAAAAACCGGCGCGGGCCTTTGTCTCTCCTGGTATTAAGGGACCTAGCGGCAAGGACTTTCGCGAGGAAGGCGGCGATTTGGTCAAATATGATCCCGAAGAAGCGAAAAAGCTGCTGGAAAAGGGCATGAGGGAAGAACACTATCAAAAGCTTCCCGCTGTGACATTGACATACAGTACAAAGCCTGAGCATAAAAAAATGGCAGAGGCCATTCAGCAGAAGCTGAAAAGCACGCTCGGCGTCAATGTAAAGCTCGCAAATATGGAGTGGAATACATTCCTTGAAGAGCAAAAAGCGCTGAAATTTCAGTTTTCCCAAAGCTCTTTCCTAGCCGATTACGCAGATCCCGTCAATTTTCTGGAAAGCTTTCAGACCGGCAATGCGATGAACAGAACCGGGTGGAGCAATAAAGCGTATGATCAGCTGATCAACGCGGCGAAAAAAGAAGCCGACGAACAAAAGCGGAACGAGCTGATGCATCAGGCTGAAAAGCTGTTGTTTGAAGGAATGCCGATCATTCCCATCCACTTCTATAATCAAGTTCATTTGGAAAAAGAGAACGTAAAAGGCATCATCCGCCACCCTGTCGGCTATATCGAGCTCAAATGGGCCGAAAAAACATAAACCGTGTCCGCCTGTGATCTGTGCAAGCTTAGCACAGGGCCGGGCGGATTTTTCTAAAAGGGGGTACTCTTTTGTTGAAAATAACGCCTCAACGGCTGAAAAAAGGAGATATGGTCGGAGTGATCGCACCGGCCAGTCCGCCTGATCCGGAAAAGCTGGATGCCGCCGTCGCTTTTTTACAAGAGCTGGGCCTTCGTGTCAAACTGGGCCGGGCCGCGGCAAAAAAACACGGCTATCTCGCAGGACGTGATGAAGAGCGGCTGAGCGATTTTCATGACATGTTTTTAGATCCTGCCGTCAAAGCGGTGATCTGCGCTTGCGGCGGATATGGAACGGCAAGAATCGCCGGAAACATCGACTATCAGATCTTGAAAAACAACCCGAAAATTTTCTGGGGCTACTCAGATATTACTTTTTTGCATACAGCCATCAGGCAGCAGACGGGGCTTGTCACTTTTCACGGGCCGATGCTCAGCTCGGACATCGGCCGGGATGACGTCGATCCGCTGACAAAACATTCGTTTCGACAGCTTTTTCAAAAATCGGCGCTTACTTTGACGGATGACACCTCGCCTTTGAAGACGGTTGTGAAAGGGAAGGTGAAGGGGGAGCTTGCCGGCGGTAATCTCGCCCTTTTAACGACCACGCTCGGAACTCCGTTTGAAATCGATGTAAAAGGAAAGCTTTTGTTTATCGAAGATGTCGATGAGGAGCCTTATCGCATTGACCGGATGCTGAATCATCTGCAGATGGCGGGAAAGCTTTCCGACGCCGCCGGGATGTTGATTTGCGATTTTCATAACTGCACACCGAAAAAACGCGAGCAATCGCTGACACTGAAAGAGCTGATCGAAGACTATATCGTCCCCGAGGGAAAACCGGCGCTGTCCGGCTTTAAAATCGGCCATTCATCACCGAACATCGCCGTGCCGATCGGGGCGGAGGCCGTGTTGGATGCCGATCGGAAACAGCTGACGATCGAGCCGGGAATTTCTTAAAACTTAAGAGAAAGGAGGGCCGGCATGCAGATCACCGACATCACCACATACCGTGCCAGCGTTCGCCTGAAAAAACCGTTTAAAACCGCGCTTCGAACCGTACATACCGCAGAGGCTGTCATCGTGAAAATCACAGCTGAGAACGGGGCGATAGGCTGGGGAGAAGCGCCTCCGACCGCCGTCATCACCGGCGAAACGCTTGAAAGCATCGAAGGGGCGATCAAACAGGTCTTCGCCCCGGCGCTGATCGGCCAAAGTTTACTGAGAGCGGACGCCATTTTTCATACAATCGAAAAGCTGATGATTGGAAACACAAGTGCGAAAGCGGCCGTTGATATGGCTGTTTATGACTGTTTAGCGCAAATGTGCGGCCTGCCTCTTTATCAATTTTTGGGGGGATACAGGCGGGAGATGGAGACGGACTTTACCGTCAGTGTCAACGACCCCGAAGAAATGGGAAAGGATGCCGCACGCTATATAAAAGAAGGCTATCACACCTTGAAAATCAAAATCGGAAAAGACGACATCGCAACAGACCTGGCCCGTATCCGCGAAATCCGCAAGGTAAGCGGGTCCGGGGTTAACATCCGGCTCGACGTGAATCAAGGCTGGACAGTGAAGCAGGCGATAGGAGCCATTCGCAAGATGGAAGATGAAGGTCTTGATATTGAGCTTGTGGAGCAGCCTGTCCACAGACACGATCTTGAAGGTTTGAAGCAAGTAACAGATGCAGTGGATACGCCGATCATGGCGGATGAAAGCGTCTTTACAGCAGAGGAGGCGTTCCTGGTTTTGAAAACAAGAAGCGCCGACATGATCAATATCAAGCTGATGAAAGCGGGCGGCATCCGCCAGGCGCTGACGATCAATGCGATGGCAGAAGCCTGCGGTGTGGAATGCATGGCTGGAAGCATGATCGAAACGAGGCTCGGCATTACAGCCGCCGCGCACTTTGCCGCAAGCCAGAAAAACGTGACAAGATTTGACTTTGACGCACCGCTTATGCTGAAAGAAGACATCGTCCAGGGCGGCATCATTTATGAAGGCAGGAAACTGACGATTCCGGAAGTCCCGGGACTCGGGATTGATTATATCAAAGGTTTAAGGGGAGATGACTGATGACGGTCTATACAGCCGCCGTCGCGGTAGCCAATGTTTGGACACATCCCGAAGCACCGCGCCGTGCAGATGAAATGATGCTCTCAAAACCCGCTCCTATCAGACATTGGCTTGAGTCACTAGCATATGAAGACCGCCTTGCGCTGTGTACGGAAAACCTTCTGCAAACACAGGTTTTATTCGGCGAAGATGTCGAGGTGCTCGAGGAAAAGGACGGCTGGGCATCTGTCGTCATTCCCGGCCAGCCATCTGCGAAAAATGAGCGTGGTTATCCGGGCTGGATTCCCGCAGCCTGCCTGGTCAGAAAAACAGATCCCAAGACCGAAAGCTGCGCCGTTATTCAAAAACCGACTGCTTTTTTATATGATCAAAAGAAAACAAAAGAACTCGAATTAAGCTTTCTCACAAAGCTCGCTGTTCTATCGGAGGAGAGCGGCTGGTTTGAAGTGGCGACGCCATTGGGACGAAAATGGCTGAAAAAAGCAGATGCGACAATCAAAGGACATCGCAAAGGCTCCGGCAAAGACATCGTGCAAACGGGAAAAGCGTTTTTAAACCTTCCGTATCTATGGGGGGGAATGAGCGGATTCGGCTATGATTGTTCAGGGTTTGTCTTCAATATGCTGAAAGCCAACGGACACCTCGTCCCCCGCGATGCCGGCGACCAGGCAAAAGGAGGCAAGGACGTTTCCTTAAGCCATCTGGAGGAGGGGGATTTGCTGTTTTTTGCATATGAAGAGGGCCAAGGCCGGGTCCATCATGTTGGCATTTACTGTGGGGAAGGGCGGATGCTCCACTCGCCGAAAACGGGAAAATCGATTGAAATCATATCTCTTAAAGGCACGGTTTATGAAAAAGAGCTGTGTGCGGCAAGGCGCTACTTTTAAACAAAAACGAAGGGGAGATCGCCATGAAAATAGACACACTCCTAAAAGTCAGCCGGCTGAAAATGCATTTTGACGCCGGGAAAGGCAAAACGGTCAAAGCGGTCGACGGGATTTCCTTTGAGATCAAAGAAGGAGAGACATTCGGGCTTGTCGGTGAATCAGGCTGCGGCAAATCGACTTCAGGGCGGGTGCTGCTGCGCCTTTATAAACCGACCGAAGGCGAGGTGACATATCGGGGCGTCAATATCCATCAATTGAATGAGCAAGAGGCGTTTCAGTACAATCGCAAAATCCAGATGATTTTTCAAGACCCGTACGCATCACTGAATCCGCGCCTGACGGTCAGGGATATTATGCTGGAGCCGATGGAAATCCACGGTTTATACGGGGGAAATAAAGGGCGCCTCAAAAAAGCGGACGAGCTCTTGGAAGCCGTCGGCTTGCACAAAAGCTTTGCCGATCGCTATCCGCACGAATTCAGCGGCGGTCAGAGGCAGAGAATCGGCATTGCCAGGGCGCTCACGCTTGAACCGGAATTCATCGTCTGTGATGAACCGATCTCAGCTCTTGACGTCTCCGTACAAGCGCAGGTCGTCAATCTCCTGAAAAAACTGCAAAAAGAAAAAGGGCTCACCTTCCTGTTTATCGCTCACGACCTTTCAATGGTCAAGCATATCAGCGACCGCATCGGTGTCATGTACCTCGGAAACATGGTTGAAATCACAGACAGCGGCAAGCTCTATCGAGAACCGCTTCACCCGTATACACAGGCCCTTTTATCCGCAATTCCGATCCCCGACCCGGACATCGAAGATAAGCGGAAGCGAATCATTTTAAAAGGCGAGCTCCCGAGCCCGATCGACCCGCCGAGCGGCTGTGTGTTCAGGACAAGGTGTCCGGCGGCAATGGACATATGCGCGCTGGAAAAGCCCGTGTTGAAGGAAGCGGACACAGGCCACTTAGTCGCCTGCCATTTGTATGATGGAGACGTGAGAAAAGATGAAGAAGCGGGCGGCCCGAAATTGACGATGCAGGCTAGATAAAAAACAGTCAGCATAAATGTTGTTCTCCTAAAAAATAATAACCGTAAAAAAGGAGACTGATCATGCTGGAAGAAAAAGAAAGTAAACTTGGTGTGGCTCTTTCCGGCGGCGGATTTCGCGCCGGTTTTTTTCATATCGGCGTTCTGACGAGAATGGCCGACATGGGGCTGCTTCGCCATGTTGACGTGATCTCAACTGTATCGGGAGGCTCAATTGTCGGCGCGTTTTATTATCTTCATCTGAAAAAATTAATTGAATGCAAACAAGGCTCTGAGATAACAGATGAAGAATATCAAGAGATGATGGCAACCATTCAAACCGAGTTTCTTCAAGCTGTTCAATGCAACATACGGCTGAAAACTTTTGTGAATCCATGGAAAAACTTGAGAATGTGTTTGCCCAATTACTCGCGCAGCGACTATATCGGAGAGCTTTTTGAAAAATTTTTATTCAATGGTATATGTTCTCAAAAAGAAAAAAAGAAATCCATTCACATGCAGGATCTGACCATTGACACGACTGTTAAAAATGCGAAAGTCCCCATATTGCTGATGAACGCGACTGTATTAAACAACGGGCATAACTGGGTGTTCACTCATGCTGGAATGGGCGAGACGGATCGAGACAAAAGCCTGATGCTCATTGACGGAAATTTCAAGCTGGAAAAAGTGAAGTCTTATGATGATCTTTGTGCAAAGGATGACTCTGACAACTGCAACAATAATAAACAACAGAAACAGGGGCCGTGCAAGCATAGATATTTCAGATTGGGGCATGCGGTAGCCGCTTCTGCAAGCGTTCCGGGTGTCTTTGTTCCGCTTGCCGTCAGCAATCTTTATGATCAGGACATCCGTGTTCAACTGGCTGACGGAGGAGTTCATGATAATCAAGGCATCAGCACGCTGGTGAAACACAAGCCGGAGTGTACTCATTTCATTATCAGTGATGCCTCTATACAAATGGAAAACGAAAAAGAGCCGTCTACGTATACTCCCGGCGTTGTGCGGCGAAGCGTCAGTATTCTGGCCGATCTCGTCCGCGAGAAACAGCTTTCAGTCCATATGAGAAAATATCATCGAACGACCGCTTTGCTGCACTTGAAAAAACGTCTCCCGATCGAATCTATTCCTGTTAAACATCAAGAATACCGGAAAAATTGCACCTTCAAAGGACCGTTTGAAACGTATGGTGTGAATGAAGAAGTCCAAACCCTGCTTTCCCGTGTTCGAACAGACCTTGACTCTTTTTCAGATGCGGAAGCCTACTCGCTCATGCTCGACGGCTATAAAATGAGCGAATACGAATTCAGCCGCCAAGAAATCAAGAATCTTGCTGCGAAGCACCCCATTAAACCAAAAAAATACTGTTTTTTCGAAATGCAAAGCTGGCTTTCATCACCGAAAGTTGATCCGTATTACAAAAAACTTTTAATGGCTTCAAGCAAAACTTTGTTTAAGCCTTTTAGAATCAGCCTATCATTAAAAATCATCGGTATCATGATTATAGCAGCATTGACCAGTTTGTCGCTTTGCAGGCTACCGTTTTTAAATTTCGCTATTCCAAGTTGGATGCTGCTGCCCGCCGTTGTTTACTTCCTATTCTTAAAGGCAATATATATGGGGCGAGTGAAAAACCCTACGGTTAAAGTATTGGTGAAAATCGTGCCTGCAGTATTCATAGCTTTGACTGGATGGATATTCATCAGAATTTATCTCGCTACAGCTGATAAACTTTTCTTATACTTAGGAAGCATGGAAAGGCTAAACAGAAAAGCAGAAAAAAAGAAGCAGGTCTAGGAAGTCCTTACCTGCAGCTTCTCACGATCGGCATCGTACAGCATCTAAATGATCCGCCGGATTTGATAATCTCGGACAGATCGATTTCAATCACTGTATAGCCCCGGTTCCTAAGCTGATTGTTGACATTTTTGTTATCGGGGAGGCTGATGACGTTTTGATTGCCGATGGACAGGACGTTTGTTCCGAGTGTGAACTGTTCATCATCCGTTATGTCGATCAGATCGTAGTGTTTCCCCAGTATCTGGTATTCTTGTTCTCCCAAGGCTTTTGGATAAACGAGCGCTTCTGTTGGAGAAAGAATGTTAAAGACGCAGTCCAGGTGGAGAAATGTTTCTTCAAACGGAATCGGAATGACTTCATATGAGGGAAGCTGCCGTTTAAGCTCCCGAACAGCTGAAAATGTCGTTCTGTGGCTGATTCCGGCGAAGACGGTGTTTTGATCAATCAAAATGTCTCCGCCTTCAATTTGATATCCTTCGTTAAAGGTCTTATAGGATATGTTTTCCTTGCCGAGCCATTCCTGCAACACGTTCTCTTCACCTTGGCGGATATCGGCGGAAAGCTGAGCGGAGAAAACGGTCTCGCCGATGATAAACCCGATGTCCCTCGTGAATATCTGCTCAGGAAATTGGCTCAGCGCAGGCAGAAGCACCACTTCAACACCGCGTTTCTCCAATTCCTCAATCAATCTGTTATGCTGCTGGACGGCCAGCGTTTTATCGATGTTTTCTTTATGGTAGTATTTTTGTGTAGCATTGATGACTTCAGCAATTTCCATGTATTCGGGTCTGCATAGCACAACTTTTTTTAAAAGATCATATTCGCTGCTGCAGCTTGCTTGATAATCTTTTTTCGGCGTTGCTGAGTCCATATTTCTCTCCCCCATCTTCCTTTCATACTTTCATTATTCCCTTCGCAAGATTGGAAATAAACGTTTTAGCAAGAAAATCTCACAAGTATCCGGATAAAAAACTTTAGACAAATGAATTCTAATAGTGTTTAATAAAGAACATTCACCTTATAAACAATCAGACATCAAAGGAGTAATGGACATGACAGGACCAGAAAAAAGATACTGCCGGGAATCAAAAGTTGTGAAAACAAGCCGGGTGTTTCCGCTTGATACAAACAACCACAACACACTGTTCGGGGGAAAGCTGATGAGTTATATCGACGATATTGCATCGATATCTGCAGCAAGGCATTCCAGGTGTGAAACGGTCACCGCTTCAATGGATTCCGTCGATTTTCTTGAGCCGATCCGGCAGGAGGATTCCGTGTGCCTTGAATCGTATGTGACATGGGTCGGTAAAACATCAATGGAAGTGTTTGTGAAAGTGATTAAAGAACATTTGCTGACGGGCGAACGCAAGCTTGCGGCAACATCCTTTTTAACATTTGTGGCTCTTGACAAAAACGGAAATCCCCAGCCTGTTCCACAGGTCGAGCCGGAGACGGAAGAAGAGATCATGCTGCACAAAACAGCCGAACAGCGGGCGGAAGAACGCAAAAGCCACCGGAAGCACAGCAAAGCTCTCGCTCAGGCCCTCGCTGTAGACAAGCCATGGTAATCAAAGCCGCCAACACTCGCCTGTTTAATAGCAGCCGGGGTCTTGGCGTTTTTTTGTAAGGACGGTTGAACCGTCCTTATTGCTTTTCTTCAGCCGAAAGCTCCTCGCCTCGAATCACACTCACCAAGTTAACCTGCGGAAAAGCTCAAACATCTCCGTTCACCGATTAGCCACAATTTTATTTATTATTCTGAAAAATCAATCTGCCATCATCTTCATTTCAGCTGCCTTCATATTTAGGTAAGTTTTGCACTATGTCCTTGGGGAATTCGTCATACATCTCTTGGTAAATGACGAAAAAAATAGGAGGAAAATCTGTTGTTTTATGTATTTTTATAGAATATATTAGTTTTTGTGAAAAAATTTAGATGGAAGGTGCAAGTATTGAAAAAATTTTTTTGTAGCATGATGATTTTTCCTCTGCTGATGTTCGGCTCGTCTTTTTCCGTCCAAGCAGCAGACCACGGACGAGAAACATTGGGGGCCAAAGACGGCTGGGGCGCATATGGAGATGGAACAACCGGCGGTGCCGACGCTTCTTCAGACCATGTGTACACAGCTGAAAACCGGAAGCAGCTTGTTGAAGCGCTCGGAGGGAACAACAGCAAGAACGGCACGAATGACACGCCGAAAATCATCTATGTGAAAGGTACGATTGATCTCAGTGTCGATGATCAAAACAAGCCTCTGGGCTATGATGATTATAAAGATCCTGACTACAGCATTGAAGAGTATTTGAAAGCTTATGACCCGAAGAAATGGGGCAAAAAAGAACCGTCAGGAAAGCTTGAAGAAGCAAGACTCCGCTCTGAAAAGAACGAGAAAGAACGCGTTATCATTCGCGTCGGTTCCAATACGACGATCATCGGATTGGGCGATGATGCGAAAATCATCGGCGGCGGCCTTTATATCAAAGGTGTCGAAAATATCATTGTCCGCAATATCGAGTTTGAAAATGCCTATGATTTCTTCCCCGGCTGGGATCCGACCGACGGAAGCAGCGGGAACTGGAACTCTGAATTTGATAATCTGTTAATCGAGTCATCCAAGCATATCTGGATCGACCATTGCTCATTCAATGACGGAAATAAGCCTGATGAGGAAACCGAGACTTATTTCGGACGCGAATTTCAGCACCATGACGGACTGCTTGATATCAAAAAACAGTCTGACTTCATCACTGTTTCCTACAATGTGTTTGCAGGTCATTCGAAAAACACGATTGTTGGATCAAGCGACAGTTATAAAGCCGATAATGGCCATCTGAGAGTGACATTCCACCACAACATGTACGAAAATATTAAAGAGCGTGCGCCGCGTGTACGTTACGGTAAAGTGCACATCTACAACAACTATTTTAAAAGCACGAAAAACTACAATTATTCATGGGGTGTCGGCTACTCTTCAAAAATATATGCGGAAGACAACTACTTCGAGATGCCTGAAGGAACAAAGCCGCAGAAGCTGATGAAGGTCTTTAAAGGAGACGAGCTCTATGAACAAGACACGCTGCTGAATGATCAAAAAATCAGTGTTGTCTCCGCTTATAATGAAGCGAACGATGCGTCGATCAAAACAACAGTAGGCTGGACGCCTGAGCTCTATGAAAAAATCGACGATGCCGCCGATGTGCCTGAGATTGTACAAGCACAAGCCGGTGTTGGAAAACTGCAATAATATCGTAAGCGGGCATGTGGCATGCCTGCTTTTTTTACGTCTGCTATCTTGCATAACAAAATAGTGTGTGGTAAGGTGTAAGTATCTTGTATGACAAGATACCGAAGGGAGAATATGATGAGTTCGACGCAAATGCTGAAAGGGATTTTAGAAGGATGTCTGCTTGCTGTCATCTCGAAAGGGGAAATCTACGGCTATGAAATGACAAAGGTTTTGTCGTCATACGGTTTTTCAGATATAAGCGAAGGGAGCATCTATCCGATTCTTTTGCGGATGCAAAAGGAGAATTGGGTCAAAACCGAGCTGAAAGCATCGGCGAGCGGGCCGAAGCGAAAATATTACACGCTTACACCTCAAGGAGAAGAGGAGCTCCAATCATTTATCACGAAATGGAAAACGCTGTCTGAGAGCGTAGACGCATTGCTGGACAAAAAGGTTGAGGGGAAGTGAAAAAAAGTGTTGTCAAAAGGCATGCAGGAAGTTTTAGATGATATGAGACTGTATTTGGTATCTAAAGGAAAAAGTGATAGAGAAATTAAAGGCATTATGGATGAACTAACGGTTCACGCAGCAGAAGGCGAAAAAGAAGGAAAAAGCGTGCGGCAAATTTTCGGGGACTCTCCGAAAGCATATGCACAGGAGGTCGCAAAAGAGCTTTCGACAAAACCGAGGGAGAACGCACGGCTGGTGTTTTTCATTTTGCTCGGGGCGATCTCCCTGTTTATTTTCAATGATGCTGTAAACAGCAGTCTCAACTATTCGCCATATGCGCTGATAGGCTATCCGCTTTACATTTTGCTCGGGATCATCATGACACCTGTTCTCGGACGCATTTCGGCATTTAAAGGAAAGAAAAGAACGGCCGTGTACATATCGATTTATTCCATTTTCATGTTTTCTTCCATCTTGGCTATCATCTTGCTCGACCGCTTCTGGGGCGCTCCGGTTCTCACGATTGACGGTTCTGGGCGCTGGCTGGTCATGGCGGTTGCCTTCATCGTCATCGCCCTGCTCTCTTTTTGGATGAAAGTGAAATTTCTGGCGGCACTGCCCCCATTGATCGCGGGCGTACATGTTTTGTTCCAGTGGCTTGAATGGAATTCACCGGGAGCGATGCTGGCGGAAGCGTATATTCCTTATCTCGGCCTGATTTTGCTTTCCGTCTTTGAAGCAAAGGGTTTCAAAAAAACGGCTCCATAAACATACCACTCATTTAAAGGGCCGGATTTTCTCAGTACGAAAACCAATAGGAGTGACAGAATGACATTTATAAAAGATTTACACACAAATGAACAGATGGCGCCTGTCACCGGAATTCTGTTCTCTGCCGCCAACGAAAATATTGAACGGCTGAAATCGATCGTCTCCGGCATCAGCCAGGAGGAACTGGAATATAAAGGGGAACGCGGCGATCAAAACAGCATCGCCCAGCTGATCTATCATTTAATCAATGTCGACATCCGCTGGGTTTACAGATTGAGAGAAGAGGCGTTTCCAAGGGAGCTTGAAGATCGCTACGGACCGATGACAGATGAAAACGGCCGGTTGCCCGACGTAAAAGGTGTCCAGCTATCTGCTTTGCTCGAGCAGTATGATGAGGTGCTGGAATTATTGAAACATACCGTTAAAAGGTTTTCGGAAACAGACTTGCAGAAAAAGGTTCCATATGAAACAGGCGCTGCCACGATCCGCTGGGGGATTTGGCATCTGTCGGATCATAACCGCTATCATCAGGCGCATATTCAGGCATTGCTGAAAGAATTCCGAAAGCGTGAAAGTTGATTTTGGATGATGCGTTTGGTATGATGCTAGATAGCAAAATATGATATCGCTTAAAGTTTTCTAGGGTTCCGCACATCGGCATGTGGTCTGGTCCGAGAGAAAACACATATGACTTCGTTCATATGCACACGGAGGGAAAAAAGCCCGGGAGTATCGTTTTCATCGATAACCCGGGCTTTTTCGTTTGCTAAATGATGATTGGAGGGAACGAATATGAGATGGGGCAGTGTTGTGCTGGCGGCCATGTTTGAAATTTGCTGGGTGATCGGGCTGAAGCATGCCGATACAGCGATTGAATGGACAGGGACGGCGGCGGCCGTCGTTGCGAGCTTCTATATTTTGATTAAGGCCGGTGAAAAGCTTGCGGTCGGCACCGTTTATGCGGTATTTACCGGACTTGGCACAGCGGGAACGGTGCTGTGCGAGATCATCTTGTTTCATGAACCGGCCGACATCGTCAAGCTTGTACTGATCGGTGTTTTGCTGTGCGGTGTGATCGGGCTGAAGCTTGTGACTAATGAAGAGAAAGGAGAGGCTTCGTGATGGCATGGATCTATTTAGTCGCCGCCGGCGTCTTGGAAATGCTCGGTGTGACGATGATGAACCAGTTTCATCAAGATAAACAGCTTAAATGGATCTTTCTGTTGATTGCCGGGTTTGCCTCCTCATTTTGCCTGCTTTCTCTTGCCATGGAGACGTTGCCGATGGGAACGGCTTATGCGGTTTGGACCGGAATCGGCACCGTTGGCGGAACGCTTTCCGGCATCCTTTTCTACGGAGAACCGAAAGACGCCAAACGCATCTTTTTTATCGCGCTTATATTGGGGGCAGCCGTCGGATTAAAGCTGATCAGCTAAAAACTGTCCCCGGTTATAAAATAGGCGTACACAAATTGATTTTTCAATCAACTCAAGTATAATGAAGAGATAGTTTACGAATTACAAGACAAAGAGGGTTTTAATCAAAATGAAAGCATATATGAAACAACAGTTAGAGCATTATCAGGAAATCAATAACGAGAAAGCGCGCCTGCTCGTCAGCTGTCCGGATCAGCCGGGCATTGTCGCGACCGTTTCCGCGTTTTTATATGACAACGGCGCCAATATTATTGAATCGAGCCAGTATACGACAGATCCGGAAGGCGGCCGTTTCTTTCTCAGAATCGAATTTGAAGCTGCGGGAATCCGCGAAAAAATCGACCGGATGAAAGAAACATTCGCATCTGTCGCAGCGTCTTTCCAAATGACATGGAGCATCACACCCGCAAGCGAATTAAAACGGGTCGTCATCTTCGTGTCCAAAGAGCTGCACTGTCTCCATGAGCTGTTGTGGGAATGGCAGAGCGGCAATTTGATGGCGGAGATCGCCGCGGTGATCAGCAACCATGAGGATGCCAGAGAGATCGTTGAATCGCTGAATATTCCGTTTCTTTATATGAAAGCAAACAAAGACATCCGCCAAGAAGTCGAAAAACAGCAGCTGAAATGGCTTGAAGAATATCGCGCAGATGTCATCGTCCTTGCCCGTTACATGCAGATTTTAACCCCTGAGTTTGTTTCGGCGCATCCGAATAAAATCATCAATATCCACCATTCATTCCTGCCTGCTTTTATCGGCGCCAATCCGTATAAGCGCGCATATGAAAGAGGGGTCAAGCTGATCGGAGCCACATCCCACTACGTCACAAACGAATTGGACGAAGGCCCGATCATCGAACAGGGTATTGAACGCGTTGACCACAGAGATAATGTGGAGGCTTTGAAAAACATCGGCCGGACGATTGAAAGAAGCGTTCTTGCCAGAGCGGTCAAATGGCATCTGGAAGACCGGGTTATCGTTCATGGAAATAAGACCATCGTTTTTAATTAAAAATCGCCGGTGAGAAAGCTCTTGACAGCGGCATTTTTACTGGGCATAATAATAAAAAATCAGCGAGCGTTGAAGAGGACCAGTAAGCAGACCTTTCTGTGAAAGAGAGTGAAATGACATGCTGAAACATTTCACCACATGAAACCTGCCGAACCTGCCTCGGAGTCTTAGGGGAAAAACCTAGGCGCAAACCCTGCGTTACAGGGGAAAGCGGAATGTGCAGTTTTTTGCGCATTCAATGAAGGTGGTACCGCGGAAAAAGCTCTTTTCGTCCTTTTCTCTAAAGACGAAAGGGGCTTTTTTTATTGGCTTCCGCCTGGATCATCTCGGAGGGAAGAAACGTGAAAAAACAACGGATTGTCATCAAAATCGGAAGCAGTTCATTAACGGACTCAAAAGGCGGGATAGATGAGGCGAAAGTCCATGACCATGTTCGGGCGATTACCGCTTTGAAAAAAGAAGGCCACGAAGTGATTTTTATTTCTTCCGGCGCTGTCGCCGCCGGCTTTTTTCAGCTCGGCTATCCAGCAAGGCCGGTTACTATAAAGGGGAAGCAGGCCGCAGCAGCCGTCGGGCAAAGCCTGTTAATGCAGCAATATATTCAGCAGTTTGCAGCGCATGATTTGCTGCCGGCACAGATCTTGTTGACGCGAAATGATTTTGCCAAAAGGGAACGTTACCGCAATGCATATGCGACGATCACGGAGTTGATTGAGCGAGGGCTTGTGCCGATTATTAATGAAAATGATTCCGTTTCCGTGGAAGAATTGACATTTGGTGATAACGATATGCTCTCCGCCTTAGTGAGCGGTTTGATCCATGCTGACAAATTAATCATTTTAACGGACATCAACGGCCTTTATGAGGCAAATCCGGCCGAACATCCTGATGCCCGCCGCTTTGATTATATCGCCGACATTACAGAAGACCTTTTAAGCTATGCCACATCGATCGGTTCGAAAGTCGGAACGGGCGGAATGAAATCAAAGCTTTTAGCTGCAAAAACCGCTCTTTCTCTCGGTGTCAATGTATTTATCGGCACAGGAGCCGGTGAAGAAAAGCTTATAGAGATTTTAAAGGGGAATGGCGACGGAACCTATATCGGCCAATCAGACCTGTCTTCGGTCAATAATCATAGACAGTGGATCGCCTTTCATTCACCTGTTTCAGGAAAAATCTTGATTGATGAAGGGGCGGAACTGGCGATGACGGAAAATGGAAGCAGCCTGCTCCCGGCTGGCGTCACCAAAGTATACGGAGATTTTTCAAAGGGTGCGGTCGTAGAAGTGTACGGCCCGAATGGGTTAGCCGGCAAGGGCCAGACGCTGTACTCAGCGGAAGAACTCTTGCGAATAAAAGGAAAACGAAGCGATGAATTTCATTATGATAAAGGGATTGAGGTCATCCATCGAGATGATTGGATTAGCATAAAAGAATAAGGGGATGAAACGAAATGAATGAAGTGATCGAAAAAGCGAAAAAGGCGAAAAAAGCGGCCGAAGAGCTCGTTCATCGGACGACGGAAGAGAAAAACAAGGCGCTTTCACTGATTGCGGAAGCGATTCGCTCCAATCAGGAATATATTTTGGCGGAAAACGAGAAAGACATTGCACTCGGAAAAGAAAAAGGGTTCTCACCTGCGCTGTTGGACCGGCTTTCTCTTGATGCAAAAAGGCTCGGCGACATCGCGGACGCGATTACCCTTCTCATGACGCTGAATGATCCGATCGGGGACAATCTTGAAACAATCCGCAAAGACAACGGGCTCTTGATCGAGAAAATCCGCGTGCCCCTCGGCGTTGTCGGGATGATTTATGAGGCGCGGCCCAATGTCACGGCTGATGCCGCAACACTTTGCCTGAAAACGGGCAATGCTTGCGTACTCCGCGGAAGCTCCTCTGCGCTGAATAGCAATCAAGCTTTAGTCCGTGTGATTCGGGAGGCTTTGGAAGCGTCTGCGCTTCCAAAGGAAGCCGTCCAGCTGATCGAAGATACGCGCAAGGAAACGGCAAAGCAGCTGTTTACATTAAACGAATATCTCGATGTGCTGATTCCAAGAGGCGGAAAAAACCTCATCGATATGGTTGTCCGGGAATCGACGGTACCTGTACTTGAAACAGGGGCCGGCAACTGCCACATCTTTATCGATGAATCGGCGCAAGCTGATATGGCGGAGCGGGTAGTCATTAACGCGAAGACACAGCGCCCGTCCGTCTGCAATGCGATTGAAACAGTGCTCATTCATGAAGACTGGCCGGAGGAAAAATCGAAGGCCCTGCTGCAAAAGCTTGCGGAAGCAGGTGTTGAAATCAGAGGGGACCAGACGGTATGTGAGCTGCTTCCTTCGGCTGTGCCCGCCGGCGAGCTTGACTGGGAGACGGAGTTTTTGGCGCCTGTCGTAAGCATCAAAACCGTCCGCAGCCTCGATGAAGCGATCCGCCATATCCACCGCTATGGAACACGGCATTCAGAAGCGATATTGACCGAAAATGAGGAAAATGCCCGCTTTTTCTTAACGTCTGTTGACGCAGCGGCGGTTTACCACAATGCGTCGACAAGGTTTACCGACGGGTTTGAATTCGGGTACGGCGCGGAAATCGGCATCAGCACGCAAAAGCTCCACGCAAGAGGCCCGATGGGTCTTGAGGCGCTGACATCCTCAAAATATATCCTGAAAGGAAATGGACAGATCCGCATTTAACATATGGACATCCTGCCTCATCTAAAGGGGCGGGATGTTTTTTTATTGCACAATTCAATTGTATTTTGTAAAATTAAATTGTGCAAAATAGAAAATAAAGGAGAATGAATATGACGAAACCGATGTTTACCGCTCAAGCAACCGCCAAAGGAGGAAGAGACGGACAAGTGACCTCTTCTGACGGCGCATTGGCGCTGGAGCTGGCCATGCCGGGCACGATAAAAGCGAAAGAACAAGAAAAAGCGACCAATCCTGAACAGCTGTTTGCCGCCGGATATGCGGCATGCTTTGACAGCGCGCTGCAATTAACCGCTAAGAAGAAGCGCCTGCACATCGAAACAGAAGTAACGGCAAATGTCAGCCTTCTGAAAGATGAAGCAGACGGAGGATATCGGCTCGGCGTCGCACTGCAAGTGAAGAGCGCGGATATTGACAAAGCCGAATTGGAAACACTTGTTCACGAAGCACACACAGTCTGCCCGTACTCAAAAGCGATTTCCGGAAATATAGAAGTGAGTCTTGCGGTCATTTCATAAAAAAGGGCGCCTTCATATTTGAAGGCGCCTTAATTTTCTTTCGTCAATGTGGCGAGGAGCGATTGAAGCGCATGTTTTAAATCGTTGAGCTCTTCAGCCGTCAATTTGGTCTGTTTTAGCATGTCAGCGGGAATGCAGCTTGCTTTCTCACGGAGGGCTCTGCCGTCTGCCGTCAGCTTTACGATCACAGAGCGTTCATCCTTATGGGAGCGCTCCCTTGTCAGCAGGCCGCTCTGCTCCATTCGTTTCAGCATCGGAGTCAGCGTGCCTGAATCGAGATAAAGGAGCTTACCCATTTTTTTCACGCTCAATTGACCATGCTCCCACAGTAAAAGAAGTGCAAGGTATTGGGGATATGTAATCTTCAGCTCGTCCAAAAGCGGCTTGTACAGTTTTGTCATCTCGCGCGAGCCGGCATACAGGAGGAAACAGAGCTGCCTCTCAAGCTTCATATGTTCGAATTCATTTGTCATCGGTTCACCAACTCTTTCTTTGTTCCATTTCATTGTATAAAATTTTTCGTCCTTTTCCTATTATTTCACTAAAAAAGGCTGTCGGCATGTTTAAAAAGCGGATTTTGTGAAATATAAAGAGTAAGGGAAAACGTAAGGAGGAAAGAATCATGACGACATTATTCACAGCGAAAGTAACGGCAAAAGGCGGACGATCTGGACATGTCCAATCAGATGATGGTGTTCTCGATTACAACATTGTCATGCCGAATGAAAAAAAGGAAGGCGAATCGGGAACAAATCCTGAACAGCTGTTTGCGGCGGGGTATGCGGCATGCTTCGGCGGCGCTTTAGAACATGTCGCCAAAGAGCAGGGCATTGACTTTGACTCTGAAGTGGAAGGCCGCGTCAGCCTGATGAAAGATGAAAGTGACGGCGGCTTTAAGCTCGGCGTCCAGCTGATCGTCGCAGCCAAAGGTCTTGAAAAGGAGAAAGCCGAGGAGCTCGTCAAGGCCGCACACGATTTTTGCCCGTATTCAAAAGCGACGAGAGGAAATATAGATGTCAGCCTTGAAGTAAAATAAATCGGGCGTTTAGCTGGAAAGCAAACAGGAGTGTTTGCTTTCTTTTTTAGAGGATGAAAGTAAAACAAGATTGAAAGGAGCAGCATATGAAGCATATCAAAAAAGCAATTGTGCTCGGCGGGCTGATCGTCATCGCGCTTGCCGCAGGCTGCGGAGGCGGAGCACAAGAGGATGACGGCAACCATAAATCCGCTGAAACAGCGAACCGAAAACAGGGTGACTTAAGAAAGTATTCCCATGACCAAAACAGACGGTCAGAAGCCGATTTTGATTTGATAGGAAAGCTTATTCTAGCAGAAGATGACCAGATAACCTTGAAAATCAAAGACCGGGAATTGATCATTCCAAAAAGCAGGCAGTTTAAAAGTGAAGAGGCACACGATGATTTAATCGGGAAGCTTGTCAAGGTCGAAGTGGACGGCAAGGCACAGGAGGCCGAAGAGGCGGAGCTGATGCCTCAGGCAAAAGCGGATCAAAACGGCGTCTATGAACGCGAGGATGACGGCGGACAGCACATCATTGCAACGCTTGTCAGCGAGTCTGATCACGATATCACAATCAAGACTGAAGCGGGGGAGAAAACATATCAGAAAGTATCCGACTTTGAAAGAGATGTAGCTGAGGCTCCCGAAAAACTGCAAGGCAAAACCGTAAGGCTTGAGATACAAAAGGATGGAAAAGCGGAAAGCCTTGATTTTGAACCGGAAGATCAAGCGCTTGACTGGTATAAGGAATGAGCGGATTAAATGGTAAGGAGCTTTCCAAAATGGAAAGCTCCTTACATTAATATTCTATTTTATCATCCGTGTTTTCCCACGTCTGAAAAGGCTCAAGTTTAGCGTGAAGCTCCATTTGATAAAAAGGAATTTTCCGGTCGGCCCGGTTTTTCATGATTTCATCATAAATAAACGTATCGTCAAAGCCGGCTTGTGCGGCATCTGAATGCCTGGCGGCAAAATACACTTCTTTCGGCCTCGCCCAGTATATCGCCCCTAAACACATTGGACACGGTTCACAGCTTGTATAAAGAACGCAGTCGTGTAGCTGGTAATCGCCAATTGCTTCACAGGCCAGGCGTATGGCCGTTACTTCCGCGTGTGCGGTTGGATCATTGCTCGTTGTTACATTGTTTTTTCCTTCGGCGATGATGTTGCCATCCTTGACAATCACAGCGCCGAAAGGCCCCCCTGTTCCGGATTCTACGCTTTCGACTGCAAGATCGATTGCGCGCTGTAAGAATGCTTCGTGATTCATGTCTGTATCCTCCTTGGTTGTCTTGCCTTTCTATTATAGCTGATGCTCCCGGCAAAATAAACGTTGTTTTGAATATTCTGTATATTTGCTTTGGACGTGTTGTTAGCATACAATGGACGCGAGAATCAAAAAAATGGGAGAGGATTGTTTGCTAACTTTATATATGGCAAGACACGGCCAGACGGAGTGGAATATCGAAAAGAGAATGCAGGGTTGGGCGAATTCTAATTTGACACCCTTGGGTTTAGCCAATGCGAAAGCGCTCGGAGAGAAGCTGAAAAGTATTCCATTTCAAGCGGCATATGTGAGCACCAGCGGGCGCGCAGTCGATTCGGCAAGGGCGATACTCGGGGACCGCACCATCCCGTTTATTGAGGACGACATCTTTAGAGAAATCAGCCTGGGTTCTTGGGAAGGAAAAACGTATGACGAAATCAAACAGCAAGATCCCGGCATGCTGGAAGCCTACTTTCAAGCATCTGAACGGTATATTCCAAGCGGCGGGGAGAGTTTTCAAGTCTTTGAAACACGGGTAAAGCGGGCGTTTGAGCAGATTCGCGCAAAACACCGGGAAGGAAACGTTTTATTGGTCAGCCATTCTGTGTTCATCTTAATGCTTTTGAATATTTTGAAAGAGCGCCCCCTTCATGAATTATGGAACTCAAGCTATGTCCATGATACGGCGCTTGCGGTTATCGCCATTCCCGAACAAGGAAGCGCGGTCATCATCAAAGAAGGCGACGGGGAGCATAGAATCAAAGAGAATGTGTATTGGTAGATACATATAAAAGCCTGATCTCAAAGATCAGGCTTTTGTAGAAGCAAGCTCGTCTTCATTCCGTTCCTGTTTTGCTTGTTCGCTGAACCCGGCTAGGGCAGAGGCGGAAATTTTTTGGCTTCCGTGAAGACAAACGGTGTTGAGGTCGGATGCGTCCGCCTCGGCCGCTTTTCTGGAAAATGCAGAACCCGTATATGAAAGCGGGCCTTTTGCTGCCTGCTGATAGGCCAAAAGGCAAAGATTCCTTGCGATTTTGCGGCTTAACAGGCGCCGAACCGACCACAGCTGCCGTTTTCCCCGGTCATCAAATTGAACATATGATGCAGTCCGTTTTCCCGTAAACAGGCCCGACAGGCCGTTTTCTTTCAATTGTTTCAGTAAAATCAGAGGTTCACACGTTAGCGAAGCTGTCATCTTGAAGTTGTCAGCCGAATGTTTGGAGGCGGCCAAAAAAGACATGATGTGCGGATAGCCGGCGAGATGGCCGCCGCTCTGAAAAAGCCGGGCGGCAAGCATTTGATCCGTTTTTTTCATACGGATTTCGGTGTGCCGGAGCAAATGCTCCAGGTCATCAAGCGTATGTAAAAATCCTTTGAGTTCATGTTCCATTTCGGATTGGGCCTGATCGATTTCGCTAATCTTTGCTGCTGACACACTTGAGAGCAGGACATGAAGGTGACGATGCAAAAGAAGCATCAGATCACTGATTTTCTGGTGTGAATGGCGAAATTGACGGGAAAGGGCATGCAAATCATGGACATTCAGCCGAATGCTCATATCAGTTCCTCGGCTTCCAGCTGAAGCCGTTCCATCTCCTCAGCCGCATGCTGTTTGACGAGTCTCAGCTTGTCGTATACACGGAATTCCGCGCGGTCAAGGTCGTCCAAAAGAGCGTCATACATTTTCCGCGCCTGGCCCCGCCAGCCGTTTATGTACATTTGATGAGCTTTTAAAATAGCGGAGCTTTCATGCCTCAGCTCGCCTATGGCAGCATTCAACTCTTTTACATAATGTTGAAGAGAATGAATGTCTTCATAACATGTTTTTTTGTATAATTCCCGTTCCAGGGCTTTTCCATCGTCGATCACTACATATTTTCCTTCCCTTCCATCATCTACTATCCATATGTTAAAAGAAAAGCATCCGGAAGAAAATCGTACGAATGAATCAAAAGTCATAATATTTTCCTGCTGAACAGACCTTGTACCATGATTCTTTTGAACTATGACGGGCCGCGGACAAGAGAAAGAACCATCCGAATCACCGGATGGTTCTGTTTTTTGAACGTATTGTGAATTTAAACAGTCTGAGCCAGCTTATCCCTTGCCTGTTTTGCGGCTTCCACCATATTTTTCAAAGCAGCGATCGTTTCTTCAGGCTGCCGTGTTTTTAATCCGCAGTCAGGGTTGACCCAGAAACGATCAGCTGGACAAACTTTCAAGGCATCTTCGATAATTGTCAGCATTTCATCGGTAGGAGGGACGCGCGGGCTGTGAATATCATAAACGCCGAGTCCGAGTCCTTTTAAATAAGGGTGTTTTTCAAGATATTCAAGGAATCCGCCGTGGCTTCTGCTGTGTTCAATCGTAATCACATCTGCATCCAGGTCTTCGATCGTATCGACGATATCCTCAAAGTTGCTGTAGCACATATGTGTATGGATCTGTGTTGTGTCTTGAACAGATGAAGTGGACAGTCTGAAAGCTTCGGCAGCCCACGTCAGATATTCATTCCAATCGCGTTCTTTAAGCGGCAGGCCTTCCCTTAATGCAGGTTCGTCAACCTGGATGATTTGGATTCCGGCTTTTTCAAGCGCTTCGACCTCTTTGCGTAGAGCGTGCGCGATTTGGAAGGCGATTTCTTTTCTCGGCAGATCATAGCGGGCAAAAGACCAGTTTAAAATCGTGACAGGACCTGTCAGCATGCCCTTTACTTTTTTAGAAGTCAGAGACTGCGCATAAACCGTTTCTTTTACCGTCATCGGCTCTTTAAACTCGACATCCCCATAAATCACAGGCGGACGGACGCAGCGGGAGCCGTAAGACTGAACCCAGGCGTATTTCGTGAATGCAAATCCGCCGAGCTTTTCACCGAAATATTCCACCATGTCCGTCCGTTCGAATTCACCGTGGACAAGGACATCAAGTCCGATCTCTTCCTGGATGTCAATCCATTTCTTCGTTTCCTCTTCGATAAATGATTCGTATTGTTCATTTGACCATTCCTGCTTGCGCCATTTTTGCCGGGCGCTGCGCACTTCAGCGGTTTGCGGGAAGCTTCCGATCGTTGTCGTCGGAAGAAGGGGAAGGCCAAGGGATTCATTTTGTATCCGAAGCCTTTCTTCAAAAGCCGTCGGACGCTTAAAGTCATCCTCTGTCAGCCGGTCTCTTTCTTCGGCGAATGCGGTGTTGGTGGCAGCGCCGAATTGCTTCAGAGCTTGCAGGTGTTCGTTCGCTTCAGTGATTTGGCTCTGTACGGCCGCTTTCCCGGAAATTAAGCCTTCCTTTAGCAGTGTGAGTTCGACAAGCTTTTCCTTGGCGAAAGATAACCCGTTTATTAAATCATTGGCAAGCTGTTCATCAGGGTGTTTGGCCACAGGAACATGAAGCAGGCTGTTTGAAGGCTGAAGCCAAACTTCGCGTACCCCAAGGCCGCTCAAAAGCTCTGTCGTCCAGTCGAGCCGCTCTTCAAGATTGGCTTTCCAAATGTTTCGGCCGTCCAAAATTCCTGCGGCAAGCACCTTGTCTTTCGGGAAGCCGTGCGTTTTTAAATACTCAAGGTTCTTGCCTTTGTCATGGACGAAATCAAGGCCGATTCCGTCAACTGGGAATGAAACAAGCTCTTCATAGGCGTCAACTGAATCAAAGTATGTCTGCAGCAGCACATTCAATCCTGACACGTTTTCTTTTATTTTCTCATAGATTTCTTTTGCGGCAGCCGCTTCGGCCGGTGATGCCGTCACGAGGGCAGGCTCATCGATTTGCACCCATTTGACGCCTTCCTGCTCAAGCTCTTTCAGAAGCTGGATGTAAAGCGGGATCATTTGATCGTAAATATCTTTTATCTCCTGCTTGTCATAGCCTTTTGCCAGCGACACGAAAGTATAGAGGCCGACAATAACGGGCTTGGTTTCTACACCAAATGCCGCTTTTGCTCTCTTGTAATCGTCAAGCGGCTTATTTTTCGTCAAGCGGTATTGCGCGTTTTTCTCGTATTCAGGCACGATATAGTGATAGTTGGTGTTGAACCACTTTGTCATTTCGCATGAGACGGCATCTTTCGTACCCCGCGCCATTGCGAAGTAAGTATCCAGCGGATCGTTTACATTCTTGAACCTTTCAGGGATCCAGTTGAACATCACCGCTGTGTCAAGAACATGATCATAGAACGTAAAGTCGGAAACCGGTATGATATCGATTTGCTGGTCAAGCTGGGTTTTGAGCGCCCCTAAAAATTGTTCGTCCATTTCCTTGAGAAAGGTCTCGCGATCCGTTTTTCCTTTCCAATAAGCCTCAAGCGATTTTTTCCATTCCCTGTTCAAGCCGATTCTTGGAAATCCTAAGCTGCTTGTCTTTACATTTGTCATTTAACGTTTCCTCCTTATTATGTTCAATAAAAAAAGACACTCACTCTCCGGACAATTGAAGGTGAATGCCTAAAACAGCATTTTTGCGAACGAGAAATAAACGTAGCCAATTGTTACGTCAACTCGAACACCTCCTATCGACCGTAGGTATGTGGTGCGTTAGAACAGGCAGGTCTCCTGGCTCATGAATCAACAGTTATTTCACCCTTCCCGTATAGAAACAGTGGGTTTTACGAAACAACCTCCTCATTTACAGTGGCGGGACCGCGTTGGCTTTTCACCAATCTTCCCTTTTAAAATCTAACCTTGAATTAGATTACCATGCTCCCGGCGATGAAATTGTTTAGTAGATTATATACCGTCATGTTCTTTTAGTCAAAATAATTTTTGAATTCTTACTATTAAAAAGATTTGATGAAGCCGCACAACAAAAAAGCCGCCGACAATGTCGACGGCCTCAGGTTTAAAGGGAAAGAAGCTTTGCTTCGCCAGCTTTTTCGGCTAAAACCTCGGGTGCCGATAAATATAAAAAGCCGTTGCCGATCAGGGCTTTTGAGTAATCGAGCGGCAGGGTCCGGCGGATCAGTTGAGCATATACTTCAGGCTCTGTCAATTTCCGCTTAAATGCGTCCTCTTCCAGTGATTTAATAAGAGCAAGCGCCCCGCTGACGTGAGGGGTTGCCATCGAAGTGCCCGTCAGCTTCCCGTACTTTTGGTTCGGCAATGTGGAGAGGATTTTCTCCCCGGGTGCGACGAGATCAATTTCTTTATTGGCGTTTGAAAACTCGGATGATTCACGCGTCAATGAAACGGAGCCGACAGCGATGACTTCATTGTATGCCGCCGGGTAAGAGTATTCCTCTGTGCGATCATTTCCATCTCCTTCATTTCCGGCTGCACAGACGACTAGAACACCGCTTTTCACCGCATTCTCCACGGCTTCTTTCAATTCGGGAACATCGGCCGGTCCGCCGAGCGACATGGAAATGATGTCGGCTTTTTGCTCCACGGCGTAGTTGATGCCGTTAATAATCCATTCATAAGCACCGCTGCCGTCTTCACCGCCAAGAACCTTGATAATTAAAAGGTTGGCCTCAGGGGCGACACCCGAAATCCCGCCGTTTGCCGCAATTGTACCCGCAACATGTGTACCATGTCCGTTATAATCAAGAAACAGATCTTCTTTTCCGTTGTCATCATCAGTAAAGTTTTTGCCTCCGATAATTCGATCCGCTAAATCAGGATGGGACGTGTCACAGCCTGTATCAAGCACTGCGACAGTGACATCTTTTCCTTTAAAACCTTGTGACCACAGCTCCGGCGCCTTAATCGCATCGATTCCTTCCGGCCGTTCATTCGCGTCCATCAGCTTTGCATCAGTGACATAAGGAATTAATCGCATTTGCATTTCAAAGCCCTCCCTGTTTTGTGCTGCTTTAGATGGGTTACAAGGTGTGTGGTAATATTGTAAAACAATTGTTCTGTTAAAAAAAGGTTCATTTGTATGAATTTTAAGAAAAATCTAAAAATATTGAGAATAGGTGATAAAAGTCGAATAATAGAATAAGCTGACAGAGTTATGAGTGAAAAGAACCAATTTAATGAGAAAAAAGAGAGGAACTGACTAGATAAATGAAGCCTCATATTATTTCCGGAAAAAGGCATCCTATGAAAAAGGAGGTGACAGATGTGAAAGAGAAAGAAGCCCATCAAAGAGGAGAATTGTCAATCGAGCAGGCGGAATATGTCCCCCATCCGAAGTATGACGGGGAATATGCGCTTTTGCTGCATGAGAACTATCATTTCTTGTCAGAGGAAGACATACCAAATGACAGTGAAAAATAGCGGGAGAAACGCCGCACTTGACGAAAACCGGTTTGTTTGTGACGAAAAAGGGAATCCACGCATATAAGAAGGTAGGAAAAATTGTTTTTCTTATTGACAGCTCTCCTTTTTTTCTGTAATCTCAGTGTGTCTGGTAAATACAGCTCTTCGTTAGGTGAGGCTCCTGTATGGAGATACGCTGCTGCCCAAAAATGTCCAAAGACGCCAATGGGTCAACAAGAATCATCGACATAAGGTGATTTTTAACGCAGCTGGCACTTTTGCCTATGCCATACAGTGCTAAAGCTCTACGATTGGGAGGCGTTAGGGTTTGATTTTGTATGGCTTTTAACACCTTCATTTTAATGAAATAGGTGTTTTTTTATTTTTTGAGGAAAGTAAACCTTTCCTCCATGATACAAGGAGGTGTGAGTATGGATTCTCCCCATTCGAGGCGGTTTAAACATTTGAAAAACAAGAAGAAAGACATAATGCTGATCGACGATGAGGAGATCCCTGCCTATCACCCCTTTTGCTATGGTGATATAAGGATCTCCTGAAAAGGAGGTACAGGTTGCCATGGTACAAAACATGACATATGATGAATTGATTTTACGAATTATTATTTTACTCAGAGACGGAAAACGCAAGGAATTTCAAAGTGTTTTGGAAGAATTGCAGCCATATGATATGGCGATTTTGTTCAAGGAGTTGCCTGAAAAGCACCGCGGACGCTATCTGTCTTTTTTAACAGTTGAAGACATCACCGATTTGATGGGTGAACTCGACAAAGAAGAGCAGCTTGCTGTGTTGAACAAGGTCGGCAAAGAGAAAGCGATCCATGTCATGAACAAGATGGATAATGATGATCTTGCCGCGCTTCTGGAGGAAATGGATCCGAAGCTGAAAGATCAGCTTCTTTCGAGCATGGAAGCGGAAGAATCAGAAGCGGTCCGCGTGCTGATGAACTATCCGCCGGAAACTGCGGGAAGAATCATGACAAACCGCTATGTGTGGATTCCGCAGCATTACACGGTCAAAGAAGCTGTCGTCAAGCTGAAAAGCTTTGCCGAAATCGCCGAATCGATCAACTATCTATATGTGATCAATGATGACAAACAGCTCGTCGGCGTTTTATCCTACCGCGATTTGATTTTAGCCGAACCTGATGAAAAAGTTCAGGATCTCATGTTCACAAGGGTTATTTCCGCAGAGGCCCTGCAAGATCAGGAAGAGGTCGCCAGGCTGATTGAACGCTATGATTTTCTGGCGATACCCGTTGTCGAAAAAAACCATAAGCTTGTCGGAATCGTCACGGTCGATGACATCATCGACATCGTCATCCAGGAAGCGAATGAAGACTATGAAAAATTCGCTGCTTCAGGTAAGGCGATCACATTTGATACAAAGTCATATGTAGCCGCATACCGGCGGCTCCCTTGGCTGATTCTGCTGTTGTTTATCGGCTTGATCTCCGGAAGCATCATGAGCTATTTTGAAGATACGCTTCAACAGGTTGTCGCATTGGCCTTCTTTATGCCGATGATCGCCGGAATGACGGGAAACACAGGGACCCAGTCTTTAGCCGTTGTCATCAGAGGCCTTTCAAAAGAAGAGCTCAACAAAAAAACGATTTTTCGTCTGATTTTCCGCGAACTCAGAGTCGGCATCATCATCGGTCTTGTCTGTGCTGTCGTGATTACGGGAATCGCGATTGTGTGGCAGGGTAATCTTTTGCTCGGGTTTGTCGTGGGCACTTCGCTTTTGGCGACGCTGATCATCGGAACGATGGCCGGTACAATCGTCCCGATTATTCTTCACAAATGCAATGTCGACCCGGCCATCGCTTCCGGACCGCTGATTACAACCTTGAATGACATCTTGTCTCTGTTGATCTACTTTGGAATTGCAACCGCATTTATTCATGCATTATAAAAACAGCCCTCCTGATAAAGGAGGGTTTTTTCTTGCCAGACGCCCTGAAAGTTTATATATTTTAGGCGAGAGAACAGGGAGGTTGGGGTATGCAGAGAATGGCTGCTGTTGTGATATGTTTGGCTTTTGCGGTGATGGCCGGGTGCCAGCATGAGGATGAGGGGAAAGACCGGCGGCTTGTTGCCGTGGAAAACATGCTGGAGGCCATACTGGAGAACGACCTGTCCGGCATGAAACGGCTCTACGTAGAAGGGGCTCTTCCTTCCCCGGAAACAATCCTGAACGAAAAACAGAAATGGGGGATAGCCGGGCTTGACGAGGATGATTTTCAAATATATGAAGCGAGCATCCACGTCTTCCATGCCGCCTACAAGGCGAAACCAAGCGGAGAGCCCGGAGCGATCGCGTTTCGTATTCGCGACGATCCCGACAAGGGCATCATGATTGATTTTATCGGACATACCGATCGGTAGCAGTGAGGCGAATCATTCGACGGGGATGATTCGTTTTTTTAACGGTTTCTGTATTTAAAATGAGCGTTAAGCTGTCCCTGGAGCATCTTTTTTCTCAGCTGCTGATCGTTTTTTAAGCTCTGTTCTTTTTTGCGCATATCCTTGAGGATTTCCGCCGTCTGAACGCCGTCCTCGCGTTTATTGGCAATATCCATCAGCCGTTCTACATCCGCAAAGGAGTATTTCCGCGTGCCTCTTGAGGAACGCTGCGGGTAGATCAGCTTCCGCTCTTCATAATAGCGGATCTGCCTGACCGACAAGCCTGTGAGCTCGCTGACGATGCCGATTGATATCACTTTTTTATCTTTATAAGAAAGGTCTTCGACTGTCATTTTCCCACCCCTAAGATGACTTTTTTTGTATTATATATGAAAACGCGGGAAAAAACCTGACATCTGTAAGAAAATCTAACATGCATATTATTTTTTTTGAAAAAATGCGGAAGAAAAGTTTACAGAAGAAGTGCAGCGGGAAGATATCTCTTGTATGCTGTGGATACAGAGATGATGAGGAGGAATTGATCAATGAAGGAACACCAGGCTGTCACACTTGCTAAAGAAATCGTCGCTTTAGACAACAAAAGGGATGAACTGTTCGAGGCATTAATGAAGCTTGCCGGTCATAACGCCTTTCCGCTCCTGAGAGCAGTGCAAAACGGCCTTCATCAAAAATCCTCCTAAAAAAGAGGAGGTGTCATTCAATTTTTACGCAATCTTAATTTAAGGTTAACAAATGTGGCGTATTCTGATCATAAGGATACATGAAAACGAAAGGAGAAGCCATGAGCAAATTACTAAAAAACGCATTGGAAAAAGAAAGAAACCACTATTCGAAAAAATTGATTTCGCTTGGGGTATACAAACAGGATCATTTACAGGGGATGACGATTACAGAGCTGAGAAACGAATATTTTTATTTTTTTCGAAAAAATAAAGCCCGCCCGTTTTCAAAGTAGGCCGTTCCTGAAAAATGCGGGCTTCTTTTTTAATATCTTCAAAAAATAAGAAGGAATTTTCTTTCGTATAACGAAAATATATACATATAGAATATAGGAAAATAATGACCTTTGTTTTTCAACTTTGTAAGGGTTTTCATTTTCCTGGGTTCATTAAGAAAATAGTATAAGAGGTAGATGATATGAGACTTTCGTTTAATGAGGAAGAAGTTCACCGTGCTATGTCATTGTACAAGGTTTTTGCCAGGGCTTTTAAAAGCGTGTCTGAACATAGTATTAGGGACAGCAAAGAACATGGCTTTAATCCTACGGAATTTGCTGTATTGGAGCTTTTGTATACAAGGGGAGCCCAAAAGCTGCAGCAAATCGGCTCCAGACTGCTCCTTGTAAGCGGCAATGTGACGTATGTGATCGACAAATTAGAAAAAAACGGTTTCATCAAACGAGAGCAAGACCCAAAAGATAAACGGTCTGTTTACGCGAATTTGACGGAAAAGGGCAAGGCTTATCTCGATGAGATTTATCCCATCCATTCGATGAGAATCGCACGGGCTTTTTCAGGCTTGACAAAAGAGGAGCAGGAGCAGCTGATGGCGCTTCTGAAAAAAGCCGGCATTCACAGTCAGCACCTATTATTCCGCTAAAACCGGGATCATTCCGGACGGCCGTTTTCTTTTAAATGGCCGAGAATGGCTTTAAACTGTTCATCCTGAGGCTGTCTGAAAAAGCGTTCGAAAGGGCAGCCGATTTCTTTCGTTCGCTTCACGACAGCCTCCATTGTAAAATCGGCAGGGGACAGATTCGGCCCCACTTCATCCCAAAAAAGCGGTGCGGCTACTGTGCCAAGCGCATTGCCTCTCGTCGAATACGGGCAGATGATCGTTTTCCCTGGAGCATGCTGCACATAGTCGATATAAAGTTTTCCGCCTCTGTTTTTAATGAGCCGCTCTGTTGTGAACAGATCCGGAAAAAGCGAGACGCAATAGGTAGCGGCAAAGCTTGTAAAAATCCGGGTCTCTTCGTAGGTAAACGCGTTTTTTGAAATCGGAATATAGAGCTGTATCCCTTTATTTCCCGACAGCTTGGGAAAAGAGGTGAGGCCAAGCTGTTCAAACAAACGGCGGAGTTCTGTTGCCGCGCGCACGGCCAACGGAAATTCCGATGGCGATGGCGGATCGAGATCGAAAACAATTTCGGTCGGCCGGGCTGTATCAGCCGTTTGAAACGGGATATGAAATTCCAATGCAAGCTGATTGGCAAGCCACAATAAAACAGAATAATCCTCACAAATGATATGGTCGTGCTCTTCATCCTTTATCGAAGAAATAAAGTCGGGAGCATAATCAGGCTTATTCTTCTGAAAAAATGATTCTCCGCTGGAGCCGTGGGGAAAGCGGATGACGGTGAGCGCCCGGTTTTTTAAAAAAGGGAGCAGAAAATCGCCGATTTCATTCAAATAGCTGATGAAATCCGCTTTTGTTTTTTGGCTTTGCGGAAAAATGATCTTATCAAGGCTGGTGAGCTGCAAATCAGGGTGGACGTTTCTCGAATGCAAAAGCAGTCGTGTGTATGTGCAGTCCTGCCACGCTATATCAAATTCAAATGATGCGAACGATACCTCCCGCAATGTTCCGTAGTGGATCGTCAAGTAATTGACGGTCATGCAAATGGAAGGAGCAATCGTGTATTCGCCTGTCCTTACAGGGGTTCCGTGTTCCTGTACAACAGCGAGAAGCGCGCTTCTTTCCTGTTCTCCCAGTCCGTGGGAGACCGAGCCCATTTCTTTAATCCGGCCTTTGTCGACAACAGCTATCGTCACATATCCGTTGGCCATATTGTAGCCTGTCATAAATACGGCGGCTTTTTTGTAATTTTTGATTTTAAGCCATTCGGCCGTTTTTTTATTTGCCATCCAGCGACTGTCTTTTTTCTTCGCAACGACTCCTTCACCGTCAAGCTTTTTGACTGAATCCCAGAAAGAATGAAAATCTTCTGTTTCAGGAATATATTGAATTCGTTCTTTTGCTGCCGGGTCTGGAACCAGGGGAAAAGCGAGATCTTCAAGCAGCTCATACAGCTTTTGCTTCCGCTCTTGATACGGCAGTGAAGTGATTGTTTTCCCTCTGTATTCAAGCAGATCAAAGGCGAGAAATTGGCACGGTTTGTTTTCGGCCGCTTCCTCGATTAAATCGGCTTTTTTTGTCAGTCCCCGTTTTTGCACATATTCAAAATTTGAGCGGTAACGGTTTGTCAAAGATGCGATTTCACCGTCAAGGGTGAGGGGCAGATGCTCTTCAAGTGAAGCCAGCTTTTCTTTGATATTTGCCGTGATTTCCGGAAACATGCTGTCCAAAGGCTGGCCGTTTCTGCTGATCAGGGAGATCCCGGCCTCGGAGACGCTTAAAAGCGCCCGGTATCCGTCATATTTGACCTCATAGCGCCAATTGCCGCTGGAAGGGGGAGATGATGTGAGAACGGGCTGCATTGTGTTTCCCATCTTTTACTTTGCCTCTGACGCCTTTTTTCGCGACGTTTTTCGCTTTTTCTCTTCCGTTCCCTTTGCTTCAGCGGTTTTGGTTTTGGCCTTTTCCTGTTTTTGCGGAGCTTTCGTTCGCTCGATGCTTGCCTGGAGGGCGCTGACCAGATCGATGACATCCTCGCGCGGTGCAGCGGCTGCAGCAGGTGTGACACCTTCGTTTTGCTCGATCTTTTCTTTGATTTTGTCCAGCACGGCTCGTCTGTACGTATCCTCATACTGTTCAGGTGCAAAAGACGTTGTCAGTTCGTCTATCAATGAAATGGCTGTCTGCAGCTCTTTTTCGTTGACTTCTGTTTGCTCCGGCACGCCGGGGACATGTGCAACATTGCGGACTTCATCCGGGTAATGGATCGATTCCATCAAAATGCAGTTTTCATATACACGGAGAATGGCAAGCTGTTTTTTTGATCGAATCGTCATATGGGCAATCCCGATTTTTTCTGTTTTTCTGAGCGCTTCCCGAAGCAGGGTGTATGCTTTTACACCGTTATCTCCAGGCCCGACGAAGTAGGAGCGGTTGAAATAGATCGGATCGATCTCCTTCAGCTGGACAAAGTCAACAATCTCAACCGACTTGTCTTCCTGTTCCTCTTTAAGCTGTTTCAGTTCCTCATCTGTTAAAACGACATACTTGCCTTTTACATATTCATATCCTTTGACAATCTCGTCAGGAGAAACTTCTTCGTGGCAGTTCGGACATTTTTTTTCATATTGGATGGGGGTGCGGCATTCTTTATGAAGTGACCGCAGTTTCACGTCCTTGTCTTCGGTTGCTGCAAACAGTTTGATCGGGATGTTGACAAGGCCGAAGCTGATTGAGCCTTTCCACATTGTATGCATCGGTTCGGTTCAACTCCTTTTCTTTTAGTGATGCCTCTGTGCAGATTGTTTCATGAATAGCAACTTATGGATTCAGTTAGAGAAAAAAAGCATTCAGGATTACACCTGAATGCGGCTTTTTTTCTCTTGATTAGGTTTCCATCTTGAACGGCGGCCCGCTCTCTTTGTTGAGCGAAGGGGAAAAGTACTGGTATCTGCTTCGATTTTCATCTTTGGCGGCATACATCGCGATGTCGGCTTTTCTCATCAGCTCTTCGCCGTCTGTTCCATCCGTCGGCGAAATCGCGATGCCGATGCTCACGGATGTTTTCAAGCTGTGTTTTTGAATGTAAAACGGGGCTTCAAACCGTCTGATTAACTGCCGGGACAGTTGTTCAGCCTCTTGGACCGGGGTGATGATGATAAATTCATCACCGCCTAAACGGGCAATAAACCCTTCGGCAGGCACACATTCCGCCAGCCGTTTGGCTGCTTCCGCCAACAGCAGATCCCCGATGTTATGTCCGAGTTCATCGTTAAAACCTTTGAAACGGTTCAGGTCCAAAAACAGCACGGCCGTGCCTGACGTCTGTTGATGAAGGACTTTGGTCAAATGCTGGACTGCATATCTTCTGTTCGGCAAATCCGTCAACGCGTCATAATGTGCCATTCTATGAATTTCCCGTTCGGCTTCACGCTGCTTTGTCATATCTTTGGAGATCACATATATGCTGTCAAGCTTCTGTCTGACATAAACGGGTATCAACGTCAGGTTCAAATCGAACGATTGGTCTGCTGCCGTGATTTGGATATCGCGGTTGATCGCTTGTTTTTCGTTTTGAACTTGAAGGAACCAGTCGAGAAGTTTTTTGTGTTCCTTCAGATGAAAAACGGTTGAAAAATCATTTGACTCAATCCCCATTTTTTTCAGCAGACGATGACCTGAAGAGTTTGCGGAAAGCATGTCCCCGTCAAGGGAGAACACATAGATCGGATCAATATTGTGCTCGATAAGAGACTGAAACCGCTCTTCGTTGTCTTTTACTTTTTCGCTCTCGATCAGCAGTCGTTTGTCTGTAAATGCTCCGAAGATCATGAGGCCTTGCAGCATAAGGGTAATCAGCACGATTGCAATGCCGAGCTCGACCGTGTCCAGTCCGGGGTGGCCGGCATGCCGGCCGGCGCTTTTATACAATGTCGCTGCCGCCATTCCTGTATAATGCATTCCTGAAATGGCGGCTCCCATTAACAGCGCGCTTCCGATTTTCACGGCCAACAGCCGGAAAGAGCGTGTTTTTTTCGAAAGTGTAAATGAAAGCTTCAAGGCAACATAGGATGCTGAAATGGCAATCGCGAAAGATGCCCCGTAAAGAACGGGGTCGTAAACGATCGCCATGTTTTCCATCGCTTCCATCCCGACAAAGTGCATGGAGGCGATGGCGCAGCCCATTGCAATCGAACCGGCGAATAGCCTCAGGTTGGAAAGATTGCGTCCGTTTACGACATAAAATGAAATGAGTGATCCGCCAAAGGCGGCAATGATCGATAGCAAGACAAAAACGAGATCGTATGTCATTTCTTCCGATGTTTGAAATGACATCATGCCGAGAAAATGCATAGACCATATGCCGAGCCCCATCGTCAAAGAGCCGGCAAACAGCCAGCCTTTGTTTTTCCATCCTTTTGTGTGCACGACCCGTTCTGAAAGGTCAAGGGCCGTGTAAGCTGCCAAAACAGCAGTGATATAAGATAAAATAATCAGCCATCCATTATATTCACCGATAACTTCTGTCACTTTTTTCTCCGCCTTTTGATTTTAGATGTAGAGTTTCCATTCAGATTACCGTTGTCATGAAAAAGCGGTATTTCTTAAAAATAAGCGGTATAATTTGTGCATTATACTACATATCATGATATTCGCCAATGTCCAATGATATCCTGCCGGATGAGGACGGGGGAAGGCTTTTCGCATTTTTCTCTGCAATGATCGTGAAATGTGTTAAAATCAAGTTTGTGAGTTCTTGAGAACTTGAAATAATCAATCGTTAAAGGTTGTGGTGGATATCGAAGAGCTGATTTTATCAATGGCAGAGGCGTTTAAAAGCCTCTCGTATTTCGGCATTTTTCTGGCGCTTTGTATTGAGTTCGTGCCTGCCGAAATCGTTCTTCCGCTTGCGGGCTACTGGGTGTATCAAGGTGATATGTCACTTTTCGGAGTCGTCGCTGCGGGTTCTTTGGGCGGTGTTGTCGGTCCGCTGACACTTTATTGGCTGGGCCGATACGGAGGAAGGCCGTTTTTGGAGCGGTACGGCAAATATTTTTTGATCAAGCCTGAAGCACTTGAAAAATCGGATCGCTTTTTTGAAAAGCATGGCGGTTTTGTTGCGTTCAGCGGCCGCTTTATTCCGGGAATCAGAACGCTGATTTCGATTCCTTGCGGGATGGCAAAGATGAATGTCTGGGTCTTTTCCCTTTATACCTTTATTGCCATAACACCGATTACGTTTGTTTACGTCTACTTAGGCTTTTCTCTCGGGGATAATTGGAGTGCTGTCGGCGGCATACTGGACAAGTACCTTCTTCCGATCGGGATTGGAATTGTCGTCTTGTTTGTTCTTTATCTTGTCGTGAAAAACAGACGAAGCAAGATGAAAACGGAAAGCGTTTCGGCTTTTTTAAACAAAAATAAGGATTGACAGCTGATCTGCGTCAGGTTAATATTATCTTATAATTCAATATTTTCTTTTATCCCAAAGGGGAGTAGCGTCCGGATGTTGCATCCGGAAACAAAGTCGTCAATTCATGGATGTTCTCCATCGGCTTTGTTGGCATGTTTTAATCGATGATAACCATGTCTAGCAAGACCTTTGCCTAATGTTGGCAGAGGTCTTTTTTGCTTTCAGAAAATACCCTGCTGCATTAGCGGGAATAAGAGAAAGAGACAATCACATAGGAGGAATTAAAAAATGGATGCAGCATTGTTACTTGAATATGGTTGGGTTCTTCTCATTTTAGTCGGGCTGGAAGGCATTTTGGCTGCGGACAATGCGCTCGTCATGGCGGTCATGGTTAAACACTTGCCTGAGAAACAAAGAAAAAAAGCGCTCTTTTACGGATTGGCCGGCGCGTTTGTGTTGAGGTTCGGCGCTTTGTTTGCGATCTCTTTCCTTGTCAACGTCTGGCAGGTACAAGCGCTCGGAGCCATCTACCTGCTCTACATTTCAATTCATCACATTTTAAAAACGCACGTACTGAAAAAAGATGAGAAAGCGAAGGAAACAAAGAGAGGCGGTTTTTGGCCGACCGTTATCAAAGTCGAGCTGGCCGACATCGCCTTTGCCGTAGACTCCATTTTAGCTGCCGTGGCGCTGGCGGTAACACTTCCCGCTACAAACATGCCTGAGATCGGGGGGCTTGACGGCGGACAATTTCTCGTCATTTTGGCCGGAGGTGTCATAGGTCTCATTATCATGCGTTTTGCTGCAAGTGCTTTTGTGAATTTGTTAAAGAAACGTCCGAGCCTGGAAACGGCGGCCTTCGTCATTGTCGGCTGGGTCGGTGTTAAACTGATGCTTTACACGCTGGCACATCCGCAGATCCATATCGTATCTGAGCATTTTATTCATTCAGGCACATGGAAGTTCATCTTCTGGGCGGTGCTGCTCGCTATTGCCCTTGGAGGATGGTTTTTGTCAAATCCGAAAAAACAAGAACAAAAGGCTGCGCAGGAATAGCGACAGCAGCCTGACAAGAAACGCCGGCAACCGCCGGTGTTTTTCGTCATCTGGGGTTGAAAATGCGGAGATTGAAGTCGATATGAAACGAAACAACATTTCATTTTAATAACAGAGATGTTACAAAAAGAAGGGGAAAACCCCCTTAATCGTCAAAGAAACAACGAATTGTTCTAGAAGAATAAAACAATCGATGTCATAATTGAAAAATAAGAAATGAATTCCTTGTTTTCTCCTTTGCGAATCCCTATCAAATTAGCTATCATTAATGAGTAGTATAGGGAGGAACTGAGGTGAAACCAGTGCTTAGCCTTTTGTTTAAGACAGGAAAAAAGAAACCCACATTAGAAGAGTCTGTAATCAGCATACAAAAAGGAAATCAGCAGTTGCAAAACGAGCTTATTGAACAATATAAGCCTTTTGTGGCTAAAACGGTTTCATCTGTGTGCAAACGATATATTGATGAAAAAGATGACGAATTCAGCATCGGCTTGATTGCTTTTAATGAAGCCATTGAAAAATATTCTTCCGAAAAAGGAAATTCTCTGCTTGCATTTGCAGAGCTGATTATTAAGCGCAAAGTCATTGACTATATAAGAAAAGAAGCAAGAAATGCACAAAACATCAACATGGAATTACAAGAAGGAGAAGAACAGGAATCCTCGCAAAGCATGATTGAAGCTGAGCTCTCCATTCATGCATTCAACCGCCTCCTTGAACAGGAGCAAAGGCGGGAGGAAATCCTTCATTTTAAAGAAAGATTAAAAAGCTTCGGCCTGTCTTTTTCCGACTTGCTGGAGCATTCTCCTAAACATACTGACGCCAGGCAAAACGCCATCAAAGTGGCTTATACGCTCGTCGAGCACGAAGAATTGAAGGAGATGCTGTTTCAAAAGAAGCAGCTTCCTGTGAAACAGCTTGAAAAGCTCGTGGCTGTAAGCAGAAAAACAGTAGAAAGAAACCGCAAGTATATCATCGCCATGGTCATCATCATCACGGGCGATTACGTTTACCTTAAGGATTATCTAAAAGGGGTGCTCAACTCATGAGAAGAGGGATTATCGTTGAAAAAAATAAAAAATTCGTCACATTGCTTACCCCTGACGGACAATTTTTAAAAGCGAAAAAATCAGAGGAAGATTATGAAATCGGTCAGGAGATCGCCTTTCCCGAGGAGACGAGAATGGCGAGAAGGCGCGCTGGCTTTTTTGATCTGCTCTCGCTTCGTCCGCTGAAAGCAGGCGTGTTTTCAATTGCCGCGATCATGCTGATCGCGTTTATGATCATCCCTGATGCTTTGCACAACAAGGCATATGCCTATATGACGATAGACATCAATCCCAGCTTCGAGCTGACGCTCAACAAAAACTGTGAAGTTGTTGATTTGGTCCCGTTGAATCAGGATGGAAAGGACTTGTTAGACAGTATAGAAAATTGGGAAAATTCGGATATTAAAGTCGTTATCAGCGAAATCGTTGAAAGCAGCAATCAGCACGGCTATGTCAAACATTCTAAAGAAGTATTGATTGCAACCGTTTATGAAAATAATGACGATGATACATATAAAGCGACGGTCAAAAGCGAGATTGCAGATGTAACAAAAAAGTACGAGAAACAGAGCTACAAGATGCAAGCGGTCGAATCAGACTTGGATACGCGCGCCAAAGCGCAAAAAGAAGGGATATCAACAGGACGCTATATCCGCAAGCATGAAAATGAATTGGATGATGAAACAACCGATGATCAACAGGAAGACAAACAAGACCATCAGGATGAAAACAGAGAGGAAAATGAAAAAGAAAAAGCTGTAAAAGAAGAAGATCAGTCTGACGATCATAAAGATACCGAAACCGAAGAAGGCCAAAACGGCGATCAATCTTCAAATCAAGATCAGACGGAATCTGATCAGGACACCAAGCAAGAAGAGGAGACAAATACCCCAAACCATCAAAACCCTCAAGAAAATAATGAAAATGACAAAAACAGCCAGCAGACAGAGGACGGGACAAAAAGCGATTCTCAGACTGAAAACGGAGAGAAAATGCCTTATCAAAAGGAAAAAAAACCGTCTGAACATATAGATCAAGAATATCCGCCGAGCGGTCCCGGCGAATAATTTGAAAGGTGATTTATTTGTTGTCAGTTTGTCCATTTAGCTGAGATTGTGCCTGCTGTACGAGACGTTTTGTCATTTCCCCGCCTACAGATCCATTCGAGCGAGCGGCTGAATCCGATCCGAGCTGGACGCCAAATTCTTGAGCAATTTCATTTTTGAATTGGTCTAAGACCTGCTCTGCCCCGGGAACAACCAGTTTGTTGGTTCTTACCATGAAGTTTCAACTCCTTTTTCTAATGTACTGCTTGTTTAGTTTGAAATGGACAGATGTTTTTTATGCTGGCAATTGTTGCGTACGATAAAAACGCCTGGCTTTCATGAAGCCAGGCATGTCTTAAAACTCATTTCATGTCATATTTGCTGAAAACGTTATCGATCATGATTTGCGCCGTTGCCTGAATATGAGAGGCAAGAACGGAAAGCACGGTGACCGCTGTGATGTCTTTGGCTTTTTTCCACTCGGCGTCGGGAAGGTCTTGATAAAAGTTCCGGAGATGCTCTGTCTGCTGCATGACGGTCGTTTCCAGAGCCGATTCTTTCAGCGTATAATCTTTGATCCGGTTGACCTGTTCAAGCACCCGCCCATAGCCTTCATAAAAGCGAAGGGGGCTGACAACATCGTCGGAACGATCCGTTATCGTATTGAACACCGTTTTTAAAATTGGACGAATCGTTTCAAAGTCATAAACTGATTTTAAGTCTCGTACAATAAGAAGGATAACGGCTTGGTCGATCGAATACTTTTTCCCGAGCTCAGGATGACCCATCAAATCTTTGATGTCCCGTTTGATCCAGTTTTGGATGGCTGTCGATTTTAAAGAAGTCAGCTCACACAAGTTGCCGAGCTCCACGATTTCATTTGTGGAAAGCCCATGCTCTGTTTTTTGCTTTTTCCGTTCATAGCGGGTGATGAACTCGGGGATGTCGAGCTCGCTTTCGGCTTCTTTCATCGCCATATCGGCTGATTTCAATAAAATGGTCAGCGGGCTGACATCGAGCTGTCCTTTTAATGCATGCATCAGTTTGGCCATTTCCAGTCGAGTCAATCTAAAAGGTTTCATATTACACCTCATTATGTATGTATTAAAAATAAAATAGACAATATTATAAACATTATCTTACGGCTTATCACTTGCATTTTCAAATGAATGTCTTATAATTTTATTATACAAGTTCATTTGATCTTATTATAACATGGAGGTTATTATGGCAAAAAGAATCCTTCTTTTTCTTTTATCGAACATTCTGGTCATTACGACAATCGGAATCGTCTTGTCCATTATCGGGTCATTAACAGGTGTCGGAACGTATTTCACCGCCGGCGGCGGCATTGATATCGTCGCGCTTCTCGTATTTAGTGCGGTTGTCGGTTTTGTCGGTTCCTTTATGTCGCTTCTTATGTCCAAGTGGATGGCGAAAATGGCGATGGGCGTTCAGGTGCTCAATCCTGAGAAACAAACGCTCTCGTATGAAGAGCAGCAGTTGGTGGACCGTGTTCACAAACTGGCTCGCGCCGCTGGATTGACCAAAATGCCTGAAGTCGGGATTTACAATTCCCGTGAAGTGAATGCATTTGCGACAGGGCCGTCTAAAAACCGCTCGCTTGTCGCCGTATCAACCGGCTTACTTCAGGAAATGGACGATGCTGCTGTTGAAGGTGTGCTTGCCCATGAAGTCGCGCATATCGCAAACGGCGATATGGTGACGATGACCCTGCTGCAAGGAATCGTCAACACGTTTGTCGTCTTCTTTGCGCGGATCGCCGCTTGGGCGGTTTCTCGGTTCGTCCGCGAAGAGCTTGCACCGATCGTTCACTTTATCGCAGTCATCATTTTCCAAATTGTCTTCTCGATTCTCGGCAGCCTTGTCGTTTTCGCATATTCGCGGCACCGCGAATATCATGCAGACAGAGGCGGAGCAGACCTTGCCGGAAAGGACAAGATGATCCATGCCCTGCGTTCCCTTGAGCAGTATACATCGAGAATCAAAGAAGAACAGGCTTCTGTCGCTACATTAAAAATCAACGGGAAAAAGCATACATCACTGTTTTCCACACACCCTGATTTACATGAAAGAATTCGTCGTTTGGAAGCCAAATAATATAGGTCTTACAGCCCCCCTTTTAATGGGGGCTGTTTTTTAAATTCAAAAAAACAAATCCGTCTGTACATTGGACCATGTTTCCTTTAAAATGGTACACGTTATACACAAGCGATCACATACACTGACTAGTGAATCGAGAAAAGAAGGAACGATTATGAAGGTTTTACTAAGGAAACTTTTGCGCGTGCTGTCGCCAGTACAGCTGATTGCGCTCTATTATTTTTTGGCGGTTACAGTATCGGTTATTTTGCTGAGTCTTCCCGTTGCACACCAAAAGGATGTGGAATGGTCTTTTATCGACGCGCTTTTCACCGCGGTCAGCGCTGTGAGTGTGACAGGCTTGACGGTGGTCGATACCGCTGATACATTCAGCACGGCGGGGATATGGATTTTGGCGTTCGTTTTGCAGTTTGGCGGTATCGGGATTATGACGCTGGGGACTTTTGTCTGGCTGATATTTGGAAAGCGGATCGGCTTAAAAGAGCGGCGCCTGATCATGACCGATCAAAACCAGACGAATTTATCGGGGCTTGTCAAGATGATGAAGCATGTACTCGGGTTGATCCTGATCATCGAATGTTTTGGCGGACTGATACTCGGCACTTATTTTCTCAAGTATTTTGACTCTGCCGGTGAAGCCTATATACAAGGATTTTTTACCAGTGTCAGCGCGACAACCAACGCTGGATTTGATATTACAGGCAATTCGCTGATCCCGTTTCAGCACGACTATTTTGTCCAGTTTATCGTTATCATGCTGCTGATCCTGGGTGCGATCGGATTTCCCGTCCTGATCGAAGTGAAGGATTTTCTGTTGAGCAAAGAACGGACATTTTCCTTCAGCCTGTTTACAAAATTGACCTCGGTGACATTTTTTCTTTTGGTTGTTGGAGGAACGATTGCCATATTTGTAATGGAAGCGCGCTTTGCATTTGCAGGAAAATCGTGGCATGAAATGTTATTTTACTCGCTGTTTCAATCGACGACGACACGAAGCGGCGGTCTCGCTACAATAGACATCAGCCAGTTTCAGGATACGACGATATTGTTTATGTGCCTGCTCATGTTTATCGGCGCTTCGCCAAGCTCAGTCGGCGGAGGCATCCGCACGACAACCTTTGCTTTAAATTTGCTGGCGTTGTTCCATTTTGCCAGGGGGAATAAGTCGGTAAAGATTTTTAAGAGGGAATTGCATCAGTTTGATTTAATGAAATCATTGATTGTGACGCTGATGGCAGTCATCCTCGTTTTCTGTTCCACACTCATTCTGTCGGCGACGGAGAATCATACGTATCTTGAACTCTTGTTTGAAGTATGTTCAGCATTCGGAACAACCGGATTATCGCTTGGCATTACACCTGATTTGAGCACTATCGGCAAAAGCGTCATCATCATTTTGATGTTTATCGGACGCATCGGCATTGTGACGCTTCTTTATTTAATCGGAAGAAAAGAAATTGAAGCGAATTACCATTATCCGAAAGAAAGAATTATCATCGGATAGAAAAGACAGTCTTAAGCGGCTGTCTTTTTTTATGATCGTAAAGTCGGTCACTGTATATATATGTATGATATAATGCTTAAATGGCGGACTTGAAAAAAAGGGGGAAACACGATGAAAAAGCGAATCGTCCATTTGTTTATCGCCGCCGGATTTCTATTGCTCGCCGGAGCTTGTTCAAACGAACCGACGGCAAAAGAAAGCATGGATCAATATGTAAACAAATGGAACAAGCAAAATTTTGAACAGATGTATGATCAGCTGTCGACTAAAGCACAAAAATCAATTTCCAAAGATGAGTTCATCAAACGGAATCAGTCGATTTACGAACAGATCGGAGTTTCTGATTTGAAGGTTTCAACAGTTGATGAAGATGAAAAAGATGAAGACAAAAAAGATTCGGAAACGATTCCCTATAAAGTCAGTATGAATACTTTGGCCGGACCAGTTTCTTTTGAAGGAAAAGCAAAGCTTGTAAAGGAAGAAAAAGACGGCAAAACATCATGGAAGATCAACTGGAACCCGTCGTTTATTTTTTCTCAGCTGAAAGAAGGAGAAACCGTCCGGATTACCGCAAAAGCACCGGTGCGGGGCAGCATTTACGACCGAAATGGAAAAGCGCTCGCCACAAACACGACAGTGCCTGAAATCGGCGTCGTTCCCGGACAGCTTGGAGAAGATAAAGAAGCGGTCTTGAAAAAGCTTGCAAAAATGCTTGATATGGAAATGAAAGACATTGAAAAACAGCTTTCTGCAAGCTGGGTGAAAGATGATTCATTTGTCCCTCTCAAAAAAGTAAAGCCAGACAATACCGACCTGCTGAAAAAAGCGACCTCTTTACCGGGTGTATTGAAGCAGGACACTCAATCCAGGTATTATCCTTATGGGGAAAAAGCCGCTCATCTAACAGGGTACATAAGGCCGATTACCGAAGAGGAATTAAAGCAGGATAAAGAAAACTACAGTGAACATTCGATGATTGGAATCGTCGGTCTCGAACATGTCTATGAAAAGCAGCTGAGAGGGGAAATCGGCTGGACGATTTCGATACCTGAATCAGGTGCAACGGTCGCTTCAAAGGATTCCAAGGATGGAACGGATATCCATACAACGATTGATATCAAAAAGCAGGAAGAGCTGTACAGCCAATTAAAGGACGATTCCGGTGCAGCGGTGGCGCTGAATCCGCAGACCGGGGAAACATTGGCGCTTGTCAGCGCGCCTTCCTATGACCCGAATGGATTTTTGTTCGGCTGGAAAAAGGGAGAATGGGAAAAGCTGAACAAAGACAAAGAGGCGCCATTCACTTCCAAATATAATAAGACGTATGCACCAGGGTCAACCATCAAACCGATAACCGCATCCATCGGCCTGAAAAACGGAGCGATTAAAACGGATGAGGCGAAAAAAATCGTCGGGAAAGAATGGCAGAAAGATTCGTCATGGGGCGGCTATAAAGTGACAAGGGTGTCCGATCAATTGAGCGAAGTCAACCTGGAAAACGCGCTGATCACTTCAGACAACATCTACTTCGCGCAGACCGCTCTTGATACCGGAAGCGACAAATTTACCGAAGGATTGAAATCATTCGGCTTTGAAGAAAAGCTTGATTATGAGTTCCCGACAAAAGCTTCCTCGATATCAAACGAAGGAATCGATTCCGAGATCCTTCTGGCCGATTCCGGCTATGGCCAGGGACAGATGCTCATGTCTCCGATACACCTCGCCGCAAGCTATACGCCGTTTTTAAATAACGGGGATTTGATCAAGCCTTACCTCATCAAAAAGGATGGAGATGAGAAGGAAATCTGGCACAAAAACGTTGTCCCGGCAGACGGAGCAGAGACGATTACAAAAGGTCTCAGAGGCGTTGTTGAAGATCCGCGCGGCTCAGCATATAAACCGGTTGTAAAAGGTCTTTCAATCGCAGGGAAAACCGGAACTGCGGAGCTGAAAACGAAAAAAGACGAAAAAGGCAAAGAAAACGGCTGGTTTACAGCCTATGACTATAAAAATAAAGACCTGTTAATTACGATGATGATCCAGGATGTTTCAGACCGCGGGGGCAGTTCATACGTCGTCAATAAAGTCAAAAATGTCTTCAAAAAATAAGCGCCGTTTATCGGCGTTTATTTTTTTCCGGTAAATGGATGTGTGGTCTGTCTGTTTTAGGAAAGGATATCGAATGAGAAGACAAAAGAAAGGAATGTCATGATGAAGAGAAAAGTTGCCAGAAATGAAGCCGCTCTTAACAATAAGACACCTGCAGAAAGCATGCATGACCATCAATACATCACACAGTTTGATGCCGAAAACGGGGACAGAGGCGCCAACCGCAATTCGAAAAACGGCAAGCAGGGAGAGTCGCGGCAGTGAAGAAGCATCTGAAAAGCGGGGAGCGGCAAAATCATAAAAAACCGATGAACAAAGAAGTGCTTCAGGAAGAGTTTTCCGGTGAACTCGGCGATATCAACGCCTATAAATGGATAGATGTCACCGAACATAATAAAAAAAGAAGGACGATAAAGCTGACGCTCAAAAGGAACAGCGCCAAAAGGATTAAAAAAACTCCCCTCCGCGGATTGTTAGGAGGGGAGTTTCGTTTATTTGATATAAGCTTTATATCCGCCGTCTTTTTTAAGCCAGCGCATTAAATTCGTCATTCTCAATTCGATGACCGGCTGAGCCAGCGTTTTCACAAAGCCGCTCGATAAGCAGAAGGTCAAGATGGCGGTTGCGATTATCAAAACGGTCAGGCTCTGATAGTCGGCCAGCCATTCTTCTGCACCGGTATTTCTGAATGTTTTGATGATGAAGCCGTGCAGCAGGTAAACGTAAAATGTCCGCGTTCCCCAAAGGGTGAAGAAGTACCGCCTTTCAGGGACAAGCGCCAGAAAGGCAAATGTCGAGGCAAATGTTAATACAAGCAGCGCCACGCGGTTCAGTCCGCTCTTCATCCCGACAGCGCCGAATTCTGAATACGGTTTGGAGCCGAACAGCCATGAATAATCAAAATCAGCGAAAAAATAGAAAACAAACGTTGCCGTCAACACGATGAGAGCAGCTTGTTTGCCTCTCCAGCCTGTCAGCATTTTAAAATGGTCTTTTTGTAAATAATAGCCCGCCAAAAAGACCGGGAAGAAGACAAATGTCCGCGACAGGCTGAGCGTGTTGCTGACAATATCGACATATCCGACAAGAACAGAGATCAGAAAGCTTGCGGCAAACGCCCATTTTGCCGGAATTTTTGTAAAAGGAAACAGCAGAAGGTTCCAAAAAAACAAGCTCAATAAAAACCAAAGCGACCACTGCGGTTCAAACGGATTTGCGGCAGACAGGCTTTGATCATCGATAAAAGAATAGAAAACCGTATAAATGCCTTGAAAAATCAAATAAGGGACAATCAATTTCCAAGCGATTTTTTTGACATATCCGGGCCGATTGAACCCTTTTGCAAAGTAGCCGGATATGAGGATAAAAGCCGGCATATGAAACGTGTAAATAAATTTATATATATGAAGAAACACATCATTATCATTGATATAAGAGCGGATTATATGTCCGAATACGACAAGGAAAATCAAAAGGAATTTTGCATTATCAAAATAACTGTCACGTGAATTCGTCATAACATCACCCTTTTTTAAGCTTTTTTTGCGAGTCTAAAAAAGCGCGCTGACAACGCCTTCTACAAGTATTGCCCCGCTTATTCAATTCTAAAATAGAAAGCCGGTTGTTCTCTATGTATTAAGCCTCATTGTTAGGACGATGTCATTAAAAAGTAAGGAACTTTTTGATCGTCATCTTTCTGTAAAACGGGTGGAAAGCTTGTAAAAGTTTGAAACATATGAAGGAAGATGTGCCGGTTTGTAGAATTAATGGAGGATAGGTGTTCAGGGAAGGAGTGTAGCTAATGGAGGAGACTCTTGATTTGGAAGAATCCTTGAATCTGAAAAAACAGCTGGAGAAATTTCGAAAAGAAAACGAAAAGCTAAAAGCGGATTTGCACCAGTATGAGCTGTTGTTTAACGGAACGCTTGACGCCATTTTTATTTTAGATCGGCAGATGAACATCGTTCAGGCGAACGATGCGGCCTGCAACATCCTGCAAAGCAAAAAAAAGAATTTGCTGAACCGCCCGGCGCTCGATTTTGTTCACGCTGTACCGCCTGATGAATTAAATCAGAACATCAGCCGTTTTTTGGAGCGGGGATATGCGAAAAAAGAGGTCGCGATCAGACTTGATAACGGCTCCGTCAAATACATAGAGTTTACTGCCAGTAAAGGAATCGGTGAAGACTGTTTTTTTGTGGTCATGAGGGACATTTCCTCAAAAAAGATCCTTGAACGTGAACGCACGATCAATGAAAAGCTATTTAAAGATTTATTTCACAGGGCGGTCGAAGGGATCGTCATTTTTGATAAACAAGGCTGTTTTATCGATGCCAACCATTCTTTCTGCCAAAGCTTTGAGATCAAAAAAGACGAGCTTTCCAAATTGCGGCTCTCACAGTTCGTCTCCACGGAAAACAGCGGCAGGCTCGAAAAAATCTGGAGCGCCCTTTTTCGCAAAGGAAAAGCAAAAGGAGAGCTGCCGGTCCGGCTCAGATCAGGGGAAAACAGGCTGTTTGAACTGACGATCACATCGAATATTTTAAACGGCTTTTATATGTCGATTATGAGGGACATTACCGAAAAACGCTCGATGGAAAAACAGTTGTTCAAAAGTGAAGAACGGTTTAGGGAAGTGTTTGAAAATGCGATGGACGCCATTGTCCTTATGGGCACTGACGGGCGGGTCGTCAAGGCGAATCAGTCGGCATGCAAGATCTTTGAAGTGCCGATGGATGAGCTGATCAACAAAAAAATGACCGATTTTGTTGATAAAAATGATAAGCGCTATCATTCCATTATGAAACGGTACAGTGAAAAAGGAGAAATCCGGGAAGAGCTTCTGTTTCGCATGGGCAACGGACAATATAAGGAACTCGAGTTTACGGCGAAGCGCATCATGTTTAACAGCCAGCACCTCACCATCCTAAGAAATGTGAGCGACCGGAAGCGGATGGAGAAAGAATTGCGGGAAAGCGAGCTCAAATTCAGAAAAGTATTCAACGGTTCAATGGACGGGATTGTCCTTTTCAATAATCAGTATGAGATTATTGACGCGAATCCCCTGGCCGGAAAGATCCTCGGCCTCCCCCTTGACGAGCTGAAAACAGCGAGCCTTCTTGACGTCATTTCCGCCTACAGAATAGAAAATGCAGCCTCTCCCGCAGCAGCGATCTCCTTTGAGGAAATGGACAATGATATTCCGTTTCTGTTAACCGATCAAAAACGAATTTTGGAGTTTTCATTTAAGCGCAACATTATCCAAAACATGAATTTGGCAATGCTCAGAGATGTGACTGAACGGAGGGAGCTGGAAGAACGGCTACGCAAATCGGATACGCTTCATGTGGTGGGAGAGCTTGCGGCAGGAATCGCCCACGAAATCCGCAATCCAATGACGGCTTTAAAAGGGTTTATCCAATTGCTGAAAGGCAGCATCAAAGAGGATCACTCGCTCTATTTTAATGTGATCACCTCTGAATTAAAGCGGATTGAATCAATTATTACGGAATTTTTGATTCTGGCAAAGCCGCAGGCGATCATGTACGAAGAAAAAAATGTCGTCAAAATTATGCAGGATACAATGGATCTTCTGCATGCGCAGGCCAACTTGGACAATGTGCAGATGCACCTCACCTGTGACGGCCGAATTCCGCTGATTTACTGCGAGCCGAATCAGCTGAAACAGGTTTTTATCAACATTTTGAAAAATGCGATCGAAGTAATGCCGGACGGCGGCAATGTCTATGTGTCGATCAAGCCGAAGGGGAACGATCATATCCTCATATCGCTTGCCGACGAAGGGATCGGCATGACGGAAGACAAATTGAAGCGGCTTGGCGAGCCTTTTTATACAACAAAAGAACGGGGCACTGGACTTGGCCTGATGGTCAGCTATAAAATTATTGAAGAACACAAAGGAAAAATTGAGGTCGAAAGTGAGGAGGGAAAAGGCACGACCTTTCACCTGACACTTCCGATCAGACAACAGCATGAGGAGGAGGCTTTATAACATCGTGAGTTTTTATATTGAGTTCAGTTCGCCCTTTGGACAAGCATATATCGTCGAGGAGAACGGCCGCATTACACATGTGCTTTTGAATCAGGAGGAATTGGAGAATCTGCGGGAAAAAGATGCAGAGCTCATGCCCAAAAAAACGCCGCTATTGCTGGATGCGAAGCGTCAGCTTGAAGAATATTTCCGGGGCGAGCGCCAAACCTTTTTACTGCCGATCGATCAGGAGGGGACGGTTTTTCAGAAAAAAGTGTGGAAAGCGCTGGAGTCCATTCCTTACGGTGAAGCACGAAGCTACCACGATATTGCCTGTGCCATCGGAAATCCGAAAGCCGTCCGGGCAATCGGCCAAGCAAACAAAAAAAACGCGCTGCCGATTTTGATTCCCTGCCACCGCGTCATTGGAAAAAACAAGACGCTGACAGGGTATGCGGGAAATGAAACAGATAAAAAAGCGGTGTTGCTTGAGCTCGAGAATATTCCTTATAAAGGAAAATAATGCAAGCGCGCCGTTGCTTTTTTTTGTCGGCGACATATAATTTTATTAAGCTAAAAATGTTGGTCTTGGTAAAAAAGGAGGACGAATCAATGAAAACAAACCGCCCGCAAAAAATTGTCGGCTACACCGAATTGTTCGTCAAACTGCATGTCCTGACAAAAGAACAAAAAAAAGACATTATGAAATTCATCAAAATCCGCTAAAGCTGCCTACACGTTAGCTTTAGCGGAAAAAAGCGCTTCGATTTCTTCTGTATAATGGCCTGTGATGATCCCTTTTTCTGTAATGATCCCCGAGATCAGATGATTCGGAGTGATATCGAAAGCCGGATTGAACACAGGCACCTCCTGCGGCGCGATCCGTGTCCCTGCGATCTGTCTGACTTCATCTGGATCGCGTTCCTCAATCGGAATGGCGTCTCCGCACGAAATCGAAATATCAAAAGTTGACAGGGGAGCGGCAACGAAAAACGGAATTTGAAAGGCATTGGCGAGTATCGCCAGCCCATAGGTTCCGATTTTATTGGCTGTGTCTCCGTTTTTTGCGATCCGGTCTGCTCCGACAATGACAGCAGAAATGTTTTTTTCTTTCATCGTATGTGCGGCCATGCTGTCGGTGATCAGCGTGACGTCGATCCCGCCCTGCATGAGTTCCCATGCCGTCAGGCGCGCGCCCTGTAAGACGGGCCTCGTCTCACAGGCGTAAATATGAAGGTCAAGATCTTTTGTTTTGGCCAGATAAAACGGGGCAAGAGCCGTTCCGTATCTGCTTGTCGCGATCGATCCGGCGTTGCAGATCGTCATGATATTGTCACCGGATTTAAACAGCTGCAAAGCATTTTGCCCGATCTGCCGGCATGTTTCCTCATCTTCAATCTGAATCTGAATCGCTTCATGGATGAGATCGGTTTTTGCTTCATTCACAGACCGGGCGCCTTCAGCGCTTTTCATCAGCCTGTTTAAGGCCCATGATAAATTGACGGCTGTTGGTCTCGCGCCGTTTAACACATTTTTGATTTCGGCAAGCTTTCGTTGGAATTCGGAAACATCCGCCGTTTCGATTTGTTGGGCGCAAAGCGCAAGCCCGAACGCCGCTGTGATGCCGATGGCCGGAGCTCCCCGCACCTTCAGCGACCGGATCGCATCATAGATGTCTTCCTGTGTCGTCAAATTGAGATATTCCGTTTTCTCGGGCAGCTTTTGCTGATTTAAAATTTTTACCGATGTTTCTGTCCACTCCACAGAGCGGGGAACTGCAAATTGTTCTGGCATGTTAGTCACTCCCTAAAGCAAGCTCTGAAACGCTTCAATGATATCTTTAGGCGTCCGGAAACTGCTGCGTTTTTCAATTAATGCCGCGCCTGTTCTCAATGCGAGCGTTTTTTGCCGGATCTGTCTGTCAAATGGGGCGATCGTATCCAGATCGGCGACATGGGAAAGCCCGATCGTCCGGCGTATCAGTTCGCAGCCGGCGAAGCCGGCGGCGTCCTCCAGCGCTTGTTTCAGTGTTGCTTCCAGTCGTCCGGGCGCGTGTTTGTACTGATCAAGGCTGTCTTTTTCCCATGCTTCGCTGAATGTGCGGCTGAATGTGTTCCATACGGTTTCAACATGGCTGTACAGCGGGCCGCGTCTGTTTTCTTCGCGGGCCAAAGCATTTAAAAACAGATTGGCGATAAACTGGCCGATATCAAAACCGATCGGACCGTAACATGCAAATTCAGGATCGATGACTTTCGTTTCGGCATCACCGGCAAAAATGCTTCCGGTATGCAAATCGCCGTGAATGAGCGTTTCCGACGAGGTTATAAAACGCTTTTTCAGCTTTGCCGCTTCAAGCTTCAAGGCACCATTGCCCCATAACTTCTCCGCTTCACCGCGCAGCTCTTCCTCAAAATCATTTGTTTCATTGTCGAAGAATGGATCTGTGAAAACAAGGTTTTCTGTAATGTCGCATAAATCAGGATTGATAAACTGCTTGCACAAACGCTCTTTTACTTTTGGATCCAATACATAGTCAGACGAGTAAAACAGCGTTTTTCCGAGAAATTCACCGATATCCTCTGACAAATGCGGATAATCGTACCCTTCGATCAGTCCTTTTCTGGCGATTGTCAAATGGGACAGATCCTCCAGCACGGTGACGGCCAGCTCTGTATCCGAGTAATACACTTTGGGCACAAGGTGTGGTGCGTGCTCAGCCTGCCGGATCAGTGCGCTGCTTTCAATTCTCGCCCTGTCCAATGACAGCGGCCAGCTTTCGCCGACGACTTTCGCATACGGAACGGCCTGCTTGATGATCAAGCCTTTCTTTTGCTCCTGATCATACACGCGGAAGACGAGGTTCAGGTTGCCGTCGCCGATTTCCCGGCATGTCAAAGTGCTTTTGCTTGAAAAAAGTCCGAGCCGGACGGCGAGCGCGGCCGCAGAGCTTTCTGTCAGGATTTCGTAGGTTGCGGTTTTCGTTACGGTCATTTTAAAATTCCCCCTCAAAGTCGTTAACAAAATAAAAAGCCTCTTTCTCATCGAGAGAAAGAGGCTGATCGTCGCGCACGCCTCTCTTATCTCTCAGAATGCAAATCTGATGGAATTAGCACCGTGCCCTAGCGGCGCAAAATGCTCGCGCCCCATTTCACAATGGTATTACGGTCGGTTGCTGTTGGGATCATAAGGCCAGTCCTTCACCCAACTCTCGATAAGAGAAATCAATATAAAATTTTGAAATTTCAGTTCGGTCAGTTGCTGAACATGTTACCAGTATCATTGATTATTTGTCAATACTTTTTAATATAAATCTTTGCGGATGTCTTCAAAAACCGGAATGTGCCCTCTCGTTTTTTCGATGTCCTTAAGATCGATTTCGGCGCTGATGACCGTTTCTTCGTGTCCTGCTTCTGCAAGAACCCGTCCGAGCGGATCGATGATCATGCTGTGGCCGGCAAATTCGTTTTCCGGATTTTTCCCCGAACAGTTGCAGGCGGCGACAAAACATTGGTTTTCAATAGCTCTCGCGATTAGAAGGCTCCGCCAATGATCAAGCCTCGGCCGGGGCCATTCCGCCGCCACGAAGAGGATGCCCGCTCCTTTTGAGGTGTGTTTTCTGATCCATTCCGGAAAACGGATGTCATAGCAGATGACACCGGCGGCAGGTGTGCCTTCAATCTCAAAGCCGCCGTCGGCGGAACCGGCGGATAAATAGAGATGCTCATCCATCAGCTGAAAAAGGTGGACTTTGCTGTATTCTTTGATCAATTGCCCGTGTCTGTCCGCGATATACATCGTATTGTATACGCCGTCCTTTTTCTTGACGGCGACTGATCCGCACACAATATGGACATGGTTGGCCTTTGCCGTTTTCCTGAGCCATGCTTTCGTTTGTTCGCCTTCATCGTCGCCGATTTCATCGAGTTTTTTTAAATCATAGCCTGTCGTCCAAAGCTCGGGGAGAACGAGGATATCCGCATGCCGGCTTTCCGCTTCGATCAGCCGCTCCGCTTTTTTGAGATTTTCCGAAGGATTGCCGTATGCGATATCGAATTGCAGGCAGGAAATCGTCCGCTTCACTCTTATTCACCTCATTTTTTGCTTTACAATTTACCTTTAACAATATATGATGATGGACTATCATTTCAAGAATTTTTCAAAGCGGGTGAAAAAAATGAAATTTGAGTTTTCTGATGTGCTGAAACAGCTTCCGGAACAATTTTTTGCATCACTGGTCAAAAAGGTGAATGAAAAGATGGCAGCGGGTCATGATGTCATCAATCTCGGCCAGGGAAACCCTGATCAGCCGACACCGGATCATATTGTTGAAGCGATGGCAAAAGCCGTGCATCATCCTGAAAATCATCGCTATTCTTCCTTTCGCGGGAGCCGCAAGCTGAAAGAGGCGGCAGCCGAATTTTATCAAAGGGAGTATGGTGTTTCCCTTGATCCTGAGCGGGAAGTTGCCGTATTGTTCGGCGGAAAAGCGGGCCTTGTAGAGCTGCCGCAATGCCTGTTAAATCCGGGGGATACCGTGCTCGTTCCCGACCCGGGATATCCGGATTACTGGTCGGGTGTTGAGCTGGCCAAAGCGAAGATGGAAACGATGCCGCTTACCGCGGACAATCATTTTCTGCCCGACTACAGCGACATTCCCTCTGAGCTAAAAGAAAAAGCGAAGCTGATGTATTTGAACTATCCGAACAACCCGACCGGAGCTCAGGCCACACCGGCGTTTTTTGCAGAAACCGTCGGGTTTGCCAAAGCGCACGGCATTTGTGTCGTTCATGATTTTGCCTACGGGGCGATCGGCTATGACGGCCAAAAGCCGGTGAGCTTTCTGCAAACAGACGGCGCTAAGGAAGCCGGGATCGAAATTTATACGCTGTCCAAAACCTACAATATGGCGGGATGGAGAGTCGGATTTGCGGTCGGAAACGCCTCTGTGATCGAAGCGCTGAATCTCTACCAGGACCATATGTATGTCAGCCTTTTTAAAGCGGTGCAGGATGCAGCCGCCGTCGCGCTTCTCGCAGATCAAAGCTGTGTGAACGTGCAAAATGAACGATATGAAAAACGGCGGAACGTCTGGATCAAGGCTGTCCGGGATATCGGCTGGGACGCCCCGTTTCCGGAAGGCTCCTTTTTTGCCTGGATGCCCGTCCCCGAAGGCTTTACATCTGAAGAATTTTCGGATTTGCTGCTGGAGAAGGCTAATGTCGCGACAGCGCCGGGCATCGGATTCGGTCCGCATGGTGAAGGCTATGTACGAGTCGGTCTTCTTACAAGTGAGGAACGCTTGCGTGAAGCGGCAAGCAGGATCGCCAGGCTGAACATTTTCAAAAAATCGGCAGTCCCTCATTGACAACTAAGGAAAACGGTGGGATAATTCAAAATAATTTATAAAAATCAATATTCTTATCAAGAGCAGGTGGAGGGACGAGCCCGATGAAGCCCGGCAACCGACTTTTTAAGCACGGTGCTAATTCTTGCAGCTGGCGCTGAGAGATAAGGATTCGAAGTGAGAAACGAAACCTCTTTTTAGCACAGCCGCAAAAAGAGGTTTTTTTGTATGCATGGGAAACAGGAAGGAGCTAAAGAGCATGAGTGAACTTTTGGCAACATATGTCCTGACAGATCCCGGAGGCGATCCAAAAATACGGGCGGAGCAAATTGCGCTCGGCCTGACGGTGGGATCCTGGACGGATTTGCCGCAGCTGAAACAGGAACAATTAAAAAAGCACAAAGGACGCGTCGTCCGCGTTGAAGAAACGGAAGGCGCCCGCGGGGAGAAACAGGCGGTGGTCACGATCGCCTATCCGGAAGCCAATTTTACGAGGGATATTCCGGCTGTCTTGACGACCGTTTTTGGCAAGCTGTCGCTTGACGGGAAAATCAAATTGACGGATCTTTCGTTTTCAAACGACTTTAAGCAATCGCTGCCGGGACCGAAATTCGGGATCTACGGCATCCGCAAAAAGATCGGCGAATTTGAAAGGCCGCTTCTGATGAGCATTTTCAAAGGCGTCATCGGCCGCGATATGGAAGATTTGAAGGAGCAGCTGAGGCAGCAGGCGCTCGGCGGTGTCGATTTGATCAAGGATGATGAGATTTTGTTTGAAACCGGGAACGCTCCTTTTGAAAAGCGGATCACCGAAGGGAAAAAAGTGCTGCAAAGCACCTATGAAGAAACCGGACACAAAACGCTTTACGCCGTCAATCTGACAGGAAGGACGATGGAGCTGAAAGACAAAGCGAAAAAGGCCGCTGAGCTTGGGGCCGACGTTTTGCTGTTCAATGTGTTTGCCTATGGGCTGGACGTCCTCCAAAGCCTGGCCGAAGACGACGAAATTCCGCTTGCGATCATGGCTCATCCGGCCGTCAGCGGCGCATTGGCTTCTTCGCCGTATTACGGTTTTTCCCATTCGCTTTTGCTGGGAAAGCTGACCCGTTATCTGGGGGCGGATTTCAGCCTGTTTCCTTCCCCGTACGGAAGCGTCGCGCTCGAAAAGCGGGAAGCGCTCGCCATTCATGATGAATGCACGAAAGAGGATGTTTTTCAGCCGTCATTTGCCGTGCCGTCGGCCGGCATACACCCAGGCATGGTTCCGCTTTTGATGAAAGACTTCGGTATTGACCACATCATCAATGCGGGCGGCGGAATTCACGGCCATCCAAACGGAGCAACAGGCGGGGGCAGGGCGTTTAGAGCGATCATAGAAGCCGTTCTTCAAGGCGAACCTGTCGAAGAAAAAGCAAAACGGTCCCGCGATTTAAAGCTCGCTTTGGATAAATGGGGGAAAGTGGAGATTCCCGTATGAGAAAGCCGCTGATCATCTGCGATTTTGACGGGACGATTACAACGAACGACAACATCATCAGCATCATGAAACAATTCGCTCCAAACGAATGGATTGCCTTAAAAGACGGTGTTCTCTCCAAGGAAATATCGATCCAAGAGGGAGTCGGCGGCATGTTTGCCCTTCTGGAGAGCAGCCTCAGGGAAGAGATGACGGCATTTGTACTCGAGCAAGCGGAGATCCGCGCCGGTTTTAAGGAGTTTGTTGCATTCCTTGATGAGTGCGGGATTCCCTTTTACGTCGTCAGCGGAGGCATGGATTTCTTCGTCTATCCTTTGCTTGAAGGGATCGTGGAAAGGGAGCGCATCTATTGCAACAAGGCGGATTTTACTGGCGAGAGCATCGCGATTGATTGGCCGCATCTGTGTGATGATAAGTGCGAAAACGAATGCGGCTGCTGCAAGCCTTCCATCATTCGAAGGCTGAAAGGGGAAGATGACTTTCTCGTGATGATCGGGGATTCCGTCACGGATGTTGAGGCTGCAAAGCGTTCTGATTTGTGCATGGCCCGTGATTATTTGCTGAAGGAATGTGAGGCTCTGCATTTGAACCATCTCGCGTTTCAGGATTTTCACGATGTGAAGCGCGCCCTAGAAGAAACCCGGGAGGTGAAGGAATGGCTGTTAGAGAACAGCGCAGGCAGGAGCTTGCCGAAGTAAAAAGGGAGCTCGCGGCAAGAGACTGGTTTCCGGCGACAAGCGGCAACCTTTCAATCAAAGTAGCGGAGGCTCCGCTTCGCTTTTTGGTGACGGCCAGCGGAAAAGACAAACGAAAAGAGACGGACGAGGATTTTTTGCTGGTGGATCAAGAAGGCAATCCTGCAGAAAGCGGCCACTCCCTGAAGCCGTCGGCGGAAACGCTGCTCCATGCGTATGTCTATCAAAAAACAAACGCAGGCAGCTGTCTTCATGTTCATACCGTCGACAATAACGTGATTTCAGAACTTTATGCAAAAGAGCAGCAAATCACTTTTAAAGGGCAGGAAATCATTAAAGCGCTCGGGATATGGGAGGAAAACGCCGCAGTCACCATTCCGATTATCGAAAATACCGCCCATATTCCGGACTTGGCGGCTGATTTTGCCGCTCACCTGACAGGCGATTCCGGCGCCGTCTTGATCAGGAACCACGGCATTACCGTCTGGGGGAAAACGGCATTTGAAGCAAAGCGGTTTCTTGAAGCTTATGAATTTTTGTTCAGCTGGCATTTAAAATTAAAAGCTTTCAGACATGCGTATGTTTGAAAAAGGAGGAGAAACGCACATGGCAACAATCCGTATCCATGATGAGCAAAACACGGTGATCGAAAACAGTGAAGAGGTGAAAAAGTACCTCGATCAGCAGGGTGTGATTTACGAACAATGGGATATCACGAAACTGTCTGCAGGTTTAAGGGAAAAATACGATTTAACAGACGCGGAAAAACAGGAGATTTTAAATAGTTTTCAAAGTGAGATCAAAGACATTTCCGAGCGGCGCGGCTATAAGGCGCAAGATGTCATCTCGCTCTCTGATGAAAATCCAAAACTGGATGAACTTCTGAAAAACTTTAAACAGGAGCATCACCACACAGATGATGAGGTCAGGTTTATCGTCAGCGGCCACGGCATCTTTGCGATTGAAGGAAAAGACGGCGTATTTTTCGATTGTTTATTGAGCCCCGGCGATTTGATCTCTGTTCCGGAAAACACCCGCCATTACTTCACGCTTCAAGAAGACAGGAAAGTCGTAGCCGTCAGGATATTTGTGACGACCGAGGGCTGGGTGCCGATCTATGAAAGAGAACAGGTTAAACAGTCATAAAAACAGCGCCGCTTAGGGCGCTGTTTTTATTTGTTTTTATCGTATAGCGCTTGAATATGGCCCTCATGAAATGAAAGGTGAGGCTTTTCTGTTTGATAGTATTCGAGTCTGTCGAAGACAGAGCCGGTGTGGAGCTCGAATTTGTGTCCGTCCGGATCGGAAAAATAAATCGAATCTTTATCACCCTGATGGCGTTTTCTCCCTTTTAACACATTCACGCCCAAATCTTTTAATTTCGTCTCCCAATGATCGAGATCTTCCTCTTTGATCGAAAAGGCAATGTGTGTGTATGAGTCGCGGATTTCAGTCCGTTTAATATCCTTTTCCTCGTTCAGAGCGAGCCAGATGCCGTTTAGATCAAAGTACGCGGTTTTCTCGCCTTTGACGAGCCATTTTGCATCAAACACATTTTCATAGAAAGCGATGGACGCCTTTAGGTCGGAGACTGAAAATAACAGATGATTAAGACCATCAATCATTTTGCGCCGCCTCCTTTCTCGTGCAGGGCGTCAAATTCAGCCAGTTCTTTGGCGATTTGTCTGAAAAGAAAGGCAAGAACAGCCGCATCATCAAGCCAGCCAGCCCCTGCGATAATGTCCGGAATCAAATCAATCGGTGACAGCACATAAATGAAAGCCAAAGCGGCCAGAAAAATCGTTCTTTTAGGAAAAAGCGGATATTCTCCTTTTCTCCACGCTTTAAAGGCGCTGAAAAACAGGATCAGACCGGAGCGCGCTTCTTTTACAGCGAAGAAAGCCGTTAGTTTTGAAATAGGTTTTTTCATCAAAAGACCTCCTTTAAAAGGAAAAAACATTTCGGTGTTTACCATATTTCATTCAAGGGAATGATTCAACAAATCTATTATACTTGATTTCAAAATATTTTTTCGGAAAATAGGTTTACAAAATAAGTATAATCTGTAATAATGCTCAAGTACGCAAAATCTGGATGAATCTCGAAACTTTAACGCGGTAAGGGGTGAAGCGTATGCAAAGGTATTTAGAGAAAGAAGCGCTGTTGGCCTCCATCAATGAAAAGCGGCAAATGATGGTCGAAGCTGCTGAAGTCTACGGATATACAGGGGATGAGACAATTAAACAGAGTCAGGAATTAGACCAGTTGATCTATCAATATCAAAAAATGACAATGAATGATCATTATTCATCAGACAAGCCATTGCCCCATGTTTTAGACGGCATCAGCTGTCTGATCCTTGAAAAATATACGGCATGATCCAAGTCCATGAAAAAGAGCTGCCATTAACGGAAGCTCTTTTCGCGAGCGGTAAGCATATCAGCCATTTTGATCTTTTGATGTCGGAAGCGTGATTGTGACGGTTGTTCCTTTATGCCGTTCGCTCTCGATATGTATCGTTCCCCCATACATGGAGATGATTCGCTTGCACACGACAAGGCCGAGCCCTGTGCCTTTATCTTTAGACGTGACAAAAGGCTGGAAAATCTTCTCCATCATTTCTTTCGGAATGCCTTCTCCAACATCTTTCACCACAATTTTCGCAGCCTGTTGATCCTGATCCATTTTGATCAGCAATTTCCCGCCGTTTTTCATTGATTCCAATGCGTTTTTAGCGACATTTAAAACGACCTGCTTAATATGGTCCTTCTTACAAAAACGAAAGACGGGCCTTCCGCAAGATCTTTGAATTCCACCTCAACATTATACAGGTTGGCTTCAGAATGAATGATCGGCATAATTTCGTCAATCATTTCATTCAAGGTGTTTAACTGCCACTGCTCGGCAGTCGGCTTCCCAAGCACCAGAAACTCACTGACGATCTGATTGATCCGCCGGATTTCCTGATCGATGATCGAGAAATACATTTGATCTTCAGCAGATTGATATTTTTTCTGAAGCAGCTGGATGAACCCGCTGATTCCGGTCAGCGGATTTCTGATTTCATGAGCGGTGCTCGCCGCCAGTGTGCCGATCAATTCAAGCTTTTGCGCTTCATTCTGGGCGCGTTCCTGCTTCGTCCGCCTTTTAAGCAATACATATTGGAGCAGCACGAATAAAATATTGAGCAGTATAAAGATGCTTAAAAAGGACAATAGAAGGCTGTAAACAATTTCGTTTAGCTGGACGGGTTCAGGATAGACTTCAAGCTTCCAGTCGATCTGGTCCAAAAAAGCATCGACAGTACCGCCTTCCGGCTTTTCAGGGGGTGAGTGCCCGGCTGTGAAAAGGACCTGGTTTTTCTGATTCAAAATTTTGATATAAAGCTCGGGGCTTAGCACATTCATAATGTTTTTCAAATAATCGATGCGAATCGAGGCTAATAAAAAGTTTGTCGTCTTCCCTTTGTCATTAAAGACCGGAGTAAAAATATTCAATTCCAGCTTGTCCGTCATGATGCTTGCGTCATCGGTAATCACGGATTTCTTGGAGCTTTTCGCCTTTTGGAGAATGTCCTTGTACGACACCGGCTTCTTTTCTTTTACGGGCATCGTACTGACCATGACATCGCCGTTTTCATTTAATAGATACAATGCTGAAAAGCGCGGCTCTTTTTTGTATGTTTCCGTCAGGATATGTTTGATATGTTTTTCGTCGACAGGATGGTTGAGAGCCGTTGCTAGGGAACTGAGCCTTGCTTCGGTTTCACCGATCAAATAATTGATCTGGTTTCGATGGATATTCAGCATAAGCGTTGCCGTCTGGCGGTGTTTATCAGTAATGTTTTCACGCTCTTGTTCGTATATAAAAAAGCTTATAATAAAGGCCGGAATCAAAACAAGGATTAAATACAGCCTGATTTTCTTCCATATCTTTTTTAAATTGCGCATGTTTTACTCTCTCCCAATCGATACAGGAATAGAGGTATTATATCACTAGTAAGAGCCGATTTATAGAAAAGATAACCAATACATTGAAAATAGGACACAATACCGGGGAATTTCCGAAAATATCTATTTGAGGTTCATTTGCTATCATCATAACATGGTTTGAATGTTAACAGTTGACATTTTCCTCATAGTTTATTAATGTTTTCCTGTAGTTGTTTCTTTGGAGATGAGAGATATGAGCAATAGAGAACAGGAACAGTCATTGAAATTATTCATTGTATTATCACGAGCGTACAGATCAATTAATGATCATATGAATAAACATATTCATAAGCATGGTCTGAATCCGACAGAATTTGCTGTATTAGAGCTTCTCTATCACAAAGGGGATCAGCCCCTGCAGCAAATAGGGGATAAGATTCTTCTGGCGAGCGGGAGCATTACATATGTGGTTGACAAGCTGGAGCAAAAGCAGCTGATCGCAAGAAGAGCCTGTACAACCGATCGAAGGGTCACTTATGCGCAAATCACCGACAAAGGCATCAAGCTCCTTGAGCAGATTTTTCCCGGACATGCCGAAGAACTGCATCAAATGATCAGTGTCCTGAGCGCTGAAGAAAAGGAAGCCTGTATCGACATGCTGAAAAAAGTAGGTCTGAACGCAAAGCACTTTTATCAAAACAAAGAATAAGGAAGCTGCCCAATCGCAGCTTCCTTATTTTTCGTTATTTACATTTTTGACATCGATCGGCAGGATCAGAATTTCAACACGCCTGTTTTTTCTTCTTCCTTCCTCCGTGTCATTTGGAGCGATCGGTTTATATTCTCCGTAGCCTTTAGCGCTGAATATCTTCGGATCGAGCTTTGGATTTTCGATCAAGAGGCTCATGAAGTTGACAGCGCGCATGACGCTTAAATGCCAGTTTGATTTAAATTGAGAATTTTTAATCGGCACGTTATCCGTATGTCCGCTGATGACGATATTGCGCGGCGGATTGAGCACGAGAAGGTCGGACACTTCCTTGGCAAGCTGGACATCCTGCGGGCGAATCTCGGCTTTCCCTGAATCGAAGAAAATATTGTCCTCGATTGAGAGAAGAAGCCCTTCGTCTGTCAGCTTTGTGTTCACCTGTTTTTCAAGGTTTTTCTTTTTGATGAACTGGTTGATATGGTCCTGAATTTTTTTCAGCGACTGCCTGTCCTTTTCTTTTTGGATTTTCGCTATATCTTTCGGCTCATCAGGGCTTTTCCCTTCCTCGGTTGTGCTTGTTTTCGGCTCTGTGAAGCTCGAATAATCCATCATTCCTGTACCGCCTGTAAACACGGCATTGAACGATTTGGACAGCATTTCGAACTTTTTGGCGTCGATCGAGCTCATGGCAAACAGTACGATGAAAAGGGCCAAGAGAAGTGTGAGCAAGTCGGCATAGGGGATGAGCCAGGACTCATCTACATGTTCTTCATGGTCTTTATGCTTCTTTTTTCTAGCCATTATTCGTTTCCCCTTTGTCTCCCTCAGGAATCACGATGCTGGAGCGCTCGCTAGGAGAGACATACATGAGAAGCTTTTGTTCGATGACTTTTGGAGCCTGTCCTTCCAATATGGAAAGAATTCCTTCGATCATCACTTCGCGGACTTTCACTTCCTGTTTGGATTTCCGTTTTAATTTATTGGCAAAAGGATGCCATAACACATAGCCTGTAAAAATCCCGAGAAGGGTGGCGACAAAGGCTGCGCTGATCGCGTGTCCCAGCGCTTCAGTGTTGCTCATGTCCGCAAGCGCGGCTATCAGCCCGACAACGGCTCCCAAAACGCCCAATGTCGGTGCATATGTGCCTGCCTGGGTAAAAATGCCCGCCCCGACCTGATGCCGTTCTTCCATTGCTTCCACTTCCTCGGTCAGAACGTCCCTGATGAAATCAGCGCTCTGTCCGTCTACCGCCATGCTCATGCCGTTTTTCAAAAATTGATCATCGATTTCATTCAGGTTCGCTTCCAATGCGAGAAGGCCTTCGCGTCTGGCGATTTGCGCCCATTCAGAAAACATGGGGATCAGCTCGTTGATTTCGATCGACTTTCTTTCTTTAAACAAGATGCCGAAGAGCTTGGGAACCCTTTTTAATTCGCGCATTGGAAAAGCGATGGTAACCGCGGCGATTGTCCCGACAAGTATGATCAGCCATGCCGCCGGGTTGACCAGAACGGACGGGCTGACACCTTTCATCACCATGCCGACACCTACTCCGATGATAGCTAAAATGATTCCAATTAACGATGTTTTGTCCATTTTTTTCACCAATTCCTTTTAACTAACTTTTCTATCGTTAATATCGGTGCCGGTCGATCGGAACTTTAGAGCGTTTCAGAAATTGTTGAGAAATCAAGCTGAAACGGGACTTTAGGATGAATAGATGGAAAAATTTTTAATTTAGTGGAGTCTTATGTATTATAAAAAGCGGCTTCCAACATGGAAGCCGCATGTGTTATACGGATTGCACCGCAATATCGCCGTTTTCCGCTGTAACGTGAAAACCGGAAATATTTTCTTCTTCAAGCAGCAGGTCGGTCATTTGATCTTCGACTACTGTCTGAATCGTTCTTCTTAAAGGACGCGCACCAAATGCAGGGTGACATCCGATTTCGGCGATTTTTTCTTTTGCTTCGTCTGAAACCGTAAGTGTCAGCTCCTGATCGCTTAATGTTTCTTCAAGCTCCTTCAGAAGCAGGTCGACGATTTTGACAAGATCTTCTTTTTCAAGAGGCTTGAATTCGACAATACTGTCAAACCTGTTCAGGAATTCAGGTTTGAAGTAGCTGCTTAACGAATCGATCAATGATTGTTCACCCAGCAGCTGTTCTTCTCTGTTGAAACCGACTGTTGTCCGTTTTTCGGAAACGCCGGCATTGCTTGTCATGATGATGACGGTGTCTTTAAAGCTGACCGTCCGTCCCTGGCTGTCCGTCAGCCGTCCGTCTTCCATGATCTGCAGGAACATGTGCTGTACATCAGGGTGAGCTTTTTCAATTTCATCGAGCAGGACGATGCTGTACGGGTTTCTCCGGACTTTTTCTGTCAACTGTCCGGCTTCATCATGACCGACATATCCCGGAGGAGAACCGATGAGCTTGGATACGGCGTGTTTTTCCATATATTCGCTCATGTCGAGGCGGATGATGGAATCTTTCGTGCCGAACAGCTCTTCGGCAAGCCTTTTGGAAAGCTCTGTTTTACCTACTCCTGTCGGACCGACAAACAGGAAGGAACCGACAGGCCTGTTTTTTGATTTTAGACCGGCTCTGCTTCTTCGCACGGCTTTTGCCACTTTTTTCACAGCCTCTTCCTGTCCGATAACACGGCTTGCGAGATTGGCTTCAAGCTCTTTCATTTTTTTCTGGTCGTCATGCTGCAGTTTGCCGACCGGAATGCCTGTTTTTTGTTCGATGATCGCCTGGATGTCTTCGGCTCCGACGATGGCCTGTTTTGCTGCTGTTTTTTCTTCCAGCTTAGCGTGCAATGCTTCTTCTTCATCGCGGAGCTTTGCCGCCAGCTCATAGTGTTCATCCTGAAGCGCCTTTTGTTTTTCCGCTTCGATTTCTTTCAGGCGTTTTTCCGCTTCTTCACCGCTGACCGTATCGATTGTAAGGTTTGCCTTTGAACCGGCTTCATCGAGCAGGTCGATCGCCTTGTCGGGAAGGTGGCGGTCCTGAATGTAGCGGCTGGACAGAACGACACATGCTTTAATAGCTTCATCTGTATAGGAAACGCCGTGGTATGCTTCATATTTCTCCTTCAGGCCGTTCAAAATGGCTGTCGTCTGTTCAATGGTCGGCTCATGCACCATGATCGGCTGGAAGCGTCGTTCCAGAGCGGCATCCTTCTCAATTTGACGGTACTCTTTCAGAGTCGTCGCACCGATGATTTGCAGTTCGCCTCTGGCAAGCGCAGGTTTCAGAATGTTGCCCGCGTCCATAGATCCTTCCGCAGAGCCGGCGCCGACTAAGAGGTGGATTTCGTCAATGAAAAGAACGGCGTTTTTTCGTTCTTTCAGTTCTTTCATCAGCTGCTTCATTCTTTCTTCAAATTGTCCCCTGATTCCCGTGTTCGCCACAAGGGAGGCGACATCAAGCAGATAGAGCTCTTTGTTTTTCAGCTTGTCTGGCACATTGCCTTCAGCGATTTTTAAGGCAAGTCCTTCTGCAACGGCTGTTTTACCGACGCCTGGTTCACCGATTAACACCGGATTGTTTTTGTTTCTCCGGTTTAAAATTTCGATCACCCGGGCCACTTCATCTTCGCGGCCGATCACAGGGTCAACAAGCCCAGTTCGGGCGGCATTCGTTACATTGACCGCCAGTTCATCGAGCTGCCCTTTTTTGCGAGCGGTTTGCTGCTGTTGTTGTGCAGGCTGACTGAAGAAAGACCCTCCTCCAAAAAAGTGGGTTCCGGAATACATGGAAGGCTGAGTCAGCTCTTTATAGCAGTTTTCACATAAATCCATTTGTTTTTTTGTATGGTTTATTTGCATGTTTAGGCGAATCGTCGCTTCATTTGTTTGACAATGTTGACAACGCATTTGCCAAAACCCCTTTCAATATAATTTGACCTTTTTTGACCAATGGTGTTTGAAAAAATGGTCGCTTCATTTGACCATCTTTGACTATAGTATACCTTGACCATCTTTGACTTTCAAGTATCATGCTTTTTCCTTTTTGTTCCTGCGTCGTGAAGTTGTCCTTCTTTTTAAGGGACGTGCCTCATATGATGAAGCAAGGGAATTCGTTTACGGGGGAGAGTTATGAGCCAATCACAAGGATCAGCTTTTCAGCTGGCATTTGTATACGTCGGAACTGTCGTCGGAGCCGGATTCGCGACGGGAAGAGAGATCGTTGAATTTTTTTTAAGGTTCGGCTGGACAGGTTTGGCCGGGATTTTGATCAGCGGGCTGATGTTTACTTTTCTCGGCGCGAAAATCATGCTGATCTCCATCAGAATTAAAGCGAAATCTTATCAGGAGCTGAACAAATATTTGTTCGGCGAAACGCTCGGAAAATTCGTCAACGCCTTCATGCTGATGGTACTGCTTGGCGTGACGTCCGTGATGCTGTCGGGAGCGGGAGCGCTTTTCAAAGAACAGCTCGGACTTTCCAATCAGGCGGGGATGCTCGTGACGATCGCCTTAAGCCTGTTCGTGATGATGACGGGTGTAAAGGGGATTTTCGGCGTCAATATCGTCGTCGTTCCTTTATTGCTGCTGTTTTCATTGATCGTTCTGTTTGATTCGTTTATCTTCGGCGGGCCAAGCGTCAATACTTTGCCGTCGACGTCGGGTCATACGGAGTGGATCTTGTCGGCCGTGTCATATGGCGCTTTCAATTTGTCGCTCGCACAGGCTGTTCTTGTGCCGATCGCCTCTGAATTAAAATCGGAAGAGCTGATTAAAAAAGGGGCGTTTATCGGAGGGACGCTGCTCACACTTGTCTTAATCGCCAGCTTTTTATCACTTTCAACATTGCCTGATGTTCTTTTATATGAGATTCCGATGGCGCAGGTCGTCTATATTGTCCAGCATTCTGTCCATATCATCTACCTGTTTATCATTTTCGGCGAAGTGTTCACATCGGTCATCGGCAATCTATACGGTCTGGAAAAGCAGATCAATGAATTTCTTCATATAAAAAGTGTTTACATCTTCATATTCATTCTCTTGACGATTTACTTAACCGGGCAGATCGGCTACGGAAAATTGATTTCCACCATTTATCCGCTCTTCGGCCAGCTCAGCCTTGTCTTTATTTTCTTTCTGATCGTCAAAAAAGTGCCAAAACGCTAAACGTCAATGTCCGGGGCTTGGCGAGCGCCCGGATTTGTGATAAGATGGCGAAGGAAAATTGAACAAAATCCGCTCTTGAAACCGCGGGAGAGGTTCTAGCGAAACCCTCTATAAAAAACTAAGGAAAGCTGTATCCTTGGGGTATGGCCTTTTTTATTGTTTTTTTGCTAGAACACCTTTCCTACAAAAGAAAGGTGTTTTTTCGTTGGCTTAAGATCGAATCTCTTCTTTTGAATACATTGGCGAAAGCGGAGAAGGAGGAACCATGAAAAAGGAAAAAGCGATCGTTGTCTTCAGCGGCGGTCAGGACAGCACCACATGCCTTTTATGGGCGTTGCAACAATTTGAAGAGGTGGAAACGGTCACCTTTCATTATAACCAGCGGCACAAGCAGGAAATCGAAGTGGCGAAAAGCATTTCTGAAAAGCTGGGTGTCAAACATCATCTGTTGGATATGGCGCTTTTGAATCAGCTGGCGCCAAATGCTTTAACAAGGGATGACATCGACATTGAAGCAAAAGAAGGCGAGCTTCCGTCCACATTTGTTCCCGGACGCAACCTCGTGTTTTTATCGTTTGCTTCCATCCTTGCCTACCAAGTCGGCGCCCGCCACATCGTGACCGGTGTATGCGAAACGGATTTCAGCGGCTATCCCGATTGTCGTGACGCGTTCATTAAATCATGCAATGTCACCGTCAACCTGGCGATGGAGCGCCCGTTTGTCATCCACACGCCGCTCATGTGGCTGAATAAAGCGGAAACATGGGAGCTGGCAGATGAGCTGGATGCCCTTGACTTCGTCAAACATGAGACGCTGACTTGCTACAACGGAATCATCGCCGACGGCTGCGGCGAATGTCCGGCTTGCAAACTGCGCGCGAACGGCTACAACGAATACATGAAAATGAAAAGGGAGAGAGCTTAACATGCTGACGCAAATCTACCCGCAAGCAAACCACCCGTACGCATTTGAACTCAATAAAGATATGCAAATGTCGGCCGCTCATTTCATTCCGAGGGATGATGCGGGCGCATGCAGCAGGGTCCACGGCCATACGTATACGATCAACATCACGATTGCCGGAGATGTCTTAAATGAATCCGGTTTTCTCGTCAATTTCAGCACGATTAAAAAACTGATCCATGGGGAATATGATCATACGCTTTTAAATGATCACAACGAATTTTCCGGTGACAGCCCTGAACAAATTCCGTCGACTGAAGTTGTCGCAAAAACGATTTATGAAAAAGTCGAGGCTTATTTACGGGAGCTTGAAAACCGCCCGCATTGTGTTCAGGTGTTTGTCAGGGAAACCCCGACAAGCTATGTCGTCTACCGTCCAACATCAGGTGGTCAACATGGCTAAGCCGATTCCGGTATTGGAAATTTTCGGTCCGACTGTTCAGGGGGAAGGCATGGTCATCGGCCAAAAAACGATGTTTGTGAGAACCGCCGGCTGTGATTATTCATGCAGCTGGTGTGACTCGGCCTTCACATGGGACGGTTCGGCCAAAAAAGATATTCAATGGATGACGGCGGAAGACGTATACGAAAAGCTGAAAGAAATCGGCGGAAACGCTTTTTCGCATGTGACGATTTCGGGCGGAAACCCGGCGCTTTTAAAACAGCTGGATGCCCTGATCTCCCTTTTGAAAGAACACGATATCCGGACGGCGCTTGAAACCCAAGGCACATTTTATCAAGACTGGTTTACGGATATCGATGATTTGACCATCTCACCGAAACCGCCAAGCTCAAACATGAACACCGACTTTAACAAGCTTGACCATATCATCGGCAAACTGAAAGACCACGGCAGATTGGCCGCGGCAAGTCTGAAGGTCGTCATTTTCACGGCGGACGACCTGCAATTTGCCAAAAAAGTCCACCATCGTTATCCAGAGATCCCGTTTTTTCTCCAGGTCGGAAATGATGACGTTCAGACCGAGGATCAGAGCCGGCTTGTTGAAAAACTGCTGCAAAAGTATGAAGAGCTGGTAGAAGCGGTCACGCGAGACCCTGAACTAAACCGCGTCCGCGTCCTTCCGCAGCTTCACACCCTCATCTGGGGAAATAAACGCGGCGTGTAAAGAAAGGAAGATGAAACATGACGACAAGAAAAGAATCAGAACTGGAAGGCGTAACCCTTCTCGGCAATCAAGGGACCAATTATTTGTTCGACTACTCTCCGGAAGTGCTCGAGTCATTTCCAAATAAACACGAAAACAGAGACTACTTCGTCAAATTCAATTGTCCCGAATTCACATCCCTGTGTCCGAAAACAGGGCAACCCGATTTTGCGACCATTTACATCAGCTATATTCCGGATAAAAAAATGGTAGAAAGCAAGTCTTTGAAACTATATCTCTTCAGCTTCCGCAACCACGGCGATTTTCACGAAGACTGCATGAACATCATCATGAACGATTTAATTGAACTGATGGACCCACGCTACATCGAAGTCTGGGGCAAATTCACCCCGAGGGGCGGAATCTCCATCGACCCGTATACAAACTACGGCAAACCGGGCACGAAGTATGAGAAAATGGCTGAGTACCGGATGATGAATCATGATTTGTATCCGGAGACGATTGATAATCGGTGATTTAAGTGTGGCGGAGTGTGACCCGTGAAAATAAGGTATTTTTATAGTGAAATGGTTAAAAAATAGATGGGGAGATTGATTACGGTTGTGACCGAGACGCGTACTGTTACGCGTCTTTTTTTGTTCGAAATTTCGACGAACAATGATCAATCGTATTGGTCGAATGCTAGTCCAGGTATAGGAAACGCGATTCAATTCGTTAATCGAAGGGTGATTTTTTCGTCGTAGTCCAAAACAGTTTTTAATCAAAGAGCAGTGAGTTTCTAAGATGTAAGCTATCAAAGAATCCGAAGCATATTCGTTGGTTCAATAAGAAAGAATTAGCGGCTGTGATCGGAGTAACGCCGGATACGCTTGGCAGACGACTTGAGCAGAGGAAAATTTGACGGGGGTTTCGTTGTTGCGCGAATAAAGGTCGGTAGCGAAACGGAACGATATGCGTTTAATCCTAATGTGTTTTATCGACAGTCCAAGGCGCCGGATAAGATGCTGTTTGCGATGTTTAACGTTAAGAAACCGTAGAAATGAAAAAGGGCGCCTGATCGGCGCTTTATTTTTATTTCATGCTGATTTTTCTTTTCTGAGGACTTTGTCTAAAATAAACGAGAAGAGCGCTAACAGTAAGGACATTACCACCATATCGATAATAGTCACGCCAGTATCTTTTTTAATGACAAAAAACAAAATCAATTACAGCACCAAAGTAATTATAAAGAATGACCCGTATTTAGCCATGTTCATGTGATAACATCCCCTTTGTTTTCTTTATTTTCCGATGCACGGCACACTAAACCATGCAAGACTTCCAGCCAATCCAAGGACCGATTTTTTCTTTAAGGCATCCCCACCATGAAGACGTATGAAATTGACTAGAATTAGCTGTGGGATCGGGGGCGCCTTTTAAATCCTCAGCTGTTAGTTCCTCTCCATTAACAAGTTTAACAAATTCTGCCGCTTTAGAAACGGACGATTGACCGAATTTTTCCGCATTGACAACGAACTTGCTGTCGATCTCCGTAGAAGCAATGAGCTTGATAATTCCGAGCCAAGTTGCGATGATTGCCACTACGTCAATTAATTATGTTCACCTCCTTTCGTTTTCACGACACTAAAAAGGCGCCAACCTATTCGTCAGCGTCTTCAGTCAAGTCATTAAGCTCCCGTATGTCCGTTATATTCAACGCAGTCGCAACGCAAAAAATGGCTTCGGCCGTTTTAAGGAATTTTTCGTTACGTAGAACGTTGTGTTTGTACAGAAAGACGCCGATTTGGCTTCTTTGAAATTCATTTTTTATAAAGTACTTCACATTCCATATAAGGATATTCTTCATTAAATTCTTTAAAAATGTTAACCAAGGTTTGTGAATCTGTTGGTAGTTTTTCTTCGATATTGTCCCAACCTTCAAAGATTATGGTTTTAGGAAGTTCGACAAGTCCTGTAATAGCATCCCAGAACGCATCCCAATTCATTCCGTAAAAATCCGGGAACTCAAAATTTTCTTTTAATGTGTTATGGAGTTCGTTGGAATCTTGAATATTGCTTACATCTAAAGTGATCTTCTCTTTTCTTTCTTCGTGTAATGAATCCATTGACTATCATCCTTTACTTAAAAGTTCCAATATAGTGAACCGTTTTATAGTGATCCGTGGTAATATACATTTTACCGTCATTGGAATACAGTAGTCTTGTGCCAGCCTGTTTACTTCTGGACATAGTATTACTTAAAGCAACATCAGCCTCATACCAAACTCACCCCGGAGCTTTTGGCAACACATTTGCAGTATTTTTAAAGATATCCCCGCCAATTTGTCCGCCTGATACATAATTATTCAGTGCTTTTCCTGGCCGCCAACCGTTTTCGTAGAACCGTAGGAAAGGGGTATGGGATACCTCATAAAAGGAACGAATCGCGTCCCCGCCTTTTCATTTTAAAGCATCATCAAGGGACGTGAAGCCTTCGACGCTTTTTTTAAGGTTGACGATCTCTTCCGATTGTTTTTGCAATTGTTCCAGCGTTTGATCAATTGCATGATGCAACGCCTGAACAGCTAAGGTCTTGATGGTATTCTCCTATAATACTGCGTAACATTTATTCAGTATAGAGTTCACCATTTTACGGAAAAGAATTGGTGAGTAAATCCTTGCAGTCCATGAAAATGAATCTTATTGATCAGGACTAAAAACATAACCTACTCTATTTGTTTACATATTAGATGTTTTATAGGTGTGTTAACAATATATGGTTGTGAAAAACAGGGTTATTTTGTAGAATTATTACTATTAAGATAAAGAGACGCTTTTAACTTTCTGAAAATTTAATGAAGAAAGGGAGAGGGCTTATGGATGTCATTCCTTATGATCTGGTTGCGACGAAAATGAATTTTTGGTATACGGCTTTGAAAAACAATTGGCCGGGCCAAGCGGAGGATACCAGGAAAGAAGTTAAAAGAGAATTAGAGCAAATGGAACAGAACCAAGACGTAGTTGTCTATTATAACTTATTGTTATTTCGACACAATCTTCAATTTGATTATATGTATTCTGATTCCGGCGGTAATTTAGCTAGACGATTTGGGGAGTTCAAAAAAATTCGTGATCAAAACAACCTTGAGGGAATGTTGGAATATTATTATCAATTCTTCGCAGGAATGTATCATTTCAGGCAAAAAGAACTGATACTCGCGTTGAATTTCTATAGGAATGCCGAAAAACAACTTGATTCTTTTGAGTGTGATGAGCTAGAGAAAGCTGAATTTTATTTCAAGGTATCAGAAGTGTATTACCATATGAAACAGACATTTTTTTCGATGAATTATGCGAGCCGCGCTTATAACATTTATAAAAAGTACGATACTTATGGAGAACGCAGAGTTCAATGTCAATTCATTCTTGCTGGAAATCATCGAGATCAAATGCTTCCTGAAAAAGCTTTACCAAGCTTAAACCAAGCATTAACTGAATCAGTAATTTTGGACTCTGTTCATTTAATTGGCTCATCGCATTTGAATCTTGGAATATGTTACAATCAACTTGAAGAACTTGAAAAAGCTTCCGATCATCTCCAAAAAGCCCTTGAAGTGTATAGAGAGGTTAATCATAGTTTTTTACCAAAAGCCTTTTTTAACCTTGCACATGTTAGAGCAAAGCAATCTGAGTTGGTAACAGCCCATGACCTTTATTGTGAAGGAAAAGAATCTGCCGGAAAAATTTGTAATTCATATGACCTTGCAAAGCTCGAAATGTTAAAAGGGCTTTACTTGATTAATGATCTGGATTTAGTTAGGGAATCTTTTAAGTTCTTCAAAGAAAACGGTTTGTATGCAGATGTGGAAGATTACGGAATCATCACTGCGCAAGTTTTGCAAACTGAAGAAAAGATTCGTGATGCCTGTGATTTTTACCGTATTGCATGTGACGCAAGAAGACAAATTCAAAGGAGTGGTTATGTAAATGAAAGCTAAATTTTTGATTTGCGCTGTTTTATTATTGGGGACAGTAAGTGTGGTTAGTTCCACATATGTTCAAACAGATAACACTTCTTTTAAAGTCGCAGAAAGGTTCGCATCTTAATTTAGAAATATCGCGATTCCGTTTTGCTAAGAAAAAATAGCACTAAAAGCCCAACTATAATGAGAAGGGCTTTTTTATTTGAGATTAATTATTCAGCATTATCTTCTACGCGTTCAACTGTACGACCTCTTGGATCGGGCAATCCAAGTATTCGCCATATTTGCGCGACCACCTTCAAGGCAACAAACTCTCCGCCAGTCATCTCCACTTTTATTTTCCCTCTTCTATTTCCTCGACATGAAATAATTCTTCGATTGGCACATTTTACCCCTTGCTAATAATGAATAGTGTCGTGATTTCATGTCTGTATTCGTTTTCAATCTGCTTTTCGTGGCCTCGGTAGTACCAACTAACTCAGCCAATTCCTTCTGGCTTTGGATTCCTTTCTCTTTCATAACTTCATTCAACCTAGATCTAACTATATCTATATCCGACTTGTAAAGAATGATGTCGTCTATTGTGAATGACTTCGCTTCCGAGAAATCATGTAATACATTTAAGATTTCAAGTTCGATGCAGGCGGAATTGGTCGGAAAATTGGACGAGTGATCGATAGAGAGTGACAGCAGTGTGACCTATTAACGGATAACCGTTAAGGAGATTGCTAAGTTTGTGACCTAGACGTGCGTAATTGCACGTCTTTTTTTTAAGGCCGGCCAGCAATTCCTTTCGTTTATACAGCGGCTTAGACGTAACCGGAAAGCCGTCTGCCCGTTAGTTTAATAACTCATGATCTCTTATTTATGTACAGCAAATTACTTTTCAGGCAGCCCTAAAATGTCTGTATTATTAGGAGTATAGCCAAGCAACCGCAGCATGGCTACAATTTGCCCCTTATGATGAAATTCATGTGTGATAGAGTGGATTAGTAATTGCTGCGGCGTTTTTCTTACAACCCCGCTGCCTGCTTTCCAAGAAGGCTCTTTTTCGATCATTTCATCAAATTTATCAGTGAATTCTTCAAATACAGTGTCTACATATATATTCGCCTGTTGAAAATAACGTTGAATATCCTCTATCTGCATATCATTGATTGCTTCCTTTGTTAATAGTGGTGTAGCTGTTTTTGAAAGCACAAAGGAACCCAGCCAAGCATGATAACAACCCGCCACATGAACTAAAGAATCTCTTATACTTTGAAAACCAAATCCCAACTCTTTTGTGAAATCATTTTCCTTCAATTCTTTACACTGGTCTAGCAAAATCTGTCTCGTTTGTTTGACCCACTCATATTCGTGTTTTTCCATCACTATCCCACCCCGCAGAAATAATAAATACCAGAATATTCTTCTAATTATACACAAATGGGTACCATCATAAAACACCTGATTTAATCCTGTTTTCGCATTCTATTGTTTCGTATTCGTTCTTAACCTCCGCTATACAAATGCGACACATTAGACCAATCAAGTCAACGCCATTTATGAAACGGAGTAGGCCGATTTTTTTGAAATAAGGTTATTAACAGTTATAAGATTGGACTAGTATCTATCTTGGTGGAGTTTTTCCCCTTCACCTGTTTTAACGTCGCAACGATAAGAAAGCTGACAATCACCAATAAGAGCCATGAACTCACCTTTCCTAGATGAACGAGACTCCATGCTTCGGTTTGGTTTGGATATTCCCAAGCCCCAAAAAACGTTGCGATATTTTCGGCTACCCATATGAAAAATCCGATGAGCACAAAGGAAAGGGCGAGCGGCATACGGTAACGAGTTCCATTCACCTCGTATGTGACCCATGACTGCCAAAAGACGATCATGACAAGTCCGGATAACCAAAAGCGGATGTCAATCCAAAAATGGTGGGTGAAAAAATTCAAGTAAATCGCAGCGGCAAGAGGGACAACTGCCAAAAACGGCGGCCACTTAATCAGCTCAACCTTAAGGCGCCTCCAGGCCTGGCAAAGATAACTGGCAACACTTGCGTACATGAAGCCGCTATACAAAGGCACTCCGAAAAATTTGGAGAATCCTTCCTCGGGATAAGACCAGGAGCCCATATGTACCTTGAAAAGTTCAAGATTAAGGCCAATAAGATGGAACAATGTGATCACTTTTAATTCATCCCGTGTTTCAAGACCGGAACGCACCATCTGCCACTGCATGAGAAGGCAGATGATGAGCAGCCAGTCATACCGCGGCAGGAAGGGAAGAGGGATAATTTTGGTCATCGCCAAAGAGGCAAAAATAACGACAGGAAACAAACATGATAGGGCCTGTTCCCAACCAAAAAGAACGAGCTGTTTTAGTGCTCTCATGATTTGTGCCTCCAAAGTTTTTTTCTGAAAAAGGCCTCAGAATAGTTGTCAATAGCCTTACGGTCATATGCGTAGGATCATCGCTAAATAACTTTCTCATTCTTATTCATCCTGGGTGTCTTCCTCGCTTAAATATTCCAAAATATCTCCGGGTTGACATTCTAAAGCTTTACAAATCGCCTCTAAAGTTGACAATCGAATCGCTTTTGCCTTTCCATTTTTCAATATTGAAAGGTTCGCCATCGTGATTCCGACCCTCTCAGAAAGTTCCGTGACGCTCATTTTCCTTTTAGCCAGCATCACATCGATATTGATTATAATTGCCATTGTTTTCACCTCAGACTGTTAAATCATTTTCTGATTTTATATCGATCGCTTCTTGCAATAGCCTTTGGAGAACAGCGGCAAAGACTGCGATAACCATTGAAGCAAAAATAAGGACCAATCCGATTAGTATGATACCTGGAGCATCGTCCCTCTCCGCGATGAGATAGAAGAGTGGCATGCCTGCCGCAAATAAAATACTGATGGTGATTGCACAGGATTTTATATTCTTTAAAGCCCTGACGGATAATTCCGAGAAAGCTTTATTCTGGTCAATATAGCTTAAAAGTTTAAAGGCTTGATACAGAGCAAAGTAAAAAGGGACCGCCGCTAAATACAAATCGATATAAACGAGATATTTCAGATAAGAAATATCTGGATACAATTCCGCTGTAAAGTTTGCTATTTCCGGCACAAAAAAAATGCACAAAGCAAGAACCGGGATTCCAATAAGAATAACAGCTATCTTTAAAAAGAGTGTTGATCCTTGTTTCATATGAAGCACCTCACTTATTTTTGTCAATATTGAATTTATCACATCATTTATCGTTTTACAATAAAAAAATATTGAAATAGGTTATTTTGTTATTGATTTTAAACAAGATAAAAAAGCATTCCTCATTACAGGGGAATGCTTTTTAATGTAGTTAAAGGCTTATCAAGACACTTTCATTTTCCTCAATGGACTTTTCGGTTCATCCTTCATCGATTTTGAGCTTTTCCTTCGGCTTACCAGCAGCCTCGGCTGTATTTTGCGCGATTCTCAACCTTTGTCATGTTCTTTACCTGATTCCTTAAGATTTGTTTGTAAATATGATGTAATGTTTTATGCTGATTATTCCCTATGTCACAAAGGGTTGACAGCTTTTCGTCAGAAATCGTTTTGATGATATGAACAATTTGCTTGTTGAGCGATTGGAAAAGACTTACGATTCATCGAGTGGTATATCATTCTGAACCATGACCCTTGGTCTTGATGATACATTTGAATAACATATACCGATTTTTCATATTGAATTTTGATAGACCTTTCAATATTATTGACGGCCGAGTCACATAAATGTCCTAAAATCTCTTTTTTAGACCATTTATTTGCGCCGATCGATTGGAAATTTCTTGTTCAAACATAGAGTTGCACACTTCCGGCAATCTTTTGATCCAATAATTGATTGTGAAATCATAGCGACAAGAATCAAAACTTAATTTCCTTTTTATTCAATCTGGGTTATAATATGGTAAAATCGGGAGGGGTGCTGATGAAAAAATTATTGGCTTGCACTGTGCTGACACTTTTATTAGCGTTAACTTTGAACGTACAACAGGCACTGGCAAAGATCACAAAAGACGAGAAAAAAGAGAGCTTTACAATGACAGAGGAAAACAAAGGCTTTTTTATGTCTGATGATACGAATCCAAATTATTACCCAACCTGGCTTTATTACAAATTTACGATATTCAATGCGGAAGGATGCACGCTCAACTTCAAGTTACAGAGAATTTCATTAAGCGGGAATCAGTATACGTTAAGCGAGAAAGAATTCACTGGCAATCAACTCAACTTAAGTGCTGCCGACAAAGTAGCGGGAACACCGTACAGAAATCATTATTTAGAGATCACTAAAGTGTCCGGGTGCGGGGACGTGATCATCAAAGGATTTTATGGTTTTGAACATGAGGAGCCGGACTGGTAATTTAAAAAAGGGAAACATCGCCCGCTCAGGCTGAGTCGGGTCTTTTTTATATGGTCTTACCACAAGGCATCTCCTGAGACACCGTCCTGATCAAGTGAACAACCATAGAAGGTTTGATCAGGCAGAAAAACCAAAGAACAGTCCGATTCGAATAAACGGGCTGTTCTTATTCTGTAATTCCTCATCTTGATCCATGTCATTTAGACTTCTGAATGTACAGGTGTTAAACAAAAAATGAATATATATACCTAATTCCGAAGTCTTCGATTATTTCGATCAAGAGGTGTTCTGTTAGTTCTAATGTCTCATTTACTTTATCCCTACCTTAAAATACGCATCAAATGATTCAAATGGGATGTCTCTTGATTTATAATAAAGCGATTCCTGATCAATGGGAAAATTTTCTTCGATCGGGATTGAGAAGCGTCCGGCCTCGGTATTGAGGTTTCAAAGGACGTATAAGATGATTTTGAGAAACACAAACCTCATCAGAGGAGGATGAATGATGAAATACAAAAAAATCATAACGCTCAGTATTGGTATCCCAATACTTCTGGGAGGATGCATGAACTTGGATCTAGGAAATCATGACAAAAACGGTGGAAAAACAGAGGCTAACAGCCAAGCGGAGTATAACCAAAATTTAATCAGTGTACAAGATTATACAGGGCAAGGCTATGAACTGGACGGTGGAGAAGAAACGACTAAAATCGCCGAAGCGCATCGTGAGGAAATTGAAAAAGCCGTCAAGACATTTTTCCTGGACAAATATAAGACGAAAGTGAAAGTACATCATATTGTTGGAGCGCTTAATGCGGCTTCTGTATTTGTTGAATCAGAGGGTGAGCCGCATTTTCATACATATGCGGTTGTTCCGATTGATGTAAAGGCTGAGGAGGTATTGACGGATAAAGTATGGTCACAGGAAGGTCAAGTTGAAAGTGCAATTAATAGTGGTATTTATGCAATGGTTTTTGATCAAGAACTAGGGAAGCTTGATGATTATCTGGCGAAGACTGCGAAGCAAGAGCCTGTTGTCGGCATGAGGCAAGAAGCCGTTAATAATGTAATGGCATCAGGGTTTCATACGATTTATTATTATATAACAACTTTTGATGATAGTTTAGATAAGGTTTATTTGAAATATTTAAAAAATCCAAATAAAAGTAAAGAAGAATGGAAACGCGAGATCAAGCATTCTAAGACAGACCCGGAATCGTTTTATGTCACTATACATTTATTCATGGAAAAACCTAATACAGAACCAGACAAATCTATTTTCGATCAAATTGTAAAAGACATGGAAAATATGGAGGGGCTCGCACCAGGGCAATACAGTGTCTTTTTACATGACAATACGATTAACAAAAAAGCGGGTTCGAATTCACAGGAAAATACTCTTGAAAGGTCCGACCCGACTTATATTATGAAAGATTAGGAGCACTATTTCATAATGGCTAATGAAGAAAAAAATAATAAAACACTCAGTGAAGATAAAAATTTAGTAGAAATCGCAGGATTTCATTCCTATAAAAATCCGCATGAAACAGATACATTTAAGGTCAATGGCTATAAGTATTTAGTGGTAAATAAAATATATGAAGACCCAACCGGCCTTGATGTGATAACGGTCAAAAACATAGAAACAGGCGAATACACAGTCGTCTACCAAGGAACGGACGCGGGAAAAACAAACGGCATACAGGACATTCTCACCGACGCGCAGATGGCCGGTGATGTAACACCGGAACAAGTCAAAGCTGCCCGCGACTACTACGACAAGATGAAAGCCAAATACGGTGATAAACTAAACTCAGTCTGCGGAAACTCGCTTGGCGGGGGATTGGCGAATGCGGTGGCGGTGGAGCATCCCGATGTGAAGGCTGTGACGATTAATCCGTCGATCCTGCCGGAAGGGGAAGTGGACCGGGACCAAGACTATCCCAATATCACAAACTATTTCAGTAAGTATGATCCGCTGACATTGGCGGAAGAAGGCGTGCTGCTAGGGGACCGGATTCCGGGAAAAGTGATCGAAATTGATAATGGCGTTCCGCTCGTTTCCGCCTTTATGTCCAACCACATGGGCTATAGAATGGGGGAAAATACAGAGGAAGGCCAATCGGTCGAAATCGGTGAAAAAGGAGAACCGGGTCACGGCCGAATTTATGTTTCTGCTGGCGATCATATCGTGACAAGCATTTGGACGGGGGAGCCTCTATACGGAAACATCGGTTCCAACAAGATTGAGATCAATAAAGAAAATCTTGACCTGCTGGCAGCTGCATTGGAAAGCGATGTGCTTAGGCGGTTGGGATATGTTTCAGAGTACCTGGATCATTCCAATGATATCGTCGAACACGAAAAAAAGCTGAAACCAAAACGTTTAGCCGATCTTCGTGAAACGTTTACCGACATGTTTGAAAGCGCCTTTGGCAATCCGTTATTTATCGGAATATCGCAAGCGGGCAATCTCTTAAAATATTTGATCGACGGTTTAATTGCATTGCTGGATACGGCTGAAGAAAAGTGCCGTTCGTTAAATGTGCTATTGAACTCGCCTCCGGCTGAACTGTTTGAATATGTTTTTCAAACAAATATCAGTGTGGAAAGTATGACAGGTGAGATTAGGGGATATTTGAACGGTCTTAAGCATGATATTGACAGTCTGACCAATGCGCTGACAAACATGATCAGACAGGAGATATCCGATATATTCGTCAACCCTGCAATGGGATTTGCCGATGCTGTTGCGGATGAAATCTACAGTCATTTTGTCATTGTCGGAAAGAATGAAAAGGGCTTGAAAAAACAGGTCAAGACATTTATCCGCCAGGTTCAGACGGCGGGGGAAGGCTTTCAAACGAGCGACCGCGGCGCAGCGCAAGATATTAAAAACCGAAAAGCGCCCATGCAGCAAAAGACATCGATTCCGGCATCTGTTCAATCTCAATTTGAGGAGTCCGACTATTTAAAAGATCGCCTGAAATTGAAAGACCGCCATGTGAATAGCTCAGCGGCGACGATGGCGGGCTCTTTGAACGCAAGCCTCGTTCCTGTTGTAAACATCCTATTTGATGCATTGCTGGCGGTGGAATTTGCCCTGGAGGCTGCGTCGGCTGCCGTAAAGGGGACGGCGAATCTATTTTTAGGCTTGGCCGTTCCGGCGAAATTAGTCGGGATGTTTTCTGATTGGGATGAGAAAATAAAAAGTGCGATTGACCATGTGGTGAAGCCGCTGGATGAAATGGCGGGGACGATAGAAGGAGTCCGTAAAGCGGTCGGCAATTTAATTTCCTTCCTGCCTGTTTTTATACATAAGTTCAAACCGTACATTGACAATGCGGTGTTTGAACAGGTTCACTTCCACAACATCAACCTTTACAATACGGCCGCCGTCTCGATTCTGGAAGAAACGGAGCTGCTTTTTCAAGACATTGTTTTTCAGCTGTCAAATCAAAAAGCGAAAACCATTACGGCACTGTGTGATGCTGCAAAAGACATTCTGAGCAATATCAAACTTCTTCGCGCTGATGTGAAACGCGGCACAATGTAGGAGAAGCAGGGAAAAAACCGCCGGATGTTCGGGCGGTTTTTCCTTATGGAAGAACTTTGTGGAATTTTTTAAACCTGCGTGGAATCTGCTGAAGAATGGATGATCAATGAAAGGAGTCTTTAATAATTTTATAGTTTTTATGGTTGACGACGGTTAAGGAGTCCAATTCCAAGTCTCTGTAATTTTCCATAATCGTGACATCGACGATAACCGAATTTTCGTTTACTTTTTCCACGATTCCGGTGAGTCCGTTTTTAAATTCGATGACGTTCCCGACTTTTGCAATCTTCAAATGACTTCCTCTCCTTTAAAGTGAATTAACCCATTGAAAGTATTTTGCAATATTTTCTTTTAGAAGTAAAGCGATATGGGAAGCAACAGCACTATTGTTGTACATGCTGCTGCTTAGTGGTATAGTTAATTAGTTAAAGGTGATTTCAGAAAAGAAGGAGAGAGGCCAGTTGACAGATGAAAATGCCATTGACTTGATCGAACAGCTGCGGTCGGGGAGGATTCACGAAGTTCGCGTGAACAAAGATGATTTTCTTTCTTTTAGAGCCATCTTAACAAAACAGGAAGATTTTAAATATTTTCGGGGCATCGCCCAGCACGGGGGAGACATTGTTTTTCAATATAAGGAAGAACCCAGAAGCTAAAAAGGCTTTCTCATTACTTTTGAGAAAGCTTTTTTATTTGCTGTGCAATCCATGTATTGCTGGGTTTTTTGCCTTTTTCCGGAAAAAACAGCGCGCTCTATACAATTATATGCCAGTGGAACGGTTTGATGGAAAGCATGGTAAAAATTTAACAATGAAATCGATGTTTTGTCTTGTTACTGTAAGACATATGTTTGTCGAAGAGGATATGGCAAGGAGGATTGAAATGAAAGCAAAGTTAGCTGCGTTAGCTGCTTTTATCATCTGCATGCTGCCTGCGGCAAAAATCGAGCATGCTCAGGCCGCCCTGCCGTTTTCGAAAAAAGAAAAACAGGCGAAGGAGCGGGTGTTGGAAAGCTTGAGTCCAGAAGAGTACTCGTCTTTCACTCATTTGACAGATGAAAAAAGCTTCATCGAAATCATGCCGCAGCCTGACGCTGAGGATATAGAAGAAGAGGAAGCACCGGAATTGACGGGTGCAGAGAAAAGGCTGCTGTCAAGACTCGTTCATGCAGAAGCGAAAGGCGAACCGTTTGAAGGGAAAGTGGCGGTGGCCAATGTCGTCCTGAACCGTGTCGAAGACGACAGATTTCCCGACAGCGTCAAAAGTGTCATCTACCAAAAAAACGCATTTGAGCCTGTTCTTAATGGAAGCATCAGGAAAAAACCGGACCGCCAATCAATTAAAGCTGTCGAAGAGGCGGTTGATGAACATAAAAAAGAAACAGACGCGTTATATTTTTATAATCCCGAGTCCGCTACGGATGACTGGATTAAAACGAGAAAAGTCATCGAACGCATCGGCAATCATGTCTTTGCAGTTTAATCTGAGTCAAGGCTTCCCCAAGCCTTGGCTTTTTTATTTCTCCATACTCTATCTTTAACACTATCACCTTTTTCAGCGAATGAAAAGAAATAATTTTTAGACTTGTCTCATATGAATGGGATATAACCAGCCTAAGACAAGGAGAGACCTCATGAACCGTTTTGTAAAAGGAATCGTTCTTCTTTCGCTAGCAGCTTTTTTTGCAGAATGTCTTGAGTTTGTCATCAATATGATTCTTGCACGGGAGCTTGGCGAGCATGGCATGGGGCTCTATATGAGTGTGCTGCCTTCGATATTTTTGGTCGTCGTCATCGCAAGCCTCGAGCTGCCAGTTTCAATATCAAAGTTTATTGCGGAGTCCAATCAAAAGCTGCATGAAAGCATGCTGAAACATGCCTTGAGGCTGACCGCGGTCTGCACGGTCTTTTCTACGGCGGCTGCGGTTATCATTTTGCCCTTTATTCCGATATTCGATTCGTATCACCCGTTAATCAGGGGCATCGTCATCGGTATGATCCCGACGGTTGCATTTACATCTGTTGCCCGGGGATATTTCATGGGTGTCCAGCAAATGGGGAAAATCGCAACGGCAAATGCATTGAAAAAAATCTTGCAGCTGATCGGCTTGTTTTTATTTTTTCAGTGGTATTCCTTTGATCTGGATACATCGGTATTGATCTCGCTGTTTGTTCTGTTCGCCAGTGAAGTCGTTGTCTTTGTGTATTTATATTCCCAGTTTATTTTGGTGAGACGGGCTGCCGCTAAAGGACAGCATGTCCATTTGCGTCGGAATGATGTGTTAAAACGGCTGCTTACCGTTTCGATTCCGACGACAGGGCTGCGTGTTTTTCATGCTGTTACAAATGCCGTCGAACCTTTTTTGGTCAAAGGGACGCTGCTCGCCGCCGGCGTTTCGAGAACAGCGGCGATTGAGCAGTTCGGTGTGCTGTCAGGGGTTGCCATGACGATCGGATTTTTCCCCGCTTTTATCGCCCATTCGCTTATGGTTGTCATGATCCCGAGCATTTCTGAAAGCTATGCCTATGGACAAATTGACCGTGTCATCAAACGGATCAAACAGTCGATCTTCATCACGCTCCTTTACGGGATCCCGGCGGTGCTGGTGATGTATCATTTTGCAGAGCCTTTGACCCGCCTGTTTTTTGATACGGCAAATGCCGCCTTCTATCTGAAATTGCTTTGGCCGTATTTTTTGTTTCATTTTTTCGTCATGCCTTTTCAGGCCTGTTTAATCGGGATGGGGCTTGTCAAGGATGCTTTTTATCATAATGTTTGGGCCAGTGCAATATCGTTTTTGATGATGTATATGCTCGGTTCAATGGAGAGTTTGCAGATGACGGGCATCATTCTGGCGATGAACACAGGCATGATTTTGCTGACATCTCTGCATTATGTGACGATATGCAAAGAGCTCGGTGTCACCTTGTTATTAACGACGAAAACGGGATCGCCGAGAATTGAAAGCCGCTGATCCCCTTCATAGTTTCCGCTCTTTCGGGGAAGCTAAAATCAAAAAGAAGGGGGGATAAAATGAAAAGAATAGCCGCCTTTTGCATGTCATTGATTTTTTTGCTCTGGACAGGTCTGTTGCCGCCGACTGCTTACGCGCAAAACGCTGCACCTGCGGTGATGCATATGAAAACGATGGAAGGCCAGCGTGTGATCATCCCTTCTGAAGGCCAGAAGACGATCATTCATTTTTGGACGACCTGGTGCCCTCCGTGCCGGGAGGAGCTTCCCCGTTTTCAGTCCTATTATGAAGAAAAACAGCCTGATGTGAAATTGATCACCGTTAATTTGCTGAATGCAGAAAAAAACGAGCAGACGGTCAAGCGATTTATCAAAGCGAATAAGCTTTCATTTCCGATTATATTTGACGCGAAAGGCGAGATGATGAAAGCCTACAATGTGATGACGATTCCATCGACGTTTTTCATCAATGAAAAAGGAGAGCTGGAAAAATCGATCGTCGGGCCGATTACGGTTGAACAAATGAAGGAATGGGCAAGGAAAAAAAGCTGAAATCGAATTTTTCAGCTTTTTTTATGGATGAATGTAAATGATAATTAATATCAAAAGAAAATTATAATAATTATTACTTGAAAAGTGGTGCTGTCGTGCTATAATGAACCTAAGAAGACCGAAAAATCTTTTATATAAGCGAAAAACACTGATGATCTTGCTGCCGTATGGCAGCAATTTCTGTTTTAAAAGGAAATTGACGATGAATTACATTCTCAATTAGGGGGATTTGAAGATGCAATTAGATATCCGCAATCAATCACAGCCAAAATATCATATGTTACATTTAGACAATTGGAGACAGCATGGCGAACTGGCCGCTGCGCTGTTGGCAGGCGTGCTGATCATAGCCGGCTGGCTGTCGTCCGGTAATGAGACATTGTCCGTCAGCTTGTTTTTGGCAGCTTTTTGTATCGGGGGCTTTGCCAAAGCAAAAGAGGGAATTCAAGAAACGCTTCTGGAGAAGACGCTGAATGTCGAGCTTCTGATGATCTTTGCTGCGATCGGATCGGCGATCATCGGCTACTGGGCTGAAGGCGCCATTTTGATTTTTATCTTTTCGTTGAGCGGCGCTCTTGAAACTTATACGTTAAATAAAAGCAAACGGGACTTGACGTCTTTAATGAAATTGGAGCCTGAGGAAGCTGTTTTGCTGGGAGAAGGGGGCGCCCGAAAAGTGGCGGCGGCTGAGCTTGCCTCCGGCGACTTGATCATGGTCAAGCCGGGGGAACGAATCGCCGCCGACGGTGAAATTGAATCAGGGAAAACAAGCATTGATGAGTCTGCTCTCACCGGTGAATCAATACCCGTGGAAAAAATCTCCGGTGACGCCGTATTTGCCGGAACGGTTAATTTGAGCGGATCGTTGACTGTTCGCGTTTCCAAGGCGAATGAAGATTCGCTTTTCAAAAAAATCATCAAGCTGGTTGAATCTGCGCAAAACAGTGTTTCCCCTTCCCAAGCGTTTATTGACCGTTTTGAAAACCTGTATGTGAAAGGCGTCTTGCTGGCTGTCGGCCTTCTCCTTTTTCTACCTCATTATGTGCTGGGGTGGGGCTGGAGCGAGACGTTTTACAGGGCGATGGTGTTTATGGTGGTTGCTTCTCCTTGCGCTCTTGTCGCTTCAATCATGCCGGCTGCTTTATCACTGATATCAAATGGAGCAAGGAACGGACTGCTAGTCAAAGGCGGCGTTTTCCTTGAAAAGCTCGGCAACAGCAAAATCGTCGCCTTTGATAAAACGGGAACGATCACAAAGGGGAAGCCCGCTGTAGAAGACATGCTTTTAGTTGAAGGCATGGATGAAAGCGAGTGTCTCGAAGCGGCAGCTGCTATTGAAAAACAGTCGGATCATCCGCTAGCCAAAGCGATTGTCGCATATGCCGAAGCTAAAGGAATTCGCGCGGCGGAACATGTATCGATAGAAGAGACGTCAGGTTTTGGCGTCAGGGCCCAATACCGCGGGGAGACATGGCTGATTGGTAAAGCGGGATTTGCCGGTGACAAAGAAGCTGACCAATGCCTTGGAGATTCGGTTCAAAAGCTTGCTGAACAGGGGAAAACGATTGTTTATTTGAAAAAAGGAGACCGCTTGGCCGGCTGCTTTGCATTAAAGGATCAAATCAGGCCGGAAGCGAAAGCGGTAATCGGCGATCTGAACGCGCTCGGTATTCAGACCGCGATGCTGACCGGTGATCAGCCGGAAACGGCAGCGGCGATCGCCCGGGAAGCCGGACTCAAATTCGTCGTTTCTGAATGCCTGCCTGACAGCAAAGTGGAAGAAGCGCAAAAGCTTAAACATACGTATGGAACGGTTGTCATGGTGGGGGACGGGATCAATGATGCGCCGGCTCTTGCCGCCGCCGATGTCGGTGTGGCAATGGGAGAAGGAACAGACGTGGCCTTGGAAACGGCTGATGTCGTGCTCATGAAAAACGATTTGACAGGTTTGACGAACATGATTCGCCTCTCCAGGAAAATGAACAGGATCATCAAACAAAATGTCATTTTTTCATTGGCTGTGATCTGTTTGTTGATTTGCAGCAACTTCCTGCAAATTCTCGACTTGCCGCTCGGCGTTATCGGGCATGAAGGCAGCACACTGCTCGTCATCTTAAACGGACTCCGCCTCCTAAAATCGTAAGCAGGCAAAACGGCTGTCATGCTGAAAAGGCAGCCGTTTTGTTTTGATCTTCAACCGATTTCGCTTTGAGCTTTAGCAGAAGCCGGGAAAAACTGATACAATATAGTTGGTGCTTTACATAGGATATGAACGGAAACTGTGATTAGGAGTGGACTTAACGTGGAAAGAATTGAACAAATTTCTGCCTGGCTGCAGGAAAATGATATTTCGTCAGCTTTTATTCATTCAAAAGAAAATGTTTTTTATTTGACTCGCTTTTACACAGAGCCTCACGAACGGCTGATGGGTGTTTTCGCATTTCAAACAGGGGAGCCGTTTTTTGTCTGCCCGCTGATGGAGAAAAATCAGGCCAAAGCGGCGGGCTGGCCGCACGACATCATCGGTTATGAGGACCATGAAAATCCTTGGGATCTGATCGCGGAAGCCCTCAAAAAAAGAAATCTCAAGCTATCCAAAGTAGCGGTTGAAAAAGAAACGCTCTCCCTTTCCCGCGCTGAAATGCTGAAGGCTGTTACAAATGGAGCAGAGCTCGTTTCTGCAGAACAGAAGCTGAACGAGCTTCGGGTTGTAAAGGATGAACATGAAATCCGCATTCTCCGCGAAGCGGCAAAGCTTGCCGACTACGGAGTGGAAGCGGGCGCTGCTGCTTTGCAGGAAGGCATTTCAGAAATCGAGGTTGTCGCCACGATTGAATACGAACTGAAGAAAAAAGGGATTCAAGGCATGTCTTTTTCAACGATGGTCCTGTTTGGCGAAAAATCGGGGCAGCCGCACGGAAATCCTGGAACCAGGACGCTGAAAGCAGGCGATTTCGTCCTCTTCGATCTCGGTGTGATCACGGACGGGTACTGCTCTGACATTACGCGGACGCTCGTCTATAAAGAGGCAAGCAGCCGCCAGAAAGAAATATATGACACGGTTCTCCAGGCGGAAACGGCGGCTCTGGAAATGAGCAAACCGGGTGTGAGGATCGGCGATCTTGATTTAAAAGCGCGGGGCATGATCGAACAAGCAGGCTATGGGGAATACTTCCCGCACCGCCTCGGCCACGGGCTGGGAATTTCCGCGCACGAATACCCGTCCATGAGCCATAACAATGATGAACGATTGAAAAAAGGAATGGTTTATACGATTGAGCCCGGCATCTATATCCCGGAAATCGGCGGCGTTCGAATTGAAGACGATGTCCTTGTCACTGAGGACGGCGCGGAAGCTTTGACATGTTATCCGAAACAGCTGACCGTGATTTTTTAAGGTTTAGTAAATTCAATGTGGTTTGTTCAGCAGGTGATCAAAGGAGCATCACCTGCTCTTTTTCAGCAAACAGGTCAAGAGGTGTAAAAAACATAGCGAGGAGAAAACGTTGGAAATCAGACAATTTAATGCTCAGGACGCTGATCTAAGGCTTGAAGCGCTGCAAAAAAACCGGAAGCATTTGCACCAAGTGATCAAGAAGAGAAGCATCAATCTGCGGAACAATATCGAGGCTTGCGGGGGTTGTCACATTAGTCAAAGAAACAAAGATGAAATTGAGGCATAGAGCAACGATAGCGGCGATGATGTGATACAAGAAAAGCGCGGATATAGCCTTGGAAAGGCATTGTTGACTGAATCGGTCGAAAAGGCGAAAAGCATAGACGGAATTGAAAATGTGTACTTAACCGTTGGGTCAACGAATCGATCAGCTAAAAAACTGTCCGCTTTATTAGGGCTTTGAGGTATTTGGGACGGATCGCAAGGCTTTAAAATTTGAATCAAACATATGTTGATGAAGGCCGACGGTGTTAGGAATGTGGCGGGTGGCAGCAGGAAAAAAGCCTGCAGGCTCTTTTCCTTTAAATCGATGCCTGTTCCGCCGATGATGTCAGTCCTTTGAAATGAAAAAATCGTCAAAACTGCGGAATGGTTTGACCTTATGCTTTTCTTTGAGCGGTGCCATCGCCGCTTTTGAAGACAATATGATAACGATACATAAGAGGAACAGAATCAAGATACCCATTTTTCTTCTCCTTTCGAAAATGAAAACGTGATCAGAACCGATGTTGTTTTCATTCTAAAGTATGAAACGCTTTCCATATCAAGAGTGAAATGAAAGAAGGGAAACCAATGGCGAATATCAGAGAAATAGCTAAAGCGGCGGGTGTGTCAATCACGACTGTTTCAAGGGTTCTCAACGGCCATCCCTATGTTAAGGAAGAGAAGCGGAAAAAAGTTCTTGAGACGATTGAGCGGCTTGAATATGCGCGGAATATGCACGCCGTTCACTTGTCGAAAGGCTTTTCCAATATGATCGGGGTTGTCTTGCCGACGATCAGCCTGCCGTATTTCAGCGAATTAATTGAAGGAATTGCCGAAGAGGCGGCCCAAGCCGGGGTCCACTTTGCGTTGTACCAGACAAATTACCAAGTGGAAAAAGAAATTTTTGCATTGGAGCAGCTGAAGCAGCGGCAGGTGGACGGCTTGATTTTTTGCTCAAAAGCAATGTCTGATGAGGAGCTCTTGAACTGGCGCGAGACAGGGCCTTTCATCCTTTGCCAGGATTCAAAGGAAGAGCATTTTTCAACGGTCAGCATCCCCCATCAGGAAGCGTTCCGCCGCGGTTTGGATTTTCTGATTGAAAAAGGGCACAGAAAAATTGCGATCGGCTTGGCAAGGAAAAATGGGGTCAACAGCCACTTCCGTCTGACGGCTTATCAAGAAGCGCTCTCATCCATCGGGGAAGCCTATCGCGATGAGTGGGTGTTTGAACGGTCCTTGACGATCACCGATGGGCAGAAACTGTTTTCGAGGTGGAGAGGGATGAAGGAGAAACCGACGGCGGTGTTTGTCGCCAATGACCAGGTGTCGGCAGGCCTCTATCTTGAAGCTTGGCATCACAGTGTTGATGTTCCCGGAAAGCTCGCGATATTAAGCTGTGATAATCAGCCGATCAGCCAAGTACTCGGTATTTCAACGATCGAAATCAAGATAAAAGAGATGGGCAGACACGCCTTCCGCCTCCTGCAAAAAAGAATCAGCGGAGCAGGTCCTGAAAAGCAGGTTATCTCCTACAAACTGATCGAAAGATCGACAGTATAAAAAATAGACAATCATTTTCGACATTTTTCTTTCAAAAACGTCAAAATAAATTGACGCCCTTTCGTGAGTTTTGTACGATATGAGAGATTGATGACAAAAAGGAGCTGAGGATCGTGAAAAGATCCTTTACCGTTGAAAAGGTACTCAACAACAACGTTTTAATCGCACTCCACGAGGATTACAGAGAGGCGGTCCTGATTGGAAAAGGGATCGGATTTGGCAAAAAGCGCGGAGATCTTATCGAACATGAGAACTATGAAAAGATGTTTGTCTTGGAAAATGATAAAGAACAATCCCAGTATAAAAAGCTCCTCACATATGTCGATGAAAAAATGGTTGATATCGCAAGTGACGTCATCTACCATATCGCGCAGAAAATCGGCCAGCCGCTGAACGAGCATATCCATGTCGCTCTCACAGATCATATCGCGTTTGCCGTCAAGCGCCTTGAACAGGGATTTGATATGAAAAATCCGTTCCTGCTTGAGACGGAATCGCTTTATCCGAAGGAATACGAAGTGGCCAATGAAGCCATCAAGATGATCAACGAACAACTGGGCGTCGAGCTTCCTGAAGGTGAAATCGGTTTTATCGCGCTTCATATTCACAGCGCGATGACGAATCGGCCGCTGTCTGAAGTCAATCAACACTCACAGCTGATCTCCCGGCTCGTCCAGGTCATTGAAGACTCGTTTCAGATGAAGGTGAACAGAGAAAGCGTAAACTACTTGCGTTTGATCCGCCATCTGCGGTTTACGATTGACAGGATCAAACGGGACGAACCCATTCAAGAACCGGAAAAATTAATGTTGTTGTTGAAAACCGAATATCCGCTATGTTACAATACTGCTTGGAAGATGATCAAGATCTTGCAGCAATCGCTCAAGAAACCTGTTCATGAGGCAGAAGCTGTTTATTTGACATTGCATTTGTACCGTTTAACAAATAAAATTTCATAACGCCTTTATAACGTGTTACTGATTCGATCAGGCATGAGTGAAAAAAGGGAAGAAATGAAGACGCTGTCTTTTGTTTCTTTGTGTACCCGCTTTCACCATGCCTTTTTTGTCGTTCTAGAAACGAAATGTAAACGGTTTATCTTGAAAAAAAGAGGCCTACCTGAACGAAGTTGTCATGAATTTTTGCTGTAAGGTCAAACTATCCTTAGAGGGGGTAAAAACAATGTTTAAATCGCTATTTGGCGTCCTGCAGAAAATCGGACGGGCGCTGATGCTTCCAGTAGCAATCTTGCCGGCGGCAGGAATTCTGCTCGCCTTGGGTAATGCCATGCAAAACCCGCAAATGATTAAGGTCGCGCCGTTTCTAACGAATGGCGGCGTTCAAATGGTTGCGAAAGTGATGGAAAGCTCAGGGGATGTTGTCTTCAGCAACCTGGCTCTCTTGTTCGCAGTCGGTGTTGCAATCGGCCTTGCCAACGGTGACGGTGTCGCTGGAATCGCCGCTATCATCGGCTACCTCGTCATGAATGTGACGATGAGCGCGGTGCTGATTCAAAACGGCTCAATTCCGAGCGATGCAGTTGAAAGAGCGCAATTTTTCGCCGAGAACCATCCGCAATATACGACAGTGCTCGGGATTCCGACATTGGCGACCGGGGTATTCGGCGGTATTATCGTCGGTGTCCTCGCCGCTGCCATGTACAATCGATTCTTTAAAATCGAACTTCCGCAATACTTAGGATTCTTTGCCGGAAAACGGTTTGTTCCGATTATTACATCCATCAGCGCCCTGATCCTCGGATTGATCATGCTGGTGATCTGGCCGCCGATTCAAGGGGCGTTGAACAGCTTTTCGACAAACCTGCTTGCTGCCAACGAAGCGCTGGCCGCTTTGGTCTTCGGTATTATCGAACGCTCGCTGATACCGTTTGGTCTGCACCATATTTTCTACTCGCCATTCTGGTACGAATTTTTCAGCTACACAAACAAAGCTGGAGAACTTGTCCGCGGTGACCAGCGAATTTTCATGGCGCAGATTAAAGACGGCGTTCAGTTGACTGCCGGAACATTTATGACGGGTAAATATCCGTTTATGATGTTCGGTCTTCCTGCCGCAGCGCTGGCGATTTATCATGAAGCAAAGCCGCAAAACAAAAAGCTTGTCGCCGGTATTATGGGTTCAGCCGCGCTGACATCTTTCTTAACAGGGATTACTGAACCGATCGAATTCTCATTCTTGTTCGTTGCACCTATCCTGTTTGCGATTCACTGTGTATTCGCCGGATTGTCATTCATGATGATGGACATTCTGAATGTCAAGATCGGAATGACGTTCTCAGGCGGTTTGATCGACTACTTCCTGTTCGGTATTCTGCCAAACCGCACGGCATGGTGGCTTGTGATCCCTGTCGGTCTCGTGCTGGCTGTGGTCTACTACTTCGGATTCAGATTTGCGATCCGCAAATTCAATTTGAAAACGCCGGGCCGCGAGGATGAGGCTGCAGAAGCTCCTGAACAAGGCAAAGAAGCAGCCGGCGATCTGCCGTATGAAATTCTTGAAGCCATGGGAGATCAAGAAAACATCAAGCACCTTGATGCATGTATCACAAGACTTCGCGTGACAGTCAACGACCAGAAGAAAGTTGACAAGGAGCGCTTGAAAAAACTTGGCGCATCAGGCGTACTTGAAGTCGGCAATAACATTCAGGCGATCTTCGGACCGAGATCAGACACCTTAAAATCACAAATGCAGGATATCATGTCAGGACGTACGCCGCGCCCTGAAAAAGCTCCGGAAGCCGCTGAGGAAGTCGAGCAGCAGATTGAAGAAGTCATGGTCGAACCTCTTCAAAATGAAGCGGGTGAGGAAGTCTTTGTTTCACCGCTGGCAGGAGAGCTTCATCCGATTACTGATGTACCTGACCAGGTATTCTCAGGAAAAATGATGGGCGACGGCTTCGCGATTCTTCCTTCAGAAGGCACGGTCGTTTCTCCTGTAAGAGGAAAAGTGCTCAACGTCTTCCCGACAAAGCATGCGATCGGCCTGCAATCTGACAGCGGTAGAGAGATTCTGATCCACTTTGGAATTGATACCGTCAGCTTGAAAGGCGAAGGGTTCACATCGTTTGTTTCAGAAGGAGACCGCGTTGAACCGGGCCAGAAGCTGCTCGAAGTCGATATTGACAAAGTGAAGGATCAGGTGCCTTCCTTGATGACGCCAGTCGTTTTCACAAACCTTGAAGAAGGCGCTGCTGTAAGCTTAGTGGCGGAAGGAAATGTCAGCCTGAAGCAGGATGAAATCGTCCGCATCGAAAAATAAATTCACAAAATGGCCGTACTTGTCAGATGACATGTACGGCTGTATGATATAATATTGTGAATGTATTAAAGCTTTAAATTAAAAGGAGATTGATAAAAATGGCACAAAAAACGTTTAAAGTAACTGCAGACTCTGGTATCCACGCGCGTCCAGCGACAGTTCTTGTACAAACTGCGAGCAAATATGATGCAGATATCAATTTGGAATATAACGGAAAAACCGTAAACCTTAAATCTATTATGGGTGTTATGTCACTTGGTATTGCTAAAGGTGCTGAAATTACGATTTCTGCTTCAGGCGCTGACGAAAATGATGCTCTTTCTGCACTGGAAGATACAATGAAAAGCGAAGGACTCGGCGAGTAATGCTTGAATTGAAAGGAATAGGAGCTTCAGCCGGTATTGCGATCGCAAAAGCATATCGGCTTGAGGAGCCTGATCTCACGGTTGAAAAGAAAAACATCTCTGATTCTGAGGCGGAAGTAAATCGTTTTGAAGAAGCCGTCGAGCAGTCGAAAAAAGAGCTGGAAACCATTAAAAACCACGCTTTGAAAGAGCTTGGCGAAGATAAAGCTGAAATCTTTTCAGCACATCTTTTAGTATTAAGCGATCCTGAATTGTTAAACCCGATCAAAGACAAAATCAAATCAGATTCCGTCAATGCGGAGTTTGCTTTGAAAGAAACGGCTGACATGTTTGTCACGATGTTTGAGTCAATGGACAATGAATATATGAAAGAACGCGCTGCAGACATCCGCGATGTCACAAAGCGGGTCACAGGACATCTTCTCGGTGTTGACATTCCAAACCCGAGCCTGATTTCCGAAGAAGTCATTATCGTTGCCGGAGACTTGACTCCATCTGACACAGCGCAGTTAAACCGTCAGTTTGTTAAAGGGTTTACAACGGATATCGGCGGACGGACTTCCCATTCAGCCATCATGGCCCGCTCATTGGAAATTCCTGCGGTTGTCGGAACAAAAGCGGCGACGAAGGAAATTCAAAACGGCGTAACGGTGATCGTAGACGGCATCAACGGCGATGTGATCGTTGATCCTGCTCAAGACGTCATCAGCCAATACGAAGAAAAGCACCAAAAGTTTTTGGAGCAAAAAGCGGAATGGGCCAAGCTTGTCAACGAACCAACTGTCACAAATGACGGACACCATGTTGAACTTGCCGCAAATATCGGCACACCTGATGATGTGAAAGGCGTCCTTGAAAATGGAGGCGAAGCCGTCGGACTTTACCGTACAGAGTTTCTTTACATGGGCAGAGACCAGCTTCCAACTGAAGAGGAGCAGTTTGACGCCTATAAAACGGTGCTTGAGCGTATGGAAGGCAAATCCGTTGTCGTCCGTACCCTTGATATCGGAGGAGACAAAGAGCTTCCATATCTTGAACTGCCGAAAGAAATGAATCCTTTCTTAGGATACAGAGCCATCCGTCTTTGCCTGGATGAGCAAGAGATTTTCAGAACGCAGCTGCGCGCGTTACTTCGGGCAAGTACATATGGAAACCTGAAAATTATGTTCCCGATGATTGCGACGGTCAATGAATTTAGACAAGCTAAAGCGATTCTAATAGAAGAAAAAGAAAAGCTGCAATCTGAAGGCCAGAAAGTATCCGACGACATTGAAGTCGGAATGATGGTTGAAATTCCGGCTACAGCGGTAATCGCTGATCAATTTGCGAAAGAAGTCGACTTCTTCAGCATCGGAACGAACGACCTGATTCAATACACAATGGCCGCAGACCGGATGAATGAACAGGTATCTTACCTTTATCAGCCATACAACCCTGCGATTCTTCGCCTGATTACGCTTGTGATTGAAGCGGCTCATAAAGAAGGCAAATGGGTTGGCATGTGCGGTGAGATGGCCGGCGATGAAATTGCGATCCCGATCCTTCTCGGCCTTGGCCTTGATGAGTTCTCAATGAGCGCAACATCCATCCTTCCGGCGAGAACGCAAATCAGCAAGCTTTCTAAAAAAGAGACAGAGTCATTTAAAGAGAAGATTTTGTCAATGAGTACGACAGAGGAAGTTGTTCAATTCGTTAAAGAAACCTTCACTCTCTCATAAATCAAACCTGCAAGCCCGGGCGGTATATTCCGTCCGGGCTTTTTGTATTGCACAGAATGAGGCTTGTTTTGACGGGGATACTACAAGTTAACATCTGATAAAATGGAGGCTTTTTGTATGTCAAAACAACAGGTCAAGGCAGGGGATCAAGTATATGTCATTTATCGCAATCCGCATGCTGCAAATGTTGCCCATATTAAAGAAGCGGAGGTTGTCGAGCATCCGCTCCATGAAGGCGAACTGGCGCTGTTTCTGTTTGATACATACCACGCGTTCGCCGAGGATGACGCCGTTTTTTCCTCATATGAAGAGGCGGAGCGGCTTTATCGTGAATTGTTTGACGAGGCCTAGCATTTCCCCGTATATCGTACATCGTTCATGCAAAAAGTATGGGAAACGACAAAAAGGATGTGTCTCTTTTTAATGGTTAAACCGTTTGTCCCCCAGCTTGTCTACATTGAACCGAGAGCGTTGGAATATCCCCTCGGCCGAAAACTGAAAGACAAATTTGCTAATATGGGCCTGGAGATTAGAGAAACCACTTCCCATAATCAGGTGAGGAATATCCCGGGAGAAGGCCACCTGCAAAAATACCGGAACGCAAAGTCAACCCTTGTCATCGGCGTCAGAAAGACGCTGAAATTCGATTCATCAAAACCGTCCGCAGAATATGCCATCCCCTTTGCGACTGGATGCATGGGTCACTGCCACTACTGCTACCTGCAGACGACGATGGGAAGCAAGCCTTATATCAGAACATATGTCAATGTTGAAGAGATTCTTGATCAAGCTGATCAGTACATGCAGGAACGGGCACCGGATGAAACTCGGTTTGAAGCTTCTTGCACATCTGATATCGTCGGAATCGATCATCTGACACATACGCTAAAACATGCAATTGAACATTTTGGGAGGTCTGATCTCGGCAAACTGCGCTTTGTCACAAAATTTCATCATGTCGACCATTTGCTTGATGCAGAACATAATGGCAAAACGAGGTTCAGGTTCAGCGTCAATGCCGACTATGTGATTAAACACTTTGAACCCGGTACATCTCCTTTGGATCAACGGATCGAAGCCGCGGTAAAGGTGGCGGAGGCGGGCTACCCGCTCGGATTTATCATAGCGCCCATCTACATTCATGACGGCTGGCAGGAAGGATACAGAGCCTTGCTTGAAAAGCTGGATTATGCTCTGCCCCGGCATGTCAGACATGACATCACATTTGAAATGATTCAGCACAGATTCACCAAGCCGGCCAAACGTGTCATTGAAAAGAATTACCCGAAAACAAAGCTCGAACTTGACGAAGAAAAACGCCGCTATAAATGGGGAAGATATGGAATTGGAAAATATATTTATCAACAGGATGAAGAAGCCGAACTGCGCACTGCGCTCGAAACTTATATCGACAAGCATTTTCCTGAAGCGAAAATCGAATATTTCACATGACAGAGCATAAAATGAGAAAATCAAACTGGGAAACTCCTGAAAATCAGGAGTTTCCCAGTTTATGATTTAAAAAAAGGATTTTTCCACTCCATTAACACGCCGTAATGAAGCGATTCTTCATCTTCAAGATAGTCCGGGATTACGCAAAGAGGCGAACGGCCGCATTGAAGAAGAAATGAAAGGACGGGATCGCGTTTTTCTCCCCGCAACACCGCCTGCACATATTGTTCCGGAGACAGCTGCTCGGCAGACTTGTGGTAGTGTGGTATGCGTCCGCCTCCCAACAGCCGCTCAAGCCCTTTATCAACCGTCAATTCATACATCGTCTGCATCAGCCATTTCCCGATTCCAAGCTTCCGATGATCTGGAGAGACGGAAATATCAACGACATAAAGCGAGTTCCCATTGTTTTGGTGTGTGCGGATGTATCCGCTGTCTGTCACCTCATCCCAGTTGTGATGCGGTCGGCTCGGGTCAAAGTCGATGATAAGCCCTGTCATGGAGCCGATAAGGCGGCCTTCTGCAACAGCGCATACAGCTCCTTCCGGAAAAATATCAATATGGGAGCGAAGCTGTTTTCCATTCCATAAAAGGTCTGCGGGAAAAGGTGCGGGAAAGCATTCTCTCTGCAAAGACATCAGCGCAGGAATATCCTCAGGCCGATAATTGCGGATTTCAACCTGCTGAAAAGAAGTACCGTTATCAACGTAAAATTGTTTATGGATCCCCCATCACTCCTTTGCTTATTTCCTTCATTATATAGCGTTTTGACCCCTGTCTTAAACAATCAATAATCCAAGCCGATAAAAAAAGTATGAAAGTGTGTGTAAGGGAGGGATTCGCATGTTTAAAAAACTGCACATTAAAATTGCTGGATTCGTTGCTGTCATCCTGATTGTGACGGTGATCGTTCTCCAATTGTCAACCACGTTCATTTTGAAATCCATGCTTCAAGAAGAAGCGAAGGACTCCACTTCTAGTCTTCTCAACGCGATTAAAGGAAACATCGAGCTTCAACTAAAGAACTACGAAATCGCCTTATCCCGTATGAGTGACGGCCAAATGAGCCAGTCATTTGTCGGGGAAAACGGTAAGGAATTAAAAAATCTTGTTCTCGATGAATTAAAGCAGATAAAGGATAAAAACGAGCATGTCAACTTTGCATATATCGGGACAGAGCAAAAAGAAATCTTTATATATCCGGAAACATCATTTGATAAAGATTTTGATCCGACAACCCGCCCGTGGTATACATTAGCGGAAAAAACACCGGATCAAGTCGTTTGGACTGAACCGTATCAAGATGTCGTATCAGGAGACATGACGGTAGCCGCAGCAAAAGCCATCGTTGTCAACGGCAAAGTAAAAGGCGTCATCAGCTTTGACATTTCGCTAAAAGCATTAAACGAAATCATCAATGATCAAAAGGTCCCTTATGACGGCTACGCCTTTTTGATCGACCAAAATGGAACCATGCTGGCTCACCCGTCAAAACAAGGCAAAGATATGTCAAAAGATAAGATGTACAAAGACATTCCTTCCGCAAAAGACGGGATCAAGCTTGGCAAAGACAATGTCATCGCCTATCAAACGATCGACGGCACAGGCTGGAAAGTCGGCACGCAGTTCCAAACCGATAAACTGCTCTGGGTCGCTCAGGAAATGAACAAAATTGTGCTCATCATCTCAGGTTTAGCCTTGGTGGTTGCGATTGTTCTGAGCTACTTCCTGGCCAAAACCATCACGGGACCGATCAAACGCCTGATCGCCCAAACAAAAGCGGTCTCTGACGGAGATTTGACTGTGCAGACGGCGGTTAAGTCGAAAGATGAAGTCGGCACGCTGACAAAAGACTTTAACAAAATGGTCGAGCACATGAAAGAGATGATCTTGAAGGTCAGGTCGTCATCCGGTAAAGTATCGGAAACAACGGATCAATTGAGTTCCGTATCTGAAGAAACGGTATTTGCGAGCGAGCAGATCGCCAAAGCGATTGATGAAGTTGCAACCGGTGCGACAGAACAGGCTGCAGAAGTAGAAAACGTCAATGAAAAATCCGAGCGGCTGTCTGTGAAAATTAAAGAAATCGAACACCATGCCGACAGCATTCAAAAGCTTTCCAGAACATCTGAAGATGCAAGCTATAAAGGAATTGACGCGCTCGGACAGCTTTTGGCGAAATCAAACGAAGCAAATACGGAAACGAAAAAAGTGGAACAAATGCTTCAGCAGCTTGAAGAAAAAACGAAGAATATTGAAGATGTCGTCACGGCGATTTCGGCCATCTCGGATCAGACCAATCTTCTTGCCTTGAACGCCAGCATTGAAGCGGCCCGGGCCGGAGAAAGCGGACGCGGCTTTGCCGTCGTCGCGGAAGAGGTTAGAAAGCTCGCTGAGCAATCGGCATCCTCTTCACAGCATATCAGTGAAACGGTCAAACAGATTCAGCTTGAAACAAAGGATGCCGTTTCCGCCATGACGGAAGCAAGCAAGCTGAACGAAGAGCAAAATGACATGATCCATGAGACGGGAGAAGCGCTCAGCAAGATTACGGCGGAAATGCAGGCGCTCGTCAAATCGATTGATCACATTTACTCAGAGATCTCAGATATGAGCGGTGAGCAGCAAAAAATGACGGATTCGATCCAAAGCATTTCCGCCATTTCCCAGCAATCCGCCGCGGCGGCAGAGGAGGTCAGCGCCTCTACCAACGAGCAGCTGACGACGCTTGAATCGATCGCCAAATCAACTGAAGCACTCAGCAGTGCGAACAGAGATTTATTGGAAGCGATTGAAAAATTTAAAGTATAGCGACAATGCCCCCTCAAGAGCCAGAGGGGGCTTTATTTAAGCTGTGAGATCCTAATTTTCATGTTAAACTAGAAAAAAGAAAGGAGTTGATGCCCGCATGGATTTAAAGATGAAAGGCAAAACCGCGCTTGTCGCCGCAAGCAGCAAAGGTCTCGGAAAAGCGATCGCTTTCGCTCTTTGCCGGGAAGGCGCCAATATTATGCTGTCCGGTCGAAATGAAGAAGTGTTGCACAGGACAGCAGAAGAGCTGAGAGGCCTTTCGGGCGCCGCGGTCACTTATGAAGTATGCGACCTTGCCAACGGAGAAGAGATCAAGGCGCTTGTGCACAAGACGGCCGAAGTGCACGGAACGGTGGACATGCTTGTCAACAATGTCGGCGGACCTAAAGGCGGCAGCCTGCTGGAGCTTACCGATGATGATTGGACATCATCGTTTGAACTTCACCTGCTCAGCTATATCCGCTTGATCCGTGAAGCTCTTCCATATTTAAAAAAGGATGGCGGACGGATCATCAATATCGCTTCATCATCAGTCAAACAGCCGATCCCCGGTCTATTGCTTTCCAATACGTTTCGGATGGGGATCGTGGGTCTTACGAAGTCTCTCGCTGAAGAGCTGGCCGAGCACCGTATTTTGATTAACACGCTGGCTCCGGGAAGGATCGCGACCGACCGCGTGGCAGAACTTGACAGGCAAAAAGCCGAACAGACAGGCCTTTCCGAAGAGCATGTGAAAGAATCTTTCGAAAAACAAATACCGCTCGGCGCCTACGGGAAGCCTGAAGACTTTGCACAATATGCAAGCTTTCTTTTATCAGAGTGCAATACATACATGACGGGACAAACATTACTGATCGACGGCGGAATGGTAAAAGCGATATAAGGGGGAAAACAGCATGAAAAAAACAATCGGATTTATCGGGCTTGGCGTCATGGGAAACAGCATGGCCGCACATCTTTTGGCTGAAGGCTATCCGACAGCCGTCTTTACGAGAACGAAACAGAAGGCGGACAACCTGGTCGAAAAAGGAGCGGAATGGAAAGCATCTGTCAAAGAGCTGGCACAAGCGGCAGATGTGATCATCACGATGGTCGGTTACCCGAAAGATGTTGAAGAGGTCTATTTTGGCAGCGGGGGCATTATTGATAACGCAAAGAAAGGCTCATACCTCATTGATATGACGACTTCGAAGCCGTCTCTTGCCAAAACAATTGCACCGGCCGCCAAAGAGAAAGGGCTGTATGCTTTGGACGCCCCGGTTTCCGGCGGAGACATCGGCGCCCGCAACGGCACGCTTGCGATTATGGTCGGCGGTGAACGCGAAGCGTTCGAAGAGTGCTTGCCGATCTTTTCAATCATGGGAGAAAATATTCAATATCAAGGGCCGGCAGGAAGCGGACAGCATACAAAAATGTGTAATCAGATTGCGATTGCCGCCGGAATGATCGGTGTTGCTGAAGCCATGGCTTACGCGAAAAAATCGGGGCTTGATCCGGAGAATGTTTTAAAAAGCATTACAACCGGAGCTGCGGGAAGCTGGTCGCTGTCCAATCTCGCGCCAAGAATGCTGAAAGGCGATTTCGAACCGGGCTTTTATGTCAAGCATTTCATTAAAGATATGGGGATCGCCCTTGAGGAATCGGAGCTGATGGGTGAAAAAATGCCGGGCCTTGAACTCGCCAAAACCTTGTATGACACGCTTGCGGAAAAAGGTGAAGAAAACAGCGGCACCCAAAGCTTATACAAGCTTTGGACCGAATACCGGTAAACAAAAAACCACTTGCATTTCAATGAATGCAAGTGGTTTTTTTGATCAAGCTTATTTTCCGATGAACTGCTGAGTCCAGTAGTTGCCGTCTTTCACATAACCTACACCGATATGTGTAAAGTTAGGATTCATAATGTTCTTTCTGTGACCTTCACTGTTCATCCAAGCTTTGACAACTTCTTGAGGTGTTCTTTGACCTTTCGCGATGTTTTCACCGGCTGTACGGTATGTGATACCGAATTTCTTCATCATATCAAACGGAGAACCGTAAGTCGGGCTGTTGTGATCAAAGTAATTGTTGTCTTTCATATCTTGAGATTTTGCGCGGGCTACTTTGCTCAAGTTTTCGTCCAATGTCAGCGGTTTTAGCCCTTGTTTCTTTCTTTCGGCATTTGTCAGCTCAACGACTTCTTTTTCGTATGCGCTCACTGAAGAAGAAGCTTGAGTTGAGTTTTCCTTTTTCTCAGTTGTCTGCTCTTTTGAAGCAGCAGGTTTTGAAGCTTCCTGTTTTTGAGTTTGAGTGTTTTCAGGTTTTGACGTTTTAGGCTGAGATGCCTTTGGCGCAGAAGCTTTAGGTTGATCTGCTTTTGGCGCAGAAGCCTTAGACTGCTGACCTGCTTGTTTCATATATGATTGAAGCAGAGATTGAATTTTTTCCTGATCAGCTTGAGAAAGCTTGTTCAGATTTTGAACATTCAATTGATCTGCAAGATTAGAAATTTTTATATTAGAATAGAAGGCTTTCACTTGAATTGGCTGCTGTTCCTTGGCGTCTGCTTGTTGAACACCGCTGAAAGTAAAGATCGATGCAGCGGCAACTGCTGATAAAAGAAAAGCTTTTTTCATAAACTGTTTTCCTCCTAAATGTTGTATTTTGTTTCGTACACTAGCATCATAACACGGCTTTTTTGAAATAATTGAACCAGTAATTTCCTTTGACAAGCGATTGTTGTTAATTTTGACATAAAAAAATAAAAAACCTTTGCTATCAAGGTGTAACCAAACCTCTATTTTACACGTCTTGTCATAAACGTACCAAATTTTAAATATGTTAGTTAAATTTTAATATAAAAAGAGATTGACAGCTTTTTATATAACTTTAGATTGTAACAACCATTACAAAAGTGTTACAATATGATCGGTTAATTAATGTGAAAATTGAATATTGTGAGAGGAGAGAATGTTTCAGTGACAGAATCTCGACATGATCCGGCTGAAGTGAAAAAAAGCAGACGATCACGGATGTGGCGGATCAACCTGTATTTCTTTGCGGTGTTCACCCTGTTCGCGGCACTGATTGTCAAGCTGGGCCTCGTGCAAATCGTCAAAGGAGAAGAGTATGAGCAGCAGGCTTCAAAAACAGAAGCCAAAATCGCGTCTTATCCTGCACCGCGGGGCAAAATGTATGACAGATACGGGCGGGTGGTTGTCGACAACCAAAGCGTACCCGCGATCACATATACGGTGATGACGAGCACCAAGACGGAAGACAAAATCAAAACAGCCAAAAAGCTTGCAGAATTGATCAATATCGATACATCATTTCTGAAAGAAAGAGATTTGAAAGATTACTGGCTTGCCAAACATCCGAAAAAGGCGGCTGCTCTCTTGAAAGACGGAGAAAAAACCTTGAAGTCTGACAAAACATACAAGCTTCAGGTCGACCGTGTTCCAGAAGAAGAGATTAAAGCGCTCGAAAGGGATAAAGAGGAGCTTGAAGTCGCCGCTATTTTCAGAAGATTTTCCGGCGGCTATGCCTATGAGCCGCAAATCGTTAAAGCCATGAATCCGAAAACCGCTTCGAAAGACGATGCGAAGCTGCTGGATGAAAAAGATTCAAAACAGCTGCCTGCCAACGATTTGACCTATGAGGAAGTCTCCCGGGTATCCGAGCATTTGGAAGAGCTGCCAGGGGTCGATGTCATCATGGACTGGACCCGCAAATACCCTTATGAAAAGACGCTTTACTCTATTTTCGGAGGCGTCACAACGCCTGAACAAGGACTCATCAAGGATAGGGAGGACTTCTACCTGACAAGGGGATATGCCCGGAATGACAGAGTCGGAAAAAGCTACCTCGAGTATCAATATGAAGAATATTTAAATCCGAAAAAAGCAAAGGTTCAATATACGGAAAACCGCTCAGGCGAAGTCATCAGCCAGGAAACAATTGATGAAGGAAGGCGCGGCTACGACCTGCAGTTGACCTTTGACATGGAGCTGCAAAAGAAAGTCGAAAAGATCATTGAAGATGAACTCAACACATTCCGCGGTTCAAATTACATGCTTGACAGGGCGTTCGTCGTCATGATGGACCCGAATAACGGAGACATTCTGTCAATGGCCGGCAAACGGATCGTCGACGGCAAAATAACCGATTACGCCATCGGTACGTTTACGACCCAGTATGAAATGGGGTCGGCGGTCAAAGGCGCGACAGTGCTTGCCGGATACCAAAGCGGCATGCCGCACGGGCAACACTATTTAGACACAAAGTTATACTTTGCAGGCGGTGTTGAAACAGGATCCTACAGAGGGAACAGCATTGGCTGGACCGATGAAGTCAGGGCTCTTGAAAAAAGTTCGAACGTATATATGTTCCATGTTGCGATGTATATTGCAGGTGTTACCTATAAACCGCATGGCGCCCTTCCGGCGGATCAGGAAGACTTGAATAAAATGAGAAATTACTACAGCCAGTTCGGGCTGGGCGTGAAAACAGGCATAGATCTACCGCAGGAGTCGGCCGGAATGCAGACGACCCCGGATTTAGTCGGAGGGCTGATCCTCAATGAAGCCATCGGACAATATGATACGTATACACCTTTGCAGCTCGCTCAATATATGTCTGCGATTGCAAATGGCGGGTACAGGGTTCAGCCAAGGGTCGTGAAAAGCATCCGCCAGCCTGAGAGCGAAAAGCTTGGACCTGTCATTGAGGAACGATCCGCCAATGTGCTGAATCAAATCAACAACTCGAAAAGTGACATCGAAATCGTCAAGCGGGGATTAAAAAGAGTAACCCAGACGGGAACTGCCGCCGGGACATTCGGTTCGCTTGACGTATCGGGCAAAACCGGAACTGCTGAAACGAAATATTACGGCACAAATAGAAGCTGGTGGGGAAATGATACCTACAACTTAACCTTTGCGGGCTACTATCCTTCAGAAAAACCGGAAATCGCGTTCAGCGTTGTCGTTCCATCCGTCATCAACGATAAAACAGGAATCAACAAAAACATCTCAGCCAAAATCGTCAAAGCCTACGTCGAGTTGCAAAAAAAATATAACAAGGATTAGACAAAAAAGAACACGGATTTTTCCGCGTTCTTTTTTTGTTATCAAAATTTGACGAATGCTAGATGTTTTGAAGGAGATTCCTCGCATTTTAGCGAATCTTTTTAAACAAAATCGTTTTAAAGAATGCTGGTGATGAATAGGGTATAAAGGAGGGATATGATGGAACAGAAAACAAAGCGTTTTGAGCAATATAAACCTCATATGAATTTACAGGCAGTCCTTTCAGCAAACGGCCGCTTTATATACATATCTGCAAACTGCAAAGAACTGTTGAGCTATCAGCAGAGTGAGCTGATCGGTACGTATTTGAAGGACTATTTGCACGAAGACGATCTTTTTCTGGTAGAAAGCTATTTTTACAATGAACATCATTTGCTGCCATGCACCTTCAGATTTGTGAAAAAGGATTACACAATGATCTGGGTCGAGGCATCGATTGATTTTGTTACGACCCATGTTGGAGAAAAAGAACGGGAAATTGTACTCAAAATGAAAGTTTTTGAAGACCGTCCCTCTAAGAAGAGCAGCTCGAAAAAAGAGGAAAGCGATTTGAAAAAAGCGGCCGAGCCGCCGGCGAATGAGGAATTTAAAGCGATGGTGGAAGGCTTGCCAAATCCTCTGTGTATCAGCGTTCAAGGGGAAATCGTTTATGTGAATGATGCCATGGTCACCCTGCTCGGGGCAGAGCATAAACAGCAAATTATCGGAAAGTATTCCTATGATTTTATTGAGAAAGAATACCATGACATCGTCAAGAACCGCATTAAAAGAATGCAGCAGGGGCTTGAAGTCGGGATGATTGAGCAGACGTGGAAAAAGCTGGACGGCACACAAATCCATCTTGAGGTGAAATCAGCGCCGACCATCTATCAAAACCAAAAAGCCGAACTTCTGCTGCTTATTGATATTTCTTCGCGAAAAAAATTCCAGACGATTTTGCAAAAAAGCAGAGAACGCTACCAGCTCCTGATTCAAAATTCTATCGACACCATCGCCGTCATTCATAACGGAAGATGGGTTTTTATGAATGAATCAGGGATTCGTCTGTTTGAGGCGAAAACATATGAAGACCTCATCGGCAAGGATATTTATGAACATCTCCATCATTGTGATCATGAAAATGTGAAAGCCAGGCTGAAACGGATCACCGACCGCAAGTCTGATTCAGAAATCATCAAACAAACGTGGTACACATTTGAAAAGCGGCTCATCTATACGGAAATGGTCTGCATTCCGACGACATTTTTCGGAGAGACAGCTGTACAGGTCATTTTGAGGGATATTTCGGAGCGCAAGCAGACGGAAGAGCTGATGGTGCGCTCGGAAAAGCTGTCGATTGCCGGTCAGCTCGCAGCCGGAATCGCCCACGAAATCCGCAATCCGCTGACAGCGATTAAAGGGTTTTTGCAGCTGATGAAGCCGACGATGGAAGAAAATGAACATTATTTTGATATTATCTTTTCCGAATTAAGCAGAATCGAATTGATTTTAAGCGAGCTTTTGATGCTCGCCAAGCCGCAGCAGAACGCTCTGAGTGAACAGCTTGATCTGATCAGGCTGATTCGCGAAGTCACGGCTCTTCTAGAAACACAGGCCAATTTGAACGGCATTATGATTCATACCAATCTGCCAAATGACAAAATTCATATCAAAGGGGACCCGAACCAACTAAAACAAGTGTTTATCAACCTGATTAAAAACGCTGTCGAATCAATGCCTGATGGAGGCACTGTTCATTTGAGCGTCAAGGAAACGGATGAGTCTGTCACAGTCGAGGTTCAAGATGAAGGAGAAGGAATACCGGAACACGTCCTCGAACGAATCGGCGAGCCTTTTTTAACGACGAAAGAAAAAGGAACGGGTCTCGGTTTGATGGTCACCTTTAACATCATCGAAAATCACAATGGAACAATCGAGGTGGACAGCAAAATGGAAAAAGGCACAACATTTGTCATTTCCTTTCCGAAATAAAATAAAAAACAACGGCGTAAAAGCCGTTGTTTATGTGGTTTGAACCGACTGCCTCTTATTGAACACAAACGTCTCCAGCCGGTCCAGTCCCTCCCTCAGTGTATCGGGAGAATATGCGTAAGAGATCCTCACATAGCCTTCCCCATATTCAGAAAACGAGCTGCCCGGCACAATCGCCAGTCCCTCTTCCTCTAAAGCGCGAGTGCAAAATTCAAAGGAAGACATTCCAAACGATTTAATAGAAGGGAAGATGTAAAATGCCCCCGACGGTTTAATGACATCGAGCCCCATTGTCACGAGCCTGTCGTATACGTAATCAAGCCGCTTTTTATATTGCTCTCTCATGATCAGCGCATCATCAACCCCATTGGTGACGGCTTCCAAAGCCGCTTTTTGGGAGATGGAAGAAGCGCATGATACGTTGTACTGATGAACTTTTAAAATATGTTTGGCGATTTCCTTTGGAGCGAATAGGAAACCGATTCGCCAGCCGGTCATACTGTGGGACTTGGACAGTCCGCCGATGACAATCGTCTGATCCCTTAAAACGGATGCGATTGAATGGTGTGGTCTGTCAAAGGTCAGTTCGCTGTATATTTCGTCAGAAAGAACAAACACATTTCGCCCTTTTAAAAGAGAAGCGATTTCCTTCAGTTCGTCCTCTGAAAGCGTCATTCCCGTCGGATTTGACGGATAAGGGAGAACGACACACTTTGTTTTTGGCGTCAGGGCTTCTTCGATTAATTTTGCTGTCAGCTTAAAGCCGTGAGACGTCGTATCGATGATTAAAGGCGATGCACCGCACAGTTTGATGATCGGTTCATATCCGGGATATACGGGACCTGGAAGAATCACTTCGTCACCGGGTGATAAAATCGTCCGAAAAGCGGCGTCAATCGCCTGGCTGGCTCCCGTTGTGACAATGATCTCGCTTTCTGCATCATAATTTAAATCGGCCTTTTTTTTCATGTACAGCTGGACTGCCTGTCTCAGCTCCGGATACCCTGCATTGTGGGTATAAGCTGTATGATTTTCATCTATCGCTTTTTTGGCAGCTTGTTTGACATGATGAGGCGTGAAAAAGTCAGGCTGGCCGATTGTTAAAGAGATTACATTTTCATACTGAGAGACAAGATTTGAGAATTTGCGGATTCCTGAAATTTCAATTTCTTTCACATTCGGATTAAGCAAATGTTCCATGTTTTCATCACCTTAGAAATGTTATGGTTTATCTTATTTTACCATCATCAGATGAATTGTCATCTTTTAATCAATCAATTTTTTGATTCTAAAACCAGTATATGCGGCCGGCTGGAATGACATGCAGACAGGCTGCCGGCTTTTCTTTGAATAGAAAAATAAGACAATCCCACAGATTGCCTTATCGAAAGATCAGCTCAATATCCATAATCTGAATCAAGATGTTCTTTCCAAGATATGTAAACGCGATCACTATCTGAAACGTTCTTTTCCATTTCTTCAAAATCAGCTTTGCTTACGTCCTCTAAAACGGTCAATTCATGATTTTTGATCAGCACAATCGTTCCCATCGTTAACACCTTTCTTCTAAAATCCTTGACCATTGTAACACGATAAACCTGAAAGTCAATGAAAAGCTTGTGATCTGTACATTAATTTAAGTTTAAAAAAGCGCATTTCATATTGATAACATTCGGCATGTCTTAGTAGTATATAGAAGTCAGATGTTAGGAGGAAATACCTTGGAATTAAGCAAACATGAAACAGCTCCTGCAGCCGGGAGCAACTTGGCCGGAATCGGTTCGCGTTTTTTGGCTTCTTTTATCGATAGTATCATTCTCGGTATTCCGATGTATATCGTCACCCTTGTGATTTCTATTCAATTGTTCATGGGGGATGTTGAATTCATGAGCATTATTGAAAGAGATCCCGAGAAGGTCACAAACCAGGAATTCTTCACTGTTTTGTCCTCGGTTTTTAAAGTCGCGGGGATTATGGCAGCCCTCTCATTTATCGTTTATTTTCTGTATTTCACACTGATGGAATCATCCAAATGGCAGGCGACGCTGGGCAAGAAAATCATGGGCATTCAGGTTGTGGAAGCGGAAGCTGAGGGCGGAAGAATCTCATTCGGCCGTGCAGCCGGACGATTTTTTGCCAGAAGCTTCTTATCTCCGATATTAATGATCGGCTATATTTTGGCGTTTTTCACAGAGAAGCGGCAGGCGCTTCATGATCTCTTAGCCGGTACCATCGTCGTAAAAAATTAACGGATGACAAAGACAGCACGCTTTCAGCTTGAATGCGTGCTGTCTTGTGCAAAAAAACATGAGGAGGCACATCCATATGGATATTCAGCCGGAACAGGAACAAGCTTTAAAGCGGGCGCAGAGAAATGGAATCAAGTTGTTTTTGACATTGCCGATCATTTCCTGGGCTTTATACGATTTTGCCAATACGATTTTTTCGTCAAATATCGTGACGATCTTTTTTCCTTATTATTTACAGGAGGCGGTCGGTGATAGCGATGTTATGAACCAGGTGGCCAGCACATTTATTTCATACTCAAATGCTGCGGCAAGTTTTTTGCTCGTCATTTTTACGCCATTATTCGGGGTTTTGATCGACCGTACAGGAAGGAAAAAGAGATATATCGGCCTGTTTACGATGATCTGTGTGGCTTGCACCATTTTAATGGGGGTTTTTGCGGGCGCTTCTTTTCAGCAAAAGGTTTACGGCCTTCCTTTATCATTGATTCTCGTTGTCGTTTTATTTGTGACAGCAAAGTTTTTCTATCATTCAAGCCTTGTGTTTTACGATACGATTTTGCCTGATTTAGGAACAAAAGATGAAATCCCGCTGCTCTCCGGATTTGGCATTGCGGTCGGGTATATCGGCACATTGGCCGGTTTAACCGTCTATTTGCTGGTTGGTAATCATGATTTTCATAAAGCATTCATCCCGTCCGCCCTGTTGTTTCTGATCTTTTCCCTTCCTTACCTTATCTTCACAAAAGAGCGCAGAAAACCCGAGGCAATAGAGAAGAAATCGTTTTTCAGCGGATACAAGGAAATTGCCGAGACGTTTAAGGATATTCGTTTGTACCGCCCGGTTTTCTTATTTATGATCGCATACTTTTTTCTTAATGATTCCATCTCGACGACGGTGGCGATGATGTCGGTCTATTCAACAGCCATTATCGGTTTTACGAAAGGGCAGTTTCTTATCCTTTATCTTGTCTCCACCTTATCAAGCATCATCGGTTCATTCATTCTCGGCTATGTAACAAAGCGGGTCGGGGCCAAAAGAGCGGTCAGCATTGTGGCCGTCATTTTGATTACCGCGCTTGCGATCGCTGTGTTTACGACATCAGCCGCATTGTTTTGGGTGGCGGGCAGCCTGTTTGGAATCGCGCTTGGCGGAACATGGGTCGCGTCAAGGACACTGATTATTGAACTGACACCGGAGCATAAAAGAGGCGAGTTTTTCGGCTTGTTCGCTTTGTCAGGAAAAATTTCTTCCATCTTCGGACCGGTCCTTTACGGATCGATCACACTGGTGTTTAAAGACATGGGAAATGTCGCGAGCAGGATGGCCTTCGGATCGCTGATGATACTGGCTGTCATCGGACTGATCATTCACCGATTTGTAAAAGTAAAAGCTTGATTTAGAACATCAACTTTTCATGAAAGACGCCGATATAAAAGATACAATATCATCTAGGATAGAGAGGGATATCAGTGTCTTTAAACCAGGAAATTTTATTAAGTTCCGGAACCAATGAATTAGAAATCGTAAAGTTCGAAGTTGGTCACAACATTTTCGGCATAAATGTAATGAAGGTCAGAGAAATTATTCAGCCGGTCGAGATTACGAAAGTGCCTCATTCCCATCAGCATATGGAAGGAATGATCACGCTGCGCGGGGAGATTCTTCCCGTTATTGATCTTTTCTCTTTCTTTGGAGTGGAGCATGGAGAAGAAAAAAACCAGGAGAAATACATTGTCACTGAATTCAATAAGCGGAAAATCGTGTTCCATACAGGCCCGGTTTCACAGATCCACCGGGTGTCATGGGAGGAGATTGAAAAGCCGACAGCTTTGAATCAAGGGATGGAAAGGCATATGACCGGGATCATTAAGCTTAACGGCCTAATGATATTCCTGCCTGACTACGAAAAAATTATTTTTGATCTTGAATCGGCATCAGGCATCGATCCTTTTCAGATGAAAAATGAGAAGTTTGACGAGAGGCGCACCGACAAAAAGCTTGTCATCGTTGAAGATTCTCCTCTGCTGCTCCGCCTTCTGGTCGAAAAGCTGAATGAAGCGGGCTACAATAACATCGATTCGTTTGAAAATGGAAAAGATGCGTATGACCACATGCTTCAGCTGATGGAAGACGGCACCGCTCTTCGCGAAAAAGTCGACCTGATGATCACAGACATCGAGATGCCGCAGATGGACGGGCATCGCCTGACAAAGCTCCTGAAAGACAACCCGTTAAGCTCTGATCTGCCGATATTGATTTTCTCTTCGCTGATTACAGATGACCTTCGCCATAAAGGGGAAAGGGTCGGCGCGGACGAACAAATCAGCAAACCTGAGCTTAACGAACTGATTGAAAAGCTGGACAAGTATATTTTCCAAAAATAAAAAAAGACCCTTAATGAGGCTTTTTTTATTTTGTCTGATCAGAAATAGCTTTCACCAAGCTTTTTGAATACGGGTTTTTGAGAAGGGCGCTTTTTGTTTGTGACAAGCGGCTTTTCTTTCAGCCCCGTGTAGTTTTGCAGAAGCTGCTTGGCTATATTCAAAGACATATGAGCTTTAGGGTTCCGATACGTATGATTTAATGTACCTAAGTGCGGAAGGTTGACGAAGTCTTCTTTAGTTGGAGGCATGTGAAAAAAGTAGTCTCCAAGAGAAATGAGCACATCTGACTGCTGCTGGCTGAATCTTGGATTTTTTGAAAAATGAAGTCCTATCTTTTTACCCTTTCCTTCATTGACGAGCTTTTGCAAAGCTTTCTTTTTCAGGAGATACAGGTATTTGGGATTAGTCGCGGTCTTCGCGTGGCGATTCACTGTATAAATCGCTTTTGACAGGTTCTCGATCGTTGGTTTTATGTCTTTCGTATGATTATGGTCGTCCATTTTTTCTCTCCTATTCATTCTTTCCTTACCACCTCCTAAGGATGTAAGGCTTATGTCTAAATTATACGAAATAGAAGAGAAAATGCAAATATATCATAGAAAAAACGCGCGAATTTTTAATCAATCGCGCGTTTTCACCTTTATAAAACAGAGTTTATTTTCGCTTTTGTATTTTTTTGTCTTCTCAATTCCGCTTGGACGTCGATTTCAGCCGTCTGGGCGCTGAATTTAGGCAAGGCGATAAAGTAATACAGGGCGGTCACTAGAATAACTCCCGCCAAACCGTAATATATATAATCAACCTTGGCAATAAATGCTGGAAATAAAACAGCGATCATCCCGAGCGCCGAGGATTGGGCGAGCATTGTGAGCGGATCCGTCCAGCCGCTGACCCTTCCCATCAGCCTTGGATGGACGATTTTAGGAATCCAGCCTCCAAGAGCGGTATTGACTGGGCCGAGACAAATCCCGGCCAAAAAAGCAGCCGCATAATATACAGGCAATTGGTCCGTAAACCCGAGCAGAATGATAAACACTCCTGCAATAAAGATCGGTACGGACATCAGGTATTCCGGCTTCACTTTTTTTTCAAGCAGAGCGCCGACGGCGATCCCTGTCAAAAGTCCGATGCCGAGAACGACTGTAAAGAGCGATGTGTGCCACTCGTAACTGTCGGGGGACAGTTCATACTTCATTTTAAACATCGGCAGAACACTCAGTCCGCCGCTTACAAGTCCAAACGCAAAATATCCGAATACGAGGGAAGCGAGCAATTTGTTTTTTAAAATGTACACGATCCCTTCTTTAAAATCGTGCAATGAATTTTTGACCGTGACGTTTTTCCAGCCTTTTTCACCGTTTGGTTTCCTCGCTTCGAGGGAAATATCACAGGAACGGATTAAAAGGGCTGAAATGATAAAGCTGATAAAATCGAGAGCGATCGCTCCATGCAGGCCGATCGTCTTATACATAAAAGCTCCCAGTCCTACGCCGAATAAGAGAAACAGGCTGAACAGCATTTGATTGAGCCCGGCCGCTTTGGCATATTGGTCCTTTCTTAATATCGCCTGAACCAAGCTTGCTTCGGCAGGATAGAAAAATTTTGTCACCGCGCTTCTGATAAACAGAACGAAAAACACAAGCGGTATGATTTTCAGATATAAAACAAAAAAGAGAACGACGGTCAGTCCCGCCCTGATCCAATCACAGTTTTCGGCCACTTTCTTGCGGTCAAAACGGTCAGCGACCACACCGACGATAAAGAACACAAAGACCGTCGGCAACGAGTACATGAGCTCGGCGATCGTCGTATAAGCCGGCTGGCTGCTGAACCGGTCGAGCAAGAAAAAAGCGAAAGCCATATTTCCAACTGTCGTTCCCATTTGAGAAGCGAAAGCTGCGAAAAAAAGTCGGACGAAGTTACGATTTTTAAAAAGATCCATATATACGCTCCTTACCCTAAAGGTCCTACTATATCTTAATATAATACGGTATATTGTTCAAATTTGTTTTGTCTGGAATGTACTGTTTATGGCGTAATGGACACTCGGGTTCCGTTTGGCACGATCGAAGCTAGTTCCAGAACATCCCGGTTGTGCATGCGGATACATCCCTTTGAAACAGCTTTGCCAATTGAGGCAGGGTTATTCGTTCCGTGGATGCCGTAGTGTATTTTTGACAGGCTTAACCAATAGGCACCGAACGGCCCGCCCGGGTTCGGCTGCCGATTGACAATATAGAATTCGCCTCTCGGCGTCTGTGAGAGGATTTTACCGACTGCAACCGGATAGGTTTTGATCAATCGTCCCCGATCAAACAACTGCAGGGTTTTGGCGCTAAGCGACACGACAATCCGGTAAGGGATTGTGTCCGGATTTCTGATTCCCGGGATCACGATGGTCTGACCAGCATAAAGCGGGCCGCCGTTCAAACCTGGATTTGCCTGAACCAGCGCCGTGCGCGACGTTCTAAAATCGCGGGCGATGCTTTCCCATGTTTCTCCCGGCTTTACTTGATACATCAGCAATGTCTTATGAACATCTCCTTTTTAAAACGAAAAAGGAGCCTTTTCCGCTGCTTTATATTAGACGGAAAGAGGCTGTGGAAGTTTCGTTTTCCTGAGTTTGGAATGAGGTGAAAAGGAGCGGGCGTTTTTTCTATTTGTCTTAATGTATGCAAATGTTTCCTTTTTTGAGCCAAAAGACCGGAGCGATTTATCTTGATTCCAATTGAAATACGGTGATTTCAGGTTTCGACAAAAAACGGAGCGGCAGCCTTGTTGTCCCGATGCCGCGATTGACGTAAATTTTCATCCCGTTCAGCTCGTACATTCCTTCCGTATAAATTTCACCGTACGGAGGGGTGATCAGAGGGCCGAATATCGGGAGCTGAACCTGGCCTCCGTGGGTGTGTCCCGAGATTTGCAGGTTGACGGGATAATTCTGTGCCGTTAACGCGGCATCCGGTTCATGGACCAGCAAAATCGAAAAGGCCTTTTCGCTGAGGTTGGAGAGGACGGCTTCATAGTTGGGACGGCCGAGCATTAAGTCGTCGAGAGAAGCCAGTTCAATCCTGCTGCCGTCGATCAGCTCAAGGTTCATAAAACGGTTTCGAAACACGTTAAATCCGGCTGAAGCCATAAGCGTCTGATAGACTTTTGTTCCGTAGCCCCCATGATCATGGTTGCCGTAGATGGCAATCTTTCCGTAAGGGGCGCTAAGCTTTTTCAAGGCTGAAACAACCCGGTTATGATCTTTGTAAAGATGAGGTTTATCAATGAGATCTCCGCTGAATACGATCAAATCAGGCGAGAGGTGATTCACTTGTCCGACGATATGTAAAAGCTCGTCTGCAGTAAAGTACTCGCTCAAATGGGTGTCGCTGAACTGGACGATCCGAAATTTGTCAAATCCTTTAGGGATAAGGGCATGTCTGATCGGAATGAAATTTGTTTCTAAGCTGTGCGGTTCAAGGTAGCGGGCATACCCGTAGCCTCCCGCCGCTGTTGAAACACCAGCCGCGGCAAGACCCAACACCCCTTTTAAAAATTGTCTTCTGGAAAGCTTTTTCATGATCAACCAACCTTTTTTAGGAATCCTTACATTATATCATCCGTCCAAGGAAATCAGGACAATCTGCGAGTTTTGTTAATTTTTTTTAACGGATATGGTAAACTGTCTATTGAATGAATGCTCATTCACGAAAAAGGGGGATGGAAAATGGACAGAAAAGTTGTGATCGTGACCGGCGGATCAAGCGGAATGGGGAAAGCAATTGCCAGAAAGCAGGCCGAACAGGGCTGGAATGTGATGATTACCGGGAGAACAAAAGAAACGCTTCTGGCGGCCAAAGAAGAGATCGAAACATTCGCCGGGCAGGTAGCGATATGTCAGATGGATGTCAGGTCGGTTGAACATATGGAACACATGATTGATGAAACGGCGGCCCGCTTTGGGACGATAGATGCTCTCGTGAACAATGCGGCCGGCAATTTTATTTGTCCGGCAGAAAAGCTGTCCGTCAACGGCTGGAAGGCTGTCATTGACATCGTGTTGAACGGGACATTCTATTGCAGTCAGGCGGTCGGGAGATATTGGATGAAACATAAAAAAGAAGGCCAGATTTTAAACATGGTGGCGACCTATGCATGGGGAGCCGGGGCGGGTGTCGTACATTCCGCTGCGGCCAAAGCGGGTGTCCTCTCATTGACAAGAACGCTTGCCGTCGAATGGGGGAGAACCTACGGGATCAGGGTTAATGCGATCGCTCCGGGGCCGATTGAAAGGACGGGCGGTGCGGAAAAACTGTTTGAATCAGAAGAAGCGGCGCTTTCAACGATCAAAAGCGTTCCGCTTGGAAGGCTGGGAACGCCTGAGGAAATCGCGGGGCTTGCATCATTTTTGCTGTCCGAACATGCCGCATATATAAACGGAGAGTGTGTGACAATGGACGGCGGTCAATGGCTCAACCCCCGTCCGTTTTAACGATGTCAAGGTGTGATGCGGTATGGTATAATCATACAAAGATGAGAAGCAGGTGATATGCCATGTTGGATCCACTCGACATTTTAACAAACATTGAAAATGTCATTCCTTATTATCAGCCAATCTTCAGCGCTGAAGAGCAGAAGGTCATCGGCTATGAAGTGCTGGGGCGAATCGAGGTTGAATCCGATGTTCAGAGCCTCGGGCCTTTTTTCTCTGATCCATCAATTCCTGAAGAATATAAAACAGAGGTTGATTTCAGAGTGATCCGCCAGGCGCTTGACCATTTTTTAGACAGCGACCCGGACCTTTTGATCTTTATCAATCAAGACGCCAATGTGCTGATGATGGATCACGGAGAATCGTTCCTCGAGCTTTTGATGGAGTATCGCGATAAAGGGCTCGAACTGAACCGCTTCGTCATTGAAATCACGGAGCAGCATTTTGAAGGGGATATTGAGCAGCTGCACCATTTGCTGACGTATTACCGTACATACGGCATTAAAGTCGCTGTTGACAACATCGGAAAAGAAAGCAGCAATCTCGACAGAATCGCCCTGCTTTCCCCGGATTTGTTAAAGATCGACCTTCAGCCGCTCAAGATGTCCTCGCCTTCGCCTTCCTATGAATATGTACTTTACAGCATATCGCTCTTAGCGAGAAAAATCGGCGCAGCCTTGCTGTACGAAGATATCGAAGCGAACTTTCAGCTTCAGTACGCATGGCGAAACGGAGGCCGCTATTTTCAGGGACAGTATTTACAGTTGCCGAGGCCGCAGTTTGTTGAACGGGATTTATTGAAGGACCGGCTTCAGGCTGAATTTCATCAATTCATCGCCCATGAGAAAAAGAAGCTCGAAGTGTTGTATGACCACTCGGAACAATTTTATAAAAGGGTGCATCAGCTTGTGACATCGTTGAAAAAAACGAGTCAAACAGATGATGACTTTCTCTTGCACCTTGGAAAAGAGCTGACCGACTGCAGCTTCAGAATCTACATGTGCAATGAAGACGGCTTTCAGCTGACAAAAAACGTGTATAAACATGATGGAACATGGCTGTTTCAGCCGGAGTACATCGGCAAGAACTGGAGCTGGCGTCCGTATTTTCTTGAGAACATTATGAGAATGCGGACGATGAGGAAAGGGTTTTTCAGTGATTTGTACAGCGACATCGAAACGGGAGAAATGATCAGAACGTTTTCCTATCCGATGGATGAAGAGCTGTATCTGTTTATTGATCTGCCTTACTCCTATTTATATGAACAGGATGGTTTAATTTAAAAAGCGGCCGAGAGAGCCGCTTTTTTTTGCACTCTGTGCTTGAGAGTCCGCGTGAGGAGTGCTGGACTTTCACATTTTTAAAAAAATTCGCAGAAAACAGTTGACAATGATAGTGATAATCATTATCATTTAACCATAGAGAGATAAACCTCTCTGTTCCCCAACCCCTCTATCAGATCAAGATTTAAAAAACTTGGCGCTGCCCCCGCCAAGTTTTTTATTTGCGCGAAAAATTCTGGGTTTGGAATAAAACAACCCGCATGGTCAATAAATAAATGATGACACCCGAAAACGGAAATATGCTGCCTGATTCGTCTGCAAAATTTTTTTATGTATGACATTCAAAGGAAAACTCAAACTATAAAAAGCGGTTTTCTTTTTCTGATAGGAAAAGGAAAAATGCCATCGCCTGATACTTTGTGGTATGATGCGTGTAGAACTTGTATTATAATTAATACTTGTTGATCCTGAAGTTGTTTTTTTGAAAGGAGTCTTTTTTAGAATGTCACAATTAATGGGTATCATCACGAGACTGCAGAGCCTTCAAGAGACTGCGGAGGCTGCCGGCGAACCGACGCAGCGCTATTTCGAAGTAAACGGGGAAAAAATATGCAGTGTAAAATACTTTGAAAAAAACCAAACGTTTGAGCTGACAGTTTACCAACAAGGAGATAAGCCTACAACGTTTCCGTTCGACAATATCGATATGATTTCAATCGAGATCTTCGAACTGCTTCAAGCATAAGGAGGATATGAATGAAATTTCCAGGCGTTATTTGTCCGCATTGCCACAGCGTGCAGCATATGGATCAGGTCCTGACAGCACAGTCCAATCAAAATCTCATATACAAATGTGACAGCTGCGGATTCAGCTTGAAAAATATACCGACGAAAAAAGGGTAGCAGGCTTTAACGTTCATCTTCGGTTCAGATCATAATTGAAAAGGGGCATTCCAATGGCGGATTCTTTTCTTTTTTACAATCTTTCTGAAGATCAAATGACTTTTCCTGAAGTGATCGAAAAGCTCAAGACGTTCATTCTTCATGACCCGCGCTCAATCTATCTGCTGTCGGTCGGAACGGACTCTCAGATCCATCAGGACTATACGAAGTTCATCACTGCCATTCATTTGCACCGCAAAGGCAAAGGTGCATGGGGCTGTTTAAAAAACACCATTGTGAAAAGACCGATACATAGCCTCAGAGAGAAAATATCGCTGGAAACGGCTTACAGTCAGGAAATTGCCGCATATCTTCTGAATGACTATTTCACCGAAATCACGGATCTGCTTCTTCCGTTTACAGACGAGGGAGCAGATTTGACCCTTGAAGTTCATTTGGATATCGGAAAAAAAGGGATGACGAAGGATTTAATTCAGGAAATGACAGGGCGGATCACCTCGATGGGGATCTGCGCCAAAATCAAACCCGACTCCTATACAGCTTCCAGTTATGCAAACCGATATACAAAATAATTGTTTGCAAGAAAATCGCACAGATGTCGAAATGTGCGGTTGACGATTAAATTTTTATTTCATATTCTAGCCCTATAGAAACTAGAGAGAAGATATAGCTTCTGACTCTAGCTAAATCAATTAGGGGGCTGGTTAAGAATGGAACGCTTTTCAGAAGAAGAGAGAAAACTGTTGCTGAACGTACTGTTGAACCATGAATACGCCGTAGAGCTGTTAAGCAGTGAGATCAATGATATAGAGACGGGTACAAAAAACGTGGATAGCCACACATATAAACAGCTGGTAACCTTATATGACCGTGTCCGGTCTGACAATTAGGCCAAATTATATCAATTGATACTCATCTGAGTATCTTTTTTGTTTCATAGCGCGTTTTTAAGTGGGAAACTGATCTTTGAAAAAAGGAAAGTTTTCGACAAAAACTGATAATGTTTATATTATAGTAGTATAGGGAAAACATGCGTTGATGGATTACAGTTGAAAGGGAGTCGAAAAATCATGATTAGTTTGCAATCAGATGAGCTTCTTGAAGCGACAGTGGGTCAATATATGATTGATGCTGATAAAGTAGCCCATGTTCAAGTCGGAAACAACCTGGAACACGCCCTCCTCGTTCTGACGAAAACCGGTTATACAGCCATCCCTGTACTTGATGCGTCTTTCCGTCTCCATGGATTAATCGGGACCAACATGATCATGGATAAAATTTTCGGACTCGAAAGAATCGAATTTGAAAAGCTTGATCAAATGCATGTTGAAGATGTGATGCTGACAGACATTCCCCGCCTGAAGACAGATGATCCGATCTTAAAAGGGTTCGGATTGGTGATCAACCATGCGTTTGTTTGTGTTGAAAATGAGGATCAGGTTTTTGAAGGCATATTTACGCGGCGGGTCGTTTTAAAACAGTTGAACAAACACCTTCGGACATTTAATAAATAGGCGCGAAAAGCAGCCTATTTTTCATTTGCAAGGTTTTTTCACTCCCCACCATTTCCCCCGCAAATATTTCCAAAGTGTTTTTTCCTGCTTGATGAAGAAACAGCCATTTGCGTAAAATGAATGATAAGAAAAACTTATTGAAAAGAGGAGTGTCAATGCAGCTTCAGGAACTTTATATGCTTGTCGTACTGGCGGAGGAATTAAACATGAGAAAGGCGGCTGAACGTTTGTTTGTTTCCCAGCCTGCTCTCTCACAGCGGCTGCAGACGATCGAGAAGTCATGGGGGACGAAAATCTTTTTAAGATCGCAAAAAGGCCTCACCGTCACAAGCGCAGGAGAAAAAATCATCCAGTTTGCCAGAGACGTGACACTGGAACAGGAAAAGGTCAAGGAAAATATTGATGAGCTGGAAGGGGAAATTCATGGCACACTGAAGCTGGCAGCCGCTTCTATTATCGGCCAGCACTGGCTTCCCAAAGTCTTAAAAACGTATGTCAAACAATATCCGAACGTTAAAATTTCGCTTATCACAGGCTGGAGCAGCGAAATGCTGAAAAGCCTTTATGAAGACCACGTTCACATCGGGATTATCAGAGGGAATCCCGAGTGGAAAGGACCGAAGCATTATGTGATGAGAGACGAATTGTACCTCGTTGACACGGAAATCCAAAACATTGAGGATATCGCCAAAACCGAGCGGCCCTTTATTCAGTTTAAAAGCGACAGCACCTACTACCAGGAAATTCAGCATTGGTGGCATCAAAAATTTAAAACATCACCGAAGCAGACGATCATTGTCGATCAAATTGAAACCTGTAAACAAATGGCTTTTCACGGAATCGGCTATGCGATCCTTCCTTCCGTAACACTTGTTGGCAGCGGAAGCCATGTTCATAAAATGCCATTGCTTGACTCGAAGGGACAGGCTATCGGAAGGGATACTTGGCTGTTGGGATATGAACCGGCATTTCAGCTTAAACAAGTTCAGGCGTTTTTAGAGGTTGTCAAAGCTTGTTCATCAATGGAATAAACCATCAAAAAGGCAGTGCTTCCTTAAGGAAGGCTGCCTTTTTGATATCTTTTGTTGACATTGATAATCATTATCATTTAAAGTGTATCTATATAATAATGAAAATCATTATCAATTACTCTGAGGTGGTTCAGTTGTCTAAAGCATTGATTGCATTCGCCAGTATGTCTGGCAATACAGAAGATATCGCGATGATCATCCGGGATGTGTTCACAGAGCATTCCCTTGACGTCTCCTGTCAGGAGATGGATGATGTCGACATCGATTCACTGCCTGAATTTGATTACATTTTAATCGGCTCATACACATGGGGGGACGGTGATCTTCCTTATGAGGCCGAAGCGTTTTATGAAGAGGTCTCAGCCATGGACTTAAAAGGGAAAAAAGCGGCCTGCTTTGGTTCAGGGGACTATGCATATCCGCAGTTCTGCGAGGCGGTAAACACATTTTACAGCATGCTTGAACAGACGGGAGCCGACCTTTTTGCCGAAACCTTAAAATGTGAGCTGGCCCCTGAAACAGCTGAAGACAAAGAGTGCTGCAGAGAATTTGCAGCAGGCTTTATCAGATGGGCGGAACATCAAAAGCGGCAGGCTGAGCCACATGTTTCATAAAGGGGCTACAGCCGTCGCATCCGCAAAACATTCGGGCTATTTTGTCGCCATTAAACGGGAAGGGATTTTTCATTATTCTTTTGAACACGGCTGGAAAAAGCTTTTTCCTTTGAAACGCAAAATCTGTTCGATCACCTATATCGGCGATTATTTGTTTGGTGTTGGGGAATCCGGCACTATTATCAGATCGTCTGACCAGGGGCTGACATGGTCTTTGTCGAGTTTTCCGACAAACGCAACGATATGGTCCATTACAGGGCGGAATGACGGATTTGTGTGTGCTCACGGCAAACATTGCATCTACATATCCGATGATTTCGGAGTGTCCTGGAAGATCGTCAAGCCGTTTTCAGAATTTTATAATCCGCCGGTGATCCGTTCGCTTTGTCTCCATGAAAACCGTCTGTTCATCGGCACGAGAATCCATGAGCTTCACGGCGGTGTATGGGCCTATGATTTCAATCAAGACACCGCTTTTCTAGTGAAAAAGGAAGCGGAGCGGATGACTGCATCCATGATCGCCATCGGCGGAAAATGGCTGGTTTGTGCGATGGGATCAAAAAAAGGAAAGCATGGAGCTGTCGACATGCTCAATATCCACACACATGAGGAGATACGCATCAGACCGGACATCGATGATAAAGAAGAAACCTTTCTTGATGTATCGGAGGACAACGGGATCATTTATGTCACATCAGCCCAGGATCGGGACGGATTCTCAAGAATCTATCAGCTTGACTTTTTTGAAAAAGAGCTGAAATGGTTTGACACCATTAAAGGGCACGGCTTCAGAGTGGCCAATCAGAAGGAAAATTTCTTTTGCGCGGGACTCTATGAATGCAAATTTGTCAGACCGTATGAGGAGCCTCAAGCAGCTCACTGAACTTACATTGTGTTTAGGAGGAATCATCACCATGGGGAAAGTTTTACTTGTTTATGCAAGCATGTCCGGAAACACGGAAGCGATGGCGGATTTAATTGAGAAAGGCCTTTTGGAAGGAAAGGCCGATGTTGACCGCCATGAAGCAATGGATATTGACGCGGCGCTTTTTAATGACTATGAGCATATGATTTTCGGCGCCTATACTTGGGGGGACGGAGAGCTCCCAGATGAGTTTTTGGATATATATGAAGATATGGAAGGCCTGGACTTCAGCGGCAAGACGTTTGCCGTGTTCGGGTCGGGTGATACATCCTACGAACATTTTTGCGGGGCGGTCGACATCCTTGAAGAAAAAATCAAGGAGCTTGGCGGAGAAATCGTGATTCCGTCTGTCAAAATCGAGATGAACCCGGAGGGCGAAGAAGAAAATCAGCTGCTGGATTTCGGCAGGGAATTTGCAAAAAAGTGCGAGGTGCCGGCTTGATAAGAGGCAAAAAGGAAACGGAGCCGCCGGTTCCTTTTTTTCTTGTTTTTACACCTTTCCTTTGATACAGTAATGAGAGAAAAAAAGAAGGAGGACTTACATAATGAAAATGATGGATGCAAATGAGATTATCTCATTTATTCAAAATAGTAAGAAATCAACACCTGTCAAAGTGTATGTGAAAGGCGATCTTGAAGGAATCGATTTCGGTGCTTCCGCACAAACTTTTATTACGGGAAACACGGGCGTTGTTTTCGGAGAATGGGACGAGATTCAAGCTGCGCTTGAAGCGAACAAAAGCAAAATCGAAGACCATGTCGTCGAAAACGACCGCCGCAATTCAGCGATTCCGATGCTTGATTTGAAAAACATCAAAGCGCGCATCGAGCCCGGCGCGATCATCCGCGATCAAGTGGAAATCGGCGACAATGCCGTGATCATGATGGGCGCTTCCATCAATATCGGATCTGTGATCGGCGAAGGCACGATGATCGATATGAACGTCGTGCTCGGGGGACGAGCCACTGTCGGCAAAAACTGCCACATCGGAGCCGGGGCTGTGCTTGCCGGTGTAATCGAGCCTCCTTCCGCAAAGCCTGTCGTCATTGAAGATGACGTAGTCATCGGCGCAAACGCGGTTGTCCTTGAAGGTGTGACAGTCGGAAAAGGCGCGGTGGTCGCTGCCGGCGCGATCGTTGTCGAAGATGTTGCGCCGTACACGGTAGTCGCTGGAACACCTGCGAAAAAAATCAAAGATATCGACGAAAAAACAAAAGGCAAAACAGAAATTAAACAGGAATTGCGCCAGCTTTAATCAGCGGCATCAAAAAGTGCGTGGATTGAAAATCCACGCCTTTTCGTATAGGCGGGAGGTTAAGAAAATGAAATTGGAGCAGCTATCAGCCATTCGCAGAGATTTGCATCAAATTCCGGAACTCGGATTTCAGGAATATAAAACACAGGCCTACCTTCTGAACCTTTTGCAAAAGTATCCCGAGAACAGGCTTGAGATTGAAAAGTGGAGGACCGGCTTGTTTGTGAAGATTAAAGGAACCGCGCCTGACAAGATTTTAGCGTACAGAGCGGATATGGACGGGCTTTCTATCGAAGAAGACACGGGATATTCCTTCGCTTCTGTTCATCCGCAAAACATGCATGCGTGCGGACATGATTTCCATATGACGATAGCGCTTGGCATCATCGATCACTTCGTCCATCATCCGGTCAAACAGGATCTTCTGTTTTTGTTTCAGCCGGCCGAGGAAGGTCCCGGGGGAGCGGAGCCGATGCTTGAAAGCGATCCGTTTAAAAAGTGGGCGCCGAGCATGATAACGGCGCTGCATATCGCACCTGAGCTTCCTGTCGGAACGATCGGGACAAAAAGCGGGCTTCTGTTTGCCAATACGTCAGAGCTTGTCATCGAGCTTGAAGGAAAGGGCGGGCATGCGGCATATCCGCATCTTGCCGAGGATATGGTGGTGGCCGCCAGTTCGCTTGTCACGCAAATGCAGTCGATCGTCGCCAGAAACGTGGACCCGCTGGACAGTGCGGTGATCACCATCGGGACGATCACGGGAGGATCTGCGCAAAACATCATCGCCCAAAAAGCAAAGCTTGAAGGTACGATCCGGACGCTTTCACCCGCATCAATGGATGAGGTGAAAAGAAGGATCGAAGCGATGGTAAAAGGTCTGGAGACTGCCTACCATTGCAAAGGAAAAGTCAGCTATCCCGCGGCATATCATCAGGTTTATAATTCAAGCGAACTGGTCGAAGACTTCATGCAGTTTGTTTCAGAAAACGGACTGGCTGAAGTGATCCGTTCCAAAGAAGCGATGACGGGCGAAGATTTTGGCTATATGCTGAAAAAATATCCGGGCTTTATGTTTTGGCTCGGTGTCGATTCTCCGTACGGGCTTCATCATGCCAAACTCCAACCGAAAGAAGAAGCCCTTGAGACAGCCGTACGCGTGATGACCGCTTATTTCTCAGCCCGCGCCAATTAGATGCACAAACTGGTATAAAATCCAGGCAAATGTGGCATCTTAAATGATGGAGGTGTTTCTTCATGTCGAAAAAAATCGGAATCGAACAATCTCTTTCAGATGTTGAGGCTGCATTAAAGGAAAAAGGGTATGAGGTTGTCTTGATGAAAACCGAAGATGATGCTAAAGGCTGCGACTGCTGTGTTGTCACAGGCCTTGATCACGACATGCTCGGGATCTCGGATACGATGACCGGGGCATCCGTCATTCAGGCCACCGGTTTGACAGCCGATGAAATTTGTCAGCAGGTTGAGCAAAAACTACATTAATCAGGGATAAAACCGAAGTTCAAGCTTCGGTTTTAACTTGTTCACGTGCAGAAGCTAATGATTTGTTTCCTTTCCTGAGGCGTGGTACACTCTTTTTAGAAAATGAAATGTCAAGATCTAGCAAAAAAGATGCCACTAATTTAAATTCATTATCAATTAATATTGACTAAAAAAACGACAACCATTATAATTAAATATGTGATGTTATTAACTAAGTGAGAATTTTTAATTTGGATTCTCATTTTGATATGGGTAGCAGAACCCAAAAATATTATTGGAGGGATACATAAAATGGCAGAACGCATGGTAGGAAAACAAGCGCCTCGTTTTGAAATGGAAGCTGTGCTTCCAAACAAAGAATTCGGTAAAGTTAGCTTGGAAGAAAACATGAAAAATGACAAATGGACTGTGCTTTTCTTCTATCCGATGGACTTTACTTTCGTGTGTCCGACAGAAATCACAGCGATGAGCGACCGCTATGACGAGTTTGAAGACCTTGATGCGGAAGTGATCGGCGTATCAACCGACACAATCCACACTCACCTTGCCTGGATCAACACAGACCGCAAAGAAAACGGTCTTGGCCAGCTGAAATATCCGCTTGCAGCCGACACAAACCATGAAGTTTCCCGTGAATACGGTGTGCTGATCGAGGAAGAAGGCGTCGCTCTCCGCGGATTGTTCATCATTAACCCGGAAGGCGAAATGCAATATCAAACTGTTTTCCATAACAACATTGGCCGCGATGTTGATGAAACATTGCGCGTTCTGCAGGCGCTGCAAACAGGCGGACTTTGCCCTGCAAACTGGAAACCTGGTCAAGCAACGCTTTAATTTCGTCTCTTATAGATGAAACGAGATTGGAAAGGTCTAACATTTGTTAGGCCTTTTTCATCGACTACAATCACAATGGAGGAAAAAACATGAAACTACGTCAGCCTATGCCAGAGCTCACTGGCGCAAAGGAATGGTTAAACGGAGAAGTGACAAAGGAACAGCTGATCGGCGAAAAGCCGACATTGATCCATTTTTGGTCAATCAGCTGCCACCTGTGCAAAGAGGCGATGCCGCAAGTCAACGAATTCCGCGACAGATATAGTGATAAACTGAACGTTGTCGCCGTTCATATGCCGCGTTCAGAAGATGACCTGGACATCAACAAAATTAAAGAGGTAGCGGCTGAGCACGATATTACACAGCCGATTTTTGTTGACAGCGAACATAAATTAACGGATGCTTTTGAAAATGAATATGTCCCTGCTTATTATGTATTTGACAAGACCGGCCAGCTTCGCCATTTTCAAGCCGGAGGCAGCGGAATGAAAATGCTCGAAAAACGCGTCAACCGCGTTCTTTCTGAAACAGAACAATCTGCCGAATGAGATCAAAAGCCCCTTTGCCGGGGGTTTTTTATTTAGCAGGGCGGCCCTTTCAAAAAAAAAATCAAAAAAATTTCCGCTTTCCGCCCCTCTCTATAAATAGACCATAAGACACTGTTTCTTTCTTAGGATAAGCCTAACGTCCCACTTTTCACTAAAAAGAATTCCGGCGCGCTTTCCCGCATAAATATACCCTGTTTCGACAGAGGAAATCTGCCAATTTTGAATATTCTGGATTTATAAGCCGGAATGATCAGCGATTTCTCACACTTTCCATTAATGTTGGGCAAAACCTTCAACCTTTAAATTATGTTCTTGTAAAAAGTATTTTTCTAGGTTTCTTCATTATTTACCATAATTCGACACAAGGTGTAGAGTAGGTCAAAATGCTTCAAAAACTCCCGCGGCTCTAACTTTTGTGGAAATTTAGTTCTATTTTCTTAACGGGAAATAGCAGTAGAAAAACGAAAAAATAATTGATAAAATTAGTTTGGTAATCTAATATTTTTATTAGAAGGTTTATTTATTCTGATAGGAGGGTATAAACGGTATGTTTAACGAGAGGGAAGCATTGCGTTTAAGATTAGAGCAGCTGAATGAGGCTGAGATTAAGGTCATTAGGGAGTATCAAATCGAGCGTGATAATATTTATGCCAAGCTGCGCGAATTGGATCGCCCATCCAGCTTTAACGATACAAAAAAAGATTTTCGAACAGAGCGAAAAAGCGAATCACTCCCGGTTTTAGCTGAATTGGCTGCACAAGAGATGAAAAGCTACCAGCAGCAACAGCAGCCCCATACATCTCAAAAAAACCAGCAGCAGACTTCTCCGCAAGCCTCCGCACTGCCTGCCGGAATTCCAGACGGAACGACAAGGCGCAGAAGGGGAACAGCCCGTCCGGGGTCAAAGGCTGCAAAACTGCGTGAAGCGGCGATTAAAACATTAAAACGCCACAATGCGGCAATCAAAAGCTCCGAACTTCAAAAAGAAATTGAAAAAGAAAGCGGACTTGAGATCCCGAATATGACAACCTTCATGCAAAGCTTGATCAAGATGTACCCGGAAGTCAAAAAACCATACCGCGGACAATATATACTAGAGGGCGAAATCTCTACCGAGACTGAGACTGAACAGCAATAGATTTAATCCTTGCTTTTTCCAGATAGCGCTTGCATTTTCAAAAAAAAACGGCGGTCGATTGTCGATCCGCCGTCTGACCAAACTGCTTGAGAAAACGTCTCAAGCAGTTTTTTTGTAAAAACCATTTTTTTACTTAAAGTGGTATTTAATTTAATGGTTTTGATTCTTTGTCTTTTCTGCTGATTTTGTAGACCCATTTTTGCGGGGAACTTTCCTCTTTCGTCTGGTTTTTCCACTCTTCGATTTTTTGCTCCATTTTAGCGTCATTGGCTTGAATGAGGCTCAGCTGTTTTTGCAGCATGTCAACTTGCTCTGTTACCGATTGCAGGACCGTCTCCACCTGTTCTGAACGTGCGAATACATCACTCACTTTGTCTTTTTCAAGCGCTTGCTCCGTTTCCCGGAAGGTGTCAATATCAGCAAAATGAGAAGCAATCCACTTATCGCTTTCATCAAGCTGCCTTTTGTAGGAAAGAATCGTTTCGTAAAACAATGCTTCTTTCGTTTTTTCGGCTTCCAACAGACGCTTTTTCGTTGCTGCCACCCGTTCTTTTAATAAAGCCACATCGGATTCAATCTCCTTCAGCTGCAGGTTTTTAGCATGAAGTTCATCTTTCAGTCTGCTATTTTCTTCAGCGATATTTTTCAAGTTGATTTCGGTTGTTTCCCTGAGCTTTCTTTCTTTTTCTACATTGAGTTTCTCGTTTTCTATTTGTTTATGTAAGCCTTTTTTCTCCGCTTCGGATTTGATTTTTGCCAAGTGAAGGCGGTGTTTTTCTTCGATTTCTTGTTTCCGCTTAAACGTTTCTGTTTGAAGAAGCTCATGGAGCACAACGATTTTATTCAATAATTCGCTCTTGATGCGGCTGAGTGCATCCCCCGACTCTTCCTCCCGGTTGGCTGAAACCCGTTTAAGCTCCAGTGTCAGCTGCTGCAGTTTCTCCTTCATTGCGGCATTTTCCTGATTGAGCTTATGGTTTTTTTGGTGAAAATAGCTTGCTTCAAGCTCGTGAATCAATTGATGGCACCTGGCCAGCTCCGCTTTTAAAAAGAGATTTTCCTGTGATAAATCATGAAAGTAAGGCAGTGAACCCGGTGTTTTTTTCATGGTGATTTTAGCCTCCTAAAAATGTTACAACTACAATATGCAAAAGCCGGACCGATCATGTCTCCCCAAAAAATCCGTTTTGTAAACTTGTTCGTCTTTCCGCACTTTTGCTATGCTTTTGAAGAGGGTTGTTGCTTTGAAAAAGAAAGGCTGTGAAAGAAATGAAGCCCGTTTATGTTGTTTTATCAGGCGGATTATCACGCCGGTTTGGAGAACCGAAGGCGTTTGCAATGTGGAAAAATAAGCCTCTTTATCAATGGTGCAAACAGGCAGTTGGCGGTGAAGCGCTGATATTGAGCCATCCCGGCCTGACCGAACGGTTCAAGTCGTACGGAGAAAAAACAGTATGGGAAGATATAGAGCCTTTCAGAGGGAAAGGCCCGCTCGCCGGCATATATACGGCGATGGAGCATGAGGAAGGGGACATATATGTTGTGTTGGCCTGTGACACACCCCTTATCCGCCACGCGACAATCAAGGCTTTAACCGAACAGCTGACGCCTGAGAGCGACGCCGTTGTCGCGGTTGCAGACGGAAGGGCGCAGCCGTTTGCGGCCGTCTACCACAAACGGATCAAACACATCATATATGAACAGCTTCTGCAAGATGAGCTGAAGATCAAGAGCTTCCTCGACCGCATTCGTGTCAAGTATATTGAAGCACAAGCGATCGGCGCAGAATCTTGGGAATTTCTAAATGTCAATAAAAAGTCGGATTTAAAAAAGATAGAAGCGTTTTTTCCGGAATGAAATGTTTTATCATAGATTGCAGGCGTTTTTAAAGGCTGCGGGAAAAGATGTTCGCGGCAAAACATGATATGATACTAGAAAAGGAAGTAAAGGAGTTTATCCTGATGCATGAACGGTATTCGAGGCAAATCAGATATCAAAACATCGGCCAAGCGGGGCAGGATCAGATAAGGAAAAGCCATGTTTTGATTGTCGGAGCCGGAGCGCTCGGCACAGCAGCTGCCGAAGGGCTTACCCGGGCGGGTGTCGGCGCGTTGTCCATCATCGATCGCGATTATGTCGAATGGAGCAACCTGCAAAGACAGTCGCTCTATGCTGAACAAGACGCGGAAAAACGGCTGCCTAAAGCGATTGCGGCGAAAAAGAGGCTTTCAAAAATAAATCGAGATGTCAGGCTTTATACATATGTTGCAGACGGCAACCCCGAGACGCTGAAGCCGCTTATTGAAGAGGCCGATGCCGTCATTGATGCAACAGACAATTTTGAGACGCGCATGGTCATTAATGACTTGGCACAGTTGACGGACACGCCGTGGGTTTACGGGGCCTGTGTCGGCAGTCAGGGCATGTACATGACGATCGTTCCGAAAAGCACGCCATGTCTTGCCTGTTTGTTCGGGGAAATACCGATTGGGGGAGCGACATGCGATACGTCGGGCATTATTTCCCCTGCCGTGCAAATGGTGTCGGCCTTTCAGCAGGCTGAAGTATTAAAGATGTTGACGGGTCGCCATGAAGCTCTCCAAACTAATTTTGTCACGTTCGATTTATGGGCAAACACTCATTTTAAGATGAAGATAGACAGGAATGAGGAATGCCCGTCATGCGGCAAAACGCCGGATTATCCCTTTATTCAGGACGCCAGCCAAAAGAAAGCGGCTGTGCTTTGCGGAAGGGAAACCGTCCAGATTCGCAGCGACATGCTGAAGCGTATTCCGAAGCAGGAGCTTAAAGAAAGACTTGCCGGGATCGGAAAGGTTGAGGCGAATGACTATCTGCTTCATGTCGCATATGAAGCGTTTCGGATCGTCATTTTTCACGATGGAAGGGCTCTGGTTCACGGCACAAACGATATTAAAGAAGCCAACTCAGTATTGGCGCGAGTCATCGGAATGTAGAAACAGGAGGTCTTTTGAATGTTGGAAAAAAGAAAACCGATCGCCGTCTATGAAGCTGCACAGCTTGTCTCACAGTTTCAAAAACAGGGGGAAACGGAGTGGGTTCACCTTGAAGAAAGCCTGCATCGATATTTAGCTGAAGATGTATTGGCCGACCACCATGTCCCGGCATTTGACCGTTCGCCATACGACGGTTTTGCCGTCCGTGCGGCCGATACTGCCGGCGCTGCCAGGGAACATCCGCTCAAATTTGAAGTCATTGATCATATCGGAGCAGGGGCAGTGTCTGAAAAGAAACTCGGTCCTTTTCAAGCCGTCAGAATTATGACGGGAGCGCAGATCCCAAAAGGTGCGGATGCGGTTGTCATGCTCGAGCTGACGAAGGCATATACAGAAGGCGGCAGGAACTACATGGAGCTGAAGCGTTCATTTAAGCCTGGGGACAACATTTCAAAAATGGGAGAAGACGCGGAAAAAGGCTCTGTTCTTTTAACGAAAGGAACGCGGATTACATCGGGGGTTGTCGCTTTGCTTGCGACGTTTGGATATGCCTGTGTTCCCGTGATCAAGAAGCCTGTGGTCGGCATTATCGCCACTGGAACAGAGCTCTTGAACGTCAGCGATCCCCTCGTTCCCGGAAAAATCCGCAACAGCAACGCGAGCATGGTCGCTGCTCAAGTGGAAGAAGCGGGAGGGCGGCCGCTTTATTTCGGAAAGATCTCAGATCATTTTGATGAAAGCTTTGAAGCCGTTGAAAACGCTTTGGATAAGGTTGATTTTCTGATGACAACCGGCGGAGTATCCGTGGGTGATTTTGATTTTCTGCCGGCCATTTATGAGAAGCTCGGCGCTACAGTGCTGTTCAATAAAGTGGCGATGCGCCCCGGGAGCGTCACGACAGTCGCCCAATTAAACGGAAAATTGCTTTTTGGGCTGTCAGGAAATCCGTCCGCCTGCTTCGTCGGTTTTGAGCTGTTTGTGAAGCCATCCATAAAAACCACGCTGCTTGATCCGAAACCGTATCCTTTGTGTGCAGAAGCGGTTCTGACCAAAGATTTTCCGAAACCGAATCCGTTTGCAAGGTTTGTACGTTCTGTTGTCTCCATCAAAGAAGGGACACTTCACGCCGAACCGGTCGGCCTCGATAAATCGGGTGCTGTCACATCGCTAGCTGATGCCAATGCCCTCCTGGTCTTGCCAGGAGGAACAAGAGGCTATGAAGCGGGAATGCGGGCACATGTGCTTTTATTTCGCGATGAGAACGGAAGTGACCAGCTATGGCCGCACATTTTCCAATCCTCCAGATCGTAGGGTATCAAAACAGCGGGAAAACGTCGTTTGTGGAAATGCTTGCTGACAAGCTTGAACATTCCGGTGTGAAGGTCGGCTGCCTGAAACACCACGGTCATGGAGGTGAACCGGAAGCTTTGACAGAGGGAAAGGATTCCGACCGGTTTTGGCGCGCCGGTGCAGCGGTTTCCGGTGTTGAAGGCGCGGGGGTGCTTCAGCTTAGCGCCCGAGGTGATTGGACGCTGGAGAAGCTGATTGCACTATACAGCCTCATGCCGATTGACTGCCTGCTGATCGAAGGGTTTAAACAAGCAGCCTTCCCAAAAGTAGTCATGGTCAGAAATGAAGCAGACGGCCATCTGCTTGAACAATTGTCGGGCACCATCGCCGTCATTTACCGGGACAGTCAGCCGCGTGAAGTGCCGAACGGTGTACCATCCTTTCATATTGCGGATCCCGGTGCAATGTCGTATATATTAAACCACTTAAAGGAGGAAGGCGTTTGTCTGAACGATTCGTCATCACCCAAGAACCGATTGTGATCGAAGATGTCGTCAAAAAAGTCGAGAAAAGAGAAGCCGGAGCTATTACGACATTTATCGGTACAGTCAGAGAATGGACAAAAGGAAAGAGGACGCTCTATCTGGAATATGAGGCCTATGTTCCGATGGCAGTCAGCATGCTCGCTCAAATAGGAGAAGAAATCAAGCAAAAATGGCCGGGGGCAGAGGCAGCCATTACCCACCGGATCGGAAGGCTGGAAATATCGGAAGCTGCTGTTGTCATCGCGGTTTCTTCCCCTCACCGGAAAGCGGCCTATGAAGCCAACGAATATGCGATTGAAAGAATCAAGCAAATCGTGCCAATATGGAAAAAAGAGCATTGGGAAAACGGTGAGTCCTGGATCGGCGACCAGCTTGAAACAACTGCATACCCGGAGGGAAAACCAGACATTGAAGCTGCTGCTTCAAACGATAAAAGAGGTGCTGAACATGATTAAAATATTGCTGTTTGCCCACCTTGCGGAACAGGCGGGCGCACAAAGCATTGATCTGGACGCAGAGGAAACAACGACAGACCGAATCAGGCAGTTTTTGAAGGAAACATACAGCCTCAGAGGAACAGACCGGGCGATGATCGCTGTCAATGAGGTGTATACAAGGGGCAACAGTGAAGTGAAATCAGGTGACACAGTTGCTTTCATACCCCCGGTCAGCGGAGGGTGAAACAGCCGGCAGCCGGTTATAGCTTGTTCTATAACCGGCTGCCGTTTTTGTCTGAGTTGTTTCCGAGATAGAGAAAACACCCGCGCCTTTCTTTTGAAATGTTTGGTTCTAATTTTTGAATGAGCTCATAAAGCTCACTAATACGGTGAACGTTGAAGTTGGTTCTTTCCTTGAGTTTCATCTTCAGTTCTTTCGTTGTGACAATTTTTCCTTTTTGCTGTTTAATAATGTCTACGCAATGTGCAGCATAATACTCTTTATTGGAACGTCTATGTCGCTGGATCTGCCTGTCGAGTTCTCCCAATCTTTCATAGATCCCTTCACGCTCTTTCCTGATGTCTTTCCAGATTTTCTGTTCCAATTCACCTAAGAGGAGAAGCCGTTTTTTCAAAGCCTCTCTTTTCGACATTGCAATCAACTCCGTCATTCATAATTTGATAACATTTTCTATTATTTTACATCAAATTCCTTCATTCATCAAAAAATTTCCTTTATATAAGCTTCATATTTTTTAAGATGTCAAGAGAGGTAAATTTCAAACGTGAGAGGTGAAAAGTCTCCATAATAAGTCTGAATTTTTTAAAATCGGTGGAATTTTATTTCGGAAATCGATATATTAAATGATGTGTCCTAGTTTTACATGAATTGGAAAGGTGCTGGTGCGAATGGAGTCTCTTAAAAAACTGAAATCCTTTTATTGGCCTTATAAAAAAATGTTTGTGCTGTCGCTCGTTTCAATGCTTTTAATGACCGCGATCACTGTGATTTATCCGATCATGCTGCAGCTGACGATTGATGAAGTGATACTCGGCGGCGAATACGGCTTGGTCATGTGGATTAGCTTAGGATTTATCGCAGTCATGACGGTAAAGGGGGCAGCTACTTTTTTTCATCAATATCTCGGTGATATGTTCGGCATCCGCTCGGTCTACAGCTTGAGAAAAGAGCTGTATGCGAAGCTGCAGCGCCTCTCGTTTAAATATTATGACAGCGCAAAAACAGGGGATCTCATGTCGCGGCTGACCGCTGATGTCGAAGGAATCAGATTCTTTTTATCTTTCGGCTTTGCAGAAGCGATTCGCTTCATCCTGCTTGTCAGCTTGAGCCTTTCTGTTATGTTTTCTTATTCTGTGCCCCTTACGCTCGTAACAATCGCATCGCTGCCGTTTCTCGGCGCTGCGGTTTACCGGTTTGATCAAAAAGTGCATCCTGCTTTTCGAAAAATTAGAAAATCATTCGCCCGTTTAAACACAAAAGTCCAGGAAAACATCAGCGGAATCAACACCGTCAAATCCCTATCAAAAGAAGACTTTGAAATTCAGAATTTCACTCATTCAAACGAACACTTTCGAACGAAAAATTTACATGCTTCATATATCATGTCAAAGTTCTTCCCTTTGATGGAGTTTATCGGCAACATCTGTCTGGTTGCTCTGTTGTCGTTCGGCGGCTGGCTTGTCATTCAAAATCGGTTAAACCCGGGGGAGCTCGTCGCTTTTTTCAGTCTTGTCAATTATATGATGTGGCCGATTATGAACCTTGGGTATGTGATCAACTTGTTTTCACAAGCAAAAGCGTCAGCAGAACGCTTGTTGGAAATTATTGACGAAGACGAGGAAATCACCGACCGAGGCCAACCGGAACAAAGCGGACGGCTGAATGGGGATGTCGTATTCAGCAATGTATCCCTTCGATATACAAAGGATAACGCGGAAGCTTTGCATGACGTTTCCTTCCAAGCTCCCCGCGGGAAAACGATTGGTTTAATCGGGGCGACGGGCTCCGGGAAAAGCAGCATTATTCAATTGTTGAGCCGTTTTTACGAACCGACAGCGGGAATGATCACGATTGATGACAAGCCGCTTTCCAGCTATTCATTAAAGATGCTGCGCTCCAATATCGGTATCGTGCCTCAGGAATCGTTTTTGTTTTCATCCACCATCCGCTCGAATATTGCATATGGAAAACCGGATGCCTCGATGGATGACATCATTGAAAGCGCGAAAAGGGCGCAGGCCCACGACTTTATTATGGAGCTTCCAGACCGATATGAGACGATGCTCGGCGAGAGGGGGCTCGGGCTTTCGGGAGGCCAAAAACAGCGGATTGCAATCGCGCGGGCGATTTGCCTCAATCCGAGCATTCTGATTTTGGATGATTCGACAAGCGCCGTCGATATGGAGACCGAACACCGCATCCAGCTTGCGCTCAAGGAAGTCATGCGGGATCGGACGACTTTCATTATCGCCCACAGAATCTCGTCTTTGAAACATGCCGACGAAATTCTCGTTTTGGACGGCGGCAAGGTAAAAGAAAGGGGAACACATCAAGAGTTAATCGAGAAAAACGGTTTGTATAAACGGATTTTTGATTTGCAGTACAAAGACCAGCAATTGCTGAATGAACCGCATTTTGCAGGATAGGGGGCTGTTGTCATGGAACAGGAAGCCAAAAAACAAACATTGATGAACCGGTTTTTTTACACCTCAGACCAAATCATTGAAAAGCCGTTTAACTGGGCGCAAATGTGGCGGCTGCTCAAATATTTAAAGCCGTATCGGAAAAATTTGCTGCCGCTGTCCTTTTTAACGGTGATCATCGGTGCGGCCATCCGGCTGACGGTGCCGATATTGATCGGGGTGTATGCGCTTGATCAAGCCATCGCGGGAAAAGATATGAACCTTTTGGTCACATTAATCATCGTGATCAGCATCATGTATTTGGCAAATTACATTGCGAACGTCTTGAGGATCCGCTGGATGAACAAGCTTGGACAGCATGTGATCTACGATTTAAGGCAGCATTTGTTTACGCATGTCCAGCGCCTGTCACACCGGTTTTTTGACGAACGTTCGGCGGGTTCGATTCTCGTCCGCATTATGAATGATATCAATTCTCTGCAGGAGCTGTTTACGAGCGGAGTCATCAATTTGCTGATGGATATCCTTTTGCTTTTGGGGATTATTGTGATTCTGTTTTCGCTCAGCCCGGAATTGACCATCGCGATCATGGTCACATTGCCTGTCATGTTCTTTATTTCTACCAATCTTCGAAGAAAAATCCGCCGTTCATGGCAAAAAGTCCGTCTGAAGCAGTCGAAACTGAACTCCCATTTGAATGAAAGCATTCAGGGCATAAGGGTGACGCAAGCGTTTACCCAGGAAAAAGAAAACATGATGTATTTTGCAGGTGTCAATGGCGAGAACTATGAAGCGTGGAAAGAAGCGACGAAAAAAAATGCGACATTTCGTCCGCTGGTGGAAATGACAAACGCTGTCGGCACAGCCATTTTAATATGGTACGGCTCTACATTGATCATCAATGAGACGATCACGATCGGTGTTTTTGTATCCTTCGCTTTTTACCTCGGGATGTTTTGGGAGCCGATTTCAAGGCTTGGCCAGGTCTATAATCAGCTCCTGATGGGGATGGCTTCATCTGAACGAATCTTTGAATTTCTTGATGAAAAGCCGGTTGTTGCCGATAAAGAAAATGCGGTCAACATCAAAGAATTAAAAGGCCGGATTGAATTTGACGAGGTTGAATTTTCTTACGACGGGAAGCGGAAAGCGCTCAACAAGGTTTCGTTTGAGGTTCCGGCGGGGACATCGCTTGCGCTTGTCGGACATACGGGATCCGGCAAGACGACGATTGCGAGCCTGATCAGCCGCTTTTATGACGCGACAGGCGGAACGGTGAAAGTCGACGGAATTCCGATTACCGATATCTCGCTTGCCGATCTCCGTTCGCAAATCAGCATCGTCCTTCAGGATACATTTATTTTCTCAGGAACGATTTTGGAAAATATCCGCTTCGGGCGCCCGAACGCAACAGATGAAGAAGTCGTCGCAGCGGCTAAAGCCGTCGGTGCCGATTCTTTCATTTCAGCGCTCCCGAACGGCTATGCCACAGAGGTGGAGGAGCGCGGCAACATTTTATCAGCGGGGGAACGCCAGCTGATTTCGTTTGCAAGGGCGCTGTTGGCTGATCCGCGCATTCTGATCCTTGACGAAGCAACGGCAAGCATTGACACGGAGACGGAAGTCAAGATTCAGACTGCGCTTAAAACACTGCTTCACGGCCGCACGGCCATTATGATCGCCCACAGACTTTCGACGATTAGGGATGCCGATCAAATCATCGTCTTGGATCACGGCAAAAAGATGGAGGAAGGCAGTCATGTGCAGCTAATGGAGAAGCGCGGGATCTATTACGGCTTGATCAAGAAGCAGTCAAGCCGCTGATGAAAGCCGGATCATATTCGTGTAAGAAAATGAAACCTTTTATCTGAACGAATCGTATTGACAACCAGAACATATATTGGAGGTTTTTTAAACAATGGAAACAAATTTAGAAAAACATGCAGTCACAAAACCCTCTATATTTGGGGTGATGACAAGTCCAGGCGTGCAGTTTGAAAGAATCAGAGAAAAGCCCTCTATATGGGGGCCGCTGTTTTTGGTGCTCGTTTTAACTGTGATCGGCGCTGTATTAACGGCGTTTGGAATCAATTATGACGCCGTATTGAAAGAGACAGGATTACAGTCCGCTGACGAACTGCAAATCGCCAAGTCGCTTGCCATCGGATTGGCGATATTTGGCACAATTATTTTTGTGCTCGCGACGATTTTTATTGCACCGCTGATTTATTGGCTCTGTGTGAAAATATCCGGCGGGGAAACGACATATCCAAAAATGCTGTCGATGACCCTGTTCATGACATTCATTTCAAGCATCGGCACGCTGATCAACGGAATTTTCGTGTATGCTACCCATTCGTCCACAGCGTATAATGTGACATCGCTTGCGAGCCTGATTCCGGCTGATCAGCCTCTTGTCAATGTATTGAATCTTTTTGAGGTTTTCTCCATTTGGAGTTATGTTCTTTTAGCCATCGGTCTTGAAAAGGCGGGCGGGATTTCTAAAAAAGCGGCATGGATCAGCACAGCTGTCTTATTCGGCATTGTGCTGTTGTTCTCGTTTTTATCCGGATTGTTAGGTGCGGCAGGTGCGTAACAACATGAAAAAAATATGGATCGGAATTGGCATTGTCCTCATTATCGTTCTTTTTATCGGAATCAACTTGTACCGGTCCGCTGCTCAAACAGGAGGCAGCGCAATCACCGATGTGAAAGTCGGAAAACTGGAAGAAAAGGAAATAGCGGCAACCGTTATGGTTCCCGGAAAGCTAAAATTCAAAAACGAGCAATCTGTCTATTATGAATCAGAAAAAGGCGAGCTTGATAAGGTGGAAGTAAAACCGGGCGATAAAGTGAAAAAAGGGACGGTTTTACTCACCTATGCGAATGAACAGTTAAAGCTTGAACAAGAGAAAAATGAACTGGCTTCAGAAGCAAACCGCTTAAAAATCGAGCAAATCAGCGACAAGAAAAAGGCGTTAAACAACAAGGAAAAAGAGCTTCAGAAAGAACTTGGAGAACAAAAAGCACGCGAGCAAATTGAATCCGAGCGGTCGGAGCTTGACATGGAGGAAAAAACGGCGCAACTCGAACTCAAGCAATCGCTGCTTGAGGAAAAATCGCTTGAACATCAACTGGATCGTCTCGAAGTGAAAAGCGATATTGAAGGCACTGTCATTTCAGTCGACCAAAAAGCGGCATCTGCCAAATCCGATATTCAGGAACCGGTCATACATATTGGCGATACGGATCATCTCATCGTTGAAGGGATGCTGTCTGAATACGATACGTTGAAGGTGAAAAAAGGTCAAAAAGTAACATTGACATCAGACGTGATACAGGATTTAACATGGAAAGGCACCGTTTCATCGGTCGGGCTTGTCCCTGACCAGCAAGCCGAAACAGCAGCGGCGGCTGCTTCAACCGCGGAGCAGGCCGTGCAGTATCCGCTCGAAGTCAAAATTGCCGGCAAGCTTCCACAGGGCAAGCCGGGATTCAAGCTGATCATGGACATTGAAACAGATAAGAGAAAAGCAAAGACACTGCCGCAGAAAGCCGTAAAAAAAGACGGCGACCAGTATTATGTCTATACAATAAGAGACGGCAAGGCAAACCGGGTTGATGTAAAGATCGGCGAAACGGCGGATGATCAGATGGAAATCAAGGAAGGCCTCTCAGGCGATGACCAGGTGATTTTAAATCCTTCAGACGATATAACCGACGGAACGGATGTGAAAGCTTAAATGATTCAGCTTTCCAAAGTGAAAAAAAGCTATCAGATCGGAAAAGAGACATTTGATGTCCTTCATTCCATTGATGTTGTGATTGAACGCGGCGAGTACCTGTCCATTATGGGGCCGTCCGGTTCCGGAAAATCAACGCTCATGAACATCATCGGCTGCCTTGACCGCCCGTCATCAGGCATCTATAAACTGGACGGCGAGGATGTTTCTTCATACAAAGATAAGGAGCTGGCGGCGGTCAGAAATCAATCGATCGGCTTTGTTTTTCAACAGTTTCAGCTTTTGCCGAGACTGAACGCGAAAAAGAATGTCGAGCTTCCGATGATTTATGCAGGCATCGGCAAAAAAGAGCGGCAAGAACGGGCCGAACGGGCTTTGGAAAAGGTCGGGCTGAAAGACCGAATGCTGCATATGCCCAGCGAGCTTTCCGGCGGGCAAAAACAGCGGGTCGCCATCGCCCGCGCGATTGTCAATGAACCAAAGCTGATTTTGGCTGATGAACCAACCGGAGCATTAGATACGAAAACGAGCATTTCGATCATGGAGCAATTTTCCGAATTAAACGCTGAAGGGACAACCGTTCTGCTGGTCACTCATGAACCGGAAATTGCCGATTATACGAATCGTGTCATTATGGTGCGTGACGGTGAGATCGTTGCTTCTGAAAGGCAAAGGAGTGTGGGGGAATGAGCCTGTTGGAAAATCTGCGGATGGCTCTCAGCTCTGTTTTAGCCCATAAAATGCGGTCGATCTTAACGATGCTCGGCATCATCATCGGCGTCGGCTCAGTCATTGTCGTCGTGGCGGTAGGACAAGGCGGGGAGCAGATGCTCAAGCAGTCCATCAGCGGTCCCGGCAATACAGTCGAATTATTTTACTCTCCGAGTGAAGAAGAGCTTGCCAAAAATCCCAACGCCTATGAAGAAGCGAACTTTACCGAAGCTGATATTAACAGTTTGAAAGAAATCGAAGGTGTGAAGCAGGTCGTCGCTTCGACAACGGAAAATATGACGGCCCGGTACCGAAAAGAGGAAACCGATTCATCAATTATCGGCATCAACAGCGGCTATATGAGTGTCAATTCATTACATATAAAAGAAGGCAGAGGCTTCACTGAAAATGATTTTCTGTCCGGAAAAAGAGCGGGGGTCATTTCCGAAAAATTCTCTGAAGAGCTATTTGACAAAAAATCACCGCTCGGCCAAGTTGTATGGGTCAACGGACAGCCGGTCGAAGTCATCGGCATCCTCGAAAAAGAAACCGGTCTGCTTTCGCTTGAGCAAAGTGAAATGTATCTGCCATTTACGATGATGAGATCGTCTTTTGGCAGCAGCAACTACAGCACGGTCTCCCTTCAGGTTGAATCGGCCGATGATATGAAGGCGGTAGGGCAAGAGGCTGCTCAACTGATGAATGATCATCATGACACCGAAGATTCTTATCAGGTGATGAACATGGAGGAAATTGCAAAAGGCATCGGCCAAGTCACAACGATTATGACGATGATCATCGGTTCCATTGCCGGCATTTCTCTATTGGTCGGCGGAATCGGCGTCATGAATATCATGCTTGTCTCTGTGACCGAACGCACAAGAGAAATCGGGATCAGAAAATCGCTGGGGGCTACGCGGGGGCAGATTTTATTGCAATTTTTAATTGAGTCCGTCGTTTTGACACTGATTGGCGGTCTTATCGGAATCGGGCTCGGGTACGGCGGAGCATCGCTTGTGTCTGTCATAGCCGGGTGGCCGTCGCTTGTATCCTGGCAGGTTGTCATTGGCGGGGTCTTATTCAGCATGGTGATCGGAGTCATTTTCGGCATGCTTCCGGCCAACAAAGCGGCCCGCTTGGATCCGATCGATGCATTGCGCTATGAATAGATTTGTCATTTGCAAAAATGTTTGGCTGGGATGCTGTGAACCCAAGGTCATGTGGTGGTTTCAATCTAAAGACCGATTTGATATCGGTCTTTTTTATTTACTTCCTTTCCAGTTTGGTAAAAATTTAAGCTAATTTTAATCAATCTTAAGTATGCGAAATGGTAAACTTGACATTGTGTAATTTTGAAAAAATGGAGGAATTTAAAAAGTGGAAGCAAATGTAGAAACAGTACAGAAACAAAAAAAGCCGTCACTGCTCGGCATCATCATAAGCCCTGTCCGGCAGTTTGAGAGGATGAGAGAAAGACCAGCCATTTGGCTGGCGCTGATCATTTCGCTGGCATTATCAGCCTTTTCTGTTTACTTGAGCTATTGGAAACTGAATGAGGAGTTGCTTTTTGAATTTAATCCTGGAATGTTGGCTGCTCGCGATATTTTTCGATCGATTATCTTCTATGTCCTCAGCGGATTGGTATTGTGGCTGATCGCCAAAATTGGCGGCGGAAAAACCAATTTTGCCTGCATGGTCTCATTGTCTGTATTTGGTACGTTTGTCGTCGTTATCAGAGATGTCATCATCAGTTTGATTTACTATTTTACAAATTCAGATATCGCGTTTTCGTTCTCATCCCTTGATGGATACATTCCGGCAGAGGAGCCGTTATCGAGTGTCCTGGCGTTGTTTGACATCTTTACAATCTGGGCGTTTGTATTGGTTGCTATCGGACTGCAAAAAGCAGCCGGCGCTTCAAAACGGGCGGCATGGATCGGCGTTTCTGTTTTATTTGTAGTATTTCTTTTGTTCTCTTATCTATTAGGCCTGTTTTTTTTATTTTTACAAAACCTTCCGAACTAAGCGGAACAGATATGAAAAACCTCATGCATCTGAGCATGGGGTTTTATTTTTTGGTTCGAATGAATATTCATCGAATAGATAATAATAATGTCACATATTTTTGCGGATTTTTATCGTTTATACAGTTTACAAATGATACATATCACGTTAAGATGTTGAAATGTGAAAGATTTTGATGGTTATTGAATGAATTTGAAAGATTTTTGTTGAGTTTTGTCGAAAAAGCGTTTACAATGAAATTGTAAGTTGAATGAAGGCGTTTTCAAAAAAGGGGTGATAATGTGTTGACTCCTGAACGGCATCAGCTGATCATCGACGAAATCGAAAAGCATGATGTCGTGAAAATCCAGTACTTAATGAATTTAACAAATGCCTCAGAGTCAACGATCAGAAGAGATTTGTCGACGCTCGAAGCCCGCGGATATTTAAAGCGCGTTCATGGAGGAGCATCAAAGCTGTCCGACATTCGAATGGAGCCGGACATGCTTGAAAAATCATCCAAAAACCTTCATGAAAAAAGAAAAATCGCCCAGGAAGCCGCCTCTCTGCTTAAAGAAGGCGATTGCATTTTCCTTGATGCCGGAACGACTACTTTGCAAATGATCGATTTTATCGATCAAGAGAAGGATATCATCGTAGTTACGAACGGAGTTATGCACATTGAGGCATTAATGAAAAAAGGGATTCCATTTTATTTATTGGGCGGATATGTGAAGCATAAAACCGGGGCGATCGTGGGAGGCTCCGCCTTATCGGCCATCAGCCAGTACCGGTTTGACAAAAGCTTTATCGGTGTGAACGGGATTCATACAGAAGCGGGATTTACAACCCCCGATCCCGAAGAAGCGCTCTTGAAAACAAAGGCTGTCAAACAGGCAAAAAAAGCTTTTGCACTCGCTGATGCTTCCAAATTCGGAGAGATGTCTTTTTCTGCCTTTGCAAGTTTAGACGAAGCAACTATCATTACAGCAGGATCTGCAAAACATTCATTTGATAACTATCAAGAAAAAACTGTCGTAAAGGTAGTGAAAACATGATATACACTGTAACACTCAACCCATCGGTCGACTACATCGTTCACGTAGAAGAATTTACTTTAGGCGGGTTAAATCGTTCAGCTTATGACACGAAATACCCTGGAGGCAAAGGAATCAATGTCTCGCGGGTGCTGAACAGACACCATGTGCCTTCTAAAGTTCTCGGTTTTATCGGCGGTTTTACAGGGGGTTACATCAAATCTTTCTTGGAAGAAGAAAAACTTGAGACGGCCTTTAATGAAGTAAACGGGGATACCCGAATCAATGTCAAATTAAAGACCGGTGATGAAACGGAAATCAACGGACAAGGCCCTGTCATCAGTGAAGACGATTTCGCGGCGTTTTTAGCCCGATTTTCCGCGATGAAAGAAGGAGATATCGTCGTATTGGCAGGCAGCATCCCGGCTTCAATGCCTCAGGACACCTATGAAAAAATTGCCGAAGCGTGCAGCCGGCAACATGTCCGTGTCGTCCTTGATATTTCAGGCGAGGCCCTCTTGAAAGCGGCTCAAATGCGCCCGCTTTTAATGAAGCCGAACCATCACGAGCTGGGAGAAATGTTCCAAACGACGATTACCACTCCAGAGGAAGCGGTGCCATACGGCAAAAAACTGATTGAACAAGGAGCGGAAAACGCGATCGTTTCAATGGCGGGCGAAGGCGCTCTCTTATTCACAAAAGACGGCGTATATCATGCGAATGTCCCTAAAGGAAAGCTCGTCAATTCTGTCGGAGCAGGGGATTCGGTGGTTGCCGGTTTTCTCGCAGGCATTGAAAAACAGCTCGACATCAAAGAAGCTTTTCGCTTAGGCGTTGCCTCAGGAAGTGCGACAGCTTTTTCTGAGGAGCTCGGAACAGAAGAGCTGGTTCACAAACTTCTTCCGGAAGTTCAAGTCAAAGCGATATAAAGGAGGAAAGGTTATGAAAATAACAGAGCTACTAACGAAGCATACGATCAAGTTAAACCTTGAGAGCAGCCAGAAAGAAAACGTGATTGAAGAGCTTGTAACCGTTTTGGACCAGGCCGGAAAATTAAATGATAAAGAAGGCTACAAAGACGCCGTGATCAATCGCGAAAAACAAAGCTCGACAGGAATCGGCGAAGGGATTGCCATTCCTCACGCGAAAACGGCGAGCGTTAAAGAGCCGGCCATCGCATTTGGCCGTTCAAAAGAAGGTGTCGATTACGAATCTCTGGACGGACAGCCGAGCCATCTCGTCTTCATGATCGCTGCAACGGATGGCGCAAACAACACACACCTTGAAGCGCTCTCAAGACTATCCACTCTATTGATGAGGGAAGAAATCCGCAAACAGCTGCTTGATGCGGAATCAGCAGAAGAAATCATCGATATTATCAACGAGCATGATAAAGACGATGAAGATGAAGAGCAAGGGGAAACGCCTCAAGCGCCGTCAGCCAAAGGAAAAATCCTTGCGGTGACAGCATGCCCGACAGGGATCGCCCACACGTTCATGGCTGCCGATGCTTTGAAGGAAAAAGCGAAAGAGCTTGGCGTTGATATCAAAGTTGAAACGAACGGTTCAAGCGGTATTAAAAATGGTCTGACAGCGCAGGAAATCGAAGATGCGGTTGCGATCATCGTCGCCGCCGACAAGCAGGTTGAAATGGATCGTTTCCAAGGTAAACACGTCATTGAAGTACCTGTGACAGCGGGAATCAGACGCCCGAAAGAATTGATTGAGCAAGCCTTGAAGCAAGATGCGCCAATCTATCAGGCGAAAGGCGGCGCTGCATCCGATTCTGAAGACGGAGCTGCCAAAGGAAAAGGCGGCGGCTTCTACAAACACCTGATGAGCGGTGTCAGCAACATGCTGCCATTCGTCGTCGGGGGCGGGATTTTAGTTGCGCTTTCATTCTTCTGGGGAATTAACGCAACCAAACCGGGAGATCCTACTTATAATGAGTTTGCAGCTGTTTTAAACAATATTGGCGGAACCAATGCCCTTGGATTAATCGTCGCTGTATTGGCCGGATTTATCGCTATGAGTATTGCAGACCGTCCTGGATTTGCGCCTGGTATGGTCGGCGGTTTCATGGCGACGCAAGCTGGCGCCGGTTTCCTAGGCGGGCTGATTGCCGGTTTCTTAGCTGGTTATATCGTTGTTCTCTTGAAGAAAGTATTTGCCGGACTTCCGCAAGTGCTTGACGGCTTAAAGCCTGTGTTACTTTATCCGCTGTTTGGGATCTTCTTTACCGGAGTCATTATGCATTATGTTGTCAACACGCCTGTCAAGATGATCATGGATGGCATGACACATTGGCTTGAAGGGCTTGGTACAGGAAACCTTGTTGTCATGGGTATTGTTTTAGGCGGTATGATGGCGATTGATATGGGAGGACCGATCAATAAAGCGGCCTTCACATTCGGTATCGCGATGATTGAAGCAGGAAACTTTGGACCGCATGCGGCAATCATGGCTGGCGGTATGGTGCCTCCGCTAGGAATCGCGCTTGCGACAACATTCTTTAAAAATAAGTTCTCAAAACGTGATCGTGAAGCTGGAATTACCAACTATGTGATGGGACTGTCATTTATCACTGAAGGTGCGATTCCGTTTGCGGCGGCAGATCCGGCCCGCGTCATCCCTGCATGTATGATTGGGTCAGCAGTCGCTGGCGGTTTATCCCAGTTTTTCCATGTCACACTGCAAGCACCGCATGGCGGAATATTCGTTCTCTTCTTTACCACAAATCATGCGCTGCTGTATCTCCTCAGTATCTTGATTGGTGCGGTTGTGACAGCTTTGATTCTCGGCGTTTTGAAAAAGCCGGTTCCAACTGAAAAATAAATGCTGAAAGTGCCACGGGGGAAACCTTGCGGCACTTTCTTTTTTCCTGTTTTCGGGTCTGGGCGTACACTGATTATGAATTCTCCCAAGACTTGTGATAAAGTATAGGAAAGCTTTATTTTCAACTTGTACATTGCAACAGACTGTTTTTAGGAGGAAGCGTTTTGACTGAAGAAAAATCCAAGAAAAAGAATAATTCTCTCTTTGAATGGGTAAAAGCCATCATTATCGCAGTCGCTCTGGCTTTATTGATCCGGGCGTTTTTATTTGAACCGTATTTAGTTGAAGGCACTTCGATGGATCCGACACTGCATGACGGGGAACGTTTGTTCGTTTATAAAACGGTTAAATACATTGGGGAGTTTGAACGCGGGGATATCGTCATCATTGACGGAGATGAAAAAAATGTCCACTATGTTAAGCGTCTGATCGGTCTGCCGGGAGATACCGTGCAAATGAAAGATGACACGCTTTATATTAACGGGAAGAAAGTCGCCGAGCCGTATCTGGCGGAAAACAGAAAAGAGGCGAAAGCGGTCGGCGTCAAACTGACGGGTGATTTTGGCCCTGTTAAAGTTCCGGAAGGCAAGTATTTCGTGATGGGGGACAACCGGCAGAGATCGATGGACAGCCGCAACGGACTCGGGCTGATCGATAAAAAACGGGTTGTCGGAACATCGCAATTCGTGTTTTTCCCGTTTAATGAAATCCGAAAAACAGACTAAAAAAAAGCCTGGCGTCCCCCGGGACGTCAGGCTTTTTTTAAGACATCACGGACGCCAGCACCGCGATAAACAGGACGGTGACGAACACTGACGCCATGATGACAAAGCCGGTCAGGCATCCCGCAGAAAACAGACCGAGTAATAAGGTGAGCGCAGCCAAGTACGCTAATGCTCCGATAAGTCGCTGTTTAAACATCCGAGCCACCTCCTAATTCATCCTTATATCGTTCATGCAATGTGTCTGCGAGTTCCTTAGCGTACACAAGAAACGCATTGACAAAATCAGCCTCTTCCTGCGTTATTATTTCATTTTCTTTACCTTGCTTAGCTTGAATTTGGCGAGTTAAAGCAGGACGGTCAGGCTTTTTTTTAAGACATCACGGACGCCAGCACCGCGATAAACAGGACGGTGACGAACACTGACGCCATGATGAGAAGAACGCTGTAAAGGGTTTTGATTTGCGCGGTTTCTTTTCCTTTTTTCGCAAGGATTCTTTTGGCATAGATATGAACAAACGCGTAAATCAGAGCAATCCCGATGTAAAGGCCTAAATCACGCGCTGTAAAACCGGTTACTGCCAGATATACACCGGCAAAAAAAATAAACATGCAGTATTCTGTCAGAGTGATAAGCTTCATGTTTTCCTCCGTCTAACGATCCGTGTTTTCTTCAAATATCACCTTTTTATAATATATCTTTTGTAGCCATCCTACAAGAAGGCCGAACCCTATCAAAAGACACGCGAATACAAAAAAATCAAAAGTCCACATATTATATCCTTTGAAAAACCCGATCGCCAACGTAGCGATGACCATGGTGAGTGATAGAAAAGCCGCGTGCCGGGGCCTTGTGTTTACCCATCTGATAATATCCGGGTCATCTTTTATATTCATTTATCCTTCCCCCATTCTTCATTAATTGTAACATATTGTCACAATGAACATACAAAAAAAGCGCATGTCGGCTTTGCGCTTTATAGCTTCATCACATCAGAGCATTTCTCTTATAGGTCATTCGTGTTATACTCTTTTTAATGAAGGAATATGGAGGATATTAAATGATAGCTGTTCATAATGTAAGCTTGCGGTTTGCAGACCGGAAGTTATTTGAAGATGTCAACATTAAATTTACGCCCGGAAACTGCTACGGGCTGATCGGGGCCAATGGCGCCGGGAAATCTACATTTTTGAAAATTTTGTCAGGGGAGATTGAGCCGCAGACAGGCGATGTTCATATGAGCCCCGGCGAGCGCCTCGCCGTTCTGAAGCAAAACCACTTTGAGTATGAAGAATATGAAGTGCTGAAAACGGTCATCATGGGCCATAAGCGCCTTTATGAAGTGATGCAGGAGAAAGACGCCATTTACATGAAGCCTGACTTTTCCGATGAAGACGGGATTCGCGCTGCCGAGCTGGAAGGCGAGTTTGCCGAGCTGAACGGCTGGGAAGCGGAAGGAGAAGCGGCGATATTATTAAAGGGGCTTGGCATTCCTGAAGAGCTCCATACGAAAAAAATGGCCGATCTCGGCGGATCTGATAAAGTGAAAGTGCTTCTTGCCCAGGCGCTCTTTGGAAAGCCTGATGTGCTCCTTCTCGATGAGCCGACGAACCATTTGGATATTCAGGCGATTCAGTGGCTTGAGGAGTTCTTGATCAATTTTGAGAATACGGTGATCGTTGTGTCTCATGACCGTCACTTTTTAAATAAAGTCTGCACACACATCGCTGATTTGGATTTTAATAAAATCCAAATCTATGTCGGAAACTATGATTTCTGGTATGAATCAAGCCAGCTCGCTTTGAAAATGGCACAGGAAGCCAATAAGAAAAAAGAAGAGCAGATCAAGCAGCTTCAGGAGTTCGTCGCCAGATTCAGCGCCAATGCCTCCAAATCAAAGCAGGCGACATCAAGAAAAAAACTGCTTGAGAAAATTACGCTGGATGATATTAAACCGTCGTCACGCAAGTATCCTTACGTCAATTTCACGCCTGAGCGTGAGATTGGAAATGATGTGCTTGTCGTCAAAGACCTGTCCAAAACGATCGACGGTGTCAAAGTTCTTGATTCGGTCAGCTTTATGATGAACAAGGATGATAAAATCGCGTTTACGGGACGCAATGAGCTTGCTGCGACAACGCTCTTTAAAATCCTCGCCGGGGAAATGGAGCCTGACAGCGGGACATTTAAGTGGGGTGTGACGACATCCCAGGCGTTTTTCCCGAAAGACAACAGCGAGTATTTTGAAAACAGCGATTTGAACCTTGTCGACTGGCTCCGCCAATTTTCCCCGCATGATCAAAGCGAAAGCTTCCTGCGCGGATTTTTAGGCAGAATGCTGTTCTCTGGAGAAGAAGTGCTCAAAAAAGCAAGCGTCCTCTCAGGGGGAGAAAAAGTCCGCTGCATGCTGTCGAAAATGATGCTCTCCGGAGCGAATGTGTTAATGCTGGATGAGCCGACAAACCATTTAGACCTTGAATCGATTACAGCTTTAAACAACGGCTTAATCAGCTTTAAAGGCGCCATGCTGTTTACATCCCATGACCATCAGTTTGTCCAAACGATCGCCAACCGGATCATCGAGATCACGCCAAACGGCATCGTAGACAAGCAAATGAGCTATGACGAGTTTTTGGAAGATAAAACGGTACAGGACAAGCTTGCCGAACTTTACGCATAATTCCAGAAACCCCGCCTGAAAAAGCGGGGTTTCTTATATCAAGGAGATGGTCGCTATGTCATGCCGAAAGGCTCTTGAGCAATATATTCAAGCAACAAACACGCATGTGTTTGCAAATGTCAAAAAGCTTCTTGACGCCGACGCGGTGTATTGGTTTTCGGATCAGACGTGTTCGGGCTTTGAGGAGATTCAGCGTTACTTTGAAAACGCCTGGAAGCAAATCGAAAACGAAGTATACAGCGCCGAGGATGTCAGCTGGATCACGGAAACAGACGAACAGGCCGTTTGCCTGTATACGTACAAATGGAAAGGGTATTATCAAGGCGAACCGGTTTCCGGGGCAGGCCGTGCGACAAACGTATTTATAAAGGACGAGTCGGGAAGCTGGAAGCTGAAGCACGAGCATTTAAGCAGCTTGCCGAAATCGTGATGAACCGGAGTGTGCTTTGCCGGGATCATTGGACGCTTTTTTAGCCGTTACAGTCACAGGCTGAAGCGTGCAAGGGTCGGAAGTTTTTGGGAGCGGGCATTCGTCTTCGATACCATATAAAAGGACCTCAGAGACTTTCTGAGGTCCTTTTTTAGGCGGATCTTAAATCGCCCAGTTGCCGTTTCTGAAAATCGGCTCTCTCTTTCCGTCGGCCGTGATGCCGTCGATATCCATTTCTCCTGAGCCGATCATAAAATCAACGTGTGTGATGCTCTCATTTAAACCTTCTTTTGCAAGCTCTTCACGCGTCATGTTTTTGCCGCCTTCGATGTTGAAGGCATAAGCGCTTCCGATGGCGAGATGGTTTGACGCATTTTCGTCAAACAGCGTGTTATAAAATAAAATATTGGATTTGGAAATCGGTGAATCGTGCGCGACCAAAGCGACTTCACCTAAATAGTGCGAGCCTTCATCCGTTTCGATCAGCTCTTTTAAAATCTCTTCGCCTTGTTCGGCAGTTACATCGGTGATCCGGCCGTTTTCAAATGTCAGTGTAAAACCGTCGATGAGATTGCCGCCATAGCTTAACGGTTTCGTGCTGGAAACGGTTCCGTTCACACCGTCTTTTTTCGGTGCGGTAAAGACTTCCTCCGTCGGCATGTTGGCCATAAACTCATCGCCTTGTTCGTTTACACTGCCGGCTCCGACCCACAGATGTTTTTCAGGAAGCTCAATGGTCAAATCGGTCCCGTCGGCTTGATAGTGAAGGGCCTTATAGTGTTTGTCATTTAAAACACTTACTTTTTCGCGGAGCATCTGGTCGTGGTCTTTCCACGCCTGAACAGGGTCATCGCGGTCGACCCGCGTCGTCTTGAAAATTTCATTCCATAGCTTTTGAACCGCTTCTTCTTCGCTCATGTCCGAAAATACTTTTTGCGCCCAAGCTGGTGAAGGGGCAGCCACAACGGTCCAGCTGACTTTATCGGACTGAATCATTTGCCTGTATGTATGCAAAGCTTTTCCGGCCGCTTTCTGCTGTGCTGCAATTCGCTTCGAATCGATTCCTTTTAAGAGGTCCGGGCTTGATGAGACAATCGAAATAAAGGCAGCGCCTTCCTTAGCCATCGTCTCCACCCCTTTGGCTTCCCATTCCGGATACTCTGCAAACGCTTCGAAAGGGGCGAGCTCGTATTTCAGCCTTGTGACTTCATCATCCTGCCAGCGGACTGTCACATGCTTTGCACCTCGCTCATAGGCGCTTTTCACAAGCAGACGGGCAAAATCGCGGACTTCCGTCGAAGCGTTGATCACGACCTTTTGGCCCTTTTGGACATTGACGCCGACTTCTGTGACAAGCTGTGCGTATTTACTCAGTTTATCGGTAAACGAATTCATTGGCAAAACCTCCTTTATTGTCGTAAACATCATACCAAAAATTGAATTGAAAAGAAAAAAAAGACGCAGCGGCAGGGCTGCGAATTTTTTTAGCGGTTTAATTTGGCTGTTTGTTCAGGAGGGGATGGCATATGCATGAGCGAAATGCTCATTCCCCCGAGAATGATGCCGCTTAAAATGACGGTAATAGCCACGCGTCTTCCCAAATCTCTGAGCATGTTTTTCCTCCTTATCGTTTATCCATTCCTCACGATATGAAGGAAGCCGGCAAAAAAGACGTGGAAAACAAAATTATTTTGCGGCTTTTTGCAATTTATCAATCACATCAAGCGAACGTCCTGTCCCGATGGCGACAGATTCAAGCGGATTTGCGGCGACATGCACCGGTACGACGATTTCCTGTGAAAGCCATTCTTTGATCCCGTTTAAGAGGGCGCCGCCTCCCGTTAAAATCACGCCGCGGTCGACGATGTCCCCGCTCAGCTCGGGAGGGCAGTCCTCAAGAGTAGCTCTGATGGCTTCAATAATGTGAAGAAGAGATTCGCGCATGGCAGCCTGGATTTCATTTGATTCAAGGGTAATCGTTTTCGGCAGGCCTGTGACAAGATCGCGCCCTCTGACTTCCATCGTCTTTGTTTCATGCTCGATCAGAGCGTAGCCGATCTCAATTTTGATTTCCTCTGCCGTCCGTTCTCCGATCAGCAGGTTGTATTTTTTTCTGACGAATGTCACGATGTCTTCGTCAAGCTGATCGCCGCCGATCCGGATAGAATGGCAGGATACCACGCCTCCGAAAGAAATAATGGCCACCTCTGTCGTTCCCCCGCCAATATCGACGACGACATTTGCGACGGGCTCATCAACGGGCAGATCAGCGCCGATCGCCGCAGCGACAGGCTCTTCGATCAAATGCACCTGCTTGGCTCCGCAATTTTTCACGGCATCGCTGATGGCCCGTCTTTCAACAGCGGTGGAACCGGATGGCGTACACACCACAACACTCGGCTTTCTGAATGTAAAGCCGATATTTTTGCCCGCTTTTTTCATGATCTGTTTGAGAAGGTCTGTCGTCATGTCGTAATCGGCAATAACGCCGTCTTTCATTGGGCGTACCGCAACGATTTTGCCCGGCGTTTTTCCGATCATGTTTTTAGCCTCGGTGCCGACCGCCAACACGTTCTTTGTTTCCGTATCCACGGCGACAACGGAAGGCTCGTTTAAAATGATTCCTTTATTTTTGCTGTAAACCAATATGTTCGCTGTTCCTAGATCAATTCCGATCTCGGTCGTTTGAAACATGTTTTCACCCAATCTCTATTTAAAATTTTTTTCGAAAATCTTCGTGCTGAAAAAAGAATTTCATTTAAATTTTCTCATGAAATCATCGATTTATGGGGGGTTGTGACGGTTTTGAAAACAACCTGTAAAATGATGACCTCATATTTACATCACAAGAACATTATTTCATTTTTGTGTCTAATTTTTTTGCTGAAGAAAGGTGAAACAGGGAAACCTTTCATGCTTTTTGTACGTCTATCGTTATACTAAGACATTATCTTAGAAAAATAGAAACAAAGAGGAAGTAGGCGAAAGTTTTGAAAGCAATAGGAGTTGTAAGAAAAGTGGACGAACTCGGCCGCATCGTGATGCCGATTGAATTGAGAAGGGCTCTTGATATCTCGATCAAGGACAGCATTGAATTCTTCGTCGATCAGGATAAAATCATCCTGCAAAAGTATAAACCGCACGGCGTCTGCTTGATTACCGGTGAGATAACCTCTGAAAACCGCGCATACGGAAACGGGAACATTACGCTCAGCCCTGAGGGTGCTGAATTGCTGTTGGAGGAAATTAAAACCAAATTGAATCAGGAGAAAGCTTAACATCAAGCGCCCTTCTTACAGAAGGGTTTTTTTTCATCATTGTCGAAAAAAAGCCCTCTCACAAAACGAATCCGTCTATCACCTGAAAGATTCATCAATTTTAGACGATAAATACTTCGAACAATCCTCTCAAAGATGCTGTAAAGAATGTTACAATTGACTGAGAAATAGAAGTGGCAGGTGGGGGCATGAAAAGGTATCAAGGACGGATCATTTCAACCGTACTGGCAATGACTTTCATTATGTTTTGGAATTATTTATTTTACGGAGTATTGGGAAACAAAATTAACTGGACGGTTGATGTGCTGTTTACACTGGTGACATTGATCAGTGTATGGTGGCTTACGCTTTACATCGATGAGTCGAATCAGCTCGTCTATAAGCTGAAGGAAAGCGAGAAAAAATACAAACAGCTATCAGCAGAAACCAACCGTATCATGGATAACCTGCAGGAGATCGTCTTTCAGACCGACCGGAAAGGGATCATCACCTTTTTGAACCAGGCGTGGACCACCCTGACAGGCTACAGTGTCGAATCAAGCCTCGGGACGATGTATAACGATTACTTTGATCATGAAGAGCGCATTTCAAATCATCTGAATCAGCAGCTGAAGAACAAGGAGCATGAAGGAAGAATCGAAGTCTTATATCATCGAAAAGACGGAAGCAAGTTTTGGGGCGAAGTCCACTATAAATTATATTATACAAACGGCCAATTTACGGGAAGCCTGGGGACGCTGACAGATGTTACAGAGCGGAAAAAAGCCGAAATGGAGCTGTTTAAATCAAATCAGCGGCTTGCCATGCAGTCGCAAAAGCTTGCGATGGCGGGGCAGCTTGCCGCCGGGATCGCCCATGAAGTCAGAAACCCTCTGACCTCTGTTAACGGTTTTTTGCAATTGATGAAAACCGAGTATCCAGACAGATCCAGCTACTTTGACATTATTTTTTCCGAGATCAAAAGAATCGACTGTGTGCTTGGCGAACTGCTTGTGCTGGCCAAACCCCATCAGGTTCAATTTAAGAAAATCAAAATCAATTCAGTGCTTCGTCAGGTCGCGACCTTGCTTGAAACCAATGCCGTGCTTTCCCGCATCAAAATCGAAAAAACGTTTGAAAACGGGAAAGAATGGGAAATCAACGGTGATGAAAATCAAATTAAGCAAGTGTTTATTAACTTAATCAAAAATGGAATTGAAGCCATGCCTGATGGAGGGAAAATCACCATTTCCACTGAACAGGAAGATGATTTCGTAAAGGTAAGCATCAAAGATGAGGGCGGCGGCATTTCCCAAGCCGATTTGGCAAAGCTGGGCGAACCTTTCTTTTCTACGAAAGAAGAAGGGACAGGACTCGGTCTGACAATTTGCCTGAACATCATCGGTGCTCATAACGGGGAAATGAAGATCGACAGCAAATTGGGTGAGGGGAGCACCTTCCACATTCTGCTGCCGATCGATAAAGATGAACCGCTTGACAAGCAGTATGCTGAGGAAACATATTGCGGTCACACGACGTAAAAATAATAGAGGAAAAATATGATGTCGTATGATAGAATTTGTTAAAGATTGACCGATGGAGGAATAACCGATGAAAAAAGAATTTGCAGTAATTGGACTCGGCCGGTTCGGCGGCAGCATTTGCAAGGCGCTGAGCGAGGAAGGCTTAGAAGTGATGGCGATCGATGTCGATGAGGATCGGGTGAACGAATACGCCAAAATCGCTTCACATGCTGTAATAGGAGATACAACTGACGAATCTGTGCTTAAAAACCTCGGACTCCGCAATTTTGATCATGTTATTGTGGCAATCGGGGAAAATATTCAGGCGAGCATTTTAACGACGCTGATTTTAAAAGAGCTCGGCGTTAAAATGATCACGGTGAAAGCGCAAAATGACTACCACGAAAAGGTGCTGTCCAAAATCGGAGCCGACCGGATCGTTCATCCGGAGCGTGAAATGGGCAAAAGAATTGCTCATAATATCGTCTCCAACAATGTGCTCGACTATCTTGAACTCTCAGATGAACACAGTCTCGTCGAAATCGCGGCGAACGGCAAACTGGCCGGAAATACGCTGCTTGATCTTGATATTCGCGCCAGGTACGGCATTAATATCGTCGCGATTAAGCGCGAGAAAGAAGTGATTGTTTCCCCGCTTGCAACGGAGGAGATTCAAAAAGACGATATCTTAATCGTCATCGGCTCGAACCCCGACATTGAAAGGTTTGAAAAAAAGGTGTTTCAACGATGATCAAACAAGCCGTAAGCGTTTTGCGCTTACGGTTTTTTTTATCTTTTCATTGACTGTTGAGAGCGATTCGGCTACGATATTGAACCATATACATCAGAAAAAGAGAGGGGTTATCAACCTTTGGATAAAGAGGTGCTCATCAATCGGCTCGGCGCTGCCAGTCATCGCAAAAAAGCTGATACAGTCATCAAAAACGGAAAAATCATGGATGTTTTCAATCAGGAATGGTTGGAGACGGACATTGCCATTGAAAACGGAGCCATCGTCGGTTTAGGCGATTATGAGGGAGAGAACATCATTGACGCAAAAGGGCAGATGATTGTTCCCGGATTTATTGACGGACATGTTCATATCGAGTCTTCGATGGTGCCGCCGGCCGAATTTGCCAAAGCGGTGATTCCTCATGGTGTCACAACCGTAATCACAGACCCCCACGAAATCGCCAATGTCTCAGGAATCAAAGGGCTGACATTTATGATGGAACAAGCCCGCCGGACGAAGCTGAACATTCATTTTATGCTTCCTTCATGCGTTCCTGCTGCAGCGTTTGAAAAGTCCGGAGCGGTGTTGAATGCAGAGGATCTGAAGCCTTTTTACAACCGCAATGAAGTGCTCGGCCTTGCCGAGGTGATGGATTATGTTGCGGTGGAGGCGGCCGAAAGCGATATGACGCAAAAGCTTGCTGACGCTCATCTCGCCGGCAAGCGGATCGACGGGCACCTGGCCGGTCTTCCGCCCAAGCTTGTCAACGTCTACAGGGCCGCAGGCGTGCTGACCGATCATGAGGTGACAACCCCGGAAGAAGCGCTTGAAAGAATCAGAAGGGGAATGTACGTCATGCTCAGAGAGGGGTCTGTTGCTAAGAATGTACGGCATGTACTGCCTGCGGTCAATGAGAAAAATGCAAGGCGTTTCTTTTTTTGTACGGATGACAAACATTTGGATGAGCTGATTGATGAAGGGAGTATCAATCATCAGGTTAAACTGGCCATTCAATCCGGACTTGATCCTTTTCTCGCATATCAAATGGGTAGTCTTCATGCAGCGGAATGCTACGGCTTGAAAACGAAGGGAGCTGTTGCCCCCGGTTATGATGCAGACCTTCTGTTCATCAGCGACTTAACAAATGTGGACATCACACAGACGATGATCGGCGGTGTGATCTATAAAGAAGCCGATACATGCCTTTCCAGCAGCAAACTTGACGCCGCCTTGCTTCAATCCGTGCACCTGCCCAAGTTCGAGCTATGCGACCTTGAGATTCCGATTGTTCAAGACAGGGATATCCGTGTCATCGAAATTATTCCCAACCAGCTTGAAACAAGGCTTTTTTTGACCAAGCCGGATGAAGAACCGAATTTTCAGGCCGATACAGAAAACGATTTGCTGAAGATCGCGGTGATAGAACGTCACAGCGGCAAAAAGGAAATCGGTCTTGGCATTGTCAAAGGATTCGGATTAAAAGAAGGGGCGATTGCGACGACCATTTCCCACGACTCTCATAATCTGATTGCTGTCGGGACAAACGATCGGGATCTGTTGAAAGCGATCGAACGACTCGGGGAAATCGGCGGAGGTTTGACCGTGGCCAAAGCAGGGAAAGAACTTCATTCCGTCGCCCTGCCAATAGCGGGGCTATTGTCCGACAAGCCGATTGACACCGTCAATGAAAGCTTGCTGTCACTTCATGAAGCATTGCAGCAAACCGGGTTTTCAGGTGATTTTAATCCATTTTTAACCCTTTCATTTCTGGCGCTTCCCGTCATTCCCGATATCAAGATGACGACGGAAGGACTGTTTGATGTGAAGGCCTTTCAGCATATTCCGATTCAATCCTAAAAAAACGGATACACCTATTGGTGTATCCGTTATTATTTACACTTCCATAATGATCGGCAGGATCATTGGGCGGCGCTTCGTTTTTTCGTATAGGAAAGGTGCGAGTGTGTCCGTGATTTCGTTTTTGATTTCAGACCACTGCGTTGTTTTGCGCTCCATCACTTTTTGAAGGTGGCTTGCGATCAGGTCTTGCGCTTCATTAATCAAATCGCCTGATTCCCTCATGTAGACAAAGCCTCTTGAAATTAAGTCAGGTCCTGCGGACACTTTGAATTCTTTCATATTGATGCTGACTACGACAATGACGAGCCCTTCTTCAGAAAGGATGCGGCGGTCGCGAAGCACAATGTTGCCGATATCGCCGATGCCGCTTCCGTCAATATAAACATTGCCGGAAGGGATTTTTCCCGCGACAGATGCTTCATCACTTGTCAAAGCAAGCACTTCACCATTATCCATGATAAAGCAGTTTTCCTCCGGAATCCCGCAATCTGTCGCCAGTTTCACGTGCATTTTCTGCATTCGGTATTCACCGTGAATCGGCATGAAGAATTTCGGCTTGATCAAACGAAGCATCAGCTTTTGTTCTTCCTGCCCGCCGTGTCCGGACGTATGAATATTCGTCACGGCTCCATGGATGACATCTGCACCCGCCCGGTAAAGCTGATTGATCGTGCGGCTGACACTGATCGTATTGCCCGGGATCGGAGAAGATGAAAATACGACCGTATCCCCGGGGTTGATGGAGATTTGCCGGTGGGTGCCGTTTGCAATCCGTGATAGCGCGGCCATCGGTTCACCTTGGCTTCCGGTACAGAGAATCGTTACCTTTCCGGCAGGCAGCCTGTTGATTTCATTCCCTTCAATAAACGTGTTTTTCGGGCATTTAATATATCCGAGTGTTTGTCCGATTTCAATGGCATTCTCCATGCTTCGTCCAAAAACGGCAACTTTTCGCCCGTTGGCAACAGCCGATTCGATCACCTGCTGCAGACGGTGAATGTTTGAAGCGAAGGTCGCAAAGATGATCCGGCCTTCAACTTTGCGGAAAATATCATCAATGCTTTCACCGACTTTGCGTTCTGACATGGTGAAGTCAGGGATTTCACTGTTTGTGCTGTCAGACAGCAGACAAAGTACGCCTTCTTTGCCGATTTCGGCCATCTTGGTTAAGTTGGCTGGTTCGCCTACCGGAGTAAAATCAAATTTAAAGTCACCGGTATGTACGATGTTTCCTTGCGGCGTTTTGACGACGATCCCGTATGAGTCAGGAATGCTGTGGGTCGTCCGGAAGAAAGAAACAGCTGTTTTTCTGAATTTGACAATATCGTCCTCTTCAATAATATGAAGTTTTGTCTGGCGCAGAAGGCCGTGTTCTTCAAGCTTTTTTCTCAAGAGGCCGATCGCCAGCTGTCCGCCGTAAACAGGGATGTTGACCTGTTTCAAAAGGTATGGGATGCCTCCGATGTGGTCTTCATGTCCGTGCGTAATGAAAAGGCCTTTGATCTTTTCTTCATTTTTGACTAAATAAGTGTAATCTGGGATGACATAATCGATTCCGAGAAGCTCGTCCTCGGGAAACTTAATGCCTGCATCGATCAGCACAATCTCGTCCTGAAATTGTACACCGTACGTGTTTTTGCCGATTTCCCCAAGTCCGCCAAGGGCAAATACAGCCGTTTGGTCATTTTTAACAAATTTCATTCATTCATAACTCCAATACTTTAAAATTTTCGCTTTGCTTTTCGTATTCTAAAAAAGCGCCTTCAACTTCCTGTATAAACTCAATGTTGTAATTGTATTGTTTTAATTTAGATCTGACTTCACGTTCAGATTGAGCTTCCACAAAAATTGAATCTGTTTTTTCACGAACAGGTACTTCGTCATTACTGCCCTGAAAAAATACCTTATAAATCATCCAAATCTCTCCTTAACTGCCGATTGTTAGACTCATCTTTCTATTATATGCGAAATTGCTTTATAAGAAAAGCGCCTGAGAAAAAAAGGACCCTTCCACATGTGTGAAGGTCCTTTTTAAGCAATCGACTTTCTGCGCATCATACCATTCAGCTGTTTTTTTAATTTCTTCCGCAGACGGCGAAGCATTCGGTTTCCTCCTTTCTCTGACTTGTCCCCATGCCGGTCTTGTTTCTTTAGTTCTATTATATGATGAATTTGTCTATTGTTACATGGTTATTATTGGCATGTGGATTTTGTTTTGGTTTTCAAGTGAAAAGGTTTTCTCTGGACGTTAGTTTTTGTATGATGGAACAGGAGAACGATAAATGATACAAGCTAAGGAGACCTGCAATCATGGATAAAAAGCTGATTTTTTTTGATATCGACGGAACCATTTATGATCATGATAAAAAGATTCCCGCGAGTACAAAACGGGCCATTTCCGATTTGAAAGCGCACGGACACCATGTTTTCATCGCGACAGGAAGGGCTCCGTTCATGGTTGGTGAAGTTCTCGAAGAACTGGACATCCATTCATTTGTCTCATATAACGGACAGTATGTCGTATTCGAAGGTGAGGTCATCTATAAAAACCCGCTATCTGCCGCCTCCCTGGAAAGTTTGCTGGAACATTCGGATCAATGCGGCCACCCGATCGTTTTTATGGGAGAAGAGGGAATGCGCGCTTCGATCGGGGATCATCCCTCTATTCTTGAAGGGATCGGCAGCTTAAAAGTGGCACCTCCGCAGCCTGACCGCTCCTATTATCAAGGAAGGGACATTTTTCAAGTGCTTCTCTTCTGTGATGAGAAGGATGAAGAGCAGTACCGCCGGTTTCGGGAATTCAATTTCATCCGCTGGCACGAGCGTTCGACAGATGTTCTGCCTGCTGGAGGCTCAAAAGCGGAAGGGATCAAAAAGGTCATCGAAAAGCTGCCGTTTGCAAGAAAGGATACATATGCGTTTGGAGACGGTCTGAACGATCTGAAAATGATCGAATTTGCGGGGACGGGAGTTGCGATGGGCAACGCTGTCGAAGAGCTGAAAAAGATCGCCGACTTCGTCACGAAACCGGTTGATGAAGATGGGATTGCATATGCGGTTGAAGCGCTTGGCCTTTTAAAATAGCTGAAGCGGATCGAACTTTCGATCCGCTTTTTGCCGCTATCTGCCGACAGGTATTGCGTTTTCTGGCTCTTTCAGCGGATTTTCTTTGTCGATATGGTCATAGAACATAATGCCGTTTAAGTGATCGATTTCGTGCTGGAAGACGATCGCAGGGTAGCCCTTTAAACGGATGTCAATGTTTTCGCCTTCAAGCGTCGTCGCTTTTACTCTGATCCGCGCATAGCGCGGGACGAAGCCCGGGATCGGCTCGTCAACCGACAGGCAGCCTTCACCGCTTGTCAAGTAGCTTTTCTGGACGGAGTGGCTGACAATCCGGGGATTAAAAAGCGCGTAGCTGTATAATGTGCCGTCTTCGCCTTCGGCATGGACGGCGATCATTCTTTTATTGACATTAATTTGCGGAGCGGCGAGGCCCACTCCTGGACGAAGATTGTATTTTTGAGCGATCTCGGGATCCTGACTGTTTTTGACAAACTCGATCATTTCAGTCAGCTGCTTTATCTCCGTTTCATTTGCTGGCAATTGCACTTCTTCGGCGACGGTTCTCAAAGCGGGATGACCGTCGCGGACAATGTTTTCCATTGTAATCAACTTCTTCACTCCCACTGATTAATATGTAAAGTATAGCGGATGTTCTCCCCGGCGTGCAATGTCTCTGCATCATAAATGACCAGCCAAAAAAGCGGCTGGTCTTGTTGATTTCACTGAACTAGCAGCCTAAATATGCCGCACCTACAATAATCAGCAATATAAAGAGAACAACGATCAAAGCGAATGTGCGGCCGTAGCCATATCCACCGTATCCGCCGCCGTACCCGTATCCAGGGCAGCAATAACCGTACATATGAAGACCTCCTCCGTAGTTTTACGCAAAGCCTTTTTTCTTTAGTAGGCATAGCGTCTAATATAAATTATGTAAAAGTCGGATGGTTGTATAGTCGAATGCCCAACATCACGTAAATTTCCCAAATTGTTTTTGTTCTAAAACCGTCCCTCCATACATACCGATCTTGTATCGGCATGTCCAAAAACACCGGGATTTTTTGTTGTCAAACATACGAATAAACTTTATAGTGGAATTTGTCTAGATTGGGGGAAAGTCAGAGTGAAATCATCAACATTGCGTGTGCCGGCCGTCCTTGCCGTTTTTTGTGCGGCGATATTTTTACTGGCGGGCTGCTTATGGAAAGATCCCGTAAGTTCTTTGCACGGCTCTCTGGAAAAGATCGTCGAATTGGAAAAGCCGTTTAAAAAGGAGCAGGCATCTCTGAAAAGCTTGGAAAAAAACGAATCGAAGCTTTATGAAGAAATGATCAGGCTGAATATGGATGATTTTGATCAGGTTGTGAAGCTTTCCAATCAGGCGCTGAAAAACGCAGACAAACGCGAAGCGCATTTACAAACGGAAAAGGAAAGCATTGAAAAGGCAAAGCGCGAATTTGAAGCGAATAAAGAGACCGCCGAAAAGATCGGCGATGAAAAGGTGAGGAAAAAAGCGGAGAATGCCGCTTCTTATATGGAGAAGCGCTACAAGGCGTACGGGACGCTTTATGCAGCATATAAAAGCGCCATCGGACTTGACAAAGAATTGTACAAGCTCCTGCAAAATAAGGATCTCGAACTGAGCAAACTCGAAGCCCAGCTGAAGAAAATCAACAAATCGTATGATGATGTATTGAAGCGGAGCAAAGACTTCAACGCTTATACAAAAGATTTTAATCAAGCCAAAAAAGAGTTTTACAAGGCGGCAGGATTTAATGTGAAGGAGAGCTGATTTGAATCGGCTCTCCTTTTTTCGACAAAATCTGTATTGCTATTGTAATACAGATTCTTATCTATACTAGCACAGTTTTATCCCGTTCTGAAGACCGTTAAAACGGGAATTGAATAAAGCGAATACATTTATTGAAATTCGGGAATGAAATCGATTGACGTGTCACATTCGCTGGTGTAAACTTAGCCTTGGTGGAACTTGTTGTATTAGTTTGTTGCAAAAGATAAATGATACAGTTTTAGAACGCGTTGTATTGTCCTTACATAAAAGTTTCGACAACCATCAAAGCGGCTAATATGAAATAAATATGAGTTGCGCCCGTCAATTTAGGACACCCTAATTTTGTATGTATAAGGGATAAACGTCTATGACTGTTAAAAGAAAGGAAGAGGTGACTTGAATATGGCTGCAAAAACGAAAAAAGCAATCGTTGATAGCAAAAAGCAATTTGATGCCATTAAAAAGCAGTTCGAAACGTTTCAAATTTTGAATGAAGAAGGCGAAGTCGTAAATGAAACGGCAATGCCTGATTTATCAGACGATCAATTAAAAGAATTAATGCGCCGCATGGTGTTTACGCGAATTCTGGATCAGCGTTCTATTTCTCTGAACAGACAAGGCCGCCTCGGATTCTATGCGCCGACTGCCGGACAGGAAGCTTCTCAAATAGCAACGCATTTTGCGCTTGAGAAAGAAGACTTCGTCCTTCCGGGCTACCGTGACGTTCCGCAGCTGATCTGGCACGGGCTTCCGCTTTATCAGGCGTTCTTGTTCTCCCGCGGACATTTCCGGGGAAATCAAATGCCGGATGATGTTAATGCGCTTTCACCGCAAATCATCATCGGTGCGCAGTACATTCAGACAGCCGGTGTGGCCCTCGGTCTGAAAAAACGCGGCAAACAAGCAGTAGCGATCACTTATACAGGTGACGGAGGCGCTTCACAAGGGGATTTCTACGAAGGAATCAACTTTGCGGGTGCTTATAAAGCTCCGGCTATCTTCGTCGTCCAAAACAACCGCTATGCGATTTCTACACCTGTAGAAAAACAATCAGCAGCACAAACCATCGCTCAAAAAGCAGCGGCCGCCGGTATCGTCGGCATTCAAGTTGACGGAATGGATGCGCTTGCTGTGTACGCTGCTACCCGTGAAGCTCGTGAGCGCGCTGTTAACGGCGAAGGTCCGACACTGATTGAGACGCTTTGCTTCCGTTACGGTCCTCATACAATGGCGGGCGATGACCCGACGAAATACCGCACGAAAGAAATCGAGAATGAGTGGGAGCAGAAAGATCCGCTCGTACGTTTCCGCAAGTTCTTGGAAAACAAAGGCCTCTGGTCTGAAGAGGAAGAAAACAAAGTAATCGAAGAAGCAAAAGAAGAAATCAAACAGGCGATCAAGAAAGCCGACGAAGAGCCGAAGCAAAAAGTGACCGACCTGATCGACATCATGTATGAAGAGCTTCCTTACAACCTTGCAGAACAAAAGGAAATTTATAAAGAGAAGGAGTCGAAGTAAGCCATGGCGCAAATGACAATGATTCAAGCAATCACTGATGCGTTACGCACAGAACTGAAAAATGACGAAAATGTCTTAGTTTTCGGAGAAGACGTCGGTGTTAACGGCGGCGTGTTCCGTGCGACTGAAGGATTGCAAAAAGAGTTTGGTGAGGATCGCGTATTTGACACTCCTCTTGCCGAATCTGGTATCGGCGGTCTTGCACTCGGTATGGGCTTACAAGGTTTCCGTCCGGTAATGGAAATTCAATTTTTCGGATTCGTGTATGAAGTAATGGATTCAGTTTCCGGCCAAATGGCGCGGATGCGCTACCGTTCCGGCGGCCGCTGGACTTCTCCTGTTACAATCCGTTCCCCGTTTGGCGGCGGTGTTCATACACCAGAGCTTCACGCGGACAGCTTGGAAGGACTTGTTGCACAGCAGCCTGGACTTAAAGTCGTGATCCCTTCAACTCCGTACGATGCAAAAGGACTTTTGATTTCCGCGATCCGCGACAACGATCCGGTCGTCTTCCTTGAGCATATGAAGCTTTATCGTTCATTCCGCCAGGAGGTTCCTGAGGAAGAATACACAATTGAAATCGGAAAAGCCGATGTGAAGCGTGAAGGTACAGATCTTTCCATCATCACGTATGGAGCGATGGTTCACGAATCATTAAAAGCAGCTGAAGAACTTGAAAAAGAAGGCGTATCAGCTGAGGTTGTCGATCTTCGCACAGTCAGCCCGCTTGATATTGACGCAATCATCGCATCTGTTGAGAAAACAGGCCGTGCAATCGTTGTTCAAGAAGCGCAAAAACAAGCAGGTATTGCAGCGAACGTTGTAGCGGAAATCAATGACCGCGCCATCTTAAGCCTTGAAGCACCGGTGCTTCGCGTGGCAGCGCCTGATACTGTATTCCCATTCTCTCAAGCTGAAGGCGTTTGGCTTCCAAACCATAAAGACGTGCTTGAAACTGCAAAAAAAGTATTGGAATTTTAATCTAATCAGATATGAAGGAAGGGGAAAGTTGACGTTTGTCTTTTCCCTTCATGTATTTCCACAGTCAGGCGGGAATTTTCAGCCGTATAACTGACAGTCTGTGAAACAATAACAACTACGTAAATATCTTAGGAGGTCGAAAACTGTGGCATTTGAATTTAAACTTCCGGATATCGGGGAAGGAATCCACGAGGGCGAAATCGTAAAATGGTTCGTCAAGCCAAACGATGAGGTAAACGAAGATGACGTTTTGGCAGAGGTGCAAAACGATAAAGCTGTTGTAGAAATTCCTTCACCTGTTAAGGGAAAAGTATTAGAATTAAAAGTTGAAGAGGGAACAGTCGCAACCGTCGGGCAGACAATCATTACATTTGATGCACCAGGGTACGAAGATCTTCAATTTAAAGGTAGCGACGAATCATCAGAAGCTAAAACTGAAGAGGCTAAAGCAGAAGAAGCTGAAGCACCTGCACAAGAAACAGCAGCCAAGCAGGATGATGCAGACGCAGATCCGAATAAACGCGTCATCGCAATGCCTTCCGTTCGCAAATATGCTCGTGAAAAAGGCGTTGATATCGCGAAGGTTGCCGGTTCCGGCAAAAACGGACGGGTTCTCAAAGAAGATATCGACAGCTTCTTAAACGGAGGTGCAGCAGTAGAAGCTCCAGCTGCTCAAGCTGAAGAGAAAGCAGAACCTGCTCAACAGCCGCAAGCTGCAGTACAAGTTCCGGAAGGCGAGTTCCCTGAAACACGCGAAAAAATGAGCGGAATCCGCAAAGCCATCGCAAAAGCTATGGTGAATTCCAAACATACCGCTCCACACGTTACACTAATGGATGAAGTCGATGTAACAAACCTTGTCGCACACCGTAAGCAGTTTAAACAAGTTGCGGCTGACCAAGGCATTAAGCTGACTTACCTGCCTTACGTGGTAAAAGCTTTAACATCAGCTCTGAAAAAATATCCTGTACTTAACACATCAATCGACGATAATACAGATGAAGTGATTCAGAAGCACTACTACAACATCGGTATTGCAGCAGACACCGACAAAGGACTGCTTGTGCCGGTTGTTAAAAATGCGGACCGCAAAGCTGTGTTTGAGATTTCCAATGAAATCAACGAACTTGCGACAAAAGCGCGCGAAGGCAAGCTTGCTCCTGCTGAAATGAAAGGCGCTTCTTGCACAATCACCAACATCGGTTCTGCCGGCGGCCAATGGTTCACACCGGTTATCAACCATCCTGAGGTTGCGATCCTTGGAATCGGCCGTATCGCTGAAAAAGCGATTGTGCGCGACGGCGAAATTGTCGCTGCACCTGTTCTGGCTCTTTCTCTAAGCTTTGACCACCGTATGATCGACGGGGCAACTGCACAAAACGCGTTGAATCACATCAAGCGTTTACTGAACGATCCACAACTAATTTTAATGGAGGCGTAATGTCATGGTAGTAGGAGATTTCCCTATTGAAACAGATACTCTCGTCATTGGTGCGGGTCCTGGCGGCTATGTAGCTGCCATCCGCGCCGCTCAGCTTGGACAAAAAGTAACCATCGTTGAAAAAGGCAATCTTGGAGGCGTATGTCTGAATGTCGGATGTATCCCTTCAAAAGCGCTGATCAATGCAGGCCACCGTTATGAGAATGCAAAGCATTCTGAAGATATGGGGATCACGGCTGAAAACGTAACAGTAGACTTTACAAAAGTTCAAGAATGGAAAGCCTCTGTTGTGAAAAAGCTTACCGGCGGTGTTGAAGGCCTTCTGAAAGGCAACAAAGTCGATATCGTAAAAGGTGAAGCATATTTCGTAGACAGCAATTCTGTTCGCGTGATGGATGAGAATTCAGCTCAAACCTACACATTCAAAAATGCGATCATTGCAACGGGTTCACGTCCTATTGAATTGCCAAACTTTAAATATAGCGACCGCGTCTTGAATTCAACCGGTGCATTGGCGCTGAAAGAAATTCCTAAAAAGCTCGTTGTCATCGGAGGCGGCTACATCGGTACAGAGCTTGGAACAGCCTATGCCAACTTCGGTACAGAAGTGGTTGTTCTTGAAGGCGGAGACGAAATCCTCCCAGGCTTTGAGAAGCAAATGAGCTCTCTTGTCAAACGCAACCTTAAGAAAAAAGGCAATGTTGAGATCCATACAAATGCGATGGCAAAAGGCGTCGAAGAAAAAGCAGACGGCGTAAGCGTGACGTTTGAAGTCAAAGGTGAAGAGAAAACCGTTGATGCTGACTACGTACTTGTAACGGTCGGACGCGTGCCGAACACAGATGAGCTTGGTCTTGAGCAAGTCGGCATTGAAATGACAGACCGCGGCATCATCAAAACAGACAAACAATGCCGTTCAAACGTTTCCAACATTTATGCAATCGGCGATATCATCGAAGGACCGCCGCTTGCCCACAAAGCATCTTATGAAGGCAAAATTGCTGCTGAAGCGATTGCTGGAGAAGCTGCGGAAATCGATTATCTCGGAATTCCAGCAGTTGTCTTCTCTGAGCCTGAGCTGGCATCAGTCGGCTACACTGAAGCACAGGCTAAAGAAGAAGGCCTTGAAGTGACAGCTGCCAAATTCCCATTTGCAGCTAACGGACGTGCGCTGTCATTAAATGAAACTGACGGTTTCCTTAAACTTGTGACACGCAAAGAAGACGGACTTGTCATCGGTGCGCAGATCGCCGGTGCCAGCGCTTCTGATATGATTTCTGAGCTGAGCTTGGCAATCGAAGCAGGAATGACTGCAGAAGACATTGCGATGACGATCCATGCTCACCCGACATTGGGAGAAATCACAATGGAAGCTGCGGAAGTAGCTATTGGAATGCCGATTCACGTCGTAAAATAAGCAGCTAAAAATCCCCCGTTAAACGGGGGATTTTTGTTTGAAGAAGATGTACCGCCGGAGGCCGGAGATTCCCTGAAACAGAACAGCGCTTTTATGGTTTTAATTGCTCCTTAAGAAGCTTGACGATTTTTTCCTTATCTTTGATTTTTCCTTCAATTTTAACTAGTACTTTTTTATCATTGACAAGCAGCAAACATGGAAATATATGAACGTCCTTTTTCCACTTTCCCTTCTCCTCTAAAATTTCCATATTTGCAACCTGCTTGGGATATTCTTTTTTTAAATCCATCAGTGCATCATAATAAGCAATTTCACGATCCATATGCTCATCGTCGGAAAAAAAGATCAGTTTAACGTGAGGCTGTTCGTCACTTTGATGTTCGTCTTCAGTGTCTTGGGAAAACGAACATCCGCTCATGAAACATAAGAAACAAATGGCGGTGAAAATAGCTCGAAACAACATGACGTTTCTTCACCTCTCTATAAAATGCAAGCCGATTTTCCTGGTTCTGTTATTTCCATTCATTAGTAAACAATTCCTATTTTATCATTGATCCTCTAAAAAATGATCACTTGTTACCCATTTGTTACATAAATGAAAACTCTTGTTTTTTCTTGATCCGTACACAGATGAGGTTTGCTTATAGGAATAAAGACTTACTCGTCAAATCGGCTGAAAATTGCTCTCCTAAAAGAAAATGTGTTGAATACACTTGATTGAGGGAAGGAGCGATTTTCCTGTCTGCCCGTTTTTTGAAAAATGAGCAAAATAATATAAATGTGTTATACAATTTACCGTTGACAACGACAATGTGACATCATATTATAAAAGTAACCAAAGAGATAAACCGCTTCCATTTTGAAACGAAAAGGGGAATGAAAAATGGGCACGATCGTTTGTCAGGACTGTAATGAGCCGATTCAGCATTTTGAAGATGAGAAAGTGACGATCCTTTACGGTACGTGTGGAAAGTGCAACTGCCATTTGGAAGAGAAGGAGTAGAAAAAAAGCATGCGGCTTTTAAACGGCCGCATGCTTTTCATTTTTAAAGGATGGCTTGCTGTTCTTTGATGACGCGAATCATGTGCAGTGTGTCATCTTCCGGCCCCTGAACGGGCAGGCCCGCTTCAAGGTTCTTTTCAATGTAGTTGATATTGTCTTCTGTAATAATTTCTCCCGGAATGAAAATCGGAATCCCCGGCGGATATACCATGACAAACTCGGCGATAATCCTTCCGGCCGCTTTTTTGAACGGTACGACTTCCGTGTTGGCGTAAAACGCATCACGGGGTGTCATGGCGAGCGCCGGTATATTCGGCAGCAGCACCTCCGGTGTACGTTTACTTTCTTGAGATGAAACCGCCTGATGAACGATATCGGTCAGCGCTTGAACGAGTACGTCTGCGTCTTCTTTGCGGTCTCCCGGCGTAAAAATGCAAAGGATGTTGTATAAATCGGAAAGTTCGACTTCAATATGATACGACTCGCGCAGCCACTTTTCCACATCGTGTCCCGTCAAACCAAGATTTTTGACAGAAATAATCAGCTTTGTCGGATCATAATCATAAGCTGCCTTAGTGCCGAGAATATCCCTGCCCACACAAAAGATGCCTTTGATGCCGTTGATGCGCTTCCTTGTTTCTTCGGCCAGCTTGATCGTCTGTTCAATTAATTCGTGCCCTTCCGTCGCCAAACGCTTTCTGGCGACATCGAGGGAAGCGAGAAGTAAGTAGGATGTTGATGTTGTCGTCATCATGCTTAAAATCGATTGAACCCTCTCTTTTGATACAAGTCCTTCTCTGATATTCAGCACTGAGCTTTGTGTAAGCGAACCTCCGAGTTTATGGACGCTCGTTGCCGCCATATCGGCCCCCGCCTGCATGGCTGATAGGGGGAGCTTTTCATGGAAATGGATATGAACACCGTGTGCTTCATCAACGAGCACAGGGACGTCAAATGAATGGGCGAGCTCTACGATGCTTTTTAAATCGGCAGCAATACCGAAGTAAGTCGGATTGATGACGAGAAGACCTTTGGCATCCGGATGCTCCTCGAGCGCTTTTTTCGCGGATTCGGGCGTAATGCCGTGTGAGATCCCCAGTTCATCATCGATTTCCGGATGAATGAAAATGGGAACGGCTCCTGAAAAGACGATCGCGGACATCACCGATTTATGGACGTTCCTCGGTACGATAATTTTGTCTCCAGGCCCGCAGACAGCCATGACCATCGTCATGATGGCGCCGCTTGTTCCTTGGACGGAAAAAAACGTATAATCGGCTCCGAACGCTTCGGCAGCCAGGTCTTGCGCCTCTTTGATGATTCCTTTTGGAGCATGCAGATCATCAAGCGGCTCAATATTGATCAAATCTATGCTTAGAGCGTTTTCTCCGATAAAGCTTCTGAATTCAGGGTCCATCCCGGATCCTTTTTTATGGCCGGGAATATGGAATTGAATCGGATTTCGGGCGGCGTGCTTCTTTAATCCTGTGTATAGGGGTGTTTCCTGCTGCAACAATTAATTTCCCACCTTCATTAAAATGCCTGTTAATGTCTATTGTTTATCAAAATTCGTCGGGTTATTTTTCAGTTTTTCCTTGATGGCATAAAACAAATGAATTATATTATGATCTTGAAAGAATGTAAAGTACAATTTATGATCTTTCCCGCCCGGGGATAGACGAAAAAAAGAAAACGAATACTAAACAAAAAGCCGTCTGATGGCGAACGTACAAGGAGATGAGTCAAATGGAAGGATATCAATATCCGATGAATGAAGACTGGACGACAGAGGAAGCGATAGATGTCATTTCGTTTTTTCAAACGGTTGAACTGGCATATGAGAAAGGCATTGAACGCGATGTATTATTGAGCGCATACCGGCGCTTTAAAGAAATTGTTCCGGGAAAGGCGGAAGAAAAAAAGCTGTGCAGCCAGTTTGAAGAAGCGAGTCATTATTCTCCGTATCAAGTCGTAAAAAAAGCGAAAGAACAAGCGGAGGATCAGAAAATTAAAATGTAAAAAGGGAATGCCTCCGCATCCCTTTTTAAACCGATTCTCCTGCTTTTTGCGTCAGCCTGTAAAGAAAAGCAAGCTTTTCAAAAGAAGCTTCAATTTCTGATAGAAATTCATCTTCACTCATTTGCAGCACCTGATCTTTGGAAAGCTGAATTCCACAGAGCGCTTCGGCTTTTTTGACATTGACCAGCCTGTCAAACAGCTGTTTTAGGTCTTCGTCTGTCATATCAGACGCTTTGCGCGCTTCCGGCTTCGTATGATCCGGCGACCAGACAAAGCTGTTAGGAATCCGGTTCTTGATGTCATCCAGATGTTCTTTAAAAAGCCGTCCGTAGTCCGTTTTGAGCGGAGACTCATAAATCAGTGCAAACCAGACGAAAACATGGGTCTTCCATAAGCCGATTTGGAAATGGGGCAGCTTTTTATAGCCCCGCTTATTGTTTGCAAAAGCGACCCAGCTGTCATCTGGCGGATTGACTGAACGGCGCGCATGCTTTGCAACATGAACGAACATTTCATCACCTGTCAGAGCGGACAGAGCAGGCGCAAAATGATCTCCAAGCCCCTGAAGCTTGGGGCGTACCGTCTCTTTCAGAACCTCCATCCGCGCATCTAAACCTTCTATTGTAAATGTATTAAAATCTTCTTCAGTAAAACGCAGATTGTTCATGTTTTTCCTCCTTGATCCGATCAGTAATGATATTTTATCACAGTTGCTTTTTTAAACAAAAAAATACGTTTCAACATAAGGTTTTTCGGGAATCGTTAGGTAAACACACAATTTTGCGAATGATGTTACGAATGGTTTAGCGATTCATACGATATGAATAAGAAAATTAATATAAATGCCGCGGGGAGCTATGACCAGAAGGATGTCTCCTAAAAATCAATTTTCTCTGGAAGGAGCGTAGGCAAATGAAACCAATCGTGAAGCAGGGGATGAAGGAAGAAAAGGACAATCGGGCCGCTGTCTGGAGGCTTGAGGTTGATTATGAATTGGCGACGCTTTTTGAAGCTATGGAACAAAACGATGAAACCCAAATTGAGCTGAGTAAACGCAAGCTGGAACGCTTAAGAAAAGAATGGATCAGATTACATGGTTGAAACCATAATAAAAACGAACCGTCAGTCAGGTTCGTTTTTATCTGAGCGTCCTGGGCTTTTTTTCTTGATTTTCCCCGTTTAAAATCAGTATGCTATGAATAAATCAATAGGTATACATAGAAAAGAGGTTGTGTGATGACGAACTGGAAGGAAATCGACCGCCTGGCGAAAAGCTGGGTGAAAGAAGCAGGCGAGAAAATCAAACAGTCGATGAAAGAAAAGATGACGATTGAAACAAAATCAAATCCTAATGACCTTGTGACAAACATTGATAAAGAGACAGAGCGTTTTTTTATTGACAAAATCCAATCGGTATTTCCTGATCATCGTATACTCGGCGAAGAAGGCCAGGGAGACAAGCTCACGTCATTGGACGGGATCGTCTGGATCATCGATCCGATCGACGGAACCATGAATTTTATTCACCAAAAACGTAATTTTGCGATTTCGATCGGTATTTTTGAAAACGGGAAAGGCAAAATCGGCCTGATTTATGATGTGACACATGATGAGCTGTACCATGCGTTCCAAGGCGAGGGCGCTTATATGAATGATACAAAGCTTGGCAAGATGAAAGACGTGCCGCTTGAGGAAGCGATTCTTGCGATCAATGCGACTTGGATCACAGAAAACAGACGGATTGATCCAAGCGTTTTATCTCCGCTCGTTAAACGTGTCAGAGGGACGCGCTCATACGGATCAGCGGCGCTAGAGCTCGCTTATGTGGCGGCTGGAAGAATGGATGCCTATGTGACGATGAGACTTGCCCCTTGGGATTATGCTGCCGGCTGCGTCCTGCTTGATGAAGTGGGGGGAACATATACAACGCTTGACGGAAAACCGATCAACTTTCTCGAAAACAACAGCATCATCGCCGGCAACCCGGTCTGTCACCAAACGATTTTCAAAGACTATCTGCCGCATGCATAGCAGGCCGTTTTCCCCCGCCGATGCGGCGTTTTTTGAAGAGGTGATTGAAGAAAGTCCGGAATGGGCCGAAGAAGAGCTGAACGGACAAAGCGTTGAACAATATATGCGCTCCTATCAGATGTACAGCGGACACTGGCTCATTTGGGAAGAGGGCAGCCGCCCGGAGGCTGTCAGCTTCCACCTCGACTGGGCGCCTTCCAATGGCAAACCGTGGCTTGGAACATTGCTGGTTCATCCCGATTTCCGCCAAAAAGGCCGGGCCAAAGAAGTGATTGAAGCAATTGGAGAACACTTGTATGAAAAGGGACATAAAGCGCTTTTTGCCGCTGTGCCTTATGAGAGGGACGGATGGCTGAACATGCTGGCTCGTACAGGATTTGAACAATTGAAAGCAGAACAAGATGAGAAGGGGGAACAATATCTGATTATGGTTTTACCCCTAGCTCCTGGGAAATGATACGAAAGAGGGGGCTGTCCAGAAAGTCAGCTTTTGCTGACTTTCTAATAGCCTTTTTATTTTTTGAAAAAATACAAAAAAATCGTCCTTTTAGTAAAATGGAGTTGCCAGAACACATTTACGAAATAACACGCAAATGACACTTCTGCCAGACATAAAGGAAAAATAGAAGTCTAAAAGACAATTGGCTCCTACGTTCAAACCTTATGACAATCGGTCAAATTCAAGCGATTTATGACCTTGAACAACTCATTCCAGAACATCATGTGGCACGTGTGGTAGACGAAATGGTCGAAGCTGTTCCAGATGAGCAACTGTTTTCTCATCATACTGGTGGAGGCCGAAGTTCCTTTCATCCGAAAATGATGCTTAAATTTGGTTATTTCCAAAAAGTCTATTCTTGCCGAGGTATTGAGAAATTAACAAAAGAAAACATCCCTGCTATATGGTTGGCTGCCCTGCAACAACCTGATTTTCGCACAATCAATGAATTCCGTGGTGTACCAATGAAGGCACTCATGAATGCGTTATTTGAAGCGATGATGTTAAAACTGATCGAACAAAAATAAGTGACAATGGAAAACTGCTTTTTAGATGGTACCAAAATCGAAGCCAATGCCAACAAGTATTCTTTCGTATGGAAAAAGTCTACTGCGACATGGGAAGCAAAGTTAAAAGAAAGGATTCAGGAAGCCTTTCAGCACATTCATGAACTCACACAATTAGAATCTGGACAGAAGAAAAAGCACAACATCTAGAGACTTAAGAAAACCTGGAGACAGTGGTCAGTCAAATCGAAGAAAAAGTAGATCGATTAACAGACAAAATAGATGAGGAAACAGACACAAAGATTCGCAAAGAGAAGCGCCAAGAACGCAGTCAATGGAAGAAATCTTTGAAGCTGATTCGAGAAAATTATAGAAACAAAACAGTATATTTGCCGATAGGAACAGCTATTCCAAAACAGCCCATGATGCCGCTTTATGCGAATGAAAGAAGATCATACGAAAAACGGCCAACTAAAATCTGGATATAATGTGCAAATGAGGACGGAAAATCAAGTTCATCAACGACATACGGACACACGTTGTTTTATACCGGTTTTATAATGGTGTCAGTCATAAATACGAACAGCTTCCTATGGTAAGTTCTCTTCAGTGAAATAATCCAGTATCATACATCCCGCTCCCTGTGCTACGATATTGTAAGCTGCGGTTGACTTAACAATCTGAACATGATTATTTGGAAAGTGTATGAGTCGCTTTTGTGCTGTTTCAGAGGCTACTTCATAAAAAAGAGGTTTTGGAACTAAGGTTCCTCCACATATCACAATATCTGGGCGTAAAAGGAAAATCAAATTACTAAGACCGATACCAAAAAAATAAGCTGCTTCCTTAACGACTTCCAGACAAAGAGGGTCTTCTTTCTCTATTCCATTTAAAATATGGTGAAAATCTATATCTTCTACATCATGAATTTTATCTTCAAGTAAAGAAACATGACCACGCTTCATTCGTCGGACTACTTCATCACGAATAGCTGGCAAACTGCTATACGCTTGTAGACAACCATGCAGATCGCTGGATAAAAGCAAATAGATTATACGGGATTTGCCACTTTTTTGGAGCTGTCGCATTATTTGTAGCTGCACAGATTTCAGATCCTATCATCATGTTTTGGGTTATGCTTTTTAATGCAATCGTTTATATGCCAACAATTGCTTTATCTAATGTCATTTCTTACGTTTCTTTAGAAAAAACAGGGCTCGATACAGTAAAAGACTTCCCGCCTGTTCGTGTTTTTGGAACAGTCGGTTTTATTCTTGCAATGTGGACGATTAGTTTTTTGAAGCTTGAATTGAGCAACATTCAGTTATATGTTGCTTCTGGTGCTTCACTTTTACTTGCGCTGTATTCATTGACACTCCAAGATTGTCCGACATCGAAAGCGAAGAAGGATAAGTCGCTTGTTAGTCTTTTAGGCATTGATGCTTTCGTCCTATTTAAACAAAAGAATATGGCTATCTTTTTCCTTTTTGCGATGCTGTTAGGAGCTGCACTCCAGATTACTAATACTTTTGGGAATCCATTTCTACATGATTTTGCATTGGATCCTCATTATAAGGATAGTCTTGTTGTTAAATATCCAGCTGTCCCATCATGATTCACGATGACGGTAATGTAGTGAAGGAGACAGGGGATGATGAAGAACAAAAGTTTAGGAAGACATACTATCGGCGGCTGATCCTCACCGGGGCTGCACTGTTTGGCGGCGGGTACTTTCTGATGCTTTTCATTTATCTTTTCCTTCTTTAAAAAAACTGGCGGCTTGGCCGCCGGTTTTTTAATCTGATTTCAAGTTCTGAGTCCGCGCTTCTCCCTCCGAATTTTTTGCTGCAGTTTAATGATAACGAGAGAAAATTCGAGAAAAAATAGGGGAAAGGAAGAGTGATACCATGATCCGATAGTGCTTGCCGGGCCGGCTGGGCAAAAAGATAAAAACGGGCTACCGTTTGTTCTAATCATTTTATCATCAGGCTAAAAAATGGTCGGTTTTTCGTCAGGAAAAAAGCTCCTTTAGCCGTAAAGGAGCTTCGCGTTTACTAAAGTACGCCTTTTTCGCGCATTCGTTTTTTGAGGGTGAATCCGGTTCCCATGATAACAATGAGAATCGCAAAGGCGAGCCCGACCCCGAGCAGGCTTTTTTCGGCGATGGCCACTCCGACCATCATGATGCTGATAACCGCGGCTAATGCGAGCAATAAGAACATCCATTTGATTTGTTTCATTCGTCTGACATCCCCTTTTTCAGTCTACTGTTAGTTTACAGAAAAACGCCGGGAAGATAAAGGGCTTTCACAGCTTGAAATGCGGAAACAAATTGAAATAACTTCATTCCTCAGTTATAATATGAAAGATTATCTAAATTTTTTAGGAGATGAAAACGTGAAACTTCGAGAAGATCTTCGCAATATCGCTATTATCGCCCACGTTGACCATGGAAAAACGACGCTTGTGGATCAGCTTCTCCATCAGGCCGGTACATTCCGTGCCAATGAAAATGTGGCGGAACGCGCCATGGATTCCAACGATTTGGAAAGAGAGCGCGGCATTACGATTTTAGCGAAAAACACAGCGATTAACTATAAAGATACACGCATTAATATTTTGGATACTCCAGGACACGCAGATTTTGGCGGTGAAGTAGAGCGGATCATGAAGATGGTTGACGGCGTTCTGCTTGTCGTTGACGCCTATGAAGGCTGCATGCCGCAGACGCGGTTTGTATTGAAAAAAGCGCTTGAGCAAAATTTGACGCCGATCGTTGTCGTCAATAAGATCGACCGCGATTTCGCCCGTCCCGAAGAAGTCGTCGATGAAGTGCTCGATCTTTTCATTGAGCTTGATGCAAATGAAGAACAGCTGGAATTCCCGGTGGTCTATGCTTCAGCGATCAATGGCACGGCATCAGCGGATCCAAAGCAGCAGGATGAAAATATGGAGGCTTTATTTGAAGCGATCGTCAACCATATCCCAAGTCCTGTCGACAACCGTGAAGAGCCGCTTCAGTTCCAGGTGGCACTGCTTGATTACAACGACTATGTCGGACGTATCGGGATCGGCCGCGTATTCAGGGGAACGATGCAGGTCGGACAGCAAGTAGCTTTAATGAAGCTAGACGGCTCCGCCAAACCGTTCCGCGTCACAAAAATCTTCGGCTTCCAAGGATTGAAAAGAGTCGAGATTGAAGAAGCAAAAGCAGGGGATCTCGTCGCGGTGTCCGGAATGGAAGACATCAATGTCGGCGAAACGGTCTGTCCGATCGATCATCAGGAAGCGCTCCCTGTGCTTCGTATTGATGAGCCGACGCTTCAGATGACATTTGCCGTGAATAACAGCCCGTTTGCAGGACGCGAAGGCAAATATGTGACGGCAAGAAAGATCGAAGAACGTCTTGAACAGCAGTTGCAGACCGATGTGAGTCTGCGGGTCGACCCGACGCCGTCTCCGGATGCTTGGATCGTTTCAGGGCGCGGTGAGCTTCATTTGTCGATTTTAATTGAAAACATGCGCCGCGAGGGCTTTGAATTACAAGTGTCAAAACCTGAAGTCATCATCAAAGAAATCGACGGTGTCCGCTGTGAACCTGTCGAGCGTGTTCAAATCGATGTGCCTGAGGAGCATACTGGATCTGTCATGGAATCGATGGGTGCGCGCAAAGGCGAGATGATCGACATGATCAACAGCGGAAACGGGCAAGTCCGCTTGATTTTCAATGTACCTTCTCGCGGTTTAATCGGCTACTCAACAGAGTTTCTTTCCCTTACACGCGGATTCGGTATTTTGAATCACACGTTTGACAGCTATCAGCCGGTTGAGCCTGGGCAAGTCGGCGGCCGCCGTCAAGGGGTCCTCGTCTCAATGGATACAGGAAAAGCTTCAGCTTACGGTATTCAAGGCGTTGAGGAACGAGGCGTCATTTTTGTTGAGCCGGGGACAGAAGTGTATGAAGGCATGATCGTCGGCGAACACAACCGCGAAAACGATCTTGTCGTCAACATCAACAAAATGAAGCAGCAAACAAACGTCCGTTCAGCGACAAAAGATCAAACGGTCAGCATGAAAAAACCGCGCATCATGTCGCTTGAAGAGTCGCTTGAATACTTGAACGAAGATGAATATTGCGAAGTAACGCCTGAATCGATCAGGCTGAGAAAGAAAATTCTTGATAAAAACGAACGCGAAAAAGCAGCGAAAAAGAAGAAGTTGGCAGGATTGTCGTAAAGTTTGCAGAACTTAAAAAAGAGCAACCCAACTAGATAAAGGGGAGGGGGATCTTTTTGCCTGATGTAAGTGAACGGCTTTCATTTTTTGCCGCTCTTTATAAAGTGGATCAGCATCCCGAAGCGGGAATGTGGTGGCTTTATGCCACCATCTTGCTTCTGTCTGCCATCGTTTTTAAACTGGGGTTTGCCAAACGGCTGCCGATGTTAAAAAGTGCGATTATTTATTTCTTTCTCGCTTTGGGATGTACATTTCTGACGTTTTTCGGGGTGTTTCTGCCGGTCGGGGAAGGGTTGATCGTCGCGGTCCTTATTTTGACGATCTACAAGATCCGGCTGCACCGCTCTAAAAAAGGACAGGAGACCGGAACATAAGCGGTTCGGTACGTAAAAAGACACAGCTTTAGCTGTGTCTTTCAGCGTGTCGACAAACCTTCGCATTCGTTGTCAGGCCTGCGCTTCGGTGCTCACGAATTGCAACATTCGCTGTGCTCCGATGCTCGGCCTTCCTAGACTGCAAGGGTTTTTAATCACGCTGAAAGGATGACAAAATCGTAAAACTTTAAACCGTTTTACGATTTTGTCAATAATCTGAAAGACACAGCCTTAGCTGTGTCTTTTTTACGGTTCCGCCAAAAAGTCATTCATGAGCAAGTCGTTGAACAGCCGTCTGGCAAAAAGGATTTCCTCCGCTGAGTAGCGGTCTAAAAATGCTTTAAAACGTCTTTCAATTTTTTCGTGTTCCCGCTGATGAATGGCATAGACGGTTTTTCCTTTCCCTGTTAAGCGAAAATAGATCTCTTTCTTATTGTCGCTAAGCTGGGTTTTGCCGGTGAGGTTTTTTTTGATCAGCTTCGCTGTGATTCTTGACACGGTCGCTTTTGACAGGTTCATCTTCCCTGCGATTGATGTGACATTAATCGGTTCGTGATCCCCAATGCAGGCGATGGTATGAATGTCAGACATGGTCAGATTCAGCTCTGAGCCCAATTCCTGCTCCATGATCTCGATTTCGGCCGATATTCGCTCCTTCATCGCGCTTTCCTGCTGTTCTTGCTGATGGATGAGTGCAATGTACATGTCAAAAATCTCATGTTTGGCGTATGTCAAATGTTCCATGCAGAAAACAGTCTCCTTTTGGTCGATTTCCTGCTTTATTATATCATTTTGTTTCAGCTGAAACAAAATGATTATAAGGAGGGCATTTGAACATTTCCGCACCAGCGGCGAATGCCTTGTGATATGAGCGCTTCCGGGTCTTGGTGCGATTTGCTGACGGCCCAGGCAACATGGCCGTCCGGACGGATCAATGCTGCTTTGACATCGTCCCATTCCGGCCGCTCCGGCACAGCTTTTGCTTTTACCGTTTTCAGATGCGGATGGCAATGGGGGGATGTTTGCTCTTCCTCAAATGCGATGTATAAAAAGCTTGCGGAATGAAGAAACGAATAGAGCTGCTTAGCTGAGCCGTCTTTCAGCGTAATCTCCAGGTCGGGCAGCCGCTTTCCATTCAGTTGGTGCTTCGGCATCGTTTCATCTGCCGGATAGTTGATGCTCAGGGCGGCGATTTGCTCTGCGAGATAGCGATTGACCTCAGGGAATGTGAGAAGGTCTGAAAGCAGCTCGCGCAAATACAGTCCCTCCCGGGTAAAATCAAACAGCTTTGTCTGGATTTGCGTATTGCGGAGAAGTTCTTTGCCGACGGGATGCCTTTCCGTGTGATAGCTGTCCAGGAGCCATTCGGAAGCCCTGCCTTTGACGGCTGAAGCAAGCTTCCAGCCGAGGTTCATCGCATCCTGAAGACCGACATTTAACCCTTGTCCGCCGGCAGGAAAATGAATGTGCGCTGCATCCCCCGCCAGGAAGATTCTTTTCGATCTGTAGCGTTCCGCCAATCGGCTCGCATTGCCGAACCGGGACATCCAAACCGGATCGTATGTGCCGAAATCGGTGCCGCAAACCTGTATCAGGCCTTTTTGTATTTCTTCCAATGTCACCGGTTCATGCAATAGGCGCTGAGGTTTGTGCGGCGACACGATGAGCACGCGGTAAACACCGGGTGACAAAGGAACGATGACGACGGCGCCTTCTTCATTCATACACGTATAAAAACTGGAGTTAGGCGGAGAGTGAAGGGCTACATCCCCAAGCACGGCGGTCAGGCTTGCATCGCTTCCGTGAAACGCGATTCCCGTCTGTTTGCGGACGGTGCTTCCCGCTCCGTCGGCACCGACAATGTAGGCTGCCGTTAAAAAGGACATGCCGTCAGGGCCTTGGACGACGAGCTCTGCATGGTCATCGTTTTGCCGGACGGCCAGGACATCATGACCGCGAAGAATAGAGACGCCTAAGCTGTACGCATGCTTTTCAAGCAATTCCTCGGTATCGGTCTGAGGAAGAAACAGCGTATAGCTGGTGCCGGTGTCAAGTGCAGAAAAGTCCAATGCCGTGTCAAGACCTGCGAAATGTCCGTACGGCAGCGGTTTCCCCCGCTCTTTAAACAGATCAAACAGGCCGCGCATCTCCAAAATTTCGATTGACCGCGGATGAAGCGTCAGCGCTTTTGAATGGGGAGAAGGCTGCCTCAGGCGTTCAACGATGCACGTACGCACGCCGGCCAGCGCCAATTCGCAAGCCGTCATCAGACCGACCGGGCCGCCTCCAACGATCATAACATCAAAATCCATTACAAATCACTCCTTTTTTGTTACGTATGAAACAATTTAAAAATACTATAAATGATAACTTTTATCAATAAAATTTCAATATTTTGTTTCGTTTGTAACAAAAAACACAAAAAAGACATGGAACGTTTGTCCATGTCTTTTTTATGTTTTGACCTGTTCTTTATCTTTTCTGTGCGGATATAGTTTGAAACGGCCCGTTTTGATCCGATTCTCGGTTTTGACTTTGATGCGTTCGTAACAGTCGTTGCACAAATACGTATGTATGGGCCGGTTTCGAAGCCGTTTGGCAATGAGTGTGTCATCATCGATTTTGTCGATTTTGTCGCACAATGAACATTTTACCCTCACATCGTTCACCTCGCTTAAAGATCATTATATCACGAATGAAAGGTACAATTACATTTTCTTAAGGCGAAACAAAGGAAAAAGCTCATGCCGTCAAGAAAGGTAAAGGCACAAGCTTTTTATGGCTTTTACTGTCTGTTTTTCATATGTTTGTTTGATTGATCATTCTGCTCTTTTTCAAGCTGTTTTTGCCGGTTGCCGTTCAGCTGGTCATTGTTTGACTTTGTCGGATTTGTTTTTTGATCATCTGTTGCATCATTCGGTACTTCCGGCATAACGCGTCCGACAATTGCCGCCAGCTCATCAAGGATGCCTTTCACAGGTCTGCCCGCCTGAATTTCTTTTCCTATTGTCCTGAGGCGGTTCACGGTGTCGGGGTCTGCGACAACGGCCGCGTTTGCGCCGTAAGGATCATTTTGCAAAGCTTCGGCGACAGAGTATTTGATCGATTCGACCTTGCTGCGCTCCAAATTATCTTCGACATCAATGCCGACGACGGCGAGCCTCCCGAGGACGATGGCTGTCGCGTCATTGACACCTGGAACACGCTCGGTGATTTTGACGAGACGCTTTGAAATCGCTTGTCCGTCTTCCCTGTTCACAGGCTCCTGGGCGGTGTTTTTCACATGAATCGGTTTGTTGCCCGGCAGTTCATTTGCCTCGTTTTGAGCATTATTTTGAATGCCGCAGGCTGAAAGCAGCATAACGGTTTGAATGAAGATCAAAAAGAAAATTCGCACTTGAGGTTGCCTCCTTAGAAATGCTTTCATTATTTTTATTGTTGAATTAACCTTCTATCTTTATTCACAAAAACATATATTTTAGCGGGCGCTCCATCAGCTTTTAACCCGCATAAGAATAAAAGGCTAAAAATCCTGATCAGGAGGCGAAAGATTGAGTAAAATTTATGTGCTAGATACGAATGTGTTATTGCAGGATCCGAATTCAATCTTTTCTTTCGAGGATAATGAGGTTGTCATCCCCGCTGTCGCATTGGAGGAAGTCGATTCAAAGAAACGCTATATGGATGAAATTGGGAGGAATGCAAGGCGCGTATCTAAACTGATAGATGATTTACGTTTAAAAGGAAGGCTGTATGAAAACGTGCCTCTTCCAAACGGAGGAAGCCTCAGAATCGAGCTCAACCACCGCTCATTTCAGCAGCTTCAGGAAATTTTCATTGAAAAAACAAACGACAACCGTATTTTGGCCGTGGCGAAAAACCTGAGCCTTGAAGAAGAAACGAAAGAAGGCGGGCGCCCGGTCATCCTTGTCTCAAAAGACATGCTGATCCGCGTCAAAGCCGATGCGATCGGTTTATTGTCCGAAGACTTTCTGCATGACAGGGTGGTTGATCATGATGATATATACAGCGGATTTACCGAATTGTTTATCAATGCCGACCAGATGAATGCATTTTATGAAAACAACTGCTTGCCCCTTGAAGAGATCAGCCGTGAGCCGCTTTGCCCCAATCAGTTCGTCGTCATGAAGGATGCGCTCGGCGGTTCTTCCTCTGCGCTCGGCATCGTTGATCAAAACGGAAAAGCCGTTAAAAAGCTGATTTTTGATCAGGAACAGGTCTGGGGCATCCGGTCGAGGAATGTGCAGCAGACGATGGCGCTTGAGCTTCTTTTAAGACAAGACATATCGCTTGTGACGCTCATCGGGAAAGCCGGAACGGGAAAAACGCTGTTGGCCCTGGCAGCAGGTCTTTTGCAGACGGAGGACTTGGGCCATTTTAAAAAGCTGGTCGTCACAAGGCCGATTGTACCTGTCGGAAAGGATATCGGCTATCTCCCGGGGGAAAAAGAAGAAAAGCTTCGGCCTTGGGTGCAGCCGATTTTTGACAACCTGGAATATTTGTTCAACGCCAAAAAGCCGGGAGAGCTTGACGATATTTTAGCGGGGATGGGCTCCATTCAAGTTGAGGCGCTCACATATATTCGGGGGAGAAGCATTCCTGATCAGTTCATCATCATCGATGAGGCCCAAAACCTGACCAAGCATGAGGTAAAGACGCTTTTAACCAGAGTCGGGGAGGGGAGCAAAATCGTCTTAATGGGCGATACCGAACAAATTGATCATCCGTACCTGGATGCGATGAATAACGGCTTGGCTTATGTTGTAGAGCGCTTTAAAGAGCAAAAAATTTCCGGGAATGTGAAGCTGTTAAAAGGGGAGCGTTCCGGACTGGCAAGGCTTGCGGCTGATTTGCTGTAACGAAAAAAACCTGGAATAGCGTCCAGGTTTTTGTGGCTTGTCCCCTGCGTTCACCGGTAATTGGCGGGGGTTTTTTTCGATTAGTTGATGCGGATTTTTTTGACATGTTTAATCGGATTCGCACGGTTTGATCCGTCCGCAAAATAAACGTGTACAGGCCCGTCTTCCGTCAGAGGTTTTCCTTTTTTACTGAAACAGAGAAGCGCTTCGTAAGCTTCGCTAATCGGGATGGAAACCTCATCGTTTTCTGTGACAAAGACGCACTCACTGGCGGAGTCGGACGCTTCCGCGTTTTTTAAAAACGGTTCAAGCTTGATCGCGAATGTCCCGTCAAGCAGCTTTTCCTTTTCATATTTTTTCTCTGATTTTAATGTCGGAGGTGAGACCGCTCCCTCCCTGATCAGGCGTTCCCGGTCAATCTCCAGGTCGCTGGTTTCCTCAGGAACCGCTCCGAGATGTGAAAAAAATTGATCCAGCTCGAATTTTCGGTCATCAAAAATCCAAACGCTTGGATCGAGTGTAATCGGGTATTTGACTTTCCCTGTAATCGTCACGATATTCATTTCTCTACCACTCCCTCACAGAAATTATAAGCGCTTTCTTTGGAATTGTCACTTCTCATAACAGCGCCTATTGCAGGGAAAGCTAAAGAAAAGACGCCTGGGATGGAGGGAAAGAACGTGAATTGCCGGCATAATGAGGAGCTCGAATATTTTGTCGCGGAAGCAAAAAAAGTAACTGAAAAAGGGAAAGTGGCATCTTACATCCCGGCTTTGGCTGAAATATCTGAAGATGATTTGTCAGCAGCTGTCTATTTTACTGACGGGACGTGTGTATCGGCGGGAGATGTAGAAAAAAAATTCACGCTCCAAAGTATATCAAAAGTGCTGTCCCTCGCTCTTGTGCTGATGGACCACGGCCCGGAAAAAGTGTTTCACTACGTGGGGCAGGAGCCGACAGGTGACCCGTTTAATTCCATCATCAAACTTGAAACCGTCAACCCGGGAAAGCCGCTGAATCCGATGATAAACGCCGGTGCATTAGTGGTGACAAGCATGATTAAAGGAGCGACAACATCCGAAAAAATCGGGCATCTCCTCGGCTTTGTCAAAACGCTTGCCAACAACAGGGGCATTACCATTTGCGAGAAGGTCGCAGAATCGGAGTTTCGAACGTCGATGGTCAATCGGGCGATGTGCTACTATATGAAAGAGCACGGCATTTTTCAGGCGGAAGTCGAAGATGTCATGGATGTTTATACAAAGCAATGCGCCATTGAAATGAACAGCCTTGACCTGGCGAAAATCGGCTGTGTCTTTGCCTTGAACGGCAAGCATCCCGAAACGGGGAAGCAGATCATTCCGAAAGATATCGCGAGAATCTGCAAAACATTCATGGTGACTTGCGGTATGTACAATGCCAGCGGAGAATTTGCGATAAAAATCGGAATACCGGCGAAAAGCGGTGTGTCAGGAGGAATCATGGGACTGTCCCCATACCGCTTTGGCATCGGCATATTCGGTCCGGCTTTGGATGAAAAAGGAAACAGCATTGCCGGAATCCGGCTGCTCGAACTTCTGTCCGCGAATTACAGCTTAAGCATTTTTTGAGAGGCTTTCGCCTCAGAAACAATACAGTGAAACGACAGAAATAGCTTGCTTTTTTTCCGCTTAGGCTTTATTATAAATAGAAGAATTAGGTACTCGCCTGGGGAACGGAGGGATACTTTTGGCGTCTGAGATTGTAGTCGACCATCGTGAAAAAGCACTTGCCCTGTTAAAACGTGATGCGGATAAAATTTTAAAGCTGATTCAAGTGCAAATGGACAACTTAACGATGCCTCAATGTCCTCTTTATGAAGAGGTTTTAGATACACAAATGTTCGGACTCTCTCGTGAAATTGACTTTGCTGTCCGCCTTGGATTAGTAGACGAAGAAGAGGGAAAAGAACTGCTTTACAGGCTGGAGCGAGAATTGTCTGCATTGCATGATGCATTTACAAAAAAATAAATGAATACTCAGGATCTACTGTAGCCTGAGTCAGCTTGTCGATGATGTGTCTGTGAAAGCAGACTGCCGGCAGGCTTTTTTTATTATATTCGGCACTATCAATGCATTCATTTTACGTTTTTTGGAGGAATGAGCATTGTTCATGACGAATAAACGAAGACACATACTTAGCCGATAAAAAAACTAAAGCTTTAATTCGAAAAAGACGGACTTTTCTTTTCCGGGAAGCTCGAAGTTTTAATAAAAGGGTATCCTTCGTTCTTTTTAAGAAAGTGTAGTAAAATAACGAAGGAGCCATCACAACTATTTTGAAAGGCAAGTAAGGAAGAGGATAATATGTTAAAAAGAATGCTCAAATCCTATGATTATTCACTAATCTTTGCTGTATTCCTTCTCTGCGGTTTCGGCCTCGTCATGGTATACAGCTCAAGCATGATCACAGCGGTAACAAGATATGGAAAGGACAGCGATTTCTTTTTTGACAGGCAGCTCATGTTCCTGGCGTTCGCAACGGTCATCTTTTTGTTCGCGGCCATATTTCCGTATAAGGCGTTCGCCAATCAAAAATTCCAAAAGATGTTACTGCTTGTTTCCGTCATCGCCTTGTTCGGGCTGTTTGTTGTCGGTCATGTGGCCGGGAATGCCCAGAGCTGGTTCAGGATTTCCGATTACGGGATCCAGCCGGGGGAGTTTGTCAAGCTGACCGTCATCTTGTATCTTTCTTCCGTCTATGCCAAAAAACAAAGCTATATTGACAACTTGGGAGCGGGAATCGCCCCCCCTGCGATCATCACGCTCGTCATTTGCGCTTTGGTTGCCGTTCAGCCCGATTTCGGGACGGCTTCCATCATCGCACTGATCGCTTTGTGCATCATTCTGTGTTCGGGATTCAGCGGAAAAACATTGCTTAAGCTCGTCCTATTGACAGGTATTGTTCTTGTGCTGGTCAGTCCGCTGATTCTTTTAAATCTGGATGACATTTTAACGGAAGGGCGGATGAACCGGTTTGAAAGCTACCAAAACCCGTTCTTAGATTCAAAAGGCTCAGGGTTTCAGGTCGTAAATTCCTACCTTGCGATCGGTTCCGGAGGGCTGTTTGGCCTCGGTCTCGGCGAGAGTGTGCAAAAGTATGGATATTTGCCTGAATCACACACCGACTTTATTATGGCGATCATCGCCGAGGAGCTCGGGATTTTTGGTGTCTTGTTTGTCGTGCTGCTGCTCGGCTTCATCGTCCTGAAAGGCTTTTATATTGCCAGGAAATGCGATGATCCGTTCGGCAGCCTGCTGGCGATCGGAATATCGAGCATGATCGCCATTCAGTCATTTATCAACTTGGGCGGCATCTCCGGCCTGATTCCTTTGACAGGTGTAACGCTTCCATTCATCAGCTATGGAGGTTCATCTCTTGTTGTCCTCATGGCAAGCGCGGGGATATTGGTCAATATCAGCATGTTCAACGACTATTTTGACCGGTACAAACGAAAACAGCCTGTTAATACTACAAAAACGAAAGAAAATCAATATAAAAAAAGTATAAATTTTTAAAAAACTAAGCGTGTACAGTGATGCTGGATTCATTTAGAATAGATACATACTTAAAACAAGCGGATAAGGGGGAACGACATGTCACAGCAGTCTATACAAAAAGTACTTGTCGCGAACAGAGGGGAAATCGCCATCCGCGTTTTTCGCGCATGTACAGAACTGAATATCCGCACGGTTGCGGTCTATTCTAAAGAAGACAGCGGGTCATATCACAGATATAAAGCGGATGAAGCATATTTGATCGGCGAAGGGAAAAAACCGATCGATGCGTATCTCGATATTGAAGGGATCATTGAGATTGCCAAGCGCAACCATGTTGACGCCATCCATCCCGGATACGGCTTTCTATCTGAAAACATACAGTTTGCCAGGCGCTGTGAAGAAGAAGGGATCATTTTTATCGGACCGACTTCAAAGCACTTGGATATGTTCGGAGACAAAGTCAAAGCCCGCGAGCAGGCTGAAAAAGCCGGAATCCCTGTCATACCGGGAAGCGACGGACCTGTAGCGGGAATAGAGGATGTCAAACGCTTTGCCGAAGAATACGGCTATCCGTTCATTATTAAAGCGTCCCTTGGCGGCGGAGGCCGCGGCATGCGGATTGTCAGAGAAGAGTCTGAGCTTCAGGAATCCTATAACCGTGCGAAATCAGAGGCGAAAGCCGCTTTTGGAAATGATGAAGTCTATGTTGAAAAGCTGATCGAAAAGCCGAAGCATATCGAAGTTCAGGTGATCGGAGACAAAGAAGGCCATGTGGTGCACTTATATGATCGGGACTGCTCTGTGCAAAGGCGTCATCAAAAGGTCATTGAAATAGCGCCGAGCGTTTCACTTTCCGATTCACTCAGGGAAGAAATTTGCGAAGCCGCCGTCAAGCTTGCGAAAAACGTCAATTATATCAATGCCGGAACGGTCGAATTTTTAGTTGCAAACGATGAATTTTTCTTTATTGAAGTCAATCCGCGCGTTCAGGTTGAACATACCATCACGGAAATGGTGACAGGTGTTGATATCGTGCAGACACAGATTCTGATAGCCGCGGGATTCAGTCTGAAAAGCAGTGAGATCAGCATTCCGAACCAGGATGCCATCACGCTCCACGGATATGCGATCCAGTCGAGGGTCACGACAGAAGATCCGTCAAACAACTTCATGCCTGATACCGGAAAAATTATGGCTTACCGCTCCGGAGGGGGATTCGGGGTTCGCCTTGATACGGGGAACAGTTTCCAGGGGGCCGTGATTACGCCTTACTACGATTCACTGCTCGTGAAGCTGTCAACATGGGCGCTGACGTTCGAACAGGCCGCGGCTAAAATGGTGCGAAATCTTCAGGAATTCCGGATTAGAGGCATTAAGACCAACATTCCGTTTCTCGAAAATGTCGCCAAACATGAAAAATTCTTGACCGGACAATACGATACATCCTTTATCGATACAACGCCAGAGCTTTTTGTGTTTCCGAAACAAAAAGACCGCGGCACCAAAATGCTGACGTACATCGGCAATGTCACGGTAAACGGCTTTCCTGGAATCGATAAAGGGAAGAAGCCTGAATTTGACAAGCCGCAGATCATCAAAACGGATGTCGATCAGCCGATTGCCTCCGGAACAAAACAGATCCTTGACGAGCGGGGAGCTGAAGGTCTTGTCAAATGGGTTCAGGAGCAAAAAGAAGTGCTTCTTACCGATACGACATTCCGCGATGCCCACCAGTCATTGCTCGCCACAAGGGTGAGGACGAATGATCTGAAGAAAATCGCCAATCCGACAGCAGCGGTCTGGCCTGAACTGTTCAGCCTCGAAATGTGGGGCGGGGCTACGTTTGACGTGGCATACCGTTTCTTAAAAGAAGACCCTTGGAAAAGGCTTGAGGAGCTGCGGAAAGAGATTCCGAACACGATGTTTCAAATGCTCCTGAGGTCATCAAACGCTGTCGGCTATAAAAACTACCCGGACAATCTGATTAAAAAGTTCGTCAGCGAATCGGCGGCAGCCGGAATCGATGTATTCCGTATTTTTGACAGTCTGAACTGGGTGAAAGGCATGACGCTTGCGATAGACGCGGTGCGCGATTCAGGTAAGCTCGCTGAAGCGGCAATCTGTTACACGGGTGACATCCTTGATCCGAACAGAACAAAGTATAACCTTGACTATTACACTTCGCTGGCCAAAGAGCTTGAAGCGGCCGGAGCCCATATTCTCGGCATTAAAGACATGGCCGGACTATTGAGGCCTCAGGCGGCTTATGAACTGGTGTCCGCATTGAAAGAGACAATCGACATCCCGATCCATCTGCACACGCATGACACGAGCGGAAACGGAATCTATATGTATGCAAAGGCGATTGAAGCTGGCGTCGATATCGTCGATGTAGCGGTCAGCTCGATGGCCGGATTAACGTCACAGCCAAGTGCAAGCTCGCTTTATCACGCGCTTGAAGGCGATGAGCGCCGTCCGCGTTTAAATGTCGATGCAGTCGAGTCTTTGTCCCAATATTGGGAGTCTGTAAGAAAGTATTACAATGAGTTTGAGAGCGGAATGAACGCACCTCATACCGAAATTTATAAACATGAAATGCCTGGCGGACAGTACAGCAACCTTCAGCAGCAGGCTAAAGGAGTCGGCCTCGGCGACCGCTGGAATGAAGTAAAAGATATGTACAGCCGGGTCAATCATCTGTTTGGAGATATCGTAAAAGTTACGCCGTCTTCCAAAGTGGTTGGCGATATGGCGCTATATATGGTACAAAATAAACTGACTGAAAAAGATATTTTTGAACGGGGAGAATCCCTGGATTTTCCGGATTCAGTCGTCGAGCTTTTCAAAGGCTACCTCGGCCAGCCGCACGGCGGCTTCCCGGAGAAGCTGCAAAAGCTGATTTTAAAAGGGCAGGAGCCGATTACCGTCCGCCCCGGAGAGCTGCTTGAACCGGTTTCTTTCGCTGATTTGAAAGCCGAGTTCTTGGAAAACCACGGTGTGGAGCTGACTGATCAGGATGTCGTCGCATATGCGCTTTATCCGAAAGTCTTTACGGAGTACGTTAAAACGGCAGAGCTGTACGGGGACATCTCTGTGCTCGATACACCGACCTTTTTCTACGGCATGACGCTCGGAGAAGAAATCGAAGTCGAAATTGAACGAGGAAAAACGCTGATCGTGAAGCTTGTCTCAATCGGAGAACCTCGTCCCGATGCGACAAGGGTCGTCTACTTTGAACTGAACGGACAGCCTCGTGAAGTGGTCATCAAAGATGAAAGCATTAAATCGTCCGTTCACCAAAAGGTGAAAGCCGATCGTTCAAACCCGAACCATATCGCGGCTTCCATGCCGGGTACGGTCATTAAGCTTCTTGTCGGAAAAGGCGATAAAGTCAATAAAGGCGATCATTTGATGATCAATGAAGCGATGAAAATGGAGACGACGGTCCAGGCTCCGTTTACAGGGACGGTTGAAAGCATCCATGTCGCAAACGGAGAAGCGATTCAAACCGGTGATCTTCTCATTGAAATGAAAAAAATATGATATTTCAGGCCGCTGACATTTTGTCGGCGGCTTTTTTCATCAAAAAACCCCTGCATGAAAGCAGGGGCCATAGCGTTTATTTTTGAGTTTTTGCCTGCCGGCGGTAGCGGACAACGAGCAGCAGGAAATAGCATAAAATGCCGAACACACCTGAAATAAAGAATGCGTGTGCAAGCGCAAAACTCAGATCCAACCGGGTCATGACGACCAAAATGCCTGACACCGCCTGAAGTGTGATCAGGATCAGAGATGCGATCCAGCCCCAGAATATCCGCTTCTGATTGTGATAATGTCTGACAGCGTGGATCATGGCGACGACAATCCATGCGAAAAGAAGGAGTGCTGCCGCTCTGTGGCCCATCTGCACCCATTCATGAAAGGTCGACGGAAACCAGCCGTTCGCCGTGCTGCACATCGGAAAGTCAAGGCAGGCAAGGCTCGATGTCGTGTGGCGGACATAGGCTCCTGTATAAACAACGAGATATGTGTATATAATGGTTCCTATCATATGAAACTGCATGGTTTTTCCTATATAAAAAGACTCGGCTTTTTCGCTTTTGTCTGCTTCGAAAATGAGAAATGTCAGAAGCAGAACCGATGCGAAGGAAATGAGCGAAATCCCGAAGTGCAGAGCCATGATTAATGCCGAGGATCCGAATACGACGGCGGCAGCTCCCAACAGCGCCTGAAGAATAAGAAAGACAACCGACATAACCGCGAGAAATTTTGTTTCCTTGACATGGCCGATTTTTCTCCAGGACCAAATGGCGAGAGCGAGCACGAGTATCCCGGATGTTCCGCTGACAAACCTGTGGCTCCATTCGATGATCGATTCCAGATTGAGGGCGGGAAATATGCTTCCGTTGCACAGCGGCCATGACCTGCCGCATCCCATTCCGGATCCCGTCTTCGTGACGAGGGCGCCGCCGATCAGCACGAAGAGCATGGCGATGGTCGTAATAATTCCCAACCCTTTTAATGCTTTATTCATACATTTAATTCTCCTTTTAATACAAACTGACTAATTAAAATAATGATCCATCTTCAAGTTTAAGCGAATTGGTGTTCTTTCTGCAATTCATTATCATGAATGTTCACAAAAATGCAATAGACGGCGTTCACATTTTTCTTGGATTTGAAGTCTTGATTATTCTGGTGTCGTTTGATAGAACTATATTAGAATGAGGATGTTTTTCTGCTCTTGTTCACATTATTTCCTTCATCTGTAATGAAAGTCATAAAAAGTTCACAAATATAAACCGGTTTGTCGATTAATATTTAATAGGCTGTTTTTTTCCAACCGGTAATCTTGTATGATAGAGTTGTAGGTTTTTTATGAATATACCGCTTCTCTTCACGTGATGAAGGTTTGAGTAAGGGGGGTAACATTATGGCTGAATCCAGAATTACAGCTGATACAGCAATGAATGGACAAATAGAAGAAACGACAGCGTGGAAGGATTTCCTCGCCCTTATCAAAGTCGGGATTGTTTACTCAAACCTGATAACAACTTTTACGGGTATGTGGCTCGCTTTTTATTTATCAAACCTGAGCTTTTTAGGAAACCTGGATACCGTGCTGTTTACTTTAGCGGGATCCTCGCTGATTATCGCGGGATCATGCGTCATCAACAACTACTATGACCGCGATATTGACCAGCTCATGCAGCGGACGAAAACAAGGCCGACTGTGACTGGCAAAATCCAGCCTTCCCAGGCGTTATGGTTTGGCATTTTGCTGATTGCACTCGGTTTTATCATGTTGCTTATGACCACATTGACGGCTGCGTTAGTAGGATTTGTCGGTGTTTTTACGTATGTTTTTCTCTATACGATGTGGTCGAAGCGCCGCTATACGATCAATACGATTGTCGGAAGCATTTCGGGAGCCGTTCCTCCTCTGATCGGGTGGACCGCTGTCCAAGGCACGATCGGTGTTGAGGCATGGGTGCTGTTTTTAATCATGTTTATTTGGCAGATTCCCCACTTTCTCGCGCTTGCGATTAAGAAAACGGAGGAATACAGAGCGGCAAACATTCCGATGCTGCCTGTCGTACACGGTTTTGATATCACAAAAAGGCAAATCATCATTTGGATCGCCTGCTTGATGCCGCTGCCGTTTTTCCTGGGCGGACTAGGTTTGCCGATCGTCATTCTGGGAACAGTATTAAATATAGGCTGGCTCGTTTGCGGCCTTATCGGATTTAGAAGCAAGGATGTCATGAAGTGGGCAACACTCATGTTTGTATATTCATTAAATTACTTGACCATCTTCTTCGTGGCCATGGTCGTTTTTACACTTTTTAAAATTGGATAAAGTAAAACTCTATATTCATCACATTGAAGGCTGTCACTTAACACTTCAAGCAGACAACAATCATGTAAAAGCCGCCTTATCGATTTTTCGATTATGTTATATGGGCGGCTTTACGTTCATACATAGATGGTATTTTGAGTAAAAAAACTCATTATTTAAGAAAAGAGGAAATGTAAGTGCTTTATTTTAAGTGTAGAGTCAGATGGATGAATGAGTGTCCTATAAAAGCTTAAGCAGGAAGTTCCAAAAGGATTGATTGAAAAGGGGTTGGGTTGAATGTTTAAAAAGTGGCGTCTGATTTCGCTGTTCGCTGTTTTGACGCTCGTTTTAACAGGGTGTGGAGAACCGTTTTTATCTACGCTGACGCCCGCTGGGGAAGTGGCGGATAAGCAATATGACCTGATGGTTCTCAGCACGCTGATCATGGTGGTTGTCGTTGTCGTGGTAAGCTTCATCTTCGTGTTTGTCATCGTCAAATACAGAAGGTCTCGTCTAGGTGAAGACCACATTCCGAAACAGGTTGAAGGAAACCGAAATTTAGAAATTTTATGGACTGTTATTCCGATTCTTCTTCTTCTCATCCTTGTCGTACCTGTTGTCGCGCAAACATTTGATTTAGCTGATACGAAGCCGATGAATAAGAAAAACAGAGACCCGGAAAAAGCGCTGGTCGTCAATGTCCGGGCAAACCTGTACTGGTGGGAATTTGAGTATCCGGACTACGGTGTTGTGACAAGCCAGGAGCTGGTTGTGCCGACAGATGAACGGGTTTATTTCAAACTGAAGGCTTCCGATGTCAAGCATTCATTCTGGGTTCCTGCCGTTGGCGGAAAAGTTGATACGAATACTGAAAATGAAAACGAATTTTATTTAACGTTCGATTCGGAACGGGCCAAAAAGGCGGGGGAATATTTTTACGGCAAGTGCGCCGAGCTTTGCGGACCTTCACACGCTTTGATGGACTTTAAGGTTAAAGCGGTTTCGAAGGATGATTTCAAAAAGTGGATGAGCAAAATGGAAAACTATGATGCAAAGCCGACAACAGACCTTGCTATCGAAGGTGAAAAGGTTTTCAAACAGAAAAACTGCCTGAGCTGTCATGCGACAGATACGAAAGACCAAAGGGCTGAAGCGGCTAGAACCGCACCGAATCTCGCGACCTTTGGAGAAAGGTCCAAAATAGCCGGTGTCAAGGAGTTTAACGATGAAAACCTGAGAGCATGGCTCAAGGACCCTGAAAGCATCAAGCCGGGCAACAAAATGACCGGAACATACCCTGATTTAAACGACAGGGAACTCGATGCACTGACTGAATACTTGAAGGGGTTAAAAACCGAAGACTAACGCTTCAAAGGGAGAATGAGGGAGGTTACATTGTGAGTACGCTTAAACAAAAGCAAGGTTTTGGGGCTGTATTATGGGATTACTTAACAACTGTCGATCATAAAAAGATTGCCATACTTTATTTAGTTGCCGGCGGGTTTTTCTTTATCCTCGGAGGCATTGAAGCGATGCTGATCCGGATTCAGCTGATGTTCCCGCAGAACGATATCGTAAGCGCCGGCGTCTATAATGAGATTATGACAATGCACGGCACAACGATGATTTTCCTGGCGGCCATGCCGCTTCTGTTTGCCTTGATGAACGCCGTTGTTCCGCTGCAGATCGGAGCGCGTGATGTCGCATTTCCATTCTTGAATTCACTTGGGTTCTGGCTGTTCTTTTTTGGCGGCATTTTCCTGAACTTAAGCTGGTTTCTGGGAGGGGCGCCCGATGCCGGCTGGACGTCTTATGCTTCGCTTTCTCTTAATTCGGAAGGGCACGGGATTGACTTCTTTGTGCTCGGTCTGCAAATATCGGGGATCGGTACACTGATTGCGGGGATCAACTTTTTGGCGACGATCATTAACATGAGGGCGCCGGGAATGACCTATATGAGACTGCCGCTTTTCACATGGACGACGTTTGTGGCTTCCGCACTCATTCTGTTCGCTTTTCCTCCTTTAACGGTCGGAATTGCGCTATTGATGTTTGACAGATTGTTCGGCACAAGCTTTTTTAATCCTGAATTAGGCGGTAATACGATCATTTGGGAACATCTGTTTTGGATTTTCGGTCATCCTGAAGTTTATATTCTCATTTTGCCGTCGTTCGGAATCTTTTCAGAGATCATACCGGTTTTCTCCAGAAAAAGGCTGTTTGGCTATTCATCTATGGTTTTTGCGACCGTGCTGATCGGCTTTTTAGGCTTCATGGTATGGGCTCACCACATGTTTACGACAGGCCTCGGACCTGTGGCAAACGCGATATTTGCAGTGGCAACGATGGCCATCGCCGTTCCGACGGGGATCAAAGTCTTCAACTGGCTTTTGACGGCCTGGGGCGGAAGCATTAAGTTCACGACACCGATGCTTTATGCGGTATCGTTTATTCCGTCTTTTGTCATGGGCGGGGTGACAGGGGTTATGCTGGCCGCTGCACCTGCCGACTATCAATTCCATGATACGTACTTTGTCGTTGCCCATTTCCATTACGTCATCATTGGCGGTGTCGTTTTGGCCCTGTTGGCAGGCGCCCATTACTGGTGGCCGAAAATGTTCGGCAAAATGCTCAGCGAATCTTTAGGGAAAATTACTTTTGTGCTCTTTTTCATCGGCTTCCACCTGACATTCTTCATCCAGCATTGGCTTGGATTGTGGGGGATGCCGAGACGCGTATTCACGTACTTGCCGAATCAGGGCCTTGACGCGGCGAACCTGGTCAGCTCAATTGGGGCATTGTTTATGGCGGCCGCTGTCATTATACTGGTGTTCAATATCATAGTGACGGCAGCCAAAGGGAAGAAAGTCGGAAGCGACCCTTGGGGAGACGGAAGAACGCTCGAATGGGCCGTTTCATCTCCGCCTCCGGAATACAACTTTAAGCAGCTGCCGCTTGTCAGGGGTCTTGATGCTTTATGGATTGAGAAAAGAGCCGGCAAGCAAACGATGACGGCTGCCGAGCCTCTTCAGGATGTTCATATGCCGAACGGCTCGATTCTTCCTCTCATTATGTCCTTTGGGCTGTTTGTTTCGGCGTTTGGCTTTATGTATCGGACGGAGTTTGCCTGGGGGCTGCCTGTCATCCTGATCGGGCTGGGAATCACATTCCTGTCGATGCTCCTGAGATCTGTGATTGATGATCACGGATACCATATTCATAAAGAAGATCTGATGGATGACGATGACAAAGGGGTGAAGGCATAATGCATACAGAAGAGAAATTAACGGCTGAAACCTTCCCGGCTTCTCCTGAAAAAGCAACTTTAGAAGGAAAAAATAAGTTTATCGGATTTTGGCTATTTCTCGGAGGAGAGACCGTACTGTTCGCGTCTCTCTTCGCGACTTATCTCGCGCTAAAAGGGTCAAATGCAGGCGGGCCGAAAACGAGCGACATGTTCGACATCAGCCTTGTGTTTGCGGCGACGATGCTCCTGCTCACAAGCAGTTTGACGAGCGTTTATGCGATGCATCACATGAAGAACTTCGCTTTTAAAAAGATGCAGATCTGGCTGGGAATTACCGTTTTGCTCGGCGCCGGCTTCCTTGCACTGGAGATTTACGAATTCAACCATTACGTGCACGAATATGACTTTACCATTACAAGCTCCGCTCTCGGATCGGCTTTTTACACGCTCGTCGGTACACACGGAGCACACGTTACCTTCGGGCTTCTCTGGATCATCACATTGATGATCCGCAACATGGGACGCGGCTTGAGCCTGTACAACGCCCCGAAATTTTTTGTTGCGAGTCTTTACTGGCACTTTATCGACGTTGTCTGGGTGTTTATCTTTACCGTTGTATACTTGATGGGGATGGTGGGATAGAATGGTGAATAATGAAAACAGAGGAAACCCCAAAACAGATCTTGCTTACCGCAGAAAGAAAAACGCGGAGGACATGAAATACCAGCTCATTTCTTTTGGTTTGATGATCGGTCTGACCATTGTCGCTTTTTTGACGGTGGCTTCAGATGCCGGCATATGGTTTACGGTTCCGTTCATTTTGCTGCTGGCGATCATTCAGGTTGCGTTTCAGCTCTATTATTTTATGCATATGAGTCAGCGGGGGCATGAAGCGCCTTCTTTATTCCTCTATTCAGGAGTTTTGGTCGCGTTTGTTACCGTTTTGGCCTTTATGACGCTGATCTGGTTGTAATTCAGAAAGGAGGATGCTCACGATGGGCAGCCTTGAGATCTTCGGTTTTCGTGCGCTTTGGAGCCCCTATTTCCTAGGGGCTGTCCTTGTCGTCACGGCTCTTTATTTTTTTCTGGTCACTCGTTTAGGATCTGAAAACGAACGGGCTTCAAGAAAAGAAATCAGTTTGTTTCTGTCCGCCATGGTTCTTGTCTATATGTCAAAAGGCAGTCCGCTTGATTTGCTTGGACATATCATGTTCAGCGCACATATGGCACAGATGGCGATTTTATACTTGGTGGTGCCGCCGCTCATCATCCTTGGGGTGCCGGCATGGTTATGGAAGAAATTCATTTTTCGGCCGGTTGTTAAACCGCTCTTTCGGTTTTTGACAAAGCCTTTGATTGCCATTATCGTGTTTAACGGCTTATTTTCGATGTATCATGTTCCGCTTGTGTTTGATTTTATTAAGACAGATGCTGTTTACCATGCGGCGGTAACGGTTTTGCTTTTTATTGCCGGGTTTTTCATGTGGTGGCCGCTGATTCATCGGATCGAGGGGCTTCCGCAAATGAACGGACTTTTGAAAATGGGTTACATTATGGCTGACGGAATATTGCTCACACCTGCCTGTGCTTTGATTATGTTCAGCGGTACGCCTCTGTATGCGACATACTCTGATCCATCCGCTTGGGTGGAAGCGATGAAATTGTGTGTACCTCTTGATATGCTGAGCGGCATGTCTCTCACAGGTCCGGAAATGTTCAGCAGCATGCCGGTTTTGGAAGATCAGCAGCTCGGAGCAATCGTGATGAAAATTATCCAGGAAATTGTGTATGGAACATTTTTGGCGATCGTCTTCTTCAGCTGGGCTAAAAAGGAAAGGGCAAAGGATGAAGAAGAATTGGAAGATTACTCTCCATCAACGGTCCATTGAGATGAAAAAGGGTACAGCCCCTAACCGGCTGTACCCTTTTTATGTAAGGCTTGTTACACTTCGAGCGCGGAAACTTTTTCCTTGACGGCTTTTAAAACAGAGCGGCTTGTTTGAAGCAGCTGCTTTGGAAAATGCTCATTTTCTCCGTATTCAACCCCATGCGGATAATAATATTTTCCTAAAAGCGGCGTCATCAGCTTAATCACTGCGCGTTTTGCGCCGACATCGCCTTCAATCGCATATCCGAAAACCCGCAGATAATATCTTCCTTCCACCATGTCAAATTTGCGGTCATAGGTCACCCGTTCATAATCCCATTGGCCGGCCCTGACAAACCCCTCATTTTCCATGATATCGTCCAGTCGATTAAGATCAGCAGTCAGCCCTTCAATACCGGATTCTTCAAATTTCATCCCTTAAAGCCCCCTTTTTAAAAAATTACCTTTACTGACAATCATAGTATGAAAGCGTTAAACTTTCAATCCTGGCAGGAGCGATATATAAATATTTTTGTGAAAAGTATGAATCGCGCATGGCTTGACGACAATATGAACAAAGTCTAAAGACAAGAGGGAGGTCTTTTTGTTGACGCGTGTGAAAGACATCATGACAAAGGACATTTTATATTGTACCGTTCTCGACAATGTATATGAGGCAGCCGTGAAAATGAAAGACGGAAATGTCGGAGCGATTCCGGTCGTGCTTGACGAACATCTTGAACTCGTCGGGATCGTAACAGACAGGGATTTGGTATTGCGCGGAATAGCCGCAAAAAAACCGAATTCACAAAAGGTGACAAATGTGATGACAACAGAGCTTATCACATTAAGTGAAGATGATACAATTGAAAAAGCAGTCGACCTCATGGGAGATTATCAGATCAGAAGGATTCCGGTCACAAACGGAAAAACGCTGGCGGGCATCATCACCCTCGGAGATGTCTCAACTTATGAAAAATCGAATCGTCAGGCAGGGGACGCGCTGACGTTTATTTCGGAAAATGAAGAGAGGTCCGGAGATTTTCTTCATTAAAAACATATTTGATTCCACATGGTAATAGTCTGTAATATCATTGAAAATTCGCGTCAGTTCTGTTTAAATGACACTAAAGACCATTTGGACGGAACCGACCCGGATCCTTTTTATGGATAGACAGACCGATTAGCCGGAGGTGAAAATTTGAAAAATGTATTGAGAGTTTTTGTGATTCTTCTAATCGTCGCAGCTTCATACGCCCTTTTCATTCAATACGGATCAAATCCCGAGAAGATCGTCAAAGAAGACAAGCCACAGGTTTCCAGCAATGATGCGAAAAAGGAGAAATCGTTAAACATTCCTTCGTCTGGTTTGCTGTCATTTATCGGAAAATCATCCGAAACGATTGAAAAGAAATTGGGAAAGCCCGACAGAGTGGACCCTTCAGCATATGATTATGATTGGTGGGTCTATAATCAAGGGAAAAAGCAGTATGTGCAAATCGGCATTCAGAATCATAAGGCTGTGACGCTTTTTGCGACAGGCGACGGAATCAATGTATCGCCATTTAAAATTGGTCAGCCGTCAAGAGACGTCTTTAAAACGACCCAGATTGCACCTTATGTCAATGTCAAATACGACGGCAATTCATACCGGTTTGAGTTTTCCGAAGAGGATATGAACACGAGGCCGACCGTGAAAGCGGGCAACCGTTATGTTCAGCTTTATATGGACAAATTTGACGGCACTTTGTCGAGCGTCAGGGCATTTGACGCAGCGACATTGATTAAACAAAGGCCGTATGAGGTCGTATACAGAGGAGCGCTGATTGAGCCGAAAACCCTCACTGAAGCGGATTGGAAGAAAATTGAGAGGGCGAACGAAAGACAGATTTTCGACTTGACCAATGTGATCCGACAAAGGCGCGGCCTCTCCCGGCTGGACTGGGATGAAGCCGTTTCAAAGGTTGCATACGGCCACAGCAGCGATATGAAGGAACATCAATATTTTTCCCATGTGTCAGAAACGGATGGAACATTAAAAGACCGCCTGGAAAAAGGAAAGGTGAACTTTGAACAGGCGGGGGAAAACATCGCGCTCAACTATGTCGACGGGCCTGCTGCCGTAGAAGGCTGGATGAACAGCGAAGGACACAGAAAAGCTCTGCTGAACGCGGACTATACCCATCTCGGTGTCGGGGTGGATGAGAAATATTATACGCAAAACTTTATTAAACAATGGCAATAACCTTGACAAGCCCGGGAGTATCCCGGGCTTGTCTTATTTGCAATGGAGCGCAACGGCCCTGATTAACAGTTAGGCATGTTTACCGAGGGTGATGGAGTTAAAAATGAAATCAAGACGGTTCCGATTGCTGTATCTGAATGCAGGAAAATGGGAGAAGGCATCCACCGTTCAACATCGCCGCTCTCCAGGGAAGAGATTTATGTTTGAATGACAGAAAAAATTTAGGCGAACAAAATCTGCGCGGAACGGATACATTATAGTAGGCACTTGTTTTCGGAGGGGGTGTAGACTTGGCAAATCAAAACGCGCAATCTTCTATTGAAGAGTTTAAACGGTTTATCAAACGGCATCCTAAGCTGATTTCCGAAGTTCGAAAAGAGCAAAAGAGCTGGCAGGAAGTGTATGAAAACTGGGTTTTGCTAGGGGAAGATGACGACATATGGGAGCCGTACAGAGAACATGAAACATCAACAGAAACACCATCGGGAGACGGCGGCAAAAACGATTTTATTTCGAAAATGGTCAAGGCTGTAAAGAAGATGGACGCTAACCAAATGAATGAGCAGATCAATAAAATGAGCCAGTCTATTTCTTCGCTGCAAAGCTTGCTCAACCAGTTTTCGGCCGGAAGTGGAAAACAGGAAAACCATGGTGGCGGCGAGCATCCGTTTTCTTTCCGAAAAGATTAGCAAAGGAGATTCGTATGCGCAAAGAAGTACAGGAGTTTGTATTCGCCGATGAGGAGCGCCGCCGGTTTATCCGCGAGCAGCCGATCTGGTACCGCAGGCTTTCGCGGAGACCGAATGATCTGTCTTCCTTTCAGCTGGATATGATGAATTTTTATGAAAAAACGATTCCCCACCGTGTCAACCAGTTTTCAAACGGGATTCAGATGGCTAACATGATGATGCAGATGTTTCAAGCGATGCGCACTCAGGATTAACCGAGCCTGAGTCTTTTTTTGTGATTATAAAAACGTCACGATTCGTAAAAGATAGGGCTGAGGGAGTTGATTCAGATGAAGAAATGCTGGCTGATTTTTTGTTTGTGCATACTGCTGGCGGGCTGCACAACCTATAAACCGAAGCCAAAGGGGAGCTCAGAGTCGGAGCAGATCACTGGACTCGAGCAAGATGAACCCCTCTAAAGCCTTCGGTTGATTTAAAAAAGTATGGCATTGACATATACATTTTGAAAACGGCTGTTTTGTGATACACTAATAGCTGGAGGTGCATGTCAATGTATGCCACGATGGAATCGCTCAGGATTCAAAATGAAGCAGATGTGTTGGCCGGCATGATTCTTCAATCAGAGGCGGCTGAACATTACAGAAAGTGCTACAAGCGTCTCCGGGAAGATGAAGAGGCTGGGCGCATCATCGCTTTGTTTAACAAAATAAAAGAACAATATGAGGATGTACAGCGTTTTGGAAAGTATCATCCTGATTATAAAGAGATTTCAAAAAAAATGAGGGATATTAAACGGAAGCTGGACCTGCATGATACGGTGGCCGAATTTAAAAGAGCCGAAACCGAGCTCCAAAGCATTTTAGATGAGGTCAGCGTGGAGATTGGCCAGGCGGTGTCAAAACATATTAAAGTGCCGACTGGGAACCCTTATTTTGATAATCTTTCATCTTGCGGCGGCGGCTGCGGATCAGGCGGCAGCTGCGGCTGTAAAGTTTCCTGACGAGACCTTGTTAGTCTCGTCTTTTTCATAGAACATAAGGTAATAGAAGCGACAGGCAGGTGATCATTTTGGATATCAGGCGTCAAGGATTGATCGTTTGGCTTCATTCGCTGAAGCAGGCGAAAATGCTCAGGAAATTCGGAAATGTTCATTACGTTTCAAAACGGCTGAAATATGTGGTGGTGTATTGCAATATGGAAGAGGCCGAGAGCATCATGGCCAAGATTCGCTCTTATTCTTTTGTCAAACAGGTGGACCTATCCTATAAGCCGTTTTTGAAAATGGAATTTGAATCCAAGCTGGACAAAGCAAAGGAATATGACTATAAAGCAGGAATCTAACACGGTTCATTTTAAAAAAATCCCCGCAGAAAAAACCCTGCGGGGTCCTTCTATTCCTTAAAGATTTAAGGAGAAGGCAAAGGGAGAGGAGAAACCGGAGGAAGAACTTATGGGGAAACGTAAGTCTTCTCCGCGGTTGGCAACAACATCAATCGATGCTGTTGCTATTATTATCACCATGAGGTCCGGCCGCTATACATATGAATTTGCACTTTGGGTGTTTGTGCCAAAAAACACTTTGTGATAAGATAGTGATGATTTTTTTCAAGAAAAAGTGGTGGAAGTATGAGAGTGATTTCTGGAACGTATAAGGGACGTGTTTTGAAAGCGGTGCCTGGAACGTCAACAAGGCCGACGACTGACAAGGTTAAAGAGTCCATATTTAATATGGTCGGCCCGTATTTTGACGGAGGAAGCGGCCTTGATCTATACGCTGGAAGCGGAGGGTTGGGCATTGAAACGCTGTCCAGGGGTTTTGACCGCTTCATTTTTGTAGACCGGGATTTTAAAGCTGTGCAAACCGTAAAAGGAAACTTGAGAACACTCAGTTTAGAAAAGCGTGCAGAGGTTTACAGAAACGATGCTGAAAGAGCCTTGCATGCATTGGTGAAAAGGGGCATCACCTTTGATGCGGTGTTTTTGGATCCGCCGTATCGGGAACAGAAACTGGAAGCGCTTTTATCGGTGATTGATGAAGCGGATTTGTTGACCGATACAGGGTTTATTGTCACTGAGCATGCGAAGGAAGTCGCACTTCCGGAAGCCGTAGGAAAACTCCTGATGACGAGGCAGGAAATATACGGTTTAACAGGTGTAACGATATACAGAAAGAGAGGGAATGGGGATGGCTAACATTGCCGTATGTCCCGGAAGTTTCGACCCGGTGACGTTTGGACATTTGGATATTATCAGGCGCGGGGCGAAAGTGTTTGATCAAGTGTATGTATGCGTTCTGAATAACTCTGCGAAAAAGCCGCTGTTTACGGTGGAAGAGCGCTGTGAGCTGCTGCGTGAAGTCACGCGGGATATCCAGAATGTTCGTGTTGAATCTTTTCAGGGGCTTTTGATTGACTATGCCAAAAGCAAGCAGGCCAATGTCATCCTGCGCGGCTTGCGGGCTGTCTCTGATTTTGAATATGAGATGCAGGGAACCTCGATGAATAAAGTGCTTGACGAGGACATTGAGACATTTTTTATGATGACGAACAATCAATACTCGTTCTTAAGTTCAAGCATTGTCAAAGAGGTGGCAAAATACAAAGGATCTGTTGCAGAGCTCGTTCCGGAAGCGGTCGAATCTGCGCTTGAACAAAAGTTTGCCAAAAAATGAGCGGCCTTATCCGGCTGCTCATTTTTTAGCAGGTGCACACGTTTTTGCGTAAAGAATGACATACAGCAGAAGGGTGCCGATCGTCAGAAGCGGTCCGGCCTCTGCCATGGTGCTTAACATCTGGGCCAAAAAAGATTCCGTTTTCCCGTCCGGAATCAGGGAAAAGACGGGCTCTGCCGGCGTATGGAAGGAAGTATAAAGCGGCTTCCACAAGATCAGCACAAATACAGCTGCATAAATGCCCTGGAGGAAGCGGGCGATAAAAAACGGTTTGAAGCGAATATCCGTTTCTGCGAGAATCCCGGCCACTTGAGCTTGTACGCAAAAACCGCTGAATCCGAGAATGAAGCTGACGATCACGGCTTTTTCAAGCAATGATGCATCCGTCGCGCTGACCAGTTTGCTGCCAAGCGTTATCTCAAACACTCCCGATAATAGAGGTTTGTCAAAAGCAGCCGGGAACTGAAGCGCAGTCAAAATCATTCTTGTGCCTTTGGAAAGAATGTCCGTTATATGAATGACGGAGAGAATGTTATTAAAGACAGAAAAAAGAATGATAAAACCGCCTACCATCAGCAAGGTTTGCACGGAGGAAATGACAGCATCACTCAGCAGCTTGCCGAGCGGCCGTTTTTCTTTAAGCCGGGCTTGGTGAAGCGCTTTGAATGCTTCTTTAATTGAAGGCAGGGGGAGCTTCTTTTTTCTTGCGGTGCGGTTTTCTTCTTTTCTTCCATAGGAGCGCATCGTCAGTCCGACCGCGAAGTTGCCTAAATAGTGCGCTGCTGCAAGAACGACTCCGAGTGACGGATTATGAAAAAAGCCAACCGCGACTGCTCCAAAAATAAACAGCGGGTTAGATGAATTGGTGAATGAAGCAAGCCGCTCTGCTTCAACCCTGGAAATCTGCCGCTCTTGTCTAAGCCGTGACGTCAGCTTTGCACCGGCCGGATTGCCTGAAGCCATACCCATGGCAAGCACGAATCCCCCGACACCGGGCACGCGGAACACGGGCCGCATGAAAGGCTCCAGAAGCAGCCCGACAAAGCTGACGATTCCAAACCCGATTAAGAGCTCTGATAAAATAAAAAAAGGCAAAAGGGAAGGGAATACGACCTCCCACCACATGGCAAGTCCGCTTTTTGAAGCGTCGAATGATTCCTGCGGGTGGGTAATGACGGCAGCAGTAAACAAAAGCAGCAAAACGGCAATGATGAACGTCTTTACCTTTGACATGTCCATTTCTAACCCCCCTTGCGTTACGGCTGTGAATACACATTGGAAACTGGATCATGATAAAATAAACTGGAGCTTGCCCAAAACTTCTTTATCATTATACGAAGCTTGGTCCTGATTTTAGACCACCATTATGAGAATCAAAACAGGCGGACTCCTAAAAGCCGCAGCGCAGAAAGTATTTGAGTCAGCCGTGAATGTTAAAAAGGCCGGCCGTTAAAAAAAGATGGAGGGTTACATATTGATGCAAAAAAGAAGATTGATCCGTATCGCGTTATTGATCATAATCATTGGGGCGGCCCTTTCGTTTATCAAGCTGCCATATTACATCACTGAGCCGGGCGAGGCGACAGAATTGAAGCCTTTAATTAAAGTCGACGGCGGCTATTCGGAAAAAGGAAGCTTTTCTTTAATGACAGTTAAAGTCGGTCCTGCCAATCCGATTACATACATGTGGGCCAAGATCCGCCCTTACCATGAAGTGCTTCCCGAAGAAAACTTCAAACAACAAGGGGAATCTGATGAGGAGTATATGAAAAGGCAGCTGCAAATGATGAGAGACTCCCAAGAGAATGCGATGATCGCAGCATACAAGCGGGCGGGTAAAGATGTCAGCTATACATTCAACGGCGTCTATGCCATGTATGTCGTCTCAGGCATGCCTGCAGAAGGAAAAATTGAGGTCGGAGACAAAATCAAAGCGGTGGACGGTCAAACATTTCGCTCTGCGGAAAGCCTTGTCCGCTATATCGAATCGAAAAAAGCCAGGGATCAGGTGAAGGTCGCTATTGAAAGGGATCAAAAAGAAAAGACGTATGACTTGAAGCTTAAAACCTTTAAAGAGGATCCGAAGCGGGCCGGACTTGGCGTATCTCTTATCACAGACCGCGATGTCAAAGTCAAGCCCGAGGTCAAACTTGATATTGAAAATATCGGCGGACCTTCGGCCGGGCTGATGATGTCAATGGAAATCTATAATCAGCTGACAAAAAAGGATGAGACAAAAGGGCATCATATCGCGGGAACAGGAACGATTGATGACGAAGGCAAAGTCGGTCCGATCGGGGGGATCAGCCAGAAAGTCGTCGCCGCGGACAAAGCGGGAGCTGACATCTTTTTCGCACCCAATGAAGGCGGGAAAAAAGGATCGAATTATGAAGAAGCGGTCAAAACGGCGAAAGACATCAACACCGACATGAAAATCGTCCCGGTCGACACGATGGATGATGCGATCGAATATTTGGAAATAAAAGTGAAAAACACCTGATCAAGGTGTTTTTCATTTGCGCAAAAATATACGGCTGTCTTCGTCAAATCTAATCGGTGAAAGCGAATATTCCTGCTCTGTCAGCTTCGTTTGTTCAGGCTCCTTCAGCGGTGCGCTGTACACCCGCCCTGCTCTGATGTCCAATTGAAGGGACGGATGTGTGAAAGATCCGATCTTGGTGATCAGCGGGACACACAAGCTTTTTTTCTGAGACGCAAGGTATGCCTGGCCTTTTTTGGTCATGCCGAGCAGCCTGATATAAGCGGGCCGGTTTTCGGCAAGGATGCTGTGAACAGCAGATTTTTTCACTTTCATTAAAATATGTGTGTTCATGCGCTGCAGCCTTGTCCATGTATAGCGTTTCGTCTTTAAAAGCTCCATATATTCCATAAAAGAGCCCGCTTTGCGAATGGCTTTTTTCACCCGGTGTTCAAGACCTTCTTCAACCTCATACACCCCGGCCAATTCTTCTGTATCCATCGTATACAGACTGTATTTCAAAAAAGGGAAATAATCTTCAGGCGAATGCCAGAGCCCGAAAGTCCGCAGATATTCATTCAGCTCATCTTTTGATGCTTCAGGCAGATAGAAGCTGCTTTCGGCAAGGCTCCCGTTTTCAAGCATTGATTTGCGGATGCTTGTCGCGCTGGCGATTTGGCTTTTTTCAGGAAGAATGGAATCGTGATAGCCGGAGGAGCGCCGTTTGACAGTCTCAGGCTTCATTTGAAAATGCTTCTCTAAGATCGTTTTGACATAGTGGAACCCGAGAATGTTGTTCGGTTTGGAAAGGTCAAGTGTCGGCCTGTTTTCCGCCACAGTTTGAAAAGCCTTTGCCATTGCTGCCGGGTAGCTTAGTCCAACCGCAATATGCTTTTTTACCTCCCCGTCAAGCGCATCTCCATGCTCGGCGGTGAATCGCACGGTTTGGATGAACGCGTCAATATCGCCGTGTTCACTTCCGAAAAACAATGAGCGGCACCCTAATTCATTCAAGATGGAGACAGCTCCTGCCGCAAACGTTTCCGCCTTTTGGACGGCGAATGCGTACGGCAATTCAACGACAATGTCAGCATGGGACATGAGCGCCATTTTTGTCCTGGCCCATTTGGAAACGATGGCGGGTTCGCCGCGCTGCAAAAAAGAGCCGCTCATGACGGCGACCGCCACATCGCTTCCCGTTTGTGCCTTTGCCTCTTTTATATGAAATAAGTGTCCGTTATGAAATGGATTGTATTCAACAACAAGACCGACCGCTTTCATCTTTTCACCTCTCTTGCATCTCTAGAAATAGATGTGATACATTTACACATATGTGTTTAGGACGCCTGTTTTGGCAGCGTTTTTTTAAGTGTATGAATTGTTGCGGGCGATGTCAACGAACGAAAGACGCGGGCGTGTGATCTGTAAAGAAAAAATATTGACAAAAAACATGATGAAAGCTATAATCATGTTTGTTGCTCTCTTAGAGGTGATACAATGAAATGGACGATACATCAGCTGAATCAAATGCCGAAGAAAGACTTTGAATTTGATGAAACAGTTGATTTAAGCGAACTCTCTCAAAACTCGGATATACGCCGGATTTCGCCGGTTCGGGTGAAAGGAAAAGCGGAAATCCGCTCAAAGCAGGCTGCATTTGATTTCACGATTTCGGGCGAGATGATCTTGCCTTGTTCCAGAACGCTTGTTGATGTTCGTTATCCATTCAGTATTTCAACAAAAGAACTGTTTATATTTCATAAGACCGATGAGATGGAAGATGAAGACGTTCATATTGTGGAAGACGATCTCATCGACTTGACGCCGGTCGTGAAAGAGGAAATCCTTCTTGAGATCCCTATGCAAATCTTTTGTGAAACTGTACAAAATGAAGAAGGTGCTCCCCAAGAAGGCAAGGATTGGCAGGTCATTACAGAAGATGACCGGAAAAATCGGATCGATCCGAGACTTGCCGGACTTGAGAAGCTCTTAAAACAAGAAGATGAATCTTAACGCTCTTTAAGGAGGTGGGAATAATGGCTGTACCTTTTAGAAGAACTTCTAAAACGAAAAAAAGACTTCGTCGTACACATTTTAAATTGCAAGTGCCTGGTATGGTAGAATGCCCAAACTGCGGTGAGATGAAACTTTCACACCGCGTCTGCAAAGCATGTGGATCATACAAAGGAAAAGACGTAAAAAGCAACTAATTCGTCAAGATGAAAACACAAGACTTCAGGTCTTGTGTTTTTTTATATGCAAATCGCCCCCATCCTTTTATTTCCTGAAAAGAAAATAGTCTATCTACTCTATCAGCCGCATATGTATGAGGTAAATTCATAAAGTCATGGAGGGGGATATCTTTGACAATCACAAGACAGGATGCATGGACAAAAGATGAAGATATATTGCTGGCTGAGGTTGTATTGAGGCATATTCGGGAAGGGGGCACACAGCTTTCGGCGTTTGAAGAAGTCGGCAAAGCGCTGAGCCGGACAGCGGCCGCCTGCGGCTTCCGCTGGAATTCCTTTGTCAGGAAGCAATATCAATCAGGAATTGAACTGGCAAAAAAACAGCGCAAAGAGCTCCGCAAGAAAATCGGCATCCATTCCGCCAATCTGCCGAACTCCGTCAAAACCATATCTGGAGACAAAACGGAAAACATGACAATTGAGGATGTCATCAGCTTTTTAGAAAAACTGAAGGAAGCCCCGGCTCAGAAAGAATTCGCCGAAGAGAAAAAACGGCTCGTTGAAGAAGTCAATGAATTAAAGCAGGAGGTTGAAAAGCTCAGGAGCGAAAACGAATCGCTGAAGAAACAGCTGGAATTGACTGAGGATGATTATAAAGCGTTGATTGAAATCATGGAGCGGGCCAGAAAAATGGTCGTCCTTCAGGAAGATGAGAGAAATAAAAAGGTGAAGTTTCAAATGGAACCGAACGGAAATCTTGAACGGATGGAGGAATAGAGAACCGGCCACTATGCTTTTCGGCCGGTTTTTTTGTTTTAAGCTGATTCTGAGCTTTGATTTGCTTCGCTGTTTGGATGCCAAACGAGCGGGTTTTCCCCTTTGTCGCGGGCCATATCGTATTTTACCGGTTTAAAGCCCATTTTGCTCCAGAAATCAGATGATTTTACACGCGGACTTGTGCGAATCGGCAGTCCGTATGATTTGGCGAATTCCACCAGCATCGTCCCGTATCCGTTTCGCTGGTATCCGGGCAGAACTTCAAGCTTCCAAAGCTCCAGGTAGTCTTCACCTTCCTCAAAGTATTGGTTGGAATTTCCATCTACTTGATACAGGCTCATTCTCGCCACGAGCCGATCCCCGTAATAGATGCCGTAAAACGGTGAATTGCTGTCGTTTTCAATCATGTTGCTTTCAAGGTCTTCCAGCATGGACAGCTCTTGAAGGCCGTATTCCCTGAACTTTTTAAATTCCTCAAGCGTTTTATAGTTGATCAGCAAACGTTCCACTTTGACCATCATGTTACCCCCTTGTTAGTGATCTACTTATATTGTAAACGCTTTTTTACAAAAATCCAAATGATACAAATTTTCTAATATCACGACAGGAAATGGTTATCTGAAAATTTGAAACAACTTACGGGTCAATTGTTTAAAATTCTGCTATGATATACAGTATATGAAAAAAGCCGGGGTGTGAGAATTGAGAATCGGAGTTGTTGGTGGAGGTTCAATCGGCCTTCTTTTTACATACTACTTTTCCTTCCGCCATCAGGTGACGGTGATCACAAGACGGAGGGAACAGGCGGAAGCTATTCAGGAAAAGGGAATCCGCCTAGTGGAAGACGGAAACGAACAGACCGCCGAAGTCATGGGCAAGGCGGAGCTCGGTTCGGGCTATGACCTTCTTTTCGTGGCTGTAAAAGAGCATCAGCTGGCTGCTGTTTTGCCTGAGTTGGAAAAAGCGGCCCCGCTTGATATCGTGTTTCTGCAAAATGGAATGGCCCACATTCCAGTGCTAGAAAATTGGCGTACGACCCACCGGATTTATGTCGGTGCTGTTGAACACGGAGCCGTCAGGGTGGATGACCGTTCATTTCGGCACACGGGGAAAGGAGCTGTGAAATGGAGCGCATTCCGTTCCTTTTCGGCCGACCGGCTGAAAAAAGAGCTGGCGTCCGTTCATGAAGCTTTTCCTTTCACTTGGTGTGATGACTGGCATCAAATGCTTGCCGGAAAATTGATTGTCAACGCCTGCATCAATCCGCTGACAGCTCTTTTGCGGGTGAAAAACGGCAGGTTGATAGAGGCGCCGATGTACTTGTCATTTATGAAACTTGTGTTTGAGGAGGCAAGCCGGATTTTGGCAATTGACGACCCGGAGACGGCTTGGGAAAATGTTCTTTCAGTCTGCCGGAAGACAGGAATGAACACCTCTTCGATGCTCGCGGATGTCCTTAACAGAAGGCGGACGGAAGCGGATGCCATTATGGGCTATTTGCTGAAACGGGCGAAAGAAACCGGACGCGACGCCCCTCACCTCACCTTTTTATATGACAGCATAAAGGCTGCGGAAGAGGGATGAAGCTAAATCTTTTGACCGAAGCGCCGAACATGCTATACTCGTTTCGGAAAGCTAACTATTTATTGGAGAAAGGAAGTTCGAAAGATGCAGCTTACTGAACTTTCCATACAAAGTCAAAATCCTTTTGTACGAGACTATATAAATGGAAACAACGTGATCGGGCCGTTTTTTGATTACGGCTTAACGAAAGAGGATTGGAAAGTCCGTCTGAATGACCTTTCATCCCGGACTTATAACCGCGCCGCTCTGGTCGATTATCTGCTCGATTACCATCGCAAATTTCAATCGGAAAACATGAACAAAGCGATTGAGCGCCTTCGTGATCCCGAAAGCGTCGTCATTGTCGGCGGACAGCAGGCCGGTCTTTTGACAGGACCGCTTTATACCATACATAAAATCATTTCGATCCTTGTTTTAGCAAAGCAAAAAGAACAAGAACTGAACGTTCCGGTCATCCCGGTGTTTTGGGTCGCGGGAGAAGACCATGATTTGGAAGAGATCAATCATTTATTTATATCGGACAGCGGACATGTTAAAAAATATAAGCTGGCCCAGCCCCACTGGAAAAAAAGCCAGGCTGCCAACACCCCGCTTGACACAGACAAAACCGAAACATGGCTGAACGGGATTTTCGCATCTTTTGAAGAGACGGAATACACGAATGGGCTTCTCACTCATTTAAGGCGATGTTTACGGCAATCATCCTCCGTTACTGAGTTTTTTGAATACATTGTCGCCGATATGTTTGAAAAAGAAGGCTTGGTTATGCTGAATTCCGGAGATCCGGGAATCAGAGCCCTTGAAGCCGGGTTTTTTCAGCAGTTGGTCAAAAACAATGATCAGCTCGCTGAGTCAGTCAAACGGCAGCAGGCGCTCATGACGGAAATGGGCTATTCGCCGATCATTGAAGGAGCGGCACAGCACGCCAATCTTTTTTACGAACATGAGGAAGAGCGGTTTTTGATCGAAAAAAAGGACGATGCATTTTTCATAAAAAAACTTGACCTTGAATGGACGCCGTCCGAGCTTTTCGATTTGATCGACAAAACGCCGGAAGCCTTTAGCAATAATGTCGTGACAAGGCCGCTGATGCAGGAATTCCTTCTGCCGACATTGGCCTTTATAGCAGGTCCCGGGGAAATCAATTATTGGGGAGAATTGAAGGGCGCTTTTCAGGTGATGGGTTTTAAAATGCCTCCTGTTGTACCGAGGCTGCAAATCACCTTTCTTGAGCGCCATATTGAAAAAAAGCTGTCTGAACGGGGTATAGAACTCCGGGAATCCCTTGAACAGGGAGCTCTTGCGAGGAAAGACCAGTTTTTTCAAAGCAGAGTGCCAAGCGAATTTACCGCGTCTGTCAAAAGCGCGAAAGACAAAATTGCAGGCATCCATTCTTCAGTGGTGCAAGAAGCGCTGGAAATCGACAGGAGCCTTGAGCCGCTGTTAAAGAAGAATGCCGCCTTTATTCAAGATCAGCTGGGATTCTTGGAGAAAGCGGTGCTGAGAAAGATAGAAGAAAGGGAAAACAACATTCTGCGCGATTTTGACAAAATTCAAACGAGTCTGAGGCCATCAGGCGCTCCGCAGGAGAGAATTTGGAATATCATGTATTATTTGAATAAATACGGTCCGGATTTCTTGGAAAAATACAAAAAACTGCCATATTCATTTCAAAATATGCATCAAGTTGTCAAACTTTGAAATAATTTTTTAAAAAACCCTGAGTAGTTCAGGGTTTTTTTTTGTTCTAAAACAGTGTAAAATGAATATGTGGAGAGAAGTGGTGGATAGTGGTGAGTTGAGGATGGAAAGTGGGGGCCGAGATCATGTTTATGGGTGAATACCAGCATACGATTGATTCAAAAGGCCGCATGATCGTCCCGGCAAAGTTCAGGGAAGGCCTCGGCGAACAGTTCGTTCTGACGCGAGGGCTTGATCAGTGCCTGTTTGGCTACCCGATGTCCGAATGGAAGCTCATCGAGGAAAAACTGAAAGCTCTTCCTCTCACAAAGAAAGACGCACGCGCTTTCACCCGCTTTTTTTTCTCCGGAGCCACAGAATGCGAATTGGACAAGCAGGGCCGGATCAACATCGCATCGCCGCTGTTAAGCTATGCGAAGCTTGAGAAGGAATGTGTGGTCATCGGAGTTTCAAATCGAATTGAATTGTGGAGCAAAGAGATTTGGGAACAATATGTAGAAGAGCAGGAAGATTCATTTGCCGAAATTGCTGAAAACATGATCGGCTTTGATATATAATGAATCTTTGCGGCGTCGCTCTCTAAATTCGTTCATTTGAAAAAGGTGGGACTAAATAAGAACATGTTTCAGCATAAAACAGTACTATTAAAAGAAACAGTCGACGGTTTAAATGTAAAAGAAGACGGTACATATGTAGACTGCACATTAGGCGGTGCGGGTCACAGCGAATATTTGCTTTCCCAGCTGTCAAAGGACGGCAGATTGATCGCTTTTGACCAGGATGAAACCGCGCTCCGCCATGCCGAGGAAAAGCTGGCGGGATACGAAGGACAAGTCGTTTTCATCAAAAGTAATTTTCGGTATTTAAAAGACCGTCTAAACGAAATCGGCATTGCGAAGGTGGACGGTGTTTTATTTGATTTAGGTGTCTCATCTCCTCAGCTGGATACGCCGGAAAGGGGATTCAGCTACCACCATGACGCTCCTCTTGATATGAGGATGGACCAATCGGCCCGGCTCACGGCGAAGGAAGTCGTCAATGAGTGGCGTTATGAGGATCTCGTGAAAATTTTCTTTAAATACGGAGAAGAAAAATTCAGCAAGCAAATAGCCAGAAAGATTGAAGAGGCAAGAGAAAAATCGCCTATTGAAACAACAGGCCAGCTTGTCGATATCATCAAAGAAGCGATTCCCGCACCGGCGAGAAGAAGCGGCGGGCATCCGGCAAAACGGATTTTCCAGGCGATTCGGATCGCGGTGAATGATGAATTGAAAGTATTTGAAGAAGCGCTTTTGCAGGCGATCGAGGTGCTGAAGCCAGGCGGAAGGGTATCGGTCATTACATTTCACTCGCTGGAAGACCGGATTTGCAAGACGACATTTAAAGAAATGGCTTCGCTTCCTGAACTGCCGCACGGCTTGCCCGTGATCCCCAAGGAGTTTGAACCGAAACTGAAACTGGTCAACAAGAAGCCGATCACAGCTTCAAAAGAAGAGCTTGAACATAATAACCGTGCCCGCTCAGCGAAGCTGCGCGTCGCGGAAAAAGCACGAGAATGAGCTGTACGAATGAAAAGGAGGTCATCAGTCTATGAGCAATCTGGCTTATAAGGTGGACAAACAGCAAAGACAGACACAAAGTGCAGAACAAACCGTTATCATCCGAAGAAGAGCATCCATTACATTGGGGGAGAAAGTGCTGATCGTCCTTTTTGCCCTGGCGGTGCTCAGCGCATCAATCTTTATGATTTCCAAAGCTTTTGCGGCATATCAGACCAATATTGAAATTCAAAAGCTCGAAAAAAAGGTTGAAGCGGAAAAAAACAAAGTCGATGACCTCGAAAAAACGGCTGACGAGCTGAAAGAACCTGACCGTATCATGAAAATTGCCCGTGAAAGAGGCCTTAACTTAGGCGACAAAAAAGTAAAAAGCATACAGGAATGATGCAAATGATGCCGAAAAAGAATAAATTTATGAACAGAGGAGCGGCAATACTCAGTATTTGTTTTGCCCTCTTTTTCTTTGTCATTTTAGGAAGATTCGCATTTATTCAAGCGACGGGAAAAGTAAACGGGGAAGTGCTTGCCGTAAAGGCGAACGAGCAATATGAAAAAAAACGGACGATTGAAGCCCACAGAGGGTCGATTTTGGATCAAAACGGAAAAGTGCTTGCGGAAGACACCGCGACTTACAAGCTGGTTGCGATTTTGAACAAAAAGATGAAGCCCGATTATGTCCAAGATAAGCAAATGACGGCGGAAAAACTTGCGCCGATTATCGGCATGGATGAGGGAAAAATACTCGATCTTCTCAACAAAGATGCAGAAGGAGCGTTTCAAGTCGAATTCGGATCAGCAGGACGGGATTTGACATACACCCAGAAGGAAAAAATCGAAAAGCTCGATCTTCCGGGGATCGCCTTTGAGCGCGATACGAAGAGATACTATCCGAACGGAATTTTCGCTTCCAACCTGATCGGCTTTTCCCAAGTCAATGCAAAAACGGGTGTCATGTCAGGTGTGATGGGTCTTGAAAAAACGCTCGATCAATACCTGAAGGAAACGGATGGATACATGTCATACGATACCGACAGAACGGGCTGGCGCCTGCCGAACAGCGATGAAAAGATCAAAGCGCCGGATAACGGAGACGATGTGTATCTGACGATCGACCAAAAAATTCAGGCTTTCCTGGAAGACAGCATGACAACGGTGCAAAAAGAGTATAAACCGAAAAAAATCATGGCGGCGGTCGTTGATCCAAAAACAGGAAAAGTGCTGGCGATGGGGCAAAGACCGAGCTTTGATCCGAATAAGCGCAATGTGAGCAATTATTATAACGACCTCGTCTCCTACCCGTTCGAGCCGGGATCGACGATGAAGATCTTCACCTTGGCGGCGGCGATCGAAGAAGGGGTTTACAATGGAAAGGATCGATATAAATCGGGAAGCTATTCCGTCTCCAAAAAAGACAAACCGATTAAAGACCATAACAACGGAAACGGCTGGGGAACAATTCCATTTGACGAAGGTGTCGTGCGTTCTTCCAACGTCGCCTTTGCCATCCTTGCCAATGAGAAGCTCGGCACAGACCGTTTTAACCAATATTTAAGGAAATTCCATTTTTACGAAAAAACAGGCATTGATCTGCCAAACGAAGCTTCAAGTAAAATCAACTTTAAATATGAGCGTGATAAAGTGTCGACGGCTTACGGACAGGCGTCTGCGGTAACACCGATCCAGCAGCTCCAGGCCGCAACAGCCATCGCTAACAACGGGAAGATGATGAAGCCGTATGTGATCGATCATGTCGTTGATCCGGATCAAAAGAAAACGGTTCTGCAAAATAAACCTGAACAAGTCGGCCAGCCGATATCGGCGGATACGGCAAAAGAAGTGCGTAAGCTGTTGCGACAAGTTGTCACATCTGAAAAAGGAACGGGGCAGCCGTATAAGATCGAAGGGTTTGACGTCGCCGGAAAAACGGGAACGGCGCAAATTGCCGGAGAGGACGGCAGATATTTGACCGGCCGGGAAAACTACGTGTTCTCCTTCATGGGCATGGCGCCGAAAGACGACCCTGAGCTTCTCGTCTATGTCGCAGTTCAGCAGCCCAAGCTAAAAGCGACCGAGACAGGCTCTGAGCCGGTGTCGAAAATCTTTAAACCGGTCATGAAAAATAGCCTTCTCTATTTAAATATCTCACCGAAAGAAAGCAAAACGGAAGACGAAAAAACAGAAGAAAAACAGGTCAAGATGCCTGCCTTGACGCAAAAGCGCAAGGAATCTGCGGTCAAAGAAGCCGAAGAAAAAGGCCTTGCTCCCATCACGATCGGTGAGGGGGTCGCTGTTAGAGAACAGTATCCGAAAGCCGGTGAAGAGATTCTTCCGAATGAACGGGTCTTTCTGAAAACAGACGGCAAAATCAAAATGCCGGATATGACGGGCTGGTCGAAACGAGATGCCCTCCGCTTCGGTTCCATGGCCGGCATTCATATCGAAACTAGCGGGCAGGGCTATGTGACAAGCCAGAGCGTAAAGGAAGGCAAGGAACTGAAAACGAATACGGTCGTTAAAGTCGGCTTGAAAAATTCATAGTGTCAAAAGGAAGGCTATCGGCAGCTGCCGGTAGCCTTCTGTCCTAGCAGTGAGAAAATACACAAACCGCTGCCGTTCTATTAAAATGCTCCGGGGCATAAAAATAAAACAAGCCTAAATAAGGAGTGAACGGTCTCTTGCGCGTTTCTCATGTAACGGTCAGAAAACGGTTAATATTTGTATTGCTTTTTGGTGTGATCATCTTTTTGATTATCGATACAAGGCTCGGTTACGTCCAGTTTGTCATGGGGGAAAAACTGACGAATTTAGCAAAGGACTCCTGGAGCCGGAATCTCCCTTTTGAGCCGGAAAGAGGTGAAATCCTTGACCGAAACGGGGTCAAGCTTGCGACAAATAAAAGCGCGCCGTCCGTTTTGGTCGTCCCCAAGCAGGTTGAAAACCCGATTAAAACGAGCAAGCTGCTCGCCAGCGTCTTGAATATGTCGGAAGAAAAAGCGTATAAACACGTCACAAAGAAAACCTCGATTGAAAGAATCAATCCCGAAGGCCGGAAAATTTCCCACGAAAAAGCAAAGGAAGTCAGAGATTTGAATTTGAAAGGCGTTTATATCGCAGAAGACAGTGTCAGGCACTATCCGTTCGGGAGCTATCTGTCACATGTGCTCGGCTTCGCCGGGATCGACAACCAGGGCTTGCTCGGGCTTGAAGCCTACTATGATGAAGAACTCAGAGGCGAAAAAGGGTATGTGAAGTTTTACTCGGATGCCAAAGGAAAAAGAATGCCCGGTGAGGCGGATGACTATACACCGCCAAAAGACGGCCTTGATATGAAGCTGACGATCGATACCAGGGTGCAGACGATCATGGAGCGGGAATTTGACATCGCCGAAGCGAAGTATAACCCCGACGGGATGGTCGGTGTGGCGATGAATCCGAAGAACGGCGAAATCCTTGCCATGGTGTCCAGACCGGATTTTGATCCGGCAAACTATCAATCAATCGATCCAAAAGTCTATAACCGGAATCTGCCTGTGTGGAGCACCTATGAGCCGGGATCCACGTTTAAAATCATCACGCTTGCGGCCGCCTTGGAGGAGGAGAAGGTCAACCTGCAGAAAGACCATTTTTATGATAAAGGGTCTGTAGAAGTGGACGGCGCAAGGCTGAAATGTTGGAAACGGGGGGGCCACGGCTCACAGTCGTTTCTTGAGGTTGTGCAAAATTCCTGCAACCCCGGCTTTGTCGAACTTGGCCAGCGGCTTGGTAAAGAAAAGCTGTTCAGCTACATTGATGATTTCGGTTTTGGAAAGAAAACCGGAATCGACCTGCAGGGAGAAGGGACAGGGATTTTATTTCCGCTCGATCGTGTCGGTCCTGTAGAGCAGGCGACAACCGCTTTTGGACAGGGGGTATCGGTGACGCCGATCCAGCAGGTGGCTGCCGTTTCCGCCGCGGTCAACGGCGGAACCTTGTATACGCCGTATATCGCCAAAGAGTGGATTGACCCAGTCACAAAACAAACGGTTAAAAAACAGACACCGGTCGCGAAAAGAAAAGTGATTTCTGAGGAAACATCCAAAAAGATCCGTTATGCGCTTGAAAGCGTCGTCGCCCAGGGAACAGGGCGCAACGCATTTGTCGAGGGCTACCGGGTAGGGGGAAAAACGGGAACGGCACAAAAAGTAAAGGACGGAAAATATTTAAAAAACAACCATATCGTCTCGTTTATCGGTACAGCGCCTTCCGATGATCCGAGCATCGTCGTCTACGTCGCCGTTGATAATCCGAAAGGAACGATTCAATTCGGTGGTACGGTTGCGGCCCCGATCGTCGGAAATATCATGAGAGACAGCCTGCCGCAGCTCGGCGTCGAAAAGAGAAAAGACCAGATCGAGCGCAAATATCAATGGCTGGACAAAAAAATGGTCGAGGTTCCGAACCTTATAGGGCTGTCTGTGACAGAACTGGAACCTTTGCTCTTAGATTTTAAGCTGAAATCTTCCGGAGAAGGCGATGTCGTAGTTCAGCAATCTCCCAAACCGGGAGAGAAAGTAAAAGAAGGTTCAACCATCCGCATCTATCTTGACGAGCAGGATGAAAAGCAAGGGAAGCAGGATAAAAAAGAAAGCCAGGATTGACATGGCGATAGAAACGAAACGGCGGCCGGAGATGGCCGGCTGCCTGTTTCACGCTAAAAAATATAGAGATTTTACAGGATTAGCTGGATGTCTTCTCTTTTTTACGCTAAAATATGAACTGTATGTCCGCATGAAGTCCGTGCGGGAAATCAGGCAGCAATCGATATAAAAGATATAAAAACGAATTTGGAATGAAGAGAACTAGGAGAGGTTTGATACGATGAAATTAACAAAGCTACTTACATATTTAAAAAACGAACCTTCCTTTAACAGCCAAGAAGACCCTGAAATAACTTCAATTGAGATGGACTCCAGGGAAGTCAAAACAGGGAGTCTTTTTGTTTGTATAAAAGGGTATACAGTTGATGGACACGACTATGTCAAGCAGGCGGTTGAAAACGGCGCGCAAGCGATAGTGGCGGAAAGGCAAGTGGAGGCGGCAGTTCCCGTCATCATCGTCCGCCATTCGAAAAGAGCGCTTGCCGTTTTATCAGATGCTTTTTACGGGCAGCCGACAAAGCAACTGAGACTGATCGGCATCACCGGCACAAACGGCAAAACATCGACCTCCCATATGGCCGAAGAGATTTTCAGAAAGGCGGGCAGCCGCACAGGGCTGATCGGGACGATGTACACGAAAATCAACGATGAAACATTCGATGCGAAAAATACGACGCCGGAAAGCGTCACACTTCAAAAAACGTTTAAAAAAATGGTTGACCAAGATGTGGATACAGCCATCATGGAAGTTTCTTCTCACGCTCTCCATATGGGCCGGGTGCACGGCTGTGATTACGATATCGCCGCATTTACAAACCTGACGCAGGATCACCTCGATTATCATCAAACAATGGAAGAATATAAACATGCGAAAAGCCTGCTTTTCTCCCAGCTGGGCGGCTCCTTTAACCATGAAAAACCAAAGTGGGCCGTTTTAAACGCAGATGACCCGGCTTCAGCATATTTTGCCCAGGTGACAGCAGCACACCTTTTGACTTACGGCATTGAAAACGATGCCGATATCAAGGCCGAAAACATCAGGATGGCGCCGAAAGGGACAACCTTTGATCTTGTGACACCAAAAGGAACGGGACGGGTGACAATTCCGCTTGTCGGCCGGTTCAACGTCTATAATGTGTTGGCTGCGGCGGCTATCGCGATTGCGGCGGACATTTCATTCGATGTGATTACGAAAGGAATTGAAGGGCTGAGAGGTGTCAGGGGAAGATTTGAGCTGGTGGACGCCGGCCAGGATTTTCCGGTGATCGTCGACTACGCCCATACACCGGACAGCCTCGAAAACGTCCTCAACACATGCAGAGGGATGACGGAAGGCAAGCTCTTTGTCGTCGTCGGCTGCGGAGGGGACCGGGATAAGACAAAGCGCCCGAAAATGGCGAAAATCGCCGCTGAACTGGCCGATGAGCCGGTGTTTACAGCGGACAACCCGAGAAGTGAAAACCCGCTCGCCATTTTGAACGATATGGAAGAAGGCGTGAAAGGTGCTTACTATCACAGCATCGTCAACCGGGAGCAGGCGATCTTTTTTGCGATTGCCAACGCTAAAAAAGGCGACGTTGTCCTGATTGCCGGCAAGGGCCATGAGACCTATCAGCAGATCGGCGGCCAAACATTCGATTTTGATGATGCAGAAGTGGCGAAACGGGCCATTCTTGAACTGAAATAAAAGAAAAAGAATTACAGGAAAGAGTTGTTAAAGTGATGGAAGCGTTCAAAATAAATCAACATATGAAAAAAAACAGTGAATATGATAGATGCGTATGCAGCTTCTTAAAAACTGGCGATGGCGCGGAAAGGGGAGGAGCACAATGCTGGAGCAAGTGATTTTATTTACGATTATCATGGGCTTTTTAATCAGCGTTCTTTTGTCTCCGATCTTCATCCCGTTTTTAAGAAGGCTTAAATTTGGCCAAAGCATTCGCGAAGAAGGTCCGAAATCCCACCAAAAAAAATCGGGAACACCGACAATGGGCGGTGTGATGATCATTTTATCGATCATTGCCACAACGATCGTGATGACGATGAAATTTTCCGAAGTCAGCATGAACATGTTCCTGCTGCTGTTTGTCACGATTGGCTACGGACTTCTCGGCTTTTTGGATGATTATATAAAAGTGGTGATGAAGCGGAATCTCGGCTTGACATCCAGACAGAAGCTGATCGGCCAAATCATCATCGCCGCGGTGTTTTATGCCGTCTACTATGCTCAGGGAATGCCGACCACCATCCGCATTCCGGGAACTGATGCTTCGTTTGATTTCGGCTGGGGCTACCTGATTCTCGTCATCTTTATGCTTGTTGGCGGCTCAAACGCTGTCAACTTGACAGACGGGCTTGACGGGCTTTTATCGGGGACGGCGGCGATCGCTTTCGGCGCCTTTGCGATTTTGGCGTGGAATCAAGGGCAATACGATGTTGCGATCTTCTCGGTTGCCGTTGTCGGCGCTGTGCTTGGATTTCTTGTCTTCAATGCCCATCCCGCAAAGGTTTTTATGGGCGATACGGGTTCGCTCGCCTTAGGGGGAGCAATTGTGACGATCGCGATCTTAACGAAATTGGAAATCCTTTTGGTTATCATCGGCGGTGTATTCGTCATTGAAACCCTTTCTGTCATTCTGCAAGTGATTTCTTTCAAAACGACCGGCAAAAGAATCTTTAAAATGAGCCCTCTTCATCATCACTATGAGCTTGTCGGCTGGTCGGAGTGGAGAGTCGTCGTGACATTTTGGACAGCGGGTCTCTTGCTTGCCGTCTTAGGAATTTACATCGAGGTGTGGTTATAAGTGGTTACTCAAGATCTATTGCAAAATCAAAACGTGCTTGTATTGGGGCTGGCGAAAAGCGGTTATGCGGCTGCTTCGATCCTGCACGAAAAAGGCGTCAACGTTGTCGTCAACGATCAAAAGCCTTTTGAAGAAAACGAACCTGCACAAATTCTCGCCGAAAAAGGCGTTAAGGTGGTCTGCGGCACCCATCCGACAGAGCTTTTCGACCTCCATTCGATCGACATTCTCATTAAAAATCCGGGAATCCGCTATGAAAATGTGATGGTTGAAGAAGCCCTGAAAAGGGGGGTTCCCGTCTGGACGGAGGTCGAGCTCGCCTATCATCTCACAGATGCGCCTTTTATCGGGATTACCGGATCTAATGGTAAAACGACAACAACTACACTCGTTTATGAAATGCTGAAAGCCGATTCGAAAAAAGCGCTCGTTGCGGGAAATATCGGCACAGCGGCAAGCGAAGTGGCAAATCAAACCCGCAGCGATGAGTGGATTGTGACAGAGCTCTCTTCCTTTCAGCTGATGGGGACGTATCAATTCAGGCCGAAAATCGGTTTATTGTTAAACGTATTTGATGCCCATCTGGATTATCACCATTCTCGAAAAAATTACGAGCTTGCCAAACAGCAGATCTACCGAAACCAATCGGAAACAGATGTTGCCGTTGTTAATTTGGACGATGATACAGTCGTCCGGCTGGCGGAATGTTCACAAGCGAAGAAAATCTTTTTCTCAGTCCGGCAAATCGTAGAGCGCGGCGCCTGTGTCAAAGACGGAATGATCATGTTTAACAATGAACAAATCATGCCGCTAAAAGACGTTGTTTTGCCAGGAGAGCACAATCTGGAAAACATTTTGGCAGCCCTTTGTATCGTAAAGACGGCAGGGGTGTCGGACGAGGCTGTCCGCCAAGTGCTGACGACCTTCACAGGGGTTAAACATAGAATGCAGTACGTGGCAACGGTCAAAAACAGAATGTTTTACAATGACAGCAAAGCGACGAACATCCTGGCGACGAAAAAAGCGCTCTCCGCTTTCAAGAAGCCGGTGATTCTCCTTTGCGGGGGGCTTGACCGCGGAAATGAGTTTGATGAATTAAAGCCGCACATGTCTTATGTCAAAGCGATCATAACCTTCGGCGAAACCGCGCCCAAGTTTGAAAAGCTGGCGGAAGATATGGGAATACAACAGGTGAAACGTGTCGATAATGTTGAACAGGCAGCATACGCGGCGTTCAGCCTGTCAGACGAAGGTGATGTCATTCTCCTTTCCCCGGCATGTGCAAGCTGGGATCAGTACAAAACATTTGAAGAACGTGGTGACATGTTTGTAAACGCCGTGCATATGCTTAAATAAGGGCTTGTCTTTACCGTAAAAGCCCTAAGAAATAAAGCTTGGGGTGTTCGGCTTTGCAAACAAAAAAAACGTCACCGGATTTTTTATTGGTTATCATTACGTTATTACTGCTAGCGATCGGACTGATCATGGTATACAGCGCCAGTGCGGTATGGGCGACACACAAATACGATGACTCCTTTTTCTTTGCCAAACGGCAGCTTTTGTTTGCCGGCATCGGGGTCATCGCCATGTTTTTTATCATGACCGTCGACTACTGGACATGGAGGACTTACGCGAAGATTCTGATCATCGTCTGCTTCTTTCTCTTGGCGATCGTTCTGATTCCGGGAATCGGAATGGAGCGGAACGGCTCGCGGAGCTGGATCGGTGTCGGCGCTTTCAGCATACAGCCGTCCGAGTTTATGAAGCTCGCGATGATTGCCTTTTTGGCAAAATTTCTTTCTGAGAAGCAAAAGAATATCACATCGTTCAGAAAAGGTTTTATGCCGGCGCTCGGCATTGTCTTTTCCGCCTTTTTGATCATCATGATGCAGCCTGACCTCGGGACTGGCACGGTGATGGTGGGAACGTGCATCATTATGATATTTGTGGCGGGGGCGAGAATTTCGCACTTTGTTTTTCTCGGTCTGATCGGCCTCAGCGGATTTATCGGCCTCGTTCTGTCGGCGCCGTACAGGATTAAACGGATTACATCATATTTAAATCCTTGGGAAGATCCTTTAGGAAGCGGCTTTCAGATCATCCAGTCGCTGTATGCAGTCGGCCCCGGCGGGCTCTTTGGCCTCGGACTCGGCCAAAGCAGACAAAAGTTCTTTTATTTGCCTGAGCCGCAGACGGACTTTATCTTCGCCATATTATCGGAAGAGCTCGGATTCATCGGAGGATCGCTCATTCTATTGCTCTTCAGCGTGCTTTTATGGAGAGGGATCAGAATTGCGCTTGGGGCGCCCGACTTGTACGGCAGCTTTGTCGCCGTCGGCGTCATTTCAATGATTGCGATCCAGGTGATGATCAATATTGGCGTCGTGACCGGACTGATTCCTGTAACGGGCATTACGCTGCCGTTTTTAAGCTATGGAGGGTCATCGCTGACCTTGATGCTGATGGCGGTCGGCGTGTTGCTCAATGTCAGCAGATATTCAAGATATTAGTCCCATTAAGCCATTTGCCGATAACCCTGTTGCCAAAAGCAGGGTTATCGGCATGTACATATGAAAATAAGGGGGAAAACAGATGCGGATCGTTGTAAGCGGAGGCGGCACGGGGGGCCACATATACCCCGCGCTTGCTTTTATTAAAGAAGTCAGACAGCATCATCCTGATGTGGAATTTTTATATATCGGAACGGAAAAAGGGCTGGAGAAAAACATCGTCGAACGGGAAAATATTCCCTTCAAAGCGATTGAAATCACAGGCTTTAAACGAAAACTGTCATTTGAAAATGTGAAAACCGTCATCCGCTTTTTAAAAGGTGTTAAAGAGTGCAAAAAAGAATTAAAGCGGTTCAAACCGGACGCGGTGATCGGCACCGGCGGCTATGTGTGCGGCCCGGTCGTCTATGCGGCCTCAAAACTGGGGATCCCGACGATCATCCACGAACAAAACAGCCTCCCGGGACTCACCAATAAGTTTTTATCCAAATATGTTGATAGGGTAGCGATTTGTTTTGAAGAGGCTAAAGCTCATTTTCCAAAAGAAAAAGTTGTGTTTACAGGAAACCCGAGAGCCTCTGAAGTCGTCTCTATAGAAGAGGGCCGCTCACTTGGCGCTCTCGGGCTTTCCGAAGATAAAAAAACGGTCTTGATTTTTGGAGGCAGCCGCGGCGCTGCGCCGATCAATGAGGCTGTGATTGCGATGCAAAACGAATTGAAAAAACGGGATTACCAGGTTCTTTATGTCACAGGGGAAGTTCACTATGAGAAAGTAACAGCAGCACTTGAAAAAGAAGGAGCTGCTTCAAATATGGTCGTTCAGCCGTTTTTGCACCAAATGCCCGAGTATTTAAAATCACTTGATGTCGTGGTAGCGCGGGCAGGCGCGACGACGATAGCGGAAATAACCGCGCTCGGCATTCCAAGCGTCCTAATCCCGAGCCCTTATGTCACAGCCAACCATCAGGAAGTGAATGCGAGCTCGCTCGGCGACCGGAACGCCGCAGTCGTTTTAAAAGAATCAGAGCTTAATGGTGAGCGCTTAATTGAAGCGATCGATCATATTTTACAAGACGAAAAGACGTTAAAAGAGATGAGTGAGCGCACTAAATCTCTCGGCGTGCCGGATGCGGCGCAGCGACTATACAATGTGCTGACAGAATTGAATCAAAAGAAGGAAAAATGATAAGACAGAAGGATTTTGGAGGTTTTCGATGGATAAGGTGATACAAGAATTAAAAGAGCTTGAAGTCGGCAAAGTGCTGGAAAACGAACCGCTCAGCAACCATACAACGATTAAAATCGGCGGACCTGCAGATGTCCTGGTTGTGCCGAAAAGCATTGAGGCGATTCGGGATACGATGAAGGTGGTCAAAAAACACGGCGTCAAATGGACGGCGATTGGCAGAGGCTCCAACCTCCTTGTCCTTGATGAAGGCATCAGAGGCGTCGTTATTAAGCTTGGCGCTGGGCTCGATCATATGGAAATCGACGGCGAGCAAGTGACGGTCGGCGGCGGCTACTCTGTCGTAAGGCTTGCGACAGGCATCAGCAAAAAGGGGCTTTCCGGCCTCGAATTTGCCGCAGGCATTCCGGGTTCGGTCGGCGGAGCGGTTTACATGAATGCCGGCGCCCACGGCTCTGATATCAGCAGGATATTGGTGAAAGCATTGATCCTTTTTGAAGACGGAACGATTGAATGGCTGACAAATGAAGAGATGGCGTTCAGCTACCGCACGTCGATCCTTCAAAACGAGCGGCCGGGCATTTGTCTTGAAGCCGTCCTCCAGCTGGAGCAAAAAGAACGCGATGCAATCGTCGCGCAGATGCAGAAGAACAAGGACTACCGAAAAGAAACACAGCCTGTATCCAATCCGTGCGCAGGCAGCATCTTCAGAAACCCGCTGCCCGAGCATGCGGGCCGGCTTGTTGAACAGGCCGGATTGAAAGGCCATCAGATCGGCGGGGCAAAGGTTTCCGAGATGCACGGCAATTTCATTGTCAACGCCGGCGGCGCTACGGCCAAAGACGTTCTCGATTTAATTGCATTTATTCAAAAAACGGTTAAAGAAAAATATGATATTGACATGCACACCGAGGTTGAAATCATCGGAGAAAAACGATAATCAGCCTCTAAAATCAGATCGCCTTATGATATAATGAACAAAAGCAAACGGCATCCTTGTATGTCGTTTGTTTCGCTGATGGAAGGTTTTTCAAAAGACGCCGTAAGAGCGCGTCTTTTTTCGAAAAAAAGCAAATAAAAATCTTTGTCTGCTTGATTGGATCTGAGGTGAGCCTTTAGTGAAACCCGATATTGATAAAGAAAAAGTAGTGAATATAGAAGAACGGATTCCCAAAATCAAAGAACAGAGAAAACAGAAGGCAAACCGCCGGCTGATTACGTTTATTCTCCTCTTTTTTACGATGATGCTGATCATCATTTACCTCCAGACGCCGATCAGCAAAGTGTCGACGGTTGAGATCAAAGGAAATCAAAACGTTTCCAAGGATACGATCATTTCCCTGTCTTCCATTTATAAAGGGCAGACGGAATTCTGGAGCCTGAACAAGGGAAAGACAGAACAAAAGATTGAGCAGGATAAATTGATAAAAAAAGCCGAAGTCTCCAAAAAACTGCCCAATAAAATCGCAATCTCTATCGAAGAGTATAAAAGCATTGCATTTTTGCAAAAGAACAATGTGTATTACTCGGTGCTCGAAAACGGGACGGTTCTCCCGGATGAAGTGACGCCGAATGAAAACGGCCCGATCTTGAACAACTGGACCGAAGATGAAAAGCTTGTTCAAATGGCAAAACAGCTGAACAAACTTTCCAGCTCAGTGAAACAGTCGATTTCCGAGATCGAATACACACCTCAAAAATCAAATTCTTGGCTGATCAGGATGTATATGAATGACGGCTATATTGTGACAGCTTCGATCAAATCGTTCGCTAAGAAAATGGAAAGCTATCCGGCGATCGTAAAGGAGCTGCCAAAAGGAGAAAAAGGAATCATTCATTTGGAAGTTGCGACTTACTTTGAACCCCTGAAAAAGGCTGAGGACGGCAAAAAGGAAGACGAACGTTGAAAAGACATACAGTCAATCTCTCATTGGCCATGCTCGTCCTCGGTTTTCTATTGTCTTTTTCCTATCAATTTGCTCAAGAGAACAGAGAGCATGAGGAAACCGCCGAAAACTGGAAAGAGGAATATGTGCTGCGCGACCGGCTCATTTCGCAGGAAAAGCAAAACAAAAAGCTGGAACAGGAATTATATCAGAAGCAGCAGGAAGTTCAGAAAACAGAGGCAGCGCTGAAAAAGGAAAAAAAAGAATACTACAACATTCTGGAAGATGTTGAAAGATACAGAATGTTTGTCGGCGAAATCGGTGTTCAGGGCGAAGGGATTGAAGTCACACTGAAGGATGCTTCATACATACCGGAAGGGGAGAATGTCAATAACTACATCGTCCATGAAAGCCATATTTTCCGTTTGCTGAATGAACTGTGGATCTCAGGCGCGGCGGCCGTATCGATCAACGGACAACGGGTGACGCATCATTCCTACATATCCTGCAACGGTCCCGTCATTACCATTGACGGAAGCCAGCATCCTGCTCCTTTCGTCATTTCGGCCATCGGTGAAGCCGATGTGCTCATGCCGGCGCTGAATATCGCCGGAGGACTTGTCGACCAGCTGACTCAGGATCATGTGTCAGTCGGCATCGAGAAAAAAGATAACATCAAGATGGAGCCTCTTTTAAAGCAGGGGAATGAATGATGAAAAGTTGGTGGGCGAATCTTGAAGAAAAGCAATCGTTTCATCAGTCTAAGCGTGCTGATGCTCATATTCGGAATCATGCTTTCCGTGCAGTTCAATTCCCTGAAGGAGCCCGAAATCCGGGATACTAGGGATATCTGGGACCTCAGGGAAGATTTGAAAGCAGAACAAAAAAAGCAGCTCAATCTGATCAGCGAGATTGATAAATATGAAAAAATGCTGGATACATATCAGCAGCAGGAAGAAAACTCGCGGATTAAAGCGCTGAATGATACGCTGCAAAGCCTCAAAAAACAGGCCGGCTTCACAGACGTCACCGGCAAGGGGATTACGATCCGCATTTCTCAGCTCTTCTCAGATGAACTAACGGGAGAGCCGATGCAAAATCCGCCTCCTGATCTCTTAAAAAAACTGATCAATGAATTAAATATGTATGAAGCAGAGGACATTTCCATCAATGACAGAAGGGTTATCAATACGACGGTGATCAGGGATATCAACGGAACGACGAAAATAGACGGATATCCTTTGGACAACTATCCGATAACAGTAAAAGTCATTGGCAAAAACGCCGATAAACTATATAGCCGAATGAATGCCTCAACTCTTCAAGATCTGTTTGCCGGAGAAAATCTGGATTTACAAATAGAAAAGCCTGAGAAACAAATCAAAATCAAAGCATACGAAGGTTCAATGCAAACCGCGCCATTGAAACCGATCGATAAATCAAAAGGAGAGAATTCCTAATGTGGCTTCCGGTTCTAGGCCTTTTGCTCGGAATTGCCATCGGGTTCGGCTCGAACTTTACAATTCCGGAAGAGTACTCCAATTACTTGTCCTTAGCGATTCTCGCTTCGCTTGATACACTGGTCGGAGGCATAAGGGCTCATTTGGAAAGTGCATACGATGAACTAGTTTTTGTGACCGGCTTCTTTTTCAATATCATCCTCGCGATAGGTTTGGCTTTTCTGGGCGTTCATCTTGGTGTAGACTTGTATTTAGTCGGCATGTTTGCATTTGGCGTGAGACTTTTTCAAAACATCGCAGTCATCAGAAGAATACTTCTTGCCAAATGGACGGCTTCCAGGAGAAAAAAATAAAAAAAATCAGATTTAAAAGAGGATATACATAGGATATAACGAATATTCACAGTAATCCTAAAACTAAAAAAGAAGCGTATTGGTTTTTATTGATTGTTACACACTTGTAAAACCAGATTCATTGTATTGTTGTTCGGCAAATAATAGAATAGAATTGACTGAAATGTGAGGAGGTGCCATAGAATGAACAACAATGAACTTTACGTCAGTCTAGACATCGGTACGTCCAATATTAAAGTGATCGTCGGCGAAATGTCAGACGAATCGCTTAACATTATCGGAGTCGGAAATGTTCCCTCAGAGGGGCTGAAAAAAGGGTCAATCGTTGATATAGATGAAACTGTTCATTCTATAAAAAAAGCGTTTGAACAAGCAGAAAGAATGATAGGTTTTCCGCTGACTCATGCGATTGTCGGCGTAAATGGGAACTACATCCACATTCAGGAAACGAACGGTGTTGTGGCGGTTTCCAGTGAAAATAAAGAAATACAAGTGGAAGATGTGCGCAGGGTCATGGAAGCGGCTCAAGTTGTTTCGATTCCGCCTGAACAGCTGATCGTCGATGTGATTCCCAGGCAGTTTATTGTTGACGGAAGAGGCGAGATAACAGATCCGAAAAAGATGCTCGGTGTCCGGCTTGAAGTAGAAGGGTCGCTCATCACCGGCTCAAAGACGATTTTACATAACCTCCTCCGCTGCGTGGAACGGGCGGGAATCGAAATTACGGATATATGCCTGCAGCCGCTGGCAGCCGGATCTGTAGCCCTGTCAAAAGATGAAAAGAACCTCGGGGTGGCTTTAATCGACATCGGAGGAGGCTCAACGACCGTCGCCGTCTTTGAAAACGGCCAGCTTTTAGCAACCCGTGTCGTGCCTTTGGGCGGCGAAAACATCACCAAAGACATTTCAATCGGTCTCCGCACATCCACGGATGAAGCTGAGAGGGTCAAAAAGCAGTTTGGACACGCTTTCTATGAGGAAGCTTCAGAAGAGGAAACATTCGAAGTCGCCGTCATCGGGACAGACCAAAAGCAGACCTTCACTCAGCGGGAAGTGGCCGACATTATTGAAGCCAGACTCGAGGAGATCTTTTTATTCGTTGCAGACGAGCTGCGGAGCATGGGTATTAAAGAACTGCCGGGCGGGTTTGTGCTCACAGGCGGACAGGCGGGAATGCCGGGCGTCCTCAGCCTTGCACAAGATGTTCTTCAAAATAACGTCAGAGTGGCTAGCCCGAATTACATCGGTGTGAGAGAACCTCAATATATGACAGGCGTAGGTCTCATCCAATTCGCTTACCGCAACGCAAAAATCCAAGGCAGAAAAGTAGGGTTTAAAATGCCGACGGAAGCGGTTCAGGAAGTCGCGGCTTCCCATCAAAAAGAAGTGCAGCAGCGTCCGAAACCAAAATCAAAGCAGCAGGCTCAAGCTGAGAAAAAGCCGAGCAAAATGAAGAAAATATTTAACTTCTTTTGGGAATAGAGATTAGTCATTCGACGGATTAGGAGGATTTAGCATGTTAGAGTTTGAAACAAATATAGACGGCTTAGCATCGATTAAAGTAATTGGAGTAGGTGGCGGCGGCAACAACGCTGTCAATCGGATGATTGAAAATGACGTTCAGGGAGTTGAGTTTATCGCAGTCAACACGGATGCTCAGGCTCTTAATCTATCAAAAGCGGAAACGAAAATGCAGATCGGTGCGAAGCTGACGCGCGGACTTGGCGCCGGTGCCAATCCGGAAGTCGGGAAAAAAGCGGCTGAAGAAAGCAAAGAACAGATTGAAGAAGCCTTAAAAGGCGCTGACATGGTGTTCGTTACCGCTGGAATGGGCGGCGGAACAGGTACGGGAGCGGCTCCCGTCATCGCACAGGTCGCGAAGGATTTGGGCGCATTGACTGTCGGCGTTGTGACAAGGCCGTTTACATTTGAGGGGAGAAAAAGACAGCTTCAGGCAGCCGGCGGCATTTCAGCCATGAAGGAAGCCGTCGACACCCTGATCGTCATTCCGAATGACCGTCTTCTTGAAATTGTTGACAAAAACACACCGATGCTTGAAGCGTTCCGTGAAGCGGATAACGTTCTCCGTCAGGGTGTTCAGGGGATTTCAGACCTGATTGCGACACCGGGGCTGATCAACCTTGACTTCGCCGATGTGAAAACGATCATGTCCAATAAAGGCTCAGCATTGATGGGAATCGGTGTGGCAACAGGTGAAAACCGCGCTGCCGAAGCCGCGAAAAAAGCTGTTTCCAGCCCGCTGCTTGAAACGGCGATTGACGGTGCACAAGGCGTTCTCATGAACATTACAGGCGGCACGAACCTGAGCCTGTATGAAGTCCAGGAAGCCGCGGACATCGTAGCTGCAGCATCTGACCAAGACGTCAACATGATTTTCGGATCTGTCATCAATGAAAATTTAAAAGACGAAATCGTCGTAACCGTGATTGCGACCGGCTTCATCGAACAGGAGCACGATGCTTCAAAACCGCAAAGACCTTTGAATCAGGGGTTAAAACAGCATCATCAGCAAGCTCCGAAACGGGAGATGAAACAGCGTGAGGAGCCAAGCATGCCGCACCGCAGTCCTTCACAGCCTGCCGAGGACACGCTTGACATCCCGACGTTCTTGAGAAACCGGAATAAGCGCTAATTTATCAATGGAAAAGCTGCTGACTAACAAGTCGGCAGCTTTTTTTACATTGCCCTAAAAAATCCGCTGCCTCCTGCAAAAGAATCAATTCTCAAATCTTTCAGGCATCTGAACCGAAAGGCTTGCACAAAAACTCTCTCTTTCCTCCCGGTTGAGCCGGCTTTCTTTTTGGTCTGAGATCCGCACGAACTACACATGAAAACAGCTGATCCATCAAAAGAACGAATTTACAAAACAATACAGAAAGAATGACAAAAAACGACAAAATCTATAGGTTTTTTCTTTTACAGTATAAATATCTTCTTTTTCCAGACAAAAAAATGCAAGAAGCGTCACAGAACGGCTTCATGTGTAAGGAGGATGTCATTTGAAGAAAAAGCCATTATTCCGTACAGTCATATGTGCAGCACTCATCGGCTCGCTGCTCACTCCGGGGGCTGTCCATGCAGAATCCGGAACAAAAGCAAAGGCTGACACGCAAAACAAAATAGCGGCTGCTCTTTACAAAAGCTTTGCAAAAGAAGACAAAGTCACCTTTTTAATTAAAATGAAAGATCAAGCCAATCCTCAGCAAACAGCGGAAGCCGCTGAGAAAAGGGCAAAGCTGAGCGTCATGACGGTCAAAAGGGTCAAAGAGCTCAAGCGTTCAGCCGTTTTGACCTCATTGCGGACAAAGGCCGAGCGAACACAAAAGAATCTGAAAGCCTTTTTGGAAAAAGAAGAGAAGAAAGGCCATGCGAAACAATTGGAATCATTTTATATCGTCAATGGGATGGCCGTAACGGCCACTAAAGATGTCATGGAAAAAGCAGCGTCCTATCCAGAGGTGGAAAAAGTGCTGCCGAACGAAAAGATCAAGCTGAGTGAAACGGAAAAAGCGACAATTGATTCAACAAAATCAAGTGCTGCTCATCCCGCATCCAACATTCGCCAAGTACATGCGCCGGATGTCTGGAAAAAACATTATAAAGGCAAAGGAGCTGTCGTGGCATCAATTGACACCGGTGTTGAGTGGGATCACCCGGCGCTGAAAACGAAGTACCGCGGATATAACCCTGACAAGCCAAACAGTCCCAACAATCAATATAACTGGTTTGATGCCACAAGCAAGAGCAAGAAAACGCCTTACGATGACCTGGGCCACGGCACACACGTCACAGGCACGATGGTCGGCTCTGAAGCGGGCGGCAAAAACGAGATCGGTGTCGCTCCTACAGCAAAATGGATCGCCGTTAAAGCTTTTTCAGAGGACGGCGGTAGTGAAAAGGACCTTTTGGCCGCGGGGGAATGGATATTGGCGCCGACAGATGCGAAAGGAAAAGCCCACCCTGAAAAGGCTCCTGATGTCGTCAACAATTCCTGGGCGGGTGAACGAGGTCTTAATGAATGGTATCGCGATATGGTCAAGGCATGGCGTGCTGCAGACATCTTTCCTTCGTTTGCGGCGGGAAATGTAAGTGAATTTGAACCCGGCGGACCGGGCTCTGTTGAGAATCCTTCCAATTATCCGGAGTCATTCGCGATCGGTGCGGTTGACAGCGAGAATTCACTGGCTGACTTTTCACTGCAAGGTCCTTCGCCATATGATGAAATCAAGCCTGATCTTTCGGCTCCAGGTGTCAGCATCCGCTCCGCTTATCCGGGACACAGATATGCAATAATGGACGGCACATCAATGGCGACCCCGCATATTTCCGGCATCGTTGCTTTGATGAGAGAAGTGAATCCAAATATCTCAGTCGATGAAATCGAACGCATTCTGCTGAAGACGGCGACCCCTCTGTCCGACAAAACGTTCACAAAATCGCCGAACAACGGTTATGGATACGGCCTTGTCAATGCTTTAAAAGCGTTCAATGAAGCGAAAAAATCAAAATAAACAAGAAAAAAGGCAAACCGAATAAAGGTTTTAGTCCTTTTTTTAACTTGATTTTAAACTAATTTTCTTTGTACAAATAAACGAACAAAAATACTCAACCAACTTTTAACTTATATTTAAAAGTAACAACTAAAAATCAAAATAAACAAGAAAAAAGGCAAAACCGATAAAGGTTTTGCCTTTTTTTAACTGATTTTAAACATTTTCTTGACAAATAACGACAAAAATCTCAACCAATTTTTACTATATTTAAAAGACAACTAGAGTCAGACAAGATTTAGAGATGAAAGGGGGACGGATGAAAAGAAGCCATTTCAAGAAAAAAGGGGGAATTGATTTGAAAAGCAAGCTGAAAAGAAAGGCGTTCAGTACACTTTTAAGCGGACTATTAATCGGTTCGATGTTCATGCCCGCTTCTTCCGGACTGGCACAAAAGCCCGCGCTCACGTCTGTGAAAGAACAAGTGAAACAGCAGGTTTCCGCCAAGGGGAAAATCTCGAAAACGCTTGTCAAACGCTTCAAAAAAGAAGATAAAGTCACCTTTTTGATTAAATTGAAAGATCAGGTTGATACGCAAAAGGTAGCAAAACAAGCGGAAAAAAAGGCGAAAGCGAAATCGCTCAGCTCCGCCAAGACCGAGTATCAAAAGCGTTCGGCTGTTGTATCGTCATTAAGAATCAAAGCCGATGAAACGCAAAGCCAGCTGAAAACCTATTTGAGAAAGCAAGCGAAGAAGGGAAATGCCGAAGACATCCGCTCATTTTACATCGTAAACGGCATGGCCGTCCATGCGACAAAAGATGTCATGGAACAGGTTGCGGCTTTTCCGGAGGTTGAAAAAGTGCTCCCGAATGAAAAAAGGCAGCTGATTAAACCGGCTAAACAATCGGGCAAGCACACCTCTCTCAAGGCTCAAAACGGTGTGGAATGGAACATTGACCAGATCGAGGCCCCGAAAGCGTGGGAACTGGGATACGACGGAACCGGGACCGTTGTGGCATCGATTGATTCCGGCGTACAGTGGGATCACCCGGCTTTAAAAGAAAAATACCGCGGATATGATCCTGAAGATCCGGACAACCCCGATCATGAAATGAACTGGTTTGACGCTGTATCCGGCGAATCCGCGCCATATGATGACTTAGAGCATGGGACACATGTGACAGGCACGATGGTCGGCTCGGAGCCTGACGGTCAAAACCAAATCGGTGTGGCCCCGGGTGCGAAGTGGATCGCAGTTAAAGCGTTTTCTGAAGACGGCGGAACAGATCAAGATCTTCTCGCTGCGGGAGAATGGATATTGGCGCCGAAAGATAAGGACGGAAATCCTCACCCTGAAATGGCACCAGATGTTGTCAACAATTCCTGGTCAGGTGGTGCGGGTCTTGATGAGTGGTACAGGGACATGGTGAAGGCCTGGCGCGCTGCCGATATCTTTCCGGAATTTTCGGCGGGCAATGTTGATTTCACTAACCCGGGGGGACCAGGTTCAATCGCCAATCCGGCAAATTACCCGGAAGCATTTGCAACCGGTGCGACCGATATCAATCAACAATTGGCAGATTTTTCGCTTCAAGGCCCGTCTCCTTATGATGAGACAAAGCCTGAAATCTCTGCGCCCGGTGTCAACATTCGCTCGTCTGTGCCGGGAAGCGGGTATCAGGACGGCTGGGACGGCACTTCCATGGCGGGACCGCATGTCTCAGCGGTTGCGGCTCTGATCAAGCAAGCGGATGCCTCGCTTTCTGTCGACGAGATCGAAAAGATTTTAACCGATACGGCCATACCGCTTACAGACAGCACCTTTTCCGAATCACCAAATAACGGTTACGGCCACGGGCTCGTCAATGCGTTTGATGCTGTTGCAGCCGTCAGCGGCGGATTGGGCAAAGCAGAAGGACGGGTCGGCAAAGAAGGAGAAGATCAAACACCGCCGGTTTTAAAAGATGAAGAAAAAACAGATGTGTTTGCAGGCACTAACATTCCGTTCACAGCTGAAGCAGAAGACGACATCAGCGTTGTATCCGTCAAGCTGAAGTATAAAACGGATGATGGCGATTGGCAGACGATCACGGCCAAGCTGACCGGGGGCGACTACAAAAAAGGAACATATGAAGCGGTCATTCCGACTTTAGACGGCAAAGTCCTTTTTTATCAGTGGATTGTGACAGACTACGGCGGCAACACCACGGAATCCAAAGTGTATGAAGTGCCGATTTCCCCTGCCGTCACCACAGGCTACAAGCAAGATTTCGAAACTCATGCCAGCGGCTGGACAAGCTCTGGTACAAAAAATTCATGGCAGCAGGGAACACCACAGTCAGGGCCGCAATCTGCCGCATCAGGTAAACAGGTTTACGGCACGAATTTGACAGGGCCATACGAGGAGTCGGCCAACATGAATCTTCTGATGCCGACAGTACAGGTTCCAAAAGACGAAAAGCTTTTCTTGAAGTTCAAATATTGGCATGACATTGAGGAAGATTTTGACTATGGTTTTGTCTATATCCAGCCTGAAGGGAAAAGCGATTGGGTGCAGGCCGCCCAATACACCGGCACGACTTCAGAGTGGATGGATGGTGAAATTGATTTATCGGCATATGAAGGACAAAAGATTAAGATCATGTTTAACCTTCAATCCGACGACAGCATAGGAGGAGACGGGCTTTATATCGACGATGTGGAGCTTGTGAAGCAGTCCGAGAGCGCGGCCAAGAAAAAGCATTTCAGTGTTGAAAAACGCAAGGGAAAAATGAAAGCCAAACATACGAAAAAACAAATGATCGACCCTAAAAAAGCGAAACCGGCAAATGCTGCACAAGCAAACAGAGAGCGCGGCAAGGCATCCCCGGCCGTTCTGCCGCTCAGGGCGCAGGTGAGCGTTCTTGAAACAGGAAAATCGACTTATTCAAGCGCGGCAACGGGGGCATACAGCTTGTCCCATTTACCGGGAACCTACACGATGAAAGCCGAAGCCTACGGTTATGAATCAAGCGCGCAAAGTGTCACCATCGAAGCAGACAAAACAACGTCCGCCGACTTTGTTTTGAAAGAATTGAAAAAAGGCACGCTTTCGGGAACCGTCAAAAATAAAAAAACCGGAGAGCCTGTACGGAATGCGAAGCTCTATTTGTTTGAAGATGCTGCCGTAGAGCCTGTCAAAACAGATGAAAACGGCCGCTATTCGATTACAGCCTATGAAAATTCGTACACCGTAAAGGTCGCAGCCAGCGGGTATTACAGCAGTGAATTTACGGTTGATTTAAAAGGCGATGTCTCAAAGGATATTGAACTTGAACCTTTCATCGGCTATCCGGGTGAAATCGGCTATGATGACGGAACCGGTGAAAACGCATGGGCGTTTTATGAAGCGGGCAACGGGCTGGCTGTGAAAATGTCGCTGGAAAACGGCCAGGAAAAGGCGATGCTGAACGGCGGATTATTCAAGTTCTGGGGTGAGGATTTTCCTGATCCGGGCGGCACCGATTTTGAAGTTGAAGTCTATGACGCCTCGGGAGACAAAGGGGCTCCAGGCAAAAAAATCGCCGGTCCGTTCAAAGGGGAAGCCCTCCGCAACGGTGAATGGACGAAGATTGATCTCGGCGATGAAGGCATCATGGTCGGAAAAGATTTTTATCTTGTATACGTCCAAACGAGTGATATGGACCACTCCCCGGCTCTTGCGGCCGATGAGGACGGAGAATATGCCGGACGCAGCTGGCAGTATACGGACGGCTCCTGGTCAAAAACGCCTTCAGACCAAGGAAACTTCATGATCCGCGCCTTGGTCGACTACGAAGTGTCAACACCTGTGATTACATCGCCAAAAGACGGACTCATCACCAACCAAGAGAAAACGGTCATCGAAGGGACGGCTTCTCCGACAACAACCGTCCATCTTTTTAACGGCGGGGAAGAAATCGGCACCGTCAAAACCGGAAAGGACGGCACATTTTCAAAAGAAATTCAATTAAATAAAGGGGAAAATGTCATCACCGCTAAAGCATCCACAGATTCAGGGACAACGGATGTTTCTGATCCGGTCCGAATTGTCCTTGATCAGGAAAAGCCGAAGCTTTCCATTGATACGCCGGAAGACGGTTCAAAGCTTAATAAAGAGACTGTCACAGTCAAAGGCACGGTCTCAGACGACCACTTGAAATCGGTGAAAGTGAACGGAAAAAAAGCAGCCGTTGACAATGGTGAATATTCGGCCCGGATTATGCTTGATAACGGAAAAAACGAAATCAAAGTGACAGCGGCTGACGAGGCCGGCAATAAACGGACGAAAAAAGTCACGGTTGATGTCAATTTTGAAGCGCCGCAAATCTCCGGCCTCAAACCGGCTGAGGATCTGGAGCTCAAAACAGGGGAAACCGTGAAAATCGAGTTTGAAAGCGACGCTGATTTGGATGCCGTCTTTGTCATCAGAATGCCTTTGACCAATTTTAAAACGGCTTCGCAAAACGTGACAGAACTGCCGATCAGAGAAGTGTCAAAAGGTAAATATGAAGGGTATTGGACCGCGACTTCCACCGCGAAAGCGAAAGGAGCGGAAATCGAGGTGATCGTCCGCGATGATTACGGCAATGAAACAAGAAAAACGGCGAAAGGCAAATTGTTTATCAATGAAAAATTGAAATAAAGGTACAAAGCGCTGTCTCTTAGAGGCAGCGTTTTTTTCGTCAGACCATCGACAAATTCAGTATGAATCTCTCAAAAAATGTGCCCTTTGACAAACATTAATTGACAGACTTTACCTTTGGGCTTGATTTATACTTAGGGAAACAAACAGTCGGGCGTTAAAAAAGGGGGACGGATGTGGAAATCTATTTAGATGTGATTTGGCTTTTAAATTTTTGCTTTGATTTGCTGCTTTTAATGATGACCGCATTCATTTTAAAGCGAAGGGTAAAAAAACGGCGGTTTTTCCTGGGCGCATTGGTTGCCTCAAGCATCGTCCTGCTGATGTTTACCCCTTTATCGCCATATGTTCTTCATCCGGCAGGCAAGCTCTCTTTTTCCGTTGTGATTATTCTTGTCACTTTTGGTTTTAAACGGTTTCGATTTTTTTTGCAAAATTTGTTTTCTTTTTATTTTGCCACTTTTTTAATGGGGGGAGGGATTATCGGCGCGCATTCTTTGCTGGAAACGGATTCGATTATGAAAAACGGAGTCTTTATGACAAATTGGTCGGGCTTCGGCGACCCCGTCAGCTGGCTGTTTGTCGGCGCGGGATTTCCTGCCGTCTGGCTGTTTTCAAAAAAACGCTTTGAGGACGTCGAGGCGAAAAAGATTCAATACGAGGAGCGGGTTCAGCTTCAAGTGGATGTGGAAGATCAGACGCTCCGGTTTAATGGATTGATCGATTCGGGAAACCAGCTGTATGATCCCATTTCAAAAATGCCTGTCATGATCGTCAATATGGAAAAGCTGAAAAGCGTGCTGGGTGAAGAAGCGAGCGCGGTCATCATGGAAAAAAGCCCTCTTGATGCCGTCGGCCTTCTTGATGATGCACTGCCGTATATCGGACGAATCCGTCTGATTCCGTACAGAGGCGTCGGCCATCAGCATCAGTTTTTGCTGTGCCTGAAGCCCGATCATGTGCTGATTTTTACGAAAGATGAGGCAATTGAAGCGCCGAAATGCCTGATTGGCCTCAGCACATCGCCATTGTCAGCGGACGGCGAATTTGATGCGATCGTTCATCCGAAAATGCTGTCGGGAAACCCGATCAAACACGTTTCTTAAACTTGGTGAGCTGTTACATTATCATACTCCGGAAAATGTTTATTTAGAAGGGGGAGGAAGATGAAAAAACTAAAATTAAGGCTGACTTATCTCTGGTACAAACTTTTGCTGAAATTAGGTTTAAAAAGCGATGAAATTTATTATATTGGCGGAAGTGAGGCGTTGCCGCCGCCATTATCGAAAGATGAAGAACAGGTGCTTCTCCACAAGCTTCCTGACGGCGATCAGGCTGCGCGGGCCATCTTGATTGAACGCAATTTGAGACTTGTTGTATACATCGCCAGAAAATTTGAAAACACCGGCATCAACATCGAGGATTTGATCAGCATCGGGACGATCGGCCTCATTAAAGCGGTGAACACCTTTAATCCGGAGAAAAAAATCAAGCTGGCTACATACGCTTCCAGATGTATTGAAAATGAGATTTTAATGTATTTAAGACGGAACAATAAAATCCGCTCGGAAGTATCGTTTGACGAGCCTTTAAACATCGACTGGGATGGGAATGAGCTGCTCTTGTCAGATGTGCTCGGAACGGAAAATGACATCATCACGAAAGATATTGAAGCAAATGTCGATAAGAAATTGCTGAAAAAAGCGCTGGAGCAGCTGAATGACAGAGAAAAACAAATCATGGAGCTCCGCTTCGGCCTGGTCGGGGGAGAAGAAAAAACACAGAAAGATGTTGCCGATATGCTCGGAATATCGCAGTCCTATATTTCACGGCTTGAAAAAAGAATCATCAAAAGGCTCAGAAAAGAATTCAACAAAATGGTTTAATTTTTTTATGAAATTTGAAGCGTTGACTGACAAGGGTTTTCGCCTCGAACTTCTTATTTTTGGAAATTAGCGATGCATATTTTTCCCACCCAAGGAGATACTGAACTTTGTACAGCAGCTCCTGTAGGGAGGGAAAAAAGTGTCAAGAAATAAAGTCGAAATCTGCGGGGTTGATACATCAAAACTGCCCGTACTCAAGAATGAAGAGATGAGAAAGTTATTCAAGCAAATGCAGGAAGAAGGAGACCGCTCAGCAAGAGAACAGCTTGTTAACGGCAATTTGCGCCTTGTCTTAAGCGTCATTCAACGGTTTAACAACAGAGGAGAATATGTTGATGACTTATTCCAAGTCGGCTGCATCGGACTAATGAAATCAATTGATAATTTTGATCTGAGCCACAATGTTAAGTTTTCAACATATGCTGTACCCATGATTATTGGAGAAATCCGCAGATATTTGCGAGACAACAATCCGATCCGCGTATCGCGGTCACTCAGGGATATCGCATACAAGGCGCTGCAAGTGAGGGAACGTCTTATGAGTGAGACAAGCAGGGAGCCGACAGCGGAGGAAATCGCGAAAGAGCTTGAAGTGTCCCACGAAGAGATCGTTTTTGCACTTGACGCCATCCAGGATCCAGTCTCACTGTTTGAACCGATCTACAATGACGGAGGAGACCCGATTTATGTGATGGACCAAATCAGCGATGAGCGGAACAAGGATTCGCAATGGATTGAAGAGCTCGCTTTAAAAGAAGGAATGAGGCGGCTGAATGAACGGGAAAAAATGATTCTCAGAAAACGCTTTTTTCAAGGCAAGACGCAAATGGAAGTCGCCGATGAGATCGGGATCTCCCAAGCTCAAGTATCACGGCTGGAAAAAGCCGCAATTAAACAAATGAATAAGAATATCCATTAAAGCCGCAGAATCGTCTGCGGCTTTTTATATGTTAAAAATGGAAAATCTCTCATTCACTTTACCATTCAAATAAGCTATAATAAAAGAATTATATTTTCTGAATATTTACATAAGTGAAAGGAGTTCTGATCATGGCATTGAAGCTTGAACAAGCGACACTAAAACGAAATGGACAGCAGATACTTAAATGTATTGACTGGGAGGTGAAAAAAGGGGAGCATTGGGCTTTGTACGGCTTAAATGGCGCCGGAAAAACAGCGTTGCTCAACATGCTGTGCGCTTACTATTTTCCGACAACCGGGAGAGTGAATGTGCTGGGTCATGAGTTTGGAAAAACGGAGCTGGGCGAAAAGCTCCGCCGTAAAATCGGTCTCGTCTCCGCAGCATTGCAGCAAAAATTTTATCCGGAAGACAGCGCTTTTGAAATTGTGCTGAGCGGCGCATTCGCTTCAATCGGCCTTTATGAGACGCCGTCACAGCATATGAGGGAAAAAGCGATCGCCTTCCTGGAAGAGTTCGGATCAATCAGCTATGCCGACAGAAGATATGAAACACTTTCACAAGGAGAAAAGCAAAAAGTCCTGATTTCCAGGGCCTTAATGGCCGATCCGGAACTGTTGATCCTTGACGAGCCTGTCACAGGCCTCGATTTCATCGCCAGGGAACAGGTGCTTGAAACAATTGAGCACATCGCCCAGAAAGAGGAAGCGCCATCCATGCTGTATGTCACACACCATGCCGAAGAAATTCTCCCGGCCTTTAAAAAGACGCTTCTCTTAAGGAAGGGTGAAGTATTTGCCAAGGGGGAAACGAAGGATATGATGGCAGATGACACGCTCTCCGCTTTTTTCGGCATGCCGGTCAAAGCCGTTTGGACGGATGGAAGGCCGTACTTGTCCAAGAAAAAGCCCGTTTGTGTAAACGGCTAGCCCATTTTTGGCCCGGCTGTTTTGCTGTGTAAAAACAGTCTGGCCGGCTTGACCATTCGCCGCACTTCTCTTCCAAAGACGTCATTTCAATGTTAAGATGTCATTGATTTCCCATAAAAGGAGTTTTTCTTTCATGATCATCCAATTCATTCGCTATAGATAAATGCAAGGTATAGGCAAACTTAAAGCAAATCCACACCGTCAGGTTTTAAAAACGCTGATGGAGCGGGTTTATTTGTCTATGCCTTTTTCATTTATCTCCATTTGTGAATGAAAGAGGTGCTGTCATGAATAACAAGATGAGAAGCGCAGTGCTGATGAAGAGGTTTGAAAAAGTGCTTCAATGCCCGCTCTGCGCTGCGGACATGAAAGTGGCGGGCTTCAAAAGCCTCGCTTGTGTCAATCATCATACATTTGATTTAGCCAAACAAGGATATGTGAATGTTGCGGCGAATACAAAGGCCGGAAAATATGATCAAGAGCTGTTCGAGGCCCGAAAAATGATAGCTGACAGCGGATTTTTCGAGCCCTTGTATAAAGTGCTGACGAGCCGACTCAAGCAAGCATTGCCGCTGAGGCAGAAGCCGATCGGGATTCTTGATGCGGGCTGTGGTGAAGGGTCCCATCTGATCAGGATCACAGAAGATCTTAAAGCCGAGATTGGCGGCAGGGTGTTCGGAGCTGGAATCGATTTGTCAAAAGCGGGGATTTTGACGGCGGCAAGGCGTGATGCCGAACTAATCTGGTTTGTCGCTGATTTGGCGAACGCTCCTTTTCAGCGCCGATCATTTCATGTGATTTTGAACATTTTATCACCTTCCAACTATGCGGAGTTCAAAAGGCTGATATCTGCCGATGGCATGGTGATTAAAGTGATGCCAAAGGCCGGCTATCTGCAGGAATTAAGGGAAGCTTTCTATGCTGGGTCGGAAAAGTCCGTTTATTCCAATCACGATACGGCCGGTCGCTTCCTCGCGCAATTTGCGCTGATAGACAGGATAGAGCTTTCATACAGCTGCGTCCTGAACCGGGAGGAGCTCAGCCGGCTGCTCCGGATGACCCCTTTGTCATGGCGCGTAAAGGATGATCGGATTGCGGACTTTTTGAATCGGAACCAAGCCGCTTCGATCACGGTTGATCTCGATGTTTTAATCGGCGTCAAAAAAGCGGAATAAAAAGGCGGAAAGGCAGTCTAAATGAAAGACTGCCTTTCATATAATTTTAAAGGATACACGATCAGAGGAGGCGTGCGGCTTATATGATGAACATTTCCGATTTCCAGGTGAAGGACGTTGTCAATGTGTCAAACGGCAAGAAACTGGGCAGCATCGGTGATATTGATATAAATGTAACGACGGGTAAAATACAGGCGATCGTCATCGGCGGATCAGGTAAAGTTTTTGGATTTTTCGGAAAAGAAGAGGAAATCGTCATTCCGTGGCGAAATATAGTCAAAATTGGAGAAGATGTCATTCTCGTCCGTTTAAGCTGAACAGAAAAAAGGTGAATATTGTTTCAAAAAATACATTTCGTTTAGTTTTTTGAAACGAAACTAAACGAATGCATCAAGATGTGTTAAAATAGGAGCGATATGATGAAAGACTACGATGCTTGTCGAAAGGCTGATCACCATGAGTACATATAAACCCTTTCGTCTTGATGCTCCGTCAATGCTTTTGATAGAGGATTGGACGGCGAAAAACGGCGGAGCGATTACAGCCGGATTTACGACAAAAAACGGCGGGGAAAGCAAGCCGCCTTTTCAAACATTAAATACAGGACTGCACGTGCAGGATGATCGGCGGCATGTTGCAAACAACCGAAAAAAAATTGCCGATATTTTAGAGACAGACCTCGATCATTGGGTGTTTGCCGATCAGACCCATGAAGACCGGATTCAAAAAGTGACACACGAACACCGCGGCAGCGGCGCATTACAATATGAAACGGCTCTCCGGGGAACAGACGGGCTTTATACAAACGAGCCAAATGTATTTTTGGCACTCTGTTTTGCGGACTGTGTTCCCGTTTATTTTTATGATCCGGTCCGCTCGCTTGTCGGAATTGCTCACGCCGGATGGAAAGGAACCGTCAAAGGAATCGCCGGCAAAATGATTGAAACCTGGGTCAGACAGGAAGGATCTAATCCCCGCGACATCCAGGCGGTTATCGGGCCTGCGATCGGATCATGCTGCTACATTGTCGATGACCATGTGATGAACAAAGTCAGAAGCCTTCCTCTTCAGCAAGAAGACAAAGCTTTTTTGCCGATAAAAGAAGGGGAGTACCGTCTTGAATTAAAAGAGGTGAACAGACAGCTTCTCATTCATGCGGGAATTCCGAATGATCAGATCAAGGTCAGTTCACTGTGTACGAGCTGCGAGCGTTCGCTGTTTTTCTCCCACCGCAGAGATCAGGGAAAGACGGGACGGATGATGTCCTTCATCGGTTTAAAGGAGGTATAGCTTACAGTTGGATGTAAAAAGCAATTTACGACATATAAATGACAGAATCAACGAAGGGTGTATCAAAGCGGGCAGAACCCCCGATGAAATATCCGTCATCGCTGTCACGAAATATGTTTCCCCGGAACGGGCGCAGGAAGCGCTTGATGCGGGAATCAGGCATTTGGGTGAAAACCGTGATACCGGGCTGCTTCACAAGCTCGATGCTTTGAAAGACAGCGAACCGGTATGGCATTTTATCGGAACCTTGCAGACGAGAAAGGTAAAGGCCATTATCGATCATGTCTCATATATCCATTCTTTAGACAGGCTTTCACTGGCCGACGAGATTCAAAAGAGGGCGAAAAAGCCGGTTGACTGTTTTGTTCAGGTCAACACTTCCCTTGAATCTTCAAAACACGGCATGACAAAAGAAGAAGTTCTTCCTTTTGTAAAAAAACTGTCTGCCTACGAAAACATTCGGATTGCGGGATTAATGACGATGGCTCCTTTTACGGATGATGAGGAGGCAATCAGAAGCTGTTTCCGCCAGCTGAGAGAGCTCGCAGGCGAGGTGCGGCGGCTTGATCAATGGAATGCCCCGTGCGATGAGCTTTCAATGGGCATGTCAAACGACTTTACAATCGCCGTAGAGGAAGGCGCAACATTCGTCAGAATCGGTTCTTCCTTAGTCGGAAATGAAACTGGAGGTGGACAAACATGAGTCTTAAAAACAAGTTTAAAAACTTTTTTTCCTTGGATGACGAGGAATATGAATACGAATATATTGAAACGGACAGGGAAGAAATCCCTGAAGAGCACGAGCCGAAAGACAAAGCCGCCTACCAGTCAAAAGCGGCCGGGAAGCAGAATGTTGTCAGTTTGCAAAGCGTGCAGAAATCTTCTAAAGTGGTGTTAAGTGAGCCCCGTGTATACGCGGAAGCCCAGGAGATCGCCGATCATATCAAAAACCGCCGCGCGGTTGTCGTCAACTTGCAGCGCATCCAGCATGATCAGGCGAAAAGAATCGTCGATTTCTTAAGCGGAACGGTATATGCCCTCGGCGGCGATATTCAGCGGATCGGTGCGGACATCTTCTTATGCACGCCTGAAAACGTCGATGTCTCCGGCACAATTTCCGAGCTCATTGAAGAAGAACATCAGAGGTGGTAAATCGCAGATGATCCTATTTTATATTTACAAAGTTTTAAGCATGCTTCTAACCGTGTATTCCTTTGCGCTGATTATTTACATTTTTATGTCTTGGGTGCCGAATGCAAGAGCAACATCATTCGGCAGGGTTTTGGCGTCCGTGTGTGAGCCGTATCTGGAGCCGTTCAGAAGAATCATTCCCCCGCTTGGCATGATTGACATTTCGCCGATTGTGGCGATCTTCGTCCTGCGGTTCGCAGATATGGGGCTGATCGCGGTCTTCAGAATGCTCGGCGCTTTTTAAGACATCGCCCCTTTAAGGAGGGAAGGGCTTGCCGAAGAACGCGGCAAAGCGCCGCCTTCAAATGTTTTAGGGCAAGTTTTGGCTTGGCTTACAGCCAAGCCTGTTTACTTGGAAAGGATAGACAATGAGCGATATTTACCAGCATTTCAGAAAAGATGAGGAGCCGTTTATTGACAAGGCTCTTGAATGGAAACAAACAGCGGCCGATCAATATCGGATGAAACTGACCGATTTTTTGGACCCGCGGGAGCAGGTGATTTTGAATTCTCTCGTCGGCCAGTCGGATGAGGTGAAGCTCGCCTTTTTCGGCGGCTTTCCTGAAGCCGAACGGAAAAGGGCCGTTTTTTATCCGGAATACGTCGAGCCGTCCGCGGAAGATTTTCAGCTTCAGGCCTATGAAGTGCTGTATCCGCAGAAGTTCGCCTCCATCGAACATCGCGAGCTTCTCGGATCTTTAATGGGGATCGGGCTGAAGCGGCAAAAGTTCGGTGACTTGATCTTTGCGGACGGGACATGGCAGTTTGTTTGTTCGGAAGAGGTCGCTGATTTTGTATTTTCCCAACTTGGGCAAATCGGCAAGGTGAAAGTATCACTGGAAAAAATTCCGCTGTCAAAACTTAAAGTACCGGAGCAAGCTGTCGAAATAAGGGATGACACTGTTTCATCTTTAAGGCTTGATGCGGTTTGCTCGGCAGTGAGCAGACAATCCCGGCAAAAGGCGCAGGTTCTTGTTAAAAACGGACTCGTCAAAGTGAATTGGAAGGTTATCGAAGACCCTTCTTATACACTTCTCGAAGGGGATATGCTGTCCGTGCGCGGTTTTGGCCGCTTCAGGCTGAAAAACATTGACGGCAAAACGAAAAAGGGCAAATGGAGATTGTCGTTTGAACTGCAAAAATAAGCCAATTTCACAGTTTTTTCTCCGTCCGGTCGAATTTTGCTTTATAATGTGAACAAGGACAATTGTACATAAAGAAAATAATGGAGGTGGGCAGCATGCCTTTGACGCCAAATGATATTCATAATAAAACATTTACGAAAGCGTTCCGCGGCTATGATGAAGATGAAGTAAACGAATTTCTGGCCCAGGTGAGAAAAGATTATGAGATCGTGCTGCGCAAAAAAAGCGAGCTTGAAGCAAAGGTGAATGAGCTGGACGAGCGTCTCGGCCATTTCTCAACGATTGAAGAAACATTGAATAAATCGATTCTTGTCGCACAGGAAGCGGCGGAGGACGTAAAGCGCAATTCGGAGAAAGAAGCGAAGCTCATCATCCGCGAGGCTGAAAAAAACGCGGACCGGATTATTAACGAATCGCTCTCTAAATCAAGAAAAATCGCGATGGAAATCGAAGAGCTCAAAAAGCAATCAAAAGTGTTCAGAACCCGATTCCAAATGCTGATTGAAGCACAGCTTGACCTGCTGAAGAATGACGATTGGGATCATCTGCTTGAATACGAAGTCGACGCGGTCATGGATGAAAAAGAATAGATTTTTCATTCATTCTTGACATGTTGTCATGCGTTCGCATATAATACGTTCATAAAATCGAGTGAAAAACGTTTGAGAGGGACCGACATAATTCCTAAATCAGCAATCGAAGCGACCCGGGGGCGGTGTGAGCCCGGGATTGTTGGGATTCATGTGGATCAGCCCTTAAGTTTCCTTTCTGAACCGCGCAGTAGGAAAGGACGTCCCATCACGTTACGATGTTTGAGCGGATAAGCTGCAGCTTATCTAAAAGGGTGGTACCGCGAGATCAAAGCCTTCTCGTCCCTTATGGGATGAAGAGGCTTTTTTTGTTTTAGAAAAGATGTTTTGGAGGAATGATAATGGATTACAAAGACACGCTCTTAATGCCGAAAACGGATTTTCCAATGAGAGGAAACCTGCCGAAACGGGAGCCGGAAATTCAGGGGAAATGGGAGGACATGGATATCTACAGCCTTGTGCAGGAACGGACGGCGGGCAGGCCGATGTTCGTATTGCACGATGGGCCGCCATATGCAAACGGCGACATCCATATGGGTCATGCGCTGAACAAAATTTTAAAAGACTTCATCGTCCGTTCAAGATCAATGAGCGGCTACCACGCGCCGTATGTACCTGGCTGGGATACTCACGGACTGCCGATTGAAACGGCGCTGACAAAAAATAAAAAAGTCAAACGCAAAGAAATGACGGTCGCCGAATTCCGCAAGCTTTGCGAGGAATATGCATGGCAGCAGATCGAAGGCCAAAAGGAGCAGTTTAAACGCCTGGGCGTCAGAGGAGATTGGGAAAATCCATATGTCACGCTGAAGCCTGAGTTTGAAGCACAGCAAATCAAAGTGTTTGGCGAGATGGCAAAAAAAGGCTATATCTACAAAGGGCTGAAGCCTGTGTACTGGTCTCCTTCGAGCGAATCGGCTTTAGCGGAAGCGGAGATCGAGTATCATGACAAGCGCTCACCATCCATTTATGTCGCGTTTGATGTGAAGGATGGCAAAGGGGTTTTAACAAACGGCGAAAAATTCATCATCTGGACGACAACGCCATGGACGATCCCGGCGAACCTTGGAATCGCGGTACATCCTGAGCTGGAATACAGCGTCGTTGCTGCGGGAGGCTCACGCTATGTGATCGCCAGCGCATTGGTGGAAAGCGTAGCAAAAGCGATCGGATTTGAAGATCATGAAATCGTTCAAACGGTTAAAGGAAAAGACTTGGAGCACATCGTGGCCGCTCATCCTTTATACGGCAGAGATTCGCTTGTGATGCTCGGCGAACACGTCACAACAGACGCGGGCACAGGCTGTGTTCATACAGCACCGGGACACGGTGAAGACGACTTTATCATCGGCCAGAAATACGGGCTTGATGTCCTTTGCCCAGTTGATGAAAAAGGGAATATGACAAGCGAAGCGCCTGGATTTGAAGGACTGTTTTACGATCAGGCCAACAAACCGATTACCGAAAAGCTTGAAGAAAAAGGCGCGCTCATGAAGCTGGATTTTATCACCCACTCTTATCCGCACGACTGGAGAACGAAAAAGCCGACGATTTTCCGCGCGACTGCTCAGTGGTTCGCTTCCATCAAAGATTTCAGAAACGAGCTGCTTGAGGCTGTTAAAGAAACGAAGTGGGTGCCTGAATGGGGTGAAACCCGCCTTTACAACATGATTCGCGACCGCGGCGACTGGTGTATTTCAAGACAGCGGGCATGGGGCGTGCCGATTCCGGTATTTTATGCGGAAAACGGTGAACCGATTATCACCGATGAAACGATTGAACACGTCTCCGCTTTGTTCAGGGAGCACGGATCAAACATCTGGTTTGAAAAAGAAGCGAATGAGCTGCTTCCTGAAGGCTTTACACATCCTGGAAGCCCGAACGGCAAGTTTACGAAAGAGCAGGACATCATGGATGTCTGGTTTGATTCAGGTTCATCCCACCAGGCCGTCTTGGAAGAGCGCGATGATTTGGTAAGACCTGCTGACCTTTATCTTGAAGGGTCTGACCAATATCGCGGCTGGTTCAACTCATCGATTTCAACGGCTGTCGCCGTAACGGGAAAAGCGCCGTATAAAGGCGTCCTTTCACACGGTTTTGCGCTTGACGGCGAAGGCCGGAAAATGAGCAAATCGCTCGGCAATGTCGTCGTACCGGCAAAAATCATGAACCAGTTTGGCGCCGATATTCTCAGGCTGTGGGTTGCATCTGTCGATTATCAAGCGGACGTCCGCGTATCTGACGCGATTTTAAAACAGGTCGCAGAAGTATATCGGAAAATCCGCAACACGTTCCGTTTCCTTCACGGAAATATCAGCGATTTTGACCCGGCGAAAGATGCTGTCTCTGCAAACGATCTTCGTGAAGTGGATCAATATATTTTGATCAAGCTGAACAACCTGATTGAAAAAGTGAAAAAAGCGTATGAAGAATATGATTTTGCGGTAATTTATCATGCGGTTCATAACTTCTGTGCAATCGAACTCAGCTCGTTCTATATGGATTTCGCAAAAGACGTCGTCTATATTGAACATGCTGATCACAAAGACCGCCGCAGCATGCAGACTGTTTTTTACGAAACGCTGCTCGCCCTCGTCAAGCTGATCGCGCCGATCCTGCCGCATACAGCAGATGAAATGTGGAGCCACTTTACATTCGTATCGGAACAAAGCGTCCAGCTCAGCGATATGCCGGAGACGAAGGACATTCCGAACGCAAAAGAGACGGAAGAGAAATTCGACCGTTTCATGACGCTCCGCGATGATGTCTTAAAAGCGCTGGAAAACGCCCGTAATGATAAGATCATCGGAAAATCTTCCGTTGCGAGCCTGACGCTTTATCCGAACGAACAATCCAAGGCATTATTAGCTTCCATCAATGAGGATGTCAAACAGCTCTTCATCGTTTCCGAGTTCGCAATCGGCGGAACTGAAGCGGAAGCTCCGGAAGAGGCGCAATCGTTTGAAACAGGAAAAATCGTCGTCGCCCAAGCGGACGGAGAGACTTGTGAACGATGCCGCATGGTCTCAAAAGAAATCGGCCAGGATCCTGACCACCCTGAACTTTGCCCTCGCTGCGCAGGGATTGTCAAAACATATTATTAAAATGAACGCAACAGCGGTTCGGTTTTCCGAGCCGCTGTTTTTTTACTTAAAAAACAGCTTTTTTCAGGAACTGACATCGTTTTGTACGTCAGGAAAAATCTTATGGGCTTGGAGATCGAAATTGTCGGTAACACTAAAGGCACAACGCTAAAAGCAGGAGTTGATTCAGGAGTGAATGACCAGCTGGCGAACATCCATACAGAGCTTCTTCAAATGAAGGAGGAACTGGAGTCAAGATTATTTGAGTATTCCTTTTTTCAACAAGATTCACCGACAATCAATTCATATCAGCAGGCAACTTTGATGTACCATGTAAAAGAAGAACTGCAGGATGTGCTTTTGGCCCTTTCCAAAATAGAAAACGGAACATACGGGATCTGTGAAGAAACGGGTCAGGCGATTCCGCTTGCAAAACTTGCTGTTCTGCCGACTGCGAGAACGGCGAACGATTTTTTGTACCACATTCAGTTTGAGAAAAAGACGCTGCCCATTTGGGCCGAAACAGATGAAACCTACAGTCAAGCACTGTTTTCTTAAATGCCTTAAAGGGGGAAGCTTCGCTTTCCTCTTTAAGGATGTCAATGAATATTCCTTTACTCCGATTCTTTTTCTTGGTAAAATGCTTAAATGAAGAGAAACAGAAACTGGAGGAACAGTGTGTGCCTTATTACATAATTGCACTGATAATCATCGGTATCGACCAATTTACAAAATGGCTTGTCGTCAGCAGGATGGAATACGGAGAAAGCATCCCTGTCATCGACGGCTTCTTTCAGATCACCTCCCACCGGAATACAGGCGCTGCCTGGGGCATTCTTGAAGGGCAGATGTGGTTTTTTTACATCATCACAACGGTCGTCATCATCGGTCTTGTCTACTACATCCAAAAGCATGCAAAAGGGCAAATGCTGCTCGGGACCGCACTCGGCCTGATGCTTGGCGGGGCTGTCGGCAATTTTATCGACCGAGCCGCCAGACAAGAGGTTGTCGACTTTATTCATGTCACGATCGTCAACTATCATTACCCGATTTTCAACATCGCTGATTCATCATTATGCATCGGCGTCCTGCTTTTATTTGTGCAAATGCTGCTAGACGGAAAGAAGAAGAAGGAGCTGTAACATGGAGCAATATGAAATGACCGTTCCGGAAGCCCATAAAAGTGAACGGATTGATAAATACTTGACCGCGGTCGAATCAGACTGGTCGCGGACTCAAGTACAGCAATGGATCAAGGAAGAACGCGTACAGGTAAACGAAAAGGCTGTCAAAGCCAATCACAAAGTGCAGCCGGGAGATGTTGTGAAAGTCGATGTTCCTGAACCGGAGCCGCTCGATGTCGAACCGGAACCGATGGATCTGGATATTTATTATGAGGATCAGGATGTCCTTGTCGTCAATAAACCGCGCGGAATGGTAGTCCACCCTGCTCCCGGCCATCTGACGGGAACGCTTGTCAACGGCTTGATGGCGCACTGCAATGATTTGTCCGGCATCAACGGTGTCATGCGTCCCGGGATCGTCCACCGCATCGATAAAGACACCTCAGGCCTGCTGATGGTTGCCAAAAACGATCTGGCTCATGAATCGCTTGTCAACCAGCTCGTCGATAAAACGGTGACGAGAAAATACACGGCGCTTGTCCATGGTGTCATCCCGCATGACCACGGGACAATCGATGCACCGATCGGCCGGGATAAAAAGGACAGGCAAAGCATGACGGTTACAAGAGAAAACGGCAAGCACGCCGTCACTCACTTTGAAGTGAAAGAACGGTTCGATCATTTTTCCGTTGTTGAGTGCCGTCTGGAAACCGGGAGGACCCATCAAATTCGCGTTCATATGAAATACATCGGTTTTCCTCTGGCCGGGGATCCTAAATACGGTCCGAAAAAAACGATCGATTTCAACGGCCAGGCGCTTCATGCCGGAGTGTTGGGATTTGATCATCCGCGCACAGGGGAATATATCGAATTTGCGGCTCCATTGCCTGAAGATATGAAAACGCTCATCGACAATCTTCGAAATAATCATTGACATGCGGTTTCTTTTTTGAAATAATAAATGCAGTTACATCAGATTCTTTAACACAGTCCAGAGAGGCTGAGAAGGATAGCGGACAAGTGAATGATACCATTCGCTTACAGAACCCCTCTCTGCCTTTTAGCGGAAGGGGTTCTTGTTTTATCCTTAGAAAGAGACGGGGTGCTTTAAGCCATGCACGAACAAGAAAAGGCTGTTGTACTTGACGAACAGGCGATCAGAAGGGCGCTGACAAGAATCGCCCACGAAATGATCGAGCGAAACAAAGGAATGAACAACTGTATCCTTGTCGGCATCAAGACGCGAGGCATCTACTTGGCCAAACGACTCGCCGAACGGATCGAACAAATTGAAGGAAACAGCGTGACGGTGGGAGAACTCGATATTACGCTGTACAGAGACGATTTGTCCAAAAAAACGTCCAATGAAGAACCGCTTGTCAAAGGCGCGGACATCCCGGTTGACATTAATGACCAAAAAGTCATACTCGTGGATGATGTGCTTTTCACAGGACGGACGGTCAGAGCGGCGATGGATGCCCTCGTCGATGTCGGACGTCCATCTGCGATTCAGCTTGCTGTACTGGTTGACAGAGGCCACAGAGAGCTTCCGATCAGGGCTGACTTTATCGGGAAAAACATTCCGACATCAAAAGCCGAAAAGGTTATGGTTGAGCTTCAGGAAGTGGACGGGCGCGACCTTGCCGCAATCTACAAAAAATAAATGATATATCCTTTTTTAAATGCATTCCAGTGAGTTTGCAAAGAGGGATCTAGACACTAACTTAAAGTCACCGCCAGCAGTGACGGTTTTTGTCTGCCTCTTTGCGCACATATGCAAAGAGGCTTTTTTTATGGCGTTATCTTGACAACATAAGAAGACATCATAGATTACGAATCGAACATCAGGAGGAAAATTATGAGCATGAAAAATATGAACTTAGATGTAAGAGATGTGCCAAAACCGCTGAATTGGCTATCCTTCAGCCTTCAGCATCTGTTCGCCATGTTTGGCGCGACCATCCTTGTGCCGAAGCTTGTCGGCTTAAGCCCGGGAGTGGCGCTGATTACGAGTGGACTCGGAACACTTGCCTACCTGTTGATCACGAAAGGGCAGATTCCCGCCTACCTAGGTTCATCGTTCGCCTTTATCTCGCCGATTCTTGCAGCCAAAGCGGCCGGCGGGCCGGCAGCTGCCATGATCGGGGCCTTTATGGCCGGAATCGTCTACGGATTGATTGCCCTTTTCATTCAGCGGCTGGGAACGGGCTGGCTGATGAAGCTTCTTCCGCCGGTCGTCATCGGACCGGTTATCATCGTCATCGGACTCGGACTGGCGAGTACAGCGGTCAATATGGCAATGTATGAAAATCCGAACGCCGAAACGCTTGTCTACAGCGCCAAACACTTTGGCGTAGCCGGGTTTACGCTGGCAGTGACCATCATCTGTGCCATTTTCTTGCGCGGATTCTTCAGCCTGATCCCGGTGTTGATCGGAATTATTTGCGGATACTTGTACGCGCTCACCCAAGGGATTGTCGACTTTCAAATCGTGGCTGATGCCAAATGGTTTGCGGTTCCTGATTTTGTTCTCCCGTTTGTCGATTATACGCCGGGTATAGCCGCTATTGTCACCGGTCTTGCGATGGTTCCTGTCGCATTCGTCACCATGTCGGAACATATCGGCCACCAGATGGTGTTAAGCAAAGTGGTTGGCCGCGATTTCATCAACAAGCCGGGGCTTCACCGCTCCATCTTCGGTGACAGTGTGGCCACAATGCTTGCTTCATGCTTGGGCGGACCGCCGACAACAACGTACGGCGAAAATATCGGTGTCCTGGCGATCACACGGGTATTCAGCGTGTTTGTCATCGGAGGAGCGGCCGTCATCGCACTTTGCTTCGGGTTTATCGGCAAGGTGTCGGCGCTGATCAGCTCAGTTCCGTCTGCTGTCATGGGCGGTGTATCCTTCCTGCTCTTCGGCATCATCGCTTCTAGCGGACTGCGGATGCTGATTGACAATAAAATCGATTTGGAAAATAAGCGAAACCTGATCATTTCATCCGTCATCCTCGTCATTGGAGTCGGCGGCGCATTTATCAAAATCTCCGGATTCGAACTGTCCAGCATGGCGCTGGCGGCTATCGTCGGCGTCATATTGAACCTTGTCCTGCCTGAATCCAAGGAAGAGCAGGATGCGACAGAAGTGTAAAAAGCAAATATGAAGACCTTTTAATTGAAGTCCAGAGAGGCTTGGAAGGGTTGTTAACAAGAGAAGTGCTGTCACATTCTCTGATTTACTGTACCCCAAGCTCCCATGGCTTGGGGTTTTTTTTACGGAAAATCCGATGAAAGCGGAGGGGAAAACAAATGAAACATTTGACCGCAATGAACGAGTTGAGTATCGAGGACATTTTCGGGTTGATTCAAGAGGCGGAGGAGCTCAAAAAAGGCAAATCAGATCACGTTCTCTCCGGAAAATTTGCCGCCAACTTGTTCTTTGAGCCGAGTACAAGAACCCGTTTCAGCTTCGAAGTCGCAGAAAAGAAGCTTGGCATGAATGTGTTGAATCTTGACGGTGTATCGACAAGTGTTCAAAAAGGGGAATCTTTGTACGATACGGTGCGGACGCTTGAATCCATCGGCGCCGACGTTTGTGTCATCAGGCACTCGGAAGATCATTACTACAAGGAATTGGTCGGCCGTGTCGGCATCCCGGTTGTCAACGCAGGTGACGGCTGCGGTCAGCATCCTACACAATCTTTGCTCGACTTAATGACGATCTATGAGGAATGGGGCAAATTTGACGGATTAACCGTCTCCATTCACGGCGATATCAAGCACAGCAGAGTGGCCAGATCAAACGCCGAAGTGCTGACAAGGCTCGGGGCAACGGTTCTCTTCTCAGGACCTGCTGAGTGGAGGGATGAGGATAATCCTTACGGAACGTATGTTGCGGCAGATGAAGCTGTTGCCGATTCGGATGTCGTGATGCTGCTGAGAATCCAGCATGAACGCCATCAAGCAAAAGCAGATGCCAGCGATTATTTGCAGACATTCGGATTGTCGACTGAACGGGCAAAGCGTTTGAAAAAGGATGCGATCATCATGCATCCGGCTCCGGTCAACCGCGGTGTCGAAATTGACAGTGCGCTGGTGGAATCCGCTCAATCAAGGATTTTCAAGCAAATGGAAAACGGCGTCTACATCAGAATGGCGGTTTTAAAACGGGCGCTCGAACTAGGCGAAAATGAAAAAAGGGGAGATCAAGCTTATGTCTTATTTAATTAAAAACGGCTTTATGCTCAACGAAAAAGGAGAAAAGGTCAAGCGCGATATCAGGGTCACTGGTGAAGCCATAAGCGAACTCGGCAGCCTTGAGGCTGGACCCGGCGAAGCGGTCATTGATGCGGAGGGGCTCCTCGTTTCTCCGGGGCTTGTCGATCTTCACGTCCACTTCAGAGAGCCCGGCGGGGAAAAAAAGGAGACGATCGAAACGGGTTCAAAAGCGGCGGCAAGAGGCGGATTTACGACAGTCGCCGCCATGCCGAACACACGCCCCGTCCCCGACACGACGGAACAAATGGAGTGGCTGACAAGCCGCATTCACGAAACGTCTGCCGTCAGGGTCCTTCCATACGCATCCATCACGGTTAGACAAGTCGGCGAGGACATGACCGATTTTGCAGGGCTTTCAGCTGCGGGCGCATTTGCCTTTACCGATGACGGTGTCGGCGTCCAGAACGCGGGTATGATGTTTGAAGCGATGAAAAAAGCGGCTTCTATCAATAAAGCAATCGTTGCCCATTGTGAAGACAATACTTTAATCTACGGCGGGAGCGTCCATGACGGTGATTTTGCAAAAGCTCACGGTTTAAACGGGATTCCTTCCGTATGTGAAGCGGTTCATATCGCCAGGGACGTTCTCCTGGCGGAAGCGGCGGGCTGCCATTACCACGTCTGTCATATCAGTACGAAGGAATCGGTCAGAGTCGTCCGCGATGCAAAAAAAGCGGGTATCCGCGTGACAGCCGAGGTGACACCGCATCACTTGCTGCTTTCTGACAGCGACATCCCCGGGCTTGATACAAACTACAAAATGAATCCGCCGCTCAGAGGCCAAGATGACAAGGAAGCACTGCTTGAAGGCCTTCTTGATGGAACGATCGATTTCATCGCAACAGACCATGCGCCGCATACAGAAGCGGAAAAACAGCAGACGATGAGCCTCGCCCCATTTGGAATCGTCGGATTGGAAACGGCTTTTCCGCTGCTTTACACACACTTTGTCAAAAACGGTGCATGGACATTAAAACAACTGCTTGATTATATGACGGTCAAACCTTGTGAAGCGTTCGGACTGCCATACGGAAGACTTGAAGTTGGACGGCCGGCGGACATCACATTGATCGATCTTGAGAAAGAAGAAGCGATTGATAAAACGAGCTTCCTTTCCAAAGGAAGAAACACGCCGTTTAACGGCATCAGCTGCTTCGGCTGGCCGGTCTTGACAATGGCCGGTGGAAAACTCGTTTACGAAAAGGGGAGGCTTGTAAAATGAAAAGACGTCTTATATTAGAAAACGGAGCGATATTTGAAGGGAAAGCGTTCGGCAGTCTGGACAACAGCATGGGAGAAGTCGTTTTTAACACAGGGATGACAGGCTATCAGGAAATCCTTTCAGATCCGTCATACTGCGGACAAATCGTCACCCTGACCTACCCGCTGATCGGAAACTACGGCATCAACAGAGACGATTTCGAATCGATTACACCGTATGTGAAAGGGTTTATCGTAAAAGAGTTATGTCAACTCCCATCAAACTGGCGCTCAGCCTATACGCTAGATGAATACTTGAAAATGAAAAACATCCCTGGTTTGTCCGGAATTGATACGAGGAAGCTGACAAGAATGATCCGCACGGCAGGAACGCTGAAAGGAATGTTTGCCGGCTCTGATGAGGATGCGGACGCTTTGATCAGAAAAATGAAAGATACAAGCCTTCCGACAGACCAGGTCAGCCAAGTCTCAACAAAAACCGCCTATCCGAGCCCTGGAAGAGGAAAGCGGATCGTGCTCGTTGATTTCGGCATGAAACACGGTATTTTGCGAGAACTGAACAAACGCAAATGCGATGTCATTGTCGTTCCCCACAATGTCACGGCTGAAGAAGTCATGCAGCTGAAGCCGGACGGTGTCATGCTGTCAAACGGACCAGGAGATCCGAAGGATGTGCCTGAAGCGATTGAAATGATTCAAAACATTCTCGGCAAAGTGCCGTTATTCGGCATCTGCCTCGGCCATCAGCTGTTTGCACTCGCCTGCGGGGCGGAAACCGTCAAAATGAAGTTCGGCCACCGCGGTTCCAACCATCCGGTCAAAGAGCTGAAAACAGGCAGGGTGTCGATCACGGCGCAAAACCACGGCTATACGGTATCATCTGTGGACAATACGCCTCTTGAAGTCACACATGTGGCCATCAACGACAACACGATTGAAGGGCTGAAGCATCAATACGAACCGGCTTTCACGGTTCAGTATCATCCGGAAGCTTCACCGGGTCCTGAGGATGCCAACCATTTGTTTGATCAATTTCTAGCCATGATTGAAACCACAGAGAAAGAAGGGGAAGCGGTATGCCTAAACGCGTAGATATTCAAAAGATATTGGTGATCGGATCAGGGCCGATTATCATCGGCCAGGCGGCGGAATTTGATTATGCGGGCACACAAGCGTGTCTCGCTTTAAAAGAAGAAGGCTATGAAGTCATTCTTGTCAATTCCAATCCGGCAACGATCATGACGGATACTGAGATGGCAGACCGGGTTTATATCGAGCCGCTGACGCTTGAGTTTTTGACACGGATTATCCGCAAGGAGCGTCCAGATGCGATTTTGCCTACCCTTGGCGGCCAGACCGGACTGAACTTGGCGGTTGAATTGTCAGAGCAAGGAATTTTGGCCGAATGCGGTGTTGAAGTCCTCGGCACGAAATTGTCTGCCATTCAAAAGGCGGAAGACCGCGATCTGTTCAGAAGCTTGATGAATGAGCTGAACGAGCCTGTGCCGGAAAGCGAGATCATCCATTCTTTGGATGAAGCCCGCGCGTTTGTCGAGCGAATCGGGTTTCCGGTCATCGTCAGACCCGCTTACACGCTTGGCGGAACAGGCGGAGGGATCTGTTCAAATGAAGCGGAGCTTTCAGAAATCGTTGAAAACGGCTTGAAAATGAGCCCGGTTCACCAGTGTCTCTTGGAAAAGAGCATTGCCGGCTTCAAAGAAATTGAATACGAAGTGATGCGGGATTCGAGCGACCACGCCATTGTCGTCTGCAATATGGAAAACATCGATCCGGTCGGCATTCATACCGGAGACAGCATTGTTGTCGCACCGAGCCAGACGTTAAGCGACCGCGAATATCAAATGCTTCGCAATGTATCCTTAAAAATCATCCGCGCGCTTGAAATCGAAGGCGGATGCAATGTCCAGCTGGCGCTTGACCCGGACAGTTTCCAATACTACATCATTGAGGTCAATCCGCGGGTCAGCCGTTCATCAGCGCTCGCTTCAAAGGCGACCGGGTATCCGATCGCAAAGCTGGCTGCCAAAATCGCTGTCGGCCTGTCCTTAGATGAAATGATGAACCCTGTGACAGGAAAAACATACGCTTCCTTTGAACCGGCCCTTGACTATGTCGTCTCGAAAATCCCGCGCTGGCCGTTTGACAAGTTTGAATCGGCAAACCGCAAGCTCGGCACACAGATGAAAGCGACGGGCGAGGTGATGGCGATCGGCCGAACATGGGAGGAATCGCTTCTGAAAGCGGTTCGTTCGCTTGAAGCAGATGTTTACCATCTGGAACTGAAAGATGCGCAAACCATTTCAAACGAAACTTTGGAAAAACGGATTAAAAAAGCAGGCGACGAACGGCTCTTTTATTTGGCTGAAGCATTCAGACGAGGCTACACTGTGGAAGATCTCCACGCGTTTTCCGCGATTGACCTTTTCTTCCTTCATAAGCTCGAGGGGATCATTCGCTTTGAAGAGGTGCTGAAAGCGGGTCGCGGTGATCTCGCACTGCTGCAGGAAGCGAAAGAGCTCGGCTTTTCCGACCGCTTCATCAGCCGCCTGTGGGATATGCCTGAACGAAAAGTGTATGAGCTCAGGAAAGAAGCGAACATCACACCTGTCTATAAAATGGTCGATACGTGTGCGGCCGAGTTTGAATCAGAAACGCCTTACTTCTACAGCACATATGAAGAAGAAAACGAATCGGAAAGAACAGAGAGAGACAGTGTCATTGTTCTCGGATCAGGACCGATCCGGATCGGCCAGGGAGTTGAATTTGACTATGCAACCGTTCACTCGGTCTGGGCCATTAAAGAAGCGGGCTATGAAGCGATTATTATCAACAACAATCCGGAAACGGTTTCGACAGACTTCAGCATCTCCGACAAGCTGTATTTTGAACCGCTGACAGTTGAAGATGTGATGCATATTATCGATTTGGAGCAGCCGAAAGGCGTTGTCGTCCAGTTTGGCGGACAAACGGCGATCAATCTTGCCGATGAACTTGCAGACCGCGGCGTTGCGATTCTCGGTACATCGCTTGAAGATTTGGACAGAGCCGAAGACCGCGACAAGTTTGAACAGGCGCTTGAGGCGCTGAATGTTCCGCAGCCGCTGGGGAAAACGGCAACATCTGTAGAAGGCGCCGTCAAAATCGCGGCCAATATCGGCTATCCGGTTCTTGTCCGTCCATCATATGTACTCGGGGGACGGGCCATGGAGATCGTCTACAATGAAACAGAGCTTCTCCATTACATGGAACATGCGGTGAAAGTGAATCCGCAGCATCCTGTCTTAATCGATAAATATTTGATCGGAAAAGAAATTGAAGTCGATGCGATCTCTGACGGCGACACGGTCGTGATTCCGGGGATTATGGAACATATCGAACGGGCCGGCGTCCACTCCGGAGACTCGATTGCCGTCTATCCGCCGCAATCGCTCTCTGAAGGGATCAAGAAAAAGATTGAACAATATACGATCGAGCTTGCGAAAGGCTTGAACATCATCGGACTGCTCAACATTCAGTTTGTCCTTTCTAAAGATGAGGTCTACGTCCTTGAGGTGAATCCGCGCTCAAGCCGCACGGTGCCGTTCCTCAGCAAAATCACCGGAATTCCGATGGCAAACATTGCGACAAAAGTGATTCTCGGGCAGAAGCTGGCCGGCATGGGCTATGCGGAAGGCCTGCAAAAAGAACAGGAAGGCGTCTATGTCAAAGTTCCTGTCTTCTCCTTCGCGAAGCTCAGAAGAGTGGATATCACTCTCGGACCGGAAATGAAATCGACCGGAGAAGTGATGGGCAAGGACAGCACATTGGAAAAGGCGCTCTACAAAGGGCTGATCGCATCAGGTATTCAAATTCCAAATTACGGGTCCGTGCTCCTGACTGTTGCTGACAAAGATAAAGAGGAAGGGCTTGCGATCGCCAAGCGGTTCCATTCAATCGGCTACAACATCCTGGCTACAGAAGGAACCGCCGAGTACTTGCGCGAAGCATCCGTACCGGCTAAAACCGTCGGGAAAATCGGTGAAGAAGGGAAAAATCTGCTTGATGTCATCCGCAACGGAGAAGCGCAGTTTGTGGTCAACACGCTGACAAAAGGAAAACAGCCGGCGAGAGACGGCTTTAGAATCAGACGTGAATCTGTTGAAAACGGCGTAGCCTGCCTGACATCGTTAGATACGGCTGAAGCAATCCTCCGGGTGCTTGAAAGCATGAGCTTCCGCGCCGACCATATGCCTGCTGTGAAAATCAAGCAAGAGAGAGCTGTTGTCCAATGAAAAAAGGGAATATGACGGTTCGCGCAAACGAGTGTATAGCAGACAGTATTTATCAGATGGTGCTGGAAGGAGAGCTTGCCGAGGCGTGCAGCACTCCCGGCCAGTTCCTTCATATAAAAGTATCGGAATCTGTGGCTCCTTTATTGAGAAGACCGATCAGCATCGCCGAGGTCGACAAGGACAAGCGGGAGATTACGATCATTTACCGTAAAGAGGGAGAAGGCACAAGCCTTCTTTCTTTAAAGCAAAAAGGGGATCAAGTCGATGTCCTTGGTCCGCTTGGAAACGGGTTTCCGGCCGAATCGCTCGCAAGCGGAAAAACGGCTCTGTTGGTCGGAGGCGGAATCGGGGTCCCGCCCCTGTACGAGCTCGCCAAACAGCTGACAAAAAAAGGGGTCAACGTCATAAGTGTATTAGGATTCGGATCTGCAAAGGATGTCTTTTATGAGCGGGAATTTAGCGCCTTCGGACCGGTGTTTATCGCGACAGCGGACGGCACTCACGGATCAAAAGGATTTGTAACAGATGTCATCGAAGCCCGCGGGCTTCAGTTCGATTATCTTCTGGCCTGCGGTCCGACACCGATGCTGAAAGCTTTGAAACAGCGCTATCCTGACAAAGAGGTTTACCTTTCAATGGAAGAACGGATGGGCTGCGGAATCGGCGCCTGTTTTGCCTGTGTATGCCATACGGAAGAAAGCGAAACATCGTATGTGAAGGTATGTCTTGACGGCCCCGTTTTTAAAGCGCAGGAGGTGCTTTTGTAATGCTTGATGTGAATTTGCCAGGCCTTAAATTAAAAAACCCGATCATGCCGGCTTCCGGATGTTTTGGCTTTGGAAAAGAGTTTGCTAACTTTTACGATCTTTCCTGTCTTGGCGCCATCATGATTAAAGCGACAACGAGCGAGCCCCGCTTCGGAAATCCGACACCGCGGGTCGCCGAGACGCAGGCCGGCATGCTCAATGCGATCGGACTGCAGAATCCGGGTCTTGCATCTGTCATGGAAAACGAGCTGCCATGGCTTGAACAGTTTGACACACCGATCATCGCCAATGTCGCCGGATCACAGCTTGAAGACTATGTCGAAGTGGCCGAAGCCGTCAGCAAGGCGCCGAACGTGCACGCGCTTGAGCTCAATATTTCCTGCCCGAATGTCAAAACCGGAGGCATCGCCTTCGGGACAGACCCGGGGATGGCGGGTGAACTGACGAAAGCGGTGAAAGAAGTGTCGAGCGTTCCCATCTATGTCAAGCTGTCGCCGAATGTCGCGAATGTGACAGAAATCGCTCTTGCCATTGAAGAGGCGGGAGCAGACGGTTTAACGATGATTAACACGCTGATCGGGATGAGACTCGACTTAAAAACGGGAAAACCGATCCTCGCCAACAAAACAGGAGGATTATCCGGCCCTGCCGTGAAGCCTGTAGCGATCCGGATGGTGTATGAAGTCAGCCAGAAGGTTAACATTCCGATCATCGGCATGGGCGGTGTCCAGTCTGCCGAAGACGCCCTCGAATTTTTCCTGGCCGGAGCTAGCGCTGTCGCCGTCGGCACAGCTAACTTCGTCAACCCGTTTGCCTGCCCGGACATCATTAACGAGCTGCCGCGCGTTTTAGAAAAATACGGATATCACTCCTTAGAAGAGTGTATCGGAAGGAGCTGGAAGGATGAAGCATACGCAGCCCATCATCGCGCTTGATTTTGCATCAGCGCGCGAAACATTTGCGTTTTTGGACCGTTTTCAAGGGGAGAAGCTTTTTGTCAAAGTTGGAATGGAGCTTTTTTATCAAGAAGGCCCTTCCATTCTTGAAGAACTGAAGCAGCGGGACTGCCGCATTTTCCTTGATTTGAAATGCCATGACATCCCGACAACGGTATATAAAGCGATGAAAAGGCTGGCGGGATTCGGCGTTAACCTTGTCAATGTGCACGCCGCCGGCGGAAAGCAGATGATGGAAGCTGCGGTGGAAGGCCTTGAAGCCGGAACCCCTGCCGGAGAAAAACGGCCGTCATTAATCGCGGTGACCCAGCTGACCAGCACGTCCCAAGACATACTGACAAGCGAACTCTTGATCGAAGCGCCGCTTGATGAGGCTGTGCTTCACTACAGCAGATTGGCTGCACAAAGCGGGCTCGACGGGGTCGTCTGCTCCGTACATGAAGCTGAGCGCATTTATCAGGCTGCAGCTCCTGATTTTCTGACCGTCACACCGGGAATCCGCCTGGCAGATGACAATACCAATGACCAAGTCAGAGTAGCGACGCCGGAATACGCAAGGGAAAAAGGCGTTTCGGCGATCGTTGTCGGCCGGTCGATCACAAAGGCGCCGGATCCGGTCGCAGCCTATCAGAAAATAGCGTTTCAATGGGAGGGAATCAAGGCATGAAAACAGAGATAGCCAACCATCTATTAAAAATCAAAGCGGTTTTCCTGAGGCCGAATGAGCCGTTCACATGGGCAAGCGGCATCCTGTCGCCGATCTATTGCGACAACCGATTGACACTTTCATACCCCGAAGTGCGCGACACCATCGCTTCCGGCCTTGCCGAATTGATACAAGACAAATTTCCCGAAGCGGAAATGATCGCCGGAACGGCGACAGCGGGTATTCCGCATGCTGCGCTGGCCGCTGACAGGCTGCAGCTGCCGATGTGCTATGTCAGAAGCAAGCCGAAGGCGCACGGAAAAGGAAATCAAATCGAAGGGGTCGTAAGTAATGGCCAAAAAGTCGTTGTGATCGAAGATTTGATTTCAACAGGAGGAAGTGTGCTTGAAGCCGCCGCCGCGCTGAAAGAAGCCGGATGTGAGGTGCTCGGCGTCGCCGCGATCTTCACATACGGCCTCGACAAAGCCGCCGCCGCTTTTGGTGAGGCAGGTATCGCCTATTATACACTCACCGATTATGACACCTTGACGGAAGCTGCGCTTGCCGAAGGTATGATCAAAGAAGCGGATGCCGTCAAGCTGAAAGAATGGAAAGTCAATCCTGAATCAACATCCTGGATGGAAATGTGACCGATGCCGTGTCCCCTGAAATGGGGAACGGTTTTTTGTTTCTTTTTTCAGATTCAGAAATAGGAAAAACGTATCATTTTTTATTTTTATTAATCCTATCAAAAAAGTCGGGTTGACTTTTATTCGAATTGTGCTAAAATTTTAAAATAACAAAAGCAAACTTATCAAGAGCGGTGGAGGGACTGGTCCGATGAAACCCGGCAACCTGCGTGCAGACGTAAGGTGCTACTTCCAGCAAAATGCCCTCATTTTGAGAGATAAGGAATATGAGAAGTTCCTCATCTTTCTTTCAAATTTGGAAGAAAGATTTTAATTTTTACGGGGCAGAGGAGGAGCTAGGAGTGAAAACAGATGAGCAGCTCGAAAAAGCGATCATCAAAATGAAAGACATGCTGAAGGACATGAATTACGGATCGATCACATTCGTTGTTCAAGACGGCAAGGTCATTCAAATTGAAAAAAATGAAAAAATAAGATTGAAATAGCTGACTAGACAAACTAGAGGCGGTTTTCACAGTTTTTTTCTGCTGGAAGCCGTTTTTTTGTTGGCGAAAAAAGGGGGAACCGACAATTTTTACTTACAGTACATGGGAAGAACCGACCATCTCTTTTCAAGAAGATGATTCATATAAAGGAGCACTGTCCGTCCTGAAATGGGCGTACGGCCATTACGGAGATCAGCTCGTATATGCATGCAGCTTCGGAATTGAGGGAATTGTCCTGATCGATTTGATTTACAAGGTGAAAAAAGACGCTGTCATCGTCTTCCTTGATACAGGCCTTCATTTTAAAGAAACGTATGAAACGATAGACGCTGTCAAAGAACGATATCCCGGCCTCCAGATTGTGATGAAAAAACCGGAGCTTACCGTCGCACAGCAAGCTGAACAATACGGGGATGAACTTTGGAAGACCGCCCCGAATTCCTGCTGTGAAATGCGGAAGATCATTCCTCTCCGCGAGGTGCTTTCCGGCTATCCGGCATGGCTGTCTGGCCTTCGCCGCGAACAATCCGAAGGACGCAGAAAGACGAACTTCTTAAACAAAGACGAGAAATTCAAGTCCATCAAAGTATGTCCGCTCATCCATTGGACGTGGAAGGATATTTGGAGATATGTCACAAAACACGATCTGCCGTATAATCCGCTTCACGACCAAGGCTATCCGAGCATAGGCTGTGCGCCGTGCACCTCTCCTGCCTTTACGATGGACGATCTCCGCTCCGGACGATGGAACGGCTTAAACAAAACCGAATGCGGACTGCACGAGTAAGGAGATGAGTTATGGAACTTGCCGCCATTTTATTTAGCATGTTTTTTGCGATGAACATTGGAGCAAGCGGGGCCGCCGCTTCAATGGGCATCGCCTACGGATCGGAAGCGGTCAAAAAGAAGCTTCACGCGCTTTTGATCTGTGCGGCCGGCGTTCTCTCAGGTGCCGTCATCGGCGGCGGAAACGTCGTGAAGACGATCAGCTCGGGTATTATTCCCGAACAGGTGATCACGCTGGAAATCGTCTGCATTATCATCGGATCAGCCGCTTTGTCGCTCTTTATCGCAAACGTTCTCGGCATTCCGCTTTCGACAAGTGAGGTGACAGTCGGATCTGTCGTCGGCGTCGGTGTCGCCTATCAAATTTTATATGTCAAATCTTTGCTTGTCATCGTCATGTTTTGGGTTATCGTTCCAATCGCCGCTTTTACTTTTACATTTGCCATGGCAAAGATCATGAAAAAAGCGATAAAGCGTCCCGCTTCAGGGAACAAAGCGAAAATTTTGGCGGTCCTTCTGCTCATCAGCGGATTTTTTGAGGCCTTCTCAGCGGGAATGAACAATGTCGCAAACGCTGTCGGCCCTCTGGTGGCGGCGCATGTTTTGACAGTTGGCGAAGGAACGCTGTACGGCGGGCTGTTCGTCGCACTGGGCGCCCTATTATTGGGCCGGCGCGTGCTTGAAACAAACGGCAAAAAGATCACCAGATTCTCAAAAGGAGAGGGGATCCTTCTGTCAAGCACCGGAGCCGGGCTTGTGATGATCAGCTCAATTTTCGGTCTTCCGGTTCCGCTCGCGCAGGTGACATCATCTTCTATAATAGGAATGGGAATGGCAAAAAACGGCGGCAATGTTTTTCATAAACAGGTGGTCAAAACGATGCTGAAAGTATGGATCGTATCGCCGTTTCTTTCATTAAGTCTTTCCTATACGCTAGTCAGCCTTTTATTAAAGGGAGACTATTACGCTCTCATTGTCATCACGAGCGTTCTTCTGGCGTCAGTCGGAACGATCAGCCTGATGAGGGCGGTCAAAAAAGAACACAGCTCCGTCCATGAACAGGGCGGAGGAATTTAAAGTAGGGGGAAACAGAGTCATGAGTTTAGCACCACACGGCGGTGTTTTGGTAAACCGCGTAAATGAAGAATTTGATTTCGAGCAAATCGCACAGGAAATTGCACTGGATGTGATCGCTTTTGCCGATCTTGAGCTGATCGGAATCGGAGCATACAGCCCGTTAGAAGGGTTTTTAACAGAGAAAGACTATCTTTCGGTTGTGGAAAACATGAGGCTTGCCGCAGGCCATGTATGGACGCTTCCGATTACACTTCCTGTTGATGAACAAAAAGCGGTTCAATTGAAAGTCGGAGATACCGTCCGTCTCACATACAACGGAGAAACATACGGCGTCATTGACATCGAAGATATCTATACGCCGGATAAAAAGACGGAAGCCGTCCGCATCTATAAAACCGACGAGATTGAGCATCCGGGCGTCAAAAAACTGTTTGAACGCGGGAATGTTTATGTCGGCGGGCCGATCACTCTCATCAAGCGAAGTGAAAAGCAATTCCCGGCACATACGTTTGAACCTGCGGAAACGAGACAAAAATTCGCAGAGAATGGCTGGAAAACGATCGTCGGCTTCCAAACGAGAAACCCGGTGCACAGAGCACACGAATACATCCAAAAAACAGCGCTCGAAACGGTAGACGGACTGTTCCTCAATCCATTGGTCGGGGAAACGAAATCAGACGACATTCCGGCGGATGTCCGCATGGAAAGCTATCAGGTGCTGCTTGACGGGTATTATCCGAAAGACCGCGTCTTCCTCGGGGTCTTCCCGGCAGCGATGCGCTATGCGGGACCGAAAGAGGCGATCTTCCACGCGCTTGTCAGAAAAAACTACGGCTGCACACACTTTATCGTCGGAAGAGACCATGCCGGAGTCGGCGATTACTATGGAACATATGAGGCGCAGGAGCTGTTTGATCAGTTTAAACCGGAAGAGATCGGGATCACGCCGCTGAAATTTGAACACAGCTTTTACTGCAATGTCTGCGGTTCAATGGCAACGGCGAAAACGTGTCCTCACGGCAAAGAACATCATGTCATTTTGTCCGGCACAAAGGTGAGGGCCATGCTGAGAAACGGCGAATTCCCGCCTAGCACATTCAGCCGCCCTGAAGTCATTCAAACATTGATAAAAGGCTTGGCGGCCGGGGTTTCTTAAAAGGGGGGCTAACAATTGGTAAATCAAGATATCGTCTGGCATCAGGCATCCATTACAAAGCAGGAATACCATGAAAAAAACAAACACAAAAGCTCGATCATTTGGCTGACGGGTTTGAGCGGCTCAGGAAAATCTACGATTGCCAACGCAGCCGCACGCAAATTGTTTGAAGAAGGCTACCAGGTGACGGTCCTTGACGGGGACAATGTCAGACACGGGCTGAACAAAGATCTCGGGTTTTCCGATGAGGACCGAAAAGAGAATATCCGCCGGATCGGCGAAGTTGCAAAACTGTTTGTCGAACAGGGGACGATCGTGATTACGGCATTTATTTCTCCATTTAAAGAAGACCGCGACCTCATCAGACAGCTTGTTGAGGAAAATGAATTTCACGAAGTATATGTCAAATGCGATTTAGAAACGTGTGAAGAGCGGGACCCGAAAGGCCTGTACAAAAAAGCGAGAAACGGGGAGATTCCGTTTTTCACCGGAATCGATTCGCCTTATGAAGAACCCGAAGCGCCGGAGCTTGTCCTTGATACGGGTCAAAACGACCGAAACGCATGCAGGGAGCAGCTTGTCGAATATGTCAAAACCATTGCGAAACCATCCGGAAACTAAAAACGGGAACAATAGGAAAGTGCAGCTGATGCACTTTCCTATTTCATAAAGAAAACGTTTGGTTTTTGTGATATTTTCGGGCGCCGAACGCTTTCTTTATGATTTATAATGAGTTTGGAGAAGATCGAGATCAGATCGGGGGGAGAAAAGAAGATGGGGAAAGTATATATCGTTGGGGCAGGTCCTGGAGACCCCGATTTACTGACGATCAAAGCTTTAAAAGCCATCCAACAAGCCGATGTCATTTTATATGACAGGCTTGTCAATAAACAGATTTTACAGCATGCCAAAGCGGGAGCGGATTTGATCTTCTGCGGAAAGCTGCCTGACTATCACATGATGAAGCAGGAAACGATCAACCATTTTCTCGTCAAGTATGCGAAAAAAGGCAAAACCGTTGTCAGGCTGAAGGGAGGAGATCCGTTCGTCTTCGGCAGAGGTGGAGAAGAAGCGGAAAGCCTTGCTGAAAACGGGATTTCTTTTGAAATTATTCCCGGCATCACATCGGGGATAGCCGCGGCCGCTTATGCCGGCATTCCTGTAACACACCGGGAGGCAAGCTCAAACGTCGCTTTCGTGACGGGCCATTACAAAAAAGAAGAAGTCTTTGAAGAAAAATGGAAAGCGCTGGCGACGGGGATTGATACTCTTGTGATCTATATGGGAATCAAAAACATCACACAAATTGAAAGGCTGCTGATCGAAAACGGCAGAGATCCGTCTACACCAGCCGCTTTCATTCACTGGGGCACGACGGACAAACAAAAAACGGTGCTGTGCACGGTGGACACGCTGGCCGAAACCGTTAAAACTGAAAATATCACGAATCCGAGCCTGATTGTGATCGGCGATGTGGTCCATTTCCGCTCGAAAATCGACTGGTTTGAAAACGAGCTGAAAAATACGGCATTAAGCGAGGCGCTTTAATATGAAACAAGCGATTTTATATATCGGACACGGCAGCCGGCTGAAAAAAGCGGAGAAAGAAGCGGCCGCTTTTCTGGAAGACTGCCAAAAACATATGGCGGCACCGATTCAGGAAATCTCTTTTTTGGAACTGGCGGCGCCCGATATCGAAACGGGCTTTAAAGCCTGTGTACAAAACGGGGCGACACATATTGCCGCTGTTCCGCTTCTGCTTTTGACCGCCGCGCACGCCAAAAGGGATATCCCTCAGGAACTCGCCCGCGTTTCTTCGCAATATCCTTCCGTCCGCGTCACTTACGGCAAGCCGATTGGTGTCGACGAGGAAGTCGTCAAAGCTGTTTTAACGCGGATTGAGGAAACGGGGACACCTTATGAAAACGCAAGAGTCGTATTGATCGGCAGAGGCAGCTCAGATCCGGATGTCAAACGCGATGTGAGTGAAATTGCGGCGCGCCTAGAGGAACTCGCCCCCGTCGAGACGGTCATTCCCTGCTTTATGACGGCTTGCCGTCCGCATTATCAAGATGTTTTGGCAGATCTGACCGAATCCGGCGGAAAAACGACATTCATCGTTCCGTATCTGCTGTTTACCGGCATGCTGATGAATGAGATCGAAAGGGAGACCGCCAAACTGAAGGAATCCAATCGTGACGTTGTGCTGACCGAATATCTCGGCTTCCACCCCCATATTAAACAAGCCTTTTTACATCGTGTTGAAGAGACCGTTTTAAACGAGTCCGGCCGGTTTGATTTTAAAGGAGCAGCCGATGCTGCCTCTGCACATTAAGATCAGCGGCAAGGCGGTCGTCATTGCAGGGGGAGGGCGGATTGCCGCAAGAAGGCTGAAAACGGTCATTGATGAAGGGGCAGCCGCGACCGTCGTCAGTCCTGAAGTATCAGCTGAAATGCTTGAGCTGATTGAACATTACGGTGTCAGCTGGAAAAGAAAAAAAGCGGAGCCTGCCGATTTCAAGGAAGCCTTTTTAATGATTCTCGCCACTGATGACCCTGAGACGAACAGGCGGATTGCCGAATCGGCTTCAGCGTCTCAGCTGGTCAATGTCGCGAGTGAAGCCGAACGCGGAAACGTCTACGTTCCAAAAATCATTCATAAAGGAAACGTGACAATCTCTGTCTCAACCAACGGCGCCAGTCCGCGCCACACGATCGAACTGGCCGGGCGGATCGAAGAATTGATCGATGATCGGCTTGTCCGTGAAATCGAAACGCTTTTTCATAAAAGAAGGGGCCCGAACCAATAGGTTCGGGCCTTTTTTAGTCAGCGCGTTTTTTTCAGCTTGATGACAAGGTCTTCATCAGGGGTGACAAAAACGGTTTGCTGACGGTCATACGTGACAAATCCCGGTTTTGCGCCGTTCGGTTTTTTCACATAGCGTATTTTCGTATAGTCGACAGGGACCGAAGCCGAATTTTTCGCTTTGCTGTAGTAGGCCGCGATCTGAGCCGCTTCAAGAATCGTTTTCTCATCCGGATCACTCGTTCTAATGACGACATGCGAGCCCGGGATGTCCTTTGTGTGAAGCCAAATATCGTCGCGGGCGGCAAGCCTCATCGTCAAATACTCATTCTGTTTATTGTTTTTGCCGACAAGAATGGTTTCTCCTGCTGTCGATTCGTATGTTTCAAGGGTTGGCGCCTGTTTTTTCTGCTTTTTCTGACCCTTAGGCTGTTTGATGCGCAAATACTTTCCTTCTGCAAGCTCTTCGCGGATTTCATTTAAATCCTTCGGCGAGGCTGATGTGAGCTGCTGAATGAGCTGGTCGAAATACGCGATTTCCTCTTCGGCCAGCCTGATCTGCTCCTTGACGACATCCACGGAATTTTTCGCCTTTTGGTATTTTGTAAAATAGCTTTGCGCATTTTCCGACGGTGTTTTATTCGGGTCGAGCGGAATGGTAACCTCTCCGCCGTCTTCATCATAATAGTTGATCACCGTCGCCGATTGATCGCCTTTTTTCAGCTGGTAGAGGTTCGCTGTCAAAAGCTCTCCGTAAAGCTGAAAATCCTTCGCGTGCTTCGATTGCTCGAGCGTTTTTTCGAGCTTTTTGATTTTATTTTCGTTTTTTTTCTTTTCATTGACGACGAACCGTTCTAAATCATGAGCCTGCTGTTTGACGCGGTCGCGTTCCGCTTTTCCGAAATAGTAGCGATCCAGAAGTCCGCTCAAGCTGTCAAACACACGCTTTTCGCCTTTTAGATGCGTCAAATCAAGCAGGTAAAAATATTCTTTTCCCTCTTGTGACACAAGCTGCGGAGCGAAGCGCCGGTCTTTGACGGCGGCGAACATCTCCACAAGCTCATTCGGGAGTGTCGCCCTGTTGGCGAGCCCTGCGCGAAACACGGCTTCTTTAGCAAGCAGCGGAGAGACGCCGGAGAAGGTGTTGACAATCTGCTTATCCAATTTTCCTTCCTGAAAGTTCAGGTGGCGGAGAATGTCCTCTTTCCCGGTTTCCAGCGGAGACAGCTTGTTCTGCGCTGGAGGCAGAACATAGTCGTAGCCGGGGAGAACGGTCCGGTAGCTGTTCACGGCAGGGGGAAGGTGTTTTAAGCTGTCGATGATCACGTCTTTTTCTCCATCTGTCAAGACGATGTTGCTGTGCCTTCCCATGATTTCAACGAAAAGTTTTCTGACGAGCATATCGCCGATTTCGTTGCGGCTTCGGATGTGGAAGACCATCATTCTGTCCATTCCGATTTGTTCAATCTGCTCGATAAATCCGCCTTCCAGATGCTTGCGGAGCAGCATGCAAAACATCGGCGGAGCGCTCGGGTTATCATATGTTTCATTTGTGAGATGCACCCGTGCGTAGCTTGGATGGGCGGAAAGCAGCAATTTAACGTTCTTCCCGTTCGCTCTGATATGAAAAATAAGTTCGTGCTTAAACGGCTGATGGATTTTTGCAATCCGTCCGCCTTGGATGACTTTGTTCAGTTCCTCTGTCATTCCGTATGTAAAAATGCCGTCAAAAGACATGTTGATAACACCCTTTTCTCGTTATTCCTCTAACTAAATTGCCATTCAATAATTATAGCATGATTTTGGACGAGTCTGAATAAATTGACTTGTAGAGACGGAGTCTTAAAGCACTTAGGGCAGGAGGAGTGGACGAATCAATGAAATGGCACGAGATGGGACAAACCGAATTGTTGAATATAACAAAAACGTCCATAAACAATGGTTTAACAGAAAAAGAGGTTCAAAAACGCCTGGAAAGACACGGAGCAAACGAGCTTCAGGAAGGGGAAAGGACATCGGCGCTCGCCTTGTTTTTTTCCCAGTTTAAAGACTTTATGGTTCTTGTGCTAGTAGCGGCGACGCTGATTTCCGGTTTTTTGGGGGAGTACATCGATGCGATCGCCATCATTGCGATTATCTTTGTAAATGGCATTCTCGGATTTTTTCAGGAGAGGCGGGCGGAACGGTCGCTTGAGGCATTGAAGGAACTGTCGGCTCCCCAGGTGACAGTGCTAAGGGAAGGGAGCTGGATCAAAGTTCCTTCAAAAGAGCTTGTGCCGGGTGATGTGGTGCGCTTTTCAAGCGGCGACAGGATCGGCGCCGATCTTCGAGTCGTCGAGGCAAAGAGCCTGGAAATAGAAGAGTCGGCTCTCACCGGGGAATCGCTTCCTGTGTCTAAGCACGCTGATGTGTTTCAAGCCTCTGATGTTTCTTTAGGCGACTTAACAAATATGGCCTTTATGGGAACGCTTGTCACAAGGGGAAGCGGCATGGGCGTTGTCATTGGCACAGGAATGAACTCTGCGATGGGAAAAATCGCCGATATGCTTGAATCGGCCGGGAATGCTTCGACTCCGCTGCAAAGAAGGCTGGAAGAGCTCGGCAAAATTCTGATCGTGGCCGCCCTCTTCCTGACGCTGCTTGTTGTTATCGCCGGCGTCATTCAAGGGCATGACATCTACAGCATGTTTTTGGCGGGCGTTTCACTGGCCGTTGCCGCTATACCTGAAGGACTGCCGGCGATTGTGACAGTCGCTTTGTCCCTCGGTGTACAGCGGATGATCAAGCAAAAATCGATTGTCAGGAAGCTGCCTGCGGTGGAAACGCTGGGATGCGCCTCGATTATTTGCTCTGATAAAACGGGAACGATGACACAGAACAAAATGACGGTCACCCATGTCTGGTCAGGGGGGAAAACGTGGAACGTGTCAGGCATCGGCTATGACCCGAAAGGCTCTTTCAGCATGGATGGTCGCGACATTCAGATCAAAAACCACAAATCATTGCAGCAGGTTCTGCTGTTTGGCGCACTCTGCAATTCATCCTCCATCATCGAAGAAGACGGCGATTTTCGTCTTGACGGGGATCCGACAGAAGGGGCATTGCTAACGGCGGCCAAAAAAGCGGGGTTTACTGACCGGTATGTTGGCGAGCATTTTAAAGTCGTCGAGGAGTTTCCCTTTGATTCGACGCGTAAGATGATGTCCGTCATCGTCGAAGACAAAAGCGGAAAGCGGTTTGTGATTACAAAGGGCGCCCCCGATGTCTTGATGAAGCGGTCGTCACACACGCTGAAAGGAAGCCGGGAAGCGTTTACGAAAGAACGGCTCACAGAGACAAGCGCCGCCCTGGAACGGCTTGCCTCACAGGCGCTGCGGACGATCGCCGTCGCATATAAACCGCTGAAGGAAACGGAGAATCCGCCGCTCGAAAAAGCGGAATCCGGTTTAACGTTTATCGGTCTTTTCGGAATGATTGATCCGCCGCGTCCGGAAGTGAAAAAAGCGATCAAAGAGTGCCGGAAAGCGGGGATCAAAACAGTGATGATCACCGGGGACCATGTGACGACGGCAACGGCGATCGCAAAACAGCTGGGTCTTTTGCCGCCGGGCGGAAAAGTCATGGACGGGCAGATGCTGAACGAGCTTTCACAGGAAGAGCTGGCAGAAACCGCGGAAAATGTTTACGTGTTTGCCAGAGTATCGCCGGAACACAAGCTGAAAATCGTCACCGCATACCAGGAAAACGGACATATCGTCGCCATGACCGGAGACGGCGTCAATGACGCGCCCGCCATCAAACAAGCTGATATCGGGATCGCCATGGGGATCACCGGGACGGATGTCGCCAAAGAAGCTTCATCATTGATTCTCGTCGATGATAATTTTGCCACGATTAAATCGGCGATCAAGGAAGGGCGGAACATCTACGAAAATATTAGAAAGTTCATCAGATATCTTTTAGCATCCAATGTAGGCGAGATTCTTGTCATGCTGTTTGCGATGCTGCTAGCCCTCCCTTTGCCGCTCGTGCCGATTCAAATTCTTTGGGTCAACCTTGTGACAGACGGGCTCCCGGCCATGGCACTCGGAATGGATCAGCCTGAGGGCGATGTCATGAAGAGAAAACCGCGCAATCCGAAAGAGGGCGTGTTTGCGAGGGGACTTGGCTGGAAAGTGGTCTCGCGCGGGTTTTTAATCGGCGCTGCTACGCTCGGGGCCTTTATGTTCATTTACCACCGAAATCCTGAAGAGCTTGCATATGCCCAGACCGTCGCCTTTGCGACATTGGTGCTGGCCCAGCTGATTCATGTGTTTGACTGCCGCAGCGAACGTTCTATTTTTGACCGCAATCCGTTTGAGAACCTTTACTTGCTCGGGGCCGTCTTGTCTTCGATTTTGCTGATGCTGGTTGTCATTTATTATCCGCCGCTGCAGCCGATCTTCCATACCGTCCCGATTTTAATGGTAGACTGGCTCTTGATTATCGGCATGTCGGCCATCCCAACTTTTTTGCTAGCCGGGTCACTTTTGACAAGAAAAAAATAGGCTTGTATGATATAATCTTAAAGGTAATAGAGGTTTCTATTGCCTTTTTACTTATACAGAATTGGGTGTGTTTTATGATACGGAGTATGACCGGTTTCGGCAGCGCGAGCAAAACGAAGGATGGGCTGACAGCAGCTGTTGAGCTGAAATCTGTCAACTATCGGTTTAAAGAAGTGAACGCCCGCATGCCAAGGCCTTTGCTCTATTTAGAAGACAAAATAAAGCAAACGATTTTTAAGCATATACAAAGAGGAAGACTGGAGCTGTTCGTTTCGGTTGATGGCGAGGCTCTGGTCAGCCGGAAAATCCAGGTTGACTGGCCGCTGCTTGAAGAGTATCTCAAAGCCGCAGGCGAGATGAAAGACCGCTGTCAGCTTTCGGGAGATGTCACGGTTCATGACGCCTTTCAGTTTGAACATGTCGTTCAGGTTGAGGAGGAGCCTGTCCGCAACGAGCAGCTTGAAGGTGTTCTTCTCGAAGCGGTTGAGGAAGCCATCCTTGAACTGTGCAGCATGCGCGAAGCAGAAGGGCTGAGGCTTAAGGAAGACTGCCTTCTGCAAATCGAAAGGCTTGAGAAGCTGACAGACGATGTCGCAAAGCTTGCTCCCCGCGTCGTTGACCACTATAGGGATCGCCTTGAGGCAAGGCTTGAAGAATGGTCGGCAGACCGCCTCGACGAAAGCCGGCTCTTGACCGAAGTCGCTTTGTTTGCTGACCGCTCCGATATCACGGAGGAAGTGACAAGGCTGAAAAGCCATTTCCGCCAGTTCCGCGATATTTGCGATTCAGGCGGGCCGGCGGGGAGAAAGCTTGATTTTCTCGTGCAGGAGCTCAACCGGGAAGCGAATACGATCGGCTCAAAGGCAAATGATCATCAGATCACAAAACATGTAGTCGAAATGAAAAGCTCTATTGAAAAAATAAAAGAACAAGTGCAAAATATAGAATAGCGATTGTGCGTATTGTTTAGGGATGTTCTCTCCAGGTTAAACTAGAGACGTCCAATACAGGGGGAACGTAGAAGATGACGATTAAACTGATTAATATCGGCTTTGGAAATATCATATCCGCGAATCGGCTCATCTCGATTGTGAGTCCGGAGTCCGCGCCTATCAAACGGATGATCCAGGATGCGAGAGACCGCGGTATGCTTATAGATGCTACATACGGAAGAAGAACGCGAGCGGTTGTCATTATGGACAGTGACCATATCATCTTATCTGCCGTCCAGCCTGAGACAGTAGCACAAAGGCTTTCCGCTAAAGAAGAAATCATGGATGAAGGGCAGGGATAATTGGCCTTATGAAAGAAAGAGGATTATTAATCGTTCTCTCCGGCCCTTCCGGCGTCGGTAAAGGAACGGTCAGGCAGGCGCTGTTTGCTCAGGAGGACACAAAGTTTGAATATTCGATTTCGGTAACGACGAGGCAGCCGCGACAAGGTGAGAGAGACGGCGTCGATTACTTTTTCAAAACGCGTGAACAATTTGAAGAAATGATTGAAAACGACAAGCTGCTCGAATGGGCCGAGTATGTCGGCAACTATTACGGGACACCCGTCGATTACGTGGAGAAGACCCTTGAAGAAGGAAAGGATGTTTTCCTTGAAATTGAGGTGCAGGGGGCGCTCCAAGTCAGAAAGGCGTTTCCCGAAGGCCTGTTTATCTTTTTGGCGCCGCCGAGCCTTGCCGAGCTGAAAAACCGGATTACAACAAGAGGGACTGAATCTGAAACCCTGATTGAAAACCGGATGAAAGCGGCGAAGGAAGAAATCGAACTGATGGACGCCTATGACTATGTTGTCGAAAATGACAGTATTGAGCTTGCCTGCGAAAGAATCAAAGCAATCGTTCTCGCCGAGCATTTGCGGCGTGACCGCGTTGCCCCAAGATATAAGAAAATGCTGGAGGTTGAATAACTTATGCTAGATCCGTCAATTGACTCTTTAATGAATAAACTCGATTCAAAATACACGCTTGTGACTGTGTCGGCAAGACGCGCCCGTGAAATGCAGATCAACAAAGACGCACAGATCGAAAACCCGAAGTCGCATAAATATGTCGGCAAAGCGCTGGAGGAAATCGATGCCGGCCTTTTGACATTTGAAAAGGAAAATCGCTAATAGCCTTAAAAATAGCAACCTATCCATTAGGTTGTTATTTTTTTCAGGGAACCATCCAACAGAACATAAGGGGGAGAAAACGATGCTGAAAGATCGCAACATTCTGCTGTGTGTAAGCGGAGGAATTGCGGTGTACAAAGCAGCCGCACTGACGAGCAAGCTTGTACAGGCAGGGGCCAATGTCAAAGTCATCATGACAAAATCCGCCTGCGAATTTGTCTCACCGCTCACTTTCCAGGCGCTTTCGCGTCACCACGTTTATACCGATACATTTGAAGAGCCGAATCCGCGCGTGATCGCCCACATCGACGCTGCGGATTGGGCTGATCTTGTGATTGTTGCACCTGCAACAGCCAACATTATCGGAAAACTCGCCTCAGGGCTGGCCGACGACATGCTGACGACGACGCTTTTGGCGACGACGGCGCCGGTGTGGATCGCTCCGGCCATGAATGTCCACATGTATGACCACCCGGCCGTCAAACGGAATATCGATGTTCTCTACAAGGACGGCTACCGGTTTATTGAGCCGAGCGAAGGCTATCTTGCCTGCGGGTATGTCGGCAAAGGCCGGCTTGAGGAACCGGAACGGATCGTCCAATTGGCAGAAGAGCATTTCACAGGTGGAAAGACCGGTCTATTAGCGGGAAAACACGTTGTGGTCACAGCGGGCCCGACAAGGGAAAAAGTCGACCCCGTCCGCTTTTTCTCAAACCGTTCGACAGGGAAAATGGGCTATGCCTTTAGTGAGGAAGCGGCAAAGCTGGGAGCGCGTGTGACGCTGATCAGCGGCCCCACGTCGCTTGATGAACCGCCGGGGGTTGACGTCGTTCGCGTCCAATCTGCCGAAGAGATGTATCAAGCGGTTCTGTCTGTATTCGATGAGAGCGACATCGTCATTAAAACCGCAGCTGTCGCCGATTATCGGCCGAAGCATATTCATGACCAAAAAATGAAGAAAAAAGACGGCAGCCTGGTGATTGAGCTTGAACGGACAAAAGATATTTTAAAAGAGCTGGGCCAGAGGAAAACAAAGCAAATCCTGATCGGTTTTGCAGCGGAAACCGAAAGTATTGAAGAATACGCCCGAAAAAAGCTGGACTCTAAAAACGCCGACATGATTGTCGCCAACAATGTCACCGCTGAAGGCGCCGGTTTTGGAACGGAGACCAACATTGTCACGGTTTATCATAAAGACGGGAAAAAGACAGCACACCCTCTGATGACAAAGCGGGAGGTTGCCGCTCAAGTCTTAAAGGAAGCCGCCCTGCTTTTTGATCGGAGCGGGACCTCTTCATGAACTTTGCAGAAGTGATCGTCGATGTCACCACGAAAAATATCGACAGACCGTTTGACTACCGCATCCCGGAAAAATGGAAAGGGATGATTCAAAAAGGGATGCGGGTGATCGTTCCCTTTGGCGCCCGCAAAATACAAGGGTTTGTTATCGGTGTGAAGGACACATCAGAACTCGCCGGGCGCGCGGTCAAGGAGATCGAGGAAATCCTTGACCTGACGCCTGTTTTAACCGAAGAGCTGCTCGATTTGTCCGACTGGCTGACAGAAAAAACGCTTTCTTATAAAATTACGGCTTTGCAGGCGATGCTGCCGGCTGCGATGAAAGCGAAGTACGGCAAAGAAATCAACGTGATCAGAGAAGAGCGGCTTCCAGATAGGCTGAAACGATTGTTTTCCGAAAAGACGTCACTCTCCTATTCAGATATAGAAGACCACGGGATATTGAAGCTCATCCAGCGCCAGGTTCAAGAAGGAAACCTTGAAGTGGCCTACAAGGTCAAGCAGAAAACAAACAAAAAGACGCAGAGAATGATCGCGCCCCTCTGTTCGAGGACGAAATTGAATGAGGCGCTGGACGAGCTTTCTGCCCAGGCTGTCAAACAAACAGCAATTCTTCAGTTTTTCATTGCATCCGATGAGGGGCTCTCGGTGCCGGCAAAGGATCTTCTCGAAAAGACCGGCGGGTCCTCCGCATCCTTAAAAGCGCTGATTCAAAAAGGCCTGCTGAAGGAGAGCGAGCAGGAGGTTTACAGAGACCCTTATCAGGACAGAATGTTCAAAAAAACCGAGCCGCTTGCTTTGACTGAAGAACAGGCCCGAGCATTTGAAGCGGTGGCAGAAGCGATTGAAGAAAAGCGGCATGACGTATTCCTTCTTCACGGCGTCACCGGCAGCGGTAAAACAGAAATTTATTTGCAATCGATTGAAAAGGTGCTGAAAGCCGGCAAGGAAGCGATCGTCCTCGTTCCGGAAATCTCGCTCACACCGCAAATGGTCAACCGTTTCAAAGGCCGTTTCGGCTCACAGGTTGCCGTCTTGCACAGCGGGCTTTCAACAGGAGAAAAATATGATGAATGGCGGAAAATCCACCGCAAAGAAGTCCGGCTTGTCGTGGGGGCGCGCTCCGCGATTTTCGCCCCGTTTGAAAATCTCGGTATGATCATTATTGATGAAGAGCATGAAACATCTTACAAACAGGAGGAAATGCCGAGATACCACGCGAAAGAAGCGGCGATTAAACGGGCCGAATACCATCGGTGTCCGGTCGTCCTCGGCAGCGCGACTCCGACGCTTGAATCGTTTGCCCGCGCAAAAAAAGGCGTCTACAAGCTGCTTACCCTCAAGCACCGTGTCAACCATCAGGTTATGCCTGACGTTTCCCTCGTCGATATGAGGGAAGAACTGAGAAACGGAAACCGTTCGATGTTTTCCAGAGATTTAATGGCAGCTCTTGAAGAGACGCTTGAAAAAGGCGAGCAGGCCGTCCTGTTTTTAAATAAAAGGGGCTATTCCTCGTTTGTGATGTGCAGGGACTGCGGATATGTCATCCAATGTCCGCACTGCGAAATTTCCCTCACATACCATAGATTCGGCCAGCGCCTCAAATGCCACTATTGCGGCTATGAAACCGGGATGCCGTCAAGCTGTCCCGAATGCGGAAGCGAACATATCCGCTATTTTGGAACAGGAACACAGCGGGTCGAAGAGGAGTTGGCGAAAATTTTGCCTGCTGCCAGGGTCATCCGCATGGACGTGGATACAACTTCAAGAAAAGGAGCCCATGAAAAACTGCTCACATCCTTTGGGAGAGGGGAAGCCGATATCCTGCTCGGCACGCAGATGATCGCCAAAGGGCTCGATTTTGAAAACGTCACACTTGTCGGGGTGCTGAGCGCCGATACGATGCTTCACATCCCCGATTTCAGAGCAGCGGAAAAAACGTTTCAGCTGATGACGCAGGTCAGCGGAAGAGCCGGACGTCACGAAAAGCCGGGCAGGGTCATCATTCAAACTTATACCCCGTCCCACTACAGCATTGAGCTCACGAAAACGCATGACTATGAAACATTTTTCCGGCAGGAAATGCTTCACAGAAGAGAGCAGGCATACCCGCCGTATTATTATTTGGCGCTCGTCACCGTCTCACACGAAGAGGTGACAAAAGCGGCCATCGTCACGGAAAAAATCGCCGGCTTTTTAAAAGCGAACATTTCCGGCGACGCTAAAATTCTCGGGCCGGTCGCATCGCCGATTGCCAGGATCAAAGATAGATATCGCTATCAATGCGTGATAAAATACAAACAGGAAAAAATGCTTACATCTTTACTCAAAAAAGTGATGGATCATTATAAGCGGGATATTGAACAAAAACAATTGTCGATTTCGGTAGATATGAATCCTTATATGATGATGTAAGACATAGCAGATGGAGGGCTTATCGTTGGCAGTAAAACCGATCGTAACGTACCCGGCAGAAGTGCTTGAAACCCCTGCCGAGCCCGTTGCGGCTTTTGATAAATCATTAAAAAAACTACTTGATAACATGTATGACACGATGCTCGAACTGGATGGAGTCGGCCTCGCCGCTCCGCAGATCGGCGTCTCCAAAAGGGCGGCCGTCGTCGATATCGGTGATGAGACAGGGAGGATCGAGCTGATCAATCCGGAGATCATCGAGGAACGCGGCGAACAGACAGGACCTGAAGGGTGCTTGAGCTTTCCGGGTTTATACGGCGAAGTGACGCGGTCTGACTATGTCAAGGTGAAGGCATGCGACCGCCGCGGAAAACCGTTCACAATTGAAGCGGAGGGTTTTTTGGCGAGAGCGCTGCTGCACGAAATCGACCACCTGGACGGCGTTTTATTTACGTCAAAAGTAACGCGCTACATTGAAGCGGAAGAACTTGAGGAAATGGAAGGATGATTGGATGACAAGGATCGTTTTTATGGGGACGCCGGATTTTTCGGTTCCGGTGCTGAATACACTGATCAAAGACGGCTATGATGTGGTGGGTGTCGTCACTCAGCCCGATCGTCCAAAGGGGCGAAAAAAGGTCATGACACCGCCTCCGGTCAAAGAAGAAGCGCTGCGGCACGGCATTCCCGTGCTTCAGCCTGAAAGGGTGCGGGTAGAGGAGGAGACCGACAGGATTCTTCAGCTTGAGCCCGACCTAATCGTAACGGCGGCATTTGGCCAAATCCTGCCGAAAAAGCTTTTGGATTATCCGAAATACGGCTGCATCAATGTCCACGCTTCCCTCTTGCCCGAGCTTCGCGGAGGAGCGCCGATCCACTACGCAATCCTTGAAGGCAAACAGAAAACGGGTGTGACGATTATGTACATGGTCGAAAAGCTCGATGCGGGGGACATGCTGTCAAAAGTGGAAGTGGACATCGAAGAAGATGATAATGTCGGCACCCTTCATGATAAACTGAGCCAGGCGGGAGCCGCGCTTCTTTCCGAAACGGTTCTGAAAGTCATCAACGGTTCGGTGTCACCGGAAAAACAGGATGAAGAAAAAGCGACATATGCGCCAAACATTAAACGTGAGCAGGAACGGATCGACTGGTCAAAACCTGGTGAAGTTCTGTACAACCAGGTGCGCGGTCTAAATCCTTGGCCTGTCGCCTACACGATGCTCGGCGGAAAGACCTTGAAAGTCTGGGCGGCGAAAAAGACTTCGGCAGGAAAACAGGGAGAGCCGGGAGAGATCATCGCCGTTGAAAAGGACGGGATTGTCGTTGCGACTGGAAACAGCACCGCGCTGAAACTGACGGAAGTGCAGCCGGCGGGCAAAAAAAGAATGAGGGGCGAAGACTTCGTAAGGGGAGCGGGTCTTCAAACCGGAATGAAATTAGGTTATGTCGATGAAGAAAAGTAATGTCAGGGAAGTGGCGCTTGATGCGCTGATTAAGCTCGATCAAAATCAGGCATACAGCAATCTCCTGCTCCAGTCTGTCATGAAAGCAAGCGATTTAAACGACAAGGACAGAGGGTTGCTGACAGAACTCGTTTACGGAACCCTTCAAAACAGGCTCGCTCTCGATTATATGCTGAAGCCGTTTATTAAAAAGCCGGAAAAGGTGAAACTATGGGTGATTCACCTTTTAAGAATGTCGCTGTACCAAATGGAATACTTGGAGAAAATACCTGACCGCGCCGCACTGTTTGAAGCGGTTGAGATCGCGAAAAAACGCGGGCACAAAGGCATTTCTTCATTCGTTAACGGGGTTTTGCGTTCGATTCAGAGGGAAGGCGTTCCTTCATTTGCTGATATCAGCGATCCGATTGAGCGCCTGGCGGTTGAAACGAGCCATCCGGAGTGGCTTGTCAGAGAATGGACGGAGGCTTACGGATTTGAGGCTGCTGAACAAGTGTGCAGAATCCATATGATTCCGCCGAAGCAAACGCTCCGGGTCAATACGCTGAAAAACGACAGAGACACACTGCTTAAACGCCTCAGTGAAGCAGGATTTGAGGCGGAGGAAGGCGATTTGTCCGAAGATGCTGTAAAGCTGTTAAAAGGAACGATCGCAGCGAGTCCGTTTTTCAAAGAAGGCGATGTGACCATTCAGGATGAAAGCTCAATGCTCGTGGGAAGAGCGGTCGGCCCGGTACCAGGAGAAACGATTCTTGACGCCTGCGCCGCCCCGGGAGGAAAATCGACCCATATCGGCGAGCTTCTTGAAAATACGGGGAAGATTGTCTCCCTTGACCTTCATCAGCATAAAGTCAAGCTGATCAAGGAAGCGGCCGGCCGGCTCGGCCTGTCAAACATCGAAGCCCGGGCGCTGGACGCCAGAAAGGCCGGTGCAGCTTTCGAGCCGGAAACTTTTGACCGGATTCTCGTCGATGCTCCGTGCTCCGGCTTTGGTGTCATCCGGAGAAAGCCGGATCTTAAATACAGCAAATCGCCTGAAGATTCCTCTCGTCTTGCCGGGATTCAGCTCGCCATTTTAAGGGAAATCGCACCGCTTTTGAAAAACGGCGGAACACTGGTCTACAGTACGTGTACGATGGACCGGACAGAAAATGAACAAGTCATGCATGCTTTTTTGGAAGAACACGACGAATTTGAAGCGGACCCCACCCTCGTCGAGCGGCTGCCCGAAAAAGCGGCGCCGTATGTCAAGGATGGGAGCATTCAAATCCTCCCTCACTACTTTGGTACAGACGGCTTCTTTATTTGCAGCATGAGAAAGAAGGGATCACAATGATTGAAACGAAACAAAAGATCAGAAAAGAATTGCGGACAGAGAAACCGTCCATTTATTCTTTTGAAATAGAGGATATCAAAAGCTGGCTTAAAGAAAACGGAGAAAAGCCTTTCCGCGCCACACAGATTTTCGAGTGGCTCTATGAAAAACGAGTCGCATCGTTTGATGAGATGACAAACCTTTCAAAGGAGCTCCGCGCCAAGCTGAAAGACCAATTTGTCTTAACAACGCTGAAAACGGCCGTCAAGCAGACATCTCAGGACGGAACGATGAAGTTTTTATTTGAGCTTCATGACGGATATACGATCGAAACCGTATTAATGCGGCATGAATATGGCAATTCTGTTTGTGTCACGACACAGGTGGGATGCCGGATCGGCTGTACGTTCTGCGCTTCAACACTCGGAGGGCTGAAGCGGAACCTTGAAGCAGGCGAGATCGTCGCACAGGTGGTCAAAGTGCAGCAGGCGCTCGATGAAACAGACGAGCGCGTCAGCTCGATCGTGATTATGGGAATCGGCGAACCGTTCGACAACTTTCAGGAAATGCTTGCTTTCTTGAAAATCGTTAACCATGATCAAGGGCTGAATATCGGTGCGCGCCACATCACGGTATCAACGAGCGGCATCATCCCGAAAATCTATGAGTTTGCCGATGAAAAGCTGCAAATCAATTTTGCGATTTCTCTGCACGCGCCAAACACGGAAATCAGAAGCCGGCTGATGCCGATCAACAGAGCGTACAAGCTTCCAGAGCTGATGAAAGCAGTCGAATACTACATTAAAAAAACCGGCAGAAGGGTCACGTTTGAGTACGGCCTTTTCGGCGGTGTCAACGATCAGGTAGAGCACGCGGAAGAATTGGCTGCATTATTAAAAGGAATCAAATGCCACGTCAATTTGATTCCCGTCAATTATGTACCTGAACGAGACTATGTCAGAACACCTAAAGAACAGATTTTCGCCTTTGAAAAAACATTAAAGTCTCACGGAGTAAATGTCACGATCAGAAGAGAGCAAGGCCATGATATTGACGCTGCCTGCGGACAGCTGCGTGCGAAGGAGCGAAAAGAAGAGACGAGGTGAATCAAGGTTGAAGACAGCCTTAAAGACGGACAGGGGAAAAATACGGCCGCACAATGAAGATGCTGCGGACATTTTTACTGAAAAAGAAGGATATGTTTTTGCCGTTGTCTGCGACGGTATGGGAGGTCATCTTGCCGGCGATGTTGCTAGCAAGATGGCCGTCTCATCCCTTCGGGACATCTGGGAGCAAACCGAAGACATTCCGGCTTCTCCCGCTGAGAGCGAAGCATGGCTGAAAGAGCAGATTTCGGCCGTCAATCAAAAACTATACGACCATGCAAGAGCGCACGAAGAATGCCAGGGAATGGGGACGACGGTCGTCTGCGCTTTATATGAGGGGAAAACGTTGACGGTCGCCCATATCGGCGACAGCCGCTGCTATCTTCTGCATCAAGACAGCTTGACTCAGCTGACCGAAGACCATTCGCTTGTCAATGAACTGGTCAAAACCGGAGGGATTTCAAAGGAAGACGCTGAACACCATCCGCGGAAAAACGTGCTGACAAAAGCGCTCGGTACAGATCCTGATGTACAGGTCGAGGCCCACACCTTTGAAATCGAACCCGGCGATCAAGTTCTGTTATGCTCTGACGGTCTGACGAACAAAGTGGATGATCAAACATTGCAGGAAATGCTTGAGGCTTCATCTTCTCCGGAGGAAAAAGCTGAGCGGCTTGTTCAGGCGGCCAATGACAACGGCGGCGAAGACAACATTACCGTCGCGATATTGGAGCTTCCTTTTCAAACTGAAGAAGGTGAAGACAAGTGCTAATCGGCAAAAGGATCAGCGGACGCTACCAAATCCTGCGCGCTATCGGCGGAGGGGGAATGGCTAACGTCTATTTGGCTGAAGACATCATACTCGATCGGGAAGTCGCGATTAAAGTGCTGCGATTTGACTTCGTTCACGACGCCGATTTCATCAGGCGGTTCAGACGGGAAGCCCAGTCCGCAGCAAGCCTCGATCATCCGAATATCGTCAGCATTTATGATGTCGGAGAAGAAGATGACATCTACTATATCGTCATGGAGTATGTAGAGGGGATGACCCTGAAAGAATACATAAACCGAACCGGTCCCCTCCATCCAAAAGAAGCGGTCCAAATCATGGAGCAGATCATCTCCGCCATCGCTCACGCCCATGAAAATCAAATCGTACACCGGGATATTAAACCGCACAATATTTTAATCGACCATATGGGACACATTAAAGTCACCGATTTCGGCATTGCCATGGCTTTAAGCTCAACAACCATTACGCACACCAACTCGGTATTGGGCTCTGTCCATTATTTGTCGCCTGAACAGGCAAGAGGCGGCCTGTCTACGAAGAAATCCGACATTTATTCACTCGGTATTGTGCTGTTCGAGCTGCTGACATCACGCACGCCATTTGAAGGCGAATCAGCGGTCTCAATCGCACTCAAACATCTGCAAACGGAAACCCCTACAGTGAAAAGGTGGAATCCCGCCGTGCCGCAAAGTTTAGAAAACGTCGTGCTCAAGGCCACGGCCAAAGATCCGTTTCACCGGTACGATTCCGCTGAAGAGATGGAAAGCGATTTGCAGACGGCTTTTGATCCGGACAGAATCGATGAAGCGAAATTCGCCATTCCGTCTGACGATGAGATGACGAAAGCGGTCCCGGTCATCAAAGACCTTCCGTCTGACGCGGATGGACAAGGGGATGCCGCTGATGTTGCGGAGGAGGCACCTGTTTTATCAAAAAAAGAAAAAAAGAAGCAGGCTAAAGCGGGCAAAAAGAAAAAAAGAAAAAAATGGCCGCTCATCGTGCTGACCCTGCTTTTCATTTTGATCACATCTGCCGTACTCGCTTTAACGGTGTTTCCGTCACTCTTCTTCCCTAAGGATGTAGAGGTTCCGAACGTTAGCGGCCTCGAATATGAAGAAGCCGTCACAGCGTTGGAAGGAGAAGGGTTTGAAGTCGATCCAAATGCGGAAGACATCGCCGACGAAAAAATTGCGGAAGGGCTGATTGTCAAAACAGACCCGGCAGCAGGCGATGTCGTCAAGGAAGGTGCGACAGTCAAGCTGTACAAAAGCTCCGGCAAGGCGAAAAAGGAAGTGGAAGATGTCGTCGGCCAAAAAGCCGATGCCGCACAAAAGCTGCTTGAACAAAAAGGCTTTAAACATATCAAGACGGAAGAGGTTCATGATGAAGAAGAAGCCGGCACTGTCATCGAACAGAAGCCGACGGCAGGAACGGAAATCGTGCCCGGCGACGACGAGGTCAAGTTGACGGTCAGCCTCGGACCGGAAGACATCACATTGAGAGATTTAAAAACATACAGCAAACAGGCAGCTTCAGGCTATCTGGATGATCACCAGCTCGTACTGGTGGAAAAAGAAGCGCACTCTGATGACGTTCCGGAAGGCCAGGTCATCAAACAAAAGCCTGCAGCCGGGTCGACCGTCAAACCGGGAGATAAGGTTGAGGTTACATTTTCACTCGGACCCGAACAAAAACCGGTCAAAACGGTGACCGAAAAAATCGAGATCCCTTATGAGCCGGAAACGGAGGGGGAAGAGCAGACCGTCCAGATTTCGATTGATGACGAAGACCACAGCATTTCCGACGTCTATGAAAATTTTAAAATCACGGCGCCGACCGAAAGAACGATCAAGTTCAGGATTGCCCCCGGCCAAAAAGGGTATTATCAAGTAACCGTCAACAATAAAGTGGTCAGGACCAAAACGATTGAATATCCTGAGGATGAATAAAGGAGGTGCAGTATGCCTGAGGGCAAAATCATTAAAGCTTTAAGCGGCTTTTACTATGTATTGGATGGCGGGAAAGTGATTCAATGCAGGGGAAGAGGGGTTTTCCGAAAGAACAAAGTAACCCCTCTTGTCGGCGATGATGTCGTCTATCAGGCCGACAATGATAAGGAAGGCTACCTTCTTGAAATCAAGGAAAGGCTCAATGAATTAATCAGGCCCCCGATCAGCAATGTCGATCAGGCCGTTCTGGTGTTTTCAGCGAAAGAGCCGGCTTTTAGCACTTCGCTTTTGGACCGTTTTTTAGCGCTTGTTGAAGCAAACGACATCAAACCGATCATTTGCATCACGAAGATGGATCTGGCGGAGGATGTAAAAGAAGACATTCATCAATATGCCGAAGACTACCGGAAAATCGGGTACCCCGTCTATTTGACCTCAATCAAAGAGGGCGGCGCAAAAGAAGTAACGGCCCATTTTAGAGACCGAATCACCGTGTTCGCCGGTCAATCCGGTGTGGGGAAGTCTTCCCTGTTAAATGCGATAAGCCCTGACCTGGAACTGAAAACCGATGGCATTTCCGCCCATTTAGGGAGAGGCAAGCATACAACGCGCCATGTCGAACTGATTGATGTGGGCGGTGGGCTCGTGGCCGATACACCGGGTTTTAGCTCGCTGGAATTCACCGGCATCGAAGCCGAAGATTTAGGATATACCTTTTTGGAGATCGGTGAAAAAAGCAGAGAATGCAAATTCCGCGGATGCCTGCATCTAAAAGAGCCGAGCTGCGCCGTCAAAAAAGCGGTGGAAAGCGGGGACATCGCTTCATATCGATACGACCATTATGTTGAATTTTTAAAAGAGATTAAAGATAGAAAGCCGAGGTATTAAATATGGTATATGTTGCTCCTTCGATTCTTTCAGCCGACTTTGCCCGTTTGGGAGAAGAGATCAAAGATGTAGAACAGGGCGGAGCCGATTTCATCCACATTGATGTGATGGACGGGCATTTCGTTCCCAACATCACCATCGGACCGCTTGTTGTCGAAGCCGTCCGCCCGATCACCAAACTGCCGCTTGACGTCCATTTGATGATCGAGGACCCGGATCGCTATATACCTGCATTTGCAAAAGCGGGAGCGGACATTCTTTCCGTCCATGTCGAAGCTTGTCCGCATCTCCATCGGACGATCCAGCTGATCAAGGAACAGGGGATCAAGGCGGGTGTTGTTCTAAATCCGCATACACCGGTTGAGCAGATCGAACATGTGCTGGAAGACCTTGATCTTGTCCTTTTGATGACGGTGAATCCGGGTTTCGGCGGACAATCGTTTATTTCTTCCGTCGTTCCGAAAATCAGCCGGGTCAAAGAGCTTGCTGAGCAAAAAGGACTTTCAGATTTGCTGATCGAAGTGGACGGAGGCGTGAACAGAGAGACCGCAGCACAGTGCATTGAAGCGGGAGCGAATCTGCTTGTCGCCGGATCTGCCGTCTATAATGAAAAAGACCGCAAAAAAGCCATTTCCAATATTAAAGGAGCCCTCTGAATCAAACGGTTTGGGCGTGCTCCTCTTAAAAAAGAGCCAGCCTGTGCTGTGCTCTTTTTTAAAGGGGGTGCAGAAAGGATAAGTGATGAAAACGATCAATATTGTCGCCGGAGGACCCGGCCATCTCATTCCTGATCTATCGCAGTACCGTGACGATCAAGCCCTCTGGGTCGGCGTCGACAGAGGAGCGGCGGCGCTTCTGGAAGCGGGAATCATACCCGATGAAGCGTTCGGAGACTTTGACAGCATCACGGCAGAACAAAAGGAAGCGCTTGAAAAAGCCGCCCCCCGTCTGCATATCTACCAGGCGGAAAAAGATCAAACAGATTTGGATCTCGCGCTCAGCTGGGCTGTCAAAGAGCAGCCTTCCTTGATCAGGATGTTCGGCATCTCAGGCGGGAGAGCGGATCATTTTCTCGGGAATCTGCAGCTTCTTTATCAAGCTCTCCAACAAAAGGTGAGCGCTGTCATGATCGACAAGCAAAATGCGATCACCATGCATTCCCCTGGTACATATACTGTCATGCGTGATCAAACGAAGCCGTATGTTTCATTCCTCCCGTTTACAGAAACGGTGAAAAACCTATCTCTCGAAGGATTTAAGTATTCTTTAAATAAGTGTCATATTGCTCTTGGTTCTACACTATGTATTAGTAACGAACTCATCCATTCACAAGGTGCTTTTTCGTTTACAGAAGGCATATTAATAATGATAAGAAGCACTGATTAAAATATCCTGGCTCTTTACGCCTGTCTAAAAAAGACTGGCGATACATGCGGCTGCGGGACTCTTGAGGAGGGAACGGAATGAAATTTTACACCATTAAATTACCGAAGTTTTTGGGGGGGATCGTCCGGGCAATGCTTGGTTCGTTTCGCAAAGATTAAAAGCGCCGGTCCGCTTTTGAAACGGACTGCTCCTTCCCGGACGAAGAAAAAGAATGTAAAAAACGCCTGCCTTTAGGACACGGTCGCTATAGGCAGGCGTTTATTTTTTCTTATACACGCTCAACTTTTCCAGATTTCAAAGCTCGAGCAGATACATATACTTTTTTAGGCTTGCCGTTCACAAGGATACGCACTTTTTGAACGTTTGCGCCCCATGTGCGTTTAGAAGCGTTCATTGCGTGAGAACGAGAATTGCCAGAACGTGATTTTCTGCCTGTAATAACGCATTTACGTGCCATTTGTTTCCCTCCTAACTCTCAAAAAAACATCATCATTCTTTATCGATTTGATCACCTGTGATGCTTCAGATACTTTAATAATTTACCACAGCTGAAAACCGTTTGCAACTATTGTTTGCTATCCTTTCAAGAATAATCACTTGACATCTTGAAAAAATGAACGCGCTGTAGTATAAGTAGGGTTAGGTTTAGACAGAAGCATGCCTGTTCTTTTAAAAAGAAGGTCCTTATAGTAGAATGATGATAACTCGGTCAAAGTGACTCAAAAAGGAGGAACCGACGTGTCCATTGAATTCCGAACAAAATACGGACAGATAGATATATCAAATGAAGTCGTCGCCACGGTTGCCGGAGGTGCGGCGATTGACTGCTACGGGATCGTAGGTATGGCATCTAAGAACCAGATCAAAGACGGGCTGACTGAGATCCTCAGAAAAGAAAATTTCAGCCGCGGCGTGATCGTCCGTCAGGAAGAAGATCGCATTCATATTGACATGTACATCATTGTCAGCTACGGAACGAAAATTTCTGAAGTGGCACACAATGTTCAAACAAAAGTCAAATATACGCTGGACCATACGGTAGGTCTTGCGGTTGATTCCGTCAATATTTACGTTCAAGGAGTACGAGTGACGAACCCGTAGTTAGGAGGAAAACAAGAGTGTCTATACGAACTTTAGATGGGAAAGCTTTTGCAGACATGGTTCTGTACGGTGCGCACCATCTGTCTCAAAACGCAAGCGTAGTTGATGCGTTAAACGTGTTTCCGGTTCCGGATGGAGACACAGGAACAAACATGAATTTATCGATGACTTCAGGTGCGAAAGAAGTCGAGCAAATCGATACCGCCCATATCGGAAAAGTGGCAGCGGGCCTTTCAAAAGGACTTTTGATGGGAGCGCGCGGCAACTCGGGCGTTATTTTGTCCCAGCTGTTCCGGGGATTTGGGAAGTCGATTGAACAAAAGAGCGAAATCGATGCCAAGGAATTTGCTGCTGCGTTTCAGGCAGGTGTCGACACTGCCTATAAAGCCGTCATGAAACCGGTGGAAGGCACGATTTTGACGGTTGCCAAAGATGCGGCTAAAAAAGCCGTCCTCACCGCTCAAACTGAAAACGATGTCACAAGCGTCATGGAAGCGGTTGTCAGTGAAGCGGCAGCCTCATTGGACAGGACGCCTGAACTTCTCCCTGTTTTAAAGGAAGTCGGGGTTGTTGACAGCGGCGGAAAAGGGCTTCTTTGCGTATATGAAGGGTTTCTCGCTTCTTTGAAAGGAGAAAAGCTTTCCGATCAAAAAGCCGCTCTGCCGTCATTGGATGATCTTGTCAGCGCTGAGCACCATAAAAACGCGCAAAGCCATATGAATACCGAAGACATCGAATTCGGCTATTGCACGGAATTTATGGTCAAACTTAACCAAGGGAAAAGAAGCTTCAACGAAGATGTGTTCCGCCAGGATTTAAGCCGGTTCGGCGATTCTCTGCTCGTCGTATCAGACGAAAATCTCGCCAAGGTGCACATCCATGCCGAATATCCCGGAGAAGTCATGACCTATGCGCAAAAGTATGGCAGCTTGATCAATATGAAAATTGAAAACATGAGAGAACAGCACAGCGCGATCCTCAGCCAAAACAAAAGCGAGGCCCAGGCGCCCGAGGTCCCGGCTGAAAAACAGCCGTACGGTGTGGTTACCGTAGCGATGGGGGAAGGAATTTCCGAGCTTTTCCGCAGCATCGGTGCGACATCTGTCATTGAAGGCGGGCAAACGATGAACCCGAGCACGGAAGACATCGTTCAAGCGATACGCGAGGCCAATGCGGACACCGTCGTGATCCTGCCGAACAATTCAAACATTGTCATGGCGGCAAACCAGGCTGCAGATGTTGCGGAGCAAAACGTCATCGTCATCCCGACAAAAACCGTCCCGCAGGGGATGGCTGCATTGGTGGCGTTTAATCCGGCGTTGGATGCGGAAGAAAACAGGGCGAATATGCTTGAAGCGATCGATGATGTCAAAAGCGGGCAGGTCACATACGCTGTCAGAGACACGAACATCGACGGCATCGACATCAAAAAAGGCGATTTTATGGGCATTTTAAATGGAAAAATCGTGGAAACCGCGTCAGTCCAAATCGAAGCGGCGAAAAAGCTGATTGCAAAAATGATCGATGAAGACAGTGAAATCGTCACGGTGATTAAAGGTCAAGATGCGTCAGAAGAAGAAGTCGAAGAACTCGCCGGCTATATCGGCGACACATACGAAGAAGTCGAAGTTGAAGTTCACGACGGAAAACAGCCGCTGTATTCATACATTCTGGCTGTGGAATAATGATCGAAGCAGAAGGGTGTTTAACAAAGCCCTTCTCTTCTTTTGGCTTTTTTTATGTCCGCTTGCCAATTCGTGTTTGATCAATTAGTCTAAAAAAAACGGCTGTTTTTTCCCGCGAAAAACAAGAGGGAAGGGGATCAGGATGAAGTACAGAAGCGTATTTGATATTATAGGGCCCGTCATGATCGGACCGTCAAGCTCCCATACGGCCGGCGCAGCCAGAATCGGCAGGGTCGCCAGAAGCGTGTTTGGGAGAGAGCCGAAGAAAATCATTGTTTCCTTCTACGGTTCTTTTGCCGAGACCTATAAAGGACACGGAACAGATGTGGCGATCATCGGCGGCCTTTTAGACTTTGATACATTTGATGAAAGAATTAAAGATTCGATCCGCATTGCCGAAGCAAAGGGGATTGACATCGAATTCCGTGAAGAAGATGCGGTGCCGAAGCACCCGAATACCGCCCGCGTCCTCATTTCTGATGATGAAGGAACGCTTGAGCTTGCAGGCATATCAATCGGCGGAGGAAAAATCGAAATCATCGAGTTAAACGGCTTTAGACTTAGATTGTCGGGTAATCACCCCGCCATTTTAGTCGTCCACAACGATCGCTACGGAACGATTGCGGGTGTTGCCAATGTGCTGGCGAAATTTGCGATCAACATCGGCCACATGGAAGTGGCGCGCAAAGATGTCGGACAGGAAGCGCTGATGACGATAGAGGTCGATCAAACGATTGATCCGTCCGTGTTTGAGGAATTGAGAGCGCTGCCGAATATCATTGAAGTGACACAGATCGCTGACTAAAGGATATGGAAGAGGGAGATTAAATGTTTCGAAATGTGAAAGAATTGATTGAGCTGACAAAAGAGAAAAACGTGTCCATATCTGAAATCATGATCACCCAGGAAATCGAGGTGTCAGGCCGGACGCGGGAGGAAATCTTCAAGCAGATGGAAGCCAACTTAACCGTCATGGAAGACGCTGTTCAAAAGGGAATTAACGGTGTTGTGTCACACTCCGGACTGACGGGCGGTGACGCCGTCAAGCTGCAGGCCTATCTTAAAGCGGGAAAAGGGCTTTCCGGAGATGTCATCTTAGACGCCGTCAGCAAGGCGGTTGCCACCAATGAAGTCAACGCTGCGATGGGAACGATTTGCGCAACTCCGACAGCCGGTTCGGCCGGCGTTGTTCCCGGCACTTTATTTGCCGTTAAAGACAAACTTCATCCGACCAAAGAGCAGATGGTCCGCTTTTTATTCACATCAGGGGCGTTCGGCTTTGTCGTCGCCAACAATGCCAGCATCTCAGGTGCTGCGGGCGGATGCCAGGCTGAAGTCGGTTCAGCTTCCGGGATGGCGGCAGCGGCGATCGTGGAAATGGCTGGAGGGACGCCTGAGCAGTGCGCCGAAGCGATGGCGATCGCCTTGAAAAACGTCCTCGGTCTTGTTTGCGACCCTGTCGCAGGGCTTGTCGAAGTCCCGTGTGTCAAACGAAATGCGATGGGTGCCGCCAATGCGATGGTGGCGGCCGATATGGCGCTTGCCGGCATCACAAGCCGCATTCCGTGCGATGAGGTGATTGATGCGATGTATAAAATCGGCCAGACGATGCCGACCGCCTTGAGAGAAACAGGGCGGGGCGGTCTCGCCGCAACCCCAACCGGGAAAGAACTGGAGAAAAAAATATTCGGAGGGGCGTCGAACGCACGTGAAGAACAATCTGCAAAATAGTGTATCTGTTGTCAAAGGAGTCGGGACGGAAACGGAAAAAACATTAAACGAGCTTGGAATCTATGATGTTTCCGACCTTTTGAACTACTTCCCGTACCGCTATGACGATTATGAACTGCGCGATTTGGAAGAAGTGGCACACGAGGAAAGAGTGACGGTTGAAGGGAAGGTTCACAGCGAACCTTCTCTTACCTATTACGGAAAAAAGCGGAGCCGCCTGACGTTTCGCCTTCTCGTCGGAAACTACTTGATCACGGCGGTCTGCTTTAACCGTCCGTATTTGAAAAAGAAACTGGCCATCGGTTCGGTTGTCACCATTTCGGGAAAATGGGACAAGCACAGGCAGTCGGTGATGGTGCAGGAGCTGAAAAACGGCCCGCATCAAAGCGACCAGTCGATAGAACCCGTCTATTCCGTAAAAGAACATATGACGGTGAAAACGATGCGGAAATTGATCCAGGAAGCCGTCCAGAGCTATTTGCCGTTTGCGGAAGATCCCCTGCCTGAAAAGCTCCGGAGTACCTATAAGCTGCTTTTCTACCAGGATGCGGTAAGAGCGATCCACAAGCCTGAGTCAAGGGAGACGTTAAAACAGGCGCGGCGCCGGTTTGTTTATGAAGAATTTCTGCTGTTTCAGCTGAAAATGCAGGCGCTGCGGAAGTTTGAACGGGAGCATTCCGACGGAATCAGACACAGCTTTAAACGCGGGGAGGTCGATGCGTTTGTCAACAGTCTGCCGTTTTCTTTGACGAACGCGCAGGCGAAAGCGCTCGACGAGATTTTAAAGGACATGACGTCAGAATATAAAATGAACCGTCTGCTGCAAGGCGACGTCGGCTCAGGCAAAACCGCCGTCGCCGCGATCGCTTTATACGCTTCGATCCTGTCCGGCTTTCAGGGGGCGATGATGGTGCCCACTGAAATATTGGCCGAACAGCATGCGGATTCACTCGTTTCTCTGTTTGCAAACCACGATGTCAATGTCGCGCTGTTAACAAGCTCTGTCAAAGGAAAAAGGAGAAGAGAACTGCTCGAAAGACTGCAAGACGGGGACATTGATATCCTGGTCGGCACCCATGCCCTGATCCAGGATGATGTGCATTTTCAACAGCTCGGCCTCGTCATTACGGATGAACAGCACCGCTTTGGCGTTGAGCAGAGGCAAAAATTAAGAAGCAAAGGAAAGGATCCGGACGTCCTGTTTATGACGGCAACGCCGATACCGCGGACACTCGCGATTACGGTATTCGGCGAAATGGATGTATCGATCATCGACGAAATGCCGGCCGGGCGGAAAAGGATCGAAACATATTGGGTCAAGCACGACATGCTGGAACGGATTCTCGCTTTCATTGAAAAAGAGTTGAGAAAAGGCAGACAGGCGTATGTGATATGCCCGCTGATCGAAGAGTCGGACAAGCTCGATGTGCAGAATGCGATCGATGTGCACAGCATGCTGACCCATGCTTTTCATGGAAGATGGCAAGTCGGCCTCATGCACGGGAAGCTCTCCAATGATGAAAAAGAGCAGGTGATGAGGCAGTTCAGCAAAAACGAGTGTCAGGTTCTCGTCTCGACAACCGTTGTTGAAGTCGGTGTCAACGTTCCAAACGCGACCGTGATGCTGATCTATGATGCCGACCGGTTCGGCCTTTCCCAGCTTCACCAGCTCCGCGGGCGCGTCGGACGGGGGGATCATCAATCGTATTGCATTCTCATGGCAGATCCCAAATCCGAAACGGGCAAGGAACGGATGGGCATCATGTCGGAAACGACGGACGGCTTTGAGCTTTCGGAAAAAGATCTGGAATTAAGGGGGCCCGGCGACTTTTTCGGCAAGAAACAAAGCGGAATGCCCGAATTTAAAGTTGCCGATATGGTTCATGATTACCGCGCTCTTGAGACGGCGAGAAAAGACGCCGCAGAACTCGTCTCCTCACACGCATTCTGGACCGATGCCGAATATGCAGGGTTAAGGGAACATTTGCAAAAAAGCGGAGTCATGGACGGAGAAAAACTGAGCTGACCTGTTCCTTCAAAAAATTAGGATCGGTGCAGCAAAGAATGATTGCATTCCAATCTATGAAATTATATACTACTATTAGTACCTAGTCATAAATGCGCGGATGGTGTTTAAAAACATGAGAAAAAGTAAAAGAGAACGCCAAGAATTGCTGCAGCAGACGATTAAAGCGACCCCGTTTATTACAGACGAGGAGCTTGCGGAGAAATTTAACGTCAGCATTCAGACGATTCGTTTAGACCGTTTGGAACTATCCATACCCGAACTGAGAGAAAGAATCAAAAGCGTTGCTGAGAAATCTCTTGAAGATGAAGTCAAATCCCTTCCGCTTGATGAGGTGATCGGCGAGATCATTGACCTTGAGCTTGATGAACAGGCGATTTCCATTCTTGAAATCAGAAGGGAGCATGTTTTCAGCCGCAATCAAATCGCCAGGGGGCATCATCTGTTTGCCCAGGCGAACTCGCTCGCCGTCGCCGTCATCGATGATGAGCTTGCATTAACAGCCAAAGCGGATATCCGTTTTACAAGGCAGGTCAAACAAGGCGAACGGGTCGTTGCAAAAGCAAAAGTCGTCAAGCTTGATAAAGAAAAAGGCAGAACGGTTGTTGAGGTCAACAGCTATGTTGCCGAAGAGCCCGTTTTTTCGGGCGAATTTGTCATGTATCGTTCAAAACAATCATAGAAGGTGGCGCGTAAGTCATGAGAATTGCTGTAGATGCTATGGGAGGGGACAATGCTCCCCAAGCGGTCATCGACGGAGTGATGAAAGCCGTCGAGAACTTCGAAGATCTTGAAGTCACTCTCATCGGAGATCAAGAAAAAATAGCCGCCCATTTGACAGAGCACGGGCGGATCACCGTCAAGCACGCTGAAGAAATCATTGAAGCGACCGACGAACCTGTCCGGGCCGTGAGAAGAAAGAAAAATTCGTCGATGGTTTTAATGGCCGGAGAAGTTGCCGAAGGCAGAGCGGATGCCTGCATTTCCGCCGGCAACACCGGCGCTTTAATGACGGCCGGGTTATTCATCGTCGGCAGAATTGAAGGGATTGAAAGACCGGCTTTGGCGCCGACCTTGCCGACGGTTTCAGGAGACGGCTTTCTCCTTCTCGATGTCGGAGCGAATGTGGATGCCAAACCCGAACATCTCGTCCAATACGCGATTATGGGCTCTGTCTACGGAGAGCAGGTTCTCGGCATCGAAAATCCGAGAATCGGGCTTTTAAACGTCGGCACAGAAGATAAAAAAGGCAATGAACTTGCCAAACAGACCTTTCAAAAATTGAAGGAAACCGATTTGAATTTCATCGGCAATGTGGAAGCGCGCGACATGCTCGACGGAGTCGCGGACGTCATCGTGACGGACGGATTTACGGGGAACGTCGCCTTAAAAACGGTCGAGGGTGCGGCCCTGTCCATTTTTAAAATGCTGAAAAGCACGCTGACCTCAAGCTTTACGGCGAAGCTCGCTGCTTCCGCACTGAAACCGAAGCTGAAAGAGATGAAAACAAAAATGGACTACTCGGAGTACGGCGGTGCCGGACTCTTCGGCTTGAAGGCGCCGGTCATCAAAGCGCACGGCTCCTCTGACGGAAGGGCCGTTTACCATGCCATCCGCCAGGCGAGGGAGATGGTCAGCCAAAATGTCGCCGCATTTATCGAAGAAAAAATCCAACATAAAGCAGATGAATAGTCTGGAGGTTTTAACAAATGGGTAAGATTGCTTTTCTTTTCCCGGGCCAAGGATCGCAGCATATCGGCATGGGATACGACTTATACGAAAAAGAACCGAAAGCAAGAAAGATCTTTGAAGAAGCGGATCAAACGCTGGAAACAAATTTGAGCTCGCTCATGTTTGAAGGTGACGCGAAAGAATTAACCCTTACATACAACGCGCAGCCAAGCCTTTTGACAGCGAGCATCGCCGCGCTTGAAAAATTAAAGGAATACGGTATCAAAGCCGATTTTGCAGCGGGGCACAGCCTTGGCGAATACACCGCTTTAGTGGCCGGCGGCGCGATGTCATTTAAAGACGCCGTCTACGCCGTCAGAAAGCGCGGGGAATTTATGAATGAAGCCGTGCCGGCCGGAGAAGGCGCAATGGCCGCGATTCTCGGCATGAACGGTGAAGCATTGAAACAAGTAACGGACAAGGTGACTGAAGAAGGAAACCTCGTTCAGCTGGCCAATCTGAACTGTCCTGGACAAATCGTCATCTCAGGAACCGCCAAAGGGGTTGAGCTCGCCTCAGAGCTTGCCAAGGAAAACGGCGCAAAACGCGCGATTCCGCTCGAAGTCAGCGGGCCGTTTCACTCAGACCTGATGAAGCCGGCAGCTGAAAAACTGCGCGAAGTCCTGGATGCATGCACGATCAGCAATGCCTCAACCCCCGTGATTTCAAATGTGACGGCCGATGTTGTGACAGACAAGGATGACATTAAGAATAAGCTGATCGAACAGCTCTATTCACCGGTCCGCTTTGAAGAAACGATCAACAGGCTGCTTGACGAAGGGGTCACGACTTTCATCGAAATCGGGCCTGGCAAGGTGTTGTCAGGGCTTGTGAAAAAAGTGAACCGCAGGGTCAAAACGATTGCTGTATCAGATACGAATACGATTGAACTCGCCGTTCAAACGCTGAAGGAGGAAAACGAAAATGCTGGAGAATAAAACAGCTGTTGTCACCGGTGCCTCAAGAGGAATCGGACGTGCGATCGCACTGGATCTCGCTAAAAACGGTGCAAACGTCGCCGTCAATTATGCGGGGAATGAAGCGAAAGCGAATGAAGTCGTCGACGAAATCAAAGCGCTCGGCCGCGATGCGTTTGCCGTCAAAGCGGACGTCTCCAATGCCGAGGAAGTCCAAGCGATGATGAAAGAGACGATTGAACGCTTCGGCTCGCTCGATATTCTTGTGAATAACGCCGGCATTACAAAGGACAACTTATTCATGAGAATGAAGGAAAATGAATGGGATGACGTCATTAACATAAACTTAAAAGGCGTATTCAACTGCTCAAAAGCCGTGACAAGACAAATGATGAAGCAAAGAAGCGGCCGGATCATCAATGTTGCCTCTGTTGTCGGCGTCATCGGAAACGCCGGACAGGCGAACTATGTCGCGGCGAAATCGGGCGTCATCGGCCTGACGAAAACGCTGGCCAAAGAGCTTGCTTCACGAAACATTACCGTCAATGCGATCGCTCCTGGATTTATTGCAACGGAAATGACGGACAAGCTGACCAAAGACATTCAGGATGAAATGCTGAAACAGATTCCGCTTGCCCGCTTCGGTGAGCCGGCAGACATCAGCAGTGTCGTCGTGTTCCTTGCTTCTGATCAGTCGCGTTACATGACCGGTCAGACACTGAATATCGACGGCGGAATGGTCATGTTGTAAACATAGCAAAAAGTTGAATTATCTCTGGTTTTTTAAAAACGAATCAACTATAATACTTGAGGGGAGGTGAATAGCTATGGCAGACGCATTAGAGCGTGTAACAAAAATCATCGTAGACCGCCTTGGCGTAGATGAAGCTGACGTCACTCTTGAAGCTTCTTTTAAAGAGGATTTAGGCGCTGATTCCCTGGATGTAGTTGAGCTTGTCATGGAACTTGAAGACGAGTTTGATATGGAGATTTCTGACGAAGATGCTGAAAAGATTGCAACAGTCGGTGACGCTGTGAACTACATAAATAGTAAGCAGTAAGCTCATTTAAAGTCCCGTTTAAAGACGGGGCTTTATCCCTTTATAAATGCGGCTTTAGATTTTCATGTTTTGCCGAATGATACACGGAACCTGCCTTTTGATACAGGAGGTGAGGTGAACTTGATGTGCCCATATGGAGGTTGCTATGTCAAAACATTCACATTACAGAGACAGAAAAATGTTTCTAAAAAAAGCGGAGCAGTTTAAAAAGTTTCAAGAACGGATTTCGGTACAATTTCAAAATGAAAAGCTTTTGTATCAAGCATTTACACATTCATCCTATGTGAATGAGCATCGGAAGAAGCCGTATGAAGATAATGAAAGGCTTGAATTTTTAGGAGACGCTGTTTTGGAACTGACGATTTCTCAATTTTTATACGCCAAATACCCGGCGATGAGCGAGGGCGATTTGACGAAGTTGAGAGCGGCGATTGTTTGCGAGCCTTCCCTTGTTTCCCTGGCCCATGAACTTTCTTTCGGAGAGCTTGTTCTTCTTGGAAAAGGAGAGGAAATGACGGGCGGCAGAAAGCGGCCGGCGCTTTTAGCCGACGTGTTTGAAGCCTTTATCGGCGCGCTTTATCTTGATCAGGGGCTTGATTCCGTCGTGGACTTTCTGAAAGCGTACGTTTTCCCTAAAATCGATGATGGTGCTTTTTCTCATGTGATGGATTTTAAAAGCCAGCTGCAGGAATTTGTACAGCGCGACGGACGCGGCATTTTGGAGTACAGGATTCTTCAAGAAAAAGGTCCGGCGCACAACCGCGAGTTTGAAGCAAACGTATCGCTGAAAGGAGAAGTGCTTGGGGTGGGAAGCGGCCGTTCCAAAAAAGAAGCTGAACAGCACGCCGCTCAAGAAGCGCTTGAAAAGCTGCAAAAACACCATATGAAACAATAAATCCCCCTTTGCTTAACTTTTAGGGGGATTTCATATATTTGCACCTTTTACCTTCGGGTGTGATAGAATTGTAATACTTTAATACATAAGGAGGATCAGAATGTTCCTCAAACGTTTAGACGTGATAGGTTTTAAATCGTTTGCAGAACGAATTTCTGTAGATTTTGTTAAAGGCGTGACAGCTGTCGTCGGCCCAAACGGAAGCGGCAAAAGCAACATCACCGATGCGATCCGCTGGGTGCTCGGGGAACAGTCCGCGAAATCGCTCAGGGGCGGCAAAATGGAAGATATCATTTTTGCCGGAAGCGACTCGCGCAAAAAGCTGAACCTTGCCGAAGTGACGCTGACGCTTGATAATGACGACCGCTTTTTGCCGATCGATTTTCATGAAATCAGCGTAACGAGACGGGTGTACAGATCAGGAGAAAGCGAGTTTCTCATCAACAATCAATCGTGCCGCCTGAAAGATATCATCGATCTTTTTATGGACTCGGGTCTCGGCAAAGAAGCGTTTTCGATCATCAGCCAAGGAAAGGTCGAAGAGATTTTAAGCAGCAAGGCTGAAGAGCGGAGAAGCATATTTGAAGAAGCGGCCGGTGTTTTAAAATATAAAACAAGAAAGAAAAAAGCGGAAAACAAGCTGTTTGAAACCCAGGACAATCTGAACCGGGTCGAAGACATCCTTCACGAGCTTGAAGGGCAGGTCGAGCCGTTAAAGCTGCAGGCATCGATCGCCAAGGATTACCTGGAAAAAAAGGACGAGCTCGAAAAAATTGAAATCGCTTTGACGGTGTTTGACATCGAGGAGCTTCATCAAAAATGGGAGGCGCTTCAGGGAAAAGTCGAAAAGGCGAAGGATGAAGAAATGTCCGCTTCGGCAGCTATTCAGACAAAAGAAGCTAAGATTGAAGAGGCGCGAGACAAAATCCAGGCGCTCGACGAATCGGTTGACGAACTTCAGCAGGTGCTGCTGTTGACAAGTGAGGAGCTTGAAAAGCTCGAAGGCAGAAAAGAAGTCCTGAAAGAGCGAAAAAAGAACGCCACCCAAAACAGAGCCCAGCTTGAAGAGGCCATCGTTCAGCACGGGGAGAAAGACCGAAGCCTGAAAGAAAAAATGGCCGGGCAGAAGCTGGCATTTGAGAAGCTCCAAGCCGAAGTGAAAGAGCTGGCAAAGCAGGTGAAGGAAAAGAAACAGGCCCTTTCCGTTTACAGCGAAAATGTCGAAGAAGAAATCGAACAGCTCAAAAGCGACTATTTCGAATTGTTGAATGAACAGGCATCGGTTCGAAACGAGATTCAGTTTTTAGAAGAGCAAATGTCCCAATCGGCCAGCCAGCAAAAACGGCTTGCGGAAAACAATGAGAAATATTTAAGCGAGCGCCGCGAGCTCGCCGAACAAAAAGCGAAAACAGAACACGAATTCACTCTCCTTGATGAGCGCCTCCACAGCCAGATCAAGGCTTATCGGGATGCGCAAAAACAGCATGAACAGAAAAAAAGCGAGTATGAAAAAAAGGAGTCCGCGCTCTACCAGGCGTATCAGTACCTCCAGCAAGCCCGCTCCAAAAAAGAAATGCTGGAGGCGATGCAGGAGGATTTTTCCGGATTTTATCAAGGTGTCAAAGAAGTCCTGAAGGCCCGCGGCGAACTGCCGGGCATCCACGGGGCAATCGCCGAACTGATCAAGACGGACGAGCGATATGAAACGGCTGTCGAAATCGCTTTAGGGGCATCAGCCCAGCACATCGTCACAGAAGATGAAGGGGCCGCAAGACGGGCGATCCAATATTTGAAAAAACATTCATTCGGCCGGGCGACTTTTCTTCCGCTCTCCGTGATCAAAGAGCGCAGCATTCAGCCGCGCGACATTGAAGCGGCAAAGGCCATCCCGTCCTTTATCGGAATCGCCGGCGATCTTGTGTCATATGACCCCGCTTACCGCTCAGCCGTGCAAAACCTGCTCGGCACAGTGCTCGTCACAGAGCATTTAAAAGGAGCGAATGAGCTTGCTAAAAGGCTCGGCCACAGATACCGCATCGTCACCCTTGAGGGGGATGTCGTCAACTCGGGAGGTTCGATGACCGGCGGTGCCGTCAAGAAAAAGAACAGCTCTCTTTTAGGCCGCACGAGAGAACTAGAAGCGATCACAAAGCGCCTGGGCGAAATGGAAGAAAAAACGGAAACGCTTGAACACGATGTGAAAGGCTTGAAGCAGACAATTCAGAAGCTGGACGCTAAACTTCAAGCCCTTCGCGAGGATGGAGAGCGCCTCAGAGCTGAACAGCAGGAGATAAAAGGGCGTCTGTACGAGCTCGAAATCGCCGAGAAAAACGTCAACAGCCATTTGGAGCTTTATGATCAGGAAAAATCAGCGCTTATTGCAGAAGACGGAGAAAAGCAAGCGCGGAAAAAAGAGCTTGAGAAAAAGCTTGATGCCATTTCCGAAAACCTCAAGCGCCTCGACGCGGAAATCGAAAGCCTGTCTGAAAGAAAACAAACACAGACGTCGACAAAGGAAACGCTGCAAAGCGAGCTGACCGATCTGAAAGTGGTGCTTGCCAAAACTGAGCAGGCGTGTGCAAACGAGCGTGAAAAGCTCGAAAGGCTCGAAGAGGAATATGCTGAGAATGAGGAAGCATTAAAAGTGGCAAAGGAAGACCTGTCGCTTTTGACGACGGAAATGACATCCAATTCGTCCGGTGAAGAGAAGCTTGAAGAAGCGGCGAAAAAGAAGCTGAATGACAAAAATAAAACCGCCGAGCTTATCGCCTCAAGAAGAGAGCAGCGGATGAAGCTGCAAAAAGGCCTTGAAACAGAAGAGCTTGAGCTGAAAGAAATGAAGCGTCAGTACAAACAAATGGCCGAACTCTTGAAAGATGAAGAAGTCAAGCTCGGCCGCATGGAAGTGGAGCTGGACAACCTCTTGTCATTCCTGCGCGAGGAATACAGCCTGTCATTTGAAGGAGCCAAAGAAAAATATCCGTTGGAGCTTTCAGCCGATGAAGCGAGAAAGCGCGTCAAGCTGATCAAGCTGGCGATCGAAGAGCTCGGAACCGTCAATCTTGGAAGCATTGAAGAATATGAACGGGTCAATGAGCGCTACGTGTTTCTCTCAGAACAGAAAGACGATTTGATTGAAGCGAAAAATACGCTCTTTCAGGTGATTGAAGAAATGGATGAGGAAATGACGAAACGGTTTAAAGAGACATTTTCGCAAATCCGCGCCCATTTTGAAGACGTCTTTCGGGCGCTGTTCGGCGGAGGAAGAGCCGAACTGAAGCTCACAGACCCGGATGACCTGCTCCAATCCGGCGTCGATATCATCGCGCAGCCGCCGGGGAAGAAGCTGCAAAACTTAAGCCTCCTTTCAGGAGGGGAGCGGGCTCTGACGGCGATCGCCCTATTGTTTTCGATCCTCAAAGTGAGGCCCGTCCCGTTCTGTGTCCTTGATGAGGTCGAGGCGGCGCTTGATGAGGCAAATGTGTTCCGCTTTGCACAATACTTGAAAAAATACAGCCATGAAACCCAGTTTATCGTCATTACACACAGAAAAGGGACAATGGAAGAAGCCGATGTTCTCTACGGTGTGACGATGCAGGAATCAGGCGTTTCCAAGCTTGTTTCCGTCAAGCTTGAAGAAACAAAAGAATTAGTTCAATAAAGCGAGGTTACCAGTCATGAGCTTTTTTAAAAAACTGAAAGAAAAAATCACAAAGCAGACCGATTCTGTCTCAGGCAAGTTTAAAGAAGGCCTGGCCAAAACGAGACATTCTTTTCAGGAGCGGGTCAATGATCTGATCTCCCGCTACAGGAAAGTCGACGAAGATTTTTTTGAAGAGCTTGAAGAGGTGCTGATCGGAGCGGATGTCGGCGTTTCTACCGTGATGGAGCTGATCGATGAACTGAAGAGCGAAGTCAAACGGAAGAATATTCAAGATCCAAAAGAAGTTCAATCCGTCATTTCTGAAAAGCTCGTCGAGATATATCAAGGCGGAGAGGATGAAGCGTCAGAACTCCGCGTTGAGGACGGCCGCTTAAACATCATTTTATTCGTCGGAGTCAACGGTGTCGGAAAAACAACGACGATTGGCAAGCTCGCCCATAAGTTTATCACGGAAGGCAAAAACGTCGTCCTCGCGGCGGGGGACACGTTCCGCGCCGGAGCGATCGATCAGCTGGAAGTGTGGGGGGAGCGCGTCGGCGCCCATGTGGTCAAACAGGCGGAAGGTTCAGATCCCGCCGCTGTCATCTATGATGCCGTTCAAGCCGCAAAAGCGCGCGGCGCCGATGTTCTGCTTTGCGATACGGCAGGCCGTCTGCAAAACAAGGTGAACCTGATGAAGGAGCTTGAAAAAGTCAAGCGCGTCATCCAGCGCGAAGTCCCTGATGCCCCCCATGAAGTGCTCCTTGTATTAGACGCCACAACAGGCCAAAATGCGATGACACAGGCGCGGGAATTTTCCAAAGCGACCGATGTTTCCGGAATCGCTCTGACGAAGCTTGACGGAACGGCAAAAGGCGGCATCGTCCTGGCCATCCGCCACGAATTGAAGATTCCCGTCAAGCTTGTCGGCCTCGGCGAAAAAATGGACGACCTGCAGCCGTTTGAAGCCGAATCTTATGTGTACGGCTTGTTCTCCGACTTGATTGAGAAAGAGGAATAACGAAGGCCTTAGAGCCCCCTTTTTTCCGGGGGTTCTTTATCATTTGATCATGACAAGATAAAAACTTGACAGATGGAATGTTTTTAGCGTAAACTAATGTATCGTAAAGGGATTTGACTTAACAAAGGGGAGAGTCTCATGACGCTTGAAAAAACAACGAGAATGAATTACTTATTTGATTTCTATCAGTCGTTGTTGACATCAAAACAAAAAAGCTACATGTCGCTTTACTACCTAGACGATTTCTCCCTTGGCGAAATAGCTGAAGAATATCATGTCTCAAGACAGGCGGTCTATGATAACATTAAACGGACCGAAGCGATGCTTGAGCAGTATGAAGAAAAGCTACTTTTGTTTAAAAAATTTCAAGAGCGCAAAAAGATTTTTGAAGAGCTGAGAGAGCTGACGGACGGTCAGCCTGAAGCGGCTTCCTTGATCGATGCGCTTGAGAAATTAGATTAGGAGGCGGCACTTAATATGGCATTCGAAGGATTAGCCGACCGACTGCAGCAAACGATTTCCAAGATCCGCGGAAAAGGGAAGGTAACGGAGCAAGACGTCAAAGAGATGATGCGCGAAGTCCGTTTAGCGCTCCTTGAAGCGGATGTCAACTTTAAAGTCGTCAAAGATTTTGTGAAAAAGGTGAGCGAACGCGCCGTCGGTCAGGACGTTATGAAAAGCCTGACACCGGGGCAGCAGGTCATTAAAGTCGTCAAAGAAGAACTGACGGAGCTGATGGGCGGTGAAGAAAGCAAAATCGCCGCGGCCAAACGTCCGCCAACCGTCATCATGATGGTCGGTCTGCAAGGGGCCGGTAAAACGACGACGACGGGCAAGCTTGCCAACCTGCTTCGCAAAAAACATAACCGCAATCCGCTGCTTGTTGCGGCAGATATTTACCGTCCGGCTGCGATCAAACAGCTGGAAACGCTCGGGAAGCAGCTTGACATGCCGGTGTTTTCACTGGGAGATCAGGTGAGCCCTGTCGATATTGCCAAACAGGCGATCGAAAAGGCGAAAGAAGACCATCACGACTATGTGATCATCGATACGGCGGGTCGTCTGCATATTGATGAGCAGTTGATGGATGAGCTGGAAAAGGTAAAAGAAACAGCTCAGCCGGAAGAAATCTTTCTTGTCGTCGATTCGATGACAGGGCAAGACGCCGTAAATGTCGCCAAAAGCTTTAATGAACAGCTCGGCGTGACAGGCGTCATCCTGACAAAGCTTGACGGTGACACAAGAGGCGGTGCGGCTCTGTCCATCCGCGCGGTGACAAACACGCCGATCAAATTCGCCGGAATGGGCGAAAAGCTTGATGCGCTTGAACCGTTTCATCCTGAACGGATGGCTTCGCGGATTCTCGGCATGGGTGACGTGCTGACCCTGATCGAAAAAGCCCAGGCCAACGTAGATGAAGAAAAGGCGAAAGAGCTCGAGCAAAAAATGAAAAATATGAGCTTTACGCTTGATGACTTTTTAGAACAGCTCGGACAGGTCCGCAATATGGGACCGCTTGAAGATCTGATTCAAATGATGCCCGGCGCAGGCAAAATGAAAGGCTTGAAAAACGTCAAAGTGGACGAAAAACAGCTCATCCACGTTGAAGCGATCATCAAGTCGATGACCGGGAAAGAAAAAGCGCAGCCTGAGATCATCAACGCAAGCAGGCGCAAACGAATTGCCAAAGGAAGCGGCACATCCGTTCAGGAAGTCAACCGTCTTTTAAAGCAATTTGAAGAAATGAAAAAAATGATGAAACAAATGACAAACATGTCAAAAGGGAAGAAAAAAGGGTTTAAACTGCCCTTTATGTAAACCTGTTTTCAGATGATAAAAAAGGTTGTTAAGAAAAAACACTTTACAAACACTTTTATCATTGTTAATATACTATCTTGTTGAAATATTTTCGGAGGTGCTAGTAAAATGGCAGTAAAAATTCGTTTAAAACGTATGGGAGCTAAAAAATCTCCTTTCTATCGTATTGTTGTAGCAGATTCTCGTTCACCGCGTGACGGCCGTTTCATCGAAACAGTCGGAACGTACAACCCGGTAGCGAAACCGGCGGAAGTTAAAATCGATGAAGAGCTTGCACTGAAATGGCTTCAAACAGGAGCTAAACCGTCTGACACGGTTCGCAACCTTTTCTCTAAAGAAGGCATTATGGAAAAATTCCACAACGCTAAACAAAGCAAGTAATGAGTGATCTGCACTTGGAAGAGCTGATTGTATCATTGGTCAAGCCGCTTGTGGATCACCCGGATGAGATTCAGGTATTCAGAGACGAAAGTTCCGATCGGATCATGTTCCGCCTTTCCGTCAACAAAGAGGATACCGGCAAGATCATCGGAAAAAAAGGGCGGACTGCAAGAGCGATACGCTCCGTCGTATTTGCGGCCGGCGCACAGTCTTCTAAGAAAGTTCAACTTGAGATCGCAGACTAAGGGGAGAGGGTGAAAACCTCCCCCTTTTTTATCATGAGAGAAAATGAGAAACAAATGAACGATTCCAATTCTTCAAGCGGGAAGGAAAAATCACGGGACAGTAGGTGATGATGCCATGCAAATTATCCAACGTGTTACCGTCATGCAGGTTTTAACCGAAAACAGCAAGAAAAAACTGCTGACTGCTTTTGAAGAAAGAAAGGAAATGCTTGAGCGCGAATGCAACCAGCTTTATTTCCAGCTGAGAAAACACGAAAAGGAACATCACAACCCGGCAGCAGCTGAATCATTTAAAAAAGAAATTGAAAAACGCCAGGACAAAATCAAAATGATCGTTTTTCAAATCAATCAAATTCACACGCTCCCGTTGGGCAGTGAAGTAAAAGAGAAAGAAATCGATGCTCTGCTCGACATTGAAGTCGGTGACAATTGGCATGATATGACAGCAGGAAAAACAATCGTGATTAAAGACGGGATCGTCATTGAAATTCGTCCGAGGTGAAGACATGGAAAAACGATGGTTTAATGTAGGGAAAATTGTCAATACTCATGGAGTAAAAGGGGAAGTCCGCGTCATTTCCAGAACCGATTTTCCGGAGGAACGGTACAAGTCCGGAAACACGCTTTACCTGTTCATGGAGGGAAAAGAGGAACCCGTTCAGGCAACGGTGAGCGCACACAGGCTTCATAAACAATTTCATCTCTTGCAATTTAAAGAAGTCGAGACACTAACGGAAGCGGAAAAGCTCAAAAATGCCCTGATTAAAGTTCCCGAAGACCAATTAGGCCAATTGGCGAAAGACGAGTTCTACTTTCATGAAATCATCGGCTGTGACGTTTTTTCAGAAGACGGGGACGAAATCGGCAAGGTCAAAGAAATTTTAACGCCGGGCGCCAATGATGTCTGGGTGGTGGGCAGACCGGGGAAAAAAGACGTGCTCATCCCTTATATCGATGCCGTCGTCAAAGACATTAACGTGGAAGATAAAACGATCAAGATTCATATCATGGAAGGACTACTTGACGAATGAGAATTGATTTTTTAACGCTTTTTCCGGAAATGTTTGAAGGTGTCCTCGGCTCATCCATTCTGCAGAAGGCCCAGGACAAGAACGCCGTCCGTTTTCGCGTGGTCAACTTCCGGGCGTATTCCGACAATAAGCATCAGACAGTGGATGATTATCCGTACGGCGGGGGTGCGGGCATGGTATTGAAGCCGCAGCCTGTCTTTGATGCGGTTGAAAAACTGACCGCTGAAGCCGGGGGATCTCCAAGGATCATTCTTGTCTGCCCTCAAGGGGAGCGCTATACGCAAAGGAAAGCGGAAGAGCTCGCAAAAGAAGACCATATAATGTTTATTTGCGGCCATTATGAAGGATATGACGAACGGATCAGAGAACACCTTTCAACAGATGAGATTTCCATCGGAGACTTTGTGCTGACAGGCGGAGAGCTCCCGGCGATGATGATTGCCGACAGCGTTGTGAGACTGTTACCGGGTGTTCTCGGCAAGGAAGAATCACACCTAGAAGATTCCTTCAGCACCGGACTGCTCGAACATCCTCACTACACGCGGCCTGCGGATTATAAAGGCTTGAAGGTGCCGGAAGTGCTGACATCCGGAAACCATGCGAAGATCAACGAATGGAGACGGAAAGAGTCGCTCAAACGGACCTTCTTCAGGCGGCCCGACCTTCTGGAAAACTATCCTTTAACAGATGAAGAAAGAAAATGGATTTCTGAATGGGAAAACCGATAGATTCTATTGCACATGGCCTAAAGGTATGATATGATACTACTTGTGACTTGAACAGGTCTGCCTGTTCAAGTTTGAAAACGATGTTCCGCTGTGGCGGCTGTTCGCCCATGAGCATCTGTTGGAAGGAGTTGAAGACGATGCAAAAATTGATTGAAGATATCACAAAAGAACAATTGCGCACTGATTTGCCTGCGTTCCGTCCTGGTGATACTTTACGTGTACACGTTAAAGTTGTCGAGGGTAACCGCGAGCGTATTCAGGTTTTTGAAGGCGTTGTGATTAAGCGTCGTGGTGGCGGAATCAGCGAGACTTTCACAGTTCGTAAGATTTCTTACGGTGTCGGAGTTGAGCGTACATTCCCATTGCACACACCAAAAATCGCAAAGATCGAAGTTGTCCGTCATGGTAAAGTACGCCGTGCGAAACTTTATTACTTGCGTGAGCTTCGCGGAAAAGCGGCTCGTATTAAAGAAATCAGACGATAATGATAGCGAACGAAAAGAGCTTGTTAGCCATAACAAGCTCTTTTTTTGTAAAAGAAGAATAATTGCAGCAAACCATTAAAAGAATAGCAATAACAGAAAGAAGGTGTCCATCACATGGTAATCCAATGGTTTCCCGGGCATATGGCCAAAGCAAGGCGGGAAGTGACGGAAAAACTCAAGCTGATCGACATTGTGTACGAACTGGTCGATGCCAGAATTCCGATGTCTTCCAGAAATCCGATGATCGAAGACATATTGAAAAACAAGCCGAGAATCATGCTCCTCAACAAAGCGGATAAAGCGGACTCCTCCGTGACAAAGGCTTGGAAGCAGCACTTTGAAAAAGACGGAATTCCTTCCCTCGCCATCAACTCGGTCAACGGACAGGGACTCAATCAAATTCTTCCTGCATCAAAAGAGCTGCTGAAAGAAAAGTTTGATAAAATGAAGGCAAAAGGTGTAAAACCGCGCGCGATCAGAGCATTGATCGTCGGTATTCCAAACGTCGGCAAATCAACCTTAATCAATCGGCTCGCGAAAAAAAACATCGCCAAAACCGGCGACAGACCCGGGATCACAACGGCGCAGCAATGGGTGAAAGTCGGAAAAGAGCTTGAGCTTCTCGACACGCCGGGGATTTTATGGCCGAAGTTTGAGGACGAGCTTGTCGGGCTGAGGCTTGCGGCAACAGGCGCGATAAAAGATTCGATTATCAACTTGCAGGATGTCGCCGTCTACGGTTTGCGCTTTTTGGAAGAGAACTATCCCGAGCGCTTAAAAAAGCGTTATGACTTGGAGGAAATTCCCGAGGAGATCGCAGCGCTTTTTGATGAGATCGGAAAAAAACGCGGCTGTCTGATGGCGGGAGGCGCCATTGATTATGACAAAACGACAGAAGTGATCATTCGCGATATCCGCACGGAGAAGTTCGGCCCGCTTTCTTTTGAAAAGCCGGAAGACATGTAAAGGCGCGCTTTCCTCGGAAGCGGGTCTTTATTTTTGAAGCGGAAGCGCCGATAAGAAAACTAGGGGAGAAGAGATAGTGAAACCATTAACCGTAAAAGAAATAAAAGAACATCTTCAAACGGTGAAAGATGAAAAAGACCCTTTTATCGAGCAGTGTAAAAAGGATGAGCGGAAGAGCGTACAAACGCTTATTACCGCATGGCTGAAGAAAAATGAGAGGCTTTTGGCCATGCGGGAAGAGTGGCGGATGATGACGTCTTTTGAAAGATCGCTCAGAGAACGCGGCTTTCAATGGATCGCCGGAATCGACGAAGCCGGAAGAGGCCCGCTGGCGGGGCCGGTCGTCGCCGCCGCCGTCATCTTAAAAGAAGACTGTGAAATGTTGGGACTGACGGATTCGAAAAAGCTGTCAAAGCAAAAAAGAGAAGACTACTATTCATATATTATGGAAGAAGCGCTCGCTGTCGGCATCGGAATTGCGGATGCTGGAGAGATCGATGAGCTGAATATTTATGAGGCGTCTAAAGCGGCGATGGTCAAAGCGGTCGAGGCGCTTGCCGCCACCGCCACACCTGATTATCTTCTGATTGACGCCATGTCGCTTCCTATACATACAAAACAGTCATCGATCATCAAAGGAGATGCAAAGAGCGCATCGATCGCAGCGGGTGCATGCATCGCCAAAGTGACGAGAGACAGGCTGATGGATGAATATGCTGAAAAGTATCCGCTCTACGGGTTTGACAAGCATAAAGGCTACGGGACAAAGGAGCATCTCGCAGCCCTTGCCAAATACGGACCGTCACCGATTCACCGAAGATCGTTCGCCCCTGTTAAAGACTATCAATAAGTTCCCGGGGGGAGAAGGACTTTGATGATGCTGAATGATATACAAAACAGCCTGGCCAAACAATTGGAACAATCGGAATCTCTCCAGCGGATCAGCGGAACAGAGACGAACCAGAAAAGGCTGGTACTCGGCAAAGTGCTCCGCTTCATCAGCGAGCAGTTCGCCGAAATCCAAATCGGCGATGCGAAATGGCAGGGAAAACTTGAAGCGCCGCTTAAAGCGGGTGCACACTACTGGTTTTCATACGAAAAAAAATCGGGCGATCCGACCGGCCGTCTTCAGGTTGTAGAAGCGTTTGACAAAAATCCGAAGACGGTGCAGGATGCCGCCCTCAAGCTGTTAAACGGGCTCTCTTTGAAAAAAACAAAAGAAGCAGTATTTTTGATCTCGGCTCTGTTAAAAGAGCAGCAGCCGATTAAAGAAAACGATGTGAAGGCTGCCATCAAATGGCTTGAACATCTGCCGAAGTCAGACGCCCAAAAAGGAACCGATGCCGTCATGTTTGCGCTCAAGCGCGAGCTTCCCGTCCATCCGGGCGTCCTTGATTCGATTTTGGCCGTCAAAAGCCCCGTTCCGTTCAATCAGCAGATTGCCAAGACGCTGCAAATGATCAATAACGACCCTGCGTCATCGGCAAGTATGGAAAAGCTGAAACAGGCGCTTTTGCCGATTTTAAATGCCGAGACTGAAGTGCATGCCGAAAAGCTGATTCAGATGCTCAGCGGACAGGTCGAACAAGCCGGAAAAGAGCAGCAGACGCTTCAGCCACTCAGGAAGCAAGAATCGGCAGAGCTGGGGTTTTCCCAGCCGAAACCGGCAGCCGAAATCAAGATCCATCCGGGCGCCTCCGGATACGAAACGAAAGGAGCCCTGCCGAAAGCGCAGGTGATCGAACCGGAGGCTGCAAAAGAGCTGCTTGCAAAATTGGCCTCTTTAGCAGAACGAAACGGCACACTTCCGGTCAAAGAGGCGGCCAGCTGGATCAAATCGCTGGAAACGCGGGAGCCTGTGCCGGCTCAAGCCGGTTTGGAAGTTTTAACGAAAAAAGAAACAGAAGCGCTCAAGCAGATCGTCAGAGAATCAGCACCCCTCATGACAACGAAAGCAGATGCACTCGCCGTTCTGCTCAAGATGAAAACCCTTTTGGGTGTCAAAGACGAGCTGTCTTTTGTAAAAGCGATCGAAAACGGAGGCGCGCCAAAAGATCAAGGGCTGCATTCCCTTAAGCTTGTACTCAATGAAATCAGGCACTCGACAGACCTTCCGGCACCCGTCAAACAGGAGGCTGAGCAAATGTTTCACCGCTTAAACGGGCAGCTGATTTTACAGAACGAGCAGCCCGCTCAAAGCCAGCTTTTTCTTTCATATCCGCTGTTTTCAAAAAACGGTGTACAAGATTTAACGGTATTCTTGAAAGGGAAGAAGAAAGAAGATGGGAAAATCGACCCGTCCCAATGCCGTCTCATGTTTTACCTTCAATTGGAGGCGCTGGAGGAGACGATAGTCGATTGCTTTATTCAAAAAAACGTCATGACGCTTACGGTTGAGACCGGCTTTGATATCGGCCCTCTTGTCGAGCCGCTCGTTCCCTCATTAAAAGAAAACCTGAAAAACCTTGGCTACAGCCTGACAGGCGTCACCGCGAAAAAGCGGGAGGCGATCGAGATCGCTCCGTTTTTGGAAAGCCAGTTTGAACAAGCGGCAGAAAGCGCGGTGGATGTAAAAATATGAAGGAATCCGCTCCATTAAGAAAAGCCGTTGCCCTGCACTATGACGAAATGAAAGACAAAGCGCCGAAAGTGGTGGCCAAAGGCTCCGGCTATACAGCTGAAAAGATCATTGAAGAGGCGCAGAAAGCGGGAGTCCCGATACAGGAAGACCCGACTCTTGTCGAATTGATGCGCCATCTGGAGCTTGACGATCATATTCCAGAAGAGCTGTATGAGATCGTCGCCGAGATTTTTTCATTTATCTATACACTTGATGATAGGATGAAAAACAGAGAATGACCTTTTAAAAAAGGCATTCTCTTTATTAATTTTATATTTTTAATAAAATAAAAGTTTGAATGTTTAGAAGGATTTTACGATTTCTCATCGAAACCTAGACAATCGATCTATGATTATATAAAATGAAAGCGCAGTCTATTTTTATTTTTGCTACATAAGTTAGGAGGATGGGAAATGAATATCCATGAGTACCAAGGGAAAGAGGTCCTCAGAAAGTACGGAGTGGCTGTTCCGGAAGGTAAAGTGGCTTTTACAGCAGATGAAGCGGTCAAGGCGGCGGAAGCGCTGTCAAGCTCGGTTTTTGTCGTGAAAGCTCAAATTCACGCGGGCGGCCGAGGCAAAGCAGGCGGGGTAAAAATTGCAAAATCAAAAGACGAAGTGAAAGCCTATGCGGAAGAACTGCTGGGGAAAACGCTCGTCACACATCAGACGGGTCCTGAAGGCCGAGAAATTAAACGCTTACTTATTGAAGAAGGCTGCGATATTAAAAAGGAATACTATGTCGGTCTTGTCCTCGACAGAGCGACTTCCCGGATCGTGCTGATGGCTTCTGAAGAAGGCGGAACAGAGATTGAAGAAGTCGCCGCCAAGACGCCGGAAAAAATCGTCAAAGAAGTAATCGACCCGGCTGTCGGGCTGCAAAGCTATCAAGCGAGAAAAATCGCTTTCGCCATCAATATTCCAAAAGAACTGATCGGCCAAGCCGTTAAATTTATGATGGGCTTATACAATGCCTTTGTTGAAAAAGACTGTTCCATTGCTGAAATCAACCCGCTCGTCGTCACAGGGGACGGGAAAGTGATGGCGCTCGACGCCAAGCTGAACTTTGACAGCAATGCGTTATACAGACAGAAAGACATCCTGGAATTCAGAGATCTTGATGAAGAAGATCCTAAGGAAATTGAAGCATCCAAGTATGATTTAAGCTATATTTCACTCGATGGAAACATCGGCTGCATGGTAAACGGAGCGGGACTTGCGATGTCGACCATGGACATTATTAAACATTACGGAGGGGAACCGGCCAACTTCCTTGACGTTGGAGGCGGCGCAACAGCTGAAAAGGTAACGGAAGCGTTCAAGATCATTTTATCCGATCAAAACGTCAAAGGGATCTTTGTCAATATTTTCGGAGGCATCATGAAGTGTGACGTCATTGCCGAAGGTGTTGTTGAAGCGACGAAACAAGTCGGTCTGACACTGCCGCTTGTCGTTCGTTTGGAAGGAACAAATGTCGATCTCGGCAAAAAGATCCTCGATGATTCAGGGCTCAATATTACGTCTGCGGAATCAATGGCTGACGGCGCGCAGAAAATCGTATCCTTAGTGAAGTAAGAAAGGCAGGGGACCAAAATGAGCGTATTTATTAATAAAGACACAAAAGTCATTGTTCAGGGGATAACAGGTTCAACAGCTTTGTTTCATACAAAGCAGATGCTTGAATACGGCACGAAAATCGTCGGCGGCGTGACACCTGGAAAAGGAGGAACAGAGGTTGAAGGTGTTCCTGTGTTCAATACGGTGGAAGACGCGGTGAAAGCGACGGGAGCGAATGCATCTGTTATTTATGTGCCGGCAGCTTTTGCGGCAGATGCGATCATGGAGGCGACAGATGCAGAGCTTGATCTCGTCATCTGCATTACCGAGCATATTCCGGTGCTTGACATGGTAAAAGTAAAAAGATATATGGAAGGCAAGAAAACGCGTCTTGTCGGTCCGAACTGTCCTGGGGTCATCACGCCTGAGGAATGCAAAATCGGCATCATGCCGGGCTACATCCATAAAAAAGGTCATGTCGGTGTTGTGTCGCGGTCAGGAACCCTTACATATGAAGCGGTTCATCAGCTTTCTGAGGCTGGAGTCGGGCAATCGACGGCAGTCGGCATCGGCGGAGACCCTGTGAACGGAACGAACTTCATCGATGTGTTAAAAGCGTTTAATGAAGATCCTGAGACGCATGCCGTCATCATGATCGGCGAAATCGGCGGAACGGCTGAAGAGGAAGCGGCGGAATGGATCAAAGCGAATATGACCAAGCCTGTCGTCGGCTTCATCGGCGGAAAAACGGCGCCTCCAGGGAAACGTATGGGCCACGCCGGCGCCATCATTTCCGGAGGAAAAGGCACGGCTGAGGAAAAAATTAAAACGATGAACGCCTGCGGAATCGAAGTCGCAGAAACACCTTCAGTGATGGGGGAAACCCTTATCAAAGTTTTAAAAGAAAAAGGTCTTTATGAAGCATGTAAAACACATTGATCTTCATGACTTGAGGGAATAGGCCAAACGGTCTATCCCTCCTTTTTATCCTGATGATTTATGTTTTCGGAAAATCAATATATGGAGGACTCTTGAATGACTGTCAGCAGCGAACTTTTGATTTTGCTCCGCCTGCGCGGCGCGCTCTCTCCTTCACTGCTTTCCAAATGGTGGAGAACAGACCCCTCTTTATCTCTTTCAGACAAAAAAAACCATCCTTTAACACGGCTTTCAGGAAAAGCATTAGATTTATCTCCGATTCGAAAGCTTGTTGAACAAGAACTCCCGAATGTCAAACACCTCATCAAGTCCTATCAAGCAGCAGGAGTGGATATGCTTGCCATATCATCCCCTGAGTATCCGCCTTCTCTAAAGACGATCCATGATCCGCCCCCCGTCCTTTTTCTGAAAGGAAATCAACAGCTTCTTCGTGTCCATCGGCGAATCGGCATTGTCGGAACCCGCAGACCAACTTTATATGGGAAAAGAGCCGCAATTTATTATGTGAAGGAACTAAGTAAAAAAGGCTGGACGATCGTCAGCGGGCTTGCAAAAGGAATTGACGGACTATCTCACCATGAGAGCATCCGTTCAAACGGGGCGACCATCGGCGTCATTGCAGGCGGATTCAGCCATATCTACCCCCGTGAAAACCGTTTTCTTGCCGACCAGATGGCGGCAGACCATCTCCTGGTGTCTGAGCACCCTCCCGAGACAAGACCCCAAAAATGGCACTTTCCGATGCGAAATCGGCTGATCAGCGGATTGACTGAAGGCGTTATCATCGTTCAAGGAAAGGAAAGAAGCGGCTCGCTCATCACCGCCTATCAAGCGCTTGAAGAAGGGCGGGAAGTGTTTGCAGTGCCCGGTTCCATCTTTGATGCGAATTCGCTCGGACCCGCAAGGCTGATCCAGGAAGGGGCAAAACTGGCATTCGATATCGACGATATTTTGAGCGAACTTCCGCCTTCCAATGTTCAATAAGCGGTATCCGTTTGGAATTATCGTTTGACAAACTGTATTCGAATATTTAATAATAGTGAGGATTTCAAGTTTAAACGCTTTAATCGGCGTTCATTATATAAAAGATGAAATTCAGACACTTTTAATTAACTAATGACTATCTAAACGACGATTATGCTGAATACAATAAAAAGGCAAAATTGAAAAGAGAGAGAACACCTCTTGAGGGGGATTATGTGTATGTCCGAATACTTAGTCATCGTGGAATCGCCTGCCAAGGCGAAAACGATTGAGCGATACTTAGGAAAAAAGTATAAAGTCAAAGCATCGATGGGGCATGTCATAGACTTGCCGAAAAGCCAGATGGGCGTCGACATCGAGCAGAACTTTGAACCGAAATACATTACGATCCGCGGGAAAGGGCCGATATTGAAGGAATTAAAAACGGCCGCGAAAAAGGCGAAGAAAGTCTACCTTGCAGCCGACCCCGACAGGGAAGGAGAGGCGATTGCATGGCATTTGGCGCACAGCCTTGACCTGGACCTGAACTCGGACTGCCGCGTCGTGTTTAATGAAATCACAAAAGATGCAATCAAAGATTCATTTAAGCACCCGCGCATGATCAATATGGATCTGGTCGATGCCCAGCAGGCGAGAAGGGTGCTTGACCGTCTTGTCGGCTATAAAATCAGCCCGATTTTATGGAAGAAAGTCAAAAAAGGATTAAGCGCCGGCCGCGTACAATCTGTTGCGCTCCGTCTGATCATTGACCGCGAAAAAGAAATCAACGAATTCAAGCCGGAAGAATACTGGACGATTGAAGGCTCTTTCTTAAAGGGAAAAGAAACGTTTGAAGCCGCCTTTTTCGGTATAAATGGTGAAAAGCATCCGCTGAAAAGCGAAGAAGACGTCAAACAAATTCTTTCTCAGATCAAAGGCAATAAGTTCAACGTCAAAAAGGTTACGAAAAAAGAACGGAAACGGAACCCGGCTCTGCCGTTTACAACATCAACGCTTCAGCAGGAAGCGGCGCGAAAATTAAATTTCCGGGCAAAGAAAACGATGATGATCGCCCAGCAGCTCTATGAAGGGATCGATCTCGGAAAAGAAGGAACAGTCGGGTTAATCACCTATATGAGAACGGATTCAACGAGAATCTCAAACACGGCGCAAGAAGAAGCATCATCCTTTATCGGCGAACAGTACGGTAAAGAATTTTTAGGAAGCAAAAGAAAGCCTGCCAAAAAGAACGAAAACGCCCAGGATGCCCACGAAGCGATCAGACCGACATCTGTGATGAGAAGGCCCGCTGATCTGAAGGCTGTATTGGGAAGAGATCAGCTCCGCCTTTACAAGCTGATCTGGGAACGCTTTGTCGCGAGCCAAATGGCTCCGGCCACACTTGATACGATGAGCGTTGACCTCGAAAACAACGGGTTGACATTTCGCGCAAACGGAAGTAAAGTCAAGTTTTCAGGCTTTATGAAAGTTTATGTTGAAGGCAAAGACGACCAGCTGGAAGAGAAGAACAAAATGCTCCCTGATTTGCAGGAAGGAGATACTGTTCTTTCAAAGGATATTGAACCAGAGCAGCACTTCACACAGCCGCCTCCGCGGTATACGGAAGCAAGGCTTGTCAAAACGCTCGAAGAGCTGGGGATCGGGCGTCCGTCCACATATGCCCCGACGGTTGACACCATTCAAAAACGGGGATATGTCGCCCTTGACAACAAACGCTTTATCCCGACGGAACTCGGTGAAATCGTGATGAAATCAATGATGGAATTTTTCCCTGAAATCATTAACATCGAGTTTACGGCCAAAATGGAAAAAGAACTTGACGATGTCGAAGACGGGAACGTCGAATGGGTGCAAATTATTCATTCCTTTTACAAGGATTTTGAGAAACGGTTGAAAAAAGCGGAAGCCGAGATGGAGAAGATCGAAATCGAACCCGAATACGCCGGAGTCGATTGTGAAGAATGCGGCCATCCGATGGTGTATAAAATGGGCCGTTACGGAAAATTCATGGCTTGCTCCAATTTTCCGGACTGCAGAAACACTAAGCCGATCGTCAAAGAGATCGGTGTCAAATGTCCATCCTGCAAAACCGGCAACATTGTCGAACGCAAATCGAAAAAACGCCGCATTTTTTACGGATGTGATCGCTATCCTGAATGCGAATTCGTATCCTGGGATAAACCGCTGGAACGAAAATGTCCGAAGTGTGAGGACATGCTTGTTGAGAAAAAGCTGAAAAAAGGCGTTCAGGTGCAATGCGTGGGTTGCGATTATAAGGAAGAACAACAAAAGTAGCGGTGAGCAGGGCTTTGCTCACCTTCTTTGTTGTGTTAAAAGAACAATTCAATTCATAATATTAGGAGATGTAAATATGAACCAAACAGTGAATGTCATCGGTGCAGGACTTGCCGGAAGCGAAGCGGCATGGCAGCTTGCCAAACGCGGAATCAATGTCCGATTATACGAAATGAGGCCTGTTAAACAAACGCCGGCACACCACACGGATAAATTCGCAGAGCTTGTCTGCAGCAACTCGCTTCGCGCCAATTCTTTAACGAATGCTGTAGGTGTATTAAAGGAAGAAATGCGAATTCTTGATTCTGCGATTATCGCAGCCGCGGATGAATGCTCAGTACCGGCCGGCGGAGCGCTTGCTGTTGACAGGCATGAATTTGCCGCAAATGTAACCGAAAAAGTAAAAAACCATCCGAATGTCACAGTTGTCAATGAGGAAGTCAAGGAAATTCCGGAAGGACCGACAATCATCGCCACAGGTCCGCTCACTTCTGAATCGCTTTCTGAGCAGCTGCGGGAGCTGACAGGCGAAGACTATCTGTATTTTTATGACGCCGCTGCCCCGATTGTTGAAAAGGACAGCCTTGACATGGATAAAGTCTATTTGAAATCCCGCTATGACAAAGGGGAGGCAGCGTATTTGAACTGTCCGATGACAGAAGAAGAGTTTGACAGGTTTTATGACGCCCTTGTGTCTGCGGAAACCGTTCCATTGAAAGAATTTGAAAAAGAAATCTTTTTTGAAGGCTGCATGCCGATCGAAGTCATGGCCAAGCGCGGCAAAAAAACGATGCTGTTCGGCCCGATGAAACCGGTAGGACTGGAAGATCCGAAAACAGGAAAGCGCCCATATGCGGTCGTCCAGCTGAGACAGGATGATGCCGCAGGCACTCTTTACAATATCGTCGGTTTTCAAACCCATCTGAAATGGGGGGATCAAAAGGAAGTCCTTCGTCTCATACCTGGATTGGAGCAGGCTGAAATCGTCCGCTACGGCGTTATGCACAGAAATACATTCATCAACTCGCCGAGCCTTTTACATGCAACCTACCAGTTTAAAAAGCGGAACGATCTGTTTTTCGCCGGACAGATGACAGGGGTTGAAGGCTATGTTGAATCAGCGGCTTCAGGTCTTGCTGCAGGAATCAATGCGGCCCGCCTTGTTTTAGGAAAAGAACCGGTTACGTTCCCAAATGAGACGGCAATCGGCAGCATGGCCCACTACATCACGGAAACGAACAAGAAAAACTTTCAGCCGATGAATGCGAATTTCGGTCTTTTCAAGGAATTAGGGGTTAAAATTAAAAACAAGCAGGAGCGGAATGAACAGTACGCTTCGCGCGCATTGGAAACAATTCGAAATATTGCGAAAACGATATAGTTATTCATTGCCAGATCAACTTGTTATGTGATAACATTTAGAAGCCCTTTTTGAAGAGGTGTAGTGATGGCAAATGTTAAGAATTTTTTAACTTTATTCATTGAATATTTACAAATAGAAAAGAATTATTCAAAATATACAATTGTGGGTTACATTTCTTCTATTGAAGAGTTTGAGCGCTTTTTACAAGCTCAGGGAATAAAGGGCTTTGAGGACACGACTTATACCGACGTGAGGATTTTCTTGACGGAAGCCCATGAAAAGGGGCTCACTCGCAGAACGATCAGCAAAAAGATCTCGGCTCTGCGAAGCTTCTATAAATTTTTGTTAAGGGAAAAACTGGTAAAAGAAAACCCGTTTCAGCTTGTCAGTCTTCCGAAGCAGGATAAACGGATTCCGCAGTTTTTATATGAAAGAGAACTTGAAGAACTGTTCGGGATTTCTGATTTGAGCACTCCGCTGGGACAAAGAAATCAGGCGCTGCTGGAGCTTCTGTATGCGACAGGCATGCGGGTGAGCGAACTTTGCAGTCTGAAGGAATCCGAAGTCGATCTGTTTTTGGATACGGTGCTTGTTCACGGGAAGGGCAAAAAGCAGAGGTATGTTCCATTCGGGTCTTTTGCCCGGGAGTCTTTGGATCTGTATTTTCAAAATGGAAGACGAATCCTTCAATCAAAAGCAAAAGAGCCCGTTCCTTTTGTCTTTTTGAATCAAAGGGGCGGGCCTTTAACCCCGAGGGGGGTCCGTTATATTTTGGGAGAGCTGGTCAAGAAGACATCGGGTACATTACATATTCATCCGCACATGCTCCGCCATACGTTTGCGACCCATTTATTAAATGAGGGGGCGGATCTCAGAAGCGTACAGGAACTGCTCGGACATTCGAATCTTTCTTCAACCCAGGTGTATACGCATGTATCTAAAGATATGCTCAGAAAGACGTATATGTCCCATCACCCTCGGGCACATAAAGGGAAATAAAGGAGGTTCTTTTATGTCATCATTTCACGCAACAACGATATTTGCCGTCCGCCACAACGGAAAAAGCGCGATGGCGGGAGACGGCCAGGTCACATTCGGGCAGGCCGTTGTCATGAAGCATACGGCAAGGAAAGTCAGAAAGCTGTTTAACGGAAAAGTGATTGCCGGCTTTGCGGGCTCTGTTGCGGACGCTTTCACACTATTTGAAATGTTTGAAGCCAAGCTTGAGGAGTACAACGGCAATCTGCAGCGGGCGGCTGTCGAGCTGGCGAAAGAGTGGCGCAGCGATAAAATTCTCAGAAAGCTTGAAGCGATGCTGATCGTCATGAATGCCGACAGCCTTCTGCTCGTTTCCGGAACAGGGGAAGTGATAGAACCCGATGACGGGATCCTCGCGATCGGCTCTGGAGGGAATTACGCTCTTGCTGCGGGCAGAGCGCTGAAACGTCATGCCGGCGGGCGGCTTGAAGCGAAAGAAATCGCCAGAGCCGCCCTTGAAACTGCGGGCGAAATTTGCGTATACACGAATGATCAGATCATTGTAGAAGAACTCGAATAGAAAGGATTTGAGGCAAATGGAAAAAAAGCCGCTGACTCCGAGGCAGATTGTCGAACGTCTTGACCAGTACATCATCGGCCAGCTCGATGCGAAAAAAGCGGTTGCCGTCGCTTTGCGAAACCGCTATAGAAGAAGTCTTCTTGATGAAAAGCTGCGCGAAGAAATCGTTCCGAAAAACATCCTGATGATGGGTCCGACAGGTGTGGGAAAAACCGAAATTGCCCGGCGGATCGCCAAACTCGTCGGCGCTCCGTTTGTGAAAATTGAAGCGACGAAGTTTACGGAAGTCGGCTATGTAGGAAGAGATGTTGAATCAATGGTCAGAGACCTTGTGGAAACATCTGTCCGCCTTGTCAAAGAAGAAAAAATGAACGAAGTGAAAACCATCGCTGAAGAAAACGCGAATAAACGGCTTGTGCGCCTGCTCGTCCCGGGAAGAAAAAAACAGTCCGGCGCGAAAAACCCGTTTGAAATGCTGTTCGGCGGAAATCAGGAGCAGGAGCATGACGCGGAAAGCCAGGAAGAATCCGATATTGAACACAGCAGAAAGCGGATCGCTCATCAGCTCGCCCTCGGCGAACTTGAGGACCACTACGTCACCGTCGAGGTTGAGGAACAGCAGCCGTCGATGTTTGATATGCTTCAAGGCTCGGGTATGGAACAGATGGGAATGAACATGCAGGATGCGCTCAGCAGCCTGATGCCGAAAAAGAAAAAGCGCCGCAAGCTCACGGTCAGGGAAGCGAGAAAAGTGCTGACAAATGAAGAAGCGGCAAAGCTTATCGACATGGATGAAGCGGCGCAGGAAGCTGTGTTAAGAGCTGAGCAATCAGGGATCATCTTCATCGATGAAATCGATAAAATCGCCAAAAAAAGCGGAGCATCTTCTTCAGCGGATGTCTCCAGGGAAGGTGTGCAGCGAGATATCCTGCCGATTGTCGAAGGCTCGACAGTCATGACCAAATACGGAGCGGTCAAAACAGACCACATGCTGTTCATTGCAGCAGGTGCATTCCATATGGCGAAGCCGTCAGATTTAATCCCTGAGCTCCAGGGCCGTTTCCCGATCAGGGTCGAATTGAAAAAGCTGAGCATCGATGATTTTGTCAAAATTTTAATTGAACCGGATAATGCCCTTTTGAAACAATACAAAGCTTTATTGCAGACGGAAGGTATATCTCTTGAATTTTCTGACGATGCTATTCGTAAGATTGCAGAAGTGGCATATCATGTCAATCAAGACACAGATAATATCGGGGCAAGAAGGCTCCATACCATTTTGGAACGCCTTTTGGAAGAACTGTCATTCGAGGCGCCGGATGTGACGATGGAAAAAGTCGTCATCACACCTCAGTATGTCGAAGAAAAGCTCGGTTCGATCGCCAAGAACAAGGATTTAAGCCAGTTTATTTTATAAAACAATTAAATAAGAGTAATTTAGGAGGATCATTTATTATGGCTTTATTACAAAAAACGAGAAAGATTAATGCAATGCTGCAAAACGCGGCAGGGAAGCCGGTTAATTTCAAAGAAATGGCCGAAACGCTTCGCGATGTGATCGATTCAAACATTTTCGTTGTCAGCCGGAGAGGAAAACTGCTCGGCTTCTCCATTAATCAGCAAATTGAAAACGACCGAATGAAAAAAATGCTTGAGGAGCGCCAATTTCCTGAAGATTATACGAAAAGCCTATTCAACATTCCGGAAACATCATCCAACCTGGACATCAACAGTGAATACACGGCATTCCCTGTAGAAAACCGCGACCTTTTCCAAGCGGGTCTGACGACCATCGTTCCGATTATCGGCGGAGGCGAGAGATTGGGAACCTTAATTCTTTCCCGTCTTCAGGAAAAGTTTGAAGATGACGATCTCATTCTTGCCGAATACGGGGCAACGGTTGTCGGAATGGAGATTCTGAGAGAGAAAGCCGAAGAAATCGAAGAGGAAGCCCGCAGCAAGGCAGTCGTACAAATGGCCATCAGCTCATTATCATACAGTGAGCTTGAAGCGATCGAACATATTTTTGAAGAACTTGACGGCAACGAAGGCCTTCTTGTTGCAAGCAAAATTGCCGACCGCGTCGGCATCACGCGCTCGGTTATCGTAAACGCACTCCGCAAGCTGGAAAGCGCGGGTGTCATCGAGTCGAGGTCACTGGGGATGAAGGGCACATATATAAAAGTCCTAAACAACAAATTCCTGATGGAATTAGAAAAATTAAAATCGCATTAAGCACTGGGAAAGCCGCAGAACGACATGTTCTGCGGCTTTTTTTATTTCATGTTTTTAAGTATATCGCTGTAGTTTTTTGAAAGGGAAGAAATAAGTTAATGACAGTAATGAAGCAATTCGTTAGTGAAACAGAAAATATATTGGTATAACTTTAAAAAAGGTAAACCGACTGTAACATTACATAGTTCTTATAATCTAGGTCAAAATACCTATTCGTAAAATAGATATATATTACGATTTTTTTTTACTCCCAGATCATAGACTTTAAGCCTATTATTTCTTACAATAGGCTTATGGTTTTTACAATTCTCGACAAGATTTTATGACAGATGGAAAGAGATTGGAGGTATTTGGCGTTGGATTTATTTTCAGGAACAATACATAGACTAGAGGGAGCCTTGGAACGAGCGAACGTTAAGCAAAAAGTCATAACCAATAATCTCGCCAATGTAGATACACCGAACTACAAGGCGAAAAAAGTGTCATTTAAAAACGTGCTGAATGAAGAGTCTTCCCGTCTTGATTCCATAAAAACAGACTATAGGCACATTGACTTTAAAGGCAATGAGTCAAATTATTCAGTTGTGTCGAGCAAACAGACATCATATCAACAGAACGGAAACAACGTCGACATTGACCAGGAAATGAGTGAAATGGCGAAAAACCAGATTCAATACCAGGCAGTGGTTGAGCGGATAAGCGGAAAATTCAACTCGCTCAAAACCGTAATTACGGGGGGTAAATGATGGGGGTATTCAATAGCATCAACATCTCAGCTTCGGCTTTGACTGCACAAAGAGTCAGAATGGATACCGTTTCTTCCAACTTGGCGAACATGGATACAACAAGAGCAAAACAGGTTGACGGAGAATGGCAGCCATACAGAAGAAAGCTCGTATCAACGGCTCCGAAAGGCGAATCTTTTTCATCCGTTCTTCAATCATCGATGAATGCGTCAAGCAGAGTGGGCGAGGGAGTGAAAGTGACAAAGATCAGCGAAGACCAAACACCGTTTAAACTCGTTTATGATCCCACACATCCCGACGCGAACGAAGACGGTTATGTTCAGATGCCAAATGTCGATCCTCTGAAAGAAATGGTCGACTTAATGAGCAGCACAAGGTCATATGAGGCGAACGTAACAGCGATGAATGCAACAAAAGGAATGCTCATGAAAGCATTAGAAATCGGAAAGTAGGGTGAAAACACTGATGATCAATGGAGTTTCTCCGTTTCAGGTGCAGTCCGCACAGGCGGCAACAACAAACGAAATCAAAACACAGCCGGCCGGTTCCGGTGATCAAGTCAGCTTTTCAAAGGTGCTGAAAGATTCTATCAATGCTTTGAACCAGTCTCAAAACGAATCTGATAAACTGACAAACGCGCTGGCGCTCGGCCAGGATGTCAATCTTGACGAAGTCATGGTCGCAGCTCAGAAGGCAAATGTTACACTAACCGCAGCGACAGAGTTCCGCAACAAAGCGGTCGAAGCTTATCAGGAAATCATGAGAATGCAAGTGTAAGGAAAGGAGTCTGAAAGCGAAGAGAATTAGTGTAACTACCGGGGGAGTAAGATGAATCGTACTTTATTGCAAATCAAAACGAAAATAACTGATTTTTGGAAAAATCGATCGAAGTGGCAGAAAATACTGATGATCAGCGTTTTTGCTGCAGCAGTCATTCTTTCTATCGTCATAGGTATTTTGGCCTCAACAAATAAGATGGTTCCGCTCTATAAGGATCTGTCAGCCGAAGAAGCGGGTCAAATTAAACAGGTCCTTGATGAAAAAGGAATACCTTCAGAAGTCGCATCCGACGGTTCCATCATCAAAGTTCCGGAAGAAAATGTCGATTCGCTGAAAGTGGATCTGGCCGCAGAAGGCCTTCCGAAAAGCGGAAGCATCGATTATTCGTTCTTTGGTGAAAATGCCGGCTTTGGGATGACAGACAACGAGTTTGATGTTTTGAAAGTGAAAGCGACCCAAACCGAGCTGACAAATCTCATCAAAGGCATCGACGGCATTAAAGATGCAAAAGTCATGATCAACCTTCCGAAGGATTCCGTTTTTGTCGGAGAAGAAAAGCCGGAAGCTTCTGCTTCAATCGTCCTTCAAGTCAAACCGGGCCATACGCTTGACCAAAGTGAAATCAACGGCCTGTATCACCTCGTATCGAAAAGTGTGCCAAATCTTGATCAGAAAAATATCGTGATTATGGATCAAAATTCGAACTACTATGATCAAAACAGCGAGGGCATCGGCAATTCGTCCGGAAATTCCTACGCTTCACAGCGCGAGGTCAAAGCGCAGATCGAAAAAGATCTTCAAAGACAGGTTCAAAGCCTGTTGGGCACGATGATGGGGCAGGATAAAGTCGCGGTATCCGTCACGACGGACATCGACTTTACGCAGGAAAAACGAACAGAAGACCTGGTTGAACCCGTCGACAAAGAAAATATGGAAGGCATCGTCGTAAGCTCGGAAAAAATCAGCGAAACGTACTCCGGAAACGGGGCACAGGCAGGCGGAGTCAACGGCACCGGTGACGAAGACGTCACAAATTACGCCGAAACGGAAGACGGCAATAATAACGGAGATTATGAAAAAAGCGAAGACCGTCTCAATTATGAAGTCAACCGGATTCATAAAGAAATCGCAGAAAGCCCGTATAAAGTCAGGGATTTAGGGATTCAAGTGTTAGTCGAACCGCCAAATGCGAAAAACCCGGCTTCTTTGACACAAGAGAGACAGGACGATATTAAAAACATTCTGTCTACGATCGTCCGGACATCGCTTGACAAGTCGGAGAATGAACAGCTCACAGACGAAGATCTGCAAAGCAAAATCGTCGTTTCTGTTTCATCGTTTGACGGCAAACAGACAATGGACACGGAAGAGGCGACAGGCGGCATACCGCTTTGGGCTTATATTGCAGGCGGAGCCGGTCTGGTTGCGGCGATCGGCCTTATCATCTGGCTCATCAGACGGCGCAAAAATGCTGATGAAGAGTATGAGGAAGAATGGTATGAAACGCCTCAGGAACCGATCAGAGTGGCAGATGTAAACAATGAGAAAGAGACGGAAGAAAGCGTCAGACGTAAACAGCTTGAAAAAATGGCGAAAGACAAGCCTGAAGAATTCGCCAAATTACTGCGCAGTTGGCTGACTGAGGATTAGGAGGAGTATTGAAATGGCAAAAATGAAACAAGACAGGCTAACAGGCAAACAAAAAGCGGCCATTCTCATGATATCCTTAGGACTTGATGTGTCAGCTTCGGTATACAAGCATTTAACAGATGAAGAGATTGAAAGACTGACGCTTGAAATCTCAAATGTCAGATCTGTATCTCCTGAGAAAAAAGATGAAATCATCCAAGAATTTCATGAAACGGCTATTGCTCAGGAATATATTTCCCAAGGCGGTATTCACTACGCTAAGCAGGTGCTCGATAAAGCGCTTGGCGAAGACAAAGCGGCCAGCATCATCAACCGGCTGACATCGTCGCTTCAAGTCAGGCCGTTTGATTTTGCCAGAAAAGCCGATCCCGAGCAAATTCTGAATTTTATCCAGCATGAGCATCCGCAAACGATCGCGCTGATCCTATCCTACCTGGACCCTGTACAATCCGGACAGATTTTATCAGAACTGAACCAGGATGTGCAGGCGGAGGTGGCGAGGCGGATTGCTGTGATGGACCGGACTTCGCCGGAAATCATCAATGAAGTCGAACAAATTTTAGAACAGAAGCTCTCATCCACCTTCACTCAAGATTACACACAGACCGGCGGCATAGAAGCCGTGGTTGAAGTGTTGAACGGTGTTGACAGGGGAACGGAGAAAACGATTCTCGACGCCCTCGAGATTCAGGATCCGGAACTGGCGGATGAAATCAAGAAACGGATGTTTGTCTTTGAAGATATTGTTACGCTTGATAACCGTGCGATTCAGAGGGTTATCCGCGATGTTGAAAACGACGATCTGCTCCTGTCCCTGAAAGTGGCCAGCGAAGAGGTCAAAGACATTGTCTTCAGCAACATGTCACAGCGTATGGCTGAGACATTTAAGGAGGAAATGGAATTCATGGGACCTGTTCGTCTCCGTGATGTTGAAGAAGCACAGTCCAGAATCGTAAGCGTCATCCGCAGACTTGAAGAAGCGGGTGAGATCGTCATCGCCAGGGGCGGAGGAGATGATATCATTGTCTAAAATTATTAAACAACGATTATCATCGGTCCCGGAACAGAAAAGGCGGACGATTACGTTAAAGGAAGTCAAACGCCCTGTAAACGAGGCTGACCTTGCCGCCGCCGAACCCGATCCGGAACTCCTTCTTCATCATGCCCGGCAGGAAGCAAGCAAAATATATGAAAAGGCGAACGCCGAACATGAACAAATCCGCAGGCAGATTGAAGAGGAAAGAGCCGGCTGGGAGGCAGAGCGGGAAGCCTTGATTGAACAAGCGAAAAAAGAAGGCTTTGAGGCGGGGCTCGAAATGGGAAAACAAGAGGCGCAAAAAGCTTATGAATCCTATTTGGAAGAAGCCAATGCCATCGTCAGGGCAGCAAGGCGGGACTACGAAGAAAAAATTGAGCAATCTGCAGAAGAAATCGTCACGCTTGCCGTTTCTCTGGCCAAAAAAGTATGGAATCAAAAGCCCGATGACAAGGAAGCTTTCACCGACCTTGTCAAACAGGTGCTGACCGAAATGAAAGAGTTTGATGACATTTCGATTTATGTCGACCCGGACTATTACACAGAAGTTCAAAGCCATAAAAACGAACTCGATGCGCTTCTTCAATACGGTTCCCATCTCGCGATTTATGCCGATGATAAAGCGGCAAAAGGGACCTGCTACGTAGAAACGGCCTTCGGAAGAGTCGATGCAAGCATCGATACGCAATTGGAGCAGCTGAAACAGAAACTGAACACGCTGCTTGAAACGGCGGGTGAAAGCCGGTGAAGCTCATGCCTTTGCTTGAAGCAATCGAAACGGCCGATTCATACAAACGCTACGGAAAAGTCAAACAGGCCGTCGGCTTAATGATCGAATCAAAGGGGCCGGAATGCTCGATCGGCGACGTCTGCAAGATCTATACAAAAGGAGACGGACCGAAAGCCATAAAAGCTGAAGTTGTCGGGTTCAAGGATCAAAACATACTTCTCATGCCATATCTTGAAGCATCAAACATCGCTCCCGGCAGCATTGTCGAAGCGACCGGCGAATCATTAAAGGTCAAGGTCGGCTCCGGGCTGATCGGCCAGGTTGTCGATGCATTCGGCACCCCGCTCGACGGAAGCGCCTTGCCGAAAGGTCTGGCACCTGTTTCAACAGACCAGGCTCCGCCAAATCCGATGAAACGGCCGCCGATCAGAGAAAAAATGGCGGTTGGCGTCAGATCGATTGACAGTCTTTTGACCGTCGGCAAGGGACAGCGCGTCGGCATCTTCGCAGGAAGCGGCGTCGGAAAAAGCACCCTGATGGGAATGATTGCAAGGCAGACGGCTGCGGACCTGAATGTGATCGCCCTTGTAGGAGAGCGGGGCCGGGAAGTCAGGGAGTTTATTGAAAAAGACCTTGGAGAAGAAGGATTGAAGCGTTCGATCGTCGTTGTGGCGACTTCTGACCAGCCCGCACTCATGAGGCTGAAAGCGGCATATACCGCAACGGCAATCGCCGAGTATTTCCGCGACAAAGGGCAAAACGTCATGTTTATGATGGATTCGGTGACAAGGGTCGCCATGGCTCAGAGAGAGATCGGCTTAGCCACGGGCGAACCGCCGACGACGAAAGGTTATACGCCTTCGGTGTTCGCTATTTTACCTAAGCTCTTAGAGAGAACAGGGACGACCGAAAAGGGATCGATCACGGCTTTTTATACAGTTCTTGTCGATGGTGACGACATGAACGAACCGATCGCCGACACCGTCAGAGGGATTTTGGACGGCCATATCGTCCTTGACCGGAATCTGGCGAATAAAGGCCAGTTTCCTGCAGTGAATATTTTAAAAAGCATCAGCAGGGTCATGGCCAACATCGCTGAAAAGGATCACATCAGAGCGGCGAACCGATTCAGGGAGCTGCTGTCAACCTATCAAAATTCGGAGGATCTCATCAACATAGGCGCCTATAAAAAAGGATCTTCCCGCGATATTGATGAAGCCATACAGTTTTATCCAAAGCTGATCAGCTTTCTGAAGCAGGAAGTCGATGAAGCGGCATCCCAGGAAGACAGCATCTCCTTATTAAAGAGTCTTTTAGGAAGTGAGGATTAGGAATGGCTTATTCATTTAAATTTCAAAAGCTGTTGGAGCTTAAAGAAAATGAAAAAGACCAATCATTCGCTGAATATCAACATTCTGTCTCCGAATTTGAAAAGGTAGCGGAAAAGCTCTATGAAAGCATGAACCAAAAGGAAACGCTTGAGAAAAACAAAGAAATCAAGCTGCAGACAGGGATGAGCGTTCAGGAAATGAGACATTATCAGCAGTTTGTCACAAATCTAGAAACGACCATTTACCATTATCAAAAGCTTGTGATGATGAAGCGAAACGAAATGTATGAGAAGCAAAACGATTTGACGGAAAAAAACATTGAACTTAAAAAATTTGAAAAAATGAAAGAAAAACAGTTTGAAATGTATGCAATACAAAACAAAGCAAATGAATTGAAAGAAATGGACGACATCTCCATTGCCCAATTCATGAGTCAAGGAAACCAGGGGTAAAAAGCGATGGCCGAAGAAAAAAAAGCCGGTAAATTTCAGACGTTTTTGTTTGTCGTCGTCATTCCGCTCATCTTTTTAGTCGTTGTAGGGTTCGTCGGGATGTGGCTCTTGGGAGTGAACGTCCAGGATGTGGCCTCCAAAATTCCGGTCGTAAAAGAGCTTGTTAAAAGCGACGATGGGAATAAGGAGAAAGACAGCGCGGCAAAGCAGAAGGAAAATAAAGAGGAAAAGCTCCAAAAGACGATTGATGAACAAAAAAGCGAAATTCAAACATTGACAAGCGACTTGAAAACGAGCGATGAAGAGATCAAACGGCTCAAACAAAAGATCAGCTCGCTGGAAAAAACGGAGAAAGACGCAGCCGAAGATGATAAAAACAGCGCTGATGACCAAAAGGACAGCAAGGTCGTCAAAATCTATCAGAGCATGCCGAGCAATAAAGCTGCAAAGATATTAACCGAATTAAAAGAGCAGGAAGCCATAAAGATTTTAGACGCATTAAACAAAAAGCAAGTGACGGAAATTCTCTCAAAAATGGCTCCTGATAAAGCGGCTCTCTTCACCGAGAAGCTTGCGGAAAATGAAGAAAAAAATGAAGGGGGGGAATAGATTGAAGCTTCTTGATATGCTCTCTTTTAATGCCGCGCCGAAGGCGGATGCCGCATCTGCACAATCAGCAAGGCAGCCATTGGCAGGAACCATCTTTCAAAATGTGTTGCAGAAAGAAAACGGGAGCCTTTCCGCAAGTGAAAATGGAGGAGAAACGTCTTCAGGTAGTCAATTGGAACAGCTGTTACAGGAGCTTGAAAACTGGCTTTCACAAAAGACAGATGGCGCTCTGGACGAAGAATCGCTCAGTTCCCTTCCTCCGCACGGCGGCGTGACCGCTTCCGAAGAGGAGCTGGCAGCTGTCGAACAGCTTTTACATAAAATAAAGACACTGCTTGAGAACACCGGTGAAACAGACGAGGCCGAAGCGGCATTACCCGGCGAGGAAAAACCTGAAACAATAGAGCTTAAGTTGCCTGACAGCCATGTGCTGCACCAAGTTCAGCATCTGCTTACTCAGATCATCCAGGACAACCAGCCGTCGCAAAAAGCAGCACTTGTGGCCGACATCGTTGAAAAGGCGCCGGAGTTTCTTGCCATCCTGCAGTCAAAACCGGGTTCGGAAGAGCTCGTCGGCAAGCTCAAACGCCAGTTTTTCACAACAGATCCGGCTCAGTCAAAGGTCCTGTCCATGTCAAGCGCTGAACTGAAAGGTCTGAAAAGCATTATGGAGCAGATGATGTCCGCAAACTCTGAAACGGGGCAAAAAGATTGGAAGCTGGCCGAAAGTGAGCTGAAAGCGATGCTGATGGGCAAAAAAACCGACGCTCCGCAAGCGGATCAGCGGTTGTCGTTCATGGTTAAAGCGAAAGACGTCCAAGCGGATGAAAAAGCGGTTATCCGCGATCAGCCGGTCCATTCAAACGGACTACTCAGCAGCCAGCACCGGACAAGCCAGACCTTGCTTCAGGGGCTGCAAATGACACAGACTGCTGATGAAGCATCTCAATCTCAGCCGAAAAGTGTTTCAGAGCAAATTTTAAGCTCGTGGAAACAAATGAAGTTTACCCCGTTCGGGAGATCGACCGGCAGTTTTACGATCCGTCTGAATCCTGAAAATCTTGGTTTTATCACGATTAAACTGGTCAAACAGCACGGGATGTTTTCCAGCAAAATCATCGCCTCAACCGATTCAGCGAAAGAGCTTTTGGAACACAATCTCTCGCATCTCAAACAGGCGCTGCCAAACATGTCGGTGCACATCGACCGCTTTGCCGTGGCACACCAAAGCGCGGATCAGACCTTCGGACAGCCGGCTGATGATCAAAAAGGTCAGCAGCAGCAGAAGCAAGATCAGCAGAAAAGCCAAGATAACGAAGATTTCAGAGAGTTTTTGGATGAGTTAATCGAAACCCCGAGCCAGGATAACGAGGAGGAGATCTAATGTCTGAAACAGCGGTTGATGCTAGAACTCAGGTCAGCAGTACAATTGCAAATTCGACGTCGTCCAGTTCCAAAAAAACGACGGAATCATCAATCGGAACCAGTTTGGACAAGGATGCTTTTTTACAGCTTTTGGTCACGCAATTGCAAAATCAAGACCCGACAAATCCGATGGATGACCGCGAATTTATCTCGCAGATGGCGACTTTTTCAAGCCTTGAGCAGCTGACAAATTTAAACTCAACGATGTCAACGTTCGTCGGGCTTCAAGATCCGATGTCCATGTATGTCGGCTGGATTGGCAAAGAAGTCACATTTGAAGGTGACAGCCACGAGGAAAAAACAGCGCTTGTTCAATCTGTCAAAAGTTCTGACGGGCAATACGTGCTCGTGCTTGACGACGGAACCGAAGTCAGCCCATGGAATGTGACAGCGGTAGGAAGTTCTGACAAATAAAAACAAAGTATACAGGGAGGAATAATCATGTTACGTTCACTATACTCAGGAATCAGCGGGATGAAAAACTTTCAAACAAAGCTTGATGTCATCGCCAACAACATCTCTAACATCAATACTTATGGGTATAAGAAAAGCAGGGTTACATTTAAAGATATTGTCAGTCAGGAGCTTTCAGGAGCGACTGCTTCGACTGCGAACAGAGGCTCTGTGAACGGCCAGCAAATCGGGCTCGGTTCCACGATCGGATCGATTGATGTCATTCATACAAATGCCGCACCTGCAACAACAGGCCGCAAACTTGACTTGGCGATTACCAAGGACGGCTACTTCCGCGTCGGAACAGGGGATGAGACGTACTATACAAGATACGGCAACTTCACATTGACTGATCAAGGCGATTTGACGACTGCAGATGGATTGTTCGTATTGACAGCAGACGATCAGAAAATCAATATCCCGCCTGACGAGGCTAAATCATTCAGCATCGGAACCGACGGAACGGTGACTTATGTCGATCAGAATAACAACAACGTGACAGCCGGACAGATTTCTTTGGCGACGTTCAGCAATGCGTCAGGGTTGACTAAAGCGGGCGACAACTTATACCGCGAAAGCTTGAGCTCCGGAGCTCCGCAAATCGTTGCGCCGGGGGAAGGCACATCAGGCGAACTGCAAACAAGTGCGCTTGAAATGTCAAACGTTGACCTTTCAGAAGAATTTTCCGAAATGATTATTTCACAGCGCGGTTTTCAATCCAATGCGAAAATCATTACAACCTCTGATGAAATTCTTCAGGAACTTGTGAATCTGAAGCGATAAGGAGGGAGAGGGCGCCTCTCTGACGGCGCCTTTCAATAAACCATGATCAAAGTGACGCGATTAAACGGACAGCCCTTTATTCTGAATGCGATTTTTATTGAACAAATTGAATGTTTTCCGGATACGACCATCACCTTGTCAAACGGAAAAAAATTTGTTGTCAAAGAAGACGAAGATACCGTTGTAGAAAACATTGTCTCTTTCTATCAAAAAATCCAAATACTTTCTTGTGACCAAAGAATTGAGGAATCTGAATGAATAAAAAACTTCTAGGAATCATGCTGATTATTATTTTGACCATCACTGTGCTGGGAGCCGTTGCTTTCTTTGTCATCAAAGGAAACGCAAGCGGAAAGGATGAAAAGCAGGAACCATCGATCGATGAAGTGGTGGAATCTTCAGTGGAAATCGATGAAATCACCACGAACTTAAAATCTGACAATGTTGTCCGCCTGTCCATCAAGCTTGAAGCCGATTCCAAAAAGGCAAAGGAAGAGCTTGAAAAACGGGATTTCCAAATCAAAGATACGGTGATCTCCCTTTTGGCGAATACAAATGCGGATGACCTTGAAGGAACAAAAGGAAAAGAGCATTTTAAAGAAAAGCTCAAACAAAAAATGAACTCGGAATATATGAAAGAGGGCAAAGTGAAAGAAGTATACATTACCTCCTTTAATCTGCAGTAGGAAAGAGATTTGACAGAACCATGGAGGTGAAAATCAGATGGCAGGAGAAGTGCTCTCCCAAAATGAAATCGATGCATTGCTGTCAGCGATATCGACCGGAGAAATGGATGCCGATGAGCTGAAGAAAGAAGAGGCCGCCAAAAAAGTCAAAGTATATGATTTTAAACGGGCCCTCCGCTTTTCGAAGGATCAGATCCGCAGTCTGACGAGGATTCATGATAACTTTGCAAGGCTTTTAACGACCTACTTTTCGGCGCAGCTGAGAACCTATATCCAGATTTCCGTCAGCTCGGTTGATCAGGTCCCTTACGAGGAGTTCATCAGATCGATTCCAAACATGACGATCCTCAATCTTTTTGAGGTTCATCCTCTTGAAGGAAGGATCATGATGGAGATCAACCCGACCATCGCCTATGCGATGATGGACCGGGTGATGGGCGGGATCGGAACGAGTCATAACAAAATCGACAACATGACGGAAATCGAGACGAAGATCATGTCCAATTTGTTTGAAAGCTGCCTCACGAATTATAAAGATGCGTGGGAGTCGATTGCGGAAATTGAGCCGGAAATGTCCGATTTTGAAGTGAATCCGCAGTTTGTGCAAATGGTCTCGCCTAATGAGACGGTCGTTGTCATTTCGCTGAATACACAAATTGGAGATATTAGCGGGGTCATCAACCTGTGTATCCCGCATGTCGTTCTTGAACCGATCATTCCGAAGCTTTCCGTCCATTATTGGATGCAATCAGACAGAATTGAACCAAAGCCGGAGGAAACAAAGTCGATTGAAAAGCGGATCATGACGGCCCGGATCCCAATTGTCGCAGAACTCGGATCATCGGAACTAACCATTGAAGAGTTTTTGAGTTTAGAAATTGGAGATTGTATCACTTTGGACAAATCAGTAGCAGAACCTCTTACTGTTTTGGTCGGAGATAAACCGAAATTTCTAGGACAAGCCGGCCGAATGAATCGAAAAACTGCGATTCAAATTCTAGATCACGACATAAGAGGTGAAGAATATGGAGAATAACAATAAGTTATCACAGGATGAAATTGATGCGCTGCTTAAAGGCGGCGATGACAATAATGGGGAGCAGCCGGAATCAGGATTGTCCCTGATGGAACAAGATACGATCGGGGAAATCGGAAATATTTCCTTTGGGAGCTCTGCAACAGCTTTGTCCACTTTGTTGAACCAAAAAGTCGAAATCACGACACCGACCGTATCGGTGATCGAAAAAAGCCATTTGAACGATGAGTTTCCGCACCCCTATGTATCGATCGGTGTGAGCTATACGGAAGGCTTTTCAGGCAACAATCTTCTCGTCATCAAACAGGAAGACGCAGCCGTCATCGCCGACTTGATGATGGGCGGAGATGGGGCGAATGCTGATCCGTCTCTTGGCGAGATTCATTTAAGCGCCGTCCAGGAAGCGATGAACCAAATGATGGGCTCAGCGGCGACTTCGATGTCAACCGTGTTCAGCAAGAAGATTGATATTTCGCCGCCTGAGGTTGATCTTCTTGATGTAAAGGAAGGGGAAGGAACAGACCATATTCCTAAAGAGGATCCGCTTGTCAAAGTATCCTTCAGATTGAAAGTCGGAGATCTGATTGACTCGCACATTATGCAGCTTTATCCGCTCACCTTTGCAAAAGATCTGATTGACGAATTGACGAATCAGGAAAGCGGTGAGCAGCCTGTAGAGGAACAGGTAGTGCCGGAGCAGGCACCGCCTGTACAGGATTCAGCCGCGCCTCAGCCTTCGCCGGCTCCGAAAAAAGAACCCGCTCCTAAACGGCAGGGTACGGCGAAAGTATCCGAACCTGTTCAGGTCACACCGGCTGAGTTTGCTTCATTTGATTCCCAGCCTGAAGCACAGCCGCACCTCAACAACCTTGACATGCTCATGGACATTCCTTTATCCGTGACGGTCGAGCTTGGCAGAACAAGCCGCAGCGTCAAAGAGGTGCTGGAGCTGTCAACCGGCAGCATCATTGAGCTTGACAAGCTGGCCGGAGAACCGGTTGACATCCTCGTCAACCAGCGTGTTGTCGCCAAAGGGGAAGTCGTTGTCATCGATGAGAACTTCGGTGTCAGGGTGACAGACATTTTAAGTCAGGCGGAACGAATCAATAAATTAAGATAACAACAGATTGAATGAAGGAGAGATTAAGATGGCTTACAAGATTTTAGTAGTTGATGATGCAGCATTTATGAGAATGATGATTAAAGATATTTTGGTGAAAAACGGGTTTGAAGTGGTCGCCGAAGCTCAAGACGGAGCGCAGGCCGTAGAAAAATATAAAGAGCATACGCCGGATTTGGTGACAATGGATATCACCATGCCGGAAAAAGACGGAATCACCGCTCTGAAAGAAATCAAGGAAATCGATCCTCAGGCAAAAATCATCATGTGTTCTGCAATGGGTCAGCAATCAATGGTTATCGACGCCATCCAGGCGGGGGCGAAAGACTTTATCGTCAAACCGTTCCAGGCTGACCGCGTGATGGAAGCGATCAATAAAACGCTGAGCTAAAGGGTGTACAACTTGTTGAAGAAATCTTTTATTATCACAGCCGGCATTTGCCTTCTGCTTTGTTTCGCAATGCCTCATCCTTTCGCTTTTGCCGAGGAGTCCGGCGATCAGACGGTTGATCAGCTGTTTAAGAAAGATGCAGGCGAACTCAAGGAAAAAGACAAAACAGAGCAAAAAAGCAGCGATTCCAAGAAGGAAGAGGCGGAGAGCAATCCCCCGTCTCCTTCCGTTTCCATATTTGATTTTGTCAAAATGATCGGCGCCCTGCTGTTCGTGATTTTTCTGATTTACGCTCTGGTTAGGTTTGTGAACAAACGAAACCGCCTGTTAAAACCTTTTCAGCATGTCGAAAACATCGGCGGCACTTCACTCGGGCAAAACAAATCCGTACAGCTCGTAAAAGTAGGAAACAGGGTGCTTGTCGTCGGCGTCGGGGAAAATATTCAGCTTTTAAAAGAGATCGATGATGAAAAGGAATGCGAAGACATCCTCAAACAGCACGAGGCTGCGATGAACAGTAAGATTGAATGGCAGAAATGGGTGGAGCAAGTCAAAGTTCCGGGCGTGCAAAAAAAAGGTGTCAAAGCTTCTTTTTCTGAATCATTAAAAGCGCAGCTTGCGGAATTGAAACAAAATCATGCAAAAGGCAGAAAGAAAGGCCAAAATCAACATGAATGAGTTTATTGATCTATTTAATTCAAGCGATGCGGCAAATGTCAGCACAAGCGTCAAGCTCTTGCTGCTTTTAACAGTATTTTCGATCGCTCCGGGCATCTTGATTCTGATGACGTGTTTTACAAGGATTGTCATCGTGCTTTCCTTTGTGCGGACATCGCTGGCGACGCAGTCGATGCCGCCAAACCAGGTGCTGATCGGACTTGCGTTATTTTTAACGTTTTTCATTATGGGGCCGACGTTTTCAGAAATAAACAAAGAAGCGCTGACCCCTTTAATGGACAACAAAATTACGTTGGATGAAGCGTACACGAAAGCTGAAGCTCCGATTAAACAATTTATGAGCAAGCATACGAGGCAGAAGGATTTGGCTTTGTTTATGAATTATGCCAATAAGAAAACGCCTGAAAAGGTTGAAGATATTCCGCTTTCAACGTTGGTTCCCGCGTTTGTCATCTCAGAATTGAAGACCGCGTTTCAAATGGGATTTATGATTTTTATTCCGTTTCTGGTAATCGATATGGTCGTGGCCAGTGTTTTGATGTCAATGGGGATGATGATGCTTCCGCCAGTCATGATTTCGCTGCCGTTTAAGATATTGCTTTTTGTCCTTGTGGACGGCTGGTATTTAATCGTTAAATCATTGCTGCAAAGCTTTTAGAGTAGGTGCTAAACATGAATTCAGAATTTGTTATATCGATAGCTGAAAAAGCGGTATACGTGACATTGCTCATCAGCGGGCCGCTGCTTGTGCTCGCTCTGGCGGTAGGGCTGATCGTCAGTATTTTTCAGGCAACGACTCAAATACAGGAACAGACTCTTGCATTTATACCGAAAATTGTCGCCGTCTTGGTGGGGCTCGTCATTTTTGGACCGTGGATGCTGTCGACGATTTTGTCTTTTGCGACCGAGCTGTTCTCCAATTTAAATCGTTTTGCAGGGTAGTTTTCAGATGATGTCAATTATTGAATCATTTCCAGCCTTTTTACTTGTGTTTGTCAGAGTGTCTGCCTTTTATGTCACGGTGCCTCTATTTTCTTATCGGACAATTCCGGCCGTTCATAAAATAGGTTTTGCATTTTTTCTGGCGATTGTCAGTTTCAGTACGATTGAAAAGCCTCCCCAGCTAGATATTGACGCATTTTTTATGCTTTTGATCATGAAGGAGGCGCTTGTCGGACTTCTGCTCGGCCTGATTGCCTACATGATGATTTCCGCCGTTCAAATCGCCGGATCATTCATTGATTTTCAAATGGGATTCGCCGTGGCAAATGTCATCGATCCGCAGACAGGAGCGCAAAGCCCTCTGGTCGGCCAGTTTTTGTATACGCTGGCCCTGCTTTTCATGCTGAGCCTGAATGCGCACCATCTGCTGCTTGACGGGATTTACTACAGTTATCAATACATCCCGGTCGACCGTCTGGCGTTGGGATTTGGGGATGAAGCATTCCCGGAGTTTATCGCGAAAAGCTTCAACACGATGTTCATTACGGCTTTTCAATTGGCTGCACCTGTTGTCGCCTGTTTGTTTTTAGTCGATCTGGCACTCGGAATTGTCGCAAGAACGGTGCCGCAGCTGAACGTATTTGTCGTCGGTCTTCCTTTGAAAATCGCGGTCACCTTTATCATGCTCATCATCTTTATGTCCGTCATGTTCAGCATGATTCAGCACGTATTTGAGTTTGCCATTCGGACGATGAGAGATCTATTAAGTTTGCTTGGGGTGGCATGATGAAGCTGACGTTGGATTTGCAATTTTTTGCAGGGGAAAAAACAGAAAAAGCGACGCCGAAAAAACGGCGCGAGACGAGAAAAAAAGGACAGGTTGCCAAAAGCGCGGATGTCAATACAGCGGTCACACTCCTGATCGTCTTTATGTCCTTCTTATTTATCGGTCCGCTGATGAGAGACCGCTTGCTCGGCCTGATTGAGAGGTTTTTTAGAGACATGCTCACCATGAAGATTACGGCCGGCAATATACCGGGGCTATTTACGGAGCTGGCGCTGGAAGCAGGCCTTCTCATGGCTCCGGTCATGCTGACGGCTCTCATCTCAGGCGTTTTAAGCAACTATTTGCAAGTCGGGTTTTTATTTGCACCGGAAGCGGTGAAGCCCGATTTGAAAAAGCTCGATCCGCTCAAAGGGTTTAAGCGGATCTACAGCATCAGGGCGATCGTAGAACTATTAAAATCCATTTTGAAAATCGCCGTCGTCGGCAGTGTGACATTCGCCGTTTTGTGGCTGAACTTTGACAAGATTCTCAGAATCCCGCTTTTGTCACCGGGGGAGACATTGTCATATGTCGGCTGGCTCACCTTTTTAATGGGCGTTTCGGCAGCGGTGGCGCTGATTTTTCTCGCACTGCTCGATTATCTCTATCAGAAGTTTGATTATGAGAAAAACATTCGAATGTCCAAACAGGATATTAAAGATGAGTATAAAAAAACGGAAGGCGATCCGCTGATTAAATCCAAGATTAAGCAAAAACAAAAAGAAATGGCGATGCGCCGCATGATGCAGGAGGTTCCGAAGGCCGACGTCATCATTACGAACCCGACCCACTACGCCATCGCCCTTAAATATGACGAAGGCAAAATGGATGCGCCGTTTATCATCGCAAAAGGCGTCGACCTCATGGCGCAGAAAATCAAGCAGATTGCCAAAGAGCATGACGTCATGATGGTCGAGAACAGACCGCTGGCGAGAGCCCTCTATGATCAGGTGGAAATTGATCAGGCCGTTCCCGAGGAATTTTTTAAGGCCGTTGCTGAAATCCTGGCCTATGTATATAAAACAAAGCAAAAAATCTAGTGAATTTTTTAGTTTTAAAAGGAGAGAAACAGCATGTCTGCAAGAGATTTATCTATTTTATCCGGCGTTGTCCTCATCGTGGCAATGCTTATCATTCCCTTTCCAACATGGATGTTAAGCATTTTAATTATCGTTAATATTTCTCTTGCGTTAATCGTGCTTCTCACCACAATGAACATGCAAGAACCGCTGCAATTTTCGATTTTTCCATCTTTATTGCTGCTGCTTACCCTGTTTCGTTTAGGGCTGAACGTATCGACAACCCGTTCGATTTTGTCGAACGGTGATGCCGGGAAAGTCGTCGAAACATTCGGGTCTTTCGTCGTCGGCGGCAATGTTTTAGTCGGTCTCGTCGTTTTCATCATCTTGATCATCATCCAATTCATCGTCATTACAAAAGGGGCCGAGCGGGTTTCCGAAGTTGCTGCGAGATTTACGCTCGATGCCATGCCGGGAAAACAGATGAGCATCGATGCCGATCTGAACGCCGGTATGGTGACCGAACAGGAAGCGAAAGTCCGCCGGGAAAAAGTGGCCCGGGAAGCGGATTTCTACGGAGCGATGGACGGTGCCAGCAAATTCGTCAAAGGGGATGCGATCGCCGGGATCATCATCGTTCTCATCAACGTCCTTTTCGGGATCATCATCGGCATGCTGCAGAAACAGATGAGCATACAGGATGCTGCATCACATTTTACGCTCTTGTCCGTTGGGGATGGAATCGTATCACAGCTCCCCGCGCTTCTGATCTCAACAGCGACGGGTATCGTCGTCACAAGGGCTGCATCAGAAGGGAATCTTGGCCACGATATTACAGGCCAGCTGTTTGCTTATCCGAAGCTCTTGTATGTCACAGCCGGAACGATTTTCTTATTGGGTCTGTTCACACCGATCGGCATTCTGCTGACCGGGCCTTTGGCACTCCTCCTCGCGTTTGGCGCCTACATGCTTTCTAAAGCCGGAGATGAAAAGGAAAAAGAGGAAGATATCTTAGAGGAAGAAGCGGAAGTGGATGAATTGAAAAGTCCGGAAAGCGTCGTTCATCTGCTTGATATCGATCCGATCGAATTTGAATTCGGCTACGGACTGATCCCTCTCGCAGATACGAATCAAGGCGGGGATCTTTTGGACCGAATCGTGATGATCAGGCGGCAGCTCGCCATCGAGCTCGGTCTCGTGATTCCGGTCGTCAGGATCAGGGATAACATCGCCCTGCAGCCGAATGAGTACAGGCTGAAAATCAAAGGAAACGAAGCAGCCAAAGGCGAGCTTCTCCTCGATCACTTTTTGGCGATGTCGCCGACTGGTGAGGATGATCAAATCGAAGGGATTGATACGGTTGAGCCATCCTTTGGGCTTCCGGCTAAGTGGATTTCCGAATCTCAAAAAGATCAGGCTGAAATGCTCGGGTACACGGTCGTTGATCCGGCTTCAGTCGTGTCGACACATATTACCGAACAAGTGAAAAAGCACGCCCATGAACTGATTGGCAGACAGGAAACAAAGCAGCTGATCGACCATTTGAAAGAGTCGTATCCTGTTTTGGTCGAAGAAGTGACGCCGAACCCGCTGTCTGTCGGTGATATTCAAAAAGTACTGGCTAAACTGCTCAAAGAAAAAGTGTCCATCCGCAATCTGGTGACGATTTTTGAAACCTTGGCGGACTATGGAAAGCTGACGACAGATTCAGACATGCTGACAGAGTATGCAAGGCAGTCTCTTGCCAAGCAGATCACAGCCCAATATGCAAAGGAAAACGAGACACTGAAAGTGGTGACCTGCTCGGGACGGGTTGAAAAGGCCGTCGCCGAAGGTATCCAGCAGACCGAACACGGCAACTATCTGTCTCTTGAACCGGCAGTATCCGAAAATATCATTCAATCTGTCGCAAGGGAAATCGAACAGCTTTCATTAAGACAGGAAATGCCGATTCTGCTATGCTCGCCGCCAGTCAGAATGTATGTCAAACAGCTCTTGGAGCGATATTTCCCTGATCTGCCGGTTCTTTCATATAACGAACTGGAGGCCAATGTTGAAGTTCAAAGTATCGGGGTGGTGGATATTCAATGAAAATCAAAAAGTTTGTAGCTGGTTCCATGCAGGAAGCCACAAAGCAAATAAGACAAGAGCTCGGAAATGACGCCGTGATCCTCAACTCCAAAAAGATCCAAACGAGAAAGTTTCTCGGTCTGGTCAAAAAGCCGGGCGTTGAAGTGATCGCTGTTGTTGACCAAGACTTTTCCGATTCGCCAAAACCGCTCGAGAAACCGAAAGCTGCTTTCCCAGAACAAAGCTTTACACCCGTAAAGTCTGATTTGGCAGACCAGGTCAAAGAGCTAAAACAACTGCTTGAAGTGCATCGGCATGACGAACCAGTTGATGTGTTGCCAGAGCCGCTGAAAAAAGCGGACCGGCTTCTCGCAAAGCAAGGTGTATCAACCGCCATCCGCACGAAAGCGTTGGGTGATTTAATCAGCACCCCTTTAAAAAACGGTGAACAGTGGACGGAAGAACAGGTGCTTCACCGCTTGACAGACGCTTTAGCCGAGCTTCTGCCTGAAAATCCTGAGAAAGATATGATCATTCGTTCACAGTATGTCGTCCTGTTCGGCCCGACCGGGGTCGGCAAAACGACGACATTGGCCAAGCTTGCCGCTACATCTGTACTGGAAGAACAAAAAAGAATCGCCTTTATTACGACAGATACATACAGGATTGCGGCCGTCGACCAGTTGAAAACGTATGCCGAGCTTCTGAATGCTCCGCTTGAAGTGTGCTATACGAAAGAGGAATTTCAAGCAGCACAGCAAAAATTTGCCGATTTCGATCATGTGTTCATCGATACAGCGGGCCGCAATTTCAAAGATGGACAATACGTCAGGGAGCTGCAGGAGACCATTCCGTTTGAACGGAAGATTCAGGCGTTTCTCGTCCTGTCTGCAACAAGCAAATATGAGGATATGAAAGAACTGATCAGACAGTTTTCCAGCGTCCCAATCGACCATTTGATTTTCACGAAAGTGGATGAAACCGATTCATTGGGGAGCGTCATGAATCTGCTGGCTGAATCGAGAATCGGTCTCGGCTATATGACAAACGGCCAAAACGTTCCGGAAGATATCCGCTGCTTGTCAAACGCATCTTTTGTCAGACTGCTTACGGGGTGTTGAACATGGATCAGGCAGAAAGCTTACGAAAACGAATGGAAGAGCGCCTTTTCGAGCCGCCCGCCGTGTATCGAAAAAAAGCGAAAACACTGGCTGTGATCAGCGGCAAGGGAGGCGTGGGAAAGTCCAATCTATCGCTGAATACGGCGCTGGCACTTTCAGAAAAAGGAAAAAACGTCCTTTTGATCGATCTTGATGTCGGAATGGGGAACATCGACATCCTGATCGGCCGGCAGTCTCTTTACACCATGATGGATGTATTGAATCAAAAAATGCCTTTTGACCGCGCTGTCTCTACAGGTCCGAAGGGGGTTCGATATATTGCGGGCGGGACGGGGCTGAACACGCTGTTCGAATTAAGCCGTGAGAAATGGTCGTTTTTTCTTCAGGAACTGTCAGCTGTTATGGGGGATTTTGACCATGTGCTGTTTGACATGGGAGCGGGATTGTCAAAAGACCAGCTGCCCTTCGTCCTTGCAGCCGACGAAATCCTGGTTGTCACCACGCCTGAGCCGACATCCATTATGGATGCCTACAGTGCAATCAAGCATCTGGCGCTGACCCGGCAGAAGCTGCAGATGAAGGTCGTTGTCAACCGCTGCACAAGCCAAAAGGACGGAATATCCGCTTTTCTGCGCCTTTCCAAAACAGTAAACGCGTTTTTGCAGGAAAACCTGGCATACGCAGGACCGATTCCTGAGGATTCGATCGTCTCAAAAGCCGTTGTGGAGCAGGTTCCGTTTCTGATGAAGAATCCGCGCTCAAAACCGAGCAGGGCGGTTTACCTTTTGGCAGATTCGCTGCTTGAGGACGACAACCAGGATCCCGGTGAAACTCGGTCGTTTATCGATAAATTATCTTCATTTTTGAGGAGGGGCAATGCAACATGATTCGTGTTCTTGTCGTTGATGACTCTGCTTTTATGAGAAAAATGATCACCAAGTTTTTAACAACCAATCATCAGATTGCTGTGGCAGGAACGGCAAGAAACGGAGAGGAAGCGCTCCAAAAAATAAAGGAGCTCCGTCCGGATGTGGTTACGCTAGACATGGAAATGCCTGTGATGAACGGAAAAGAAACATTGAAAAGGATCATGGCAGACGACCCTCTACCCGTCGTCATGGTATCGAGCCTGACGCAGCAGGGGGCGGAAATCACGATTGAATGTCTTGAGCTCGGGGCGGTTGATTTTGTCGCGAAGCCTTCAGGATCCATTTCCATCGACCTGTACAAAGTAAGGGACACCATGATTGAAAAGGTGGTGACGGCCGGACGGGCGAAGGTGAAAGCCCGCCCTGCACCGCTGCCAATGAAGGCAGAGCCCGCGTCAGGTTCGATGAATATCAATAATCCGACACGTTCGCCCGCTGCAAAGCAGCTTGTTTGCATCGGTACATCAACAGGGGGACCGAAAGCGCTGCAAAGAGTGCTTCCTAGGCTTCCCAAAACCATGAAGGCGCCTGTTTTTGTTGTTCAGCATATGCCCGCGGGGTTTACGGCCTCATTGGCAAACAGGCTGAACCACCTCTCTGAAGTAACCGTGAAGGAGGCTGAAGACGGTGAGAGAGCGAAAAACGGCTGGGTCTATATTGCCCCCGGAGGGAAAAACATGTCCGTGCGTCTTGATATGGGCGAATTGGTGATTTCCCTCGATAACCGCGATACAGCCAGTCGCCATAAACCATCTGTCGACTATCTGTTCAACTCGCTGGCATCGCTCAGAGACTTTGAAAAAATCGCCGTCATCATGACTGGAATGGGAAGCGACGGGACGGAAGGCGTCAAAGGCCTTTTGACGCACGGAGGAGGAAAGGTGATCGCCGAATCTGCCGAATCGTCCGTCGTATTCGGGATGCCAAAGGCAGTCATCAACACCGGACTTGCGGATGAGATCAAACATGTTGATGAAATTGCTGCAGCTATTATGACTTATATGAAAAAAGAGAGGGCGTGACTCATATGGAGATGAACCAATATTTAGACGTCTTTATTGAAGAAAGTAAAGAACATTTGCAAACCTGTAATGAAAAATTGCTCGAACTCGAAAAAAACCCATCAGATCTGCAGCTTGTCAACGATATTTTCCGAGCGGCTCACACCTTAAAAGGAATGAGCGCGACAATGGGCTATGAAGATATGGCTCATTTAACACACAGCCTTGAAAATGTGCTGGACGCCATCCGCAACGAGGAGATGACCATTACCTCAGACTGGATGGATGTCATGTTTGAAGCGCTCGATGATCTGGAAGCGATCGTCCTTTCGATCATTGACGGCGGCGACGGCAAAAGGGATGTCTCCGAAGTCTGCGCCAAGCTCGATGTAACCGGGGCTAACAAAGAAACAGCAGCAGCGGTTGAAACAGCCGCTGCCGAATCCTCCGGCGCGAAATGGACTTATGACGAATTTCAGCGAACAGTCATAGCCGAAGCGGAAGAGCAGGGCTTTACATGCTATGAAATTGCCGTTTCCCTTAAAGAGGACTGCCTCTTAAAAGGTGTGCGCGTGTATATGGTGTTCGAGCAGCTAAATGAAATCGGCGAGGTCGTCAAAACGATTCCGGAGACGGAAGTCCTTGAAGCCGAAGATTTCGATTCAGAATTCAACATCTGCTTTTTAAGCAAACAAAAAGCAGACGAGATTTTCAGCAAAATAAACAGCGTTTCCGAAATCGAGAAAATAGAAGTAACGGAGCTGAAAAACGACTTTTCGGCAGCAGAACAACAGAATCCCGCTCCTGATAAAGCAGACGCTCCCAAAGAGAAGGTAGAAAAGCCGAAAAAAGCAAAACAGGCGCAAGACAAAAAAGAAGCGGCAAAACCGGCCGCAGGCGGCGGAACGAAAACGATCCGCGTTAACATTGACCGCCTCGATTCTTTAATGAACCTGTTCGAAGAACTTGTCATTGACAGGGGGCGCTTAGAGCAAATCGCCAAAGAGCTGGAACACGGCGAATTAACGGAAACCGTCGAACGGATGACAAGAATTTCCGGAGATTTGCAGTCGATCATTCTCAATATGAGAATGGTGCCGGTCGAAACGGTGTTCAACCGATTCCCGCGCATGGTCCGCCAGCTGACGAAGGAATTAAACAAAAAGATTGAACTTACCATTTTCGGAGCGGAAACAGAACTTGACCGTACAGTTATCGATGAAATCGGCGACCCGCTCGTCCATCTGTTGAGAAACAGCCTTGACCACGGGATTGAAGCGCCTGAAGTAAGGGTCAAAAACGGAAAGCCTGAAACAGGCCAAGTCCGCCTGAAAGCCTACCATAGCGGAAACCATGTCTTCATCGAAGTAGAGGATGACGGTGCGGGCATCAACCGTAAAAAAGTGCTGGAAAAAGCGCTTGAGCGCAATGTCATTACTGAACGTGAAGCGGAAACCATCGAAGACCACGAGATCGATGCGCTGATTTTTGCGCCGGGATTTTCAACGGCCGATCAAATCTCCGATATTTCCGGACGCGGCGTCGGATTGGACGTTGTCAAGAGCAAGCTTGAATCACTTGGCGGATCTGTCAGCATCAAATCTAGCGAAGGCGAAGGATCGCTCTTTTCGATTCAGCTGCCGCTGACACTATCCATCATATCCGTGCTGTTAGTCAAGCTTGAAAAAGAAACGTTCGCGATCCCGATTTCTTCTATTATAGAAACGGCTGTCATCGACAAGAAGGACATCCTTCAAACGCATGACCGCGAAGTCATTGATTTCAGGGGCCATATCGTGCCGGTGGTTTACCTGAAAGAGCAGTTTAAAGTCGAGGATTCTTCAGATGATCTTGATCAGCTTCATGTCATCGTCGTGAAGAAAGGAGACAAGCTGACGGCCTTTGTTGTCGACTCCTTTATCGGCCAGCAGGAAGTCGTATTAAAATCACTGGGTGATTATTTAACAAATGTCTTTGCCATTTCTGGTGCGACGATTTTGGGAGACGGACAAGTTGCCCTGATCATCGATTGCAACGCCCTTATTAAATAGAAAGCGAAAGGAGAGCGATCCTCTTGACCACACAGACAACCACCGGTGAAAAAATGATCGTATTCAAAGTGAATCATAAAGAATATGCCATATCTGTTTCAGAAGTCATGTCGATTGAAAAGTGGCAGCAGCCTACAAGGGTGCCAGGAGTTGAATCTTATATTTGCGGTGTCATCAATTTAAGAGGTGTCGTCACACCTGTCATTGATTTAAGGAAGCGGATCGGGGCGCCTGGAGACACGATCACGGATGAAACGAGAATTATCATCATCACCCATCAGGACATTGAAGTCGGCTGGGTGGTAGATGAAGCCAATGACGTTATCACCGTTGAAGAAGGGGAAATCGAATCAGCTCCGGAAACTTCCAGAAAAGATGGCAGACAATGGATTAAAGGGATTGTCAAACAAGGCTCCAGACTTCTGAACCTGATCGACTCTGAAGCCGTGTTAAACAGGAAGTCAAGCCTTGCTGCAGCTTCCGAAAATGCGAAGAAATAAGGAGCCTGGAGATGAGCATTTTTAACGGAATTAAAGAAGAGCATCTTGATATTTTGCGTGAAGTCGGAAATATTGGAGCGGGCCACTCTGCCTCTGCTTTAGCGAATTTGCTGAACAGAAAAATCGAGATGGAAGTGCCGTTCGTCAAACTGATGTCGTTTGATGAGCTTGTGAATCTGTTCGGCGGTGCAGACCTTCCCGTAGCCAGCATCTTTTTGCGCATGGAAGGGGATTTTCCGGGCTCAATGTTCGTTATTATGCCTTTTTCAGAGGCTGAACAACTGGTCAGGGAGCTTGTTTCCAACCCCGAATTTAAAATCGATCAAATGACACCGGACGATATGGGCGCCTCCGCTCTGCACGAACTGGGGAATATTATGGCGGGTTCGTATTTGACAGCTTTAGCAAATTTGACAAACCGGCAGATGTATCCGAGCGTCCCGGAGCTGACGCTTGACATGTTCGGAGCCGTCATCAGCGAAGGCCTGATCGAGCTCAGCCAAGTCGGAGACCAGGTCATTGTCATTGACAACTCCATATTTGACGAAGAGAACAACCGGAAGGTAAAAGCGCATTTGTTCCTTTTGCCCGACTACGATTCGTTTGAAAAGCTCTTTCATTCGTTGGGTGCAGCGCTATGAAAATGATAGAAAAAGAGACTGCTATTATCAGAGTGGGCATTGCCGATGTGAAAATCGCCCACAGCCCCGACAGGATCCGGACATCTGGCCTCGGTTCCTGCGTCGGGCTTGTCATTTATGATCTCGAACAAAAGACGGCGGGGCTCGTCCACGTCATGCTTCCCGATTCTTCCCTTTCAAAGACAGCGGATATCAATCTGGCAAAATATGCGGACACCGCTGTCAGTGCAACGGTCAACATGCTGCTGGAAGCAGGCTGCCGAAAGTTTGCCCTGAAAGCGAAGATGGCCGGGGGAGCGGAAATGTTTAAATTTAAGATGACAAATGATCTGATGAAAGTCGGGCCAAGAAATGTACTGGCGATTAAAAAACATCTATCTCTCTTGAATATCCCGATTATAAGCGAGGATACAGGCGGAAACAGCGGAAGGACGATCGAGTTTGATCCGCAGTCGGCCGAGCTTGTCATCCGGACAGTAAAACAAGGTGTAACAACGATTTAATATGCAATATAGGGGGATAATGATGCAATCCTTGAACTATGAAGATCAGATGCTTTGGTCGCGGTGGAAAGAATGGAAAGATCCTCAGGCCGGCGATGATTTAATCCGCCGCTATATGCCGCTTGTCACTTATCATGTCGGCCGGATAGCCGTCGGCTTGCCCAAATCCGTTCACAAAGACGATTTGGTCAGCCTCGGCATGCTGGGTTTGTATGATGCCCTTGAAAAATTTGACCCGGGGAGGGATCTGAAGTTTGATACATACGCTTCTTTCAGAATCAGGGGCGCTATTATCGACGGTCTCAGAAAAGAGGATTGGCTTCCGAGAACATCCCGGGAAAAAACGAAAAAGGTGGAGGCTGCGATTGAAAAGCTTGAACAGCGCTACTTGCGCAATGTATCGCCAAGCGAAATCGCAGAGGAACTGGGAATGACTGAACAAGATGTCGTCACAACCATCAACGAAGGATTTTTTGCAAATCTCCTTTCAATCGATGAAAAGCTTCACGACCATGAAGACGGAGAGAATGTTCAGGTCATGATAAGGGATGACAAAACGAGCACACCCGAGGAAAAAATGCTCAAAGACGAGCTGATCTCGCAGCTTGCAGAAAAAATAAACGAGCTTTCCGAAAAAGAACAGATTGTGATCAGCTTATTCTATAAAGAAGAGCTGACGCTGACGGAAATTGGCCAGGTTTTGAATTTGTCCACCTCCCGCATTTCCCAGATCCACTCCAAGGCGCTTTTTAAATTGAAGCACCTTCTTGATAAAGCGGTACAATCATGATTTAGCTGCTGGCCTTGCCGGCAGCATTTTTTAGGCTGCTTTTAAAAAAGGTATTTTTAAAAATTCATGGTTAGCGGGTGAAAAATATGTCAACAATATTATGGCTTGTGAGCTTCACACTCCACGGAATATTGATCTATTTTGTCATCATTCTCAATGCGAGGCTCAGCGCCTTTAAGGCTGCGGAAATGGAACAGAAGCAGCTTCTTGAAGAAACCGAGAACACACTGACCGCCTTTCTGATGGAGCTGAAAGACGAAAATGAAAGATTAGTCCGCACGCTTGAGAAAGATGATGAAATCGGGATTCAAAAAGCCGAGCCGCAGGCGGAAGCTCCCGCTGAAGCTGCAGCCGGCATCCCGGAAACGGAAGAAGACGCGAGTTTGCCGCTTCACATTGAATCGATGATCGGTGAAGTGGAAAGAAAGGAGGATGAGCTGAATCAAGAGGAGTACGAAGATTCTGCCGCATCCTTTGAAAAACAGGCTCTCGCCTTGCATGATGAGGGCTTGTCGCCAGAAGAGATTGCAAGACAATTAAAAAGCGGCAAAACAGAAGTGGAGCTTTTCTTAAAATTTCGCGGAAAGCTGAAAAACGATTCTTGATTGTCGGGTAAGCTTATGTTATATTATTTCTTGGTGTTAATTACACACGCTTAACGATTTATGCAAGCGGTGCTGTGCGGTCTCCGTGCAGTCCTGCATAAAGATGACCTAAGCGGAGGAAAAAAACCATTATATTAGGAGGAAATAACACATGTCAGTCATTTCTATGAAGCAATTGCTTGAAGCTGGTGTTCACTTCGGCCACCAAACGCGCCGCTGGAACCCAAAAATGAAGCGCTACATCTTCACGGAGCGTAACGGCATCTACATCATCGACCTTCAAAAAACGGTCAAAAAAGTTGAGGAAGCTTACAACTTCACGAAAAACCTTGCAGCTGACGGAGGAAAAATCCTTTTTGTCGGTACGAAAAAGCAAGCTCAAGACTCCGTTAAAGAAGAAGCGGAACGTTCTGGAATGTACTATGTCAACCAACGCTGGCTCGGCGGTACATTAACCAACTTTGAAACGATCCAAAAGCGTATCAAACGCCTTAAAGATATCGAAAAAATGCAAGAAAACGGCACATTTGACGTGCTTCCTAAAAAAGAAGTCGTTCAATTGAAAAAAGAACTTGAGCGTCTTGAAAAATTCCTCGGCGGAATCAAAGAGATGAAAGAGCTTCCTGACGCACTGTTCATCATCGATCCTCGCAAAGAGCGCATCGCTGTTGCAGAAGCGCGCAAATTGAACATTCCGATCATCGGAATCGTTGACACAAACTGCGATCCGGATGAAATCGACGTTGTCATCCCTGCGAACGACGACGCGATCCGCGCTGTTAAACTGCTGACTTCTAAAATGGCAGATGCGATTCTGGAAGCAAAACAAGGTGAAGAAACAGCTGAAACAGAAGAGACAGAAGCAGAAACAACTGAAACAACAACTGCTTAACCTGATCAAAAGGTGATAAGGGGGAACTGCCTTTTATCACCTTTTTTTTCACCAGATAAACATTTACATATTTTGTTTGGATTATAAGGAGGAAAATCACTATGGCAATTAGTGCACAAATGGTAAAAGAGCTTCGTCAAAAAACCGGTGCAGGCATGATGGACTGCAAGAAAGCGTTAACTGAAACTGACGGAGACATGGAAAAAGCAATCGACCTTCTCAGAGAAAAAGGTATTGCAAAAGCTGCGAAAAAAGCTGACCGCGTCGCTGCTGAAGGTCTGACTCTCGTGAAAACAAACGGCAACACAGGCGTGATTTTGGAAGTGAACTCAGAAACTGACTTCGTTGCGAAAAACGAAGGCTTCAAAACGCTTTTAAATGACCTGGCTGATCATCTTCTTGCCGAAAAGCCTGAAAACCTTGAAACTGCTATGAGCCAAAAAATGGCAAACGGTTCAACTGTTGAAGAATACATCACAAGCGCGGTTGCCAAAATCGGAGAAAAAATCACGCTTCGCCGCTTCGCTGTCTTGACAAAAGGCGATGACGCCGCATTCGGCGCATACTTGCACATGGGCGGAAAAATCGGCGTGTTGACCGTTCTAAACGGCACGACAGACGAAGAAACTGCGAAGGACATCGCAATGCACGTTGCGGCTGTAAACCCTCGCTACATTAACCGCGACCAGGTATCTGAAGAAGAAGTGAGCCGCGAGCGCGAAGTCTTGACTCAACAAGCTCTTCAAGAAGGAAAACCTGAAAACATCGTCGCTAAAATGGTTGAAGGCCGTTTGAACAAATACTTCGAAGAAATCTGCCTGCTTGACCAATCATTCGTTAAAAACCCGGATGAAAAAGTGAAGCAAGTCGTGGCTGCGAAAAACGCAACAGTTGAAACATATGTCCGCTATGAAGTTGGAGAAGGAATCGAAAAACGCCAAGAAAACTTTGCTGAAGAAGTTATGAACCAAGTGAAAAAATAAGATTGAAAAGCCGCTTGCCTAAGATAAGGCGGATCTTTTCAAAGAAATAGGGGACACAATTTGTGTCCCTATTTTTAAAACAGTTTACAAACCTTTTTTTCTCTTGCATAATAAATAACGGCAAGCATGCACTTGGAGGTTATTATGGAAAAACCAAAGTATAATCGTATTGTATTAAAGCTTAGCGGAGAAGCGCTTGCTGGCGAACAGGGCAACGGCATCAACCCGACGGTGATCCAATCGATTGCCAAACAGGTGAAGGAAATTGCTGAGCTCGATGTTGAAGTGGCGGTCGTCGTCGGTGGCGGCAACCTGTGGCGCGGCAAGACAGGCAGCGATCTCGGAATGGACCGCGCGACAGCGGATTACATGGGAATGCTTGCAACCGTCATGAATTCGCTGGCGCTTCAGGACAGCCTGGAAACGCTCGGAATTCAATCGAGAGTTCAGACATCGATCGAAATGCGGCAGGTCGCTGAGCCATACATAAGAAGAAAAGCGATTCGCCATCTTGAAAAGAAGCGCGTCGTCATCTTCGCCGCCGGTACAGGCAATCCATATTTCTCAACGGACACGACAGCGGCGCTCAGAGCAGCCGAAATTGAGGCCGATGTCATTTTGATGGCCAAAAACAATGTCGACGGTGTCTACAACGCCGACCCGAGAACGGATGAAACGGCCGTAAAATATGAAAAATTGTCTTATCTGGACGTTTTAAAAGACGGCTTGGCCGTCATGGACTCAACCGCTTCTTCCCTATGCATGGATAACGACATCCCGCTGATCGTCTTTTCCATCATGGAAGAAGGAAACATTAAAAGAGCCGTTATCGGCGAACCAATCGGAACAATTGTAAGGGGGAAATAATGTGTCAAATCAAGTGATGAATGAAACAAAAGAACGGATGGAAAAAGCGGTAACAGCATACCAGCGCGAGTTGGCCACCGTCCGTGCAGGACGTGCAAATCCGGCGCTCTTGGACAAAGTCACAGTCGAATACTACGGAGCGCAAACGCCTTTAAACCAGCTTGCGTCCATCAATGTTCCAGAAGCGCGCATGCTTGTCATCACACCATATGATAAAACGGCACTCGGAGACATCGAAAAAGCGATTCAGAAAGCCGATTTAGGCGTAACTCCGACAAACGACGGCAGCATTATCCGGATCACGATTCCTCCTTTAACAGAGGAGCGGAGAAAAGAGCTTGTCAAGCTTGTCAAGAAATACTCTGAAGAAGCGAAAGTCGCCGTCCGCAACATTCGCCGTGACGCAAATGACGACCTGAAAAAATTAGAGAAGAATGGTGAAATGACTGAAGATGAATTGCGCTCTTCAACTGAAGACGTGCAAAAGCTGACAGATGAATACGTGTCAAAAATCGATGAGATCACAAAAGATAAAGAGAAAGAAATCATGGAAGTTTAACCAAAAACTCTGTACAATAGATAATAGTGAAAAGACCCTCTCATGTTTACAGGGGGTTTTTTTGTTAATACTGTTGTTATCTAGCAGGATCAAACAGGAAAGCAACCTTTTGGGTGATGGAGGAATCTCATGCTCAATATACTCAAAAATTGGAAGAATCAGCATTCAGCGGCTTCCAACATGGAAAGTTACACAAAAGAAAATATTTTAAAGGGAGAAATTCCAGAACATATTGCCATCATAATGGACGGAAATGGCCGATGGGCAAAAAAACGCGCGATGCCCCGCATCGCTGGGCATCATGAAGGCATGAAGGTGGTCAGAGAGACAACGAAGCTTGCAAATGAGCTCGGTGTCAAAGCGTTGACTTTGTATGCTTTTTCCACGGAAAATTGGAAGCGTCCGAAGCTTGAGGTTGATTTTCTGATGAAACTGCCTGAAGAGTTTCTGGGCACGTATCTGCCGGAGCTGGTCGAGGAGAATGTTCGAGTGCGCATTACCGGTGATAAGGAAGGTCTGCCTCCGCATACGATTCGCGCGGTTGAACGAGCAATTCGCGACACGGAAAACAATGACGGACTTATACTTAATTTTGCATTGAATTACGGAGGCCGGGCAGAGATTGCGAATGCTGCAAAGAAAATCGCCGAAGAAGCAAAAAAAGGCGCATTGAATACGGAGGAGATTGATGAAAAGCTCTTTTCTGAATATTTGATGACAGAAGCTTTGCAAGATCCGGATTTGCTGATTCGAACAAGCGGCGAGATCAGACTGAGCAATTTTATGCTTTGGCAGCTTGCCTACAGTGAATTTTTATTCACTGATGTATTATGGCCTGATTTTAAAGAGGCTCACTTCCTGCAGGCTATCGGAGAATATCAGCGTCGCGGGAGAAGGTTTGGCGGAATTTAGAGGATGGTGCAGATGAAACAGAGAATATTGACGGGTGTCATAGCGGCAGCGATTTTTTTACCGCTTGTCATTTTCGGCGAGCTGCCGTTCACCTTATTGGTCTATGCAATGGGCATAATCGCTCTTTTTGAACTTTTGAGAATGAAAGGCATGAAGCTTTTAAGCGTCCCGGGCGTGATCAGCCTCTTGCTTTTGGGTGTCTTGCTGTATCCGGGCCGGCTGGGCGGAGGCGTTAACCTTGGCATTTCCAAGGGAGAAACCGTGTTTTTAGCCGTTCTGCTCCTGTTGGCATACACGGTGCTCAGCAAAAATGCATTCACTTTTGATGAGGCCGGATTTATCGCTTTAGCGGCTGTTTATATCGGATTTGGCTTTTATTATTTCATTGAAATCAGAAACATCGGCCTCAGCTATGTCTTTTTTGCGATCGGTGTCGTCTGGTCGACGGATTCCGGCGCTTATTTTATCGGAAAAGCGATCGGCAAGCGAAAGCTTTGGCCTGAAATCAGCCCCAACAAAACGGTCGAAGGGTTTTGGGGCGGCATTTTGACAGCGGTCGTCTTTTCTTCGATCTTTCAAGCAGTCACCGGCTTTCCACATGCGTATTTATTTGTGCTGCTGCTTACCGTGCTATTGTCGATCGTCGGACAGATCGGCGATTTGGCCGAATCGGCGTTTAAGCGGCATTACGATGTGAAAGATTCGGGACGGATCCTTCCCGGTCACGGGGGGATGCTGGACCGCTTTGACAGCTTTCTATTTGTCATGCCGGTTCTATACTTCTTGCTTGTTCTTTTTCAGCCGTTCGGGCTATGATAAGAAGTGTGCATGTAGCTAGAAAGAAACAGAGGTGCGGCAAATTTGAAGAACATATGTCTATTGGGAGCAACAGGCTCCATTGGAGAACAGACGCTTGAAGTGATCAAGGCCCATGGCGACCGGTTTCGGCTTACAGCTATGGCTTTCGGAAAAAATGCGGAAAAAGCGGCTGAAATCATTCAAACATTTAAACCGAAGTATGTAGCCGTCGGAGATGAGCATACATATGAAACATTAAAACAATATTCTTTTTCCCACTCGTTTCAAACGGGAATAGGGGAAGAAGCACTGATCGAGGCGGCGGTTCATCCTGATGCGGATATCGTCGTCAACGCTCTCGTCGGAAGCATCGGCCTTCTTCCAACGCTGAAGGCGATTGAGCAGCGAAAAACAATTGCCCTGGCAAATAAGGAAACTCTTGTGACGGCCGGACATATAGTGAAAGAACACGCGAAAAAATACAATGTTCCACTACTGCCTGTCGATAGTGAACATTCTGCGATTTTTCAATCTCTCCAGGGTGAAAATCCGAAGCACATCAAACGGCTGATCGTGACCGCATCAGGCGGCAGCTTCAGGGACAGAACGAGAAAAGAGCTTGAAGGCGTGACGGTGGAGGAAGCCCTCAATCACCCGAATTGGTCGATGGGTGCAAAAATTACGATCGATTCGGCTACAATGATGAATAAAGGGCTTGAGGTCATTGAAGCGCACTGGCTTTTTGATCTGCCTTACGACCGGATCGATGTGCTGCTCCACAAAGAAAGCATCATCCATTCGATGGTCGAATTCCACGACAGAAGTGTCATCGCCCAGCTTGGCACACCTGATATGAGGGTGCCGATCCAATATGCGCTAAGCTATCCTGAGCGACTTCCGTTTGAAGAGGCGAAGTCCCTTGAGCTCTGGGAAATCGGCCAGCTGCATTTTGCCCAAGCCGATTTTGAACGGTTCCGCTGCCTGCGGTTCGCATATGAATCAGGAAAAATAGGCGGTACAATGCCGACTGTTTTAAATGCGGCCAATGAAGAAGCAGTCGCAGCGTTTTTGGCGGGCAACATAACGTTTCTTGGAATCGAAGACATCATCGAAAAAGCTTTGGAACGCCATCAGGTGATATCAAAGCCGAGCCTTCAGGAGATCCGTGAAGTGGACAAAGAGGCCAGAAGATTTGTCCAAACATTACTCACATAAGGTGGTATGTTCGTGAATACTGTGATCGCGTTTATTATTATTTTTGGAACGCTCGTTTTTTTCCATGAGCTGGGGCATTTGATCCTTGCTCAAAGAGCCGGAATACTGTGCCGGGAATTTGCCATCGGGTTCGGTCCGAAAATCTTTTCATTCAAGAAAAATGAGACCGTTTATACCATCAGGCTGTTGCCGATCGGCGGCTTTGTCAGAATGGCAGGGGAAGACCCGGAGATGATCGAAGTGAAGCCGGGGTATACGGTTGGGCTTTTGTTTGACAAGGAAAACAAAGTCGAAAAGATCATTATGAACCAAAAAGAAAAATACCCTGATGCATTGGTCATCGAAGTCGAACAGGCTGATCTTGAGCATGAGATGAGAATCACGGGCTTCGAGTACGGCAATGAAGACCATCTCTCTTCTTTTTCAGTCAGTGAAACCTCCTTTTTCATCGTAGACGGTGAAGAAGTGCAGATTGCCCCGTACAACCGCCAGTTTCATTCAAAAACGGTTTGGCAGCGCATCAAAGCGATTGCGGCGGGTCCGATCATGAACTTTATTTTAGCTTATGTCATTCTCGTCGCGCTCGGACTGATTCAAGGTGTGCCGTCAGACGAGCCCGTGCTCGGCAAACTGATTGACAACGGGCGGGCAGTGGAAGCCGGGCTTCATGAAGGCGACCGCATTATGACCATCAACGATGAGAAGATGAAATCATGGACTGATATTGTGAACACGGTCAGAGAAAACCCGGAAAAGGAATTGAAGATCGTTCTCACGCGTGACAATGTCAAACTGACCAAATATGTGACGCCTGAGGCGGTGAAATCGGGAGATGAAACGATCGGCCGCTTCGGCGCCTACAATCCGGTGGAAAAAGGCATATTCACATCGATTTCATACGGTGCGACCGAAACGGTAACCGTTGCGCAAAGTATTTTTACCAACCTCGGCAAGCTTGTGACGGGACAATTTTCGATTGATATGCTGGCCGGTCCTGTCGGCATTTATGATATGACAGATCAAGTGGCGAAGACAGGCGTCATCAATCTGTTGAAGCTGGCTGCATTTTTGAGCATCAACCTCGGGATTGTCAACCTCTTGCCCATCCCTGCTTTGGACGGCGGGAGACTGTTGTTTCTGTTTATTGAAGCGATCCGCGGGAAGCCGATCAACCGCGAAAAAGAAGCGTTTGTCGTGTTTATCGGCGTCGCATTCCTGATGCTTTTGATGCTTGTCGTCACCTGGAACGACATCCAGCGCTTATTCTTATGATCGTCTTTGCCTTTTTAAAGAGCGGCTCCGCTTTTTAAAAGGCTCTTTTAGGGAGCGCCACTCCCACACTTGATAGACCAACTGAATAAAATGAGGTGCGAACGAAATGAGACAGAGCAGGACTCTAATACCTACGCTCAGGGAAGTGCCGGCTGATGCTGATGCGAAAAGCCATCAGCTTCTTCTCAGAGCAGGATTTATCAGACAAAACACGAGCGGTGTATACAGCTATATGCCTCTTGCCAATAAAGTCATTCAAAAGATCCAGGGCATTGTCCGCGAAGAAATGGAAAAAATCAACGCCGTCGAAATGCTGATGCCGGCGCTGCAGCAAGCGGAAACATGGCAGGAATCAGGAAGATGGTATACGTACGGTCCTGAGCTGATGAGGCTGAAAGACCGCCACGGCCGTGAATTTGCCCTTGGTGCCACACATGAAGAAGTGATCACGAGCATCGTGCGGGACGAAGTCAAATCGTACAAACGGCTTCCTTTGACCCTTTACCAAATTCAATCCAAATTCCGCGATGAAAAGCGCCCGCGCTTCGGCTTGCTGAGAGGCCGCGAATTCATCATGAAGGATGCGTATTCGTTCCATTCCTCCGCAGAAAGCCTTGATGAAACATACAAAGACATGTACCAGGCTTATACGAATGTATTTACGCGCTGCGGCTTGAATTTCAGACCGGTCATCGCAGATTCAGGCGCGATGGGCGGAAAGGACACCCACGAATTTATGGCGCTGTCTGACATCGGCGAAGATACGATTGCCTACTCCGATCAGTCCACATACGCAGCGAATATCGAAATGGCTGAAGTGGCGGAAGCCGGTGAGGCGCCAACAGCAGGGATGAAAGAATTGCAGGAAGTCCATACCCCTTCCGTCAAATCGATAGAGGATGTGGCTCAATTCCTGGATGTATCTCCGCAAAACTGCATTAAATCGATTCTTCTCAAAGCGGACGGCCGCTTCGTGCTCGTTTTGACAAGAGGGGATCATGAAGTAAACGAGATTAAAGTGAAAAATCTGCTGAATGCGGAAATCATCGAACTTGCCAGCGCTGAAGAGGTGACAGAGCTCGTTGGCACTGAGCCTGGCTTTGTCGGTCCTGTCGGATTAAACGCCGAAATCGACATCTTCGCTGATTATGCCGTGAAGGCGATGGCAAATGCCGTAGCGGGAGCGAATAAAACCGATTACCATTATCAAAACGTCAATGTCAGCCGTGACGCAGACAATGTGACATACGCCGATCTCCGCTTTATTCAGGAAGGGGATCCGTCGCCTGACGGCAAAGGAACGATTCGTTTTGCCAAAGGGATCGAAGTCGGACAGGTGTTTAAGCTTGGCACCCGCTATTCTGAAGCGATGGATGCGACATACCTTGATGAAAACGGACGAGCCCAGCCGATGCTGATGGGCTGCTACGGAATCGGAATTTCCCGGACCCTTTCAGCCATTGTTGAACAGCACCATGATGACAAAGGCTTGATTTGGCCGTTGAATGTCACTCCGTATGATCTTCACATTCTCGCGCTCAACATGAAAAATGAAGCGCAAGTTCAGCTGGCCGAGAAACTGTATGTGAATCTAAAAGACAAAGGCTATGACGTTTTGCTTGACGACCGTGCGGAACGGGCCGGCGTGAAATTTGCGGACTCCGATTTGATCGGGCTGCCGATTCGCGTTACCGTCGGAAAAAGAGCCGATGAAGGAATCGTGGAAGTGAAAATTCGCAAAACCGGAGAATCCTTTGAAGTCGCTTCCGATGAGCTTTCAGACTTCATCGAAAAGCAAATCAAGAGCTTATCTTCTCAAGCGTAAACATGTTAAACTAGTCTAAAGGAAGGTACCTCGGAAATCCCTCTCCGAGGTACCTTTAGGTTATGATTATTTTTAGGGAGGAATCTGTCTTGGAAGACCAGCTTTCTGTCAACAGAAGACAGTTTCAAATTCTTCTGCAGCAGCTGAATTTAACGGAAGATCCATTCATCCGCCATCTTGAAGGCGGACAAATCATGAAGCTGACCGTTCATAAAAATAAGAAGTCTTGGCATTTTCACTTTAAACTGAAAACGGTACTGCCTTATCAGATCTTCGAACGGTTTCACCGCCAGCTGACGACTGCTTTTTCCCATATCGCACAAGTGACCTGTTCAATTACAGCCGAAGACCAATCCATAGATGAACAGCTGGTCCAAGACTACTGGACGCGCTGCATCCAAGAATTGGACGGCATTTCACCGCCGATTTTAGCACTTTTGAATGAACAGAAGCCGTCGCTTACAGGAAATAAAATATTGCTAAAGACGAAAACAGATACGGAAGCGGCCGCTTTAAAGAAAAAATACGGCTCACTTATCCAATCCAGCTACCGGACGTTCGGCTTTCCGGAGCTTCAGCTTGATACCGAAATTTTCGTGTCAGATCAAGAGATTCAGAAATTCAGAGAGCAAAAGCTCGCTGAAGATCAGGAAAGAGCTCTTCAAGCTTTGATCGAAATGGAGAAGCAGGATAAAGAAGCCGCTGATGATGACGCGCCGCAAGGCCCTCTTCAAATCGGCTACCAAATCAAAGACTCCGAGGAAATCAGAACGCTCGACAGCATTATGGATGAAGAGCGGAGAATCACGGTGCAAGGCTATGTGTTTGATGCGGAAACGAGAGAGCTGAAAAGCGGCAGAACGCTTTGCATTTTCAAAATAACAGATTACACAAACAGCATCCTCGTGAAAATGTTTGCCCGCGAAAAAGAAGATGCCGCCCTGATGAAATCTTTGAAAAAAGGCATGTGGGTAAAAGCGAGGGGAAGCATCCAGAACGATACATTCGTCCGCGACCTGGTGATGATCGCCAATGATGTCAATGAAATCAAAGCGAAAACACGGGAAGATTCAGCACCTGAAGAAGAAAAGCGGGTCGAGCTTCACCTCCATTCACCGATGAGTCAGATGGATGCTGTATCAGGCATTGGCAAGCTTGTCGAACAGGCGAAAAAATGGGGGCATTCCGCCATCGCGCTCACAGACCATGCCGTTGTCCAGTCGTTTCCCGACGCTTACGCTGCAAGCAAAAAGCACGGTGTGAAAATGATTTACGGTCTTGAAGCCAACCTTGTCGATGACGGTGTGCCGATTGCCTACAATCCCGTCCACCGCCTTCTCGAAGAAGAAACATATGTCGTATTCGACGTTGAAACGACGGGGCTTTCGGCTGTCTATGATACGATCATCGAGCTGGCTGCCGTGAAAGTAAAAGGCGGGGAAATCATTGAACGTTTTGAACGGTTCGCGAATCCGCACCGCCCTTTATCAGCGACGATCATTGAGCTGACGGGAATTACCGACGATATGCTCAAAGATGCCCCTGACGTTGAAGAGGTCATCAGGGAATTTAAGGAATGGGCCGGGGATCACACATTAGTCGCCCACAATGCGAGCTTTGATATCGGGTTCATCAATGTCGCCTATAAGCGTCTGCTGCAAACGGATAAAGTGCAAAACCCCGTTATAGACACGCTTGAGCTGGGACGTTTTCTTTATCCGGAGTTCAAAAACCACAGACTGAATACGCTCTGTAAAAAGTTTGACATCGAACTCACACAGCACCACAGGGCGATATACGATACAGAAGCGACGGGCTATCTTCTTGTGAAAATGCTGAAAGACGCGGCTGAAAAAAATATTTTGTATCATGACCAGCTCAATGAAAACATGGGGCAGTCCAACGCTTACCAGCGCTCTAGACCGTATCATGCGACCCTTTTGGCGGTCAATGAGACAGGCCTGAAAAACCTTTTCAAGCTCGTGTCAATGTCGCATATCCATTATTTTTACAGAGTGCCGAGGATCCCCAGATCGCAGCTGGAAAAGTATAGAGAAGGCCTTTTAATCGGTTCGGCGTGCGACAAAGGCGAAGTGTTTGAAGGCATGATGCAAAAATCGCCGGAAGAAGTCGAAGAGATCGCCTCATTCTACGATTATCTGGAAGTGATGCCGCCGGAGGTTTACCGCCATCTCATCCAGCTCGAACTGGTCAGGGATGAAAAGGCGCTGAAAGAAATCATCACAAACATCACAAAGCTCGGCGAAAAACTGGATATCCCTGTTGTGGCGACGGGCAATGTCCATTACCTAAATCCCGAGGATAAGATCTACAGGAAGATCCTGGTTTCTTCACAGGGCGGCGCAAACCCGCTCAACAGACATAAGCTGCCGAATGTGCACTTCCGCTCGACAGATGAAATGCTTGATGCCTTTTCATTTCTGGGCGAGGAAAAAGCGAAAGAAATCGTTGTCGCCAACACCCGGAAGATCAGCGAGCAGATCGAAGAAATCAAACCGATTAAAGATGAGCTGTACACCCCGAAAATCGACGGGGCGGACGAAGAAATCCGCCGCATGAGCTATGAGAAAGCGAGAAGCATTTATGGGGACGACCTTCCCGAAATCGTCGAAGCGCGGATCGAAAAAGAACTGAAAAGCATTATCGGCCATGGCTTCGCCGTCATCTACCTCATTTCTCACAAACTCGTCAAACGCTCTCTGGACGATGGCTATCTCGTCGGTTCCAGGGGATCTGTCGGTTCTTCACTCGTTGCGACATTCACGGAGATTACCGAGGTCAATCCTCTGCCGCCGCACTATGTCTGCCCGGAGTGCCGTCATTCCGAGTTTTTCAACGACGGTTCCGTCGGCTCAGGTTTCGACCTTCCCGACAAAGACTGTCCGAAATGCGGTGCCGCTTATAAAAAAGACGGCCATGATATTCCGTTTGAAACGTTCCTCGGCTTTAAAGGGGACAAGGTTCCGGATATCGATTTGAACTTCTCCGGGGAATACCAGCCGCATGCACATAACTATACGAAAGTATTATTCGGGGAAGATAACGTATACCGTGCGGGAACGATCGGTACGGTAGCAGAAAAAACGGCATACGGGTATGTGAAAGGATATGCAAACGACAACAACTTGCATATGCGCGGCGCGGAAATCGACCGCCTTGTACAGGGCTGTACCGGTGTCAAGCGGACGACAGGTCAGCACCCTGGCGGAATTATCGTTGTTCCCGATTATATGGATATTTATGATTTTTCACCGATCCAGTTCCCGGCTGACGCCACGGACTCGGAGTGGAAGACGACGCACTTTGATTTCCACTCCATCCATGACAACCTGTTGAAGCTCGATATCCTCGGACACGATGATCCGACGGTGATCCGTATGCTTCAGGATTTAAGCGGAATTGATCCGAAGACGATTCCGACCGACGATCCCGAAGTGATGAAAATATTTCAGGGAACCGAATCTTTAGGCGTAACAGAAGAGCAGATCGGCTGTAAGACAGGAACGCTTGGAATTCCTGAGTTCGGTACGCGTTTTGTCAGACAGATGTTAGAAGATACCAAACCGACGACCTTTTCAGAGCTCGTGCAGATTTCCGGTCTTTCCCACGGTACCGATGTCTGGCTCGGCAACGCACAGGAACTGATCCACAACAATATTTGTGAGCTGAGTGAAGTCATCGGCTGCCGTGACGACATTATGGTGTATTTAATCTACCAGGGGCTTGAGCCGTCCCTTGCCTTTAAGATCATGGAATTCGTCCGGAAAGGAAAGGGATTGACACCTGAGTGGGAAGAGGAAATGAAAAATAACAATGTGCCGGACTGGTATATTGATTCCTGCAAAAAAATTAAATACATGTTCCCGAAAGCCCACGCCACGGCGTATGTTTTAATGGCTGTCCGGATCGCCTACTTTAAGGTCCATCATCCTTTGCTTTATTATGCAGCATACTTTACTGTGCGGGCCGATGATTTTGACATTGATACGATGATCAAAGGCTCAACAGCGATCAGAGCCGTCATGGATGACATCAACTCTAAAGGGCTTGACGCTTCTCCGAAAGAGAAGAGTTTATTAACCGTGCTCGAACTGGCGCTTGAAATGTGTGAGAGGGGCTTCTCCTTCCAAAAGGTTGATCTGTACCGCTCGAGCGCATCTGAGTTCATCATCGACGGAAACAGTTTGATTCCACCTTTTAACTCCATCCCGGGATTAGGCACAAACGCCGCCTTGAATATTGTCAAGGCAAGAGGGGAAGGAGAATTTCTGTCAAAAGAAGACTTGCAAAAAAGAGGAAAAGTATCAAAAACGATTATGGAATATTTGGAGCGCCATGGCTGTTTAGAGTCGCTTCCAGACCAAAATCAGCTTTCTTTATTTTAAGGCTCTGTTAAATGCTAAATGTTGATTTTCAATAGAACAAATGGACTTCCGTATCATTGGAAGTCCATTTGTGTTTTGAGCTTCTTCAACTATCGTTTATACGACCTCCCTAACAAGGTGTTTTTCATTTTAAATCCCTCGTTAATTTTTAGCTCAATGAATGTCCTAACGGATGATAGCTCCCTTCACTCCATTAAGGACAGAAGGATACTACTGGTACGTCATTTCAAAGTGATGATAGCGGTCATTCATAGGGATCTGATTTCTTTGGTGGCGGTACGGCCTATTTTCGGCCAGTCTTTTTTTAGTGAAGATAAACTGGGTGACTGCCGCAATTGCATAACGGGCTGCCAGATCCATTGACAATAATTATACAGTGATGTTAATATTTTCAAAACACTGCCGGATTGACGAATGAGGGCAACCAGCCCCCTCAACTTAGTTTATTTAGTCAACAAACGAAGTTAACTTTCCAAAAGATTGACCTTGTAAAATATGACTATCAATCTAGTAAACAGTGATTCTTTCCTCGGAAAATTTTAATTCACATTCGACGCTTACCGAAAGACACCGTATGTTTTCACTAAAAGGAGGTGAGTGTGATGTAAACAGCGGACTATTTCTGATCCAAAGGAAAATGAAAATGAGGAGGAAGGAGTCAGTTGCGACAGAAAGCTTCTTTAAAAATGAAAGCGTTTTTATGTGTTTTAATGCTGGGGTTTGGCATCATCTTCATGCCGGCTGCCGACAAGACGGGTATGACATATGCGACAGAGACTCGGCAAAATTATGCGGAATTGCTGCAAAAATCGATTCTTTTCTATGAGGCGCAGCGCTCTGGAAAGCTTCCGGAAAACAGTCGGCTCAATTGGAGGGGAGACTCAGCTCTCAAGGATGGAAAAGATGTCGACCGCGATTTGACAGGAGGATGGTATGACGCCGGGGACCATGTGAAGTTCGGCCTGCCAATGGCTTATTCTGCAGCAGTCCTGTCCTGGTCCGTCTATGAGTTTCGCGATGCCTATGAAGAGGCCGGACAGCTTGAAGCGGTATTAGACAACATTAAATGGGCGACGGACTACTTTATTAAAGCGCATACAGCACCTAACGAATTTTGGGGCCAGGTCGGCAATGGAGCCCTTGACCACGCCTGGTGGGGCCCGGCAGAAGCGATGCCGATGGAGCGCCCGGCCTATAAGATTGATGCGAGCTGCCCTGGTTCAGATCTGGCCGGCGGCACGGCAGCAGCTCTTGCTTCTGCATCGATCATCTTCAAGCCGACAGACCCTTCTTATTCCAATCAACTCTTAACCCATGCCAAGCAGCTCTATGATTTTGCCGACCGCTACCGCGGCAAATATTCAGACTGCATTACAGACGCCCGGCAATACTACAATTCCTGGAGCGGATATGAAGACGAACTGACATGGGGAGCCGTATGGCTTTATTTGGCGACTGATGACCCAACATATTTGGATAAAGCGCTTGTTTCGGTTTCTGACTGGGGAGATCCCGCAAACTGGCCATACCGCTGGACGCTTTCCTGGGATGACGTCTCATACGGGGCACAGCTGTTATTGGCTCGTCTGACAAACGATTCGCGCTTTACCCAATCTGTCGAACGGAATCTAGATTACTGGTCGACAGGATACAGGAATGAGCGCATCACGTATACCCCGGGAGGACTCGCCTGGCTTGAGCAGTGGGGGGCGCTCCGATATGCTTCAAACGCCGCTTTTCTTGCATTTGTTTATTCCGATTGGGTAAAAGATGCGGAAAAAGCTAACCGATACCGGGATTTTGCCATTCGGCAAATCAAATATATGCTCGGTGACAACCCTCATAACCGCAGCTTTGTCGTCGGATACGGAGCCAATCCGCCAAAGCATCCGCATCACCGTACCGCCCACGGTTCATGGGCTGATCAAATGCATGTGCCTGACCATCATCGCCATACGCTTTACGGTGCATTGGTCGGCGGACCGGGAAGGGATGATTCGTACAAGGATGAAATCGATGACTATGTGTCAAACGAAGTAGCGATCGATTATAATGCTGCATTTACCGGCAATATCGCCAAAATGTTTCAGCTGTATGGAGCGGGACAATCGCCGCTGCCTCATTTTCCGGAAAAAGAAACCCCTGATGACGAATTTTTTGTAGAGGCCTCCATCAACAGTTCAGGAAACAATTATACAGAAATCCGGGCGCAGCTCAATAACCGGTCGGGATGGCCGGCAAGGAAAAACGATCAATTGTCTTTCCGTTACTATGTTGATCTGTCTGAGGCGGTGAAAGCCGGATATTCCGCGGAAGATATCAAGGTCACGATCGGGGGATACAACGAAGGTGCGTCTGTGTCTCAGCTCAAGCCTGATCAGAGCGGAAGTCATGTTTACTTTACGGAGGTCAGCTTCAGTGGGGTGATGATTTATCCGGGCGGTCAATCGGCCCATAAAAAAGAAGTTCAGTTCCGTATTTCGGCGCCTGGAGGGACTTCTTTCTGGAATCCGGAAAATGACCACTCATATCAAGGGTTGTCACACACGCTAGTGAAAACCCGATATATGCCTGTTTATGATGAAGGACGGCTTGTTTTCGGAAAAGAACCTGAAGGATTGTGATTCCTTGACTTCAAAAGGAGGACGTATCATGGACAATCAAACTCGTTTTATGCAACTGTATGAGCAAATCAAAAATCCGCAAAACGGTTATTTCTCACCTGAAGGCATTCCTTATCACTCCGTAGAAACGCTCATATGTGAAGCGCCTGACTACGGCCACATGACGACATCTGAAGCATACAGCTATTGGATCTGGCTTGAAGCGATGTATGGGCGCTATACGCAAGATTGGTCAAGACTTGAAGCCGCTTGGGATAACATGGAGAAATATATCATTCCGGTGAATGAAGGCGATGGAAAAGAAGAACAGCCGACGATGAGCTACTATAACCCCTCAAGCCCTGCCACATATGCCGCTGAACATGCCTACCCGGACCGTTACCCTTCACAGCTGACCGGACAATATCCTGCCGGAAACGATCCGCTTGACGGAGAGCTCAGATCCACTTATGGAAGCAATGAAACGTATTTAATGCACTGGCTGCTGGATGTTGATAACTGGTATGGCTTCGGAAACCTGTTGAATCCTGCGCATACCGCCGCATATGTCAACACGTACCAGCGCGGTGAACAGGAGTCGGTATGGGAAACGGTTCCGCATCCGTCTCAGGATGATCAGACATTCGGGAAACCGAATGAAGGCTTTATGAGCCTGTTTACAAAAGAAAATCAGGCGCCTGCACCGCAATGGCGCTATACGAATGCGACAGACGCCGATGCCCGCGCCATTCAGGCGATGTACTGGGCAAAAGAGTGGGGCTACAGCAATACAACGTATTTAAATAAAGCCAAGAAGATGGGGGATTTTCTCCGCTATGGCATGTATGATAAATACTTTCAAGAGATTGGAAGCGCCGCTGACGGATCGCCTTCCCGCGGTTCCGGAAAAAATGCCTGTCATTTTTTAATGGCTTGGTACACCGCTTGGGGCGGCGGATTAGGTCAGTATGCCAACTGGGCATGGCGGATCGGTGCGAGCCATATCCATCAAGGCTATCAAAATCCCGTTGCCTCTTACGCTTTATCCACATCTGAAGGGGGCCTGATTCCAAATTCCCCTTCAGCACGAAGCGATTGGGAAACCACACTGGAAAGGCAGCTTGAATTTTACACATGGCTGCTGTCTTCAGAAGGAGCAATTGCCGGAGGCGCCACAAACAGCTGGAACGGCGATTACAGCGCATATCCGCAAAATGTCAGCACATTTTACGGCATGGCTTACACGGAAGCGCCCGTCTATCATGATCCGCCTTCAAACAATTGGTTCGGCATGCAAGTCTGGCCGATGGAAAGGGTGGCGGAACTGTATGATATTTTTGCGCAGAAAGGTGAAACATCATCAGAACAGTTCAAAATGGCAAAGAAAGTCATTGAAAAATGGGTCGCTTATTCATTGGATTATGTGTTTGTGAACGAACGGCCGCTTTCGGATGAAGAAGGCTATTTTTTAAATGAAGCGGGGGAACGCGTACTCGGCGGTCAAAACCCGCAAATCGCCACACAATCGGATCCGGGGGAATTTTGGATTCCTTCGAACCTTGAATGGAGCGGTCAGCCTGATCCATGGCAAGGGTTTCATTCATTTACCGGAAATCCGAATTTGCATGTCACGACAAAGAACCCGTCACAAGATGTCGGCGTTCTCGGCAGCTATATCAAGACGCTTGTCTTTTTTGCCGCCGGAACAAAAGCGGAAACCGGCAGCTTCACAGCTCTTGGAAACCGGGCGAAAAACATGGCAAAAGAACTGCTTGATGCGGCATGGAACAAAAACGACGGAATTGGAATCGCTGCAGAAGAAGAACACGAAGACTATATCCGCTATTTCACGAAAGAAATCTACTTTCCAAACGGGTGGAGCGGCAGATACGGACAGGGCAACACCATTCCGGGCCCGAATACGGTGCCGTCCGATCCGGCAAAAGGCGGAAACGGCGTCTATATCAGTCATACCGATCTTCGCCCGAACATTAAAAACGATGTGATGTGGCCTTATTTGGAAAATAAATATCAAGACTCCTGGAACCCGAATACGGGCAAATGGGAAAACGGTCTGCCGACTTTTGTGTATCATCGCTTTTGGTCTCAAGTCGACATGGCGACAGCTTATGCCGAGTATGACCGTTTAATCGGCAATGCTTAAACATCCTGCTTGATTTTAAAGGCGGCCTTTCAGGCAAAACACCTGTACCCGGCCGCCTGTATATGTTGAATAATGAAATGAAAAGGAGATTACAAGATTGAAAGCAAAAGGCTTATGCGTCAAATCGATCATTCTGTTCTGCCTGCTCATTGGATCAGCATTTTCAGCTTCAATTCCGCGAGCTTTAGGAACAGAAGGACAGCCAAAGACAAAAGAGCAGAGCAGTGTCCGGCCGAAACAGCTTTTGGAAAAAATGAGCCCCGGATGGAACTTGGGCAATACGCTTGATGCGATCCCGACGGAGGGCTCCTGGAACAATCCGCCGGTCGAGGAGCACACATTTGATGATATTCGCGACGCGGGTTTTAAAAGCGTCCGCATTCCTGTAACTTGGGACTCGCACATCGGAAGCGCTCCCGGATATAAGATTGACTCCGGGTGGATGAATCGTGTCGAAAAAGTGACGGACTGGGCTTTGGAAAGAGACTTTTATGTGGTGTTGAATATTCACCATGATTCCTGGCTTTGGATTAACCGCATGGGAGAAAGCCAGCAGGAGACATTAGACAAATTGGGGAAAGTGTGGACGCAGATTGCCGAGCGCTTCAAGAACAAAAACGAACGCCTGCTGTTTGAAATCGTCAATGAACCGACGGGGATGGACGCTGATCAATTGAACCTGCTGAACAGGGAAATGCTCAGCAAAATCCGCATGACCGGCGGGCATAATGATCATCGGCTTGTGATCATCGGCGGGCTTGAAGATAACAAGGATGAATTGCTCAATTCATTCGAACTGCCTGATGACGACCGGATCGTCCTCACCTATCACTACTATTCGCCATGGGACTATGTGTCAAATTGGTGGGGGCGGACGACCTGGGGATCGGCACAGGAGATCGCAGAGATGGAGCGGGACATCAGGCCCGTTTATGACAAATTTGTCAGCAAAGGGTACCCGGTCATCATTGGTGAATACGGTACTTTGGGCGCCAATGAGAAACATTCAAAGTGGCAGTACCATGATACACTTGTCCGTCTCGCCCGCAAATACGATATGATTCCGATGTGGTGGGATAACGGGAATGACCAGTTTGACCGGTTCGCAAGGCAGTGGCGTGATCCGGTCGTAAAGGATATTGTCGTTCAGGCTGGAAAGGGCGTCTCCAATGCGATCATCAAACCGGCAGATCTTTTTCTAAAAAAGGGAGAGACTATCACCGATCAAAAGGTGGACATTCAGCTGGCCGGTAATACGCTGACCGGAATCTACCGGCAAACTGAAGAGCTTCAAGAAGGATACGACTATACGGTTGATGATGACGGAAAAACGGTCGTGATCAATGCATCCTGGCTGAAAAAGCTGATCTCAGAATCAGGACAGCCGGGGATGAAAGCACAGCTCACTTTTGCGTTTCATAAAGGCTCAGATCAGGTCTTGGATGTCATTGTTTATGATCAGCCAAAACTTGAAAAAAACGAATTTACCGTCAGCAAGTCGGCCATCACCGGCGATCTCAAAATCCCCGCGTCATTAAACGGAACGAAGCTGGCTACTGTGAAAGGAACCGTCGATTCCACCGGCAGACCCGTCCTGGAAGAAGTCTGGTCATGGACACCGTACATGAACCATGACGAAGATTTTTATGAAAAAAACGGGGATCTGTATTTGCGTGAGCGTGTTTTGCACTATTTGAAAAGCGATTCCACCTTCACATTTGAAATGTGGCCAAAAGGTGTCGATGTGGATGTGAAGGTGAAGGTGAAAGTTACAGAGTGAAGCAAAAAACGGTGGAACATTTCCCGAACGCCGCTGATTACATCCTTTTTTGTTTGCGGGGAGAATACGGATGTAGAATCAGTCAATGCGAAAATGATGGCTGCAGAACATGTCTTGACCTGATCTAATAAGAGGGAAATGACAGAGGCAGCCAGTTTCCAAACTGCCTCCGTCATTTCCGAGCATGCCAAACGGATCAATGAAAAATCGGCCGCGCTCCATCAAAACCGCGCGGGCACTAGTCTAAACTGAACACTGTCATGATTTGCAATAAAAATATGGTTATGGTATAGTTTTATTGGAAATGCTAACGATAGCCGAGGCGAAGAGTGGGGAAACCCGCTCTTTTGTATTGAACAGGCAATTTTGTCTCGACATGTTCATCGTCTTTTCTGATCCCTGCTCATGAAGCAGGGTTTTTACGAGAGAGCTGATGAATTGGAGCCTGCACAAGGAGGAAAAGAATGAGTAACAAAGTGATCGATATCGCCAGCGAAATGGTCCAGCCTATATTAGACAATCTTCAGCTTGAACTCGTTGACATCGAATTTGTCAAGGAAGGTCAAAACTGGTTCCTTCGCGTGTTTATTGATTCTGATGACGGCGTTGACATCGAAGAGTGTGCCAAGGTTAGCGAAGCTCTTAGCGAAAAGCTTGACGAGGCTGATCCTATCAAGCAAAATTACTTCCTCGAAGTATCATCTCCCGGAGCTGAACGGCCCTTGAAGAAAGAAGCCGATTTCATGAAAGCGCTCGGAAAAAACGTATATATTAAAACGTACGAACCTATTGAAGGAAATAAAGAGTTTGAAGGCAAGCTTTCTGCATTTGACGGTGAAATCGCGGAAATTACAGTCACAATCAAAACGCGGCAAAAAAGAATCAACATTCCATATGAAAAGATAGCCAAAGCAAGGCTGGCTGTTTCGTTCAATTAATTATTTTTGACTGTTTAAGGGGGAAACCATAAACATGAGTAGTGAGTTGTTAGATGCCCTGACCGTTCTTGAAAAAGAAAAGGGAATCAGTAAGGACATTATTATTGAAGCTATTGAGGCTGCGCTCATTTCCGCTTATAAGCGGAACTTTAACCAGGCGCAGAACGTCAGGGTAGATTTGAATCGCGACACCGGTTCAATCCGCGTTTTCGCCCGCAAAGACGTCGTGGATGAAGTCTATGATCCGCGGCTGGAAATCTCGATTGAAGACGCGAGGAACATCAACCCGAACTATATTGTCGGAGATGTCGTGGAAATTGAAGTGACGCCGAAAGATTTCGGCCGCATCGCTGCCCAGACGGCGAAGCAGGTTGTCACTCAGCGCGTCCGTGAAGCGGAGCGCGGCGTCATCTATTCTGAATTCATCGACCGCGAAGAAGATATCATGACAGGTATCGTCCAGCGAATCGACAACAAGTTTATCTATGTTTCTTTAGGAAAAATCGAGGCGCTTCTGCCGGTTTCAGAACAGATGCCGAACGAAGTCTACAAGCCTCATGATCGGATCAAAGTGTTCATTACAAAAGTCGAAAAAACGACGAAGGGTCCGCAGATTTACGTTTCAAGAACTCATCCAGGCTTATTAAAAAGGCTCTTTGAAATCGAGGTCCCTGAAATTTACGATGGAACAGTCGAGCTTAAATCTGTGGCGAGGGAAGCGGGGGACCGCTCCAAAATTTCCGTCCGGACGGATGATCCGGATATCGATCCGGTCGGTGCCTGCGTCGGTCCGAAGGGGCAGCGCGTTCAGGCGATCGTCAATGAACTGAAGGGCGAGAAAATCGACATTGTCCACTGGTCAAACGATCCGGTTGAATTTGTCGCCAATGCATTGAGCCCTTCTAAAGTGCTTGATGTCATCGTCAATGAAGAAGATAAGGCAACAACCGTGGTCGTTCCAGACTACCAGCTGTCGCTTGCCATCGGCAAAAGAGGGCAAAACGCCCGCCTGGCGGCAAAATTGACAAGCTGGAAAATCGACATTAAAAGCGAAACAGATGCAAGAGAGCTTGGCATTTATCCAAGAGAGCTTGAGGAAGAGGAGCCTGAAGAGCTTTTCTTGGAAAGCGAAACTCCGGAATCGGATGAATAAGAGGTGACCTTTGGTGAACAGCCGAAAAAAGATCCCGCTTAGAAAATGCGTCGTGACAGGGGAAATGAAGCCGAAAAAGGAGCTCATCCGCGTCGTCCGTTCGAAGGAAGGGGAAGTTTCCGTAGACCCGACCGGCAAAAAGAACGGCCGGGGAGCTTACCTTACGCTTGATAAAGACGTCATCTTAACTGCAAAAAAGAAAAACAGCTTAGCAAATCAGCTTCAAGCACAAATTGATGATCAGATTTTTGATGAATTGCTGGAACTGGCGGAAAAGGAGAACAGATAAATGTCGGAATCGGAGTGGTTTTCCTTGCTGGGTCTGGCGAATCGAGCTCGAAAAGTCGTGTCCGGAGAAGACCTGGTTATAAAAGAAATCAGGCATTCACGCGCAAAGCTTGTTTTGCTTGCAGACGACGCTGCAGCTAACACGGAGAAAAAGGTAACCGACAAATGCAGGCACTACGGCGTACCGGTCAGAACAGTCAGCGACCGGACGCTTTTGGGCCGCGCAATCGGCAAAGAATCCCGTGTGGTTGTCGCCGTAACTGATCAAGGTTTTGCGAATACGTTGCTCCGAAAGCTCGATTAATCTTTTTGGGGGTGAACGAATGGCTAAAATGAGAGTTTATGAATATGCGAAAGCCATCAATGTTTCAAGTAAGGATATTATCGCGGCATTGAAAGATATGAATATCGAAGTCAATAACCATATGGCGATGATTGAAGAAAATGCAATCAGACAGCTTGACCAAAAATTCAAAAAAGGCGGTCAGTCCGGCGGAAGCAAGCAGGGCGCAAGCAAAAAGAACGCCGATCAAAGCGGCCAAAAAAAGCCGCAGCAAGAAGCCGCAAAACAGAATGCCGGAAATAAGCCAAACAAAAATCGAGACGGAAAGAAGAATAACGTGCAGAATACTCAATTTAACAATAAAAACAAAAAGAAAAACAACAACAACAAAAAGAACAAGCGCAACAACAAACATCAAGCTCCGCAGGAAAAACAATTCAAGCCGAAAAAAGAGCTGCCGGAAAAAATTGAATTTACAAATTCAATGACGGTCGGCGCACTTGCCGAAGAGCTCGGAAAAGAGCCGTCAGAAATCATTAAGAAGCTGATGCTGCTCGGCACCATGGCGACGATCAACCAGGATCTTGACAAAGACACGGTTGAACTGATCGCTGCGGAGTACGGCGTCGAAGTCGAAGAAGTCATCGTCCACGAAGAAACCGAATTTGAAAAGTACGAAGAACCGGACAACGAAGAAGATCTCGAAATCCGTCCGCCGGTTGTCACGATCATGGGCCACGTCGACCACGGAAAAACAACGCTTCTTGACAGCATCAGAAAAACGAAAGTCGTCGAAGGCGAAGCCGGAGGCATCACACAGCATATCGGCGCTTATCAAATTGAGGAAAACGGCAAGAAAATCACCTTCCTTGATACACCTGGGCATGCTGCATTCACAACGATGCGCGCGCGCGGAGCGGAAGTAACGGATATCACGATTCTCGTCGTCGCCGCAGATGACGGTGTGATGCCTCAGACGGTTGAAGCCATCAACCATGCCAAAGCGGCTGAGGTGCCGATTATCGTCGCCGTCAACAAAATCGACAAACCAACGTCAAATCCGGACCGCGTTATGCAAGAGCTGACAGAGCACGGCCTTGTTCCTGAAGCATGGGGAGGCGAGACGATTTTCGTTCCGCTTTCAGCGCTTTCAGGTGAAGGGATCGACGAACTCATCGAGATGATTCTCTTAGTCAGCGAAGTCGAAGAGCTCAAGGCAAATCCGAACCGCAGAGCAAAAGGAACGGTCATCGAAGCCGAGCTTGACAAAGGAAAAGGATCTGTTGCGACACTGCTCGTTCAAAACGGAACGCTTCACGTCGGCGATCCGATCGTTGTCGGAAACACATTTGGCCGCGTGCGCGCGATGGTCAACGATATCGGCAGACGCGTCAAATCAGCCGGCCCGTCAACGCCTGTAGAAATCACAGGCTTGAATGAAGTTCCGAATGCAGGGGATCAGTTCCTTGTCTTCAAAGATGAAAAAACAGCCCGTTCTGTCGGTGAAGCCCGCGCGACAAAACAGCTTGAAGAACAGCGCAGCGATAAAGCGAAGCTCAGCCTTGACGATTTATTTGAACAGATTAAACAAGGCGATGTCAAAGAGATCAACCTCGTCGTCAAAGCTGATGTTCAAGGGTCTGTTGAAGCGCTCGCCGCCGCTCTGCAAAAAATCGAAGTCGAAGGCGTCAGAGTGAAAATCATTCACACAGGTGTCGGTGCGATTACCGAATCAGACATTATTTTAGCTTCGGCCTCAAACGCGATTGTCATCGGGTTTAATGTCCGACCTGACGGAAATGCTAAGAGTACAGCCGAAGTCGAAAATGTGGATATCCGTCTTCACCGCATCATATATAAAGTGATCGACGAAATCGAAGCAGCCATGAAAGGGATGCTTGACCCTGAATACGAAGAAAAAGTGATCGGAATGGTTGAAGTCCGTCAAACATTCAAAGTCTCCAAAATCGGAACGATTGCCGGAGGCTATGTGACGGAAGGAACGATCACGCGGGACAGCGGAATCCGCTTAATCCGCGACGGCGTCGTCATCTTTGAAGGGGAAGTGGATGTTCTTAAACGCTTTAAAGATGATGTAAAAGAGGTTTCACAAGGGTATGAATGTGGTATCACCATTAAGAAATACAACGACATACGCGAAGGCGATATGATCGAAGCGTATGTCATGCAAGAAATTGAAAGAAAGTGATCGGGTTCGTTGAATGCGAATGCATCATTTACGATGCATCGTCACTCAAGGAAAAACGGGCGGTGCTGAAGCGGGTGATCACAAGAATCCGGGCGAAATTTAACGTTTCTGTCTCAGAAATCGACTACCAGGATACTTGGCAGCGCACGAGCTTCGGCATTGCCGCCGTTTCTTCCTCTCGCGTGCAAACGGAAAAAGAGCTGCAGCGCGTTCTTAGCTTTATCGACTCTTTTCCGGAAATCGAACGGACGATCACGAGAACAGAGTGGTTTTAACATAGAGGTGGTATAGTCATGACGATGAGAGCTACCCGTGTGGGTGAGCAGATGAAAAAAGAACTAGGTGACATTATCGGAAGAAAGCTGAAGGATCCGCGAATCGGATTCTTAACAGTGACCGATGTCAGAGTTTCAGGTGATCTGCAAATCGCCAAAGTGTATATTTCCGTTCTTGGAGATGAAAAGAAGAGGGAAGAGACGCTGAAAGGCTTGGCAAAAGCGAAGGGCTTCATTCGTTCCGAACTTGGAAACCGAATCAGGCTTCGCAAAACACCTGAAATCCAGTTTGAATTCGATGAATCCATCGATTACGGAAACCGTATCGAAACATTGATTCACGAGCTCAATTCAAATAAAGAATAAAAGCTATCCAGGATAGGCGGACTTACCGTCTGTCCTTTTTAGCTGACATAAGAAAGGGGGAAAAGGCGTGTATAACGGAGTCCTGCTTTTACATAAACCGGTCGGCATGACATCCCATGACTGTGTCATGAAGATCCGCAAGCTGCTCAAAACAAAAAAAGTCGGACACACAGGGACGCTTGATCCTGAAGTGTCAGGCGTACTCCCAATTTGTGTCGGAAGGGCGACCAAAATCGTCGAGTATCTGACCGAAAAATCAAAAACATATGATGCTGAAATAACGCTCGGCTTTTCAACGACGACAGAAGATCAGACGGGGGAAATCGTAGAAAAGCGGCCAGTCAGCACCCCGCCTGATGAAGAAGCCGTGAGGAGCGTTCTTCAAAGCCTTGAAGGAACGATCGAACAAGTTCCGCCTATGTACTCCGCAGTCAAAGTAGGCGGCAAAAAGCTGTATGAATACGCAAGGGCGGGAATCGAGGTGGAAAGGCCGAAGCGGACGATCACCATTCACCGTATCGAGCTGACTTCTGACATCCGCTCTGATGATGATACGGTCAGCTTCAGGTTTCGTGTGACTTGTTCAAAGGGCACATACGTCAGGACATTGGCGGTTGCGATAGGGGAAAAGCTCGGATTCCCCGCCCATATGTCCCATTTAATCAGAACGGCGTCTGGATCATTCTCCCTTGATGAATGTCTGAGCTTTGAGCAGCTGAATGAACATATGGAAAACGGCACATTGTCTGAACAGCTCGTTACAATTGAGCGTGCGCTTGATCATTTGCCGAAATGGATAATTAGTGATACATTAGCTAAGAAAGTGGAAAATGGAGCATTGCTTGAAACACCTGAGCGTTTTTCTGAAATGGATGCAGACGCCCGTCTTGCCGTTTTTACAGAAGAAGGCCGGTGTACAGCCATCTATTATCCGCATCCGACAAAACCCGGCTTGTTGAAGCCGGCAAAAGTACTCGTGCAAAAAAGCGAACAATAAGAAAAGGTGACCGTTCTTGAAGACGATACATATTTCCCATCCACACGATCTGAAGCGTGAGGATGTTCCAACATCAGTTATGGCATTAGGTTATTTTGACGGTGTTCACCTGGGACATCAGCAAGTCATTCTCACGGCCAAAGCCGCGGCGGAGAGAGAAGGGGTCAAAACGTCTGTGATGACCTTTCATCCCCATCCGTCAGCCGTTCTGAAAAAAGGCCGGGAGCCCAAGGATTTAATCACACCTTTGAGCGAAAAAGTAAAAATCATTGAAGATTTGGGAGCCGACTTTCTATACATCGTGGAATTCAGCCCCGAATTTGCCGCCCTTTCGCCTGAGGACTTTATCGAGCAGTATATTCTCGGGCTTCATGTATCCCATGTTGTCGCGGGATTTGACTTTACCTTCGGGAAATTTGGAAAAGGCACGATGGAAAATTTTCAGGAGTATGCGAGAGGTCGTGTTAAAAGCACGTCTGTCGCCAAATACTCAAGCCATGATCAAAAGGTAAGCTCAACAAGGATCCGCAGTGTCCTTGGAGCGGGCGATGTCGAATATGCCGCGGAACTGCTCGGCAGGCCGTACTATGTAAAAGGCGTCGTGATTCACGGTGATAAAAGAGGAAGGACGATCGGCTTCCCGACTGCCAATATCGGTCTTTCCGACACATACATTGTCCCGCCGACCGGTGTCTATGCCGTTAAAGCGGAAATAGCCGGCGCATTATACAACGGAGTCTGCAATGTCGGATACAAGCCGACTTTTTACGAGAAGCGGCCAGGCCAGCCTTCCATAGAAGTGAACTTATTTGATTTTAATCGGGAAATATACGGCAGCGAAATGAAAATTGAATGGTATAAACGGCTGAGAAGCGAAAAAAAATTCGCCGGTGTCGATGAGCTGGTTGAACAGATCACAAAGGACAAAGAAGAAGCGATCCGTTTTTTTGAAGAGCTTTTAGCCGGCAAAAGATGATCAAAATACGTATTGAAAAGTGAATCCCTGTCAACAATGGGTGATAAATGGCCGGGCTTCTCAAAGTTTATAATAAATAGTTGCATATGGACCGTCTTTCTAGTATCATATTGTCTGTAGCTTTAAAAACCGTTCACTTGGCAAATCGAATCACCGGCGTTTGCTAGGTAAACGGGGCTAATATTATATGGAGGTGAAACAGGATGGCAATTACTCAAGAGCGTAAAAACCAACTCATCAGCGAGTTCAAAACACACGAATCTGACACGGGATCACCGGAAGTTCAGATCGCTATCCTAACAGATCAAATCAACAACTTGAACGAGCATTTGCGCGTTCACAAGAAAGACCATCACTCACGTCGCGGTCTTCTTAAAATGGTAGGTAAACGTCGTAATCTTCTTACGTATCTTCGTAACAAAGACGTAACTCGTTACCGTGAGTTGATCAACAAGCTAGGATTACGTCGATAATCGTAAAAAGCGGGAGGATTCCCGCTTTTTTATCGTATAAGAACGAATATCCGGCAACTCCAAAACACGTTTTTCATATACATGATCTTAAATCACCTGTTTCAGGTCTTTACATAGCACTTTGCCATTGATATGTTTAATTCATTTCGTTCATAATAGGAGTAACGAAAAACTATCCGAAGAGAGGAGTTCATATAAGAATGGGACAAGAGAAACACGTCTTTTCCATAGATTGGGCCGGCCGCAAGCTCACAGTTGAAACCGGCCAGCTTGCAAAACAAGCAAACGGGGCTGTCATGGTGCGTTACGGAGATACGGCTGTACTCAGCACGGCGACAGCTTCAAAAGAACCTAAAACCGTCGATTTCTTTCCTTTAACCGTGAACTACGAAGAAAGGCTTTATGCAGTCGGGAAAATTCCAGGCGGCTTTATTAAAAGAGAGGGCAGACCTAGTGAAAAAGCGATTCTCGCCAGCCGTTTAATCGACCGGCCGATCCGCCCGCTGTTCGCAGACGGTTTCCGGAATGAAGTTCAAGTTGTCAGCATTGTCATGAGTGTTGATCAGGATTGTTCGTCAGAAATGGCCGCGATGTTCGGTTCATCCCTTGCGCTCTGCGTGTCCGATATTCCGTTTGAAGGTCCGATTGCCGGTGTCACAGTCGGCCGGGTCGACAACGAGTTTATCATCAACCCGACGCTTGATCAGCTTGAAAAAAGCGATATCCACTTAGTTGTAGCAGGGACGAAAGACGCCATCAACATGGTGGAAGCGGGTGCCGAAGAAGTTCCCGAACAAATCATGCTTGAAGCGATCATGTTCGGTCATGAAGAGATTAAGCGTTTAATCGCCTTCCAGGAAGAGATCGTCGCTGCTGTCGGAAAAGAAAAAACAGAAGTGGCGCTGTATGAGATCGATGCTGATCTGAAAGAAAAAGTGCGGGGGATGGCGGAAAGCGATTTGTTAAAAGCGATCCAGGTCCATGAAAAGCATGCCCGCGAAGACGCGATCAGCGAAATGAAAAATCAAGTTTTAGCGAAATTTGAGGAAGAAGAACATGATGAAGAAACGCTTAAACAAGTAAAGGATATTTTATCACAGCTTGTGAAAAACGAAGTGCGCCGTCTGATCACCGAAGAAAAGGTTCGCCCTGACGGACGTGCGGTCGATGAGATTCGCCCGCTTTCTTCAGAAGTCGGACTGCTGCCGAGAACACACGGTTCAGGGCTCTTTACAAGAGGCCAGACGCAGGCGCTCAGCATCTGTACACTCGGTGCGCTCGGCGATGTTCAAATTCTGGACGGTCTCGGTGTGGAAGAATCAAAACGCTTTATGCACCACTATAATTTCCCGCAATTCAGCGTCGGGGAAACAGGACCAATGCGCGGACCGGGACGCCGCGAGATCGGGCACGGTGCACTTGGAGAGCGTGCGCTTGAACCGATTGTTCCGTCTGAAAAAGACTTTCCATACACGATCCGCCTTGTCTCTGAAGTGCTCGAATCAAACGGTTCCACTTCTCAAGCGAGCATTTGTGCCAGCACACTTGCCATGATGGATGCCGGGGTGCCGATTAAAGCGCCTGTCGCCGGAATTGCAATGGGCCTTGTCAAATCTGGCGAACATTACACTGTTCTGACAGATATTCAAGGAATGGAAGATGCCCTTGGAGATATGGACTTTAAAGTAGCAGGAACGTCAAAAGGCGTAACCGCGCTGCAAATGGATATTAAAATTGCCGGTTTATCAAGAGAGATTTTGGAAGAAGCGCTCCAGCAGGCGAAAAAAGGCAGAATGGAGATCCTTGACAGCATGCTGAGCACATTGGCTGAATCAAGAAAAGAGCTGTCGCCGTATGCGCCGAAGATCTTGACAATGACGATTAATCCGGATAAAATCCGCGACGTTATCGGACCAAGCGGAAAACAAATTAATAAAATCATTGAAGACACAGGCGTTAAAATTGATATCGAACAAGACGGCACAATCTTTATTGCTTCCACTGACGAAAGCATGAACCAAAAAGCGAAGAAAATCATTGAAGACCTTGTCAGAGAAGTGGAAGTCGGACAGCTTTACCTAGGTAAAGTCAAACGGATTGAAAAATTCGGCGCTTTCGTTGAACTGTTCAGCGGAAAAGACGGTTTGGTCCACATTTCAGAGCTTGCGCTTGAACGCGTCGGCAAAGTGGAAGATGTCGTGAAAATCGGTGACGAAATCCTTGTCAAAGTAACGGAAATCGATAAGCAAGGACGCGTCAATTTATCAAGAAAAGCAGTATTGCGTGAACAGAAGGAAAAAGAAGAACAAAAATCGTAAAACGGTGTCTGTCTTGCTTCTGTCTTAACCATCAAAAGGAAAAAGGAAGCCTGGGAGACCCGGCTTCTTTGCTTTAAGCGGATACAGCCGTTTGAAACCGATCAGTTCTATCTTGTCCTTATCTCACATATTTTGTGGGGAAGGGAGGAAGGATAGGTTGAAAAGAACATTGGTTCGGTTGTCCGTTTTTTTCTTTCTTTTGGTTATTTCATATCAGATGATGAATCATCCATACTCACTCGATTACATAGATGCGATGAAAAAGGATGCGGTGACCGTCGCCGCTCAAAAGGACGAACTGTATCAGGAGCTGGTGCAAAAAGCGCCTGAGTACGAAGCGAAACCGCAAAACGCAAAAATCGATAAGATTTGGAAAGCGATGCCGGGGTATAACGGTATAAAGGTGAACATCGAAAAGTCTTACAAAAAAATAAAAGAGGCTGGCGAATTCAATGAAAAGCTTCTTGTTTACGACCAAGTGAGACCAAAAGTCCATCTGGAGTCTTTAAAGCCTGAGCCGATTTACCGCGGACATCCCGATAAACCGATGGTATCGTTTCTTATCAATGTCGCCTGGGGGAATGAGCATTTGGAAAAAATGCTTCCCATATTGAACAAACATCATGTGAAAGCCACATTCTTTCTGGAGGGCAAATGGGTGAAAAACCATCCGGACCTGGCAAAATCCATCGTAAAGGGCGGCCATGAAATTGGAAACCATTCATACAATCACCCGGATATGAGCAGACTGACGAGAGAACGAATCTCAGAACAGCTGCGGATGACAAATGAACAAATTAAAGAAACCCTCGGGGTCAAACCGAAGTGGTTTGCGCCGCCGAGCGGCAGCTTCCGCAAAGAAGTCGTCGATCAGGCTCACCAAATGGGAATGGGTACGGTGATGTGGACAGTCGATACAATCGACTGGCAGAAGCCGCAGCCGGCCGTTCTGCAGCAACGGGTATTAAGCAAAGTACACAACGGTGCCATGATATTGATGCATCCGACAGATCCAACTGCCAAAAGCCTTGATGCTTTGATTCAAAACCTTCATGAAAAAGGCTATCACATCGGAACTGTCTCACAGCTGCTGAATGAAAAAAGGCTTTTGGTCAAATAGATGCAAGGCCCGTTCGTTGAATAGGAGGAACAGATTTGATTAAACGATATACTTGTCAAAACGGGGTAAGAATCGTATTTGAAAACAATCCCACTGTCCGGTCGGTAGCTATCGGCGTTTGGATTGGAACCGGGTCAAGACACGAAACACCGGAGATCAACGGCATTTCGCATTTTCTGGAGCACATGTTTTTTAAAGGGACAAAAACGCGCACGGCCAGAGACATTGCGGAGTCTTTTGACAGAATAGGCGGCCAGGTCAATGCGTTTACCTCAAAGGAGTATACGTGCTACTATGCCAAAGTTCTTGATGAACATGCAAGCTTCGCTTTGGAAGTGCTCTCGGATATGTTCTTCCATTCATCATTTGATGAGGAAGAATTAAAAAAAGAAAAAAACGTCGTCTTTGAAGAAATTAAAATGTATGAAGACACGCCTGATGATATCGTCCACGATCTTTTAAGCAAGGCGTCATACGGCGGCCATTCCCTGGGCTATCCGATTCTCGGAACAGAGGAAACGCTGGCGAGCTTTGACGGAGATGCCCTGCGCCGCTATATGGACGAATACTATACACCGGACCGGGTCGTGATTTCGATTGCCGGAAATGTTCCTGAAAGCTTTATCAAAGAAGCGGAAAAGCATTTCGGTTCATATGAAGCGAACGGAAAAAGAACAGGAATGGCAAAACCGGAATTTCATCATCAAAAAATGACGCGCAAAAAAGATACTGAACAGGCTCATCTCTGCCTCGGGTTCAATGGACTTGAAGTCGGCCACCCCGAAATTTACGACCTGATCGTACTCAACAACATTTTGGGAGGAAGCATGAGCAGCCGCCTTTTTCAGGATGTTCGCGAAGATAAAGGACTCGCTTATTCCGTATTCAGCTACCACAGCTCATATGAAGACAGCGGAATGATGACGATTTATGCGGGAACCGGCGCCAGCCAGCTGCAGCTTCTGTCAGAAACGATCCATGAAACGCTTCGCGTGTTAAAAGCGGATGGCATCACCCCGAAAGAATTGGAAAACAGCAAAGAGCAAATGAAAGGCAGCCTGATGCTCAGTCTTGAAAGCACGAACAGCAAAATGAGCCGCAACGGAAAAAATGAGCTGCTGCTCGGAAAGCACCGGACGCTGGATGAGATTATCGAAAAACTGAACGCCGTCAATCTCGACCGCGTCAACAATCTCGCCAACCGGATGTTTACGGACGACTATTCTCAAGCCTTGATCAGTCCGACCGGAGAACTTCCGAAATAAATGAGAAAAAACATGCTTGTCTTGATCGGCAGGCATGTTTTTTGCTGTTCGTACATACATCATAACAAAAGGGGGTTTTTTTATGAGGCTGAGCGAGCTTTCGGGAAAAGAGATCGTCGATATCAAGCGGGCTGAGCGCCTCGGCGTGCTTGGGCAGACCGACCTTGAGATCAATGAACAGGACGGACAGATCACCGCCCTCATCATCCCTTCGGTGAAATGGTTCGGACTTGGCAGAAAGCAGGGGAATGACATCAGGGTGCCATGGACGCAGATTCAAAAAATCGGAACAGACATGATTATTCTCGATGTTCCTGAAGACAGCGGAATAAAAGAAGAATAGCCGGCGGCAGCCGGTTTTTTTTATTGCCTTTTCAAGGCTGTTCCGCCCTCAGGAAAGGCCGGGCTTTCATCTATTTCACGGGATGTATTTCAATTCACCGCTATTTCCTTTTTATCATATGATGAAATTAGCTTATGGAATTAGATCCTTGTCAAAAAGAAGGTGAATGTTAAAGCCATGTTAACCGGATTGACGATTGCCATCATCGGCGGTGATGCGAGGCAGCTTGAAATCATCCGCAAGCTGACGGAACAGGACGCGAAGGTATTTCTGGTCGGATTTGATCAGCTTGACCACGGGTTTACCGGAGCTACGAAATTAAAATTAAATGAACTGGATTTTGGAGCAATAGACAGCATCATCCTGCCTGTATCTGGAACATCCGCAGCAGGAGCGGTTGCGACCGTTTTCTCAAATGAAGAAGTGATATTAAAGCAGGAGCATTTGGAAAAAACAAAGCCTCACTGCGACATTTATACAGGAATTTCAAATCGTTATTTAGACGGAATGGCAAAAGGGGCGAACCGCCGTCTGATCAAGCTTTTTGAAAGAGACGATATCGCGATTTACAACTCGATACCTACAGTTGAAGGGGCCATCATGATGGCCATACAGCATACCGATTATACGATCCACGGTTCAAACGTCATGGTCCTCGGACTCGGGCGAACGGGAATGAGCATCAGCCGCGCTTTTTCGGCTCTTGGAGCAAATGTTAAAGTCGGCGCCCGCGACTCCGCACATCTGGCCAGAATTATGGAAATGGGACTTGAGCCTTTCCATACAAAAGATCTTGCAGAGCATGTGGAGGATACTGACATCTGCATCAACACCGTTCCAAGTCTCATCCTTGATCAAAAAGCGCTCGCGCGAATGACGCCGAGAACATTAATTCTCGATTTAGCAACCCGTCCCGGAGGCACAGATTTTGACTTTGCCGAAAAACAGGGCATTAAAGCCCTGCTCGCTCCCGGACTTCCCGGGATTGTCGCGCCGAAAACGGCTGGTCAGATCATCGCCAATGTTTTGTGCAACCTTTTATCACAAACAACAACCGACCGAAAGGGGCTGTCATAATGTCGATCAAAGGGAAAAGAATCGGATTTGGCCTTACAGGCTCACACTGTACGTATGATGCCGTATTTCCGCAAATCGAAGAGCTTGTCAACAAAGGGGCGGAAGTCAGACCGATCGTGACGCATACTGTCAGATCGACGGACACACGCTTTGGAGAAGGGCAGGAGTGGGTAAGGAAAATCGAAGAACTGACAGGTTTTGATTGTATTGATTCCATTCCGAAAGCTGAGCCCCTCGGCCCCAAAACACCGCTTGACTGCATGGTGATCTCGCCTTTAACGGGTAACTCGATGAGCAAGCTCGCAAACGCGATGACGGACTCTCCGGTGCTGATGGCGGCGAAGGCGACGGTTCGAAACTCGCGTCCGGTCGTCCTTGGCATTTCCACAAATGATGCCCTCGGCCTCAACGGCGTCAACCTGATGAGGCTGATGACGACAAAAAACATCTTCTTCATCCCATTCGGGCAGGATGACCCTTACAAAAAGCCGAATTCCCTCGTCGCCAAAATGGACCTTTTGCTGCCGGCGGTCGAAGAAGCGCTGTCCCATAAACAAATTCAGCCCGTTCTTGTCAATCATGAGCAATAATTTAAAGATGTAACAAAAAATATCAATCACCCCGGCTCACTTCTATGTTAAAATAAAATGTAAAATGCATAGTCAACCAATCGTTACGACGATTAAGGTGGAAGGAGTTTTACAATTGGGCAGAGGATTACATGTAGCAGTAGTTGGTGCGACAGGCGCTGTAGGACAGCAAATGCTAAAAACGCTAGAAGACAGAAACTTTGAACTGGATAAACTGACTTTATTATCCTCAAAGCGTTCGGCAGGTACGAAGCTGACATTCAAAGGTGAAGAGCATATTGTAGAAGAAGCTAAACCGGAAAGCTTTGAAGGCGTAAACATCGCGCTGTTCAGCGCCGGGGGAGGCGTTTCAAAGGCGCTTGCCCATGAAGCGGTCAAACGCGGGGCGATCGTCATTGACAACACGAGCGCGTTTCGAATGGATGAAAACACTCCGCTCGTCGTGCCTGAGGTTAATGAGGAAGATTTGCATCAGCATAACGGCATCATCGCAAACCCGAACTGTTCGACGATCCAAATGGTCGTTGCGCTTGAGCCGATCCGCAAGGCTTTCGGCTTGAATAAAGTCATCGTCTCAACCTACCAGGCTGTGTCAGGTGCCGGAAATGAAGCGATAAAAGAGCTCTACGGCCAAACGGAAGCAATTTTAAACGAAAAGCCGTTCGAGCCTGAAATCATGCCGGTCAAAAGCGATGAAAAACACTATCAAATCGCATTTAACGCTATTCCTCAAATCGATAAGTTCCAGGAGAACGGGTTTACGTTTGAGGAAATGAAAATGATAAATGAAACGAAAAAGATTATGCACATGCCTGAACTTCAAGTCTCAGCGACATGTGTCAGACTGCCGATTGCAACAGGACATTCGGAATCCGTCTATATCGAAACAGACCGTGACGATGTAACGGCAGAAGATATCAAAAACCTGTTAAAAGAAGCTCCTGGCGTCATCCTTCAAGACGACCCGGCAGAACAGGTATATCCAATGCCTGCCGATGCAGTGGGAAAACGAGATGTGTTTGTCGGACGGGTGCGCAAAGACCTCGACCGGCCAAACGGCTTTCATCTCTGGGTTGTTTCCGACAACCTGCTCAAAGGCGCGGCTTGGAATTCTGTTCAAATCGCAGAAAGCTTAAAAGCTTTAAACTTAGTTTAATGTAAAGATTTCTAACGGGACATTGGAAGAAGAGAGTAAGGCTTTAAACAGCCTACTCTCTTCTGTTACGTCCGAAATCAACTTGGAGTGAAATAAATTGAAAATCATCGTTCAAAAATTTGGAGGAACGTCTGTAAAGGACGACCGAGGCAGAAAACTCGCTTTAAGCCATATCCAAGGTGCGGTCAATGAAGGATACAAAGCGGTTGTTGTCGTATCGGCGATGGGCCGGAAAGGCGACCCGTATGCAACCGATTCATTGCTTGAGCTGCTATACGGCGGTCAGGATGCGATTACCGAGCGGGAGCAGGATATGCTCTTGTCATGCGGTGAAACGATCTCTTCTGTTGTATTTGCGAGCATGCTTTTGGAAAACGGAATTAAAGCCGCGGCTTTAACAGGTGCACAGGCCGGGTTTTTAACGGATAACCAGCATACGAACGCCAAAATTCTCGAAATGAAACCGGAGCGTCTTGTCAGCATGCTGGCCGAACATGATGCGGTTGTCGTCGCCGGTTTTCAAGGGGCAACTGCAAAAGGCGACATCACAACGATCGGCAGAGGCGGAAGCGATACTTCGGCCGCCGCGCTCGGAGCGGCATTGGATGCGGAATTCATCGATATCTTCACAGATGTCGAAGGCGTCATGACCGCAGATCCGCGAATCGTTGAAAAAGCAAAGCCGCTGCCTGTCATTACCTATACGGAAATCTGCAATTTGGCCTACCAGGGTGCGAAGGTGATCCATCCGAGAGCGGTAGAAATTGCCATGCAGGCAAAGGTGCCGATTCGTGTTCGGTCGACATATTCAAAAGAACCCGGAACACTTGTAACCAGCCACCATACCTCTAAGGCCGGAAGCGATGTGTTTGAGCGGCTCATCACGGGAATCGCCCATGTAAAAGATGTGACCCAGTTTAAGGTTCCGGCAAAAGAAGGACAATATAATGTACAGACCGAAGTGTTTAAAGCGATGGCCAATGCTGGGATCAGCGTTGACTTCTTTAATATTACACCAAGTGAAATTGTATATACGGTCGCCGGAAGCATGACAGACAAGGCGCTCGGGATACTGAAAGATTTGGGCTATGAACCTGTCGTGACGAAAAACTGTGCGAAGGTCTCAGCAGTCGGTGCCGGTATTATGGGAGTGCCGGGCGTCACCTCAAAAATCGTTACCGCCTTGTCGGAAAAAGGCATTCCGATCCTGCAGTCCGCTGACAGCCATACGACGATCTGGGTGCTCGTTCACGAGGAAAATATGGCAACGGCCGTAAACGCTTTGCACGAAGTGTTTGAACTATCAAAATAAATGTGATTGAATCATGATGAGGTGAAAAAAATGAATTTCGGAAATATTGCAACCGCAATGGTTACGCCTTTTGACAAAAATGAAAACGTCGATTTTCAGAAATTGTCAAAGCTGATTGATTATTTATTGAACAACGGGACGGATTCCCTTGTTGTCGCAGGAACAACCGGGGAATCGCCGACACTGTCTGAAGAAGAAAAAGTCGCGCTCTTTCAACATTCGGTTAAGGAAGCAGCCGGCCGCGCACCTATTATCGCCGGTACGGGGAGCAACAATACGAAGGCTTCCATCAAACTGACAAAAAAAGCGGAGGAAGCCGGAGTAGACGCCGTGATGCTCGTTGTCCCGTACTATAATAAACCTTCCCAGGAAGGAATGTACCGCCACTTCAAAGCGATCGCTGAAGAAACATCGCTTCCGGTCATGCTTTATAATGTTCCGGGCAGAACGATGGCTTCACTGGCGCCCGAAACAACGATCCGTCTGGCGGAAATTCCGAATATCGTTGCGATTAAAGAAGCGAGCGGCGACCTTGATGCGATCACGAAAATCGTTGCGGAAACGCCGGACGATTTTGCCGTGTATTCAGGCGACGACAGCTTGACTTTGCCGGCTTTGTCCGTGGGAGCGAGGGGAATTGTTTCCGTTGCATCACACATCATCGGACCGGAAATGCAGGAGATGATGAAACATTATATAGACGGGAATGCGAAAGAGGCAGCCTTGCTCCATCAAAAGCTGCTTCCGCTGATGAAAGGTCTTTTCGCCGCTCCGAATCCGTCTCCTTTAAAGACGGCTCTTCAGCTGAAGGGTCTTGACGTCGGTTCTGTCAGACTCCCATTAATTCCGCTAAATGAAGAAGAGCGACTCCATTTAAGCAGCCTGATGAACAGTTTGTAAAAGGAGTACGGACGAAAACGGTCATTCTCTTTTGGAGGGGATGGCCGTTTGTCATATACATAATGGTTCTTGTTTTCTAAAATTAGATTCAGGTATAATAGGGACAAGTGATGATGGACGGGTACTTAGATTAGGAGGATTACAATTTGAAAAAAAATACAGAAGCTATTAGAATCATCGCCTTAGGTGGCGTCGGGGAGATCGGAAAAAACCTTTATGTCATTGAAATCGACTCTGACATATTCGTGGTTGACGCCGGACTCATGCATCCAGAAAATGAAATGCTGGGAATCGATGTGGTCATCCCGGACATTTCATATTTAATCGAACGAGCTGACCGCGTGAAGGCGATTTTTCTGACACACGGACACGAAGAAAACATCGGGGGCGTTTTTTACTGCCTGAACAAACTATCTGTGCCTGTTTACGGAACGAAGCTGACACTTGCCCTTTTAAAAGAAACGTTAAAGCAGTACGGCTCCAATAAAAAAGCCGATTTAAGAGAAGTCCACTCCAAGTCGGTGATTACATTTGAATCAACGAAAGTATCATTTTTCAGGACAAACCACAGCATCCCGGATTCCGTCGGTGTCAGTTTTAAAACATCTCTCGGATCCATCGTGTGCACTGGGGATTTCAAATTTGACCAAACACCGGTTTTAAATCAGACCAGTGATATCGGCGAAATCGCCAAAATCGGCAACAGCGGTGTCCTGTGTCTGCTTTCTGACAGCGCCAATGCGGAAAAACCGGGCTATACGCCTTCAGAGGCCGTTGTCGGCGGCGAGATTTCCGATGTGATGTATAACGCTGAAAACCGTGTGATCATTGCTGCATTCGCATCAAACTTCAACCGCATTCAGCAGGTGATTGATGCGGCGCTGCAAAACGGCAGAAAGCTTGCGGTTTCCGGAAAAAACATCTCCTCCATTTTGCAGCTTGCCATCAAGCTTGGCTATGTAACGGCTGACGAGGATATGTTCATTCCTGTCCAGGAAGTCAAAAAACATCCGAAAAAAGAAGTCGCCATTTTGACAGGAGACAATCATGGAGAACCGCTGGCTGCATTGACAAGAATCGCAAAACAAGGGCATAAACAGCTTGATATTGAAGAAGGAGATACGGTTTTAATCGCCTCCTCTCCGGTGCCGGGCCAGGAATTGGTCTATTCCAAAGCCGTCGATCTATTGACAAGAGCGGGCGCACAAGTCGTGTTCGCACAAAAGCGCGTCCATGTATCAGGCCACGGCTGCCAGGAAGAGCTGAAGCTGATGCTGAACCTGCTGAAGCCGAAGTATTTAATCCCTGTAAACGGCGAATACAGAATGCAAAAAGCACACTCCAAGCTGGCTGAAGAAATCGGGATGAAGAGAAGCGACATTTTCCTTGTCGAAAAAGGCGATGTTGTTGAGTTCCGCGGCCAAAACGTCAAAATCGGCGATAAGGTGCAATCAGGCAACATCCTGATCGACGGACTCGGTGTCGGCGATATCGGCAACATCGTGCTCAGAGACCGGCGCCTTCTTTCCCAGGACGGAATCTTAATCGTTGTCATTACCCTTGATAAAAAGAAAAAACATCTTGTATCAGGACCCGAAATTATCACGAGAGGTTTTGTCTATGTCAGGGAATCAGAAGAGCTGATCGTTGAAGCGACAGAGCTTGTCAGGGAAATCGTGAAAGAAAGCACGGAAAACGCAGTCGTCGAATGGTCTGCGCTAAAACAGACGATGCGCGACGCATTGAATCAATTCTTATATGAAAGAACGAAACGAAAACCAATGATCATCCCAATCATCATGGAAGTATAAAACCAAGAGGATCCCTCTTGGTTTTTTTACATTGTATGAAAAAACCGCCACTGTCCATAATACAAAAGAAACTCGAGAAAGAGGTGAACCAGATGGACTCAAACCCGATACAAAACGGGGACGGCCAAGGGGAGCAGCCGGCCAAACAGGACGGAAAAGACAATCTCGTCAACAAAATTCAGCAGCTTGGCCAAACGTCGCTTCCGCAAATGGGACAGGACTCAAACATCCACTGCCTGACCATCATCGGGCAAATTGAAGGTCATGTTCAGCTTCCTCCCCAAAATAAAACAACAAAGTATGAACACGTGATTCCCCAGATTGTCGCAGTTGAACAAAATCCTAAAATCGAAGGGCTCCTCATCATCTTAAATACTGTGGGCGGTGATGTTGAAGCGGGATTGGCGATAGCGGAAATGCTGGCGTCCCTGTCAAAACCGACCGTGTCAATCGTGCTCGGCGGCGGCCATTCGATCGGTGTTCCAATCGCGGTTTCCTGTGATCACAGCTATATCGCTGAGACCGCGACGATGACGATCCATCCGGTCAGACTGACAGGACTAGTCATCGGTGTTCCGCAAACATTTGAGTACCTTGATAAAATGCAGGAGCGGGTCGTCAACTTTGTCACAAGCCATTCAAATATTTCCGAAGACAAGTTTAAGGAATTGATGTTTTCCAAAGGCAATCTGACGCGTGACATCGGAACAAATGTCGTCGGAAAAGATGCGGTCGAATACGGGTTGATCGACGAAGCGGGCGGCGTCGGACAGGCGATCAACAAGCTCAATGAATTGATTGAACAAAACAGCGGCGGCGAAGAAAGGATGATTCAATGATCCTATACACGACCATGCCGCAGGAAATCATTTTCGCCGGACAGTCGGAAGGGACGAACTTAAAGCATATAGAAGTTAACGGCATCCCGCTCCTCGTCGAATTGAACGGAGAAGAAGCCCGGGTGGTTCAGGTTCTCAGCACAAATCCGATGGATTTTTTAAAACAGGAAACGGCGCCCGGACAAACGCTGAAGCTGACATTTTATAAATAGCTGAAGTGTCGCAAGGATAAATATGCTATAATAGGGGAATCCAGAGGTAAAATTGCAGCCGGAAACAGGCTGCTTTCTCTTTGTTTTAACATTTTTTACAAAGCAGTAAGGTGATGGAGCATGGCAAAAAGAAAACGAAAATCGAAAAAGAAACAAAAACAGGTCAAACGGATAAATCTCAAATTTGAATTGTACGGTTTAATTTGCATCGCCATCTCGATTATTGCGATTCTGCAGCTTGGCGTAGCAGGTCAAACGTTCATTTACATGTTCCGTTTTTTGGCGGGCGAGTGGTTTATTCTCTGTCTGCTTGCTCTCTTTCTAACAGGCGTTTCACTGTTTTGGAAGAAAAAAACGCCTAGCTTTCTGACGAGAAGGAAAGCGGGGCTTTATTGCATCATTGCAAGCCTTTTGCTTCTTTCCCATGTACAGCTGTTTCAGCATTTGGCGGAAAGGGGCATGATCCAGTCTCCAAGCGTGATCCAGAACACGTGGGAGCTGTTTATGATGGATGTGGAAGGCAAGGCGGGCTCTCCTGATCTCGGCGGCGGCATGATTGGAGCGGTGCTGTTTGCGGCATCATATTTTCTGTTCGCATCTGCCGGATCCAAAATCATCGCCATCTTTCTGATTCTGATTGGTCTTTTATTGATCACCGACCGTTCGCTGCAAGAGACGCTGATCAAATGGACGGCCCCGGCGGCGTCATTCATTAAAGATCAATGGCGCGCATTTCTGGCCGATCTGAAGCAATTAAAAAGCCATACAGCGAAAAAGAAATCAGGAAAAAAACGAAAAACGCAGCGGAAGCGAAATACTGCTGAGGAGTCCGGCCTGGAGCCTGAACCCGCAGCTGATCCCGATCCGGTGATTCAATCGGAACCGATCATCTCAAGCTTTTCCGACCGTGATGAACAACCGGAGGTGCAGGCTTATGAAGCACCCGAGCCTGCGGAGGCGGCTCCTGAACCGGTGCCTTCAGAGAGCCTTGAAACCGCTCCGGAGATTGCGTTTACAGAGCTTGAAAACAAAGACTATCAGCTGCCATCCATCAGTTTATTGGATGATCCGAAACATACCGGCCAGCAAACCGACAAAAAAAACATCTATGATAACGCCAGAAAGCTTGAGAGAACGTTCCAAAGCTTCGGAGTCAAGGCGAAGGTGACACAGGTCCACCTCGGTCCGGCCGTGACAAAATATGAAGTCTATCCGGACGTCGGCGTCAAAGTGAGCAAGATTGTCAATTTAAGTGATGACTTGGCGCTCGCCTTAGCCGCCAAGGATATCCGCATCGAAGCGCCGATACCCGGAAAATCGGCGATCGGAATCGAAGTGCCGAATGCCGAGGTCGCAATGGTTTCGTTGAAGGAAGTGCTTGAATCCAAGCTCAATGACCGTCCCGATGCAAAGCTGATGATCGGCCTTGGCCGCAATATATCGGGAGAAGCGGTGTTGGCTGAATTAAATAAGATGCCGCACCTTTTAGTCGCAGGTGCGACGGGAAGCGGAAAAAGCGTCTGTGTCAACGGCATCATCACAAGCATTTTAATGAGGGCCAAACCGCATGAAGTGAAGATGATGATGATCGACCCGAAAATGGTCGAACTGAATGTGTATAACGGGATTCCCCATTTGCTCGCACCTGTTGTGACAGACCCGAAAAAAGCTTCTCAGGCTTTGAAAAAGGTCGTCAATGAGATGGAACGGCGCTATGAGCTGTTTTCTCATACGGGAACGAGAAACATTGAAGGGTACAATGATTATATTAAACGGATGAATGCATCAGAAGAAGCAAAACAGCCGGAGCTTCCATACATTATTGTGATTGTGGACGAGCTTGCCGATTTGATGATGGTCGCTTCCTCCGATGTTGAAGACTCCATCACAAGGCTGTCGCAGATGGCCCGCGCTGCCGGAATTCATCTGATCATTGCGACGCAGCGTCCGTCAGTCGATGTCATCACCGGTGTCATTAAAGCCAATATTCCGTCAAGGATTGCCTTTAGCGTTTCTTCGCAGACAGACTCGAGAACGATTTTGGATATGGGAGGAGCTGAGAAGCTTCTCGGAAGAGGGGACATGCTGTTTCTGCCTGTCGGAGCCAACAAGCCGCTTCGCGTACAAGGGGCCTTCTTATCCGATGAAGAGGTCGAAAAAGTCGTTGACCATGTCATTACACAGCAAAAAGCTCAATACCAGGAGGAAATGATTCCTGAAGAAACGTCAGAGACGCTCAGCGAAGTGACGGACGATCTTTACGATGAAGCGGTCGCTCTTGTCGTCAGCATGCAGACGGCATCGGTCTCCATGCTGCAAAGAAGATTCCGCATCGGCTACACACGGGCCGCCCGGCTGATTGACGCGATGGAGGAAAGGGGAGTCGTTGGTCCTTATGAAGGATCAAAGCCCCGGGAAGTCCTCATGTCTAAAGAACAATATGAAGAGCTCTCTTCCTAGGTGGAAGAGAGCTCTGTTTAAAATAAAAACATTATGTAAACTAGTGCATGATAAAACGTCTATTTATTTATTTGACAAAACATGATATAGTTATCCTCAATTAAAGGTATTTTGAATCTGATCTGGTCAGACGGAGGGAAAACATGTCGATTAAAGCTGACAATCAACATTTATGTCTAAAAGTGATTGATCGGATAAAAGATGATATTCAAAATGGCGTCTACCGCGAAAATGAACAGCTCCCCTCTGAATTCGAGCTGTCTAAAATGTTGGGCGTCACGAGAGCGGCTCTCAAAGAAGCGCTCAGAATCCTCGAAGAAGAAAACGTCCTCATCAGAAGGCATGGCGTCGGCACTTTTGTGAACGCCAAACCTTTGTTTCTCTCAGGTATTGAGCAGCTGAACAGCGTGACGAAAATGATCGAACAGGCAAACATGACACCCGGAACCATTTTTATGTCCTCACAGGTGACAGACCCGACGGAAGAAGATATGCTCTGCTTTCAGCACCCTGAAGATAGCGACATATTTTTGCTTGAGCGGGTGAGAACGGCAAATGGATCACCTGTTGTCTACTGTCTAGATAAAATTCCGACGTCGATTTTGCCGAAAGGCTTTTCACATGAACAGGAATCGATGTTTGAATGGCTGGAGAACAAATCGGGAGCAGTCATCAGCTATGCGGTTGCCGACATTGTGCCAATCGGCTACCATGATACGGTCTCGCAAATCCTTGAGTGTGATCCGGAAACCGCTCTTTTATTGTTGAAGCAGATTCATTATGATCAAAATGACAGGCCGGTACTATATTCATTAAACTATTTCAGGGCTGATAAATTCAGGTTTCACGTCGTCAGAAAACGTTTTTGATAAAGACAGGCGCTAAAGATAGGCGGCTGTTTTTTGCTGTGCCTACATAAACTTACCTGCAGCAACCCATACTAATGGATGGAAATCCTAATGAATTGGGTGAAAAAAGGTGAGCAAAAAAAAAGGTGTTAAAAGCATTGTCGCGCTGTCGTCTGTCCCGCTTGTCATGACGCTCGGCAACTCGATGCTGATCCCGGTTCTGCCGGTGATTGAAAAAAAACTAAACATTTCTTCGTTTCAAGTGTCTTTGATCATCACGGTTTATTCTATTGTTGCGATTATATGTATACCGATAACAGGCTATTTGTCCGATAGGTTTGGCAGAAAAAAGGTCATGCTTCCATGTCTTGTCATTGCCGGAGCGGGAGGCGCTCTCGCAGGCTTTGCTGCATCTTTTTTCAAAGAGCCGTATGCGATGATTTTGGCTGGGCGGGTGCTGCAAGGCATCGGTTCGGCAGGTGCCGCTCCGGTCGTCATGCCGTTTATCGGCGATTTGTTTCAAAACGATGAAGACATCAGTGCGGGACTTGGCGACATCGAGACGGCAAACACCGCCGGAAAAGTATTGAGCCCGATCTTAGGGGCTTTTTTAGCATCATGGGTCTGGTTTATGCCGTTTTGGTTTATTCCCGTCGTGTCACTCGCCAGCTTTTTTCTCGTGCTGTTTTTTGTCCCGAAGCCGAAGGAAAAAGGCGCCGATTCGAAATCTTTTATAGATTTCTCAAAAAATGTTCAGCAGATTTTCAAACGGGAAGGGCGCTGGCTGGTGTCCATCTTTTTGATCGGCGGGATCATCATGTTTCTTTTATTCGGGGTGCTGTTTTACCTCTCCGACAATCTGGAGAAAAAATATCAGATTGACGGGATCATAAAAGGAGCGCTGCTCAGCATTCCGCTGCTGTTTCTCTCCGTCAGCTCTTACCTTGCCGGAAAGCTGATCGGAAACAATAAAATCAGAATGAAAATATGCGTTCTCATCGGGATGATCCTGCTTGCCCTGTCTTTCGGGGGATTGTGGTGGAACCACAGCTTTTATCCGCTGTTTTTATTTATGACGGTCGGAGGCATCGGCATCGGGGTCGCCCTTCCTTCGCTTGATGCTTTGATAACAGAGGGGATTGAAAAAGAAGAACGCGGAACGATTTCGTCATTTTACAACAGCATGCGGTTTATCGGAGTGGCACTCGGACCGCCGGTATTTGCTTACATGATGACGAATGCCGACCGGTTGATTTTCATTGTGTCTCTTCTTTGCAGCCTCGCCGCTGTCGCTCTCGTGCTCTTTAACATTGATCCGAAGAAAGATGAGAATGAAGCGGTCAAAACGGTGTAAATCTGCACCGTTCTTTTTTTGGCGAGGTTTTTAGTTTCCTTAAATCTCCTCCAGTTGATATAATTACAACCAAACGGCCTGAGAAGCATATGGTCGAATCGGGTCATAATACATAATATAAAAAGGACGAAGGAGGTTCTTCATGACATATCTGAATGAAATAAAAGGAAAACATCGCGGGGTCACAAGCCATATCGTGAAGACGGAAAAGTTTAAAACCGTTTCCATTACTTTTAAAATGCTCGCCCCTTTAACAAAAGTAGACGTGACTAACCGGGCTCTTTTTCCGCATGTGCTCCTGCGGGGAACAAGCAGGCATCCGAAAACGGCTGACCTCAGGACGTACCTTGACGAGCTTTACGGCACTTCTGTATCGGCTGACCTCTCCAAAAAAGGGGAACAGCACGTCATTACGTTCCGCCTGGATATCGCCAATGAAAAATATTTAAAGGACCAGACGCCGCTTTTGGAAAAAGGAATGGAGCTTTTGTCCGACATTATTTTTTCGCCGGCGCTTGAGGGAGGGGTTTTTAAACCTGATTATGTCTCCCAGGAGAAACGCACATTAAAACAAAGAATTCAGGCCGTCTACAATGATAAAATGCGCTACTCGAACCTGAGGCTTATTCAGGAAATGTGCAAAGATGAGCCTTACTCCCTGCATGTGAACGGAGAGCTTGATGATGTGGACGGCATCACGCCAGAGAGCCTGTATCAAGCGTATACTAAGGCAATTGCGGAAGATCAGCTCGACATTTACGTCGTAGGGGATGTTGACGAAAACCAAGCCGATCAGTACATTGCAAACTATTTCAAAACGAAAGAGCGAAGTGCACCGGCAGCCGCCCAGATCGAGCGCAATCACACGCCGGAGCCAAGGGAAGTTGTTGAGGATGCGGATGTCAAACAGGGCAAGCTGAACATGGGCTTTCGGACCAACACGTTTTTTACAGACGATGACTATCCGGCACTGCAGCTTTTCAACGGCCTGTTCGGCGGCTTCTCCCATTCCAAGCTGTTTATGAATGTCAGAGAAAAAGCGAGCCTTGCCTATTATGCGGCCTCCAGAATCGAAAGCTTCAAAGGGCTTTTAATGGTCATGTCAGGTATTGAAGTCGCCAATTATCAAAAAGCCGTCGACATCATCAAGGAACAGTTCCAGGAGATGAAAAAAGGCAGCTTTACGGAAGAGGCGATCAGCCAGACGAAAGCGGTCATTAAAAATCAGATTCTTGAAACCCTTGATACACCTTACGGCTTAGTCGAATTCATTTATCAGCAGGCTGCCGCCCAAACCGAATTTTCTTTGGAGGAATGGCTTGACCGGATTGACAATGTCACCAAGGACGAGATTGTTGAGGTCGGTCAGAAAATCGAATTGGATACAACGTACTTTCTGAAAGGGACGGAGGGAGCATCTTGACGAAAACGATTGAATTTGAACAGCTGAAGGAAACGCTATACTATGAAAAAATGCCCGGCGGACTTGATGTATACGTACTTCCAAAAGAAGGATTTAACAAGACATACGCTGTATTTACGACAAAGTACGGCTCAATTGACAATCAGTTTGTCCCGCTCGGAAAAGAAGAAATGGTCCGTGTGCCTGACGGCATCGCCCATTTCCTCGAGCATAAGCTGTTTGAAAAAGAAGACGGTGATGTCTTTCAGCATTTCAGCAAACAGGGGGCTTCAGCCAACGCTTTTACCTCCTTCACGAGAACGGCGTATCTTTTTTCAAGCACTTCAAAGGTTGCAGATAATCTTGAAACACTCGTCAATTTTGTGCAGGACCCTTATTTCACGGAAAAAACGGTTGAAAAAGAAAAAGGCATCATCGGCCAGGAAATCAATATGTACGATGATAACCCGGATTGGCGTCTTTTCTTCGGTCTGATCGAAAACATGTATAAAGAACATCCCGTCCGGATTGACATCGCCGGCACGATCGAAAGCATTTCACACATTACGAAGGATCTCTTGTATGAATGCTATGAGACGTTCTATCACCCGAGCAATATGCTCTTGTTTGTCGTCGGACCGGTCGACGCGGAAGCGATCATCGGTCAGGTCCGCAAAAACCAGGAAAACAAACCGTATACGGATCAGCCTGAAATCGTCCGCAAAGAAGTGGATGAGCCCGCCGCAGTATACCGAAAAGAGCAGGAAATCAAAATGAATGTTCAAAGCTCGAAATGCATGGTCGGCTTAAAAAGCGTCAATCCCCGAAATACTGGAGACGACCTCTTAAAACATGAACTGACCATGAACTTGATTCTTGAATGTCTGTTTGGCAAAAGCTCTGCCGATTATGAAAAAATTTATGAAAAAGGCTATATTGACGAGACATTCAGCTACGACTACACGGAAGAGCACGGCTTTGGCTTCGCCTCTGTCGGCGGCGACACCCCTGAGCCCGATCAGCTTGCAGAAGAACTGAAACAGGTGTTCTTCAAAGCCAAAGAGACGATCACGGCTGAAAAACTCGATTTGGCGAGAAAGAAAAAAATCGGTACATTCCTAAAATCGATGAACTCGCCTGAATACATCGCCAATCAGTTTACACGGTACGCATTTTTGGAGACGAGTCTGTTCGATATTGTCACCGTTCTCGAGTCGATCACGCTCGAAGACGTCCACAAAGCAATAGAGGAAGAAATAGAAGAGGACAGGATCACCGTCTGCAAAGTCGTTCCGAAATCATAATACACACCGGAAAGTTCAGCATGGAAAGTCTTTGTGCTGAACCTTTCTTTTTTGAACGGAAAGGGTGGAACCATTTGTCAAAATTAGCTCTTGTCACCGGCTCAAGCGGGGGAATCGGCCAAAGCATCAGCGAAAAGCTGGCCGAGAGCGGCTTCGATTTGCTCCTTCATTACAACGCGAACAAACAGGCGGCCGTTTCCTTAAGCGAAAAACTCGCTGATACATACGGTGTTCACACGGAAATCATTCAAGGTGATCTGTCCGCGCCTGACGGTGTACAGGCTGTTTCCGCCTCAATCGGCGGACGGGCGCTTGACGCCGTCGTCTTAAACAGCGGGCAAAGCTTTCACGGACTTGTCACAGACATGTCCGACGAAGCTGTCCAGGACATGGTGCAGCTTCATGTATCAAGTCCGTTTCTTTTGACGAGAAACCTTCTGCCGGCCATGCTTCTCAAAAAAGCGGGCGCAATCGTTGCGATCAGCTCCATCTGGGGCGAAACCGGAGCATCCTGTGAGGTGTTATACAGCATGACAAAGGGGGCGCAAAACCTGTTTGTCAAAGCCCTCGCAAAAGAGCTTGCCCCAAGCGGGATCAGGGTCAACGCCGTTTCACCGGGAGCGGTCAAGACAAAAATGATGGGGGCTTTCTCCCAAGAGGAGGAAGAGATGATTGCAGAAGACATCCCGATGGGCAGGCTTGCAGCCCCGGAAGAGGTGGCGGACGCCGTTCTCTTTCTTCTTTCAGAAAAAGCGTCCTATATCACCGGTCAGATCTTATCGGTGAACGGCGGCTGGCATTGTTAAAAACATGTATAGTTTCTCATCCCTCCGAGAATAATAAGCCTGTAACTTTAAGAGAATGGAGGGGCCTGATATGTCCGTACTGGATAATTGGGATCAGTGGAAAAACTTTTTGGGCGACCGTCTCAACTACGCCCAAGCAAAAGGAATGTCAAACGAAACCATCTCGGATCTTGCTTATGAGATCGGCGATTACTTAGCCGGTGAGGTCGATTCAAAAAACCATCAGGAAAGAGTGCTCGCCGATCTGTGGAGCGTAGCTTCAGAAGAAGAGCAGCGCGCCATTGCGAACGTTATGGTCAAGCTTGTTGAAAACAACAGCTCACATTAAGGAGAGAGTGTGTTCACTCTCTCTTTTTTATAGGTTCGAACGGCTTGGCCGTTATACTTGGATTCAAAGCAACCGCGACGCCGTGTTTCCCGATTTTGGGAAACGGACGTTTTTCTTATTTAATCACAACATTCTGCTTTCTAATTAAGACAAAATGCTTTATGATAAAGGAAGGTAAATTTTTGCCACGATGATGGATAGGGAGGTTATCATTTGGCAAAGCTCGAATGGTACTTAGAATATGAAATCCAAGTCAACCGTCCCGGACTTCTGGGAGATATATCCTCTTTATTGGGGATGCTTTCAATCAATATTGTGACCATTAACGGCGTTGATACTTCAAGAAGGGGCCTTTTGTTAAAATGCCGTCATATAGATCAGATTAAGCGCCTGGAATCCATTTTGAACACGATGGAAACGATTAAAGTGACGAAGCTGAGAGAACCGAAATTAAGAGACCGTCTCGCTGTCAGACACGGCCGCTATATTCAGCGGGATGCCGATGATAAAAAAACGTTCCGTTTTGAACGCGCCGAGCTCGGCCTGCTCGTCGATTTTATGGCCGAATTGTTTAAAAAAGACGGGCACAAGCTGATCGGGATCCGCGGGATGCCCCGCGTCGGCAAGACGGAGTCGATCGTCGCTTCAAGCGTATGTGCGAGCAAAAGATGGCTTTTCGTATCATCTACACTTTTGAAGCAAACGATCAGAAGCCAGCTGATTGCCGATGAGTACAGTCCGGAGAATGTGTTTATACTGGACGGCATTGTCTCGACCAGAAGGGGATCTGAGCGCCACCTGCAGCTCGTCAGCGAAATTATGCGGCTTCCCGCGACCAAAGTTGTCGAGCATCCGGATATTTTCGTGCAGAATACGGAATATACGATGGATGATTTTGATTACATTATCGAATTGCGTAACAGCCCTGACGAGGTTATTACATATGAACATGCCGAGGAACCGCAAATGTTTGACCATTCTGGTTTTTCCGGTTTTGATTTTTAAAATGGAAGGTGTTTGTTGTGACTGAACTAGGAAATCGGCTGAAAGAAGCCAGAGAGGAAAAAGGGATGTCATTGGACGATCTTCAGGCGGCGACAAAAATCCAAAAACGATATTTAACAGCGCTTGAAGAAGGAAACTATGACGTTATTCCGGGGAAATTTTATGTAAGAGCCTTTATTAAACAGTATGCGGAAGCTGTCGGACTGAATTCAGAGCTCTTATTTGAAGAGTATAAAAAGGATATCCCCAATTCCTACAATGATGAGGTTTCTGATAAGCTATCTTCGATCAAGCCGCAGAGGGAACTTCCGAAGTCTGCGTCAAAAGCGCTTGAACTTCTGCCCACACTGCTTGTCTCGGCCGGGGTTATCGTTGTCGTTGTGATCATTTACGTCATCATCCAGGCCGTAAACGGCGGCGGCAATCAGCAGTCCGCCGAACAGCCAAAAACAGAAGAGTCGCAAAGCAAGTACGACGTCTCCAAGGATTCGCCGCTGACAAAAGAAAATCAGAAAGATGAAGATGCTCAGCAAAACAGCGGGGAGAAAAAAACCGATTCAGCGTCAGACGAAAAGAATGAGCTGAGCATTAAAGCCGCAGGCAGTGAAGGATCTTCCACAACATATGAAGTATCCGGCGCCGACAAGCTTGAGCTTGAGGTCAAAGCAACGGCGGATTCCTGGGTAAGGGTGCGGGATGCGAAAGGAAGCTCCCTTAAAGAAGGAATGATGAAAAAAGGGGAAACCTTTAAGAAAAATATAACCGATCAGGAACAGGTTGATCTGCGGATCGGATATGCGCCAGGCGTTGAAATAAAAATCAACGGAGAAGCTCTTTCCTACGAACTTGATCCTAAATCGGTGATGACGCAAAACATAACGATTCAAAATAAAAAGGAGGAAAAGTCATCTTAAATGCCGGATGACTTTTTCTTGCGTCCATCATTTGCAAAACGATACATATGGAGGAACCTTTATGTTTAACTTACCGAATAAAATCACGCTTTCAAGAATCGCATTAATTCCCATTTTCATGATCATCATGCTTGTCCCGTTTCCATGGGGATCCATCTCGTTTGGAAGCGAATCGATTCCGGTCGCCCATTTGGTCGGCGCCCTTTTGTTCATCTTCGCCTCTGTTACCGATTGGGTTGACGGCTATTACGCGAGAAAGCTGAACCTTGTGACGAATTTTGGGAAGTTTCTTGATCCGCTTGCGGACAAGCTCCTCGTTTCATCGGCATTGATTATTTTGGTTCAGTATCATCTCGCACCGGCATGGATGGCGATCATCATCATCAGCCGCGAATTTGCCGTGACGGGACTCCGCCTCGTGCTTGCGGGAACGGGAGAAGTCGTGGCGGCAAACATGCTTGGAAAAGTGAAAACGTGGGCGCAGATCATTGCCATTTCGGCTCTCTTGCTTCACAATCTTCCATTCGAGCTCGTATCATTCCCGTTCGGCTCCCTTGCGCTATGGGTCGCTGTCTTTTTCACCGTCGTATCAGGCTGGGATTATTTCGCCAAAAACTGGGATGCTTTAAAAACATCAGACTAAACATGGGGAAGTGGAGAACATGAAATTGGAAAGAAAAGCGGAAATCATCGCTGTCGGATCTGAGCTTCTGCTCGGACAAATCGCCAATACGAACGCGCAGTTTATCAGCAAACAGCTGGCCGAAATCGGCATTAATGTCTTTTATCACACAGCGGTCGGTGACAACCCCGAGCGTCTCAAGCAAGTCATTCAAACCGCACAGGAAAGATCTGATTTTATTATTTTCTCAGGCGGGCTTGGACCGACGAAAGACGATTTGACAAAAGAAACGATCGCAGAGGTTGTCGGGCGTCCCCTTGGGCTTGATGAGAAGGCCTTTCAATCGATTGAGGATTACTTTAAAAAAACGAACCGGACGATGTCGCCGAATAATCGCAAACAGGCGCTGATTTTGAAGGGATCGGACGTCCTGCCGAACCGGTTCGGCATGGCGCCGGGGATGCTTTTGGAGCATGAGTCCCGTTTTTACATGCTTCTTCCCGGTCCGCCGAAAGAGCTTGAACCGATGTTTGAACATGAAGCGAAGCCGCTGATTTTGGAAAAGCTCGGCTCAAAAGAAAAAATCGTTTCAAGGGTGCTGCGGTTCTTTGGAATCGGTGAATCCCAGCTTGAAACGGATTTGGAAGATCTCATCGATGCGCAGACAAATCCGACGATCGCCCCTTTGGCGGCAGACGGGGAAGTCACCCTCCGGCTGACGGCAAAGCATGCCGATCCGGATGAAACAAGCCGTCTGCTGAAAGAAACGGAAGACCGCATTTTAGAGCGCGTCGGCGAATTCTTTTACGGGTATGATGATACATCGCTCGTGGAAGAGCTTGCGAAGGCCTGCACCCGAAAAGGGGTGACTCTGGCGGCTGCGGAAAGCTTTACTGGAGGGCTCTTTTCCAGCTGGCTGACGGAAATAAGCGGTGCCAGTGAATATTTCAAAGGCGGTGCTGTCTGCTATACGAACGAATTGAAGGTTTCAGCCGCCGGCGTCTCCGAAGATACGCTGAACCGCTTTGGCGCTGTCAGCGCGCAGTGCGCAAAAGAGCTTGCAAAAGGCATCAGAGCGAAAACCGGAAGCGATATCGGCATCAGCTTTACGGGAGTGGCCGGACCTAACACCCAGGAAGGCCACCCGGCCGGAAAAGTATATATCGGCATCTCTCAAAAAGGCAAAACAGAAGAGGCCTTTGAATTCATGTTCGCCGGTTCCCGGTCCGGCGTCCGGAAACGGTCCGCCAAATACGGCTGCCACCTTTTGCTGAAAATGCTGGAAAAATAACCGACAACAGTTTTTTCGGAAGATCTTCCTTTTAAAAAAGAACATTCCGCTTTTCGGAAAAGCATTTTTCATTTCTAAAAAAATCGAATATGCGTTCGCTTTTTTCTTGGCAAATCCACGGAAACAAGGTATAGTAGATATAGCGGAAGCGATAAAGGAGGAAAAAATAGAATGAGTGATCGTCAGGCAGCCTTAGACATGGCGCTTAAACAAATAGAAAAACAGTTTGGTAAAGGTTCGATTATGAAGCTCGGTGAACAAACCGAAACAAGAATTTCAACTGTTCCGAGCGGCTCTTTAGCGCTCGATGCGGCTCTTGGAGTGGGCGGATATCCGCGCGGACGGATTATTGAAGTATACGGCCCGGAAAGTTCCGGTAAAACGACGGTGGCGCTTCATGCGATTGCCGAAGTCCAGCAGCAGGGCGGACAGGCGGCGTTCATAGATGCGGAACACGCGCTTGACCCGGTTTACGCTCAAAAGCTCGGCGTCAACATTGACGAGCTCCTGCTGTCACAGCCTGACACAGGGGAGCAGGCGCTGGAAATCGCCGAAGCCCTTGTCAGAAGCGGAGCAGTGGACATCGTTGTCATTGACTCTGTCGCAGCTCTTGTCCCGAAAGCGGAAATCGAAGGAGATATGGGAGACTCCCATGTCGGCTTACAGGCGAGGCTGATGTCCCAAGCGCTTCGGAAGCTTTCCGGCGCGATCAATAAATCGAAGACCATCGCGATCTTCATTAACCAGATCCGTGAAAAAGTCGGTGTGATGTTCGGCAATCCGGAGACGACTCCGGGCGGAAGAGCGCTGAAATTCTATTCTTCCGTACGCCTTGAAGTTCGCCGCGCCGAACAGCTGAAACAGGGGAATGACGTCATGGGGAACAAGACGAAAATTAAAGTCGTCAAAAACAAAGTGGCGCCTCCATTCCGGACAGCTGAAGTGGACATTATGTACGGTGAAGGGATTTCAAAAGAAGGGGAAATCATTGACCTCGGCACAGAGCTTGATATCGTGCAGAAAAGTGGAGCATGGTACTCTTATGAGGATGAACGCCTTGGACAGGGCCGTGAAAACGCCAAGCAGTTCCTGAAAGAAAACAAGGACGTGCTTCTGACGATCCAAGAGCAGATCAGGGAGCACTACGGATTGGATACCGGCGCCTCGGCTCCTAAAGATGAAGAAGTTCAGGAAGAGCTCGAATTTTAATCATCAACCATATGTGAAAAGGCTGCTGGCCCCGTGTCAGGCAGCCTTTTGCTTTTGATCTCCCCGGCGAACCCCCCTTCATTTTTCCCGGGGGAATTTGAAAAAGGCGAATATCTTTCCAAACGTTAAGACCGTAAGCTTGACAAGTATTTCCCACACAATTACAATGAAATTGTATCACTTGTTTTTCTTAACATGATTGATAAACATTTAAACTTGACAAGGGCAGTGAAGCTTCTTCATTCCCTGTGAAGGTTCTGTATGTTGAGAAGAAAGTACAATGTACATGCCGACACTTACTTTTAGCAAGAAACAAGTTCATAGCAAGAGGAGGTGAAAGTATGAGTCCTTTAACCATTCTCATCTCCATTTTGCTGAGCCTATTCTGTTTAGTTGTTGGCTACTATGTTCGTAAAATCATTGCCGAAGCAAAAATTTCAGGTGCGCGTAATGCAGCCGAACAAATTCTTGGAGACGCAAAGCGGGATGCTGAAGCGTTGAAAAAAGAAGCCCTTCTTGAAGCAAAGGACGAGATTCACACGCTTCGGATAGAAGCTGAACAAGAAGTTCGTGAAAGACGAAATGAGCTTCAAAAACAAGAAAACCGTTTACTTCAAAAGGAAGAGAACCTTGACCGAAAAGACGAATCATTAGATAAACGGGAAGCGATGTTGGAGAAGAAAGATCATTCTCTGAATGAACGACAACAACATATTGAAGAGATGGAAAGCAAAGTGGATGAAATGATTCGTATGCAGCAGTCGGAATTGGAGCGTATTTCAAGTCTGACTCGTGATGAAGCGAAGCAAATCATTCTGGAGCGAGTTGAAAATGAGCTTTCCCATGACATCGCGATCATGACGAAAGAATCGGAAAATCGTGCGAAAGAAGAGGCGGATAAAAAAGCGAAAAATATTCTTTCATTGGCTTTACAGCGCTGTGCCGCTGATCATGTGGCCGAGACAACGGTATCAGTTGTCAACCTTCCAAATGATGAGATGAAAGGCCGTATTATCGGACGTGAGGGACGAAATATCCGTACATTGGAAACATTGACGGGAATCGATCTTATCATTGACGATACGCCGGAAGCCGTTATCCTTTCAGGATTTGATCCGATCAGGCGTGAGACAGCCAGGATCGCTCTTGATAAACTCGTTCAGGATGGCCGCATTCATCCTGCCAGAATCGAAGAAATGGTTGAGAAATCCCGCCGTGAAGTGGATGATTATATTCGCGAAATGGGTGAACAGACGACATTTGAAGTGGGAGTCCACGGTCTTCATCCCGATCTTATCAAAATTCTCGGCCGTCTGAAGTTCAGAACAAGCTATGGACAGAACGTGCTGAAGCATTCAATGGAAGTAGCGTTTCTGACCGGTCTTATGGCTGCAGAACTCGGTGAAGACGTCACACTTGCCAAAAGAGCAGGACTTCTTCACGATATCGGGAAAGCGATTGACCATGAGGTGGAAGGAAGCCATGTCGAAATCGGCGTAGAGCTTGCCACCAAGTATAAGGAGCATCCAGTCGTCATCAACAGCATCGCATCACACCACGGTGATCAGGAACCGACTTCCATCATCGCAGTGCTCGTGGCCGCAGCTGATGCATTGTCAGCCGCAAGACCTGGTGCAAGAAGCGAAACCCTCGAAAATTATATTCGCAGGCTTGAAAAGCTGGAAGAGATTTCTGAGTCGTACGAAGGTGTCGAAAAATCATTTGCGATACAGGCCGGACGGGAAGTTCGGATCATGGTCAAACCAGACTCGATCAACGATCTTGAAGCCCATCGTTTGGCGCGGGATATTCGAAAACGAATTGAGGACGAGCTTGACTACCCTGGACATATTAAAGTAACTGTGATTAGGGAAACGAGAGCCGTTGAGTACGCAAAATAAAGTGGTGCATAAGCGCCACTTTATTTCAGATTTTTGACGAAATCCTAAAACGGTTTAATGTTTTAGGATTTTGTCATCCTTTCAGCGTGATTGAAAACCTTTGCAGTCTAGGAAGGCCGAGCATTGGAGCGGAGCGAATGTTGGATTCGTGAGCACTGAAGCGCAGGCCTGACAACGAATGCGAGGGTTTGTCAACACGCTGAATAAAGTGGTGCATAAGCGCCACTTTATTTTTTTGTAACCTTGTGTAACACTATTAGAAAAACCTATTTAAAAAAAGAAAGGGTCAAATGATGAGAATTTTATTTATTGGAGATGTCGTCGGTTCGCCGGGCAGAGAGATGATCAAAAATTATTTGCCGAAACTGAAGCTGAAATATAAACCCCACGCCGTTATCGTTAATGGAGAAAACGCCGCACACGGGAAAGGCATTACCGAAAAAATATACCATCAGCTCATTCAAGCGGGAGCCGATGTCCTCACCATGGGAAACCACACATGGGATAAAAGGGAAATATTTGATTTTATTGATGAAGCACCGCAGATCATCAGACCGGCCAACTTTCCCGAAGGCACCCCGGGGAAAGGGATCACATACATCAAAACAAACGGCAACAAAGAGCTTGCTGTGATCAATCTGCAGGGCCGGACATTTCTTCCGCCGATTGACTGTCCGTTCCGCAAAGCGGACGAACTGATTGATGAAGCTTCAAAAAGAACGCCGTTTATCTTTATCGATTTTCACGCTGAAGCAACAAGTGAAAAACAAGCGATCGGCTGGTATACGGACGGCCGGGTGTCAGCCGTTGTCGGAACCCATACACATGTGCAGACGGCGGACAACCGCGTGCTCCCCAAAGGCACGGCCTACATCACCGATGTCGGGATGACCGGTCCGTATGACGGGATTCTCGGCGTTGACCGGGAGACGATTATCAAACGCTTTAAAACAAGCCTGCCCGTCAGGTTTGAGATTGCCGAAGGCCGCACAACCTTAAGCGGAGTTGTCATAGACATCGATGATCAAAGCAAAAAAGCCGTTAAAATTGAACGGATCTTAATCAATGACGACCACATGTTTTTTGAATAAAATCATTTTAGAAAAATATTAAAAGGAAAGCAGGAATATCCCGGTCTTTTAGTGAATATAGTAAAAATGGAAGGTACCCTGCTATTTTTGAAAAGCAATTAAAAGGGGATGGCTTTGAAAATAGCAACATCTAATAATGATTGTTCTAATGAACACTCACTTATCCATTGAAACTTAAGGGGGAGCAGGAATGGAAATATTAAAAGTTTCAGCAAAATCAAATCCAAACTCGGTCGCAGGTGCGCTCGCGGGAGTCTTGAGAGAACGAGGAGCTGCGGAAATTCAAGCAATCGGAGCCGGTGCATTGAACCAGGCTGTGAAAGCGGTGGCGATTGCCAGGGGATTTGTAGCGCCAAGCGGAGTGGATCTGATTTGCATTCCGGCGTTTACGGACATTCAAATTGACGGTGAAGAGCGAACAGCGATTAAATTAATTGTTGAACCCCGCTGATAGAAAGATAAGTCGAATCAATGCTTCAACCTGCTTGCTTAAGGCAAGCGGGTTGTTTTTGGTTTGGCCAAAATGTAGAGCTGGGAGCGGATGAAATATGAACATTTTTGATGCCCATTCCGATCTGCTATTCAAGCTCTGGAAAAATCCGAAGCTTAATGAATACAACGATCCAACACTGCAAACACCGGTCAAAGCGCTTTTAAACGGGAAGACGAAAGTGCAATGCCTGGCGATTTTTCTGCCGGCTTCTGTTCCGGCCGCGATGCGCCTGGAAATGGCGCTTGTTCAAATACAGCTGTTTTACGAAAAAATCGCCAAATATGAACGGATCAAACTAATCAGAAGCAAAGCAGACATCCACTCGCTGAAAGCGGATGAAACAGGCGTTATCTTAACGATGGAAGGCTGTGAGCCGATATCCAAAAATTTAAGGCTGTTTGATGTTTTTTTCCGGCTCGGCGTCAGAAGCTTCGGTCTGACATGGAACTGGGCGAACGCCTTCGCTGACGGAGCTTTGGAAAAAAGAAATGCGGGACTTTCATCCTGGGGAAACAAATTGATCCGCATCGCCAACAAAAACCGGGCCTGGACAGACGTTTCCCATTTGTCGGAAAGCAGCTTTTGGGATGCGCTGGCGGCCGCAAAATATCCGATCGCCTCCCATTCCAATGCCTACAGCCTTTGTCCGCATCCAAGGAATTTAAAGGATGATCAAATCAAAGCACTCATTGATCAAAACGGTGTCATCGGTCTGACATTTGTCCCTGAATTTGTGAAACGCGAGGGGACGCCGCGGCTGAAAGACATCCTTACACACATTGACCATATTTGTTCTCTCGGCGGTGAACGGCATATCGGCTTTGGTTCGGATTTTGACGGCATCGACAGAGTGATTCCGGATTTGGAATGCCACAAGGATTATGACAATCTAATCGAAGCATTGGAACGCTCGTTTTCATCCAGTCAAGTGCGCCGTTTTCTCTTTGAAAACTTCGTCAGCCGCATCCCGTTTTAAAAAAATTTCCGCTTTTTTTCAGAGTGTGTTCATATGTCCACATCATACGGACGGTGGTGTTTACCAAGATGGAAAATCGTGCTACAATCCTTGTGTAAAGCGATTTTTCGAAAGGGGGCTGTTCGTCTTGAACGGAAAAATGAAAGCGCTTATCAAGAATCCCGGGGAACCCGGCGCTGTCCTTGAGCTCGTTCCGATTCCGCAAATCGATCAACATGAAGTGCTCATCAAAGTGAAAGCTGCATCGATTTGCGGAACCGATGTTCATATTTATAATTGGGATGAATGGGCGAAAAACAGAATAAAACCGCCCTATGTGTTTGGTCACGAATTTTCCGGAGAGGTCGTTCAGGTCGGGGAGAATGTCACATCAGTCAAGGAGGGGGAGTACGTCTCAGCGGAAACGCATATCGTCTGCGGGAAATGCATTCCCTGTCTGACCGGAAAAAAACACGTCTGCCGAAATACGCAAATCCTCGGCGTGGATACAGAAGGGTGTTTCGCCGAGTATGTGAAGGTGCCGGCGGAAAACATCTGGAAAAATCCGTCCGGTATGCCCGAGGACCTCGCTTCGATCCAAGAGCCGCTCGGCAACGCCGTGCATACCGTTCTCTCAGGGATAACAGCAGGGGATAAGACGGCGATTGTCGGCTGCGGTCCGATCGGATTAATGGCTGTGGCGGTGGCGAAAGCAGCCGGGGCCTCACAGGTGATCGCGATCGATAAAAACGAGTACAGGCTCGACTTGGCTGTGCAAATGGGCGCAACCGAAACCATCTCCATTGAAAAAGAAGACCCGCTCAAAAATATAAGCGCTTTAACAAATCGGGAGGGCGTTGATTTAGTTTGTGAGATGTCGGGCCATCCGACAGCCATCCGCCAAAGCCTAAAGATGGCGGCAAACGGCGGGAAGGTTCATATCTTAAGCTTGCCGGAGCACCCCGTCTGCATTGATATGACAAATGACATCGTCTTTAAGGGCCTGACAGTCCAGGGAATCACCGGGCGTAAGATGTTTGAAACATGGAGGCAGACAAGCGAGCTGCTGAATGCCGGTGCAATCCGGATTAAACCTGTCATTACCCATCATTTTTCACTTGAAGACTATGAAACAGGTTTTGAGCTGATGAGGAAAGGGCAATGCGGCAAAGTTGTGCTGAAACCATAGAAAGGAGAGATTGATATGAAAGAGTTTCACTTTTTAGCTTCAGAGCTTGAAGCAATGAAGAAAAACGGCACATTTCAAGAGCTGCCGGTCATCGAATCGCTTCAAGGGTCAACTGTCAGAATGAAAGGAAGAGATATCATACAGCTTTCTTCCAATAATTATTTAGGATTGACATCACATCCGCGGATGCAAAAGGCGGCTGAAGACGCCGTGAAGCAATATGGCGCAGGAACCGGCTCAGTCCGGACCATCGCCGGAACGTTCACCATGCATGACGAGCTTGAGAAAAAGCTTGCAGCATTTAAGAACACGGAAGCGGCTCTCGTGTTTCAGTCCGGTTTCACAGCAAATCAGGGCATTCTTTCCAGTATTCTCACAAAAGACGACATCGTGATTTCAGATGAATTAAACCACGCTTCAATCATAGACGGCATCAGGCTCACCAAGGCCGGCAAAAAAGTCTATGAACATGCGAATATGGAAGACTTGGAAAAGATTTTGAAAAAATCGATGAATTACAGAACACGGCTGATCGTCACAGACGGCGTCTTTTCGATGGACGGAGACATCGCTCCGCTTCCTGAGATTGTAAAGCTTGCCGAACAGTATGATGCCTTTGTCATGGTCGATGATGCGCATGCTTCCGGTGTTCTCGGTGAAAACGGACGCGGCACGGTACATCATTTCGGCCTCGACGGAAAAGTCCATATTCAAGTCGGCACCCTCAGCAAAGCGATCGGTGTGTTAGGAGGATATGCCGCCGGCTCAAAAGTGCTGATCGACTATTTAAAACATAAAGGCCGTCCGTTTTTGTTCAGCACGTCTCATCCGCCGGCTGTTACCGCAGCTTGTATTGAAGCGGTCAATGTGCTGATGGAAGAGCCTTCATTGATCAAAAAGCTGTGGGATAATACGGCGTATTTCAAACAAGGCCTCGAAAATATCGGTCTCCCGCTGATCAAGAGTGAGACGCCGATCACACCGATTTTAATCGGGGATGAAGCCGAAACGTGCCGGTTTTCCAACACGCTGTTTGAGCTGGGTGTTTTTGCGCAGGCGATCGTTTTTCCGACCGTTCCAAAGGGCAAAGCGCGAATCAGAACGATCATGACCGCGCAGCACACGAAAGAAGAGCTTGACAAAGCGCTTGACATCATCGAAACCGGCGCCCGAAAATCGGGGCTGATTTAATATTCTTCCTTAAAACAAAGTAAATTTCCATTGATAATCATTTTCATTTAGTGTACAATAATGGGTTCTCGGTTGTGCTGACAGCCGAGAACCTTTATACTGAAGTGTGGAGCTTTGTTTGAAAGGAGAATAAAACATGAATGAGAAACAGCGAACAGAAAGCGGACAGGTTAATCCATCGGACAAAAAATCCGAGAAGGATTACAGCAAGTATTTTGAAGCTGTTTATGTTCCGCCTTCATTAAAAGATGCAAAAAAACGCGGTAAAGAATCCGTGAAATACCATAACGATTTTAAAATTTCAGAGCAGTACAGAGGCATGGGAGAAGGACGGAAGTTTTACATCCGCACATACGGCTGCCAGATGAATGAACATGATACCGAAGTCATGGCGGGGATTTTCATGGCGCTCGGCTATGAACCGACCGACTCGACGGAAGACGCCAACGTCATCCTGCTCAACACATGCGCGATCCGGGAAAACGCGGAAAACAAAGTGTTCGGCGAAATCGGCCACTTAAAGGCGTTAAAAAAGGATAATCCCGACCTGATTCTCGGCGTCTGCGGCTGTATGTCACAGGAAGAATCAGTCGTCAACCGGATTTTGAAGAAACATCCGTTTGTCGATTTGATTTTTGGGACACACAATATCCACCGCCTTCCGGAGCTCTTGTCAGAAGCCTATCTGTCAAAAGAAATGGTCATTGAAGTGTGGTCTAAAGAAGGAGATGTTATTGAAAACCTTCCGAAAGTCCGCCACGGCAAAATTAAAGCGTGGGTCAACATCATGTATGGCTGCGACAAGTTCTGCACATACTGCATCGTCCCTTACACAAGGGGAAAAGAGCGAAGCAGGCGTCCGGAGGATATCATTCAGGAAGTGAGAAGGCTTGCGGCTGAAGGCTACAAAGAAATCACGCTCCTCGGACAGAACGTCAATGCCTATGGCAAAGATTTTGAGGACATGGAATACGGGCTCGGCCATTTGATGGATGAACTTCACAAAATCGATATCCCGAGAATCCGCTTCACTACAAGCCATCCTCGCGACTTTGACGATCACTTGATCGAAGTGCTTGCAAAAGGCGGTAACCTTTTGGACCATATCCATCTGCCTGTTCAGTCCGGAAGCTCTCAAGTATTGAAGCTGATGGCGAGAAAATACGATCGGGAACGCTATCTTGAGCTTGTCGCTAAAATTAAAAAAGCGATGCCAAACGCTTCTCTTACAACGGATATTATCGTCGGCTTCCCGAATGAAACGGACGAACAGTTTGAAGAAACGCTCTCTTTATACAGAGAAGTCGAGTTTGACAGCGCCTATACCTTCATTTATTCACCTCGTGAAGGAACACCTGCGGCGAAAATGAAAGACAACGTCCCGATGAGGGTGAAAAAAGAACGTCTTCAGCGTCTGAATGATGTTGTCAACGAAATTTCCGCCAAGAAAATGAAGGAATACGAGGGTCAGGTTGTCGAAGTATTAGTAGAGGGTGAAAGTAAAAACAACCCTGAAATTCTTGCCGGCTATACACGGAAAAACAAGCTTGTCAACTTCAAAGGGCCAAAGGAAGCGATCGGCCAGCTTGTCAACGTGAAAATCCATCAGGCGAAAACATGGTCGCTTGACGGAGAAATGGTAGGAGAAGCAATCGAGGTGAAATAGGATGACGCTGTACACGAAAAAAGATATTGTCGCCAAAGCGCGCGAGCTTGCAAAAATGATTGCCGAAACCGAAGAAGTCGAATTCTTCAAAAAGGCGGAAGCGCAGATTAATGAAAATGCCAAGATTTCGGGGCTCATCAATCAAATCAAAGCCCTGCAAAAGCAGGCCGTCAACTTTAAGCACTACGAAAAACACGAAGCGCTGAAGCAAACGGAAGCAAAGATCGACGCGCTCCAGGAAGAGCTCGACGGAATTCCGATCATCCAAGAGTTCAGAGACTCTCAAATGGAAGTCAACGATCTTCTTCAGCTCGTCGCCCATACAATATCAAACCAAGTGACAAATGAGATCATATCATCAACCGGAGGAAACCTGCTGACAGGGGAAACCGGTTCAAAAGTGAAAAATTCATCACCGAGCTGTTCACTATAATCAGGCGGCGCCTTTCCGAGGCGCCGTTTTTTTTGTTTTTGGCAATCAAATCAACATCACTTCAGGATCACAGCTGTAAAGCCTGCTTTAAAGGAAGTTCTGGGCCTCTAAATTCCCGCCGCGGCGGCTTATTTAAAAGATTCAGCTTTCGGTCTGTCTTTTTCTTTTATGATTTAAGTCAAGTTTATCCATTCAACTGCATACACTTAAACAGATTCATTAAATGGGAATTTTATTTTGATTTCTCCATGAACGCACATTAGACGAATGCCCAGCATAAGATAATACGAGGAAAAACAAGGAGGCATGACCGAATGTCTGAATACAGGGAAATTATTACAAAAGCGGTGGTCGCGAAAGGCCGGAAATTCACGCAGTGCACCCACACCATCTCCCCTTCGCAAAAGCCAACCAGTATTTTAGGCGGTTGGATTATCAATCATAAGTATGACGCCGAAAAAATCGGCAAAACGGTTGAAATTGAAGGGACATATGACATCAATGTATGGTATTCCTATGCCGACAACACAAAAACCGAAGTTGTGACTGAACGCGTTTCCTATGTTGATGTCATCAAGCTCCGCTACCGCGACAAAAACTATTTGGATGATGAGCACGAAGTCATCGCGAAAGTGCTTCAGCAGCCGAACTGCCTCGAAGTCACCATTTCGCCAAATGGAAACAAAGTGGTGGTTCAGGCGGAAAGGGAATTTTTATCAGAGGTAGTCGGCGAGACGAAAGTCGTCGTCGAGGTCAATTCCGATTGGACGGAAAGCGATGATGAAGCGTGGGAAGAAGAGCTTGACGAAGAGCTGGAAGATATTAATCCGGAATTTTTGGTCGGAGATCCTGAAGAATAAAAAGGAAGCTAGGGAAGCATCGCCCTAGTTTCTTTTTTTTCACCGGTAATCTTTGTGGTATAATGAGTAGTGGATCATAGAAACGTTAATACATAGTGAGGGATTATAATATGGCAGGCTACACGCCAATGATACAGCAATATTTAAAGATTAAGGCAGAATACCAGGATGCCTTTTTATTTTTTCGTTTAGGAGACTTTTATGAGATGTTTTTCGAAGATGCCAAAAAAGCATCTCAGGAACTGGAAATCACGTTAACGAGCAGAGACGGGGGCTCGAGCGAACGCATCCCGATGTGCGGTGTTCCCTACCATTCGTGTTCTTCCTATATCGAGCAGCTGATCAAAAAAGGCTATAAAGTGGCGATCTGTGAACAAGTGGAAGATCCCAAATCAGCTAAAGGTGTCGTCAAAAGGGAAGTCGTTCAGCTGATCACGCCCGGCACTGTCATGGACGGAAAGGGCATTCATGAAAATGAAAACAACTTTATCGCCTCTGTCAGCGACTTTCAGCATACATATGGCCTCGCTTTTTCAGACTTGACGACAGGAGAAAACTTAGTGACGGCGATCGAGCGGTTTGATGATGTCGTTTCAGAAATCTACTCCGTCGGCGCGCGTGAAATCGTCGTCAGCCGCAATCTCAGCGAGAAGGAAATCACGATTTTAAAAGAGCGCTGCGGCGCCACGATTTCCTTCGAAGACGAACTGGCTGGAGAGATGCCGGACATTGTGAAAGGTCTGCCGTCCCAGGAGCTTGCCGGCACGTTTTTAAGGCTCTACACCTATTTACAACGAACCCAGAAAAGAAGCCTTGACCATCTCCAGCCTGTACAGTCTTATGAATTGGAAGAAGCGATGAAAATCGATCTGTACTCCAAGCGCAACCTTGAACTGACAGAAACGATCCGTTCAAAACATAAAAAAGGATCGCTTCTCTGGCTCTTGGATGAAACGAAAACGGCCATGGGCGGACGCCTCTTAAAACAATGGATTGACAGACCGCTGATCAGGAAGGGGCAGATCATAGAGCGACAGGAAATCGTGGAAACGCTCATGAACCATTTATTTGAACGGGAGGATTTGCGCGAGCGCCTCAAGGAAGTGTACGACCTGGAGCGGCTTGCCGGCCGCGTCGCCTACGGAAATGTCAACGCAAGGGACTTGATCCAGCTGAAGGAATCGCTGAAACAAGTGCCGGCGATTAAAGAGCTTGTCGCTTCCCTTCAGCATCCAAAAGCAAAAGAGCGTGCTGAACGAATCGACCCGTGCGGCGATTTGCTCGAGCTTCTGGAAGATGCACTCTATGAAAATCCCCCTCTTTCGTTAAAGGAAGGGAATTTAATCAAAGACGGGTACAACGCGAAACTGGATGAATACAGGGATGCGAGCAAGAACGGCAAAGACTGGATTGCAAGGCTTGAGCAGCAGGAGCGGGAATACACGGGCATCCGCTCTTTAAAAGTCGGCTTCAACAAAGTGTTCGGCTATTATATTGAAGTGACGAAAGCAAACATCCATCTGCTTGAAGAAGGCCGCTATGAACGTAAGCAGACATTAACCAATGCGGAACGCTATATCACGCCGGAGCTGAAAGAAAAAGAAGCGTTGATTCTGGAAGCGGAAAACAATATATCAGAGCTTGAATACGAGCTGTTTTCCGAGCTCCGCGATCAGGTAAAAGCTTATATTCCCCGCCTTCAGCAGCTGGCGAAAATGATGAGTGAGCTTGATGTGTTGCAATGCTTTGCGACAATCAGCGAAAACCGCCATTACATTAAGCCTGAGTTTTCAAAAGACACCGTTGAGGTTGAAGACGGACGCCATCCGGTCGTCGAAAAAGTGATGGACAGCCAGTCTTATGTACCGAACAGCTGTGAAATGGGCAGCGGCAGACAAATGCTGTTGATTACAGGGCCGAATATGTCTGGTAAAAGCACCTATATGAGACAGATGGCGCTGATTTCGATTCTGGCGCAAATCGGCTGCTTCGTTCCGGCCAAAAAAGCGGTACTGCCGATCTTTGATCAAATTTTCACGAGAATCGGCGCCGCGGATGATTTGATCTCCGGCCAAAGCACCTTCATGGTGGAAATGCTTGAAGCGAAAAACGCGATCGTCCACGCCACGAAAAACAGCCTGATTCTCTTTGATGAGATCGGCCGCGGCACATCCACATATGACGGAATGGCGCTTGCTCAGGCGATCATCGAATACGTTCATGACCATATCGGCGCAAAAACGCTGTTTTCCACCCACTATCATGAGCTGACAGCGCTTGAGGACAAGCTCAGCGACTTGAAAAACGTCCATGTCCGCGCTGAAGAATACGAGGGGAAAGTCGTGTTCCTTCATCAGATAAAAGAAGGGGCGGCAGACAAAAGCTACGGGATTCATGTCGCCCAGCTTGCCGAGCTTCCGGATGATTTAATCAGCCGGGCCAAAACGATTTTACAAGAGCTTGAAGCAGGCTCCACAGAACCGGCTGTTTCAACCGTTCCCGAGGCTGTGAAAGAGCCGGCCGCTCAGATTCAGACGACACCGGCCGAAGAGCCCGCCCAGCTGTCTTTCTTTGAAACGGAAAAGCCAAAGGACAAACAGGCGAAGCTCTCCAAGAAGGAACAGGGCGTGTTAGAGGAATTGAAAGCCATCAACCTGTTGGATATGACGCCTTTGGAAGTCATGAACGAACTGTACAAGCTGCAAAAAAAATTAAAATAAGAGAGGTGACCAAACTTGGCAAAAATCGTCCAGCTCCCCGATGATTTATCAAACAAGATCGCGGCGGGCGAAGTAGTGGAAAGACCGGCGTCGGTCGTAAAAGAGCTTGTCGAAAATGCGATCGATGCAAACAGCTCAGTCATTGAAGTCGATGTTGAAGAGGCCGGACTTTCTTCCATTAAAGTGCTTGACGATGGCGAAGGGATGGATGCCGAAGACTGTAAAACGGCTTTTCTGCGCCATGCGACAAGCAAAATCAAAGACGAAAACGACCTGTTCCGCGTCAGGACGCTCGGCTTTCGCGGAGAAGCTTTGCCAAGTATCGCGTCCGTCTCACATTTAACGATCAAAACGAGCACGGGCGAGGAAGCGGGAACCCAGCTGACGCTTCAAGGAGGAAGAATCATTTCCGAGCAGAAATCGTCGAGCCGGAGAGGAACGGAAATTACGGTTTCAAATTTGTTTTTCAATACGCCGGCAAGGCTGAAATATATGAAGACGATTCATACCGAGCTCGGCAATATTACCGATGTTGTCAACAGAATCGCCCTCGCGCATCCGGAAGTCTCGATCAGGCTGCGCCATCAAGGGAAAACCTTGTTGCAAACAAACGGAAATGGGGATGTCCGCCATGTGCTGGCGGCGATTTACGGAACGGCGGTTGCGAGAAAAATGCTTCCGCTTCACGCCAGTTCCCTTGACTTTGAAGTGAAGGGCTATATCGCCCTCCCGGAAGTGACCAGGGCATCGCGAAATTACATGTCATCTGTCGTCAACGGCAGATACATTAAAAATTTCCCCCTTGTCAAAGCCATTCATGAGGGCTACCATACGCTGCTTCCGATCGGCCGGCATCCGATCACATTTCTGGAAATCAACATGGATCCGCTGCTCGTCGATGTGAATGTGCATCCGTCCAAACTTGAGGTGAGACTGAGCAAAGAGACCGAGCTCCACGAGCTGATCCGCGATGCGATCAAAGACGTCTTCAAACAGCAGCAGCTCATCCCAAGCGCGGAAATTCCGAAAAAAACAGCGCCACCGCCCGTAAAGCCGGAGCAGCAAATCTTGAATTTCGACAGTCCGCCTGAGCCGAAGGCCGTGCCTGAAACAGCACCGGCAGCCTCGCCATCTTTTTCAGCGATGAAATTAAGTTCGCTCGTAAAGGAAGCGCCTCTGCCGCCTGAGGAAGAGGACAGCTTCCCGCAGCAGGAAACGCCTCCCGAACCGCCGGTTGTGGAAGACTTGCCGGATGAGTCATTTGAAGCGCCTCCGGAACACATACCAGAGCGGAAAGAAGAGACGCCGGCGCCAAAAGAAAGGGTGCCGATCATGTATCCGATCGGCCAGATGCACGGCACCTACATTCTCGCCCAAAATGAGAACGGGCTGTATATCATTGATCAGCACGCCGCACAGGAGCGGATTAAATATGAGTACTTCCGCGAAAAAGTCGGTGAAATCGAACCGGAAGTGCAGGACATGCTTGTTCCGCTGACCTTCCATTATTCAAGAAATGAAGCGATGATCATTGACGATCACTTGGAAGACTTGGCCAAAGTCGGCGTTTTTCTCGAGTCGTTCGGTGCAGGCAGCTATATCGTCCGGAGCCATCCGACATGGTTTCCAAAAGGCGAGGAAGCGATGATCATCGAAGACATCATCCAGCAGGTCCTTGACGACCGAAACATCGACATCAAAAAACTGCGCGAAGAAGCCGCGATCATGATGAGCTGCAAGGGATCGATCAAAGCCAACCACCACCTGAGCGACGACGAAATCACCGCTTTGCTCGACGAACTGCGCCGGACCGAAGATCCATTCACATGCCCGCACGGCCGCCCGATTATCATTCATTATTCGACGTATGAGATGGAGAAGATGTTTAAGCGGGTGATGTAGGGAATAAGTTTCGAGTATTACGTTATTAAGTGTGAGGCACTGTGTGTCTCACCTTTTTTTATTTATGTCATGAATTATTGTTGAAATAACGTTTTACAAGAGTTTTTAATCAACGGGGAAGGCCGGGGTCTTGTTAGCAGGCTATCAATGGATGTACTGCGCCAGTTTATACGGATACCAATACTTATAAGCACTGCATCAGTTGTATGGAAAATTAAAGAGGCAGGCAGCTCGAAGTTTTATTAAATAGCCCCATATTTATAAATGGCCAACCACCGGTTTAAATAGTAGAGTGTAATAAAGTGTTTAAATTTTCCACATTTAGCGTGCCGTCGATAAGAAAAAAGTTAGGGAGCTGAACCTATTTCGTACGGGTGTTCTGTTATAAGGATTCTAAAAAGAAAAAGTTGGGGGAAGCTTTGATTCTAAAAAGGTTCGGATTACGGAAGGGATTTAAAAAGGGGCACTTCCCGCAGGGAAGATGCCCGCTACTTACTGCTGGAAATGAAGGATTATCAAAGCGAATTTTCAAGGGAGCTTTTACTCCCTCAATAAAGATCAACATAAACTGTAACGGCTCCAAGTACATTGAGTCCCTTATATATTGTGATTACTGCTTGTCCACGTGATATACCTCTGACATTTCCGTATTGATCAACATATGCAACACTTTGTTTATTTGTCCAATAACGAGTAGCTCCTGGTACAGCGATATTAATAGTTTCTCCCGATTTTATATATACAGTGCTTTTAAATTGGACATTGTTATTTTGTAATGAAGAAATAGGACTGTTTTTTACTTCAGTTGGTGAAGAGTTGATTTCTTTGGCTGAGGCAACGCCAGTTAATGACAATGTTAAAGCAGAGATCGATAATGCAGAAACAACACTTTTTTTCAATTTCATTTTAAACACTCCTTGTTTAGATTTAATACACTAATTAGATTCGGTTTTTGTAATAAAAAACCTTGTAAAAATATGTTAAATATTTATGAACGTTGTATTCTTGAAAATATTAGTTAGGCAGTGGGAGCCGAGAAGGGGAATGAGGGATGAAAAAAGCTTGTTCCCGGGGTACTTAATATTCTATGTGTCTCACCTTTTATTTATGTCATGGGTTATTGTTAGAAGAGAAGAACTTATATCAACGCGGAAGATCGGGATCATATGGTTTCGTTAGCAAGCTATCAATGCGCAAGTTTAAATGGATACCAACACTTACAATTCAAGGACTTAATCAGTTGTCTTGAAGGGATAAAGGTAGTTCGAAGCTTCATTACAAAACCTATACTTATAAATGGACGAAACACCGGATTAAATAGTGGAGAGTGCCGAGTTATTTTAAATCTTCCACCCCTATTAAAAATTTTTGTGTGCCTTCAGTAGGAAGGAAGTTAGGGATCGGAACCTATACCGTTCAGGTGTTCTGTTATAAGGTTTCTAAAAAGAAAACGTAGATCAGAAGCCTTAATTCTGTAAAGATTCGGATTACGGAAGGGATTTTAAAAAGGGGGGAGCTTCTTCGCTTCTGGATGAGAGGGAATAATATGAAGTCAATAAAATCAATTACTGTTTATTCAAATAAAAAGGGAGCTTTTGCTCCCTCAAAAATTTAATAAACCTTAACCGTAACGGCTCCAAGTACATTGAGTCCCTTATACATTGTGATTTTTGCTGTTCCACGTGATATTCCAGTGACATTTCCAGCTTGATCAACATCTGCAACATTTATATTGTCTGTCCAATAACGGGTAGCTCCTGGTACAGCGATATTAACAGTTTCTCCTACTCTTAATGGTATAGTTTTAGCTTGGACATTGATAATTTGTGATGGATTAATAGGACTTTTTTGTACTTCAGCTGGTGAAGAGTTGATTTCTTCGGCTGAGGCAACACTAGTTAATGACAATGCTAAAGCAGAAATCGACAATGCAGAAACAACACTTTTTTTCAATTTCATTTTAAAGCACTCCTTTAAGATTTTTGGTAGTACATTATAACAATTCAATATAAGTGATTATTTTCCTTGTAAATAAATGTTAATTGTTTGTGAACAAAAAGGAGGTTCTGAGAAGAGCTACAGAAAAAAACAATAAGTCCAAGACGGAGAGCCTGCGGACACTGATCTTTTGCACACGGATGTTGTGCAGCTGATTAGTGGCCGCTTTTTTATTGGCCAGAAGAGGAGACGCACCTTTCCCTTATCAAGTGTGTATCGAATGATGATGAAGGTCGTCAGCTTTTCAGGAGGAGCGGCTGGAGTTTGTGCAGAATTGCGCGCGATAGTCACGGGGGAACGCAAGCGGTGAGATCCCGTTTGCACATGAAGTCATTTTGACATGGCTCTTTAAATCTTTGCGTCCTCCTGGAGTTTTGCCGGGCCTTTTTTAAACGGGTGATGTAGACGGGGATAGGTAAGTTCATCATAAATGAATCTTCAAAGCGTGAAACATTCCCAGTTTCGCGCTTTTTTATGGAACAAGCCGAGTGTATATACGTTGCATAAACCTATAACCGTGAGAATTCAAAATCAATCATGCCAACGATTCCTCTCCTATTCCATTAATTTTAATTAGCCCAAACGCTAAATAAGCAAAAAAATAATCGCTCCAAAATCGTAAGGCGTGAGTTGTGGCAGAAGAATAAAGATCAGTGATTAAATGTGTCTTAAAATATCTCCAATATTCGCAAATTATAAGCATTTGTTGAAATTTTTGGGGAACAATAAGGATCTCACCGAGAAACACTTTATGAGGTAAAAAATATGAAACAAATGACTAAAAAGGTCTGCTTTCTATCCTCTTTTATGCTCTTCTTTTTAACCGGGTGCTGGAGCAGCCATGAGATTGAAGAGTACGGGCTTACGTTTGCTATGGGACTAGATAAAGGCCAAGAGACAGCCCTTGAAAAAAAGTTTAACAAAATGGGTGGGGAATATCCGAAAAAAGAACGGATGACCGTAACCTACCAATATGTAAGCCAGCAGCAAGCAGGGGCGAAGTCCGCAGGGGCAAGCACAAACCAAAAACCGTACGTCAACATTTTTGAAACGGGAGATTCCCTTCAACAAATCAATTCTGAAGTGGCGTTGAGGTTAGACAGAACAATATTCAACCCCCACTTAAAGGTAATCGTCATCGCCGCAGATCTCCTTCGTACATATTCACTAAAGGAACTGCTGGATCAACCTCTCAGGGATAATGAAATAAGACCGAGCACGGTTGTCCTTATTACAAGAGGTAGAGCGAGAGATACCTTAGAACTAAAAGAAACCGGTGAAATGCCGGCGTTTCGCTTGCGTAAAATCGTTCAAAACGACTTTAAGGCGAAAAAAATTCTGCCTCCTGTCACACTTGCCAAACTGATGGGGAAAATGAATGCAGGAACCAGTTTTTTACTGCAAAACGTCATCGGTGCTAAGGGTGAAGTCAAATACGCGGGAGCCGTAGCGGTCAATGGAAAAACAAACAAGCTGCTTGGTTTTTTGGATGAAGAAGATTTAGACGGGATGATGTGGATTAAGGGGGAGGGGATAGGCGGTGCTGTCAAAAGCCATGATCCAAAAACAAAAAAGCTGATCACGTTTTCGGTAGACAATATAAAAACCGAGATCGAACCAATCGTCAAAAGAGGCCGCCTGTCATTTCAAGTATATATTCAGTCAGAAGGCCACCTTGCCGAAAATTGGAATTATTTAACAAAACAAATTGATCAAAAATTTATAGAGAGAGTTGAGGGAAGTACAGCCCAAACAGTGAAGCATTTGGTGAAGAAGATCACAGAAAAAATGCAGAAGGAATACAAAGCCGATCTTGCCGGCTTTGGTAATGAAGTGAGAATCGAATATCCTCTTCTGTGGAATAAGCTGAAGAACAATTGGGATCAAGTATTTACGGAGATTCCAATTGCATATCATGTTAATGTAACGGTTAAAAAACACGGGACTTTAAATAGGTAATCTGTAGTTTAAAACTTTTAAATGTAGAAGACAATTTTTGTGGTGGCAAATTTTATCGGTCAAACCGGAGAATAAAATTAACGTTATTAAACACGACAAAAAGAAGGAAAGAGCTTGTCGCCATGGCGGGAGACGGTACGAATGATGCCCTGGTGCTCACCCCGCTGATTTTAGGACTTGCCATGAACAGTGGAACAGCGGCCACAAAAGGAGTTGACACCCCTGCTACTCGGTGTTACAATGTACACGTAATAAGCAATACTGAATAGCGTAATTTCTCAATAGCTATTCAGTAAAAATTGTCCTTGGTACTAAGTAATACTGAATATAAGTCGGACAAAATAGGGGAGGTTCTGAACGTGGAAAATTTAACTGAAATGCTGAAGGGTTCGCTGGAAGGCTGCGTGCTGGAAATTATCAGCCGCCATGAAACCTACGGCTATGAGATTACCCGCCGCCTAAACGAGCTTGGGTTTACCGAAGTTGTGGAAGGGACGGTCTACACCATCCTCGTGCGATTAGAAAAGAAAAAACTTGTGAACATAGAAAAGAAACCGTCAGATATGGGACCGCCCCGCAAGTTTTACTCACTTAATGAGGCTGGCCGCCGTGAACTCGAATTATTTTGGGAAAAATGGGAGTTTATATCATCGAAAATCAATGTCTTGAAGTCAACCTAACTTCATAAGATATTCCGTCCGAAATTTGTTTAAGTGTCTTGTTCAGGTTTTTAAAAAAGGAGGAAAAATAACATGATGGAAATGTTCAAAAAAATGATTGGTGATAAAAAAGAGTACAAGATGATGATGGCACGGGTTAAAGCCCTGCCAGAGGACTATCAGTTTGTATTTAAGAAAATTCAAAACTACATGTGGAATTTCTCAGCGGGCAGCGGGATGGACATGTTGCACATCCAGTATGAATTAATCGAGTTGTTCGAAGCCGGTGCGGCGGAAGGCAGACAAGTGCTGGAAATCACCGGGGACGACGTGGCGTCCTTTGCCGACGAACTAGTGGCAAACGCTAAAACCTATGTCGCCAAGTATCGTGAAGATTTAAATCAGAGTATCATGAAGCGATTTGGAAAAAAATAAAGAATTCAATTGATAATACCGACTGAATAGCTGGTTACAGATGTGAATTGCTCTTTCGCTATTCAGTTATATTTTCAACCTGGTACTAAGTTATACAGATTATCAGTCAGACTGAATAGAAGAGGATAGGCAATCCGGCTCCGCAAGGCGCTATTTATAAGGAGGAAAAGAGTATGAGCAATGCAGCGATTTCTGTAAAAGGATTAAAAAAAACCTTTAAAGACAAGGAAGTCTTAAAGGAGGTGGATTTTGAGGTACGGCGCGGCGAAATTTTCGCACTGCTGGGCTCAAATGGAGCGGGGAAGACGACGACGGTCAACATCCTCTCGACGCTGATGAAGCCTGATGGCGGCGAAGTAGGCATTTGCGGCTTTGATGTCCAGCGTCAACCGCATCTAGTTCGCCAGAGCATCAGCCTGACAGGGCAGTTCGCAGCTTTAGACGGCATGCTCACCGGGCGGGAAAACCTGATGATGATCGCCAAGTTGCGGGGAGTTTCCAATCCCGCTCAAGTTGCCGACAATCTGCTTGCAAGATTCAGCCTGCGTGACGCGGCCAACCGCCGGGCGGATAAGTATTCCGGCGGGATGAAGCGCCGGCTTGATATCGCCATGAGCCTAATCGGGACGCCGGCAGTCATTTTTCTCGACGAACCGACGACAGGGCTTGACCCCGAAGCGCGGATTGAAGTCTGGGATACCGTCAAGGAACTTGCCGGCAGAGGCACGACCATCTTGCTGACGACCCAGTACCTGGAGGAAGCCGAACAACTTGCGGACCGTATCGCCATCCTGCATGGCGGAAAAATCATCACAACCGGTACCCTTACCGAACTCAAAGAGATGTTCCCGCCAGCGAAAGTGGAGTACATCGAGAAGCAGCCGACATTGGAGGAAATTTTCCTCGCGATCATCGGCAAAAAGGAGGAGATGTAAATGAAGAGCAAAACAGGGGTATTGCTTGGGCGTTTAATGCGCAACATCATGCGCAGCCCGGATACGATTATTACGGTGGCGATTACACCGATTATGATGATGCTGCTGTTTGTCTACGTATTTGGCGGCGCCATAGAGACAGGGGCGGACAACTATGTCAATTATTTATTGCCGGGAATCTTGCTGATGGCTATCGCATCCGGTGTCGCTTACACTTCCGTGCGGCTGTTTACGGATGTAAAGAGCGGGCTGATGGCGCGTTTCATTTCCATGCCCATCAAGCGTTCGTCGGTATTGTGGGCTCACGTGTTGACCTCGCTTGTTTCCAATGCGCTTACTGTCGTGATAGTTATTCTCGTCGCGCTCTTGATGGGTTTCCGTTCCAACGCTGATATCCTGGATTGGCTCGCGGTAGCTGGGATACTCGGGCTGTTTACGCTGGCGCTGACATGGCTGGCGGTCATTCCCGGATTGACAGCGGGGTCTATGGAAGGGGCGACAGCTTACTCGTACCCGCTGATTTTCCTGCCGTTTATCAGTTCGGCCTTTGTCCCCACCGAAACCATGCCTAAAATTGTCCGTGCGTTCGCTGAGAACCAGCCTGTGACTTCAATCGTGAATGCGATTCGTGCCCTCTTGTATGAAGGGTCTGTTGGCAACGGTATCTGGATCGCGCTTGCCTGGTGCGTCGGCATCATGGTCATCGCTTACTTCTTCGCCAGTAAAGAATTTAAACGCAAGTTGGGATAAGTACACCATCAGTTATATCAATAGTCAGCCGTTGCGATGAATGCATTTGCTTTCACAAGGAAGGCTGTTTAAATGTCGGGGCCAACCATCGAGGAATCATGGAAACCCTCAAAATTCGTGTGATTGTCGGCAGCTTGATCACTTGTGCCAATGCGAGGTTTGCCATGCACGCTTTAGAAGAATTTACAGCGGGAGTGCTCTTTGCAGGAGGTAATCAGCGTCTATGGATTACATTTCAGTTGGAATGTGGTTCATAGTTCTTTTCGATGGGGGTTCCGCTCCATCACCATCAAGTTAACATTCCATGGTAACCCCAGAACTAAAAAATAAGCTGAATACTTATAAACTGTGGAGATAAAAATCTTCGTTTGGGGGATTGGGCATGGGGTACAACAGGCAAAATGCAAATTTGAGATGTTAATAAATTCTAAAAAGACTATTATGGATGGCTTGTCCGAAAATACTTAGATCACACAATGATACGTGAGCACCAAAATGACCTTTTATTTCAAAACAATATGGAAAAAACATAGGGATAGGGAAAGATGGCGCTTATAAAAAACCTTATGTGGTTTAAAAATCGAAAAGAAACGAATGTTTACGAAATGACGTGTTTAAACGGGTGATTTAGGCAAGAATCTTTAATCATTCAGGTTTGTGAAGGCGTGAGACATTTTTTGTTTCGCGCTTTTTTTCTTCTTATCTCAAGGCTTAGGCTTTGCTGAAAATTTTATAACCGCTTCATTTCATTACACCAACATCCTCTAATTTTTCAAGGTTAGTGTCTCCTATTAAATCCGCGACATGGAAAACCTTAAGAATTGACTTTTTCCTTATAAAAAAGGCAGCGGCTTAAATACGGCGATCTGAACTATATTGTTAAAACATATTTGAGTATACAAGAACACTGCATTCAAAATAGAATGAATGAAAGCAGCTGTTCCAAAGCACTTAAAATAAAAGAAAGACTCTCAATGTCTCCCCCTTTCATTTCTTTAATTTATGTGTCATAGTACCGATATAATCTATAAGTAGAATTGAAAGAGTGATGTCCATTGTTATCATTAGGAAATATCATAACAATAGAATTTGAAAACGAAAATCAAGAAAATATCATTGCGAAAAGCAAAGTGTCATCCATTGAAGAAAATGTTTTAAAAGTCCATTATCCTGTTGATGTAGAAACGGGAAGAACTGTTATTATTCCGACAAATACAATTGCCACGATTCATTTTGTAAACGCGCAACAAATCCCTTATAAATTTATTAGTGTAGTACAAAAGCGAGAGATCTATCACGATATCCCTGTATTAAATATGTATTTACCTGAAGAAGATCAAATGACAAAAATTCAAAGACGGCAATTTTTTAGAGTCAATACCACGATTCCTGTCACTGTTTGTCCATATGGATCTGGCTCAATGTTTAAAACATATACAGCGAATATCAGTGCTGGAGGCGCTGCATTAATCATTGAAGAGACGCAAAAACACGAACCAGAAGAGGATTTGCGTTTAAATATCTCTCTGCCAACTGAGGGGCATGATGAAATTGTGATTGACGTTCATGCTCAAGTCAAACGCACTTACCTTGATCGTAAAACAAACAAACAGATCATGACAGTTGAATTTATCAAGATGAATGAGCAGGATAAACAAACACTTGTACATTTTTGCATAAAACTCCAATTGGCAGAGAGGAGAAAACTTAAATCTGAATAAAATTATAATTTTATCTATTATATGATCCCCAGATCCCCTTATTTCAAGAGGGGATTTTTTTCGTCTCCCGAAGAAACCAACCAATTTCTCTAATTTGTGTTCATGGCTAGTTCACCATTGATCTGAGTAGTTGTTAATCAAAAACGGAACTAACTTTCTCTTTAAAGTTAGTTCCGTAAAATGACTAATCCAAATTTTGATCGATCGTCCCTTCAAAATAGTCATCACTAACCTGTTCATGAGTTTCAGCCAATCCTTTTTCCAATTGCGTGGTTCCTTTATAATCCGAGGGATCAAAGTTTTTTCCAGCCACATCTGTGTCATTTACGTTTTCTCTGTTATGAGCTTGTGTTTCATTGTTTACATTCTCTGTCTTAGCGCTGCTATCTAAAGATTGCTGGAAATCATATTCCTTGTCTAATGAAGAAAATCTTTTGTAATCATCCGGTCTGTCTGCTCCATTTTTATGAGTCACGTTACTCACTCCATATTATTGAAATTTTAGTTTGTCAGATGGACTTATTTTGGCCTTTTTAAGTTTTTTAGGACCTGCTTTGGATGCTGTTTCATTCAATACTTGAATTTACTCAACGGCTTCCCTCCTTCACGAAATGTGTAGAAATATCAACTCTTCTTATTCTGTCTGTTAAGATGGTATTCATTCGCTTTTTTTCGTTGACTCTTTTCCATTAGTCAAGAGAGTAGCTTTAAGTCACCATATCAAGGTCATTTTAGATGAAGAGGTTTAAGAGGGGATGTTACGAAGGCTTCTTGCCGTTCATTGGATTACTCTCTGCATTGGAGCGGATTAATGTGTGATTGCCTTATTTATTGGGTTTTTTGACCCGCTTCTAAAGATTCATTTTCATGGATGGACAGGATTTATTCACCAATTCATTTCCGTATAGTGGTAAACTCTATACTGGTCATTACTTTAGTCATGCAGTTTTTGGGAAGAGAGGTTTGAACATGATCGGGTCAATCCTGGGCTTTAGATATCATGAAAGTCGATTTATCGCTGAAGAAAGAATTTTTGGCAGAGCTGAAAGCTTGCCGCAAAGAGCTGCAAAAAGACAAAACAGAGTTCTCTGATATCAAAAAGACGATCACTGAACCTGAGCTTTCGTCTCACACCTGGCAAGGCAGTCTTGACGGAATCAGCCGTTGAAGCAATCAAGGACACCGACAAGCAGCTGGCTTCATCGATGAAAACGAAATAGAGGAGAATGCTATGAAGACTCTGGATGTTCAAGCGTTACGAAATGGAATAGATGATACGCTGGAACAGTTAAAAAAACAAGCAGATGAAATTGCCAAAGTCAAAAAAAGCGTCGACGGCATCACATCTCTTGATGATGCCTTAAAAGGAAAAGGCGGGGACGCCATTCGCGCCTTTTACGAAGAATGCCATACTCCGTTCTTGCGATTCTATGAAACGTTCATTGAAGAATACGAATCGGCATTGAAAAAAATCAAAACCTCACTGGATTCTTTTGAATCAAATCACAACGGATATATTTCACAAGCCTTTCTCGAACACGAACTGGAACAAGGCTTGAACGCGGCCGATCGAACAACGAAACATTTGGTGTCCAAAGCCAATGCTACGATCGCGAAAGTCAGTCATATTGCCGATTTACCTCAGTTGGATGACAGTGATTTTCATGAACAGAATCAAAAAGCGAAAAAGGAAATCAACAGCACTCTTGAAAAGCTCCATGCTTTTGACAGGGAGCAAACAAACGCCCTGAAAACTGCTGAACAAGACCTTGAAACGATGGAAAAATACATTACAAGGCTCGAGAAAATGTATACCGGGCCTAAAATTGAAATCACCGGCTATCAAAAAGGTTCGATTTTAAAGCCGGATGAGATGGATGCATTGCAGCCTAACGAAGAGACTCCGATGGAGATGATGCTCGAAAAATTAGATAAAACCAGAATGGAAACAGAAATTCGCAAAGCAGAAAAACAGGCTGACGCAATAGAAAAGCTAAAGAATGTCGCTACAGCAGAGACAGAATTAGATGATCCTGCTAAGTATTTTCAGGATATCTATTTGAAAAGTGAAACTCCATTTGGACCGGATCTGAAGCCAGGGGAAGACGACAAGGAATTTCATCAGACGGCTATTGATATTTATAGTGGTTCGGGTGGTGCTATTTATGATCTTGCGAAAGATTTTTACGAGGGCGGAAAACAAATTGGATGGAATCTCGGATGGACAATCGACCATTTACATAAAGATCCGAAAGTTGTTTTAGACACAGTTCTTGGGTACGATTATAAAGGCGCTCTTTTGAGTATGGTAGACACGTTGGCGGAAAAATGGGATGAGAAAGTAGTACATGGAGATGCGTATTCAAGGGCGCATTACTTTACTTATTTGATCGGAAGCCTTGCCGGCTTGCGGAGCGGAAAATCTTCTGTTTCAACGGGCTCGAAAGATCTTGCGAAAGCTGGGAAAACCGCGGTTGGCAAGGTGAAGGAAGCTGGTAAGACTGTAAAACAGTCAATTAAGCCACCTAATAATCGTTACACTCCTGCATTGCAAGGGATTCTGCAGGATGCACCGAATTCTATTAATGTAAAGAATACCCCTCTTGTATTAAAAGAATTGGCAGAAGATCAAAAGAAAAGTGTGCTTTTTAACAGTAGTAAAGAGACTTCGGGTCAGACTGTTAAAAAAGTACGAAAAACCATTGTGCCAACAGTTAAAAGTGGGGAGTTTAATGAATGGTTCAATTCATTATCAACTAAACAATTAGATGAACTCTGGAGTGATAAAAAAACTAGAAGAGCCATAGAAAGACAGCTTCGAGCTCCAGGAGGAATGCATGAGTGGCACTTGGTTTCACGAGCCCCTACTTTTAAACATTGGGGAGTAACGGCTGAAAAAATTAGAGAGCTACGAACGGCAATAAATGAAGTGGAATTTGTTAACCCAACTGGAAAACACGGTGGACTAGGTTCTACTGCTGCTCACAACGAGCTACTAAAGATTATAGACTCATCAAAAGATTATAATATGTTTGTGCGAAGATTAAACAATTGGGCCAATTACAGACTAAAAGGTGGAGTTGAGGCTTTACCGGAAGGGCTAAGGATAAAAAAATAGGAGGGTTTGAAATGGAACGAGAAAACTATGTATCATTATGGATTGGTAATATTCAAACTGTTGATAAATTAAATGAATATGTTGAATTACCGTACGATGAGGAAGAAGGTGACTTCCTCCCTTCTCCGTTTTTAAGGGACTTTGACATAGATATTGATGATTTAGATGAAGATTTTATCGAAAAGGTTGTTCATGTCCAAAATAAAGAATTGCTGCGCGAATTAATATGTGGTTGCTCATATGGTGATATCATTTTATCTCGTTTTGAAGCTATTCAGGGTAAACAACTTCCGAAGAATATAAACTCTGCTATTTTACTATATAACTTTGATTATGAAGGAAAAAGAAATGAAATTGTTAACAATGAGTATACTTTTAAATTTGTAGGCTCCGTTTCATATATTTAAAAATAAAATTGAACTACAGAACTGATAATTACTTGTTTTAGCACTTGATCTCTGATTGAGTGTTTTTTTTGTATGTAAATCCGAGAAAAACCCGACAAAAAGGGAGATGAAATAGGGATATTTTCCATTCCATTCAGTCATCCGATAACGACAAGAAAAACAAACGCGAATACCTTAGTCCAAGACGGAGAGCCTGCGGACACTGATCTTTTGCACACGGATGTTGTGCAGTTGATCGGCGGCCGTGGCCGGAAGGGGAGACGCATCTTACCCTTAGCAAATGTGAACTCGGATGTATCGAATGATAATGGTCGTCAGCTTCCAAGAAGGAACGGCTGTAGCGATTTAATATCTGTTAAATTTTATAAGGAGGAGCCCCAATTATAAAGCTAATGCAACTCAATATTTGAAAAAGATAACTGATTCATCACACTTTGTTTTAAGTAGCGATACTGTTTCTCGTTGGTATCTGAATAGGCTTCGTTTCTATTTGAGGGGATATCCATATACAGGATGTCTTCTTTAAATTGAGAAGCCGTAAAATCATATCTTTCTCTATTGATGACATTATAAAAATGCCATCCATCAGGTTGTTTTGTTTTCATTATTTCTCCGCCTAATATATCGTTTACGACTAAGGTGGTTACGCCACATTGTCCCTTTGCAGGGTTATCCTTGCTCCATTTTGAACTTGAGTCTAAAGACCAGGATTCAGACAATGCTTTAAGTATTTGTTCGATTTGTACAAGATTATTATTATCCATCATAAATCCTCCTTTTCATAGATTCATTATATCAATTTAAATGTAGGAAAGCCTGCATTGTTAGTGAAACGAGGAGTACACATTGAATGTTGCTAAGCATAAACTATGATAAGTATCGGTCATTTCAAATACAAATCAGATCTACTCCGGTCAAACCGAAGCGCGAATTTTCTGCTATCGTGTCGAACTTCATGAATTCAAGGAAGTATAAAATGACATAGAGATATGATAATGCAAAGAAGGAGTATTTTTTTGTTTTGTAATATATATATTGAATAATGTAATTTATATGTTACAATTCATTTGAGGAGGAATTATATAGGTGAAGAATAAAGTGAAGATCGCTCGTGTTCAAGTCGACTTAACACAGCAGCAATTAGCAGAAAAAGTGGGTGTTACTCGGCAAACGATTAGCTTGATTGAGAAAGGTAAGTATAATCCCACGCTAAAATTGTGCCTGGAGATATGCTACGCAGTGAATAAGTCTTTGGATGAAGTATTTTGGATTAGCAGGGAGGACCAGTTACATGAAGATGATTAAAGATGAACGCTTGCAAATACAAAATTTGAAAAATATACGGATTGCCTTTATGGTTCAAACGGTAGGAATATTGGCCATTTTACTTTATGAGGTGATAACAAAGGGGATTATGGAAGCTAAAGACAATCCATTATGGTTATTATTTATTCTTACTTCAGTTGTTTTAGGTTGGCTGAATCTCAAAATTTCTGTTGATGTGTATGATGATGCAAAAGAACAGAAGAAGCCAGGACCCTATTATCGAGTCGTCATCCTTTCTGCATTGATTGGCATAATCCTGGCGCTTTTGGCAAAGTTCGGTCCAGATCATAGTGATAACAGTGAAGCCTTACTTGTAGGAAGTGTGGTCTTTGTTTGTTTTCTCATCCCTTTCTCTTTTGTTCACTATATGATGAAAAAACGATCAGAGGAAAATGACATATAATATGAACTTTTTCCGATTCCTCTAGGTGTGTACATACGAAAACGAGACAGCTTCAGCCCACCGGAATACAGGGCTAAGCTGTCTAATGTTTTCATCCAGTGTTTCATTTCCGCGTCAGTTCATCAAGAACATTTGAATGGAGATGGCCGTGGGATTGGCATAAGTTCAGACTTCCTGAGTTAAACGGTGTTATTTTTTTGCAAAAACTCTTTTTTTAAGGTACAAGCCGGCAAATATGGCGAAAATCAACAATAGAAATCCATAAACAATACTTGAGTAAAGATCCATATATCCTACAATCGTTTCCCATGAAGATCCTACGGCCGCACCGATATTTACAAGCAGTACATTCCAAATCAAGGTCCCCAATGTCGTCAGTAAAACAAATGAAGCAAACTTCATGTGAGCCATTCCGGCGGGGATTGAAATTAAGCTTCAGACTAGAGGAATAAGCCGGCAAAAAAATACTGTCCAGAGACCATATTGATCGAACCACTGATTCGCTTTATGAATGTCTTTCCGGGTGATTCTGATGATGTGTCCCCATCTGTCTGCAAGTTTTTCAATCTTATGGATGTCTATCAGCATGCCGACACCATAAAGAACGACGGCCCCGAGCACAGAGCCGATGGTGGAAAACGCGACAACTCCTGAAATGCTCATACTCGTCTTGGTGGTCATAAATCCCCCAAAAGTAAGAATGATCTCAGATGGAATAGGGGGAAATATATTTTCCACGGCAATGAGAAAAAGAATACCCCAATAACCGAACTTTTCCATCGTATCAATGATCCAATTCTCCATTTTTACACGTCCTTTTCGTTAAGATAACAACTCTTTAAACTTCTTATAAATGGCTGCGTCCACAAGCTTATACACAAAAAACATTCCAAAGAGACCGAATCCATAAGCAAAAAGAGTCGCTTCAATCACGAGAAACATCAATGGGAGAACGCCTAACCATATTCCGAACAGCCAGAGAAGGAAAAAGGCAGTCATTAATATGAGCGACCAGCCAAATAAATAGTGGTGTGCATGCAGATTGAAGAATGACGTGCTTTTGGATAAAGATAAAAATTCCTTCACTTTAAATTGGTTGATAGCTTCTGCTGCCGCTTCATCTTTTGTTTTGCCTTGGCTGATGAGGTCCTCAACATAGTCTTCCAAATAGGTTTGCAATTCCAGTTTTTCCTCTTCATTCATAGCTAACTGATTGACATAGGCGCGTATGTCGTTTTGTTTGTTATACATGGCGTTCATCCGGATGTGGCTGATATAATTTACCGCGCCCCAAACAACCGCAATAGCAAATGAAATATAATAACAAATCACGATCCAAAAGGGATCATGAGAATGAATCCGATCGAAATAGAACGAAAACGCAAACAGAATCGAAGATGCTATTAAAACCCAAAAGAATTGAATATCGTTTAAACTGAACATTTTTTTGAAAATATGTCTCACATGAATTCCTCCTTCAAATAAATCGCTTGACCATTTCATTCATCTTTTTCCAATCCGACACCATATTTTCGTGCAGCCGGATACCATCTTCTGTAATGGCGTAATATTTACGGCGTCCTCCATGACTTTCATTTCCCCAATATGAATTGACGGCTCCTTGTTTTTCCAGTCTTTTTAAGGATAAATACAAAGTGGCTTCCTGTATTTCAAACGTTCCTTCCGTCTTTTCTTTAATCGTCTTTGAAATTTCATAGCCGTAATTCTCTTTTTCCTTCAAAACTGAAAGAATGAGAAGATCAATATTTCCTTTCAGCATTTCTTTATTCAAATTGAAAACCTCCATCAGATTACTTAAAATCATTAAGTACATTGTTATAATAAGTTATATTACTTAAAAAGGCAAGGTAATTTATGAGCAACAAACATCAACAATAAAAAAAGGATGAATCCCAAGACGATCCTGCCGTCTTCAACAACTGCGGCGCTTCCATATACAGTAAATACAATGGACGAGCATCTGGATATGATGATGGTTTGCCACCAGCTTGATGCCAATGTGCCTGAGGATGTGGTATTCAGCCATTCGCGAATTCGAGCGGCGATTGCCACGGAGGATATTTTGCACGATATCGGCGCGATCAGTATGACTTCCTCTGACTCGCAGGCGATGAGCAGAGTCGGTGAGGTCATCATCAGGACATGGCAAACCGCCGATAAAATGAAAAAGCAGCGCGGCCCGCTGGCAGGAGAAGCTGATCTCGTCCTTTGGGCCCCGGCTTTTTTTGGCGTCAAGTTTAAAAGGCGGTATGATCGCCCGTGCTCAAATGGGTGATCCGAACGCTTCAATTCCGACATCTGAATCAGTGTTCATGCGAAAAATGTACGCGGGTTACGGCAAAGCCAATCAGTCAACATCTCTCACGCGGAGTATAGAGCGCGGTGTGCCTCAATCATTAGGGCTGACAAAAATGGTTGCATCCGTGCGCCATATGCGGATTGAGCAAACTGGACATGAAATTAAATCACGCACTGCCGAAAGTCGACGTCGACCATAAGACATATCAGGTGTTTGCTGATGGTGAGGAGCTTTCATGCCAGCCTGTCAGCCATGGAGCGTTATTTTTTGTTTTAAACGCACACGCTGCCCTCGGGCAGCCGTTTTTATTTTTACGGTTGCAGTCTGTTTCAGACCGATCATCAGGACGGCCGCTGCAGAAAGGTCGATTGCCACGGAGAAAATGATTTATTTTTTAGTTTGGCAAACTTGGAAAAAATAGCTTGACATAAAAAAGAATGAAGCTGTATGATCAAAAAAGATTATCGAAACAATTACGATTTGAGGTATCGCCACAACGAAAAGAAGGGGAATGACGGCAGCTGGATAATAAGCTCTAAGCGATCTGAAACTCACTTCAAGAAAGTCCGTTAAGCAACAAGCAGAGAAACCGCAGGTTCATTTTCCAGTATCCACGGATTTTTGGATGGTACCATTACGCAAAGTAAATCGTAATAATTTCGATTTTCGATAGATGAAAAATATAAGTGAAAAGGATCGTTGTGATGAAACAGGGAATCGATTTTATCAAATGTAATCCAACACAAAATATGACAATTCTCGTGAAAACGAATTATCCAGCTGATGAGTATAAGCACATCGCAGCAAAAATGATGTCCTATGACAGCGTTTATGCTGAACAAGTGGGCTTTATTGAAAAACCGTTGAATGAACGGGCTGCCGCACATCTGCAGATGGCCGGCGGCGAGTTTTGCGGTAATGCTTGCATGGCACTGGCTGCCTTCATCGCATCGGAGAAAGACCTCAAGCAACATGATTGGACGGAAGTGCTGCTGGAAGTTTCAGGTGCAGATCAATTAATCATGTGTCAAGTGAAAAAAAATGTAGATGAATATAACTGTCGAGTTGCTATGCCCATTCCTGAAAAAATTGAACAGAAAACAGTCAAATATGATGGCAGCGATTTGAATTTAATCATCGTGAGATATCACGGGTTTCTACATATTGTGATAGAAGTGAAGGAATGTAGTGAGACGGTAAGAGAGAAAGCACAATCATTAGCAAAGCTGCTCGGGGTCACTTTAGACGCTAACTTGATTGGCGTTTTATTGTATCAACCGAAATCTGATGAGTTGGCTCCGCTCATTTACGTCCCGCATCTAGACAGCATGGTATGGGAAAGGGGGTGCGGTTCAGGTACAGCTTCGATAGGAGCCTATCTGGCATGGAAGAATAAGAGGGGGATTCGTGCAAACATCAAACAACCCGGCGGCACGATTCGAGTATTTGCGGATGTTGAAAAAGAAGAGCTAACAAATCTTATTATTGAAGGATCGGTCAGTATTGTGGCAGAAGGAAAAGCATTTATCAATATTTAGTGACGACTTAATATGGGAGTGGGATGGATGCAGGCGCTAAAAACGTTTCAAGAATGTTTGCTTGAGTTTTCCGAAAAGTTTGATGATTTAGCTGAAAAATATGATCAGACCACCAGCCATTGTTCAGAATTAGAAGTTTTAATTGATGATTATTGTGCATTTATCACAAACGAGAGAAATAAAGCAGCTTGGGAACAACTGGACTTCCAAATATCCAAAGATCTTCAGCAGCTGGTGAAGAATTTAAGAAAGAAATCGGCACAATGTGTAGCCATTATGGAGAAATATCGCGCATTGAAGCTGTTGAAGGGAGACACAGAAATAGCCGATTACTTCCAAAACATCGAATCATGCATTGAAAAAGAATTCGGCAGTTTTCAAATCACTGCTGAATCAAAGGTGCTGTTAGTAGGTTCAGGTTCCTTCCCGATGACACTATTATTGATTTCGAAGCGAACAGGGGCAGAGGTTGTGGGGATTGATATTGACGAGGAAGCGATTGAACTTGGACGAAACGTCGTCAAGACATTAGGTGATGAATTAAATATTCATTTAGATCATGTTCCGGTCCAAGAGCTTAGTCTGATCAAAGATGTCACACATATTATTTTCAGTTCAACGGTTGAAAGCAAGTATGACATCTTAGAGCAGCTGTATGACATAACGAATGAACATGTCGTGGTTGCGATGAGATATGGAAACGGGCTAAAGTCGTTGTTCAATTATCCAATCAAAGAAGTGGACAGGCAAAAATGGAAAATGATGGACCAAGTGTTGCGGGCAGGTCATATATTTGACATTGCCTTATATCAAAAAGCGTAGAAAGGGAGGCTTTTATGAATCATTTTCAGCGGGTGTTAATATTGGGGACTGGCCCTATTTCTGTCCAGCTTGCTGTCAATTTTAAAAACGATTTGAATTGTGATGTGGGGCTTGCGGGAAGGGAGTCTGCCCGTTCAGAACGGTTCTTTGAAGCGTTGCGGCAAAGCCATCATCAAATTCACGCAAGCATCCAAAATGATCAGCATCAACCTTTAAAAGGAGAATGCGTCGTTCAACGGGTATTTAAAGGCTATGAAACGATTGAAGGAGAATGGGACACGATTATTTTTTCTGTGACAACAGATGCCTATATGAGCGTATTAAAACAAATCGATGAACATGTGCTCAAACAAGTCAAATGTATTGTTTTGGTTTCCCCGACCTTTGGATCTAACAGTTTACTAACTCATTATTTAGATTCCATCCGCTCAAAAGCCGAAGTGATCAGTTTCTCGACATACTATGGTGACACAAGGTGGATGCGCGATGAACCATCTCATGAAGTGCTGACAACCGGTGTTAAGAAAAAAGTCTTTATAGGCTCGTCACGCTATCCGTCTGAACATATCGATACAATGTGTAAGCTTTTTGAAAAATTAGGCATTGTGCTCGAGGTGATGAAATCTCCCATTGAGGCGGAAACGAGAAATATTTCTTTATATGTTCATCCTCCGCTGTTTATGAACGATTTTTCATTACAGGCGATATTTGGAGACACCGATCGTCAGACATATGTGTATAAACTGTTTCCTGAAGGGCCGATAACACAACAGTTAATTCGTGATATGCTGGCCCAATGGAAAGAAATCATGGCGATTTTACAGAAAATCAACATCAAAACGATAAACCTACTCAAGTTTATGGTAGATGATAATTATCCGTTAAGGTTAGAAAGCTTATCGCGCCATGATATTGAACACTTCAATGATTTAGAGCCGATTCATCAAGAATATTTATTGTATGTACGTTATGCCTCCCTGTTGATTGATCCTTTTTCAGAGCCGGATCAGGATGGCAGGTACTTTGATTTTTCTGCGGTGCCGATTCGAAAGACATTTATCAACCGGGAAGGATATTTAGATATTCCAAGAATGCCGAAGGAAGACTATTATCGCATTAAAATTATACAAGGAATTGCAAAAGATTTAGATGTTGATTGTCCAACCATCAATCAATTGATTCAAACCTATGAGCGCAAAATTGAAGAGGTGGCTCAAGCCCGTCAAGGCGATTTGTTATCTGGCGCATTTGTCGTTCAACATTTTGCTGAAGATTTGAAGATGATCTGCGGCGAACTGAGAAAAAATCAGAAGCAAAGGCAAAGACATGATCATTCTTTGTCAGAATAGAGGCGGGATATCGGAATTGTTCATTTAACTAATGAAAATAGTTATTTTTACGATTTTCAAAAAATAGGCGTCATTCATATATGACGCATAAAAAGAGGTATTTCATTTTAGAACAGGGAGAGACCGACATGGTAACTAAAAAAGTGAAGCTGGCAGCGCTGGCTTTATTGATCTTATCGATATTAGCTGCTTGTTCTCAAAGTTCGGAGAGCACAGCCACCAGTCAAAAAGAGTTGGTATATGCCGTCCCCCAGGATATTAATGACATGAACCCCCATCTGTATCAAGGTTCAATGTCAGCGCAAGGGATGGTTTATGAATCGTTAGTTGAGAATACCGCAGATGGAATTAAGCCTTTGCTTGCCGAATCATGGGACATTTCCGAAGATAAAAGGGTATACACATTTCATTTAAGAAAAGATGTGTCATTCCATGACGGGGAACCATTTAACGCAGAAGCGGTGAAGAAAAACATTGAGGCTGTCCAGCACAATCAAGAAAAGCATTCTTGGATTAAACTCGCAACCAAAATTGTCCGTGTCAATGTCATCGATGACTATACGGTTGAACTGGTGCTTTCAGAAGCATATGATCCGACATTAGTGGAATTGTCTATGACGAGACCTTATGTCTTCATTTCACCGAAAGATTTTAAAAACGGAGAAACAAAAGATGGTGTCACAGGCTATCACGGTACAGGCCCTTATAAGCTGACTGAACATAAAGTCGATAAATATGCAACATTTGCAGCAAATGAAAACTATTGGGGCGGCGTGCCTAAGATTAAGAAAATCACAGCGAAAGTTCTTCCAGCGGGAGAAACGACATTTTTAGCGTTACAAAAAGGGGAAGTCAATTTTGTCTTCACAGATGATCGGGGGGCAGACAGTATCAATATTGAAGCGATCAACCAGCTGGTTGATTCAGGTGATTATCAGCTTGTCAGAAGTAAACAAATGAACACAAAAATGTTGGCAGCCAATAGCAGTAAAAAGGATCGTCCGGTAGGTGACAAGAGTGTGCGTGAAGCCATTTGGTTCGCAATTGATCGAGAAACGATCAGCAAGGACATTTTAAATGATACAGAAACGCCGGCCGATAGGCTTTTTTCATCTAACGTTCATGATGCAGATGTTGACTTGAAGAAACGGGATTACGACATTGACAAAGCAAAGGAGCTCTTAGAGGAAGCGGGCTGGACATTGAACAAGGGCTCAGCCGTCAGGGAGAAAAACGGAAAAAAATTAGCGCTGAAGCTTTATTATGACAATCATTCTCCTTCGCAAAAGAAACAGGCCGAGTTTATTCAAAGTTCGCTCCAGGAAATCGGCATGGAGCTAGAGATTATTGGTGAGAAATCAACATCGATGATGAATCGAAGATCAACCGGTGACTACGACTTGCTGTTCAGCCAAACATGGGGACTGGCATACGATCCGCAAAATACAGTCGCTGCTTTTACGTCTGAATCCTCATGGCTGCATAATACAAAGGGGATTGCAAAAGCCGATCAGCTTTACGAAAAAATTGATCAAGTCTTAGGATCAGTTGATGAGAAAACAAGACAATCGTTATATGCGGATATATTGACCATCGTTCACGATGAAGCTGTTTTTATTCCGATTACCAATGGGAATGTGACAGTCGTTGCTCCGAAAAACCTTAAAGGCATTTCATTTAAGCAGACACAATTTGAACTTCCGTTTGAGAAAATGGATTTTAAATAAAAGAGGGGAGATCCCCCCCTTTTTATTGTGATGAAAGGAGATATTTTATGGGGGCTTATATCTTTAAGAGATTCCTCATCTCAATTCCTTTACTTTTAGCGATTTCGTTTTTGACGTTTGTATTGATCAGCTTTTCTCCCGTAGAGCCGGCTGAATTGGTCTTGCGGGGACAAGATGTTCCCGTAATTACGGAAGAATTAATTGAACAAACAAATGAAGAATTGGGGCTGGATCAACCGTTTATGCTCCGCTATGCTGACTGGCTTGTGGCCTCTTTGCAGTTGGACTTTGGGGAGTCCTATGTCAAGGGAGAACCTGTGTGGTCTTTACTGGGCCCGGCTTTTGTAAATACATTAAAGCTGACGTCAGTCTCATCCGTTGTGATCATTCTCTTTTCGATATTGCTGGGGGTTCTTTGTGCGCTGAGGGAAGGAAAAGCCGTTGATCAATCGGTAAGAGGCGTTTTATTTTTCTTTACCGCAGTTCCTGCTTACTGGCTTGGAGCGGTGATGATTTGGTATTTTTCTGTGAAGCTTGATTTGCTGCCAACAAGCGGAATGGATTCCTATAAAAGCTATATTTTACCCGTTTCCGTCCTATCCCTTGGTTATATCGGTATTTATTTTAGAACGGTCAGAAGCTCCATTTTGAGTCATTTGAATGAAGAATATGTCTTGTATGGAAGGGCATCAGGCTTACCGGAAAGGAAAATCACGATGCATATTTTAAGAAACTCCCTGCAAGTGGCCATTTCGATGTTTTGTATGGCATTCCCTATCATTTTAGGAGGGACAGTCGTCATTGAAAATGTTTTTGCATGGCCGGGACTAGGCAGTCTGAGTATTGAGGCGATCTTCAACAGGGATTATCCGATTATTCAGGCATATGTTCTGATCGTCGCCGCGGCTTTTGTGTTGTTTAATACGATTTCGGATATTTTGAGTGCTGTACTGAACCCTAAAGTGAGGAATGATATGTAGATGAGAATCTTAAAAAATTTGCGCAAAGATAAGGTGGGAATGGCCTCATTCATCATCATTTCGGCGACGCTTGTGATGGGGATATTCGCTCCTTTCGTTGCGCCTCATGACCCTTTGGAAGTCAACATGAAGCTTAGCTACGCCGCTCCGTCCTGGGAGTATGTATTAGGTAACGATCACTTAGGGAGATGTGTGTTGTCACGGCTGATTTACGGTATTCGTCCCAGTGTGTTATGGGTTCTTGCGGCATTGATGGTTTCGATTTTCATTGGCGCCGTTTTAGGTTTTATGGCCGGCTACTTTAGAGGAGCTGTTGATGCCGTCATCATGAGGATTTGTGATGTGATGCTGTCTTTTCCGGTATATGTGGTGGCATTGGCCATAGTCGGGGTTTTAGGCGTTGGCATGGTCAATATCCTGATTGCGTTCATTTTAATGAAATGGGCATGGTTTGCGCGCATCATCCGGACATCTGTCAGGCAATACGCGGAATTGGAATATGTCAAATTCTCCAAAGCCTGTGGTATGCGTCATACAAACATTATTTATCGACATATCATACCTGTTACATTTTCTGACATCGCTGTTGTTTCAAGCAGTTCGATCGCCTCTATGATTTTGCAAATGTCAGGCCTTTCATTCCTCGGCTTAGGAATCAAAGCGCCAAATGCCGAATGGGGAATGATGTTAAACGAGGCGAGAGAAGTGATGTTTACACGGCCTGAATTAATGTTTGCCCCGGGAATCGCCATCATCATCATTGTATCTGCCTTTAATTTTTTGTCTGATTCACTTCAGGTGGCGTTAGATCCCCGGTTAACCCGGTCTTACGGCAAACGGCAACATCATGCAGCGCTTTCTGGTGTGAAGCTTCGGGAAAAAGAGGTGGCAAAGTAAGGCCATGAATATATTGGAGGTTAAGCATTTAAAAGTATGGGATGTCCATTCAGGTCATGTCATCGTCCATAATAGTTCATTTGAGTTGAAAAAAGGCAGCTGCCTCGCCATTGTAGGAGAAAGCGGAAGCGGCAAGTCTGTCACTTGCAGGGCGTTGATGAGATTGAACAAGGCCTCTCTTCGTCAATCGGGAGACATTTTATTGAAAGGAGAAAACCTTCATCACATTTCTGAAAAAGAAATGAGAAAAAAACGGGGAAAAAACCTTTGCATGATTTTACAAAATGGGATGAGTGCATTCGACCCTTCATGTGTGATTGGCGTTCATATCAGAGAAACGCTGTCTGAACATTTCGGCTTAAGCCGAAACGAAATTGAACAAAAAATGATTCGAGCAATGGAAAGCGTCATGCTGAAAAATCCAACTGAGCTGATGAACAAATACCCGCATCAGCTGTCCGGCGGAATGCTGCAGCGGGTGATGATTGCCCTGGCGTTCGCCTTGGAGCCTGACATGATCATTGCAGATGAGCCGACGACGGCTTTAGACACCATTTCACAATTTGAGGTGGTGGAACAGTTTATTCAATTACGTGAAAAAATGGGCTGTTCGATGATCTTTGTTTCTCACGATTTAGGGGTTGTCAAAAAAATTGCCGATGACGTGTTGGTGATGAAGAATGGAGACATCATCGAAAGAGGAAGCACACCGTCCATTTTCTCAGAGGCGCAGCATGAGTATACGAAGTATTTGGTATCCGCTCGATTATCGCTGAGCGAAAATTTTAACAAAATCATGGGGAGAGCTTAACATTGTTGAAAGTTAATCGGTTGGAGAAATCATATCAAACAGGCGGTATCTTTTCGAGGAAAAGACAAAAAATCTTGAAAAATATCAGTTTTGAATGTAAGCGGGGTGAGTGCCTCGGCATTATCGGTGAAAGCGGAAGCGGAAAGTCCACACTAGGGCGCTTATTAACAGGCATTGAAAAGCCTGATAAAGGAACTGTTCGATTTGAAGGGCAGAATGTCGAAAAGCGGCAAGTGCGCCAAGGAAACATCAGCGTCGTGTTTCAAGACTATAAATCTTCCATTAATCCATTCTTTACGGTGGAAGAAGCGATAATGGAACCGATAAAAGCACAGAACAAAGGCAAAAAGCCAGATGACCGCACGGTTCATCAGCTGCTCCATCAAGTAGGGCTGAATCCATCTTATAAAAACAAATACCCTCATGAGCTATCAGGCGGAGAGGTTCAGAGGGTGTGTATTGCAAGAGCCGTCTCCACAGAACCAACATGTATTTTACTAGATGAAGCGATCAGCTCTTTAGATGTATCGGTTCAAATCCAAATCCTTGGATTATTGAAGAAATTAAAGACGATTTACAATATGAGCTACATCTTTATTACTCATGATATTCAAGCAGCTGCTTACATTTGTGACAGAGTCATTATTTTTAAAGATGGTCAAATCGAAGAAATCAAAAACATTAACCAATTGAAGGATGTTCAAACAGAATATGCAAGAAACTTATTGCAAAAGCTCATTACTTTTTAATAGAAGGCAGTGTGACTGAATGTAGAGGAGGAAAAGGTTTTGAGTGGAGCTATGTCTTGGCCTTTATTACGTTTGTACTTGCTGGTGCTTCTATATTTTAGCGCCAATTCGATCTTGAATGTGATCATTCCATTACAAGGGGAAGCATTGGGGGCCGCCAACACAACGATTGGCTTGATCATGGGCGCCTATCTGTTTACAACCATGTTCTTTCGTCCATGGGCAGGTCATATGATTCAAAAGCATGGGCCGATTAAAGTGTTGCGAACCATTCTGATTATAAATGGGATTGCTTTAATATTATATACGTTTACCGGGCTTGGGGGCTATTTTATCGCCCGTATGTTACAAGGGGTGTCAACAGCCTTTTTTTCAATGGCATTGCAAATTGGGATTATTGATTCACTGCCTGAGAAGGAGCGATCTCAAGGCATTTCACTTTATTCTTTGTTTTCATACATACCGGGAATGATCGGCCCCTTATTGGCATTAGGCATTTGGCAAGGGGGAACGGATTATTTTACAGCGGTGATGATAACCATTGCCGTCGTTACAGGGGTGTTCGGCTATAGTGCCAAAATCGACAAAACAGAAGCTCAGCCAGATACCAATCATCCTCGGCCTGGAGGAAGAATGTTTTCATCATTTCGTCAGTTAGTCCAAAATCCGTTCTTATTTAAATGCAGTGTATTAATGCTCACAGCATCGGTTGTATTTGGCGCTACGGCAACCTTTATCCCATTGTATGCTGCACACTTAAAAAGCGGCAATGCCGGGATTTTTCTCATGATTCAGGCGGGCACCGTTGTCTTTGCCCGTTTTGCTTTAAAAAGCAAAATTCCGTCGGACGGCAAATGGCATTCATTTTTTATGATGGGAACGATGCTTATTTTAACTGCAGCTGCACAGTGTGTAAGCTTTTCGATCACCGGCGGCGCTTTCTTTTTCTATTCCGGCGCCATTTTAATGGGCACAGCTCAGGCGCTTCTCTACCCAACATTAACAACCTATTTAACTTTTGTTTTGCCGCAAGCCAACCGAAATGTGCTGCTGGGTTTATTTATTGCGATGGCTGATTTAGGTGTCTCACTTGGAGGCGTCATCATGGGACCGATAGCTGATTTTTCATCCTACTCATTCATGTATATGATTTGTGCGATTTTAGGGATGACAATGATCATCTTTGCCTATGATCGGCGAAAACTATTTGTTGGATAAATGCGGTGGAAGCCTTTTACTTTAAACGAGGTTTAAATGGGTGATGTTTTAGAGGAGGGATGCGACTGGAAATGCCTTCAGTGAAATGCGGGCCACGATGGAAACGCGTGTTCCGACAGAATTTCGTCTGTCCCATCGCAAAGCAAAAGATTGAGATATACCCGTTCTGAATGAAGCACTTTTTGAATCTATATGTTTTTTGATTCCTTGTTTCCAAAAGATAACGTTTTAATTTTTCGATCAACTTTGGAGTAATTCCGGTGAGAATAAATTGCTATTCGTACTTCTATATTCCACAATTTAATTATTTTGTAACATATTTTATAAAAATGCAGGATATTCGTTAGTCGATATGGTATAGATGAATATGGAAATACTAATCAAATGGGAGGGGATTGGATGAGAACATTTTTAAAGGGGTTGTTCATTACAACACTAGTATGCGGAGGTTTCATGTGGGGAGCTGGAACTAGTTATGCAGCAGACCCGCCAGGTTGGCAATTAATAGATACGACTTATATTGGCGACGGAGTAACGGGTTATCTTAACGGAGCCGAAGGTGGTAATGCCAAGATTTGTTTAAAAGACGCTTTTGGAGGTGCCAACGTAACAATCTATGATAATGATGGAAGTTCACGGCCTGTAATCAAATCAACATCATTCTGGGGAAATGGGCATTGTGTTTCATTTGACGTAGATCCATATGTAGACGGGTCTGACAACGATGCCGAATTTGTTGTGACAACGACACGCGATATCATCGGTACCATTAAATTTGAATTATGGGATTAATCTCTGTTCAAAATACCTCCTTTGTTTATCCGCTTAGGAGGTATTTTTTAATGCAAACACAACATCAAAACACGACAATTCATTCTGATAAACAAACTCCAACACTGATTTTTTGTATCAGTAAGACATGAAAAGCAGGGTTATTCTGCGTGTTGGATGATCTGCGGGTAAAGGCGGTATATGTTAGAGAAAAATGGTTTTCCTTTTCAACAAGCCGAGGGCTTTTTTAGATGGAGGAGGTTAACGATGATTATTTGGATAAACGGAGCTTTCGGTTCCGGGAAAACACAGACGGCGTTTGAGCTGCATAGAAGGCTGAAAAAGTCTTACGTATACGATCCTGAAAAGATGGGATTTGCGATGCGTTCGCTGATACCTTCAGAAATCGCTGAAGATGATTTTCAACATTATAGCTTGTGGAGAGATTTCAATTACAGCATGCTCTCCTACTTAGCCGATACATACAGCGGCATTATCATCGTGCCGATGACGATTGTGAATCCCGGTTATTTTGAAGAAATCATCGGCAGGCTCAGACAAGACGACCGTACGGTTTATCACTTTACATTAGTGGCTTCAAAGGAGAGTTTACACAAACGTCTTCGCTCCAGAGCTGAAGGGAAAAATTCCTGGGCGGCCAAACAAATAGACCGATGCATCAAGGGCTTGTCAGACAAAACCTTTGAAGAGCATATCCATACGGATCATATGTCAATCCAAAATGTCGCGGAAATGATTGCTGCCAAAGCACACTTGGCAATTGAACCTGACACGAGAGGAAGCATGAAAAGATTCATCGACAGACTGCATGTGAAGCTGAAGCATATCCGTGTAAAATAATGTTTTTGAAAATCTCGTTCGGACTTGTTGATAACCCATTCGGCGGGAAATGCTGCTTTTTTTTAAAGAGAAGGAAGAGGAAATGAAAAGTTCCGACCTTATCCTAAAAAAGCGGGCTTCACACCTGCTTTTTTTGGGATGGGATTTTCAGCTCTCTTTTAACGGTAAGACATGGCTGTTATTCGCCATTATCATCGATCATGAGCTTATTTTCAATCGCATTCGAAAGCACGATAAGGGTTGAAGAAAAACCGTACGGGCTGCATGAGTCAAGAAAAGCGGTTAATGACTCCATTGATGCGGTGATGACTTTCATCATGAAATTATACTCTCCGCTGATACGATACAATTCGATGACATCCGGAGAATGCGAGCAAAATTCCTGAAAGTCCAGACAATTGTTTGTCTTAAATAGGACGAATGCGGTGACGTCTTTACCAAGTTTCTGAGGTGAGAGAATCGCCTTGTAGCCGGCGATGATTCCCTTTTCCTCAAGCTTGCGGATCCGTTCGGTTACGGCCGGCTGGGTCATCGCTATCTTGCGGCCGATTTCAGCAATCGGCATTCGCGCGTTCTCATGAAGCAGTGATAGGATTTGACTGTCGATGCTGTCCATAGAAGATCCTCCTTTATTTTATATAACAAAACCGTTTTTTATCTTTAATATGAAATTTTCTTATCCATTATAACATGATTTATATATGTAAATCTGAATTCAGGCCTTATAAAATGTAATTCGAAGACAAATTGAAGGAGTGGATTCCATTTGATGACAGCATCACTTACCCTTGACAGCCCTCTAACGATTGGCGCGATCGAGCTTCGCAACCGATTCATCATGGCGCCTATGCAGCAGTACAAAGGCACGCCGGAAGGTTATGCGACAGAACATCACATTCAGCACTACACAAGAAGAGCAAAAGGGATCGGCTTGATGATCGTCGAGTCGACGGCTGTATCCGCAAACGGCAGACTATGGCCTAACGACATCGGCATTTATTCTGACCGACACACCGATGAGCTAAAGAAAGTGACCGACAGTGTTCATGCTCATGGGACTCCGATATTCGTTCAATTATCCCATGGAGGAAGAAAGTCGGCGCCGGAAGTGACGGAGCGGCTGATGGCGCCAAGTGCAATTCCGTATGATGACTCATACGGAAAACCTGCGGAATTATCGGTTTCCGAAATCGAAATGCTTATTGAAGAATACCGAATGGCCGCCAGGCGCAGCATTCGGGCGGGCTTTGACGGAATAGAGGTGCATGCGGCCCACGGATTTTTGATTCATCAATTTTTATCACCGATCTCCAATCTCCGAAGTGATGAATACGGAGGAACACGCCACGGCAGGATGAAATTTTTGAAAGACACGCTGGCCGCCATTCGCTCCGAAACCGGCCGCAATTATCCGCTGATCGTGCGGATTTCTTCAACCGATTACATCGACGGCGGTCTCAATCCGCAAGAACTGGCGATGATGCTCAAACCACTTGAAGCGGACGGACTGCTTGACGCAGTGGACGTATCATCCGGCGGCCTGCTGCCCATCCAGCCGGCCGATACCCACCCAGGCTACCAATTGCCTGATGCCGCCGTCATTAAGCAGCATCTACAAGTACCTGTTATTGCCGTCGGCAAAATCTATACCCGCAGTTTTGCGGACCGGATCATCGGGGACGGGCTGGCAGATGCCGTCGCAGTCGGCCGCCCGCTGCTGGAAGACCCTGATTTTGCGCAGAACATGATCAGTTTTAAGGATTGAAACGTTCCCGAGTTGAATATCAGTTATTTTTCAAGGCGCGAAACGCTCTCGGTTTCGCGCTTTTTGTATGAAAAGCCGCGGATGTGATCTGGGAGAGTTAGCGGAAGCCGGCGCATATCCTTTAAAAACCGGGAAGGAATGCAGCTGGGCTTTCTCAAAATGACATTTTTATGTAAAAAATCCGCAAAGGAAAAATCATCGCCATGCGGAAGTATTGATGTAATAAGGGGGTCTTTTCCCCGCTGGGATGGAGAGGGAATGAGATGAAGGCAATCCAATCAATTACCGTTCATTCAAATACCTATACTGTAGGAAAAGCGTGTCACCCGCCAGGATTTAAAAAAGGGGCAACGGTTACGAAAATTACGGAAAAAAACAAATTTTCCGGCTTAATCAGCGGTTTTGTCGTTCACTTTGACACGGAGACAGAGCTGCATATTCATTCGGATGATGTAATTGTTCATTGGCTGCCGCGGACAGTGATGCGGAATGATTTGAAATGAAGCCGTTGTGGGTGATTCCTATAGATCTTTGATAAATGCCGTCAGGTTTTTTATTGGTGATGAAAAACGACTTACTGGCTAAGAGCGCGGTGTTCGTTAAAGGAGGTGATTGGAATTAAAAATGGCACAACGTTGGTACTCTGTTTTGTTTTAGATCGGTTAATATGATATTAGGTCAAATTGAAAAAGGCGCTTTCCAAAACAGAAGGGCGACTTTTTATGGTTCGGATACCATTGAAGGTAAGAAGAATGAAGCCTAATAGGAGGAACATTCTTAAGCTCCGGGTCGCGCAGTCTTGTGGGAGATTTGTAAGCAGATGTTTTTTGGATATACCATTTAAAATACTTGGCTTCCTCCCGAAGTATGTATAAGGCGATATTAATGAGCGTTTAGCGTAAGGAGTGAGTAAAAAAAGATATCACTTTCATTTGGGTTTTGAGTTGGAGGTAAAGGTTTTCCTTTTACAGAAGTGATTTCTCTGTTTCTTAAACCCCTCGTGGCCCAACAACTTCATATTGTCCTGATTAGGTGATTAAAAGAAAGTAATTATTAAGAACTAGAAATTCGTTCGACAAATTTCGTGAATTGTTCCATTTCTAGACCTCTTGTTCGATAATAAAGCAAGAGGTGAAAGATTATGAAATTTGAAGTTGTTTTTTGGTTTGACAATGAAAATATTAGAACAGCTAAAGTAATGGCACAATCTGAGAAAGCACTTATAAAAGAATTGCAAGAATGTGAGCATTGGTATGAGTTTGAAGAGGGGAAGCGTATTGTAAATGTTAATATGCGACTTGTAACACAATTTGATGTGAAAAAAAGATAAAAGTGATTAAAAAGCATCCCCCGGGATGCTTTTTATATTCTCTGTAAAACGGGTTCAGTGAATCTCAGAATAGACGATCGGCGGCCAATGGCCTCTCGAGTTTGGGCTCGGTTTAGAAAGAATCTATAGGAGGGACAGACTTATAAAATCAAAAGCCATCCACACATAACAGTGGATGGCCCAATCTTACTTATATAATTTGTTACGTATTTCTTGAGGGAGGAACTCATGTAATTTTTGTGAGTCCTTTTGCAAGCAGTGAGCCAACGCATAATATTGGGCGTATATTCCAGGTATCTCCTCTTCCTCAAGGATATGAAACTGTTTTATATGCAACTGAGTCAGTTCCATAGCAACATCTAACCTGTTGCGTTGAATAGTGACTGGGTTATCAGACATTTTTATCACCTCCTAGTTAAATGATACCTTATTTGGAAGATGAAATGGTATATTTCTTAGATCAGTACAATAAATGTAATCCATTCTGTCGCACTTAATCTAGGCGGATTGATTGGGTGATGAATAAATCTTTAAAGTCCTGTAATGAGCCAAGCTGTCCGATTCTCACCCGGGAAGGTAAAGAAGCTGACTGTGCTGCGTTTTAATGCACAAGCGCAAAAGGGAATTGACGTATACAAACAAAAATAAACGCAAGCTCGAAAAGAACTGGAGACGGCCATGCTGCAGCTGCAGGAGGAAATGGAGATCCCCGCGAAGGCCGCACTCCCCTCAATTTTGAAAAATTCCCTAAATGAAATTTCGGAAGGAGGTGAGGGGATGGCCAGACCAAGATAACCGGTTAATTTGCTGTTGATGAAAGGCAAAAATACCTGACACAGCGAGAAGTCGGATTGAAGTAAATCGGAACTCAAGTTCTAATCAAAGGTTTTCTTTTTACATAAAAGAACCTCGACGGACAATCTATGGTCCATAGTAATCACTCTTTTGATATCTTCTCTCTCCAAATTAATAGCAACTTTTTAAATTCCTCGGTTTCTATTGTGTTTTTAAAGGGCGGTTCATATCTAAAAAAATGTTCAGCAATTGTCACATCTTTTTTCATGAAAACGCTAGTCGCATTTAGCTGAATTTCAAAATCCTCGTATGTCCCGTTCAAAACATTTTCAAGGTCCTCAAGATACTCGTCTGCTTCTTCCGGTGTCGGAATATCTTCAAGAAAATCTGAAAAAATATTAATTTCTTTTGGTAAACTGATTCGTAGATATCCGAACGGGTCTCTTTTAAAATCGTACAAATATTTCATTACCTTTCATCCTTTTAAACTTATTTTTTATATAAAGGATATGCCGTAGCGATTGAGCCATCTTTATTTAAATACATTTCAATTTCAATTCCTGATGAACTTTTGCCTATATATTTGTATATATCAACTTGTTTTTTAGATTGGTAAGCTTCATTAATGGCCTTTAATACATCAGCACGATTCCAATCTTTCGGGAAAAAGCTTGATTTGGCCTTTTTAGTAACACCATTAACTTCAACTTTTGCTCTATAAACACCATTTTTATCAGGCTTGGTTTCAGTCCCAGGAATAATCTTTCCGCCACCCATCATACTTTCATGATGATAACCTACAGCTTTTCCACGTTTATTTATTTCTCCATGATAAATGTGTTTCAAAGTGCCTGAATTGTATTTGCGGTCACCTTTGGTTAAATCAGAAACTTTCTTTGCAAACTGAATGAACTTTTCCTTTACCTTCTCGCCATTCAGCACATTATAATAAGGGACTTTCCCTACGCCCGCAAATTCAACTTGTGGTTCAAAAGGATTATGTATTTGTATCCCTTTTATTTTTGAAGCAACCCTATGCATCGACTTATTGAAATACGCTATACTTTTTTCTAAAGTTTCCTTCGAAACCTTAATCGTTTTGCTCGTTGCTTTTTTAGTAGCTGCCTTTACTTTAGATCCGACTTTTCCGGCTTTCGAGACTTTGTTTAATTTGTCATGGATTCCAGCGAACGGGCGAACAGATAATCGCCGGTATACATCGCAATCCGGTTATCCCACTTCGCTTTGATTGTCGGCTGTCCCCTTCTCAGCTCCGCATCATCGATGACATCGTCGTGGACGAGCGAAGCCATATGTATCAATTCCAATGAAACGGCGACATTTTTAATTTTGCTAATGTCGTATTCACCAAACATGCCGGAAAGCAGAACAATCAAACGATCAAAAAAGTAAAGTGTGTACATACCGATGCAATTAAGCATGCTTCTAACCGTGTATTTCTTTTCTAGCTTTTCTAACTCCTCTTCACTATACACTTTCTTAGAAACTTTTTGTGTCGCTAATTTTTTTGTTCGGTCAGGGTCGGCGAGAGTATTCATTTCAGTGTCTTCTTTGTCTCCGACTTTTTTCAACATAACACCCATCGCTGTTTCTTGATTTCCACTCAGGGTATCCATCTCATCCGGTTTTAAAATCGATCCTTTTTGATAGCCGGTGATTTCAATTTTAGGCCCTGTATACATTTTTTCAAGCCTAGTAATATATTTTTGCATCGTTTCAAGATCGTTTTCAGCGGTTTTAAAAGCGCTTGTCTGTTCGCGGTCAAATGTATGCAGCTTTTCAATCGTCTGATTGATCTCTTTCAACGCTTTTCGATTCTGTTCATGAAAATCATTGTCATTCAAGTCCGGCAGATCGGCAATATGACTGACTTTCGCGATCGTGGCGTTAGCTTTTGAAACCAAATGTTTCGTTGTTCGATCGGCCGTGTTCAAGCCTTGTTCCAGATCGTTTTCAAGAAAGGCTTGCGAAATATAACCATTGTGATTCGGTTCAAGCGATTTTAACGCATGTTTTAGTTTTTTCAATGCTGACTGATATTCGTCAATAAAGGATTCGTAGAATCTCAGGAAAGGGGTGTGGCATTCTTCGTAAAAGGCGCGGATCGCATCGCCCCCTTTTCCTTTTAAAGCATCGTCAAGCGATGTGATGCCATCAACGCTTTTTTTGAGGTTTGTGATTTCATCTGATTGTTTTTTTAATTGTTCCAGCGTTTCATCAATTCCATCGTGCAACGCCTGAACGTCCAAGGTCTTCATGGCATTCTCCTCTAATACGAAAGTGACATAACAGTAAAGAGTTTACCACTTTATAGAAAGAAATTGGTGAATAAATCCTGTCTATCCATGAAAATGAATCATTTGATTTAGGTTTTTATGCCTATGTGATTCTTAGGAAGAAAGAGTTGAATTTTTCCCATAGGGATGGAGAGGGAATGGGATGAGGGCAATCAATTACCATTCATTCAAATAGGTATGCTTGTAGAAAGCAGTTGATCAGCGTTGTACGGAAGCGGAGCTGCATATTCATTCGGATGTTGGAAGCTGTAGGGAGGAAGTGCTGAGTGAACAATTTGCTGAAGGGCACATTAAAGTTTTACCGATATAGAAAAAGTTCTCTATATGAGACTTATGGAAAACAAAAGAAGCAGGCTCTTGTGAACCTGCTCCTTTGTAAGCGTTAAATATTGATTGCTTTTTCCGCAATTTTCATCGTTCCAGACTCGTATTTAGAGTATGCTGCATCTACACTTAGGAAACCTGCAAAAAGCAATCCGATTACTGTGGAACTGACAATAAATTTTTTCATTACAACGCCTCCGTTACTTTAAATTTTTTTGTTTGGGCAGTTATTGCCCTCTTTAAGAATTTCCTTCCTTCTGCAAAATTTCCTTTTTCAAAATGATAATCTCCCAATATTTCAGTCAATTCTGCATATTCTGACCACAAACGTTTCTTTTCAAGATAGTGAAGACTTTGTTCAACATCTTTATGATCATACTCTTCATAAATTGAATAAATGATTTTTAATTTGGATTTGTATTCTTCCTCATGACATTTTAACGCCCGATGTAAAGCGATATAATAAAATGATCTTGCTTCTTCTGATTTGTCAGTTTGATATAGAACTCTTGAAAGCATGTATTGTGATCTAATACCGTAAATCGTATCGGCATGTTCTTTCATATCAAGTGCTTTTCTGAAAAGCGACTCGGCTTTATTTAATTGCTGCTCTCTTTCAGATACAAGACCTAAATTATGATATATGACACCAATAATCCTTTTTATGTTTTTCTCATTGAGTTGTTCAGCTAGGCTTAAGGCTTCCCGGTAATAAGATTCGGCCTCAGTTAAGCGGTTCATATCATACATATTGGCTCCGAACATCATATTGCATCCAATGGTCTTCACTTTATAAAAGCTATTGCTCTCAAATAATCTTTTAGCTATTGTCAGATGGTTTAAAGAAACATAGTATTGATTGATTTGGTAATAAGCATCCGCTAACTTGTAATGGAATTCGGCTTTTTCCATTTCATCGGTAACCACACTTAACTCTTTTTCAGCTTTGCGGTAATAATGAATAGCCTCGACGTATCCCTTTTGGTTAAATTCATACATCCCACGAAAAAACAATGAATAATACTTCAGAAGGCCGGTAAGTTTCCTTTGAGGGCTCTCGATTTTCTCCAGAAGATCTGGAATGGTTGGACGTTTTTTCTGTTTTTCTGACGGTTTTAAAGAATCCAGCATCAACTGGTGACGAAAACACATAAGAGAATAATAGACAAGTAAATATTGATCCTCTTCCATCTGTTCGATTTCCCGTTCAACTTCCGCTTTCAAAATTTCTGCATCAGGCACGCTAAATTGGCGGATCATGTTATACCATTCATTGATTTTAACCCCGACCGCAGCTGACGAGATCTTTTGACTCAAGTCCATAACCCCTTCCCAGGTGATTTCTTTTTCTTTTATTTTACAAAATAGATTATTTTTTACAATTATTTCGAGTCAACAGCCGTTTGTTCTTTCCTGCATTCGGGTGTTTTGATCTAGAGAATATGAATCGCTTTCATAAATAAGCAGGATTTATTAACCGACTTTCCTCATTACTTTAGTCGTGAAATTTGTCGAATTGAGTTTTTACAAACCTTATCAATAGAATCCCAGGCAATTTTATTCTACAATGGTTTTGAAGATGGAAAATGTTACTGGTTATGAGAATGTGTGCAATGATTGATTTGGTTCTAATCCTTATGAAAGGAGAATTATCATGCAAAAAACGCTTTTTCGAGGAGCTGTGATCGTCACTCTTGACCCGAGCCTGAACAATATTGAAAAAGGGGACATGCTGATTGAGGGTTCAACGATTGTGGATGTTGGGAGGTCGATCGAAGCTTCGGACGCTCTCGTTGTGGATGCCGAAAATATGGTGATCATGCCGGGGTTTGTCGATACGCACCGTCATGTATGGGAGTCCGTGATCCGGGGGATCGGTGCGGATTGGTCGCTGCAAACGTATTTGAACCGGATTTATTATGGGAATTACGGCGCGATGCTGAGGCCCGAGGATAGTTGGATTGCCAATTATTTAGGAGCGCTCGAGGCGCTCGATGCAGGCGTGACGACATTGTTGGATTGGACGATGATCGAATCGCCCGATCATACGGATCAGCTGATTGCCGGTCTGCAGGATGCAGGAATCCGCGGGGTGTTTGCTTTTGGAACATCAGGCGATGCCGCTTATTGGAACAGAGAAAGCGAACTTTCCAATATGGAGGAAGCCAGAAGGGTCAAAAAAGCCTATTTTCAGTCAGATGATCAGCTTCTCTCGATGGGGCTTGCGATTCGCGGTCCTGAGTTTTCATCATGGGATACGTCTGTCTTTGAAATCAACACAGCCCGAGAGCTCGATGCTTTGTGCAGCATGCATATTGCGTTTGGCAATTGGGGAGCGCAAGACCGTTCAATTGAAAAGCTTCACCAAGCAGGTCTGCTCGGTCCCGATTTGAACATGGTGCATGTCAATGCGATCAGCGGGGAAGAAATGAAAATGCTGGCGGCGCATGGAAGCTCGATTTCTGTGACGCCGGAAATTGAGATGATGATGGGGCATGGTTATCCGGTCACAGGGCTTGCCCTCGAACAAGGGGTCTGCCCAACGCTTGGCGTTGATGTTGTCACATCAACGGGCGGCGACCTTTTCGCACAAATGAAATTCGCCCTTCAGGCAGAGCGTGCCAAACAGAATGAAGCACAGCTCGAAAAAGGGATCATGCCGGGGCCGGAACTAGGGATTTCCGCCGAACAAATCCTTAAAGCAGCTACGATTGACGGCGCGCGGGCGTTAAAGCTGGATCATAAAATCGGTTCACTGACACCTGGCAAGGAAGCTGATTTTATCATGGTCAAATCGGACAGCCTCAATTTGCTGCCCTTGACTGATCCGGTTGGAGCCATCGTTCAGTGCACTCATCCCGGTAATGTAGACTCCGTTTATGTGGCCGGAAAAGCGCTGAAGCGAAATGGAACATTGGTTGATGTTAATCTTGATGATATAAGAAAGAAAGCGGTTAAAGCAAGAGATCATATCTTATCGCGCTCTCCGGAAACCGCTTTTTAAGCGGCCGTCCTTCAAGCTATTTAGCTTGAAGGCTTTTTTTATTTTGCCGCCTTTCTTGTTGTTGTGGAGTAAGTGTAAAAGCTGCGGATGGTTATGCAGCCGGCGTTCTCAAAATTCCCATGAGCACTTCATCATGCAGTGTTTCTTTATTCAATCTAAAAATAAGTTCATGAAATAGACTGTCTTGGGAATTCGGTAAGGCTAAAGCCAAGGCAAGGTAGCCCAATGAGAAAAATAGGACGAAGGATAGGTTTTTATTGCAGTCATACTATCAGTGGTCATCATAGTTTAATAGAGAGAACGAGAAGACGAAGGAAGGGGGTTTATCCATGGATCGTTGTTGCAAATCATATGAAGAGAAGCCGCATGTTTACCCTACAAACTATTGTGAGGACCATCGCTGCAAAAAAACCATCGTTCCCCATATTCATCCGCAGCATACAAGAAAAGTAGATCATCACAAATATGAGCATGTTCATTACTATCCGCACACTTATTCTTATGATAAGAAGGTTTCGCATGACCATTATTACTGCGGAAAGCCATGCAGAGGATATGATAAACATTCTGACTACGGAAAGTGCTATTAGTAAGGAGAATGATCTCTGACCAAAAACAGACCATAAAAGTCCGCTCGGACCTTTATGGTCTGTTTTATTTTTGACAGGGCGAAAACTTCGGGGTTCTTCATTGTCCGACGGAGAAAAATAAATCGAAAATCCCGTTTCCAAGGGGTTTTTGGAGGTGTGTATCATAAACATTTGCTGTGTTTATGATACAATTGAAAAAGGAGGGGACATCGTTTGATTGAAGCGGATTTTTTCTGGCAAAGGACATCATACATATGAGAAGAGGAGATCCTGCTGTCCCCATTTGTTTTAACATGATACCGGATGGAAATGTGCTGCAATTCCTCCGGATTTATGTAGCAAGAAAGGATTTGAATCACATTGAAAGCTGCTCAATATCGAAACATCATGCTTTTGCTTTTATGTCTGACAGCTGGCATTGTGGATGTGATAGGGTATTTAAGCATCGGTCACGTGTTTACCGCCAATATGACCGGAAACATTGTCCTTTTAGGATTGGCCATCGGCAGCTCCCTCCGCAAGACCGTTCTGTATTCACTGACCGCACTGCTGGGGTTTGTCATCGGAGTGGTCATCGCATCATTCATCGTCGGAAAACAGGAAAAATCATTCTGGCCTCCCGGCGTCACCGTCACGCTTGCTGTTGAAGCATTCATTTTACTATTGTTTGCCTTCCTGTCTTTGTTTGAATGTTCAGCACACCTTATGATCATTCTGCTCAGTATGGCGATGGGCCTTCAGACAACCGCAGCAAGAAAGCTCGCGATCGCAGGTATTTCCACGACCGTTTTGACCGGCACGCTCGCCAATTTTTTCGAAGATGTCACCAAACGGATCCTCAGCATCAACACCAAAACAATTCTTCACACAGATGCGCTTCTCCGCGCCTTAACGATCGTGTTATATTGCCTCGGCGCCGTGATCGCCGCAGTGGCCGAACCGGTATACCCGTTCGCTGTGATCTGGCTTCCCATTGTGATGATCATCGGGATCATCATTTTTGCCGCCGCACGGTTTCACAAGACAAATGAAAAAGCTGAGACCAGACGCACGGACTAACTAACGTCATCCGTTTGCCGTGACGTTGTGCGGGTAAAACACGGGTGAGGGTTTTGCTGATCGAGGGGGACCAGATTTACATTGCAAAGCATATTGTCATTCCTGGGAGGAGGATATATGGTTGGAACATATGAATATTGAACAATTTGTTTTACTTGCGGCATTGTTGCTCATCATCGGAGTATTGACGACAAAGTTTTCCACGCGGTTGGGGGTGCCCGCTCTTGTACTGTTCCTTATTGTCGGAATGATTATGGGAAGCGACGGGCTTGGCATCATTTATTTTGATAATCCCGGGCTTGCTCAATTGATCGGGATCATCGCTCTGGTGGTCATTCTTTTTGAAGGCGGGCTGCAGACAAAATGGTCATCCGTTAAGTCGGTGGCTGCTCCTTCATTATCGCTCGCAACCATCGGCGTGCTGCTCACAACGATCGTGATTGCCGTCGCCGCCAAACTCATATTTGATGTATCCTGGATGGAAGGGTTTTTGTTCGGGGCCATTGTCGGTTCAACAGATGCGGCTGCCATTTTCGCCGTCTTAAAAGGGCAGAACATCCACGACAGGCTTAGTGCCACACTTGAGGCGGAATCGGGTACGAACGACCCGATGGCGATGTTTTTAACCTTATCCTTGATAGAATTGATGACGTCCAACGGCTCAAGCTATTTATTGCTGATCGGTTCGTTTTTTTGGCAGATGGGAATCGGACTTTTGCTGGGGTATCTTTTAGGTCGCATTGCCAGCTTTGCGATCAATACCATCAATTTAGATTCAAGCGGCCTTTATCCGATCTTTACCCTTGCGTTTGCACTTCTGACCTATAGTCTGACCGATTTAATCGGAGCGAGCGGATTGCTTGCCGTTTATATTGCGGCCCTTGTCATCGGGAATCAGGATTTAACATACCGTCACTCGATCTTCAGGTTTAATGAAGGATTTGCGTGGATGATGCAGATTCTGATGTTTATCATTCTTGGGCTCTTGGTGTTCCCTTCGCAATTTTTATCCTTTGACATTATTTTTAAAGGGTTTCTGCTCTCTCTCATTTTAATCTTCGTTGCCCGTCCTGTTGCTGTATTTTTATCGGCCGTCAAAATGGGATTTCATTTTAATGAAAAGATCTTTTTATCTTGGGCGGGGTTGAAAGGGGCTGTTCCGATCGTACTGGCTACGTTTCCGATGACGATGGGGCTGGAAAACAGCCAGCTATTCTTTAATGTCGTCTTTTTTGTCGTGTTGACATCCGCTTTAATCCAAGGTTCAACCATCGCTTTTGTCGCGGAAAAGTTAGGGTTGAACGGTCCGAAGAAAGTGGAAGCTCCCCATTCTTTAGAGCTTGTATCCATCGGGAAGGCAAATGCGGAAATGATTGAATTTGAAGTTGATGATGACAACGTCATCAGGGGGCAGGCATTGAAAGAGATCAGTTTTCCGAAAGGCGCCCTCATCAATGCGATTATCCGGGACGGCGATTTAGTCACGCCGCACGGAGAAACGAAAATTCAATCAGGAGATATTCTTTATATTCTCGTCTCAAAGAAAAGGAAAAAAGAACTGAAAAAATACTTGAACAGGGAATTTGAATAATCTCTGAGCCGTCGATTGCTCAGAACATCACTTATACCAGCAGCGGCCAATTAAGTTATGCTTAATTGGTCTTTTTTTCTGAGATTCGGATACACAGAGGAAAGGCTTGTATGCGTCCTCCTTTTAGGGGCATCCCGATGAAACCAATTCAAAACGAAAACCGTATAACATAAAAAGCTTCCTGAGAGGATGACAAGACATGGATAGAACAATCGACATCTTTGAAATTGACGGAATGACAATTGAGTATTCGCTTCTAGGTAAAGGCGCACCGATTCTTGTCATGCACGGCGGACATTCGAATTGTCAGGAAGAGTTTGGCTATCAAAGCCTCTATGAAAATGGATTTTCAATTATTACGCCTTCCCGCGCCGGATATGGCGGGACATCCAAAGAAATCGGGGAGACTTTGGAGCGTGCCTGTTATTACTATATGAAACTGCTTGATGAACTAAAGATTGAAAAGGTTCATGTGCTGGCAATGTCAGCTGGCGGCCCGAGCGCCATTTACTTTGCAGCAGCATATCCAGACAGGGTGGAATCTTTGATTTTGCAAAGTGCGGTCACAAAGCAGTGGCTGACACCGGATGATCTTGAATATAAAATTGGAAATCTTATGTTTCGCCCGCCTGTTGAAAAGACTGTATGGAAACTTATTTCAGCGCTGAATAACCGATTTCCGCAGATGGTCTTTAAGAAAATGATGTCTTCCTTCACAACGCTTACTGCCGATGAGGCAATGCTGAAAATACAAGAGGGAGATATCGAAGAAATGAGAAAAATGAACAACAGACAGCGCTCAGGACACGGGTTTCTAATCGATTTAAAAAACATGAACGACTTATCCGTTCACCACTTAAAAACGGTGTCTTGTCCGGTGTTAATCATGCATTGTCAGTATGATCGGCTCGTCTCGAATCAGCATGCGTATCACGCGCAGGAGCATATCCCTTCATCAGAGCTGTATGAGGTCGATGCATGGGGGCATTTAATTTGGCTTGGAAAAGGAGCCGAGACCGTATCGCGCAAGGTCATCACCTTTTTGCAGCGTTAAAAAGCATGGGAGTCTATTTTTACAAAAGTGTTAGAAAAAGATGTAGATTATATTAACATTTCTAAAGAACACCTAGATATGATTTACAATGTCAACCCTCGGCGTTATATTATGGTTGAGAGAATCCGCCGGTTCTTTAGGAATTTGGACAAGGTGTGACGAGGAGGACATTCAAGTTCGTGAAATGTTTGCCGGTCACAGCCGTGTTGTCGGGACTGCTTCTAACAACACCATTCACTTTGACGATCACCGGTTTTGCCGATGATAAAAGTTCCGTACTTGAAGTGAATATAGATGGAAGTTCAGACCGGTTTGGGCAATATAAAACGGCAGGCCCACATTACGTATCAGCTTCATTAACCTCTCCAAGCGGAAAAAACTTCGCTTTGGAAGCGCACGATGTGACCCCGGAAACGGAAACAACAGTCGTGATACAGGTGAAGGATCGTGGACCGGGGAAAACGGATTCGATTGGCGCGGCTGCGGTTCTGCCGGGGGAAAGTGTATGTTAGGTTTACATCGCATGACGGTGACTGCAGCACAACAAGCCATTATGATTTTACCTATACGGTTCAGTCGTGTCGTGCAGCTGCACGCGTCACCAGCAACCTCTTGAAGAATAGCGCAGAAGGCTTCCGGCATACAATAAAAGAGAATGTGGTTTGATTCGTCGGTGCCCGCTTTTGGGAAAATATTAAATAAGACTTAACATGTAAGCGATCCGGCCGATAAGATTTATAGATGAATGCGCGAAAAAAGAAATAAGGCAGCTGGCAGGCTGACGAACAGGAGGAAAGGATCATGCTCATCGCCACAACAGATACAGTCGCGAATCAAAACATTCGCGAAGTCAAGGGGATCGTCACCGCAAGCATCGTTCAGTCGAGGAATATCGGAAAAGACATTCTTTCCGGATTGAAGTCGGTGATTGGCGGAGAATTAAAAAATTATACGCAAATGCTCGAAGACTCGAAAAAAGCCGTCATCGAGCGTTTAATTGAACAAGCTGAAGAGAAGGGGGCAAACGCGATCGTCGGCTTGAGATTTGAACTGTCGGCTGGTCAGGGCACTTCTGAATTAATCGGCTACGGCACTGCCGCCGTCATCGATTAACAGCTTTTTGCAGCGTGCGGCCGCTTGTGGATCTGCGGCCGCCTTCAACATGCTAAGGCGTTTTCTCCTGCTGCTTTGTTTTCTTCTGTTTGCTGATAAGGTGAGGATATTTTTTATAGATCACCATGACGATGATCAGCATGTATACGCCATAGATGCCGAACGCGATCAGCTTATGCTCGGTGAAATTGGCGCCGGCAATGGAGATAACGAGAACATTCGGAATTTTTCCGAGCGTTGAAGCCGCGAAAAAGACCGTCCATTTGATTTTGCTGAGACCGCAGACAATGTTCATGACAACGGAAGGCACAACGGGTAGGAGCCTGCCCAACAGCACGGCGGTGAAAGCGTTGCGGTTGAAATAGGCTTCATACTCATTGATTCTCGGATATTTCGCTATCTTTGAAACCGCCCAATCCCTGAAGCCGTAGCGAGCTAGAAAAAACAAGAGCATCGTGCCAAGCATTGAACCGGACAGTGTAATCAAGACGCCGTTTCCGATTCCAAATAAAGCGCCGTTCAGCCCGGCGATAAGTGCAAATGGAACGACCGGGAAAAAGACGCAGGCTGCCACAAGCAGGGTGCTGAACAAAACGGAATAAACGCCGCCCGCTTTGATCAATTCAAGCCAGGCATCTTTGTGTGTCAAACCGATTGCAATGATGATCATGACCGCGATCATAGTGAATAGCTTTTTGATCTTGTCCGCCGCCTTTCGTTTACATCGTTAACAAAGCCTGTTCTAATTCAGCCAGGATTTCGTCTGTTTTTGATAGATTGCAGTTGCTGAGCATGATGAGGACCTTCTTTTGATCCATGTATCGGTTGATTGAGCTGAAAAAGCCGTGAATCTCGCCATCATGCCATATTTTATACTTGTTTTCTTTATTAATAAACCATCCGTATCCGATCGAATTGTTTTGAACAAGAGCCGGAGAAGGGCCCTCTGTTGGAAATGCAGGCTTTTTAACACAGCTGTAAAGCGCTTCTTTCAGTGCGGTTTTTGAGACCAGCTTTTCGGTGTAAAGCGCCCTGTCCCATAAATACAGGTCCTCAACGGTTGAGTAGAGTCCGCTTTCTCCATAGCCGTAAACAGTCGGCGCCTTGATCATTTCCCGATTGATGTTTAAATATCCGATCGTTGGGGAAATATCTGCCGGTGAAGTGAAAAAGCCGGAGTTTTTCATGCCTAAAGGTTCAAATATCAACTGTTGAATGACGTTTGCGTAAGTATCACCCATGACCTCTTCAATGATTTTGGCGAGCAGTATGTACCCGGAATTGCTATAGTTGAATCTTTGTCCCGGTTTGAATTCGAGCGGCTTATCAATAAAACGGGATATGTATTCGTCAAGCGGTGCCAGCTCCAATTCCACATCAAGCAATTCGTCCTCTAAAAAATCCGGAATTCCTGACGTATGGCTTAATAAATGCTTGATGGTGATCTTGTCCCCATTTGGATAGCCGTTTACATAGTGTTGAACGGGATCGGCTGTAGAGAGCAGTCCTTTTTCATGGAGCTGCATGACCGCTATCGCTGTAAACTGCTTTGTCAAAGAAGCGATTTGATACCGCGAATCCGATTCGTTTTTTATTTTATCCTTGCAGTCGGAAAACCCGTATCCTTTCGATAAAATCACTCCATGTCGATCCGCCAGCAGAATGCTGCCGTGGAAATGATTTTTTGCTGCCTGTTCCATTAGATAATCATCAAGATGTTCAGTTGTATACACCAATTAAACCAGTCCTCTCATCATATTGTGGAATGAACGTGCCGGACTTATATGTTGCACGCGACGTGACAAAATAACATTATAAAAATTTTCTTTTGTTTTCCATCATTCACAATATAATTTAAACTAAATTTAAAATAAGGCAAATTTTTGACATCGGAAAAATCAGCTGTTTTTCCGGTGTTTTTTTGATATAGAAAACGATTGGCAGATAGACTCGGGATCATAAAATGAGAAAAAGGTCGAGGTTGATCTTCAAGATGGGGCTAAAGGTCTCGATTCGGCTGTGAAGAAAAGGACTATATTAGTATTTTTCAATTTTACTTTAATTTTGAAGGGTTTTTCCTTTATGATCTATAATATATTCTTTACCATATATGAAAGATGATGTCTGAACATAAGACGGCTATGCTATACGGCAATGTTCTTTTAAAAAAATAATGGGAGGTTTTTAGAAAATGGAACAAAGACATATCGCCATCTTTAATATACCGGCTCACGGGCATATCAACCCTACGCTCGCTTTAACAGCAAATCTCGTCAAACGCGGCTACAGAGTCACATATCCGGTGACAGATGAATTTGTGGAAGCGATTGAAGAAACAGGTGCCAAACCGCTCCGCTACCGTTCAACCTTAAATATGGATCCCCGCCAAATAAGGGAAATGATGAAAACCAAGGATATGTCCGAAGGTCCGCTGATGTTCAAGAAAGAGGTTGAAGAGGTGCTTCCTCAGCTTGAAGCGATTTATGAGCATGACAAGCCCGACCTCATCATTTTTGACTTTATGGCGATGACGGGGAAAATATTAGCGGAAAAGCTTGGCATAAAAGCGGTTCGGCTTTGCTCGACATATGCGCAAAACGACCATTTTCAATTCAGCTATCTTTCCAGGGAAAAGTATCAGGCTGAGCTGACGGATGAGCAAAAAGAGGCTTTGAAAAATTCGAATCTTCCGTCATTTTTTGAGGAGGTATTCAAGCCGGCCGATCTGAACATCGTCTTTATGCCGCGCGCTTTCCAGCCCTATGGGGATACTTTTGATGAACGGTTCTGTTTTGTCGGACCTTCTCTGAGCAAACGCAAGTTTCAGGAAAAAGAAAGCACGGCGCTTTTGCATGGCGATGACCGTCCCGTCATGCTGATTTCTTTAGGAACGGCATTCAACGCCTGGCCGGAGTTCTATCAAATGTGCATTGATGCTTTCGGCGGTTCAAAATGGCGCGTCATCATGGCGGTGGGCACCACGATTGATCCTGAAAGCTTTGCGGACATACCGGAAAATTTTTCAATTCATCAGCGTGTTCCACAGCTTGAAATCCTTAAAAAAGCCAGTCTGTTCATCACCCACGGAGGCATGAACAGCACGATGGAAGGACTGAATGCAGGTGTTCCTTTGATCGTCATTCCGCAAATGGCTGAACAGGAAATGACAGCAGAGCGCGTTAATGAGCTTGGTCTTGGAATACACCTGAAGCCTGAAGAAACAACTGTTGCTATATTACAGGAAGCCGTTTCACAAGTTGATGGAGATGCGGAGCTGATGAAACGGGTTCAAGATATGCAAAAAAACATCAAAGAAGCAGGAGGCGCGGAAAAAGCCGCCGATGAAATTGAGGCGTTTCTGGCGCCGGCCGCTGTAAAATAATTGTGACGCTCGGGGGACCGCAAATGTTTCCCGGGCTCTTTCGCCGTTACAGACTCATAAGGATGGCATGTTTTGAACATACTACCTTCTATTCACGGGACTTTTTAGACTAGGAGGTAGTGTAATGGCTAAACAGGGCAATTTCAAAAAGACGATTTCTCTGTTGGATCTGATTTTGATCGGGATGGGCGCGATATTTGGGTCAGCGTGGTTATTTGCCGTCAGCAATGTCGCTTCAAAAGCCGGTCCCGCGGGAAGCTTTTCCTGGGTAATCGGAGGGATCATCATCCTTTTAATCGGGCTTGTGTATGCCGAGCTCGGCGCCGCTTTGCCGCGAACGGGAGGAATCATCCGCTATCCGGTGTATACGCACGGCCATCTTGTCGGCTATATCATCTCATTTATTACGATCGTCGCCTACACGAGTCTGATTTCAATCGAAGTGACGGCGGTCCGGCAATATGTGGCGTATTGGTTTCCCGGCTTGACAATAGAAGGATCAGAATCACCGACTATCATCGGCTGGCTTTTGCAGTTTGCTTTATTATGCTTATTCTTTCTGTTGAATTTTTGGAGTGTGAAGGCATTCGCCAAGTCCAATTTGATCATTTCCGTTTTTAAATACTTTGTGCCGCTGACCATTATTGTCGCTCTCATGTTTCATTTTAAAGGAGTCAACTTTACGACAGCGGAATTTTCACCGTTTGGTTTTGGCGGTGTGCAGGCATCGATTTCGACAGGCGGGGTCATGTTTGCCTATCTTGGACTTCACCCGATCGTTTCGGTTGCCGGGGAAGTCAGGAATCCGCAGCGGAATATTCCGATTGCCCTGATCATATGCATCATTGTTTCAGCATGTATTTATACGATTCTGCAAGTGCTGTTCATCGGCGCGATTCCGACAAACATGCTTGCTGACGGCTGGAAAGCGATCGGCCGCGAATTTTCTCTTCCGTTTAAAGATATCGCCGTTTTGCTCGGCATGGGATGGCTTGCAACATTGGTTGTACTTGACGCGATTTTATCCCCGGGCGGAAACGGAAATATTTTTATGAATACGACTTCCCGCCTTGTGTATGCATGGGCGCGGAACGGCACATTGTTTCGTGTGTTTTCAAAGGTCGATAAGCCGACTGGCATTCCCCGTCCGTCTTTATGGCTGTCATTCGGACTGGCTGTATTCTGGACGCTTCCATTTCCATCTTGGGATGCGCTTGTCAATGTCTGTTCGGTTGCCCTGATTCTTTCGTACGCGATTGCCCCGGTATCCGCAGCGGCCTTAGATCTCAATGCAAAACATTTGAAAAAACCGCTCCGCATCAAGGGAATGGCAGTGATAGCGCCGATCTCATTCATCTTCGCCTCATTCATCGTCTACTGGTCAGGCTGGAATACCGTCTCATGGCTGCTCGGCTCCCAGCTGGTCATGTTTGCGATTTACTGGGCCTGTCAAAAGTACGTTCCGAAGGACGATGTTCCATTCGCACAGCAGCTAAGGTCCGCATGGTGGATCGTCGGATACTATGTGATGCTTTTGATTTTGTCATACTTCGGGTCTTTCGGAAACGGGCTGGGCTTATTGGACACACCGCTTGATTTGATTGTAATCGCAATCGGTTCGCTCGGAATCTTTTACTGGGCGAAATATACGGCTCTGCCAAAAGCCGTGATTGACTATGACGAGAAAAAAGAACAAACGGTTTAAAATCATAAAAGAACCTGCCCTCAGGCGGCAGGTTCTTTTCATATCTCTACATTTGAGGAAGGTCTTTGGCCACTTCTGCGGCTTGTGTGTCAATTTGAATCTGTTTAGGTAAATTGCTTGGATTGTAATAGCCTTTGGAAATCATGTAATTGGTGATTTGCTCATGTGTTTCAATGGCATCGTTTAAATATTGCTTCAGTGTTTCCCGAACGTCAGGGGAAGAGGTTTCCGTAATGGCTGTTGCAATGTTTTTAACACCTGTTTTCGCTGTAATCAAAAAATCGGTGGCGATGACCTGCTCAGTCATAGCGCCCATTCCCGTCATATTTTGGATGAATTCATTCATAGAGATTCACCTCTCATCGACAAGAGTCCCTGCAAATGTTCAATCTGATGCTTTGTTTGTGATGCATCCCGTTCAAGGATATCCCGAAGCTCCTGATCCTTCACCAGTCCGGTCATGGTCGAAGATTTCGTCAGACAAAGATTTTTAAACATCAGAAGCTCATGGAGCTCCAATGTTTCATGAATCCCATTATTCAACATTCAACATCCCTTTCAGGTTTAGTTATCGTCAATTATTATCATGTTTTCTTGAAAGTTTATCCGATCCAATTTTTAACAATTAATCGAGGGTTACACCCTTCTGACGCGAAAGAATTTTGTCAGCAGCCACGGGCCTTGCGGAAAGCTGAGGGTTAACTGCCATACACCTCCGCCGTCAAGATCGAATTCGCGCATCAGCTGCATTTTTTTACCGATGCTTCGGGCGTCTTCAAACCAGACGATATGCTTTTTACCTTGTTCATCGGTATATTCAAAAAATGGGGATTCATATCGTTTGTCGTATTGGATCGGAGCCTGATGTTTCATGGCAAGCTGAACGGCATCTTGATTGGCGATTCCCGGGGAAACGGTTCCGGGCTGGTAAGGAAGCGTCCAATTATAACCGTAAAGCGGAAAACCGAGAATGATTTTTTGTTTCGGAACCTTGGTGAGGGCAAACTGGATCGTTTGCCGCACTTCGTCAATCGGGGCTACAGGTCCCGGCTCGCTCGCCCCGTGGTGCCAGTCATATGCCATGATAAACATGAGATCGCTGGCCGAACCGATACCTCCGTAATCATAGCCTTTTAACCAGGCGATATTCTCGTTTGTTTTTGGCGGAACAGCGACCGTCAGGACATAGCCGGCCGGCTGCAGGCGATTTTTTAATCGGCGCAGAAAACCCGAAAATAAATCTCGGTCTTCTTCCATAATTTGTTCAAAGTCAATATTGACGCCGGCATAGCCTTTTCTCGAAATCGTCGCGAAAATATTTTCAATGAGATTGTTTCTGGCCTCGGGCTGATTTAATACTTGATGAGCCAATGACGGGCTAAATCCCGTTTCCGTTAAATTGGTGACGGTCATGAGAGGAGGAACGCGGCGCCTCCATGCGGTTTGAACGGCCGGCGGATCGTTGAGGTCGCTTAATGATCCATCGCTTGAAAAATGGTATTCAAAAAACGCCAAATATGTTGTATAGGGTGCAAAATTGTTGATCAGCTCCCGGTCTAATTGTGGATTTCTTAATGTGTAATAGCCTAAACCTGTAATCGGCTTTTTCGGTATGTCGGGAATCGTTAATTTCATGCCGGGTCTCATATTTCCGGGTGTAACCGACCGGTTTGCTCTTTGCAGGCTTTCCGAGGATACAAATGCCTGGCGGGCGATCGAGTAAAAGCTGTCTCCGGGCTGAACGGTGTATGTAAACAGCGGAATCAGGAGAGCCTGTCCGGGAACGAGATTTGTCTCCGCCAGCCCGTTTGCTAATCGGATTTGATCGACCGCAATACCGAAGTTGGTCCCGATGACAAATAAAGAATCTCCAGGCTGAACCGTATAAATAAACAACTGTTACACTTCCTTTGCTCTTCTGGCTTTGACAGTGTGATCCTAATGCTTATGTCTATGACTTGCCCGGAAGGATCATGAGCCGATTTCCAAAATTGCACGACTAGGCTAAAAAAATTTATTCCTTCTATTAAAGGAGATGATGAGTGATTGGGGAGGTACAAAGAATTTGATGCAGCCCTTGTCCTCCATAAAGCGATGAAGGTATTCGGGCAATACGGCTATGAAGGAGCATCCCTTCAGGATCTGCTCAAAGCTACAGGAATTGCTCGGCAAAGTTTGTACACTGCTTTCGGCACTTGAAGACAAAAACGCCAAAGTCATCGTCCGCCTTGAAAGCCCTGGTTCGGTTAAGCAAGCACAGCTTAGATGCTTTGAAAGATTGTGACCGTTCAAAAGCGTGCTGCATCATCAACAGTGCGATTGAACATATCCCTCATGATCCGGATATTGCCGATTATTTTCATAAGCAGACAAGGGAGCTTGAATCGCTTTTTACAAAGCGCTCGTCAAGGTTGTGGCAGAGGGGGAGCTGAAGAATGAGCGGGATCTCCGGTCAACTGCCCGTTTTTTAACGCAAACGCGGCTGTCGCTGACTTTTAAGCCAAATTGACATCGGATTTCGCCATTTTGCAGGATATGATCGATGTCAGCCTGTCCGTGCTGGAGTGATCATTAGCCATTTTTTGGTAAATGGAGACGATCACTTTGCTCCGTTCTAACCAATTTAGATTGATCAGTCGAAAAATGATGAGGTGAGATCAATGACTCGCAGCACTCCTGATTTCATGAACGAATGTTTAGCTTAGTGCTGAAAAAGGATATGAAGCAATGGATTGAACTTTGGGGTGACAATGCCGTATTGATTGCCGCCTGATATGCCAGCTTGTGGAAGCACGCTTAACAGAAGACTGTAAAAGCCGGGCTGAACGGTCATTTAGCGCTTTTTTTGACCGTTCAGTCTTGAATTTGTTTCAATAAAACTTTTCATTGATTTCCCACGATTCGACTGTACAGTAAGCTGTATGAGGATCCATCCCCATGCCCATTAAATAGGCCATCGCCGCCACTTCTTCCATGGCATGGTGATATGAAGTCGCTTGCGCTTCTTGCAGCCCGTAATGAACAAAGGGAGCGACCGTGCATAATGTGACCGGTTTTAGATGAGGAAATAACGGGCATTTGATCTGGTGTGCGAGGGCCTCAGACTGCGGGTACTGCGGAAAGTGAACGTTCGGTTGCGGCTGTTGGACGGTTCCCATCACATGCATATTTTCTTTGTTTTCCATTGATTTCGTCCTTTCTCGGTAATATTCGCTGTATCGTATGCTCCGCTCGTGTCCTGTGTGTTAGGCCATTGTCACGACACATACAAGCAAATAAAAGGACAAAGACGATCAAACAACGGTAGACTAAATATAAGATGAAAGAAGGAGGCTGCTTTTAAATGGCAAAACATCATTTTTATTTACAGGCCGACTGGCCGGGAAAAAGAAACGATGTCGGAAGGATTGAAAGCGGAAATCTAAAAACCGACATTTCCATACCGAATGAAATGGACGGTCCCGGTGCCGGAACAAATCCGGATGAGATGCTGCTCGGTGCAGCTGCAACATGCTATATCATTACACTTGCGGCAATGATGGAAAGGAGCGGCCTCGAAAAAGAGGAGCTGACAATGGAGTCTGAAGCCGTAGTCGATGTCACAAACGGTGTGTTTACATATGAAAAAATCATTCACAGGCCGCTGATCCGCCTACAAAAAGGCGCTTCCGAAAAAGAGGTGACGCTTGCCCGAAGACTTGCTGAAAAAGCGGAGACCTCATGTATGATTTCCCGGGCCGTCCAAGGAAATGTTGCGATCGAACTTGAGCCTGAGATTATCGTTGGAAAGACACCTTAACCAGGCCGAGCGGTCATGTTTGGCCTGAAGATGGTTCGATTGTGATCTGCCGCTCGCTGTCAGCTGTTTCCGCATGCTTTGAATTGAGCAAAACGACGCCGCCGATAATGAGGATCAGGCCGAACATCGTTTTGATGCTGAACGGTTCATTGAACATAAAATATCCGATGGCCGCAGTCAAGGCTGTCCCTGTTCCTGCCCATGTCGCATAGGCGGCGGACAGGGACAGCGTTTTTAAAGAAAAGCTCAGGAACGTAAAAGAAGCCGCAAAGCCGATCACGACTCCGGCTGTGGGTCCGGGGGCGCTGAAACCTTCCGATAACTTCAGCATCGTGCTTCCGAATACTTCTGAAAGTATGGCTGCCGCCAAAAATAAAATGCCTTTCACGGAAATCTCCTCCTTATGACAGATTGATCAGAACAACGCCTGATACAAGGCAGATGATGCCGGCGATCGCCCGGCGATTCAACCTTTCCTGGAACCACATGACACCGATGACGGCTGTTAAGACAGTGCCCGCTCCGCTCCATGTCGCATATGAGAGGCTGAGCGGAATGAATTTCAATGTCAAAGACATCATGTAAAAAGCGAGGCCGTAGCCTATTACAACGAGAATCCCGGGCTGCCAGCGCGCAAAACCGTCGGATACTTTCAGCATGGCTGCTGCGGCTGCTTCCGACAGGATTGCAATCAGAAGGAAAATGTAGCCTGCCATCATATAAAATCCCCCTTTATCCTTTTCATTGCATGATTCAAAAGGAGGGCTTTCCCTTCATCAGCCATTTCCGAAAACCGGGTGCCAATCGCAAACCAGCCTGATCATGTGAGCCAGAGCCGGATTGGACAGATCCTCTAAAGAGCTCTTGGTTTGAACTCCGCATAAAACGCCAGCCATGGTTGAAAGAAGCCCTTCATTATAAGCTGTTGCAGCAAGAACGCTTGTACACAGCTGAATCGTATTGTTCATTTTTATATCGTCAAGCGTAAAGAAACGGTTTTACGTAAGCTCCCTGGCACAGTGCCTGGTACCTCCGAGGAAATGGCCAGGAGTTCGCTTCTTCTCTCGACCGAATGAAGCATCAGGTGTTATAGCGGCCGCTTCAAAGATTTCATCTTTTTAGACATAAAAAAAACCCCCGCTTACGAACCGGTTGGTAAAATCCATCATAATTGATCCTAAAGTTTTAAGTCAAGAAAAAATTTATGTATAAAGGCCCCGAAAAAGAGCCTTTATTTGTCAATAGTAATAAGGATAGTAAGGATACGGTGGATAAGGGTATGCCAGCGGACTGAGAAGCGCTCCAGCTGTCAGGCCGCCCAAGAATCCTCCAAAAAACGGTCCCGGTCCGAAAAACGGGCGACCGAAAGGCCCGCCGAAAAAAGGTCTGCCAAAAAAAGGTCTGCCGATGATTCGCTGATCTCCGTCATAAAACGCCGGATTGTGGCCGAAATGATTCATAAAAAAACCCCTCCTATAATAAAATGAAACCTGACTAACATCAATGTATTCTGCCCAGCCGTTTTTGCCTGGGCAGTCGGCCAAAAAAGGAGTGAGCTATAGATGCCGCTGTATCAGTCAGATTGGGCAAAGTCCCCAGCTCATGCCCATGCGTACATGGCGCGAACTTCCAGAGCCAATGGCCACTACCATTTAATTGAAGGGTTTTCACAGCCTGCAAACGGGAGTAATACAGATGGGCACGTTCATTTTTATTCAGGAATTACATCATTTGAAAACGAGCATTACCACAGATACTACGGCATTACCGGACCTGCGATTCCGCGGGCGGACGGGACGCACTACCATGAAATCGAAGACACCACTTATTTGGCTTACTCAGCCGCTCCGCCGATTCGATTCGGAGGTGTTGTTTACGTAAGCGACAGCGTCAGGAGAAGGCACAGACATTCATTTAAAGGGGCCACCAGAGAAATCGTTGGAAATGAGCCGCTCGGCTGGTGAATAAGGAAATGTTTACCACTTCGAGAAAACGGGTAAAATGAAATGGGTGTTTTCGAACGCAAAATGGTATAATGGATGGAGCTTGTTTAAAGAGAGTGATCATGATTGAATAAAAAGAAGCCGCCGGTCGTCGTTCTGATCGGACCGACCGCTGTCGGAAAAACACAATTAAGCATCATGCTGGCTGAAAGTCTAAACGCCGAGATTATAAGCGGCGATTCGATGCAGATCTATAAACGAATGGATATCGGCACAGCGAAGATTAAACCTTGGGAAATGAACGGGATCCCGCACCATCTTCTTGATATAAAAGAGCCGACGGAATCCTTTTCCGTCGCCGAATATCAAGAGATTGTAAGAAAGAAAATGGCGGAAATCGAAAGGCGCGGGAAGCTGCCGATGATCGTCGGAGGAACCGGGCTTTATATCCAGTCCGTCCTGTATGACTACTCATTTACCGAAGAGGCGGGCGACCCCGGGTTTCGGACGGAGATGGAGGCGCTCTATATGGAGAAGGGAGCCGGATATGTCCACAGCCTTCTCGAAGAACGCGATTCCGAAGCGGCCAGGGCCATTCATCCGAACAACATGCGCAGGGTCATCAGAGCGCTCGAAATTTTACATACGACGGGAAAAACCATGTCTGAACATATGGAGCGACAGCAAAAAGAGCTGATGTACAACACCGCTCTCATCGGTTTGACGATGGATCGAGAGGTGCTGTATGACAGAATCAACAAGCGTGTCGACCAGATGATGGATGAAGGGCTTTTGGAAGAGGTAAAGCAGCTTTACCGTGAAAACGTGAGAGATTGTCAGTCTGTTCAGGCGATCGGATACAAAGAGCTTTACGCCTATCTTGAAGGCAGGGTATCGCTGGAGGAGGCGGTCGAGACGCTGAAACGCAACTCGAGGCGCTATGCCAAACGGCAGCTGACATGGTTCAGGAACAAAATGGACGTTTCCTGGTTTGATATGACGCCACCTGTCAAAATCGAGCAGAAAAAACAGGAAATTTTCAGTTGCATAGCAGGAAAGCTCGAACTTTAATCGAAACAATATGATATAGAGAAACAAGGAGGACCAGAAATATGAAATCGATAAATATTCAAGATCAGTTTTTGAATCAGATTCGGAAAGAAAATACATTTGTCACGGTCTTTTTGCTCAACGGATTTCAGCTGCGCGGTCAAGTAAAAGGATTTGACAACTTCACCGTATTGATTGAATCGGAAGGAAAGCAGCAGCTTATATACAAACACGCCATTTCCACATTCGCCCCGCAAAAAAACGTTCAGCTTGAACTCGAATAGCGAGATTCGGCCACACTAGACCGAGATTGTTGACAAAGTCCTGACACGGTTTACTCCTTCAGGACTTTGTCATCTTTCAGCGTGACTCGACACCTTTGCAGGTCTGACAGCGATGCGGGGGGATTTGTCGACACGCTTTAGACCATGCCCGGCATGGTCTTTTTGATGTTTCGGTCATAACAAAAATAAAATCTCGGTGCTTTCAAATTTACAAAGCGGCGTCCAATCGCTAAACTAAGTATTGTTTAACCAAATCAGTTTCAAATGCAAAGGAATGAGTTGACAATGAAACCTAAAATAGTCATCAATCACTGGGAAGAAACATGTGAAGATGATTCATGCTATGAATACGGCACAAGCATTCTCGTAAATGGCAAAGAGCTTATCAGGGAAGCTTCGATCCTCACCGCCGTTCAATCCGTCCTTAAGGAACTCGGCATTGAAGCCGATATTAAAGAGGTATGTGAGAACAAGTGTTGCGACGCTTACAAAAAATAAGTGAAAAAGTCTAGTCTTCTAACTCAATTTTTTTCGTGTTATGATAGATTTCGGTTTCATGAGTAGGGTGAGCGACGGCTCTCATTCTACTCATATTTCTTTGGCCTTTAGGCCTCCCAGAGCTGAAGCGAATTGTGAACTTTTTCAACTCGCGTATCAATATATTGTGTTTTTTCGAATGATGGTATACTATATATTGTGTAAGGACGAGTTGAGAGACTCTGAAACAATTTTAATAGGTCGTGATAATGATGATTCAGATCGTATTTGATTCAAAAACGGGAAACGTTCAGCGCTTTGTGGAAAAAACGCCTTTTCATCATAAGCGGAAGGTCGCTGCAGCGGAATATCTAGACGAACCGTTTATTTTAATCACGTACACGACAGGGTTTGGGGAAGTTCCGAAAACAACCGAGATGTTTCTTGAGAAGAACGCCCACCTTTTATTGGGTGTGGCGGCAAGCGGAAACAGAGTTTGGGGAGATAATTTTGCAAGAAGCGCAGAAAAAATATCGAAACAGTATCAAGTTCCGATTCTCTGCAAATTCGAGCTCAGCGGGACGGCCAAAGACGTTGAACTGTTTACTCGGGAGGTAGAAAGAGTTGTCACAAAATCAAGTGCCAAAATGGATCCAGTTAAACAATGAGATCATGATTCAAAAAGACGGGAAATTCCAGTTTGATAAAGATAAAGAAGCTGTACATAGTTATTTTGTCGACTACATCAACCAAAATACGGTATTTTTCCATGATCTGAAAGAAAAAATCGATTACTTAATAGAGAACGACTACTATGAAGAAGAGTTCTTAAGCCAGTACACATTTGAAGAAATCAAAGAAGTATTCAAAGAGGCTTACGCAAAAAAATTCAGATTCCCGTCCTTTATGAGCGCTTTTAAGTTTTACAACGACTATGCGCTGAAAACGAATGACAAGAAAAAAATTCTTGAGCGCTACGAAGACCGGATCTCCATCGTTGCTTTATTTTTTGCAAACGGTGATAAGGAGAAGGCGAAGGAATTTGTCAGAATGATGATCAACCAGGAATACCAGCCGAGCACGCCGACATTCCTCAATGCCGGACGGAAACGCCGCGGCGAGCTGGTCAGCTGCTTCCTCTTGGAAGTCAATGATTCCTTAAACGACATCTCCAGAGCCGTTGATATTTCCATGCAGCTTTCAAAGCTGGGGGGAGGCGTGTCGCTAAACCTTTCGAAGCTCCGTGCGAAAGGCGAAGCGATCAAAGACGTTGAAAATGCGACAAAAGGCGTCGTCGGCGTAATGAAGCTTCTCGACAACGCGTTCCGCTACGCTGACCAAATGGGTCAGAGACAAGGCTCCGGAGCGGCGTACTTAAACATTTTCCACCGCGATATCAACGATTTTCTTGATACAAAGAAAATCTCAGCCGATGAGGATGTCAGGGTGAAAACACTGTCCATCGGGGTGGTGATTCCCGATAAATTCGTCGAGCTTGCCAGGGAAGATAAAGCGGCATATGTATTCTATCCGCACACCATTTATAAAGCATACGGCGAGCATATGGACGAAATGGACATGAATGAAATGTACGACCGCCTCGTTGAAGACCCGAGGGTCAAAAAGGAAAAAATCAACCCGCGCAAAATGCTTGAGAAGCTGGCGATGTTAAGGTCTGAATCCGGTTATCCGTACATCATGTTCCAGGACAACGTCAATAAGGCGCATGCCAATAACCATGTGTCTAAGGTTAAATTTTCCAACCTTTGCTCAGAGGTCCTTCAGGCATCCCAAGTATCATCCTATACGGATTACGGCGAGGAAGATGAAATCGGTCTGGATATCTCCTGCAACCTGGGTTCTTTGAACATCCTGAATGTCATGAAAAACAAATCGCTTGAGCAGACGGTGAAGCTTGCGACCGACTCGCTGACGCACGTATCGGAAACAACAAACATCACAAACGCGCCGGCTGTCAGAAAGGCAAACAAAGCGATGAAATCGATCGGCCTCGGAGCGATGAACCTGCACGGATATTTGGCGCAAAACGGTATCGCCTATGAAAGCGAAGAAGCGAGAGACTTCGCCAATACGTTCTTTATGATGATGAACTTCTACTCCATACAACGGTCCGCAGAGATCGCCGAGCAAAAAGGGGAGACGTTCTATCAGTATGAAGGCTCTTCATACGCGACAGGAGAGTACTTTGAAAAGTACATCACACAAGACTTCTCGCCTAAATTTGAGAAGATTGCCAAGCTATTTGAAGGCATGCACATTCCGACGAAAGAAGATTGGAAACAGCTGAAAGAATACGTCAAAGAGCACGGGCTGTACCACAGCTACAGATTGTGCATCGCACCGACGGGATCTATTTCATATGTGCAGTCAAGCACAGCATCCGTGATGCCGATTATGGAGCGGATTGAAGAAAGAACATACGGCAATTCCAAAACATACTATCCGATGCCGGGCCTTGCGCCAAGCAACTGGTTCTTCTATAAAGAGGCGTATGATATGGACATGTTTAGAGTCGTGGATATGATCGCAACGATCCAGCAGCACGTTGACCAAGGCATAAGCTTTACATTGTTCCTGAAAGATACAATGACGACACGCGATCTGAACCGGATCGACCTCTATGCCCATCATAAAGGAATCAAAACACTTTACTATGCAAGAACGAAGGATACAGGGCAAGAAGGCTGCCTTTCTTGTGTCGTTTGATTAAAGGAGAGTATGCGAAAGTGACGAAAATATATGATGCAGCAAACTGGTCAAAGCATGAAGATGATTTTACCCAGATGTTTTACAACCAAAATGTAAAGCAGTTTTGGCTTCCGGAAGAAATCGCCTTAAACGGCGATCTTCTCACATGGAAGTACTTGGGCAAAAACGAACAGGACACATACATGAAAGTGCTCGCAGGGCTGACCCTTCTCGATACGGAGCAGGGCAACACCGGAATGCCTCTTGTCGCAGAGCATGTTGAAGGCCACCAGCGCAAAGCGGTGCTCAACTTCATGGCGATGATGGAGAACGCGGTTCACGCCAAGTCCTATTCCAACATTTTCATGACCCTTGCCCCGACAGAGACGATCAACGAAGTCTTTGAATGGGTGAAACAAAATAAATACCTGCAAAAGAAAGCGCGAACGATTGTCGGGATCTATGAAGAAATCCGCGGGGGCGACAAAATATCGCTGTTTAAGGCGATGGTCGCGTCGGTCTATCTGGAAAGCTTCCTGTTTTACAGCGGCTTCTACTATCCCCTTTATTTTTACGGACAAGGCAAGCTCATGCAGAGCGGTGAAATCATCAACCTGATCCTCCGGGATGAAGCGATTCACGGCGTTTATGTCGGTCTGCTCGCCCAGGAGATTTACAATCAGCAGACACCGGAGAAGAAAGAAGAGCTATATGCCTTTGCGATCGATCTATTGAAAGAGCTTTATGAAAACGAGCTTGAATATACAGAAGACTTGTATGATCAGGTCGGCCTGTCACACGATGTCAAAAAGTTCATTCGCTACAATGCAAACAAGGCGCTGATGAACCTTGGCTTTGAGGCCTATTTCGAAGAAGAAGAGATCAACCCGATCGTCTTGAACGGCTTGAATACGAAAACGAAATCGCACGACTTCTTCTCCATGAAAGGGAACGGCTACAAAAAAGCAACCGTTGAACCGCTGAAAGACGACGACTTTTATTTTGACGAAAACTAAGACGGACGGTGCGGAAGAAACATCTGTCCGCACCGCCGGCCTAACGGCTGAAAAACAAATAGCATGGCAAAACAAGAGCAGAATCGATCTGCTCTTTTATCTTGAGGAGGAACTTGATCGATGGGGAAAATGGATGAAATGATTCTCGTGGCGCCGCGGGAAGAAGTATTTGCAAAGGAAACGCTGACCTTTCAAGGTGTAAATAGTGATCGGAAAACGATCGAACAGATCATGGCGCACATCGAACGTCATTTCAGTGAGATGAGAAGGGGGGACGCCGAGGAAAACCCTGCCTTTAAACAGCCGATCCCTTATGTTGTCATGAAAAGGGATGATGAAATCTTCGTTTATGAACGGCTTGAAGGCGGCGGGGAAGCGCGGCTTCACAATAAGCTGTCGCTCGGCTTCGGCGGACATATGAACTTAACTAGCGGCCTTGGCTTTTCTGATATTTTGAAGCTGAATACAGATCGGGAGCTTGACGAAGAGCTTTTGATCCAGGAAGCAGATAAAGAAAAAATGGTGACGCTCGGACTGATTAACGATGATGAAAACAGCGTTGGCAAAGTCCATATCGGTATCCTCTCCGCGCTTGAGCTAAAAAAGGGCGCACATGTTGAAGTGAAAGAACAGGATCAGATTGCCGGCCGCTGGATGAAAGCGTCAGATCTGAAAGAGAAAAGCGTCTATGACAGGCTGGAATCATGGTCGCAGTTTGTTGTTGATATTTTAGTATAAGCATAAGAGGTTCGGCTTTACAGCCGAACCTCTTTTTATATTGAACATAAAACCAAAATGCGATATATTGGTTTTATGATGAACAATAACATTAAACCGATTAAGCGGATTTCATTCCGTGAAGAAGTCTACCAAGCGCTTAAACGCGAAATCGTCCATTTACAGTTGAAGCCTGGAGAGCGCCTTCATGATCAGGAGCTTGCTGAGCAATTCGGCATCAGCCGCACCCCTGTCAGAGAGGCACTCAAACGACTGGAGGATGAAGGGCTTGTCGAAGCGGTACCAGGATCGGCAACACGTGTAGCCCCGCTGAACCGTGAAGAGGCAGAGCATGCCTTTCCCGTAACGGCTGCATTGCACGCTTTGGCCGTCCGGCTTTCAATCCCTTCCTTAACAGAGGAGGATATAAAAGAGCTGGAGGAGCATAACAATCGTCTCCAGCATGCGATTGAAAAAGAGGACATCATCGCCGCCATTGAAGCAGATGAAGCATTTCACCGCGTATTTTTAAACACGGCCAAAAATCCGGAAATTATCCGTGCACTGGACAGAATCACCGCCAAGATTTTCCGGCTGGAAATGTCCCAGTTTTCTTCAGTCAGCAGCATGAAATCAGTTGAACAGCATCGAAAGGTCATCGAAGCCGCTCAAAAGAGAAATGCTGAAACGGCGGCGAGGCTTGCCGAGGAGAACTGGCTGAGTCTTGGAAATCGATTGGCCGGACATCAAGAAAAGGAGTGATGGGTTTGAGGCCGATTATACTTGGCATTTGCGCCGCTTTCTTTTTCGCTTTCACATTTGTCCTCAACAGAGCGATGGAGCTCGGCGGGGGAAGCTGGATCTGGAGCGCTTCTCTCCGGTTTCTATTCATGGCGCCGCTCCTCTTTGCCATCGTTTGTATGAGAGGAAATGCGGCACAGGTCTTTCAGGAAATCAAAAAAGCGCCGCTCGGCTGGATGAAATGGAGCATCGTCGGGTTCGGCTTTTTTTATGCGCCGCTGTGTTTTGCCGCCGCTTTCGGACCGGGCTGGCTGATTGCGGGAACATGGCAGGTCACCATCATCTCAGGCTCGCTATTGGCGCCGTTTTTTTATGAGACTGTCCAAACAAAAGCAGGGCTTGTGCAAATCAGGGGGCAAATCCCTTATAAGGGGTTGATGATGTCGCTTTTGATTTTGGCGGGGGTTGTGCTGATGCAGGCGGAACATGCGGCACAGCTTTCATTAAAGGAGATGGTCTTATGTGTTGCTCCGGTCATCTTAGCTTCTTTTGCCTATCCGCTCGGAAACAGGAAAATGATGGAGCTTTGCGGCGGTCGTCTTGACGCATATCAGCGCGTACTCGGAATGACGCTGGCAAGTCTTCCGTTTTGGCTGTTCCTTTCTCTATTCGGCTTTTGGCAAGCAGGTCCGCCAAGCGCCGGTCAGCTTGTCCAATCCGCTTTGGTCGCTGTGTTTTCCGGAATATGCGCAACGATTTTGTTCTTTGCCGCAACTGATATTGTCAAAGGGAATATGCAGAAACTGGCCGCTGTCGAAGCGACGCAATCATTTGAAGTTTTGTTTGCGGCAGCAGGAGAAATTGTCTTCCTTTCAAGCCCGCTGCCCGGAGCCGTATCCTGGGCCGGCATGGTCCTGGTCGTCGTAGGGATGATGTTAAACAGCTATGTATCGAACAAAAAAACGGCGGTCGAAAGCGAAGCTGTCAAAGCATGAAAAACCTGCGATCTGTGAAGACCGCAGGCTTTTTTCTATTCTTGATAAACAAAAGCATCAAATCCGGCGTTTTTTGCCTCCTGGGCCAGTGCTTCAGCATTCGCTTTAGAGGAAAATGCCCCGATTTGCACCTTATAAAGGCTGTCTCTGTAAATGACGATGGCGTCAAATCCTTTGGCTTTCGCCCTCGCCGCAAGATCATCGGCGTTTGCCTTCTTCTCGAAGGCGCCGATTTGAACTTTATAGAGAGCTGTCGTTTTTTTCGACAGACTGAATGCCCTCGCCAGTCCATTGGCATGGCCTCTGACGATGGATTGGATAAAAGTTGGTGATTTCAGTTTATTGGCGTCGTTTGCATTATCCACAAAACCATTTTCCGTGAGCAGCGCCGGCATATTCGACTCGCGCAAAACATGGAAATCGGCCGTTTTCTTGCCGCGGTCATTAAAATCGACCGCTTTTAAAATCTCTTCATGCATAATATTCTGGTAGGTGGTGGTAGGAGCGCCGACACCAGGATAAATATAGTCTTCATAGCCTGTACCGCCTCCGGCGTTAATGTGGATTGACAGGTAAAAATCAGCACCCCAGCTGTTTGCGGCGTTCGTCCTTTGCGTCAGACTGACAGTCTGGTCGCTTGTCCTACTCAGCTGCACAGAAACATTTTGATATTCATCAAGCAACAGGTTTCTGAGAGCCAAGGCGATTTGCAATGTGATATTCTTTTCCTGCAAGCCGTTGCCGGTTGCACCTGGGTCTGTACCGCCATGGCCCGGATCGATGAAAATTTTAACCACTAAACATCACCTCACTACATAATCTATGATCACCTTGTAAGAAAGGGTTGTGCGATCATCACCAACTAACAGAATTTTGTCAATATTCGGCTTATTATTGACCTTCGGCAATCAATGGTTGCTTTTTTGTTTTATCTATACTATAATCTAAATACGCTGCATTGTACGTAATGATAATTAAGTTTTAACCTTTAAGCTGTAATAGGGAGTTTTATATCGAACCTGGAATGTCAAGCCTTCTGAGAAAGGACGGCAGGAAAGTTTCTGCAGACACCCACTTTGAGGAGTGTGGTTTAAAACTTTCTTACTTGCATACGGCAATTGCAGCACCTAAGTCATTTTATTTAAAATGGCTTTTTTATTTTGCACCCAAATAGTTGACGATAATAATTTTATGTAAACTATCATTATTTTTAATATTCGAACATTCCATTTAAAGTGTATAATGATAACTAAATCAAACTTGTAGGTGTGAAGCGGAACATGTGCACATGTATATTTTGCGATATCGCGAAACAGAACGTTCATTGCTATGAAGTGTATAAAAATGAACATATCACATCATTTCTCGATCTTAATCCTATCACAAATGGTCATACACTGATTATTCCCAATCAACATATTGAAAGGCTGGATGAATTGGACGATCCCATCCTGGCAAGCGCATTCATGAACGCCTTAATCAAAATTCCTCAAATTTTAATTCAGTCAGGAATTTGTGAAGATTACACGATCCTTTCTGATAATGGAGAGCACGCTCAGCAAGATATAAAGCACGTTCATTTTCATGTGATCCCCAGACATTTACATGAAAAGCCTGTTTTTCGATTAGAAACGAATTGCCATGCAGCGAAAAGAAGCAGCTTATTTTCGGTCTGGCAAAAAATCGTCATGTCCAGGTGAATGGGGAGAGTTGAAAAATCAAATGAAACCTTAATGATCAGTTGGTAGTTACCAATGTCTTAATAAAAAGATGGTGTCCATTTAAAATTTCGCTGTTGTATGTTTCTGTGTAGTGAACTTTAGTGAGATCCTTACAAAGGAGGAGCTTTTATGGAAGAAGGAAAGTTAGTACACATGACTCTAAATGGTATCAAGAAAGCAGTTTCTAAATATGGTACATTCCCTATGTTCCATCATGGGGGGTATGTCATGGAAGATGCTGCTTTTTATTTTGAAGATCCAGCAAGTCCTCAAGCAATTAGCGACTTAGAAAAGAAGTTAGGTGTTACTTTCCCTAATGATTATAAAGAGTTTTTGTTGCAACACAATGGGATGAAAATGTTTGATGGTGTTGAAATACTTAACATAGAAGGAATCATTGAATATAACGAAGTTCAAGATTTCCCCGAGGGATACGTCCTAATTGGATATCATTTTGACGGAAGATATGTCATAGACACAAACAAATCAAGAAACGGATTAGGTTATATGTTATATCTAGATTCAATTGATGCTATAGAAGATGCGGTTAACTTAGATTCTAATTTTGAGATATGGTTTGATATGTTAGTGTCTTCTAACGGGACGAAATATTGGGAAGTGAGTCCGAATATCCAGGAGTATTATAAACTGGTTTCAGAATAAGAAGCCCACCATGGATTTACTTCTTCCTATGAAAATTCACATCGATTGGAATTAAATTACTTGTCTGATTACCTCCGCCATACTCCCTAGGTAGTTGATGATGAACATCAAATTTTGCCCAAGTTTTTTCCATATTTTTTATTGTACCAATCCCTATACGCTTGGCGTTCTTTAGTTCCCCATTTTACTCTTTTGGCACCCATTTAATAAACGCATTAAGTGGGCTAATATATTTAATCCTGATTGCTTATCTGTGTAGTCGGAGGGGAAGAACATACCCTTCATATTGTTAGGTATAATCCTTAAGTCCAAGTTAACGTTCTAATAGTTGGCTTTTTCCACTGTCTACTTAGAAGGGGGAATATCAATCTGGCTGTCTTTTTTGATTAGGTTTATTGTCATGATCTATTCGATTCATTTTCATGGACAGACAGGATTTATTCACCAATTCTTTTCCGTTTAGTGGTAAACTTTCTATTGACCATGACTTAGGAAGGGTTTGGATTCATGAAAGTATATGAAGCAAAATCACTAAAATCCGCCATGGAAGCACGATCACATGAATACAAGAAAGCCAGAGAACAGTTTGTCAATCTGCAAAGGGCTTTTATGGGGATGGCTGACTTAGGCGATGAGTTTCAGGGAAGAGGCGCTGACAATATCAAGTCCTTTTATAAAGAACATGCCAGAAATGTTGATGAATGGCTTGGTATGTTTGACATGCAAATCGCTTTTCTGGACAGCATTGCCGGAGCGTTAGAAGAAGCAGATCTGGCGGGCAACACATTCGTTGACACTTCCTTTCTGGAAAACGAATTAGAGATTGCTTATAGAAAATCAAATGAAATGGTTGCCGAACAAAAGCAAGCGATTAAAGCTATCTTAGAAGACATAAAAGACATCGTTCCGTTAGGAGTCTTTTCAACATTCGACTTTAAAGAACATATCTCTAATTCAAAAGTAATTAAAGACAACACAGTTGACAAAATTCATGAAACCGATTGGAAATTAAAAAACGAATATGAGAAATCGGAATTGAATCAAGACTACATCTATAAAAGAATCAAAGCTTTACTAGACGCTACAGGAAAAGGAAAAAACGCACAACCGATCAACTTCAATGCAAAAGCATATTACGACACAAAAGTATTCAAGTATAAAGATGAAATACATAAGAAAACAGAGGAATACCTTACAATTAAAAAAGAAGAAGCTGAAAAACGCAGGATTGAAGAGTTAAAAGAAAAGCTTGCCAAAGTATCTGATCCTGATGAATATCTTGAAATGGCCAAAGAGATTGGGTATGACAATCTAGACTCAGAGCAGAAACAATATGTTCAGGCACTGCAGAAGATGAAGCGTGATGAGTTCTTTGATCCAATTGGATTTCTTGGGGGAGTAAAAGATAATCTAGTCGATGCGGGCATTGGGTTGTGGGACGCTGCAACCCACCCGAAGGAAACACTGGAGGGCATCGGCCATGTGATCATTCACCCCGTAGATACCTTTAACATCATAAAAAAGGATATTGAAGAATCCTTCGAGCGGGATGTGATCAATGGTGATGCCTACAGCAGAAGCCATTGGTTCGGATATGCCCTTACAACGGTGGGAACATCGATAGTAGGCTCAAAAGGTGTAGACAAATTAAGCAAAGTCTCGAAAGCCGGGAAAATCGGAAAAGCTGGAGCTAAAGTAAAGTCAGTTACAAAGAAAGCCACAAGCAAAACGATGAAGGTTTCAAAGGAAGCTTTAGAAAAAAGCGTAGCGTCTTTCAAACAATCGATGAAAAGGGTCGCTTCAAAAATAAAAGGGATTCAAATACACAACCCTTTTGAGCCGCAAGTTGAATTTGCGGGCATAGGGAAAGTTCCATATAATGTACTCAATGGTGAGAAGATAAAAGAAAAGTTTATTCAGTTTATTAAATCAATAAACCCTAGAACAAGGCTGCCACGAAATCACGGGCGATGGGAAGGAACACCAGGTAACGGAAAATGGTATTCTGATAAACCAGAAGTTATTGCGGTAACAAAAGGAGAGCCTGTTGTTTTTAAAGATGGGCGGCCTGATTTTACTCCATTTTCTCGAGGGAAAATAACATTTGAAAAAGGTGAATTAAATGGAGGACGAGAAGACTTTTCAAAGGTATACGAAAAGATTATGGAGGTTAAAGGATTCCGTACTAAGGCAGAAGCAAAAGATTGGTTAAAGGAGAAAGGATTAACACCTCATCATTTAGATGATGTTACAATTCAACTTGTACCTACCGATCTCCATGGTAATATTCCACACATTGGTTCTGCATCCGATTTAAGAGGAGGTTATTAAAATGAACTTTAAAAGTATTGAGCAAAAAATGAGCCAGTTTAAAATTAAGTCTTATGTTCAAAAAGCGCATGATGAAAAAGAAATAGAGGAAATAGAAAAATCCTTGAGTATTAATTTATCAGATGATTATAAAGAATTCCTCTTAAAATATGGGGAGTGCATGATCATGGAAGATAATCTAGTCTTTCCGGTATTAGGAGACACTCCACTTTCTGATGAAGGTGTCTTACCTTTGGGTTTTTTTTATGGGCTAGAAGATAACAGATACGATATTAGGAACGTTAGAGATATTTATTTTGATCAGATGCCTGAATGGGTTCTTCCTATCGCTGATGCTGAAGGAGGAGATCAAATTTGTATAGGAGTGAAAGGGGAGAAAAAAGGAAAAATATATTTTTGGGATCATGAACTTAGAGACAGACAACAAGACCTTTTCTTAGTTGCCAATACTTTTAGTGATTTTATTCAAAGTCTATTTGTTAAAGATACACCAAAAAAGAATAAAAATGATGGGGTTATTTCGATTGAACTTGATGAAGACTTATTAAATGATTAGGAATGAAAATAGATAATATGTCACCTTATACCAAATAATTGTCTCCTATTGTCTTGATACAAATAAGTTAGTAGACGGAGGATGCTCTGTAATACCCTGGGATAACCAAGATGATTATGGACGAACTCTTAGCTGATAATTTCTTGAGTTTTTTATGGAAGAGTTTGAGGAGTCTAAAGAAAAATTGGGAAGATGAAGAATAATTATAACAACCTCATCCATATCCAGAAGTCAAAAACCATATAGAGGTCAATATGCCCTTCAAGAAAAGTCCTTTAATTAAAGGGCTTTTTTGTTTAGCCAAGTTATAAATAGTGTATGTATAATGGGAAAATAAAATTTACCTTAATGATTCCAGATCGACATTGACATAATCCAAAAATAGGATATCCTTAAGGAATAAACGGTTTGTAAGATTGAGGGATTTTTGGTAAGGGGGATCTTAAAAAATGAATAGTGATACGGTATGGCAAAGAAACTTCACTTTTCTTTTTTGCTCAAAACTGGTGAAGATAACAGCGGATTGCTTTGCAGTAAATACAATTCTGTGGTTTTTGATTTTTGAAGGAAAAGGGGCAATTGGCACCGCTCTATTGCTGGCAGTATCTTTTCTTCCGCAAGCTTTATTGGGGCCAATCATTACTCCATTAATGAAGAGAAACACTTTGAAATTTTGGATGTTCTTTGCGGACTTAACCAGAGCGATGCTCATGCTTGCGATTCCAATTTGTTATTTCAGCGGTTTTTCACCACTGTGGTTTATCTTATTACTCATGCTGATTCATTCAGCCACAGGAGCATCTTATAACCCTGCAAGTGTTTCGTTGATTCCGAAAATTGTTAAGGCAAATCTCATTCAAAAAGCAAACGCGGTAATGCAGTCATCGGAACATATTGTGAGACTTGTTGGAGTCACTGTATGTGGCGTTACTATTGTTGCTATTGGGGCGGCGCAAGCAATGTTAATAACCCTTCCATTGTATATACTTTCAGCCAGTTTAATTCTATTTATCAAATACAAAATAGAGAGAGAGGCTGAACACGAAAGTGAGAGTACAAAACAAAAAGGCGCATACTTCAAAAAATTAAAAAGAGGTTTCACTCTTGTTCGAAGTCATCATATTTTATTTCCATTAGCAGTCTATTGTGTTTTTTCTAATTTGGCGTCTGCTCCATGGGAGGCGCTTTCTGCGGTTTATATTGCTGAAGAGCTTGGGGGAGATCCTATCATTCATTCCTTATTAAAAGTGACCACAGCAGGAGGAGCTTTTTTATTAGGATATATTTTAGCAAAAGTAAAGGTAAATCGATATGGACTCCTGTTTGTGACTGCTGGAATAATCGAAGGGGTTGCATTTTTTATCACAGGAATGAATCCATTACTGCCATTAGTATTTTTAGCTGCTTTGGCTTTAGGAGCCACAATAAGCGCAATCAATGTCCCGGAGCATACGATCATTCAAATATCTGTTGATGATGAGGATCAACCACAGGTTTATTCAGTAATAAGTATGATTTCTTATGTCATGATTCCATTGGGAGCTATAGTCGGCGGTTATGCAGCAGCAGTCTTCGGTTCAGGAAAAGTAATCGCTGCCGGAGGAGTGATTGAGATCATTGCAGGTATTGCTATCCTATTGTTTACAAAGCTCGGGAAAGCTCAGAGATTGGATATGATCCGAGAAAAAGAAGAAACATTAAAAATTTGAGTTTAATGTTCAAACAAATCTAACAAAACGATTTGGAAATCTTCCGAATTTTGCGATAATACAGGTGGTTATAAAACTTAATTTGTTATTTTAGAGAAAGGATGAGAGGGGTTTTGACAACGATTAAAATTGCATTTGAAGAAGTAGCCAATAAGATTAACCAATGGTATACGATGATTAAAAAACGTGAAGTTGAAGATGCCATTCAATTGAAAGATGAAATTGATTACATATTGGATGATATGGAGGAGAATCAAAATTTGCTCCTTTATTATAACCTCTTAGATGCACGTCACAGGATGTCAGTAGACATGTTTAAGTCATCAGGGGAAATTCTTGAGAGAATTCAGAAAAGTCCAGAAATGCAGAAAACAGACGATATGCTGCAATATTATTTTTTATTTTTCTCAGGTCAATACATGTTTTTCAAAAAGAAATACATAGAGGCAATTAATTATTACAAATTAGCTGAAGACAAACTTATAAAAATTGAAGATGAAATTGAAAAAGCAGAGTTTTATTATCATCTAGCTATATCATATTATCACATCGATCAATATTTCTTTTCATTGGCTTACGCTGAAAAAGCTCTAGATATTTTTAGGGAATTTGAAGATTATGCACATCGGTCAATTAGCAGTGAAATGATTTTGGGTGCAAATAAACTTGATCTATTCCGTTATGAGTCCGCTTATGAACATTATAACAATGCTTTGGAATTTGCAAAGACCATACAGATTCCTGAGTCAGAAGGAAAGGCATATCATAATCTAGGGATTCTTTATATAAGAAGAAACATGTTATCCGAAGCGGAAGACTGTTTTAAAAATGCTTTACAAATTCAAGAATATATCCAAAGCATAAATGGACTTAAATCAATCTATAATCTAACTCATGTCTTGTATAAATCGGGACATATCGAAGAAGCAAGGGAATGGTATGACAAAGGATTAAAACGTGCAGAAAAAGAAGGAGATAAGGAATATTTGGCGAAACTTACACTTGTTAACACCTTATACGATGAGTACAATGAAAGTGTGTTAACGAATTCCCTTGACATTTTAGAAAAGTTGGATTTGTGGAACGATGTAGCAGAATTAACACTTGAGGTGGGATGCTACTTCAAAAAATCCGATGATATCAAGAATGCAGCAAAATATCTTGAAAAGTGTATTCACGCAAGGGATCAAATTCTAAAAGTGACGGAGGAATTAAAATGAAAAAGACAATTGCCATTGCTTCTACAGTCATTTTAGCTGGTTTGGTTGCATTCGGAGTGTCTACTGGGAAAATAGAAATTCAACAAGGTGAGCATGTTCAAGTCGCTGAAAAAGCTGTCTTCTGATGCGTGTTTCAATTAAAGACTTGATTAAACAGTCCTTTTAAGGACTAAATAAACATTTTGAAGAAGCAATAAAGGATAGGCTACCTCCTGCGAGGGATAGCCTATTTTTTTATGAGTGAATTGCATTAACTGTTTCATGGATTTTCATTTGTCATGCCGACTAATGAAAGGACACCACTGAAGATTAATATGACGAATGATTATATTCAATTTATCTTCTCCGGTGTTAATTTGTACTTCTGTAACGTTTGATGGGTACGGGGAGTATGTAATAATGGTTTTCAGATAAAAATCATCCTTAAATATTTGATAAATGAAAAAGTAGTATAATTGACACCGCTCCAAAAGGAACTAAAGGTGGTCAATCGAAGGATATGTATATTTAGGTTATTATATTATGATTTGTATATAAATAAATTAAGAAATGAATATGTAAAAGGGGTTCCTTTGGTTATTTATATGCCATAGTTGGAAGCCGATCGACAACATGAAAGTCTATAGACAATAATATATTAGAAAGGAAGATTAATATTAGGTTATTTTTATCAGTAGTTTTTGCGGGGATTGCTGTATTAATAATGACTGTGTTTATTGAATATTTTTTCAATAATATATCGCTAGGTACTAAGCTTATACTCAATGTTGCATCGGCTATTGTGGGATGTGTTTTGGGAATGTTAATAACAAAAAAGCGAAGTTAAATTATGTTCTAAAAGACCATAAAGACAAACTAAAGAAACAAACATGAAAGAGGCCGTATGATAAAGTTCGGTCTCTTTCTTATCTCTATAAATTTGTGGAGAGTAAGTTTACCCTCTTGCCTCATCATATTCCATTGCTTGATCGCTGTCTGTCAGAGATGCCTTTAGTTGTTGGATCGACAACAATACCCAATACAACCAACAATTCTAGCATTGCATTGAACTTTTCAGTTATTCCAGCACTAAATGCTCATATCCAAAAGCTCCAGAAATAGCTTGAACAAACAAAAGTGTTGCAGAGAAAATTACATCGACACTTTTTTCTATTCCACTTCTTTTCCGTTAAGTGGTAAACGCACAACCGATCAACTTCAATGCAAAAGCATATTACGACACAAAAGTATTCAAGTATAAAGATGAAATACATAAGAAAACAGAGGAATACCTTACAATTAAAAAAGAAGAAGCTGAAAAACGCAGGATTGAAGAGTTAAAAGAAAAGCTTGCCAAAGTATCTGATCCTGATGAATATCTTGAAATGGCCAAAGAGATTGGGTATGACAATCTAGACTCAGAGCAGAAACAATATGTTCAGGCACTGCAGAAGATGAAGCGTGATGAGTTCTTTGATCCAATTGGATTTCTTGGGGGAGTAAAAGATAATCTAGTCGATGCGGGCATTGGGTTGTGGGACGCTGCAACCCACCCGAAGGAAACACTGGAGGGCATCGGCCATGTGATCATCCACCCCGTAGATACCTTTAACATCATAAAAAAGGATATTGAAGAATCCTTCGAGCGGGATGTGATCCATGGTGATGCCTACAGCAGAAGCCATTGGTTCGGCTATGCCCTTACAACGGTGGGAACATCGCTAGTAGGCTCAAAAGGTGCAGACAAATTAAGCAAAGTCTCGAAAGCCGGAAAAATCGGAAAAGCTGGAGCTAAAGTAAAGGCAGTTACAAAGAAAGCCACAAGCAAAACGATGAAGGTTTCAAAGGAAGCTTTAGAAAAAAGCGTAGCGTCTTTCAAACAATCGATGCAAAGAGTCGCTTCAAAAATAAAAGGGATTCAAATACACAACCCTTTTGAGCCGCAAGTTGAATTTGCGGGCATAGGGAAAGTTCCATATAATGTACTCAATGGTGAGAAGATAAAAGAAAAGTTTATTCAGTTTGCAAAGAAAGTTTCTGATCTAAGCAGAAAACCGTTTACAGGAAAAAACATAAATCTTCCTTGGTTGAACAAAGAAAGATATGGAGTTACAGAAGTTAAGGGGCATGTAAAGGTTAAAGGAAAAACTAAGGATGTTGGTCGAAGAGTTTATACATGGAATGATATTGATATAAATCAAAAAAATGAGTTTGGTGTTACAAATCTTGAACTCATGAAAAAGGGGAGTGCTCCTTATGCAAAGGATGGTACTCAAATCAACCTTCATCATTTAATTCAAGAAGAAAAAGGAACAATGATAGAGATTCCAAATAGTTTGCACAGAAAATATTATAAAGTAATCCATGGACTAAAAGGAAAAGGAGAAAGTTTCAGAAATGACCCTGAATTGAAAGCTCAATATAACTCTTTTCGAGGTCGCTATTGGAAGTGGAGAGCCGAAGAAATTGAGAAACAGATGAGGTGAATAATTTTATGAATCTCTCAAAAGTTAGAGAATTTATTGAAGAGAATAAACATGAGGCAATATTTACTGGTGGTACAAATGAAAATAATATAAAGTGGATCGAAGAAACACTTCAAGTTGAATTGCCAGAGAGTTATAAATGGTTTTTAAGAAATTATGGTGCGGGTGGTATGTTTGGCGTTTTAATTTTAGGATATAATATTGACTCCGTTACAGTTGTTAACAAAACTGTAGAGTACAGAGAAGATTACAACTTAACAGAAGGCTTAGTGGTCATAGAAGATATTGACTTCTTTGCTTATTGTTTAGATACAAACAAGATGGAAAATGGAGAATGTCCAGTATTTATATGGGATCGAGAAAATGGATATGAAAATGTTGTAGCCGGCAGTTTTATTGAATATTTTTATGATAAGCTTAAACGAATGAAAGAGAACTGGGAAGAAGATGAAGAGTAATCAGATTAGCCTCATCCTTATTAAGGGTGAGGTTTTTCTGGGATTTTTTATATGGAAAAAATTATATAAAAGCCCTATAAACTATAATAAAATAATGTTTTTTAGAAGATGGGGTTATGTTTACTGAAAGGGAAGCATTACGTTTAAGGCTTGAGCAAGTTAATGATGCTGAGATTAATTTGCTGCGTCAACTTCGGGAAGAGCGCAATGAAATTTATTCTAAGCTGCGCGAATTAGATAATCAAAACAATCTAGACGAAGTAACCGATTCAGACATGATCCACAAAAAATCCTTATTTAGAATTAGCCAATGAAACGGCAAAGTCCTTTGAGAAAAACAAACCAGAGAAAACAAATCCGCTAGTTGTATCATCCTCAAACCCTAGAAGAAAACCTAAGCCTGGGACGAAAACACATAGACTTCGTGAGACAGCATTAAAGGTTTTAAGGGATCACAAAGGTGAAATACGGGGATATGAGCTTCAAAAAGAAATTGAAAAAGAAACAGGGATGTCGATTCGTAATATGACGACATTTATGCAAGGATTATTGAAGTATCATCCTGAAGTTGAAAAGACATACCGAGGTCGCTATGTTATTAGAAAAGAAAAAGACAATAACAATAATGAAAGTCCTTCTGAATGAGGGCTTTTTTGTTTAGGAACTGATTTAATGATGTATAATAAATAGGGAACGTACGTTTGATTTTAAGGTGTTGAGAATATGAAGCCTGTTATTTCTAGGGAACTTGAGAATGCAATACATGAAAAGATCATTATTGATCTATGTATCCATGTAATACAGACAAAGTTGAAGAAAGCTGAAGATAAAGACAAAAAACTTGTTGAATATTACGAGGATAAGCTAAAGAAGCTCTTTTCAACAAGAAAACAATTGAATGACTATCTAAGGAAGAAAAACACAAAAATTCAAGAAGTGGTCATATGTGATGACATGTTTGTGGAGTATCCATACTATATTAAAACTAAAGAAGGGGGGATTAAAGAGGGGGGTACAAGGTATTGGAAAGCTGCATTAAAACTTCATTAAAACTTCATTAAAACTTCATATGAAAAGGGTCTATAGGATAGGCTTCTCCCTCATTTTTCATTCATTGTATTATGAAAATTTTCTAACAAATCTTTTCCGTTACATTCCTTCTTTATGCTATAATTCTTAATTATTGGAAAGATTGAAGAGGGAAGGGGTTTGTAACTTGTCTAATGAAAGTGTGATACCGTATGATCTAGTTGCAACGAAAATGAATCAATGGTATACAGCTTTGAAAAATAATTGGTCAGCTATTGCTGAAAGGGTAAAGGAAGAAGTTAAGCAGGAGTTAGAGCGAATGGAAGAAAACCAAGATGCACTGGTGTATTACTCGCTATTGGTGTTCCGTCATGAGCTAATGCTTGATTATCTTTATCCTGATACTGATAGAGACATAGAAAAGCATTACAAAGAATTAAAAGAGAATGTGGGCAGCAAAAATTTAAACGGAATGCTGGAATATTACTATCATTACTTTATGGGGATGTATTATTTTAGACAAAAAGAGCTGTCATACTCTTTGAATTTTTATAGACTTGCAGAAAAAGCTCTTGATTCAATTGAAGGGGTCGAAATTGAAAAAGCTGATTTTTATTTTAAAATGGCTGAAATTCATTATCATATGAAGCAGACTTATCTTTCAATGAATTATGCAAGTCGTGCTTATAAAATATTCCGTAGATACCCTACATATGGCGTTCAACGAGTCCATTGTCAATTTGTAATTGCAGGGAACTGGCTAGACAACATGAGAAGCGAAGAAGCATTAAAAAACGCATTTCAGGCATTAAAGGAATCTAAAGAATTGAATGTTGATTATTTAATTGGCTCATCGCACTTCAACGTGGGGATATGTTATAATCAACTTGAAGAACTTGGTGAGGCGGAGAAACATTTCCAACAAGCTCTTGAATTTTATAGACGTGGAAAACATAGCTATGAACCAAAGGCGTTGTTTAATTTATCACTTGTTAAAGCCAGACAAAATGACTTAGTTGCAGCTTCTCAATTGTACAAAGAAGGGAACGAACTGGCAAAACAATATGAAAACAATGAAATTATCGAAAAATTTAAAATGGTTAAAGGGCTGTACCTGTCAAATGATTTAGACATGGTTAAAGAAACATTCCAGTTCTTCGAAAAAACAAAAATGTACCCCGATATGGAGTGGTACAGTATATTGGTGGCAGAACTGCTTTCAAGTAGAGAGAAATATGAGGAAGCAGGTGAATACTACCGTAAAGCCATTGCAGCTAGGAGACAAATTCAAAGAGGTGAGCTGTTAAATGAAATCTAAATTGTTGATTTGTGCAGTTTTATTGTTAAGTGTTGCAGGGATAGTTGGGACTTCTTATCTTCAAACACAAAACAATAACATTAAAGTGGCCGAGAGAATGGCAACTTAATTAAGCGAAACTTATTTTTGACAATGTAAGAGAAATTTAAAAATAAAATACGTTGATAATAGATCAGTCAAAATAGGCTGATCTATTTTTGGTTGGGTTCTACATGTGTATAGTGGTACTCAGTATGTTTTTTTCAAGGGAGGTTACATCCTATTATAAGATCAATTAAGTTTACTTAAACAGTATTCTTAATTGATGATTAGTCTTAGATAGAGGTTGCCTATCAGCAAATGAGAGTGAGTAGGGGGATTCGGTGGAATAAGACACAGTAACCCTAGATTTCTCTGAAAAAGTCCTTGCTATGCAGATTAATCTCTATTTGAACAAAGAATTAAATATGAAATGTAGATCAGTTAATTTCTTCGTCAGATGGGTCTTTTTTATTTAGAAGTAAGGGGGAGAAAGAACTTTTTTATACAATTCAAGTGAAAGATAAATTTTTCCTTTAATATCAATTTATATACCTGTATAATTTCCTGGTGAATTTTTTTAAAGGAGGATAGTATTGTATTTTTGAAACATATTTTACTAAGGAGAGAGCATTTTTGAAGAAGATACTTAGTGTTTTATTTGTAATCACATTTTTATTCACGACCATTTCAACAACTTTTACAATGCCAGAAAGAGCATTTGCAGCGTCAGGAAGTAGTCTAAATGAGTCTCAATTGAAAAAAATTCAAAAAGAAATAGAGATCTTGAAATTATTAAAAAAAGAATACGATTCACTTGATAAGCAAAAAAAGCCCTTTTAAAGAAAAAGTTAAAAAGGCTAGCTGCTCTAGTAGATATTAAACTTAAGGCATTACATAAAAAAATTAAGAAAAAAGAAAAAGAAATAATAAAAGAGATAGAGACTAAAGTTATTCCCGCTATAAACAAAGCATTATGGATTTATAAACAAACAATAGAAATACTCGATGGCGTGAATGAAATAATGGAGCAAATGATAGAAGCCGAGAACCAAATGATCAAAGGCTTAGATCAAATGAATGCTGCTGTAGATGGAATGAATAAAGAAATGGACAATGTTATTCATTCGATGAATGAAGTTAACAAAGCAATGGATGAATGTAATAAAGCCTTAGATGTCATGATAGAAACAACGAATGAAATGACAAAAGAGGTTAACGATGCAACCGCCAATGCGAACCAAATGATTAGGGGTATTAACCAGGCCAATAAGGGTATGGAGCAATTAAATAAGTCAACTGACAAACTTAATAAAGCTATTAAAAAAACCAATAGAGCTTTTGGTAATTATGATAAAAAATCAAATAAAGTTAAAAATAAAAAGATTACAAAGAAGCAAGCAGAGAAAATAAAAAAGCAAAAAGAACAGTTAAAAAGAGCCCAAAACAAAGTTGATAATGCTAGCCAAAATTTAAAGAAGAATGAGAAGACTTTAAATGAGGGAGCTCTTGGTTTATCAATTTTACTTGATTTAACCCCAGTGGTTTCTAATATAAAAGGTGGGGCGGAGTTTGTTATTGGAGAAGACCTAGTTACTCATGAGCGCCTCTCTGATTACGAAAGAACACTTGCTGGAATAAGTGTGCTTACATCAGGCACCTTCAAGCTTGCAAGTAAGGCAATGGGTATGTCTTCAAAAACTGCTAAGACTGCAAAAATTGTTGAGGATGGTGCTAAAAGCGGAAAAGCAGGTTTTGATGTAGCTTCCTTTGAAAAAAAGATAGCTAAAATGAATTTAAATGAAAAAATTCCATTGGTTAGAACGACTGCTGCTGATTTTGCTAAGCAAAGAAATTGGAAAAAGGATTCGAAATTAACTAAAATTAATAAAAGAGATGTGTATTTGGATTCGAAAACAGGCACATACTATGCAGTAGATACCCAACATGGTAGATTTGAAGTTGTTAATAAAAGAGGAAAACATCAAGGAGAAGTGGACTTTAACTTAAACGAAACTAAACCAGCTGACAAATCGGGACGTCATGATTTAAAAATGAAATAAGGAAGTGAAAATTAGAATGAATGATCTAGTTAGCGAAACTATAGAAAAATACTACAGAAACAATAACGAATCAGATTATCTTACTAAATGCCGCGAGCAGTTTTTAATACCAGAAATAATAAAAAAATTTTCCGACAATAATAATATGATAATCACCAATGTGAATTTTGGTGAAATATGGCCGTCGTCAAAATTAATATTTGAGTATGAAGACTACATAAAAGGAGAATTTGAAGTTACTTATAGTACCACTTTAATGCTATCTAAGCTTGCTCCTTTATTTTATCTTCAGCACGAATTTCAAGTTGAAAACAGAGATGCGAATAGAACTGTCCCAACTCTTGAGGGTTTTGATACTCAACCTTATAATACTAAACAACAAGAATTTGAAGATTGTGTGAAAGAATATTTTTCAAAGAAAGAGTTCATTGAATTATCCTATTCGGAGATGAATGAAGTTGTATGCGGGCTGGATTTTAAAAAAGATGTCGCGTTTTTTGGATCACAAGTTACAGTGGAGAGTGCATTGTTTTTTGATCTACTAGAAATTTGTCCAGACTAAAATACAGCTATCTTTTGTTATTCGAGATAAATAAGTAAAAATTAAAGGTGAATAAAATATGGAAAAGAAATGCTACATGATTCACTTGAGTTTTACCAGCAGAGTAGTGGGCAAGAAGGCAAATACAAAGGAGTAGGAAAGTACATGAAAGCTAATGTGCTCTATTCTGCTATTGGGTGCAGTTGGTTTAGTGGGCACTTCCTACGATCAATCAACAAATAGAACATATCATGTTGCTGACAGGATAGCAATTTGAATCTGAGACTGTTATATGAAAATATATAAGAACCTTTAGAAGAGACCAGTTCGTGAAACACTCCATGAGTTTATGGCTGGTCTTTTTTTGCATCTATTGTAATAAACTACAGTTTTTCAGAATATTGACTAGAAGCAGGAAAGCCCGCTTGTGACGAAAAGTATACTGTGATTACAGTCAATTCCCAATATTCATAATAGAAGGTCCTTGCTTTACTCAATCATACGAAACGTAGATCAGCCAATTTCTCACTTTATTTTCTTTCATTTAAGCTCCTCTCGATGGTTTATTTCCACCATTGCCAAACTAAACTGCAGCAGGTTACGAGGTAACTCATACATCTACATTTCAGCGATCCTCAGAATATTCAATGCGTTAATATGGATTTATCATTACTCCAATCAGTGCTGTAACAGAATCACGAAAATAAAATATGAATTTCTTTTTATGCAACAATTAAAAAAGCCCAGACTTTTGTGAAGTGCCCACTGGGTTCAGGCATTTCTCTGCTTCCCTATAGTGATAAAGGGAGATTGTCAACTTTTTGTATGAAAGATACATATTCATGAACAATAATTTATCCCTAAACTCTTACTATAGTGAAACATCTTGATTTCTTCCAGAACTTTTTGCGTAACTTCTTGTCGCGATTCTTTGATTCTGTCTATATACAAATGATTCATTTTCGTCGCTAAGTTAATTGCAGAAAAAATTGATTGATCTTACATTATCAATTGGCAATGCTACAAGTTTGGCAGAACCTTTCTTGCACCCAGAAACAGCCAGGAGCAAAGAACAAACGGCATTGTTAGGGCAGGGAGTCCATATGGCAAAAGATACGTGCTGAGGCCTGCTGTGATAGGCACTGTCAGACAAGCTGAAATGATCCCTGATAAAAATGCAAACCGGTTATGTTCACTTTTAAAAACAGAAGATACGGCCAGAATAGTTAAAATTGCGTTATACCCGTAAAGACCCAATGTGATGAGAGAATGCTCCCCTCCTAAAAGGAATGCAATGATGATAGCAACTGCATTTCCGATAACTGTATATAGTCCTAGTTTTCTTCCTGCCCAACATACGGCGAGGAATACTAAAATCCCAGATACTGTGTTACTAAGAAAAAATACTTGTCCAATTCCATGAAAGACCCCGTCTATTAAATTGACTTCACCTGCTGTCTTTAGTTCCCAGTGTGTTAAATCCTGAGGTACCAGGGCAGAACTTAATCTAATCCCTTTTAATTTGTATGAAGCTAATAATATAAACCATGTCAGGATAACAAAGGGGAATGTAAGAATTGGAACTTCGGTTCTTTTCGTAAAATGCATCATGGCGGCTGTGAAGATGGCTGCTGCGGCTGCCCCAATTAAAGCGATAAGCCACATGTAAGGGCCAGTTAAGAATGATGCCAATGCCATTCCAGTTAACACAGAATTATATCCTAACAAACCCTGATTTATATTCTTTTCATCTGCCGCCCCCAATTTCCCTGCTAAGGTGCCGATAATAGCGGACAACAGAGCAATTATGCCTAAATAATAAGAAGAAACAGTGATGGCTATCAGAATTAGAAAGCCGGTCATTACATTCTCAATCAGGATGACTTGAGAGATGCCTTTGAGAGAAGCTGTTATTAAAGGGAAAAACACCCCCTCGCTTAATAAATGATGCTTGTTTTTTTGCATCATGTATCATCTCCTTCTTTTCAACTTAAATATCTACAGTATATCATATGTAAATTTTTAAATATATAAATTGACATATATGTAAGAAATGATATACTCATTTCAAATGGAAGCGGGGAATCAAGTATATTTTCAGTTTGAATAACAGGTGGCCAATCTTATCCTGTATTTGTGAAGGTAAATCCAATGGTTTCCAGCATGGTTTTTTGGCAGTTGTCTCTTTGCACAACAGGCAGGAAACACTTGATTTTTAGGCGCTGTCAGGTCGGAATGTTCATGAATTGGCTCCCCCTATAAGAAAAAAGGAGAGAATAATCCCCGTTTGTTCATTTTGATTTAACAGACTTTTTTTGCCGAAAAAGGGAGGTTTCATGATGCAACTATTACCGCGTGAGGTAGACAAACTTATGATTGTTGTTGCTGCAGATCTTGCGAAGCGACGTAAAGAACGAGGATTGAAATTGAACCACCCGGAAGCAGTAGCGCTTATAACGTATGAAGTGTTGGAGGGAGCACGGGATGGAAAAACAGTTGCGGAGCTGATGGAATATGGAACAACCATTTTGTCGAGGGAAGATGTAATGGAAGGTATTCCGGAAATGATTGAAGATATCCAGGTAGAAGCTACATTTCCAGACGGCACAAAGCTTGTAACAGTACATAGTCCGATTAAATAAAATGGATAGGGGGCTGTTCAAATGCAACCGGGACAACTATTTTTGAAAGAAAAAGATATCATTTGTAATGTCGGAAGAACGGCGTCTAAATTGACTGTAACGAATACAGGTGACCGCCCAGTTCAAGTAGGTTCACATTTTCATTTTTATGAAGTGAATGAAGCGCTTCAATTCAAACGAGAAGAAGCGTTTGGGAAGCGACTCAACATTCCGGCAGGAGCAGCTGTGCGTTTTGAGCCCGGTGATGAAAAAGAAGTGGAATTAGTGCCTTACGCCGGCGAACGTCGGGTATATGGATTTAATAATAAAGTGGACGGACCATTAGAAAAAGAGGGGAACCAATCATGAGTTTCAAGATGCCAAGAAAGCAATACGCTGAAATGTACGGCCCGACGACAGGGGATTCTATTCGTCTGGCAGATACAGATTTGCTCATTCAAATTGAGAAAGACTACACAACATATGGCGATGAAGTTGTATTCGGCGGCGGTAAAGTTATTCGTGATGGAATGGGACAACACCCTCTAGCTACACGTGGGGAGGGAATAGCAGATGTTGTCATGACGAATGCTGTTATCTTAGATTACACTGGTATTTATAAAGCAGACATTGGAATTCGTGATGGCAAAATTGCTGGAATCGGAAAAGCGGGTAATCCGCTAATCATGGACAATGTGGATATTGTGATTGGCGCCGGTACAGAAATTATTGCTGCTGAAGGTATGATCGTCACTCCAGGTGGAATTGACACTCACGTCCATTTTATTAATCCGGAGCAAATCAGAACAGCAATAGCTTCAGGTCTTACCACTCTAATTGGAGGAGGAACAGGACCTGCTGCAGGATCAAAGGCTACTACAGTTACACCGGGTGAGTGGCATATGCACCGAATGCTTGAAGCGGCAGAAGGCATGCCGATTAATGTCGGGTTTACAGGAAAAGGGCAAGCTGCTTCAGAAGAACCGCTTGTAGAGCAAATACGCGCTGGTGCCATTGGACTGAAAGTTCATGAGGACTGGGGCGCTACAGCTTCAGCTATCGACCATGCCCTAAGTGTGGCTGACAAATATGATGTACAGGTTGCCCTTCATGCGGATACATTAAATGAAGGCGGATTTATGGAAAATACAATGGCAGCTATTAAAAATCGCGTCATTCACATGTACCATACAGAGGGTGCAGGGGGAGGACATGCCCCTGATTTAATTAAATCGGCCAGCTTTAACAATGTTCTGCCATCATCTACGAACCCGACATTACCTTATACAGTCAATACAGTAGACGAGCACTTAGATATGTTAATGGTCTGTCACCATTTGAATCCATCTATTCCAGAAGATTTGGCGTTTGCTGACTCACGTATCAGACGTGAAACGATTGCAGCTGAGGATATTCTCCAGGATATGGGTGTATTCAGTATGACTAGTTCGGATGCCCAAGCGATGGGACGGATTGGAGAAGTCATTTTACGTACATGGCAAGTAGCCGATAAGATGAAAAAACAAAGAGGAACAATCGTGGGCGACAATGAGTTTTCGGACAACAACCGCGTGAAACGTTATATTGCCAAATATACCATTAATCCTGCCATTACTCATGGTATTTCCGAATATGTCGGTTCTATCGAGATAGGGAAAATGGCCGATCTCGTTGTTTGGAATCCAGCATTTTTCGGCGTGAAGCCTGAAATGGTGATGAAAAGCGGCTTTGTTGCAGAGAGCTTAATGGGAGATGCTAACGCCTCTATCCCGACACCGCAGCCGGTTATTTACCGTCCGATGTATGGACAATATGGCAGCGCGCTGTCCAGCACTTCCATTACGTTTATTTCTCAGGCAGCTTTCGATGACAAAGTGCATGAGAAGCTTGGATTGCAAAAAATCATTCTTCCGGTTCGGGGCATTCGCAATTTAACGAAAAAAGATATGAAGCTGAATTGCGAAACTCCTGAAATAACGGTCGATCCACAAACATATGAAGTAAAAGTAAATGGCCAATTCATTACATGTGACCCTGTTGATGAGGTGCCAATGGGTCAACGATATTTCCTATTCTGAGGTGAGAGTCATGATAATTGAACAAATCGTAACAAATATTGAAAACATGGAAAAGGAGGAAATTGAAAAACGCCATATTGAAAAAGTGTACCTCGAAAGTGCTAATTTAGTAAAACGAATCCAACGGGTGAAAACAGATCATGGCAATGAAATTGGAATACGTTTAAAAGAACCGCGTGACCTTGTCGCTGGTGATGTTTTGTATATGAATGATAAAAATATGATCGTTATCGATGTACTATCCGATGATTTATTAGTCATCAAACCGCGCACCTTGAATGAAATGGGAACAATCGCTCATCAATTAGGAAACCGCCACCTGCCGGCGCAGTTTGAAGAGGACGAAATGCTTGTTCAATATGATTATCTTGTAGAAGAATTACTTCAAGACCTGCAGATTCCTTATAAACGTGAAGACCGAAAAGTAAAACAGGCCTTTCGCCATATCGGCCATAGCCATGAATAATATTCTATCTTTACTCCAACTATGCGATTCAAATTTTCCTATAGGGGCTTTCAGTCATTCGTATGGTCTTGAGACCTATATCCAAGAAGATAAAGTCCATGATCAGGCAACGTTCGTACAATGGCTTCATACGTATGTAAACGAGCAGCTCATCTATTCAGATGGGATTGCTTCTCGCCTTGTATATGAAGCGTTAGAGAAGGAAGATTTACAAACAGTATGGAAATTAGATCGTATGTTGACTGTTCAAAATTTGCCGCGTGAAACAAGAGAAGGAACCCAAAGGATGGGTGAACGGATGTTAAATCTTATTGAATCCCTATATGATATACCAATTCTTTTAACATATCGGGAGCGTATAGATCAAAAGCAATCGTTTGGACATCCTTCCATTGTATTTACGATTGTAGGTCATCATCTTGGTGTCCCTTCATCAACGACTACTTTGTACTATTTGTATTCTGCAGTTTCAAATCTTGTGCAAAATGCGGTACGGGCTGTCCCTCTGGGGCAAGTGGCAGGTCAAAAGACAATTCAAGAATTTCAGACTGTCTTAATCGAAGCAACAGAAAAAATTGAAAATTTAAATGAAGAGGAATTTGGGATTGTTTCCCCCAGTTTAGAATTATCTCAGATGATGCACGAACGTGTAAATATTCGTATTTTCATGTCTTAATAAAAAAAGGAAGTGTTCGTTATGAATCCAGTTAAGATCGGTGTAGGAGGACCTGTAGGAGCAGGGAAAACAATGTTAGTCGAAAAATTAACCCGACATTTACAAGCTGAAATGAGTATGGCAGTTGTGACAAACGACATTTATACAAAAGAAGATGCCAAGTTTTTAATGAACAACGGGGTGCTTCCCGCAGATCGCATTATAGGTGTGGAAACAGGCGGCTGCCCTCATACGGCAATTCGCGAAGACGCTTCAATGAACTTTGCGGCCATTGATGAGCTGGTCAAGAAGAATCCAGACGTTGAACTCATTTTCGTTGAAAGCGGCGGGGATAATCTGGCAGCTACCTTCAGCCCTGAACTTGTTGACTTTTCAATCTATATTATTGATGTTGCCCAAGGGGAGAAAATACCGCGTAAAGGCGGGCAAGGAATGATTAAATCCGATTTATTTATCATCAATAAAACAGATTTGGCGCCTTTCGTTGGTGCAAACCTGGATGTTATGGCATCTGATACGAAGGTTTTCCGCGGAGACAAGCCATTCGCTTTTACAAATTTAAAAACGAATGAAGGTCTTGATCAAGTCATTGACTGGATTAAGAAAAATGCACTGTTAAAAGGACTGGAGTAAGATGGGGGACTGGACAGGCGTTTTGCGTTTGGGCGCTGAAGAAAAAAATGGAAAGACCATTGCGAAAAATGTGTATTTTCAGGGGGCGTATAAAGTCATGCGTCCTATTTATCATGATGAATCAGGACAAGCCTGTTATTACATTTTAAATCCTGGCGGCGGTTATCTAGACGGTGATCGCTATCAAATGAAGATTTCACTGGAGAAACAAGCAAGATTAACATTAACAACCCAATCGGCAACTAAAATATATAAGACACCTCATACACATGCATATCAGGAAACCGAATTTAACCTGAGGGAAGGCAGTTATCTGGAGTACATTCCCGATCCGCTTATCGGCTATCAAGATGCACGGTATAAACAAAAAAATGTGGTGTATATTGAAAAAGGATGTACACTCCTTTATTCAGATATTGTGACTCCTGGATGGTCTCCCAGCGGAGAAAAATTCACCTATGATATGCTTCAATTCATTAATGAAATCTATTTGGAAAATGAGCTGGCAGTCTATGACCATATCAAACTATGCCCGGCTAAACAAAATATCGATCGTCTCGGTTTAATGGAAGGCTATTCTCATTTAGGTTCCATGATTGTGATCAACGAAAAGGTAGATCACGACCTTCTTGATCGGTTATATCAGGCCGTTGATACTCAGACAAAAGCATACAAAATAGGCTTATCTTTATTGCCTATCCCCGGGTTTTCCGTACGGGTATTAGCAAATCAAACACAGGTCATCGAAAGTCTATTTTCCGAAATTCATTATATCCTCAACCAAGAATGGTTTAACAAAACCCCGAGTTTTTTAAGAAAATATTAACGGTTAAAAAAACAGCAACACATTCAAGATAAAAAGGAGCTGCATTTTTATGGAAGGTACATTATTTTCAGTTTTAATGTTGGCTTTAATTTTTGGAATCAAGCATGCAATTGAACCTGACCATGTTATTGCGGTATCGACAATTGCAAGTCAAAGTAAAAAGTTATGGCAAGCTTCTTTAGCAGGCATATTTTGGGGGATAGGTCATACGGCAACATTATTTATAGTTGGAATCATTGTTATTGTAATGAAGGGTCAAATATCAGAAGAGTGGTCGATGTCCTTAGAATTTTTAGTAGGAATTATGCTTGTTTATTTAGGGGTTAAAACGATTCTTTCTTTCAAGAATAACCATGTACATACGCATCAACATCTCCACTCCCATCAAAGCGGCGGTGACCATAAGCACCGCCATAAAAAGGTCACATACTTAAGATCGACATTCATCGGTTTAGTTCATGGTCTTGCAGGAAGTGGAGCTATGGTCTTATTAACGATGAGTACTGTAAAGAATGTGGAGGAAGCAGCCCTATATATTCTTATATTCGGTGCAGGAACAGTTATTGGTATGCTTTTTTTTACAACAATCATTGGAATTCCTTTTGTGCTGAGTAAGAAGCGGGGAGCAATCAGTGGAACACTAGGGATGACGACAGGTGTAATAAGTGCTGTTTTTGGTGTATACTACATGTATAACTTGGGTATTAATGAGGGTTTATTTAACCTTTGGATTTAAAAATAGTATAAAGTAACCGCCATTTAAAGATTGAGGTGAATGATATAACTACTTTAGGATATGCCATTCTGAGTGTTCTCGGCAGAAAACCTTGTTCCGGATATGAGTTAGTTCAGTACCTGGAGGCAGTGTGGCCAGCAAAACATAGTCAAATATATCCTATGCTAAATAAAATGGAGCAAGAGGAACTTCTTGAATATGAGCATGTAGAACAAATAGGGAAACCTGATAAAAAAATATATTCAATTACAGAAAAAGGGAAAGAAGCGTTGGAAGGTTGGATCGCCGTATCTCCTTCAGATCCCATAAATAGGGACGAATTTCTGATTAAAGTATATTCGATTTGGTTGTTGGAAGAGGAAGATTCTCTAAAATTGATTCAGGATCGAATCGGAAATTTAGAAAAAACAATGGATACCCAATTAAAAAAAATGGCGGAGCTGGAAAAAAGCAAGGAAGCAGAAAGCATGTCAAAAAACTTTGGCCGTTATATCTTGATTGATCGCAAATTCAGACTGGCCAAAGAGGAAAAAACATGGTGTCAAAAGGTTTTAAATCTAATAAAAGATAAGAAATTCAATTTTCCCTTTCTGTGTTATGTCAGTGTAGAAGGAATAAAGGGAGCGTCTATACTTATCTAGACAGAAAAACGAATGTCACGTACATAAGATAAGGAGCCACAAATATAACACAGGGAGAAAACCGCATATTAGCACTATGCGTTCAAAAACGAAACATGTCATTATTGTTAAACAAACGAGGGAACTGCCCCATAAGATAAGACAAATAAAAAACACCTTCAAGTTTGAAATCGGATAGGCTTGGGGGTGTTTTTTCTATGGGATCAAGAGTGGGTTATCCGTAGAAAACAGAAGGCTGTAAAAATGAGATTAGCAAGCATGCCTATGAAAGAGATCGTGCACGAATTGAAAATCAAGAATAAGACGCAGATTCAGACAAAGGTCAGCCTGTTGGAAAACAATACACGATGAAAGCAAATTTAAAAAGCTGTTCGTGCTAATGAAACAAACCAATGATTATTTGAGAAAACAAAAGTGAATTTCTTTTTATTCAAATCAAAAAGCACAGATTTTGTGAAGATCCCGCTGTGAAACAGGGGAGAGCTGAGCAGCGGCCGCAGCACATCTTCAGACTGACTGTTCCATTCCCCTAAGGACCTCATCAATCATCATTTTCTTCTGATTTACCATGTCACCCCCGTTAAGCAATTACCGAAAAGGCAAACAGAAATAAAAAATTGGTTTGTCCGCACAGCTTACCTGAATACAATAAGAAATAAAGTATTTCTCGGGAAAGCGCAGGTTTCAACAAGACCTGACCCGTTCTTGTCAAAAAGCATCGGATTGTGCAGTCATGTGGGCGTCTGTCACGGCTTAAGCGCGCCATGAATAGGATATAAAGAGAGAATGGTGAGGTGAGTGTGTTGGAAAGGGCTGTTACTTATAAAAACAACGGACAAATCAATATCATACTGAACGGTCAAAAGCAGGTTTTGGCCAATTCAGAGGCTGAAGCCGAATATCAGGCGGCACTGCAAAAAAATGAAGCCAAGCACAGCATTCTGAAGGAAATTGAAAGGGAAATGAACACGCTGGTCGGAATGGAGGAAATGAAGCGCAATATCAAAGAAATCTACGCCTGGATTTTCGTCAATAAAAAGCGCGAAGAACAAGGCCTTAAGGCCGGAAAACAGGCGCTTCACATGATGTTCAAAGGAAATCCGGGAACCGGAAAAACGACCGTCGCCAGGCTGATCGGCAGGCTTTTTTACGAAATGAATGTTCTCTCAAAAGGCCATCTGATCGAGGCGGAGCGCGCCGATCTCGTCGGTGAGTACATCGGCCATACGGCGCAAAAAACGAGGGATTTAATCAAAAAAGCGATGGGCGGAATCCTGTTCATCGATGAAGCCTATTCCCTTGCCAGAGGCGGAGAAAAAGACTTCGGCAAGGAGGCAATCGATACATTAGTCAAACATATGGAGGATAAGCGCAATGAATTTATTTTAATCCTCGCCGGCTATTCACGGGAAATGGATCATTTTCTTTCGTTAAATCCCGGCCTGCAGTCCAGATTTCCGATCAGCATCGATTTTCCCGACTACTCCGTTAGCCAGCTGATGGATATTGCGAAACGGATGATGGCGGAAAGGGAATACCAGTTCAGCCCTGAAGCCGAATGGAAGCTGAAAGACCATTTGATGGCCGTCAAAAGCACGGTCAGCCCGGCCAAGTTCAGCAACGGCCGCTACGTCCGCAACTTAATCGAAAAATCGATTCGTTCGCAGGCGATGAGACTCTTGATGGGAGACTGCTACTTGAAGAATGATTTGATGACCATCAAAAGCCAGGATCTTGATGTGAAAGAAGACGCGCCACACGTATGATGGGGCGTCTTTTTTTATTTTCAAGGATTTCTGGCAAGTGCTCCCTCCGTTTGTTATGATAGTACTGCTTGCCTGACTATTGTTTAGAAAGGAACATGATCATTTGAATAAACAGGAAGTCATAAAAGAAAAAGTGATATTGGTTGGATGCCAGCTGCCGCATGTAACCGACGAGCGTTTTTCATATTCGATGGAAGAGCTCGCCGCTTTGACGAAAACCGCTGACGGAACGGTTGTTTCCACTGTGACACAGAAGCGGAACCGTGCGGACAGCGCTACATATATCGGAAAAGGAAAAGTAGATGAACTGGCGGTGCTTTGCGAAGAGTTAACGCCTGATGTGCTGATTTTCAACGACGAGCTATCGCCGAGTCAGCTGAAAGCGCTTGTTACTTATCTTGACGTGAAAATCATTGACCGGACGCAATTGATCCTCGACATTTTCGCGAAACGGGCGCGGACGCGGGAAGGGAAGCTGCAAGTCGAGCTGGCCCAGCTGCAATATGCACTCCCGCGCTTAAGCGGACAAGGGATTAACCTGTCGAGACAAGGAGGCGGAATCGGAACGAGAGGCCCCGGGGAAACAAAGCTTGAAAGCGACCGGCGCCACATTAGAAACCGGATACATGAAATCAATGTACAGCTTTCGGCCGTTATTCGCCATCGAAACAGATACAGAGAAAGAAGAAAGAAAAACGGCGTCTTGCAAATTGCCCTTGTCGGCTATACGAATGCGGGAAAATCCACATGGTTCAACCGCCTGACAGACGCGGACAGCTATGAAGAAAATCTTCTGTTTGCCACGCTTGATCCGATGACCCGCAAAATGACGCTGCCGAGCGGCTACAGTGTGCTGTTATCCGATACGGTCGGATTTATCCAGGATCTGCCGACGACTTTAATTGCGGCATTCAGATCGACTTTGGAGGAAGTGAAGGAGGCTGATTTGATCCTGCACATGATCGATTCCTCACATGAAGATTATGCGGGGCACGAAGCCACTGTCAAGCGCCTTCTCGAAGAGCTGGAGGCCGATGATATTCCCGTGTTGACAGTCTACAACAAACGGGATCAAAAGAGGGCCGATTTCATCCCATCAGCAGGAAGGGAGCATATCATGACAAGCGCCAAAATAGACGGAGACCTGCTTTTATTTAAGCAGGCAGTCGAAGAATATATCAAACACGAGCTGCTTGTACCATTCGAGGTGGAAATTCCCGCTTCAGATGGAAGGCTTTTATCAAGAGTCAAATCCGAAACCATGACGAAAAGCAGTGTGTTTAATGAAGATCGGGAAGCATATGAGGTGAAAGGGTACATCATGCCCGAACAGAACATATTGGGAGAACTGAAGAAGTTTATGTAGGAAAGGATACTTGTAAGAATGTTTGAGACATTAAAGCATGGAGATTTATTAAAAAAAACGGCATTTGAAACAGAACACGACATCCGAGACATTCATAGAAAAATTGATGAAGTCAGTGAACGAAATGAATGGAAGGTGCTTGAAAGCTACCGCAAGCATAAAGTTTCAGACACTCATTTCACACCTTCGACAGGGTATGGCTATGATGATATCGGCAGGGATACGCTTGAGGCGATTTACGCAGATGTCTTCGGCGGTGAAGCCGGTCTAGTCAGGCCGCAGATCATCTCGGGAACACACGCGATTTCAATCTCATTATTCGGCGTTCTCCGGCCGGGTGACGAACTTCTCTATATCACAGGGAAACCGTACGATACACTTGAAGAAATCATCGGTGTCAGAGGTGAAGAAAACGCAGGTTCTTTAAAGGATTTTAACATTCACTACAGCGATGTCGCCTTGACTGAAGAAGGAACAGTTGATTTCGAACGGGTTGCGTCTTCCATCACTCCGCGGACAAAGGTGGTCGGCATCCAGCGTTCCAAAGGGTATGCCAACCGTCCTTCTTTTACAATAGATGAGATTGAAAACATGATTCGGTTTGTTAAGGAAATCAATGAAAACATCATCGTTTTCGTAGACAACTGCTACGGAGAGTTTGTTGAAGAACGCGAGCCCTGCCATGTCGGCGCCGACCTGATGGCTGGATCACTCATTAAAAATCCTGGCGGCGGACTGGCGAAAACTGGAGGCTATATCGTCGGAAAAGAAGAATGGGTGAAAGCTTGCTCCTACCGGATGACATCACCGGGCATCGGCAGGGAAGCAGGCGCATCCCTTTATTCCCTTCAGGAGATGTATCAAGGTTTCTTCCTGGCGCCGCATGTCGTAGCACAGGCATTAAAAGGGGCTGTTTTCACGGCGCGGTTTCTAGAGAAGCTGGGCTTTCGTCCGAACCCTTCATGGGACAGCAGACGCACCGATTTGATTCAGTCTGTCGAGTTCTCCGGCTCCGAGCAGATGATCGCTTTTTGCCAGGCGATCCAGTACGCTTCTCCGGTCAATTCCCATGTGACGCCTTACCCAAGCTATATGCCGGGCTATGAAGACGACGTCATTATGGCTGCCGGTACATTCGTCCAAGGGGCGAGCATTGAATTATCAGCTGATGGCCCTATAAGACCGCCTTATGTAGCTTATGTACAAGGCGGATTAACCTATGCCCATGTGAAAAATGCGATCATCAGCGCGGCCGATGCATTGATGGAACGGCAATTAATTTAGAAAAAGAAATTAAAAAACGATGTAAAGAATCCTCACATCATGTTGACACATTTTATAACATAACATATAATAAATTTATATAAGAAAAGGAGGAAATTGAGATGAGTGATAAAATTCGCCGCTCAATGCCCTTATTTCCAATAGGAATCGTCATGCAGCTGACCGAATTGTCAGCAAGGCAAATTCGCTATTATGAGGAAAATGGACTGGTATTTCCTGCGAGAAGCGAGGGGAACAGACGGCTGTTTTCGTTCCATGATGTCGATAAGCTGCTTGAGATTAAAGACTTGATTGAACAAGGTGTAAACATGGCGGGAATTAAACAAATTTTCGCGAAGTCAGAACAAGAACAAAAAGAAGAGAAACAAGACAAACCGAAAAAGGCCGAGAAACACAACCTGTCAGATGAAGAGCTGAGAAAGCTGCTGAAAAACGAGCTCATTCAAGCAGGCCGTTTCCAAAGAGGGACAACATTCCGCCAGGGAGACATGTCCAGGTTTTTTCATTAATTGGTTAGCAACTGCATTGCTATATACATTTACCTTTTAGAGGAGGAGTTTTACGAATGGCAAAGTATACAAGAGACGACATTGTTAAACTAGTAAACGAGGAGAATGTCAAATACATCCGCCTTCAGTTTACAGACATTCTTGGAACGATTAAAAACGTTGAAATTCCTGTGAGCCAGCTGGAAAAAGCACTTGATAATAAAGTCATGTTTGACGGCTCTTCAATCGAAGGCTTCGTCCGCATTGAAGAATCAGATATGTACCTATACCCTGACTTAGATACATTTGTCATTTTCCCATGGACAGCCGAAAAAGGTAAAGTAGCCCGTTTCATCTGCGACATCTACAATCCGGACGGCACACCGTTCGAAGGTGACCCGCGCAACAACTTGAAACGCATCTTGAAAGAAATGGAAGACATGGGCTTCTCTGATTTCAATCTTGGACCTGAACCGGAATTCTTCCTGTTCAAGCTTGACGAAAAAGGCGAGCCGACGCTTGAGCTGAACGACAAAGGCGGATACTTTGACCTTGCGCCGACCGATCTTGGCGAAAACTGCCGCCGCGACATCGTTCTTGAACTTGAAGAAATGGGCTTTGAAATCGAAGCGTCTCACCACGAAGTTGCACCTGGACAGCACGAAATCGATTTTAAATACGCCGGAGCGATCCGCGCTTGTGACGACATTCAAACGTTTAAACTCGTTGTCAAAACAATCGCGCGTAAACACGGCCTGCACGCAACATTTATGCCAAAACCATTATTCGGTGTGAACGGATCAGGGATGCACTGCAATCTATCACTCTTCAAAAACGGCGCCAACGCGTTCTTTGACCAAGACGCCGATCTTCAATTGAGTGAAACAGCGAAACAATTTATCGCAGGCATCGTGAAACACGCTACAAGCTTTACTGCCGTGACGAACCCGACGGTCAACTCTTACAAACGTCTTGTTCCAGGCTATGAAGCACCTTGCTATGTCGCATGGAGCGCGCAAAACAGAAGCCCGCTTATCCGCATCCCGGCTTCCCGCGGCATCAGCACGCGTGTAGAAGTAAGAAGCGTTGATCCTTCTGCAAACCCGTACCTTGCACTCAGCGTACTGCTAGCAGCAGGCCTTGACGGCATCAAAAACAAACTGGACGCGCCGGCTCCGATCGACCGCAACATCTATGTGATGACGAAAGAAGAGCGCCTCGAAAACGGAATCGTCGACCTTCCGGCAACTCTTTCAGACGCCCTGGAAGAATTCAAATCAAACGAAGTCATGGTCAAAGCCCTCGGCGACCACCTTTTCGAACACTTCGTCGAAGCAAAAGAAATCGAATGGGATATGTTCCGCACACAAGTTCATCCTTGGGAGCGCGAGCAGTACATGTCTCAGTATTAATTTAGGAATCCCTTGGCACCAGTGGTGTCAGGGGGTTTTTATTTTTGTGGGTATTTTTAATATTTTAAGATGGAACAATAATCACCCACAAATCACCCACAAAAAATCAATAAAAAAATTACTCCATTATCGTGGAGATATACTCTTCATATCTATTCATCGAATCCATGTCAATCTTTTTGCTGACATGAGAATAAATATCGGATGTTACTTGAATACTTTTGTGGCCGAGGCGCTCCTGAACATATTTCATAGATGCCCCGGATTCTAAAAGTAAAACAGCATGAGTGTCCCGAAGGGCATGAATGGGCAATTTGGGTAGACCTGCTTTTTTTAGTATACGTTCAAACGCATTGAATAAAGATGATTTAGGCAGGGGAGATCCATCTTTCCGCGCAAACACTAAGTTTAATTCATGAAGGTAAACTTCATTAAGAACGAGCTTATCGTCATTTTGACGTTTTTTTAAATCGTGTAGATCATTAACCAATTGTTGATCAATAGTTATAATTCGCTTTGATGTAAAAGTTTTCGGGTCACTAAATAATTCATTCTGATTTTTCGCCCTAAAATCAAGAGTTTTAGATATATTAATAGTTTTATTCTTAAAATCAATATCTGTCCACCGTAAAGCCGCAGCTTCACCTTTTCGCATTCCAGTGTTTAGTAACGTCTTGAAGAAAATATAATATATATATCCGTATTGATAAGCTGTACGTAAAAAAAGCGGTAGATCATCACTGTTAATGAATTCAATATTATACTCTCTTTTTTTGTTAGTTTTAATCTCTATACCAACACATGGATTTTTTTCGATTTTGCCAAGCAATACTGCTTTTTCCATTGCATTACTCATGGTACTATGGATAATTTCCACTGTGCGTTTACTATAATTTTGATCACAAAGGTAGTTAATAAATTTTTGATATAAGATAGGTTTTACTTCTTTAATATCGATGTTTTTGAAATACGGAATAATGTGATTATTAACATTTCTTTTATGTAATTCAAATGTATTCTTGCGTACTACCCCGGATTTATATTCTTTCAACCACTCATGAAGATAATTTTTAAGGGAGTAGGGGTGATCATCCAACTCTAATCCATTAAAAATTTTCTTTTCTTCTTCAGCAGCGGCCAATTGAGCTTCTTTCTTTGTATTAAAACCACGTTTTGATTTTTCCTTAAACTTCTTGTCGATTGGATCTTTATACCGGATGCGATATTCCCATGAGCCATTTCCGTGCTTTCTAAAACTGGCCATCTTTTTTCACCTCTCGAGAAACTTACGTTCTGTTTTTAGGTTAAAAAATTTTTTCGATATTTGATAAAACTAGCTGTTCTGGGATTCCATAAAGTTCAATTGCTTCTTTCACGGTTACACACTTATTAAAAGATGAGAACAACAAATTGATTGCAAAAAAATTTGCTTCTAATTCGATTTGATCTGTTGAGAATAATGTCTTTCTTTTTAAAAAAGGAGTGTTTGCGTCCGGATGAAAGATCGCATGACCTAACTCATGAGCGCAAATAAACTCCTTGTTATGTTCATTCGCATTCTGATTAATGTGAATGACCTTAACTCTGAAATGCCTACTGTAATACCCCAGGGCTTTTCCTAAATCTTCATATACCACTTCAATTCCTAGTTCTTTTGCAATTTTAAATGGATTGTTTGTTTCAAATTTTTTTGTTATTGATTTTATCTTTTTAGTAATTGACTCCACAAAAGCACCTACTTACGATATTTTTTCGGAGTGAATTTTTGTTTTGAAATTCTTTTTGCGAGACGTAAAGAATTTTCCAGACTGGCAATTAATAACTCTTTGTCTTCTTCATCCATATCGTCAAGAGTTTGGCCGTCAAATGCGGCATAACCGTTCTTGCCTTCTAACCCTTCTATAATTTTTTGTAGCTCTTTCTGTATATCTCTTTCATCTTTTTCTGTAAGTTCCGGCTCAAAGTTTTCCTTTTCTGTTCTGCCGAGAAGGTAATCAACTGAGACGTTAAAATAATCAGCTACTTTTTGAACTTTGTCTATACCTGGAGTTTTTTCATCCCATCTTCTAATTGTTCCATTTGATAATTTGGTCTTCCTTTCAAGTTCAGCCAAAGATATTTTATGCTCTTTTGCCAACTTTTTTATCCTTTCAACTATTGTCATATCAACCATCCTTAAATGAGCCTATGACAAAAATTAAACTTTATGCTATTTTTGCGTTGACAATTAGCATATAGTTTATTAAAATGTGTTCATAAGCTACTTATTTAGCTTTCAGGACACTACAAACTAAAGCCTAAGACCACGTTCCCCAACGTAAAAGGCTGTAATTGTAGGGTTTATTCGCTATGCTTAGATATTAGCATATATCCTATTTTTCAGTCAACAAAAAGCTAAATAATTAGCAAAAAATATATAGGAGGTGTTTTCTGTGGAATTGGATTTCGGAAAAAGGGTTAAGACCTGGTTAATAATTAACGGCATGCAGCAGAAAGAATTAGCCGAAATGCTAAACATTTCTGGCCCTTACCTCTCCGACATTTTACACGGTAAAAGAGAAGGCAAAAAGGTCAGAGAGAAAATTGTCAAGATCCTGGACATGAAGGAGGTTTCATAATAGGTATGCTAACGGTTCAGGTAGATCAAGAACAAATAGAACGCCAATTTCTTGGCGAAATGCGCAAACACCTGAATGAAATTAAAAATCAATTCACATTCTGGGACATGAAAGAACTGTGTCGACAGACCAACATGAGCCCTAATTTCATAAAGGATACGTTCTTTTACGATCCTCGCTTTCCTAAGTATCGAGTCGGAAAGAAATGGCTTTTTCCAGCAAAAGAATGCGAAAAATTTCTATTGACCTGGTTGGCCGAACAGCCAAGACATTAAGATCTACTAAATGAAGGGAGGTGAGAAAATGAAGATCAAAACAAAAGAATGGCTTGCTTTAAGTGAGGCGGAACGTTTTATGAAGATTTATCAAGCTTTTGTGAAAAAGCATAAGGGAGACTTAAGAAATTTAAAACCTGACAAAATTAAGAATGCGAATGAGCAGTTAAAAAATGTTGAAAATCAAGATTGTATAAAGATGATCATGAAAGATAAACGACTAAAAGATATTGATGAGTACATTAAAGAGTTAACATCTGATTTTATTGGAAATTTTGGTTTCGAGCCTTCAAAATTTTTTCTGGCAGCGGAAGGCGACTCTCTAAGTATCCGAATGTTTCTAAATTGAATTTGAAAATCTTCTTAGTGGTTTTGATTCTTAAGATATTTTGTTTTGCTTTCATCTCCTATTTTCTTGATATGTACATTATACCAGTATGAAAGGAGTAAAGAGAATGACAAATAAAAATATTATTGTTTATTCAAAAAAAGATGGCGTCAACAGATTATTATCTATCGACACCAATGATTTGATTTCTTTGACAAAATTCATTGAAGATCATTATCCGAAAGAGAAAGATTTTATCTACGCCTTAGTGCAAGGTGTAGAAATTAAATTATTCTAGACCGATAAGCTTTTTCGTAATGCTTTCTCCGACATTTGAAAGTATGGACAAGGAAACGCTTGATAACGACTTAACGGCATCTTTCGTTTTAGACCAAACAGCATTGTCACGAATGTTGTCTAAAAATTGATGTCCATCCCAAGTAATGGAGCCAACTCCAATATGGTCAATCTTATTGTCTGCGCGCGAAACCGAACCGTTTAAAAAGTCAGCTTCGATTAACTTGGTTAAAGCGTAAACGGAAGTTTCATAGCCATACTCTTTGAATGTCTGAAAATTTTTGAGCCGATATAAAGTGACGCCATCGTTTAGAGTTAAATTTTCCTCTAATTCTAGAAGAATTGAGCGGACACAATCATGATTTAGTTTCATAGTTTCACCTCCTGTCTTATACAGGAACATTATACCAAAAAAGGAGGAGCAAGCATGTTTTTAGTCAGCTATGTATGGCTACATAATCAAATTCATGCCGTTATCAGTGAATCTGTCCAATCGCACAATCAGGCTTTGGGCAAGCTTAAACGCCAGGGCGGTACCATCATCCAAAATGAACGCAAAGACAATGCTCTCGGCTCTGTAATTGTCAACGGGAAAAAATCAGTTTGGCCTTTAACCAAGTCGGAAGGGTTGGAAGCAAATGGCTGAGGTCAAGTGGATTAAGCTAAGTACGCAAATGTTTGAAGACGAAAAAATCAAGCTAATCGAACAGATGCCGGAGGCTGACACCATTTTAATCATATGGGTCAAGCTGTTGGCCCAGGCTGGGAAAACCAATGCGTCAGGCTATATCTTCCTGAGCAAAAATATCCCGTATACGGACGAAATGCTGGCGACTATTTTCAATCGTCCGTTACCGATCGTGAGAATGGCATTACAGACATTTCAGCGGTTCGGCATGATTGAGATAGATGAGCACAATTTTATCAGCATTTTGAATTGGGAAAAGCATCAAAATGTCGAAGGCATGGATAGGGTGAGACAGCTCAACGCCGAACGAAACAAAAGATACAGGGAAAGAAAAAAACAATTACAGCTTTCTTCACCACAAAACGCAGGTGACGTTAGCGTGACATCACGTGACGGTACAGATATAGATAAAGAATTAGATAAAGATATAGATAAAGAAAATAATATATTGTCGGGTAAACCCGACGACGCATCTCCTGAAAAAGATGAAATTCCTTACAAACTGATCATTGATCTTTTAAACAAAGTCGCTGGAACAAAGTACCGTCATACTACAACAAAAACCAGGTCTTTAATTAAGGCACGCTGGAATGAAGGCAATCGATTTGACGACTTTAAACATGTCATTTTAGTTAAATGGGAAGAATGGCGCGGTTCTGATATGGACAAGTATTTAAGACCTGAAACGCTGTTCGGTACTAAGTTTGAGAACTATCGTAATCAAAAGCCAAAAGGGGGAAGCCGCATTGATCCAGGAACAGAAGACCAATACTCGGGCCTCTTTTAAAACAATTAGCCCTAAGTTTAAAAGCCTGGCTCATTTGATTCCCGAGAAGATCGGCACGCGCATATGCCCTGATTGCGGGACTGAAGTTCCTATTTACCGCAAGGGAGAAAAAGAAATCAGCCATTGTTTGACCTGTGATAACAAAGGGTTGGAAAAAGAAATGAATGAGTTCAAGCGGCAATCCGAGGCGGAAGCTTTCTTCTGGAATAACAGCCTTATCCCGCCGGACACGAGAGATAAAACATTCGAAAATTACCCTTTGAAAACTGCTACGGAATCACAAATTGCCGCCTTTTCTAAAATCAAATGGTATGCGGAAAATTTTGGACAATGGGAGGGCTTTGATTCTCTCATGCTACAGGGGTCTTACGGAGTCGGCAAAAGCCATTTAGCCCACAGCGCTGCCATGCATATAAAATCTCTCGGTAAAAAGGTGGCATTCATCAATACGAAAATGCTGCTGCGCCGGATACGAAACGCTTACGGTGAACGGTCAAAAGAAACTGAGGAAGGCATTTTGCAAAACATTGAAAAATCGGATTTTCTCGTCATTGATGATTTGGGCGCGGAGTATGTCAAAAAGGACAAAGGCGGCGAGGAATCCTGGGGTGCTGATCTGATGCTGTCTATTGTGGAATCACGGGAACACGCTCCAACGATCATCACGACCAACTACAACAGCCAAGATTTAAAAAATAAGTATGGACAGCACGGCGGGCGAATCGTTTCACGCTCTTTAACCGGCGCCAAAGTCATTAAAATTCAAGGACCAGATAATCGTTTGGAGGTGGCGACAAGTGGATGGTAAGGAATTAAAACCGATCATGCCTGGTGTGTGGGGGCATCTTGAAACCAACAAAACACCAGAGGAACTCAAACAAGGATTGAAGGAGCTAGAAACAAAGCTCGAAAACTTGCTGGACTATTGGTCAAATGTACGGAGGGATAACGCATGAAACACGGAAAGCGACCAACACGCGCGCAAAAGAAAATCATTAAAAAGAACGGCTTAAACCCTGAGAACTGGCTTATATCAAAGAATCTACAGCATGAACAAAGATTAGTAGTTGTTCACCGCCATACCGGGACCATGCGGGAGTGTTGGACGTGAAAAAGACTGCCCGCGCTGATCGTTTAGAAATTGCCCTAGACAATCTGAATTATGAATGGTCATATGTCCAGCTTTGTAAATTGATAGATTACTGGTATGACGGCAAATCATTATATGACGTTGCCGATCTTCTGAGAAGAAAACCGGACGAGCTTTTGATTCTGATTGTGGACCTTGCAAAAAGAAGGATTCTCCCTCACAGGCCATACGGTATAGCCGCGAATCCGAGAATATGGATCGGTCCCCAAAGGATGATTACTAAAAAGAACGGAGTAAGACAGCTATTCTGTGAAAGTCCTGTTTATATTCCGTTCCTTGAAAATAATTTTATTTGGTATGAGCAGGAGCTTTATAAGTTTAAAGATTTGTGGAATCGGGGTCAGTCCATTATCAAAATAGCAAAATCCTTCAAAAGAGAAATAGAAGAATTATTATTTCTCGTCATTGATCAGGGGAACAAGGGAATGATTCAGCCGCGAAATGGGGGACTTTTAGGTGAGGAAGCATCTGAACAAGAAAAAAGGCGGTTCAAGATTATCGTTTGAAAAAGCATCCTTACAGCAGCTTTTAGTGATTATCAGGTTTGAACATTGTCCAAAGCGTTATAAAAATGCCGCTTTGAAAAATCTTTTAAAGAGGTGAAGTCTTTATGACAGAACAGGAGCGTATGGAAAAAATCGAATGGATCAATTTGATCGAAAGGTACGGAAAGGAATCGCTTAAACAGAAGAGCGATGAGGAAATTGAAAAGCTTTATAACCTGGCTATGCTCAGGCAGACGGATGAAATTTTTGTATAAAAAAACCAGAGCTATTAAAAGCCCCGGAAAATAAAAACTAGACACTTTTATTTTAACACGGGGGTGCGGCTGGTGAACAGTCCTAAAGAAATCAAAGTCAATCAAGATTTATCAAGCAAAATTCAAGACGGGAAGGTCACTGTCATTGTTTTGGATGGCCTAAACGGAAAGGCTTATGAAGCACAGGCCCCGGAACACGGCAGAACGATCATTGAAACATTTAAAGGTCACTTTTCACGGATTAACCTTGAATCATCACACAAGTTCAATTAATTTGCAGGGGCTTTCCCCTGCGGGGGAGGAACATAATGAACAATGATATTCAATTTTTAAAAGAGCTGCAGGAAGAGTTAAAAACACAAGATACAGACTCCCAGGCTGCACCACGTTTTTGGGCTTTGATGGATTACAGATGGAGAGAAACCACAGAGGGAGAACATGAAAGGATAAGCATTTATTCTTCTGATGCTGGTGAATGTTATGAGTTAAATGAATATGTTGAAAACATTCTGGAAGATGAATATACCATTTACACATACACCAAAAAGGTACACACATACGCCATGACAGCTTGGAGAGCTCCAAAAGTTCAACGGCTGCTTTCAATTCTTGAGACGTTTGATTGGGATTCTTTTGAGAAAGAAGGTGCCGTAAAATGACACTTTTACAACCTTCTTTACTGCATACGATCAAGGCGCAGCGGGACAACATGATGACCATTGAAGAGCTGGCAGAGAAGTACGAACTTCATCCAGATTACGTGAAATCGATTATTGAACGCACGGACGGGCTGGCGATTATGGATCAGGAGGCGGCGAGTAAGTTCATCTGAACACCTAGAAATAATTGTGAAAAATTCACTGTTATTTACGATATAATTGATAATAATTATTCTAGGGAGATGGGCATTATAGACATTAATTTTTACTTGCAATCAGATAATGTACAAGCTGTAAAAAATATTTTCTTGAATCCAAGTTTGTGGGGGTCTTTAGCTGGGGCAACTTTATCATCATCAGCAGCTATTATCATCATGTGGTTAAATGCTGAACGGGATAAAAAAACAAAACGTAAAGATAAACTTGAAGAATTTTTGGTTGAAGCAGTTTTTTTTAGAGATTGCGTAAATCTTTTAATTAAACATATGGATGCTTATGCGTCTTATCAGCATCTTGAGGAAAATATTCCAAGACGGAATATAAGCCATAGCTTACAAGAACAAATGGGTGAAATTAAAGAAAATAAAAAAATGAACGAAAAAGATATACTTCGATACTTGAGCCAAATTAGGTCAGTTGATAGAACTAAATTTTCTTATGAATACTACCAACATTATTTTAAAATTAAATATATATGCGAAAATCAATTAGAATTTTTTTGGGATCGTTCCTTGGAAAATGACATTTCAGGAGCTGCCGAAATTATCTTAAAAGAAATTAAAGCCCTAAAAAATGAGTTGGATAAACTAAATGAAATTATATCTGCTAAAGAAATAGAATTTGAAAAAATTAAATAAGTCCTAGATGGAATACCTGCGGACACTGAACTTACAGCTTTTACGCTGTTTGTTTGGTGTCCGTGTTTTATTTGTCCCGGCTGCGGTCTAGCGAAAGGAGCAATAGACATGAAATCCACCAAAAGAAAACGCCCTGAAAAAGCACAGGAGCGCTCTGAGCGCTTTTGGCGAGAGATTATGGGGCTAAATAAGCAGATTCTTAAACGAAGGAAAGGCGGCGCTTATAAGCGCAAATAAAAGGAGGAATAAACCATGCTATTTCAATTACCCGAAATCGATAGAGAAGCGACGAAAAAGAAAATTGAAGCCATACTGGATAATTACAGGGTGGTTCTCTTGCAAGTGCCAGATGATCTACTGCCGAAGGTCACGGCAGGATTTAACCTCGTGCCGCCGTCAAATACTAACGCGTTTCATTCATCTACTGAAGATACGGCTATTCAAAGAATTGAAATGGAACAGAAACGAAATGCTTTTCTTGCAAAAGTGCAAAAGGCTGTGAACCGTTTGCCTGTCAATGAACGGCAAATCATCATCATGCGATATATGTCCCAAGATCACCGTTTTGATTATGAGGTTTACAACGAAATTGGGTTAAGCCCGCGCACATACTTCAGAATTAAGTCGCGCGCTTTTTACAATCTGGCTTTTGCATTGAAAGAAGAAGTGTATGTGAAGGGAAGTGCTTCATAATGAATTTTGTGCAGCCTATCCGGGATATGGACCAGATTTATTATATAAAGAAATTCCTGAGAGAACGGAGTGAAAGAAACTATCTGCTTTTCGTCACCGGCATAAACTCAGGCTTGCGTATATCCGATTTACTTCGTTTAAGAGTCCGCGACGCCAAACGAATGTACATTGATTTGCGCGAGAAGAAAACCGGCAAGCAGAAACGGATCAAAATAAATAAGGCACTAAAAAAGGCCTTGGCCGACTATATTAAAGACAGAGATGACCAGGAATTTTTATTTAAGAGCCGCGAAGGACTAAATAAACCGATCAGCAGAAGCACAGCATACAACATATTGAAAGAGGCTGCGGAATACGTCGGACTTGATGGGATCGGCACCCACACCATGAGAAAAACGTTCGGTTATTGGCACTATAAAAAATTCAAAGACGTGGCTCTGCTGCAAGAGATATTTAACCATTCCAGCCCTGACGTCACGCTTCGATATATCGGGATTACTCAGGACACAATGGACCAAACAATGGACTCATTCAGCTTGTAAGCTCATCTGTTTTCAAAACGGATGAGTTTTTTTCTGCCTATTTTAACGAACCAACCATAACGAGAAAGTGTCCAACTCAGTTTGGCAAAATGGGATGAAACTATGCAGGACAAAGGGTTCCGGGTTTCTGTGAATTGGACACAATATAAGATATGGTTAATTCGTGGATAAAGTGGATAAGTTAAATGGATTTTGAGTTATAATAAGTCTGAATAGGAGTGATGCAGGTGGAACTTGAGACATTTTCGGCAGTAGCGACAATAATTTCTGCCATAGCAACTGTGATTGCTGCCATAGCAACGGCAATTGCTGCAAGGGCGTCCCGTGCAGCTGCTGATGAAGCAAAAAAAAGCAACGAAATTTCAAAAAAAGAAATAAATAAAAGGGAAAGACCAGTTTTAGATTTACCAACAAAACATTTTAGTGCGAAGCTTGGATCTGATTTTTTTTCACAATGGGAAGATGGGGATCCTGATCATAAAATAAACCGCGCTTCTGATTTCTATCTGGATTTGTATAATATATCGGATACTACTGCGCGTAATGTTGTCATGACATTTGAACGTGAACATACTAATGAGGCGGTTAAAGAACTACTTGTTGATGGTGAGTGGTGTTCCTCGGGAAAAAAGCTTGGAGTAAAGCATACAGAATATGAAGGGAGATTTGATTTGTTATTTTATGATAAAGATGCTTACAAAGATAAAATTGCACCAATTGCTACTATGACAGAAGCATTAGGAAGTATTTATCCTATTAAATATAACAATGAATCGACTAAAGTACATATACCAATATACTTTACATACCTAATGAATTTTGTTTGTAATGATATTAGCATATATGAAAAACAACATAAAATTAGTTTATTATTAACTTTAAAATACAGTGATCCTTCTAATAAAAAAGAATACATTCAAAAAATACGCTTAAGACCTATGTTTAAAAAGATTATTAAAAATAGAAATGAAGGGGTTTCGTTTTTTGGGAGATTAATAAGCGAAGAGATTTCTAACGAGGAAATAATAATGGCAGAATAATGGCACAATGTTGGCGCTTCATTTCATTTTAGATCGGTTATTATGGTATTAGGTCAAAAAAACACTGTAGTGACTTCCTATTGGAGGTCGCTTTTTATGTTCTCCGTAAACTGGGTCTAGACAATTGTGGTGAAGAATGAAACCAAACGAGAAGAACATTCTGAGCCTGGATAGCGCTAGTCTTGCGGCTTTGGTATCGGGGATTTGTAAGCAGTGTGTTTTTTGGACATGCGTCTTACAATGCTTGGCTTCCTCCCGGAGTGTGTGTAAGATGTAATTTAAAGAGCGTATAGCGTAAAAGTGAATAATAAGAGAAATATAAAATTGTAAATAAGTAAATTATTGGTTCTTCAAGAAACGTTCTAAACATAAATTTGTATAGAAATATTACTAAATTACAAATGGAGTGTTGGTTTAGAATGGCTACTCTTGATAAAACCCTGTTTTCTTTTGAATATCCAGAATTTATGGCTAGTACTTGTGTAACAGGTTGGACTTATGTCCCTTGTCCAACTTGGCAGAACCCCGGTCGAATGTGTAGACAAGATATAACAGCACCTTGTATGAAAACTCGAACTAGCAGGTTTAGGGTTTATGCATATGTAAGGTATCCTGATACGCTTGAAGAAGTAGTCAGGAGTGAAATTCAGCGTTGCCATTTAATAGCAGCTGCTGTTGCGACAAATGTCGTTTATACTGCTGCTACTGCTTCATCTGTTGTTGGACCTCAGGCAACTATTGCTGCTGCTATAGGAGCTATTCCAGGAGCTCTAGAAGCTTATCTTCAATCATTTTGGAATTGTTTAACTTCACTGAATTTATCGGACGTGATAAAGCGTCAAATAGAAATAGATGTGAGGCGTGAAACCGTACGTTTAACAGACTGGAATTAGATCAAAGAAAATCTAAAAAGGCTTTAACTTGAGAATGAAAAAATCTTTCGACAAATTTCGCGAAATATTTACTTGTTTATTTTTTAACCGATAAGCATATTGGTGATAGATATTGAATGAAAAATTAGCAAAAGAAAAAAATGTAATAAAGTATTTTAAAAAAATAGAGAAAGAAGGGGGATTCGGGAACTCTGTTAAGGATCAAAATGAATTTAAGGAAAAATTAAAAGAAGATCATACAAAATCGGATTTTTTGTTATTAAAAGAACGGTATGACATTGAAATAGAGACAAATAAAGATACAAGTTTTTTTTATAATCTTATTATTACCGTTTTAATTACCGCTTTAACATTACTGTGTACTTTAATGGTCTGCTTTTTCACTATTAGTACACAAGTAATGACTTCAGCAATAAACACTAAAGTAACTACAACAATTGCTGATGAAAAATTTAAAAAAATGAGCTCTGTGGATCAAAATGATCTATTAACAGGCATTTATTCTCCAATAAAAAAAGAGATGAATGATTTAGTTTTGGGAGGCTTTTTTCCTTTTATAGCTTGTGGGACTTTTATTCTTATTGTAGGCATACTCGTTTTGATGTATCTATACACAAGAAGAGTCAAAAAAACAAGATATTATCATATGTTGATCATAGAGTGTATTTCTGATATTGAGGATAAAGAAAAAGAACTAAAACAGAGAAGAGAATATAGAAGAAAGACAAGACATTAGCGTAAATTTTATTCGACAAATTTCGTAAATGGTTACAATTTTTAAAGAATGGTCGATATTCTATTTGGGTGATAATTATGACTAGGAATTTGGGCGAATCAAAAGTAATTCTAACTTATTTAGAAAATCGCTATGGAAAGATTTTTAATTTAACGATGGACGAAGAAAAGGAACTACAAAAAACAATTATTTTAGATCATGAAGAAGATGATCTGAAAAAAATGTTTAACAGAGTAGAAGGAGCCATTAACATTGCAAAAGATAGTCAGGCTCTGAATGTTCAACCTTTTTCGTTTTTTATGGTAATGATCACTGTATTATCTTCTGCATCTGTAGGGGTATTGACTGCATCAATGGCATTGCTCAATAGCATTTTCGGAAAATATTTAGATGATAAAAAAATGAGCAAAAAAGACATTTCAGACCTGTTGACCTCATTTGATTTCACTCCTGTTTTTCAGTCTGTTATATGGGCTCTTGCGATACCATTTTTATTTGTTTTAATTGTATGGGGATTATTCCATAGGAGGGTAACAAAAAAAATCGATAAACGATACAGCGTCTATGTTTTATTGAAAGAGTGTATAGATGACTATGATAAAATAAAGCCTCAAGTAAAGCCAACAGAAGAATAATATTATGTGTTAAAAGAAAATTAAAGGCAACAATAGTAAGCATCCTAAGGGGTGCTTTTTATGTTCTCTGTAAACCGGGTCCAGTAAATCTCAGAAAAAAACAATTGGCGGCAAAGGGTGCCTCTGAGTTTGGGTCGAAGAATATCAAAGGATATTTGTTTTAAATTTTGCAGCAATAGCATGGCCTATTTAAGTTTAAAAGCCTTGACTGAGAACGTACGTTCGTTTATTATAAATAATAAGTAAAAAGTAGCAGGATTTCCCCTTTTTTTGTCGAATTGTATGTTTTGGAAATGATAAAAAGGGGGAAATGTTCTTTGTTAGAAGACAAACAATCTTATATTGCAAATTTCAATTGTACTTTTGGAAAAGAAAATCAACCTATGTTGGATTATTTTTTTGAAATTATACTACCAGCTTTTCTAAAAGAAGAAGATCAAAAAAAAGGAAGTAAAAAAAAGGATGCTGATTTCTTTTTTCGTAATGTTAAACTGACTAATGTAAAAGGTGAATTTGTCCTTGCTGGTTTAATTGTTAAAAGTACTACTTTAGAAGTGAAGTCGAGAATCATTGATGGTGAATTAGTAAGGACAAATGAAGTATATCCTTCGGATCCTTACTCTTATTTCTTAATAAATTTAAAAAACCATCGCATGGTTTTAGTTAAAAATCAAAAGGGGAGTCCAACTTTAAAGAATTTCTCGGTAACAGCGAGAGAAAAAATTAAAGCCTTTATTAGGGAAGAGAATGAAGGAAGTGAAGAAAAATTACCTAATGTCAATTTAAATGTGGTAGCTATCCCTTTTAAAGGTGCAATCGAGGAAGAGTTAAAGAAGGTAAAACAAATCAAGAATGTAACTTTAAGATTTTACCCTTTAAATGGTGATATCATTGACAATGAAACCGTCGATTATTTAACAGAATCATTAGAAAAACTTGGTTCGAAAACAGGGAATATAACATATAATACACCAACTAATAAAGATAATGTGGTATCGATTATTCAAGACACAAAAGGTTTAATGAAACCTACAATAAGAGTTAAATTTAATAATGGAACTTCTGGAACTTTAAAGGATGATTCATTTACAGAGGTAATGAGTATACCTTTAGATGAAGAAGAAACTTTCAATCAGAATATTGATGAGATTACTGGTAAGGTTATAAATAAAACGGAATTTAATGAAACAAGTGAAGAAAATAGGTCAATATACGATAGAGTGTTTACAAGACTTGAAAATGCATACAATAACTTATTTAAAAAATAGCTTTTAAAAGGTGATTAAATGGATGAGGGACAAAAAGAGCAGATACGTGAGCATATTAGAGACTTACTTAAATACAAAAGAATGAGCTCTAATCAAATATTTTTAGAAAGTATTGGTCTTTTTAAATTATCTAACGTAAGATTGTGCTTTTTAATTTTAATGTTTATGACTGCATTTATATTTCTGAAATTTATTCTATTTAATGTAACTAGTGCAGTTGATATCATATCGGACATAACAGTAAATGTTAATACGATCATAATTCCTATTTTCACTATTATTGTAACAGGGTATGCTATCTTTCAAGCACTAGCTAACGACCAAACCATGATCACCTTAATTACAGTAAAACATAAAGATCAAAGTAGTATATTTAAAATATACAACTTGTATTTTTTGGGTGTTGGAGTATTTTATTTAATTATAATAATCGTTAATTTTTTGTTGATGATTATTTTTAAGTATTTACCAAGTGATTGGTATTTGATCTACTTGAGTATTGAAACGAATGAATTAATATCCGCGTTGTTGATGAGTCTGTACATCACTTTTATATTGAATTTTTTAATTGAGCTGAAAAGTGTTATTTATAACTTGTTTCAAGTTTTCATTACTAATGCTGCATCGAATGGTATAAACTATTTAAGTGAAATGGAGAAAGAAGAAAAAGATAATTAATCACCCTAAGACATCCATAACGGGCTGAGACCTTTCTAACTTTGAAAGGTCTTTTTTTGTTTGAAGGAGGGGAGCAAATTGTGTATTGAAAAACCAAGCCTTACTAAAGGCTTAAAGTTATCTAAAGAAAAGCCGCCATTGTTGCGGATTGAGCTTGATGATATTAATTCAATTCCACATGTTTTATACAAAGGCGAAAAGATCACCGACCGGATTGAGATAGATTTCGAATGGCGAACAGCAGATGCCGAGCATATCGGATCTGCCTATTTTCGTATTAAACACAGTATAGATCGCAATGGCAGACCGGCAGTAGAGACCAAGGAATTGGAGATTGGTTCGAGAGTGTATGAATAAACCTTTAAAACCCTGCAATGAACCGGGCTGTCCGACTCTCACCCGGGAAGGTTACTGTGAACAGCACAAGCGGACAAAGCCATTCTATGATCAATACCGTGAGTCAGCCGCCCGCCGGGGGTATGACAGCAAATGGCGGAAGGCAAGGCGGGGGTATCTCTCTAAACACCCTTTCTGCTCTTCCTGCACGATGGAAGGCAGGAGGGTTCCGGCGACAGTCGTTGACCATATCATTCCGCATAAAGGAGACAAAAAACTATTTTGGGATTCTTCTAACTGGCAGCCGCTGTGTACGCCCTGCCACAGTAGGAAGACCGCGAAGGAGGATGGAGGCTTTGGCAACAGAACATCAAACCTGCGTATGTGATCACTGCGGAACCAAGTTCCATATCAAAGGATGTTCGAAAGTTAGGAAGTATGACAACGGGGGGCGGCGGCATTACATCAAGTGTCCTCGGTGCCAGACTGAATACAGGTCCTACTACACGAACGAGAAGATCAGGCGCATGCAGCAGAAGGTAAAGAAGCTGACTGTACTACGTCTCAAAGCACAAGCTCAAAAGGGAATTGACGTATACAAACAAAAATACACGCAAGCTCGAAAAGAATTAGAGACGGCCATGTTGCAGCTGCGGGAGGAAATGGAGACCCCCCGCCCTTAAATCTCTGGAAAAGATTCGCTGGAGACCGCGCTCCCCTCCACATTTTGAAAAATTCCCTAAATGAAATTTCGGAAGGAGGTGAGGGAATGGCAAGACCAAGGCAACCGGTTGATTTATTGCTTGTGAAAGGCAAGAAAAACCTGACAAAACAAGAGATTGAGGAACGAAGAAAGCAGGAGATCAAGGCGCCAAGCGACAAAGTAAAGGCGCCTTCTTATTTACCGAAAGACTTAAAAAGGGAATTCAAAAAAATAGCGGACGAGCTGAAAAACATCGGAATTATGACGAATTTAGATGTTGATGCGCTCGCCCGTTTTTTATATTCACGGAAGCTCTACCTTCAGGTGACGGACCAGCTGCTTGATCAGGGGCCAATGAAAACAATAGTCGTCAAAGATGTGGATGAACAGGGAAATATCGTGGGGGAAAAAGAAAAAACGGTAGTCAATGAAGCGTATTCGGACTTGCTTATCAATCAAGATAAACTATTCAAACAATGCCGGCAGGCTTCCAGTGATTTGGGCTTAACCATTTCCTCGCGCTGCAAGCTCGTGATTCCTAAAAAGGATGACGACAAGCCGAAATCAAAAGAGGAAGAGCGGTTCGGGGGCAGGATGTAATGCAAGAGGTCACCGCTGAAATTCTGATTGAGCGTGTATGGGCGTATTGCGAAAAAATACTTTCCGGTGAGATAAAGGCTTGTCAAAAGCATAAATGGGCTGTGCAGCGATTTTTTAAAGATGTTGAGGCGTTAGCGGACCCGGATTGCCCCTTTTACTATGACGCTGAAGCAGTGCTGGATTTTTACGAATGGGCGCGGCAGTTCATGCATGTTGAGGGGATACTTGCGGGTGAGCCGATTGAGCTGACGGACTTTCAGCTTTTTATTGCGGCCAATGTATACGGCTTTTTTAAAAAGGAAAACGGTGCCCGCCGGTTCCGAAAAGTTTATATCCAGCTGGCTCGTAAGAATGCGAAATCGCAATTTCTCGCCCTCATGGCTTCTTATGAAGTGTTCCCGACAACCGAAAAACATCGGGTGTTTATTGCTGGATGGTCCCGGGAGCAGTCAGACGAAGTTTACCAGGCGATTCTTGAACAGCTGCAGCATGCTCCGATCCTTGAAGGAAAATATACATCTGCAAACGGCCGGGTAAAAAAGTATAAAACGAACTCAATAATTCAACCTCTTTCCCGGGAGGCGCGGAAGCTCGGTGACGGTAAAAACCCGTCATTGGGAATTGTGGATGAATACCATGCACATGAAACCAGCGAAATTTATGATGTGCTTGACAGTGGTATGGTCGCCCGGCGCAGCCCGTTAATGGCAATCATCACGACAGCCGGGTTTAACATGGAGCGGCCATGTTTTAAGGAATACCAATATACAAGCAAGATTCTCGATCCTGATGCTGACACAGAAAACGATGACTATTTTGTCATGATCTGCGAACTAGATCCTGATGACGACATAAAAGACGAATCAAACTGGATTAAAGCCAACCCTATTGTTGCAACGTATCCGGAAGGTATGGAGTCACTACGCTCTGCCTTAAAGGTTGCGCTCGAAGTTCCAGAAAAAATGCGCAGCTTCCTTACCAAGAATATGAACCGATGGGTTGATCAAAAGGATAACGGCTATATGAAAATATCAAAATGGCGCGCGTGCAGCGGTGAAATTCCTGATCTGGAAAACATGCCCGTATATCTTGGGCTGGATTTGTCCATGACTACCGACTTAACATCAGTCGGCTGGGTTGGTGTTCTTGATGGAATCTATTATGTCGGACAACATTCCTTCATGCCTGAAGGGCGCGCAAAAGAAAAAATGGCGACGGATAAAGTGCCATATGATCTGTGGAAAGAGATGGGCTATATTACGTATACGCCTGGCGACGCCGTTGATTATCAAATAGTTGAAAAATGGATCATTGAATTTATTTACAAGCATCGGTTCCGGCCACAGGAAACCGCATATGACAAATGGAATGCCTTGCATTTGGCTCAACGGCTTGAATCTAAAGGCCATACCATGGTGGAGATTCCGCAAAGAATTAATCATCTATCTTTGCCGACAAAAGACTTTCGTCAAAAAGTATATGACGGCAAAGTTGTTCACGGGGATGACCCGGTTTTAAATTGGGCGATCAATAATGCGATCATGAAAATTGATCCTCAGGAGAATATCATGCTGGATAAAGCAAAATCTCCGCAAAGAATCGACCCGGCTGTAGCTGTTATTAACGCATACGCCAGGGCGATGTATCACGAAACAAACCAAAAAGTAGACTTGAATGCACATTTCATGTCTGATAATTTCAGCTTTTAGGATGTGAGAGAATGAAAAAATTCCTGGCCTTTCTGCTTTTAATTTTAAATGATCTGCTGTTTGTGGCGGGGGCCGCCTTTATCCTTGCAGCTGCATACAGAGTTAACACAAACATCGGTCTGATTCTGACGGGTGTATTTTTTATGTTTTATGCCTATCTCCTGACAAAGAAAGGGAGGTGAAATAATTGCTAATTGATCGGGTGTTTGAGAAACGAACTGATTCCAAGGATATTAACGGCTTCAATGATTTGTTTTTAAATTTATTCGGCGGCAGACAGACGGCAAGCGGCGAAAAAGTGAATGAAAGAAATTCGCTTGTGCAGCCGGATGTTTTTGCCTGTGTGAATGTATTATCTGATGACATCGCCAAGCTCCCTATTCATACCTATCAAAAATTAGAAAGCGGGATCGAGCGAAAGCCGAGTCATCCGGCTGCCTATGTTGTCTATGCTCGGGCCAACCCTTACATGACCGCGTTCACCTGGAAAAAACTCATGATGACTCATGTTTTGACTTGGGGGAATGGCTACTCATACATTGAGTTTGGAGCCAACGGCTATCCAAAAGGCTTGTATCCATTACGGCCGGACGCTACAAATGCCTTTGTTCATCCAAAAACGGGCATGCTGTGGTATCAAACTGTTCTCAATGGGCAGACAGTGGAACTTTTTGAGCATGAGGTATTACATTTCAAAGGCCTTTCCACTGACGGCATACAAGGAAAATCACCCATCGGCGTAGTTCGCGAACACATTGGAGCTCAGGCCGCCGCAACAAAATATAATGCGAAGCTGTATAAAAACGAGGCAACGCCGCGTGGGATCTTAAAGGTTCCTGCTTTTTTAGATGAGAAGCCGAAAGAAAATGTACGTAAAGAATGGAAACGAGTCAATCAAGGTGAAAATATTGCGATCATCGACAACGGTCTTGAATATCAACCCATCGCTATGCCGCTGCAAGAGGCACAATTCGTGGAATCGATGAAATTCAATAAGGCCCAAATATCGATGATTTACAAAGTACCTTTGCACAAGCTTAATGAGCTGGATAAGGCTACATTTTCAAATATCGAACACCAATCCATTGAATATGTGAGAAACACTCTCCAGCCGTGGATTATTAATTTCGAACAGGAGCTTAACGTTAAGCTCTTTATGGACCATGAAACGGAATCCGGCCACTATGTGAAATTCAACATTGATAGTGAGCTGCGCGGAGACAGCAAGACACAGGCCGAATATTTGAAAATACTCCATGAAATCGGCGCCTTAAATAAAAACGAAATCAGGGCATTAATTGAGCGGAATCCGATTGAATACGGAGAAAAATACATGTCCAGCTTAAACTATGTTTTTCTGGACTTTATGGAGGAATACCAGCGGCTTAAAGCTGGCGGTGCCCTGAAGGGAGGTGACAAAAAGGATGAAGGATAAAGAGATTCGGCAGTTAACCACACCTATAGAAATTCGTTCTGAGGGTGAGGATAAAAGCGAATTTGTGGAAGGATATGCCCTGAAATTTGAAAAATGGTCTGAGCGGCTTGGGGGGTGGTTTAAGGAAATTATTAGTCGGAATGCCCTGAATTCGACCGATCTAACAAATGTCATCGCGCTGTTTAATCATCGGCAAGATTTCCCGTTAGCTCGAAATACCGTCTCAGGGGACACAGGGCGGCTTGAATTAGAAGCGGACAACATAGGTCTCAAATTCCGTTTTAAGCCGTCAGATACGTCATACGCGCGTGATTTGATGGCGAATATAAGAAGCGGTGTCATAAACCAGTGTTCTTTTGCTTTTTCCTTAAATCACAATGAGGCGGATGCTGATGAATGGCGGTTTAATGATGAGGAAGACATTTATGAAAGACGGATCAATAAAATCCATCGCATTTATGATATTTCACTTGTCACCACCCCGGCCTATAGTGACACTGAGGCAGTTGTCGGATCCCGGAGTTTGGAGAAAGTTGAGCAGCTCAAAGAAGCCCGGAAATTTCCGGATGACAATTTGAAAATGGAATTAGAACTATTAGACCTTATTCTCCCTGAATAGAGGTCTTTTTTGTGTCTAAAAACAAGGAGGAAACATTTTATGCCAATGCAAATGAGCAAAAAAGAAATTGAATTGAGACAACAATTTACGGAAAAGAAAAAAGAAGCTGATCAAAAGCTGCAGGAGGGAAATGCCGAAGAGGCTCGTACGCTTCTTGACGAGGCCAAGACCTTAAAAAATCAAATTGAATTATTGGCGGAAGGCCGTTCTCTTGCTGTTCCAGAATTACCGGAAGATAATTTTGGTTCTAAATTGGGGAGCGATGTGCAAAATCGATCAAACGGAAATGAAGACAAGGAAGAAAGACAAAAAGAATTTACTTCTGTCTTTGTCAAATCAATTCGTGGTAAGCGTCTGACTGAGGAAGAACGGGATTTACTTGAAAGCCCTGAATTTAGAGCTATGTCCGGTAAAAATGAGGAAGACGGAGGCATTTTAATTCCTGAAGATATTTCGAGAACTATTAAAGAATTAAAGCGGGAGCAGGAACACCAGCTTGAACAATACGTGACAGTAGAACCGGTTGCCACGCGTTCAGGAACAAGAATGCTTGAGAAAAACAGCGACATGACTCCATTCGCGGTTCTTGAAGAAATGGATGAAATTCAAGAAACAGATCAGCCGAAATTCAGCAAGCTGTCCTACAACATTGTTGATTATGCTGGAATCTTGCCTCTTTCAAATACATTGCTGCAAGATACAGACCAAGCAATTATGAACTATGTGGCAAAGTGGTTCGCCAAAAAGTCGATCACAACCCGTAATGCGCTTATTCTTGGAACTCTTGAAAAACTGAAAAAGGTTGATTTTAAAGGGTTAGATGCCATTAAGAAAACCCTTAATGTGACCCTTGATCCTGCGATTTCACCAAACGCTATCATTATGACGAACCAAGACGGCTTTGATTACCTTGACAATTTGAAAGATGGTGACGGCCGTTATCTTCTTAAAGACAACCCGACTGAGCCAACACAAAAAATGCTGTTTGGCCGCCGGGTTGTTGTCGTTTCTAACAGAGTGCTGAAAACAAAATCAGGAAAAGCACCTGTGATCGTTGGGGATCTGAAAGAGGCAATTGTCTTGTTCGACCGTCAACAGCAGTCTATCGCTTCCACGGATGTGGGTGCCGGTGCATTTGAAACCAACACAACAAAAGTGCGCGCTATTGAACGCGAAGATGTCAAACTATGGGACTCTGAAGCGGCCGTATATGGTCAGTTAACACTTGAAGAGGCAGCAAAATAATAAGGAGGAAGCCTTGATGTCACATGTAACAAAAAACTATAACACCGATGGCGGGGATCGAACAGTCATAGGCGGTGTTTTAGAGATTAATGGAGGAAAAGTCATAAAGGACGGTCAGGAAGTTACTTTTGGCGGGGACGGATCAAATATCCGCGTGACTCATGAAATGCTCGATGACAAATCCGTTCGAAGTAACAACATCGGTACCGGCAGTGTAATGGAAGAGCATTTGAACTCGACTATCTTGAAGCGTTTTACCGATATTGAAGCCAAGCTGAAAGAGTTAGAGGGTTCATCTGGCACTGAATAAAATTTCAAGCAAAGGATGATGAAAAATGGCAGAACAATTTTTAAATCAAAGTAATGGCGTTTACACTTCCGCAGAGGATGACGGCACAGGTAAGCCTGTAACAGCTGTCTATTTGAAGAATAACAGTGAAGACAACCCTTTATACATTAAAGGGATGCAGGGGGAACCAGGGCCCCAGGGACCAAAAGGGGAAAAAGGAGATACCGGCCCGCAAGGCCCACAGGGAGAGCCAGGCCCTAAAGGCGACAAAGGTGACCCTGCTGTCATTGAAGAAAAAAGCATTACCCATGAAATGCTTGGTGACAAGGTAGTAAGAAGCAATAACGTAGGAACAGGTAGCATCATGATGGAAAACTTAAACAGCGAAGTAAAGGCCTTACTTGATAGCCTTCAATCTCAAATTGATGAGTTGAAAGAAAAAGTGGCAGGCTCTGACGATTCTGCGAACAATGAGCCACAAGAATAAGGCGGGTGAACCATCATGAATTTGGTGGATATGAAAAATTATCTCCGCCTGGACCATTCTGAAGATGATCAAATGTTAACGCAATTTATTGCGGCAGCGAAAAGCTATATTGTCAATGCTATTGGGCGGTTTGTTGATGGACACCCACAGTTTGAAATTGTGGCCCACATGCTTGTCGCGCATTGGTATGAAAACAGAGGGATGTATGAGTCAGGGACAACCGGCTCGTCCATCCCTTTTACTGTTGAAAATCTATTGACGCAGCTGCGTTATACGGATGATGAGGTGCAGGAAGATGAAGAGAAAGAGGCCTAGCGATCTGCGGTACCGCCTGACCTTTCAAAAGAAGACCGAGATTCAGGATGAAGAGTTGAACTGGAGCGAAACTTATATTGATTTATTCACCGTCTGGGGCGCTGTGGAGGGCTTTAGCTCTCTCGGAAACAATGAGTCTATGGTTGCGGGGGCGTGGGGCGTTAAATCACCTAAAAAGATCACAATTCGGTTCCGGCAAGATATTCAACGCGATATGAGAATTGTTGAACAGATCAGCACAAATGAAAAGGGTGAACCTGTTTTCCGAACCTTTGACATCCTTGACTTTAACGATCCTGAAGACTCAAAAAAGTGGCTTGAAATTATGTGCCAGGAGGTGGGGCTCAATGGCTGAAATGAACTTTGAAGGGCTGGCCGACCTAGATCGATATTTTGAAAGAATCGGTGAAGACGTGGAAAAGGCGGAAGATGTGGCTTTGCAAGCCGGCGGAGAAATTATCGCGCAGCACCAGCGACAAAATGTCAATCGAAGCGGTAAAAATCAGCCCCATATAGCTGATAACATTACGGTTTCAAAGGCTAGGGAATCCAAAGGCGCAGAAAAATTCGTTTCAATCGGACCTAATAAAAAAGTTGCCTTTCGGGCTGCCTTCTTAGAATATGGGACATCAAAAATGCCGCCGTATCCTTTTATCGAAAAAGGCAGGGATGAAGGGGAGGCGTCAGCTGTGGAAGTAATGGCCCGCATTCTAACAGCGCCAATCAAATGAGTTTTGATGCAAAAGCAGAATTGAGCGCTGCCCTGGTTAACGATTTCTCATTAAAAGAACTGGTGACAGGCGGCTTTCATAATAGAGTCGCTTCAGACGTTAACGCATACCCAAGAATCATGTATACCGAATTGAAAAATGCTGATGATTCATATGCCGATAATCAGGCGCAATCCTCGGAGGTTCGCTTTCAGATCAGCATTTTTACCAATTCAAATACGGTCAGTCAAGAAACCAAAATCGCAAAAGAAATTGACCGGCTTATGAAGTCAATCGGTTACGGCCGATACGATTCTCAAGATTTATACGAAGAGGCGGACAAGGTTTTTCACAAAGCAATGCGATATAAGAAAGCTTTTTTAAAGGAGGAAAAGTAGTGGGACAAACAATTTACGGTTTAGATATGTTTCATTATGCAGTAGTCGATCAGGATGATGAAAAAGACTTGAAATTCGGTATCCCAGAGCGGATTCCGGGAGCCGTTAGCATAAAGGTAGACCCAAAATCAGAGCAAACAAAATTTTATGCGGATAACGGCGTCTATGACATTTTTAATAGTATGGGCGATATTGATTTAGAAGCTGAAATGGCCGATTTGCCAATGAGTGTACAAAAGAAAATTTATGGTCATTCAGAAGAAAATGGGGTTTCCTTTGGAAGTGCTGATGACCAGGCAATTCATCTGGCTTTCGGCTTCAGATCGAAGAAATCAACAGGCGGATACCGGTATTATTGGTTTCTTAAAGGACTACCTGAATTAATGCCAATCGAATCAAAGACGACCGAAGACAAAGCTGATCCGGAAAGCGCTAAGTTCAAAGTTTCATTTATGCCACTTCAAAGCCCGAAAGGAAAACGGCGCTGGAAAGCGCAAGCAGAGGACAGCGAAACATTTAACGGTGAAAACTGGTTTAATCAAGTTGTATATGATGGTTCTGCTTTTGCAACAGATGCTAAAACCGAAGCAATTGGTTTAGGTAAATAAAGAATTTGGAGCGCTTATAGGCGCTCTTTTTTATTGTCCAAAAACAGGGAGGAATCAAGATGGAGCCTATTTCAATCAATCTCAGAATCAATGGTAAAAACAAAAAGTTTGTCACACCAAATTTCATTTCAGGAAAGCTGTTTCGGGACGCGGCCGAGATCGCAGAAGATATTGAGTCAACCGACCCTGAACGCATCTACACTGAAAAGCAAATTGAATTTATCTGTGCTGCGTTTGGAAACAAATTCACAGCTGATGAATTTGAAAATGGCATTGATGCCAGGCTGGTCACCAGAACAATTTACGGCACAGCAAACTACGTTTTAGGAAATATCGCTGAGGCAAGTCAGATTTTAAACCCTGATCCAAAAGAGGGTGAAGAGCCGGGGAAGTAAATTTGTCTGACGCTGTCATTGACATGTACAACGCGTTAGAAGAAATCGGCTATACACAAAACCAGATTGATGAAATGGACATTCTTTATCATCTGCGGCGCCTGGCCCGCCGAAAAGAAGCCGGTGGAAAGCCGACAGGAGAGAAAGAAGAAAAGCGTCTTTACATTGACCAGGTGTTGGGGTAAGGGGGTGACCGATTGGCAAAGGATGTAAGGATTAACCTGTATTCAAACTCAACCCCATTCCGAAAGGAAATGCGTGCAGTTGCTCTGCAAATGAAAAACGTCAAATCTGAGTTTGAAAAAAATCGTACAGCTGTAGGCGTATGGGGCAATGAATTAAGGACGTCTCAAGAGAAGGCGAAAACACTCAGCCAGCAGCTGGACATTCACAAGCGGAAAGTGAAGGCTCTTGAAAGGGCCTATGCTGATTCAGCTATCAAAAAAGGTAAAGATGCACAGGAAACACAGACATTATCCCGGCGGCTGAATTATGCCACAGCTGAAATGAATAAAACGCAAAATGCTTTGACACAGACCACGCAAAGGATCAAAAGGCTGGAGGATGAAGCAAGGCGCGCTTCTTCTGCCATCCATAGAATGGGCCAAAGAATGAATACAGTTGGCAGCACAATGAGGAATGTCGGCTCATCTGTGGCTATGACATCAGGTATTGCCTTCAGTGGTTTAGTCCTACCTTTAAAAGATGCGGTTCAAGTCGGCATGGATTTTGAAAAGCAAATGAGCAAAGTGCAGGCGATTTCCGGCGGTACCGCAAAAGAGGTTGCCAAATTAACGGAACAGTCCAAAGAACTTGGAGCAAGCACATCTTTCACAGCAAGCCAAGCCGCAGAAGCACAGAGCTTTCTTGCGATGGCCGGGTTTAAAACCAATGAGATTTACGGGGCTATGCCTGGCATGTTGAGTCTGGCCGCGGCTGGACAGCTTGAACTTGGATCAGCTGCAGATATTACATCAAACATCATGTCTGCCTTTGCATTAAAGGCCGAGGACTCGGCACATGCTGCCGATGTCATAGCTTATGCGGCATCAAATGCTAACACAAACGTTGAAGAAATGGGCGAGGCCATGAAATACCTTGCACCAAATGCAAACTCACTCGGCTGGGGCATGGAAGAATCGGCTGCCGCGATCATGGCGTTTGGCGACGCCGGTTTACAAGGTTCTATTGCCGGTCAGGCTTTTGGTACGTCTCTTATCCGTCTGGCAACTCCTACCCGGAAGGCTCAAAAAGAAATTAATAAGCTCGGTTTTGAATTTTTTGATGCTGCCGGCAATATGAAAAGTCTGCCGGAAGTCGTTGCGGAAATGGAAAAAGGCATGAAGGGGATGACCAAAGAGCAGCAGGCTGCAACCCTGAAAACAATTGTGGGGGCTGAAGCATACAAGCAGTGGGCTGTCCTTCTACAAAAAGGCTCGAAAGCGCTCGGAAAAAACACGGAAAAACTGAAAGAATCCGACGGCGCGGCCAAAAAGATGGCTGACACAATGCTTGATAATGCACAAGGAAGCATTACAAAGTTTCAGTCGGCTATGGAAGGCGCAAAAATCGCGCTGACAGAAGGGCTTCTTCCTTCAATCGGTGACCTTGCGGATAAAGGTGCTGCCCTGCTTACCATGTTCAATAACCTTGATAAAGGCACTCAAGAAACCATAGGGAAAACCGCGCTTCTTGCTGCAGGCGTTTTGGGTGTGACAACTGCGGTCGCTACGCTTACGGCCGGAATCGGTGCCTTGTTAGCCTTCACCGGTCCTGTGGGATTGGCTATCGTCGGCGGGACGGCTTTACTTGGTGCTTTGGGAGTCACCATGTATGCCGTTTCTGAACAGACCGAAAACATGAAGAAGAAGCAGGAGGAAGCCAGGGAAAAAACTTTGCTGTTTGGTGAAGGAGTTTCAAAGGCAACACAAAAAGCCGCAGGCTCTTATGTGGATTTGAGGGAAAAAGCGGAATCCCAACTTTTTGAGCTGACACGGGTTTCCGGCGAGGAAGCCGATAAGATGGCTGCAAAATTAGTTCAAACGTATTCTGATATGCGAGACGAACTAATACAACAGCTTGAGATGTTGAAAAAAGATGCGATTGTTGTAATTGAAGGCTTGATGGAAGATACCGATAAGAACACCCAAAAAGCCGGTGAAAAAATCGTGGACAAAATGGTCGGCGATATAGACGCGGATATCGGAGAAGCCAGAGAAAAAGTCAAGGAACTGCAAAAACTTCAGAAAGAAACCGGTCTTGTCTCTTCCAAAATGAATGATGCTCAGAAAAGGAAATTCAAAGAGATCATTTCATATTTTGAGGAATCAACCAGCAAATTTGCGGCCAACCAAAAAGAAGCCTTGGCGATGCAAAAGGCTGTAAATGATCAGCAGGGAAAGCTTTCTTACAAACAAGCAAAAGAATACAACGATAAGATCAAAAAAGTTTATGACGACGGGAAAAAAGCCGCAAAAGAAGATTACGACTATCGGAATAAAATCTTAAACCAGCTGTATGCCCAGGGCTATATCGATGCTCAGCAAAAAGAGGCTCTCTTGAAAAAAAGTTCAGCTGACTATCAAAAAACCTTAGCCGAAAATACAGCTTCATATGAAAAAAATTCTCGTGCTCTTTTTTCAAAAATGTCCAAGGACGGAAAATTGCTAGACCTGGAAACCGGCAAAGCTCTTGAAAAACAAAAGAAGTTCTTTTCCAATTCCATGGGTATGGTACAAACTTTTGATGAACAACAATTTGAATATGAAGAACGTTGGGCACAAAAGCAAATTGAATATTTAAACAAACTCGGAGATAGCAAAGAAAAAGCTATTGAGACGACTAGACAAGCTCTTGAGGATTTTTATGTCGGTCTCGGAAATACCCAGGAGGAAGCCGAAGCAAAGGCAGATGAAGCGATCCAAAACGTCCTAAAAAAAATGAACGGTGGTAAAAAAGAAGCTGAACAGGCGGGACGAGAAAAAGGATCAGCCTTTAATCTGGGGCTAAGTAGTACATTAGGTCAAGCCCAGGCTACGGGAAGCCAGGTTGAAAAAGGAGCCAATCAGGGGTTAAGCCAAGGGAAGAACCAGCCGAAGCTCTTTGGTATGGAAAAAGGTAATGCCTTTGCTCTGGGGTTAAGAAATACGCTCGGGATTAATAAACAATCCAGCAGCGTGCTTCGCCAATCCGTTAACACGGAACTGTCTAAAAACAGCGGTCAGGCTCGTGCAGCCGGGAAGGAAAAAGGGGATCAGCATAATGCTGGTTTAAATTCTACAAAGGCGAAAAACAGTACAACTGCAGCAAGTCTTTCAAAAACCGTGTCCGGTCGGCTCGGCCAGACAACAGACGGCGGAGGCGGTAAGAAAGCAGGTATGGACTTGACCAAAGGTTTGTTAAGCCAGCAAACACCTTCTTATAACGCTGGTTCCAAGGTTTCAAACAAAGCAAAATCCGGCCTGGAAAGTGTGAAGTCAGACAGTGTGGGATCGGATTTTGTCTCTGGATTTGTCAAAGGAATTGAGGGCGGAATCGGAAGCAACTCGCTTTTTAGTGCGGCATGGAATCTTGGTAAATCTGCAATATCTGCATTGAAAAAGTCGATTGCTTCAAAATCTCCCGCCAAAAAGACCATTACGGAAGGTCACAACTTTACAGACGGTTTTGCTATCGGGATAAACAAAACAGCAGCCCGCGCAAAACGAAGCGCCCAGGCGTTAGGGCAAGGAGCCAACCTGTCACTTAAACAGGAGATCAACAAAATGGCTTACAACATAAAAGGCGCGGCTGATGAGTTGTTGTCCTTGCGTTCGGAGTTAGTCGTCCGAAATGAAGTTGATACACCTTCTTTGAATCAGAAGCTTGATGCTCTCATTACGCTTCTTTCTAATGGTTTATCGTTTGGAGGACAACCAGAGCCGGCGGCCGCGGGCGGGCCAATTAGAATTTATCCGGCGCCTGTCAATATTGATGGAAAACAAGTGGCGGAAATCGTTTTTGAACAAGGTGACGGCAGGATTTTGGATAGGAAGAGTTTAGACCGATATGATCAAAATGCTTATCAGAGTGGGGTGAGACGAACCTGATGAACCTTTATTTAGATTTTAATAATGGCCTGGGGGAACAGAGCTTATCAAGTTTGCTCCCCCATTTTAAGTTGCTGAGCTTTACGCCTGATTCACCGGCCATTGAACGGGAAACAGTGAAGATACCGAGGGTCAACGGCCTTGTCTTGCCGCAGCATCCCCGCGATGTTGTTTTTAAAGAGCGATCTATCAAGGTAGAAATTCTATTAAACTCGATCATCGCAGAAAATTTTTATCAGTACAGGCGGGAGCTTTATGCACTGTTGGTGAAGCCGTTCCCTTACTATATTTCGACTGACTTATTGCCGAACCTCCGTTTTCTTGTAACGTGTGACGGTAGCTTTAGCATACCGAAAGAGAAACAGAAAAACCAAACTTCATTCACGGTTGATTTTAATAACATCGACGGCCTGGCCGAATCAAAATTTACGTCTCTTACAAAACAGAATTTTCATGGGGAACACTGGAGCCCAGGCATGAATATTCAAATGCGGGACGACCTGGAATACATCTTTAAAAACCGAAAAAGATTTCAGGTTTATAACACGGGTGATGCCTATATTAACCCCATGCAGCATGACTATAATGTGACCTTACGAGCTAAAGGAAAAAACGTGACGATCATCAACCATACAAGTGGCGAAAAGCTGAAAATCGAACATGAGTTGAAAAAATCTCAGCCTGTCACTTTTGTAAAACAGTATACTGTGATCAATAACAAACCCGTAAAAACATCTGGCCGGCTCCCCGGGCTCGATATCGGAATGAATGAGTTTGAAATTCAAAATACCGATGATTTTGAAATCACATTCGATACCCGTTTCTATTACGGATAAGGAGCAAGCAAAATGGCAAATTCAGATTTTATAAAAGAAATTGCAGCTGACGCACAAAGAATATATAAAAAATATGATATTCTTGCGTCTCTCATTATTGCTCAAGCCTGTTTAGAGAGTGCATGGGGGACAAGCGGACTCGCTCAGAAGGGTAAAAACTTATTCGGTATCAAGGGTACTTATAACGGTCAATATGTCCTCATGTGGACGACTGAATATGATAAACACGGGAAGCCCACCCAAGTGCAAGCCAAGTTCCGCAAGTATCCATCTCGGTATGCTTCCCTTCAAGATTTAGCCAGGCTGTATGTAAACGGAACAAGTTGGGATCCCGATCACTACAAAGCTGTGGTAGGTGAAAAAGATTATAAGAAAGCGACAGCCGCCCTTGTAAAGGCCGGGTATGCGACTGATCCCAATTACGCTACTAAACTGAACAGTATCATTTTCACTTATAAACTCACACAATATGATTCTGTGGATGGGGTGCCGGACGAGCCAGATGAACCTGAAATCCCGATACCGGAGCCGGAATATCCAAGCAAGGAGTATGACGGGAAAGATGTCCCTCTCAATCAAAATCTGCCTTCTGATGTTGATTTTCCACAGCTGCACGTATCAACAAAGGACGGTAAAAATGTAGTGGAAATTACGGGCGTTTCTGTCGATCTGACAGACGATACGACAGGAAAAAAGAGCTTTACCTTCTCCATCACTAAAACACAGGAGAACGCCATAGAATTTGATTTGTTAGTGAACGACAATATTCTTTATCTGGATGAAAGGAAATTCAATCATCAAAAGTATTACATTACAAACGTTGACCTGCGGCAAGAAAATAATGTCCTTAGGAAAACAGTTTCAGCCAGTCACATTTTTTCGGTTCTACTGATCAATAATTATGTGAATGAAACTGCTTCTAAAAAAATGACGATTAAAGAGGCTTTTGATATTGCTTTAAAAGATACCCCTTTCAAATATGAATTGAAGTCTCCAGAAAGTGACTTCCCTATTGCCGAGCAAGAAAACTTTGGAGACGGAAATTCAACGGAATTGGTGGATAAAATTATTTCGGAGTACGGTCCTGAGCTGGATGTTGATAATTATAAAATACTTGTTTATAAGAAAATGGGGCAAAAAATCAATTTCACCTTAGATTCGCGCTATAACATGCCAGGCATTTCTATTGAGACAAATTCACAAAACAGTACAACGCGTGCCTGGGGTTACGGGGCGTTGAAGAAGAGCAGCACTGACAGTAAAAACCCACAATATGAATTTGAGCCGATCTTATACGTACATCCGGATGAAAAAAAGTTTTTACTCGAGGGCCTGCCGCGCTGGGCTGATCCAATTAAAGATGAAACCATAAAAAAAGCCAGCAGCATGATTTCTGCTTTGAAAAAGCGTGTAAATCCTTATCCGGAAATGACAATTGAAGCAGACTTCCAAAAAATCTATGAGCCAAAGCTTTTAGAAATTGAACAGGGTTTCTGGAAAGGCGACACGATTCATGTCCTGGCTGATACGGCAGCGGGAATCACATTTGAAGATGATGTGAGACTGATTTCTATTCAGTACAACCCGTTAAACCCATACAGCAGCCCGAAACTAACATTCGCGAATTTCAGAAAAGACATTCAGGATGTTGCAGTAAATCAGGCCAAACAACTAAGGGATCAAAAACGATATATTGATCAGCTTTTTAAAACGCTCAGGTAGGCGTTTTTTTATTTTGCCAAAAAAGGAGTGAACAATATGGTTCGGCTAATTAAGGACTATGATCATACACGAAATTCCCGCCATCAAGCACAGTTAAGATCAGATATGCAAAGTATAGAAAGTGGTTTAAATGATCAAGAAATTAAGCTTCAGTCCCATAAAAAAGCTAAAACCGCCCACACGTCGGATCAAATCGACCACGGCGGGTTTTCTTTGCGCACATATATAGACGGCTTGTATAATCGGTTTCGCAACTTGATTCTAAACACTGACGGTACAAACGTAAAAGAAGTAGTGGATGCCCGTGTAGATGCTGATGGAAATATCCAACCATTGTTGAAAGAACGGCTCGATAGGGAATATAAGAAGCTCCTACAAAAAATCAAACGGACTGTAAACGTCGACGATTTCGGAGCTGATCCGACAGGCGTTAAAGATAGTACCGAAGCCTTCCAAAAAGCTATTGGTACCGGTAAAGTCAGACTGAATCTATCGGCCGGAACCTATATAGTAAAAGGCGTAAAACTTCCGTCCTGGACGTATATGATCGGTCAGGGTATAGGAGTCACCACACTGAAACTTCACGAAGATACGCCGGCCAGCGAATGGGTCGTAACAAACGTGGATCATGCAAAAGGAAACCGCAATATTATGGTCGAAGGAATGTCACTTGACTGGAACCCAAATCGACAAGGCGGTGTAGGTGCAACCGGTGGTTTGCATTCAAGCTGCCTAACCTTTGCGAATGTTAAATTCGGAATTGCCCGCGAAGTAGAGGGTATTAATCCAGGTCTTCATTGTTTCGATGCGTCTGCGCCAACTTATAATATTTCGGACGCTGACTATACGAAAAATGGCTGCCGGTATATATGGTTTGATCGATGTGTCGGTTCGGGGTATGGCGATGATGGGGTAACTACGCATTATGGTGAATACATCTTTATTACACGGTGTGTTATGACAAATCCAAGTGGAAAGGCGCATGCTGCAGGAGCGGCCAATTCCAATGGTATCGAGGTAGACGACGGTTCTAAAAACGTTTGGGTCATCGACTGTTACACGGAAGGCAACGTGCGAGGCGTCGAAGTAAAGGCGCATACGGAATGGCCGGCACCGTCAAACGTCCATATACGCGGCTGCGAATCTTACCGTGATGTTCGAGCATTTGATTTGCGTCACATCGGCCACCACTTGGCAAGCGATCCATGGAGTGAAACAGCTAGAGACGTTACAATAATTGATTGTACTGCTCGGGAACCGATATTTAATGATCTTTATGCCGGATTAGAACCGAAAGCGCTTGTTGTTTCAGCTTACCAGCGCGTCATGATTTCTAATTTCCGGGCGATCGGTGATCCGACATATGACTATAAAGGAACGCCAATAATTGCTTTTCAATACAAAAGCCGAAAAATTAATGTTAATGGTTTACAAGTATACGGATTTGCGAGGGCCGGTTCTGATATTCACGTTATTGGGGGCGATCAACGAACGGATGACGTTCACATTTCAAACTTCGCGATCCACGATTCGGCACCGGTCGGGATTAGTTTAGGCGGCGGTGTATATTTTGTCACCTTAATGAATGGTATTGCACACACAAGAGGCGGAACCGCCGGAATTACATCTCCGAACAACCAAGCAAATATTATCGCGGTACGTGCTTACGGTTATACGGATGCGGCAGTTATTGCGGGTGAACGTTATTCCTCCGTTCCAAATAACATTAAAAGCGGATTTCGGGCGGCTTCATCTTCCGGATCTCCGTTGACTGACACAAGCGCAATCATCGCGTCAACGGGAAGCGGGAAAGCGAAAGGCGAGGCGAACGCACTCATAGCAACCCGTGGTGGTTCCACGACTGAAGGTTCGCGCTCTACCGTAATAGGCTCGAATAATTCACACGTAAAAGGATCGGGTTCAGTGTCGGCAATGGTCCTCGGATCGGTTAACGTCATAAACGATAAAAGTTATACCACCGTTTGGGGATATGGCAGCGAGCCATCTGCCGCGAACAAACGAGCCGAAATAAATGCGAAGGCGGGAACGGTTCGAGGTACCGGCGCCGTCGAAAGTGTATCTGATCTAAAAGACCTCGCGGAATACTTTGAATCCAAAGATGGCCGAAAAATTGAATCCGGTTATCTGGTGACCTTGGACGGCGACAAAATTCGGAAAGCAGAAAAAGGCGACAAGGTTTTAGGCGTTATTTCTGAGACGGCTGGCGTCATTATGGGTGGCGCAGCTTTTTATTGGAATGATCGCTATTTAAGAAATGAGTTTGGTGGCATTATCTATGAAACCATCAATGAAAATGGCCGAGAGATTAAGGTCCCGAAGGAAAATCCAAACTATAACCCTGATCTTGAATACATCCCGCGGGAAGAACGGGACGAGTGGCATGTCGTCGGCTTGGTCGGGCAGGTATATGTCAGAATTGATGAAACTGTTCAGGCGGGGGATCGCATCGTGCCATCTGGCGGAATAGGGACTAAATCCGAGGATGGCCCAGGCTTTTACGTGATGCGTATTAAACAACCGTATTCTCTTCAAAAAGGCTATGGTGTCGCCCAGGTCTTCATGCACCCACAGATGTAAGGAGGTTTAGTGATGATTTATAAAGAAGGCGAGGTATCATTTGATATTAACGTACAGAAAACCGCGGCCAAATCAACCAATATACAGTTTTTCACCCAGGACACGGGCAGCGCAAAGCTGTCCTTTTCTTTTACAAAAGACGGCGCTCCGTTGCCCCTTTCGGCCGTAGACGCCAAAATCGTTCTATTGTATGCGGATGACTCATTTTATAAACGCAGCTTGACGCTGACGGATAAAGTAAACGGGAAAGCAGAATATGTCTTATCCGATGAAGAGCTTAAACATTACGGCCAGGTCAGAGCTGAGATCAAACTATATTATACGAACGGACAGGCGATTGCGACAGTTTATTTCACTTTCTCCATTGCGAAAACGTTAGAAGATCAAAATATTATCCCTGTGGCTGAGTATTACATTGATGATGTTGAAACGTTTCGGGCGAGCATTAACAAAACAATGGATGAAATCAGCCAAACCATTGAGGAACTTAAAGCCAAGTTTGCTGATCTTGAGAACATCGAAACAAAGGACGGCGCCCAGGAAAAAGCAAATGCTGCGGAATCAAATGCAAAAGTTTACATTGACAAGCATGCGAACAATAAAGATAATCCGCACAATGTGACGAAAGCCCAGATCGGTTTATCAGAAGTGATGAATATAAAGCAGGCAGCAAAAATTGATTTCGATGCCCATAATCAAGACAGCTCACGACATATTACATCAAGTGAAAGAACAAAGTGGAATGAGGCAGAATCCAAAATAAATGACCATGTTAATAGCAAGTCTAATCCGCATCAAGTAACAACGAAGCAGGTTAATCTGATTAATGATTCTGCTTTTCAAGATGCTTCTTATGATGGAAATAATTATCCTGATGGAATTTCAACCTTTCCACTTTTAGCTAATGAGGCCATAGGATACCCAGGTTCTTATGGCGGGATTTTAAATGTGAAGTCAACTCAATACCGGTTTGCTCAGTTTTTCTTACCTGCAGGAAATATAAAAGACCCAAGAATCTCTATAAGGTATTGGTATCACAGCCAAGGATGGACAGATTTTATGACGCTTGTAACTTCCACAGATCTGGAGGCAGCCGAAAAGCAAATAGATACCTTAAAACAGCAGAACGCTTCTTTGTCTTTACAAATAGCGCGTCTTCAGGCCGATATTGAAGCGCTAAAAGGTGGTGCGTCTTCATGAAGTATCCAGCTTTATCAGATATAAAACAGTTTTATGATTGGGGGTGTTATACAGATGATGACGTGCGAGAATATGTGAAAATTAATTGGATCACTCCAGCAGAATATGAACAAGTCACAGGCAAGAGCTATGATAAGCCTGCCTTCAGTGTGGACTTGGGTATGACTATCACCCTATAAGGGTGTTTTTATTTTGCCTCAGGGGAGGTGAATACGATGTGAGAACAGGAGGATTTCAGGACATGCCACAAGCGAATGATTATGATGTTTTACAAAAAGAAATTGCAGAAATCAAAGCAGATCAAAAAACACAAGATCAGCGGATCACTACCCTCGAAAGGACGTCTGACCGACATGATCAGCAGATCATTTCAATCAATGAAAAGCTGAACAAGATCGAGGAAAACACAACTTGGATCAAGCGCAGCATTACGGGCGCGATCGTTACTGCGATTAGTACCGGCATCATCGGCGGCGCAATCGCTGTTTTTTATAATCTACTGCAAAAATAGGAGGAATACACATTATGAAAAACTTAGACAAAGGCACGGTCGTCCGGACGGTGCTTCTTTTTATTGCATTGGTAAACCAGACATTGATCATGTTTGGAAAGTCAGCATTGCCGATCAGCGAGGATCAGGTCAATACGTTGGCCGACGCTTTGTATTTGGCGGGCTCTACGATTTTTACAATCGTCACAACGGTGGTCGCTTGGTTTAAAAACAACTATGTCACCGATAAAGGTAAGCAGCAAAAAGAAGTTTTGAAACAAAAAGGATTAACAAAATGAGGTTGCTGGCTGGCAGCCTTTTAACTAATTTAAAGGAGGATTTTAATAATGGGAATCAAAGGAATCGACGTATCACACTGGCAAGGAAACATCAATTGGAAGAAAGTTGCGGGGGACGGTATTAAATTCGGCTTTATCAAAGCAACAGAAGGAACAACCCTAAAGGACAATAAATTTGAAACGAATGTTTCAGGTGCGAACGCTGCTGGGATTAAAACGGGAGCCTACCACTTTGCAAGATTCGGTTCAAAGTCAGAAGCATTGGAAGAAGCGAGATTCTTTTTATCAGTTGTCAAAAAGGTCAGTCTCTCATACCCTCTTGTTCTTGATCTAGAAGTGAATCAGAGGAATGTTGGTAAATCAGTTTTGACAGATGCAGCAGTGGCCTTTTTACGGGAAGTTGAAAAAGCCGGTTATTTCGCCATGATTTATAGCGGCAAGTCTTTCCTTGAGAATTGCCTTGATGAATCTAAACTGAAGCCATTTGCATTATGGGTCGCCCGTTACAACAACAAACTTGGTCGGGATGCAGATATTTGGCAGTATTCTGATTGTGGAAAGGTGGCTGGCATTTCCGGTAATGTGGACATGAACATTTGCTACCGTGACGGTTTACGTGCACAGGCAGCTGTAAAAACTGAAAAAACATCCTCAGTAAAACCTGTTTCAAACAAAAAGTCAGGGAAATCCAACACGACTTACACTGTCAAAAAAGGAGACACACTTTCTGAAATAGCACAGAAATACGGAACAACTGTTAAAGCTCTTCAGAGTTTGAACAACATAAAAGACCCAAATAAGATTTATGTTGGCCAGAAATTAAAGATTAGCGGTAATGTATCAAAATCATCAAACAAAAAGCAGTATTACACAATCAAATCCGGTGACACTTTATCCGGTATTTCAAAAAAGTTCAATACATCAATTAAAACGCTGCAGGCTTGGAATGACATCAAGAATCCCAACAAGATTTATGCTGGCCAGAAAGTTCGAGTTAGATAAAAATCAACATTGTAGTAATAAAAAAGGGCAGGCGCTATGCCTGCTCATTTTATATCATCCTTATTAAATATCAATTTTATCCCAAATTTCTTTAATTTTCTTATTATCTATTGTTCCTTTTTCAAAAAGCTCATCTGTTGTTTTGAAAGATTGTGAATTGCTATCCCTTTCTCTGGTTAAGTACAAACCTTCATCATTTTGACTTATCCAGTAGCTCTCATCCAGATAGTAGAATTGAAATTCTTCACCCATTTCAACTCTTTCTTTAAACTCTTCAATATTCAATATTAAACACTCCTTTTTATGGTAAACGTTTAAATTTACCATCCTCTTTCCATTCAAAAATGTGTTCGTGCGGCCACTCTGGATGTTGTTTTGCATTTCCATGGTTCGTAAAATCCACATCTCGAATAGCGCGCCCTTCAGAATCATAATACCTTCTAGTTTTTACTTCACCAGTTTTCTTATCTACAACATCAACAGATGAGTTAGGAACTCCTTTTCCTGGATGTGGTATAAATGTAGTTGTTGAATGATTTGGAGAAGGTGTAATATCGATAGTTTTTCCTTTATTTGATGTTACAGTTTTTTTCTCAATCCCCGAAACTTTCTTAGACGTCTTGGCACCTTTTTCAGCCTTAGAAGCTTTCTCAGTTGTTTTTGCACCTTTCTCAACCTTGGCAATTTTCTTTGCTGATTCCTCACCTTTGAATAATTTGTAACCGCGTTTTCCGTATTTAAATGCTTTTCCAAAAGGTGTGACATAAAATCCAGCCATAAAACGATCTTTAACTGAGACAATTTCACCTGTTGCAAGGTCGTACCCAAATCCGGCTCTTACTGCATCATAAACTCCTGCAAATTCCAAACCAGTCTCTAGATATTTTTCCCATTCGCTCTTTTCAACATTTTCAGGAAGGGTGTATGCAGGTTCTATCTTGACGATTATATTACCATCTATATAAGCTCGATACACTGTGTCATTATAAGCAGTATATTTCTTTTCTAGCTTTTCTAACTCCTCTTCACTATACACTTTCTTAGAAACTTTTTGTGCCGCCAATTTCTTTGTTCGATCAGGGTCGGCGAGAGTATTCATTTCAGTGTCTTCTTTGTCTCCGACTTTTTTCAACATAACACCCATCGCTGATTCTTGATTTCCACTCAGGGTATCCATCTCATCCGGCTTTAAAATCGCGCCTTTTTGATAGCCGGTTATTTCAATTTTTGGTCCGGTATACATCTTTTCGAGCCGCGCAATGTATTTCTGCATCGTCTCAAGGTCGTTTTCAGCCGTTTTGAGGGCGTTTGTTTGCTCGCGGTCAAACGCATGCAGCTTTTCAAGAGTCGTGCTGATTTCCTTTAACGCTTTCTGATTCTGTTCGTGAAAATCGCTGTCGTTCAAATCCGGCAGATCAACGATATGACTGACTTTTGCGATTGTCGCGTTGGTCTTGGAAACCAAATGTTTCGTTGTTCGATCAGCAGCATTTAAACCATTCTCAAGTTCGTGCTCGAGAAAGGACTGTGAAATAAATCCATTATGGTTTGGTTCCAGGGAATTCAACGCGTTTTTCATTTTCTTCAGCGCGGAACTGTATTCCTCTATGAAAGTATCATAGAACTGTAGAAAAGGGGTGTGGCATTCCTCGTAAAAGGCGCGAATCGCGTCGCCGCCTTTTCCTTTTAAAGCATCATCAAGTGATGTGATGCCGTCAACGGCCTTTTTGACTTTGGCGAATTCGTCTGATTGTTGTTTTAATTGTTCCAGCGTTTGATCAATTGCATTGTGCAACGCCTGAACATCCAGAGTCTTCATGGCATTCTCCTCTAATCCTTTTAGTTACAATCAGTATAGAGTTTACCACTTTACGGAAAGGAATTGGTTAATAAATCCTGTACAACCATGAAAATGAATCGATTTACATAGATAATTAAACCTATTTTTTGTAATGCTATTTACCGTTGTAAATAGGTTTGGTATAATTAAAATATAGAAAGGAGGTGCTAAAGTGGACGAGGTGAGAAACTGGATTCTTGCTACTGCTGGAGTGGTGACCATATTCAAACACATTTATGATATATGGCAAAACGAAAGCAAAAAAAGAGGCAAGAAAAAGAAAAAGCGCTCCCGCCGGGTAAGCAAGAAGCGCTAAACATAGTGAGTGAGAGAAGGGGAGAAATCCCCTTGCTCTCCAATTCATTATATCACGTCCACAAATTATGAAACAATATTTTAAGCATTACAGCTCATTAGATATGGCAACTATGCTCATCCTAATAGCGGGCATTGTTGCAATTGATTTTGAAAAAGTCGGCACTCTCGGGAAAATCACGGGCATCATTTTATACCTGGCTGTGATTGTTACACTGTTAAAAGGATTAATTATGATTTGGAGCGAGAAGAGACATGACAGAAAACGAAAAAATTAAATTTATTCAGGAAGAGGTTTTGACAGCAGCAGAAGCAGGGGAGCTGCTTGGTGTTACACGACAGCGCTTAAGCACCCTGGTGACTTCCGCTAAACTTAAACCCGTAAAGAAGGTAGGCACTGTGAGCTTGTTCCTTTTGAGTCATGTGGAGGAATTAAAAAAAGAATTAGAGGCCGGCCGGAAAAAATACCGGCCGTATGATCAGTAGGCCCTTCTTTCGTCGAGAGGGGCTATTTCATTTTCACGCCAACAACATCCTCAAAATTTATCAAATTCGTGTCTCCCTTTGAATCCACGACATGAAAAACCTTCCGTAGCTGATTTATGTAATGGATTTTTCCTTCTATATAAATGATCTCCCCGGTTTCAGGGCCGTTAAGCATTGGCAGCTGCTTAAATACAGAAAACTGAACTGGATTATTAAACTCCATTGCTTCACTTATGACCATTTCCATATCTTCGATCTGAGACATGTCAAGAACCGGCCTTTTTACTTTGTCCTGGTTGCTTTCTAACTCACGAAGCAGGCTGACATGTTCGGGTAGCATCATAGCTGTCCATTTGATTGATCCCCGATCTTTTAAGTTGTCATCTTTCATGGTGGTGTTCATCTCCTTGAGATGATTATAAGGGAACGTTTGTTCTGTTCTCAACAAGAAAAATAACCCATTCAAAGTAAAGCCCTCTTTAAAGAGAAGGCTTTTATTTTAGTGGGCGAATTTCGATAATAAACATTTTGAAATTAGGGCGGAGCTTGAGTGTAAGATCACAGATATCATTTGAAAGTGAATAATCAGGATCAGCTTCTTTTAAAGCCTTATTTAAATCATCCTGACTAAATCCCATAGTTACAAATAAAATATAAGCAGCCCCCATACCTTTCATTGACGGCTTTGAATAATCATCGCTGTTGGAAATAAGGTTAATTCCTGTTAAAACATCTTGTTTATTGAACATTCCTGATATTATATAGTCTCTATCCGTATTAGAGTTATCCTTTTCATTAGCCAAAATCTGAACAAAATTCTCCTTCGTCTCATTTAATTCACCATCTTTATCAAGCCTGGAAAGAGGTTCCTCAATAACATCCATGTCAATACTGTCTATGTTTTTATTATATTCATCAATAAATTCATTTAGAGTAAAACCAAAATCACTCTTTGCTTCGGTGGTTTCTGTCTTCTCTTCAGCTGCAGCTGTCTGGTCGTCAGTTTTATTTTGTGGTGCACTGCTGCATCCTGCTAACACCAAAAATAAAACCAGTAATATCTTTTTCATATTGATCCCCCTCTAGTTTAAAACGAACATTTACATTTTAAAACAAATGAGGGGGATTATCCAATGTGTTAACAGTTAAGTGAACACCCACAAATGCACCCACAAAACACCCACAATCAAAAAATATTTCTTGATATTTTATCCTACATAAAAAAATGAAACCCTTATATATCAACGTTCATGACCCAATATGATATATAAAGGTAATATAGGTTATAATCCGCACACAAGTCCACCCTTGGGAGCGCGAGCAGTATATGTCTCAGTATTAATGGGTAAATCATTGATTTAAAAGAGTATTAGAAAAATAAGATGGTGGTCAAAATGAATGGTAAGACCTTAATTGATAGGTTTGACCACTTTTTGACCACCAAATTTTATAAAAAAATTACCTCATGATTGAGTTGAAATAACTTTCATAACTGTCCACTGATTTGTTTTCAGATTCTCCGATACATAGAAATGTTTGATTTAAAAAAGGGCTTAGGGATATCATCATCAACCTTAGTTAAAATGTCTAAAAGGTCATTGGCAGTCATTCTGAAAATCTGCGAATACTTAGAGTGCAATATTGAAGAAGTAGTAGAGTTTGTTGAAGATGAAACTGCAGATGCAAATAAATAAGTCGCCCAATTAATGAGCGACTTGATCCTTGCCAATAATCAGCTTTCTTAAGAGCAGTTTTAATTATGTCACTGTCTTTCTTATAGCCAACAGGAATATAACCAGGAGAATCATGGATAGGTAGGAAATCAATATAGTGAACAGGGTTTTTAAAATCATCCACCGTTATTTTCATGGTAATGGACTTAATCATCGTAACCTGCTTTGAGCCAGAAGAAAGTCCGCCAATTATTGCTCCTACACCTCCTGCCAAACCCCACCGATTGCTGCACCAGAAGTCTGCTTACCTCTAGAAGCTTTGGACACTATTTCATTGTGTTCATTTCGTTTGTAAATTTTAAAAATCTTCTTGGACTCGTTGAAAGAAATTTTTTTATTGTAATTAGTAAAAGAACCATCAGCTTTAAAGTCTGAATCGAATTCTTTAAGCATTTCAACATTATTTCTAATCTTTTTGGCTAATTGTTTATTTCGTATTCTATACGGCTTGGTTACCAAAAGTAATATTCCTAATACGGAGAGTATCACAGCAAAAACTTTCCACCCGTCCATAAAATAGAAGAAGACTGTCAATACTCCATATAAAATATAAAATAAAACCTTATTATTCACCAGTATGCCACAATTTTCTTTCTCAGGAATGTTTATCTTGAGCAGAAGGGAAACACCATCAACGCAATATTTGACTGATTAAAGTGAAATTGACTGAATTAACTGTTGATTCCCATACCTTATATTGATATATTTGGAATGTAAATAATTAACTAGGAGGTCAAATGTGGCGAAAAAGTTTATTAAAACTATTGTCTCACTTTTGGTCTTTGTGTTGGTTAGAATGTTCTGAGTCCATTATCTCAAGCAATTGAAGAGGGAAAAGAGGATGAAAGCATTGATTTCAACTCAACTCTCAATACATATGATATTTTTCCAAAAAACATTGATGGAACATCTTCAATTTCATCCCTCAATAAAAAAGATATTCAAAGTTTTAATAATGAAGAGTTTGAAAAAGAATTTGATTTTTTAATAGAAGACCCAGTATTTCAGCTGTTAGAACAGGTGCTAGCCAAACAAGAAGTTAAGGACGCTGAAATAAAGCAGATGTGGATACCAGTAGTTGCTGCTGCTTTAGGGTCTTAATGAGCAAAGTTGGCAGATCTGGAATGAAAAAAGGTTGGGCGATTGCGAGGCCGCATGTCCAAAAAGCTTTAAAAGCGCCGAGCAAATACAAGATCGATGGCCCCGGTGGTGGTGGCAGAATTATTCAGGTTCGTTTAAAATCTACCGGAAAACCAATTTTCAGATTAGATTACTATCCAGTTAAAACAGGAGGCCCCTATAAACTTCATTACCATGTGCCGCCTAACATGAAAAAACATCATATCATTTTCTAAAGGGAGGGTTTCCAAATGAATTATGATGAAACACAACATCTACATTTTAGTTACAATAAAAAGGGATTAGATCTTGAAGCAGTAGGATTAAAGCGACTAGATGTTGATGTTTGGGACGTTTATTTTAACTTTCAGGATCATAACATAAATGAACCAACTATGAGGTTTTCAAAAATCGATCCATTCGGTTGTAAGATATTTTCAATAACAAGTAAAGATTTAAGTGAAGATGAGGCGACTCAATACTTCGAACTTTGGATTAAACATGAGTTAAATAAAGCTCTCTAATTTAAGCTCCCTCGTTATGAGGGAGCTTTATAGTAAGCTGAGAAAGAATAAACACAGCATAGCAATATGTATCTTGAGCAGAAGAGAAGGAAAGAGACTAATCAAGGCCTTTTTTGTAAAGCTCCGGATATGTTTTTAGAAGGGTATGATATTTCATGAGAATTTTTTGGTTTTTTTTGGCTGCCGCTCTGATTGGAATAATAATGAATACTATTCAAGAAATTTTTTCGTCTGCTGTCACAACAACTGTTTTAGTGGTTCTTGTGGCTGCTTGTTTGGTTTTTGACCTAGTTAAAGGTAAGAGGAGCCAAGAGCAGGGTGATAAAAAATATGAGTTTATATGGTGGATTGCAACAATTCTCATGGTTCTAGTGATGACTTTTAATACTGTCTTTTTAAAAATTGATCCTAAGTATAATATCATCGTTGTATTGATTCACATTTTGTTCATGGTGATTATTAAGAGTAGATGGAAGAAAGCTAAGACAGATTAAGCAGGTGGTCGACCTGCTCTTTTCGTTCCATCTCGGCTGATTTTTTCCGGTGTCAATTTTCTCCTTCAGTTTCAAAATAAAAGAGACATTCATTGGGATGCCTTTTGCCGAAAATGATGTCTGGATTTAGCCTTTGCGGAAATATGTTTAATTCAAGGTTAAATAATCAAACCCTTTATAATTGTATACCAATCTGCAAGAAGAGAATCCTGATTTTCAAAATGGATGAATCGCATACTAACGAAGTGTTTCTCGACCTGTTAAGCAGTACTCGCAGCGGCCACAACTTTCAAACATCCATGCAATAGAGACGCGGTCTCCCTCTTTTAAGCTGGTTACGCCTTCACCAATCTCGGTTACAATGCCTATTCCTTCATGACCTAAAGTGACACCTGCAACATCACCAAAATCAGCATTCTTCACATGTAAGTCAGTATGACATATATCACAGTATTCCATCTTCACTTTAGCTTCACCATGTTTTATAGGACGCAATTCTTTTTTTACTATTTCTACATTTTTGTCTTTCGTTGCTACTACTGCTTTCATCTAAATAACACCATTTCCAATTTATGTTAGGGTATAAAACCTACACTGGTAATTTAGCACAATATTCTTCTTGGAAAATCAACATAAATATGAATTTTTTTTTAGATAAATGGCAGACTATGAACGCAGAGCAGTCGAATTCTCTCGACAGCTTTACCAACGTCTTGCTCAAAGCAACAGAGTATAGAGTGAAACTTTCCAAGTTGTATCCGTAAAATTGGAAGCTGTTAAACGTTGTCAGTTCCATTTAGCATCTTAGTCTGGTGACAGGTGACCATCAACCACAGGTCATATCTGACTCTATCTCTGTATGCTTCAAATCGGCATTGACATTTATATTTCGGCCCTATTTTTTCTTTGCAATTAGGGATGATTGGGAAGTATAAGTATACATAGTCAACTTTGATCCTGACGATAAAATGACTGAGTTGTGCAGACTCTTTTCGTTTTGCGACTTGTACTTGCAGAGTTCGCAAGCTATTCGATGAGAATGATAAAAATATTGTGATCTATCACAATATTTACAATTAAACGACTTATTTTATCGTCTTGATTTTTCATAAAAATGTCATAGAGGAGTCGATCTGCAACCTTTTTCCTATGTTATTGTAATAATTGAACAAATAATCCGATAGGGAGATGAAGCGATCAGTATAGTATAAATAAATAAACTGGTAGTTTTTTAATGTATTTATAAGTGACGATTAAGAATCAACGAGGCTTAAAAACAGTAAAATGAAAGCGGTTTATAGAAATGGTGATACAGAATGAGGGGGTCTTAAGAGGAGAAAAATCCTTTTAAATGACAAAGACTGACGAAACTGAAGTATAAATAGTTGTGTTGGTTGTGTCTATTCAAAAAAAGAAGGATGGAATATTAGGAGGCAGAGAGATGGTAGGGATTATCCTGGCAAGCCATGGAGGATTTGCTGAAGGCATCTTACAATCTGGCACAATGATTTTGGGAGAACAAGAAAACGTTAAGGCTGTCACCTTAATGCCAAGCGAAGGTCCAGACGATTTGAGAGCAAAAATGGAAGCAGCAATTGCATCTTTTGATAATCAAGATGAAGTATTATTCCTAGTCGATCTATGGGGAGGTACACCATTCAATCAAGCTAACCGCTTGTATGAAGAACACAAAGACAAATGGGCAATCGTTGCTGGTATGAGTTTGCCAATGTTGATTGAAGCTTATGCATCCCGTTTTTCAATGACGTCTGCTCAAGAAATCGCAGCACACATCATCAAAACAGCAAAAGAAGGGGTTAGAATGAAGCCTGTAGAGCTAGAACCTAAAGACAATACTGTGGCTCAAGTTGCTGAAGGTGGACAAGCAAAAGGTGTGCTTCCTCCTGGTAAAGTAGTTGGTGACGGGAAGATTCAGTTCGTTTTAGTCCGCGTGGATTCTCGTTTATTGCATGGTCAGGTGGCGACTGCATGGACAAAGGCTACAAAACCAAATCGTATTATCGTAGTTTCAGATGCAGTGTCTAGAGATGACCTTCGAAAGAAATTGATCGAGCAGGCCGCACCGCCAGGGGTTAAGGCAAATGTTGTTCCAATCAGCAAAATACTGGAAGTTGCAAAAGATCCCCGTTTTGGTGACACAAAAGCACTGTTATTATTTGAAAACCCATTAGATGTCCTAAGAGTTATTGAGGAGGGCGTGGATATTAAAGAAGTGAACGTTGGATCTATGGCTCATTCAACCGGTAAAGTGGCCGTTAGCAATGTACTTTCTATGGGACGAGAAGATGTTGAGGCTTTCGAGAAAATGAAAGAAAAAGGCATCCAGTTTGATGTACGGAAAGTACCCAGTGATTCTCGTGTAGACATGGATGACATTCTAAACAAAGCGAAGGATGAATTAGCATAGCGATATAACAAAATTTATATAAAAAGGAGGGCATATGATGTCTATTATAGCAATTGTTTTCATCATTTTAATTGCTTTTCTAGCTGGTATGGAAGGGATATTAGATGAATTTCAATTCCATCAACCACTAGTGGCATGTACATTAATCGGTTTAGTAACAGGTAACTTGGAGGCCGGTATTGTTCTTGGCGGTACACTTCAGATGATTGCACTTGGATGGGCGAATATCGGAGCAGCCGTAGCGCCGGATGCTGCATTTGCGTCAGTTGCATCAGCAATTATTTTAGTATTGGGCGGACAAGGTGTTGACGGTGTCGCATCGGCAATCGCAGTAGCGGTTCCACTTGCAGTAGCGGGTCTTTTCTTAACAATGATCGTTCGTACAATTGCTGTTCCTATCGTACATATGATGGATGCCGCAGCTGAAGAAGGAAATTTCAGAAGGATCGAAATTTTGCATATCGTTGCGGTGTGTTTACAAGGTATCAGAATTGCGATTCCTGCAGGAGCACTTTTATTCATCCCGGCAGAAAGCGTTCAATCATTCTTGGAGTCAATGCCTGCATGGCTAACAGACGGAATGGCTATTGGTGGTGGAATGGTGGTCGCTGTTGGGTATGCACTAGTTATTAATATGATGGCAACAAAAGAAGTATGGCCGTTCTTCATTATTGGTTTCGTAATAGCTGCAATTTCTGAATTAACACTTATTGCACTTGGTGCATTGGGTGTAGCGTTAGCTCTTATTTACTTGAATCTTTCTAAAATGGGCGGTTCTTCAAATGGCGGCGGAGGCAATTCCGGCGACCCGCTTGGTGATATCTTAAACGATTATTAATTCTAAAAGGAGGAGAAGAGAAATGGCAGAAAAAATACAACTAACAAAAAGGGATCGCTTAACCGTTGCATGGCGTTCTACATTTATTCAAGGTTCTTGGAACTATGAACGCATGCAGAATGGCGGCTGGGCCTTCTCAATGATTCCGGCAATCAAAAAATTATATCAATCAAAAGAAGATCGTGTAGCAGCGTTAAAACGTCACTTGGAATTTTTTAATACGCATCCTTATATAGCTTCACCGATTCTGGGAGTTACACTAGCACTTGAAGAAGAATGTGCTAATGGTTCAAAAGTTGATGATGTGGCCATTCAAGGAGTTAAAGTTGGGATGATGGGTCCTTTAGCCGGTGTTGGTGATCCAGTATTTTGGTTTACATTACGTCCGATGTTAGGTGCTTTAGGGGCATCATTAGCAATGGGTGGAAGCATCCTTGGGCCAATCCTTTTCTTCTTGGCTTGGAACCTGATTCGTTGGGGATTTATGTGGTATACACAAGAATTTGGATATAAAGCCGGTTCTAAAATCACCGATAATCTTTCAGGCGGATTATTGCAAGATGTTACAAAAGGTGCATCAATCCTTGGTATGTTTGTTCTTGCTGCCTTAGTGCAACGGTGGGTATCGATTAAATTCTTGCCAGTCGTTTCTGAAGTTAAGTTAGATAAAGGCGCGTATATTGAATGGGACAAACTTCCTGGAGGCGGAGAAGGGATTCGTCAAGCTTTTGAACAAGTAAACTCGGGACTGGCACTTTCATCTACGAAAGTAACAACCTTACAAGATAACTTGGATCAATTAATTCCTGGTTTGGCTGCATTGCTTCTGACATTCTTATGTATGTGGTTGCTTAAGAAAAAAGTCAGCCCAATTGTCATTATTCTTGGCTTATTCGTATTTGGGGTAGTTGGTCACGTTATTGGGCTTTTATAATTAAAGTGAGGATTATTGATTGAAGTATAGTGTAGTAGCACACTTCTGTCGTCTGTGAATCGATAATAGTTCGCATACAAAAAGTGGCTGGAAAATGATTGTCTGAGCCATTTTTTGTATTGGGTTGAAATGAATAAATCAGATAAATGAAATGGAGTGGATATCATGGTTCAATCAATTAATACAAAGGTCGATTTAGTAATGGATGCCACCGCTTTTACGGGATTGACGGACTATGGGAAAATTATGATTGGTGATCAAGGGTTTGAATTTTATAACTCCCGTGATCCTCGTAAATTTATTCAAATTCCATGGGAGGAAGTAGACTATGTCATAGCCTCTGTGATGTTTAAGGGGAAATGGATTCCGCGTTATGCGATTGAAACGAAGAAAAATGGGACCTTCATTTTTTCTTCTAAGGAACCTAAGAAAGTTCTTCGGGTCATACGAGAATATGTAAATCCCGATCACATGGTACGGTCCTTAAGTTTCTTTGATGTTATTAAACGAGCTTTTAAGTCGATAGGTAAGAAGAATAATGGAATGAAAAGAAGAAGGTGATTTTTCATTTTAAGTATACTAAGGTTATTCATGTTTTAGATTTAATTAGAGGAATTAAACATGAAAACAAATACTAAGGAGTATGTGGAGATCATGGTACATATCGACCCTAGAACACGCACCGTTGCTTCTTCTTGAACAAGCTTTACATTTCGTGTAGTTTTGCCCTTGCCCGTTCTTTCGCTTCCCCTTGACACTTTTCCTGTAGTAATTCAAAGCGGCGTCCGTCCTTAACATCTCCATTTGCTCACTTTCTCTCAACGGGATGATCACATTTTACCAACAGATGATCTGAGGATTTTCCATTTAAAATGAGTGAAGATTTTTTATTTTTTAAATTCACACTTTACAGGTGGGGATAATATGAATTATGATATTTAACAATAAAATAAGCCAACGAACTGAGGGGGAAAAATGAAAAAGTTAATTGTGTTTGTCTTTATTGGATTATTTGCACAGCTGATAGACGGTGCCTTAGGAATGGCGTACGGGGTGACTTCATCCTCGCTGCTGCTTGCTTTTGGAATCGCACCGGCGGTTGCCTCAGCATCCGTCCACCTGGCGGAAGTCGTCACAACCGCTGCGTCAGGTGTGTCGCATATTAAGTTTGGAAACGTCGATAAACAAACGCTCAAACGCCTTGTCATCCCTGGATCAATCGGGGCATTTCTCGGCGCTGCATTTTTAAGTAACATCCCCGGAGAACTTGCAAAACCTTATATTTCAATGTTTTTGCTCGTCCTTGGTGTGTATGTGCTCATTCGCTTTCTGTTCATGTTTAAAATGGGAGAGCAAAAAAGCGGTGTCAGTCTTTCGAGAGGGAAAGCCGTTCCTTTAGGGCTAATTGCCGGTTTTGCCGATGCGACCGGAGGGGGAGGCTGGGGACCGATTGCCACCCCGGTCCTGTTATCCAAAAAAGGAGCCAGTGCCCGAAAAGTGGTGGGAACTGTTGATACAAGCGAGTTTGCCATTGCCGTTTCGGCAACGTTAGGATTTTTCATTTCCCTCGGCTGGGAAGAAGTGAATTGGCTGTGGGTCGGCGCGTTGATGATTGGCGGAATCATTGCGGCTCCGATTGCCGCCTGGCTGGTACAAAAGGTTCACACCCGATTAATGGGCGTTCTGGTCGGCGGGTTGATCATCCTCGTCAACGCAAGAACGCTGATCAATTCGTGGTTCGATCAAACAGCATTATATCCGATGGTTTATGTTGGAATCATTGCAGTTTGGATATCAGCTATTGTTTATATTGTCATTAAAATAAGAACAAGTGATCCAGCTGCTCAAGCGTTAAATCAATAGCTCTCCGCGTGGCCCGGATAACAGAAGGAACATTCGTAAAAGACATGAGATTTGAACAAATGTTTAGGGATAAGCGCCATGGGGATTGGAGCTAGTACGGTTTGGATCAAAGTCAAGATGTGAGAAAACAGCCATCAAAGCAGAATCTTTCGATCAACCACATGCCATCTTCACCTTAAAGGGACAGAGGTGAAGGTTCAAAAAGGAGACGGAGTTGTTGAAGCCTGCAATATGCTATACTTTATATACCAAAATATCGGAGGCTTGAACATTGGTTAACTTTGATCCTGAAAAATTGAAGAAACTCCTTGATTCTGCGACAAACCCAGCAAATCCAAAGGATACAAAAATAAAGAATTATTACGTGAATCAAGAGTTTGTAGCCTTTGATATTGATTCTGAAAATGTGGAGATTGCTTTGCGCATTGCTGGTCATTTAGGAAAAACCGCCACGACCTTTACGATAACAAACTTCCTTTTTCCTGACACAAACAAAATTGACTACATTCAATTTATGGTTTTTAAAATCAATGACCCAGAACTTTTAGCATTCTTAGATGAAATATAAAAGCAAACCCCACAAAAAGTGGGGTTTCTTATGTGTTTTTTCCCTTGGTCCTTTTTCGGCTGCCTTAAAGCTTCATATGAAAAGAAAGTTGGAAAGTTTAAAAAAGCCCTTTCCACTTTATAAAAATTACCTTAATTATTCCAGGTCAACATTGACATAAACGAAAAATAGAATATGCTTAATGAATAGACACTGTAAAATTGAGGAATTTTTGTAAGGGGGAACTTAAATGAATAATGATACAGTGTGGCAAAGAAATTTCACCTTTCTTTTTTGCTCTAAGATGGTGAAGATAACGGCCGATTCTTTGGCATTTAACACAATCCTGTGGTTTCTTATTTTGGATGGAAAAGGGGCTGTTGGAACAGCCTTTTTAATAGCTGTAAGTTTTCTTCCTCAGGCTATATTGGGGCCAATCATTACTCCTTTGATGAAAACAAGTACATTGAAGTTTTGGATGTTCTTTTCAGACTTAACGAGGGCATTAATCATGTTAATTATTCCAATTTGCTACTTCAATGGCTTTTCACCTTTGCCGTTTATTATTTTGCTTATGCTTGTGCATTCTGCTACAGGGGCTTCATATGATCCTGCTTCTGTTTCTTTAATTCCGAAAATTGTGAAGCAGGAAATGATTCAAAAGGCGAATGCGACAATACAATCTGTAGGCCAAGCAATCAAATTAGGAGCGGTTTCACTCTGTGGTGTTTTAATTGTATTGATTGGTGCAGCTCATACAATGCTGCTGATATTACCTCTCTATGTAATATCAGCTATTTTAGTCTTATTCATAAAGTATAGTGTGAGTGAGGTGAGAAATGCGAAAGCAGCCAAACCACGAGAGCCATATTTAAAGAAGTTAAGAAGGGGATTCATGCTTGTAAGGCGTCATCATATATTGTTTCCATTAGCCATTTTTTGTGTGTTTTTAAACTTAGGATCTGCACCATGGGAGGCGCTTGCAGCAGTCTACATAGCCGAGGATTTAAACCAGGGGGCAATTATTCATTCTATAGTGAGGGTTTTAACCACAGGCGGGGCTTTTTTGATGGGCTTTATTTTGACTAGAGTGAAAGTAAATCGTTATGGGTTGTTGTTTGTTGCTGCTGGCATTGTAGAAGGAACAGCTTTCTTCATTACAGGTATGAATTCACTTTTACTGTTGGTGTTTGTTGCAGCCTTTGTCTTAGGAGCAACGATTAGCGCAATAAATGTCCCAGAGCATACGATCATACAAATATCGGTTGATGATGAGGACCAGCCCCAGGTCTATGCTGTTATCAGTATGATTTCATATGTAATGATTCCTATTGGTGCTTTAATGGCTGGGTATGCTGCGACTGTTTTTGGGGCAGGAAAAGTCATCGCTTTTGGAGGGATAGTCGAAATACTTGCAGGACTCGGTATCTTAGCTTTCACAAAACTCGGAAAATCTCAACGATCAGATTTATCAAAGGCCAAAGAAGATAGCTTAGAGCTGTAACAATATGAGTGTGTCACATTTACATTCTAAATATTCAGACTATTTGATATAATAGATTATATTCTGTCATTTGTGGGAATTTTTCAATGTTTAGCGAAGATAATGTCAATTTTGCTTGTCAAAGAGAAACTTTAGTGTGGAAGAGATAAGATATCCACTTAATTGGCTTTGCCTTAGCTTAATGAGAGGGGTTTAAGTAATGTCTACTGAAAGTGTGATTCCGTATGATCTAGTGGCAACGAAGATGAACTATTGGTATAACTGTATAAAGAATAATAGGAGAACTGCGGCTGAGAAGGCGAAAGCTGAAGTTAAGCAAGAAATAAAAATAATGGAAGAAAATCAAGATGTTCTTGTTTATTTTTCGTTATTAGAGTTCCGTCATCAGCTTATGTTGGAAGAGTTTTATCCAAATACTCGCGAAAAAATTATGCTGCAATACGAAAAGTTGAAGGAAACACGGGGGAGTCAAGACCTCAATGGAATGCTTGAATATTATTATCATTTTTTTATGGGGATGTACTACTTCAGACAAAAAGAGCTTATATTCTCATTGAATTGTTACAGAAAGGCAGAACTAGAAATAGAATCGATTGATTGTGAGGAAGCAGAGAGAGCTGAATTTTATTTTAAAATGGCTGAAGTTTATTATCACATGAAACAAACATACTTCTCGATGAATTATGCTAAACGTGCTTATGCCATATATCGAAATCAACCCGCCTATGGCAACAAACGTGTACATTGCCAGCTTGTTATCACAGGTAATTGGCTTGACAACATGCAAACTGCAAAGGCATTGAAACATGCAAATCAAGCGTTAGAAGATGCTGAGAAATTTGGCGAAAGTTATTTGATAAGAAAAGCACTTTTTAACATCGGCCTATGTTATACTCATCTTGAAGAACTTGACAAAGCATCCGATTTTTATTTAAAAGCACTTCATATAACTGAACCAAAAAACCCTACTTTTGAAGCAAAGACATTATGTGTTTTAGCATTTGTGAAAGCAAAGTCAAACGATTTAAAATCGTCAAGAGTTTTTTATAAAAAATCATTGGAAATCGCCAAGAAAAACAACATAAGGGACACTTTTGAAACACTGAAGATAATTAAGGGAGTATATCTAAAAGATGATTTGGAAATTGTAAGGGATGCTTTTAAGTTCTTCGAGGAAAAAAAGATGTATCCCGATATGGAGTGGTATGGAATTGCTATTGGTGACTCGTTGAGCCAAAGAGGAGAAATCTTGGCTGCTAATGAATTTTATCGCAAGGCAATTGAAGCACGAAAACAAATTCAAAGGGGAGAGATTCTAGATGAAAGCTAAACTTTTAATTTGTGGAATTTTAGTGTTGGGACTTACAGGAGTAGCTAGTGTTTCTTTTCTGCATCAGGAACATGACAGCTATAATGTTGCTATTAGAGCAGAAACTTGATCATTATGATAATCAAGCGCAGCTAATTTAAAATGGGAATTGATAAATGAAGGTATTACCATTGAATATAGATCTACCATTTCAAGTGTTTACTAAAGAGGTAGGTCTATTTTTTATTGAGATGTAGGGCATATGCTATTACCCTTCCCCCAGCTAAGGTGTTAGCAAAATAAGCAAAGATATATTCAATGTCTTTTCACTGTTTCCCGTAAAAAGTTTCAGGTTCACCTAAAAATGACATTTCAGGATTAGACTTTAAATAAGCAGGGGGAAGAAAGACAACTATTCCACGGTTTTTATTTACTGAATAATTTAGGGTTAATTCATTTTCGGGATGTAGGTTTGCAGCAGTGGTTACAAAAACAATATTCCAAGCTTATTCTTTTAAAAAGACCCCAGGCTCTCGCGAGGGCAAGTCATTTTTACATAACCTAAAAGGAAGCATCGTTTGAAGAAGAAAAATGGTATGTATTTGTTGGAGAAGTAACTACAAAAGCGTATGATCTCACGTTGAAAAACAAACTGTCTTTACCTGATTCTCCACTTAAAAAAAGAAAAGGCCACATAAAATCACCTGATTTTACAACAGTTGTTAAAGGCGTGGGGGAACTAATTGATGAGAAATTTGAAAGTAAACAATTTTATCTACATGTAGAGTTAAGTACAGTTGCACGATGATATGATTGTTACTGAGCTTGGCTGGCCTAAAGGGGATACCCGTTCTTTCCCCTTTGATGAAAAAATTAAGTGGATAAAGGGTATAACTCAAGATTTACAAGCCTATTTTTAGATGGATGTCGTGGGAAGCGGGTTAATGTTAAAAGATTTTCATGCTGAGTTTTAATGGCATAAATCTGATCTTGTTCTATTTCTTGAAGAAGAGCAATGCAATCCTCGCATTGTTTCCTATATGCTTGTTTATTGAATTTTTTTGGGTATTCACCCCAAGCTAATATGACTTTTTTGGCACCTTTAGCTAGCGATCTTATAATCTGGAGATTGTTTTCCGTTGCTTGCCTAAATAAATCACTATTCTCATTTTGTAAATAGCTAATCAAAGATGATAACAGTTTAGAATCTGTTTCATAAAAAGGATAAAGGTTAACGACATGTATAGCACCCACTTCATTCAATGAGTGACTAAACTTGCACAGCTTTCCTATAGTCAAGTCAGAGATTTTCTTGTCTGCCTTACTTGGGTTTAACATGATAAAAACATAGGATGAGTCTAAACTGTTATTTAATTTGATTGATAAGCAGTACCTAGCTTCAATTGAAGCTGTTAACCTTTCTGTTTTGCATTCTACGACTTCTTTCACAAAATTAGGATTATATTTATAAACAGGCAAAAGAGATCATTCCTTCCCGGTTCATGACTGAGAATATTTTACCAAACGATGGATAAGAAAGGAAGGGAATCAATGTGTTTTTCGGGGGCAGCTCTAAGACAACATTTAAAAAAGTACTATCCGAGGCAAATCAGATTTGACCTGAATGGTTTGATAAAACATCTGCTTATACGTTGAAGTATCTAGGGGCTTGAAATAAATTGTTAAGCGTGAACCGTTAGCTGCCTAAACTGATGTAGGTGAAATGTTCATGTGGAACCATCTTTAGAAAAGGGAGAGCTGTGATCATGAATTCTTTTTGGAATACCCGTTTTCAAGATGAGAACTATGTGTATGGAACTGAACCGAATGCGTTTTTAGCCGACTCGCAGAAGAAACTTCAATTAACGGGAGACGCATTGGCGATTGCGGAAGGGGAAGGGCGCAATGCCGTTTTTTTGGCCGAACAAGGAATGAATGTCACTTCATGGGATTATGCGGAATCCGGATTGAGAAAAACTGAAAAGCTTGCCGAATCCCGAAACGTAGCAGTTCATACTGAGCTTGTTGACTTAAATGAAGCGACATGGATAAAAGATCAGTGGGACGAGATCGTATGTATTTTCGGGCATTTTCCAAAAGAATTACGACATCAAACACTTTTAGGAGTGAAAGAAGCGGTGAAACCGGGCGGGTTTTTTGTTACAGAGGTTTATTCCACTCACCAAATTCCGTATAAAAGCGGAGGACCGCAGGATTTGGAACTTTTATATTCTCCGGAAGAATTTTTACAAATTTTCTCTGATTGGCGTATTGTTCACTTTTTCATGGGGGAAGTGGTTCGTCATGAAGGGGAATTCCATCATGGCTTGTCTCATGTTATTCAATTTATCGGACAAAAAAGAGGGTAGAGTTACGCTTTTTATCGGCCGGTTCGTTTCACGCTTTCGTGTGAAATGCCGGCTTTTTTCTGATTATTCGGGAGGATCATGATCACTTGTGCCGAAATGAAAAAGCATATATAAAGCAGGTGGAACGATGAAAAAAATGTATATCATATCCGGGCCGGCAGGGGCAGGTAAATCCACGATTTCAAAGAGGCTTGCTGAACAGTTTGACGGGAGCGCTTATATTGAAGGAGACCTCATCAGTGATATGGTGATCAGCGGCTACCGTCCGCCCTGGGAAAGCGAAGAATCATTGGCATTAACTTGGGAAAATATCGCTGATGTCAGCATTAATTTTATACAGGCCAATAAGACAACTGTAATTGATTATGTCGCTTTTCCGGAGGAAGTGGAAACCCTTTCTGAAAAGGTTTATGGCGCGGTGAAGGATGCTGACATTTTTTATGTTGTTTTATGGGTTGAAAAAGATGAATTGTTGCGGAGAGACGCTTTAAGAATGAAAGAATACCAGATGGGAGCAAGATGTTTGGCATTAGCGGATGAGTTCAAACGTAAAGGAATAGATGAACGTTTTCTTTATGATATAACCAACATAGGTATCCCCGACATTCTTTCCAACATAAAAGAAAATCCCCGATTCAAATACGTGAAAACGAATTTTTAGGAAAGGGGACGATGTATTGCAAAAAGTGTTGTGGCTTGTTTCGCTTTTGGCTGTTTTAGCTGGGGGCGGCTGTCAAGCAAATGAAGAGATGCCTGCTTCAGAGAATGGACAAAGTAGTGTAGGGTACATTTTCTTCAAGAAGGAGGATAGTGCAATCTTTATTGAGAGTCAACAAAAACCAAATGATGAGGATTACAAACTAACAGAAAGAGAGATCATAAAAAAATACCGGAACAAAGTGATTTTGTTAGGGCTCAGCAAACTAAAAAACAAAGAAGAGCTGAAACAGAGACAGAAAGTAAAAGTATGGTTCAACCATTTGAAAGAATCAAACCCTCCTCAAGCAACGATTGATAGATTTGAAAAAAGGTAAAGTACTAACAAAGGAGTGAGCCTGAGTGCATAACATCGAGATAAGAAGACCGCGACTCGAGGACCAAAACGAGCTTAATCAATTTTTTAGAACAGTGGTTACAGATACATTTGCCAAAGAAGGTCTGTCAGAGCTCATTCAGGATATCGAAAGTGAAATCGAAAATAAAAAGCAGTACTTGCAAAGTGACTTGAACACGAGCGGGGAGGGACGCTATTTTTTGATCGCTTCAGATAAAAATGGCAATCAAGTGATCGGAACAATTGAATTTGGACCTGCAAGTGAATTGATTCGTCATACAGATCGAGCGCTGCAAGAGCAGTATGAGGTCGGTACTGTATTTGTCCATCCGGATGTCCAAAATCGCGGGGTAGGGACGTTGCTTTTAAACGCAATGCTTCTCACCCTGCTGAGCAGAGGAATCGAGGAATTTTGTTTGGACAGCGGCTATCAGAGCGCTCAGAAGATATGGAAAAAGAAATTTGGTGAACCGGATTATTTGTTGAAAGATTATTGGGGAAAAGGGGCTGACCATATGATTTGGAGGATATGTACGGATGATGTGCCGATTCAATTTTGCAGATGATCATGTGGTGATATCTGCTGCAGCATTAGCGTGGCTTGAATTTCTATAGATCAGCAGAAAATGAGATACGGTGATGAAGAAGACAGTCAGAATGGGCTGTCTTTTTAGTTGATTGCCCTTATCCGCCAATCCATTTCCGTTAAGTGATAAAATAAAAGGGTTTGATCAGACTCATTTCAAAGTTCGGGAGGGCATAACGTGTTTTTTCCAAAGATGATAGATCGTTTGGCCTTATATGATTTACACAGAAAAAGAAGCAAGAATAAACATTTTTCTGCTTTTTCGTTGGATACAACGGCTAGAGATCTATTCTATAAATCAAATATAGCTGATGTCTCAATTAGACTGAATGAATCAAGAAAACATTATAGGATTGGGACATTCAGCTATCAATCCTTAATTCCATCCGGCGATCGCGTCAATGATACGTTAAAAGGGGAGGTTTTTTTTAACAAAAATTATACAGATAAACCGAATGTTATTTTTGTCCACGGCTGGCGAATGGATTCATACGATCGAATCAAAAAGATATTTCATCACCGCGTCATGAATGATTTAGGATGGAACATGTACTACTTTCCCCTTCCATATCACATTGAAAGAGAGCCGGATTATTCACTTTATAGTGGAGAATTGATGATCAGTGCGAATCTTGATCGTACAGTTGAATCAACGAGACAAGCTGTTGTAGATTTACGTGGATTAATACACTGGATAAAAGAAAATAAAACCGGCCCAGTTGTTATCGTGGGCGTGAGTTTAGGGGGATGGATTACGAATCTAATGGCTGCCCTTGAATCTCAAATTGATGTAATGGTATCAATATTTTATGCCAACCGCCTTTCCTATTCGATATGGAATACAATTCCGGGTCAATTCATAAGAGAAGAATTAGAACAGCATGGTGTGACTTATAAAGATGTAGTAAGATACTGGAACATCACCGATCCTAGCCAAGCCACACCGAAAATAAACAAAGAAAACATTCTGCTGATTTCCGCTAAACATGATCAGTATATTCACTTAGAAGATGCAGATGATTTGTGGGAAAGTTGGGGGAAACCCGAAAGATATCTCTACAATTGCGGCCATGCCGGGATTGTTCTTTGTCGCAGAAAGCTGGCTTTAGATACGCTTTCTTTCATCCGACAAAAATTAATTCTTAGATGAAATATAAACGCAACCCCCACAAAAAGTGGGGTCTCTTCAATTTTTCACCTGGTTCTCTTCCGGCTTCAACTCTTCGCTTCTGAGTTGCAGAATCTTTTACTGTTACCATGATAATCTAGGGGGATACACTCTTTTGCGTTTGTTCCTTGACATGAAATACCAGTATGATATTTTATGATAGATGAAAGGAATGGTTGGATGAAGAAACGAACAAAGATTTTTTATTGTAATGCTGCTCTGGCTCTGCTGGTGCTCGCAGGATGTACAGGCGGTACGAAAGAAGCAAAAACAGCTCATTCAAATAATGACTCTGTTTTAGAATCTCAAGAAGCACCCAGCGAAAAACAAGACAGCAATTCAACAGACAAGAAGGAAAATGAATCGGTGGCCAAAAAGGGATCAGAAGAATCTGCAATAGACGATTCAAAGGACAAAGAAACAAAAACCAGAGAGACAAAACATCCATCTAAAAGTGAAAAAGACGATGCATTATCTGGATATTCTGCTGAGGAAATCGAATACGCTAGAGTTTGGTTGCAACTTGGACCAAATCAAGAGCTAGATGAATTGAATGTTCGACATATTTCGGCTGGCGAACCAATCAATCCTAATGATGACACCAGTGCTAGATATCCAGAAGATGTTATCCAATTAGCGGGTTCTCGATTAGTAGATGGATCAGTAACTTACAGTGGAAACGGGGATGGCACGATTAAGGTATACAATGTTCCTTTACGTTGGGATCGTTCTGCTGATGTAGATAAAAACTTCATGCACGAATACACAAAAGGAATAATTGAAAATAAAAAGCTTGTTCACGTAGACCCCGGCGATGATGTAAAAGTGATAAAGCTCATTGATATTATGAATATTCATTAATCAGATTGATTTTTTGCGTTTCCCCAAAGTTACATTTATTGAACTGCTATACCGTTTTTATTTGTAAAACAATCTTAGCCCTCGGATGTGCATCCATTTACCAAAAAACGATAGAAACACACATTAAACAGAAATACCGGTAAAAATGTGCAAAAAATATAGTATAATGGTTAAATGTAATGCCGAGGAGGAAAGTCATGAAAGCATTAGTGAAGTATTTAATTATTTTAGGGATCATTGGAGCAGTGACGGTAGGATTTATCGTTTTTAATGGAATACATAACAATGATCACGAGGAAATAAATCATGATGTAAAACGAGAAATGATTAAAGAGTTACATACGAATAAGAGAAGTATTGCTTCAGAAGAATCGGAAGACACGAAAAAACGTGATGAAAAGAATTTTACGCTGGCACAATTTGAACAACGATTCAATGACGAAGCGAAAAAGCTGGAAGTAAGTTCTGAAAACATACGTTTAAAGGTCCAGGAAGGAAAAAAGAAAGAGTTAGCAGTCTATCACTTTAATCATAACCTTGCATTAACTGCAGTCATTGACAAAAAATCAAACAAAGTGATCAATGTAGTGCTGTTTAGAAGTGGTGAGATAGAGGCGGAAGGATTAACGGAATTTTATAAAAATGCTGCCGTCATAATGAATACTTTTCATCCAGAGATGACAAAAAAAGATAGAGGAAAACTATTGTTTGATGACTTAGAAGCCAATCAAGTAATAACACATGATGATTTCAGCAGAGAAAAGCGTTATGCTGGTTTTCATTATACCGTCGAGTATTCAAAAGAAAAATTACTTTTGTTGTTCGCTGTAACAATTCCACAGTGAGTATAGCCGGAAATCATTTTATTTTCAGCATAACGGACAAAGTAAAGGCAGCTCCTTTCTAGATTAGTGGAAAATAAACAAAAATTTAATGATTTTTAGCATTGGAACAGGGGTTGTCTTAGTCTGCAAATTCATGTCTTGTATGATTTGAAAGGAGAGAATTCAATCCCTCAACAAAACACCGTCTAAACAATTTTTCTCTCCTTTCAAGATCATCACGATCCTCACCACAAATGTAACTCAATGTTCCGTAAAGCGACTAGATGTTGGTGTTTGGGACGTTTATTTTACATTTCAGGGATCATTCTCTGTAAGCCAATTTGAGGTTTTAAAAATCGTTTCATTCGGTTGTATGATGCTCTCAATATTAATAAGTGATGATTTAATATAGATGAGGTAAATCAGTTTATCAAAGCTCTTTAATTTATCTTTACGGCAAAATGATATTAAACGTATATAAATCCCGCCCGGCATGAGGGAGTGTAGTTTTCAGTGAGGGATTATATACTGGCATCCTCCATGGCTTTTTGTCTCCGGCTTTTCTTTTCCAAGTTTCCTTCAGACACCTCAATATCATTTAAGTAACTGTTCCAAAGATTAAAAAGCACCCATTCTTCATTTTGGTTCAATCCTAAAAATGCCCTTCAAATGAACGTTTTCCGTCCTCTTCAGGCTTTAATCGTTCTGTTATTCATCCGTATTGTTAAGCCCGGAAAGGAAGTCGTATTATTAACACTATTTTGTGGAAACCGTTTCCCAATTCAATTACACAGTAATCTGGTGTACCGCTAATGTTTAACGGCTCCCTGGCATCCAAAATAAAGGAGATAAGGCTTAATTACGACATAAAGAAAAATAAGAAAAAATTAGCATTTCAATCATTTGTATACCTGGATAAAATGCCACATGGAAAATGAAAGAAGGGGTTTTTGATCGATATTTTAACTATTTTAAAAATCGTGATCGGAATTATTATTTTGATATCGGCGTTTTTTATCATAAGGCGGTATCAAAAAGATCGAACGGCTGAGTATGATAAAGCGGACACCTTTTTGTTAATTTTAGTAGCATTTGAGCTAGTGATACTTCCAATTTGGGGATATTTGTTATATGAATAAAAGGGGAGATTGAGTGAATTGAGAAAAATAGAAAACAATTTATTTAAACCATTTATTTTTATCTTAACTATCCTTAAGTACAATGGGTTTAGCAAAAGCTCAAGCCGTTGAATTTTCTGCTGATGAATTAACAGAAATCAATAAGATTGCAGAGATATTAGAATTTTACTTTGATGAAGTTGGGGAAGTGGATGCTGCTGCAAGCACTTTGTAAACCTGTTTTTGCTTCAAATAACTTATAAATCAATTGTGAAAGTTAAAAAAGTCCTATAAACTATAATTAAACAATTGATTTAGGAGCTGGGGCTTATGTTCAATGAAAGAGAAGCTTTACGTTTGAGACTTGAGCAGCTTAATGATAAAGAGATTCATGTCATGCGGGAACTTCGAGAAGAACGAGAGAGTATTTATATTAAGCTCCGCGAGTTGGATAGAGGAAATCAGCTTCCTAAGGCTGACAAAAACTCTTCATTGATTGAACTGGCAAGTGCGGCGGCCCAAGAGTTGAAACAATCCAAAAATCTGTCTCAACATTCTTTTTCTGATGACGGCACATCCCCGTTGGACTCAGAAGCCGAAGAACGTCATAGGTCTAAAACATCAATTCAGCGGGAAGCAGCATTGAAAATATTGAATGAGCATAAAGACGGTATAAGAGGGACAAGCCTTCGTACGGAAATTGAAAAAGAAACGGGTTTCCCGGTTAGGAATATGACGACTTTCATGAATGGCTTGATGAAGCATTATCCTGAAATCGAAAAACCAGAGCGCGGTCGTTATCTCCTTAAGTCCTTTCAATAGGACTTTTTTGTTGTGCTTGTTTTATGAAGCTGATTTGATCCTTGAAGCCGATTATACAGACTGCTACACAGGAAAGATTTTTCGGATAGGGGTCTGAGCAGGAATAAACGACCTTTAGAGCTTATGTTATTACAGCTGGAAAATTCAAAAAGGTGAAATTTCTCGCCATTGAAAATGCACTTAGTGTGGATGAATTGTTCTACAATTATAATCAGAGCTGTGGAGTGTTTGCTTTCATTTAACTAAGCCAGTCTTTTATAAAAAATTCTCAGTTGAATCAGGATTTAGCTTAAGGAAGGATAATGAGAACCTTGAATACAAGATTTAAACGTTTATTAAGACTGCGTCATTTTGAATTCTTTCAGGTGGTATCTGCGGAGAATGACTACATAGCCCATCTTTTAATACACGATGACCAAACAGATCAAGATTGTATCGATGTTTATTTGATTTATACTCAGGAACTAGATGATGATTCTTATCAGGATGTTGTTAGCTTTAATGATGATCTTTTAGGTATGAAGTATAAGCGTACTCACTACATGAATTTGTTAAAAGTTGAGGAAGAATTTGATTTTGATTTTCCTTTTGATATGCTTGCTATTCGTCATTATGTTCAGGAAATTTTAAATATATTAGGAATTAATGAAACGCTCCCTAATATGAAAGAAAGCAATTTTGATAAACTGTCTCAAGATTGATAACCCTTGCAAAGGCAGCTCAGTCACATTACCAAAAACAATGAAAGAGAATTGATCCTAAATGAAATCGCGATTAGAAAAGAAAAAGCAAGAAAATCTGATAGTGAAGCTTTTCAAAACCTTAAAAAAAATAATATATGCAATTGTCTCAATGATTTTCGCTATATTAATTTTGGGAGTGCTATTCCTGCCTGGAGCCGGGAAAGATAAAGAGGAAGATGAACTTCACAGCCATAAATATTATAACAGCAGTCACAAGAATTATCATTCGAACCAAAAATCATATCGGAAAAGAAGCAGTAGCAGCCAAAAATCATATCGAAAGAGCAGTCACCATCACTAAGGGGTTTCCCATACATACTTTTAAGGAATGAGCTGACATTGTTATGGCAGTGGTTCTTAGAATAAGAGCGGATGAAATAAATGCACCTAGCGATTGCTCGCTTTGGATAAAGGAGGAAACTCACGTAAAACGAGTGCAGTACCGGATTTAAACCAGACAGAATTGAGACATGGTATGACAAGAGTGAAGTTCAGAACGGGTGACTGACTTTCAAAGCTTCAGCTGTTATACTTTCAATAGGTTTGAGTATATCATGAAGGAATGACAATAAAGAAAAAAGGAGCCAGCACATATGCCACTGCAAATTAAAATCAAATATTTAGATCAAACACAAACACGCATCTCAAAAATTGAACAAGGGGATTGGATTGATTTGCGAGCTGCCGAAGATGTGTCCATTCAAAAAGGGGAGTTTAAATTGATTCCACTCGGTGTAGCGATGGAATTACCTGAAGATTATGAAGCCCATGTAGTTCCTCGTTCAAGTACATATAAACATTTCGGAATCATTCAGACAAATTCAATGGGTGTGATTGATGAATCATACAAAGGGGATGATGATTTCTGGTTCTTCCCGGCTTATGCGCTCAGAGACACTGAAATCAAGAAAGGCGACCGCATTTGCCAGTTCAGAATCATGAAGAAGATGCCTGCAGTTGAACTGGTCGAGGTTGATCATCTAGGAAATGAGAATCGTGGCGGCCATGGTTCTACAGGGACTAAATAAAAGAGCAAGCCTTGGCTGTCTTCATCATGATGTACAGTCAAGGTATTATTTGAACACCCTCCTCGAATTTCTGAATTCTTCCAACAAAAGTCTTTTTTAATGCCCCTATAGTAAATCTGTGTTCTCACTGAAGAAGCCTAATTTCGTTTGAGTGGATGGAGGATTTCATTTGTAGCCAATGCAGCACACACAGTGTGATTGGCATCGGTGAGAAACAGGCATTCTCTATAAAATCACTTGATTCTGTAGATTTCTATATTTTTAACCCAATTAGTTCTATAAATTGTTGAAGGAGCAAAGGAATAAGTCCATTATTGAAGTATTTTTTTTTATAAGTGGAATAAGGAAACATCTGCACAAACGAGGGAGTTTCCCATTTTCCAGCGTCTGCTTTTGATGAAGTATGTCAGAAGAAAATTTGAGTAAAGGCCTGCTTATTCACAAAAGATGAAAAACATTATACAAAAGAAGTCATCATTGTCGTGACATTGATTGTGTTGTTTATTTATTTCTTTTACACGCTGCAAGGGTTTTAGCAGGAGAAGAGATAAATGTACTTTCTGGAGCGGCATTATCGCAAAAAGAAGGGGGAGTTATGTCATGAAAATGAATGAGAAAAAGAAAGCGATACAAGAAAAATATAGAGAGGAAATGAAAAGACAGAGACGGGGAAAGGAAGATGAGAAAACATATACAATAGAAGTAGTGATCATAGTGGGCATCATCGTGCTGGCGATTGTTTTAAATTTAGCGATCAAGGAATTTTAGCATAACACACCCGTGCCTCTTTTGCGTCAGAAAAATAACAGCTTAAATAATCACCTTTTGAGGCTGAAAAATCTATTTTAGACATAAGACCCGACCCGCTATTGTCGGGTCTTTGTTTGAAAACATTAGCAATCATCAAATATATAAAGAGATGGCCGATATTATACATATAAGGTGACAGTAAGTGTAGATCACTCGCTTTTATGGGATGATTCGTACTGAGAGGGGCGTTTGATGGTGTTAGAAAAGAAAAACAGGAAAAAGATTATAATTGGAGCTGTTGCAGCAGTCGGTGTTGTTGGGGCATCATACAGCTGGGGATCTGCCAATGCTTCAACAGAACTAGGCAAAGAAAAAGTGAAATACGAAGAAATGACTGATAAGGTTTCTAAAAAGAAAAAAGAATTGGATCTATTGGATAAAAAATTAAGAGAGACTGCTGCCAAATTAGATGAAAAATCAAAGGCGTATCAAGATGCGAAAAAAATGATTGCACAAAGAGACGATGCCCAGAATGAAAAAGAAGAGCTAACCAATGAAATTAGCACCAAGAAAGAAGAATTAAAAGAGGTTAAAAACGAAATCAATGATAAAAACAAAGAATTGTCTTCAGTAACAGGACAGATTCAAGAAAAGAAAGAAGCTCCTAAAGTGTTTTCGGCCGGCCAATATATTGTTGGCCAAGACTTTCCTGAGGGTAGATACAAAGCGGTGCCTGTTGGGCAGGGAAGCAACTTCTTTATTTACGGAAGTGACGGCAGTGCAACTGTCAATACGATTCTGGGCTCCAGTGCAGATGGAAATGAACCTGAGTATGTCTTCTATACTTCAGAAGGGGATATCATGAGGACCGAAGCCCAGGTTAAGCTTATACCTGTAAAATGATTTCTGTAAACGACTCTTTACAGCTTGTCGGCTTTATTGACAAGCTTTTTAGTAGTAAATTTTGAAGTGCCCGTCAAACGTACGAATGCTTTGTAAATTTGAAAGGCTGCAAAATATCCATGAGATGGTGATAGGCGTCCTTTTTAATGAATATAATGCAATAAATCATTAAAGAGGGTGCCTGAACAATTGAATTCCCAATTAAAGAGCGAAGACATGATGACGATCATTAAACATGGGCTTAAAACATCGCAGCATCCCAAGCATATTCTAATTGTAGGAGCCGGTTTGTCCGGGCTCGTTGCGGCATCTTTATTGAAAGATGCCGGGCATAAAGTGACGATTCTGGAAGCGAATGATAGAGTGGGCGGGCGCGTTTTCACTTTGCGGTCTCCCTTTAGCAATGGGTTATTTTTCAATACCGGACCAATGCGCATTCCGGACACCCATTCTTTAACTTTAGAATATATTAAAAAATTTAATCTGCCTATAAATGTATTTATAAACCGAACGGATCAGGATATCATTTATGCAAATGGCATCACAACACGGCTGCACTTGTTCGAAAAAAATCCGCAAATTTTGTGTTACCCGGTTGCCCCACATGAACAGGGAAAAACGGCTGAAGAGCTGATGCTCAATGTTTTGCAGCCGATCCTCAACTTTATAGAGCAGAACCCGGAGAGAAATTGGCGGATTGTAGAGCAGAAATACAGGTTTCATTCGTTAGGCTCTTTCTTAAGCGCTTATTATTCAGCGGGTGCGATCGACATGATTGGCGTACTTCTGGATATGGAAGCGTATATGGGGATATCCCTTATTGAAGTCTTGAGGGAATCAATTTTTTTTACATCACCGGCTAGGTTCTATGAGATAACCGGCGGCATGGACCGGCTGCCGCATGCATTTCTTCCGCAATTAAAAGATCATATTCTGTTTCAGCAAAAAATGGTGGAGATTTCCCAAAAGCAAAACAGTGTAACGATCCACTGCATTCATCAGCAATCAGCAGAACATGTAGCGCTGACAGGCGACCTCGCTATCGTAACCATTCCTTTTTCAGCCATGCGATTTGTAAAGGTTGAACCGTTCCATTCTTTTTCCTATTACAAGCGAAGGGCAATCCGTGAACTCAACTATATAGCCGCAACCAAAATCGGTATCGAGTTTAAAAGCCGGTTTTGGGAAAAAGTTGGACAGCTTGGCGGCAAATCGATAACCGACCTGCCGATTCGATTTTCGTACTATCCAAGCTACGGAATTGGCTCGGCTGGACCTGCTCTCATGTTAGCGAGCTATACATGGGCGGATGAGGCGCTGACATGGGACAGTCAGCCTGAAGGAGAGAGAATCCGCTATACGTTAAGGAATTTAGCAGAAATCTACGGAAATATCGTCTATTCTGAATTTGTCTCAGGCGCTTCTTTCAGCTGGAGTCAGAACCCCTATTCTGTCGGGGGATTCACCGCTTTTGAACCCGGACAGGAAATCGAACTGTATCCTTATATTCCAACCCCTGAGGGAAGAGTCCATTTCGCCGGAGAACACACCTCACTGACACACGGCTGGATGCAAGGAGCGATTGAGTCGGGGGTACGCGTGGCGTATGAAGTGAATCATTTAACGAAATGAGACGCCTGAGGCCATATTCTGTCTCTTGGAAAGTGCATACTTTCGACAGCGGGGATTCAACTTCAGAAAGCTTGCGTATCAAGTTTTTTAAAAAACTCTTTCTGTATTCTTTTCCTTTCAACTTCCTCCAATTAAGCAATTATACTTGTATAAAATTTGCATTTTTGGTTCTGGATATCCCAAAGATATGGTAAGATAAAATAAATTTACACGAAAATAAGCGGGAAGGAGTTTTTGTTTTTGGATAATGAAAGTGTAATACCATACGATCTAGTTGCAATAAAAATGAATTTTTGGTATAAGACATTAAAACAAAATTGGCCGCATGAAGCTGAAGAAACAAAAAAGGAAATTGAAAAATTGATAGATCAAATGGAACAAAATCAAGAGGTTCTTATTTATTACTCTTTACTAGAGTTCCGACATAGACTGCAATTTGATTATTTAAGATCAGGAGCTGAAGGTGACCTGGACAGCCGTTATAAAAAGTTTAGGGAAATTAGAACGACCAATGATTTAGAAGGGATGCTTGAATATTATTATCATTTCTTTGCTGGCATGTACCACTTTCGACAAAAAGAATTATTACATGCATTAACTTACTATAAGAACGCCGAATTTCAGCTTCGTTCTATGGAATGTGATGAAGTGGAGAAAGCGGAGTTTTATTTCAAAGTGTCTGAAGTATATTACCATATGAAACAAACGATACTTTCAATGAATTATGCCAGTAAAGCATATAACATATACAAACATTATCCTACTTATGGCGAGCGGATTATTCAATGCCAGTTCATATTAGCTGGTAACTGTCTGGACCAGATGTGCCCAGAAAAAGCAATGCCCTTCTTCAATAAAGCATTAAATGAGGCCCGGCAAATAAGTGCTGCCCATCTAATAGGGTCTTCACTTTTAAACATTGGACTTTGCTATGATCAATTAGGAGAATTCGAAACATCAAAAGATTATTTTCAAAATGCGATAGGATTGTATAAAGAGGAAAATCACAGTTATTTGCCGAAAGCAATCTTCAATCTTGCATACGTTAAAGCAAAATTAAAAGAATATTCATCGGCTTATAATTTATATCTTGAAGGAACAGAACTAGCAGAAAAGAATAAGGATATAGATATGTTGTCAAAGCTGAACATGGTTAAGGGACTCTATTTTTTAAACGATTTAGATATGGTTAGAGAATCCTTCAAGTTCTTTAAAGAAACGGGAAAGTATGCAGATTTGGAGGAATACGGTTTAATTGCAGCTCAATTTCTGGAAGCGAAGGATCAAGTTCATGATGCTTTAGAATTTTATCGAGCAACTATTGATGCAAAAAGACAAATTCAAAGAGGTGTGCTTTTACATTAAAATTATGGTGTGAAATTCTCAACTATACATAAACTAACGACGACATCCCCTGTGGGCGGAAAAGGCAAGCAGTATTTGATGTCAGGTAAATGTGAAGGAGAGGGGATTCACTCCTTCATTTTTTGCTATTTGCGGCTTTTTGAATTTGTTTCATCAAACACAACTTCAATAACAGCAATAAAAGCCGCCGCTATGAAAAGAGTGTTTGAAGGTATGAAAATACTGGTCATAAGTTGATCGACGATACGAAAGGTGACCAGGTTCATGAGAAAGTCGATCATAAACTTCAAAAATAAATATATCTTTCTGTTTTCGAAAGTCAGAAAGGACATCGTGTTTAAGACTTTTCCAATGAACTCAAAGATCCCGCCGATCAAAAAACAACCCAACATAAAAAGCAGGATGGATGTATGTGATTCATATGATACGGCAAAGAGTTTAAAAAACCCCGTGATGAGAAAGAAAATGAAAAAAGCAATAAGCGCCAGCGCGATCAAAAGCATGAGGCCGATTCCTGTGAGTACACTAAATTTTCTAAAGAGCCATTCTCCCTTCCTCATTGTTCAAGTGCTGCTCCCTTCTTCAATAAGCGTTTCATGAGGCCGCCGCTTTTTTCTTCCCGTTGGTCCATTGAACGGTAGGCAAGACAAAGAAAAGCGGCAATTGGCCCAAGATAAATAAACAAACGAGCGCAAGTTTGCAATGTTGCTGTTATATAAAGTATATAGGACAGCAATTTCCATGTCAGCGAATGTTTCGGATTTTAAAGGAATGTTAAGCTGAAAGAGAGATCGGCACCGTTGACATAAATGCATCGATCCGTTAAAATGACTGATAGTCATTCATTTTCAAGGAGGCCTTTATTTATGCCTAAACAAACTTCAGGGAAATATGAAAAAATTTTGCATGCGGCCATTGAAGTCATTTCTGAAAAAGGGCTTGATAAGGCTTCCATTTCAGATATTGTGAAAAGAGCCGGGACGGCGCAAGGCACTTTTTATTTGTATTTTTCCTCGAAAAATGCGTTAATTCCTGCGATAGCAGAGAATCTTTTAACACATACACTGAATGAAATCAAAGGCAAAATGGACGGAACAGAGCCCTTTTGGACGGTCATGAAAATTCTGATCGATGAGACATTCAACATTACTAGCCTTCATAAGGATATTATTGTGCTTTGTTACTCAGGGCTTGCCATCGACCACTCCATGGAAAAATGGGAAGCCATTTATCAGCCGTATTATTCCTGGCTGGAGGGAATCATTGAAAAAGCCGCGGAAAACAATGAAATTATTCGCGATATCAATGTAAGATGGACGGCCAGAACGATTATCAATTTTGTTGAAAATACAGCTGAACGTTACTATATCGGCGCTGAAAAAGAAGAGGATATCGAAGTGTTCAAGAAGGAAATTTTCACATTTCTGAAAAGAAGCTTAAGCGTCAGGTGAAAAATGACTGGCCTATGCCGTTCATTTTTTATCGCCACAAAAATGACTGACATTCATTCATAATAGGAAGGATGCTGCATATGTATTGGCTGTTTGTTTTGATTGCAGGCTTTTTGGAAGTGGTGTGGGCCACGGCGCTTAAAGGTGCAGAGACATTGTTAGATTGGACGGTCATCTTTATATTGATCGCTGTCAGTTTTATTTTGCTTATTCGTTCTTACCGGAAAATTCCGATGGCGTCTGCTTACACTGTATTTGTCGGTATCGGAACCGTCGGAACTTATGTTACTGGAATTGTTTTGGGGGAACCCTTTTCAGGAGGCCAAATTTTCTTTTTAACCGTGCTCTTAGCCGGAATTATCGGCATGAAGCTTTTCACAAAAGAACGTGAGACACATTCAAGAGGTGAACATTGATGGCATGGTTTTTGCTTGTCGTTTCAGGAATTGAAGAAATGATCGCTGCCATTGCGATGAAATATGTGGACGGCACGAAAAAGAAGTGGCCGATCATTGTGATGGTTGTTGGATTTGCTTTGTCATTTTACTGCCTTTCAAAAGCAATGCAGGTTCTCTCCGCCGGAGTCGCGTATGCAGTCTGGACCGGGATAGGGATCATCGGCATAACGGCCGTCAGCTTTTTTTGGTTTAAAGATCGCTTTCAACTCCCGCAGCTGATATCCCTTTTCCTGATCATTGTCGGAGTTGTCGGCCTGCGTCTTACATCTTAATATTTGATTTACATTGGAGGATGTTTACATGTCGAATCAGCTTAAATTGCGTCCGTTGGAAAGAGAAGATTTGCCATTTGTCCACCGTCTCAACAACGATGCAAAAATCATGTCCTATTGGTTTGAAGAGCCTTACGAAACGTTTGTGGAATTGCAGGATTTATTTGATAAACACATTCACGATCAAAGTGAACGTCGATTTATTGTTGAAAAAGAGACAGAGATGATCGGATTGGTTGAGTTGGTGGAAATTGATTATATTCACCGCAGGGCCGAGTTTCAAATTATTATTGATCCGGCGCATCAAGGCAATGGCTATTCGTCAATCGCGACTTATCTGGCCATGAACTACGCGTTTTCCGTATTGAATTTGCATAAGCTTTATTTAATTGTCGATGAAGATAATCAAAAAGCCATTCATCTATATAAAAAAGCCGGTTTTTCCATCGAGAGCGAGCTTCAGGATGAATTTTTCGTCGACGGTTTTTACCATAACGCCATCAGAATGTGTATTTTTCAGAAGGAATTTTTAAAAATCAAACAGGATGGAACAAAATAAAAACAGCACAGCCCTTGTGCTAAAGAAGCGGCGGTGAAATGCGCGGACGTCCTGTCCGGCCGCCGCCGTCATTTCTGCCGTTCATTTTTTTACATCCAATCGCTCATTCGCCAAATCCGGGATGTCCTCTTTGTCAACTTCTTCCCAGGATGTTACGCCCTTTTTCTTGGAATCGTATACGCGCAAAAATGCGCCTTTCTTGAGATTTTTGTCTGCGGTAAACGTCATTGTTTTTTCCTTGCCTTCTTCGTCAAAGCCGGCTAATTGATAGTTGAATATTCGATATTCCTTGCCATCATCCGCCTTTGAAATCTCCTCTTTTCCATCACCTGCAATCTGGACATAATATTGGTCTGTTCCCAGACGATTCAGGTTGCAGCCTGTCAATACGGCAGCAAATGCGATCATGAGACTGATCAATGCGAAATGTCGTTTCATGTTGTTCACCTCTTTTTTGTTCTGTCCTGATTGTAAGCTTCTTTCTTGAAAGAAAAAATTGAATCATATAACAAGAACATTACACTTTTGTAAGGTTTTATGTGGACTTTTATCGTATGGAGGAAACCGGCTGCGCGGGGTTTTTATTTATGAAGACCCTGATGATAGGAGGATCATTTAAAAAAGGGGCAGAGCCCCTTTTTGCCGTCATGCATCTCTTTCAAAGATCAACTCAAAATAAGATGCAATTCCATATCCTGAAGTCGCAGGAGCGAAGATTTGCACAAATCGCCACCCTTCCCGGGCGTACTCTCGGATGACTTCCCGGTAATCTTCCTTTGGTTTCTTATTAAATGAGCTCAATTCAATTTTGACAAATTGATATTCTTTCATGCTAACGAAGCCTCCTTTTCATGTTTATACGCATGAAGAAGCGAAAAGGTTTCCGCATGGAAAATGAAGAAGGATAGACTAATCAATAAGCATGAACCGAAATAAAGGAGCCGGTTTTGATGTGGCTGCCATCTGCCGTTCCTGCACCTGTATTGATTTAAAGTCTCCCAAGCATATAAGGGGGAACAAGTCATACAGAAAGCCGGTTCAATTACCTGGATTGCCAGCTATATGTTGGTTCTGTTTTCCGCAAGACAAACACCTATTTTCTTTCCGGTCATTTGGTAATGCAGGAAAGGGTGGTTTTATGTTTTTTCATATAAAAGAATTGCAGTACCGGGCAAAACCGGAAAAGCCTGATGCTTTATGAAAAAGCTGCAGGAAATATTGGGCGGGCAGTTTGGCGAAATCTCCGTTGCCTTGCAGTATCTTTTTCAGGGCTGGAATGTCCGGGGAAACGGCAAGTACAAAGACCTGTTGATGGATACTGGGGCGGAAGAGCTGGCCCATATTGAAATGCTGGCGACCATGATTGCACGCTTGCTGGATGGAGCGCCTGTCGGCGATCTCGAAAAAGCGGCAAAAGATCCGGTTATAGGGGCCATTCTTGGAGGGATGAATCCGCAGCACGCGATTGTATCGGGACTCGGGGCTATGCCTTCGGATAGTGTGGGGAACCGTTGGACCGCCGATTATATTATTGCCAGCGGCAATTTGCTTGCTGACTTTCGGGCAAATTTAAATGCTGAGTCACAAGGCCGTCTTCAGGCAGTCCGGCTTTATGAAACAACAACAGATCGCGGTGTCAAAGATATGCTGTCTTGGCTGATCGCAAGGGATACGATGCATCAAAATCAATGGATTGCGGCGATTAAGGAGCTGGAGGCGAAAGAAAATGTCGTCGTGCCAAGCACCTTCCCGAGGAAACTTGAAAAAAGAGAAGTGTCCCATGTCTTATTTAACTTCTCAAGAGGAAATGAAAGTGCGGCTGGCAGATGGGCACATGGAACGAGCATGGATGGCGAAGGGGTCTTTCAGTATGTTGAGAAGCCGCAGCCGCTCGCGAAAAAACCGGTGTTAAGCCCTGCTCCTCCTTATATCCATGATACACCGCCTTCAGTCATTCAAAACCATCGGGAGTCCAAACCTGTACTGACGCTTTTGTTCCATGCCTCCTGAATCATATTTCGGACTGAAAGCGAATAGCCATGTTAAAGAATGGTTATGAAAGGGAGGCGCAAATTTGAAAACATATCGGGAAACGGCGGTCTTTGAACACAAATTTTGGCTGCAAGTGATGGGGGATCACGCCCGTTTTATCTTGGATTCTTTGGCTGAAAAAGAAAGGGAAGACATACAGAAAGCGAAGCGGTTTAAGCAAATATTTGACGTTTTGCTGAAAAAAGTGAATACATCGGCTGATTTATATTCCTTAACATTGGAGGCGGAGGAATACGTCCTTCAGTTTAGAAAATTTAAACTGTCCATTATTAAACGGCATATTACAAGCGATATTAAAATCCATCTTTCCCCGACTTTTATCAACCATATGGTGAACGAGCTTGAAGAATATCTTCTGATCATCAAATATTTGAAAAAGCGGGAGACGCCGCCCGTTTTCCATGAATTGCACCACCATATGCTATGGCTGATGGATGCAGCCGGGCATGCTGGAGCGATCGCTGATGAGCTTGATGCGGTTGAAAAACGGCTGAAAGAAAAAAGCAGGGGATTTGTCAAGCATTTTGAACAGTTTTACCTTAAATCTGTGGAATTGACAGGTTATCTTAGAGCAAATGTGGAATCCTTTCCGGCTCTTAGAAGAATGAACAAAGATGTCAAGCTTGAAATCGAATTATTCCGCACCTTTTTAAATGAAATCGAAGAATTGGAATTGACAGAGCAGATGCTCGGCACTTTCTCAGCGCTTATGGCAGATCATATGATGAGGGAAGAATGCTATTATTTAATGAAAATCGCCGAATCGACAAATACGCAAAAGCCTGCATGCGACCCGGCAAAGCCAAGGCTGCAAGAAAAGTAAAACCATCGGTTTTGCTTTATTTTTTGTCCTTAAAACAAACCATTTCTTTGAAGCTGGAAAACAGCGGCGTTTTTTTGTTATCATATTCAGAATACATAGAGCATTCGAGAGCTTACGGTGATTTTGCAAGAAAAGAGGGGTTTTATGGAAATTAGAAAAATCAATATATCAGATGCAGAACAATTTCTAAAGCTGTGTCAAACTTTAGATGAAGAATCCGAATTCATGATGTATGAACCAGGGGAGCGGCTGACAACAATAGAGCGCCAAAGGGAACAGATCAGATCCATGTTGGCCGGTTCATCTCAGATCTTAGTTGCGAGTGCAGGCGGAAGCTTGATCGGCCACATTACGGCAGTCAGAGGACAAGCTAACCGGACACGGCACCGCGCCCATATTGTCATCGGAATCCGCAAAGCTTATAGAGGACAGGGGATAGGCACGCACCTGTTTCTGGCTTTGGAGAAATGGGCCTGTGAAGAAAAACTGCACAGGCTTGAGCTGACTGTTATGAGCCATAACCAAACTGCCGTGAAATTATATCAAAAAATCGGCTTTAGCATAGAAGGAACGAGAAAGCATGCGATGATGGTCAATGGTACATATGTTGACGAATATTTCATGGTCAAACTGATCTAAAAGAGGTGAAACATATGAAGGACGGAAACGGTGAGATGATGTCCGCTGTCAGCTTTTATAAAACCGAGCGCACGATCGATTTCAATCAACAGCATTATACGAAAAGACGGTATGAGATGTATTTATATCATGACAAGATTTTAGCGGACAAGCGTCAATTTTCTTTGGACAATGTTCACGATGTATCATTCAGGCCTTTTTCCGATGCGGGACTGCTTTACCTCCATACAAACCAAGGGGTTTTCGCATTTGAAGTAGAGGCTGATCCGGCGCATTTTATCAAAAGTTATAAAAAACTGAAAAAATCCAATTAAATAAATTCAATATATATGAAGTTTTTAGCAGTAAATGCTAGAATGTATGTTGGACATTTTGCGTAAAGGAAGGTACATACATATCAAAGCAGAAATTTACATAACGTTTGACCTTGTTGAATTCTTGATCGTTACCGGCCTTATGTCACTTGGCGCGATTTGCTTGTCACTGCTATGCTTGTGAGAGAGCCAACCTTTTTGTTGGCGGATTCTTATTGAAGGGTTTAAGCGCCTTTTCCAATTTTCTTTAACATGTAATAGTCCTTGGCGTTTCAAATTTTCTAAATACATACCGATCCATTTTAATGAGAGAAGAGAGGACAGGACAGCTTAATGAAAAAGAACACACAGAATACGATTCAAAAAATCGTAGACGCCGGATATCATCTGTTTGCCCAAAATGGATATTCGGCCACCTCTGTAGACGAAATCATGAGAAAAGCCGGATATTCCAAAGCTACATTTTACCTATACTTCAAATCCAAGGAGATGCTGTTTCTCCATATTATGAATGAACAGATGGAAGAGCGGTTTCAAACGAGCATAAAATGTTTTCGAAAGAAGAATTTAAGTGGACTGCTGACAGGTATCGAACATCTGATTCAAACATCAAATAAAGAGCACTCGACAGCTCTGTTTTTGGAGTTCATGGCAAATAGTCACAGATACCCTGAAATTCAGAGGAAAGTGGCCTTGCTTTATGATAGGTGGAGAGAGTTTTTTGTCATTTTGATTGAACAGCTCCAAGATGAAGGAATCGTTCAAAACGAGCTTCACCCAAGAGTCATGGCGACGACCTTGATTTCGATCTTTAATGGATATAATCACCAGCATTTTGCAGATCCCTCGATTAATAAACAAGAACAGCTTCAATCCATCATTTTTTTGCTCAATCCGAAAATCTATTCCAAAATCAAACACAAAATCATCAGTACATAATCATGTAAAAAGCTGCCGGCCGACCGGCAGCTCCCCAATTTTTTTCGCGTACTTATACAAGGCGCGCTTCCGATTCTGCCCGTTTTATTTCAGCTAATGTCTCTTCAGGAGTCAAATCAGATGAGTCGATCCAAAGCCCTGTTCTTGGATTTTCATTTTTCAGGATATCAAAGAGAGGTTCGTTTTGCTTCGCTTTTTTTCTCTCTCTGCCATCGCCGCAGAGTTCGGATTCAGTGTAATCAAATAAAGAGGCTTCTCCGTAAACCTTTTAAGAAAGGGATGGACCGCTTTTCCCAAATAGATGGTTCTGCAAGACAACGCGAATCCCGCTCTGTCATACATTTCTGCAACATTTGCCGCGATATCGTAGCGGAGCTGCAGTTGTTCTTCTGCACCTGTCGCGTCATCGGGAGACATGTCGATGTTTCCTTTTACAATCATCTTTCGAAATAGATCACCCCGCACCTGCACACTTTCTTCAAATGGCTCGGACAACATCTGAGCAATCGTCGATTTTCCAGAGGCCATGAGTGTCCTATCAGAATATAAATTCCTTTTTTTAACGACTTATCACTTCCTTTTGGTATAAGAACCCTCCTAACGCCGTATGAGTTTATATTGAACCCTTTAATCTTGAGTGTTCTTCTCTCGGCTGCCGTCGAATTTCTTCCAAAATCATGATTTCCCCAGAAAAATGAAACTTTAAGTTCATATGAACGTAAACATTAGTGAAATGATTTTTAAGTCATACTGAATCTTCAACACATAAGGAGGCAGGAACAAGTGAAAGTGATGATCGGCTCCATCATACTTCTATTGATTATCGGGTTTGGAGTATGGCTGATGTTAAGCCCGCTTTTTAAAAAAGTCGGCAGCGGAGCAAGCAAAATCAAGAAAACGCTGGAGGATGATCAAGATGAATGAGCAACAAACAAAAAAAGGCAGAAACAAAACACTGCTTGGCGGAATTATTGTCGCCGCCGCTTTAATCGTAGGGGGATTCACAGCTTCCCTGTTCATAGAAAAAATCCCGAACGGCTATGTCGGTGTCGTCTATTCGCCAAATGGCGGCGTAAAATCGGAAACGCTTGATCAGGGCTGGCACTTGGTCGGTCTGTTTGATAAAGTCACAAGATATCCGGTTCGGATGCAGACTGTAAACAATCAAGATATTCAAGTGGCCACCTCTGACGGAAAAAACATCTCAATGGATATCGCCTACAACTATGTCGTTCAGCCTGATAAAGTCGTAGAGTTGTTTAATAAATTCGGAGCGGTTGAGATTGAATCGATTGAAAACAGCTATCTGAAAACGAGATTATGGGATGCTGCAAGAAAATCGATTTCCAAATATTCCGTTATAGACACTTACGGTCAAAAGTCATCGGAGGCGGCTGCAGAAGTGCAAAAAGCCTTTGCCGATGATATGAAGAAGCTCGGCTTTGTGATAGATGACTTGACCCTGGGAGTTCCGAAACCGGATAAAGCCACACAGGAAGCGATCGACGCGCGCGTGAAGTCCTCGCAGGAACTGGAACGAAAACAGACAGAACTTAAAATCGCCGAAGCGGAAGCGAAAAAGAAAAAGATCGAAGCTGAAGGGATTGCCGAATACAACGAAATCATCAAAAAGTCTATGTCAGATCAAATGATCAAATATCAATGGATTCAAAAATGGGACGGAAAAATGCCAAAAGCTACGGGATCCAATTCATTTATACAGCTGCCGATCGACGAAGACCAGAAATAAACATATCACTTAAAAACTCCCTTAGCATTAAGGGGGTTTTTAAGCGAATCCCCCTTTCAGAAGGGTGACAAAACATTCAGTACTCTAAAGTAAATATCAACAAGAGAAGGTCAAAAACAGCAGAGATTGATTCCTGAGGAAACGATTGAAGAAATCAAAAAAACGAACCAGCTTGATATCCAGCTGTATCATCAGGCAAAAGCACGTTTTGAGGAACGGTTAAAATCTTTGAACAACGTTTTTTTAAAAAACTAGATTTACCGGATGACGTCCATTCAATCCTAAAATCGACATGCATCATATCAGCCAGGTGTCCCGGACTTCATATTTATGGAAAATTCCCCTCGTACGGCATTCGGAGATTTGCCAAAAAGAAGGAGTCTCCGGTGTTGCCGAGTATCATGATTAATGAATGCCAGATGATTCAAATCTATCAGAAAGATGAATGCACGCAAGAAAAGGAGGAAGATCATGTTTGCACCGGACGAGATCCTTTCTGTATGGAGAAAGTTTGACGAATTCCCGATGGAAACGTTGACAAAGGCTTGGTTTTACGACCAAGCTGGTGATCGGAAGCAGCGCGACATATCCTTAATGCAAGAGCATCATCAACAATACGGCATTTCAGGCAATTGTTTTGATCTTGCGATTTGGCTGCTGGCCGAATTGAAAAAAGCCGGGGTTGAGGCCTATCCGATTGGCCATCATTTCAAAACAGACAGGGCGCATGCGGCAGTGATCGCACTTGATGAGAGGGGAAGACGATTTTTATGTGATTTAGGCGACCAATGGTTGAATCCGATTTTAATAGATTCAGGCTGTGAAGACTATACAGAGGAAAAGCTGAGCGGTTTTTTTCCGGCCGCAAAAGTTCAGGTCAAGCCGTCGCAACACCAAATCGAAATCACTTACCATCGGCCGAATGGTAAAATCGTGACACAAGCCTACGATCCTGAGCCGGTCGACGAAAACATATTTTTAGAGGCGGCTGAATATTCACAGCGCAGATTGAAGCCTGAGCCGCTGGTGGAATGCCGGGTTCCCTATCAAAATGAAACGGCGCACTGGGAATTCAGCGGATGGAGCAGTCATCTGAGCACAAGCAATGGATTGGATCAGGAATCAAAGCCGAAATCGATTGAAGGCTGGGCTGACAAAATCCAGCAAATGACCGGCTATGACAAACATGTTTTGCTCAGTGCATTGACGACTTATCAATCCCGATAAAGAAATATCTTCTCTTATCTATTGAAAAAAACTCGTTTTATACATATCATTTGGAAAGAGGATAGGAGAGGATATGATGAGCCACTGCGATCAACAATACAACGCTATTATTCAAAAAATTATTGAATCCGGGATTTCAGATGAAGAGTATCGCGTCCGGACGAAATGGGAGTCAGACGGTACAGCTGCTCATACTTTGAGCATCATGAGCGAAAAAATGCGCTTTGATAATTCTGAAGTGCCGATTTTAACAACCAAAAAAGTAGCATGGAAGACAGCGATTAAAGAGCTGCTTTGGATTTGGCAGCTGAAATCGAACGATGTTCAGGTTCTTCAGAACATGGGTGTTCACATTTGGGACCAATGGAAGCTTAAAGACGGAACGATCGGTTCAGCATACGGCTATCAGCTGGCAAAGAAAAACAGAACGATCAACGGCGAAAAAGTCGATCAGGTTGACTACCTGCTTCATCAATTAAAGCATAACCCGGCTTCCCGCAGGCATATTACAATGCTGTGGAATCCCGATGACTTGGATGAGATGGCGCTGACGCCTTGCGTTTATGAAACGCAATGGTATGTCAAGGAAGGAAAACTGTCTTTGGAAGTAAGGGCGAGAAGCAATGATATGGCATTGGGCAATCCGTTCAATGTGTTTCAATATAATGTGCTGCAGCGCATGATCGCCCAAGTTCTTGGCTATGAACTGGGCGAATATATCTTCAATATCGGAGATTGCCATATCTACACCCGCCACATCGACAATTTGAACATTCAGATGTCGCGGGAGCAGTATGAGGCGCCGAAGCTTTGGATCAATCCGGAAATTAAAGATTTTTATGATTTCACGATCGACGATTTTCAATTGATTGATTATCAGCACGGAGACAAGCTCACATTTGAAGTAGCAGTATAAAAACAGGCGGAAAATCCGCCTGTTTTTCTTAAAAAGGGGGAATCGAACCGGTGAAAAAGTTGGCCTGTCTTCATGCCCACCACTCAAATATTGGATATATTGAACGTGTGTTTTCTCAATATGAAATAGAGCTTATTCACTTTGTCGATCCCGGCTTGATGCATGAATTAACGGCAGAATCAACCTTTAATGCCGGACAAAAAGCAAAAGAGCAAATAGAATGGATGGCACGCTGCAGCCCAGGGGCGATCTTGATCACCTGCACAAATTATATTGCGGTTTTACAGAAAGCGGAACTTTCCATTTCCGTGCCGGTCATTTACATTGATGAACCATTTTTTGAACAGATCTGTCAAACCGAGAAGCGGCAATTGATGCTTTTTTCTAATCCTGCAACTGTTGAAAGTACAATGGAGCGTCTGAAAGAATATGCGCGTCAACGACAAAAATCCCCGAATGTAGAGTGTATGATCCTTAAACATACTTTCGATCTCATCATGCGTGGATATAAGGAAATGTACGATGCCGAGATTGAGAAACATATAAAGCGAATCGCAAATACCGAAAACAGGCTGCTCTCCGTTGCTCAGTTATCCATGGTTGATGCAGCTGAAGCAGCGGAAAGTTCATCATCTGAAATGATCATCAATCCGCTCGAACCGCTAGAGCGCCATGTGGCAGCTTTGCTGCAATTAGAGAGGCGGCACTTGATCGCAGAAAATACAAAGCTATAATAAGCCGGCTTTAAAAGGATGGAGGGATCGGAAATACTGATCATCCGTCCTTTTTTTGCAGGGGTTAGAAGGATTACAGTGATGTATATCCAATTTATAACATAGATGTAAAATGGATGATTTGGCCGCTCCGTTTTCGAAATTTGAGACAGGCCTTCCCATCCGCATTTCAACGCCCATATTAAAAAGAAAGAGGTGTCCTTAGAATGGTTCATTCACAAAAACCTTCTGATGTGTCTCTAAATGCCGAATTGAGATCCACCGCTAAAGGTCAATTTTTAAAGCATCAAAACCGTTTGACGGAAATCGAGCAACTGAAAGCAAGGATGCAAAATCTCATTCAGCATGTCGAAACCTCTCAAAGCGTTGAGGTGACAGATGCAAGGGTGACGGCCGAAGGAGAGGCGGCCTCACTGTTGAAGGAGCGGCTTGATAAGGAGTATCACAAATTGCTTGGCAAAATCACTCGCGAAGTGAATGTTGCAGATTTCGGGGCTGTTCCTGATGGAAGGGATAATACTGAAGCTTTCCGCAATGCGATCGGAAATGGACGAGTTAAAGTGAACATTCCGGCGGGCGAATATTTTGTTCAAGGAATCAAGCTTCCGTCTTGGACATATCTTGTCGGACAAGGCAAAGGCGTCACTGTCATTAAACTTCATGAGGATACCCCGGCACATGAGTGGGTCATCACGAATGACGATTATGAAAATGGAAACCGTCATATTTTTGTCCAGGGAATGACTTTAGACTGGAATCCTGACAGACAATGCGGGGTGAGAAATCCTGGAGGGCAGTTTTCCAGCTGTTTAACGTTTGCAAAAGTCGAATTTGGCTGGATCAAAGATATTGAAGCCGTCAATGCAGGTCTCCACGGAATTGATATTACATCCCCGACATATGATCATTTGCCTGATACAGACTGGACAAAAGACGGCTCCAAATATATTTGGATTGATAACTGTGTCGCATATGGCGCCGGCGATGACGGCATCACTACGCATTACAGCGAATACATCTTTATTTCAAACTGCTATTCTGCAGCCCCTCGCGGCACAGAGCACGCCGAAGGCATGGCCAACTCCAACGGTATCGAGATTGATGATGGGTCAAAGCATGTCTGGCTTTTAAACAACGTGACAAGCGGAAACATTCGCGGGGTAGAAGTGAAAGCCCATGAAATGTGGCCGGCTTCTCAAAATGTCCATATTATCGGCCATATATCCTACCGGGATGTCCGCGCGTTTGACCTTCGGCATATCGGCCACCACCAGGCATCAGATCCGGAAAGCACCACAGCATACGATGTAACGCTTATTGATTGTACAGCGGTCGAGCCAGTCTTCAATTCTCTGTATGAGAGTGTGACCCCAAGAGCACTCGTTGTTTCAGCCTATAAAAATGTTTATATAAGCGGATTCACAGCGATCGGAAATCCGGATTACGACTATGGCGGCTATCCTGTAGTAGCATTGCAGTACCGAAGTCAAAACATTACGATCAATGGGATTAAGATTCGCGGATTTAAAAAGGCCGGCATCGATATTCGTTTATTGGGAGGGGCAAATCAAACCGATCATATCAAAATATCAAACTTTGATTTTTATCATTCAGCTCCAATCGGAATATCGATCGGAGGCGGACTCTATAACGTGAATATTATGAACGGAACCATGATAACAGAAGGCGGGACAGCAGGGATCCAGTCTCCGAATAGTCAGGCTGTCATCATCGGCGTTTTGGCGGAAGGGTACAGCGCCGCTGCATCCATTAAAGGTCAAACCTACCAGCAGATGCCCGTCAATTTAAAGGGCGGAGCCCAGATTGCAACCACCTCCGGTTTTGCATTTAATCAAACAAGCGCCGTTATTGCCGGAACCGGGGATATTACGGCAAAAGGTGAAAGAAATGCGGTCATCGGAGCTTCGGGCGGTTCCAGCACAGAGGGCTCCCGCGCATTTGTCACAGCTTCAAACAACTCTCATATTACAGGCAACGGCGTATCCAGAACGATACTTTCATCAGAAAGCATTACACTTGAAGAGCCGTACACTGTGGCCGGAGGTCACCAGTCAATCAAATGGCTCCTTGACTCCCGTTATGGAAATGGAGCATTTGCGGGGGCGGTAACCTCTTCATTAACCGGCTATGGAGAGTATTTTGAGAGTGAAAGCGGGCAGTTGATCGATACAGGCACCATCGTCACTTTAAAAGGAGAAAAAATAGCCCCTGCCCAAAGCGGAAATGATTTGCTGGGGGTTGTGTCAGAAACGACAGCTTTTGTTTCTGGGGCATCCAGCTTTGTCTGGCAGCGCCGCTATTTGACAAATGAGTTCGGCGGATTGATTGATGAAGAGGTAACCGATCATGAGACAGGGGAGCTGATTCGCCTCCCGAAACAAAATCCGGACTATAACGAGTCTTTGGAAGGGAGCTATCTGTCACGCGATGTCAGAGATGAATGGCATGTCGTCGGGCTTTTGGGCAGACAGTATGTACGTATTGACGGCACAGTGCGGCAAGGAGATTATTTAGGAGCGATTGACGGCATAGGGACAAAAGCAACTGAAGGTTCTTGGAAGGTGATCAAAATAACTTCTCCGTACACTCCTGAAAAAGGATACGGAATCGCTCTCGCCTTGATCAAATAGCGGGCGCCATAAAAACGGTCAGGAGAAAAACATTTTAAACATGAAGATGCATGAAAGTTTCCTGTGTGCAAAAATTTTGTTGACTATCAATAAATCATCATAGATAATGGACTTGTAAGCATATTATGAATTCCTCTTTTTCAGGTTCGCCCCCCAAAACAGCGGGAAGGGATGAACCTGATTTTTTTTGATATCAAAAAGGCCGCCGGTAAACCGGCAGCCGCTGCATCATTAGTGAACGGTTCTGAAGACGCCGATCACTTTTCCGAGAATGGTCACATTTTGCAGAATGATAGGCTCCATCGTGGGATTTTCAGGCTGCAGGCGGATGTGAGTCTTTTCTTTGAAAAACCGCTTGACGGTCGCTTCATCTTCTTCGGTCATGGCCACGACGATATCCCCGTTGTTGGCTGTGTTCTGCTGTTTGACAATCACATAGTCTTTATCAAGTATTCCCGCATCAATCATGCTTTCCCCCATGATCTCAAGCATGAAAACATGCTCGTCCGGCGGTGCCAGGCGGTCGGGAAGGGGAAAGTACTCCTCGATATTTTCCACAGCTGTAATCGGCGTCCCGGCTGTCACCTTTCCAATAACGGGAACGTTGACCACCTGGTTTTGCGGAATGTGAATGTCTTCTTCGGTATCCAGTATTTCGATGGCTCTCGGCTTTGTCGGGTCTCTTCTGATCAGTCCCTTTGTTTCAAGCCTTGCCAAGTGGCCGTGTACGGTTGAACTTGATGCAAGGCCGACCGCTTCGCCGATTTCCCTGACGGAAGGCGGGTAACCTTTGCGTTTCACTTCTTCCTTAATGAAACGCAAAATATCAAGTTGTCTTTTTGATAGCTTCGTCATGTTCTGCACCTCAAAACGTCGATTTTAGGTAGATTATAGCATGTTTTACCTCCAAGTACAAACATAGGTTCGAAAAAACGTTTGACAGAAACGTGTGTTCGTATGTATACTGAAAACACAAAAAGCGAACAAATATTCTGTTTGGGGTGATGGATTTGAAAAGGGAATCGTTGGTTTTCGTCGGTCTGCTTACTGCTGTGATCAGCTGCTGTATTCTGTTTTTGTCTCTTGCCGGGAAAATGGAGGAAAACAAGCAATATGTTAAAATAGAGGTGCAGGAAGGCGATACGTTATGGGAGCTTGCCGATCGCATCGAAGGCGGGAAAAACGCTGATAAACAAAAGTTCATTGAGTGGGTTGCCGACAAAAACGGCCTTTCGACGTCCGTCATCAGGCCGGGCGACGTTTTGATCCTTCCGGTAACCAAGCAGCACTCCCACCGGTATCAGCTTGCAGTCGTAGAATAATAAGGATGAGGGGATTTCTATGAACGCGATTATATACACCAGGGTGAGCACGTCAAAAGAGCAGCAGGAAACCTCCTTAAAACGGCAGGAAGAGGAGCTTGCAGCGCTTGCCACCGAACACGGCATGACCGTTGTAAAGGTCATTTCAGAACAGGCGAGCGGATATGAGATGGACCGCGACGGCGTATTCGAACTGCTGGAAGAACTCAAAAGCTCAAGAGTAGATGCGGTCTTAATCCAGGATGACACAAGGCTTGGCAGGGGAAATGCAAAAATTGCCCTCCTTCACTGCTTATATAAAGAAGGCGTTCAAATTTATACGCTTGCTCACAGGGGCCGGCTGGAACTTTCCGAGGCGGACTCGATGGTGTTGGAAATTGTCAGCATCGTTGAGGAATATCAGCGGAAAATACATAACCTGAAAATTAAAAGAGGCATGAAAAAGGCGGTCGAAAACGGCTACCGTCCGGAAAGAAATTTGAAAAACCGGCATGAGGGAAGCGGAAGAGAACGGATCGAAGCACCGCTTTCGGAAATCATCCGGCTCAGGGAAAACAAGCTGACGTTTGCAGAGATTGCAGCCGTGCTGAGAGGCTTCGGCTACAGCATTTCAAAGGCAACAGTGCACCGCCGCTATCAGGAGTATAAAGAGGGACAGGTTCATTTGTTGTCAAATGGAAGCGAATTTAGTAGTATGAATGAGAAATAAACCAAAGGAGCATGTTATGATTTCCAAAGAAAAAATAGCCAGGATTAATGAGCTTGCGAAAAAATCAAAAACCGGCTCTTTAACAGACAAAGAAAAAGCGGAACAGCAGAAGCTCCGCCAGGAATACCTGCAAGGTGTCCGCGCTTCTATGAAAAACACGCTGAAAAATGTAACCATTGTTGACCCGGAAGGCAACGATGTGACGCCGGAAAAACTCAAACAAGAAAAAAACAAGCGCGGGCTCCATTAATTTTAGGGAATACGTCAATATCGTATTCCTTTTTTGTATATACTACTGTTGTTTAAAATAACTGCAAATCATCATTTTTCAGCCGTCTTTTGAGACGAAATGGTTGTGAAAACTGATGGGTAGATTTATGATAAGGAAGTAGAGTACATACAGGAAGGGGATTAAAATGAAAACGATTGAATCAAAATCTGTCGCAACGATCCGGACTCTATCCATAGATGCGATTGAAAAAGCAAAATCCGGCCACCCGGGCATGCCAATGGGTACAGCTCCGATGGCTTATACGCTTTGGACAAAAATGATGAACGTGAACCCGGAAAACCCAAATTGGTTTAACAGAGACCGGTTTGTGTTATCTGCCGGACACGGTTCAATGCTGCTTTACAGCATGCTGCATTTAAGCGGATATGACGTATCAATGGAAGATCTGAAGAATTTCCGCCAATGGGGAAGCAAAACTCCCGGACATCCTGAATTCGGTCATACTCCAGGGGTCGACGCGACGACAGGGCCGCTTGGCCAAGGAATCGCAATGGCTGTCGGTATGGCGCTTGCAGAACGCCATCTTGCGGAAACCTACAACCGTAACGAATATCGTGTCGTTGACCATTATACATACAGTATTTGCGGTGACGGAGATTTAATGGAAGGAATTTCCTCAGAAGCGGCTTCACTTGCCGGACATCTGAAGCTTGGCCGTTTAATCGTTCTTTATGATTCCAACGATATTTCTCTTGACGGAGATCTGGACCGTTCCTTCTCTGAAAATGTGAAACAGCGCTTTGAAGCGATGAAATGGGAAGTGCTGTATGTTGAGGACGGGAATAACATTGAAGAAATTACAGCTGCGATCGAAAAAGCAAAGCAGAATGTAGATCAGCCGACACTAATTGAAGTCAAAACAACGATCGGTTACGGTTCTCCAAACCGGGCTGGAACTTCCGGTGTTCACGGCGCTCCTCTCGGTGCAGAAGAAGCCGGTCTGACAAAAGAAGCATATAAGTGGACATATGAAGAGGATTTCTACGTTCCTTCCGAAGTCTACGATCATTTTAAAGAAACGGTCAAGGAAGCCGGCAAACGCAAAGAACAGGAATGGAACGAGCTGTTCGCCGCATACAAGAAAGCCCATCCGGATCTTGCAGAACAGCTTGAACTGGCAATGAAAGGAGAGCTTCCTGCAGGTTGGGATAAGGAAGTTCCCGTTTATGAGAAAGGAAGCAGCCTGGCTTCACGCGCATCTTCCGGCGAAGTCCTGAACGGAATCGCCAAAAAAGTGCCATATTTCTTTGGCGGATCAGCTGATTTGGCCGGTTCCAATAAGACGACGATCAAAGACGGCGGAGACTTTTCTGCGAAAGACTATGCCGGCAGAAACATCTGGTTCGGAGTCCGCGAATTTGCGATGGGAGCGGCTTTAAACGGAATGGCTCTTCACGGCGGCCTTCGCGTATTTGGCGGCACATTCTTCGTCTTTTCTGACTATTTGAGACCTGCGATCCGTCTTGCAGCCTTAATGGGGCTTCCGGTCACATATGTGTTTACACATGACAGCATCGCAGTGGGAGAAGACGGACCGACACATGAGCCGATTGAACAGCTCGCATCGCTGCGCGCCCTTCCAAACCTGTCTGTCATCAGACCTGCCGACGGAAATGAAACGGCTGCCGCTTGGAAACTTGCCCTTCAATCGACAAACCAGCCGACAGCGCTTGTACTGACGCGCCAAAACTTGCCGACAATTGACCAGTCTGCTGAGGCGGCGTATGAAGGTGTTGAAAAAGGTGCATACGTCGTGTCCAAGAGCCAAAGCGAAAAGCCGGCCGCGCTTCTTCTCGCAAGCGGATCAGAGGTCGGACTTGCGATCGACGCACAGAGTGAACTCGCGAAAGAAGGCATTGACGTATCAGTCGTCAGCGTTCCGTCTTGGGACCGCTTTGAAAAGCAGCCGGCCGAATATAAAAACGCCGTCCTGCCTTCAGATGTGACGAAGCGCCTTGCCATTGAAATGGGTTCACCGCTGGGATGGGACAGATATACAGGAACAGAAGGCGACATTCTCGCAATCGACCAATTTGGCGCCTCCGCTCCTGGAGAAAAAATTATGAAAGAATACGGCTTTACAGCTGAGAATGTAGCTGCCCGTGTGAAAAAGCTTTTAAATCAATAAAGATGTCATAGGATTTTATCAACAATCTAAGAGAATGATCTTTGAATCATTCTCTTTTTTTCGTTTCGACAAAATTAGTCGCTTCTTTTATCACCATCAGACAATTATTTCTATTCCCCTTTTGTATAATTGAAAGCATACATTCATCAGAATCGATATCCTAAGGGGGATGAGACAGTGATGGAACGTCATTATTATACGTATCTGATAGAAGAGGAATTTGCCAGTCATTATTTTGGAAGAGAATCTGTCATGTTCAAGCTTTTTTACGATTACCATTGGACAAGCCCCGAAAACAAAAAGTCTCAATTAGCGGCCAGACAAATCGAATATATTACGAAGCCGATTCCGGTTGCCCATATACACAACAGGCTGAAAACGAACCTGAACCGTGAGGATTACACACAGGTAGACTGCATATACAGATTATACGTTCCAAAGGGAAGCGCTTCTTTCATTATCAAAGACCGCTATATCGAAATTTTAGCAAACGGGCAATTTGATGCGGAAACCGTCTTCTTTGAAGTCTTGCGGAAGGTAAGTCCTTGTTTTCTTGCGATGGACTTCGGCATGGAGCGGTACGGCTGGCTGAACCCTGTGAAAGAAAGAAATTTTGTATAAAAAAAAGAATTTAGAGTGTAAATGTTGTATAATAGCGTTTGGTTTAGTACACTTTATTACGAGACAACATGAAGGAGGAAATTAAATGGATTTATGGGTTGTCATCCTAGTGGGCATTTTGGCATTGCTCGCAGGTGTTGCACTCGGATTTTTTATTGCTCGTAAATATATGATGAACTATCTGAAAAAAAATCCGCCAATTAATGAACAAATGTTACGCATGATGATGATGCAGATGGGAATGAAACCATCCCAAAAGAAAATCAACCAAATGATGAAAGCCATGGAAAATCAAACGAAATAATACGAATGCGATTATGACATAGAAGGAACATGGTTATAAATAAAAAACCCGTTTTCTGGGTTTTTTATTTTGATTTATGATTATTGTGTGCTGCCGCCGAGAGATCGTTTTTGATATTCCAAGAGAAGGATGTCCAGCTGCTGGCTGTGCTGTAACGTGACATGGGAGGTCATGCCGTTTGTCATGACGATTTTCACCAGCTCTTTTCTTTTTTCCTCAATTTCATGAAGCAGGTTCTCTTTCATCACAGGAATTTATCCTTTCTTCTGTAAAAATCATCTTTTTGTTGCCTACTAAATGCTATTATATCCATATATAGGTTTCTTTTCAATTGTGAAGGTGATAAGGGGAAATTGTCAAAATTGATTATATAAAGAAATTCGGGAAACCAACACTTTTTTTGGTGATATGTAAGGAAATTGAAATTCCATTGTCATAACCGATGATTTTTCTTCATATCATCCCAAAAAATAGAAGGGAGAAAGAGAGAATGACGGATATTAATTATATTCTGGCTTTCGGCGCCGGATTTCTATCTTTTATTTCACCCTGTTGTCTTCCGCTGTATCCGGCTTTTTTATCCTACATTACAGGCGTCAGTATGAGTGAAATCAATTCGGACAGACTGCTGCTTCAAAAGAGAAGCCTGCTGCACACGGTTTTTTTCCTGATCGGCTTTTCGATTATCTTTATCGCCTTAGGCTACAGCACATCGCTGATCGGCACGTTTTTTAAGGATTACCACAATCTCATCAGACAGCTCGGAGCGATCTTCATTATCTTTTTCGGGTTTGTCACTTTAGGTGTTTTCAAACCCGAATTTCTAATGAAGGAAAGGCGCCTCCAATTGAAAAGCCGGCCGGGCGGTTTGCTCGGGTCTGTCGGGATCGGAATGGCGTTTGCTGCAGGCTGGACGCCGTGCACCGGGCCGATTTTAGCGGCGGTCATTGCACTGGCGGGGACCAATCCGATGTCCGCTGTCCCGTATATGCTGCTGTATGCGCTTGGGTTCAGCCTGCCGTTTCTGCTGCTGTCTTTTTTCATTTCCAAGATGAAATGGTTCCGGAAACATCAGCTGCTGATCATGAAAATCGGCGGCGCTGTCATGATTGTAGTCGGCATCCTCCTGTTCTTTGACTGGATGACGAAGATCATTATCGTTCTATCAGGGCTGTTTGGTGATTTCAAAGGTTTTTAAAAACTTTTGATCTGCTCTGTTCAGTTTTTTGTTAAAATAGAACTTATTCACAGCTAAATTGAATCGTGATGTTGGAGGGGAGTATGGCAAGGGTTTTAATTGTTGATGATGCAAAATTTATGAGAGATAAATTGAGGGAAATACTTGAAACGGAGAATGTTCAAGTCGCAGGGGAAGCCGAGAATGGTGAAGAGGCCGTCTCCTTATATCAAAAGCTGAAACCGGATTTGGTGATCATGGATATTACAATGCCAGTGAAAAACGGGATAGAGGCTTTAAAGGAAATGATTGCGGCCGATCCAAAGGTGAAGGTCATCATGTGCACGGCTATGCGCCAGCAGCGGATCGTCGTCGAGGCAATTGAAGCCGGAGCCAAAGACTTTATCGTCAAGCCATTTGAAGAAACCAAGGTGGTTGAAGCGGTTCGGATCGTTCTCGGAAACGCATAAACAGAAGCAAAAACCCGGAAGAATGGTTTTTTTCTCCGTTTTAGAGTATAGTAACATATAGAGAAAATTCGCTGAATAAAGGGATGATACGTATGATGATTATCATTTCATCTATACTTGCCGTTGTGATGGCCGTCATTGTCATGGCTGTCAGAATTAAGTCATCGGAAAAACCGGCTACGGCAAAAAAAATTATACTGCCGCCGATCTTTATGAGCACCGGCGCCTTAATGTTTCTATTTCCGGCGTTCCATGTGACTGGAGCAGAATTTTTAGAAGCGATTACGGTCGGAATGATCTTTTCCATTTTCTTGATTAAAACATCAAAATTTGAAATTAAAGATGATAAAATTTACATTAAACGTTCGAAATCTTTTGTGTTTATTTTAATCGCTCTTCTCATCATTCGCATCGTGATGAAGAGTATATTGAGCACAACGATTGATTATGGAGCTTTGAGCGGAATGTTTTGGATTCTGGCTTTTGGAATGATTGTTCCTTGGCGAATCGCCATGTATCTCTCTTTCAGAAAGCTTTCCAATCAGCTTGATGCGTCAAATCATATTCAGGTGAATTAAAACAAAACCTTTCCATCATTCCGGAAAGGTTTTGTTTTATTTAAAAAGCTCCTGGTATGGGGAGTGGTCAATGTTTTTTTCTCTCAGGCGCTTGAGGAGAAATTTATAATCTTTTTTCGGCGTGGCCATAATGTAGCCTCTGACGATTAAATCCTGATCGATTGTGCGGGCTTTTTCCTGTAGTGCCAGCTCGCCGATCTTTCCGGCTATTTTGGCTTTGGCTGTGTCGCGAAACAGCTCGGGAACGGGAGAAACAAGCTCTTCTAGCAAAGCTTTTTCTTCTTCTTTCCATAAATGCTTAGTCTGTTCGATATAATAATCCTGCCAGTCAAGCTCTGATTTTCCATCCTCTTTCGGAAGGCGCTTCAAAAATTTGCGGAACATGAAAAAGCCGCCGATGGATAAAAGGACGATCATGATCATGATCCAAGCGATTATCAGCCATAAAAACCATCCTTCCAGCATCTCTCATCACTCCTTTGTCTACAGACTATTGTACATGAAGCCGTATTAGAAGAACATAGAAAAAATAATATGAAATGGTAAGGACATTCACCTGGTCAAAAGAGATGCTAGAACATATTCTATCGTATAGCAATTCTCTATTCGGCCATGGAGAAATGCTAGAGGATATTTGACGAATGAACGGAAAAAACCCGGGTATTGGCTTATGACTGCAAGCTTTTACCCGGGTTTCTCGTTAAGGCTTTAAGAATTACAGGAAAGGAATGTTGAGAGAAACAGAAGCTTCATCTTGATTTGCTTCCTTGTTTATTTTAACGGAAAGGATCTTATTTTGGCATTCGGTTTCAATCTGTTTGTCATTCAGAAAAAAAGGAAGCATCAGCGTTTTTTCGTAATGCTGTTCATCGGTTCTCACTTTCAGCTTGAAATCATAGCCCGAAAATGTCATGTGCAGATGTTCGCAATTTAAATGGGATAAATCTGCTTCAATTATATAGTCGGTGCTCGTCTCGTATAAATCAATCGGAATTGTCTCGTCATAAAGGGCAAAAGGATCATCAAAAAACTGCTTCATCCATTCCTCGTCGAACTCCGGGTAATCGGACCGTTTGGCATTTGTCATTGAAGCATTCCTCCATACCTTTAGCCTTACGATAAGTTATGCAAGGCTTTGAAGACGTGTGAAGAGATTCCGCTGACAGGAAGGGGGGGCAATGAGAAAAACCTGCGTCAAAGAACGCAGGCTCCAATGCTTTACATATCGTGATTTGAATTATGCTTTTGTCTTGTATGGTTTCGGTTTTTCACTTTTTTGCTTCCGCTTAAGGGTTCAGGCTGTCCAGGCTGAGCACCCTTCGGCGCATTTTTGCGCATATCTTTGCCATCATTTTTATTTGTCAAAGTTAAGCCCTCCTTATTGTAGATCAAGCAGGATTATTGATTCGTTTTGCGTTTTTTGTTGTTTTGACGTTCCGCTTCTGTAAGAATGTGTTGATCATCTTCGATATAGCCCGCTCCATTCCCTTGGCGCTTCGCATTGTTCATTCCGTTTATCACATGATTTGCTTTTTGTTTTGCCAATCTCGATCACCTCAGACTGTAGTATATCCCCGGTCAGTGAGTTGTATAAAAAAATGTATTTCCAGTAAAATAAACTTTTTTCGTGCATAAGCCATTCTTATTGAATTTAATAAAAACATTGATATTTACTTATGTTTAAAATTGTTTTAAGATTAAATTGTGAGAAAATTGTGGTGAAATATGCCGGATTTTCAGGCATATGATCTTGATCTTTAAAGGGGGATTTTGGAGAAATGGCGAAACAGCAACAAGTCGCAAAAAAAGACGCTTTTCAATCAAGAAAAACGTTTACTGTACAAGGCAAAACGTACAGCTATTATTCTTTAAAAGCATTAGAGGATCAAGGAATCGGAAAAGTGTCAAAGCTGCCTTATTCCATTAAAGTCCTGCTGGAATCCGTACTTCGTCAAGTCGACGGAAGAGTCATTACAGAGGAGCATGTCGAAAATTTGGCAAAATGGGGCACTGCTGAATTAAAAGATATCGATGTTCCTTTTAAACCTTCCCGAGTTATTTTGCAGGATTTCACCGGTGTTCCTGCCGTCGTCGACCTTGCTTCATTAAGAAAAGCGATGGCTTCAGTCGGCGGTGATCCAGATAAAATCAATCCTGAAATTCCGGTTGACCTTGTCATCGACCACTCCGTACAGGTTGATAAAGCCGGAACAGAAGATGCGCTGACCGTTAACATGGACCTTGAATTCCAACGAAACGCAGAGCGTTATAAATTTTTAAGCTGGGCAAAGAAAGCGTTTAATAACTACCAGGCTGTTCCGCCTGCAACCGGAATTGTCCACCAGGTAAACCTTGAGTATTTGGCTAATGTCGTTCATGCCGTTGAAGAAGACGGCGAGATCGTCACATATCCGGATACGCTTGTCGGAACAGACTCTCATACAACGATGATCAACGGCATCGGCGTTCTCGGCTGGGGTGTCGGAGGAATTGAAGCTGAAGCGGGAATGCTCGGACAGCCTTCTTACTTCCCGGTTCCGGAAGTCATCGGCGCCAAGCTTGTCGGAAAGCTTCCGAACGGGACGACAGCGACAGACCTTGCGCTGAAAGTGACACAGGTGCTTCGCGAAAAAGGCGTTGTCGGCAAATTTGTTGAATTCTTCGGACCTGGTGTTGCCGAGCTTCCACTGGCCGACCGGGCGACAATCGCCAACATGGCTCCGGAATACGGTGCGACTTGCGGCTTCTTCCCTGTAGATGAAGAAGCATTGGAATACATGCGCTTAACAGGCCGTGATGATGAGCAAATCGCGGTTGTCAAAGAATATTGCCGTCAAAACGGACTGTTCTACACGCCTGATCAGGATGATCCTGTATTTACGGATATCGTTGAAATCGACTTGTCAAAAGTTGAAGCGAATCTTTCCGGACCGAAGCGTCCACAGGACTTGATTCCGCTGACGGAAATGAAAGATACGTTCCATAAGCATTTGACAAGCCCTGCAGGCAACCAGGGATTTGGCATGGACGCCTCCGAAGCTGACAAAGAAATCAAGTTTAAACTTGAAAACGGCGAAGAAGCGGTTATGAAAACAGGTGCGATCGCGATCGCTGCCATTACAAGCTGTACGAACACATCAAATCCGTATGTCTTGATCGGAGCAGGTCTCGTCGCGAAAAAAGCGGTGGAACTGGGCTTGAAAGTGCCGAACTATGTGAAAACATCACTGGCGCCGGGTTCCAAAGTCGTAACAGGCTACCTGGTCAATTCCGGACTGCTTCCATATATGCGCAAGCTTGGCTTCAACATTGTCGGCTACGGATGTACCACTTGTATCGGAAACTCCGGCCCGCTTGCGCCTGAAATCGAAAAAGCGGTTGCTGAAAACGATCTCCTGATTACGTCTGTCCTTTCAGGAAACCGTAACTTTGAAGGCCGGATTCACCCGCTTGTTAAAGGAAACTATCTGGCGTCTCCGCCGCTTGTCGTTGCATATGCATTGGCTGGTACGGTCGACATCGACTTGAAAAACGAACCGATCGGTGTCGGCAAAGACGGACAAAACGTATACTTTAACGACATTTGGCCGTCTATGGACGAAATCAACTCCGTCGTGAAGCAAACGGTGACACCTGAGCTGTTCAGAAAAGAATACGAGCGCGTCTTTGATGACAACGAGCGCTGGAATGCGATCGAAACAACAGATGAAGCTCTTTATAAATGGGATGAGGAGTCAACTTACATCCAAAATCCGCCGTTCTTTGAGAACATGTCGGTGGAGCCTGGAACCGTTGAACCGTTAAAAGGCTTGCGCGTTGTCGGCAAATTCGGAGATTCTGTCACAACAGACCATATTTCTCCAGCGGGAGCGATCGGCAAAGATACACCGGCCGGAAAATATCTTCAGGAAAAAGGCGTTTCTCCAAGAGACTTCAACTCATACGGTTCAAGACGCGGAAATCATGAAGTCATGATGAGAGGAACATTCGCCAACATCAGAATCAAGAACCAAATCGCTCCTGGCACAGAAGGCGGCTATACAACCTACTGGCCAACCGGAGAGGTCATGTCGATCTATGATGCCTGCATGAAATACAAAGAAAACGGCACAGGCCTCATCGTCATTGCCGGAAAAGACTACGGAATGGGATCTTCACGTGACTGGGCGGCCAAAGGGACCAACCTGCTCGGCATTAAAACGGTCATTGCCGAAAGCTTTGAACGGATTCACAGAAGCAACCTTGTGCTGATGGGTGTTCTTCCGCTGCAATTCAAAGAAGGAGAAAACGCCGAAACGCTGGGCTTGACTGGCAAAGAAACGATTGAAGTCGACGTCAGCGAATCCGTCCGTCCTCGCGATCTTGTTCAAGTGAGAGCGATTGGCGAAGATGGCACAGTCAAATCGTTTGAAGCCGTTGTCCGTTTTGACAGCGAAGTGGAAATCGACTACTACCGCCACGGCGGAATTCTGCAAATGGTGCTTCGCGATAAAATGAAACAGTAGATATCCGCGGAAGAGAGCGCACTTTAGCGCTTCTCTTCTTTTTGTCAGTAAAACGCGGAAATGTGGAGGATGTCGATGGTTAAAAAAACGCTTGCTGTACTGATCCTGCTTGTCTTGGCCGGTGCTGCCATCTGGAATTTCACAATGCAAAAAAAAGCGGAAATCGGGATTGAAAAAGGGGATCAAGCACCGGATTTTACACTTCCATCGTTAAAAGGCGAAAAAAACGTCTCATTGTCCAATTTCAAGGGCCGGAAAGTGATCCTTAATTTTTGGGCGACATGGTGCAAACCTTGTCAGACGGAAATGCCTGCGATGGAAGAGCTTCAAAACGAACATCAAGACATCACCGTTTTAGCTGTCAATTTCACATCAGCCGAGAAAAACCGCGAGACGGTTGAATCATTTGCCGAAAAGCTTGGCTTAACGTTTCCGATCGTTCTAGATCGAGAGGGCATCAATGCCAAGTACGAGATTTTTTCCTATCCGACGACCTACATTATTGATGAAAACGGCATCATCCAAGACATCGTTTTAGGAACCATGACAAAAAAATAATGAAAGAAAAGCTGGGTTTATAAAAAATCCCGGCTTTTTTGCTTATATTGGGCTAAAAATGGCGAAAATGAATACAAGCTGGAGGTGATTCTGATGAAAAAAACAAAACGTCGGACATTTGAAGAACTTGTCTCAGAAAATAAGAAGGAGCTTTTAAGCAACCAGGAGTTCCTCGATCGGCTGGAGGACAGGCTTGAAGAGAAATTCAAGCTGAAGTGACGATAGAAAACGTTCATGTTTTTTCTTCTTTTTGAGAATCCTAATTCTTAAAAGGAGGGATGGACATGCCGAGAGAGCATGACAAACAGGCGAAATTTGCCCCGAGCCACCTCGGGACAAAGCCGGTTGAATACAAGCGGAACAAAGGCAAAAAAATGCATGATAAATCGGGAGAAACGCCGATTATTATGCAGACAAAAGGCGAATAATGTTGGAAAAGGAGGCGTATACAGCATGATGGAAAAACAGCAGCATCATCCGGATGACAGATCAGACAACGTGGAAAAGCTTCAAGACATGGTACAGAATACGATTGAAAACATCGAGGAATCCGAAGAACAGCTGTCTTTTGCAAGCGGTGAAGAGAAGCAGCAAATCCGTGAGAAAAACGAACGCCGAAATGAAAGCATTGAAGCTATGCGCAATGAAATTCATGACGAGGCTAAAAGCCAAAAACAAGAATATGATCAATAAACCAGGGCAACCTGGTTTTTTTGCATGGCTCATACATAAGCCGCCTGCCGTGTGTTTGGTCATACCTTATGCTAAAATAGAGTTATACATTGCTGATAAGGGAGTAGAAGGAATTTGTACGTCTCAAAAAAAGAAATAGAAGTACGCTATGCTGAAACAGATCAAATGGGTATTGTGTATCACGCCAACTACCTGATTTGGATGGAGGTGGGCCGGACGGCTTTAATAAAAGAACTCGGTTTTTCCTATGCCGAAATGGAGAAAGACGGTGTGCTTTCTCCTGTCGTGGATGTCAATGTCCGCTACGTCAAACCGCTGCGCTATGGAGAAACCGCGATGGTACATACATGGATTGAAGATTACAATGGATTTAAAACGGTCTATGGGTATGAGATTTTAAACTCTGCCGGAGAAACGGCTGTGAAAGGAACGTCTTCCCATATTTGCGTCGACCAGGACAGCTTCAAGCCGCTTCAATTCCGTAAACTTTATCCAAAATGGCATCAGGCGTACGAAGAGGCGAAAAAATAAATGGCCTTTGGAATCACCAGGCGCGAGCTGAACAAATGGAAACAAGCGGTATTAAACGGGGAAATCGCCTTTCTGACGCATTATTGGATTGATGACAGGTTTCCTGAGGCCCGCACCGTGACAAAAGCGGGCTGCCAAAACATTGAAAAGCTTGCCGCATGGGGCAAAAAGTACGGTTTGAAAGAAGAGTGGATTCACAAAAGAGGCGAATTTCCCCATTTTGATTTGCTGGGGAAAAAGCAAATCGACATTTTAAAAAAAGAACAGCTCTTCAGCCATATCGAACGCTTTCGGCTTGAAAAACGATAAAAAAAGAACGCATTTAAGCGTTCTTTTTTTTTACTGATTCAAAAACCGGTTCTTCAGATGATTCATTGTACGTGACGAGCAAATCGTGGCCGTCGAAATACCAGACATCGCTTTCTTCGATAAAAAACGTAATCCCATCAAAAAGAACGCATTTAAGCGTTCTTTTTTTACTGATATTCAAAAACCGGTTCTTCAGATGATTCATTGTACGTGACGAGCAAATCGTGGCCGTCGAAATACCAGACATCGCTTTCTTCGATAAAAAACGTAATCCCATCTGCTTCTGCGCTCGCCCCGATTTGCTGAGGCTCATCTTTTGAAACACCGAGGGAGAAGCCTTTTTGAACATTGCTGCAACCGCCGTAACGGACAAAGAAGCGAACCTGATCCCCTTTTTTCAAATCAAGCTCGTCCTTATACCAATTCAGCGCATCTTCATTAATTTTCAAATTCACGAGCAAGCACTCTCCTTTATCATTCATTTCAAATATGTGCTGCCTTTATAGTATATAATGATTGAACCGATTGATGAAAGGCATCTACCTTTTACCGGACATCCATTTTATTTTCGGTTCGGTTTTATCGATAATCCGCTTAATGTTCATTCTGTGTCTGTATATGACAAACACCGTAAGAACGACGACGACCGCCACCAAAAAGAGGTCTTTTGTGAACAGGCTGTAGATGGTGGTATACAGGCCGGTTAAAATGGATGAAAGCGATACATACTTTGTCATATACAAAAACAGGAAAAACACAGCGACCATGGTAAGAAACAATAGAGGCTGATAGCACAATAATACGCCTCCTGAGGTAGCGACAGCTTTTCCGCCTTTAAACTTTGCGAAAACAGGGAACATGTGCCCGATCACCGCGGCCACTCCCGCAAATAAAGGGTGAACGCCGACGTGCAGGATGGCCGGCAAAAAAGCGGCAAGCGTCCCTTTTAAGATATCCGCGGCGATGACAATCGAGCCCGCTTTAACGCCGAGCGTCCTGAATGCGTTGGTGGCTCCGAGATTGCCGCTGCCGTGTTCTCTGATATCAATTCCTTTGGCAGCTTTTCCGACAATCAAGCCGGACGGAATGCTGCCGAGTAGATAGGCTAACAAAAATAATAAAGCAATAAACATTTCATTTCTCCTTTTTAGATGATCCCTTCTCTTTATTTTAACATGAGAGGCACCTTCTCTGAGGATTTTTATTGGTATGTACCCGTATATATCATACAGGATAATGCGATGCAATCATATGAAAATTTTGATTGCGGCGATTGTTTTCGTGTAAACTAATAAATAAAGGAGTGAGCGGTATGGAAAACCCATCTAAACAGGAAATTAAAAAGATTCTTGAAAACAGCAAGCGAATCGCGGTCGTCGGCCTCTCAAACAATCCGGAGAGAACGTCGTACATGGTTTCAAAAGCGATGCAGGAAGCGGGCTATGATATTATCCCCGTCAATCCGACTATCGATGAAGCGCTCGGAGTGAAGGCTGTGGCGTCTTTAAAGGATATTGAAGGACATGTGGATATCGTTAATGTGTTTAGAAGATCTGAGCATCTTTTAGATGTCGCTGAGGAGTTTTTGGAGATCGATGCCGACGTGTTTTGGGCGCAGCAGGGACTTGTCAATGAAGACGCATATCAGCTGCTGAGTGAAAAGGGCTATACAGTCGTTATGGATTTGTGCATAAAAGTGGCCCATGCGCTGACCAAATCGGCATAAAAAAGACAAAAATCCTTGAAAAAACAAGGGTTTTTGTCTTTTTTATACGAGATTATGTTTGCGATTTATTGTGAAACAGATACAATAAGTCTTGGACAGTTTTTTTAAGAATGATTTTCCAAATACTTTTAAACAGCCTTGTATTGTGCCGAAAGATTCGTGTAAAATGACGTCTGTCATTCAATCGGCTAAAGGTTAACGAAATCATGACAAATCTTTGAAGCGGTCGAAAGAAAATCGGATATCGCTTTGATTTGCATGTCAGAGTGTGTATTATTCTTTATAAGCAATGTTTGATTTTTGAAAGGGGTTTATGCATTTGGTTAAAAAACAGCAGGTTGACTATAATGATGATTCCATACAGGTGCTCGAAGGCCTTGAAGCGGTCAGAAAACGCCCCGGCATGTACATCGGTTCAACGGACAGCCGCGGCTTGCACCATCTCGTTTATGAAATCGTCGATAATTCCGTTGACGAAGTTCTGGCGGGCCACGGGGATCACATTATAGTGAAAATACATAAAGATAACAGCATATCGGTGCAAGACAGAGGCCGGGGAATGCCAACAGGAATGCATAAGCTCGGCAAACCGACTCCGGAAATTATTTTAACCGTCCTTCACGCAGGAGGTAAATTCGGCCAAGGCGGCTATAAAACGAGCGGAGGTCTGCACGGTGTCGGTGCATCCGTCGTCAACGCTCTGTCCGAATGGCTGACGGTGACGATCGAACGGGACGGAAATGTCTACAAACAGCGGTTTGAAAACGGCGGTAAACCGGTAACATCCCTTGAGAAAATCGGAACGACTAAAAAAACCGGCACCCTGATTCATTTTAAGCCGGACCCCAAGATGTTCAGCACGACGACCTATAACTTTGAAACGCTTTCAGAACGGCTGAGAGAATCAGCCTTTTTATTAAAAGGATTAAAAATTGAGCTGATTGATGAACGCCATCAAACGAAAGAAACTTTTTTGTATGAAACCGGCATCGAAGCTTTCGTCGCTTATTTGAACGAAGAAAAAGACGCGCTTTGCGAAGTGGTTTCCTTTGAAGGCGAACATAACGGGATCGAAGTCGATTTCGCGTTCCAGTTTAATGACGGCTATTCCGAAAACATACTGTCCTTTGTCAACAATGTCAGGACGAAGGACGGCGGGACCCATGAGTCCGGAGCCAAAACAGCGATGACGAGAGCATTCAACGAGTATGCGAGAAAGGTTGCGCTGTTAAAAGAAAAGGACAAAAATCTGGAAGGAACGGATATCAGAGAAGGATTGTCTGCGATCGTTTCTGTGCGCATACCGGAAGAGCTTCTTCAGTTTGAAGGACAGACAAAAGGCAAGCTCGGCACAAGTGAAGCAAGATCAGCGGTTGACGCTATCGTTTCCGAGCAGCTCGCCTATTTCCTTGAAGAAAATAGAGAAACCGCGACTTTGCTTGTGAAAAAGGCCATCAAAGCTTCACAGGCAAGGGAAGCAGCCCGAAAAGCAAGAGAAGAAGCGAGAAGCGGCAAAAAGAGAAAAAAATCGGAAGCGACATTAAGCGGTAAACTGACGCCTGCCCAATCAAGAAACCCGGCTAAAAACGAACTGTATCTTGTTGAGGGTGATTCTGCAGGCGGTTCAGCCAAGCAGGGAAGAGACCGGAAATTCCAGGCGGTTCTGCCGCTCCGCGGAAAGGTCATCAACACAGAAAAAGCAAAGCTTGCCGATATCTTCAAAAATGAAGAAATTAATACGATCATTCATGCGATAGGCGGGGGCGTCGGCGTCGATTTTGATATTGAAGACATCAACTATGACAAAGTCATCATCATGACGGATGCCGATACAGACGGTGCGCATATCCAGGTGCTTCTGTTAACCTTTTTCTACCGCTATATGAAACCGCTGATCGAGCACGGAAAAGTGTTTATCGCGCTGCCGCCGCTCTATAAGGTCAGCAAGGGCTCAGGCAAAAAAGAAATCGTTGAGTACGCCTGGTCTGATGAAGAAATGGACGATGTTCTGAAAAAAGTCGGAAAAGGATATACGATACAGCGCTATAAAGGTCTCGGAGAAATGAATGCAGATCAGCTTTGGGAAACGACGATGAACCCTGAATCAAGGACGCTCGTCAGGGTCAAAATCGATGATGCGGCCCGCGTTGAACGGCGCGTAACGACATTGATGGGGGACAAAGTTGAACCGAGGAGAAAGTGGATTGAGAAAAATGTCGCTTTCGGACTTGATGAAGAAAGCAATATTTTGGAAAATGAGAACTTATCGGTCGCTGAGGAGGTTTAAATAAATGGCACAGCCAGAGATTTTTCATGATTTACCATTGGAAGACGTGATCGGCGACCGTTTCGGCCGATACAGCAAATACATCATTCAAGACCGGGCGCTTCCTGATGCGCGCGATGGACTGAAGCCGGTGCAAAGGAGAATTCTATACGCCATGCACGCGGAAGGAAACACGCATGACAAAAACTTCCGCAAAGCCGCGAAAACGGTCGGGAATGTGATCGGGAACTACCATCCGCACGGGGACAGTTCCGTGTACGAAGCGATGGTGAGGATGAGCCAGGATTGGAAGGTTCGCAACGTGCTGATTGAAATGCACGGAAACAACGGAAGCATCGACGGCGATCCGCCCGCTGCGATGCGTTATACAGAAGCGAGGCTTTCGGCGATTGCTTCAGAGCTTTTGCGGGACATCGATAAAGAAACGGTCGAGTTTGTGCCGAACTTTGATGATACAAGCAAGGAGCCTGTTGTTCTGCCGGCGATGTTCCCGAATTTGCTTGTGAACGGATCGACGGGAATATCCGCGGGATATGCGACAGACATCCCGCCTCACAACCTAGGAGAAGTGATCGACGCCGTCATTAAACGAATCGATTCGCCCAACTGCAGTGTTGATGAACTCATGGAGCTTGTCAAAGGGCCCGATTTTCCGACAGGCGGCATCATCCAGGGGAAAGAAGGCATTAAAAAGGCCTATGAAACCGGAAAAGGCAAAATCATCATCAGAGGAAAAGCCGAGATCGAAACGATTAGAGGCGGCCGCCAGCAAATTGTCATCACGGAAATTCCGTTTGAAGTCAATAAAGCAAATTTAGTGAAAAAAATCGACGAATTCCGGATTGAGCGCAAAGTTGAAGGAATTTCCGAAGTCCGCGATGAGACCGATCGCACAGGTCTCAGAATCGTGATCGAACTGAAAAAAGAAGCGGATGCACAAGGTATTTTGAATTTCTTGTATAAAAATGCGGATCTGCAAATTCCATACAACTTCAACATGGTCGCCATCCATAACAGAAGACCGATGCTGATGAATCTCACTTCTATTTTAGATGCCTATATCGAGCATCAGAAAGAAGTGATCACCAATCGTTCTCAGTATGAGCTGAGAAAGGCGAAGGAAAGGCATCATATCGTCGAAGGATTGATGAAAGCACTGTCGATCCTCGATGAAGTCATCTCGACGATCCGCTCTTCAAATGATAAGCGGGACGCCAAAAACAACTTGATTGCAAAGTTCGCATTCACAGAACCGCAGGCGGAAGCCATCGTTTCCTTGCAGCTGTACAGATTGACAAACACCGATATAACCGCTTTGCAGGAAGAAGCGAAAGAGCTGAATCGGAAAATACAGGAGCTGGAAGCGATCCTTTCTAATGATCGGAAGCTTTTGAAGGTCATCAAAGACAACTTGAAAAAGTTGAAAAAAACCTATGCAGGCGAGAGGCTCTCTGTGATCGAAGAAAAGATCGAAGAGATCAAAATCAACCTTGAAGTAATGGTAGCCTCAGAGGACGTCTATGTAACCGTAACGAAAGACGGCTATATCAAACGTACAAGCCAAAGATCGTTTGCCGCTTCAAACGGACAGGATTTCGGCATGAAGGATACCGACCGTCTGCTTTGCCAACTGGAAATGAACACGACAGATGTGCTGCTTTTGTTTACGAACAAAGGAAGCTATGTGTATTGTCCGGTTCACCAGCTGCCGGATATCAGGTGGAAAGACCTTGGTCAGCATATTACGAACATCATTTCCATTGACAGTGATGAGTCTGTCGTCAAAGCGATTCCTGTCAGGGAATTTACCGAGTCGGAATATCTTCTGTTTTTCACGAAAAACGGAATGACGAAAAGAACGCAGCTTCTTCAATATAAAGCACAGCGTTATTCAAAAGCCTTGGTCGCGCTTAATTTAAAAGGCGATGACGAAGTGGTCGATGTCCATGTCACAGACGGGACGAAAGACGTATTCATCGCTACACATACAGGCTATGGCTTATGGTTCACAGAGGAAGAAATCAGTGTTGTCGGCGCCAGAGCGGCCGGTGTTAAAGGCGTGAACTTAAAAGAAGGCGATTTTGTCGTCTCAGGACAGATTTTAGAGGAATCAGATGTGCTCGTCCTCGTCACACAGCGCGGCTCAGTCAAGCGAATGAATCGCAGCGAATTCGAAAAAACCTCGCGGGCCAAACGGGGCGTTCTCATGCTGCGGGAACTGAAGAAAAAACCTCACCGCATCGCCGGACTGCTTGCCTGCTCATATCATGACCAGATCATGATTCAAACTGAAAAAGGCTCCGCAGAGGAGATGCTTGTCAAAGAAATCAAACTGCATGACCGGTACAGCAACGGTTCATTCATCATCGACGAAGATGAAGCCGGAAAAGTAACAGATGTCTGGCTTAGCAAACATGAACAGGAGTGAGATAAAACTGCACTCCAATTGTCAGACAAGGTCTAGGGGGATCACCAGCAAAACGCGGATTTACAACATTGCCTCCTTGGCATTTAGTGAGGAATTTAAAAAATAAAATCAACCATCAAAAAGAGCCGGAGATCGTTTTTTGATCATCCGACTCTTTTTGAGTATTTCAGGCTGGTTATGTCCCAGCCTCTTTTTACGTTATTACTTAATATTTGGTTCAGAGTGAAGACATTCGTTCAGCTGATCCGTGCAGGTTGTTTTAACCTTAATTGAACACCATCCCGCCATCGATGATAAGTGCTTGACCAGTCATATAATCTGAATCTGGTCCTGCAAGGTAGGAAACGCATGCCGCTACATCTTCCGGTTCGGATAAGCGTTTTAATGCAATATTTTGAGAGAATTGCTCCAATCCCCATTCAAATGGCTTGCCTGCTTCATGAGCGGTTTGCTGTGCAATGTCCATCATCATCGGCGTTTTTACGATACCCGGACAAAAGGCGTTTACAGTAATACCTAACTCAGCTAGATCTTTTGCTGCCGTTTGGGTGATACCGCGAACAGCGAACTTTGTTCCGCCGTAAACGGCTAAGCCCGGATTGCCGACTTGACCGGCTTGAGAAGAAGCATTAATGATTTTTCCGCCGTGTCCAAGTTCTTTGAAGGCTTTTACAGCTGCTTGTATTCCCCAATAAGTACCGCCAACATTAACATCATAGACTTTCCGATAATCTTCATATGTAATGCTTTCAATAGGGGTGGTTGGTCCAAGACCTGCATTATTGATCACCACATCAAGACCGCCAAGACGTTTTACTGTTTCATCGACAGCTTTAAAAACATCATCACGATCAGCAACATCTACTTTAACCGCGATTGCTTTGCCGTTAAGCTTGTTAATGTCCTCAGCAACTTGTGTTGCAGTTTCTTCATTATAATCAGCAACTGCAACAGCGAATCCGTCCTCTGCCAAGCGTTTGCAGATTGCTTCACCAATTCCTTGGCCGCCGCCGGTAACAAAAGCAATTTTTTCAGATACTTTACTCATATGAACATCTTCTTTCTATAAGTAATTGGTACAGGAGTATTATATCTTATATGTGTAGATTTGAGGTAAAGCCGCGGCATTTGTCGAAAAGATGTTTAAAATTTTTCGAAAAAATTTAATAGTTTTTAAAGGAGGCGAAAAACTGTGTGTCAGACTATAAAAGGGATGTTCCACTATAAAACAGCGATTCAGTTCAATCACTAAACGGATGAAGAGCAAATGAAAAGGCATGAATCCGTGCAATGCCGGACTCATGCCAATCAAACTGTTTCATGAAATTTTATTGTCTAACTTTTTGGGGCACTGCAAATATCATTCAGCTGTCCTGGCGATTAAACAGATCGGTAATCGCGTGCATGAATTCAATTCCTTGAAATACAAACAAGTTTAAAGCTGTCAATGAAAAGAGCCCGATAATCACCATTCTTATGATAAATAACATGTTTAAAAACCTCCTGTTTTAGTATGGTTATGGTTTTAGAACATGCGCTTTATCGAAATAAGAAGAGTGATAGAAAACTGCGAGCATAAATGCCTTCAGATGTTCTTTCCGCCGGTTCAGAATGTAAACTTGACTGGTAGCGGCAGCTAAGATTAAGAGCAGTATGAATTCAATTCGAAACCCGAGTGAATTCCATAATGATTTAGCCTTTTCCTCACCATGCTTGCCGATTGACAGTTCGTGAAGCTCATCGCCTGAAACTGCGGCTTTTTGTACATGATGATTTGCCGGCATCTGGGGCATTGAGAACGAATGAAGGCTCGCAATGACTAAAAAGAACATAGACAATTGCAGTAACAATGTCTTTTTCATCAGATCTCATCCCCTTAACGTCTCATAATCTTAACATATTTTATTAGATAATAAAAGATGATTTTTTTGTGACAGTTTTGCTTTATTTGTTGACAAATTCCTTGGGTTTTCGAGGACCATCACAATGAAAGCGCTTTTTTATATATGATTACACGTGTATCTCTGTTATAATGAGAATCGGGACTAAAGTAATGATGACGCCATAAATATACAGGATTAAAAAACAGAAAATTCTATCTAGTTTTGCTTGCGTCATGATTATGATATAATCCTATCATGTTAGGAAACTTAACATCAAAATCAGTTTGTTGCAGGAGGGTGCTATGGAAGAAATTTTAAGCGAAATTATTAATGTCCCAAGCGGTTTTATTTGGACTTATTTAGTCTATATATTAATAGGTATAGGACTGTATTTTACTTTTAAACTGAGATTTGTCCAATTTCGTTATTTCTTTGAGATGTTTCGTATTGTCGGCCAAAAAGAAGAGAAAGGGCAAGGCGTTTCGTCTTTGCAGGCTTTCTTTATCTCAGCAGCTTCGCGGGTAGGAACGGGAAACCTGACCGGTGTGGCGCTGGCTGTTGCGACCGGCGGACCCGGAGCGGTCTTTTGGATGTGGGTTGTCGCTCTTGTAGGGATGGCATCAAGCTTTGTCGAGAGCACATTGGCCCAAGTCTATAAAGTAAAGGACGGCGATCATTTCCGCGGCGGTCCGGCTTATTACATGGAAAAAGCGCTCGGCGCCAGATGGATGGGCATTATCTTTGCCGTTTTAATTACGATTACATTCGGCTTGATCTTTAATGCGGTGCAAGCCAATACGATCGTCGGCTCCATGGAAGGGGCTTTCAACCTTGATAAAACAACGGTCGGAATTGTTCTTGCGGTATTGACCGGATTTATTATTTTCGGCGGCTTGAAACGGGTTGTAACAGTCACGCAATTAATTGTTCCCGTCATGGCCATCATTTATCTTGCCTTGGCTCTTTACGTCGTACTGACGAACATTTCGCAGCTGCCGGCTGTCTTTGCCATGATCGTGAAGGATGCGTTTGGCATCGAACAGATCGCAGGGGGTACCTTGGGATCGCTCATCATCATCGGTGCCAAGCGCGGTTTATTTTCAAATGAAGCCGGAATGGGAAGCGCGCCGAACGCGGCGGCGACTGCCAATGTGTCTCACCCCGCAAAACAAGGCTTTATCCAAACGCTCGGTGTATTCTTTGATACGATTGTCATCTGCAGTGCGACAGCCTTTATGATCCTTTTGTTCAATTTGACGCCGGGCAAAGAGCTTGACGGCATTCAGATTACACAAGCAGCGATGCAGCATCATATCGGAAGCTGGGCGCCTGCGTTTGTCGCCGTGGCGATTTTCCTGTTCGCTTTCAGCTCAATCGTCGGGAACTACTACTATGGTGAAACAAATATCGAATTTATTAAAAAGAGCAAAACGGCGCTTGCCGTTTATCGCGCGGCAGTTGTCGCAATGGTGATTTTCGGATCCGTCTCCGGCTTTCAGCTCGTATGGGACATGGCCGATTTATTCATGGGCTTAATGGCCATCATCAACCTGATCGCGATTCTCCTCCTGTCAGGAATCGCGGCCAAAGTGCTCAAGGATTATACAGCACAGCGTAAAGAAGGGAAGAATCCGGTCTTTAAAGCGAGCTCTATACCGGGGCTGAAGAATACAGAGGCTTGGGAAGATGAGAAGGAAACACTTAAATCAAAATAAAAGATGAAAAAGGCGTCTTGTAGATGACGCCTTTTTCTTATTGGCAGCTGAAAGATGTGATTTCATTCAGGTCAATCCCGAAGTACACCCAGCGGAACTGCCGCGGCCTCCAGCGGTAGCCTGCGATCGAACGCCTACCGAGAAAAACCGGGTAAAACCAAAAGCGGGCGCCGTTCCTTAAACGGATGTACGTAAATCTGAACAGGCATCTTCTGATTCCTCCAGGGTCAACGGCAAAAACCGAAGGGCCGCCGGTGTCTTGAGGAAGCTGGCTTGGGGGAGGAGGCAAAACCTGCTGCTGCGGTCCTCCTGCTCCAGGAGGAGGACCGGGCGGGAACTGCTGACGGTACGGGTCATATATATAATCGTATGGATACAAGCAAAAACGCTCCTTTCTAACTGTTTGCTTTATCGTATGATTTGCTGAAAAGATGGGTAGCTTGCCTTATAGAGAAAAAAATCCCTAAAGCCATTTTGGCTTTAGGGAGATGGTTTACATGCTTTTGCGCGGCGCCCGTTTCCTGTAGACGACATAGCTTCTTGTCAAATATTTCAGCGGCATGCTGAAAACATGGACAAGCCGCGTAAACGGCCAGACAATGAATATGACATAGCCCATGACGATATGAATTTTAAACCAGATCGGTACACTTGCCATAAGCGAGGGATCCGGTTTAAACATGAAGATTCCACGGAACCAAGGTCCGATTGTCGTTCTGTAGTCGAATCCTTTTGAATCGATGTTGAGGAAAGTTGACGCAAGGCCGGTTATCATCATGAACAATAAGGCCGCTAACGTGATCAAATCGCCGGCTGAACTCGTTTTCCGGATTCGTTTGTCAGTCACTCTCCGGTAAGCAAGAATGATGAGTCCCGATAGTGCAGCAATTCCTGCCGGCAGTCCGAAACCGATGGCGACTTTATGATAAAGATGTTCTGAGACGCCGATTGTCTCATAAAAGCTTTCCGGAATTAAAATCCCCATCACATGTCCGCCGATGACAAAGAAGATTCCCCAATGAAAGAGGCTGCTGCCAAGCGCCAGCTTTTTCTTTTCGAGCATTTCGCTTGATTTGGCCGTCCAGCCAAACTGATCATGCTGGTAGCGGTAAATATGACCGCCGATAAAGATCGTCAGGACAATATAGGGGAGAATGACCCAAAGAATTTGTTCGATCATGGCTGTACAGTCCTTTCAACACCGATTTCCGCCAATCCTATAAACAATCCGTCCAACAGCGCGGCATAGATGCTTTCATTTTCGCTTAGCTGCAATCTCAGCTCTTCAAGATTCCCCGCATACTTTTGAAAGACAGCCGCCGCTTGATCGCGGTCGGCCAATGCGGCGAACTCCAGCATGAGCGGAAGGTAGTCAGGAAGCTCTTTTTCTGTCGGCTGAAAACCTGATTGCTGATATAAATCTTTCAGCTGCAAGAGCTCAATCCCGCGTTCCCGCTGTTCTCCGGAATTGAAGTAGGTGACATAAAGGTTCGTTTTTTTGCCGAAATCAAATGTGTATACATATGTTTCGATCAACTCTTCCGGAGAATAGAGAGCCGCCTCCTCCATAAATGAAAGCAATTTCTCTTTCAATTGCTGATGCTGTATCTGATTGATCATGGTTTGCCATTCAGAGCGTTCTTTTCTCCACTGTTCATCAGGGTAGGAGAGGAGATAGGAAAGTGCGGCGAAAACGGCTTGTTTATCTGTTGCATCCATTGTGCTTCACTCCAGTCTTATAGGGTTTGGCAAGAACCGGGTCCTCCGGCAAATGATAACCCGCAGCTTCCTTGTTCCATGTACAGATCTGCGACTTCTTCGCGATGGGTTTGCGGAATGACAAATCGGTCATCGTATTTGGCGATTGCAAGCAGACGGTACATATCTTCAATCTGTTCTTCAGTCAATCCGGTATCTTGTATCAGAGCTGAATCGATCTGTTTGTTCGTTTGGGTCGCCCGCATGTACATACGCATCACAGACATTTTCTTTAATGTCGTTCTAATATGGTGTGTATCACCGGCCGTCAGCAGATTGGCCAAATATTCGATCGGAATCCGCATTTCATCAATGGCCGGGAAGATATCCTCAGCTGATTGGGCCGTTCCTTTTCCTTCAAACATATTCATAATCGGACTGAGCGGAGGAATGTACCATACCATCGGCAATGTCCGGTATTCCGGATGCAGCGGCAGGGCGATTTTCCAATCGATGATCATTTTGTAGATTGGCGATTTTTGCGCGGCTTCGATCCACTCCAGCGGAATGCCTTGGGCTTTTGCTTCTTCTGCGACAGCAGGATCATTCGGATCCAGGAAAATCTCCAGCTGTGAGTGATACAAATCTTTTTCATTTTCGGCTGAAGCTGCTTCCTCGACTTTATCTGCGTCATAAAGCATGACACCGAGATAGCGGATTCTGCCGACACATGTCTCAGAGCAGATTGTCGGCAGTCCGGCTTCGAGACGAGGGAAGCACAATGTGCATTTTTCCGCCTTGTTTGTCTGCCAGTTGAAATACACTTTTTTATAAGGACATGATGATACACAGTGCCTCCATGAGCGGCATGCATTTTGATCGACGAGAACGATCCCGTCTTCTTCGCGTTTGTACATCGCGCCTGACGGACAGGAGGAGACACAGGAAGGATTGATGCAGTGTTCGCATATCCTTGGCAGATACATCATAAAGACGTCTTCAAATTCAGTCTTGATCGATTCTTCCATTTTTTTGACGTTTGGATCTTGGAGGCCTGTAATGTGGCCGCCGGCAAGGTCATCTTCCCAGTTCGGGCCCCATTCAAGGTTCATGAAGTCTCCCGTAATGGAAGACTTCGGCCGTGCAACAGGCTGGTGTTTTTTCTCCGGACTGTTTGTCAGTGTTTCATAATCATAATTCCAAGGTTCATAGTAGTCATCGATCGTCGGCTGATACGGGTTGTAGAATAAATTCATGAGCCGTGTTGTTTTGGCGCCTGATTTGAGCTGCAGCTTGCCTTTTTTCAGCTCCCAGCCGCCTCGGTATTTATCCTGGTTCTCCCATTGTTTCGGGTAGCCGATGCCCGGTTTTGTTTCGACGTTGTTGAAGTACATATATTCTGCTCCGGAACGGTTTGTCCAAGTGTTTTTGCATGTGACGCTGCATGTATGACAGCCGATGCATTTGTCAAGGTTCATGACCATCCCGATCTGCGCTTTAATCTTCAAGCCAATCGACCTCCTTCAATTTTCTGATCACGACATTGAGGTCGCGCTGATTTCCTGTCGGCCCGTAGTAGTTGAATCCGTAGCTGAGCTGTCCGTAGCCTCCGATCATCTGCGTCGGCTTGACATGAATGCGGGTCGGGCTGTTATGGGTTCCTCCGCGGTTATTCGTCAGCTTTGTTCCCGGCACGTTGATATGCCGGTCTTGGGCATGGTGCATAAACGCCATTCCTTTTGGAATCCGGTGTGATGTCACGGCCCGTGCGACGACGACTCCATTTCGGTTAAAACACTCGATCCAGTCGTTGTCCTGAATGTCGGTTTCTTCCGCATCGTCTTTATTCATCCAGACCGTCGGTCCGCCTCTGAAAAGGGTGAGCATCGGCAGGGAATCAAAATACATGCTGTGCACCGACCATTTATTATGCGGTGTTAAATAGTTCAACACGATTTCTTTCCCTTCTTGCTCAGGCCGTTTATTTACGAAAGGGCGGTGGATCAGAATCGGTTTGAATGTCGCCATGTTTTCCCCGAATTCTGTCATCATTTCATGATCAAGGTAAAAAGACTGTCTGCCGGTCAGCGTTCTCCACGGAATCAGTTTTTCAACGTTCGTCGTAAACGGAGAATAGCGCCGTCCGCCTTTTTCAGAACCGCTGAAAGCAGGGGAGGTGATCACCGTTTTCGGCTGAGCTGAAATTTGCTCAAATGTGAAGCATTCCTCTTCCCGTTCTTCAGCTAAATCTTTCAACTCAAGATTCGTTATTTTTTCAAGCGATTCCCACGCTTTAACGGCTACTTTCCCGTTTGAAGTGGAAGAGAGGGTCAATACCGCTTCAGCAGCTTGTCTTGCATCACTGATGTCAGGACAGCCTTTGGCAATCGTGTCTTCTTTTACGACGCCGAGCGTTTTTTTGAGAGAATCATATTCTGCTTCAACAGACCAGTTCATACCTTTCGTACCAAACGGCTGTTTGGCAACATTCGGCCCGAGCGATGTCATCTTATTGTAAATCTGCTTGTAATCCCGTTCCACGACGTGAATTTGCGGCATTGTTTTCCCTGGAACGGCAGGGCAGTCATCTTTGCTCCAGTCTTTGATTTTCCCGAGCGGCTGCGCCATTTCTTGTGGAGTGTCATGGAGAAGAGGAGTCGCAACAGCCTCTTTGACAGGTTCCATGTCAACTTCTTCAGCCAGATCGGAAACCGCTTTTGCTAATGCTTTGAAAATATCCCAGTCAGACTTTGATTCCCACGGCGCTGAAATGGCCGGGTTAAACGGATGGATGAACGGATGCATATCCGTGCTGCTGAGATCGTGTTTTTCGTACCAGGTGGCCGCAGGGAGCACAATGTCGGAGTACAGAGCGGTACCCGCCATCCTGAAGTCGAGATTGATCAATAAGTCGAGCTTGCCTTCAGGCGCTTCGTCGCGCCATTTGATTTCTTCAGGACGGATGCTGTCCTGATCATCGTTCATCAGTCCGTTTGTCGTACCGAGCAAGTGCTTCAGAAAATATTCATGACCTTTGCCGGAGCTCGAGATTAAGTTGGCTCTCCAGACAAATAGGTTTCTCGGGAAGTTCTTTTCATTGTCAGGATCTTCAATCGAAAACTTGAGCTTTTTCTCTTCAAGCTGTCTGGCAATATAGCTTCCGACTTGCTGAGCGTTTTCAGCGCCTGCTTTTTCTGCTTCTTTATACAAGTCGATGCCGTTTTTCTCAAACGTCGGATACGATGGAAGCCAGCCGAGTCTTGCCGCCAGCACATTGTAATCAGCATGGTGCTTGTAGCGCGATGTTTTTGCGATTGGGGAAGCGAGCCCGCTGATTTCCTGATCTTCATAGCGCCACTGGTCGGTAGCGAAATAGAAGAAGGATGTGCCGTTTTGCAGTTTGGCAGGGCCTCCCCAGTCTTTGGCCATCGCGATCGTCTGCCATCCTTCGGCCGGACGGAGTTTTTCCTGGCCGACATAGTGGGCCCAGCCGCCTCCGTTAACCCCTTGGGCTCCGACGAGAAGCACAAGGTTCAGCACAGCTCTGTAAATGGTGTCTGAATTGAACCAATGGTTAATCCCGGCGCCGACAATGATCATTGAGCGGCCCTCTGTGTCAATCGCATTTTGCGCGAATTCCCTTGCGATCTTGATCACCATTTCACTTTTAATGCCAGTAATCGGCTCTTGCCAAGCCGGTGTAAATGGTTCAGGATCATCAAATGATGCCGGGGTCTGTCCGCCGATTCCGCGGTTGACGCCATAGTTGGCGAGAGTCAGGTCGAAAACGGTGGAAACAAAGACTTCCTCGCCGTCCAGGATGACTTTTTTGATCGGAAGCGGTCTTTCGATCACCTTATTGCCTTCATGTGAGAAGTAAGGAATGTTGACCGTGCCGATCATATCTTCATGTCCAAGCATGGAAAGCCGAGGTGTGATCGGTTTTTCTGAATCCTCATCAACCATGCGCAAGTTCCATTTTCCTTGGCCGTCCCAGCGGGAGCCCATCGTGCCCTGCGGAATCGCAAATCCATCTGTGTCTTCGTCCCAAACGGCAGGCTTCCATTCATCATGCTCTGTCGCACGCCCGATATCTTTAGCATGGAGGAAGCGGCCTGCTGTGAACGTTCCGTTTTCCTCTTTCAAAGTCACCAAAAACGGGAAATCGGTATATTGTTTTGCATAATCAATAAAACGTTCGGTCTTCTGGTTGACATAAAAGTCTTGCAGAATGACATGGCCCATCGCCATGGCCAGTGCTCCGTCGGTTCCTTGTCTGATGCTCAGCCAATCATCGGAAAACTTAGATGACTCAGCGAAATCCGGGCTGATCGAAATCACTTTTGCTCCTTTATAGCGGGCTTCGGCCAAAAAGTGTGCATCAGGTGTTCTTGTCAGCGGTACGTTGGAACCCCAAGTCATGATGTAGCCGGAGTTGTACCAGTCGCTGCTTTCGGGAACGTCGGTTTGATCTCCCCAAATCTGCGGTGAAGCAGGGGGAAGGTCGGCATACCAGTCATAGAAGCTCAGCATCGGGCCGCCGATCAGCGACATAAAGCGAGAGCCTGCCGCATGGCTGAGCATGGACATAGCTGGTATCGGCGAGAATCCGACATTGCGGTCAGGTCCGTATTTCATGACTGTATATAGAAGGGAAGCGGAAATCAGCTTTAAGACTTCGCTCCATTCGGCGCGGACAAAGCCGCCTTTTCCGCGCGCCTGTTTATAGGCTTTCGCTTTTTCAGGATTTTCGACAATCGATTTCCAGGCTTCCAACGGGTTTTTGTAAGTTTTTAGCGCCTCGCGCCACATTTGGATCAGCACGCCGCGGACATATGGATATTTGACGCGGAGCGGACTGTAAATATACCAGGAAAAGCTGGCTCCGCGCGGACAGCCGCGAGGCTCAAAGTCAGGCATATCAGGGCCTGTCGATGGGTAATCAAGGCGCTGTCCTTCCCATGTGACAATGCCGTTTTTAACGTAGATATTCCAGCTGCAGGATCCGGTGCAGTTCACCCCGTGGGTGGAGCGGATCACTTTATCATGCTGCCATCTATTTCTGTATACATTTTCCCAATCCCGGTCTTCATAAGTGGTTTGGCTGTGATGATCAGAATGATGTTCTATAGGAGAGAAATAGTTTAATCTCCTGAAAAGTGGACTTGTTTTCTTTTTTTTCATGACTGTTTCACTCCTTTGTCGGTGCTGCTACCCTCACTATATACGGAGGAGAAGCGGCACCTTGTTAACTTTGTCACAATGTTGCTTCATTTCACGAATTCGTCACAATTTCAGGACGGCCTGTGAAAATGGGGCGGGGACTGAGGAATTAAAAAAGCCTGCTTCTTTAAAAAAAGAAAGCAGGCTGGGGCGCCGTTTTCATTCGCCTGTATCTAAAATTCTTTTTTCCCCGGTTATCTCCTGGATCGGGGCGATGTTTTGCGTGAATTCCAAAGTGCCGATGTAGTTGTTGTTTTCATCGCGTACGGCAAAGTAACGGATGAAAACATATTTATCTTTAAACTTGATCCAAAAATCTTCGACATCTTTTTTGCCCGATTTAAAATCGTCGAGAAGCTTGTTGACAATATGAACGCTTGCCGGTGGATGGCAGTTTTGGACGGTGCGCCCGATCACTGCTTTTGTCCTTGCAAAAATCCGTTCTTTTCCGTGGGAAAAGTAGCGGACCACATCGTTTTTATCGATAAAGGTGAGGTCAACAGGAAGGTGATTCAGCATATGTTCAAGCTGTGTTACAGATAAAATACCTGTTGGAAGTCTGACATATCCGCTGGCTGTTTCTTCATTTATGTTGATCTGGTGCCGTTCAGGCTGCCAGACGGCTTCGGGGGCTGTCAGACAGTAGCCGATTTCATCGCTTTCCGCCGCGATTTTCAGCCATTCATCCTCGGTCAATGTCCGGAGGGCCATCGGCAGAAGAATATTCTCTTCTTTGTAGATCATTTCTGTGCCTTCATTGATGATAAAGCCGATCTCGCGAATGACGTCATCTTTTTTATCAGATGTGTAGTGTTCCAATAAGCGCTTGGCTTCTTTGATGCTTTTGCGGATGAAATCATCAACAGCCCACATCACTTGACTCGGCCCGTTGATCCCGTACTTTTCTAAGTAGGGGAAAAGGAGGTTTTCTTTTCTGCTGTAATGTTTGTCGACATCGGCCAGCAAATGTAAGTCTCCGATCAGCTTGTGTATGTTTTCCTGATTGTCTTCCTTTTCAAAACGATCGAGATGGAGCTGGATCTTAAAATTCAACAGAAGATCGAGTTCTTTATTTTCCTTTATAAACGTATGAACAGGATGGCCCGGCTCTTTGTCAGCCTCCGGTTTGTGAATATCGTCAATCGAACCTTTGAAAACGGAAGCGTGGACGGAACAGAGCTCCCGGATTTCTTCAGGCTTGATGCCTTCTTCCTTCATTAACGCCTGCTCCAATTGGGCGATTTCCTCGGCAGTGACAGATCCGAAAGCTTTTTTAAACCGCTCTTTTACCACTTCAAGAGATTTTCCTTTATGAAGGTCAATGATGATGTCTTTGAGCTGCTGTTTTTTTTCGCTTGACATTTCCCGATGTTCTTCCCGGTTGTTGATGAATTCGCTCATTGTTTGTCTCCTTTCCAAACGGGGTCAAATCCGTGCGCTTTTAATTTGTCTAAGACAAGCGTCAGGTCAATTTGTTTCATCCGCGCGCCCTTAGGTATTGTCATGATGCGCCCGGCGGTTTCAAGCATTCCCGGCTTTGTGATATGTTCAAAGCCGACGGCCTTCATCAAGGTTTTGATTTCAGGATGCTGTGTGCAAAGTTCATAAACAGACTCATTCAGATCAATGGTTTTCTTCAGAATGGATCACATCCTTTTGACATTGATGATCTCTCACTGTCTTTACGATAATACAGGGCGGCGGAGAAAATTGTGACGCAGATCACAAAGATTAGCGCAATGCTTTCGGAATATAAATGCAGCTCGGGTCGCTTTCCAAATAGTCACCTGTCAGAGCATATGCCCGTGAGCGAGAACCTCCGCAAACATGGCGGAATTCGCAGACACCGCATTTTCCTTTCAATATGTCTGGATTTCTTAGATCTTTAAAGATCGCTGACTCGCAATAAATATCGGCCAGCGGCTGCTCACGGACGTTTCTGGCTTGAACCGGCAGGAGTCCGCTCGGATACACATCACCGATATGGGAGATGAACATAAAGCCATTTCCGTCATTCACGCCCTTAGGAGCGCGTCCCAAGCCGCCGATCACATCGATTTTGCCTTTTTCTAAAGCGTGCTCGTAGCGGATCTGCATGTGGGGATCTTTCGCTTCACGCATTTTTTGCTGAATCACGACCCGTCTATAGTGCTGAGCCGCTGTTGTTTTAATATCGAAAGGAGCTTCTTTGGCCAAGCGGCTGAGCCACAAAAATGCTTTTTCGTGTTGGACGGGAGAAATCATGTCTTCCCGTTTGGCGCGCCCGGTCGGAACAAGGAAAAAGACGCTCCACAGCACGCAATCCAATCCTTCAATCAGCTGTGCCATTTCCTCCAAATAATCGATGTTATATGTTGAAATGACGGTGTTGATCTGCAGGGGCAAACCGAACGCATGGATGTGCCGAATGGCGTCCATCGTTAAATCAAAAGATCCGTCTGTCCCCCTAAAATGATCATGGATCTCGCGGTTCGGTCCGTCCAGGCTGAAAGCCCAGCGCGATAAGCCGAGATCTTTGGCGGTTTTGATCGCTTCCTTCGTGACATTCGGTGTCGCGCTCGGTGTCATGGATATCCGGACCCCTTTTTGGACGGCATACTCAATGATGTCGAAAACATCTTCTCTCATTAATGGGTCGCCTCCGGTCAGGACCAAAAGAGGGTTGTTCATGGCATGGATTTGATCGATCAATTCTTTTCCTTCCTGAAGGGAGAGCTCCCGCGGATCCCGCATATTTTGCGCAGATGCCCGGCAATGAAGGCACTTCAGCTCACAAGCTCTTGTCAGTTCCCAGATGACGATAAACGGAGCTTTCTGAAAATCACAATGTATCATGGTTGATCTGTCCTTTCCTAAAGAGCATTCATCTGTAGCGTAGCGGAAATAGAGGAGAAAAAAAGTTAAGTAGATCACATTTCAAAAAAAGAAGAGAAGGGGGGCCGCCCTTCTCAATCGTCGCCTTCTGAAGAGGAATGGAGATAGCGTAAAAACAGCTGATAGGAACAAAATAAATTTTGCTGAAGCAGAATGAGAAAGTTCACTTGCAGCTGTTTATTGTAGGTCATCATTTTTTTGAATATATGAAAAGGAATTTCAAGAACAGCGGTTTCTGCGGTGGTTTTGACCGAAATAAACGGAGATAAAAACGGCTCTCCCTTTTGGTCGATGGGAAAAACATCGCCCTTTTCCCATTCGGCGATGGTGCGGGCTTCCTCCGGAAGCCTTCTGTCCGAAAATTGAACTTCTCCTTTTAACACAAAATAGACGGCTTGTGCATGAAGGAACGACCGGGAAGGGCGGGATGAGGCGATATCAATCACCTTTCCGTTTTTCAGCAGTTTTTTGACGATGGGGAGGGGCACCCCGAAAAACATCGGAAGATTTTTCAAGAATAATAAATAGTCAAACCGGTCCATAGAACATCCTCCTTCTATATGTTAGCTCAAGTATAGAGTGACAGGCTATAAATGGCAGTGATATAATTCACACTTCTGTATGCAAAATGTCACTTTGTGATAGAGTGAAACTTTTTATAATGGAATAGAAGGGAGGATGTCTGATGAAAGTGTTGATACCGAAGCAGCACGGCGCCTGGGCGATGCTTGCGGTTCCTTTTATTCTCGGTGTGGTTGGCGGCGGAGCGGATGGCCGGCATGTACCGCTGTTTATCGGTTGGCTGTTTTTGTACCTGGCTGCTTTTCCTGTGACGATGATGGTGAAAAAGAAGAAAACTGCTTATTATCAAAAATGGGCGGGGGTCTACAGCATTCCGGCCGTCTCGTTTCTGGTTATTGCCGTATGGATGGAACCGGGGCTCGTGCTCTTGGGAGTCTCTCTGTTTCCGCTGTTTCTCATCAATCTTTATTATGCGAAAACAAACAACGACAGGGCGCTGTTGAATGATGTCGCGGCGATCGGCGTGTTCAGTGCGGGAGGAGTAGCAAGCTATTGGATCGGTGCCGGGATGCTGGACGGCTGGGCATGGTTCATTTTCATTCAATCGATCCTGTTTTTCACCGGCAGCGCCTTTTACGTCAAATCGATGATCCGCGAAAAGAAAAACAAGCGGTTTAAATGGTATTCTTGGGGCTATCATACGGTCCTGCCGATTTTGTCGTTGGGGTTTGGAGCCGGGTGGGCTGTTGTCGGATTGATTCCGAGCAGCATCAGAGCTTGGCTTTTTTACGGGCGGAAACTGTCGGTGAAGAAAATCGGGATCTTTGAATTGGTGAATGCCTGCGTGTTTTTGACAGTGGTCAGCGTCTTTTTGCTGAGAATATAAAAACAAGGACAATTCGTTGCTCTGTCCTTGTTTATTCTCTGTTTTTAGTCGATGTTACATATTTCGAGAGGGCAGTTTTCACAGTCGATTTCACGCTTTAAATGGTTGAGCTGGTGGATGACGATTTTTCCGGAATCTTCAATTGAAATGACACCGGTTTTCCTAAGATCGCTCAGCATGCGGTTGATGCTTTCTCTAGCGGCCGCACAAAATTTCGCCAGCTCCTGATTTGTCAGCACGATGTTGATGAGAATGCCGTCGCTTCGCGTGATGCCGTAGCTGTTCGCAAGGCGGATCAAGGTGGAGTACAGCGCGCCTTTCTTGCCATTGAGAAGAAGGTCGCGGATTTTGGATTGGATTTTTCGCAAATGAGTGCTCATCCATTTCATGAATTCAAAGGTTAAGGCACCATTTTGAATCAGTTCTTTTTCGAGCTTTTCTTTATTGATGACCAATACTTCTCCATCCAAGAGGACTTTAGCGCTCAGCATATATTTCGCTTCATCAGAAAAAAGCGTCAGCTCCCCGACAATATCATTTTTTTTGCACATTCTCAGTGTCAGTTCTTTTCCGTCAGACGTTAATTTACCGATTTGGACGAGTCCTGACTGAATGAGATACAGTTCTTCAGCATCCATGCCTTCTTGAAAAAGGAATGTATCATGCCGGATTTTTCTTTTCGTACTGATCGATTCCAATAAATGATACAGATCGGCTGAGAGCAAATCTGTGTCGGATTTTCGAATAGACATGTTCATTGAGTGTCACCCCTTTTGCAGTTCTATTGTAACGTTAACTTGAGCCCGTTCAGCCTTTTAAAAATAACAATCTTGTGAACGTGAATCTAAAGTCCTGAAAAAACCTGAGACCAATAGTCTCAGGTTCTTCATATTCCGGCTTTTATATATTGTTTGTGTTTGTTTTCGATGCCGAATTTCTCATGTCCTGAAAGTACATCCATGCCACAATCACAAAGCTGGCAAGCGCCGCTTCAGACAGCGCCATGAAGCCGATCGCATACTGGCCTGTCGCCTGAAAAACGCTCGATAGGATGAGCGGCGGGAAAAAGCCTCCTAAACCGCCCATCGCTGAGACGATGCCATTGACAATTCCCGCCTGGTTTGTCGGAAAGTAGAACGGGACCAATTTAAAGACGACACCATTGCCGATTCCCGCGCATACGGCAACGGTCAAAACACCGAAACCGTAAAGCGTCAGGTCTGGAGAAAAGGCCAGTAAAACACCTGATAATGTGCATCCTGCGAATACATACATTAAGAGTTTCAGCGGATTGAACTTATCCGCAAGCCAGCCGCCGACAGGTCTGAGAAAAGTGGCGACGGCGATGAAGCCGGCGGTTCTAATTCCCGAATCGACGGGATCAAGTCCGAAGTTGTTGACAAGAAAGTTCGGCAGATAGACGGTGAAAGCTACAAAGGAACCGAATGTGATAAAGTAAAACAAGCTTAAAAACCAAAGCTTTTGATTGCGGTAGACGGCCTTCATTTGATCCTTGACAGAAACGGTGATCCGCTTTTCTTTTGGATCTCCAAATAAAAAGTTCAGCAAGGCAAATGCGGCGACTAAAATCAGAAACATCCGGACCGTATTCGACCATCCTATCGCTTTGGCGATCACGGGAGCGGAAAATGTGGTAATCGCCGTTCCGATGTTTCCGGCACCATAGATGCCGTTTACAAAACCGTGTTTTTCTTTAGGATAATACTTCGGCAGCGATGTCACACCGATAGAGAAGACCGCTCCGCTGATCCCAAGGAAAAAACCGCCGATGATTAAATCGGACAAAGAATCTGCAGTGCTGATCCAAAAGATCGGGAATAGAAGCAGCAAAAAACTGATCATAAACGTCATTCTTGCTCCAAATTTGTTTGTGTAGTACCCAAGCGGAACCCGGAGCAGGGATCCAAGGATGACCGGGATCGCGGTAACGAGGGAGATTTGGCTTTCAGTCAGAGCGATATCTTGTTTAATGTGAGGCATGAGGGAAGAAATCAACACCCAAACCATAAATCCTGCCACCAAACTAATTGACTGCAGCGGCAATTGCATTTTTTGACGTTTTACCATTAGGGAATACTCCTTTCAAAGAGAAAAATGAAATATTTCATTGGCATGTTTTTATCTTACAAAATGTCTTTCAAAAACAATGTGAACAACATCACACGTTCAAGATGATAAGATGGTGTTGAATAGGCGGTCAGGCAAAAGAAATGAGAAAATCACAAAAATAGGTCGTTCATTGATGAACATTTTCGTTTATCATGAAAAGAAAAAGGAGTGCTAGGCGTGTTTTTACAGCTGACACAGGAAGAAAAACAGGCGATGATGAATGAGATCAAACGTTTTTACCTTGAAGAGAGGGGAGAAGACGTCGGAGATATTGCGGCGATTCAGACGTTTGAATTTATCAAGGAAAAGCTTGGTCCTTACTTTTACAATCAGGCGTTAAAAGACAGTCGCAAGGTCGTGGAAGAAAAAGCGGCGGCGATAGAAGAGGAGCTTTTTGCACTGGAAAGGCGCCTTTGACAGGGGGCTTAAAGGCAGTCATTTGAAGGGATTGAAGTTTGCGATGGAATTTTTGAAGCAGTTCCTGATTTTCAGCGATTTGAATGACGAAGAGTTCAAACAGATTGAACAGATCGCATCAAAGCGCAAATATCAGCCGAGAATGTTTGTTTTCATGGAAGGGGAAGAGCGGGAGGCCGTTTTTTTCATCAAATCGGGGCTAGTGAAAGCGTATAAGATTGATGAAGACGGCAATGAGCAAGTCATTTCCCTTCTGCAAAGCGGAGAGATGTTCCCGCACGTCGGTTTTTTTGACCGCTCCCCATACCCGGCAACGGCTGAAGCGGTTCAGGAAACCGAATTAATCGTGATCCGGATTGACGATTTTAATCATCTGCTCATGACATATCCGGAGATGACGATAAAGGTTATGAACCTGATGGGCAAAAAAATCCTTGACCTGCAGGAACGCATTCAAGGATTTATTTCCAAAGATGTGCAGCACCGGCTGATGCACGCCTTAGAGAAGTTAGCGGCTGAACACGGGGTGCGAAAAGGAAAAGACGTCTATATCAATTTGCCGATCACCAATCAGGATTTTGCCAATATGGTCGGAACATCAAGGGAAACGATCAACCGCACATTGAATGAAATGAAAAAGAAAAAGCTGCTGTCCGCCGACAGAAGCGGGATTCTGATACATGATTCAGATTGGCTGAAAAGGCTCTAGTTGTATGCCTTTGCCGCACCGCACCATCAGGCTTTCCTTTGATAAGGGGAGCCTGGTTTTTTGAATTCACAAATCTGCCATCTTTTAAGTGATCTGGTTCACAACCGGTACTCTCAATATCCAGTATCTTAGGACATGCAAATTGAGAAAGGAGTGAACCATCATGGAAATTCAAAGGGAGACGGTACCCGAGAAGAAGACGGCAAAGAACGGCTTTTTGAAATCTGTTCTCGTGTTTACGCTGATTGTGAGTTTTTCGGTGCTGTTATTAGGGGGCTATTGGATATTCAAGACCCTTGCGCCAAGACCGCTTGAAACATCAGCCCCAAACGGAGAGGTGCTGATGACAAAATCGTCCATCAAAGGCGGGCAGGCCGTTTTTCAAAAATATGCGCTGATGGATTACGGAACGATTTTAGGGCACGGATCATACATGGGGCCTGATTATACAGCAGAAGCGCTGAAAATCTATACGGAAGGGATGCAGAATTTTAAGGCGGAGAAGCGGTACGGAAAGAGCTTTAAACAGCTGTCTGAAGAAAAACAAAACGTGATCCGTGATCAAGTCATTCGCGAAATGAGAAAAAACCGCTATGATTCAGCTTCCGACAAGCTGCAGCTGACAGAGGCGCAAGTCTATGGTTTAGAGCAGGTCCGCGCCCATTACCGTAAAGTGTTCACAGAAGGCGACGGCTGGGGGCTTGAGCCCGGGCTGATCAAGGAAAGCCATATGCCGAGTCATGCTAGAGCATGGATCGACAGTGAGGACCAGATCACACAGGTTTCCGATTTTATCTTTTGGACGGCTTGGCTGTCCAGCACGTTAAGGCCCGGCGATGACATAACGTATACGAACAACTGGCCGTATGATGAAGAGGCCGGCAATACGATGTCTTTCGCCGCGGTTTGGTGGAGCGGCGCCAGCGTCACGATTCTCATTTTATTTATCGGCATCATTTTATTCGTGTTTTACCGTTATAAGCTTGGGATGAAGGAAGCTTATCAGGAAGGGGCGTTTCCGGTTTTTGATTTGGAAAAGCAGCCGCTTACGGCGTCACAGGTTAAAACCGGGAAATATTTCGCCGTCGTTTCCGTGCTGTTTTTTGTTCAGGCGATGCTCGGCGCATTACTTGCCCACTATTATATCGAGCCGGACAGCTTCTTTGGCATCGATTGGATCAGAGAGCTTTTACCTTTCAACATATCAAAGGGATTCCACCTGCAGCTGGCGATCTTTTGGATTGCGACATCATGGCTTGGCATGGGCATTTTTGTGGCTCCGCTTGTCGGCGGCCGGGAGCCGAAGCGGCAAGGCTTGTTTGTCGACATTCTGTTTTGGGCGCTGATTGTTCTTGTCGGCGGAAGCATGGCCGGTGAATGGCTCGGAGCAAAAGGCTATCTAGGGAACAATTGGTTCTTATTCGGCCATCAAGGAATGGAGTATATCGAGCTCGGCCGTTTTTGGCAGATCATTCTTGCGCTCGGCATGCTGATCTGGCTGTTTATCGTTTTCAGGGGCATTAAGCGCGGTTTAAAAAGAGAATCTGATAAAGGCGGCTTGATTCATTTGCTGTTTTATTCGGCCATCGCCATTCCGCTGTTTTACGGGGCCGCCTTTATGTTCAACCCGGGCACAAGCATCACCATGTCCGATTTTTGGCGCTGGTGGATCATCCATTTATGGGTGGAAGGGATTTTTGAAGTCTTCGCCGTCGTCGTTATCGGCTTTTTGTTGGTGCAGATGAATTTGGTGACGAAAAAGTCGACCGTAAGAGCGCTCTATTTTCAGCTGATACTTCTGCTCGGCAGCGGTGTGATCGGCATCGGCCATCATTACTATTACAATGGATCATCAGAAGTATGGATCGGTCTCGGGTCTGTCTTCTCATGCCTGGAAGTGATCCCGCTGACCCTGCTTGTTTTGGAAGCGTATGAACAATATAAAATGATGCGGGATGGAGGACATCACTTCCCGTATAAAGCGACATTCTGGTTTTTGATTTCAACCGCGATTTGGAATCTTGTCGGTGCGGGGGTATTGGGCTTTTTGATCAACCTGCCCGCCGTCAGCTATTTTGAGCACGGCCAGTTTTTAACACCGGCCCATGGACACGGAGCGATGATGGGGGTTTACGGCATGTTCGCGATTGCCGTATGGCTGTACACATTGCGCAATATCGTCAAGCCTGAGCGCTGGAATGATAAATGGCTGAAAATCGCCTGCTGGACGCTTAACATTGGCCTGTTCGGCATGGTCTTTATCAGCCTGCTTCCCGTCGGTTTCCTCCAATTGAAAAAAGCATTTAGCGACGGCTATTGGAGCTCACGGGCGTCCGCATTTTTGCAGCAGGATGCCGTGCAGGGGCTATTGACATGGCGGGCTGTTCCCGACACCATCTTTTTAATCGGGATTGTCCTGCTCGTCGTTTTCAGCGTCAAAGCATTGTTTCATCTCCGCAAACCAACACATGGGGAAGGAGAAGAACTGCCGGTTAAAGACATTGCCTCAGAGGATTAAAAAGAAAGGACAGAGGATCATCAAATCCTCTGTCCTTTTTCACGTGTATAGAGAATGAAAAAAAGACAGGATGCCCTGTCTTTTTTCTTATCGTTTGGCTTCGGCCGCTAAACGAGGGAATAAAATGTTATTTTCTAAATGAATGTGCTGAAAAAGGTCTGTTTCCAATTCATCGAGCTTTAAGTAAGTCAGTGTGTATGTGGTGCACGCGCCTTCAGGAAGTGTATAGTCGCTGGTCACTTTCCGCAGTTCCTTTAAAATGTTGCCGCATGATGCATGCTCTTGTTCCAGGGTGTCGATCGCTTCGACGGCCTCGGTTAAATAGGCTTTATCGTTTGTCTCTTCGAAAGCGGTGATTTTCGGGAAAATCTGTTCTTCTTCCTGGATCAAATGGTGCTCCAATTCAGCTTTCAGCTGATGGAACAATTGATGAACCCGGCCGAGCTCAGGATGATGGATCCCATGAACGCGGTATACCTTTGTAACAAATCCCGACAACTCAGGCAGCACGTCGTACAGATAGGCATGATGGGTCTGGACCACGTAGTCAATCAGCCGGGAATAAGGGGCTTCGCTCCAGTTCGTTTCTTGTTCATTGAGAGCTTTTGTCTCTTCGTATAAGGTGTTGATTTTCGTTAAGATCTCTTCTTCATTTAGGTTTTGTTCCTGAATCGCTTCTGCAATCGGGCGGTTTCCTCCGCAGCAAAAATCGATGCGGTATTCCTTCAGAATCCGGCTCGCCCTTGGAAAACGGGTGACAATCTCGCCGGTTTTGGTGTTTTGGTCAAATACTGTGTCCATCGTAAAAAACCTCCTGGAGCTAGATTGATGTTACAGGTTCAATGTAACGTGTTTTCCAGGAGAAAATCGTGATGTATATCACATTTTCAAAAAATCGGGATAGAAGCGGGGAGGATTCGGGAATAGCTATAGATAACTTACGGATTTGGAGGCCCAAGATGGAGGATATATCCTGGCTAACGTATATCATGCTGATCCTTGCCAGCTACCGACTGACCCATTTGATTGTCTTCGATAAAATCACGGAGTTCATCCGGAAACCGTTTATGAAGAAAAAGAAAACGATCGATGAACAGGGGCATGTCGACACAAAAAAGGTGCCGAAATCAAACTTCGGCTATTTGTTGAATTGCTATTGGTGCGCCGGCATTTGGTGCGCCATCATCATCGGAATCGGCTATATGCTGATGCCGAAAGCGAGCATTCCGTTCATTTTGATTTTGTCGGTAGCCGGGGCACAGGCGATTCTTGAAACGTTTGTAGGTGTCGGCACAAAACTGGTCGGTTTTTTATCCGATTTCAAAAAGTAAACTTTCCTTTTCTTTCAGGGCTTAGAAGAGGAGGGTTTATTTTTTGAGACATGCGGCGATGGTTTGATCTTTTTATAGCGCTTTTCTCCCGAATAGTTTTTTTTGAAACCAAACATTTTTATTATTCTGATTCTTATAATTGGGAATTAATAGATAAAGGATGTGTAAAGTCCTGAAGGTTAGCAGTGATGAATGCCGTTTTCTAGCATTACGGCCTCCCAATAAATACGAAAAGAGGAAATAGATAGATTTTTAAGGATTCAAAAACAAGAAATATGGTTGATAGACAATCCATCCAGAGGTTTTTTACAATCAGTTCGTGCTTAAAGTGAGAAGAGAGGTGAGAAACGCTCGCAGAAAAAGCATATTCTAAATCAAATGGAGGAAAAAGAATGTCATCAATCAAACGTTCTGTTTCTGTTTTTGTCACATGCTTCATGATGGCGGCGCTTGTCATCAGCGGTGCATTTGTTCCAGCGGCATCAGCAGCAGCGAAAACGCCTGTTTCTGTCAACGGCCAGCTTAAGCTGAAAGGGACACAACTCGTCAACCAAAATGGAAAAGCGGTGCAGCTGAAAGGCATCAGCTCCCATGGTCTGCAGTGGTACGGCGATTATGTCAACAAAGATACGTTAAAATGGCTGAGAGACGACTGGGGCATCAATGTGTTCCGCGCGGCAATGTACACGGCAGAGGGAGGATATATTGATAATCCGTCTGTTAAAAATAAAGTGAAAGAAGCCGTTGAAGCGGCAAAAGAGCTTGGAATATATGTCATCATCGACTGGCATATTTTAAGCGATGGCAATCCGAACCAAAACAAAGCGAAAGCAAAAGAATTTTTCAAAGAAATGTCTAGTCTTTACGGCAATACACCAAATGTCATTTATGAAATCGCAAACGAGCCGAACGGCGGTGTGAACTGGAACAGCGACATCAAACCTTACGCGGAAGACGTGATTTCGGTCATTCGCAAAAATGATCCCAATAACATCGTCATCGTCGGGACAGGTACTTGGAGCCAGGATGTCAACGATGCGGCAGACAACCAGCTGAAAGACGACAATGTCATGTATGCGCTCCATTTTTACGCAGGTACGCACGGTCAATCGCTGCGGGATAAAGCAAACTATGCGCTGAGCAAAGGAGCGCCGATTTTTGTAACCGAATGGGGAACAAGCGATGCTTCCGGCAATGGCGGGGTATATCTTGACCAGTCACGCGAATGGCTAAAATTCTTGGACAGCAAGAAGATCAGCTGGGTCAACTGGAATCTGTCGGATAAACAGGAGTCGTCAGCCGCTTTAAACCCGGGCGCATCTAAAACCGGAGGCTGGTCAATGTCTGATTTATCCGAATCCGGAAAATTTGTAAGGGAAAACATCCGCAGCACAAGCAATCCAGACAATTCATCTGAAGATACCGATTCTGATTCAGGCTCAAAAGGTTCTGATCAGAAAAATTCAGACCGTGACCAAACAGATCAAGGCAGCAGCACCGAGAAAAATGCAATCGCTGTACAGTACAGAGCGGGGGACGGCAATGTGAACGGAAATCAGATCCGTCCGCAGCTCAATATTAAAAACAACAGCAAAAAAACGGTGTCGCTCAAAAATTTGACCGTCCGCTACTGGTATAAAGCGAACAACAAAGGACAAAATTACGACTGCGACTACGCACAGATCGGCTGCAGCAGCATCAAGCACAAATTCGTGAAATTGAACAAATCTGTAAAAGGAGCAGACACATACCTCGAACTTGGCTTTACAAACGGTACACTGTCTCCAGGAGCAAGCACCGGGGAAATCCAGATTCGCCTCCACAACGATGATTGGAGCAATTATGCGCAAAGCGGCGACTATTCATTCTTAAATTCAAACACGTTTAAAGATACAAAAAAGATCACATTATATGAAAACGGAAAGCTGATTTGGGGCACTGAACCTAAATAACGGCATTCTTGACGGACACCGGTACTTGGTGTCCGTTTTCATGTATATTATAATATAAAGCATGAGGAATTTTTTTGAAAACATGAAAGGAGGTGGATGCATGGATGAAACATTGCAGCATTATATGATGCTTGTGAAGGAAAACCGCGACATCATCAATGGACCAGACTACACAGGCAAAGATCAAGATATTGAAAAACGCCAAGAGCAAATCAAGCTTTATACCAAAAAACTGCAGCAAGGCTTTTCAACAGATGATGACTACGATGAATTTGCCGATGCCGTCATTAAATGCGCATACGGGGACATCACAATGGAAGAATTAGAAACGGTTTATCATGAACTTACTAGATAAATTTGGATAAAGGAGAGGAGACTCATGACACAAATTGTCTTACGTACAGAACGGCTCATTTTGCGGAAAATGGCCATTGATGATGCCGACAACCTGCTTGAAATCTTTGCAGATCCGAAAGCGATGGAATATTATCCGTCAACAAAAAATGAAAAACAGACATTACAATGGATCGACTGGACGCTGGGAAACTATGAAAATCACGGAGTCGGCCTATGGATCGCAGAACATAAACAAACAGGCGAATTTTTAGGCCAATGCGGAATCGTTCCTCAGGAAGTTGAAGGAGCAAGCGAAATGGAAATCGGCTATTTATTTAAAAGGCCCGTGTGGGGCAACGGCTATGCAACCGAAGCTGCCGCAGCATGCAAATGCTACGGATTTGAGTCACTTAACCTGAAAAAGATCGTTTCTTTGCCTGATGCGAAAAATCTGCCGTCCAGAAAAGTTGCCGAACGAATCGGCATGACGCTTGAAAAGAACATATATAAATGGGGAAAAGAAATTGCTTTTTATACGGTTTATCGCTAAATTTTTCATTCTGTCTCACTAACATAAGTATACTTTGGTATTGAGACATAATCTCATTAAATTCAATAACTTCCGAGAATATATATTATGTAAACTAAGAAACAGAATCATCGTTTAATTTAGCTGTAACAAAACCCCCTACTCAATACCATAGGGGGCAAACGTTATTCTGGTTGGAGTCCTAAATTTTTATATTTCCAAATGATTTTCCTTACTTATATGGTCGTTGGCTTCAGATAAGTCCTCATAATCAAATTTGAACTTACCGTCGCTTTGGATCATCTCTGTACATCTTCAAGAATTTCTCCATAAATGAATACCTTTGACCATGATTCCGGTAACAGATGCACCTACAACAGTCCGCGCCAAAAAATATCAAATGAGATCTCTAAAGACCGTTCAAATGATTGTTTGTTTTCGTACACCAGTTGAATGTTAAGCCCGTCATAAAGCGTAATAAATCCTATCGCGCACTTCTCCGGCGGACAGTTCACATCCGATTCCTTGAAAACATTCGCTATCCGTTCTTTTAAAGTATGCAAATATAAAAGGTATTGGGCTGAAATAAAATCACTTACTTCAGCAGGTGCTTTAAAGGACATTGCCTGCAAAAAAGCTACATTTGGCAATGCATGAAAACGGACTTGGTTTTCTTTTAAAAAGTCATACATTTGACTCTTTGCGGATGTATGTTTTCGGGAATCGAAGTATTCATTGATAAATGAAATTTCCTCTCCAACAATCTCGGGGTATATTTCCATCAGCAATTCTTTTTTTGATGAAAAATGATAAGCGAGAGATTGTTTTCTGATTCCCAATTCTTTTGCAATATGCGACATTTTGACTCCCTCATAGCCCAATTCATTAAATTGGCGAACCGCTGTACGCTTTATATTCTCTCTGGTCAATATAGCGTCCTCCCCTCCATTTTCAGGCTGTTTTTCTCTTCAAGAAGATATATAAAATATATAATAAAACAAACAGCAGGTACATGAAAATAGCGGCAATATAGATCTCACGATAGGAATAAACCGTTGCAACCAAACCTAATAATAAGGAGCCTCCGCCAATTCCCATATCGAAAAAGTTAAAGAACGTTCCCATTGCATCCTCATGTTCATGCTCTTCCACAAGGTTTATACACCATGTTTGGATGGCGGGAAAAATTGAGCCGAATCCAAAACCGTAGCATATAGCCGCTGTAAAAAACATTGCATTTGTTTGTGCGAAATATAATATTGACAGCCCTGCTATTGAAAATAGCGAGGCGGGAATAAGGATGGCGGCAGCTCCGTATCGGTCAAATGTTCTGCCGGAAATGAGCCGTATAAAAAAACTGGCTCCTGCAATCAAAAAGAAAAACATCCCGACACTATGAAACCCCTTTTCAATTGCATAGAGCGAAAAGAAAGACATAATTCCAGATGCAGCAATACCAACGAATAAAATAAGAATTGACGGAAACAGTACACGTTTTTCCAATACTTTTAACTTTACAGTTCCCTTTCCGCCAGTGCCAGTTGTTTCCGGCTGTCTGCGCACGAAAACAGCCATAAGTACCGCCAGCAAAAGAACGGACATCCCGCCTAAAAAAAGCCTTTGAAAATCATAAAGCTCCAGAGCCGCGATACCGATCATCGGTCCAACGGAAACTGCAATTGTCTCACCTACTCCAAAATATCCAATTCCTTCCCCTCTTCGCTCTTTAGGGATAATTTCGGCTGCGATTGTCGCAAAATAGGTCGTCGCCAATCCAAACCCGGCCCCATGTATTAAGCGAATCAATAATAAAACGCTGACATCAGGCGCCAGGTAATAGGCTCCTGTTGAGAAAGCGCTGATCACAATTCCTAAAATGAGCAAATATTTTTTATTGAACCTTAAAGCCAGTGCCCCTGCAAAAGGACGAACAGCAATTGCAGAGATCATAAAAATACCCGTGACATAGCCGACTTGTTTTGCCCCTCCTCCAATAGCCGTCACAAACAAAGGCAAAGTCGGCAATAACATTTCAAATACCATAAACAAGAAAGCATTTGCAAGCGTCACAAAAACAAATGACAATGACCACATTTTTGCAGTATGTATTTTTTCTACATTCAATTCCATGGCTACCTCTCACTCACTGTTTTTATTTTTCTTCTCACGCATTGACTTTAACTGACCAAGGTCAGTTTGTAAATATAATTTTATAGAATTTAAGCTATTAATAAGCAGAATTTAAAAAATAAAACTTGATTAAACTGACTGTTGACAGATAGAAGTTGAGTCACAAAGGGTATCTTCCAATAAATAAAAAAGCTACTCTCAAAGAGTAGCTTTTGTTGGCGAGCTCTTCCTGCTCCGACTTCGTATCGACCAGCCGGGTGGCTGCGGCTCTTCTATTATAGTGCTCTGGTATAGTGCTCTGGGTGAGCTCTTTTTGTAGCTTTGAAATAAAGTTTGAGCAAAAATCCCTCATAGGTCCTTGTTTTACGATAAATAAGAAGAATCCATTTTGAAAAAAGATTGATCAAAATGGATTCTTCTTTAGCAGATTTAAGTTTGGTTTTTATAAAAAAGTTTGATCATTTTCTACCCATGTTGCTCAACACTCGCGCCTTATAATTGAATAACTGTAAAGCTAATGAAGCTTTTTTAAAAGCTGCGTTTCGCTGCCCAAGCTCCTTGCATTTTACTAAGGAATACAATTTGCCCAATATGATATGCGTCGTGCATTGCTAAACTCTTCAGTTCAAGCACTAATGAATTATCTTCTCCTGGGATCTGTCTATACAAATCTTCATGTTCTGATTTTGCTAGTATTTTTCCAAGTTCACGATGAACATAAAAGTATTCTTGTTTTGTTTCCTTCCAATTTTCTAACGTCTCAGTTGGTAATCGAAATGTAGATTCATTATTTTCTGCCTGTGGTTCATTCGCTGTTTCACCAATAAACCGCATCAGAAATCTCTTTTCATAGAAAAGTAAATGACAAACTAATTCCCAAATGGAATTCATTGCCCCATCAGCTGGTTTCCAAATTGCCTGTTCAAAAGTGATATCCTCTAGCACTTTTTCAAGTGGTGGAAACCAGTCTTCTTCATCTAAGCAGCTTGCCCATTGCTGTGACAAAAGTGTCTTTACATCCATTTTCTATTCCCTCCAAATTTAGTCCCTTCAGTAGATAATCCCTTTGGTCAAAACTTCATTTGCGGCGTGTTGTTCTGGCATAACTTACAATTTCAAGATGAACCATCTAATTACCTCCCTTACTCCACCAAAAATATAATTTGAAAAAAGATTATTCGGTGTATGATCTCTGCGGGCTTAATGACCGTGAATCTCAAATTTTAGGTAATACGGCGTTACCGATCATCATGTACATAAAATTCTGTCAATCGTACATCATGGATATATAATTCTGTCATTTTTAGTGACAGAGTTGTTTATCCAAAAATTAAAAAACTCCATAAATAATATGGAAACGAATTAGATGGTTCTTAACACTAATAACGACAAAGAAAGTTTTCGACGATTTCAAATCTAGGCTTTCGGGGAGAAATATTGTTTGAAAATGTCTGAGCTTTTTTTCAAGCAGGATTCCTGCGAGTAAAGTGAATTTTTTACTCTCGTTTTCCTTAGCTGCAATAGACAGCCATTACAATATTTCGATATACCCTTCTGTTCCATGAACGCGAATTCGTTGCCCATCCTTTATCAGCTGGGTGGCATTCTCTACTCCGACTACTGCCGGTAACCCATATTCGCGGGCGATAACGGCTCCATGGGTCATCAATCCGCCGACTTCGGTGACCAGGCCTTTTATGGATACAAACAATGGTGTCCAGCTAGGATCGGTAAAAGAGGTGACTAATATATCTCCAGCTTCCAGATCAGCATCTTCCATGTTTAAAATGACACGGGCTCGCCCCTCTATCACTCCGGAGGAAACAGGCAGACCTGCAATCGCTCCGGACGGGAGATGTTCTCGTTTGTACTCGCCTGTAATGATTTCGCCATCAGACGTGATTACACGCGGCGGAGTTAGTTTTTCATATAATTTGTACTCGTCTTTTCGTTTGCTGATGAGCTGGTCATCTAATTTTTTTGTGCGTACGACTTCGTGAAGTTCTTCAAAAGTGAGATAGTATATATCTTCTTTTTCATGAATAGCGCCTACTTCTACAAGTTGTTCGGCTTCTTTCAGCAAAGCCTGCTTATAAACGAAGTAGCGATTCACCATGCCGTATTTTGGATATTCCCGATACCCGCTGAAATTCCGGATGAGGTCGATCATTCGTTTTGTTTCTTTGGCTTTTTGTTCACCATCCGGCAATTGCTTCAACCGATCTAATAATTCTTGTTCTTTCTTCAAAGCTTCCTGCCGTCCTTGCTCAAATTTCCGATGGCTGGCATTAGGCTCAAAGTTTTTGACATGATTAAGAATCATAGGGACAAGTGTAGTTGGTTTTTCGCTCCATCGAGTTCTAGTGATATCAATTTCTCCGGCACATCGCATTCCGTATTTGTTGAGATAAGCAGAGATAGCGTCTTGGATTTCCTGTCCACCTTCAAACTGAACCAGCTCATCCAAAAAGTGATCATCTTTTACATGCTGTAAATAAGCAATTACTTCTGGATAAGGACGTATCACATCTGCGACGTCCAGCAGCGCAAGACCCATTTCTGAAGTAATATTATGGGGTACAGATTGAGAAAGCGTATCTGCTGCGTTTTTTTCACCTAACCACTCGTTCATTTTTTCGTTAATCCATGATGAAGCATTCATAGCAGCTTGAATCACAACCGAACTTTTTGGGTGAAATAAAATCTTCTTTAATTCCTGGATATCTTCCAGAATAAAACTAAATAAATCCGACCCTGATTTCGTTTGGATGTTTTGTTTTAACTCTTCTATCGATGTTTGACTGCTCTTCATCAAATCAGAAACGATTGTCGGATCGTTTTCAGCTGGAGCCGGCATATCTGCATTGCTTCTGCTGGGATTCGGTGTTGTGTTATCATTTGGTATCGACTTAATGAAATCTCGTCGCTCAATTATGGTCATAAGTGCGTCTTTTAAGAGCGGATCGTGTTGTCCCATGCTATTTAATAAAAATTGTCTGCTGTCAGGTGATGCCAGATGATGTGTAACATCAACAAATAACCTTCCACCAGCTTTACGCATGGGTGCAGAAGTCGTCAGCAGAAAAAAAGACAATCCCAGTGGTTTTATGGGATCCGTCATCATTTGTTGATGACCGACAGAGATATAGACGTGATTGTCTTGATCGCTCGCTTCAGGGATGGGATATAAAGTCGTTATTGGCCGACTCTGGACAATATAAAATGTATCGTGGACCAAACACCATTCGATATCTTGCGGCTGGCCGAAATGAGCTTCCATCTGTCTTCCGATGCGTGCCAGTTGTAAAATTTGTTCATCAGTCAGTATTTGCGTCTTTTGTTGATCAGGAGCGATCTGCCGTGTTTCTGTTCCGCCTTCTTTTCGTCCATAGATCGCCAATTTTTTGGTTGCTATCCGCTTACCCGTGATTTCTCCTTCCTGTACTTTATAACCATCGGAAGATACCAAGCCGGAGACCAGCGCTTCTCCGAGTCCAAAACAGGCATCAATCGACAGCAGCTTACGGTTGGAAGTTATCGGGTCAGCGGTAAATAAGACTCCTGATGCCTGTGGGAAAACCATCCTTTGAACGATAACAGATAAATAAACTTGACTGTGGTCAAATCCATTTTGCATACGATAGATGATTGCGCGATCTGTAAATAGGGAAGCCCAACATTTGCTGATATGCTGCAAGATGGCTTCTTTTCCGATGATATTTAAATAGGTGTCTTGTTGACCGGCAAAAGAGGCATGTGGTAAATCTTCAGCCGTTGCACTGGAACGCACGGCATAAGCATGTTCATCGCCAAATTGGGAGAGATAGTGGGCAACTGCTTTCACCACATCGGCTGGGATTTCTGTTTCCATAATGAGTCGTCGAATCTTCCTGCTGATTTCACCAATTTGATCTCGATCTTCCGCTTTGAGCATTGTTAATTGATCCACCAACGCTTGGAACGTTTCGTTTTGTTCGACCGCTTTTTGATATCCCGCTGTTGTGACACAAAATCCTTCTGGTACTTGTAGTCCTTGAATTTTTGATAATTCCCCTAAATTTAACCCTTTTCCCCCAACGAGTAAAAGCTGTGTTTTTTCCATTTCGTGAAAACCGAGAACCAAAGAACTCATTCTGCATCTCTCCTTCTAAAAAAAATTTGACATGAGCTTTGCGACGTGATACAATTAAAATATAAAATGGGATATCTATAACATATAATCAGAAACGCACATCATCTGATTATATCATCACGTATGTTTTTATGCAATCTAAAAAGAACCTGGATAGTTTGACCAGGTTCTTTCTTCATTTCCCGCTACCATTGTTCGAGCGGCTCCGTTACTGCATCATCATCTAATTGTCACACTGATTTTCCCCATATTCCAAGCACCCTTCCTTTCGCTGCAGCTAACGTCAGGACAGACGGCAAGGTCACGAGGAAGCATGTCAAAGGCACCCACTTTGATATGCCTGTTATGTAATGAAGGATTGTTGCTAAGAGAGTTAAGCAAATCAAGACAATAGTGACATGTCGAACAGATGTTTCGCTTCTCTTATACTTTTCAATCAGGGTTGATCGATCTGTATATATCGGAGCAGTCCCGGGCTCTGCAGCGAAGATATGCATTCCATGAGAAGAGCATACATGTGTCCACCCTCCGGCTTCAAACGTTTCTGTATATTCCTCAAAGCTGTCATCATCAATATCCTGATAGTCAATGCTGTATGTTACATTTTGCGGCTTGGCTTTTTTAAGTTTATAGCCCATAAATGCAAATGAGTCGAGCAGCCAGCCTTTGCTGGCCATATATTTGAGTTTCTTCATATCTTTTTCCTCTGAAAAAGCCAAGCCTTCGGACATAATATATTTTTTTTGTATCATGTTAATCCCCTTTCAATTGTTGAAAAGCGAGCTCCCCGTGTTCAGCCATCACTCTTCTGCGTTGAATTTCTTTCTTTAGCAGTTCTCGGCCGTGCAAGGTTGTTCGATACACTTTGCGGCGCGGGTTTTCATTGTTTACAAGTTCAATCATCTCTTCTTGAAGTAATTTCTTCAACAGGGTGTATAGTGTAGCCGGACCGATGATAAAGGAATGGTCGGTCATCTCCTCTATTTCCTGCATAATGGAATATCCGTGTTTTGGTTCCAGTAATGTTAAAACGATGTAATACGCTGGATCGGTGAACTGATCCATTTCTTGCGGACGCTGCTTAGGCAAGTGGTCACCCCATTTATTATATCAATTATTGATATATCATTTATAGATATAATAAAATTTCCCTTCCGATTTGTCAATACATCATGACTAAAAAACAAACACCAGGCAGCTGCCGGTGAATTCAATGTTATCCATAAATAAAAAAGCCCCCATAAAGGGGGATTCAGCAATTCAATTATTGCGCTTTACTTCATGACTGACCAAGCAGGTGAATCTGGATCCAATGTAAAGTCATAAGACTTCTCATCACGATACATCGGATCGGCATAAATCGATTCTTGATCTTGATTTGTTGCCTTTTGATATGATGAAAACGAGTCGTATTCATTCTTTTTCCAAATCCATAAGCCATCTTTACCGGCTTCCTTATGGTACACGTTATGGTTCACTATATTTTCGTCATTCTTCGTAAAATCGTTTGCAATAAATATTCGCGAATGACTTGCTGTCATGATGTTTTTTTCGATGTTGTTATTTTTTGTATCATATTGCAGCAAAAGCTGTCCGCCATAGAGACCCTTTGTATCATTACGGTACATAATATTGTGCGCAATGACGGAGTTGCTGGTGCCTCCCCGCTTGTTGTCGTATCCGCCGATTGAAATACCGGTATACGCGTTCTCATACACTGTGTTGTCGGTTATTTGAACATCGTCAGCATATTTCCCTCTATGTTCAGACGTTGCTTCAATGCCGATATCGTTTTCGTAGACGATGTTTTTCTTAATGTCAATCCTTTGTCCTCCATCGACATAGATTCCGCCCGCTGAGTAATCATCTCCATATGCGGGATTTCCGTAAGTCGAGTTATGATAAACTGTATTGTTTTCTACGACACCGTTGCGCACAAAATCGTTTTGATCGGCCGTTCCTTCATAACCGATCAGATCAATTCCGATGTTGTTATTGTCACGGACGACATTGCCGCTGATCGTGAAACCGTCAATGTTTCCGTTCAGCACGACCGCTTCACTCGCTCCGAGTGTCAGCTTTTCAACCGTATTGTCTTCGATCTTAATGTCTTTCATGCTGCCCGAGCCATAGACGGCAATTCCGTGGGCATTTCCGTCATCTGCTGTTGTCTTTATATCCCGAATATGATTGTTCTTCATGGTTATATGACTGCTGGAGCCTGATACATAAATTCCCATGGCGGTTGCTTCTTCAGATGATACAGACAGATCCTGAATCGTGAACCCGCTGATTGTAATGTTATGTTTATCATGAATATGAACGAGCGGTGTTTCATATTCTGCGTCTGTAACTGCTTCTCCGCTGATCACGACTTTTTCATTCTCATAGTTTCGGAATGTGACGGGGTTTTCGTCCGTCCCGCTGTGCTTCACATCAAGTGTTTCATGATATGTGCCTTCCCGAATCATGACGGTTGTGCCGGGGACAGCCTCTTTTGCGGCATGTGCCAATGTACGAAACGGCTTTTCTTTCGTGCCTTCATTTTGATCATTTCCATCTGGAGAAACATATAAGCAGTTTGCCGGTTCCGCTTCTTTCGCTCCTGTCTTATCGTAAGCTAAAGCGATGATAGCTGATAAAATACCTGCTGATAAAATAAAATACCATATTCTCATTTTCAGCACTCTTTTCTCTTTAATAATATGGATGACTATCACAATTATAGAATATCCATTTATGGAAAACCATCGCAAAAATATGAAAGGATCCCTCGGACTTCAGCGATGAGTGCTGCAACTGAACAAAAAAAGCCTCTGCTGCGCAGCAGAGGCTTTTATAAATATCGCAAATTCCGACCATTTGTTCATCGATTTAATTGAATTTTCCCACAGGGTGATTTTTCTTACGGAGCAAATGAATGAGGTAACCGCCTATTCCTCCCGCAAGCGCCGGGAGCAGCCATCCTAATCCTATGTTATACATCGGGAGAAACCGATTGAACACTTGATTGATAGCATCGATTTTTATGCCGGCAGCATTCAAGCCGTCAAAAAGGCTGATGATAAAGGTTAATATCAAACTGCCTTGATATACTTCCCTCCGCCCTTTAAATAAAGGGTGCAAAAATGTTAAAAATATTAAAGAAATCGCGATAGGATACAAAGTCGTTAATACAGGCATTGAAACATTAATGAGCTGTGTTAACCCTATATTTGCTACAAGGGTGCTGAATATAGATAAAGTGACCGCCATTTTTTTATAGGAGATGTTTGGGAACAATCCATGAAAAAATGAAGAGCACGCTGTGATCAGCCCTACACTCGTTGTTAGACAGGCTACCGTAATCATCAAGCCCAAAAACACTGCACCATAGCTGCCGAAATAATAGGATGAAACCTTAGCCAAAACCGCGGCTCCATTTTCTAAAAGACCCAGTTTTTCAACGCTGGATGCCCCCATATATGAAAGGGCGGAATAAATAAGAGCCAGGAGTGCGGCAGCAATGGCTGTCGCTTTTGCACAAACGATCATGAGCTGTTTTTTAGAGGTGGCTCCCTTCTCTTTCATTGCATTCACAATAATAATTCCAAACACAAACGCGACAAGAGCATCCAATGTAAAATAGCCTTCTTTGAAGCCTTTAAAAAATACATTGGATGTATATCCTTCAGACGGCGCTTGAAAGCTTCCGATTGGCTGAATAATAGCGATCGCGACGAGCAATCCGATAAATGTTAATTTAATAGGTGTCAGAAATTTTCCAATGACATCAATAATTTTGCTTGGATTCAGGGATAGCAAGCATGCAACCGTGAAAAACAAAATTGAAAATATGATTAATGCCGCAGGGCCTGCATCATTTGATAAAAAAGGTTTGACTCCGATTTCAAACGATACATTACCGGATCTGGGAATCGCGTAAAAAGGGCCGATTGCTAAATAAAGGATGGTTGTAAATGCTATGCCAAACAACGGATGTACACGGCTGGCCAATGATTGCAAATCATTTTTGCCTGAAAAAACAAAAGCTGTGATTGCTAATAGCGGCAAGCCGACTCCGGTCACTAAAAATCCAGCATTGGCTGTCCATACCTTCTCTCCGGCCATTTGACCAAGCATAGGCGGAAAAATTAAATTTCCCGCACCAAAAAATAATGCAAACAGCATTAATCCGATAATGATAATAAAAGAATAAGGGATTTTTTTTGCCATCATAAGTCCTCCGATTTTTAGTACGTGCAACTGTTAGATCATTTAGTAGTTAATAGCTTTCAAAATAAATGTCCTGAATAGTCAGTAAATATTAAAAAAACGGCAATACTATCCCACTATAGTAGCTGTTGCCGGCATTGTCAAAGAATTAGTCAGTATAAAACGAAGCAAAATCCCTTTTAACGAGGCATATTTTAGAGGCGCATATGTTGATGGATTGCCGGCGATATGTTTTGGGGACACTCGATCATCGTGAGCGGCCATCGAAACGGTATGTTTGAATCGGCGGACATTGCCGGATAAAGCGAGGCGTATCCGGTGTGCGGCGGCTTTCCCCGCGGAGAGTCCCTGCCATGACAAAAAAACCTTGAACGACTATAGCCAATCAAGGTTTCGATAAGAGTGTTCCATATGATATTTAGAAAAAATGACGGGCCGCGGCAATTATTTTACTTCCACCAATAAAAATGTATATGTTGTGCCCGGTTGTTTGTTTGCCCAGTAAACCATGACCTCTACATTCCCTTTACCCAGTCCTTCGTAGTCCAGTGTGTTTCTGTCTGGATTAGCATACACATTTAGAGCACTCGAATCATCAACAGAAACATATAAATCTTCATTTGAAAAATCAATTGGAGCACCGCTCGTACTGCCACAATAGAGATTCCAATGGCCGGATTCGCCAACCTTAACTGTTGGTTGGTGATCATCGGGTACGATGAATGTTGGGCACTCACTTGGTGTTATGGCGCCGTCTGATGCAGCGTTTGCGGATGTGGCATGAAAGGATAGAACCATTGCGAAGGTCATAAACAGTGACAAGACATACTTGCTTAATCTTCCAGATTTCATGTTATCAACCTCCTAAATACATATTTTGTTAATGTGTACAAATATTATAATAATCTATAATTTGGAAATTTTCAAGTCGCAGTCCAATGAATGATACGTCCGCACATCCCCCTTTCGTATTTCCTCCCGTAGGGCAGTATTCACATTTGCCGTCCGAGTTGCCGCAATTTCCTGTCCCTTAACCATCGCGGAAAGATTCATCTTCCCCATTCATCATAAGGGTCCTTTGTCCCTTTTGCTTTTTGGTCTTCTAGAGGGCTTGCTTTAAAGTGAACTTTAAGGTCTATAATCATGATGGAGATTACAATATTGCTTGCTGACGCAGCCAATGTGTATTTTGTTGAGTTGGAGGTTATCAGATGGGGTATTCGATAAAAGAAGTTGCGGAAAAAGTAGGTTTGCCTACGCATACACTCCGATATTATGAAAAAGAGGGTCTTCTCCCCTTTATTAAAAGAGATGCCAATGGAAATCGTATTTTTGAAGAAAAAGATTTGTCATGGTTGGAGCTTGTGATATGCTTGCGAAAAACCGATATTGCGCTTTCAGCTTTTTTCTTTTGCATTACAAGTTTAAAAGAAATTTTTCCAAAGTCTCTTTTACGGCTCGCTCATCCGCTCCATTTATGATTAACGTGATTTTATCTCCTTCTTGAACCGCTAAATTTATGATTTCCATCAGGTCTTTCCCGTTTGCAGTCTGGCCGTTTTTAGCGAGTACGATCTCACTCGCAAATGCTGCAGCTTTGCGGACAAATAGAGTTGTATGCCTGGCTTGAAGACCCCGGGGAAGCCGAACGGCAGGCTTTGTGACCAACATTATATTTCACCTTATTTCTATTTTGATAAAGGCAGTTTCATTTACAGGATAAATCTTAAAGTCCGCTTTAACGCAAGGGGTTTTTTTAGGTGAATGAAGTATGGCGCCAACAACAGTGCCTTCACCACAAAAAACATTGAAAGGCGCACGGCCCATCAAGGTTTCTATGCTTACTCAATGAAAATTGAGAATCGCCATTTACATTGCAATAGAGCTGAAATCATGTATCTAAAGCTTTATTCGACAATCGGCGTTAATGAATCACCGTTCCAGATCTCGCCCTTGTTCAGCGTCCAGCAATGAACGATATCTTACATTGGAGAATATTTCCGCAAAAAAAGAGCTGACATCTAAAGGTCAGCTCGGGGGTGAAAAAACTGATTCACGGCATCATCGGTTACATCTGAAATGTGCCTGTACTGATAGTTCGGTGATTGATCGCGATCGATCAGCACGGACCGCACACCTTCGAAGAAATCGTGATGCTTCAAAAAGTTCTGGGCCAGCACAAGATCTGTGGCAAAGCATTCCTCCAGCTTTTTTTGTTTGCCGTCTGCCAGTTGTTTCAAGGTGATTTTCAATGAAAATGGAGACTTGGAGAGAAGCTGTTTTTTCACATTCAGACTAAAAACGCTCCCCTCGCTTTCGAGAGACTGGATGATCTTTTCCAATGTATCATGCTTAAAATGATGATCAATCGCGTTTTGTTCAGGAGCGAGCTTGCTCTCCTGGTGCGGTTTCGCTTGAAATTCGCCGATTAGCTGTTCCAGCTTTTCCTCGATATTGACATGCCTCCAATTCGTCTGCTCCACTTTTTGAATAAAGCGCTCTAAATCAACACTCGTCATATAGATGTCTGCGCCGTTCATATACAGCACATCAGCGGCATGGATGACAGACGCTGTTAATGCAAGATAGCGTCCTAAGTACCCGGGCGCTTTGTTTAAAAAGTAGGCTGCGCCGACATCCGGAAAGAAACCGATATTCATTTCGGGCATCGACCATTTTGTTCTCTCCGTCACAATCCGGTGGCTGGCCCCGTATGTCAGGCCTACCCCTCCGCCCATGACGATGCCGTCCATGCAGGCGATGATCGGCTTTGAAAATCGATAGACGGCCATGTCGACTTCATATTCTTTTTCAAAAAAACGCTCTGCCTCTTGCAAAGCTTGTTTTGATGACCGAGCTTCATAAAGTGCCTTAATATCACCGCCGGCACAAAGCCCTTTTGGTCCGCTTCCTTTGATGACGACGACAGAAACGTTTTGATCTCTCTCCCATTCTTTTAATTGATCACCGATCACACGAACCATATCATAAGAAAGCGAGTTGAGCGCTTTCGGACGGTTGAGAACGATCGTTGCTGCGCCGTTTTGATTAACGGAACACAAAACGTCATCTGACATCTGGATCCACTCCTTTTATGAATGATGAAACTCTGGTTTACGCTTCTCCACGAACGCGTGAATTCCTTCTTTGGCATCAGCGGTTAAAAACAGCTCGGCAAACCTTTTTCGCTCCCTTTCCAGCGCTTTTTCCATGCTTTCGTTTGCGCCCTGGATAATGCATTCCACTGCACGCATGACACTCGTCATGCTTTTTCCTTTTACAAATGACGAGGCGATAGCTGTTGCCGTCTTCAACAGCTCCTCACCTTTCACGGCCAGCTGGGCAATCTTCATCTCTACTGCTTCATCAGCTGAAAGCGTCCGGCTTGTGAGGATAAGATCGAGCGCAGCGGCTGTATCCGTGATCTTGCGGAGCCGCTGAGTACCGCCAAATGCAGGAATCAGGCCGAGCTTCAATTCCGGAAGACCGACTGTCGCCTCGTCAGATATGACTCTGAAGTGGCAGCTCATCGCCAGTTCAAGACCTCCGCCAAGAGCCGGTCCGTTGATTGCGGCAATGACGGGTTTTTTCAAAGCTTCGATTTCATCACAGAGCGCCTGGCCATCTTCTGCGAGCGCCAATCCTTGTTTTTGATCCCCTAATTTCGAAACGAATTCTTTGATGTCCGCTCCGGCCGCAAAGAAGCGGCCCTCTCCCGTGATGATGAGCGCTTTTGTATCTTCGTCACGGGCCAGTTCTCGAATAAGGGAGCGCAATTCAGCGATGCATGAAGAAGACAGTACATTTGCCGGCGGATTGTTCAATGTGACGGTTGTGATACCATGTTCTTTTTTCAGTGTCACGTATTTCATGATTGATCCCTCCAGTTTAAATAGAAAGATCCCTCTCAAGTCTTTATCCTGGAATTAGAGGGATCCTGCTTTGTCAATGTAAGGCTAGAACCAGCGTTCGGTGACGACCTTTTTCCGTGTGTAAAACTGGACACCGTCTTTTCCGTTTGTCCCAAGGTCTCCATAGAAAGAGGCTTTGTTTCCTGCGAAGGAAAAGAACGCCATTGGAGCCGGGACATTGACATTGACACCGATCATGCCGGCGTCAATGTTGTCGCGGAATTTTTGAACGCTTTTGCCGTTTGACGTATAAATGACAGCGCCGTTGGCAAATTTGGACTTGTTGGCGAGTGCGATTCCCTCATCAAGGTCTTTGATTCGCACAACACTTAAAACCGGCGCGAAGATTTCATCCTGCCAGATTTTCATATTCGGTTTCACATGATCGAAAATGGTGGCTCCCACAAAGTATCCTTCCTGAACACCCGGATTGCGTCCGTCCACCGTTAGTGCGGCTCCTTCTTTTATGCCGCTGTCAATATAATCAAGGACGCGGTTTTTGTGGACTTCACGGATCAGCGGGCCGACAAAGTGATCATCGAATCTGCCGTCTCCCGTCTTCAGCTTTTGTGTTTCAGAAACGAGCATTTCCATGAAGTCATCGGCGATGTCGGTGGCAACCGCCGCAACGGAGCAGGCCATACAGCGTTCCCCGCTGCTGCCGAATGCCGCTCCGATGATCCCTTGAACCGACTTTTCAAGATGGCAATCCGGCATAACAATCGCATGGTTTTTAGCGCCGGCAAGCGCTTGAACGCGTTTTCCGTTTGCTGTGCCTGTTTGGTACACATATTTTGCGACAGGTTCTGATCCAACGAAGGAAATCGCTTTGATTTCTTCATTCTCCAATAAACCGTTCACGACGTCTTTTCCGCCGTGGACGAGGTTGAGAACCCCTTTTGGAAAGCCTGATTCATAGAACAGTTCGACTAGTTTCTCTGCAAGAAGAGGCGTCCGTTCTGAAGCTTTCAAGACGAACGTGTTTCCGCAGGCGATGGCGAGCGGAAACATCCAGAGGGGAACCATCATCGGAAAGTTAAACGGCGTAATGCCGGCGACTACTCCCAATGGATAGCGCCAGATCGAGCCGTCGATGCCGTCTGCTATCCCGGGCAGGGCTTCTCCCATCATGAGCGTAGGTGCCGCGGTCGCCAGCTCCACGACTTCAATTCCCCGCTGCACTTCCCCGCGGGCGTCCTTGAGCGTTTTTCCGTTTTCCATCGTAATGATGTCAGCCAGCTGTTCTTTTTGTTCTTCAAGAAGCTGCAGGTATTTGTATAAACGTCTTGTCCTGTTGGGCACAGGCACCGATGACCATGTCTCGTAAGCGTGTTGTGCGGCCCGTACGGCGCGCTCCACATCTTCTCTTACAGACAGGGGGACATAGGCGATTGTTTTTCCGTTGGCAGGATTAACCACTTCTTCGACTTCGGCAGCAAGAGAATCCACCCATTCCCCATTGATGTTGTTCCGCATTTTTTTAATGTTGCTTTTCATGATTCGTTTTCCCACCTCTATTTTGCTCACTGATTTTTTTGTATAAGACAGACATATCCTTTTCGCCGTATCCACCCTTATCCGCTTCTTGATAAAGCTCAAAGAGGATGTTGCTCACCGGCAGTTCCACGTTGTTTTTGTGAGCCAAATCCAGGGCGAAGCCAAGGTCCTTTAATAGAAGCTTCAAAGAAAAGCCCGGCTCATAGTGATCATCCGCTATGAAACTTTTATAGTTGCGCTCATAGATGCGGCTTTGGCCATAGCTTACATTCAGCATGTCAAACAATTGATCAAGATCGAGGTTGCTGTTTTTTGCAAGGTGCAGCGCCTCACTGACCCCGGCTGTATAAAATCCGATCAAGAGGTTGTTGATCAGCTTCGTGTTCGTCCCGCTGTCGATATTCTCGTTCACATGAAAGATATTTTCGCCCATAGCGTTAAATACAGGCATTGCCTTTTCGAAAGCGGACTTTGCGCCCCCTGACATAAAGGTGAGTGTCCGGTTTACCGCCCCTATCACACCGCCGCTGACGGGCGCCGCCAGAAAATCGACACCTTTATTTCCGGCCGCCTCTTCAATTCTCTGATTCAATTCGGGAGCGACCGTACTCGTGTCGATCAGCAGGATGCCGGGTTCAGCCAGGTGTACAAGCCCCTTTTCCCCTAAAAAAACCTCCTCTGCTGCGTTTGATGAAGGAAGGCTTGTCAAAATCGCGTCACACTGTTCAACCATCTTCTCAAGCGGGATACCGATGGTTCCGCCTGCTTGCTGAAAGGACAGCTCCGCTTCCTTGTTGAGATCCATACCATAGACAATGAAGTTTGCCAGAAGCAAATTTTTTGACATCGGAAGACCCATGTTGCCCAAACCGATAAACCCGATTTTTTTCAAAAGTTTCACTCCGTTCACACAATATATTTCTCATGTTCGGCTATTCTTTCTGCGATTTCGCGCTTTTGGATAAACAGGTTGCTGAAGAGGGGGACAGGCAGGCTGCGAATCTCTTGCAATACGAGCTTTCTTTCGGCTTCATCTGATTTCAGCCCTGTTAAGACAGACACCGCCATCTCTTCAATGTTGCGGAAGCCTTCTTCACAAATGACGTTTGTCATGATTTCTTTCAGCCGTTCTTTAGCTTTCCCGCTTTTTTGTACCGCTTTTTCCGTCCGTATGACAGCGGATTCCATCACATAGATTTCTTTCTTCATGTCGGCGATAAGCCGCGAGTATTCCTGCTCCTCTTGAATGTTAATGTTGGCGTGTGCCAGTGTATTCAAAGATTTGTTGAGAAGCCGGTTAGACTGATAGATGAATTGCCTGTTTCGTTTTTCCTGCTTTTTTAACGGGATTTCAAAGTTTGTGCCAACGTTTTGGTGCACCATTTTCAGCAAAAGTTTGGCGATCGTCAGCCGGTTGATTTCGTTTGTGCCTTCGAAAATCCGGCTGATCCGCGCATCCCGGTACAAACGTTCCACTTCATACTCCTGCATGTATCCGTAGCCGCCATGAATCTGAACCGCCTCGTCTGCGATCCGGCCGAGCACTTCGGAGCAGTTTACTTTATTGATCGCACATTCAGATGCATAGTTTGCCAGTTCTCTTAAACTTTCGCCCAGTGAACCGGCAGTCTCAAACACATTGTCTAAGTTTCCCGCCGTCCTGTAGGCAGCACTTTCCGCTCCGTAAATCGAAATCGCCATATCGGCGATCTTTTCTTGAATCATGGAAAAATCGATGATCGGCCTGTCAAACTGTTTCCGCTGTTTGGCGTAGCTTACGGCAAGCTTCAATGCTTGTTTTGCAGTTCCGATGTTTGAAAAGGCGAGTTTCAAGCGCGCCATGTTTAAAATATTCAAGGCGACATGATGCCCTTTTCCGGCTTTTCCGATAACATTCCCGATGGGTACTGTGACATCATCCAAGATCAAGGTCGCTGTCGAAGACCCTTTGATCCCCATTTTCTTTTCTTCAGGGCCGACCGAAACCCCTTTAAATGAGCGCTCCACGATAAACGCGGTCATGCCTTCAGCCGTTTTTGCAAAGACAACATAGACATCAGCCACTTGCGCGTTCGTAATCCACTGTTTTTCGCCATTTAAAATCCAGGCTGTTCCTTCTTTGTTCAAAACAGCCGTCGTTTTTGCATTTAAAGCGTCTGATCCTGCACTGGGCTCTGTCAGGGCATACGCTCCGATCCATTCTCCCGATGCGAGCTTCGGCAGGTATTTTTGTTTTTGTTCTTCGGTTCCATAATAAACGTATGGCAAAGTCCCTACACCCGCATGAATATTAAAGGAGACGCTGAACGACCCGCCGGCTCCCATTTTCTCGGCCACAAGCCCTGACAGCTTTTTGTTGAGAGAGAGGCCGCCGTATTCTTCCGGCACCTCGATCCCGAGAAGGCCGAGCTCTCCAGCTTCTTGAAACAATTTTTTAACGTTTACGTGATCATGCTGATCAATCGATTCAAGAAGGGGCATGACGTCGTTTTTGACAAATGATTCTGTCGTTTTGGCCATGAGTTGCTCTTCCTCAGTAAAATCCTCAGGTGTAAATAGGCCAGCGGCAATTTCATGATGAAAAATCAAGGGTTCATTCCACCGGAGTTCTGCTTTTTCCATCACGTTCCTCCTCGCTTTCCATTCATGAATATGAACTGTGATAAAAAGGCGATGAATTCGCTTACATTATCTTTCTTAACCGAATCATCGCCTTCTTTTCTCATGGTGTGTTTTTTACGGTTGATGTTCTTCAGGAAGGAAGCGTTTTTTCTTTTCTCGAACCGTGCTCACTTCCCGTTTGAAGAAAAGAACGATTGTTCTAATCATATGCGGACGTCCTAAGGTTCATGCCATCTTTGATGTGTCCCAACGGCTGAAAACGGCGGCTATTGAACGGAGGTCTGGGGAAGAAGTTGATGGAATACAAAAAGAACACCTGTATGAAGACAGGTGTTCTAAAAAGGTGAACGGATGTATGTTTAGATGCTCGATACAATACACTTTGTATGCCCGTTGAGTTCAAATTCACCAAATCCATTTGGCAGCAGCATGTGATCTCCCTTTTGAAAGCCGTATTCGCGCTCGCCGGAGATCACGCGCCCCTGTCCTTCGATGATGCTGATGAGAAGAAAAGGTTTTTCCTGTTTTAAGCAGGCTGTTCCTTTTAATTCCCACTTTGCCACTGAAAAATAAGGGCCTTCAATTAAAGTGGCGCTAGCCAGGTCATCTGTTTGTTCATATTGAACCGTTCGCTCTTCCGGCAAAAATGGAACGTTGATGACGTCAATGCTTTTTTCCAGATGGAGATCGCGAAGGTTGCCAGCTGCATCCTTTCTGTCATAATCATATAATCTGTAGGTTGTATCGGAATTTTGCTGCGTCTCCAAAATCAAAATACCTTTTCCGATGGCATGCACGGTCCCGCTTGGCACATAAAAGAAATCTCCCGGCTTCACCTTTACCCGCCGTAAAAGCTTGTCCCATTCTCCCTTTTCTATCATGGAGATCAGCTCATTCTTTGTTTTGGCGTGATGGCCGTAAATGATTTCTGCGCCCTCTTCACAGTCTATGATATACCAGCATTCTGTTTTTCCGAGCTCCCCGTTTTCGCGTGCCTTCGCATACACGTCATTTGGGTGGACCTGAACGGATAGGTCTTGATCAGCGTCTAAAATCTTCGTCAACAGAGGGAAGCGATCCCCCTCCAGATGTCCGAATAAATGCCGATGATTTTCCCAAAGCCCGCCGAGTGTGAGTCCTTTATATTCTCCGTTTAAAACGACGCTTTGTCCATTTTGATGAGCGGCAAAAGCCCAGCACTCTCCCGTTTGTTCTGACGGAATGTCATAGCCGAAGGCGGCTAAAGCGGTGCCGCCCCAAATTCTTTCTTTGAAAACGGGTGCAAAAAACAACGGTTCAGTCATCCTCATCATTCCCCCGTTTATATGATTTCGTCCAAAAGCTTGTATGCTTCTTCTTTTGTTTCCACAGACAGCAGTCTTTGACGGTAGCTGTCATCCATTAGTTTTCGCGACAGCATTTGCAGGAGTTTTAAATGCTCGTTTCCTTCGCTTTCTTTCGGTACGGCGATCATAAAGATTAATTTCGCCTTTGTTCCATCAAGGCTTTTCCAATCGACACCCGATCTTTTCATCCCAAATGCGACGCTTGGCCGTTTCACTGCATCAGATTTTCCGTGCGGAATCGCAATATTCATTCCGATCGCTGTTGTGCTTTCTTGTTCGCGAGCCATAATCGCTTCTTTAAATCCGCTTGCTGAATAAAGTGCGCCGGCGCTGGCTAATTTTTCGATCATTTCATCGATAATCTCGTCTCTTGTTTCCCCTGATAATGCAGGCTCGATCAGCTCGATATCGGTGATGTCGGTCAGCTTGTTGATTTCCGGCATGTTGATGTGCTTTTTGGCTTCCATCGGTGCGTCTTTGACTGTTTCGGGCCGAGTTGGCTGCGGTGCTTCAGCAATATCTTTTTTTAAGACATTGACCAAAAAGGCAGTGACAAGTGATCCGGCAATGACAGCGATAAAAAACATCAGGACATGATCCACCGCTCCAAGCACCGCAACGATTGGTCCACCGTGTGCCACTCTGTCCCCGACGTTTCCGATCATCGCGATGACAGAACCTGTCATCGAACCAGCCATGATACTCGGAATCACGCGAAGCGGATCTTGCGCTGCAAATGGAATGGCGCCTTCAGTAATGCCGAACAATCCCATCGTAAATGCCGCTTTTCCCATTTCTCTTTCTGCCGTCTGGAATTTTCTTTTTCCTAAAAACGTCGCAATACCGAGCCCGATTGGCGGTATACAGATGGCAACTGCAATCGGGCCCATGATTTCGTAGTTTCCTTCACCGATCATGGCAGATCCAAACAGAAAGGCCACTTTGTTGACGGGACCGCCCATATCAAACGAAATCATCGCGCCCAGGATCAAAGCCAGAAGGATGGAGCTTGATCCCTTCATCCCAGCCAGCCAGACCGTCAATGATTCAAAGATTTGCGCGACAGGCGCGCCGATCAATAGTACAAATGCCAAACCTACAATCAGTGATGCAACCACCGGTATGACAATAATCGGCATAATCGGCTGTAGCGCTTTTGGGACTTTTAATTTTTTGATGGCCAGCGCCGCATAGCCCGCTAAAAAACCGGCGATAATCCCGCCGAGGAAACCCGCGCCGCTCACGCTGCCGTAAAAGCTTCCCGTCGCCGCGATATAGCCGCCGATCATACCTGGAACAAGCCCTGGTTTATCGGCGATGCTGTAGGCGATATATCCGGCTAAAATCGGGATCATGAATGAGAATGAAGCGCTTCCGATCTGTTCAATCGTTTTCCAGAAAGAATCATCCGGAATCACCAGGCCTTTCGGCGTTTTCTCACCGCCGAGCGTCAGGGCAACCGCTATCAGCAGTCCGCCGACGACGATGAATGGAACCATGAAGGAAACACCGTTCATCAGATGACGGTAAATCGGGTTTTGTTTTTTCTCCCGCTGACTGTCCGGGGCCGATTTTGAATCTGATTGATGGGTCGGGATGTCGCCGTTTACCGCTCTCTTAATCAGTTCTTCCGGCTTGCGGATGCCGTCTTGAACACCGACAGCCAACAATTTCTTTCCGATAAAGCGGTCTTTATTGACCGACCGGTCCGCAGCAATAATAATCGCGTCTGCTTCGCGAATGTCTTGTTCGGTCAGCTCGTTTTCTACTCCGATGCCGCCTTGGGTTTCGACTTTCAGTTGAACGCCCAGCCTGTCGGCCGCTTTTTGCAGATTTTCCGCGGCCATGTACGTGTGGGCAATTCCGTTTGGACATGATGTAATCGCTAACAGTTTCATGCTCGTCCTCCCCTTAGAATAAAGTATGTTTAGTAGGGCTTGTCACTACTGTATATCAAAATCAGGATGTTAAAAGCGCTTGTTTTTACCGTAGTTTCCGGAAAAATCGGCTTTTTTCCCTATCAAATTAAAAAACAGGGCTTAGCCCTGCCTTTCATAGTCCAAATAAGATAAAAATTTCATCACATTTGTTTCTTGTGTCAGCATGCGAATGAAAGCCGGCTGTTCGCTAAGGTATGACAGCTCGTGAAACAATTGCCGCGTCATGTTTTGATCCTCGTGTTTCACAGCCAGCATAAAGACGAGCGACACCTTTTCAGCCCCCCAGTCAAGCGGCTCTTTTAAGGTGGCGATAGCGATGGCCGATTGTTTAATCCATTTCGCGTTTGCATGGGGAATCGCAATTCCGGCACCGATGTTTGTCGCCGACATTTTTTCACGCATGACGGCATGTGCGGCGTAATCCTTTTCGACATAGCCTTTTTCATACAAAGCCGCTGCCAATTTTTCAATCAGTTTGTAGCGATGCTCTGATTCTTGCTGCAGAAATACTAAAAATGGCGTCGTATTGTTTAACATTTTAAATGTTTGTTTTTTGCGATCATCCATTTGCTCGACAAACACGTTCAGCTTTTCTTCATCACCGGACTCTAACAGCGGTGATACGACAACATGGGGAAGCTTCATATCTTCCAGGGATACTGTGGAAATGACGAGCTCTGCATCACTGTGCCTGGCTAAATAATCCGGCAAGTCGGCTTTGGCGATACAGTCGAGCACATCGATTTGCCGGCATTTCCGCTCGATCTTTGTTCGCAATAATTGCGACATCCCGATTCCCATATGGCAGACAATGACGGCTTTTTTTCTTGCATGGCCGCCGCGGTTAAAACGTTCGACCGCCGCTTGAAAATGCAATGTCAGATATGCGGCTTCTTCCTCCGGAATCGCAAGCGCGAACGCTTGATTGATGTCTTCCAGCGCATCGATGACGATATGAAACAAATAAGGATACATTGTTTTGATGTCTCTAAGCATTGGATTGGATACCGAAAGACCATAGTTTAGGCGATTTAACACTGTGTTGAGATGAATGTTCAAGCCGCCCATCAACACCTGATCCTGGCGGAAATCCTGCATTTTCAGCTCTGATACGCGGTCGATCAGGTGCCGGACAACCTGATGGAGCAAAGGATTTTCCAGGTTTTTCTCTTCCTGATGACCCGGATACCGAACTTTCCCGCCCAGGATATGCAATGTCAAATAGACGATTTCCTCTTTGGGAAAGAGGATGGTAAAAGGGGCCTCCAGCCGTTTTAACAATGATAGTGTCCATTGATATTCTTTTTTCTCTTCGACAAGGGAGATGTCTTTTTGAGCAATGGAAATCGGCTGCTTCATTTTAATCCGGCGGATCATTAATAAAATATGCAGCAGCAAATTTTCACTCGTTTCATCTGTGAAGTATAAAGAATGCCGCTTTTGCATTGATTTGATTTCATTCATCACACATTCGATTTCATGGCTTAAAAATTTGTTTTTGATAAATTGACTTGTAAATTGTGGATGGTCGATTAAATCCGATAGCCTGGCCATCGCTTTTCTTTTATTTTTTTCGCTCCCTTTAATGGTTAAGCCGAGCCGCTGCTTTGACACCAATGTGAGGTCAAACCGCTTCAGCCACCCTCCTATTTTGGTTAAATCTTTTTTGATGGCCGATTTATTTAAAAAATATCGCGCAGCAATGTCTTTTGCAGAAGCGGGCTTTGGATTCATTAATAAGTGGTAAGCGATGTCCAGCATTCTTTCCTCATCGGTTTTCTGCTTATGGCCGCTGTGTTCACGAAATAGTTGATGGGTCAGGCGGACCCTCTCATCATCTTCTATTTGTAAGTAAACGCCCACCCCCGGTTTGCGAATCAGTTCTGCATCAGCATGTTCATTTAAATAATCTTCGATCGCTTTAAGGTCGTTTCGGATCGTTTTTTCGGAACACTTTACTCTGTCAGCGACATCTTGCACGATTAAATAATCATCAGGTTCAGATAATAACAGATATAAAATGTCTTTTTGCCTCGTATTCATGTGGATTTCACCTGTTTTCTATCCTTCCTGTCAATTTCCCTTAATGCCTAAAATTATAGTATAAGTATACTACATACGAAACCGTTTACATTATATAATGAAATAAAAGAGGCAAAAGTTTGATTTTTTACCGAAGCTTCCGGAAAAATGATGTTTATCAAAAGCAAACAATAAAAAAGGATCAAAAAGAGCCACGCTCCCTTCTGATCCTTTAGACTAAAACTCTCTTTTTTGATAAAACTTAAGAGAAAGACCATATGAACAAATGATGATGGCAAATAAAGCAACAATCAACAGAATGAAGCTTCCCGCGTTTGAGGTGCTTCCAATCCATTCCGTGAGCTTTTTGTTAAAAGCGAAATGCTCATCCTCGCTCAAAAATTTAACAACTGCTGTTCCGCCAAATATAAAGACGAAAAAAATGATAAGGTTCGCCATTTTCGATTTCAGATAGCCGTACTTAAAAATTAACGGAAACGAGATGGCGCTAAACAAAGTGACAGCCACAACGGCGCCCATTGCCCCTATCGCTGTGAATGGAAACTCAAGCGGTACGTGTAGCAACTGACAGATCATATTCAGCAAGAAGTAGACAAGAATCGCGTAGGCTGCATACACATAGACTGAAACATACTTGGACATGACGATGATATTTCGTTTGATAGGTAGGCTGATCAGGATTTTGTCGCTGTTGTTTTTGTCCTCCAATGAGCTTGCACCGAGAGTCAGCTGATACGTGATGGCCAACACGGCGAGCGTATAGCCGATATGCTCAAGCTGAGAAAACGTAAATGTGAAAAAGATCATCAAAAAGAGCGATAATTTGATTGTTTTTTTCTGCATTAAGATATCTTTTTTAATAAGATGATACACGATGATCACTCCTGTTGGTTGAAAATACCATGATATCCTCCAATGTAGGCTTTTCGATCATGACGGAATCCCCGAATTGCTGCAGGACGTCTTTTCGATTGTCCGACAGCGCTTCAAAACCAAAGTGATTTTCTTTCAGACCGATAAATGTGTTTGGCTGGCGCGAGTTCAAGATTTCTTTGCTTCCTTTGACAATGCAGTACCCCTCCAGCAGTTCGTCTTTTGTTTTGCTTAATATCATCTGTCCGTTATCGATGAGTGTAATAAAGTCAGCGACTTTCTCTAAATCGGATGTAATATGAGTTGAAAAGAAGATCGATTTGTTTTCGTCTTCAAGCAGTGTTTGCAAAACATCCAACAGTTCAGACCTGACAAGAGGGTCTAATCCGGAAGTCGGTTCATCCATGATCAACAGTTCAGCATGATGGGAAAGGGCGATCGCCAGCGAGAATTTCATTTTCATTCCTTTTGACAAGTGTTTAATCTGTTTTTTCAAAGGAAGCTGAAAGTCTTTTGCATACCGTTGAAAAACGGCTTCATCCCACCTTTTGTAAAACGGGCTGATGATGCCCTTCATTTCGCTGAGCGTCAGTTCTTCATAATAGTGATTTTCATCGTAGACAAAGCCGATTCTTTGCTTGATCTCGATGTTGTGCTTTTCGCTGTCAAGGCCGAAAATATTGATTTCGCCTTCATCTTTTTTGATCAGGTTCATGATCAGCTTAATTGTCGTGCTTTTCCCTGCTCCGTTTGGACCGATAAACCCCATGATATACCCTTTTTCAAGAGTGAAGTTGATATTTTGTAGTGAGAAATCCTGATAATGTTTCGATAGATTGTTTATTTCCAGAATGTTGTTCATCTTTACCACCCTTCATACAACAGTTTGAGCATCTCTTCGAGCTCTTCATATGTCAGGCCGACGAGCTTGGCTTGACTGACGGCTTCTGCCATTTTTTCTTCAATCATTTTTATTTTTGTTTCACGGAGCATGTCTTTATTGATGGCTGCCACATATGAGCCCTTTCCGGCAACGGTGACAATGAACCCTTCTTTCTCAAGCTCATCATAGGCTCTTTTCGTTGTAATCACACTGATTTTCAGCTCTTTGGCCAAGTTTCTGATCGATGGGAGCGGCTGTGTTTCCGAGAGCGCTCCTTTGACGATCTGCTCCTTTAATTGGTTGACGATCTGAAGATAGATCGGTTCGTCTGAAGCGTTTGAAATAATAATGTTCAAAGCATGACATCCCTCAATTCGTTATTACTGTATATATACAATATAAACAGTAATAACAGAGATGTCAACATTGATCACCATTCTTGAAAGATTTCAGCTTCCCAGAAACACCCTTCTGCAAGCGTTCCTTTTGCTGGATCAGGAACTTGCCGGAGAGAATCCGGCGAATCATAATATCCTCCTCTTTAGCTCTTTGGCAACTCCTCATCATTCCACCCCTTGAGTACGCCAAAAAGACCTCCATGATAGTAGAGGTCTTTTTGGCGTGTGTCATTTAGAAATTAAATAAGCGGGCCGCATTTTGGCTGCCGATCTTTTTCCTGTCCGTTTCACTGATTGGACATTGATCAAACCATGATGAGATTTCATTCATTGATTCGTATGGATAGTCAACGGAAAATAAAATTCTGTCTGAGCCGACTTCCAGCATCGTATCGATTAAAGCCTGTGTCCGGAAAACGCCGCTTGTGGTCAAATAGAAATTTTGGCGAAGATACTCGGTTACTGGCTTTTGATGTCTACCGTGCGTTTCGGGCCTCTGATGGCGAAGCCGGTGTTCCACGCGCGGCAGTGTAAACGGCAATCCTTCGCCGAGATGGCCGAGGATAATGGTCAAGTTTGGATATTGATCAAACAGTCCGCTTAACATCAGCCGCAAAGCATGTGTGGCCGTTTCGACACCAAATCCCCATGCTGAACCAAGCAGTCCCTCATAACCTTGGTAAATTCTTTGCTGATGAGGCAGCGGAATGCGAGGATGAAGGTAAACGGGAACGCCTAATTTTTCGACTTCTTCCCAGAATGGCCACACTTTGGGTTCGTCAAGATATTGGGCTGTATTTTCATCACCGATATTACTGTAGCCATTGATCAATGCTCCGACAAAACCAAGGTCTTGCACCGCCCGTTTCAGCTCTTTAGCTGCCTCCTCTGGATCCTGCATGGGAAGCGCAGCAAAAGCTTGAAAACGGTCTGGGTGTTTGGCAAGGAAATGCTGTGCCACATGGTCATTCATCTGCTGCGCCAGTTCGATGGCCTTTTCCCGATCAGTAATACCTTCAATTCCCGGCTGTGTCAACGATAATATCGATGTTTGGATTCCGTTTTGATCCATATCTTCAATCCGTTTTTCATATTCCTGCAATCGCTTTTGGACCTTTGCAAAATAGTCTGCGTCTGTGAAATCATGGCTGCCCGTCGCTGGAAAATCAGGCGACTCCCAATGTTCTTCTAAAACGATTTTACCTCTCATGATAAGCTCCTTTCGATGATAAAACAACGCGAGATTTGACGGACCGTCATCATTTTCGCAATAATCATATACGCAGCTGCTAGTTAAAATTTTATCACTTGGCATGATTTGGTCAATCAACAGTTCATTTCCAAGTGTTGAATACTTTACATATATCCGACATTTGTAAAAAAATGATGTAATGTTATACAAGGAGGCTGAACAATGTCTAATCATCAAAATGTTGACCGACGGATTAAAAGAACGTCTAAATGTTTAAGAGATGCTTTCATCCAGCTTTTAAAAGAAAAAGATGTGCATTCGATTACGATCCAAGAAATTGCCGATAAAGCCGATTTGACGCGCGCAACCTTTTATCTTCATTACAAAAATAAGCATGATTTTATCTTGCAAAGCATGGAGGGCATGCTCAATGAACTGATTGAGCAGGTGAAGCCGGTCCCTTCAACAGCAGACCGGCTGCATCCGCCGCCTTCTTTTTTACGTTTGTTTGAGTTTATTCACAAACACGCTGAGTATTTTGAAGTGATGTTAGGTGACCGGGGGCTTCCCCAATTTAGAAGCCGTCTCATGAAGATTGTGCAAAAGCGGATTTATGAAGAGTTCATCTCATCAATCGCGGAATCTGAAAAACAGCTGGTGATTCCACAAGATCTTCTCATCGATTATATAACCTCCGCGCATATAGGTGTTATTTCCTCGTGGCTCGAAAGCGGAATGAAATTCAGCCCTGTTTATATGGCAAAGCAATTGACCCGCTTAACCTTACTCGGGCCGATTCGGGTCGCAGGTTTAGAAAACAAAATAAAACACCCCTTTAAATGATTGTTTTGAAAAAATCCTTTAGCTTCCCCAAGTCTTATGTCTTTGCATGATTGCTTGCAGCAAACTTTCCTTTTCCATTTATTAACGAAAGAATTTCAGCTAAAGCCCATTTAACATTCCAGTTCTGTTTGTTTGGCACACCTCTTTTGAATTCTCATACATTGCAATAGGCGAAAATCTAAATAGACTCGGGGAGATTGATGACTTTGATAAGTGAACGAATGCAACAGTTGATCAATAATTTGATCCAAATTAAATACCAGTCCGATATTTATATTTGGCGATGTCAAATTACTTTAATCATTTAAATTTGACAGGGATCAGCACTGGTTTAGGCTTCAGCATGATGAAGAACGCAGTCATGCATTAAAACTGATTGACTACTTAACTGATCGTAATGGGGTCTTAAAATTAAAGGGATATCAGAACAGCCGATCAATTTGGCAACACGGCGGAGCCTTTCAAAGAGTTCTTACGCATGAACAATATGTGACGGAAAGTTATAGAAAAGCATATGAAGTTGCTCAGCAGGAAGGAGGCCAGCAAAGCATTGCCATCTTTATCGAAAAGATATATCATCCTGTCAAAGAACATGCTGAATGTAGGACTGCTCGTTTTCAATATTATAAACAGCTGTACAATTACTTTGGCGTTAAGCAGACAGGTATAATGAAAACTTTAAAGCAGCTTCGCGAGCCCCGCAAGGAAGCAAAGCTGGGCTGAATCGACTGCTGTTTCCGAATTTTATTTAAGATTGAAGTCCCTTGGTCAAATCGAGGTGATCAGGGGGCATTTATTGTAAAGTGTCCTTAATATCCGTCCAGCTTATGGCGATGACTTTCACATGCTGTTTGCCATATCGGTTGAGGCGAACGCGCTTCCTCCCAATCTTTCATAAAAAGCTGCCAGAATTGATGCCCTGCTTTCTGAGCTCCCCTGCAACAGCCTGCATCAACCGCCGGCCGATTCCCTGTTTGTGATATCCGGGCAAAAGGTAAATCGCTGACACTTCACCTTGATATGCGCTGTGCTTGAGACGGCTCGGTCCACCTGAGGCAAAACCTGCGATGCTGCCGCCGGTGTCCTCGGCAACGAAGACAATCTCTTGATCATGAGGATCGCTTAAAGATGACCTCCAAAGGTCTGCCCGTTTTTCTGCTGACAGTCTAGATAATGTATCTTCCGGCAGAATCCCTTGATATGCTGCTCTCCAGGTTTCTACATGAACATTTTCGATGGGTTTGGCGTCTGCCGCTGTGGCTGTTCTGATGATCATGTTTGACCACTCCTATCCAGTTTTTTCTGAAATATTATGAGATCGGCATGCTTTTTTCCTGTTTTTAAGAAAAAAAAGCCCAGTTCTTTCAACCTGGGGTACCACCACATCGCTATCAAGCTAATATTTTATAGTACCCCAAAACGAAAAAAACGACTTTGTATTAAAGTTGCAAATAATTTTTGCCCTGAAGTATTTTTCTTTTTTTAGTTGTTAGATGAGAATCATATATCTTAATAGGTTTTTTGTATTATAAAAAAATTCAGACATTTACACGGATACCAATAGGTGATATTATATAAAAAATAAATGCGATGAAGAGAAGAGTAAATAAAGTGAATTCTATACAGAGAACCCTGGTAGTGAAAAAGGGTTAGAATTTCTTTATTGAAGCAAGCCTCAGAGCAGCACGTCGGAACCTTTTAGGAGGGGGTGATGTGACGGGAGCTCCCGTTATAGAGCTAAGGTATAAGCATTTTTAAATGCCGTACCTGATAAGGTTAATATGGCGACATATTAATAAACTAGGGTGGCACCGCGATGATAAATCTCGTCCCTAAGACTTCAAGTCTTGGGGGTGGGATTTTTTATTTTGTTTTAAGGGTTGCATTCTATCTGATTATATTTTAGGAGGAATTCAATTGAGTTTTAAAAAAACATTGGAAACTTGGCGGTATCCATCTATCTTATTGTTTAGTATTGGTGTTTCAAGTGTTGGAAGTTGGGTTTACTTTATTGCTCTAAACCTAATCGTTCTTAACATAACAGAATCGGCAATTGCTGTCTCTGGTTTATATATTATTAGGGCTTTATCAACATTGTTTACTAATATTTGGTCAGGAAGTCTTGTAGATCGTTCAAATAAAAAATATCTCATGATAGCACTAGGTGTCTTTCAGACTGTGCTAATTGCATTATTACCTTTCTTCTCTTCTTTAGGGCTTATATATGCTATGGTCTTTCTTATTACAATAGCGAGCTCTATGTACCACTCAACATCGGTAACTTATATTACAAAGTTAATACCAATAGGACAAAGAAAACGTTTCAACTCTTTACGTAGCCTACTTGATTCCGGAGCATTTTTGACTGGACCAGCAATAGCGGGAATGATGTTTACAATTGGTACACCTAATATGGCTATTTATATCAATGCTGGAGCTTTATTTTTATCTGCATTAATTACAGTAGGAATGCCTAATGTTGAATCCTCTGCACAGTTAGAAAAAACATCAGATACAACAAAATTATCTCTTAGGTTATTAATAGATGATTGGAAGCTTGTTATTGGATTTAGCCGTAAGTTTCTATATGTCATGATAATATATCTTTTATTTAGTGCGATGGTAGTCATGATGACAGCTACAGATTCGTTGGAAGCTGCTTTTGCAACTAGGATACTTTCTTTATCTGAAGGTGAATATGGAATTTTAGTCAGCATTGCTGGAGCAGGAGTGTTGGTAGGTTCTTTATCTAATACAATAATTAATGAAAAAATACCTACCTCATGGCTTATGGGTATGGGTTCCTTAATAACTGCAGTAGGTTATATGATTTTTACATCTTCTAATACCTTTTTTATAGCATCTGTAGGGGTTTTTGTTTTATCATTTGCTATTGCTTTTTGTAATACCGGTTTTTACACATTTTATCAAAACAATATACCTGTTGATGTGATGGGCAGAGTTTCCAGTATTTACGGGTTTATTGAGGCTTTTTTAATTATTACAGTTACTGTAATCTTTGGTGTTTTTTCAGAGCTTATATCTATACGATTTGTTGTAGTTTCAGGAGCATTTGTAATGTTTTTGATATCTATCATACTATTTATTTGCAGTGTTCAACCATCAAAAGCGAAATTCTATTCTAATTCAACTGAGCTTAAAGATTCGTTTCAATAAATTCTTTTTTTAATAAATAAAATTAAATAATAGTGATGAAATAAAAAGGATCTTTACTGAAAGATTCTTTTTATTACCGATAACGAAGGTCATGTAAATATAGGTAAATAACAGAAATAATTATTAAACGGCTATATAAAGTATTGCTATAAAGCTAAAGTTTTGCACTATCCATAAAACTAAAAAGACGTTATCCTTTCTGTAGAATCATAGGAAAGGATGGCGTTTTTGTATATCTATTTCTGTATCCGATGAATTACAACTATTTGCTCAAGAAATTCAAAGTTTTTTATCCCAAAATACCTTGCGAAATCTTGCTAGAGATGTTGGTTTTGTGCAACGAACTAGTAAGTACCAAGCAAAAGATTTAGTCGCTTTATGTATATGGATGAGTCAAAATGTAGCAATGACTTCTTTATCCCAGTTAACTAGCTGTTTAGAAGCATCAACAGCAGTACTCATCAGTCCTGAGGGACTGAATCAACGATTTAATAAGGCGGCCGTCCAACTTTTACAACATCTACTAGCCGGAATACTAAGCAAAAAATTGACCTCGTCTATGTCAATTTCTTCTCCATACACTTCTGTTTTTAAGCGTATTCGTATTTTAGATTCAACTGCATTTCAACTCCCGGATGTCTTTTCATCGGTTTATCCAGGTGCAGGAGGATGCAGCCATACAGCAGGGATGAAAATTCAGCTTGAGTATGATCTATTAAGTGGACAGTTCCTACATATTCATACAGGTCCAGGTAAACAACATGATCGAACCTATGGCTCTCTGTGTGTCCCAACTGTGACAGCAAATGATTTATGTATCCGAGATTTAGGTTATTTTCATTTAAAAGACCTTCAATATATACAAGATCAAGAGGCATACTATATCTCTCGTATCAAGTCCAATACACGTATTTATCAAAAAAATCCTAACCCGGATTATTTTCAAGACGGAAGAATTAAGAAAGGTACAGAGTATATACAGATAGATATGGAGACGTTAATGAACTCCCTTCAACCAGGACAAACATATGAAATAGATAATGCTTATGTAGGAAAGTGCCAGCTCGTGTAATTGTTCATCGATTAACAAAACAACAGCAACAAAAACGATTACAGGATCAATCTGTAAGAGAAAAAAAGAAAGGAATGAAGTATTCTCCTCGTAGTAAACGACTCAGCGGTATCAATGTATATATGACAAACACCCCTACAGATATTGTCCCGATGGGACAGGTACATGACTGGTATTCTTTGCGTTGGCAAATCGAAATTTTATTTAAAACGTGGAAGTCATTCTTTCAAATTCATCATTGTAAAAAGATAAAACCAGAACGATTGGAGTGCCATTTATATGGTCAATTGATCGCTATTCTACGGGGAAGGCGGCATCACGTTCTATATGGATGAACATCATCATTACGATGCAGCCGTGCGTAAAGATGAGAACGGGTATAAAGTGTTCGAGCGCCTGCATATCGGTGTTATTAAATCGTATTGAATCTGAAGTAGATCTGGGGAATGTCAACTATACGATTTTAAAGATACGGGCAAGTCATGAGCGCTACAGCTTCTTCATTCACGCCAACGGCATTCTCTTAGGAACGACGCAAACCAGATACCTTTCCTCTGAGGTTGCGGGAGGATGTAGAGGAGTACTCATCGGTTTATATGCTTATGGGGAAGGCTCTATGGCTGAGGTTTCAAACTTTAAGTGCGACTATCTTTAAAAACGCTTCTTCACATATTTCGAGCAACAAAAATAGCTGTAAATGTTTCGTTAAGAAAAAGGATGCCCCTTGCCTTCTGTCCCCCTCTTTATATTCCATTTACCGCTTAAGGTAACCGCTCCAATGTGCCGGTCCATCGTCACAGTCGGTCAGTTGACGTCATAGGAAAGGAATGTCCGCCAGAGCGAAGGAAAATGAGGTCAACCCGAAATCGGGTTGACCTCATTTTATCGACAGGTGTGTTTGCATACATGAAAGATTGGAATTGCGAATCTATTGATACAACGGAAGCACTTCTTTGAATATTCTCCCCTCTTGCTTTAGTTTGCTTTCACTGCCAATCGTGCAAACACTATTATAGTCGAGGATCGCCTCTACAAGCGAGGCAAGCTTTACGATATCATTGGAGGTTGTTCTTAATATCTCCGCTCTTTCCTTCTGTAAATCGGTCAGCGTGTAATTGGTCAAATATAAACTAAGGGAACGCAAACCTGCCCCATACGGATTGACCGGCGCGTCCAGTTCTCGTATAGCCCCCAAAATATAACGGGTCATTTCCGTCTCCGTCGCCGCAAAGCCCTGTATGAACTCGGGAGTCCGGGCAAAGACCTCATAGGTTTTATTCAGATGCGGGTCTCTATAAGAGGCTAGATAGCTGTCTCCATTCCGCTGGAATTGGTTCATACATCCATAAGCTCCGCCCTCCACACGAATATTCTGCCAGAGATAGTCGTAAGCAAGGATTGTTTTCAACACTCGCAAAGAGCCTGTATAGGCAAACCCCTTCTGCAGGAAATTGCCGGATTGCGCCGTATACTGCACTTCCGATGACGTTATGAATCCATCATTCCGTTGCGAAGGTGAAAGGTCAAATGCCTGCAGCGGTTTGGGCTCCGTGTACAAACTGGATTTCAGTTTGGTTACAAGCGGCTCCAGCCTTGCGTATCCTTGATCGTCTGCCGTAAAGTTAACCAGCATATTTTCAGGTCTGAAAATATAAACAACAAGCTCTTCTAAAGCAGCGATAAGCACCTTTTCTTCACTTTGAAAATTCCTTTCCAATTGCTCGATCTTTTGAAAGTGGGTAATGCCACTGATCAGATCCCGAAAATTCCCCATTTTGGAATGATAGGACAATGCACGTTCTATCGCCGTTTGATGCCCCGCTGAGATGAGATTTTTTTGTTCTCTGGATTTCATCTCGGCGATCAGTTCATAAATTCGTTTGCTATCCTTAAAGGATGAGGTAAGAATTATTTCAGGGATCATTTCTAGCGCAAAATCCAACTTCCCGTATAACACCTTGGCATGAACCTCAAAGGTAGCTTTAAACTGATCTGGCTGTTTGGTATCTCCATACGTAGCCAGACTGGTGAAAATGCCGCCCGTATGCAAATCGATCGCATGGGACAATTTTTTAGAGCTGTACCGCTCCGTATCGACACGTGTCATCAAACCTTTTAATATCCCGACATAGGGTAATAGATGATCCGGCACAGCTTTTAAATCAAACAGGATTTGTAAATATCCTATACCATTTGTAAACATCTTATTGTACAGAACCGCTGTTCCATCCGCGTCTTTTACGACTGGATAAACTGTAGAGACTCGGGGATCAATGTCTTCCCGTGACAGCAACGGAAGTTTGCAGCGCTCCTCCAAGGTCGAGGATTGACTTTTATACGCCTTTAAAGCCTCGGTTCTGTCTACGAGCTCCTGGATCTCGTCGCTGCCAAGACGATTTTTATAAGCTTGCAGCTGCTCTTTAAGCAACTGCTCCTTTTGCATATTCAATCCCTTGGAAGGGACTAAAACGACAATGGATGCATGGGGATTGTTAAGCAAATACCGTTCAACCAACTGCTCAAAAAAACCTTCATGTATTTGCGCCCTGAGCTTGTCAAATACTTTGTTGGTCTCCAGGTGAACAAACGGATGTAACGGATCATAAAGCCAACTGCCCAAAACTTGCAAACCGTAAACCAACCCTTTGGGAAAACTACCAAAATCGGCCTCCCGATATTGAAATTCCAAGGAATTAACGCCGGCCAACAACGCTTCCTGATCGATTCCTGTGTTGATTAATTTTTGCAAAACCGAAGTAATCGTGGAAGCGAATTTTTCCTTGTCAGGGTCATCTCCGTTTTTGGCAATAATACTAAAAACAGGCTGGCCAATACTATCGTTGTATGCGGCATAAGCTTCCTTCGCCGCTACGCAATCCATTAACGCTTGCTTCAAGGGAGCACCTGGAGCATTTATCAGTGCATACTGCAGAACTTGGAAGGCTATTTTCAGTGCGATATCCTGGTTTTTTCCAACAACCGCATTATAGGACATCACGACCCGGCCCAGCTCCGATTCTTGACTGCCGATCGAATAGCTCTTTTCCACTTCCGCTCTACGCCCAAATGGAGCTTGAAAGGGAATTTCCGAATCAATCTTCTGGACTTCATATTCGCTAAGATAACACTCATCCAGCCAGGCAAGCTTTTCGTCCATATTCATATTTCCATATAGATAGATAAAGCTGTTGGATGGATGATAGTATTTTTGGTGGAAGGTCAGTAAATCCGTATATTTCAGTTGCGGTATTTCTTCCGGAAGCCCGCCGTATGCATAGGCATACACGGTGTCCGGGAACAGGGAGCGCAAAACCTCCCGCTGCATGACACTGTCGGGATTGGAAAAGGCCCCCTTCATTTCGTTGTAAACGACTCCGTTGTACTGTAACTCGGCATCGGGGGACTCCAGACTATAGTGCCAGCCCTCCTGCAGGAATATTTCTTCCCGTTGGTAGATATTCGGTCTCAGCACAGCGTCCATGTAAACGCGCATCAAATTTTGGAAGTCCCGCTCGTTCCGGCTGGCGACAGGATAGATCGTTTTATCAGGGAATGTCATTGCATTTAAAAAGGTGTTCAGCGTTCCCTTGGCCAATTCCACGAACGTGTCCTTGGCAGGAAAATGTGAGGATCCACACAGCACGGAATGTTCCAAAATATGGGCCGCCCCGGTATTGTCCGAAGGAGGAGTGCGAAATCCAATGTTGAATACCTTGTTGTCGTCCTGGTTAGCAATCAGAACAACTCTGGCCCCGGACTTGATATGCTGAAGCAGAACGCCCTCCGATTTCAACTCCTCAATTCGGCATTGTTGCAGCAAACGATAGGCCTGCGATTCATACGTCATCTTGTGCTTTCCCCCATTCACTTTTTAGACTTAATAAATATAGGAAGCAATTTTCTCTTTCAATGGTTCCATCTCAATTACGCCTACGTGCTGCTCCACAATCACATTATCCTTATAGAAAAGCACCGTCGGGGAAGCCTTAATGTCAAACCGTTCCGCCAACTCGGGATAATGGGTCGCATTCACTTTGACAATGTTGACAAACGACATCTCAAAGTCAACATCATCCAATATCTTGGCAAACCTTTTGCAAGGGGCGCAGAAATCCGTATAGAAATCGACAATGACAAACCCTTCTTTGACAAGTTCTTGATAATTATCAATACTGGCTATATTAATAGACATGTTAAACCTCCCGTATTTGTTGTTTTAAATAAGCAGCCAGCTTATTTCTGTAATAACTTATGATTTTCCCCTTCGCAAAAAAGTCAAACGTTATAGCCTGGGCGGCATGACCCTGCGTCTGTTTATACATATGGCAGTATTCTTCAATATAAGCGTCATAATCCGCTCGACTGACAACAGCCTGATCTTCGAACATATGCTTTACGCCCAGTAGAAGAACGGGAAATTCCTCTTCTTGCATACGCCGGACAAACACCCGGAATTGTTCGTAGCTCTCGACCGGTATTCTGTCCTTGAACTGCTCGGGAGTCATCTCTTCCAGAATCAATCCTTCATGTGTGGCCAGCTTCCTCACCCGCTCAATCTCCATCTCCATTAAAAACTGGATGTCCTGCTGATCTATCACAAAAGTGCTTCGCCTTACGACTTGCTGAATCATTTCATTTACAAGTGGGGGAAGCATCTGTTCGATCAGAGAGCCGGTCACTTCTTTAGACACATGATTTTGCAGGTTCGACACCGTCGAGACGCCTTCAATAGCCTCTTGCGTCACGATCTGTTCATTCAGCTCGGGCACAACAGTACGGACGATCCGGGTCAGCCGCGCGTTTACTCGTTGGCCGTCCACGCTTACATTTGCAGGCTCTCCAAGGCGAACTCCGGCCAACTGATGTTCCAGCTCGCGATGAAACAAACCGAGCCCCAGGGTAATATTAACATTGCGGCGGTTGAATCGTTCATCTGCGCTTTCCAGATCGCAGGTTACCGAATCGCGCAAGGCGGCCTGTTCTGCCTCCACCGTAGTTCTGTATTTGCGGCGAATACGTTCAAGCTCCGCTGTGACGGCTGGAGTGATGGAGCACTCCAGCTGCGCCGGATCAAATGCAACCTCTTTATAGTCGTATTCGGATACGACATGGGATTTTAAATGTTGAATGAACATGGATTTCCTCCTCATTTGGCCTCTTGCAAACGGATGAATGTTGCGAATGTTTCGCTAGAAGCCAAAACTTCATTGTAGTTGCCTTGATTCTCAACCCGACCGTTCTTCAATACAACGATATGATCCGCCTTTCGCGCCATTTCCATATCATGGGTAATCATAATTAAGGTCCGGCCCTGTATCATATTGTCCAAGCCTTTCATGACCTCCCAGCGGCTTATCCAGTCCAGATTGCTCGTCGCTTCATCCAGCAGCAAGTATTCGGGATCCTTCATGATGGCCCGTGCGATAGCCAGACGCTGCAGCTCACCGCCGGAAAGCTTGACGTCCGAGTTTACCAGCGTATCTAAGCCGTCGGACAGCTTCATGATAAAATCATAGGCATTAGCCAGCTTGGATGCTTGAATTAACTCTTCCTTCGTATATGAGCCTTTCAAGCCATAAGCGATATTCTCAGCGATCGTTCCGGGAATCACCTGACATTGCTGTGAGACGTAGCCGATCTTCTCACGCCATTCGTCTAGCTTGATATCGTTGATTGAGTGTTCTCCCGCTCTGATCACTCCGTCATCAGGTGTGTATAACCGCTCCAGCAATTTCAGTACGGTCGATTTGCCGCTGCCGTTTTCCCCGATGAGAGCCGTGACCTTACCGCTGGGGATTGTGAAGTTAACCCCCTTCAGCGCCTCCTTGTCTTCGGCATACTGGAACGACACGTTTTCAAACCGGACATCGCCTGCACGCTCGTTGCCCAGTGATAGATTCCCTTGGGCAAGCTCCTCTTCCATGTCCATCAGAGCGGCGATTTTATGCGTTCCGCCATGGGATATCTTAATATTCTGCCATTGGGTGACAATTTCGAAAAATCGCGGCATTAAAATCAGCGAATAAGAGTAAAACTCAACCAGACCGCTCGTCTGCATGTCACCCTTTCTAACGTAGAAGGCCCCTCCGGCAAAAACGATGATCATGATGGCATACTTCACGACATACCCGATCGGCATTTGTAGCATCCGCAACAATGCGGCCGTCACATCTGCTTTGTACTTGATCCCGCTTGCCTCCAACCCTCTTCGATATTCATCGTTCTCCACATTCGCGGTTTTGATATATTGGATATTCGTAAGACGCTCGGAAAAGAAGCTGGTCATTTGAGCCAAAGCATTGGTGATCAAGTATTGAATACGATACTGCAGTTTGCCGATGGCAACTATAATGATAAGCGCCACCGGCACGACAATCAAAATCAGTTTCGCGAGATCAGGATAAATTTTGTTCATTTCCAGATAAGCTACGGTTATACCATAAATCGCACTGATAAACCCCGCCACGCTCATCGGCGCCGACACAGCATTCTCCGTATCGGTCGTTACCCGCGAAATCAAACGATGCGGCTGCTCTCTGTCATATACAGAAGAGGGCAGCATCAATATTTTGAACCAGACCGCCGACCTGGCGTTCCGGACAGAGATGATCCGGCTATAGCCCGACACGATGGTATGGATCAATTGAGTACCGGCATGGGCCAATGTCCACAAAATAAACCCGCTCAGGAAAGCCGATGTCGCGATATCTCCCTGATAAATACGCGAGGTATAAGGGACAAGGAGCAAGCTCAGCTTTGTCATCGCCAGCGTCAGCAAAAAGGTAAGAATATACAAGTGCCAGGGAAGCTTTATTTTTGTATAAAATTTAAGAAAAACTCTCCACGATGCATGATTTTTCTGCTTTTTTAGAGATTGCCCATTATTCATGTTCGTCACCTCTCATCTCTTCCCCATTCATCATGTGCCTGAAAAAAAGGTTGCCGACTAGCATCTCGGCATAAGACCCTGAAGAGACCGTGCCATCTTCGTGGAATACAACGACATGGTCCGCCCGCTTGACCGCTTTCTGATCATGGGTGACCATGATCACGGTCCGATCTTTCTGTAAGCTTTCCAATCCTTTGAGCACATCGGAAGTGGCTATGGCATCCAGGTCGGCCGTAGGCTCATCCAAAATCATATATTTAGGATCCAGAAGAATCGTCCGGGCGATCCCGATTCTTTGTCTTTGACCGCCGGAAAGCCGGGAGCCGAACTGGCCCACTTGTGTTTCATAACCGTCCGGCATGGCGACGATCATCGCGTGGACGTTGGCCAACATCGCCGTCGCCACGATTTCCTCGTGGGAATGCTCCCGCTTCAGTCCAAACAATAAGTTTTCCTTGATGGTTCCTGACATAAGCGGCACATTTTGCGGCAAATAACCTATCTCTCGCCGCCAATTCCGGATCTCATAATCCCGGATATTGGTCCCCTTGACCGTGATTTCGCCGCTGTGCGGTTCATACAAGCGTTCCAGCAGCTTCAACACCGTCGTTTTCCCCACGCCGCTCGGCCCGACAATGGCCGTTGTTTTACCTTCGGGAAATATAAACGTAGCCTGCTTCAACACGGTGCTGTCCGCGTCGTAACCGAAATTGACTTTGTTGAACACAATGTCTCCGGACTCTGTGGACTCCTTGAGGTAAGGAGCCGTCCCCTCTTCCGGATCGCGTAAAATGTTCGATACGCGCAGCAGGGAGCCCTGTGTCGACTTGATCGTCTCCCACTGCGAACCTTTGTTGCTAACCATGTTCATTAAGTTCGTTGCGAACATATAAAAGGCGTACCAGCCCGCCACGTCCAAAGTTCCGCTTTTCAACAATGGAATGCCCATAAAAATAAGCGCCAGTGTCTTCCCTAAGCCAAGCAAGTGATCGAACGGATAATTAAGCACGCTTACGAACAAATGGCTTCTTTCGGCCCCGTACAGCGTCTGGATCACTTGTTTTCCCCGCTCCGCCTCCCGTTCTTCTTTATTGAATGTTTTGATGGTAGGGAGTACGGTAATCAACTCATTTAGAAACTGGGTCAGCCCGGACAGCCTGTCCTGGATTTTGAGTGAAACTTTCATAAACAGGCGTCCGAAAATAAAAGCCAGCAATGCGACCACAGGAATCAAGCCCAGCAGCATATAGCTGAGTCTTGAATCGTACTCGGAGATTTGGGCCAGGGTTATATAAAGCACGTAGATCCCTAACAGTTCGCTAACTACAACATCCATGATGAATATGCGAAGTTTCTCCGTGTCCAAGGTAATCCGGCTGATCAAGCTCTGGGCGGGGATCTTGTCAAAAAAGCGGGGACGAAGCTTCAGCACCTTATCCCACATCACATTTCGAAAGTTCCGGTCAATCCGGGCTTTGACAATATCGGAAATAAACTCGGCAATCTGACCGATCACATTGGTCAAAATTTCCGACAGGATCACCACTGTGACGATTTGGACTGTTACATTGCCCGCAAGCAGCTCCCCCGTCTTAGTGGGCACAAATAGATAGATTTGGGAACTTCCCATGCTGACCAGACCGAAAACAATAATCCAGACTACAGGCAACCTGGCCTTTACACAGAGCTGAAAAAAAACCTTCCAAATCCCTTTGTTCGGATTTGAATACCGCTTGGCCAGCGGCGATACTTCCGGTCCCAACTCAAGCTCATTTGTCATTCAATGCCCTCCCCCCAAGCCAATCTTCGATACAAAACTCGTACTTCTCAAGTTTTCGATAGAGGGTAGATAACGAGATCCGCAGTTCCTTTGCTACTTTTCCTTTATCTTTTCGGTACTCTTCACGAATCAAATAACTCTCCAGTATTTTTCTTTCATACTGCGCTAGCAGCTGTTCCAAGCTCATGCTGTTTACTGGTTCAACCTGTTCCTGCAAATATTCCGGGAGATCGGAAAAAGAAATTACATCTGTCTCCGCCATGTTGACCATGTATTCAATCGCATTTTCCAGTTGTCGAATGTTGCCCGGCCAGTCATACCTTATGAGCCATTCCTCCAGATCAGGTTCCAGTTCGAGCGGCCTTTTATTTAGAACCAGGCTATGTTTACGGATAAAATGATCGCAGAAAAGAGGGATATCAGCTCGTCTTTCCCGGAGCGGCATCGTGTGCAACGGAATCACATTCAACCGATAATATAGATCTTCACGAAACTCCCCATTTCTCACCATTTCCTCTAAATTGCGGTGAGTCGCAGCTATGACTCTGACTTGAATGGGCACTGATTTTGTGCTGCCGATCGGCTCAATGTATCGTTCCTGCAGTACCCGCAAAATTTTGGGTTGCAACGACAAGGGCATATCGCCGATTTCATCCAAAAAAATAGTTCCTTGATGCGCCAGCTCAAATTTCCCTTTTTGCCCAGATTTTTTGGATCCAGTAAAAGCTCCGCCTTCGTAGCCGAACAGTTCACTTTCCAACAGCGTATCTGGAATAGCGGAACAATTTAAAGCGATAAAGGGATGACGGCTGCGATTGCCCTCGCAATGGATCGCTCGGGCAATCAACTCCTTCCCTGTTCCGCTCTCCCCTTGGATCAATACGGTGGAAGGGCTGTTCACCACTTTCCTGGTCTTGGCGATAAGGTTTTTCATTCCGGTGGCATTGCCGATAATATCTTCGAACAGAACATCGTGCGGTGATCTTCGCTCTTTCTGTTTTGGCATTCTTGTCAATTTTAATCTCCGCTTCAGACGAAGACTGGCCTCAGCCAAATACGAGAAATAAAATTCTTCATCTGCTGCGATTTTCTTCTTGTGTTCTTCCGAGAATCCAACAATCGAAATCACACCCAACAGCGTCCGATCATGACCATATACCGGAAAAGCAATCGCCCCGTACCCGCCACATTTGTCATTAAACCTGCAGTTTGAGCAACCGAGATCGCTGGTTTTGGAATCACGGACGATGTAAGGCCGGCCAGTTTCCAGTACTTTGGCGACCACTGAATTGTTTCTGCCCCTGCCAAAGCTCATTCCATATCTCCCGGTACCGCCGATAACCATCCCGCCCGCATCGTGCAGAACCGTTTCAAATCCCAAAGTCTGCTCAACTGTCGTTAAAATTGCATCAACCCCGAGTTCATTACGAATATTCAGTTCATATTTTTTTGCCTGTTCCACAAGCTCCGAATAATAGGTCATCGTGACCCCCTCCCCTTGTCGTTATTCAAACATATATCAGTGCCTGCTCCAAATCTTTCAAGATGTCAACATCGTCCTCCAAACCGATGGACAACCTGATCAATCCGTCCGTTATTCCGCAATTCATTCGTTGCACCCGCGGTATCGAAAAGTGTGTCATCGAGGCCGGATGCTGAACCAGAGTTTCAGGATCACCTAAGCTAAAGGAGATCATAATCATTTGCAAAGAATCGATGAATTTCTTGGCCGCATCATATCCTCCCTGTACTTCAAATGACACAATTCCTCCCATATTCCTCATTTGACGTTTTGCCAATTGGTGCTGAGGATGTGAGGCAAGTCCCGGATAATAGACTTTTGCTATTTTCGGATGTCCTTCTAAAAATCCCGCCACTTCCATTGCTGTGTTGCAATGCTGGTTCATGCGCAGGCCCAGCGTTTTCATCCCTCTCTCAATCAGAAAGGAGTCCCACGCGGACTGAACCTGTCCCAAATCGCCCACAATATGTTTACGCATATAGCGAATCGAATCCGCGTCTCCGACAATAAAGCCCGCGATGACATCACCGTGTCCGTTCAAGTATTTGGTTGCGCTATGCACCACAATATCTGCTCCAAGGCGTAACGGACGTTGCAAATAAGGAGTCATGAACGTGTTGTCGACAATGACTTTCAGACCGTGAATATGTGCGAGCTTTGAGAGCCCTTCGATATCCAGTACGGTTAAGCAAGGATTCGAAGGCGATTCCAAATACAATACTTTGGTCTCCGGCAGAATCGCAGCTTCTACGGCATCCAAATCCGTACAATCCACAAAACTAACGTTGATACCAAACCGGGGAGCCAGCGTAGTAAGAAATTTATGACTTCCGCCATACACATCTTTTGTACATACGACATGACCATGATGTTTCAGGAAAGCCAACAGTGCGGTCGAGATGGCGGCCATCCCGCTGCTAACCCCCAGCGCCTCCTCTCCCCGTTCCAAATCGGCGATTTTCCGTTCCAATCGCTGCGTCGTCGGATTGCCGTATCTCCCGTAATAAGTTCCTTCGAGCCTCCCCGCAACGGTACAGGCTGCCTGCTCCGCATCCAGGAAAGAGAAAGCTACGGCCGGAACAATGCTGTTGGCGACAGGTCCGTTCTTTTTCATGTGAGCTGTACGACCGTGTACCAATATTGAATGATCATGCCAATCCATCTGTGTTCCCCTCCTTGCTATTATTCAAGCAATAATCGTGCCAACTTTTCATAAAAAAATAAAATATTCAAAATCAACGAAAATGCACTGAATAGAGCCGATCATCCGGCAACCGCCAGGCATGATTCTGCTCTTTGCCCTATCCTCCGACTCCCGCTTCGCAAATGTGAAAAAGACGATCGTCAAAGTTGCGAATTATTCAATGGGATTTACACAGTATGGCCGGCAAGATACGTTCTTCATTTCGGTATTTCGCAATGGTTCGTCGGGAAATCAGAATCCCTGCGCCAGATTACGAAAATGCTTCGGAAGGATCTCCACAGCGAGCGGATGACTGAAAGGCTCTCTACTTACTTGCAAAAGCAAAGATTCGCTAAGATTGCGCCGAGCGGGTCAAAGGACTGAAGAAACTGCAGCGATTGCTGAACCGTCTCGTACGGAAGGGCAAGAATTTCACTTGTTTCTTCGACACTGATAGTCAGATATCCGGATTCGTTCAAATTGCTCGGGAGAATAATGAATCCAGCGCAGTTGCTGAAGAATGATCGTTTCCAAGGTAACCAGATTGCCTTGTGTTAGGGGAAGCTCGTTCCAATTCATGCCGTCCGTCGGTCTGTCGCTCCCCCATTTCTCTTTGGACGTCCATTCAATTTCAATGAAAGGATTCTCGGCTTCTTCCATCTGCAAGAATTGTTCAAACTCTTGGGAGGAATACTCTAGCATATTGATGGATTGTATAAGGGCCGTTGTCAGGTTTAATTTTTGCGCTAGATGCTGTTCCACTTTCATAGATGTAACATCGCTTGGCCCTATAATAGGAAATTTTAGGTTTAAAGTTAATTTATCTGACATCAGCTATAGATTCAAGCCTAAAAAAATAAGGGATTCTCTCTTGAACTGTTAAACTATTTTGAAAAGTATATCAACAAAGTGAAATAAATACTTTTTGACAGTAGCCATAACAAGAAAAAACTTACATTTGTTTTAAAAAAATTAGTCATGTTAGCCAATTTGTTTAATAAAATATGAGCAATGATCTTCAACAAAAGGGCGTTTTTCCGTTTATAGAGGGTACTGCAAGAGTACAATTTTTTTAAAAATAAAAAAAGAAAAACGAACCTCAAGAATCGTTTCTAAGGCTCGTTTGGCATAAAGGGAGACTTGCTTGAATTCTGTATTACCTATTAAGGGATAGTCCTTCTTCTTGTAAAGATATTGCTTCAATACATTTGATTAAAGCTGCCCAATCAAGACTTTCCCATCCTTTAAAAATACCTTCTGAATAATGATCTTTTGCTAAGTTTGCAAGTGGCAATGAAGCCGAAACTTGATCTGCAGCTGACAGCATTAATTCTACAACTTTTAAGCCAAGATTCATTTTAAAACCTGCTGGTTTGAATTTACGCTCTGCAATAATATTTCCGTAGTTTTGATAAACAGAAGAAGCAAATAGTGTATTAACGATCTCAAGAAACTGTTTCGGTTCTATACCGTATTTTTCTACCAGGATTAAAACTTCAGAAAGTGCTTCTAGCATGGCTACAATTAAAAAGTTATTCCCGAGTTTCGCAACATTTGATAAATACCCCCCATCACCTATAACAAAAATATTTTGGCCTTCTGCCTCTAATACTGGCCATATTTGTTTACGAGCTTTTTCTAGTCCTGCGACGATCAAACGTAGAGCTGCTGATGCTACAGCGTCAGGGCGTAAATCAATGTGCAAAGCAAAAAATTGCTTAATCCCTTCTTTTACTCTTGGAGCATCCAATAACACTCGTTTTTTCTCTTCTCATTTTTTTGTAATGATTAATGGCTTGACAATAAGTGTCTGTTCATCAATAAAGGTTTCATACAGACTTGATCTGCTGATTTCCATCGCATTTGACAGTTCAGGATACTCGTCGCTTCATACCCATTTTCCCCAAAAACAAGTTTTGCCTTATACAAAACCTTTTCTTGAGCAAATTCTTTCAATCGCCCCATGTTTTCACCTCCTAACGTAGTTATAGTTTAGCAATTGCGGAACGTATAGTCCGGAATAAAATGCTAGTATTTCAACAATACCAGCTAATATAATCAAAGGGTTATTCAAGAAAAGGGAGTTTTTATGAAGTAAATTTAGCCTAATTTCTCGGTATTGTAAGCGAGAAATTAGGCTTTTTATATTTGGGTTTTCTTAACGTTGTAAATCCGCGATTTGCTGATGGTACCCCAACCTGAGCTTTTCTGTCTTTATTCGCCGTCTTGTGCAAAACGCTTGATCCGTTCGCCGATTTCATCGCGCACCCGCTGGAAAAATGCCCATTTTTCTTCTTCGGTTCCCTCAGCTTTTGCCGGATCGTCAAACCCCCAGTGTTCGCGCTTGACGTGCGGCGGTGTCATCGGGCATTTGTCAGCCGCGTCTCCGCACAGTGTAACGACAAGATCCGCATTGTTTAAAATATTTGGATCAATGATATCTGATGTCTGTCCGGAAATATCGATGCCGGCTTCCTTCATGGCTTTTACGGCATTCGGATTTAATCCGTGCGCTTCAATGCCCGCGCTGTGGACGTTCCATTCGTTTCCAAGGTATTGTTTCGCCCAGCCTTCAGCCATTTGACTGCGGCAGGAGTTGCCTGTGCATAAAAAATAAATGGTTTTCTTTGACATAGTTCATCGTCTCCTTTTTTAATGGATGAAAAGCAGCCAGACATAAAGTCCGACAAGTGTGATAAAAAGTGTAGGAATCGTTAAAATGACGCCTGTTTTAAAATAGGTTCCCCAAGAAATCCTCACGCCTTTCAATGAAAGGACATAAAGCCATAAAAGCGTCGCCAGGGAGCCGATCGGCGTGATTTTCGGACCGAGGTCGGAACCGATCACATTGGCATAGATCAAGGCTTCCCTCATGATGCCGTGGGTATCCGTGTGCTGAATCGCAAGCGCATCGATCATAACCGTCGGCATGTTGTTCATGACAGCAGACAGTATGGCTGCGATGAAGCCCATGGCAATCGTCCCCGCAAACAGTCCGTGATCAGCGGCAGCTTCTATCACCTGTGAAAGGACAGCTGTTAAACCCGCGTTTTTCAGTCCGTATACGACGACATACATGCCAATCGAGAAAAAGACGATCGCCCAAGGAGCGCCTTTCAGCACTTTTTTCGTTTCAACAGCCGGACTGTTTTTCGCAGCCATTAAGAACATGACGGCAATCACCCCCGCAATGATGGATACGGGTATGGAGAAGAGCTCACTGACGAAATAACCCGCTAAAAGGACGGCCAATATGAACCATGACAAGCGGAACATCGTCCCGTCTTTAATGGCCTCCCCCGGCTGTTTCACATATGTCATATCATAATGACGCGGGATGCTCTTCCGGAAAAACAAATAAAGGACGATCATGCTTGCAACAAGGGAAAACAGATTTGGAACGATCATCCGTCCCGCGTATTCGATAAAGCCGATATGAAAGAAATCGGCCGAGACGATGTTAACAAGGTTGCTGACGACAAGCGGCAGTGATGTGGAGTCGGCGATAAAACCGCTTGCGATGATAAAAGGAAACACCAGCTTCTCCTCAAAGTTCAGGGCGCGCACCATGGCGAGAACGATCGGAGTCAATATTAAAGCAGCTCCATCATTGGCAAACAGTGCGGCGACAACGGCACCCAAGACGGAAATATAGATAAACATCCGAATGCCGTTTCCTTTTGCTGCCTTTGCCATATGTAAGGCAGCCCACTCAAAAAATCCGATTTCATCCAGTATCAGAGAAATAATGATAATCGCTACGAAGGCTAAAGTTGCGTTCCAGACAATACTTGTCACATCTAGAACATCCTGAACATTAACAACTCCCGCGATGAAGGCCAAAACAGCTCCCCCGCAGGCCGACCAGCCGATGGATAAATTTTTCGGCTGCCAAATGACGAATATAAGCGTCAGCAAAAAAATGATGATGGCTAAAACCGCAGACGTCAATTGTAATCCTCCCTTGCCTATTGATGGTCCGTATTTATATAATAAATTGATTATATAAAGGGATGTTTATATTGAGAATACAGGAGGCCAACCGGACATTGAATGCTTTCCCTCCTATTAACTGCACGAAACAGGTTTTTCTTTCGATTTAACGGCTTGAAAAATTTCATCACCGTCATCAAGCTGTTCCACAATGCTAAGCACTAATTCCCGTGCGGGAAAATCGTCATTGAGAGAATAGAACCGCCATTGCTCCCTTCTTTCTTCCTTGATCATGTTTGCTTTCTTCAACTTTCGCAAATGCTGGCTGATCGCGGGCTGGCTCGTTTCGAACATGTCGACAAGCTGGCAGACGCAATACGATTTCTCCTGCAGCAGCTTCAGCATGAGCAGCCTGGTTGGATCGCTTAACATCTTCATGCAGTTGACAGTGCTTAAAGAATCAAGCTTTGTTTGTACAGCCATAGCAATGGTCCTCCTCATGTTTGCCTGATGATTTCAGTCAGTATTATATAATTAATCGTTTATATAATCAAGAGTTGATGAAAAATATTTTTCCTTCTCCATTTGTGTTCACTCATCATGGCATCGAGCTGGCGATCATAATACGGCTAAAATCATCGTCTTCAAAGTAGAAGTTATATCCAGCTGTTTTATGACTTGTCAAGCAGATGATGATTCCACATATCGTTGAACATCCCCATATGATGAAGCCGTTTGTGTAAAAAAAGCCAAAAAAAAGAGAACACCTGCATGAATGATGACGATCAAAGGCACCGTGAAGATCGGTTTAATATGCGGCAATAAGATCCCCTCCGAAGGAAATGATGCGATAATCGCCCTGTTAACTGGAATGTTTCCGAAGTCTGTTTACGGCTTTTGCCAGATCAATTGACTGCTTCCCTCATTAGTATTGCAACACTTCCGGAAGCCATTTTTTCCTTAATGCGTGTTTAAATTCACGTATCACTATGCAGCCTTGCCTGCTATTTCAAAGGTTTGCTGTCGAATGATTTCAGGTGAAGTTGAATAAAAATGAGATGGAAGCACCCAACCATTGATGTCAGGGAATTTATCAAACGGACAAATGCGCTTGATACTACTCTATTAAGAAGGAAGGAAGCGTTGATGAAAAAGCTTTGCCGAGAAGTTTGGGTGGAAGTCGATCTTGATGCCATTAAGAAAAATTTACGTGCCATTCGCCGTCATATTCCAAAGAAGAGCAACATTATGGCTGTCGTAAAAGCGAACGCTTATGGTCATGGGGCGGTAGAAGTGGCGCGCCATGCACTGGAATATGGAGCGAGTGAGCTCGCTGTTGCCAGCCTGGAGGAAGGAATCGAAATACGAAAAGCGGGGATTAAAGCACCGATCCTTGTGCTCGGTTTTACACCCCTTAGATGTGTGAAAGAGTCAGCAGCTTGGAATATTACGTTATCGGCATTTCAGGTTGGTTGGATTAAAGAAGCGAACGAGATATTGGAAAATGAAGCGGAGACGAACAGGTTGAATATCCATATTAATGTGGATACTGGCATGGGGCGATTAGGTGTACGGACAAAAGAAAAGCTTTTAGAAATCGTGAAAGCACTTACGGCAAGTAAATTCCTTAGATGGAAAGGGATTTTTACACATTTTTCCACAGCCGATGAGCCGGATACGACACTCACAAGAGTACAGCACGATAAATTTATCAGTTTTCTTCGTTTTCTAAAAGATCAAGGCTTTGAGCTGCCCGCAGTTCATATGAATAACACGGCTGCATCTATCGCTTTCCCGGAATTTAGTGCTGATATGATTCGTTTAGGTATAGGTATGTATGGATTATATCCTTCAGCCTATATCGAGCAGCTGGATCTCGTGAAGCTTACACCTGCCTTAAGTTTGAAGGCGCGTATCGCTTATGTGAAAAAAATGTTGACAGAACCGCGGACCGTCAGCTATGGTGCTACATACATTGCAGACCCCGGGGAGGTCATTGCTACACTCCCGGTCGGCTATGCTGACGGTTATTCCCGTGAACTGTCCAATCGAGGGGTTGTTCTTCATCGCGGAAGACGAGTGCCGGTTGCAGGAAGAGTGACAATGGACATGATCATGGTTAGTTTAGGAGAGAGTGAAGGTAAACAAGGAGAGGAAGTCGTGATTTACGGCCGGCAAAAGGGAGCTGAGATTACCGTTGATGAAGTTGCCGAAATGCTTGACACGATTAATTATGAAGTTGTATCTACTATAAGCCGCCGCGTCCCTCGAATTTATATTCGCGATGGTGAGATTTTGAAGGTGTCGACTCCAGTATTATACGTGTAGCTTTTGATCGGCATTGGAAGATCGCCGTCAATTTGTCATCACCGCCGCCCGACAGAAATCCGTGTCGGGTTTTTTCTTGTCCATAAGGAAGAGTTCGTGGAATATTTTGCCTTATCCGGAGACAAAATACTTTTAAGATGACAAAGAACAGGCGGGATTTTATGAACATCACCATTATGACATTTAATATCCATCATGGAAAAGGCTCTGATAAAAGGTTGGATTTGGAACGGATCGCTCAAGTGATCGCTGAAAGCGATGCCGATATTGTCGGATTGAATGAAGTGGATCAACATTTTTCCAAAAGAAGCCATTACGAAGATCAAATCGGCTGGCTTGCATCGCAATTAAAGATGCACCATGCGTTCAGCCCGTCACTTTCCTTGAGCACAGGTCCCTCCACACCTAAAAGGCGGTATGGCAATGCCTTGTTGACGCGTTTTCCGATTGTTCAACAACAGCATCATTTGTTTAACTTGATCGCGGGGCTCATCGAGGGAAGGTCCCTGCTTGAAGCGGATGTGGAAATCGGGGGACGGATTTTACGGATCTTTGTGACGCATTTGAGTTTGAATCCATTTCTGCACCGGAAGCAAACAGACTTTTTGCTGCAAAGAATCCGAAAACGGGAACAGCCGGCGGTGGTGATGGGTGACTTTAATATGAAACCCCATTCAAGAGATTGGAACAAAATCACCGGAGAGCTACGCGATGTTTGGAAAGAAGCCGGAGACGGCCAAGGATCCACCTATCCGTCGCATCGTCCAAATAAGCGCCTGGACTATCTCTTTATCAGTCCCTCCCTTCACGCGTCAGCCGCTGAAGTTGCGGCGAATGATCCGGCTGCATCCGACCATCTGCCGCTCTTAGGACGGATTGACATTTAAAAGACGGCTGATTATCAGCCGTCCTGCTTATGCTTTGGCAATTCCTAAAAAGACTCCGGCCGTCACAATCAAAATAATGCCGATGACGATTCCGATCAGCTGCCGCTTCGACTTCTTTTCACCGAGTATAATAATGCCGCCGAGCGTCGAAATGACGATCCCCATTTGCGACAATGAAAAGCTGGTCGCCACGCCGACCCGCGGCTGAGAAATGAATAAAAACAAGTTTCCCGCCGCCCAGATTAAGCCGGGGATAATATTTTTGATCACGTAAAAATTAAAAGGTTTGTGTCTGAATGTTAAAATCAAGCCCCCGGCCACCATACCGATGGCCTGTGGGAACAGAGCGGCCCAGCCGCTGACATCAAAGAACCGGACAACAACGACATAGACGAGGTAGCCTAAAGTGGAGATCAGCAAAATGATGATCCCTTTTTTCATGTTGCCTGTGGCTTCCTCTGTTTTTCGGCTGCGGTCTTCGAGCGATGTCAAGATGATCCCGACGATGATAAATATCAGCGCTAAAACGCCGAGGATGATGGAGATCGTTGTCGCCCACTCATGAAATACAAGAACACCGAACAGCGATGTGGATACGAGTTGCATCCCGGTTGAAATCGGCATCGTTTTGGAAACGCCGATTAATTTAATGCTTCTCAGCTGATTGGTTTGGCCGAGCGCCCAAAACACTCCGGACACAATGCCTACGGCAAATATGCGCGGCGATAATTCAGGCTGTACGACAAAATAGACCCCGATTGAAAAGATTAAGGCTCCGATTGTCGTTCCGAGGACTTGGCTGTAAGGGCCTCCCCCGAGTTTTACATTGAAGAGAACAATGCTTCCCCAGAAGACTGCTGGTAAAATTGCTAAGAAAATGTCCATCTGATTAAAACCTTTCCTTTAGAGTCTTTATGTATTAAGGTGCGCCATAAAGGGGAATTTTAAAACAAAAAATCCACTTTGAATTAAATCAAAATGGATTTTTTGTTTTAAGAAGATCGATTTTTATTGATCATGGTTTGCGGAGCTGGCAAGCCACGGCATCTCGGGAATGAGAGCCGGGTGATGGTAAAGGTCATTGATCAACCTGTCCTTTATGCCGAGCGGGTTTCGATTTAAATCCTTCAGGCTGAAATGAATGCTTCCCGGGATGTCAGAAAATCCACTTTGAATTAAATCAAAATGGATTTTTTGTTTTAAGAAGATCGATTTTTATTGATCATGGTTTGCGGAGCTGGCAAGCCACGGCATCTCGGGAATGAGAGCCGGGTGATGGTAAAGGTCATTGATCAACCTGTCCTTTATGCCGAGCGGGTTTCGATTTAAATCCTTCAGGCTGAAATGAATGCTTCCCGGGATGTCAGAAGAGCGGTTTAATGCGATCTGTCTTGGGTATTCTTCAGGGTCTGACCATGCTGGATCAGCGTTTTGGTTGATCTTATAGGCCGCTTGTCCAATATATAAATGAATGGGGCGACCTTCCGTTTCATGTTTCCACCAATCGACCAATATGTCATAGCTGGCTGGTGCAAAACCGATGCTCCAATAGATTTGCGGGGCAATATAATCAAGATAGCCCTGCTTGATCCATTCCCGTGTGTCTGCATAAAGGTCGTCATAGTTTGTCATTCCGGCCGTCGTATTCGAACCGGTCGGATCATCCGCCTTGTTTCTCCACACACCGAATGGACTGATGCCAAATTTGACGCATGGTTTTTCTTTCTTAATGGCGGCATTGATCTGTTTGACAAGCTGGTTGACGTTGTCCCGCCGCCAATCATCGATATTTGCAAAGCGGTCCTTGCCGTATTTCTCATATGTGTCCTGATCAGGAAATTCTTTACCTGCGATTTTATAAGGATAAAAATAGTCGTCCATATGAACGGCGTCAATATCATAGTTTTTGACGACTTCTTCAATACCTTTTACAATGAAGGTCTGTGCTTCGGGGATGCCGGGATTATAGTACAGCTGGCTGCCATAGGCGACGACCCATTCCGGATGTTTTCTGGCCGGATGATCTGCGGAAAGCCTGTTTACATCCGTATGATTCATCGTGATCCGGTAGGGGTTGAACCATGCATGAAATTCAAGCTTTCTTCGATGTGTTTCATCCAGCAAAAAACAGAGCGGATCATATCCCGGGTCTTTCCCTTGGATACCAGTCAAATATTCCGACCACGGACCGTAAGACGAAGGATAAAAAGCGTCGGCTGTCGGCTTGATTTGGACGACGACAGCGTTCATTCCCATGTCCTGAACGTCATCTAACAATTTGATGTATTCTTCTTTTTGCTGGCTCACTGTGAGTCCTTTTTTTGAAGGCCAATCAATGTTTGTGACGGTGGCGATCCATACCGCACGCAGCTCTCTCGCTTGACTTGTGCCGCACATCGCTTTCATGCACATCTCCCCTTTCGAAAAATTCGAAACTTTCTGTTATTATATGCCAAACCGTTCGATTTGTATATAAAAACAGACTAAGGCAAAACGTGTGCCTTAGTCTGTTTGTTTGATGAACTGTTGAATTTGCTGCATGAGAAACCGGATATATGCCTCATCCCTGACGAGCCATGCTGCATAATTCCTTTTCATAAACCGTTCAGCTTCCTGAAACGAAGCAAATGTTTCATTTTGCGTCACACCGTTTAATTGGATCTTCCACCCGCGGCCGCTCGGAAAAAGAAAAAATTGATCCTCTTCTCTGTTTGTATAAAGTGATCCGTATTCGGACTCTTTCAGGTTATAGATGTTTTTGAAGGCGTCCGCTCTCAAAGGCTCTATCGGGAACGGCTCTATTACATACAGTCTGAACACGTCGTCTGTCAACGGGCAGCCGGCCGCTTTAGCATGCCCTCCTCCGCCAAATCCGGCGGCGATTTCTGATACATCGGTATCATCGTGAATCGTGCGGAGGCTCACCTTTTTGCCGCCCATATTTAAGATGGCAATGTAGTCGAGATGCGGGTATGTTTTACCAAGTTCGTTTCCCACCTCTGAATGGTAAGCCTCGGCGTGAACGATACCGACACAGTGGGCATTGATGAAGGTTTGCACGATTTCCCGCCTTTTCCTGCGGATATATCGTTCGATTTTTCCCTCTTCCATATCCAATATTTTTTCTTCGAATTCGTCAAAAGAAAATTCATCATTTTCCTTAAGACGACGGACCATTTTATCTTCAAATTCATCAATCGACACAAGAAAAAACAAGTCATTCAGACGCTTCGCCTGCTGGTTGCCCGCCTGTTCCCATTCCCAGGTGTCGTATTGTCGGACAAGTTCGACAAATTGATCCAAAGCTTTTGATTGCGGGATGAGACCGTTGTCCAGCAGATATTCATAAAAAAGCGATGTGGCTGAAGCGAGCCGGCCGTCTTCATATTGAACTTTGACCATGCCCCATGGGTGCTCATTCAAATGGCGCGCCGTTTTGTGGTGGTCGATCAGTTTGACCTTTCCTCCGGCTTCCGCATACTCGCTCAGCTTTTTTTCGTTTTCCTGATGGACGGACAAATCGGTTATCCATAATCCGTCATGATGCTTCCCTTTTTCTTTCGCTCTGTCCAAAAACCGTTCGACTTGCATATCCAGCCCGGTGACAGAGTTATAGCGGACCTCCACCTGTTCACCAAACGCCACTTTCGCGATGATTCCGCAGCCGACTCCGTCCAAATCATTATGAGAATACAAATGGTACATGCTGCCGCCCACCTTGCTTATTTTTTCGCCCTGTATTCTCCTGTTGGAGACGGGCGTCTTTTCTTAGCTGATATCTGTTTTACTATTGTAAAAATGCAGCGGTTTTATACTCTGTTATGTGATTTGGGCGGTTAAGAGTCTGTAGGCGTTTTCGACACGCTCTTCAGCCGGGGGATTAATACCTTTTAATGGGTATTCGATTCCGAGCGCTTCCCATTTATAAACGCCGAGCTTATGATACGGCAGAACTTCCACTTTTTGAACATTCGACAGGGTGCCGATAAAGCGGCCAAGCGCGATTAAATCTTCATCAATATCCGAGATGCCGGGAACCAATACATGACGAATCCAGACAGGAACTTGATGGTCGTTTAAGAAGCCGGCGAAATCCAAAATGTGGTCGTTCGCCATCCCTGTCAGCTTGATATGCTTTTTTCGATCGATATGTTTTATATCAAGCAGGACAAGGTCGGTGTATGTCATCAATTCCGCGATCTGCTTTTGAAATGAGGACGCTGTTGAATAGCATCCGCCGGAAGAGTCAAGAGCCGTGTGAATGCCGTGCTTTTTACACGATTTGAACAGCTCTGTTATAAAGGGAAGCTGCAGCAGCGGCTCGCCTCCGCTGACCGTGATCCCGCCGCCCGATGATTGGATGAACGGGAGGTACGATTGGATGTCGCGGACGATTTCAGAAACCGACATTTGTTTTCCTGATCCAATCTCCCAAGTATCTGCATTATGGCAAAATTGACAGCGTAAAAGACAGCCTTGTGTAAAGATGACGTATCGAATCCCGGGGCCATCGACCGTACCAAAGGTCTCAATCGAATGAATGTTTCCCAACATGTGAAGATCGCCTCTTTTCCGGGAGCGAAGCAGGAAAGCTTCGCCCCAATTGCTTACATTGATTCATGGAATGTTCTGCTGATCACGTCCAATTGCTGCTCTTTCGTCAGTTTAATGAAGTTGACCGCGTAACCTGATACACGGATGGTCAGCTGCGGGTATTTTTCAGGATGTTCCATCGCATCAAGCAATGTCTCTCTGTTGAAGACGTTCACATTTAAGTGATGTCCTGTTTTTGCAGCATAGCCGTCAAGAATGCTTGATAAATTAACGGCGCGGGTTTCTTCATCTTTGCCGAGCGCTTTCGGGACGATGGAAAATGTGTTGGATATACCGTCCATTGCATAGTTGTAAGGCAATTTCGCCACGGAAGACAGAGAGGCGAGCGTTCCTTTTGAATCGCGGCCGTGCATCGGATTTGCACCAGGGGCGAACGGTTCGCCGGCCCGCCGTCCGTCCGGTGTATTTCCCGTTTTCTTGCCGTAAACAACGTTTGATGTGATCGTTAAAATCGACATCGTATGAAGCGACCCGCGGTACGTTTGGTGCTTGCGGAGCTTTTTCATAAACCGTTCGACAATGTCGACAGCTATGCTGTCCACACGATCATCATTGTTACCGTATTTCGGGAAATCACCTTCTGTTTCAAAGTCAACAGCGAGGCCATTTTCATCGCGAAGCACTTTTACTTTGGCATATTTGATAGCGCTTAACGAGTCGGCCACAACGCTTAGTCCCGCGACACCGGTTGCCATTGTCCGCAGAATGTTTGTATCATGCAGAGCCATTTCAATTCTTTCGTAAGAGTACTTATCATGCATGTAATGGATGATGTTCAGCGTGTTGATGTACAGAGCGGCAAGCCATTCCATTGTCTGATCAAACTTGTGCATGACTTCTTCATAATCGAGTACATCTGAAGCGACCGGCGGCATTTCAGGTGCGACTTGAACCTTGTGTTTTTCATCTTTTCCGCCGTTAATCGCGTAAAGAAGCGCTTTCGCGAGGTTGGCGCGGGCACCGAAAAATTGCATTTGCTTGCCGATTTCCATTGCGGATACACAGCAGGCGATACCGTAATCATCGCCATATTCAGGTCGCATGATATCATCATTTTCATATTGAATGGAGCTTGTTTTAATCGACATTTTCGCACAGTAGTGTTTAAAGTTTTCAGGAAGCCTGACAGACCAAAGCACGGTCAAATTCGGTTCAGGTGCAGGCCCCAAGTTATCAAGCGTATGAAGAAAGCGGAACGAGTTTTTCGTAACAAGAGCCCGTCCGTCATGTGCGATCCCTCCGATCGATTCTGTCACCCAGGTCGGATCTCCGCTGAACAATTCATTGTACTCAGGTGTGCGGGCGAATTTGACCAGGCGCAGCTTCATGACGAAGTGGTCGACGAGCTCCTGGGCCTCCTGTTCTGTCAACACACCGTTTTTAAGATCTCTTTCGATGTAAATATCAAGGAAAGTGGATACGCGGCCAAGGCTCATCGCGGCTCCATTTTGCTCTTTGATGGCTGCCAGGTACGCGAAGTAGAGCCATTGAAAAGCCTCTTTTGCATCGGCGGCCGGGCGGGAAATATCATAACCGTAGCTTGATGCCATGGCCTTCAATTCATTCAAGGCACGGAGCTGCTCAGACAGTTCTTCGCGCAGGCGGATATTTTCCTCCGACATGAGCGGGCTGGTTTCCTTTGCATCTTTCTTCTTTTCATTGATTAAAAAGTCTACGCCGTAAAGTGCGACTCTGCGGTAATCGCCAATGATGCGTCCGCGTCCGTATGCATCAGGAAGCCCGGTGATAATCCCGACTTTTCGCGCAAGCTTCATTTCATCCGTGTAAGCGTCAAAAACACCTTGGTTATGGGTTTTCCGATAATCTGTAAAGATTCTTTCCACTTCATCATCCAGCTTAAATCCGTATGACTCGCATGCCTGCTTCGCCATGCGGATGCCGCCGAAAGGCTGGAGCGAGCGCTTAAACGGTACATCTGTTTGGACGCCGGCTACTTTTTCTAAATCTTTGTCCAAATATCCTGGATTGTGAGATGTGATCGTGGAGACGATTTCCGTATCCATATCAAGGACTCCGCCGTTGTCCCCCTCTTGTTTGCTTAAATCCATGATTTGGTCCCATAATCTTGATGTGGCTTCTGTTGGAGATTCGAGAAACGATTCGTCACCCTGATAAGGCTCGACATTACTGAGGATAAAGTCCCGGACATTGACTTCTTTTTGCCACACATTTTCAGTGAAACCCTTCCATTGTTCCATTTTCATCCACCTCTTTTTGAATCAATTTAATATAACAGCTGTTACCTCTATATCTTATGGTTAATATAACAGACTTGAATGTGAAAAAAGTCACACAATCTTGTGAAATACTTAACAAGTTTGCGAAAGTTCTTTGAACATCTACTATTTAACGTGTTAGAGCGTTGGTTTACAGAATGACAATGTACTATAATAAGTAGCTTTTCCACTAAACTGTTATATAAAATGTGTATAGCTCTGTTTGGATCACACAAATAAGCCGGTGACTGAATGGCCGGCTTATTCGGGAGGCGAGCCTTATCGGCAACCGACAGAGATCGTTTGGTTGCCGAACGATTCAAGCGTACTTTTCAATACATAGCTGCCGGCGGGGAGATGGTGAAACTCATAAACTCCTTCCGGCTCGACTGCCTTTGTTTGCAACAGAACACCTGACAGGTCATAGACATGAATGTAATGTTGCCGCTTCCTGAGCTGGCTTTTCAAGTCCGTCGGGATTTCTCCTGATAGAATAAAACCGGGTTGATCGGTTATGCCCGGGTCAATTTGCTTTAGGATCTCCACATCAGGCTCTGTTCCGGATGAAGGTTCAAGGGAGGCAGGCTGTCCGACTTGGCACTTTAGGTACAGCCTTTCCATCGATGCCATGTGGACGCTGATATCCCAATATTTCATGGCTTTTTCCCGCGCCCGTCTTCCCAATTGTGAGCGGAAGGCGTCATCGTCCAGCAAAAGCCGCAGCTTTTCCGCAAGTGCATCACTGTTGCCTGTGGGAACGAGCAATCCGTCAGCGCCGTCTTTGATGATTTCTTTTATGCCGCCTGCTTCTGCGGCCAGGATCGGTTTTGCGGAAAATTGGCCTTCCAGGATCACAAGCGGAAAAGTATCATGCAGTGAAGGCAAAACAATGATATCGCTGCCGTTCATTAAATGAGGTATGTCATGCCGTTTTCCGAGAAAGGAAATGGCTGCCCCGATGTCGAGCTGTTCGGCTGTACGCTGCAAAGCTTCCAATTCCGGCCCCTCCCCCGCCAGCAGGCAGTGAAAATCCTTCCGTTCTCGGCTGAGTTTGGAAAGGGCTTCAATCAGGTAGCGGTGCCCTTTTACCGGTACCAGCCGGGCCGGGCAGAGGATGTTTTTTTTGCCTTCATCTCGGCTTTTTTTCGCCGGGTTTTCATTTTCGATAAAGGGTTCCTTGACGATGCCATATGGAATGACTTGAATTTTGGACGGGGTGACACCGATTTGGATCAGCTGTTTTTTCAGCCACTGGCAGGGAACGGCAACAATGTCGCCTGACATCGCCCCCAGGCATTCTTCCATTTTCATATACTGCTGTTCACGTTCCGTTTTATTGTAAAATTCACCGGTTACTTTTGCCTCGTGATATTTAAAATTATGAAGCGATACGATCAGCGGAATATGCGGGGGTTTGGAACGGGCCATCGCTCTGGCCGTCATAAAATCGTGACAGTGAATGACATCGTAGCCGCTCATGTCAAACTGCTTAATAGCTTGTTCCAGGCTGTAGCGCTCCATTTCCCTCCAATAGATCCACAGCGGATATTTTGCTGTGTAGGATGTTTGAAAGCGGCGGATGAGCTCGCGTTTCATGCTGTGTTTATCTGCTGACTGCTGATCTGCGATTTGAATGTTCAGCCAGCTTTTATCATGTGACATAAGATCGACGGTGTGTCCTTTTTCTTCTAAGCTTTTTCGAAGTGTATCAATATAGGTGGATGGGCCGTTTGTGTGTGGAGAATACCGATAATAAGCAAGCAATATTTTCATATGTTTCCCCCTATCTGTTGTTAAATTTATCGGAACCCACTCCCATAGCATTATATGGCCGAAAGCGAAAAAAGTACGCAATAAACACCGAAAACACCCATTGCCCGATTGGGAAATGGGTGTTGTTTATGAAGCGGCTAATATTTCGGCGATCCTGTCTTCGATCTCTTGCCCTTTTTCATCATCCAGCAGCTGGTTTAAAAGGATGGAGAAGATCAATGTGTCTCCGCTTTTGGTGTCGATATAGCCCGATAATGAGCTCACAGTTGAAAGCGATCCTGTTTTGGCTCTGACTTTGCCTTTGACCGAAGGGTTTGTCAATCGGTTCCGAAGCGTTCCGCCGACCATTCTGTCGCTTGCCCCGCTTACGGGCAGTGAACGGATGTAAGAGGAAAACCATTCTTCATGTTGGACGGAATACAGGAGTTTGGTGATTTGATGGGCAGAAATAAGATTGATATGTGAGATTCCCGAACCGTCTCTAAGCAGCAATGCATCTGTATCAACACCAAGCGCTTCAAGCTCTGTTCTCATCACTTCAAGTCCCTTTTCCCAGCTGCCTTCTTTTTTGACTGTCTTTCCCATTTCCTTGACCAATGTTTCGGCATGGCCGTTGTTGCTCAGCTTCATAAAAGGGATCATCAGTTCTGACAGCGGCATGGATTGATGAACCGTCATGAGCTCCGCATTCTTCGGTGTTTCACCGATTTTTGCGTCTCCGAGGATGTGAATGTCTTGGCGGTGAAGGGCCTTTTTAAATAAATCGAGCGCATAATGGGAAGTCTCCCAAACAGCAACCCATTGCCTGACTTTTGATGCTCCCTGCGGAATGGTTCCTTGAATATGGATCGTGTTTGTACCGTGGTCCCTTTTCACTTCGATGTCCTTCTTTTTGCCCTCGGGGACAGTTTTGGCATGATTGACGACGTTGACAACGTTTGTCTTGGGGGAAACGGCCACCGCTGGTTTTTTTCCGGCTTTGCTGCCCGGGGTCACCTCGAGAATGACTGTGCCTGCATCATAATCTTCGTTTGGCGAGGCTGTTAAAGCAGACACCTGGGCGCCGTAATACTGATCTTCATCGCTCCAGGCCAGGTCGCTGGAATAGCGGACATCATCATACCAGGTGTCATCTCCGACAAGGTGTCCGCGAATTGAAGTGATCCCTTTTTTGCGAATGTTTTCAGCCATCTCCTCAAAGTCTTTTGTTAACAATGTCGGATCACCTTTTCCTTTTAGATACAGGTTTCCTTTCAGTGTTTTGCCGCGCTGAACGCCGTCTGTCAAAACCTCTGTCTTGAAGGAATAGTCTTCACCAAGCACAGAGAGCGCGGCCGCCGCTGTTAAAAGCTTCAAATTGGAAGCAGGTCTGAGGCGAATATCCCCCATGTGGCCGTAGAGGATTTTGCCGGTGGACAGAGATCTGACACTGATCCCTGCGAGGGCGCCTTGTAAATCCGGGTCCTGTTCTAACAGCCGGTCAATGGCATGCTGGATTCCGCCGCCATCTTCTGCGGCAATGACGGCCGGTTCTTCCCCGCGAATGTTTAAACCCGGCGCCAATATCATCACGATGCATAAGACAAGTTTTACATATGTTTTCATCCTTGTTCCCGCCTCCCATTCTGTTTAATACTTTATTGCAAAAACGGGCGGGATATACGATCATGTACATATAATTCTGTCGTTACACAGTCGATAAACACTGACGAAAAGCTCCTCTTCCCCTCCTATGTATATTTCCCTTTGAGCATAAGTCAGCGCTTCCTTATAAGTTTTCAATGTTTATATAGCAAATTACGAAAAACATGTTAATAAATGAGTAAGTTCCTACATACTTCCTCTTTATTTTTAATTCATCGAAAACTTTAAAAATAAAAAAAATCACTTTATTTATTAAGTGACTAAATATATAATATAAAATTGAAGCGCTTTCAATGTTGAGGGATCAAAAGGAGGAACTGGTTTGGTGAAAAAAGGATGGGTTTCTTTTACAGGTGCTTTCGTTTTGTCTTATTCTCTTCTTATGCCTTCCGCACAAGCTCAAGAGCGTGTTATTAATCTTGTAGATGCTGAAGCATCGACGTCGACAAGACAACTGTTTTCTTACTTGCAAAGAATTAGCGGCGAAAAAGTTTTGTTTGGCCAGCAGCACGCAACGGATGAAGGACTTACCATTACCGGATCCGGTCTGCGGGCCGGTTCTACCGAATCTGAAGTGAAAAATTCGGTCGGTGACTATCCTGCCCTCTTTGGTTGGGATACGCTCAGCCTGGATGGATATGAAAAGCCAGGATCACTTGAACAATCTGCCGCCGAAAATCGAGCAAATCTGATCAAATCAATGAAAGCAGCACATGAACTTGGCGGCATCTTAACGCTTAGCACTCATCCGCATAACTTTGTAACCGGCGGCGATTTTTATGACACAAGCGGCCATGTAGTCAAAAATATACTGCCAGGCGGAAGCCATAATGCTAAATTCAATGAGTGGCTTGATAACATTGCTGCTTTTGCTAATGATTTGAAAGACGATGAAGGCAAAGATATTCCTTTGATTTTTCGCATGTTCCACGAACAAACCGGCGGCTGGTTCTGGTGGGGAGCTCAAACCACTTCGGCTGCAGAATACAAAGAACTTTACCGTTATACTGTTGAATACTTGCGTGATGTAAAAGGCGTCGATAACTTTTTATACGCTTTTTCACCAGGTGCCTCGTTTGGCGGAGATGAAGAGAAATATTTAATAACATATCCTGGAGATGATTATGTTGATGTTTTAGGATTTGATCAGTATGATAATCCAAACAACCCGGGTTCTGAAGGTTTTTTAAATACTCTCGTGGAAGATCTCAGCATGCTCTCGAAATTAGCAGAATCGAAAGGGAAAATATCTGCTTTAACTGAATATGGTATTGGATTAAAAACAACCGGAAACCTTGATACACAATGGTTCACGAAAGTGCTTGATGCCATCAAAGCGGACCCCGATGCAAGAAAAATTTCTTATATGCAGACTTGGGCTAACTTCGGGCTTAATGGCAACTTGTTTGTTCCATACAAAAATGCACCAAACGGGCTCGGAGATCACGAGTTACTTCCTGACTTCATCAATTTTTATAAAGACCCCTATTCTGCTTTCTCGAAAGAAGTTGGGAATATTTACGGAGGAGCGGTACCGGAAACAGTTACAGAAAAGCCGTTTATGCATATTGTTTCGCCAATTGATCGCAGTCTTTCACTCCAAAAAGAAACACCAATCATCGTTAGTGTTGTTCAGGGTAAACCAAAAGATATTTATTATACCGTGAATAACAAATCGAAGAAGTACCCTCTTATCAAAGGGGATGGTTATTATTATGAAGGATCTGCTTCTTTAAAAGGTGACAAAGCAACTATTCATGTAACAGCCGAATTTGCTGATGGAACCTCTCAAAAACAAACGATTCAGGTGTATTTAAAGGAGCCAGAAAAACAGCCGCCAACAGTAGTTGATACATTTGAGACATATTATGGCGACGATGAACGGCTGCAGGCTGCTTTTGCGACTCAAGGTGATCCCCTAAAGCTATCGTTAACAAGTAACGTCAAAACGGAAGGTTCCTATGCGTTAAAATACGACTATTCACTAGCTGGAGCAGGTTATACGGGCATGACCAAATCTCTAGAAAGTGTCGACTGGTCTGGAGCAGATTCAATTGATTTCTGGCTGAAAGCAGACGGGAAAAATCAAAAAATGGTTGTTCAACTCAATGCCGGAGGAATCGCATTCGAGGCATATCTGTCACTTGCTTCTAAAACAGCCTGCGAGATATCCATCCCATTTTCCGAATTTAAACCGGCCCCATGGGAATCCGCCGAACGGCAAAAAGAAACATTGACAGCTGAACGCTTGAAAAATGTAAGGTCGTTCTCTATTTATGTAAATGCTACGGGATCAGAACCTGTCAACGGCACGCTTTACCTTGATAATATTCGTGTATCATCTTCTGTTGTAAAAACAGACTTTACCGATGCACCGACCAGCGACTGAGCACATGTATATATTCGCGACTTGATGAATCAGGGTATTTTGATCGGCAAAAATTTGGACCGGAAGAAGTTGTTATACGTCTTGATTTTACCGAAATGATAGTTCGCGCTTGAAATGTACCCGCATCTTCAAAAGCTATCACGTTTACTGACGTACCCGCTCGTGCAAAAAGCATAGTTGCTTTTCAAAAGGGAGTGGGTATTATCTCTGAAAATCAACTCAGCCATCCGCGCCGTCTGAACCAATCTCACGCGAAGAAATGGCTGCTATTCTGCTTCGGGGCTATGGAAAAACGGACCTGTTTGAAAGATAGCAGCTATATTGCTCCTTTTGCCCGTGAAGCTGTTGGAAAAGCCCAACAGCTTCATTGGATGGACATTCGAACGGTGCATTCAATCCGAAAAAATTCTCTACATGCGCTCATGCTGCAAAAACCATCTGATCACTGTTAAAAAGGATCTCTTTTGTTAAGAGGTCCTCAGCTTGTCAACCCGTCGGTCGCCTTTATCGATGGCACACATATGACCCTGAGAGCGGGTATTTTGTGAAAGGCGAACGGGAACGCCGGGTTTCAAATAGCCGGATTGATGATTCACTGGCATCTCTGGCAGGATCATTAGGATGAAGTTGACCACCTTGTCACACGGATGAGAATAAGCGAATCTACGCCAAACGCAAAGAAACGATCGAACGGGTTTTGCGGATTTAAAACACAAGCATGGCTTGCGCTGGACAACCCTGCGGGGAAAGAAAAAATTATCCATGCAGGCCATGCTTGTGTTCGCTGCCATGAATCTAAAAAAGCTGCCGAATTGGACCTGGAAAGGTCCTCATCTTCCGCTTTCTCGTCGAAAAAACAGAATAAAATGGACAAAAAGAGGTCGTATTTCTAATATCCGACCTCCTTACTAATTTAATCAAAATGATGATTGTTATAATTTGAATATAAAAAAGCTTAGACAAAAAAGTCTATACTTTTTGCGGAGGGACAGTTGGAGAACTGACAGAATCGCGGTAAATGATACGGCCTTTTACTTGAACCCGACCAAATTTTTTAGTAGGATCGTTTACTTTTTCATACATAAATTGAACCGCGGTACGTGCCATTTCTTCCACATCGACAGCTAAGGTTGTTAATTCAGGAAACCCGATCGTTGCATAAGCATCATTGTCAAAACCAACTACTGATACATCTTCCGGTACCTGATATCCATGTAAGACGAGCTTATTAATCAATAGACGTGCTACTTGGTCACAGTTACAAACAAAGGCAGTTGGCATTGGGTCCGGCAATTGAATATCTACAAATTTCCCTTCTTCATTCCGGTCATTTAAAATAAAATCGTCGTTTCTTTCTAACCTGTGTTCAAGGAGCGATTTATAATAACCCAAAAAGCGGTCTTGAATACTGCTTGTCGCGTATAAATTACCGACGTACCCGATTCTCTTGTGTCCTTTGCTGATCAAGTAGTTTGTTAAATCGTAGGCGCCATAAAAATTATCCGTAATAACCGCATCCATATCTGTTTTCTCATCATAAAAATCCATAAATACTACTGGAATATTTACGGACTGCATCATCTCAATATATTCTTTACTGACCTGCCCCAATATGATCAGACCATCTACTTTTTGTTCCGAGTAAATCCGCGGTGGCACTAAAGAATTTTCATCATCTGAGCTTAAAATGTGAAGGATGCCATAATAGCCTGTTTGCTCCAACGTTTTAGACAACGACTGATAGACGTTTAAATAAAATGACTGCGTCATGCCCGTAAAGCGTTCTGGAATAGTAACACCAATATTATAAGAACGCCCATCTTTCATGGCACGGGCTGATGTGTTGTAGCGATATCCCATTTCATCAGCTACTTGTTTAATTTTTAATTTGAGATCAGCACTGACTCCTTCTTTATCATTTAATGCTTTTGATACTGTTACGCTGCTTACACCAAGCTTTTCTGCAATGTCACGCATGGTAATATTAGTTTTCAAAGCCTCTCTCCTCACCGAATTATTGTTAATCGATAACTTAATTTTACGGCTGGTAAAATGGTTTGTCAACATAGTATGAGCGGGATAAATAAAGCCTATATTCACTGTTTATAACAGAAACAATGGATATAGGCGGAGTATGGCAATCATGAATTATCAGCGATTTTAAATCCAGCAAAAGTGTTTTTAGTCAATGCGAGCAAAAAGCCGTCTAATGCGGTTCGGTTTATTACTTAATAATTTTCATCAGAAGAGATAACCTTTAACTAACTTTTAATGACTCAATATTATATGTTTATAACTTAACCCCATTTGAAGAAATGACTCCCTTAAACCAATCAAAACTTTTCTTCTTATATCTTTTCAAGTCTCTTAAATTTGTTTCATCCCTGTTTACGAAAACAAAGCCATAACGCTTCTTCATCTCACCTTGAGAGCTTAAAATATCCGTTGATCCCCATGCAAGGTATCCGATAACATCTACACCTTCTTCCATGGCCAGTTTCATTTGTTCAATATGTTTCCTTAGATAATCAATACGATACTGATCTTCCACTGTTTGGTTTTCGTCCAGCTCTTCCCTTACACCAATCCCATTCTCTGTTATGAAAATAGGCAGCCGATAACGGGCGTATATATCTTTTAAAGCCACTCTTAAGCCAATTGGATCAATTGCCCATCCCCACTCATTCGTATCCAGTTTTGGATTCGGACATACACCTGCAATAATGTGTCCATCCGTTTCCGGCAGATGCTTAACCGTTTGACTTTGATAATAGCTGATGCTTAAGTAATCAACCGTGTTATCCTTAAGTAATGCAGCATCTCCCTTTTCAAACACCGGCATTATGTTGTTTTGCTCAAGATGACTGGTAACATAGGATGGATACTCGCCGTGCACAAATACATCAAAATAAAAGTCTGTCAATAACTCTTTTGCTTTCATATTTGCTATAGCATCTTTTGGATCACAGGTCGCTGGATACGTTGTAAGGTAGGTTACCATTCCTGCCATTTGTCCATTTGGCACTAACTCATGCAGGGCTTTTACCGCCTTAGCATGTGCAATAAAAGCATTGTGGCACACCTGATATCTTAAAGCCTCATCCGTTTCATTATCAGCCAATGTCACTCCCCAATATTGCGGGTTTGTTAAAACAAGATTTTGCTCATTAAAAGTAAGCCAATATTTAACTTTTTCTCTATAGCGCTTAAATACTGTCCTTGCATATTTATCAAATAACTCTACGACTTTTCTGGAAGCAAAACCGTTATATTTTTCTGCCAACGCCAAAGGTAAATCAAAATGATAAAGAGTGATAACAGGTTGGATTCCATTAGCCAGCATCTCATCAAATAATTCATCATAAAACTTTAACCCTTCTTCATTAGGCTCTCCTTCTCCATCTGGAAAAACCCTTGACCATGAAATGCTTGTACGGTATGCATTAAATCCCATTTCTTTAAAAAGCGCAATATCCTCTTTATAGCGATGATAAAAATCCACTGCTACCTTCCAATCTGAATGATTATCCTTTACCGGCCTTGCATCTACTATAGACGGGCCCTTTCCACCCTCATTCCAAGCACCTTCAGTTTGAAAAGAAGTTACTGCTCCTCCCCAGAAAAAACTTTCAGGAATAATGTTCTTATTATTCATTTCTTTCACTCCTTAATTGTGAAATTAACATTACTGGCTTACTCAAGCACAGTCTTTTAAGACCTATTTCTTAAGCGGAAAAAGAAATCTTTTGTTGCATTACCTTATAAATATCGCACCCCGCCATTCTGGTAGCAGTTCTCTCCAGAATAGTTTTTCTGCTTTTGCTAAGCCTTTCGCACAAACACATCTATTACCCTTCACTATAGAGCAGCAACAGAATAAGCGGAAGCAGGCGACTTCTCATTTGATAAACCTTTCGGTGCATACTGCAAACAAATAACGGTTGTCTATCAGATCTAGTATTCTTAGTTCAAAACTTCGTTTTTGTATATTTTTCTCAATATCAAAGTCCCGCACATAACATAGAGAGAAGGAGCAATGAAAATAAGAAAAATTAAGTTCATCTGACTTAATAAAACTATGACTAAAAATACAGCAAATAATAAAATAGATCGTACAAACCTTTTAAACATTAAATAAAAACCATAAAATAAAGCTTTCTTTACACTTAAATCCAACTTAACCAAGTTCCACGATACATATGTGAATAGCACCGCTCCCAATAAAAACAAATAAACAAACGCAAACTTTGTAAAAACTCCTATATCTGCCGGTACGGATTCAGGTAATGGAAGTATGATAAACAGCCCTGTATAAATAAAAAAACAAAAAGTAAACAATGAAACTTTTTTATAGCCTTTATATTTTTGGCTTCCCTCTCGAAATCCTTTCCTAATTGAAACCCCGTTGCCCAAAAGAACTTCATCCATCATTTCAACCAATTTACAGAAAGAAGCAACAACACCAAATATAAAGAACTCTTTTATCAATGTCACCCAAAAGAATACACTCGTTTTAGCCAGGCTAAAGACCAGATCCATTAGCCAGCCAACCTTGCTGTCTAAATACGTACTTTTATTCATCCGCTTCACCTTCTTGAAATAAGGTACTTGATTTAACAAGTGCCATTTCTTTATTACTTCAGGTCATATTCTTTTCGAATCTGATCCGCAATTTTTTTCAATTCTTTTTCCGCATCGAGATCCTTCAAATTAATATTGTCAATGACTGGCTGGATTTTATTTGCAATCTCAGCATACTCAGGTGTATACGGTGCATTCATAACAGTTTTGCCTTTCCTAAGAAGCGTTTCTAATGAATCTGCATTCTCCGGCGCGTTTTTCATAGCGGTAATTTTATCTGCATGACGCTTCATCACTGGAATAGCGTTAATCGTATCAATCTGGATATCCTGCCCTTTACCGCTTGATAGGAACTTCAGCAACTCAAATGCTTCTTCAGGATGTTTTGTCCCTTTTCCAATACCGATTGGCAGATAAGAAGCTGCAGATACATTGCCGGCTTTTCCTGCTGGCATTGGTGCCACGTCCCACTCAAAGGAAACGTTTTTCTCTATATCTGCCCAGTCCCATGGGCCGATTAATTTCATGGCCGCTTTTCCAGTTAGGAACAAATTAGACATGCCATGCGCTTGAGCTGATGTTGGTTGGACTTTATATTTGTTGATAAGATCGGATCCAAACTGGATTGCTTCAATTGATTCCGGCGAGTCCACCGTCACTGTCTTACCATCTTGGCTTATGTATGATCCCCCGTTTTGCACCAAAATTTCTCCAGTATAGTAGTTTTCAATTCCAAACTGCACTGTTTTTCCACCTTCAACTTTTGTTAATTTCTTCGCTGCATTAAGGAAGTCATCCCAAGTCCAATCATCTGAAGGATATGGCACTCCTGCCGCATCAAACATATCTTTGTTATAGCCCATCTGGAATGTCGCTGCGTCACGAATCAGCGCATATTGCTTGCCATCAACCTGACCCATTTCAAGAATGTTAGGCAAGTATTCATCTTTATTGATCTCTTTGTCAGATAGATCCATCAATACATTTTTAGATACCAACTGTCCAAAGGCGGATGGCTGGATCCAAACTAAGTCTGGCTGGTCACCGCCGGCAGACATTGTTAGGAACTTGTCGTTGAACTTATCGTATGGAGCATAAACCATTTCAACATTGACACCAGGATTTTCTTTCTCAAATGCTTTAAAGATCTCATTTTCAAGCTTTGTGCCTTCTGGATTGTTATTCCAAACTAATATACGGAGTGTCACGTCATTCTTTGAGTCTTCACTTGACGCATCGGATCCAGAACATCCCGACAAAAAAGCGGATAAAGCCAGTACAAGGGTTAAAAGGAAAACACCTAATCTTTTCTTCTTAAACATCGAATTACTACCCCCTATTAATTTAGTGAAATATAGATAATAAATAGATAAGGTTCCAGAAAAGGACCATTATCTAGCGTTACCCTTACCAATCAAACCAACTGTTATTACTTTCCACCGGTTGTCGCGATACCTTCTATGAAATACTTCTGCCCGACAAAAAACATGATTATCAACGGCAGGATAATAAGCACACTTGCTGCCATCATCGGTCCCCATTCTATCAACAATGCACCCTTGAATTGGAGAATCCCTAAAGCTAACGTGAATTTAGAATTGTCATTGAGATAAATTAACGGTCCCAAGAAATCGTTCCAAGTCCACATGAAACTTAGCAAGGCAACCGTAATCACTGCCGGAGTGGATAACGGAAGAACAATCCTCCAGAAGATCCCCAGAGTGCTGCACCCATCCAAATAAGCTGATTCTTCGAGCTCTTTTGGGATGGTTTTAAAAAACTGTCGAAGCAAGAAAATAAAGTAAGCGTTACCAAAAAAGGCGGGGACAATTAGCGGCAAAAAGGTATTTGTCCAACCAAGTTTCGCAAAAATCATGTATACAGGGATCATGGTGACTTGCGGAGGGAGCATCATTGTTGCCAGCAACAAGATAAACCAAACATCCCGTCCTTTTCCCTTAATTCGGGCAAAGCCGTAAGCTACCAATGCCGAGGATAAAACCGTCCCAATGACCGTTGCTACGGTAACGATGATGGAGTTTAAATAATATTGACCAAAGTTCACAATAGTGAATACGTCTTTATAATTCGCAAAATCCCATTCCTTCGGCAGCAAACTAGGCGGAAAAGAAATAGCTTCATTTTCAGGCTTTAGTGATGTCCCAACCAACCATAAAAACGGAAAGATGAAAACGATAGATAAACTGACAAGAAGTCCGTATGTCAGAATTCTTTCAAAAAGTTTCCCTTTTTTTATGCTGCTCTCTTTTTTTATCCTCACTGCTTTGGTTTTTGCTTTTGAGATTTCCACTCCAATTCCCCCCTTCACTTATTCGTCATATTCATAGTAGACTTTCTTTCCAAACACCTTAAATTGAATCAATGTGAAAACTAAAATGATGAGAAATAGAATCCAAGCAAGGGCGGAAGCATACCCCATCTTAAAAAACTTGAATGCATCTTGATACAAGTAGAAAACATAAAATAATGATTTATAATTCGGTCCACCGTTTCCGCTGCTTACAACGTACGCTTGTGTGAAAATTTGAAAAGCGCCGATGAGCCCCATGATTAAATTAAAAAAAATAACGTTTGATGTCATAGGTATTGTTATATGCCAAAACTTCGATAACTTACCTGCTCCATCAAGCTCAGCAGCTTCATAGAGCGAAGCAGGCACATTTTGAAGGCCAGCCAGGTAGATAACCATTCCTCCACCTGCTCCCCATAGACTCATAATGATTAACGAAGGTTTAACCATTGCCTCACTCAGCAACCAATTCGAGGTTGGCAGATGAAAAAATGAAAGGATCGCATTCGCAATGCCAAAATCCGGCTGAAAAATCAAGATCCATAATAAAGAGCTGGCAACAGTGGGAACAAGAGACGGTAAATAGAATACAGTTCTAAAAAACCCCATAAACTTTACTTTCGCGTTTAAAAGGACCGCTAACAGATAACCAACTATCAATCCAAGCGGCACTGCAAAAACGGTATAAAAAAGTGTATTCCATAATGATTGCCAAAACAAAGGATCTTTTGTAAATATCTTTTGATAGTTTTCAAACCCTACCCAATTTGCTGTTCCAAGACCCGAATAGTCAGTAAAGGACATATATAACGAATACACCATTGGCCCCGCTGTAAAAACAAAGAACCCAATCAACCAAGGTAAAATGAACATGTAAAACAAAAATGTTTTCGATTTATGCATTTTCCACCCGCCTTATCCAATTCATAAAAAGGGACTCCACATGGCTTTATCAAATACTGGGGAATTCTCAAAATCTTTCTTGTAACCCTTTACATCAGTTTTTAAAAAAATTTTTAACCCCCTTCTGAAATATTAAATTACTAATCAGTTAATTCAATTATTAACGAAACTTAAATATTTGTTAATCGTTAACCTAATAACACAATTATATATTTGCTGAAATTAAATGTCTATAATTTTTTGAGATTTTCAAAAATTAAATAGAAAACGCTTACAATTGTCGTTTTATTTCTAATTCATTCCTGATACCAACAAATAACTAGAATTAAACACATTATCTGTCACAAAATCGTTTTATTAAGTTATGTTTTAGTTTATATATAAGTTTATTCGGTTAAAAAACAAATAGTTTATTTTAATATTTTTTGTTATAATTTAAGTCGCTTACAAATAAGGGATCAGTGAGGAGTGGTGAATAGTAATGCCGATTAAAGTCAATGAGGAAACAAAAGAATTTCATCTTTTCAACCGAAATATTAGTTATATTTTTAGGGTGTTAGAAAAAAGCAAGCAACTAGAGCACCTGTATTATGGGAAAACAATAAAACACCGGGAATCATTTAAGCATCTTATTGAGCGTGAAATAAGACCTTCTTGCAATATGTTCGAAGGCGATCACACTTCATCCTTGGAACACATAAAACAAGAATACCCAAGTTTCGGAACTACAGACTATCGATATCCCGCCCATATGATAACAAATGATACAGGCAGCCATGTTACAAACTTTCAGTTTGAAAGCTATGAAATTATTCAGGGAAAGCCCCCACTCAATCAATTGCCTTCCACTTATGTAGAAAATGAGAGTGAAGCGGAGACCATCGCAATCACATTAGTGGATCCTATTTTAAAGAGCAAATTAATTTTAAGTTATTCCATTTATGCGGATAAAAGTGTTATCTGCCGAAATTCTAGATTGATCAATACCGGTGAGGAAGCATTTTATCTTAATAATGTTATGAGCATGAATGTGGATTTCCCAGACGACAACTATGAAATGGTTCATCTAGCAGGAGCTTGGGCCCGAGAAGCTCACATGGAAGTGCAAAAATTATCAAAAGGAATCCAATCTGTGTATAGTGCGAGAGGTGCCAGCAGCCACGCCCACAATCCTTTTCTTGCTTTGAAGCGGCCGGATACCACTGAGCACACTGGTGATGTATATGGATTCAGCCTGGTATACAGCGGTAACTTTTTAGCACAGGTGGAAGTAGACACATATAGTGTAACCCGGGTAATGATGGGAATTAACCCTTTCTGTTTTAAGTGGAAATTGAATTCAAAAGAATCCTTTCAAACCCCTGAATGCGTTATGGTGTATTCTGACCAAGGATTAAACGGAATGAGCCAAACATTCCATGAGCTTTACCGTACAAGGTTGGTTAGGGGGAATTGGCGTGATAAAGACCGTCCTATTTTAATTAATAACTGGGAAGCCACGTATTTCAATTTCAATGAAGAAAAAATCTTAACAATTGCCGAGGCAGCCAAGGATTTAGGAATTGAGTTATTCGTTTTGGATGATGGCTGGTTTGGAGAAAGACATGATGACACAAGTTCGCTTGGGGACTGGTTCGCAAACAAAGAAAAATTGCCAACTGGCATTAAAGGCTTATCTGAAAAAATAGATGCATTAGGGTTAAAATTCGGCTTGTGGTTTGAGCCAGAGATGGTATGCAAAGGTACAAAACTATTAAATGAGCATCCGGATTGGATTATCGCCACTCCTGGCCGCTCGCCTTCGCATGGGCGCAACCAGTTTATTTTGGATTTTACAAGAGAAGAAGTGGTCGACCATGTCTTCTCGCTAATGGATGAGGTTATTACAGGTACAAAAATAAGCTACATTAAATGGGATATGAACCGGTATATTACAGAAGCTTATTCAATGAGCCTGGCTGCAGATCAACAAGGCGAGGTTTATCATCGGTATATTTTAGGAGTCTATAGACTTTACGAGCGATTAATCCAAAAACATCCGCAAATATTGTTTGAATCTTGTGCAGGAGGAGGAGCTCGATTTGATCCGGGGATGCTATATTATGCTCCGCAAGCTTGGGCCAGTGATGACACAGATGCGGTTGAACGATTAAAAATTCAATATGGTACTTCTCTGGTCTATCCACTAAATTCTATAGGAAGCCACGTTTCAGCTGTTCCGAACCACCAGGTCGGCAGGACAACACCGATTGAATCTCGGGCAAATGTTGCTTATTTCGGCACATTTGGCTATGAACTTGATGTAACAAAACTAAATAATGAAGAAAAAAGAAAAGTGAAAGAACAGGTTTCCTTCTTTAAAGAAAAACGTAATCTCATTCGTAACGGACAGTTTTACCGGCTGCAAAACCCGTTTGAATCAAACGAAGTGTCTTGGATGATTGTATCAGAAGATCAAAGAGAAGCAATCGTGGGATATTATAAGATCCTCGCAAAACCGAACGATAAATACTACCGTATTAAATTAAAAGGCCTAAACCCTGAGAAACTTTATCATATTAAAGAGCGGGGCAGCAATCATTACGGTGATGAATTAATGAATATAGGAATTATTTTAGCTGAGGACTACACAGACCGCGCTGATGAATATTGGCAAAGGGAGTTGCCAGGTGACTTCTCTTCCGAAATATTCGTACTGAAGGAAGTAGAAACTGTGTTGTAAAAAGGAGGATACCTATGAATAATTACATGGTTTTTGATATAGGCGGTAGTGCCATTAAATATGCTGTTATTAATGAAAATGGTGATTTTCTAACCAAGGGTTCATTCCCTTCTTCACCGCTTGGTTTTGAAAAGCTCATCTCTGAATTGTTACAAGTAACGAGTGAAAATCAGAATAAGTACCAAATTTCCGGGATTGCTCTCAGCAGTCCTGGGGGAGTTAACAGCGACACCGGCATTATAGGGGGAACCAGTGCCCTCCCTTGTATACACGGCCCGAATATAAAAGAAATAATTGAAAACAAAAGCGGTTTGCCGGTTGAAATCGAAAATGATGCAAACTGTGCGGCATTATGTGAGGTTTGGAAAGGTGCAGCTGTAGGTAACAACGATGTTTTATTTGTGGTAATCGGTTCTGGAATCGGCGGTGCAGTTGTAATAGATCGAAAAATTCATAAAGGAGCTAACTTGCACAGCGGAGAAATCGGCAATATGATCATGGACACTGTTGGCGATAAAAACAATATTTCTTTCCGGACATGGAGTGATTTAGCTGCAATAGGTGCTCTCGTTCGTCGGGTTGCAGAAGTTAAAGGAATCGATGTATCGAATTTAGATGGAAAACAAGTATTTGCAGCGGCTGAAGCAGGTGATCGGGAGTGTATGAATGCCATCGATGATTTTTATTTATCTTTAGCTAAGGGTATTTTCAACCTCCAGTATGTTTATGATCCGGAGAAAATTATTATTGGCGGTGCAGTCAGCGGTAATGACAATCTTATTAAACAAATAAATAATAAAATTGATATCATAATGAATTCATTGCCGGGTGCTAAAGTACGTCCAATAATAGAAGCATGCAAATTTGGAAACGATGCTAACCTTCTCGGCGCTTTATTCCATTACTTTCAGTGTAGAGATATAGACTGGAAAAGAACAATGCCTGATACTGACCATGAAACTTACGACAGAAGCCCTGCATAAATGCAGAGCTTCTTTTACGAAATTAGTTACAAGCCAATGGCTGTCCCTTAAGACACCAGAAGATTATACAATTTTGTCACTAAAAATGACAGAATTGTATTTCTTTGATAGCGATTGACAGAATTACATGTACATGATGATCGGTAACGCCGTAGTATCTAAAATTGAGATGCACGGTCATTTTTTATTTTAATGTAGCGGTCGGCTGGTCGGCAAAAGTAAGTCAGCCAAGGAATGCGTGTAGCCTCGAAGAAACAACAAGCCCGCAGAGATCATTCACTGTAAAGATCTGTTTTCAATATAAACCTTCGATATAAGCCACACAGCATCAATAAATGAAAAACGATTCCCAATCCGCCGAACAAGAGAACATGCGACCCGGCGAGATAGGTTTTGGCTGTCCAATAAGTCGGTGTGATGATCCCGAAAAACTGCCATGGTTCTGGAATGAAAAAGACGAACGCTGGTGTAAATGCCATAAGGCTGAACCCTTTCATCAAAGCCAATCCTTCGACTTTATTGGAAGCATAAGCCGCCAAAAGCAGCGTATACAGCGGAGCTTCGAGTGTGATCATCGAAAGCGCGAAAAAGAGATGAAGCGGGTGTCCGCTCTCCCACAACAAGAGAATCATGCCATAGCAGAGGGTCACTAACATCGGGAAGGCAAGCCGGATCATTAAATAACCGCGCTTTGAAAGCGGTGTGACGGCAAAATACTGGATTAGATTGTCGTCGCGTTCATCCAGCAGGATAAATCCTGACATGATGCCGAGAATCAGCGGAATCAAGAGCATGGCAAAGCTTATGACCAGCCGGTGGTATACAGCGGCATCCACTCCCGTCATTTTCGCCGCCACCGGTTCGCCGAAACGTATGACGATGATCAACAGCAGCGGCGCCAGTCCATAAAAAGCAAGCATTGAGTCGCGGCAAATCTGTTTCATATCTCCGCGGATCAGCTGGATGATTTTCATCATCGCTTCTCACCTCCGCCAAGCTTGAATGTGATGAACGTTCTCACAGAATGCCGCGTCCATAAAAAGGCGGCACCATTCCAAAGCAACAGGAGGAACAAACAGTAGGCCAGCTCCCATTTGCCGAGCGGGTGAAATGCGGCTTCTAAAAGCAGCAAAGACGCTTTTGACGGCAGAAGGTAAAAAAGCGGACTCTTCCATAACCCGACTGTCTCAAACAATGGGAGAATGAACACCAGTGTGCAGAGAGTGGACAAAAAGAAAAATCCATTCAATGTCACACACCGGACAGCCAATCCCAAACCGATCTGTGTGAAAAAAAATGATGTTAAAAGAACGCCTGACAAAAACAACACGGCGTTTGTGCCGAAACCAAAAACACTGCTGTGGATCAAATAGCTTGATACAAGCGACAATAAGGACAGCGATGCCGTTTTCGACAGGATGTATTCCTCAGGTCTCAGCGGTGTCACAAACAGACTGTCCAAAATGTTTTGCCCTTTTTCCAATAAAACGAGACCGCCGATGAAGAAAAAGCCCAATACACTCGGATCAGAAAAAGTCAGTACGACATTGACCGATTCCTGATGCCCCTTCGGAAGAAATTGCAGGAACACGATGTATGCCGCGCTGATCAGCAAGTAAGCATAATAAAATCCGTGCTTCGCCTGCAGCTTGACATCATGCCGAAAGGCGGACATAAGCCTCACTTTAAACGCCTCCCCGTCACATCAATAAAAATATCTTCAAGCGAAGCTTCCTGTGAATGAATCGTCTCGACCGGATGGCTTTGGATCAAGTTCAAAAACTGTGAATTGTCCCCGATTTGATCGAGTTCAAAATGGGCGGTCTGCAGTTGTTCCCGCCTGCGGTACTCGACTTTGACCAGCCGTTTCCCTTTTTGGACTTTCAGAGTGCGAGGGGAATCAATCAGCGCTACTCTTCCGTCTACGATAAACGCCACACGGTCGCAGATTTCTTCAGCGACATTCATATGGTGCGTCGTGATCAGAATCGTCTTCCCTTCCGCTTTTTTCATCAGGATCAGATTTTTGAGTTGCTTGGCGTGAACGGGATCAAGCCCTGAAGTCGGTTCGTCTAAAAACAAAAGTTCCGGCTTATTGAGGAGCGCCCTGCAAAAGTTAAGTCTCATTTTCATGCCTTTTGAGAAATCGGATACCTTCGTCCTGCCGTCATTTTGAAGGCCGGTCATTTTGAGCAGAGCCTCAAGATCTTCTGTTTCAGAAGCATAAAGGGAACGAAAAAGGCTGAGATTTTCCAGCGCCGTCAATCGATTATAGAAATTGGGAAATTCAAAGGCGACGCCGATTTTTTCGTAAAACGAGCTGCCGGCGCGGTGAAGTTCCTCCCCCATGACACTGACGCGCCCGTCATATCGTTTTAAAATGCCGATCAGTATTTTTTGTATCGTGCTTTTTCCGGCGCCGGACGGTCCGAGAAATCCGAAAATTTCACCCTTCCGGATCGAAAAGTCGATGTCTTTCAAGACCGGTTTTGTTTGTCCGGGGTATGTGAAACAAAGCCCGCTGACTTCAATCACGCTGTTCTGCCCCCTTGCCTGAAAGTCCCTGTCCGATTAATTCGATGAATAAGTCCATCGTTTCCTCGTAATGTTCTGCTCCGATCGTTCTTTTTTGAAAGGATAAAAGAACAAGGGAACGGATCAGGCTGATGATCGTTTCCGGCTTTTTTCTGATGAGCCAGCCGTTTTCCTGGGCGTTGATGATCAACGGTTTAAAAAAATCTTCATCACTTGTGAAATGCTCCTTCAGCTTCTCTTCCGGAAGCTTGCGGAAGAGAGCTTCCATTAATTCTTCATCATACATTTGCCGAATGTATGGATTGTCTTCCAATAGTGCGAGCGCTTCCCGCAAGAACTGTGCAAATGTCTGCCCCGTTTTCGCGAAAGACGCTTCAATTTTAGAGCGAAGCTTTCGTTCCTCCTCCTGCAAAATCTCAAAATACAGCTCCTCTTTTGAGGCGAAAAATAAATAGAACGACCCTTGGGCGATGCCCGCAGCTTTTGTCAAATCACTGACGCTCGTTTTTTTCAGCCCCCATTGTGCAAACTGCTCTCTTCCGGCTTGTAACAGCTTTAAACGGATGGTTTCTTTTTCTTTTTCGCTAAACTTCGGCATCGTGCTCTCTCCTTATTTTAAAAACATATGAATATTTTTATTTTATATTCATAATAATGCGCTTTTTCTTTTCATGTGTCAATCCCTTTTTATTGCAAAAGGAAGTGGGAGCTGAATAGTCGGGGAGCGCATGTTCCAGCGCTATGAAAGGGAATTTCGTCCGTCATGGTCAACTGCAAATGCAAAAATGACTTTAAAGATATATAAGGACAAAAGGATCGTGAGAATGTTCGGAAGCAAATTTGAAAATAAAAGGAGCAGACAAATGCCGGACATCGCAAAAAATGCCCCTGTGATCCTTTGTCTTGGATGTCTTGTTAAAGCATTGATAAACAACGCTGATATGACGGTGTAGCCCCATGCAGAAAAGCAGATCCGCATATATGGAGTAAATAACCATCCAAGAACGATCGGCTGGATATGAATCAAAATAAATACGAGCCGGGCTTTCGCATTTTCTTTGTAATAGCGGTTTGTGGAAGAAGAAAAATTGGCGATCACTCCGCCTGTGATATCAATGGTTAATGCCGCCAGCAGCAAGCTTTGCCATATGTGAAAATGCTGCCACCCTGAATATGAAGCAGTTAACAGAAGCGAGGACATCCCCATGGCAAACAAAAGTGTTAAACATAACTCAGATACAGCAATTCTCTTGCCGAACAATTCATGAAGAGGAGCAGGTACTTTCAGCATTTTCATGTGTTTTACCTCCTAGTTCTTATTCTTTCGGTACATGTCTATGTTGCCTGAAAAAAATCATCAAGGCCTTCCCGTCAGTGAAATCTGTGCGGCATTTTTTGTGTCATAGTTTTCACAACATTTTCATTTACCCGTCAAATTTGAAGCAAAAAAAGCGCCACTTATAGTTTAAACTATAAGTAGCGCTTCCTTTACATTAATAAGCTAAGCTGAACAGACCTTTAATATGGCTCAGGTAACGGACATTGCTCGCTTCTTTCATCAATGAAGCAGGCAGGCCTTTAAGAGACGTGCTGTTTGCGCCGATCACGGCAACCGCGTCTTTGCGGCCAAGGCTTGCAAGCGTCCCTGAGTTTACAGGGCTGAATGTTTCCATTGATTTGTTTTCTAAGTATGCATATAAGTTGTAGCCGATCAGCTCGCCCATTTGCCAAGCGATTTGCGCTGTCGGAGGGTATGGACGGCCATCCGGACCAAAGACAACGGCACTGTCTCCTGCAACAAATACATCTTCGTGGGATGTAGATTGAAGGAAGTCGTTGACAGTCGCGCGTCCGCGGTTGACTTCAAGTCCTGATTCGCCGATAAGCGGATTACCTTGAACACCGCCGGTCCAGACGAATGTGTTTGTGACGATTTTTTGACCGTCTTTCAAATCAACGACGTTTCCTTCCACATTTGTGACAGGAAGACCTGTTAAAAATTCAACGCCGCGTTTTTCAAGGCTTTTTGTCGCGCGTTCGATCAGCTCGTCAGGAAGCACAGGCAGGATTTTCGGACCGGCTTCGACTAATTTCAGCTTGATTTCTTTAGGATCTACACCGTAGCTTTTGGCAAGGTTCGGCATGATGTCAGCCAGTTCGCCGACAAGTTCAACACCGGTCAGTCCGCCGCCGCCGATTAAGATTGTCGCATCAGCTTCATTTTTTGTTTTGGCGTATTCCGCCACTCGTTCTTCAACATGCTTGAAGATTTTGTTCGCATCGTTTGCGGATTTCAGCACCATGCTGTTTTCTTCAAGTCCAGGGATGCCGAAGTAGGCTGTGACAGATCCAAGACCGACAACAAGCGCATCATACGTTAAAGTTGAGCCGTCAGAAAGGGCGACTTCTTTTTTGTCGACTGAGAAAGAATTGACTTTCGCGATTTTAAGATCGATGTCTTTTCCTTTGAAAAGCTTTGTAAGCGGCATGGCGATCGCTTGTTCAGAAACGTTGCCCGCTGCCAGGCGATGCAGTTCTGTGATGATTTGGTGTGTTGGGTATTGGTTAACCACTGTAACTGTTGCTTCTTCTTTACTGTAATGTTTGCGTACTGTTAAAGCGGACAGTAATCCGCCGTAACCAGCGCCTAAAATGACAATATGTTTTGACATCGTAAATCCTCCGTCCTTATTCTAAATATATTCTGAAGGTTGTTATTTTTGTTTTTCGCGTTCTGACATGATTTGCAGATAGCTTTGAGCAAAGCGGAACAGCTTCTGCGCCTGCGGATCCTTGAGCATTCTCAGAAGACCGAACAGGCCGATGACTTCGTTGCTTTCCTCAGCGCGGTCTTTTGCTTCAATGGCCGTCGACGCGATTTCTTTCGCCGTTTCTTTCACAGGCTCCAAAATTTCTGTAATGGCACCTACAGTGTCGCTTTTCAACACTTCATCAGTTGCCACGGATTGGGCGAAATCGTAAGACTTCGTCAAAATGTTGACCAGTTCTGTCAGCTTTGGAAGCTGGTCGACCAGGACAGTCAAAGATTCCTGCACTTCAGGTTTTAACAGTTGATCAATAAGATCGCGTTGGCTTTGACTTACAGATTCGTTTGTTTGATCATTCGTTTGATCGATTGTTTCCGGCATAACCAATTCTCCTTTACAATAAGCGATGTGCTGTTTTTTGATGGAAGCCCTTCCAATTACAGTTTGTGAATTTATGCACAAACAAGTCCAGAAAAAAGCGCTCCCCGGTGTGTTTGTTTTGCGTTTTCAGCGGTGTCCTTTTGAAGCACAAACCAAAAACTTGCAATCTAAAACACAATGTATATTTTACTATTAAATGATAACATTTTTTGAACAAAAAATGAACGCGATTGTGTCGGAAATGAAAGAAAAACATAGAAAACTTGATCTGAAAGGGTTGTTTCATTCCTTTCATTTCCTATATTGTGTCTTCGTGATCCAATTCCCCTCCCCTGAGACAAAAGATGCACAAATGAAGATGCTGAAAAAACCTTTGTTTACATAATATATTTATTGTCAATCTTCATCTTTTACATCCGGGTCCTCCGGAAGCGGTTCGTTTAAAATCGCCTCAACCATTTCCTTATACTTTTCCATCTGCTCCAAATGTGTATGAAATTGTTCTTTATTCAGCAAATATTGCTGTCCGTCATGGATCGCCCGGATTTTCCTTTGTCTGACGAGCTGTTCGATATATGATTCTGGAAGTGATAAATATTCTGCGGTCTCTTTTATCGTTAAGTACATTTTTGGATCCCTTTCGTCCCGATTTTAGGCGAACGCTGCCATTTTACAGATCATAAGATAAGGTATATCAGTTTAGATGATGGAGGCACATTCACGATGTATTCAAAATGGAATTCTGAAGCGCCCTATCCGCCTGCTGCCTCACAAATCCCGCCGGGTCAGCCATCTGCCCAACAGATGACAGAAAGGTTAAAACATCTGGAGGATCAAATGGGGATGCTGATTAAGCTGATGGAAAGCAACAACCAGCTCCTGCGCTCAATTGAGGAACAGCAAAACCGTGTATGTACGTCCGGCGGCGGTTCGGTTATTGTCCGAATGTAAGTCAGCGACCCGCTTATCTCAAAATAAAGAAGAAGGCCATCACCCTTCTTCTTTATTTTTGCGCCTCCATCAGTATACTATAGAAGTTTTCGCTCCGAAAGCCGGGCGATTTCATCGTAAACTTCGGGGTTTTCCAAGGCGGACAAATCTCCCGAAGGCTCGTTTAAATAGGCGGCACGTATCAGTCTTCTCATTACTTTTGCATTTCTCGTCTTTGGCAGTCCGCTGACGAAATGAACATCTTTCGGCTTGACCGCTTTTCCGATCGCGCGGCATGCGAGCTCCAGCAAGTCTTCCTTCAATGTCTCAGAAGGCGGCTCTGTTTTCGCGGGAACGGCAAAGCATACAACAGCCTGCCCTTTCATATCATCGGGAACGCCGATAACTCCGGCTTCCGCGATGGCGGGATGCGCCACCAAAACCGATTCGATCTCCGCGGGACCGATTCTTTTGCCGGCGACATTGATGACGTCATCCGACCGTCCGCTGATCGTCCAGAACCCTTCCTCATCTTTTTTCGCCCAGTCGCCGTGCACCCAAACATCTTTCCAGCGGCTCCAGTATGTTTGTTCATACCTGTCCGCCTCCTTCCAAAAACCGTTCGTCATGCCGACCCACGGTTTTGTCAAGACAAGCTCTCCGACCTCGTTTGTGACCTCTGCCCCTACTTCATTGAAGACATTGGCGGCCATTCCCGGTAAAGGCGAGTTGAAAGCTGCCGGCGCTATCGGCCGAAGGAGCACGTTGCCCAAAATGCCGCCGGCAATTTCCGTTCCTCCCGAATAGTTGAAAATGGGCACCTTCTCTTTTCCAACGTGGCGGAACAGCCACATCCACGGTTCTTCATTCCACGGCTCGCCTGTTGAGCCGATCACTTTCAGGCTGGAAAGATCGCACGTTTGCAGAAACCCCTCCCCATGCTGCATCAACGAACGAATGAGCGTCGGAGAGATGCCGAGATGTGTGACCCCGTGGCGGCTGACAAGCTTCCAGATCCGGTCCGGCTCCGGGTGATCAGGCGCCCCGTCATACAGCAAAATGGCCGCTCCATTGATCAAGCCGCCAAATATTAAAAACGGCCCCATCATCCAGCCCATGTCTGTATACCAAAAAAAGGTGTCTCCTTGTTTTACATCCATGCCAAATCCGGCATCAAACGCAGCTTTAAGCGGAAAACCGGCGTGGGTATGAACCGCTCCCTTCGGCTGTCCGGTCGTCCCCGAGGTATAAAGGAGCATAAGCGGATCAGAGCTTGCCATCTCTTCGGTGTTTTCAAGCGGTTCGTGCTTCATCAGATCATCCCAGGCTATATCCCTTGCTTTGTTTATGTTTGGATTTGAACCGTGAAGGCGGCAGACGACGACTTTTTCGACAGATGGCGAGCGGTTTGCGGCCTCGTCCGCCTCTTTTTTCATCGGGACGGCTTTTCCCCTTCTGTGAAACGCGTCTGCGGTAACAAGCACTTTTGCTCCGGCGGCTCGCAACCTTGAGGAGACAGCATGCGCCCCATAGCCTGAAAAGATCGGCGAAAAAACCGCTCCGATTTTGGCGGCCGCAAGCATGGCGATGACGGTTTCGGGGATCATCGGCATGTAGATCGCTATCACTTCGCCTTTTTGAACCCCCAGCGCTTTAAAGCCCGCTGCCGCACAGGATATGCTGTGATGCAAGGAAGAAAATGAGATTTGCTTCGTTTTTCCGTCTTCACTTTCCCAAATGAGCGCTGCAGCGTCCGCCGTTTCTGTTTGGACAGACCATTTTTCCACGGCATTACAAACGGCATTTAAGCGGCCGCCGGCAAACCATGTCGGCCATTTGATGCCGTGATCTGTGTTTAATGCCGCACTGTATCGCTTGTACCAGCTGATACCGAGGGCTTTTTCAGCTTCTTCCCAAAACCAGGCGATATCGTCTATCGAGGCTTTCAAAAAGTCGCCATAATCGCTAAAGCCGAGCCCTTTCATCCATTGATACAGCCTGGTCGTTTTGACGAATTCAGGATCCGGCCGCCAAACCGCTTGTTCAGTCATGCATTTTCTCCTTTCCATTTTTTGATATCAGACAGGATAGACAGGATGCTTCCGTTCGGTAAATGTCATGTATTTTGTCATGTAGGCCTTAAAGCGTTTCGTCAGCTCCGTCCGGAGAGAATCGGCCGGAATGATGCCGTCGACGATCATTTCCGAAGCAAGCCGGTAAATATCGATGTCTTGTTGATACTCTTCGCGTTTTTTGGCGATAAATGCTGCCCGTTCTTCTTTGGGAAGCTCTGCGATTTTCTTGGCGTAAACGGCGTTGACCGCAGCCTCAGGCCCCATCACGGCGATTTGCGCCGTCGGCAGCGCCAGGCAGCAGTCAGGTTCAAAAGCCGGTCCGGCCATCGCATACAATCCGGCGCCGTACGCTTTTCTGACGATGACGGATATTTTCGGCACGGTTGCTTCGGCCATCGCCGAAATCATTTTGGCTCCGTGTCTGATGATACCTGCCCGCTCGACTTTCGTTCCGATCATAAATCCCGGTATGTCGGCTAAAAAAAGCAAAGGAATGTTATAGGCATCGCATAAGTGAATGAATTTTGCAGCTTTATCTGCGGAATCGTGGAAAAGGACCCCTCCTTTCACACGCGGCTGGTTGGCGATGATGCCGACAGGCTGTCCGTCCAGCCGCGCCAGCCCTGTGATGAGTTCGGGAGCGAACAATTTTTTGATTTCAAAAAAAGAATCCTCATCAATGATCCGGCTGATCAGATCCATCATTTGAAAAGGGGCGTTTTGATTTTGCGGAATGATCTCCTCCAGTGATTGATCAAACGTTTGTGCCGGCCTTGGGTGAGCGGCGGGCGCTTTTTCTCTGTAGTTGGCCGGAAAATAGGACAGATAGCTGCGGGCTGACAGGATCGCTTCCTCTTCCGTTGCAGCGAGGATGTCTCCGCAGCCGGATACAGAGCAGTGCATCTTGGCTCCGCCCATTTCTTCCAGGGTGACCTTTTCACCGATGACCATCTCCGCCATCCGCGGTGAGCCTAAATACATCGATGCGTTTCCTTCAACCATTATGACGATGTCGCAGAAAGCCGGAATATAGGCGCCGCCGGCCGCTGAAGGGCCGAACAAAAGACAGACCTGCGGAATGCGCCCGGATAATTTGACCTGGTTGTAAAAAATCCGTCCCGCCCCCCTTCTTCCCGGAAACATGTCAACCTGATCGGTAATCCTTGCACCGGCCGAGTCGACCAGGTAAAAAAGAGGACAATTTAATTTTTCGGCTGTTTCCTGAATGCGGATGATTTTTTCAACGGTTCTCGCTCCCCATGAACCGGCCTTTACGGTTGAATCATTGGCCATCACGCAAACGGTTTGTCCGCCGATTTTGCCGATCCCTGTGACCACCCCGTCCGCCGGAAGCTCCTCAGCCATGCAATTGGCAAAAAAAGCATCTTCCAGGTCGAGGTCGTCGTCCAAGAGGAGCTTCAGTCGATCTCTGACAAACCATTTCCCTTTCTTTTCGTTTGCATCATGATATTTTTGCGCCCCGCCAGTTTTGATCTGTCGGATGCGTTCATTTAGTTCTTTTTCGGCTGCCAACGGCTGTCCCTCCATTCTATTCTCCTGTATAACGAGGCTTTCGTTTTTCTGAAAAAGCCTTCAGCCCTTCTGTTCGATCCTTCGTCGGAATCGTCAGTTCATATGCCTTTTGTTCAATGGAAAGTCCTGTTTCGATGTCTGTCTCAAGCCCTTTATTGATGGCGAACTTCGCCTGCCGGACGGCAATCGGACCGTTTGCGGCGATGGTCAAGGCGATGTCTTCCGCTTTCTCTTTTAGCTCTGATAAAGGAACGACATGTTCGACAAGACCGATGTCCTTGGCTGTCTGTGCGTTAATACGACAGCCGGTGTAGATCATTTCCTTCGCTTTGCCGCGACCGATTAAGCGCGGCAGCCGCTGCGTCCCCCCTGCACCCGGGATAATTGCCAGCGTTGTTTCAGGAAGGCCGAGTTCGATGTGGCTGGCTGCGATTCTGATATCGCACGCCAAGGCAAATTCAAGCCCGCCGCCCAAAGTGCTGCCGTTCAGGGCGGCGATGACCGGCTGCGGCAGCCGATCCGTTTCACGGAACACGTTTTGGATCAAAGACACGGCCTGTTTCGCTTCCAAGCGGCTCATTTGGGCCCTTTCCTTTAAATCGGCGCCGGCACAAAATGCTCTGTCGCCTTTTCCAGTGATGATGACACAGCGGATGTCCGGATTGGATTGAATATCGCGGAGAGCATTCTTTAGCTCATCAAGGAGCGCAAGCGATAAAGCGTTTCTGGCCTGCGGCCTGTTCAGTGTGAGAACCGCGACTGATTGTTGCTGGATGGAAAATTGGAGATTCGGTTCCACCGGTCTCCCTCCTTTTTTATGAAAAGCAGTCCAATGATTTGGCTGTCTGTAAATTTCGGCTTGGCAGCTGCCTGCCTGCTTTGTCTTCGATCCATTTGGCAGCCAAAAGAAGCTTCCCGAGATCGACCCCGGTTTCGATTCCCATTTGCGCGCACATATAAATCAGATCATCTGTTGCGGCATTGCCCGATGCCCCCGGTGCGTACGGGCAGCCGCCCAACCCGCCGCAGGCTCCGTCAAAGGTGGTGATCCCCATGTCCATGGCCGCGATCATGTTGGCGAGGGCCATCCCTCTCGTATCATGAAAATGGAGTGCGATGTTTTCTTTCGGAAAACGTTTCAGCAGGGCTTCGAGCACAATCTGCACCTGAACGGGATTGGCGGCGCCGATCGTATCCCCGAGGGAAAGCTCATCGATCTCCATTTCAAACAGCGCCTCAGTGATGCGGATGATCTGCTCTAAAGGCACGCTGTTTTCATAAGGGCAGCCAAATACAGTGGATAGATAGGCTCTTGTGGTGAGTTTGGCTTTAATGGCTTCTCTTGTGACATCTTTTAAAATGGGAAGCGTTTCACTGATCGATTTGTTGATGTTTTTCATGTTGTGTGTTTCACTTGCCGACATAAATACGGCAGCTTCATCAATTTTTCCTGCAAGCGCCCGCTCCAGCCCTTTTTGGTTGGGGACGAGCGCGGCATAGGTGACGCCCGGCTTCCGGCTGATGCCCTTGGCGACGTCAAGGGCGTCCGAAAGCGCCGGAATCCATTTAGGGTGAACGAATGATGTGATTTCAATATAGGAAAGTCCTGTCTCAGAGAGCATGTTGATCCAGGCGATTTTTTCGCCTGTCGTGAGTACGGTTTTCTCATTTTGCAGACCGTCGCGCGGTCCGACTTCCTTGATGCTGATTGTTTTTGGAACGTTCATTTGTTTTCCTCCAGACGCTATTGAAGCTCTAACAATACTTCACCTTCATCTGCAAAATCACCCTCGCTTTTTTTGACCGCTTTGACGACCCCGTCCGTTTCCGATAAAATCGGAATTTCCATTTTCATCGATTCCAAAATTGCGACTTCTTGGCCTTTTTCGACTCTGTCTCCTGTTTTCACGAGAATTTTCCATACGTTTCCCGCCATATTGGTGACAACAGTACTCATGGCAAGCCTCCTTGTTTTTTTATTTCATCTGGCTGATAAAATCGGTTGGGACTCCCCCCTTTTGAAATGCTTCTGAGCGTACGATGTCTTGAAGAAGCGGAATGTTCGTTTTGATTCCCTCAACATGATATTGTGCGAGCGCTTCGGTTAAGAGGGTGATCGCTTCGCTTCTGTCCTTCCCTTTGACAATCATTTTGGCAATCATCGGATCGTAAAACGGGGTGATGTTCATATTGGCTGATACGGCGCATTCATGCCGAATGCTTGGATGCTGCGGCAGCTTGAGATCAGTGATCCGTCCCGGTGACGGGAAAAAGGTTTTCGGGTCTTCAGCGCATATCCTGACTTCAATCGCATGACCGTCCCGCTTGATATCTTTTTGGGAAAAAGCGAGTGACTTGCCTGAAGCTACAGCTAGCTGTTCTTGTACAATGTCCAGCCCGGTAATTTCTTCTGTGACAGGATGTTCGACTTGCAGGCGGGTGTTCATCTCGAGAAAATAGAAACGGTTCTCTTGATCGACTAAAAACTCGATTGTCCCCGCATTGGTGTAGCCGATTGACAGGGCGGCTTTGACGGCGGCATCGCCGAGTTTTTTTCTCATTGTTTCATTCAAGAGCGGGGCCGGGGCTTCTTCGATGATTTTTTGCTGCCGCCTTTGAATTGAGCAGTCGCGCTCCCAGAGGTAGACGGCGTTCCCATGCTCGTCTGCTAAAAGCTGGATTTCGATATGTCGGGCCCGTTCAATGCATTTTTCCATATACATGGCTCCGTCTCCAAAAAAATCGGCAGCGCGTTTTTGGTTGCCTTCATATGCCTTTTTTAATTCATATTCGTCTGCGATGCGCTGCATGCCAATGCCTCCTCCACCGAGAGAAGCCTTGAGCATCACAGGATAACCGATGGATGACGCGACAGAGAGCGCTTCCTCTAGTCCTGACAGGCGTTTGGATACACCGGGAACAACGGGGATTGATGCGTTTTCCATTGCTTTTCTCGCTGCGATTTTGCTCCCCATTTTGGCGATCACGTCGGGTGATGGGCCGATAAAAGCGATGTTTTCCTCCTTGCATCTTTCAGCAAAGCGGCTGTTCTCCGAAAGCAGGCCGTAACCGGGATGGATCGCGTCGGCTTCCGCTTGTTTGGCGGTATCAATGATTTTTTCGATATTTAAATAGCTTTCATTGACCCGCGGCTTTCCGATCGGCCATGCTTCATCAGCCGCCTTGACATGCAGGGACTCCGCATCGGCTTCAGAATACACAGCAATGGTTTGAATGCCGAGCCGTTTGCATGTTCGAATAATCCGAAGGGCGATTTCCCCGCGGTTGGCAATCAGCAGTTTTTTATACAAGTAAGCTCCCCCTTCCATGTTAGTCGCACGCAGAAAATACCAATTACAATTTGAAATATTCGGATGCCATTTCCCTTAATTTGAATTTTTGCACCTTTCCTGACGCCGTCATTGGAAAGTCATCTACAAAAGCGATATAACGCGGAATTTTATAGCGCGCAATTTTCCCTTGGCAATACGCCTTGAGCTCATCTGCTGTTAAAGATTCTCCGCTTTTCAGCTTGACCCAGGCCGATACCTCTTCGCCGTAGGTCTCACTGGGGACGCCGACGACCTGTACATCCAAAATGCCGGGGTGCTGATACAAAAATTCTTCAATTTCCCGCGGATAAATGTTTTCTCCGCCTCTGATCACCATGTCCTTGAGTCTCCCGGTAATCCGGCAGTAGCCGTCTTCGTCCATGACGGCCAAATCGCCTGTATGCAGAAAACCGTCTACATCAATGACCGCCTTTGTTGCCTCCGGATTTTGATAATAGCCTTTCATGACATGATAGCCGCGTGTGCAAAGCTCGCCTTGTCTGCCTCTTTCCACTTCCCGGTTTGTACCGGGCTCGGTGATTTTCACTTCAATATTCGGAAGGGCGCGTCCGACGGTTTCAACCCTTCTTCTCAAGGAATCATTGACCCTTGTCTGGGTGATCACCGGTGAAGCCTCGGTCTGTCCGTAGGCGATCGTAATTTCTGTGATTCCCATTTTTTCAATAACCGCTTTCATCACCTCAATCGGACAGTTTGATCCAGCCATGATGCCCGTTCTTAAAGAAGACAGGTTGTAGGATTGGAAATGTTCATCATTCAATTCAGCGATGAACATGGTGGGCACTCCGTGAAGTGCGGTGCATTTTTCTTGTTCAACAGCCTGAAGGACCTTGGCCGGGCTGAATTCCTGGATCGGAACCATTGTCGCGCCGGCGGTGACGCACGCCAGGTTTCCTAGTACACATCCAAAGCAGTGAAAAAATGGTACGGGAATACACATGCGGTCTTCGGCCGTTAAATTCATACATTCGGCAATATTGGCTGCATTGTTGATGAGGTTGTAGTGCGTGAGCATGACGCCTTTTGGGAATCCTGTTGTGCCTGATGTATACTGCATATTGATCACATCATGTTCATCCAGGCTCTCCATTCTTTCATCAAGTTCTTTTTCACTCACAGAGCCGGCCTGAGCCAAAAGATCCTCCCAGGTGAACATGCCGGGGTGCCGGCTTGTTCCAAGTACAATGATATTTTTTAAGAAAGGCAGTCTGTCAGAAGTCAAACTGCCGGGTTCGGCATCTTTTAATTCAGGGAGCAAGTCATATAAGATATCAATATAGGAAGTGCCCTTGTAAGACTCCATTAAAATGAGAGTCGATGAATCCGATTGCGCCAAAGCAAATTCGAGCTCTGAAGACTGGTAGTTTGTATTGATTGTGACGAGCACGGCGCCGGTTTTTGCGGCTGCAAACTGCGCTGTAAGCCATTCCGGTGTATTGGAAGCCCAGATGGCTACGTGTTCCCCCTTTTGAATACCGAGTTTCATCAATCCTTTTGCCGCTTTTCTGCATAGCTGATCAAATTGCCGATACGAATAACGGAGGCCGCGGTCGCAATAGATGACGGCTTCGTGATCAGGCGCGCTTTTTGCCGTTTGCTCCAACAGTTTTCCAATCGTCACATGGACTGGCTCTGCCAATCGTTGGTCTCCCCTTTCTTGGTAAGCGTTTTCATTTTAGCGCCTGTTTTCCCATGCCAAGCTGTCTGGCGATGACGAGCCGCTGAATCTCTGACGTACCTTCACCGATTTCCATCAGCTTCGCATCGCGGAGCATCCGTTCAACTCCATACTCTCTCATATACCCGTATCCTCCGTGAATTTGAATCGCCTGGTTGCATGATCTGACGGCCATTTCCGAAGCAAACAGCTTGGCGAATGCGGCTTCCTTTGTAAACGGCTGGGCTTGATCTTTCAGCCAGGCAGCTTTCAAGACCATATTGCGGGCCAGTTCAATTTCCAGCGCCATATCAGCCAGTTTGAATTGAGTCACTTGAAAAGATGAAAGCGGCCGGCCAAATTGCCTCCGCTCGTTGGCATAGGCCAATGAAGCGTCAAAGGCGCCTTGAGCAATTCCAACGGCTAGCGCAGCAATCGAAATCCGGCCGCCGTCTAATGTGTTGAGAAATTGTTTGAACCCTTTTTCAGGGCTGCCCAAAAGGTTTGTTTTCGGTACGCGGACGTTGTCCAATATCACCTGTGATGTATTGGAGCCGCGGACACCCATTTTGTCATACTCGCTTTTAATGGTGAGCCCTTCTGCATCGGTCGGAACAATGATCGCCGATATAATATTTTTTCCGCTGCTGTCTTTTCCGGTGACAGCGGTGACAATGATGGTGCGGGCGTAGCCGGCATTTGTAATCCAGCATTTTTCCCCGTTGATGACATAAAAATCCCCGTCCGTCAGGGCCTTTGTTTGAGTTCCTCCTGCGTCAGAACCCGCATTGGGTTCAGTTAATCCGAATGCGCCAAGCGCTTCCCCTGTCGCGAGGGGAACAAGATGTTCCTTTTTTTGTTCTTCTGTGCCGAAATAATAAATCGGGGAGGCGCCGAGCGATACGGCAGCGGCGTAGCTCAGTCCCGTGCTGCCGCAGGCTCTGCCGACTTCTTCAACAGCAAGCGCATAAGAAATCGTATCACCGCCCGAGCCGCCGTAGTTTTCAGGAAAGGGAATGCCTAAAAGCCCAAGCTTCCCCATTTTTTTGAATGTGTCAATTGGAAATTCGCCCGTTTTGTCAACATGTTCTGCGTACGGAGCAATCTCGTGCTTTGCAAAGTCCCTGGCAAGTTCGCGTATCATCTGCTGTTCTCTTGTCAGTTCAAAATCCACTGGATGACCCCCTTTTTTGTGGTGATATGGATCGTCAATGTTGAAGCAGAAAAACTTTCTAACATTATATTAAAAAAATCCGCCCTTCATGCTATGAGGATGGATGGCGTTTGAAGTATGAAAAAAACCTGCCGATTCCGGCAGGTTTCAGCGTGACGACAAACCCTCGCATTCATTGTCAGGCCTGCTAAATCAGTGCTCACGAATCCATCGGTTAAGTCCATGGACGTGCTGTCCAAACACCGACATCATCACATTCTGTGAAAAGTCGCTCCGATGCTCGGCTTTCCTAGACTGCAAGGGTTAGGTTGAAAAAATCCTAAAACTTTAAACCGTTTTAGGATTTTTCAGTCGTTTTATATTCTGATGTGGCCGTCGCCTTTCATGATAAATTTGCAAGTGGTCAGTTCTTTCAGTCCCATCGGTCCGCGCGCATGAAGCTTTTGCGTAGAAATGCCGATTTCCGCTCCGAAGCCGAGCGCCCCTCCGTCTGTAAATCTGGTGGAGGCGTTATGGTAAAGGGCCGCTGCGTCAACAGTGTTGAGAAAGGCTTCGGCCGTTTCCGGATTCTCCGTAACAATTGCTTCCGAGTGCTTCGTTCCGTATGTTTCGATATGGTCGCAGGCTTCTTCAACACTGCTAACGACTTTAACAGCGATGTCAAGACTTAAATATTCATTCCGCCAGTCGGATTCATCCGCTGGTTTCGCACCGGGAATGTGCCGGAGCGCCTTTTCGTCTCCATGGACTTGAATGTCATGGGCATCTAACGCGGTCTTGAGCGCCTCGCTGTTTTCTTGAAGCCATTGTTCGTGGACAAGCAATGTCTCAAGCGCGTTGCAGACAGCAGGGCGATCCGTTTTTGCATTGATCATAATGCGGAGCGCTTTTTTCGTATCGGCGTCCTTGTCGATATACAGATGGCAGTTGCCGACACCGGTTTCCAATACAGGGACGGTCGCATTTTCTACGACCTCTTGAATAAGAGCGCCCCCTCCCCGAGGAATTAATACATCGATATGTTCTTTCATCTTAAACAGCTCTTTTGTGGCGCTGCGGTCTGTGCTCTCGATAAATTGAACGGCATCCTGCGGAATGGCTGTGTCCGCCAATGCGTCGTGCATGCAAGAGACGATCGCTTTATTGGAGTGTATCGCCGATGATCCGCCTTTTAAAACAACGGCATTTCCGGATTTAAGAGCAAGTCCGGCTGCATCGACTGTCACATTCGGCCTCGCTTCATAAATCATGCCGATGACGCCGAGCGGAACGCGGACTTTCTCTGCTTTTAACCCGTTGTCGAGCGTCCAGCTTGATAGCGTTTCACCGACCGGATCTTCCAGGCGGGCGACATCTTTAAGACCTTTCGCGAAATCGAGCACCCTGTCTTCATTAAGGGAGAGGCGGTCAATGTATGCCGCCTCATAGCCTTTGCTGCGTCCGGCCTCTATATCCTTTTCATTTTCATCGAGAATATATTGCATGTTTGTCACTAAATGCTCCGCCAATGTGAAGAGCGCTTCGTTCTTTTCTTTTTCCGTTGTCAGCCTTAATTGTTTTGCCGCCTTTTTTGCTTTTATCGCTTTTTCCTCAATACGTGCCGGGATGCTCTCTCTGGTCGCTGTCATATCAATTCCTCCTTCTGATTCATTTTTTAAAGCGGGACGGATAGCTCTAAATGACAGACAAACGCTTCTCTGTCAACGACAGCCTGTGAGGAAGCCGGTGTTTCCTGATTCGCATCCTTCTTCCATTTACGAAGCTGTGATGAAGAAAAGTTGACGACACCGAGGCCGATTTCTTCACCTTCCTGGTCAAGGATTCGAACGACGGATCCGTTGCTGAAGCGTCCGTTGATTTCGTAAATACTAGAAGGATACAGGCTTTTTTTACGGTCGATAATAAACTCTTTGCTTTCATTGCTGACGATGATGTCCCCTTCCGGTCCAGAGTTGAAAGCTATCCATTGTTTTTTATGATTGAGGGTCTGTGAATCTTCGTTCGGTTCAAAATACGTTCCCCTCGCAGTCCCATTGATGGCTTCCTGCAAAATATCGGGGTTGTCGGCCCGGCCTAAAAACCCTTTGATGCCTGAAGCCATTGTAATTTTAAAGGCGTCAAGCTTAGACTTCATACCGCCTGTGCCGACATCGCTTCCGGCATCCCCTGCTGAGGCTTCAATTTCCGGTGTGATTTCATTCACTTCTGTCACGAGTCTGGCGTCCGGATCATGTTTCGGGTTGGCGTCGTACAGGCCGTCAATATCAGAGAGAATGGTCAAAAGATCGGCGTCAACGAGCCCCGCCACTTTTGCCGACAGTGTATCATTGTCACCGAATTTGAGCCGGTTGACAGTGACGGTGTCGTTTTCATTGATGATCGGGATGATTCCCCGTTCCAGCAGGACGTTCATCGTGTTTCTGACATTGTTGTACCGTTTTTCATCTGAAAAATCGCTTCTTGTGATCAAAATTTGTGAGCCAATGTAGCCGTGTGATAAAAAAAGCTTGGAATACGACTCGATCAATAATCCTTGACCGACTGAAGCAGATGCCTGTTTTTCCGGCAACGTATCCGGCCGGCTGATGAAGCCGAGCTTTCGGTATCCCGCCGCAACAGCGCCTGATGAGACGAGGAGAACCTCATGCCCTTCATCTTTGAGGCGGACGATCTGCTCAACCAGCTTTTCGAGCTTTTTGCTGCTGATTTCTCCGTGAAGACTTGTTAGCGAGCTGCTTCCTACTTTGACAACTACCCTCTTTTGATTAGAGGTCATTTTATCACTCCTGTGGTATTTTTCCTTATGTTTAGACGTTTTATCTTGCTGCGACTAATTGTTTGAGTTCCTGACTGATGGTTTTTGACCGTTTTGCGGCATGTTTGACCGCCTGCTCGATCGCTTCCCCTCCGCCGTTTTCTTCCAAAGCTTTTAAGCCGGCGGCAGTCGTTCCGTTAGGAGAGGTGATGTTGTCTTTGAGAACAGCTGTGTCTTCAGGGCTTTCCAATAGCATTCTGGCGGCGCCCATGAGTGTCTGTGCACCGATTTCCCTCGTTAATTTTTGGCTTAGTCCGGCTTCGGCTCCCGCTTTTTCAATGTGCTCCATTAAAAAGTAAAAGTATGCAGGTCCGCTTCCGGCAATACCTGTGAAAATGTCCATTTTGCTTTCTTCGATCGTGTAGACTTCTCCCATGCACCGCAGCAGTTGTTTTGCGGTTTTGAAGTGATCGGATTCGACGCTCTTTCCTTCAGACATCGCGGTCGCTGAAGCTCCGATCGCACTCGAAGTGTTAGGCATGATTCTGATGACGGGCTGTTTGTCGTGCAGCGCGTTTTCGATAAAAGAGATTGATATGCCAGCAAGAACTGACAGTATGAGTTGATGAGGTTTGATATGCGGTTTTAAGGATACAAGAGCAGCTTCAGCGTCTTTTGGTTTCATCGCGAGGATGAAGCAATCGATTTTCTGATAGTCGAGGTCTTCCTTTCTGACACCTTGTATCCCGTATTTTTGTTGGAGTTCTTCTAAACGCTTGTGGTTCGCGCGGTTTGTTACATAGATTTGACTGGCGGGCAGTTTTTTAGACTGGACGATGCCTGAAATCATCCCTTCTGCCATGGAACCTGCCCCGATAAAAGCTACGTTTTTTTGATTAAAGATCTTTAACATCTCCCTTTGTTCGCATTTCTGTTCGTATTTTTTTGAACACGGTTAGTATATTAACACTTTAGATATTTATGTCAAGTTTGCGTGTTTTGACTGGACGGTGTCGAGCCTGTGAAAAATGGAGATTTTTGCAGAAAATTTACATAATAAAGGGAAAGTCAATGAGCTGACAAAAGGGGATTTGATTTTGCTGTGTATCTTTTGTCGTTGTGATCCGTTTGAAGGGAAGAATTGCCCTTCTTTCCGCCTGGTATAAAAGTACGAATTCCAAATCATCAATAGCGGTCAAAAAAGGCGAGGACCCGAATCTTGTCGAGCCCTCGTTTTCATCGTCAATATTTGGTGATATAAAGCTGTCCTTCATCACCCCGCCATTCCGCGTACAGAACCTCAGTGTATTGTTTGATGTTTTGGCTTAATAATTGATTTTGCAGCCAAAGTTCATCGAATCCGGCTTCATGGAGGTTATCCTTTTCCAGCTGTCCGTCAAGGATTAATGGGAAAGGAAGCTGAACCTGTTTATTGGGAATGTTTAAATCCTGGTTTGTCGGCGTTCCGTATTGGTGTTTGGGAAGAACGCTGAGCGTGCCGTCTGTTTCCAATATCGCATAATCGACTTCGTTTAAGGAAAAACAGCCTTTTTCACGCGCTAACGTTTGCAGCTGGTTTAAATCAAGCTTGTTTTTTTTCAGTGTGTTGTAGTCGATTTTCCCTTTATTAATGACAAGGCTTGGCCTTCCTTCCAGAAACCCTCTGATGCCTTGAACTTTTTGTGATAAAATTTCGATTGAATAAATGAGAATGCCCCAAACGATGATGGCAAAAAGGATTTTCCAGATGGTAACGTCCTCATCAAAAATTGCGTTTCCGACCATTTCCCCCAAAATTAAAGCGGAAATAAAGTCAAACGGAGTGATTTGTGCGAATTGGGTTTTCCCTAATATTTTCGTCATGAGAAATAATGCTGCAAATCCGATCAACAGTTCAATTGTCAAGTGTAAATACTCCATCAAGGTTCCCTCCCGAGGCTCTCTCTTCATTGTTAACATTCGGGATGCACTTTAAACCAGCGGAATTTTTTTCAGGAAGGCGATAAAAGAAAAAGGCCGATCTGCTGTATGTTCACCAGACAAGCCTTTCATTTTAAATGCTTAAATCCATTCTTTTTCTTGCAAATAAGCGATGACCATATCTGCTGCTTCATCCGCTCCGCAGCGATTTGTATCGATGATCAGCTCCGGATCTGCGGGAGATTCATAAGGGGCGTCGATCCCGGTGAAATCCCGGATCTCCCCCTTCCTTGCTTTTCGATAAAGCCCTTTTGGATCACGCTGTTCACAAATAGAAATCGGACAGCTGATATAAATTTCGATAAATTCGCTTTCAGGAAAAAGCTTTCTGATTTGGTCGCGGTCTTTGCGATACGGAGAGACGAATGCCGTGAGGACGATTTGGCCGCTGTCAACGAAAAGTTTTGCCACCTCACCGATTCTTCTTAAATTTTCAGTCCGATCTTCCTTGCTGAACCCCAGACCTTTGTTCAAACCGTGCCGGACATTATCTCCATCCAGCACATAGCTCCTGATGTTTCTTTGATGGAGCCTTCTGTCGACTTTGTTGGCAAGCGTCGATTTTCCCGAACCGGGCAGCCCTGTGAACCAAAGCACACCGCTTTTATGCTGATTGAGGCGCTGCCTGTCGGCTTTGGTGACAGACGGCTGATGCCAGACGATATTTTGCGTCATATATTCGGGCTCACCTCTTTTTCAGTTTGTTTGGACATACCCCTGATTAATATTTCACTGACTTCAGGACGGGTAAATTCCTGCGGAGGTTTTTGGCCGCTTCTCAACATTTCCCTTACCTTTGTGCCTGATAAGTGGACATGGTCTTCCTTGTCGTGCGGACATGTTTTGAGAGAGCCCATGTTTCCGCATGTTTTGCAATAAAAACAATGCTCGAAAAACAGCGGCGTAATACCGATTTCATCCTCAGTAAATCGGCTGAAAATATGCTGTGCGTCATAGGTGCCGTAGAAGCTGCCGACCCCAGCATGATCGCGGCCTACAATGAAGTGTGTGCATCCGTAGTTTTTGCGGACGAGCGCATGAAAAATCGCCTCTCTGGGCCCCGCATAGCGCATCGCTGCCGGAAATACGGCTAAACAGACGCGCTCCTTCGGATAATAGCTTTTTAAAAGAGCCTGATAGCTTTCCATTCTGACATCAGCCGGAATGTCATCAGACTTTGTCTCGCCGACGAGCGGATGCAGGAGCAGGCCGTCAACGATTTCCAAAGCCGATTTTTGAATGTATTCATGTGCGCGGTGCACCGGATTCCGCGTCTGAAAACCGACAACCGTTTTCCAGCCGCGCTTTTGAAAGTGCTCCCTTGTCTCTTTCGGATCAAGATAAAAGCTTCCGAATGTTTGGCGCTCAGGGCGGCGGATCATCTTGACCGGACCGGCCATATAGACGTTCGGCCGCTGAAACAATTTTTTTACGCCCGGATGACGAAGATCGGCCGTTCCGTAAACATGGACGGCTTCCTTCAGTTTATCGGCGAAAAACAGATCGGTAACCGTCAACACACCGTAGACCGTCTTGTCTTTGACCAGTTTGACAGAATCGCCGATATTGATGCGGCTGAGCGTATCTTTTGCGACAGGAAGCGTGATCGGAATGCTCCAAGGGAGCCCGTTTGCTAGGCGCATCTCCTCAACGACGGACTGATAATCCCGTTCGTTTAAAAAACCGGTTAACGGGCTGTATCCGCCGGTTGCAATCAGCTCCAAATCGCTCAGCGCCATATCATCCAGTTCGACTTCGTGCCGGGCTGTATCCGCGAGATGCACACCGTCAAACCTGTCAACTAAAATCCCTCCATGCGGCTGGTTCCCTTTCATGATTTCTCCCTCCAACGATCGATTTAAAATGGTCCCTTTTTTGATCACCCTTGCGCTTTGATTTGCCGGCCTGTTTCATCAGGCTGACAGAGCCGAGGGTTGCCAGAAATACACACAAGACAACAGCAACTGAGTACAAATCAAATTCAAGAAAGGTCTTGACGAGACTATAGGATATAACAAGAGAAAAAACAGGAGAAACAACCCACACTTTCATAAGTTTCACAATGACGCTTTTGCGGAAGATCGCTTTCCCCTTTTCAGACAATCCGATACCGATAATGCTGCATGTCGTGATCTGTGTTTGCGGAATGGGAATACCGAGGAGTGATGCACCGATGACCAATGAAGCCCCAAGCCCTGAAACGGCCGATCCTTGAAGCAGGGACAATTCTGTAATTTTTTTGCCGTTAGTTTCAATGACTCTGCTTCCAAGGCAAATCGCCCCCATTGCCACAAACAGGCCGCCTAAAAACGTGCCGCTTTCAACCGATAACAGCCCGGCTCCGACCAGTGGGCCGACTGAATTGGCGACATTGTTCATGCCTGCGGAAAACGCCTCTAAAAACCCAGTTAAAATCACGAGCACGACAAGAATGCGCGACCATTTTTTCCGCCTCAGCCGTTTCAGCTTTTGTTCCCCCCTTTTCATCACCAGTCCAATGATGAAAGCGAGAAAAAAAGCAGCGATCGGAACGAGCAGCCAATACATCACAATCAATAGCAATTGATCTGTAAAAACGGCATGAAAGGCGATACCGACACCGACGATCGATCCGACCGTGACTTCGCTTGTCGACAGCGGAATCCCCGTCATATTTGCGATAAAAAGTGAAATCGCCGATGCTCCGAGGATGATTACGACGATATTCACATTGAGAATGGACGAAGGGATAATCCCTGAACCGATTGTTTTGACGACTTCCCCGCCCCCTATCATGGCCCCGAGAAACACGCCGATGCCGCTGATCCATAAAGCAATCCGCCTTTTTTTGACAGCCCCTGAGCCGTAGGCGATGCCCATTGCCGCCGCAGCCCCGCTTGCTCCGATGTTCATGGCAAAAAATAAAGCGATGATAAATGCTAAAACTGTAATTGTCATCTTTCTACCCAGCTCCTACCGGAATTGATGAAGCCCGCATTCCGTTTTTTCGCGATGGGCCCACCTTCCCGCTCTTAAATTGCCGCCGTCTGTCACAGGAAGCGTGCACATCTCACAGCCGATGCTCGGATATTGCTGATCGTGCAGCTTGTGATATGTCAGCTGATGCAGCCTGATGTAGTTCCAGACATCATCCCACGTCCAATGAATCAGCGGACAGATTTTGACCAGTTTAAATTGATCGTCCTTATTCATAAACCGGACATGCCTTCTCGTTTCCGACTGCTCCCGCCTTAGTCCGGTAATCCATGCTTCAATGCCTGAAAGGTGTTCTCTGAGCGGCTCGATTTTGCGGAGGCTGCAGCAAAGATCGGGATGATGCCTCCAAAGCTCGCTTCCGAACCTCTCTTCCTGTTCTTTTAACGAGAGCTTAGGTTTCAGGAAACGTATCGAAAGATCGGGATATGTTTTCCGGATGTCCTCGATGAGGTCGTAAGTCTCCTGAAAGTGCAGCCCCGTATCCAGAAAAACGATGTCAGCATCTTTTTTGATCTTCGAAATCAAATCGATTAATACGATTCCCTCGGCCCCGAAGCTGCAGGCATAAACGATTTTGTTGTAAGTCCTGTAGGCCCATTTCAAAACATCCATTTCACAGCTGAAATGATCCATGACTTTTTTTGCATCATGTTCGTTCCATGTGTTATATGTTAAACACTCGTTCATCTATTTTCCCCCACTTTTAATACAACGTATTTTACTAGCTATACCCTCCCAACAAGACAAAATGAACTGACAGAACATATAGGCAGATTATTCACTTGTAGAGCAAATGTGATCTGGAAAAAACTTTTATGCGCCCACTTTCTAAAAATATTTAAAAAAGCCGGTCTGGTGCGGTCGCATTCTAAGATGAAAAACATTCAGAGGATCCATCATGACGTATGTGTGCATGCAAAATTGAAGGGAATTCCCAAAATACGGGATTATCATAGCATACCGGTCATAAGCGAAACAATCCAATAAATTTATGTATATCATTTACATGTTTGACAATGAATTAAATATTATTCTGAGATATTAAGAGGATGGAATTTTGCCCGATGATTCTTATATATTGGCTGTTTTCATTTTTCATCCAGAATCGCTAGCAGTCTATTTAATATATTGAAATAATCTTGAATGTGAAAAATCGGTGAAATTTTTGTCGCGTTCGCAAAACTGTCACCAATCCCTTTTTGCCGTATTCACGAATGATCCCCCCTTTGAGTGGAACCTTATAAAAGGACGGCGAATATACTTAATTTGACTTCACAATATGGATGAATACCCATACGTAAAGGCTTGTCAGCAGCTGCTTTTGAAATCCGGGTTTTTGCTGATTCAACCATGCTGTCCGCTAAAGGAGGTGAACAGGTTGACTCCTGGCTCAGGAGATCGCAGGAGAAAACGCAGAACAGATGTATCTTTTAGAACGGCAGCGACATGATGGTAAAAAGGCATTTTTCCAAGGTGTGAAAGATACAGTTAAAGATTGTGAGGGGTCATCATGATTTCATCTGAACTGAAACTGCCTGAGAGGCATTTTAAACCGAGAACAAAAGGGATCACCATCCTCATTGACAACGGAGTTCCTTTAAATTTTTTTAAGGACACGGTAAATGGAGCAGCCGATTATATAGATTTTGTGAAATTTGGCTGGGGTACGTCATTAATCACAAAATATTTGGAGGAAAAAATCGATTGCCTCAAGCAAAATGATGTCCAATTCTTTTTTGGCGGGACATTGTTCGAGAAGTTTTTATGCCAGGATAAAATCGAAGACTACTATCGCTATTGCAAAACATACGGGTGTCAGTATGTGGAAATCTCAAATGGGACGATCCGCCTGTCCAACAAAGAGAAAGCGAGCTTTATCTCCGACTTTGCCAAGGAGTTTCATGTGTTCAGCGAGGTCGGCTCCAAAGACAGTGCGATCAGCAACGAGCAAGAGTCCTCGGAATGGATTGACTACATTCTCGAAGATCTTGAAGCCGGGGCGGAAAAAGTCATCACGGAAACGAGAGAAGGCGGAACAAGCGGACTGTGCAAAAGCGACGGGGAAATGCGCTCACAGCTGATTGAGGAAATCCTCCGGTCGGGGATCAAGCCGGACGATTTAATATTTGAAGCGCCGAATAAAAAGATGCAAACGTGTTTTATTGAAAAAATCGGACCTGATGTCAATATGGCCAACATTCCGTTTCAAGACGCGATCCCGCTGGAAACTTTGAGGCTTGGTCTTCGCTCAGATACATTTTATTTGTTTGAATAGGGTTCGCTAAACAAGCGGACCTATTTTTTGTTGCGATAGCCATATAGGGGCATCAACAACGGGCGCAAGCGAATTTGGTAAATAGCATCGATGATCTTGGTTGAAATCCATTGGCAGACCAACGCCTGGATGACGATGCCCCAAGCGATAACGGAAGCCGTGAAGAGAAAAATAAAAGCGTTCATGAAAAATAAAGTCGTACCGGGCTTTCCTCCCCTGTAAATTGAAATCATCAAGGCTAAGGCACCGAATCCCCCGTTGGAAATATTGTATTTATATAATAATCCGACGCCTGCACCCAAAAGGACGGCACCGTAAAATAAGTCAAGCCAAATGTTGTTTGTCGTCATGACAGGCATCATTGTTTCGAAAATCTGCACGGATACGGACGTCATCGTGATGGCTCCCATCGTTCCGATGACCGTAACCGGCTCAAGCCACCTGACAGCCGTCAGAAGCAGGGAAATGTTGACGGCCCAGACGGTTAACCCGTGTGGAACCTGGAACCAAAAGTTAAGGAGCACGGCAATCCCGGCCGCCCCTCCGGATGGAATGTGGTTTGGAAATAAAAAGAGCGCCATACCGAGTCCCTGCAAAACGCTTCCTAAACAACAGGCATATACAATTTTCAATTTTCTTCCCATATGGATGAAATCCCCTTTAAATGAACTTGTCCTCTGTTTACTATATGAAAGGGGAAAAGAAAAATATTCCGCATCAGCCATAGTTTGTCCCGTCCCACAGGTACGCTTTGATCAGGTCTGTATCGACTTCGATCTTATCAGGCACCTGTAGATATCCGTCCTTTAGTTGAATATCGACGATCTTTGTGAACGGATTTTCCATGACGTCCCATTCGAGCGGTTCAATATCTTCTCCATCCATTTTTGACCAAGGGGACAGACAGGCTTGCCCGAAAGCGGCATACAATCTTGACAGCGCACCATCAAAGCTGTGCGGGGAAACCCGCCTTCCAAAATGCCGGGCGAGCTTAAGCGCGCTCTGAAAGTCGTCTGTTCCATATCCGTGAACATAGTCGGGCTGTATGATATCGACGGCATGTTCAAGAAGGAGGGGCAGAAACTGTTTGGCCCCTTTCATGTTTTCTCCCCCTGCAATCGGAAAAGCAGAACTCAAGCGAAGCATGCGATATTCAGCAAGGTCATCAAACGGCATAGGCTCTTCAAACCAAAGCAGATTGCGCCATGCTGCAAGCCGGTGCTCCCACCTGCGGGCGGCCGCCAAGTCATAGCTCTGGTTGGCATCGATGATAAAGCGGATCGTTTCCTCCGACAGCTCTTGAAAGGCATCGAGATGTGCCGCATCTTCAGAAAACGATCTTCCTCCCACCTTCAACTTGACGGTGTCAAACCCTTCCTGTACTTTTTTCTCAACGGACTGAAGCGAATGGCTGATCCAGTCTGGCCTGTCCGAATACGATTGAAACGACGCATAGACCGGTATGCGCTCTCTCAACTTTCCTCCCCATATATCACATATGGATAGTCCGGCTTTTTTTGCCGTAATTTCTGTTAATGCCATGCTGACGGCGGCAGCTGCCCGCTGATGCCACTTTTTAATGACAGCGGTTATCTTCAAGCGGTCCGTCGCCTGTTTTCCAATTAAATAAGGAATGATCCGTTTCTTAAAGCCCGCATCCACCAGCGGCAGAAAGTCAACACACTCCCCCCACCCCGTCAGTCCTGATGCGGTTGTCACGCGAAGCAAATAGCATGTTCTGTAATGTTTGTAGCCATTGGCATCCCCATAAGGTTCAGAAAGCCGATAAAAAAGCGGGAATGTATCTACCCTTTCAATGCGCATGTCTTTTTTCCTTTCACCGTGCATCAGCGGGGCGGAGTCCTTTCCGCCCCTTCTCCCCTTTTTTCGTCTTGTCTTCATTTTTGACGTGAATTATTGTTAATACAAGGATGCCGACGACGAATGTCAGTCCGGCAATCGTCATGAACATACCGATTTTTGACCACTCCATCAGCCTTCCGAAAATCGGCGGACCGATGGCCACTCCTAAAAACCGAACCGAGTGGTAAAGCGATGTCACAAACCCGCGTCTTTCTTTGCCGACTGCACCAGTGATAAAACTGTTAACGCAAGGCAGGACAAATCCTGTGCCGATGCTGCTGATGACCAGAATCGAGATAAAGGGTATAAGCGCGGAAAAAAATGACAGTGTGCCATATGAAACTGTAATAAATGCGAGTCCGATCACGATCATTTTTTTCATGAGCTTTTGATTTTGTCCGATTTTACTGCCTGTTATGTAGGAAGTCGTACACATGACGAGCAGTGGAATTGCTAAAATCAGACCTTTTTTGACCCCGTCTGTATGATATTCTTTTTCCAAAATGTCAGATAAATAAAAGAGAATCCCGAACAATGTAAACAGGCAGACAGCACCCGCCAAATATGCCGTCACCAGCCATTTGCCTTCGTGTTTAAAAACACTGACTAAGCCTTTGACATATTTTCCGAAAGGCGGAGGCTCTTTCTTTTTATCCTTTTCTTTAATAAATATCCAGCTCAGAACGATGGGCGCGATGCAAAAAGCCGGAAAAGCAAAAAAAACCCAGAACCAAGCGATCAATGCGATCAGAGAGCCTATGATCGGCGACAGCACTTTTCCAAAACCGTTTGAGGCTTCGACAAGTCCAAGCACCCTGCTTTCATCAGATCCTTTAAAAAGGTCTCCTGTGAGCGCCATCGCGATCGGCGCCGTCCCGGCTGCACCGAGTCCCTGCAGTCCTCTGCCGACAAGCACCCATGGAAATGCATTGGAAAATGCCGTTGCGGCAAATCCTGCGAGAATGCCCCCCGCCCCGTAAAGAAACAGGGACGGAATAATAATCACTTTCCGAGAAAAACGGTCTGCCAAGTATCCGAGAAGCGGAATAAAAAGGGCCGCCGTAATGGAAAACACGGTGATCACGAGGCTGACTTGAAATTGCGACAAATCGAGTTCAGATTTCATTTTCGGCAAAACCGGAATCAACATTGAATTTCCCAATGTCATAATCAGCGGAATCGAACCGATGGCCACAACGGTCAGGCCCGAGGTTTGTTTTTCTGCCATAAGCTTGAAACATCCTTCCTTGTACTTGATTATAGATTAGATTGTCCGCAAGGAACGGATGCTATTCCTACCAGCATCCGCCTTTAACTGAGCTTTGTCCCGTGAATGTTTTCAGATTCAAGCCGTTCCAGGCGCCCCAGCCTGTCGGTGTACAAATCAACATCGACCGCATACCTCGGCCGCCTTTTCACTTCAGTGAAGATCGTCCCGATATATTCACCGATGATACCGATTCCCATCAGCTGCAAGCCTCCTAAAAACCAGATCGAGATTATCAATGACGCCCATCCGGCATTCGTGTACCCGAGGAGCTTTTGAATGATCGCATAGATGCCGGTGATGCCGCTTAGGAAAAATAAGAAAAAGCCGATGAACGTAAAAAATCGGATCGGAGCCACACTAAAAGAGGTAATACCGTGAAAAGCAAAAGAAAGCATTTTTTTCAGCGGATATTTTGTCTCTCCTGCAAGACGCTCTTTACGGTCATAGAGCACTTTGGCCGAGCGAAGCCCGATCAGCGGCACAAGGCCGCGCAAAAAGACATTGGCTTCAGCATATCGGCTGAGCTCTTCGAGCGCCCTTTTATTCATCAGCCGAAAATCAGCGTGATTGTCGATTAATTGGATGCCAAGCTTGTTCATCAAGCGGTAAAACCACGCCGCTGTTGTCCGTTTGAAAAGCGTGTCAGTCTTGCGGCTCCGTCGCACACCGTAGACGATTTCATATCCTTCATGATACTTTTCCATAAACTCGCGGATTGCGCCGATATCATCCTGAAGATCGGCATCGATGGAAATGACGCAGTCCGATTTATACTTCGCTTTATCCAGCCCAGCTAAAAGCGCTTTTTGGTGCCCTGCATTGCGGGCTAGCTTTAAGCCTGTCACATAGTGGTTTTTTGTGCTTTCCATGGCGATCAGCGCCCAGGTCCTGTCTGTTGATCCGTCGTCGACAAATAAGATTTTGCTGTCGGCTGAAACCAGTTTGTCTTCGGTCAGATCTTGCAATACCGATGTCAGCTGTTTGGCGGTTTCCAAAAAAACCGCCTCTTCGTTATAGCAAGGAACAACGATCGTTAATAATGGCTGTGTCAGATTCAATGGGCTTCCCTCCTATTTTGCTTCATATAAATAGATGTTCCAGGCGGACTGTGGATGGCTGAACCGCTTTAACAATGCGAGCTTGTTTTCTTCGGCGTTTACAATCGGAACGGCTGAAAAAATGTACTGTCCGCCCATTTCTTTAAAAGCTTCAGTGTTCAGCTCCAGATTGGTGATTTTTTTCTTGGAATCTTTTTTAAAGGCATAATGTTTTCCCAGCTCATCAACAAACAGATAGCAGCGGCTCCCCCATTCATCAAAATAGCGCTTTAAGACGGGATTTTTCTCAAGCTCTTTGGCGATGATTTTCCGAAATTGATATTTATATTTCAGCGGATAAATATTGGCATACGTATCAAGCGTGTAAAAGCCGTTGTATTGGGCGATCGCCGGATGCAGTCCGATGCTCGCTACCCGATATGAACGCTCAGGCCGGCCGATAAACTGTTTGATTTCTTTAAATTGTTCAGACGCATAAAATTCCCGGAAGGAAGGCGAATGGCGGTAAGCCCCGTAAGTAAATTCTTCATTGAATGGAATGAGAACGATCAGCTGGGCAAGAAGCGCAGCGCCGACAAACCGCCGCCATCTCTTTCCCATGCGCCATAAGATCCAGCAAGCGACCGCAAAGCTCACATAGATCACAAGCGGCCGCAAAAAATGAAAGCGGGCAAAATTGAATGCCGACAAAAAGCTGATTTTTTCCTTCGGGACAGCCCAAAGCTTGTTGAACCAAAACGCATACCATAAAGACAGGGCGTAGTTTAAAATCGTCAAAAAAATGAACAGTTTTTCTTCCCTCGCGCGCATTTGTTTTGCTCTGCCGACCACGATCATGAACGTCAAAAGAATCACAGGCAGGATCACGGCTGTATGTACGGTCATGACATGGTTATGGCCGAGAGCAAAATTTTTAAAAGACAGACGGAAAGAATGCAGGATGTCGTGTCTTGATGAAATAAATTCGACGCGGTGCATCGTTTCGCCCGAGGCGAAAACCGAATAAACGAGCCGGTATTCAATCGCGAGAAAAATCCCCGTCATCAGCGCGATGCTCCCCAAAAAAGGAAGGTTCCAGTCGCGTTTTGTAAATGCGTCGTAAAGCCAAAGAATGGATACTGCGGCAAGAAAAAAGAAAAAGCCGAGCACAAAGCTTGAATAAAGCGGCAAAAGCGCAAGAGTCAGCCACTCTTTCCAGGAAAAAGTCCCCGCCCTGATATTTAAAAATGCCCATAAGGCAAGGGGATGTCCGAGCGTGCTGAGCATGCCTGAAGGCCAAAAGGGCGTCAGGGCAAATGCGAGGGAGACGCCGATCATGATCAGATACGCTTTTTCGTTGCGAATCACATGAACCTTCAACAGCAGATACATGCCGATGAAGGCGAAAACCCTTGTCAATGTTTGGCTTAATGCATATGCCGTCATCGGCGGAAACAACGCATGAAGCCAGACAATCCCGCTCCATTCCGTTCCATACGCATCGCGGGGCAGGCCGTTGATGATTTGCGGAATGACGGCCTTCACACCGCCGAGCATCTGCCCGCTTTCTGCCAGCACTTTATACCAGGCGATATTGGAATCAAGATTGTCGTGTACACGGATATGGGCGTTTTCATTTAATATGTAAAGAGGCAAAACATACAATAAGATGACGGTAAAAGCGATCAAGAGAACCGCTTTTTCCCGGCTGAGCTTTTTGGCAAATAACAACATAAAAACAACACATCCATCTTTTTTCTTGTTCCAAGAGAAGAAATATTTGGGGCGCTGCCATTTTATTATTGCTTCAGCAGGATTGAAACATGCATGAAAATCAAAATTAGGCTTTCCGATTCTGCCGGAAAGCCCTCGTTTTTACCAAGGATAGAATGGATAGTAAGGATAATAAGGGAAAGGAAATGGGAAATAAAAATATGGGTATGGAAAGAACGGGCGCGGCCTTGGCCGCGGTCTCGGCCGCGGGTATGGGTAAGAGTATGAATAAGGCTGTTGTCTTTGCTCTTCAAAGCCATGCTCGAAGTCATAGTTCACTGCCTCCACCATCATAGCCTCCTTTAACGGGTATTGAATACTTTAGGCTATGCGAATTTACATAAAATAGAGTACGTACAAATGTAATTTTCCTTGGCCGAAATTGTAAAAACAACTCCAGATTTTCGCACTAAAAAAGCCTGGCCCATGATCCTGCAATCAGGTTCATGAGCCAGGCCGTCATCTATCATAGATCCCCTTTGTTTTTACGGCAGTACAGAACTACCCATCAAATACTTGTCAACCTCCCGGGCGACTTCGCGTCCTTCATGAATGGCCCAAACGATTAAGCTTTGGCCCCTTCTCGCATCCCCTGCCGCAAAGACTCCCTCGACATTTGTTTTATACTCCCCGTATGCTGCGTCTACTTTGTTTCTGACCGCTTTGACACCGAACTGCTCCAAGAGCGGCTGATCTGTACCTTCAAAGCCGATGGCGATGAAAACAAATTGAGCCGGCCAGACTTTTTCCGTTCCCGGAATTTCGTGAAACTCGAACTTGCCTTGTTCATTTTTCACTTTTTTCATTTGAATCGTGTGCAGCTCTTTTAGATGACCGTTTTTGTCGGCAACCAGTTTTTTCGTCTGAATGCAGTATTCTCTCGGATCGCGTCCGAATTTTGCTTCCGCTTCTTCATACGCATAGTCGAGCGCATAGACGTGCGGCTGTTCCGGCCACATGTTTTCAGCCGTTCTTGTATCAGGAAGCTTCGGGTGCTTGCCGAATTGAACAACGCTCCGCGCCTTTTGGCGCATTGCCGTCGCAACGCAGTCGGCTCCCGTGTCTCCGCCGCCGATGACGATGACATCTTTGTTTTTCGTATTGATGAATTGTTTATCTTTGAAATTTGAATCAAGCATGCTCTTGATTGTGTCTGTCAAATAATCCATCGCAAAGTGCACGCCTTTTGCTTCGCGGCCTTCAATGACGAGGTCGCGCTGCTTTTGTGCTCCCGTGCAGAGGATGACCGCATCATACTTACTTTTGAGCTCTTCGGCTGTGATGTCTTTTCCGATCTCCGTGTTGGTGACAAAATCGATGCCTTCTTGCGTCAACAATTTGATGCGGCGCTCAACGACGCTTTTTTCGAGTTTCATATTCGGAATGCCGTATGTTAAGAGGCCGCCCGGACGGTCGGCGCGTTCATAAACGGTAACGGAATGCCCGGCCTGATTAAGCTGGTCGGCGCTTGCGAGTCCTGCCGGACCCGATCCGACGATCGCAATTTTCTTGCCGGTCCGCTTTTTCGGTATCCGCGGCTTGATCCATCCGTTTTCAAAGCCTTTATCAATAATGGTCCGTTCAATCCCTTTGATGGATACGGCCGGATCGGAAATCGCGACCGTACAAGAGCCTTCACATGGTGCCGGACAAACGCGTCCCGTAAATTCAGGAAAATTGTTCGTTTTCAGGAGGCGTTCAAGCGCTTCTTTCCATCTTCCCCGATAGACGAGATCATTCCATTCAGGAATCAGATTATGAATCGGACATCCTGACGTATATCCGCTGATATCCATGCCGATTTGGCAGAAGGGAGTGCCGCAGTCCATGCAGCGCGCTCCCTGTCTCTTTGAGACTTCCTCAGAAAATGGAGACGAATATTCGTTCCAATCGTTTATCCGTGTGAGAGGATCGCGTTCAGCAGGCTTTTCCCGCTTGAATTCCATAAATCCTGTTGCTTTGCCCATTTTCCCCTCCCCTTTCTTACTGTGCCACTGCTTCTTTGGAAGAGGCAGCCGCAGAGGTTTGAATCTTTTGCTTTGTTCCGGCTTCAAATGCGTACATCATCGCTTCTTCGTCTGATAAGCCGGCTTCTTTTTGTTCTTTAATCCGTTCCATCATTTGCTTGAAGTCTTTCGGAATCACTTTCACAAACTGGGATATCGCTCCCTCCCAATCGTCCAGAATGGAAGCTGCTTTCGTGCTCTCAGTGTAGCGGTAATGATTTTCGATCATGGCCTTCAGCTCTTCTTTTTCTTGCGGCGCTTCAAGCGATTCAAATTCGATCATTTCATGGTTGCATTTTCGTTTAAAGGCCTTTTTGTTTTCCGTATAGACATAGGCGATTCCGCCGGACATTCCTGCGGCAAAGTTTTTGCCGACATCCCCCAGAACGACGACACGCCCTCCTGTCATATACTCGCATCCATGGTCTCCGATTCCTTCGACCACAACCTTTACCCCGCTGTTTCTGACGGCAAATCGCTCTCCGGCGAGTCCGTTAATATACGCTTCACCGCTTGTCGCTCCGTAGAAGGCGACATTTCCGACGATCACATTGTCGCGGAAAGCAGGATTGAAGTCTTCAGGAGCTGTAACGGCGATTTTTCCGCCTGACAAGCCTTTGCCGATATAATCGTTGGCATCCCCCGTCAAGTAAAGCGACATCCCCTTCGGCACAAACGCACCAAAGCTTTGGCCCGCCGAGCCTGTAAAGTGCAATTTGATCGTGTCGTCAGGCAGCCCCGCTTCACCGTAGCGTTTTGAAATCTCGCTTCCGATGACAGCGCCTGTTACACGGTTGATATTGCGAATCTCAAATGATGCCTCGGCCGGAGTGCTGTTTTCAATCGCTGTTTGAACTGCCGGCAAAATAGCGGTGATATCAAGCGATTGATCGATGTTGTGATTTTGCGGCGTCCTGAATGTGCGAGCCCCTTTCGGCTGATAGAGCAGGTTCGATAAATCGAGCTGTCCCGCTTTCCAGTGCGCTTTGGCGCGTTCGCTGACACGAAGGACATCTGTGCGCCCCACCATTTCATCAACCGTTTTGAAACCGAGCTGAGCCATCAGTTCGCGCACTTCTTCAGCGACAAAGCGCATATAATTGACGATATGGTCAGGATCCCCCATAAATTTCTTGCGCAGTTCAGGGTTTTGCGTCGCCACCCCGACAGGGCATGTATCCAAATGGCAGGCTCTCATCATGACGCAGCCGAGGACGACGAGCGGCGCTGTGGCGAATCCGAACTCTTCGGCTCCTAAAAGGGCGGCCATGACGACGTCTTTGCCCGTCATTAATTTTCCGTCTGTTTCCAGTACCACACGTTCGCGCAAACCGTTCAGCATCAAGGTTTGATGTGCTTCAGCAAGACCGAGCTCCCAAGGAAGGCCGGTATGCTTGATGCTCGTTTTCGGAGATGCCCCAGTTCCGCCGTCATATCCGCTGATGACGATGACATCGGCCGTTGCTTTGGCCACACCGGCAGCGATCGTGCCGACGCCTGCTTTTGCGACAAGCTTGACACTGATGCGGGCATCGCGGTTGGCGTTTTTCAAATCATGGATCAGCTGTGCCAAGTCTTCAATCGAGTAGATGTCATGGTGCGGCGGCGGTGAAATCAAGCCTACGCCCGGCGTTGATCCACGGACATCGGCTACCCACGGATACACTTTGTTTCCAGGGAGCTGTCCGCCCTCACCTGGTTTTGCACCTTGGGCCATTTTGATTTGCAGCTCATCAGCATTGACAAGGTAGTGGCTTTTGACACCGAAACGGCCGGATGCGATCTGCTTGATAGCGCTTCGGCGGTTATCTCCGTTGGCATCTGGAATAAACCGCTTCGGATCTTCTCCGCCTTCCCCGCTGTTGCTTTTTCCGCCTAAGCGGTTCATGGCGATCGCCAGCGCTTCATGCGCCTCCTTGCTTAAAGAGCCGAACGACATCGCACCCGTTTTAAAACGGCGTACAATCGATTCAACAGGTTCGACCTCTTCAAGTGGCAGCGGCTTCCGCGTTTCATCAAATGCAAAGAGGTTTCGCAAAAAGCCGATCCTTTCTTCATCCGCCGCTTTTGAATATTGCTTGAACAGGCTGTAATCGCCTTTACGGCACGCCCATTGCAGCGTATGAATCGTTTTTGGATTGAAGGCGTGATGTTCGCCGCCTTTTCTCCACTGAAAATCGCTTCCGGAATCAAGCGTTTCACTGAATGTGTCTTGATACGCTTCACGGTGGCGGCGCTTCGCTTCTTCGGCGATCGTATCAAGGCCGATTCCGCCAAGCTGTGACGCCGTTCCTGTAAAGTAGCGGTCAATCACATCTCTATCGATGCCGACGGCTTCGAAAATTTGTGCGCCGCGATAGCTTTGGACAGTCGAAATCCCCATTTTTGACATCACTTTGACGACGCCTTCGGTTACGCTTTTGCTGTATTTGGTCACCGCTTCTTCATAGCTGATGGAAAGAGCGCCGTCCTCAATCGCCTGCTTGTAAGTCGCATATGCGAGATACGGATGGATAGCATCCGCACCATAGCCGATCAATGCGGCGAAATGGTGGACTTCTCTCGCTTCCCCTGATTGGGCGATGATGCTGACCTTCGTCCGTTTTCCTCCGCGGACCAAATATTGATGAAGCGCGCTTACGGCAAGAAGCGAAGGAATCGGCGTGTTTTCCGGGTCCATCTTGCGGTCTGACAATATAAGCAATGTGACGCCTGCAGCAATCGCTCTGTCGGCCTCTTTAAACATATCTTCAAGTCCGCTTTTCAAGTTATCCGTAAAAAGCGTGTGAATCGTTTTGCTTTTAAAGTTCTGATGGACAAGCCCTCTTAGAGAGTTGAACTGAGCGTTTGTCAGCACCGGCGTATACAATTTGATTCTGCGGCAGCTGCTTTCATTCGGGTGAAGAATGTTCCCTTCCGCTCCGAGCCATGTCAAGGTTGATGTGACGATCTGCTCGCGGATCGCGTCAATCGGCGGATTGGTAACCTGGGCAAACAGCTGCTTAAAGTAATTGAACAGCGATTGCGGCCGGTCTGATAAAACCGCCAGAGGCACATCATGGCCCATTGAGCCGAGCGGATCTTTTCCTTCGGTAATGACAGGAAGCAAATATTTATGGATATCCTCATACGTGTAGCCGAACGCTTTTTGCCGCGTTAAAAGGTCTGGCACCGGCTTTTCTTCAGATTCCTGAAGGTCATTTGCGACATGGACAAGCTCGTTATTGAGCCATTCCTGGTAAGGAAATTCGCCGGCGATTTCGGATTTGACCTCTTCATCTGAGATGATCCGGCCTTCTTCAAGGTCCACCAGGAGCATTTTTCCCGGGTCGAGGCGGTCTTTATATAAAACATTTTCCTGTTCGACATCAATGACGCCAACTTCAGACGAAAAAATGATGTAGTCGTCTTTTGTCACATAATAGCGGGCCGGTCTGAGTCCGTTCCGGTCAAGAATGGCTCCGATCTGCTTGCCGTTTGTAAATGAGATCGCTGTCGGGCCGTCCCACGGCTCCATTAAAGAGCTGTGATATTCATAGAATGCTTTCTTTTCTTTCGACATATAAGGGTTTTCGTTCCATGGTTCCGGAATGAGCATCATCGCAGCATGAGCCGGTTTTCGACCAGCCAGGACGAAAAATTCAAAAGCGTTATCCAATATTGAAGAGTCGCTTCCGTTTTCATCAAGAATCGGCAGAACTTTCGGCAGATCCTCCCCGAATGCTTCTGAGACAAACTGCTGTTCCCTCGCTTTCATCCAGTTCATATTGCCGCGCAGCGTATTGATCTCGCCGTTGTGGATGAGATAGCGGTTCGGGTGAGCCCGCTCCCAGCTCGGGAACGTGTTTGTGCTGAAACGGGAATGAACAAGAGCGAAAGCTGAAACGAAATCCTCATTCTGAAGATCTTCATAAAAGGCGTCAACCTGCTCGGGTGTAAGCAGTCCTTTATAGACGATCGTGTTGCTGGACAGGCTGACAACATAAAATGACTTTTCTCGTTCGCGCGCCCAGTTTTCCGCTTGTTTGCGGATGACGTACAACTTGCGCTCAAAGGCCAAATTGTCTTTGATCTGTTCGCTCGCACCGATAAAGACCTGACGGACGACAGGTGCGCTCTCCTGTGCGACTGTTCCGATTTTTCCGACATTTATTGGCACAGTTCGCCAGCCGAGCACTGACTGTCCCTCTTGTTCAATCAGCTCATTCATACGCGCTTCGATTTCAGCGCGCTCAGCGTCATCTTTTGAAAAAAACACCATACCGACGCCATAGCGCCCTTTCTCAGGCAAGTGAAAATCAGAGCAAACTTTTTTGAAAAAAGCGTCAGGAATCTGCATCATGATCCCTGCTCCGTCTCCGGTATGCGGGTCACTGCCCTGACCGCCCCGGTGGTCCAATTGACAAAGCATTTGCAATCCTTTTTTGACAATATCATGAGTCGGAAGGCCCTTTAGATTAGCGTAAAGGCCGATTCCGCATGCATCATGTTCAAATTCAGGACGGTAGAGACCTTGTGCCTTTGGTAGTTGATTATAAGTCATAGTTCCTCTCCCCCGTTCTTTTTTCCCGTTTATCCCCGGTCATAAAATCTTACAAACTCTAATCCTATTGTAGGTTTTCAAATCTATACAAACAATATATAATTTAGATTAAAACTATCTCATTTTGAGATGAGCAGGTGAAACAACGATGGAATTACGCCAATTGCATTACTTTATGGAAGTTGCAGAAAGAGAGCACGTATCGGAAGCGGCCATGCACCTTCATGTCGCCCAATCGGCGATCAGCAGGCAGATCGCCAATCTGGAAGAAGAGCTCGGCGTCGATTTGTTTGAGCGCGAAGGCCGCAATGTCAAACTGACTCCGATCGGAAGGCAGTTTTTAGATCACATTAAAACGGCGATGAAAGCGATCGATTTTGCAAAAGAACAAATCGATGAATACTTGGATCCTAACAGAGGGACGGTGAAAATCGGCTTTCCGACAAGCCTTGCGAGCCAGTTTCTTCCGACCGTTATTTCCGCGTTTAAAGAGGAGCACCCAAACGTCGCTTTTCTTTTAAGACAGGGTTCCTATAAATTTTTAATAGAAGCGGTGAAAAACAGGGATATCGATTTGGCTTTTCTCGGCCCTGTTCCGACGAACAATCCTGAGATTAAAGGAGATATTTTGTTCACAGAAAGCCTTTTTGCCCTCGTTCCAGTCAACCATCCGCTTTCAGGGCAAAAAAGCCTTCATTTGGGTGATCTGAGAAACGATAATTATGTCCTGTTTCCGGATGGATTCATCCTGCGCAAGATGGCTGTTGATGCTTGCAAACAAGTGGGGTTTACACCGAAAATCTCTTCGGAGGGTGAAGACTTGGATGCGATCAAAGGGCTTGTATCTGCTGAAATGGGGGTTACGCTTTTGCCGGAAACCGCCTTTAATGAGACCACTCCCCGGTTTACGAAAAAGATTCCGATCGACTATCCTCAAGTTAAGCGAACCGTCGGCATCATTACTCCAAAAAACAGAGAGCTGTCCCCTTCTGCAAAAGATTTTTATCAGTCTGTGAAGAAGTTTTTCTCGCGGCTTCAGCAGTATCAATAAAAGGATGGCCATATAATGAGATCAGCCAGGCGATAAGCTTGGCTGATTTCATTATATCATAACCGGCATAAAGAGACGGAATTTTCTGATGATTAATCAGGGAAATTTCTTCTATATATGGCCACATCTGATATGTCTATGCCGAAATGAACGTGATCATGCCTAATTTTCAAACACTTCATACAAGCTTAAATGAAACTTAATATTTTTCCTTTACGATAAAATCAAATCCATATGAATGAGGTGTTTACATATGTCCCCTGTCATCAACCGCCGCAAATTTTTAACTTATCTCGGCACAGGCACTGCCGCTTTGGCTGCGGCCGGGTCCGGGCTTGACGGACTGGTGAAAGCCGCTGAAGCAAAAGGAATGTTCCATCAGCCGGGCAAATTTAAAAAACCGAAATACGGTCCTTTAAAATTTACGCCGATCGAACCTTCGACAAACGACGAGCTGGTGCTGCCGAAAGGATACCGCTACGATGTCATCGCTTCATACGGCGACAAGATCAACCGAAAAGGCGAGACTTTTGGCTATAACAATGACTACACGCTTTATTTCCCGATGGAAAACAAAAAAGACCGCGGACTTTTATGGGTTAATCATGAGTATATTTCAGAGCTGTTCCTCTTCGGACAAACGGTCGAAAACGGCTATACAGCGGAACAAACCGAGGCATTGCTCTATAATCAAGGCGGTTCTGTTATTGAGGTGTACAGGGAAAAAGGCCGCTGGAAAATGGATCCGTCTTCCAAATATGCCCGCCGCGTTACTGGGCTGACACCGATTGATTTAACAGGCCCTGCAAAAGGAAGCGCTGCTGTCGGCGGTGCGGTGAAGGTCCAAGGAACGTTTGCCAATTGTTCAGGGGGACGGACATTGTGGAATACAGTGCTGACCTGTGAAGAAAACTTTGAATCGACGGCGAAGGCTGCAAGCCTTGACCAAACACACTACGGCTGGGTCGTTGAGGTCGATCCGTTCAACGCCGATTTCCAAATTCGCAAGCATACGGCACTTGGCCGATTCAACCATGAAAATACGTGTATGGGGCTTGCAAAAGACGGCCGTGTCGTCGTATATATGGGTGATGATAAAAAAGACGCGTGCGTCTACAAGTTCATCAGCAAAGGAAAGTACGATCATAGGGCCGGAAAAAAGAACACAGCACTGCTGCAAGAAGGTACATTATATGCAGCAAACTTCGCCAAAGGCCAATGGGTGCCGCTAACGATTGAAGCCGTCCGGAAAAAAGCCGCGGGAAACAGCACACTGCTTGAAAAATTCAAAACACAGGCAGACGTACTCGTCCATTGCCACGAGGCGGCGATTTTGCTCGGCGGAACACCGACCGACCGCCCTGAAGATGTCGAAATCAGCCCTTTTGACGGGACGATTTTTATCGCTCATACGAACAATGACCGGCATGGCAACTTTCACGGCCATATTACGAGATTTTATGAAAAAGATGATGACCACGGGGCATTGGAGTTCCAATTCGCAATCTTTGCCGCTGGCGGCATTCAAAGCGGCTTCAGCGCGCCTGACAACTTGACATTCGATGAGGACGGAAATTTGTGGACTGTAACAGACATTTCCAGCAGCAGCATCAACACGGCCATCTGGAAGACTTTTGGGAACAATGGCGTATTTGTCATTCCGACTGCCGGCAACCGGGAAGGCGAAGCATTCCAATTCGCTTCGGCACCTGTTGAAGCCGAATTAACCGGTCCATGCTTTACACCGGATGAAAAAGCGCTGTTTCTGTCAGTACAGCACCCAGGTGAAGAAACCGCAGACCTTGCCAGTCCGACAAGCATGTGGCCCCACCGCAAAGGCGATCACATGCCGCGGCCTAGCGTTGTCGCGATTACCGGATTTTAATGAGGAATAAAGCCGCGTATTGGCGGCTTTATTTTTTCGGCATATCAAGACTGAACAAATAATCGATTAAAGCTTTTTGTTCCTTTTCGGAAAAGCCGCTTTTTCGATCGACCCAAAACTCATGCCCTTGTCCTGTCACTCTGACGGTTTGTAAATCGCGTGATGCTTGATTGCTTTTGACGACGCGCTTTCTTACATCCCTGTCGATCAATGACAAGAGGCTGTTGTAGGGATCGGCCGGTTTCCCTTTGGCTACGGTTTCGGGGATGCCGGCTTCGTCAAGCGAACGTCCAACCGCGGCGCCTCCGTCGTGTAAATACGGCGCACTCCAATAAAGTCCGATCAAACTCGGAACTTTGTAGCCTCCGGATGAGCCATCCTTAGCCCACGCCAGTTTGATTTGCTCCTGATCAAATTTGTTTGTCGGCACCTTCAGCACTTTCGCCTTGCCGCTGATCGGCAGCTTTGTGTCCGGCGCATAGATGAGGCTTTCGCCGAATAGTTTTTCCGTTTTTTTAAACGATTGCGCTCTTGTCGGCTCAGTGCCGATTTCTTTGACGGAGACGACCTTGTTGTTTGTCAAATAGCGTCCTGCATGGCAAGAAATGCAGCCCGCTTTGGCAAAAACGTCCCTTCCCCGCTTGATCGATTGACTGTCGGCTTTTGTCGGCGGATTTGGCGGTTGCAGCGTGTTTTGCCAAGCGGATACCGCATTGTTTTCTTCGTTCGCTTTCCTGCCCGGTGAGCCGACATGTACGCCATCCGGCGCAGCCAGCGAGATTTTCGGAAAACCCGGCGGTTTCACCATTTGATTGACGCCTGGAACACCTGGCGTAGGGTCATTCTTTTTGAAAAAGGCGGCAGGTGTCTCACCTTTTGCTGGATGATACCGGTATTTTCTATCTGCGGCACGCTGAAGAATGGTTCCGAGATAAACGTCTTCACTCATACCAAACAGAGCCCGGCTTCCCGGAGACTGTGAAAGGCTGTCCGAATTTTGCGCATGCACATTATTGCTGAACGCGCTTAAGCCTTTGAACGGACCGACCATGGCGGCCCCGCTCCAGCTGTAAGGATGATCCCCAAGTGTAAAAGCGTCCGGTATTTGGGTCGGATTGCTTTTCATATCGATTGTTGAATCGAAGTAGCCTTTCGGCCATTTCAGAAATACTTGATCAACTGCCGCTTCAAGCTGATCGGGATCGGGAAGGCGCTCTTTTTTTCCGTTTGCATGGGTCATCACAGGGCTATCATGATGAATGTATTGCTGAATGCTTTTGACTTCAGCATGTGTGAAATAAGCTGCTGAATTCGTCGCCAGCGCGAGCATCAGTCCGGTGTTTAAATCGGGATTCGTCACCCCTTCCATCACCTTCTTCGTTTTCGGGTCTGTCGTGGCGTGGCAGGCGGCACAGCTGATGCCGACTTTTGCTTTTCCTCCGGCATATTTGACAGGCATGCCGAGAGGTGCATAGGCTCCTTTTGCCACATCGATTCCGGTGTCGATCTTCTCCCCTTTTTTAAACGTTTCATCCCCGATTTTCACCGTTTTGGCCAGCTCGACCCGCAAGTTGGTCGTCCCTTTCCCTTTTAACGCCGCGATAGCTTTTGTCATATTCGCAACTGTGATCGGTCCGTCAAGGAGCCCGAGGATGTCCGTCAAAAAAACCTCATTACCGAACGTTTCTTGATAAAATGTTTTCCGTCCCAAATCCAGCAGCTGATCATCGACCTTCACCGCCCCATCACGAGATCGGATGTTGTCCGCCTCTTCATTTGAAACGAACGTCCCCCAAATATCGTATCCGTTCATCCGGCTTTCTTTTGCGACGACTTTTTCTTTCGGCGGCGTGTAAGCATATTCAGGTTCAAAATATCGCATGGCGATAAAAGCACTCACCATAAAAACCGCTATGATAGCTAAAGCGGTCAGCCATTTTCGTTTTTTCACTTTTATCCTCCTTTTAAATGATTAGATTTCCCCCATTTAAAAAAATGATCGTTAAAAAGGCCGGAAATAATGTAGAACCTATTTCCAGTTATAAAAGGGGCGTCCACCTGGGAAAATATGTGTTCAGTAACGCTTTAGGGGAAAGGAGTGAAGCCGTTTTGAAAAAGTTCATCATGATGTTTGCCGTTTTCTTATGCGCACTGATTATATTTATGATATGGCTTAACACCGGAGATGAAAAACAGGGACGGACCAATGAAAAAACAGCGGTTGTCAAAACTGCCGAAAAGCCTGTCATTGTACTGATCATCGATTCGTTAATGGATGTTCCTTTAAAAAAAGCGGTCAAAGAAGGGCGCGCTCCAGCGCTGAAATTTTTTCTTGAAAACGGCCGCTATGAGCCTGAAGTCGTGAGCGCCTATCCGACGATGTCTGTGTCGATTGACAGCACTTTACTGACAGGAACCTATCCCCATATCCACCATGTGCCCGGGCTTGTCTGGTATAACGAGAAGGAAAAGCGTCTCGTCAATTACGGCAGCGACAAAAAAGAGATGGTCTCACTCGGTCTCAAGCAAACGATCAAGGACGGAATGTATTCGTTAAATCATCGTCATTTAAGCACGAAGACGACAACGATCCATGAAGATTTAGAAAAACAGGGAAAACAGTCGGCCTCTGTAAACGGGCTGATCTATCGCGGGAATCACCGGCACGAGTTAAACATTCCGCCGCCGCTTAAACGGCTGAAGCTGATGCCGGAGAAGATGAGCATCAATGGTCCGGCGCTCTTTTCGCTCGGCCGGTTTGCCCAGCTGAATCCGGAGAACCGCGACCATCATATTTGGCAAAGGTATGGTGTGAATGACAAATTTACGGCGCAGGAAGTCTCTTATTTAATCAAAAAGCACAAGCTTCCGGCGTTGACAGTAGCTTATTTGCCCGATTTTGACCGTGTTGCCCATCAAAAAGGCCCGAACAACATGAATGGCCTTGAAAAAATCGATGAAGAGCTTCAGCGGATGTTAAGCACTTATAATTCATGGAGTGAAGCTTGTCAGCAGGCGGTGTGGGTGATCATGGGAGACAGCGGCCAGACGGTGATCGGAAAAGACAGAGATAAAGCCGTCATCAGGCTCCATTCCGTATTTGCTGATGACAGGACGGCCGATATAAAGGGTCCGCGGAATCAAGACCAGCTTATGTTTGCCGTCAACGACAGAATGGCATTTATTTATTGTATCGAGCAAAGCATGCCGGTTAAAGGAGCGGTAAATACATTGAAGAAAGACGGAAGAATCGGTTTTGCCGCTTGGAAAGAAAACGGCTGGATCTATGCCGATTCAAAGCAGGCGAAAGAGCCGCTTCGTTTCCGACCGGGTGGACGCTATACGGATTCTTACGGACAATCGTGGTCTATCGGCGGGGACTTCTCTGTATTAAATCTTTCAGTGAACGGGAGAATGCTCCGCTACGGGGATTACCCCGATGCCCTCGCCCGTCTTTACAGCGCCCTCCACTCCCACAGCGGCCGATACGTCGTCGCCGACGCGAAACCGGGTTATCAATTTGCCGCAGAAAAATCCCCTCTTCATCTCGGCGGAGGCGGACACGGCTCCCTCTATAAAATGGATAGTCTGGCACCGATGATCATTGTCGGATCGGATGAAGCTCCGAAACATCTTCGTCACGTTGATTTAAAAGAGTTTTTTATCCGATTGACCGAATAGCCTGATTCGTTCCTGAAGCGATCAGGTTTTTTCTTTTGTCCAGGGGTTCTTCGTTGACATTTTTTTGTTGTTCTTTGTAATATATTGATAGCTATTTAGTTTACTTACTTAATTAAATTTAAAAGAGCAGGTGCAAGCGATGAAACAGGATGACATCAGCCGGGAAACGGTTGAACAATTAATTCAGGCGTTTAGCCGGGTGCGTTACTTGGAAATGAAACACACGATTCCCTCTCAAGACTGGAAAAATAATGAAGGGAAAGCATTAATGTTTCTAAATGAAAATGCCGGAAAAGAAGGGAAAATGGTATCGGAAATCAGCCAGGCGCTGCACGTTACCTCCCCTTTTGCCACACAGCTTTTAAACCGGCTGAATGAAAAAGGACTGATTGACCGGCGCATGGATCAAGGTGATCGAAGGATCGTCCGGATTTTTTTAACCGATAAAGGTAAAAAAGCGGCAAAGGAAGTGAAAAAAGAACTCAATCAATGGTTCATCCAGCTGGCCGCTTATATTGGCGAAGCGGAAAGCAAACAGTTTGCCGAGCTAGTCCATAAAATGTCCGACTTTTTGGAGCTCGGCCTAAAAAAAGACGAAAAGAAGGTTGAAAGATGATATCTCTCTTAAAATTTTTGAAGCCTTATAAGCTGCAGGTGATTCTCGTTGCAGCTTTTACACTGTTCGGCAGTTTGCTTGAACTATATTTGCCTACATTAATGGCCGATGTCGTTGATGTCGGGATCGTCAACTCAGACATGGGATACATCCTCAAAAACGGTGTATGGATGATTCTTTGTTCTCTCCTGGCGATCATCATGACGGTCGGCAAAGCTTTTTTCTCATCCAAAACGGCCCTAGGCTTCGGCAGGGACATTCGGCGCAAGCTGTTTGTGAAAGTCGAACATTTTTCGCTGGAGGAGTTCGGGAAGGTCGGGTCCGCCTCCCTCATCACGCGGACGACAAATGATGTCAAACAAGTTCAAGATGTGCTCAATATGATGCTCAACATGATGACAAGAGCCCCGTTGATGTTAATCGGCGGGATTGTGCTGGCCGTATCAAGGGATGCAAAGCTGTCGATCATTTTCCTGGCGTCTCTTCCGATACTGGCTGGCTTAATTTTTCTGATTACTAGAAAGGCCGTCCCTCTGTTTGGCGTCCTGCAAAAAAAGACGGACCGTCTCAACCTCATCCTTCGGGAAGGATTGACGGGTGTCCGTGTCATTCGCGCATTTAATCGTGTAGATGAAGAAAAAAAGCGGTTTGAACAGGCAAACAAAGAATTTCGGGATACGGGAATCGCTGTTAACAGAATCATGGCCTTCCTATTTCCGGTGATGATGATCATGATGAATTTCACGAACATCGCCATCATCTGGTTCGGAGGAATTCGGGTTGATGAAGGCACCATGCAGGTCGGTAACTTAATGGCATTCCTGCAATATGCGTCCATGATCTTGTTCGCTTTGATCATGCTTTCCATGACATTCGTCATGATTCCGCGAGCGCAAGCATCGGCGGACCGCATCAATGAACTATTGATGATCGCTCCTAAAATCTCCGATCCAAAGCAGCCGACTGAAGATAGCGGGCTCTATGGCCATGTTGAATTCAAGGATGTCACATTCCGCTATACCGGCGCGGAAAAGCCTGTCCTTGAACAGATTTCATTCAAGGCAAAGCCGGGCGAAACCACCGCGATCATCGGCAGTACGGGTGCGGGAAAAACGACCATCCTGCAATTGATTCCGAGGTTCTTTGACATCGAAGAAGGGGCTGTGCTTGTAGACGGAATCGATGTGCGGAAGATCCCGCAAAAAGAGCTGCGCAAGAAAATCGGCTACGTGCCGCAAAAAGCTTCATTATTCAGCGGGACGATTCGCGATAATATCCGCTTTGGCAAAGAAGATGCGACTGAAGAGGAAATTCTTGAGGCGCTTGAAGCCGCCCAGGCCTCAGAGTTTATCGAAGGCAAGGAAAACGGAATCGACGCTTATATCGAGCAGGCCGGCGCCAATCTTTCAGGAGGCCAAAAACAGCGGCTTTCCATCGCCAGGGCATTGGTCAGAAAACCGGAGATCTATCTGTTTGACGACAGCTTTTCAGCGCTTGATTACAAGACGGACAAAAAGCTAAGAGACGCGCTGGAGAAAAGAACCGCCGACGCCGCCGTGATCATTGTCGCACAAAGGGTCAGCACGATCACGGAAGCGGATCAAATCATCGTCTTAAATGAAGGGAAAATCGCCGGGATCGGCACACATCAACAATTGCTTGCGGAAAACAAGATTTATCAGGAAATCGTCGCATCCCAGCAAGCTGAGGAGGAGAGCGCATGAGCAAAAAAGAAAATCGGCACCCCGGCTCATCCCCAGCAGGTATGAAGCCTGAAAAACCAAAGGAGTTTAAGAAAACACTCTTGAGGCTGGCCGGCTATTTAAAACCGCGGACTTTTCAGCTTGTGCTGGTCTTCATCGCGGCAATTTTAGGCACCTTGTTTAATGTCATCAGCCCAAAGCTTCTCGGTGATGCCACCTCCTCCCTTTTTGCGAGCTTTACGAAGGGAACCGGTGTTCAGTTTGATTTCCTTGGCCGGATTACGCTGACTTTGGCCGGTCTTTACTTGCTCTCGGCTTTATTTACATTTTTGCAGCAGTACATGATGGCCGGAGTGGCGCAAAAAACGATATTTGAAATGCGTCAGGAAGTTAATGAGAAGCTGACTCGCCTTCCTTTAAAATACTTTGACGGTCATTCGCACGGCGACACACTCAGCCGTGCAGTCAATGATATCGACAATATTAATAATTCGCTGCAGCAGGCGCTGACACAGATGATCACCTCGGTCATCACCATTGTCGGGATCATCATCATGATGCTCTTGATCAGCCCTTGGCTGACCCTTGTCGTATGTATCACCATTCCGCTGAGCATGATTGCGGTGAGGCTGATCGCTTCCTTCTCACAGAAGCATTTCAGCAGTCAGCAGCATGAGCTCGGCGCAATCAACGGCCATGTTGAGGAAATGTTTACTGGACACCAGGAAGTAAAGGCGTTCGGACATGAGGAAAAAGCGATTCAGCAGTTTGATGAAGTCAATGAACGGCTGTACCAATCCGGCTGGAAAGCGCAATTTATATCCGGACTGATGATGCCGATGATGACCTTTATCGGCAACCTCGGCTATGTTTTTGTCAGCATTACGGGCGGTATTTTCGTCTTAAACGGCGCCATGCTGGTCGGGGGCGTGCAGGCTTTTATTCAATACACCCAGCAGTTTTCCCAGCCGCTTGTCCAGGCCGCCGGAATCGCCAACACGATTCAGTCTGCGATCGCTTCGGCGGAAAGGGTCTTCAGCCTGTTGGACGAAGAAGAGGAAAAACAGGAAACACCTGCAGACATCGACACTGAGATATTAACCGGCGATGTGTCGTTTGAACACGTCGCGTTCGGCTATGACAAAGATGTACCGGTGATCCGCGATCTACACCTCGATGTCGAAGAGGGCCGGACAATTGCGATCGTCGGACCGACCGGTGCGGGAAAAACGACGATTATCAATCTATTGATGCGCTTTTACGAACTGAACAAAGGTCGGATCAAGGTGGGCGGAATTGATCTTACCGAGCTCTCGCGCGAGCAGGCGCGCAGCATGTTTGCGATGGTCCTTCAGGACACCTGGCTTTTTAACGGCACGATCCGCGACAATATTGCGTATGGGCGTGAAAATGCGACAGACGAAGACATCATCCAGGCGGCAAAAGGCGCATATGCCGACGACTTTATCCGCACCCTGCCTGACGGCTATGACACGGTACTTGGCGAGGATGCACAAAATATTTCGCAGGGGCAAAGGCAGCTCTTGACGATCGCGAGAGCCATTTTGGCCGATCCGAAGATTTTAATTTTGGATGAAGCGACAAGCAGTGTTGACACCCGTACGGAAATGAATATCCAAAAAGCGATGAACAGGCTGATGGATAACCGCACAAGCTTTGTCATCGCCCACCGCCTATCCACCATTAAAGATGCGGATCTGATTCTTGTCATGAATCACGGAGACATTATTGAACAAGGAACCCATGAAGAGCTGCTCCGGCAAGATGGTTTTTATGCTGATTTGTATAACAGCCAGTTTTCCCGGGAAGAAGCCGTCGGATAAGATTTTAGGCTGTGCCTGAAAGCGTGAGTGAAACGCTTTTCTGGCACAGCCTTTTCTTTACATGTCGGATGCCCGGCGGACGCCCGGCCGTCCATTTTCGCAAATAAATGAGGCGGCGGTAGTAATTGGTGCGCCCGGCCTTGAGACATAATCAAGCATTCGATAATCGGCCCGCCAAGATTGCGGCGTCACCGTACAGCGGACATAGCCGCGCTGATCGCTAAAAAATTTCAAATGAGGATTTTCCATAAAAAGGGTCTTGGGGTCCAGCGAACTTGCCCGGTCTCCTCCCGAGCTCACGGAAGTTCCGGCAAATTCAGCGCCCACTGTTGTGGAATTGGGGTTGTCAAAATCGCTTTTAATGTCAAATACCCAGTTGGTATGCACGTCACCTGTCAGGACAATCGGATTGGAAATATGCTGTTTTTGTAAAAACTCGACGACCTCGTTTCGTTCTGCTGAATATCCGTCCCATCCATCCATTGGTAAAATTTTCACATCACCGGCCTGGTGGTCGACCTGTGAAAAAAAGACCTGCTGGGCGAGTACATTCCAAATCGCCTGAGAACTGCGGAGTCCCTCATATAGCCACCTTTTCTGCTCCTGGCCTAAGATGCTTCTTGAAGGATCGGTTGAATCAAAACTGGGCGGCTTATTGCCGTCATTATTGGCCTGGTCGTCGCGGTATTGGCGTGTGTCAAGGATGTTAAACTCGGCTAAATCGCCGTATGTGACTCTCCTGTACATTTGCATATCCGCTCCCTTCGGAAGCGACGAAGTCCTGAGCGGCATATGCTCATAGTAGGCCTGATATGCACTTGCCCGTCTCAGAATAAAACGATCAGGAGATTGATTTTTTTCAGGAATGAGTCCGGCGTAATTGTTTTCCACATCATGGTCGTCCCATGTGACGATCCATGGAAACAGTGAGCGGGCCCGCTGATAGTCGGCGTCAAATAAGTACTGGGCGTGGCGCGTTCTATAGTCTTCAAGCGTTAAGGTCTCCGCGCCTTTATGGAGCCGGACATTCTTGGCTGCTGTCCCTTGGCCGTATTCATAAATCGCGTCACCTAAATGCAAAACGAAGTCAAGGCTTTCTTCCGCCAGTCGGCGGTACGCCGTATAGAACCCCTCTTCGAAATGCTGGCAAGAGACAAACGCAAATGCGAGGTGATCCACTTTTGCCGTTTGGAGAGGAAGTGTTTTTGTGCGGCCGATTTGGCTGGTTTCATAGCCGGCATGAAAACGATAATAATAAATGCTGTCAGGATCCAGCCCGTCTACTTCGACATGGACAGAATGGGCATACTCGCGCTTGGCGGCCGACTCCCCCTGTCTGACGATATTCCGGAAGTCGATATCTGTGGCAACTTCCCATTTGACCGTCACATCTTCCGGGGGCATCCCTCCGCCGTTCAGCGGCTCAGGGGCAAGGCGTGTCCACAGCACGACGCCGTCGGAGAGAGGCTCGCCTGAAGAAACGCCCAAAGTAAACGGATAAGCGGTAAACTTCGGAACTTTCTCCGCAGCTGCTCTGCCCCCCGGTTCTTTTGCTGTCGGTGCACCGCCTGACATTCTTTCATGAAATGCTTCCAGATACCTCTTTGAAATATTTGTTTTCATTACACAGTCCCCTTTACGATTCATAATGAAAAACAGTCCAGAGGCTTTATAACCGGCTTTTCACTTCTCATTCTCTTTTGTAAGCGCTATCAATCCTTTCATCTTTTAAAATGTGATGCTATTTTAAATCTAGCAGACATCGCCTTGAATGTAAATAGATTCCATGTCCTTCCCGCTTAAAGATGAGAAGTGATCAGCCCTACTCTTTTTCTCTTTATTAAAAGCGTTACTTTTGTCTAATTGACAATTTCTTCATAGTATGTCCGTTGAAAAGGGTATAAAAATAGTGATAACGTAAACATATGAACCGGTTCAGGCATGTAAATAACGAGCTTATAAAGGAGAGTTGACCGTGGCAAAATCCATACAAACCAACCGATATGCCAACTGGATTCCAATGAAAGAAATCCGTGCAAATGAAGACCGGCTGTTCCCCTTTCCGGTTTATAACAGACTTCGGCAAACAGAGCCAGTGCGTTATGATCATGATCGCCAGTGCTGGGACATATTTTCGTATGAAGATGTTCAATATGTGCTGAAAAACCCTAAGCTTTTTTCTTCAAAACGCGGCGGTGATATGGAGGGAAAAAGCATATTAACAATGGATCCCCCAAGACATACAAAAATGCGGGCGATCGTCAACAAGGCTTTCACACCGAAAGCCGTGAAACAGCTTGAAGCGCATATTGAAGAAGTCACGGCTTTTTTGATCAATCAAGCCGAAAACAAAGAATCGTTTGATGTTGTGGATGATTTGGCCGGACCGCTTCCGGTTATTATCATTGCTGAACTGCTGGGCGTACCGGCAGAAGACCGGCTTATGTTTAAACATTATTCAGACATCCTTGTTTCCGGTGCGAAAGACAGCTCTGATGAAGCGGTCGAACAGATGAACAAAGAGCGGGACGAAGGCAACCGATTTTTAAAGGAATACTTCAGAGACATTATCAAGCTGCGCCGGAAAGAGCCGAAAGAAGATTTAATATCGCTTTTGATTCAGGCGGATGTCGAGGGCGAATCCTTGTCTGAAGAAGAATTGCTCAGCTTTTGTATACTCCTTTTAGTCGCGGGAAATGAAACGACAACGAATTTGATTGCCAATGCCGTCCGCTACTTAACGGAGGATGTCAAGGTACAGGAAACGGTTCAGAACGACCCATCCCTCGTTGTCCAGCTTGTCGAGGAAACGCTGCGCTATTATCCGCCCGTACAGGCGATTGGCCGCGTGGCGGCTGAAGACGTAGAGATCAAAGGCGTCCCGATTCAAAAAGGAGAATCCGTCATCAGCTGGGTCGCTTCAGCTAACAGGGATGAAACAAAGTTTAATGACCCTGAAATCTTTAAGCTTGACCGCAAGACAAATCCTCACATGAGCTTCGGCTTTGGCATTCATTTTTGTCTTGGCGCTCCCCTCGCCCGTCTGGAAGCGAAAATCGCGCTCTCTCACCTGCTGCAAAACTTCCGGATGGAAAGGGAACGGACAGAAGTGCTTGAAGCGATTCAGAGTCCATTTGTATTCGGGGTTCGCCATCTTCCCATACGGCTTTCATAAAAATGAAAACAGGACGGGTTTAAAAACCCGTCCTTATCGTTTGACTTATGGATTTGTAGACCACATGCCCGCAGATTTAATAAAAATGCGCGGATGCAGTTTAAGCTGGGCTACCATAAATTCAGCGAGATCCTCCGGCTGCATGACGCGTTCAGGGTTGCCGTCGGTTAATTTTGAATCGATGGCTAAATCTGTTGCAACCGTGCTCGGCGTAAGGGCGCTCACTCTGATGTTGTGCTTTCTGACCTCTTGCATTAACGATTCGGTCAGCCCGAGCACGGCAAATTTAGATGCGCTGTATGCGCTCGTTCCCGCTGCGCCCCTTTGACCCGCTGTTGAAGAAATATTAATGATGTCCCCCGCTTTTCTTTCCACCATTTCAGGTAAAACGGCGCGCGTTACATTGTATACGCCCATCAGGTTGACCTGGATGATTGATTCCCACTCTTCCGGCGTTTGTTCAAGAAACCCTGCAAATCCTCCGATACCGGCATTATTAATGAGGATATCAATCTGGCCGAGTTCCCCTTTAATGGATTGGACTGCGCTTTCCACCGCTTTTAAATCTTTCACATCAGCTGTGCTGACAGACACTTTTACACCGAAAGGCTTCAATTCTTCAGCCGCTTTTTCCAGATTGGCTGTCGTGCGGCCGATCAGGCCGATATGGACGCCTTCTTTTGCCAGTGCGATCGCAGCCGCACGGCCGATTCCTCTGGCCCCGCCTGTAATAAGAGCTGTTTTGTTTTGTAAAGATTGCATGACGAAACTCCCTTTCTCTATGTAAGTCACAAGGAAAATTATAATGAAACCTTGCAAGAATAGGCAAATAAAAAGGTTTGGATCACCTGCCCCATCATCAGGACGTACTGCAATAATTTAGAAACCAAACAACATTATTGTAAATCTGTAAAAGACCAAGTATACTCATATAGTCGCGGTAAAAACCTAACCTTTGAAGCGGATAGCGAAACTCGTGAGAGATGCGGATATACATGATAGAATCGTCTTTTTCTTCGCCTCTCATCTTGTGCAATATCTACATTAGAAAGACGAAATAACAGGAGGAATGGTATGGAAAAGACCCAAACCTTTAATTCTAAAGCTATACTTATCACCTTCATGATTGGCGCGTTCTTTGCCATATTAAATGAAACCTTGCTGAACATTGCGCTGACGGAGCTGATGACCGTTTTTCATGTTGACGCTCCGACCGTTCAATGGATGGCGACCGGATTTATGCTTGTCATGGGCGTTTTAATGCCTGTTTCCGCGTTACTCATTCAATGGTTTACGACAAGGCAAATGTTTATCGGCGTCATGACGGTGTTTTTGACAGGAACCGTGATCGCCGGCTGTGCGGTCAATTTTCCGATGCTTTTGACCGGACGCATGATTCAGGCTGTTGGTACGGGATTGTTAATTCCCATTATCATGAATGCATTGCTTTTACTCTACCGGCCTGAAGTCCGCGGCAAAATCATGGGGACGTTTGGACTGGTGATCATGTTCGCCCCTGCCATCGGCCCTACGTTGTCAGGTGTCATTGTCGATGTCCTCGGCTGGCGCTGGCTGTTTTTTATCGTGATTCCTTTTGCGTTATTTTCCATTTTGTTTGCAATGAAATATTTGCAGAATGTCGGTGAAGTGACGCGCCCGCGTGCGGATTTTCTCTCGATCATCCTCTCCACGATCGGGATCGGCGGAATCGTATATGGATTCAGCAGTGCTGGAGAAGATCCCGAAGGGTTTGCTTCCGTCAAGATCATTGCTGTGATTGTCATCGGTCTGATCAGCCTCGTTTTCTTTGTGCTTCGTCAATTGAAGCTTGATGAGCCATTGCTCGATGTCCGTGTGTTTGCCTATAAAAATTATACACGCGGAGTCTGCATTTTCGTGATTGTCATCATGGCGATGTTTGCCTCAGAAATAGTGATGCCGATGTATTTGCAGGGACCGCTTGGTTTTTCTGCGAAAACGGCCGGTTTGCTGCTTTTGCCGGGTGCTTTGTTAAACGGCCTGATGTCGCCGGCGATGGGCGCTTTATTCGATAAATTCGGGCCGAGAAAGCTCATTATCCCGGGCACAATCGTCTTGATCGGTGTGATGATTTTCTTTAGCAGAATTAATCCGTCTGTGCCGATATGGGCGTTCATTATTGTTTACATCATCCTGATGCTGTCAATCTCTGCGATCATGATGCCATCGCAAACAAATGCTTTGAACGAACTGCCGAAGCATTTGTACCCGCACGGAACGGCGATCTCCAATACATTGCAGCCTGTTGCCGGAGCACTGGGCGTTTCGGTCTTTGTCAGCATCATGACCCAAGGCCAGCAAAGTTTTCTCGATCAGCACAAAGGAGCTGCCGTCAGCAAAGGATTGCTGAATGAAGCGATGACACACGGTGTACATCATGCCTATTGGTTCGCGCTCGCTTTAAGCGTTGCGGCTTTCTTTACCGCGATATTTATCAAAAAGGCGGTTTCGCCTGATTTTGATAAAGAATAAAGTCTTTTTAAGCCCCCGCGTTTCGCTGAAAGAAGCTCGGGGGCTTTGATCATGTTCTTCATAAAGAATAATTTTCAGAATTGACGGGATGTTGTGACATGATATAATGCTAGAATCATACTATTTTTACCGGAAAGGAACGTATCCTATGGAGTCTTATGTTGATCAAAAAGACGGCATTTTTAAATCCGTATGTTCACTTGACTGTCCTGACCAGTGCGGGCTGCTTGTTCATAAAAAAGACGGTAAAATCGTAAAAATACAAGGTGATCCGGATCACCCGGTCACGCGTGGCAACATCTGCAATAAAGTTCGCAATATGAAAGAGCGCATTTATGATCCACAACGGCTGAAAACCCCGCTGAAACGGACGGGCGCCAAAGGCGAAGGGAAATTTGAGCCGATCAGCTGGGATGAAGCCATTGAAACGATCCGCACACGCTGGCAGGAACTCATTGAAAAAGAAGGCGCTGAAAGCATACTGCCTTACAGCTTTTACGGCAATATGGGAAATTTGACTGCTGAAGGAATGGACAGGCGTTTCTTCCACCATCTCGGCTCAAGCCAGCTTGACCGCGCGATTTGCACCCCTGCGGGCTCAACGGGCTACAAATACACGATGGGTGGAAGCATCGGCACAGATCCGGAACATACAACAGAGACAAAACTGTTCGTATTTTGGGGAATCAATGCCGTCTCAACAAACATGCATCAGATCACAATCGCTCAAAAAGCGCGGAAAAACGGGGCCAAAATTGTTGTGATCGATGTTCACAAAAATCAGACAGGCAGAATGGCGGACTGGTTCATCCCGATCCGTCCGGGAACCGACAGTGCCCTTGCTCTCGGCATTATGCACGTGTTATTCAAGGAAAAAATGGCTGACGAGGCCTTTCTCAAAACATACACAGTCGGATATGAAGAACTGCGCCGCCATGTCGTTCAATATGATCCTGACACGGTGGCGGAAATCACCGGGGTTCCGCGTGACGATATCGAAAGGCTTGCCCGTCTGTACGGCGAGACCTCCCCTTCTTTGATTCGCATCGGAAACGGTCTCCAGCATCACGACAACGGCGGTATGATCGTCAGAACGATTGCCTGTCTGCCCGCGATTACTGGGCAATGGACGGTAAAAGGCGGAGGCGCGATTAAAGGCAATACTGCATTTTTAGCCTATAATACAACGGCCTTGCAGCGCCCGGATTTGTTACATGGCAGAACCCCGCGGGTGATCAACATGAATCAGCTTGGAAAAGCCCTTTTGGAAGCCGATCCCCCGATCCGTTCTTTGTTTGTGTACAGCAGCAATCCGGCCGTCGTCGCGCCTGAAGCAAACAAGGTCAGACAAGGACTAGAGCGCGAAGATTTGTTTACCGTCGTCCATGATTTATTCCTGACGGAAACCGCGCGGTACGCAGATATCGTGCTGCCCGCTTCTTCCGCTTTTGAAAATACCGATTTCTATACATCATATTGGCACCATTATACACAAGTGCAAAGACCTGTGATTGAGAAATATGGTGAGAGCAAATCGAATACGGAAGTGTTCCGCCTTCTGGCTGAAGCGATGGGCTTTGATGATGAACCGCTCAAGGACTCGGATGAGGAAATGATCAGACAGGCTCTTCATTATCCGGACAATCCGTGGCTTGAAGGAATAAATTATGAGAGCTTATCTGAAAAGCACTTTGTAAAAGCGAAAAGAGAAGCGATTTTTCCCGACAGGCTCCCGACGCCGAGCGGAAAAATCGAATTGTATTCAAAAACGATGGAACAAGACGGCTATCCCGCCCTGCCGACCTATACACCGCTTGCAGAGACGAGCAATTATCCATTTTTATTCGTACCCGGGCCGAATCACAATTTTTTAAACTCGACCTTTTCAAATAATGAGAAACATATCAAATTAGAAAAGGAACCTAAGCTCCATTTGAACAGACAAGATGCAGAAGAAAAAGGGATTGAAAACGGAGATATGGTAAGGGTTTGGAATGACCGCGGCGAATGCGTGCTCCCGGCGGCCGTCGGTGAAAACGTCCTCCCGGGTGTGGCCGTCAGCCAGGGACTGTGGGCCGATACGAAAGGCGAAAATTATTTGGTGAATGCGCTGACACCCGATCGTTTGGCCGATATGGGCGGCGGTGCCACCTTCTTTTCGGGAAAAGTTCAAATTGAAAAAGCATAGCCATAAAAAAAGACCGGTGTTGATTCACCGGTTTTTTGAATGATCAGACTTGTTTTAAAGGCCCCTATCTACTTCTGTGCTCCCCTTATTTTTTCTACATAGTTTGCGGCAAATTCCGTACTATGTTTGATGAATCTTGTGATAACCTGCAGCTCCTGATCGGTATATCGACTGAAAAGCACCGCAGATTGTTGGGCAAGCTCTTCAAACAGTGAATAAATATTCTCCATGTTTTCCGGCACCAATTCAATCAAGAGCCGTCTTCTGTCTGAGGCATCTCTAGTGCGCCTGGCATATCCCGCGTTTTCGAGCCGGTCGATCACACCGGTGATGGCCCCGGTTGTCAGGGAGCTCTTTTCCGCCAATTCCCCGGCTGTCATGCTCCCTTTACGCGCAAGAATCTCAAGGCATTTATGGTCTGTTGCATTCAATCCGATTTTTTCACCGATCGCCTGGTGCATAAAAACGGTGGCGGTGCTGTGAAATCTTAACTGCTGAATCAGTTCCTCGATGAGCGTTTCTCTTCCTTTTTGATTTGTCCTTGACATCGGCAACACCCTTCTATAAAATCATAATGTCTTAGAAACTAAGATATTTATTTCCTGATATAAAATAATGATAGCAGGATCCCACGCGAATGCCAAATCTAATAAAAGGAGAATCGAATCATTTGTCAAATACTCAAAACAAAAGATTAGGATTTATTGTAGCAGGATTGCTGCTCGCCATTTTGATGGCCTCTATGGACAATACGATCGTCGTCACGGCAATGGGCACGATTGTCGGTGATCTCGGCGGGCTCGACAGCTTTGTCTGGGTCGTATCCGCGTTTATGGTTGCTGAAATGGCGGGAATGCCGATTTTCGGAAAATTATCGGACATGTACGGCCGAAAACGATTTTTTCTGTTTGGAAGCTTTGTTTTTATGGCCGGTTCTGCATTGTGCGGAACAGCTTCGAGCATTGAACAGCTCAGCATTTACCGCGCCATTCAGGGGATTGGCGGAGGAGCGTTGATTCCGATTGCCTTTACGATTATTTTTGATATCTTCCCGCTTGAAAAACGCGGAAAAATCTCGGGTCTGTTCGGGGCCGTTTTTGGCTTGTCCAGCATTTTTGGACCTTTGATCGGCGCTTATATCACAGATTTCATCAGCTGGCATTGGGTATTTTACATCAATCTGCCGCTCGGTTTGCTTTCTTTCATTTTGATCGCGATGTTTTATCAAGAAACGAAACAGCATGAAAAACATCATATTGATTGGTTTGGCGCCGTTACGCTTGTGGGGGCTGTCGTCTGCCTCATGTTTGCGCTTGAGCTTGGCGGCGGGACATATGCCTGGGATTCAAGCGAGATCCTTCTGCTCTTTTGCAGTGCAGCGGTATTATTCATTTGCTTCTTTTTGATTGAACGTAAAGTGAAAGAGCCGATTATTTCGTTTGATATGTTTAAAAACCGCCTGTTTGCCGGAAGCACGCTTGTCGCTTTATTTTACGGAGGGACATTTATTTCGGCGACGATCCAGATTCCGATCTTTGTCCAAGGTGTATATGGGGATTCGGCGACGAATTCAGGGCTTGTTCTTCTGCCGATGATGCTCGGCTCCGTTATATCCGCACAGCTCGGCGGTTTCTTAACGACAAAAATGAGCTACCGGAAAATTATGGTGATCTCAGGATTCATATTGGTTGCGGGTTTTTCTTTGTTAAGCACGCTCAACATCGATACCCCCCGTCTTTTATTAACCGTCTATATGATCGTCGTCGGTCTGGGGGTCGGCTTTTCCTTCTCTGTTTTGAGCATGGCGGCCATTCATCATTTCGGTCCAGAGCAGCGAGGTTCTGCGACCTCAACAAGCAATTTTGTCCGCTCGCTCGGCATGACAATCGGCGCCAGTATATTCGGGATGATTCAGAAAACCCATTTTTCAGAGCAGATGCAGACGTTTTTTAAAAGTGCTGATGCAGCGGCGATCGCTTCTGCCGATGACGCGAACCAAATTTTATCAAGCTCGAGATCATCGATTCCGCCGGACATTCTAAATCGGATCACTGAAGCGTTGTCAAACTCGATCGTCCACACGTTTGCATGGGCGGTTCTGCCTGCAGCGGCCGCCTTATTGTTGGTATTCTACATGCCGAATGACCGGGTAAACGTAAGCGCCAAAGGCAAGTGATGATGGCTCAGCTTGTATGGCCAGTCCGCTTCTTCCTTGTCTTTTTCATTTTTGAGATGATCAAAAGCGGAATCGGCACAATACAGAATAAAACAGCCGCAATGTAGCCGATCATATCGCCGAGCGAAAAAACATCATCGACATTTTTGGGTATCATTGCAATCAAATACATCACCGGAAGCAGACCATACATGATCGGTCTGCTCTTTTTTTTAAAGACTTGAGACAAGCCCAGCGATGCGGCGTAAAACGAAATGATGAAGGTGGCGAACAGTTGCATGATCCAGATGACAAGCAGCATGGACTCAAACCGTTCAAATATCAACCCCGGGATTTCAAAGCTGCGGATCAGTTCAAGCGTCGGCCATGTCATTGAAGTTACTCCGTCAACGGACAGCGCCCCGATGACAAAGACAACGGTCGTGAAATAAAAAAGCATGGAAATGCTCAGTCCGGCGACAAGCACTTTGATGCCCTTTTCCGGCTTTTTCGTAAACGCCAAAAGAAAGACCATGACTTCCGCGCTGATAAAGGAAAGGGTCGTTGCCTTCACCCCTTTGAGGACCGGCATGAAGCCGTCTCCGAGGACAGGACGCAAATTGTCCAGTTCAAATATGCCAAAGCTCATGAACACAACAATCATGAAGATGATGACTGTAATCGGAAAGATGATTTCAAGCAAACGGGCGATCGCGCCCATCCCGTCTTTGATCGAATAAAGCCCGACCCACATCATCGTCATGACAATCGCCCAAAGCGGTGTTCCTTCGAGCAGATAAAAGTTGATAACTTCCGCCATGATTCTTGCTTCAAATGCCGCAATCGTGACAAAGTGCTCGATAAAAAACAGACTGATGACAGCCGCCAGCCATTTGCCGACAACCTTCCCGCCGTATTGAAAAAACGTTTGCCCGGGATAATCCTGACTTAATTTTGTCACGATCACTCCGGCCGCAAATGTGATCAGTCCGCCTAGAATGACGGATAACCACACGTCCGGTGTACCCGCCTCATCTACGGACGTTCTCGGTAAACTGAGGATTCCCGCAGCCATAATATAGCTGACAAAGACAACAATCGCCTGAGTTGTTGTGATGTTATCTTCGGAACGGATCATTTTTGCAATCTCCGCCTTTCGCATTTCTGTTGTTTACTGATCCCCTACTGTTCCGTAATCTTTAATCGTGATCTGCACATGATATTTAATCGGAATGTCGGTAAAGGTTTGATCCCAGTTTTTCTTCAGCTTTTTCCAAAGTCGGGGATGTTTGATTCTGAGCTGGTTTCCGAATCCGGCGAGATCCGCTTTGTATTGGCGCTGCATTTTTTTAGTAATTTGCTCCATTTGTTTCTTCACCGTTTGCGCTGTGTTTTTTTCAACTCTTTCCAAAAACTTGTTGTCGAACGCTTTTTCAGCGGTGTTCCAGTTTTCGGCGAGGTGTCCCTCTGACTCAACATTGACTTGAAAAGAGAGACGGCCGCCTTTGACAACGGGCTTGATGTTGCTGTTAATGGTTTCCACTGCAAAAGCATTCAGCTTTTTGGCTTTGGTATCATAGCTTTTGACCGCCCCGCCCTTCCCCTGTCCAGTGATCCACATCACACCTTCTAAATCCTCTTCATCCAAATAGCCGATCAGCTTGTTGTTTTTTCCGTTGATGGCGGCGGCCCCCGCGTATTTGACTTCCCCGTCGGCGCCGACCACATTTTGTATCAGGAAGCTCGAGCCTGATCTCATTTTGCCTGTCAGTTTGGCCAGTGTCACAGGAGGGAGCACTTTTTTTGTTTTGTATTCGTTTTCAACGATTTTGCGCAGGCGAAACGCCGGCATTTCACCAGTTTCCTTCAGGTTAAGCGTGTCTTTTGCTTTTCCTCTTGTCACGAGAACGAGGCTGCTCGGCCTGATTTCGTTGTCGCGGAGGGGCTGATCGAGCAGTTCTTCCAACGAATAGGTACGGAGCAGCTCGCCGGCGACGACGATCACCTTTAAATGGGGGCTGAAGATCGGCCTGTCCAGCCTTAAAGCCACTTCAGCGCTGATTTGTTGTAGCGAATCACCAGTTTCATAAATATTGAAGTAAGATTTTTGTGGTGACCCCCCTCCTCCGCTCGCCTTTGAGCCGGCAGCCTGTTCGTTGACATATTGATAGATCATGGTGATCCGGTCTTTTTTCGGGTAGTCTCCCCCCATTTTGTCAAACTTTTTTTCAAGAGCTGTTTCACTGCCTTTATCGATCCCCATGGCAAATGTTAAGCCGAGCTCTTCTATTTCATGGCTGCTCCAGCACCCTGTTAAAACCAAAAGAGAAAAAACGGAAAGGCAGCGAAGCATGTCAGTTATTTTTTTCATGATTCCCCCTCCTTATTTTTGTGATCACAAGCAGCAGCAGCGGGATGAGGCCGACTAAATACAAAGCGGTGTTTCCGATCATATCTCCGATGGAAAATAGCTGATTGATGCTTTTCGGCGTCATGGCAATCATATAGATCAGCGGGAGCAGGCCGAATAAGATCGGTTTCATGTTTTTGTTAAAAAGCTGGGACAGCCCCAATGCGGCAATATAATAGCTGATGGTGAAATTGGAGAAGATCTGCATGATCCAGATGACAAGCAGAAACGATTCAAACCGTTCGAGTACGAACCCGGTGATCTCAAAGCTCCGCATCAAATCGATCGTCGGCCACGTTCTTGTGACCACTCCGTCAATGGAGAGCGCCCCGATCACCATAATAACGGTGATCACGTAAAAGATAACCGGAAAAGAAATACCGACCAAAAGAGCTTTGTACGCTTTGTCCGGCTGTCTCATAAAAGGAATGACAAACAGCATCACCTCAATGCCGGTATAAGCAAAAGACGTCGTTTTAACCCCCTGAAGCGCCGGCGTGATTCCCTTCCCAAGTACAGGGCGCAGATTGTCGGGGTCAAATAGGCCGATGCTCATAAAAGCGACGGTTAGAAAAATCATCACCGTAATCGGAAAAATGATTTCATAAAGACGGGCAATCGGATTGATGCCACCGATGATCAGATAAATGCCGCACCATAAAAAAATCATTGCCATTGCCCAAAGCGGGGTTTCTTCAAGCAAAAAAAACTGCATGACTTCTGTTACAGATCGGACTTGAAAGCCCGATGTTGTAAGGAAGTAGCAAACGAACAGCAGGCCGACCGCCCCTCCCAGCCATTTTCCGATAATATCCCTGCTGTATTGATAAAAGGTTTTTTCCGGATATATAAGGCTTAGCTTCACTATAATGAATCCTGCCATCATGGCAACCAGTCCGCCTAAGATGACGGACAGCCAGACATCCGGCGTCTTGACCGCATCAACAGAAGTTCGCGGCAGCGTCAGAATGCCCGTCCCCAATAGAAAATTAGTGATGATAATGACGGTTTGCGAAACGGTGATTTTGTCTTGCGAACTGACCATAAAGACCGAGCCTCCTTTCATTACGCCTAATTCCCGCTTTTTCTTTTTCTCACCTTTGCAATCACAAGGAGCAAAATGGGCAAAAGACCGCCCAAATACACGCCGCTGTTTCCGATGAAGTCGCCAAATTCAAACATTGTGTTGATGTTGTTCGGAGCCATGGCAATCAAATAAATCAGCGGAAGCAAGCCAAACATGACCGACTGAAGCCTCACTTTGAAGAGCTGGGACAGCCCCAATGCCGCAGCGTAAAAAGAAATGGCAAACGTATTGAAAAGCTGCATGATCCAGATGACAAGCAGCAACGATTCAAATCGTTCAAAAATGAGCCCGGGAATTTCAAAACTTCTCATTAAATCAATGGTCGGCCAAGTCCTTGTGATGACGCCATCAACCGACAAAGCGCCGATGACCATGACGACGGTGATCATGTAGAACAATAAGGGGATGGCTGTTCCGATCACAACGGTTTTTATGATGTGGTTCGGCTGATTCATAAACGGCATCAGAAGCAAAATAATTTCGATGCCTGAAAAGGACAGAGCCGTTACTTTTATTCCTTGTAAGACGGGTCCGATGCCTTGCCCCATGACAGGTCGCAAATTGTCCGGCTCAAAAATGCCAGTACTCATAAACACCACCAGCAAAAACAGGATGACTGTAATCGGAAAAACGATTTCAAACAAACGGGCAAGTGAACTCAAACCGCCGACAATCGAATAGAGCCCCACCCATAAAAACACCATCGCCGTTGCCCAGCGCGGCGTTCCTTCCAGCAGAAAAAAGTGGGTGATTTCAAGCATAGAGCGGACCTGAAATCCGGAATGAGACAGCATATAGAAAATGAACAGGAGGCTGACAAATCCGCCCAGCCATTTACCGACGATCTCCTGGTTGTATTCATAAAATGTTTTCTTGGGATACTGCTGATTTAGCTTCACCATGATGATTGCGGCCGTCAGTGCGATCATTCCGCCTAAAACGAGGGTGATCCAGACATCCGGAGTCTTCACTTCATCGACAGATGTTCGCGGCAGCGTCAAGATGCCTGTTCCAAGCAGGAAATTGATGACGATGACCGCCGTTTGTGCAGTGGTGATATGCTCTTTCGGCCTGATCATCATGAATGTTTGCCTCCCTTCTATATTGCTACTGGCGTGTTGTATCGTCTGTTTTCGTCAGCTTCGGTCTTTTTCTCATCATCAACAGCGGCGCACGAACAATAAAATCTTTCCAGTCGCCTATACGATATGGAACAGCAGGGCTCGCATATGGAACACCAAAGCTTTTCAGCTTCACCGCATGACTGGAAAGCATCAGGAAAAACATGATCACGCCGTACAAACCAAATGTGGCCGCACAAAACATCGCCGCAAACCTCAGCATACGCAGGGAAATGCCGGCGCTGTATTGCGGAATCGCAAATGAAGAAATTGCGGTGACCGCAACGACGATGACCATGATCGGGCTGACGATGCCTGCCTGAACAGCCGCCTCGCCGATAATGATACCGCCGACGATTCCCATTGCCGGACCGATCGGTTTTGGGAGCCGCAGTCCGGCCTCACGTAAAATCTCGATGGCGATTTCCATAATCAGCGCTTCAATCAGAGACGGAAAAGGCACCCCCACCCTCGTCCCTGTGATCGAGATCGCCAGCTCGCTTGGGATCAGCCCGGGATGAAACGAGATAAAGGATATATATAAAGCCGGTCCCAGTAATGAAATCATCGCCGCACCGATCCGCAAAATGCGGATCAGTGAACTTGGAAGCCAGCGTTCATAATAGTCCTCAGGCGATTGAAGGAGCATGCTGAAGGTCACCGGCACGATTAACACAAAAGGCGTTCCATCCAAGAGAATCGCCACCCTGCCTTCCATCAGAGCGCTCATCACACGGTCGGGCCGTTCCGTGCTTTGCACCTGCGGAAACGGACTGAGATAATTGTCTTCAATCAGCTGTTCGACAAAGCCTGATTCAAGCACATCATCGATATTAATACATTGGACTCTTTTTTTGACTTCTTCCACCAGCTCCGGATCGGCAACATCTTTAATGTAGGCGACGACAAGCTTTTTGACGGCTCTTTTCCCCACTTGAAATTGGGTCATCGACAAGCTTTGATTTTTTCCGTGCTGCCGCAAAAGCGCGGTGTTTGTCCCGATCGTTTCCGTAAAGCCGACTCGCGCCCCTCTGACCAGCGCTTCCGATACCGGCTCTTCAATATTTCTTGTATTTTTCTTGACGGTGCCGAGCATCAGAACATCAGCTGATCCGTCGATCAAAAGCAGTGTCGTTCCCATGAGAACCTCCGGCACCACCTGGCTTACATGGTTGGCCTCGGTGATCTCACTGATTGATAAAATTTGCTGTTTGATCACCACGGGCAGACTGCTGTTGTTTAATGACGAAAGCTCCATTTGATATTCTTTAGAGAAATCGGCCATCAGGGATTTCATGATGTGTTTGTCGATCAGGTCTTTATCTGAAATTGCTTCGACAAAGGCGATAGCCGCCCGCGTGCCGGTGCGTCCGATGTCAAACTCGCGGAAATGAACATCCGAATTATGTTCCATCGCTGTTTTGGCCATTTCCAGATCATGGTCGAAATCACCGGTAAAATAGCCTGTTGATTCCAAAGACGGCGCTTCGATCTTTGCGGATTTTTGTTTATTGGTCTGTTGCATGATTCTTCGTGTTTTCGATTTCCACCATCTCATCTCTTCACTCATCCTCTTTTATACGAATCCAAAGAAAAAATCTTGATATGGCAAATGGAATGAAAAATACAATAAAAGCCTGCATCAATGTCGGCCAATCTGGAAAATAGGTAACAATCGTTTGCCACATGTTGATCACCCTTTGCTAAGTCCATCTTTTTTATCCTATTATTCCCTTGGATGACTTCTATAATTGTGGTAATTTCACCCACGCAAAAAAGCCATCTGTCCCAAAAAACGAGACAAATGGCTTTTGATTAGTCTTTTTTTGAAAGCGCTTGTTTACGCTTCACAAGCTCAGAAAATTCCTGATCCAGCTCGCGGTATCTCACTTCATCAGGTGAAAGTCCGGCCAGCTCGCCAAGCACTGCGGTCATTCGGTTTTCAATCCGTAACATTTCATCTTCTTCCCCGCTTTTTTTGCTCAGAGATTTTGTCTTGCGCCGCAGGTAGTCTTCCAGACCGGTTTCCACTCTGGTCACGCGGCCGTTTTCAAATACGAGCAGTTTGCTGCACAATTTTTCAGTAAAGTACCGATCATGCGAAACGATGATGATCGTTCCCTGAAATTCCAGCAATGTCTCTTCCAGCTGTTCTCTGCTTGGCAAATCCAGGTGGTTGGTCGGTTCATCCAAAATCAATAGATCGTAATCGTCCAGCACCATGCCAGCCAGTTTGATCCGTGTCCGCTCCCCGAGGCTGAACGTTCCAATCGTGTGATCAAACCGGTCTTCTTTGATCCCCATATTGGCCATCATTGTCCGCGCCCTTGCGATTTTGTCTCTGTCAGACAGCTTCAGCGCTTCGGCCACTGTCTGCTCGGGTTTTAAATTGCTGACATCCTGGCTCAAATAAGCGGCCTTGACAGACTGACTTTTCCATAACACTCCTTCTGTGGCCGGCTCCTCCTCCAAAAGCATCTTCACCAGCGTTGTTTTGCCGCAGCCATTGTCTCCGATAAGAGCAAATCTCTCTCCGTGCTTGATGTAAAAATGGCTGTCTCTGAATAAGGTTCTTCCATCAAACGTTTTTGTCAATCCTTTCGCTTCGAAAATCCGTTTGCCTCTTTTTACTCCAGATGAAAATTGAAACTTGACTGCCGCTTCATCCTTTGGCTTTTCCGCTCTGTTTTTTTCAAGTTCTTGTTCAAGACGCTTGAGTTTTGATTTGACTTGATTATCGAGCTTTTTAGCTTTGACCCGATGGTATTCTTTAAATCCCGCCTGCCTCCGTTCTGACTGGGTCCCTTGTTTTGTCGAGTCGCGGTGAGCTTTCTGCGACCAATTTTGCAGAGTGGAAATCTGTGACTCGATCCTGTTTTTATGCTTCTGCTGGACCTCGTATTGATGCAGGCGTTCTTCATACAACCGCTCTTTCTCCCGCCGGTATGCGCTATAGTTTCCTTGATAAGAGTGCAATTTTCCATCTTCAAGCTCAAATATTTTCGAGACGGATTGATCCAAAAAGTAGCGGTCGTGGGAAATAATCAATACCGCACCTTGATATTGTTCAAGCTCATCAAGCAGCCAGTTGATTCCTTTTAAATCCAAGTGATTGGTCGGCTCATCGAGAATCAGGACATCAGGGTTCGTCTTCCAGACGTGCGCCAGCGCGAGCTTCAGCTTTTCTCCGCCGCTCATATGGCCAAGCCGTTCGGAACTCCAGCTTTGAACCTTTGATAAGCCGAGGCGGCTTGTCAGTTGATATAATGTCCCGCTTTCAGCCCCTGTTAATATGGTTTTGAAATCATTGACCGAATACTCAATCGACTGCTGCAAATAGCCGATTTTAAGCGTCCGGTCCATTTGAACAGTCCCTTTGTCAGCTTCCATATGACCGCTCAAAATATTGGCAAGCGTTGTTTTTCCCGCTCCGTTGCAGCCGACCAAACCGATCCGCTCTTGATGTGAAATCTCAAAATCGATGTTTTTTAAAATGGTTTGCTCTCCAAAGCTTTTTTGCAACCCTCTTATTTTCATTAAAATCGTCATACTGCTCACCTCTGTTTGTTTTGGCTGACAACAAAAAACCTCTCACGGAAACCCGGAGAGGATAAAATGCCAAATCAATGCATCGAGAAAGCGCAGTATGAACCGGCCTCTTTTCGAGCACGGCAAACACACATGCAGCGAAAAAGAAGATGATGCAAGGTATAAAAGGGCAGACTAATCCTATTCTCCAAGTTTCCGTTTTTTCGTATTCAAAAAACGATGGAAAATAAGATTACTGCTTCATGTCCCCTATACCTGTTCCTTTCACTGTATTTACCATAAAGTATATGAGACAGAGAGGTGCTTTGTCAACGTGTAAGCGATTACTCCATTTTTTCAAGCGGTGACTTTCCGATTGTCCCGACGCGTCGAATCTGTACGTCTGTTTTCACATCGATCGGCATCTCCGAGAATGTTTCGTCCCAGTTTTTCTTGACTTTTTTCCAATAGTCGGGGTTTGATCGGTGAAGTGCTTCGCCAAAACCGAAAAAGTCGACTTTGTACTCTTTCTGAGCTGTTTTAATTGCATTTTCTATGATCATTTTAACCCGTTTATTTGCATTGTTTTCCAGCTCGGTGATCGTTTTGGATTTCATCAAATCAAGTTTGCACTGTATTTCTCCAATGTTGCCTTCCACATTGATCTGAACGCTTCCCTTCGGCGAACCGTTTTTGACGTCGACCGCGAGTTCCGATTTCGCGCGAACAACCTCCACCGCCACTTTTCCTTTGCCGTTTGGACAAGGCTGCTCACCGATCGTGCTTTTGACATTTCCTAACGCATAGTTCACCGCTTTACTGTCTCTTTCATTCAGCCAGCCGATGAGTCTATCACTTTTAAAAACCGCCAATCCGCCGTATTTTAATTTGACATCCGGGTCAATTTGTTGAACATTTTCATTGTCTTGCCCCTTTTTAACATCCCCCAACAGCTTGAGTCCTGTCAAATGGGGCTGTATCCCCTCGCTGGTGATATCAGAGATCAGTTTGTCCAAGGTGATGGTCATCGAAGGAGCCCACGACTTCTCCGATGTTTCAAGCGACGTATACAGTTTGTTTGCAGGAATGTCTTCTATCCCGGTCATGACTTTCAGCACGTTTTCCGCTCTGGCATCTTTGGCGACAATGATAAAAAAATCGGGCCGCACCTCGTGATCCCTTGATAAAAAATCAAGCGTGTCGTCGATTCCTTCTTTAGCGATTTCCTCGCCTATGACGAGAACACGCAAATGGGAAAAATAAAGTTTTCTAGGTGTTACGGTTGTCATTCTTCTGATCGCTTCAAAGATCGTGTCTCCCTTTTCCTTATACGTAATGACCGGCGCTTCCTGGCCTTTTCCCTGCTTGGCTGCAATCTGACTGGGGTCGATGACCTGAGTCGTTACAACATGTTTGCCATCCGCCTTGTCGATCGCCATGGCGCCGACAATGGCCAGTTGATTTAATTCCCGCCGATTCCAGCACCCTGATAATACAATAACGGAAAGGATGAGAACGGCAACTAAACCGATATGTTTCCGCAAGCCTTAACCACCTTTCTCCGTTTTCTCTTCCTGCTCACTGCAATAAAGTCATGATGGCATCACCGAGCGGTTTATAAATGACAGCGAGCCAATCGAGAGGGTTTGGAAGCTCAACACCAAGCCCCTCTGTGATGCATAGCGCAACAGCAAGAGCGAGCAGCAGAGAAAAGACCCATATCTCTTTTTTCTGTTTTTTCTTCCATAGCGTCGGCAGCTCCAAAAGGATGATTAAACCCGCTATAAGAGGAATTCCCAGAACAACCAGCATACTGAACCACTCCTTGCTTTCCGGCTTCCCTTAAAGCCGACATTATTTTTGTTTTCTTGGCTTCGGCGGAACGGTGTCTTCGCGCCTGACGTTTTTTTGGCTGATCAGACGCGGACGTGAAAATAATCCCCAGCGCGGCAGCCGAAAAAGCGCATCCTTTTGATCAGCGGCTATAAACGGGGCGAGCGGAGACATATACGGTACGCCAAACGATCGCAAACTGCATAAATGAAGAGCGAGGGCGATCAAGCCGACAATGATGCCAAACAATCCGAAGGAAGCTGCCAGCCCCATAAAAACAAACCGCAGCATTCTGACGGATATCGAAAGATTAAATGAGCTGACGATAAAGCTTGAAATCGCTGTTATCGCGACGACGATGACCATGGCCGCGGAGACGATTCCGGCATCGACAGCCGCCGTTCCAATAACAAGCGTCCCCACGATCGAAACCGCCTGTCCGATCGTTTTCGGCATTCGGACACCGGCTTCGCGGAGGATTTCAAAGGTGACCTCCATCAACAGCGCTTCAACAAAAGCGGGAAAAGGCACGCCTTCGCGCTGTGCTGCCAGATTGATGAGCAGCGGCGTTGGCAGCATTTCTTGATGAAACGTCGTGATGGCGATGTACAGTGATGGTCCGAGCAGCGCGATAAAAAAACCGATAAAACGAAGAAAACGCAACAGTGAGGTGATATCGGCGCGCTGATAATAGTCATCCGCTGTCTGGAAAAATTGGACAAACAGGGATGGAACCACTAAGGCATTCGGACTGCCGTCAACAAAAATGGCGACTCGCCCCTCCAGCAGATTACCCGCTGTGACATCAGGGCGTTCTGTATGGAAAATGGTAGGAAATGGCGTGTAGGTCTCATCCTGTATCAGCTCTTCAACATAGCCGGTTTCCAGGATGCTGTCAATGTCAATTCGATCAAGCCGCCGCCGGACTTCCTCGATCACTTTTTCATTGGCCATTCCTTTAATATAGGCAATCGATACATTCGTTTTCGTCACATTGCCGAGCTTCTTTGTTTCAAACCAGAGATTGTGGTCATTGATAATCCGCCGCAATAGCGCTGTGTTGGTCCGCAGACTTTCCGAATAAGCCTCTTTTGGGCCGCGCACAGTGTTTTCAACTGTCGCTTCGGTTACGCCGCGATCTTTGCCTCCTTTCATACCAAGCGTTAACCCTTGAGAATAGCCGTCCAGCAAAAAAATGACATCCCCGCTTAAGAGTGAGCTGAAAAGTGCGCCGAAATCGGTTAATTCTTTCAAATCACCAACGGTCAAAACAGAGTCTTTTAACTTGATGAACGGGCTTTCTCCAGCAGAAACATCGACTTTTTGAAAATGAAACATTAATGATTCAAGTATGAAATTTTGCACAGATGCCTCGTCGATTAAGCCGTCCGTATAAATAATCGCTGCCCGCAAATCCCCGTCTTTTCCGATTCGAAACTCCCGAACGATAATATCGTCGCTATCCCCGAGCGCTTCTTTTACGTGTTGGATATTCTCTTTAAGATTGAGATGCAGTCCGTCCCTCTGATCGGAAACGTGATCTTCGACATACTCTTTCGATGCTTGTTCGTAGCGTTTTTTAAAGAATCTCATAACTTCTCCCTGCTATTTCCTTTTTGGTTTCCTGTATTTGGTTTTAATTTGTCTTGATTCCACTTTTTTATACCTGAAAGAAGGATGGAGTTTATCATCAACCTATTTTGTTAATGACTAATGATAATTTAACAAATGTTGGTTTTCGGAGGCGTAAAAAATGGAGAATGCCAAAATCAGCCCTCACCAGCTATTTTCGTTGATCGTATTATTCGTGTTTGGAACTGCGCTGATTGTTCCATTGGGAGTCGAAGCGAAACAGGATGCATGGCTGGCGGAATTGCTTGGTTTAGCAGGGGGGATCGTGATATTGTTCCTCTACTACTATTTATATAGACAATTCCCGAATATGCTGCTGACTCGTTATATACAAAATATTTTAGGAAAACCCATTGGCTTTATAATCGGTCTTTTATATATTGTATTTTTCATTTATGGAGCCTCTAGAGATCTTCGTGACGCCAGCGAGCTTTTACTACTTCAATATGGCGAAACCCCGATGTTCACCCTGAGCGTGATCATGATGGTTATTGTTTGCTATGCCCTTTATCAAGGAATCGAGACGTTGGCAAGAGCGAGTGAAATCATGTTTGCGCTGATATTTGTGATGACCATCGTGACTTTTTTCTCCATCATCGGTTCAAATGTTATCCGTCTTGAACATTTGCTCCCGGTCTTAGAAAATGGCTGGATGCCTGTGGTAACCACCGCTTTTCCCGAACGTGTTTTTTTCCCTTATGGTGAATTAATATGTTTTACCACAATATTTCCTTATTTAAATCAACAGAAAATTGGGATGGCATTTGGGCTGGCTGCCATCATTTTCAGCGGTTTGGTTTTAACGGCGACAATCATTCTGGAAATCGCAGTATTAGGTGTACATGGATGGGGATCGTCAACATTCCCATTTTTGAAATTTGTTGAAAAGATCAATTTCGGCGGATTTATCCAAGGGTTGCAAGGCGTTGCGATGATCGCACTCGTGGTGGGAGATTTTGTGAAGGTGACCATCTTCTCATATGCAGCGGTAGTTTGTTCGGCAGACATATTTCATGTAAAAAAAGCCAGCCGCTTCATCCTGCCAATCGGACTGGTGACCCTGGCGCTCTCCATAGTCATAGCTGGCAGTTATGCCGAGCATATTGAACAGGGAAAGGCTGCCCTTCATTCGATCTTTCCCCTGTTTGCATTTATGATCCCATTGCTGTTGGTTATCGCCTCTTTTGTTCGGAAGCGTCTTGCTGCCGGCAAGCAGGATTAGTATTTTCCCGGCTGAAGGAGCCATTCGATGATCTGGATTAGTCACTGGTGTCGCCATAATGATGGACATACTGGGGATTGCAGTAAGTGCTGACCTTTATCGAAATCAATGAGAAGATGTCATGCTCGAGTGTATGATTGGCGGTGCTGTCACCCCTTTCAGATGCGACAGCCAGCATGGTATCTCCGATTTATTTCTAAAGGCGTTCTTTTGACGAGAATCATGACCTGCCCAGATTCTGCCCATGTATCTATACTATGGCGGCAAACTTCAGCTTTAGGATTGGCGTGAATTCCGTTCTCTGACTCTGACCTTTACGTATGCTCTCGGCCGCACTGACGGCCATCACCTTTATCGTCTAAATGAAACTGTTTTTTGTTTCGAATCCTAAATTTTAAAATTTGATATAAAAATGTGAAAATTGTCCGATATTAATTTCGTAAACTAGACAAAGGAGTTTTAGCGATGAAAAAAATATTGGACTGGATCAAGCGTCCTTCTCTTTCAAAAAGACTAACGATCTCATTTTTATTGATTTTAACGCTGCCAATATTAATCTTCTCAAGTGCCTCCTATATGACGGCAGGCAGTTCGATCGAAGATGAAATCATGCGAAGCGCAAAAAACAGTGTTGATCAACTGAATGAAATGATTGATCAAAACCTTGAAAAAAAGGCGGATGCCATTACATATTTTAGTGAAGTCATCCAAGAACAAACATTCAAGGAAAAAGGACAGACTTCTCTAAGAGAAAAGTTTGAACAATACGCCAAACAGAATCAAGACGTTGAAGCGATCTTCACCGGCTCAAAAGACAGCGTATATGTCCAGCATCCATATACGAAAATGCCTGACGGCTATGATCCGACGGAAAGGCCATGGTATAAAGAAGCGGTTGAGAAAAAAGGCGAAATCATCGTCACCGATCCTTACACATCCGCCGCTACCGGCAACACGGTCATTACGATCGCCAAACAAACTCAAGACGGATCAGGAGTGGCTGCGCTCAGCTTGAACATCGACGAGCTGATTAAAGCAACGAACGATGTCAAAATCGGAAAAGAAGGATTTGCTTTTATTACAAGCGCCTCAAAAAAATATATCGCCCACCCGACGATTAAAGCGGGAACTGAAGGTGAAGGCGACTGGGTCAACCAAGTCTACGGCAAAGAAAAAGGCGAATTCAAGTATACGTTTCAAGGAAAAGACAAGCAGATGGCTTTTGCGACAAACAAACTGACCGGCTGGAAAATCGCCGGAACGATGTTTTCCGATGAAATTACAAACGCGGCAAAACCGGTTCTTCACATGGCGCTCATCGTATTTGCGGGAGCCGTGATACTTGGAGGAATTCTCATCTTCTTTATTATTCGGGCGATCAGCAAACCGCTGAATCAGCTTGTTTCATCTGCGAAAAATATCAGCAACGGCGACCTGACACAGCAAATCGAAGTGCATTCCAATGATGAAATCGGACAGCTCGGCAATAGCTTCAATGACATGGCCGACTCGCTTCGCACCCTGATCGGCACGATTCAGGAATCGGTTGAAAATGTCGCTTCCTCCTCCGAACAGCTGACAGCAAGCGCAGACCAGACGAGCAAAGCGACAGAACACATCACTTCGGCGATCGAACAGTTTTCAAACGGTGCCGAAAGCCAGAATGAGAAAGTGGAAGCAAGCTCACACCAGCTCAGCCGGATGAATCAGAAACTGAACGAAATGACTGAGGTCTCTGAATCGATCACAGAATCGTCGGTCAAATCGACGGAAATCGCGGAAACAGGCGGTGAACTCGTCCAGCAAACCGTCGGGCAAATGAATTCGATTGAACAATCTGTCAAACAAGCGGAAGGCGTCGTCAAAGGACTGGAATCCAAATCGAAAGACATTACATCGATCCTCCGCGTCATCAACGGAATTGCCGATCAAACCAATCTGCTTGCGCTGAATGCCGCCATCGAAGCGGCGCGTGCCGGCGAATCAGGCAGAGGTTTCTCCGTCGTCGCCGAAGAGGTTCGCAAGCTGGCCGCTCAATCGGCGGACTCAGCAAAAGAAATCGAAACATTGATTCAGGAAATCGTCAAAGAAATCGAACACTCTCTCAACATGTTTCAATCGGTCAATCATGAAGTTCAGTCCGGTCTGAAAATTACTGAAAAAACAGAAACGAGCTTCAGTCAAATCAGTGATATGACAAATGAAATTGCCGGCAAACTGCAAACGCTGAACGCAGCGGTCGAACAGCTGTCATCAGGGTCACGGGAAGTCTCCGGAGCCGTTGAAGAAATTGCGGAAGTGTCACGTGAAAGCACTGCGGGCATTCAGGATATTGCCGCATCAGCGGAAGAACAGATGGCTTCCATGGAAGAAATCAGCTCCTCTTCTGCCACACTCGAACAAATGGCTGAAGAACTTCGCGAGTTAACAAAAAAATTCAAAGTCAATTAAAAAAGGAGAGGCTCCCAACAGGAGCCCCTCTTTTTGTTTTAACCGATCTTTGTGCCGTTTGGTGCTTCCTCATCAGGCGCCAGCAAAATCACATCACCTTGTTCCGGAACACCGCCAAGAACGAGGACCTCAGATTTAAAACCGGCGATCCGCCGCGGAGGAAAATTAACCACAGCCGTTACCTGCCGTCCCACAAGCTTTTCAGGTATGTAGCGCTTTGTGATTTGCGCGCTCGAGCGCTTGACGCCGATCTCTTCTCCGAAATCGATCTCCAGCTTAATGGCCGGCACCCTCGCTTCCGCAAACACTTCCGCTTTCAAAACGGTCCCGATCCGTATGTCCAGCTTTAAAAAATCTTCAATTGTTGCCATGATGACACCCCTTCTCCTCTGCTGACAAGTCCTAAAATCGTTATTCTATTTTAGATTATCAATCATTACGATTCAACACAAGCGTTCTTATCGGCCCTCACAGCGATCCTTTCCAACTGTTTCATCACCTTCGTTATTGTCATTAAAATAAGCTGCGAATTTCTCGTCTCCTCCATTTTTTATCACTAGGTATAGGATTTATCATCCTGCTCTTCCATTGCTAAACAGTCCGCGTCGTTCAATTCTCGCGCCCTTTTCCGGAATAATCATACAACTGATATAACCGGTATGAGTTGTATGAAAGTCCTTAAATAAGGTTGAGGTCTCCTTTTAAGATCGAGTACATATATAAATCATCAAATTTACCACAAGTATATTCGTAATGTCTTAACAACCCCTCTCTTGTAAACCCTTGCTTTTCTACTAATTTTTGTGAAGGGAGATTTGCAGGTTCTATTAGAGCTTCAATCCTTTCCAAATGATAGTGATGGCACCCGAATTTAACAACTGCTTCCAATGCTTCACTAGCTATTCCTTTCCCCCAGTAATCTTTGCTTAATTCAAATCCAACTTCAGCTCGATAATGTTTGGTAACCATATGAAGAAATCCGCAACTTCCTATAACCTTTCCAAAGTCTTTTAATGTCACTCCCCATCTAATGCCAGTGCCTTCTGTGATCATAGAGTTATACCAATTAATTTCATCCCAAACATCTTGAACTGTTTGGAAAGGTGCCAAACCCGTATGCTTTACAACATCTTCATCAGATAAATAAGTAAACATATCATTAGCATCCTCAGTTGTGACTTCTCTTAAGATTAATCTTTCAGTTTCAATTATCGGAAATTCTTTTTTCATTCATTTTCCTTCTCTCTATTAACATTAGAATATTTATATACTCTCTTTCATTAGACTCCGCCTCATCACTTTATCCCATCATATGGCCCTTTCGAGCACAACTCTTGCTACAGAATCGAAAACGAGAGGGTACATCCGGTTGCCTAATGTATTCAATTTTCGATGAGAAACAAAAATTTAAAATAACGGCCATAGAGCTAAAAATTCTTGGATTCCCCTCTTCCTCTCAAAACACCCATGCATATATTGGTACAATCAGAAAGATGAGAATATCGAAATAAGATTGAACTTTTGTTTAAATATGATCTGAAAGAGCTAAAGATGTTTTTTATGAATATTTAGAATTTTAATATTTCACAAAATGGAATGCTAGTGAACAGCCTTTTTATCCGCCGTTTTAGGACAGCCAACTTTACGGGATCTCCCATTCATTCATAGATTATCTTACAAGACATATCTTAAAAGAGGTGGATCTCGATGTTCGGTTCCTACATGGTTCAAATGGTCCGGGCCAATGCCCATAAATTAGACCGTCCCTTGAGAGAAAGTGTGTTAAGACTCTATAAACCTTTCAAATGGACACCTTGTTTTCTGCACGGTTTCTTTGAAAAAATGCTGATGAAAAACAAAAAACTTTCTGTCATTATAGAATTTGAAAAAGACAGTCATCATAAGGGCTATCAGCTTGTAAACGAGATGGTGGCCAATCGGAGGCGGAACAAAGTCAAAAACCATTTCACCAAAATCAACTGTTGCAGCGCGGAGGTCACACCATCTGTTCTGCAATCGCTCTTGTCACAGTCGAGCGGTATTCGAAAAATCTATTTAAATCGGCCAGTCAAAGCCCTCCTTGATGTCGCACTCGAAGCAAGCAATGCCAAAGAAGTCGTCAGAAACAACATGACACTGACAGGAAAAGGAGTCACCGTGGCTGTTGTAGATACAGGCATTTATCCCCATCAAGACCTTGAAGGAAGGATCAGAGCGTTTGCCGACTTTGTCAATCAAAGAGCTGAGCCGTATGATGACAATGGACACGGAACCCATTGCGCAGGTGATGCCGCCGGAAATGGAGCCGCTTCTTCGGGACAATACCGCGGACCTGCCCCTGAAGCCGATCTGATCGGGGTTAAAGTGTTGGATAAAATGGGCTCCGGCTCACTGGAAACTGTGATTCAAGGAGTAGACTGGTGCATTCAGTTTAATGAGGAACATCCGGAAGATCCGATCGATATTATCTCCATGTCGCTTGGTTCAGATGCCGTCCCTTATGAAAGCGAAGAGGAAGATCCCGTCGTCAAAGCCGTCAATGCAGCCTGGGACGCGGGAATTGTCGTCTGTGTGGCTGCCGGAAATTCCGGTCCTGATGCGCAAACGATTGCCAGCCCGGGCGTCAGCCGCAAGATTATTACAGTCGGAGCTTTGGATGACCGGGATACAGTCAGCCGCGATGATGATGATGTCGCATCCTATTCAAGCAGAGGACCGACCATTTACGGTCAAGTCAAACCAGACCTGCTGGTTCCTGGCACCAATATTACGTCTCTGCGATCTCCGGGATCTTTTCTCGATAAACTGCAAAAATCAAACCGGGTCGGCACAAATTATATGACATTGTCCGGCACCTCAATGGCTACACCGATTTGCGCAGGAATCGCCGCGCTTATTCTTCAGCAGGCTCCCGGAACTGCGCCTGATGAAGTCAAAAGGCTTTTAAAGGATGGCACTGATTTATGGACAGACCGGGACCCGAACATTTATGGTGCAGGCTATGTCAACGCAGAGCGTTCGGTTCCCCAAGACTGATACACCCTTAAACCAAAAATGTGTTTCGCCCGTTTTGCAAAAAGCGGGCGTCTATTATATCAATGTCGCTTTAAGCGTCTTCCCCCTGCTCTTCCCCATTTTTCCATCAACAGCGGTATCGTTAAATACATGGCATATGCAAAGACCATCCATATCGCAAAACCAATCACCTTTCCTTTAGTGAGCGCCGGGAAAATCAGCGAATGGTTCCATAAGGAAAAAGCATCGAGAAACAAACCGATTAAAGAGCCCCAAATTCCAAGCTTAAGTGCCGCGAACCGCGACTGATCAATTCGTTGATAAAACCGCAATATGGCGTATAGAACGACAAAGGTTCCCGCTTCAAGAAGCAGAAAACGTGACCAAAAGGTATCTTCACCTGGTTCGGCAAGTACCGACTCGCCAAACAGCATAAAAAACCCGGCTGCACCAAGCCAGACAAGAAAAGAGAAAACAAGAGCCAAACCTAGTTTTTCTGTAAACATGTCGATTCCCCTTTTACTTTTTTTCACGCGAAGCTGTTTCCGTCAACATCTGCAGAACCATCTCCAATTCCCGGTAGACTTCTTCTGATGAAAATTCCGGTGACACGAGAGACTGAACAGCAAGTCCGTCAATTAAAGCATTTAAAAGAATCCCCCAGGTGCGAAACGAAACCCCTTCGACAGGAGAACGCTTCCACATCAAAGAGAGCTGTTCCGCCAACAGTGTATTTTCTTCTTCAAGAAGCTCGCCTAATTGCCCGTTGATCCTTTTATTGCGAAAACCAAAAACGGCCAATTCCAAAAAAAGCTGATGATAGTAGGCGTCTTTCTCAGTCCTTGACTTTGCCGATAACAGTCCTTCCTTTATTTTTTCGGCCGCGGGCTTTTCATCTGCTGTCAGATGATCCCATGACGTGCGGCAAACATCACGAACCACTTCAAACACAAGCTGCTCTTTTGTCCGGAAGTGATAATAAACCGTTCCCTGTGTCACCTTTGCCTCTTCAGCCACCGCCTTTAGCGTCAGATTGTCCAGACCATAATCGGCAATACGGCGCTTTGCCGCCTCAATCAACGTTTCTTTTGATGTTACATTCGGCCTTGCCATTTATACTCACCCTCTTAGTTATTCATATAACTAACTTATGTGAATCAACTATAATATGGAATAGGTGTATCGTCAATCCAATTTCAAGCAAACAACAAAAATTATTTGTTTACATAATATGATTATGGTTAATTTCAAAGAACATAGGTCAGCTACTCATTTTTATTTGATTCGGCCATAATTGTCATCCCTTGAAGAAATTTCAAAATGGCGCTTTGATCTTTCTCTGAAAATGAATCGAGAAACTGATCAAATTGTTCCGCTTTTTGTTGATGAAGCTTTTCATGAAGTTCAAACACTTGTTTCCCGCTCGGTGTCAGCCGAAAGTAGACCTCTTTTTTGTTGTCCGTCAATTGAAACCGTTTGATAAGGCCTTCTTTCAAAAGCTTTGAACTGATTTTTGTAATGTTTGCCTTGGATAGGTTCATTTTTTTGGCGATACCGGTGTTATTGATCGGTTCATCATGGCCAATACAGCTGATGACATGGATTGTGGTCATATTCCCGGGAAGCCGTTTGACATCGGACTCTGCCGCCTGCTTCATAAATGCTTTGAGATCTGTATCCGCTTTTTGTTCGTTAAGGTGCAGCAGTTTGACATACATATCATAGATCAGCTGTTTTGTCAGTTCAGACATAGTCAATGGACAGTCCCTTCTTTTATTTTCTAGTTAACAAAATATTTTAACGGCCTGTATCCAGATTTGTCAATGCTATGATAAGGTAAAAGCAGATTGTTTTGTTAATGATGAAACAACGTAAAAAGGAGAGATGTTGATGAATATTGAAGGAATAGAGATGGAAGTTCGCCGCAGAGGCGATATATGTTCAGATGCCATTGATTTTTTGAGACGCCATAACCACGAAAAAACGGCTGAGCATTCGATAAGGGTGAAAAAAGCGGCGGAAGGATTGGCAAAACGTTTTCATGTGTCTGTACAAAAAGCTGAAATTGCCGGCGTTTTGCATGACATCAGCGGCGTTATCCCTAACGAAAAAAGGCTTGCGGCAGCGGAAGCGCTCGGTATTGACATTCTTCCCGAAGAACGGGTATTTCCGATGATCATCCATCAAAAACTGTCGAAAGTGATGGCGCGGGACCTGTTTCAGGTGGCGGATCAAGATATTTTGAATGCAATAGAATGCCACACAACGCTCAGGAAAAACCCCTCCCCGCTCGATCTCGTCGTATTTTCAGCGGATAAAATAGAATGGGATCAGACGGGAACGCCGCCTTACATCAAGGAGCTTCATGAAGCGCTTGATGTTTCCTTGGAGAACGGAGCGTTTATTTATATTCAGTACTTGTGGAAGCAAAAAGATAAACTGAAGGTTGTCCATCCTTGGCTAAAAGATGCCTATCACAATCTGAAAGCAAAAATCGAGGCTTCACCCAGGCAAAATGACCGGCCTTCAGACGTGTGAGCCCTTAACCGCCATCTTGCCTGGCAAAGCCGCTAGTTCACGCCTTTTGAAGCATCCCAGTTTTTCAGCTGTTTTCTCATATGGACGATTTGCCCCAGATGATAAGCATTATGAAGGATGAGCAAGGATAAAATGTCCGCCCAGGTGGAATGCGGGTCATGCTCCGCCGGCTGAGTCAGCACCTCTTCTTCGCAGGAGGCGACCGCATCGATCCATTCGGAATAGATGCCGTCCAGCTCCTTTCGGCTTTCTTCCCAGCCAAGCCCGCTCTTATTCACAAACGTATCATCGATTGTATAGGCAAAAGCCGGAACAGGAATGCCTTTAAACCGTTTTAAATAACGCTCATTATAAAAAATTAAATGATTGGCAATTTCCAAAATCGAATTTTCCGAACCTGCTCCTTTTTGCCTTGCCTCACTTTCGGTGAGACCGGCGGCGGCCGTTTGAAAACAAACAAACCAAGTCGTTTCGTTATAGCATGCTTTAAACTGTTCAAGCAAAACGTTTTTTAGCATAATCACCCTCCAGTTCAATTCGATCTTTGCCCGGCTTTCATTTGCTATTTCGCCTTCCATGCGGCGGAATCCTTTTTTTCAATATCATATTGAATATCGAGAAACCGTATGCCAAACAGCCACATGCGGTGAAACGCATAAAGCCTGTCCTGCCCCTCTGCTTTGATGATGAACCGTTCGGCAAGGGGCAGTTTAAAAGTTCCGATTTTTGTTGAAAGAAATATACCTTCATCGCCTCGATCTGACTGTTTTTCGCTTGTCAAGATCAGGGATCTCCCTTCTGCCTTCGGCTTTAAAATGCCCGTCATATTGGAATACGGCAATGGAAGGGCAATGTTCATGTATGTCACGTCATCACGGGTATGAACGGAATATAGCGCCACAAAAACGGTGTCCCCTTCTTCATTTGTTCTGATCCAGGCGCGTACATTCTCCCTTCCGTCTTTCGCTGAATCAACACCGACAATCGCACCGTCCATTATTTGCCGGCCTTGTTTGATGCCCAAATGAATTTGGCCTGTCTGTTTTGAGATGAGCTCGTAGATGTAAGCGAGCGGCTTAAACCATGGCCGCCAGACAACCTCCGCTTTTAAAGCGTAGCCCGCCGTGTTTTCATAGAAATCGAAAATGAGAGGAGAAAGCGATTCGGGCCGGAAGCCGCTGCTGCGGAATAGGTGCATATCATCGGCAAGTCCTTTGTAAGATGTATCGTTTTTTAAACGGTGCCGCTGTAAAAAATCGGCGCCGATTCTCCATGTCCCCAAAATCCTGCTCATGTTTTCGCCGGTTGACCTTTCGCTTACCGATTCAGGGCCTTCAAGGCGCCAGCCGATCAGCCCCGGAATGATGACGAAAACAGCGTTGACAAGCCCGTGAACCCAAATCATCTCCTGTATCGTCAACAGCGGTCGGCCGCGAAAACCGCCGTATGAATAAATCAGCGAACATGAGATTGTGAACATCAAGAGCAATGATGAAAAGATGACCAAGGATCTCGCTGCACGGTTTTTGAAGGCTGCCTTCCATACGAGGAAACCGCCGCTGTATAGGGCAGCCAAATATAGCGCAACAGCCGCGACATCAATCGTTTTCGAAAACGATATGCCGACTGCGATCAACAGCGGGGACAGCATGATCACCCATGAAACCGCCGCATAAAAGCGGGTTTTCTTTTTCAGTGTTCTGCCGAGCATTCCATTGAAAATCGGGATGAGAAATGCCGAATAATGAAAATGCACCGCTGTTAAGAGGATAATCAGCGGGCTGAAGTCCATGATTTCAAGGTCTAGCGTATAAGCCAAAAGCCAAAACCCCCCGAAAGGAAGATAAAACAGACCGCTGTCAATCGACGCCTCTTCAAGGCCCTTTCCTCCCCTTTCCCAGAGGCGAAGGGCCCCGTATAAAGCGATCATGCCTGTATAGCATAGCCAGATCCATGAAAAAAGCGGCGAATGGAACAGCAGGGATAATGCAGCGGAACAAGCTGCAAAAGGAAAGCTGCGGATCAACAGCTGATACATCCCGTTGTCATGCTGAATGAGACTGAGCGCAGCCGGTACAAAAAACAACGCTGATAATAAAAGAAGCGCCTCTGCCGGCGGAATATCCGGCGCTTTAGCGAGGAAAAAAGCCGCATAGCAAAGAGCGCTTACACCTAAACGCCAAACAATCATTTCGCCTCCCCCTCTTCCTGAAATGTTCCTTTGTATGAAAACAGTGTTCCGGCTATTTGGTTTTTCACATGGACATCAATCGTAAAACAGCCTTTGTCCTCGTCATACGATTCATTCACAACAGAAGCGCCGTATAAACATTTTGGAAGCGGCAGCTTTTTTCCGAATAAAGGAAGCCATTGTTTGACAGAGACAATCGATAATGATCCATCGGGTTCCGCTTTAAAATGCAGACTTGAAATTAAAATCGGGGGATGCCCGAAAAAATCGATGATTTCCCTGCGCCTTTCATCATAGACCATGACAGCATCAAAATGCCTTTGCTTATCACGGAAAAAGAACGTTCTGCTCCACTCAGCCTCCATCATATTGTTTTTCGTCAGCCGCAGGCTGTTTTCAATCGTAAATGGAACGTTCTTTCCTCTTTCGGGAAAAAAGCAGCGGAATTTCGTCCCCGCTCTAAACAACTGCCTGATCCAAAAAGAGCCTCCCGATATCTCCGTCATCACCCCTTTTCCTCTAAATGCGTTTTCCGTAGTGATACGATACCGCTCCTTGAGCTTTGGATGGAGAAGGTGAAAGTCTTTTATCACTCGTTCATACATGGAATTCAAATGAACGCCTCTTTCTGATCGTATTTCGCGCACTTGGAATCTCCTTTGCGCTCACATAGCCGATAATGGACAAAATGATCAGTGCGGTATTGAGCGCGACGGGATTAAAAGGGTGTGCGAAGGATGTGATATCCGTCATTCCGGCACAGGCTGTAAGCAATACAAGCAGGGCGATATGCGGCAGAAACCATTTCCTTTTACAAACAGGAAACAGCCACAATATACCGAGCGCCATCTCAGCCAATCCGATCAGTTTCAATAGGGACGCCGGAGGAAATCGTCCGCCTGAAAGGGAGGAAAGCATGCTGATTTCCTCAGGGTGCTGCATGATGAGCTTTGGAATGAGCCCCTGATATATCCAAATAAAAGAAAGAAGCAGACAAACGAACCAGTAGATCGCCGTTTTCTGAATAAGCAGCTTTGGATGCAGCCCTTTTTCAAGCCAAATCTTCAGGGCGTCAAAACTCCAGGCGGTCGCCCAGCCGATCAGCGGCCTGAATGCAAGATCAGCGAGGCGCCCAAGCCGGCCGTAATTGGTTTCATAATCGTATTGCGTCATAAAAGCGATCCCGTTTTCAATCTGTTTGTATTTCCAATATCCCCTTCCTTCCCGGATGAGAGAAAGCGGATGGCTGCTCGCGAATGAGAGTGACGAGACTCTGTCACCCGTTTCTTTATACATGCTTCCGGTCGACTCCCCCGTACCGGAAATCTTCAAACCGAAGCCGATTCTCGTTTCATATAAAAACCTTTGCCGCTCACCGGGTCTTCGCTTTAAATAGGTAATGTCTGTAAAACGCAAATCCCATTGTTGATGGAGCTCAGGGTCTTGCGTGTAACGCCAGAGCCGATCCATATCTGTTTGGATTGAGATTTGTACATATATCGGATTTTTTTTCATAACGTCCGTCCTTTGTGAATTTATTCACATTTATAGATTATCATGGATTTCTTTCCGTGTGAACCACTTATTGGCATAAAGCTTATTTTCCGACAGACAAAAAATCCTTGGCTGACTGCGCCAAGGCAAGAAGTGGCTGGTTAAGCCTATAATACCTATGACTCAAAAGATGCTGGAGTCATATTCCTATGATACTAAAATTTCAGAAAAATGTAAACAATTGTGAAATATTTATTTGTCCTGATAGATATCAAGCCCTATTAAATAAGCGCGTATCGTCCTATCAAGGCTCTCCTCTATTTCGTAAGGAAGGCCGAAAGCATTGTTTTGCCTGAGTCCGGCAAATCCATGCAGAATGCTTCTCAAGCCTCTGACCGCATGAATGGCCGCATCCGCGTCTAAATGGTACGCTTTGAGAACCGAAAGCACAAGACGGACAATTTTTCCGCCGGCTTCTTCAATCCGTTTGTCCCCATCTTCCGGAACAAAAGTCGCATCATAAAGGCCGGGTCTATTTTTCGCGAATCTCATATAAGCTTTCGCCATCCTCCTGACAGCTTCCTCTTTTTTGGCACCTTGAATCGCTGCGGCCATTTCCTCATAAAGGCTTGTCAGCCCGAAAAGTGCGAGCTCCCTGCGAATTCCGTTTAAGCCCTCTATATGATTGTACAAAGACGGAGGGCGGACATTCAGCTTTTTAGAAAGAGAAGCCAATGTCACGCTGTGAATGCCCTCTTCATCAGCGAGCACAGCAGCAGCTTCAAGTATCATTTCTTTATTCAGCCCTATTCGCGGAGACATCCTTAGTCACCCTTCCTCTTGAATGATGTATAAGCTTCAGTGATCGCTTTTCTCATGCCGGCTGCCGGATCATAGACGAAGCTGCCGTGACCTGCGGCAAGCACTTTCGGCTTCAAATCCAATAGTTTTTCCGCGCTTTCAAGCGCGATTTCTTGATTCCAAGTGGCCAACGCGGGAAACGGAAATGTCAGCTTTAAATGCCCCGATACCGTAATGCCGCTTCTTGTATGATACGAGTCGCCCGCAATCAAAATGCCATGCCTTTCATCCAAAAATGAAACACTTCCAGGTGTATGTCCCGGAGATGCGACCGCCGTTAGAGAGCAGATGCGGTCACCTTCTTTTAAGAGCACATCCGGATTTGTCTTGATATGTTTTGGAACCCCGCCTTTAATGGGAGTTTGTGCCTCTTTCTCAAGCAGCGATCGATCCCCCTTTAACAGACGCGCATCCCGTTCAGATATGTAAACCTGAGCATCTGGCAGGTGTTGTTTTAAGGAATCAAGTGAACCGACATGGTCGCTGTGGGCATGGGTCAGCACGATCCGTTTAATCGGCTGTCCGAAGTTAGCTGCAGCTTCGAGAATACCCCTTTTGCTGAGCGCAATCCCTGCATCGATTAATGTCAACCCGTCTTCTTCTTGAACGAGATAACAGTTTACAGGAAAGACGCGCGGAAAAAATGTCAATTGGCAAACCGATTGATACTGTGTGATTCTCAACTGTTTTCACCTCTCAATAAATAAAAAACTAACACTATTAGTTTTTATTATAAAACTAATGGTATTAGTTTTTCAAGATATTTATTTCCCGCGCTGTACAGCTACATAGATGGCGACTTGGGCATTTTCGCGATCAGCTGCGTTTTCGTTATACACCTCAAAATCTCCTGTATATGTACGAATCTGTTTTTGCTCCCATCCCCAGATGTCCCGCCACGTGTCAAACACAACTTCTTCAAGTCTTCCCCGCCGCGAGATGAAAACGGCATACTCTGAAGCCGGAAGTGTGATGACATTGCGATCATCGTCTTCAGGTTCGCCAAAAGTTCCGATTGAAAACGTATATGAACCATGCTCATCTGTTTCATAATCGGAATAGAGTGCGATGATATCGCGCGGGATTTGATGTGACGAAAGCGGGCTGTTTTTGTGGAACCATTCCCACATGGAAGAAATTTTGCCCTTTCCTGAAGCTTCCTCTTTATTGCTTGTCACGGTCGATATACCGGTAAATTGTTTTGTATTCAATTTCTCGAAATGGGAGAAGCTCGTACCCGTCTCTTTAGCGGCCGATCTCCATCTTTTTAAATGAGGCAGTGTGCTTTCAAGCAGCTTCCTCGCTTCCACCTCTGTTTTGCCCTCCTCCTTTAAATAAGGGACACAGATCTCGATCATATCCTGCAAGGTGGCATCAGGCTGTTTGAACTGTCCCTCCCCGTAGCAGTACTTGCAGTAATCGCGGTTTTTGCCCCCGCCTTTTTCTGTACCGAGCTCTTCATGATCCATTGGCATTCCGCAGCTTTGGCAAATGAGTGTTTTCATTTTTCATTCCTCCTTTTTCAACAGCATACAAAAAGAAACCTGACAGCATTGTGTCAAGTTTCATATAAATCAATAATTTGTTTGGCCAAGCTTTTGACGTTTTGGCGAATATGAGGCGGATCAAGGACTTCAATATGGGTTCCGAACTGCAGCAAAAACCCGTAGAGCCAAGGGTCTTCAGGGTACGATATGATGGCGGTGCACCTGCCGTTTTCATATGTCAAAGCGTCAAAGCCGAACCATTCTCTCGCCAACAGCTCTCCGGACGGATGAATGCGCAGGGTAATGTACGTCATGTTTTCCGGCTTATACCATGACGACTCCCATGGAAGAGAGGCCAAATCGACCTCCCTTCGCTGAAACGGCTCGGATAATATGCGGATGTCTTTCATCCGGACGAGCTTAAAAAAGCGAAACGCTTGTCTTTTCAGACAATAAGCATATAAATACCAATGCCGTGCCTTTAAAACAAGGGTGTGCGGCTCGGTAATCCGGCTGCCCGTTTGTCCGTCACGATTAACATATGTAAAAGATACGGTATTCAAGCTGTCGGCCGCTTGATTTAACATCTTGATCTTTTTCTTTATCCCTTCGCTTTCTCCCCAGGATGAAATATCGATAAACCATCTTTTTGTTTTTTCGCGGTACAGCGGCATTTCTTCTTCTGAGACGAGAAGGCGGATCTTTTCCAGGGCGTTTCCGTTCTGAAAGGCTTCATAGGTTGATGAGACGCTTTCCAGCGCCGTCGTGATGGCCGCCAGCTCATCAGCCGAAAGAAGCTTATTTTCCAGGCGGAACTGCTCCATGAGGCTGATCCCGCCTCCGGCTCCCTGTGATGTCACAATCGGGATGCCGGCCTGATTGATCGCTTCAATATCCCGGTAAATCGTTCGGACGGAAACTTCGAATAGATCTGCAAGCTCTTTAGCCTGTACGCGCCTTTTTCTGACCAATAAAATCACGATTGCCAAAAGCCGGTCAATTTTCATCATGTTCTCCTCTCATTCCTCTGTACTTCTGTTTTTTTCCGGGATCTTCGTCCCATTAACATTCAAAACTTAACTTTATGGTTACGATTTGAACAGTTTGGACATATACTTCATTAAAAAAGGAGGTTTTTCAAAAATTACACTTTATGTTGTCCAATTGTTCGCGATTGTGTTGATCATCTATATCAGATTCAAGCGATCCATCGGTTTTCAGCCCTTGAACCGTGCGCGCTTGATGTTCAGAATCGTTCTCTTTTCGGTTATTTTTTTATTCTTGCTGACGATGAGCGCTCTTCATCCGCTCTCATATCTTTATGATCTGATCGGAATCGGATTCGGGTTTTTGCTGACAGCGTATGCGCTCAAACATGTATCCCTCGAAAACCGCGACGGTGTAATTTATTTCCGCACCCATCTATGGGTCGAACTGCTTGTTCTTTGCTTGTTTTTATACCGGTTTCTCTTTCGGATCATCGAAATCAATGCGGTTGAAGACGCTTCGTTAAAAAGCGGATCAGCGGCATACGGTGCTCTATTTGCACAGGACCCGGCGACAATGATCGCTCTTTTTGTACTGGCCGTTTATTATGTCGGCTTCTCTTTTTTTGTTTTGAAAAAAGGAAAATTAGAAGAAAACCGCTCAGTATAAAAGGCAAACTCATTGCCTCGAGTTTGCCTTTTATACGGTCAGTCATGCTGTGTGTGATCGATCATTTGCTTTAGCACATCCAGGACATGCTGATCCTCGGGGGAATAAAAAATCGACGTCCCCGCTCTCCTTGATTTCACCAGGCGCAGGTTTTTCAAAAATCTCAGCTGATGAGAAACGGTTGACTGCAGAAGGCTGAGCTTTTCCGCAATTTCATTGACCGAATGCTCGCCTTGTGACAGCAAATGCAGGATTTTAATTCTCGTAGGGTCTGAGAGCGCTTTAAACGTCTGTGAGACAAGAAATAGCGTCTCTTCATCCAGCTCAATCCGCCCTTTTTCGATGTCTTGTTTGTGTTCGTTCATGATTTCACCTTTTCCGCGCGACTTTTACCTCCATATCATATACCAAAACATGCGGGATTGAAAAGTTTTCGGCCAAAGTCAAGTGGAAAACAATGCCCCCTGAAGAGCTTTTATATATCTTTCGGCAGACTTCTGAACGCGCTCACCGGCGTTCTGTTTCACAATCCGGTGAAAAGCATTGTACAGCCTGTTGTACGGAATATTCTTTACTTGATCGGCCATTTCTTTCACCTTGCCGGCCGGAAGCGGAATCAGGTTGGGGTAGCTGTACATAAAGCTGACCCACTCCTGGTCCTGCACGACTGTGATGATATCTCCTGTAAGGAGGACACCCTTCCCGTCATCACCGTTTTTCCAGTGGCAAACGGCACCACCTTTAAAATGACCCCCAAGCCGATGTAAGGTGATCCCCGCTGAGAGCTCTAGAGATTCCCCGGACCAAAACACGATCCGTTCACTTGGCCTTTGCACCCATTTCCTGTCATCTTCATGGATATAGATCGGCGCATCAAAGGCTTCCGCCCATTCCGTCTGGGCTGAATAATAATGCGGGTGTGACAGGGCAATCGCTTGAATCCCCCCGATTTTCTTGATATCCTCTATCGTTTTTTCATCTAAATATGTAATACAGTCCCATAGCAAATGAAAGCCGGGTTCCTGAAGCAAATAGGCTGTCTGCCCGATTGCAAATCCCGGCTTTGTCGTCAGGCTGTACAGGCCTTCTTCTTCAAAACAGATGTCATTTTGGAATCTGCGGCTTCCCTTCAGCTCTTCAAGCGTTGTCCATTTTTGCCCCGCCGGATTGACATACTGCCTTTCTTCATCGCAGATGTTGCATACAGCCGGCGGTTCAGATGTTAGATCATATTGGACGCCACAGGTTGTACAAATATATTTTTTCAAACGATTCATCCCCTTTCTATTACATTTTACCATCTATTCATTATTTTTTGATTATTCGGTTATTTTTCTTAAGATCTGACTTCTGCCAGCTGTAAAAGTCGTAGCGGCTGAGCACTTCCATTCGGCATAGAAACGTCTTCAGCTTCCGTCCAGCCTATTCATTTTATTCATATTCTAGCATGATATAAGTCTTAAAATCTCCTCTGTCCCCATTTATAAACAAAGCAGCACCCGGAAAATCCGGATGCTAACGGTTTGCTCTTTGATATATCTGCTCCAATTGAGATAGGGAAATGTCTCCCGCCGCATAATCAACAGCGGCGTCGACAATTTGGTCAAAGCTTTCGGCTGAAGTGCTCGTCTCTTTGATTTGCCTTTCATACCGCTCAAGCTCTTTCTGCTGCCTTGCTAAATCTTCTTCTTTTCCATCGTAATCGGCAGCATTCATCGTTTCCATATTTCGCTTTACCGCTTCAACATAACCTTCAAGATCATCCATTTTCAACATTCTCCTTGCTTTTTTTCAAAAGCATTTGCCAAACCAGTTGTTTTTATACTGTTAAAAACCGTTTTGATATGCTTGCTAGCACCTCAAAAAACATTTAAAATATGCTTGATTTCATCAACTGATTCATAAGGAGTTTAAAAAGTCATTGAAAAAAAAACTTTCGCTTAAACGAAGCCTTACACTTGCTCCCCTTGTCGTGATTGGGCTCGCCTACATGGACCCGCTCGTTGTCTTTGATTCCTACGGAGTGGTTGCCCAGATGACAAAAGGGCACGTTCCGGCTGCCTATCTTTTTACGATCGCTGCCCTGCTGCTGACGGCTTTAAGCTACGGCAGCATGGTCAAAGCCTATCCGAAAGCCGGATCGGTTTATACATATGCATATGAAAGCATCCATCCGCATGCCGGTTTTGTGGCCGGCTGGACGATTCTGCTCGATTATTTATTTTTGCCGATGGTGAATTTTGCGATCGGCAGCGCCTATCTGTCAGCGGCTTTTCCGGACATTCCCCACGGCCTTTGGGTCGTTTTTCTCGCGCTTTCGATTACGGTCGTCAATATGTTAGGCATCAAATTAACGGCAAACATTACGGCGCTGTTCGTCGCTTTTCAAGTGATCGTCGCGCTGACGTTTGCCGGATTGATGATCACAGGTCTGGCCCGCGGGCTTGGCACCGGAGAGCTGATCTCAGCCGATCCGTTTTATCGGCCTGATATGGAGCCATCTTTGATTGTCTCGGGGGCGACGATATTATGTTTTTCTTTTTTGGGCTTTGACGCCATTTCCACAATGTCGGAAGAAACGATCGATCCGAAGAAAAACATTCCTCTGGCGATCTTTTTAACGGTGGCCGTCGGCGGAACGCTGTTCACTGCGATTTCTTATTTGATGCAGCAGGTATATCCAGCCTTTGACAGCTTTCACCATGCCGACTCGGCTTCTTTGGAGATTGCCTTTTATACGGGCGGCGCATTTTTGCGGTCTTTCTTCTTAGCGGGAACGATGGTCGCGGTCATTTCATCATCGCTTTCCTCGCATGCGAGTGCATCCAGGCTTTTGTATGCGATGGGGCGCGACAACTCACTGCCGAAACGTTTTTTCGGTTATGTCCATCCACGGCTGAGAACACCGGTTTTTAATATCCTTTTCATCGGTCTGATTTCACTGACGGCCATGATTGGAGAGCTTGAAGTCATTTACTCATTCATCAGCTTCGGTGCATTGATCGGATTTATCTTTGTTCATCTTTCTGTCATCGGCCACTACTTCATTCGCCGGCGGGAAAAAGGACTGTTCAAGATCATCCGCTATCTCGTTCTGCCTTTTTTAGGCGCCTCGTTTTGCGGATGGCTGTTACTGAGCGTCGGTAAAAATGCGTTCATCATCGGAATCATTTGGCTGATTGGCGGATTTTTGTATTTTTGGTTCCGGGTTCGCTCACTTCCAAACACAGCTTTAGGATTTGATGAAATGACCTAAAAAAGACGCTGATATATCGCTTGGTCTTTAGGTCTGATCTATGTCATAATAAATATGGCACTAGGGCGCTACAGAGGTGAAACCATTGAAGAGAAAGAAATCATCAGGATGTTTGGCCGGAGCTGGCTGCTCGTCGTTTTTTGTGTTTGTTGCCTTGATCGTGTTTTTTGCCTTCTCCGGACTGGACCAGTTGAAATGGCTTCCTCTCGACACTGAGACGAATATCATCGGGAGATTGACAGATTACAAGCCTTTTGTTGAACAAGAGCTCGAAGAAAAGGGGCTTTCGCAATACACATCTCTTTTGCTCGGCATGATGTATCAGGAGTCAAAAGGCAGGGGCAATGATCCGATGCAGTCGTCAGAATCCCTCGGAATGAAACGAAATGAAATTGATGACCCGAAAGCCAGCATTAAACAAGGTGTGCGCCATTTTGCAGAAATGTATGAGAAAGGTCAGAAAAAAGGCGTCGATTTAGCCACGATTGTACAAAGCTATAACATGGGAGCCGGCTATATCGATTACGTCTCTGAACACGGCAAAAAACACACGGAAAAGCTGGCGAAAGAATTTTCTGAAAAACAAGTCGAAAAGAATCCCGGTCTATACAATTGCGGCGGGGATAAGAACAATTTCCGCTATCCATATTGCTACGGTGATTACTCATACACCGAAAAGGTAATGGAACGAACAAAAAAAGTGGAAGAACACATTCAAGGGTTGACCTTGGAGGATGAGTGAGACGATCTGGGCGGTTTTCGCCCGGCTCGTCTTATTTCATTGCAGCGAACATAAGCATCGCCTGCTTGATCGCATGCCATGCTTGTTAAAGTCCGCGGGACAGAATCTGACCTGTCATTAAGCTAAAAAACCGCCCTTTTTCAACATCTCTCTCACTTCATCTTTTGAAATCAAATGGTCTTTTGAACTTAACTTTTCAGTTTGCAAAGGATTGCAGTTTGTGTAATTTGCCCGTAATTCAGGAATATTGATCGACGGCAGCACAACTGACAGATCTTTCGAGAGAGAGACGGCGTGCTGGCGTTCGTGTGTTGAAATTAAAAGCTCATGAATTTTTTCCCCCGGTCTAGCACCGCTTTCTATGATGGAGGATTTGTCATTTCCATATGTTTCGATCAATATTTCCGCCATGTCCAAGATCCTGAAAGCCGGTGAGTTCATAATGAAAATCTCCCCGCCTTGTCCTTTGACGGCTGCCTCTAACAAGAGCTCAATCGTTTTTTCCTTTGTTAAAAAGAAACGTGTCATTCTCTTATCCGTGATGGACACCTGGTTTTTTTGCCTGATTTGATCTTTAAATAGATGCAAAACGCTTCCGCTGCTTCCGAGCACATTTCCTCCCCTCACACAAATAAAGGCCGTTTTTCCATATAGATGGTTCGCATAAACAATCAGCTTCTCGCCGATCGCTTTCGTCATCCCATAAAAGTTGACAGGGTCTGCCGCCTTGTCGGTCGATACGTTGATCACTTTTTTTACACCGTTTTCAATCGCTGCTTCAATGACGTTTTCTGTTCCTGACACATTGGTTTTCAATGCTTCAAGCGGCTGTTCTTCACAAACCGGCACATGCTTCAGCGCAGCTAAATGAAAGACGTAATCGACTCCTTTAAGTCCTGCATGAAGCGCTTTTCGATCGCGGATATCGCCGATGAAAAACGCGAGTCTCGGATCTTCTATCTGCCGTCTCATCTGCACCTGTCTCTCTTCGTTTCTGGAAAATACAGTTATTTTTTTAGGGTTTAAGGCCAGCAGCTGAAGGATGAGTTCATGCCCCCATGAACCTGTTCCCCCCGTAATGAAGATCGTTTTATTCTCAAACATTCCTGTTCCTCCTTCAGTAAACTTCAGATGGAAATATCGCTATCCGATGGTGACTCCTTCAAACAACGAAGTCCACAAAGCATTATTTGACTTCCATATTTCTTGATCAGGTAATTCAACAGCGCAAATTTTCTCTAATGGCCAATTTTTTTCGATAATGGTTTTGACGTTCGAATGCCGCACCAGAAGGACATGAAAGTCATGCTGAACCAAACCAGATAAAACGCGTTCAAGCTCCTGCGCTTCTTCGAAACTGCCTTCTGTCCTGACAAACAGAATGCGGTTACTGCTAGACAACTTTTCCAAAAAACGGTTGATTCTTCTGTTGAATTTCTCCATTACGGCAGGATAAGTTGCCAGATGGTCAAGTGTATTTTTATTCGCGTCAAAATCATGAACAGATCCGACGTTATAGAGGTCGTCTACTACATAAATAGTAGAATTCTCTTTTTTCTCGCCGGTATTATAGCCGATGATTCTGAGGTTTTTCGGATCCATAAATCCCGCGAACTTATTTCGAAGAAGCTGGTTGAGATCTGTGAGGGAATTCGTAGTCACCCAGTCGAGAGGACCTGCAAACGGTCTTAAATCATTATCTCTTAGCTGTATTGCCGCCAAGCAAAGGTGTCCTAAGCTGAAAATGGCGTCATAATGACCTTTAATGTCTTTTAAATTCATATTCCTAACACCCCTTGAATCCCTCCTATTAAACCCGCTTATTTCATACTAGGTGAAGTAAAAGTAAAGCGCTGCTTTTTAGTATTGTATGCCGCACAAGCGGCAAAGGTAAAAGACAACCACCTATTCCTTGATGATTTGAAAGGGAACTGAAAATAATAGGATAAAAAAATAAAAGCCTTCGATTTCCGAAGGCTGACCATAACGCATTGATTAATTGTTTTCGCTTTCTTCATTGCTCTGTGCTGCTTGCAGAATCTTTACAGTCTCCGTATTGGCGAGTGTATGTTCTTCAGGCAATGATTCTTTCAGTTTGTTTAACACATCATCCCTCATGCCTTTCATATTTTCCTTTGATTCAGAATTCGATACTGTCGTATCAGAAGGCAGTGATGCTATAATTTCTTCTAAATCTTCGCGATCCATATTTCCTGAAGCCACCGCCCTTTGAATATCCTTTAAAACCTTATGGTTACTTTCCAAAATACTATTATTCATATTTTCAAGAATGGAAGTTAAATCTGTCAATAAAGGCTTCATGCTGTCGTCGATATCATCTAAATTCAGTTCATCCTCAGAATCTAGGGAACCTTCCTGTTGCTTCGTCCGTTCTTCAACAAGTTCCATCAGCATTTCCAAATATTTCGTCCACCACTTGGCATCCATTTCTTGATTTAGCGTCCCGAGCAAATGATTGACAATTCGATTTTTGTTCATTTGATCTCACTCCTTAATTTTTCACAGTATTTTGATAAACATCGAGAACTTTTCTGACGGCTTGATCCATATCCCAATGTTTCTTCGCAAACTCTTTGGCGTTTTTGCCTAATGTTGTTCTGAAACCATCGTCTCCCAATAAGCGGCCCATCAAACCTGCTAAAGCATTCGCATCCCCTTTTGGCGCAATAAGACCAGTCACTTCATGAGTGACCATTTCCGGCAGTCCTCCGGCATCACTCACAACAGCGGGAACCCCGGCAATTTGTGCTTCAATTAGAGATAAAGGCTGATTATCCAACAGACTCGGGAGAACATACATATCGGCAAAGGACAGTAAATAAGGCACATCATCACGATTTTTCAGAAAGACAACATCGTTTGAAAGACCGAGTTGTTCGCTTTGAATTCTGAGTCCTGCCAGCTTCTCCCCTTCCCCGACAATCCAGCAAACCCAATCATTCCGGGTGTTTTTCAGTTGGCCAAGGGCTGATAGTAAATGGTGAACACCTTTGTTTTCGATCAGCCTGCCGGTAAATAAAATGACTTTTTTGTCTGTTTGAGGAACATCAGCTGTTTTTGAATTCATCCGGTTTAAAAAACCATCAATGTCATATCCGTATTGCATAACGCGAACTTGCCGCTCGGGAACCGAAAATTCTCCCGTTAAAATGTTCTTTAGCCAATTGTTGGCAACGATCGTCGTATCTGGTGATGTGGCACCCTTTTGTTCAAGATGATCAAAATATGCTCTTGCCATATGGGATGTGGAGGATCTGTGGATCGTTTTAAGCTGGTCCCTGATTTCGTAAGTGACACTTCCGTGAAGTGTCGTGACAAGTGCCGTATTTCGGGGCAGCACTCTTTTGAGACTCGCGCTAGCGATGATATCTTGCGCATGAATCAGATCGTATTTTTCCAATCCTAAATAAGCAGCTCCCAGTTCATATACGGAACGGTGAATCTCAGTATAATTGACCAATTGATTTGCTTGAATTTCCGGAATGCTGTTCATAATTTTCTCAACCAAAGGAAGGAGCTGACCTTTTTCTATGCTGCGATTTTCGTTCACAATATGAACGATACTGTTGTCTTTCCCAAATCCAAGTAAATCAACATCATGTCCTAAAGACTCAAGTCTTTCTTTGAGTTGTTCCATATAAGTCCATACACCACCTACATGGGGTATATTCCAATAAGTGGCAAGCAGTATTTTCATATGCATCTCCCTTTTATTATTTCTATAAAATGCTCTAATTATTTATATTGTCTATTTCTATATCTTGTGTAGACGATTATCTATGTTTAAGAGTAATATTTTTTTGGAAGAAAGCCCGCTGCATCAGCCTATGTTTAGTAGACAGGGGAAATCACCCAAACACACGAGACGGCCCATGGCCTAGTTTTTCTTGTAAAATATATGTATTGAAACATCATGGAGATGAGCAGCGGTTTCACTCTGTCACATCAGCTGTAAACCGCCGATCCGGAATGCGATCCGTTCGCAAACGGATATTTCCACATAAAAAACCCCTAAAGGCAAACAGATTTTCATCTGTCCCTGCCTTTAGGGGTGATGCTTAATAGTATGGCGAAATCAGAATATAAACGAGAACACCTGTCAGACTAACATACAGCCAAAGCGGCATCGTCCAGCGGGCGATTTTGCGGTGGCGTTCCACCTGCATGCTAAGCCCCCTGAACAAGGTGAATAATGCGAGCGGAACGATCACAGCCGATAAAACAATGTGTGTGATCAGAATAAAAAAGTAAATCGGCCTGATGATCCCTTCCCCTCCAAAGTGGGTATCGGGCATCAGCGAATGATAAATCAGGTATGACACTAGAAAGATGGTCGTTGTAGTAAAAGCGGCAAAAATAAACCGTTTGTGCGCTTTGATGTTTTTTTGCTTGATCATAAAAAGCGCAGCCACTAAAAAAATGAATGTAAAACTATTGCAGACCGCGTTGAGCAAGGGCAAAAAAGTCAAGTCCAAATGGGCGAACTTGTCGCTTTTCGGCATCAGAAACAATAACGCAATGACGCCGTTGATGATGATAGTCAAAGCGACGACAATGCCTGTATAGCTTTTATTTTTTTCTGTAAGGCTCATTTTGAATAATCTCTCCTATTTGTGCAAGCTATCCAAATCGTATGCAAATTCCGGGGGAATGTCAACGTTTTCGGCCTGTTCGCCCAAATTTGGACATAAAATAGACAAAAATCCCCTCTGCCGGTTTGTCCGGTGAGGGGATTTTTTGTCGCTTAGAAATTCATGGCGTCTTGTGCCATCAAGTTTTCTAATTCATCTTCTGTCACAATATCACCTTTTGCCGGTTTGTGATCGAATGTCACGTCACCGTCAATGTTTTTGTATGTCGTTGAGAATGTAAGGCCTAAAGATTTAGGGAATTCATCAATATCGAAATCCATTTGGACATCCGCTTTTTCACTCAGAAGATTTTCTTTGTCATCGAGTGTTGTTGTCACATTAAATTTTGTGAAGGTGATATCTTTCAAGCCGTCTTTGACGTCGTTCAGCTCATCTTTCGAGAGTGTATCTCCTGACGCATCTCCGACGATTTCAATCAGCTTCATGAGAGATGATTTGATTTCTTTGTCAGTAAAGCTGAACTTGATTTTTTGCGCAGCACCCTGATCTTTTTCTTTGTCTGTCAGATCCGCTTTTTCAAACTTATCCGCAGGAAGATCGTCCGCCGCTTTTTTGATGGATTCCATCACTTGCTTTTGAATTTCTTCCGTCTCTTTTGCTGAAGATTTATCATCTTCAAGCGGGAATTCCAGGTATTTGCCTTTCAGGCTGTCAAACTGCATGCCGGCTGTTCCCATGAAAACGCCGAAGCTGTCAAGCACGCTGTCGATTTTGATATAGCCGACTTGTTTCTTTTCGTCCATATAAATCGGGACATTGACATCCATTGACATGTTTTGCACTTTAAGCTGGCCTTTAATCACAGCTTCTGTCTCTTTTGTTTTCGTATTCGTCTTGCCGCTGATTGTTAATTTCGCATTGTTCAGCATCTCAACAATTTGCTTATCTTCAGCTCCAAGGTTTGAAGCATCTACATTCAAGCCGATATCACTTGAAAATTCATAAGATTTGGCAGCAAGCAATTTTTTGTAGGCCGCTGCATATGATCCTTTTGGATCAGCCTGCTGACATGCACCTAATGCAAGAACAAAAACGGTCAGCAGTAAAAATAGACCCCAACTTCTTTTCCTCAAAGTGGCACGCTCCTTTTGTCATGATTTTTTCTGGGTTTAAGAGGATATATTGTATGTATCCTAGTCATTTGAACCAGAAGTCATATGCATTCTACCATAAAAAAATTCGTAGAATGTGAAATTTTTGCTTAAAATTACATTAAAATTTATTTTTAGGGCTAGATTTGCAAAATCATAGTCTTTTTAATATAATCGAAAACTGTATGTTTCAATAGAAAGGAGCATGTTTAGATGGAAAAAGTACAGGAAAAAAACAGCTCCGAATCGCAAAAGGAATTGGATGATCTGCAATTTCAGCTGTTTCGGATGCGTGAGAATATGAAGGATATATCAAAAGATTCACGGGTGCTCGGCATTGATCAATCGAAAGATGACGAATGGATGATCGTCCATTCGATTGATGATGGCCGGACATGCAAGATCATGCTTAGCGACTGCCAGTCTCCTTACCGCGGAAGATGCGACTTTTCGCTCGTGGCTTCCTACAGTGAGGAAAAGCGGGCGATTCATATCGGCGATATTAAAGGACCGTCAGGCTATGGATATGGCTCGATCTGCATGAACTATTTAAAAGCGCGGGCGCGGGAGCACAACATTCCCGTCATTACCGGAGACATCGCCGAAAGGGATTGGGATCATGTCGACCGTTTAATCCACTTTTATGAAAAGCATCATTTTGAAGTCACGATCGACCCTGATTCAAAATCAGGTGAAATTCAGTGGGTGGATGTTTAAATCATTCGTCATATATGATGAAAATAAAAGGAAACAACGCAAGCAGGTGAAGACATGTATCCAGCCAAATTAAAAGAAGGCGATCACATCAGGGTGATCGCCCCGTCACGAAGCATGGCCCTTTTAAAGACGGAACAAATCGAACGAGCCAAAAGGGTTCTGGAACATCTCGGGTTCCATATCTCGATTTCCGCCCATGCAGAAGAAATCGATGAGTTTTCTTCTGCAAGCATTGCCTCCAGAGTCGACGATCTTCATGAAGCGTTTTCCGATCCTGATGTGAAAGGAATTTTGACGGTGCTTGGCGGCTATAACAGCAACCAGCTCCTTTCCCATTTGGATTACGATTTGATCAAGGCCAACCCCAAGGTCTTTTGCGGGTTTTCGGATATTACAGCCCTCGCTTTGAGCGTCTATCAAAAGACAGGTCTTGTCACCTATTCAGGGCCGCACTTTTCCAGCTTTTCAATGCAACAGGGCCTCGACTATACGAAGGATTATTTTTTGAAATGCTGCCGGGATCATGATCCGTTCGACATTGAGGCTTCTTTATTGTGGTGGGACGCAATCGGCAAAGAAGCACAGCCTCAGCCCAATCCGGGCCCTGTCGTGCTGAACGAAGGCAAGGCAGAAGGGACGATCATCGGCGGAAATTTGAGTACACTGGGCCTCCTTCAAGGAACGGAATACTTCCCGGATCTAAAAGGCGCTGTATTGTTTATAGAGGATGACTGGGAATCCTCGGCAGCCTTTTTCGACCGGGATTTGCAGTCATTGCTCCACCTCCCCTGCTTTTCCTCTGTCAAAGCGGTCGTCATCGGCCGATTTCAGCGGGCATCCGGCGTGCCGATCGAACGGCTCAAACAGATCATTCGAACAAAAAAAGAGCTTTCTTCCATACCGGTTATCGCCAATATGGACTTTGGCCATACCATCCCCTTTTTTACTTTTCCAATCGGAGGACGATGCCGTCTCGAAGCTCATCAAGGCAAGGTGCATCTTCGCATCACCGAACATTAAAAGCGGAGGATTCAGGGATCCCCCGCTTTTTTTATTTTGCAAGCCCCCACGGTGAAAACAAAAGATAAATGCCAACCATCAGGCAGATCACCAGAGCGGAGGCCAGCTTGGCATGCTTCCACGGCCGCAAGTCAACCCGGGTGTTTTTTTTAAATTCAAATTCGCGCTTCCGCGGGCGCATTTTTCCGATGAAAAGCATCAGTAAAACGGAAAACGGAAATAAAACGGCTAAAATATATAAAAAATGGATGTGTCCAAAGTATATTTTGGAGATCGCATACAGCAGGATATGTGCGGGAATCGCGGCTTTCACAGCCAATGCCGGCACCTTCTTCGAAAAAAATCCGACAACCACGGCCGCTAAAACAGGCACATTAAAAAACCCAAACATCTCTTGTAGGTAATTGTAAAGCCCTGACGGCGCAAACAGGATAAATGGCGCGATGACAACCGATAAGGCCCCGAGTGCCAAAACGAATCGCCTGCCTGTTTTGACAAGCTCTTTTTCTGTCGCATCAGGCTTGCACATTGGCTTGTACAAATCCAATGTGAACAATGTGATTGTACTGTTAAGCGCTCCGTTGAACGAACTGAGAATCGCGCCGAATAAAATCGCGGCAAAGACGCCGACAAAAGCCCCCGGAAGCAAATCAACAATCAGCTTCGGATAAACGGTATCTGGATTCATGATGTTTCCGCCATATAAATGATAAGCGATCACCCCCGGAAGGACGAGATAAAATACGCCGATTGTCTTAAAAACACCGGCCAGCAAGGCGCCCTTTTGCCCTTCCGCCAGGTTCCTCGCCCCGAGCGCCCGCTGTACGATCGACTGATTGACGGCCCAATAAAACAAATTGTTAACCAAAAGCCCCGTCAAAATCGTCGGCCAGGGAACTTCTGCAGAGTTGTCCGCCGTTATGGCATTGAGCTTTTCCTGATGTACACTCACTAGCTCCGAATAGCCTTTCAGCAGACTGCCGTCACCTATAGCCAGGATGCCGAGCACCAATATGAACAAGCCGCCGAGAATTAAACCGATTCCATAAATAGCGTCCGCTGACGCCGCGGCTTTAAGTCCGCCGAAAAATATGTAGCAGCAGCTTGCAGCGCCGATCATCAGCGCAATCAAAAACACCGTTGCAAACCGATTGGTTCCAAGCGCGGAAGAGATGCCGAATACCTGATCCAATACAAGTGCACCCGAATACAAAACCGTCGGCAGAAATGATGTCGCATATCCGAGTAATAAGAGGATGGACACAATCTGACGCGTCCTTTGATCATACCGCTTTTCAAGAAAGTCGGGTATTGTGGCAACCCCTGAACCGAGATATCGCGGCAGAAACACAAATGCCAGCATGATCAGCGCAATCGGCGCTGTCACCTCCCAGGCCATCGCACTCATCGTTCCGGCATAGCTCTGTCCATTCAGCCCGACCATTTGCTCTGTCGATAAATTGGTCAACAATAGGGAGCTTCCGATATAAAAAGCGGTGAGGGTGCGGCCGCCGAGAAAATACCCGTCTGAGGTTTTTAAGTCAACATCCTTCGTTCTCAAATAAGAAAAAATAAAGATTCCTGCATTAATCAATAAGAACGTCAAAACAATCCACAGCACACTTCTACATCTCCTTTGACCAGCATTTAATGGGTTTATCTACTTAACTACCCATTTGCCAATCTAAAAAAACTTCAGCTTGTGCTGTATAATAAAAAAAAGACACCGATCATATTTTATGGTCAGTGTCTTCACAAATTCTATTCATTTAAAACTTTTACTTTAACTGTTCGAACGCCCCAGTTTTTCGCGGCTGATTTGCTAGGAACAAACACATCGATTTTGTTCCCTTTAATAGCGCCGCCCGTATCTGCAGCTGTCGCTTCTCCGTAGCCTTCGACATGGACTTTTGAACCGAGCGGAATCACGCTTGGATCGACCGCAATCACTTTGGCGTTTTTATTGGCTTTTAAATTAATCCCTGTCGCGGTAACGCCTGACATTCCGCCGTCATTAGCAGTATATGCCGTCGCGGTAACCGTCAGTTCTTTCGCCGCGCTTTGAGAAGTATTTGAACGGGATGCCGTTTCTTTTTCTCGCTTAGGTGCCGGTTGCGACTGTTCAGCTTTTGCTTCGCTTTGAACGGATGCTTTGGTTTCCTGAGGCTTCGCAGCAGCCTGTACCGTCGCCTGGCCATCGACTGTTATGGATGTATTCGGGTAAATGATATCTGATGTTATGTCGTTCCATGTTTTAAGGTCATTTACTGTAACGCCGAATTTCTGGGCGATTTTCCAGAGTGTATCTCCCTTTTTGATGGTATATTGAGTTGTTTTTTCTGTCTGTTTTTCAGAAACGTTCAGCTTCTGTCCCGGAATGATCAAATCGGAAGAAAGCTGATTCCATTCTTTTAAATCCTGCAGGCTGACACCTTGTTTTTGCGAGATTCCCCAAAGTGTATCGCCTTTTTGGACTGTTACTTCTTTTGCAGAGGCACTCGCTCCGAATGCAGTTGTCGACAATGCTGCAGCTGCAACAAAGGACACAAACGTCTTCTTCATAAGTAAATCCTCCCTTGTTAGCTTTTTATTGTTCGGCTAACAGGAGCAATCGTAACATATGAAAATGTCAATTCAATAACAAAACAATTTGTTTTTGATTACAGTTATTTTACAAGAAAGATTTTTCGCTACTGGAAATATGTGACTCCGACACTTGAAAACCTGTTACATCAAGGGTTCTCCCCTCATCTTTTTTTAAAAAAAGAGATTTACTAAAAAAATGATTTATTCATAAAAAAATCGTTTTTTATGCCTCTTTTTCAGTTTTATAGGCTTTAAGCTCCTGTAAAAATATCTCGCCATACTTTACTTTTTTTTGTTCTCCCACTCCTTTGACAGAAAGAAGCTCTTCTTCGGTCACAGGCACCTTGCCGCTCATTTCTTTCAATGTTTCATCAGAAAAGATGACAAAAGGAGGCACACCCTGTTCCTTGGCAAGTGTTTTGCGCAGCTGTCTCAACCGTTCAAACAATTCGTCGTCTTTGGCAATTTGAGCGGTGTTCATTTTTTCTTTGCGAACGACTGTTTCCCGTCCGAGCAGGACATTCCGGCCCTTGTTTGTCACAGTCAACGTCGGGTATGTGCCATCGGACATCCTGATGTAGTCATCGGCAATCAAAAACTCGATAAAATCACTGATTTCAGGGACCGACTGATGCTGTAAAATCCCGTAAGTTGATAATCGCTGAAAACGGTTTTCGATGACTTTCTTATTTTTCGAACCGGCCAAAACCTGTGCAACCATTGTTTTCCCGAATCTTTCTCCCATGCGGATCATGCAGGAAAGAACCATTTGCGTTTCTCTGGTGACATCAGCGGCATTTCTCGTATCAAGACAGCTGCCGCACCTGCCGCAGTCCTCTGTCTGCTCTTCGCCGAAGTAAGAGAGAATAAAGCGTTCAAGACAGCCCTCCGTATGACAGAAATCGACCATTTGCCTCAGCTTTTTCAAATCTTGCATCTGTACGTCCTCATCTTCTGTCGACTGCTCGATTAAAAAGCGCTGCAGCCTGATGTCCTGCGGAGAAAACAGCAGGATGCATTCACTGTCAAGCCCGTCACGCCCTGCTCGTCCCGCTTCCTGATAGTAGCTCTCCATATTTTTAGGGATTTGATAATGAATCACATATCTGATATTTGATTTATTAATCCCCATTCCGAAAGCGGAAGTCGCCGTGATCACACTTGTTGCGTCATTCAAAAAAAGGTCCTGCTGCCGCTCTCTTTCGGTATCATTCATTCCGCCGTGATAGCACCCTGCGGCGATCCCTTTTTTAGACAGCTTTTCACAGATTCTTTCGGCCTCACGCCTTGTAGCGGTATAAATAATTCCCGCCTCAGAACGGTTTTTTTCAACGTATGACTCTATAAAACGGTCTCTGTTTTCTCCTTTGAGAATTTTAAATGTCAAGTTGTCTCTGGCAAAGCCCGTGAAAATCGTATTTTCTTTTTTGATCCCTAGCTGTGCGCAAATATCCTCATGAACTTCAGGCGTTGCTGTAGCTGTCAGGGCCAGCACAACGGGACGAGTCTTTAGCTCGTTTAGAAAACCTTCGATATGTCTGTAGCTCGGCCTGAAATCGTGTCCCCACTGTGAAATACAATGGGCTTCATCAATGGCTGTGAGCGGAACATGCAGATTGGAGATCACACGTATGAATTCGGGAGAGGCTAAACGCTCCGGGGTGACGTAAAACAGCTTGTAGCTGCCTTCTTCCAATGCGGATAGGCGTTTGGCTGTTTCGTCATAGTCAAGGGAGCTGTTTACAAAGGAAGCGTTGATGCCAAGCTGCTTCAAAGCATCCACTTGATCTTTCATCAGCGATATTAACGGAGAGATCACGAGGGTCGTGCCTTCCATCATGAGCGCCGGAATCTGATAGCAGATCGACTTGCCTCCGCCTGTCGGCATGATGCATGCCGTATCCACTTTCTCTGATACGACAGATTGAATCGCTTTCCTCTGCCCCGGCCGCAATGATGGGTAGCCAAAATATTGCTGTAATAATGCTTCGGCTTTCTCTAACATACAATGAAAACCTCTCTTTATGTAGTCTGCTTTTGTCTCTCCATCATATCATATTTAAGCGGACACACCATCATCCCTACTAAAAACGCGTAATAAACGAAGAAAAATCATTTTTCACAAAACCGGATGTTTTTCAGCCATGGCTCGAATTTGCCCCGCCTCCTGGCGGCAAAGCTTTTTGTACGCGAAAGCACCGCTCAAACTCACTTCGCTTAAAACGGCATGCCTTAATATTGAAAGCTCCGATAAGACGGACGCTGTCTCTTTTGTGTAAACACCTTGCTCATGAAGCATTTTGATCAAATGCTGCACATCCTGATCCTCGGCACCTGGATCAAACCTTTTTGCAGTCTGGCGAAGGGCGTCTTCCACCTCAGACCAAGCTTTTTCAATGATGTTTTCCTCCTTGCTCAAAGCCCCGGGAAGCACTGTTTTTTCCCCGGCAGAAGCCAGCTCCTTTACCCTTTTATCAAACTCCAATTCAAAATCTTTATATTTCAATTTGATTAAATCCCTCATCCGCTCAGATAAAGGCCCCCTCAGCAGCAAGATCACGCTTAATATGGTGACGGGCCATGCCAAAGATTCGATCGCCGCAGATACAAATTCAAGCCATTGCATAACATCAGCCTCCATTTTGTCTTTCTTCTCATTAAGATGTGACACCACTTTATAAAAGTCTTGGTTAACGGTGAAAAAAGGTGAAAATAAGAACAAAACCGGCCGGCAGTGAAGTGCGAGTCATAAAGGATCTGTGACAGCGCGGGGAGCGCTGAGGGGCGTTTCGGAAAGGTAAGCACGCTTGATATACATATATTAACAGACAGACGCAAAAATTAGAATATTCAGACTTAAAATCAGGAATAAAGACACATCTTGTTGATCCGATATTAGAGGATAAGGAGGTGGTTTCTTTGGATATCGCTGCTTTATCGATGGCAATGAGTCAATCCGCGCTTGCCCAAAACGTCCATATCTCAATGACAAAGACGGCTATGGACACCGCTGAGCAAAGCGCAGAGCAGTTAATCGACATGGTGCAAGCCCCTCATCCCGTCTCAGGCCATCATATCGATCTAAAGGGCTAAGAGCGAGTTGCATGCATTCAACCTCTGTTGGATGCATGCTTTTTCAGAAAAAAATGGTGAAATCCCCTTTATTTTTTCGCGCTTTTATACTATAATATTGTTCTGTGTCCCAGTAGCTCAGGTGGATAGAGCAACAGCCTCCTAAGCTGTGTGTCGGGAGTTCGAATCTCTCCTGGGACGTATTGCATGAAAAGAGGCCAACCCTTACATACCAAGGGTTGGCTCTTTTTTGTTCGTCGTGTTCAGGTGAAGTAAAGGACATTGTGAGTTTATCCTCTAAACAAATCATTTCAGGGCAGTAATCTATCACAATCGCGCCCAGTTATTTAAAAGCTATAGAATTAGTGTTTCTTGGTTTTTTTATTATTATTTCCGTAAAATCTTCTCCATCGCCTTTCCCTTTGCCAACTCATCGATCAGCTTATCCAAATAGCGAATTTCCTGCATCATTGGTTCTTCGATATCTTCCACTCGGACGCCGCAGACGACACCTTTGATCAAAGCCCGTGAAGGATTCAATTGGGGAGCTTCCGCAAAAAAGGTCTCAAAGTCTGTCTGTTTTTCCAGTTGTACTTCTAACTCTTCTTGGCTATATCCTGTCAACCAACGAATGATTTCATCCACTTCTGATTTTGTACGTCCTTTTTTCTCTGCTTTCGAAATGTAATGGGGATAGACTCTTACAACACTCATTGTATAAATCCGATGTTTGGTCATGATACATCCTCCCTAATGGTTAAATGGCCCGTTTGTTGAATTGTCACAATTCATCCATTAACGTAATTGTATCAAATTTTTTTATAAGTTATGGACTTTATTTCAAAACCATAGATAAAATAAAAGTAGCCTTGAACAAGGTCCTCAACTTGCCTTAAGTGAACTTGTCCCGGTAGATCATTTGCTCTGGAAGATCGACGAATCCATGGATTTTTCGTTTATTTATGATCAAGTTGTCCCTCTATATTCATCCAATAACTGCTCTAATATCTCTTTATACGACCGTTTACACGCTTATATATGCCCATGTTCTCTTCCCAATCCCGCCTCGTTAAAGGTTCATCTGCCTTCGTTGAGGGCTTAGACACTTTTTTAGTTGCTTCGTGTCAGCCGATTAAACATCTCTCATTTTAATCTCCTTACCGATTAACACCACATTGCGCTATTCGCTTTTTAAAAAAGGCCCGGCTAATCTCCAGGAGGACGCAAAGATTTCAAGAAGCCATGTGAAAATGACTTCCTGTACAAACGGGAGCTCCCCGCTTGCGTTCCCCGTGACTATCGCGCGCAATCCTGCATAGACTCCAGCCGCTCCTCCTGTGAAGCTGACGACCTTACACTTGATCAGGGAAAGGTGCGTCTCCCATTCTGGCCAATAAAAAGCGGCCGCCAATCAGCTGCACAGCATCCGTGTGCGAAAGATCGGTGGCCGCAGACTCTCCGTCTTGGACTAAGGTATTCACGTTCGTTTTTCTTGTCTCTATCGTATGACAAAGCGGAAAAGAAAAAGTCCCCCATTTTATCCCCATTTTTGTCGGGTTTTTCTCGGAATTGAACCTAAAAAAACACATTAAATTTTTGGAACATCTACCACATGTCCTGGTGACTTATCAAGTAAAATATCCGGAATATTCGGGTTGCTTTTTTTCAACTTAAACTTTTGAATCTTTGTTAATTCAGGATCAAATGAAATGTTCTGAGTTTTAAACTTTAAATTTATAAGCTTATTATAAGTTTTAAATAAAAAATCCTTCCATTCTTCTAAAGTAGATGTTGAAACATCATCTTGATTTTCAAGCATACGATAACCATCTGCATAATGGAACATTAATAACCCTGTTCCAAAATCACAGTTCTCATTTTCAAGAATTGCTCTTGGAACATCAAAGCCGCTATTCCAATTATAATTTGCTGCAAAAACATGGAGCATCAAAGGGTCATCAATGTTTCTTACCAAACTTATTGTGCTGTCTTTATCTGTTTTATAAAGCAACTCTTCAAGGAAATTAATATCTTTCTTATCCACTAGTTTTACCTCCTAACAAATACTCAAAAAAATTAGTTTGATAATTGTTTAAGTTTTCTTTCCCAAAGTTCTACCGTGGCACCTTGACTAGGATATAAAGGTAACCCTTTCTCTTGTAATGTCCTTAAATTACTTTGCAGTTCAGATACTTGTTTTTGTAAACTATAAACGCTTTGATTAATATCCATTTTGTTTAAAGCTCTTTCTACCACTTCATTATAAACAGAATGATATCCTCTGTGCCTCGACATGGCACTTATATCTTTATCAGGTATTCTTAGAAAAATTCCATTTGATGCATCATCGAAATACATCCCTATTTTTTTAATAACAGGATTATTTGCCATTTCAGAAGGAATAATATGCTGGGCTTGATAGCCACTCCATTTTGTTGAACGTTTAAGCCCCATTTTCTCCATCATATTTTTTCCTAATTTGTTAGAATTCCCGCCTGTTACGGCTCCTGTCTTACCAGGAATTATCCTTGCTTCACCTATACCCTTATTAATAGTAGTGATTTCCTTTATGCGCCGAATAAAAGTATCTTTTATATTCTCCCCATTAAGTGCATGATAAGGAATTTTTCCTCCGCCTACAAGTTGAACTTGTGGAGCAAAAGGATTGTGTATTTGTATCCCTTTTATTTTTGAAGCAACCCTATGCATCGACTTATTGAAATACGCTATACTTTTTTCTAAAGTTTCCTTCGAAACCTTAATCGTTTTGCTCGTTGCTTTTTTAGTAGCTGCCTTTACTTTAGATCCGACTTTTCCGGCTTTCGAGACTTTGTTTAATTTGTCATGGATTCCAGCGAACGGGCGAACAGATAATCGCCGGTATACATCGCAATCCGGTTATCCCACTTCGCTTTGATTGTCGGCTGTCCCCTTCTCAGCTCCGCATCATCGATGACATCGTCGTGGACGAGCGAAGCCATATGTATCAATTCCAATGAAACGGCGACATTTTTAATTTTGCTAATGTCGTATTCACCAAACATGCCGGAAAGCAGAACAATCAAACGATCAAAAAAGTAAAGTGTGTACATACCGATGCAAAAAAAATTCCGTCTGTAACACGCTCGATTCCAGAGACTTTTTCATCTGTATCAGGATCTTTACCAGTTATGACTCGAAGCGCATCATTACCGCCTGTTAGTTCTTTTCCGGCAAAGTCAGCTATATCATTTACTGGTTCTAAAGAAGTTCCTTCAAAATCGCGCTTAATACTACCTTGACTCCTGCTATCTGGTATATGCTCGACGACTTCCATCTTCACTTTGCCGTTTACAATGTACTCTCTTACGATTTGGTTATTTTCATACACATGGTAGCGACCGCCGATATATTTAATGTCTGCTGGATTTTGAACCACTTCATCGGCAACATCAACTGTTTTGACCTTTTTCCATCCTTTATGATTATATAGTTTACCACCAATTACACGGATATCTCCATAAACCTCCGGATGTTTTGCTAATTCTTTTTGCAGGTCAGTCAAAACAGTATTTTTTGCATGAATTTCTTGATTGATTTTTTCATCATTCTCTTTTCCAGCCACCGTATCAACATTGGATCCTTCATTTTTGTTGAGTTTTTCAAGCATTATCTCCATCGGAGACGACTCGGCATTCTCCAGCTTGCCCTGAAGTCCGCTCGCTATCCCGTTGATTTCATTTTCATCCGGCTTTAAAATCGAACCTTTTTGGTAGTCGGTAATCTCAATTTTAGGGCCTGTATACATTTTTTCAAGCCTTGTGATGTATCTTTGCATAGTCTCAAGGTCGTTTTCTGCGGTTTTGAGAGCATTGGTCTGCTCCCTATCAAAAGCATGGAGCTTTTCGAGCGTGCTGCTGACTTCCCTTTTCGCTCTCTGATTCTGTTCATGAAAATCACTGTCATCCAACTGAGGTAAATCGGCAATATGACTGACTTTCGCGATCGTAGCATTGGCTTTGGATACCAAATGTTTCGTTGTTCGATCGGCCGCGTTCAAGCCTTGTTCCAATTCGTGTTCGAGAAAGGCTTGTGAAATATATCCGTTGTGATTTGATTCAAAAGAATCCAGTGAGGTTTTGATTTTTTTCAATGCCGATTCGTATTCTTCAATGAACGTTTCATAGAATCGCAGGAACGGAGTATGGCATTCTTCGTAAAACGCGCGAATGGCGTCCCCGCCTTTTCCTTTTAAGGCATCATCAAGAGATGTGATGCCGTCGACGCTTTTTTTGACTTTGGCAATTTCATCTGCTTGTTTTTTTAACTGTTCCAGCGTATCATCTATTCCATTTCGTAACGCTTGAACATCCAGAGTCTTCATAGCATTCTCCTCTATTTCGTTTTCATCGATGAAGCCAGCTGCTTGTCGGTGTCTTTGATTGCTTCAACGGCGGATTCCGTTTGGGCGATTTGTTTTGAAAAAGCCGAGGCATAGGATTCAGCGACCTCATTCATCGTTTGATTTAATTCATCTATCTTTTTCGCTGTATCTAAATGATTCTGGCCTTTGACATCCGTCGGAACCGACGCTTTTATCGAATGGTTTGAATGCTTCAATTTAGAAATCGCTTGTTTGACTTCACCGGTCTTCACTTTTATTTCTTGACCCATTTTTCAATTACTCCTTGTTTCGCGCTTCTTGTTTCTCTCTTTCAATCTTTTTCTCCAGTGAGTGGATTTCTTGTCCGAGTGAGTGAATCTCTCCGTTTAACGCTTTAATTCGTTCATCGATTTTTTCCAGAACATCGGAAAGCTGCTTGCCTTCAATGTCATGAAAGGATGCCTTCATATCTTTTCGAATACGCTCAAATGATTCGGCAAGACTGCCTTGCCAAGTGTGAGACGTAAGCTCGGGTTCTGTGATCATCTTTTTGGAATCAGAGAACTCCGTTTTTTCGGCTTTCAATTCTGCGCGGCAGGCTTTCAACTCCGCCAAAAATTCCTTCTTCAGCGATAGATCGACTTTCATGATATCTAGAGCCAGCGTTTCTCCCAGGATTGAACCGATCATTTGTAACACCTCGCTTCCCAAAAACTGCATGACTAAAGTAATGACCAGTATAGAGTTTACCACTATACGGAAATGAATTGGCGAATAAATCCTGTCTACCCATGAAAATGAATCATATTGATCAGGACAAAAAACCCAACAAACTTGACAGACTTTTTTCGAATTCCATAAAAGGAAAATTGTTGTCAAAAAATGATCCATTATGTAAAATTAATCATATGCAGAAAAAGGAAACGATCAGCTTTGATTTTTTCGAATATTTAAAATGAATAAACAGGAAAGATGATAGGGATTGAATGTAAAAATAGCACCTGAAGAAGTTGGAAACATGTTAAATCAATGGTACGGCATGATCAAGTTACAGCAAGTGAATAAAGCTAGGTTAATGAAAAATGAAATTCAGCGGGCTATTGAGAATATGGAGGAAAATCAAGATGTTTTGCTTTATTTCAATATGATAGATTCCCGTTTTAAATTACTGATGGAACAATACAATGAATCTGGAAGTATCTTAAAAAGTCTAAAGTATCGTGCTGAAGAAAGGAAAACCGATGATATGCTTCAGTATTACTTTTACTTTTTTAGTGGGCTGTATCAGTTCTACATAAAAAATTTTACGAAAGCAATTAATTTTTATCGTATTGCAGAAAACTGGGTCAACAAAATACCTGATGAAGCAGAACGTGCAGAATTCAATTTTCAAATTGCTATTGCATACTATGAAATTCATCAACATTTTTTCTCGTTAACACACGCTGAAAAAGCACTTGAAAGCTTTTTAGCCCTTGGAAATTATGACAATAGGGCGGCAACTACTCAAATGATTATCGCGGCTAACCGCTTAGACCTGCACCAATATAAGTCGACAGAAGCTTTGTATAAAAAAGCAATAAAAATGGCAGCAGATACTCAACAACATTTCGTTGAAGGGCTCAGATATCACAATCTCGGACTTGCCTACGAACGACAGGAAAAACTCGATCTAGCGCGAGAATCCTTCGAAACAGCTCTCGACATCTTTGAAAATCTGCACTCTAAAATCGCAGTCATTAGAACTTCTTATATGCTGGCAAGGGTTTTATTCAAGAAAGGATTGGTCGAAGAAGGGACACATTGGTATCAAAAAGCTCTCGATCTGGCAAAAGAAACAAACGAAAAAACGTACGAAGCCAAGCTATTAATCATACACTCAATATATAAAGAGTTGGATGAAACCTTATTAGATAACACATTAAATATGCTAAGAGACAAAAAACTTTGGTCAGACGTAACAGATCTAGCTGTCAATGCAGCCAGACACTTCAAAAAGAAGGAATATCATGAATTGGCAGCGAAATACTTTGATGAAGGAATTGTCGCTCGCGACAAAATTCAAACATGGACGGAGGAACTGGTCTCATGAAAAAATTATTTTTAGGTGTAGTAATTACAGGTGTAGTCCTAACCGGTGTATTAAGCTTCACCACTCAAGGAAAAGCCGAATTTGGCACTGGAGAATTTAAAGTTGCTGAAAACGCGTTTTTTGGTTAAATCATAGCGCGATTCGGTGCAGTTTTTAAAATTAGAAAAGAGTACACTTTGATAAGGCGGACTTATAGAAGTCTGCTTTTTTGTTCACCACTGCCCTCAGATAATCCCGAGAGCTGTCGCCAGATTATAAATGGCCTGCCGTTTGACCTGATAATATTTGTCCTTTTTCATCCCCATTTCCATATAAATTTCAATGTCCTTGATTTTTTGTGAAGAGAGATATTTCGCTTGGATAATCTTTAATTCATCATCATCAAGGCTTTGTTTGAGCGCTCTGTCCATCTGACATACTTTCAACTCATTTAAGCAGTGCTGATCCCTCAACTGCGGGAAAAGGTTAATCATCCCGGTTGCCTCTCGTTCTTTCCGATTTTCCAGCTGAACCTTCAATGCCTTGTATCTTTTTAGCTCCCTTATAATCGTATTTCTGACTTCTTTTTCGTCTATAGGCGGCAGAAAAGTCAATTGTTTGGCCAACAAGATCATCCCTCCTTAAAATAAAAAAGACACCAAACAATCGCATCAAGCGTTGGTTTAGTGTCCGCAGGCTCTCCGTCTTGGACTTATTTATTGAATTTTTTTAACAAATGGTTGCCACACAAGTTCTTTAGATCAAACAATATTTTGTTAATGAGGAACATAATTGGAAATTATTGATAAGTAGTGCCCTTCAATCTTATTTCCCCTACATCCCCAAACAGCCGGTTGACCATTATCCCTTATATCCAAACCTACTAATGAAACATATAACCAAATGAAATCTCCTCCCCTCCAAAACCAAATACGTGTCCATCTACCAATGCACCTACTCATTTCTTCGATAGTTGGTGTTTGTGGATGGAAAGGAGGGGGACCACCTACAATTAGGTGGCTTACCAACCTTTTGACAAAAGCCATGAACCCTTAACTCAATTTCATTATTGTCAGATATATGATCACCCACTTGAATTATTTTACATTTTAATATTTATGAATAGAGTTGTGTTTTTATGAACAAAGAAGTCTAAAAACCCAATCTTGCATCTTCATCCCCTTAGCAGCGGCAGGATCTCGGTTCTCTTCTCTAGGAATCAACAAATCTTTATAATCAGCTACATGACTGCAGGGATTTGTCCAAATATGTACTACCCCATAGTATCCATCTTCTGCATGTTGTGTAAGTTGAGGTTCACCCATTCGGCCGCGGCAGGTTAGACAACTTCAAAGTACAACTACGTTTTTGAATCCGATCAAATATCCGTTAGAATCTCTATCAGGTATAGAAACAACCTTTACTTCTTTCATTCCGCACCACCGAAAGCCAATCTCACCGTATCAGCCAAAGTAGTTGGCGTATTATTACTGATGACTTAACCAGGATCCCCACAAAATATATATTTGTCGCCTCTTGGATAAACTGTTCTTCGTTTTTTGTTTTCTGTGATCTTTATAACGGTAGCTCCATTTTTAAATCCCGGTGGTTGGCATGGGACGCCCGCAATATAGGTATTTGAATTAACAGTGATTGATCTCCATGTATAGATATGGGGAGCTTTAAGCTGAATTCTCCAGTCAACAGAAGAAGTTCTTGAAGTGTAAGTCCTGGCATCCGTATAGATTCGCGGAGTGTAACCACTTCTGGTTGGCCAGCCAGACCATACGGACTCGACTGTTCCTGTTGATACAAAAAACCCCGGTGGCTGGTACTACAGCAACACCATCCCCAATTATTTGTTTTAAAGATAGTACACTCCATGATAGTCTATCGTTTCCCACCATAAAACCTCATAATAAACCATATAAATCAACTAAAAAGTGTTATTTTTTCGCCTTCAGAAAAGATCATCCGCATCCGTGTCGGGAGTTCGAATCTCGCTTGGGACGTATTTCATGAAAAGAGGCAGCCCCTTGATATACCAAGGGGCTGCCTCTTTTTTGTTTGTGATTTCCGATCGTTTTATTATGTTTCTTTGGTGGCGGGTTTTTTATTGCAAACTCTGCACAAATCTTATTATATCAAAGATTTTCCGAACCTGATTTTTCAAATGAGCATTTGAAGCCTTTTGATTCTTTTTTATTTCCGCCAAAAAGTTGAACAGTCTGCCTTATCCAACATATTAAACTCGATTATTTTCTTAAGTAATGAGAAATCAACCGGGTGATCCCACTTGATACGAACCAACTGCTTGGTATGATCATAGCCGGCCTCTACAATTTCATCGGAAAAATGAATGATCCCTGCCCTTTCAGGGGCAACAGCCAAATGGTGTTTGGCTACGCTAAAGCCGATAATAAATGTGCCGTGATCGGTAAACATAGGCTGATTCCACGCCATTTTCGGCGCTAACTGTGGAAATTTCTCAGTTACCCAGCTCAACACTTCTTCCGTACGGGCCCGATGCTGCGGATGATCAATATTCGCTAAATATTCTGCAAAAACTTCCATGTTGTTCCCTCCCCTTCATATAAACTAATGAGATTTGATACCTATATCGAATGGTGCCTCTCCTGTTTCCAATGTTGATGTTACCTTTTCAACAATTAATGATCAAGAATGAAAAACAAAACTCCTTCGAGAGAACTCAGTAATTGGTCAGTATAAAAAGAGCCTCCGCTTTTAGATAAGGAGCTCTTTTTATGGTGGTTGTTGATTTTATCCCTCCCATGAACATGACTCATATTGATCAGAACAAACAACCGAAATGTCAAAAAATAGCCCAACTTGTAATAAGCGGGCTTTCCATCTTTATATGCTCTTTTTCATTCGACATCTACGGTATTCGCGCAAGAATATTCCGTCCTTCACCGAACTTAATACTTACCAATAAAGTCGTTAAACATGACGTTACTTCTGTATTATCTGAATAAGATTGCCGCATGTATCATCGAAGACAGCTATTGTGACTTCGCCCATTTCTGTCGGCTCCATCGTAAACTTCACACCGTTTTCCAATAATCGTTCGTACTCTTTGCGAATATCTGCAACGCCAAACATTGTTACTGGGATGCCTTCGGCAAATAGCTTCTTTTGATAGTCTTTGGCGGCAGGATGTTCATTCGGTTCGAGTAAAAGCTCGGTTCCGTTTTGATCATCGGGAGAAACAAGCGTTATCCACCTATATGCTCCGCTGGGAACATCATGCTTTTTTACAAAGCCCAGCGTTTTTGTATAAAACTCCAATGCTTTGTCTTGATCTTGAACGAATATACTAGTAATAATGATTTTCATCATGTGTTTGGTCTCCTTTGGTATTTGCGATGTATGGTTCTCTTCTGACAATCTGGCTGCATATAGGAAAACTCATACATTCGTTATTCGTTATAAAATTAATCTACCCATCCCTTCAGCAAATTTTTAAGTGGCTCGTTATTAAATATAAGTACTCGATATTTTCCCTTTCGTTTTGATTGAACGAGCCCTGCATCTTCCAATACAGAAAGATGTTTAGCTATCGCCTGTCGCGAAATGGAAAGCTCATGCTTCATAATGAGACGTGCCGTAAGTTCATACAACGTCAGCTCGTTGCGTTCGGATAGTTCGTCTAATATAAGCCGCCGAGTCGAATCGCCAAGTGCTTTGAATATAGCGTCTTTATTCCAATTCATATATCGATTATATGCAACTATACGGTTGCTTGTCAAGTATAAGCAACTCTAAGGTTGCGTAATAAAGGAACCATATGATGCGATCAACAAGTAAAGTCACATGAAGATGGTAGCTTCAATCATTGATGAAAGAGTAAATTAAACATAAACGGAGGAACTTCTCTCAGTGCAGTAATTACATGTTACGTACCTAACTGTGCCTTTTAAATATAAAGATAATGAAAAATAGTGCACAAGAAGTTAACACCAAGCCAAATAAATTTATCAATTTATTCGTCCTGTGTTTTAGAATCTTGAATAATAGCTCATAAATACCAATGCCGATTGTACCTCCAAGTGTATTGGCCAGTATATCAGTAATATCACTTCTTCCGATTGCCAAAACAAATTGTGTAATCTCAAATGTCAGAGTAAAACCAATAATCGAAAGAAGTTTTTTCATAAAAGACCATTTACTTTTCAACATGCAAATATAGATACCCAAAGGTACAAAAATCCTTATATTGTTATACACCTCAGAAAAGTCGGACTTATTAAGTGGGATCATATTCATGACTCGCACTCTGTCTATTTGATCAAAAGAAAACTGTAACTTAAAAAGAACTAACCAAATAAGTGCTAATACATAGATTAAGAATAATATGAACGTCAATTTTTTATTTTTCAATATTTCTCCTCCAATTTCTTGTCACGCCACCCTGAAACAATGCTGGTTCGTTTATCGGTATCTCTAAAAACTCACATTTGCTATGTTTTAGTTGTTGTTGATACTCTCTTCGTTTTTCTTCGGAACGCTCCCTCTTCCGCCGTTCATCCGTTCCTCTCCGCCCGAACCTCGTCCTTCGGAACTTAGTCTCGCTTACCAGAATACACTGTCACAATCACGCCATCCATATTGTTGCCTGACATTTCATACTGCCCATTCGCAGGCACAGGGATCGTTGTATTTTGGGAGATGGGATAGTAAAAGATTTTATAGACTTGGTGGTCTATTGTAGTCGTAATCGACTTCTGTTCCTGCAAAAAATCCAAATATTCTTCTAGAGCGAAATTCTTTTCTTTCATAATCGCGCTGTGAGGGAAACCAACATAACGGATATGCCATGGTTCATATTGAATGCCTGTAACATCAGTTTTATCCTTTGGATAGCGTAATATAAAGCCGTATTTCCAGGCATTTTCTTTTATCCACTTTCCTTCAGGTGATTGCTCCATTTTTGTTAAGCTTGATCCTACATCAAGGGCTAAGCCTGAATTATGTTCACTAAAACCTGCTGGCAAGGCATAATCATCTCCCATTTCTCGGTAAAGCACACTTTGCTCATCAAAGTCACGATAGCCACTATTTATTAAAAAATGACTAACCCCTTCCTTTGCAGCATCATTGACCATCTCTGAAAATTTTTGTGCTATTTCTTTTGATAGATGAATATTCGTATCAAGCAACCCATATCCCTTTACCAATTCATTATGCTTAGATAAATTTACGATATCTGATTTCACACTTTCTTGGCGAACAGGATAATTACTGTTGATTAGGAGCAGATTTCCTTGATGAATCTGTTCTTTTGAAATCGTTTTCGTTTGGGTGCTTTCCGAAGTCCCTCTTTGATCTTTGTGATTTTGATCATATTTTTGAATTTCTGCTTTATCCTGAAAAAACAGTGTTTTATTAATGAAGGCAAAACCTAAGCACAATAAAAATAACAATAAAAAACCCCACTTCTTCATTTTCAGTTTCCTCCTTAAGTGAGCGGCTTGATGATAATGCCGCGTTGAGTCAGCGCGCGGGAGATTTCGGTAGTCCTTAACGATAGCTTTCTCCAGGGCGATGCTGGACGTGGCCACCACGGGCACCTCGGCAATATATGCCATGCCGGGATATTGTATATGAGCCAGAAATCACCCACGTACCCCGCGCTTGGCGAGGGCGGCGGCGATCAGATAGGCGTGGGTCTCGACGCGGCCTCGGACAGAGAAAGACAGCGGCTGCGGGATATGGCTGGCAAGGGCCGCCTTTTCCTTCCGGTACCCAGCGGAACTGGAGCAATTGATTCGCAAATTGCTGGCCTGCGGGTGAGCAGAAGATTGCGATGACCACGGCCGAAGCCTTCTTGCGGGCGCTGCGGCAAGATGAGCATGAAAAAACAAGACTGAACGAATAGATGGGCGGTACGCCACACCGCCCGTCTGCTCCGCCCAATGTCAACAGGCGGTTCAGCCTCGTTAAATCAGCATGCACTTGGCGAAACGAAAAAAGCTCGTTCTTACGATTTTAAGTCTACCGCGTAAGAACGAGCCGTTTTTTAAAATTAAATTGTTAATTTCCTAAGAAAAAGTAAAGATAACCTTGAGATTTTCCTAAGAAACGATATTCATTTTCTTAGGAACCCCTTCTGGCAAGGCCGGAAGCTCTACCGTAAACGTCGTGTAGTGATCATTGCTTTCCGCGTAAATCTGCCCGCCATGCTGAACAATGATTTCTTTTGCAATCGCCAATCCAAGTCCCGCGCCGCCCGTATCGGAAGAACGGGCATCGTCCAGCCTGTAAAACTTTTCAAATATGGCAGCGAGATTTTCTTTTGGGATGCTTCCGGCGTTCTTGAAAACGATGGACACCACATCCCCGGAGAGGCCCGCCGTAATGTCAATGACGCTGTTGTCCTCGCTGTATGCAGCGGCATTTTTCAAAATGTTGTTAAAGACCCTCGCCAGCTTATCGGGGTCGCCGAATACGGTCAAATCCTCGGAAGCATGGATAACCGCTTGTTTTCCATTCGCGGCAAGCTGGGGGTAAAATTCATCGGTCATCTGCACCAGCATATAGTATAGGTCTATGTTCTTTTTCGTGAGCGTAATCGTTTGGAGGTTATACCGCGTAATCTCAAAAAACTCGTCGATTAGCTGTTCGAGGCGATACGCTTTGTCCAACGTGATATGCACATACTTTGCCTTTTGTTCTGCAGGCATGTCTGGCGCCTCGTCAAGCAGGCTCAGATAACCGATAACGGATGTCAGTGGCGTTTTAATATCGTGCGCCAAGTACATAACAACGTCATTTTTTCTTTGTTCGGCCAGCTTTGCATCCTGCTCTCGTTTTTCCAGAGTCCGTTTTAATGTGTTGAGCTTCTGTTCCATGAACTCCATTTCCGCAGAAAGTTCAATTTGTTTATCTTCGTTCTGAATCAGTATATCAATGCCGGTATTTATCTCGTCAAAGTATTTTGTAAATTTTGAAAGCATGATGCGGCATAGAATCAGAATACTAATGGCAATCGCCACATAAATAAAGATTTCTATATTATTCCGTATGGTATACTGATATATTATCATCGCGTCCTGACGTTCTAAGTAATAACTGTTTTCCAAAAAACGTACGATCCACTCCCCAAGTGTCCCCTTGATAAATAGACGCAAAAACAACACGAATACAACTGCTGCCATAACAATCACAACGATATAGAGGTAGAGTTTTCGTTTTAGTTTGGAATAATCGGTTTTTTTATTCCTATTTTTCAATTTTATAGCCAACCCCCCATACCGTTTTTATATACTTCGGATTATCAATGGTGTCGTTCATTTTTTCACGCAGATGCCGGATATGCACGGTAATGGTGTTGTTGCTCTTGCTGAAATATTCGTCGCCCCATATCTCATGAAATAATTGCTCGGAGCTAACCACATTCCCCTTGTTTTCACAGAGGATGCGCAGAATTGAAAACTCGGTGGGAGTGAGGGATAACGGCTTCTCGTTCAGAAAACACTCATGCGTGTTTATATTCATAACAAGGCCGGAGTGGACAATAACATTGTCGTTCTTCTCCGTTACTCCATTGTATTTTTTGTATCGGCGCAACTGTGCCTTAACCCGCGCAATTAACTCCAGCGGGCGAAAGGGCTTCGTTATATAATCGTCCGCGCCGATTGTTAGCCCTGTAATTTTATCTACCTCCGTATCTTTCGCGGTCAGCATGATAATTGGGTAGGTGTACTTGTCCCTTATTTTTTGGCAGATAGTGAGACCGCTTGCGCCGGGAAGCATGATATCCAATATGGCAAGGTCAAACTCGGTCTTGTCTATACATTCCAACGCTTCTTTGGCGGTATAGTATTTGAAAATCGTATAATTCTCGTTTTTCAAGTATAGCTCAACCAAATCGGCAATTTCGCGTTCGTCGTCCACAACAAGTATTTTATCGCTCATAGTTATCAACCCTCCTTTGGATTTGCTTTTCTCAATCGGAGCCTTTTCCAAATAACGAGGCTATCATACCCACCTCTCCAAGTAAAGTGCAATCTTTATTTACGATGAATACGGTCAAAACCTCTATATAATGGCCCTTTAATGGAATAAGGAATGACTATTTTTCCCTTCCGGCAGCTTCGATGATTAAAGAAGGACATACATGGTACACGTTTGGGACGGGGATTGGAAAAGGGAGCCGCGTCATCAAGTCGAATGACGGAAAAGTTTGGAGTGTGTCGCCAAGTATATTTCCAACTCCGTTATCCTGATGGAAAAAATATGTGCCAAATCATGGCGGAGCGGTTGAAGCGCCGAGCATCACATATCAAAACGGATACTATTATTGATTCGTTTCGTTCGACAAATGCTGCCAAGGGGTCAACAGCACCTATAAGATTGCTTACGGCCGTTCAAAAAAAGTGACGGGTCCATATTAACAGAAGCGGCAAGAAAATGACCGAAGGCGGAGGAACAATTCTCGATTCCGGAAATGACCGCTGGAAAGGACCGGGCGGCGAAGATGTGCTAAACGGCAACATCATCGCAAGACATAGCTATGACGCGCTTAACAATGGGGTGTCCAAGCTTTTGATCAATGATTTGTCCTGGGATTCCAAAGGCTGGCCGAGATATTAGGCCGCTTAGAAGAACCAAACAGAAGTTTTCTGTTTGGTTTTTTTGCGAATCTTTCTAATGGGAGTTGATACTTCCAGAAAAAACCGTTTTTCACCTCCAAAAAAGGATTAAATATATATTTATTTAATTTTAATGTTTTTCAGCAAAATAAGACATCATTTTCATTCTATTAATGCTATGATTTTTTCCATCCTATTGATAAATAGGAAAATAAAGAGAGGAAGTGTTGTTATATGTTGATAACAAAGTTCAAAAAAACAGTAGGTACGGGTCTCGTTGCAGCAGTCTGTTTCATGTCAGCATTGCCGGCAAGCGCCGCACCGGCAAATGTAAGCGATGCCAAATCGAACCATTATACGATCAAATCGTTCCATTACTTAACTGTAGACGGGAAAGATGTGGATTCCCAGGCCCAAGTCAACAGCAAATCCGGCAAAGACATCAAAGTAACGATGGTTCTGCCTCAACAGAATCAAAACGGCGATTTGTTGGCGTATGGATTTACGAGCAAGGTAACGTTGGAGGCATTTATCGAAAAAGACAAACAAAGACTTCAAAACGAAATCAAGCCGGCGGCCAGCGGCCCTTGCTGCACCGATTTCTATGAGTATAAAAATAAAGGCGGACAGTATATTTATTGGAGAGACGGCTTTAAAAACCTGCCGTCCAGCTGGAATGACAGAATTTCCTCCTTAAGCACGGCGTCACCTTCTTCAAGCTATTCGACGACACTGTGGGAGCACACTTCAACTCAAGGGTATGGCAAAGGCGTCCTGTTTAGACATTCCGATTGGTATGGTAAAACGGCTAATATGGCTTCAGATTGGGATAACAAAGCTTCAGCAATCGACATCAAGTAACAGGCGTTTGCCATTGACCAAATGAAAGTGTTTTGACATCACGATTCTCCCATCGATTCAAGAAGGCATGGGAGAATCGTGATGTTTTGCAGCCCCCTTCTCTAACTTAATCCTGAATTTTCACTTGCACAACATCAGCGCCGGTTTTAGAATCAATTTTCGCATTCAATTCCGCCTTTTGATTCGAGCCGTCAATCCAGCTGTTTAAGCTTGTCCATGTGGCGCAGCCGCCAGGCGCGGCAATGAATTTTCTGTCTCCTACACGCTCTAAAGGCAGCTCGGGATCACTTTCATAAAGGCTGACCGTCATTGTATTTCCCATTCTTATTTGAAAAACACAAATCCTGTAATAGCCTCCGTCTGATTGATAATCTCCGGTCATGTTTCCCTCATTTGAAATGGTCACCTTTTCATCCGCAAGTGTTTTCCAGCCAAACGACTGCACCTCAGCTGCTAAAGCTGAAGTGGTCGGAAACATGCTTAGAGCGATGATTCCTAAAACAATGGCTTTTCTTTTCATAAGCTTGTCTCCTCATTCATTTCTTCTCCCCCGCACATCACGGAGCAGCACATGATATTCTGAATCAAAGTATAGCAGACTTGAATAAGCATGATAAAGACATCGTTTGAACTAAGTTTTCGCCTCTTCCGAAAGGATTCTTTATTATGGTATATGCGAAATCTTGTGCGGTACTTGCATGTTTTGGATGATGATGTGGCTTATAAAACGAATCCGCTTGTGTTCACCTTCAATGTCTCGTGAACTGTCAGGTTAAAGGTCAAAATCATTTCTTTAATTTTACGCCCTGTACATCAGCCCACCTTAATCAATCGTCAGACATGCCTTTTGCACCCGGGGCAACATTGAAAATGAAACGTTCCAGGTCCCTTTTAAAGAAACCCGGAACACCGTTGTTGAAAGCTACAGTTTCCCTTGGGACCCATATTCTTTTAGCGTTATGTTGACATGATAATGAATTGGCGTTTCAATAAATGTTTGATCCCAATTTTTCTTCAGCTTATCCCATAGGTAGGGATATTTGATCCTCACTTCGTTGCCAAAGCCGGCAAGGTCGGCTTTGTATTCCTTCTTCATTTTTTCCGTGATCTGTTCGACTTTATGTTTGACAGATTGTGCCGTAGTTTTTTCCACTTTTTTTAAAAAGGCTTGATTAAATGCGACTTCTTGGGTATTCCAGTTTTCGGCAAGGCGGCCTTCTGACTTAATATTGACTTGAAATGATAGGCGGCCTCTTTTGACAATTGGTTTGATTTCACTGTTGATAGATTCTACGGCAAATGCGGTCAGTTTTTTTGTTTGTGGATCTCGGCTTTTAACTGAACCGCCTATTCCCTTTCCTTTAATCCACATCAGTTGGCCTAAATCTTCTTCATCTAAAAAACCGAGCAGCTTGTTTGTTTTTCCACTGATCGCCACGGCCCCCGCGTATTTGATTTCACCGTTGGCGCCCACGACGTTTTGCAATAAATAACTGGTTCCCGCTCTCATCATCCCCGGCAATTTAGCTAAGGTAACAGGCGGCAGAATTTTTCTCGCCTCAAAGTCGTTTTCAACGATTTTGCGCAAACGAAACGCCGGCATTTCTCCTGTTTCTTTAAGCTCAAGCGTGTCTCTTGCTCTGCCTCTTGTGATGAGGACAAGCGTGCTCGGTCTGATTTCATTATCCCTGAGAGATTGATCAAGCAGTTCTTTCATTGAGTAGGTCTGAAGAAGACCAGCGGCGATGACAATCACTTTTAAGTGGGAGCTGAAGACCGGCCTGTCCCGTCTGAGCGCTACTTCAGCACCGATTTGCTGAAACGAATCCCCCGTTTCAACAATATTAATGTACGGCTTTTGGTCGCCGCTTCCCCCATCGGACTTGGCCCCGGCCGCCTGCTGATTGACATATTGGTAGGTTATGGTCAACCGGTCTTTCTTCGGATAGTCACCGCCCATTTTGTCAAACTTTTTTTCCAGGGCCGTTTCCTTCCCCTTATCCAAGCCTATGGCAAATGTGAGGCCGAGTTCCTCAATATCATGACTGCTCCAACACCCGGTGAGAAAGAGAAGCATCGTCATGAATAGAAAACTGTTCTTAATCGATGTTGATATGATGTTTCCTCCTCCTTCCGGCCTGAAATGAAAAGGAGTATCCATGTTTATGATTTGCATTTGGTGATTTCATTAGTCACAAAAAAATGTTCTTTTGAATCAGCGTTTTGAATTGGTTGTTACACCATTTTTCATTATTTGAATCAATCAACTATACGGATTTAATGATATGGCATAGGATGAACTATGTCTCTTCAGGGAGGTGAACGATATGGGTGGTGGTTATGGATTCGGATCAGGATTTGCTTTACTCGTTGTTCTATTCATTCTCTTAATCATTGTTGGAGCCGGCAGCTTCGGCGGCGGCTTTTATTAAAGACCTTTTTCCTGTGAGAAGTGCGGGAGGATCCTTGTTACAGGCGGATTACCCCTGCACTCTTTTTAAACCACTAGTTTAAAAAACTTATGACAGTTTCCTCCAAGAGATGGATTGACACTCCTCCCCATGTTATTGTTTGTAGGGCTCTTTTTTAAAAAGAGCCTTTTTTGACATGGAAACATATCGGGTAAAACCATTTCGGATGATCTAGAAAAAAGAGACAACAATATGTTTTCATGAATTCTACATATCATTTTTTGGAATAAATCCTGGACTTTCACTTGAAATTTTTTCAGAGCGTCCTCTACTTCGAAATGATTCCTCAAAGGTTTATCGAAACCACAAAATGATGTTCATTCAAACTTCTCCCTCGAACGGCAAGTTTCACAACTTCTTTAACAGCTCCTTCTTCTGATTTTCATTTTAGTATGATAGGCAACAGCGGAGGCACGGCTCATAACAGGTGGCATACGCTGATACTGACTAACTCTTTAGGAGGTATAGAAAAAATGCCACACAAAATGTCAAGCGAGCTCAAGCATCATTTAATGAAAGCGAATCTGTACGGTTTGCTCGCAAAAAGGTATGAGTATGTCGATCCAGCCAAACACATGCATTTTTATCAGAAGCATTTTAAACATGTGAAACGTGTCGAAGCGCTTTACATGGGGATGCACGACAATGACATGAGTCACCATGATGTGAATTTGAATATGCCTAGCCACATGAATATGCCGAATCATATGAACATGAACATGCCAAGTCACATGAACATGCCAAGTCATGCGGATCCGAACAGCCATATAAACAACTGGCCTTGATCAAAAAAAGGGCCCTTCTTGGCAGCAGTCGCTTTCTTTTTACAATACCTATCGTTCTTAGGAGGCTGTTTTATGATATTACCGGCAGTTGACCTTGGGCTGATGGCGGAACATTTGTCGACACATAAAGGCATGCTCCACAAATTAAAGGGCTACTATTCTCGAGCGACAAACGCCGAGCTTAAAGAAATCATCGGTCTGCAAATCAATGTCATGCGAATGCATGTCAAAGTCATGCTGCAGCTGATCAACCCTTACAATCAAAATTCGCCTGAGGTTACCCCTTTACATGCTTTATCTGATGATCCTTTCAGAAAAAAAACGGGAGAACCGGCAACAGCCCATGATCATGCGATCGCTTTGGAAGCGCGGGCATCGGCCAAAAACATGGCGGGCGACAATTTCTTTTCGGCGCTGCTGATGAAAGACAATCATGTCCGGAATGCACACATTCAAATGGCGCTTCAACAAGCTTCCTTACAGGAGATGTACAGCCGATTGATCAAGAGGATGGGCTTAGGATATACACCGCATGCTTCCATCAACGCGCAAATCGGCACTTATCAGCACTTTGAGCAACTTTTTTAGCTTGCAGTCTAAAAAACCGTTCTCGTCTTCAAATGAGTACGGTTTTTCGTTTTGGTTATCCAACCATTTTTGCAAAAGAAAGCCATCATCTATACCAAATCTCGTTTGTTGATCATAGGATATACTATGTCTCTACAGGGAGGTGAACGAAATGAGCGGAGGCTACGGATACGGAGCAGGGTTTGCTTTAATTGTCGTGCTGTTCATTCTTTTGATTATCGTCGGTGCGTCCTGGTTTGGCGGCGGATATGGCGGGTATTAATCAGTTTGCTCGAAAGCCTGCTTGAGAAGTGCAGGAAGATGCGGCTTTCATCTCTGCACTCTCAAACAATCGTCAGAAAAACAATTGAAGAGAAGACATATGACAGTCCCTCCATCATATGTTCTGATTGATTTTACCATCCTCCCTCCCCATGTTGTTGATAGCGTAAAAAGGCCTCGAAATCGAGGCCTTTTCTATTGATAACGAATCCCCGAATCTGAGCCGGGTTCAACGAAAAACTAAAAAATCTAGCTTTCCATCCCTTTTTGCACGGGTAATCTTTTTTCTTTTCTTGACCAGATGACGGCCGGGATCAGCAAAAGGGATAAAAATCCGCCGGCCAAGGACAGTCCTGCATAGCTGGAATTGGCGACAACCATTCCAGATAGCGCACCGCCTGAAGCGCCTGCCAGTGCTACAAATACATCCAATGAACCTTGAATCTTAGCGCGTGTTGAAGGTTCGGCCGAATCGACAATCTGTGCGGTTCCGCTAATAAGGCCAAAATTCCAGCCCAATCCAAGTAAAGAAAGAGCTGTGACTAATAGAATCATAGAATCATCCGCCAGCGCCGCAGTTATTCCCGCCATTAGCAATGTCAGGCCGGAAGTAATACTCATCGCCGTTCGGCCGATTTTATCAACGAGAATACCGGTGAAAAGCGAAGGGAGATACATGGCCCCAATGTGAAAACCAATGACAACACCTACCTCCCTTAAGCTGTGTCCATGATGCTGCATATGGACCGGCGTCATCGTCATGATAGCCACCATCACCATTTGTGTCAAAATCATCACTGTCGCACCGATCGCAATTCCTTTTCTGTTGACAGGCTGACCGGCTGACTCAGCATCCGTTTGATTCTCCTTTTCCAAAAGGCTTGCAATCTTCAGCGGGTCAGGACGCAGCATCATAAAAAGAATCAGTCCTGCTAAGATAAAGGCTGCCGCTGCTAAAATAAACGGCCCCGCAAGTTGCGGCACGCCGATCGAAAGAGCAAATCGCCCCATGATATCGACCAAATTGGGACCGGAAACCGCCCCGAACGTCGTCATCACCATCGTCACGCTGACGGCAGTCGCACGCTGTTTTCGATTGGCCAAGTCGGTCCCGGCATAGCGGGCTTGTAAATTCGCAGCTGTACCTGCGCCATAAATCAAGAGTGAAGCAAATAATAGAAAAACACTGTTTATCATTGCGGAAAGCACAACACCAACAGCACCGATTCCGCCTGTTATAAAACCAGCTGCAAGTCCGGTGCGCCGTCCATACCGCTGTGACAGCCTCCCTACAATAAAAGCCGCTCCCGCCGACCCGAGCGTCAATAACGCGGACGGCACCCCTGCGTAAGCATCAGTCCCCAGCATCTGTTGAGCCATAAGGGCGCCTACCGTAATTCCGGCTGCCAGGCCGGCTCCCCCGAAAATTTGTGAAATACTCACAATTATTAAGACCCGTCGATATAATGCTTTTCGTTTTTCTGGAGAATGGATGTCACTTCTTGTTGACTCATCCGAATAATCCGTCATTTATAGACTCCTTCTTCTGCAAATGTTCGTCCCTGAATTTGCAAATTGATTGAATAGTTGAATTTTAATTCCAATGATTTCATTCGTCAACAAATCTTTTTTGGCAGCGGAATATTTCTTGATGATCAAACAAGCTCCCAGTCGTTCCGAGAGCCGGCTCCGTTTTCCTGTGATTGAATGCCACTGCGCCTAGGCAAATCAATAAATTGGCTCAATATTCGGTTGAACCTGTCACGTTCCTCCCAGAACAGACCGTGACCGCTATAATGAAACGGGATAAGCTGTGAGTTTCTTATGTTTTGATTCAGTTGTTGAGCTTGTGAAAATGGAATCACTTTATCGTGTATGCCGTGAACGATTAAAGTGGGAGCTGATATTTTGGAAAGGTCGGCATACAGATTCTCGTCCCGCAGAAGATTGATGACAGCCTCGGTCGACCAGCCCGCCGCCTCCAGACCCAACCTGAAAAACCAGTCAGAAAACGGTTCTGTTATATACTGAAAGAAAAAGGTTTCGGTTATGCCCCGCATCATCTTAGGCCGGTCGTGCGCCGCTTCCTTAAGCAATCGATCGGCAGTCTCTGCTGTAAAACCTATAGGAGCCGCAGCGTCGATCAGAACAAGCTTTGATACTCCTTCACCGCTGTATCGGGACATATAGCGGATCGCGATGGCGCCGCCAGTAGAATGGCCAACGAGTATGAAACGGTCTAATCGAAGAGACCTGATTACGGCATGGATGTCATCGGCCAAACGGTTATAATGATAGCCGTCAAAAGGCTTATCCGATTGGCCAAACCCTCTCCAGTCAATCCCTATGCAGCGATAACCCATCCTGGGAAGAACCTTGAACTGATACTCAAACTGTTTATGGCTCAACGGCCAGCCATGTAAAAAAACAATCGTCTTTCCGCCTTTAGGATTTAGATCCTCCGCATATAATTTGACCCCCGGCTCTGCGTTCACAAAGTATCCCACGTCATTTCCTCCATTAAAGTTGTTTATCATTAAGATACTCGTTCAGCCAAACATAGGTGAATGTTCCCCTGCTCTCTGCCGATGGGCGAACAAAGAATCTCCGTAAATGTTTCAGGGTACACTATATGGTATCATTCGGAGGTGATTCCCCTTGAAAATATTGAAATGTTTAGGGATCTGGCTCACTCTCATATGCCTTCATCCGGAAACGATGATGGCGCAAACCATATCCTATCCGTGCAGCGTTGTTCTTCATCCTGTTCAAGGCATTCAAAATGCCAAAGGCACAGCTTTGATCACGAAAGTGAAAAAGCCGTATGGCGATACGCCGGCAAGTCCTGTCAGAGAGCGGCAGAGCGTTGGTATTTATGCTGATTGGCTTCCGGAGCCATCTTCCTTTGGAGATTATGATCGATATGTAGGGTTCGCCCAGATCCCCGGCGTCATCAGCTGGCAATTTAAGATGTATCAAGTGAAGGAAGACACGCCAAGCTGGGTCGGCGGCAGTCCTTGGGTCGGCAAATTCGATGAAATCTCTTCTGATCTTACTGACAATACACGGGTGGAAGTGCGCCTTTTTCAGTCAAAAACGCAAAAGCTTGGACGGGCTGTGCTGCAAAACAATTTGTCGGGATGCCGGTAAACTGGTCAATCATACCATTCAGAAAAAAGCGGCCATAAAAGCGCGACCAAGACGCTTATATGGCCTTTTTGGCAGCTAATACAAGATGCCTTTTACCAATATTTCCTTCCATCGCAGCAAGGTTTACCACAGTAAGAGTGGTCGTACGAATCCTTTTGATAGCTTGAATAAGTGTGCGGATAGTAGTGAACATGCTCATATTTGTGATGGTCCACTTTTTTTGTATGCTGCGGATGAATATGAGGAACAATGGTTTTAGAGAATCTATGGTCCTCACAATAGTTTGTAGGGTGCACAATTGGCTTCATTACTCGCGTTTTGCAATCATACATTTATAAATTCTCCCTTCCTTTTGTTTCTATCTTCACTATTAAACTATGATAGACAGCAGAAACTTGTACTAATACAAAAAACTAAATTCGTTCATTAACACGCCTTTTTCTGAAGTTGTTCCATGCTATAATGACACAAAAAGAAAGATGGAAATGGAGTTGACAATGGTGGATGCGGCAGCGATTTTTACTTTTTTGGGAGCGGCTGTGCTTTTGACGCTGATGCCCGGACCGGATAATCTGTTTGTGTTGGCGCAAAGCATTTCAAAGGGAAAATACGCGGGGATCTCAACTGCCTGCGGGCTTTGTACAGGCTTGATCGTCCATATAACCGCAGCTGCCGCCGGAATTTCGGCGGTTGTTTATCAATCGGCCCTGGCCTTCGCTTTTGTTAAATATGCCGGAGCCGCTTATTTATTGTTTTTGGCTTATCAATCTTTTCGGGAAAAACGTTCAGGATTCGATATTGATCGCCAAGACGCATTAAGCTGCGGGTCCTTATATCGAAAAGGTGTGATCATGAACCTCTTAAATCCAAAGGTTTCATTATTTTTTCTCGCTTTCCTCCCGCAATTTATTGTTGAAGGGTCCGGTTCCGCTGTGATCCAAATGCTTGTGTACGGAGTTGTATTTTTGCTTCAAGCGCTTGTCATCTTTATCATGATCAGCATATTTGCGGAAAAAGTCGGGGAGTTTTTGCGCAGGAGGCCGGCCATGTCGCGAAAGATTCATTTGCTGCAGGGGTCGCTGTTTGCATTGATCGGATTGAAAATAGCGCTGAGCCAAAAATAGGTCATCAGCAAAATAAGCGTGCAGTCTCATCCGGCTGCACGCTTTTCATAATGATAAAGCTTATGAAACGTTTCCAGCCTCTTAAAGCCCGTTGCCTCAGGCCGCTATCGCTTTAATTGGTCCATTTGGCTCCAATCACTTAAATGAAAGACCATGACTTTATCTTGTTGTTCCGCGGCATAAAAAAATTTTGACGAATCCGCTTCGATTCGCGTTTTGAACGACGGATTCTTTCATGAGGCTGGAGCCCATAGAACATTGAAGTTGACAGCAGCCGCACTCGGCTTTTGACTTTCCGTCTCGGCCGTTTCCGTGTAGACAGAAGATGCCGTAACTGAAGTGCAGACTATCAAGTAAGCGTTTTCTTTTCGTTTATGAGCTCCTCACATCATTCGTAAAACAGAGTGTCAATTCAATAGACAAAGGTGGAACAGTGCCGAATCAAGCCAGGTTTGTTTCCCCCCTTTCTCTTGGCTTCTAGTATACAGGTTTTTCGGTGCGGAATAATGATGCAAACCATTGATTTTCCCATCAATCCAAATCATCACAATCAGTCTCTGCCAATCCGGCAGATGGTAAAAACCGATCAGTCAAACGACAAATACGAGTCTTTTTTAATGGAATGAACCATTTTAGCACCGACTACTGACTCCTTGCATTTATTTACAAAACCAAAGAAATTTGTTATAATAAATAGATTGTTTCAAGAAATCAAATGCCTTTATTGATATATATAAACAAGCTAAGGAGGGTTATATAATGGCTAAAACAGCAATGATCGTCAAACAAAAACGAGATCAAAAATTTAAAGTGCGCGAATACACACGTTGTGAACGCTGCGGCAGACCTCATTCTGTGATTCGCAAGTTTAAGCTTTGCCGAATTTGCTTCCGTGAACTGGCCTATAAGGGTCAGATTCCCGGCGTGAAAAAAGCAAGCTGGTAATACGGATTCGCCGGCCTTTGATTGAAGGCCGGCTTTTTTGTGCCTGTGAAAGGCTCCCCTTATGATTTCCCAGCGTCTTTTTCTAATATTTGCACAAAGCCGTTTGTTCCATCCACCCGGATATACGCTCCATCTTTGATGATGTCAGTTGCTTTATCAATGCCAACGACAGCCGGAATTCCGTACTCCCTGGCAACGACTGAGCCATGAGTCATCATTCCGCCGACTTCGGTAATCAGCCCGACTGCTGAGGTAAAAAGCGGCGTCCAGCCGGGATCGGTATATGGAGCGACCAAAATTTCGCCGGGATTGAGCTTTGCCTCCTCCGGTCTGGTGATGACCCTGGCTTTTCCTTCGATCACGCCGGCGGATACCGGGGTGCCCGCAAGTGCTCCTTCAGGGCTTTTCAGATTGTGCAGTTTTCCCGTCACGACCTCTCCCTCACTTGTCATCACACGGGGAGATTTCAGCTTTTGATTTCGCTGGTGCTGTTTTTTTCTTTCTGTTAATAGAGCTTGAACAGATTCGATGTCGCGGTCTTCCAGCAAAGTGATGATTTCTTCCATGGTCAGATAAAACACATCGGCTTCACAGGTCAGGACTCCTTTTTCGACGAGGCTTCCGGCTTCTTTTAAAATAGCTTTTTTATAGAGAAATAGAAGCTTCACCAATGCGAACTTATGATGTTCGCGCATCCCCATCAAACTGCGATATACACGAACAAGCCGCGCCGCTTGTCTTTTTTCAAGAAAACGAAATTGTGAAATGATTTCCCTTCCCGCCTGTTCGGCCTCTCTTTCGGCTTGCTTGAACTTTTTCCTGTGATCTCCTGCGGCGGCTGTTTGGATGTTGCTGAGGATCGATGGCGCGAGCTGGACAGGGTCTTCAGACCATCTCCTTTTCGTGATATCGATTTCACCGACACACCTCATCCCGTACTGTTCAAGAAAGCGATCCAATGCTTGTTTGAACTCCGCACCTCCGGCAACCTTCTCCAATCCTCCGGCGAAATTGCTGCTGTCGGCTTTTCGCAAATAACGGACCACTTCGGGGTGCCGTCTCGCTTGATCAGAAAGATCCCCCAGCGCAAGCCCCATTTCGGTCGTCACATTGTGAGGCAAAGATTTATACAATCTGCTTAACAAAGCGGCACTTTGTTCATCACCGACTTTGTTTTTCAGCTTTTTTTCAAGGAAGATGGCTGCAATCATTCCGGTCAACACATAAACTGCGACTTTTAAAACCACCCCGGGAATCATCTTGTCCAACTCCCCCCGAATCAGGCGAATCGTCTCTGCACCGGACGTCCGGCTTAGTTTTTCCTCCGTTTCTTTAACGGTATGATCAATAAACGAGCGGGCCCGCTTTTCAGCCTTTCCCGGATCTTTTATCAGCAGGTTGCAGGCTGCTTTGAAAGCGACCGGTATCATGATCGGCGCCAATTGTTTGGCTGCTTTGAACTTGCCGCTTACTCTTGCAGGTGGATAGTCGGCATGTCCGCGCTTGACGACTTCCGACACAGCCGATGCCATCAGCTGATCCATGCCGTTCAGGACTTTCAGCACCCGTTTTCTCACAAATTTTATGGAAAGAGCGCCGGTTATATCGGCAAAGGCCCTTCCTCCCGCCTCGTGTACAATGGATGGATCCGCTGGATTCTGCTTTAAAAAATCGGGAATGCGGCTGATGACGGATATCCCCAGAGGCTTCATCGGATCGGTCATCATTTGGATATAGCCGAAATTAATCAAGACGTGCAGTCTATCATCCGAAAATGCCGGCACCGGATATAACGATGTGATTGGCCGGCTTTGAAGAATGTAAAACCTGCCGCCCTTAAAAGCCCATTCAACGTCCTGCTCCATGCCGTAATGCGTTTCGATTTTTTGCCCCAGCTTTGCCAGCTCGCAAATGCGATCATCAGGCAAAGCCTGCAGTGCTTGTTTTTCCGGGGGAAGCTTTTTCGTGACAGTGCCGCCTTCCGGTTTCGACCAGATCGCCGCCTCTTTTGTTGAAATTTGTTTTTTGATGATTTCCCCTTCGCGCACTTGATACAAGTCGGCGCTCACCACGCCCGACACCAGCGCTTCCCCCAAGCCAAAGCTGGCATCGATAGAAATCGTTTTGCGGCGGCCTGTGATCGGATCAGCCGTAAACATGATGCCGGAGACGTCGGGAAATACCATCTCTTGCACGACAACGGCAAGAAAAACGCTGCGGTGATCAAAACCGTTTTTCACCCGGTAGGTAATCGCCCTGTCCGTGAATAATGAAGCCCAGCAGTTTTGAACAGCCTTGAGAAGCTGATCCTGTCCGCGTACATTCAGAAAGGTGTCCTGCTGTCCGGCGAATGACGCCGTCGGCAAGTCTTCTGCTGTCGCACTGGAGCGGACGGCATAGGCTTTGTCACTGCCCGTTTGCTCAAAGGCCGTTAAAATCGCCGAGCGAATATCTTCAGGTACAGGCATGGCACCCATGTGCGCGCGAATCTGTTTCCCTAAAAGACGGGTTCGCTCCAGCTCGTCAGCTTTTAGCGAATCCAGCTGATCGAACAAACGATCGATTTCCTTGTTGTTTTGAATGAATTTTCGGTAGGCAAATGTGGACACGCAAAACCCGGGGGGAACGGGCAGACCCGCTTTCGTCATTTCCCCGAGATTTGCCCCTTTTCCCCCGGCGTAAGGCAAATCGGCTTTATCGATTTCGTGAAAATGAAGCACATATTTTTTCATCCTGCCTCCTCCTTAAAACGATATCTTTTCTTCAGCTTCCTTGGACACAGCTTGCGGCTTTAAAGCCGCTGCCAGCAGAAGCAAAAAGCTCACGGTTCCGATCGCCAGCAATACTGTAACAGGCTGGTTCATGTCAAGGCCTTTGTCAAAAAAGAGGAGATCGCGCAGCCCCTCTGAGGCAAACCGCATCGGCAGCCAGGAGTAGACCCAGTCGCGGTAAAAGGCTGACATCATTTCTGGAGCCAGCGTCAAAAGCGGGGTTCCAAAGAAGAAAAGAATGCCGAATATCCCGGCTCCGGAAAGTCCCACCCACGCTGTTACAGCGGCAATCATTAAATAGAATGAGAAGTAGCAGAGGGCGATAAACAATGCCGTCTCATGAAATTGCGGGATGTTCATCCCCACCCACTCACCTGCGATCCATACAAGGCCATAGCCGCAGATGGCGGCAAGCACCGCACCGATCAATCCTTGAAGGAGCCGGGAAAAAAGCGCTTCTGTCCGCTTGAAAAACCGCAATTTCCTCACCTTGGCAAAAATGAGCAGCGCTCCTGCTATACTGGCCATCCAGAGCGGCTGAACCAATGACACCGGCGCGTTTCCATTAGCGCTGTTCGCTGAAATCTTGTTGACATTTTCAATGTCTTTTTCAATAGGCGCTGCCAGTAGAGATGCCTGTTCCGCGCTCAAGGCTGCACCACGCTTTTCAAGCGTTGTCAGCAGCTGTTCTCTGACTTGTTGATTGATGTGTTCGACGAGTTGATTCAACATTTGTCCAGCTGCATTAGCGGCGATGGTGTTTGCCCCTTGATTGATCAAAATCTTCACTTTGGCTCCAGCCGGATGTGCTGTTTGTAGTGAAGACTGTTTTTGGCTGAAGTCTTTCGGAATGATGAGTGCAGCATAATACGTTCGATCGTTCAGTCCGTTCCGAGCGCTTTTTTCATTTTTGACATCGATCCACTTGACTGCTGCATCTTCACCTGACGTTTCTTTTTTAATGTTGAGCGCGATCTCCGCTCCTCTATTCAGTTTTCCCCGGCCCAGCAATTCCGCTCCCTGATCTTCATTTACGATGGCGATCGGCAGGTTTTTCGGCTCAGGATGGACGGATGGAATCAATGTGAGCGAAAAAATCAAAATCACCAATAGCACCACAAACGGGGCCAATAAAACCATTTTTTCTTTTAGTAATGTCATGTCAAAGCTCCTTTGCTGAAACAATAATAATGAACATGGTGTTGATTTATGTTCTTTGTGTTCATTATAATTGATTCGTAAGCAATCTCAATGCACAATCAAATGGGAAGTGTTCATTACTGAACAAAAAAATAAAAAATGTTGATTTTAAGGAAAATATCGTGGTGAAAGGCTGATCAAAATGGCAAAACGGCCGGACAGAAGAATTAACAGGACAAAAAGGATGATAAGGGATGCATTATCAGAGCTCATGGAAGAGAAAGCCTTCGAGGAGGTGACCGTAAAGGATATCACCCGAAAAGCGGATATCAACAGGGGCACATTTTACTTACATTATCAAGACAAATACGATTTATTGGAACAGAGCGAAAACGAAATCATCGAGGAAATCAGGGAAATTGCCAAACAGTCCATTCATTCAATGGGCGTATTGAAAGGCCCTGTCATTGATAAGCCCCTTCCGTTTGTGGTGGACATCTTTGAATACTTTAAGGAAAACGCGATTTTTTTAAAGGCGATATTAGGGCCAAAAGGCACCGGCTCATTCCCTTTAAAATTCAAATCCGTTTTAACTGAAAACTTGAAGCGTCTGAAAAAGACGATCAAGGCGGAAGCGCTTGTTCCCGAAGAATATTTGATTTCTTATATCGTCGGGGCTCAAGTCAACGTCCTCCATGAGTGGCTTATCAGCGGCATGGCGGAAACACCGCATGAAATGGCGCTGATTTTGTCAAAGTTGACCGGAATGGGCCCGGCATATGCGGCCGGCTTAAGAACATGAGAGGGAACTTGAACTTCCCTCTTTTTTTGACGTTTCCCGCATAAAAAATCAAAAGCCACCCACAATATAGTGAAAAAGGTGGTGAAATCATGCAGAAGAAAGGCATTCAAAACAGCAGCATCGAACAGCTTAAAAATGACCATGAAACAGAAAGCGCATTTCAGCAGGAGCAAAAAAACAACAAACAGCAACAGAACAGAAACACTTTAAAATAAAGTTAAAAAAGGTGATCAAACGATATGAAACATGTAAGGGCATTGTGTGTAAAGTTTATTGTCAGCCTTGTTCTCTTATACGTCATTTTAACCCTGTTTTTTGGTGTTCCGTTTGGAGATATGTTTGTTCTCACCTTATTTTTGGGTGTTATCTCCTATTTGCTTGGGGACCTGCTGTTGCTCCCGAGAACGGGCAACACAACGGCGACAATGGGGGACTTCGGTCTTTCCCTCATATTGATTTGGATGATTCTCGCCATGCAGGATAATCCGCCGTATGCTTCACTCGCCTTGGCTTCAATCATTTCAGCAATCGGTGTCACGATTTTTGAGTTTTTCTTCCACCGCTATATGGCGGCTAACATTTTAGATGAGAACACAAACGAAAAACGGGAAAACAACGGTGCTATGAATTATCAAACTGAGACGTCGGAAGAAGTGTACCCGTTTTCCCCTGCAAAAAAACGCGACAAAGAATAAAACCTGTCTTATGGCAGGTTTTTCCTTTTACCAGGCGGCCATTCTCCCCCACAATATGCGGGCGCATCCCCTATGAACCCCTTCTTTCTTATCGATTGTTTTCAGATCACAATCGGCCGCTTGACGGCTTCTATCTGGACGTTTCCTCTCGCCTTGGCATAGAGACCGTCACAGTCCGCAAATATTCAAAGTTGCTCGAGTCTCACGGCTATTTTTTCGAGCGCGACACCAAGGGATGGCGACTCTACAACAAAGATGATTTATTCGCTATAGAGTATCTCTACAACATGAACAAATTGGACGGCCAATCCCTCCAAAAAGCAGCCGAACACATAGCGCATCTGTATCGGTCAAAATTGACCGTATCGCAACCCGATACACCGATACAAAACGATGAAAGGCACGCCTTATTTTAATTTGTCAAACAACAGGAAGAGTTCAATAAAATGATGCTGGAACGCATTGACTTTTTGAGAAACGGCAGCAGGAAAGAGACGAAATACTGATGAAATCCCTCCGCGAATCCCAGGAAACTCAAAAAATGCTGGCTGCCGCCCGCGAAAAAAAGTGGTGGCAATTCTGGAAATAGAAAAGCCCCCTCAGGAGCTTAATCTTTGTTAGCTTTCTTCCATCTGCTCCTAATAATCACCATGAACACTATATATACAACCGCAGCAATAACCGTTAAAACCTCAATTTTTATAAAAATACTATTCAAAATTATTATTAGAAACACAAGCATTGTCGAATACCAATGTATAGATTCATATTTTTTTCACTCATTGCGTTCCCCTCACGTTCTCCCTGCTCTTAGTTATTTTTCTTCTGTATACTTTTCATCACAGTTTCATACATCCACTTTGAAACTATATACACTACGCTTATCATCAAATACAAAATAAACAAAAACACCGATACCAAAAGCACACCGTTATTCCTCAAAATAATCTCCTGAGAATTCATGGAATAAATCAATACATAAAGGTAAAACACACAAAACATAAGCAAAGCCTCAATAATGTAATTCAAAAAACCCCGTTTTCTCAATAAAATCTGAGAAAACAGTACGTCTACAATTCCTACCACTATCACTGTAAGAGCAAAAAATTTAAACAAAATCATTACTGAGTTAAAAGTGCCAGTCGTATTAATCGACACATCTGGAGCTAAAGCCACCAACTTGAAAACTCCGAAAAATATTAAGAATGGGGAGGAAACTATTAATGCACACATGAGAAAAACAACTAAAACCGCAAAGATATGATCCCCAATAGAGTAGTTTTTCCCTTTACTTTTTTTACCCATTATACCTATTCCTCTCTTTTTATGGTATTATATTACTTGGTTAAAAATATCAAAAAAACAGGGGGATTTAAAATGAAGACTAAGAGAAAAAGATTTTCCCAAGGTGTAATAACACTTTCTGTCGCCACTCTTATCATTTCAGGATTTAGTGGTTTCGCATCGTCCGCTTCAGCTGCAGAACAGAAGCAACCAACAAAAGCAATAACGACAACCACAACTGCTGTTTCATTACCAACTTCACTCGAAGATTACATTGAAACACATCAACAGCCCGCTGATTTAGAAGATTCAAAAGCATTTATCCAATTCGCATCACAGACTAAAGAATTTCAAACTTACAACAAGTTAAACCTAAATGGACAAGTACATACTGCAGGTGTTATTGGTCATTCTCTTAAAGCAATAAAAGCATTTGGATGGGTATGTAGAGTCGGAGGAAAAGCGCTTAAATGGGCGATTAGACCTCTCTCTCCTTCAAAAGCTAGACTGGTAGACAAATATGCACGCAAAATTGCATATGCCACAGAAAGATTAAACAGCGCATCAAAAGGTGCTCTTGTAAAAGCCTTAATAAAAGCCGGAGTCCCTAAGAAAACCGCAGAATCACTCGCTGAAATCATTTTATGGATTGTATAAAAGCAGAGCAGGCCGGGTGGCCTGCTCTCTTATTTGATTATGTAATTTTTGATGCCGGGATGCCCCAATACGCCATGACCTCAAAAGCGCCGTTCGCCACCTCATCGTCTTCCTCATCAATCTTGACCAGATCACCGCCCTCCGCGTCCTCAAGATTCAATTCTTTGTGTATCTCCTTCAGAATGCCACCGTACCCGATGAGCCGCCGAGACGAAAGCGCATCGTCCAGATAATAAACCGTATCCAGATTATCCTCCGTCACCTTATTGCCGCACAAAATGTCTGTATCCTTGACCGGGTATTTTGAAATCTCCAGCACGGCCTTTTGCTCCTCCATTGCCTCACGAACTTCGCTTTCAATCTGCTCCGCATCGATCTTGGCTTTCCCTTTGACCCGCTGTATATGTACAATCGGCGTGTAATCAAGTTTCATCGCCTTTTTCCATAGGGTTGTCCATTCTTCTTGATTGATATAATTTTTACCGAAATAGCTTTTTTCACCGGAAGCAACACATGAAAATGTGGATGATATGTATACTCTTCATGATTTTTCGTGATTTCCAAAGCTCTGAAATAGCCAAGTACAGCTGTATCAACTCGTTTGTACTTCATCAAACGATAAAAGCCTTTCATCATGTCTGAAATTGTCTGGCGAAGCTCTCCACCTTCAACATTTCGAACGGTCAGAGTAAGAAAAAGCCAAGCGCAATGATACTGCCGATTAGTTTCTTCCACGATTAATTTATTATGATACGCGATTTTCAAAGACCGCCGCCAGGCACACATAGGGCACAACCTCCCCTTACAAAAATGGGCTTGATACAGCTTTAACTTGCCCATTTCCGAGTCTTTTTCTAAACCACAACTGTTCGGCACATTCAAACATTCGTTGAGCTTTTTTGCTGTAGTAAGGAGAGCCAATCCGATCTTTCAAACCTTCATAATGCTTATAGTTTTCTAGCTATCTATTATTTTTGGTCGCACTTAAATAATAGCAGAAGGTATTTTTATCTGTCAAAGTGGCGTTAAACCCTTGGCAATCAGGGATGAAGGGCATTTTAAAAAATCTTGTTCAAGTGGTGCCCGGACACTTCTTTTGATCAAAATCGCACAACTGTTCATTCCAATGAGGCGATCAGTCCCTGTCCGTTAAAATCTCATACTTTTATAAAGAGCTATAACCGGCTCAAATAAAAAATCATGTTTTGAGAAAGGAAAACAAAGAGCACTGAACGAATTATAGCAATGAAAAGGAGGAGGATATGGTTTGGAACATGAAACGCTGAAGCACTTTGACTATCATAAATGGGCAAACAAAAGAGTGTTTGATCATCTGAAAAGTCTGCCTGAGGAGCTTTTTACGCGCAAGATTGAGAACGTTTTTTCGTCGATTGCAGAAGTCGTTGTTCATATGTGTGTCGCCGACGCCCTGTGGTTGAAGATTCTTTCCGGAGGACGTTATGAAGAGGCAAAAGAATTGGCCATGCAGCTGAGGAATGAATTATTGGAAAAGGACATCGAGGGGCTGGCCTCATTTTTCGATGAAACGGCACACCGATATGAAACACTTTTTGCAAGCCTAGACGATCTCAATTGTGATTTGACGATCGAACATCCGGCATTCGGACGGATGACGACGGCTTTCAGCGAAATTGTGAATCATGTCGTCAACCATGGGACATATCACAGAGGCAACATTACCTCAATGTTGCGGCAAATGGGGCACGCCGGAACTGCGACGGATTACGTTTATTATTTACTCAGCCGGCATGAGTCCGCATCATCAAAAAATCCCCCTGTTTAAAAAACAGGGGGATTTTTCTTAAAATTCGGCTGCAAGCTTTTTCGCTTCTGCCAGGCCGTTTTCGATGATTTTTTGCGCTTCGTCAGGAACGGCGTTGTGCCCTTCGATGACAACAGTATGCAGGTCTTGAACACCGAAGAAGCCCATCACGGTTTTCATGTAGTTCAGAGACATTTCCATAGCCGCCATCGGACCTTCGGAATAGAAGCCGCCTCTTGCGTTCAACAGGGCAACCTTCTTATCTCCCATCAGCCCTTTTGGTCCTTCAGGAGTGTATGTAAACGTCACTCCAGCGCGTGATAGGTAGTCAACATATGTGTGCAGCACAGCCGGCACCGCGAAGTTCCACAATGGGAATGCAAAAACAACTTTATCGGCTTTGACGAACTCGTCTAAATAACGGTCCGCAACAGCAGCTGCCGCTTTTTCATCCTCGTTTAATTCCATGCCTTTCCCTGCTTTAAATGTGCCGTTAATGGCGGTTCTGCCCATGTACGGCGGGTTTTCTTTGTAAAGGTCAAGCTCCACAATTTCATCGTTTGGATGATTTTCTTTATAGCTGTTAAGAAACGCATCATATAGTTTCACAGATACGGCTTCTTCAGCTGTACGATCGTTTGCTTTAACAAATAATACTTTTGACATTTTATTTTCCTCCCGTGCTAACGTTTTATTATTTACTTACAAATAGTATGTTACTTTCTTTTGAATAGAAAGTCAACTTATTTCACTTGTTATCAAACTGTTTTTCAATCAAAAAAAACACCCTGCTGGGTGCGGGTGCTTATTTTGAATCTTGCTCTTGATCAAGCCGTTTATAGGTGTATGAATGCTTTTGGCCGATTGTGTCGCTGTTCGTCAAATCCTTCATTTGCCGTGTAAATAGCCGATCATCCCCTTCTCCGCTTTCTTTTCTTTGTTCTGTTTCAGCTTGAGCCTTGACGGTCTTTCTTGCATATGGAACAGCCTTTAGCCGTTCATAAGGTATTTCTTTGCCCGTGGCTTCGCATATTCCGTACGTGCCGTCTTTCATCCGCTTGAGAGCGTCTTCGACTTCTTTTAATACATTCCGGTCTGTCCGCTGAAAGGTTTGCTCTCTCATCCGTTCAACATATACACCGGCATGATCAGCCTGATGATTGTCCACACCGTTTGACAGCTCACCCGTTTCTTCAGTCATCGGCCGATCGATTCTCTCCGCGCCGGAAATGGTCTGTTTTAAGTCGAGTAATTGCTGGTAAAGATGCTCCTTTTGCTGTTTTGTCAATGGCATGGTGATCCTCCTCCTTTCTTTGCCCTTTCCCGCTGAAAAAAATGTCAAACACAGCCTGTCCCCATTAAATCAGTCAATGTTTCCGCGTTCTATGAGCGTGTATGTTCAGAAACCTTTTCCGTCTGCCGGCTTCTGTTGTTCATGTGGCGGCAGCCTAAATATACTCTTTGGAGGCTCAAAGCAGGTTTTTGAGTGATCGACAGATGTTCCGTTGTGACACTGGTCCTTATCAGTAAATTGAGATCAATTATGGTTTTGGCGAAAAAACAAGCCGCTCCTGCTTGATGCATGAAGCGGCCTGTTGTCTTTTTTAAGCGCATAAGTATTTGGATAACAGCGCTTGAATTTCAAGCATGTCTGTATCTTTTGTAAATTCGAGGTCGAAAATTTTGCTGCTTGTCATCAGCGAAAGAGAGCTGTCGGGATTGAACATGCTGACTTCCCTGATCGCAAAGCCTTCAATGGATTTATAAGGAAGGAAGACGCGGACTTTCTTTTTAGAAAACAGCTTATTATCAAAAAAAATAATCCGCTTGTTGGTAAAACAAATTTGATCAATTCTTAACCTGCATACTGATTCAATTTTTTCTCCTTCAATAAGCAGCGGTTCAAATCTTTTCCCGTCTGCCGTCTTACTAGCTGAAAAAACGCCCAATCAAAACCCCTCTTTCTATATGTACAATTTATGTTTATGCCCAAGGCAAAGTATGCTTATCGGTACTAATAAGAATACGATAACCCTGTTTGATAAACAATTACGAGCAGATTACATTTCTTTAACTCTCGATGTTTGGTTTTACTAACAATTAATACGCTTACCAGGGAGCTCAGGTTTCAACTTTTTATTCGTTTTTTCAGGCGTTTGCTTCAGAATAAAAAAACCGCAGAAAGAATGTCTCCTTCTGCGGGCCTTTTTACGGTTTTCGACTTCTGATCTGTTCTTCTGTCACAGCCATTCCTTCCGATTCCGACATTGCTTTCGTCATCGGGAAGTGTGCGGCACCGTTGTTTCTCAATTGATTCACCCTTTTGTGATCATCTATTATGATGGATGATCATTCAGGCTTTTACCTCTTCAAAGTAGTCTTTGTAATAGCCGCCTACTTTATTTGTATTATCGATGATAAATAAAAACTCATCCGTCTCATTTTTGACTTCATATATTGTCCCGACGGTCAGCGCCCTGTTGACGATGTATTTTTTTGCATCGGTATGTACACACTTTACTTTTTTGATCGTTTGATTGTTCTGCCAATTTTCATGAATCATGTTGATGTCCCCTTTTCAAAACGGTATATGTCTCCATTGTAGCGTTTTTTGACCGAAATGCAATGTCGGGTGACTAGATGAGAGCAAATGAATATTGATTTCATTTCCATCTCTGTTATAGAATAGTGGTGTATGGTTCCAAAATCAGAAATATATCCCTCTTTTGCCAGCGCAATGATCGAATCAGAAGACAAACCAGCAGCAAGAGAAACTCAACACAGACAGACCAAAATTTTAAAGGAGGTTTGTTTAACAAACATGAGTTCATTAACGATGCAGGTCAGTAAGAAGCTGGAGTCATTTTTGCAGGGAACAAAGAAGCTGTACATTAACGGGGAATTTGTAGCCAGCGCTGCAAACAAAACGTTTGAAACCCCGAATCCGGCTACGGGAGAAACGCTCGCCACCTTGTATGAAGCAGGTCCCGAAGATGTCGACAAAGCGGTAAAAGCCGCAAGGGAAGCCTTTGACCACGGGGAATGGCGGACGATGAATCCGGCCGAGAGAAGTCGGCTCATGTACAAACTAGCCGATCTGATGGAGGAACATCAAAATGAGCTGGCTCAGCTTGAGACGCTTGATAACGGAAAACCGATCAGTGAAACGACTGCCGGGGACATTCCTTTATCGATCGAACATATGCGTTATTATGCAGGCTGGGCAACGAAATTAACCGGACAAACCATTCCTGTAAACGGACCTTATTTTAACTATACCCGCCATGAGCCGGTCGGGGTTGTCGGACAGATCATCCCGTGGAACTTCCCGCTCTTAATGGCGATGTGGAAAATGGGCGCCGCCCTTGCCGCCGGATGTACGATTGTCTTGAAACCAGCCGAGCAGACGCCGCTGTCGGCTCTGTATTTGGCGGAGCTGATCGACAAAGCAGGATTTCCGAAAGGTGTTGTCAACATCATCCCGGGCTTCGGCGAAACGGCGGGAGAAGCTCTGACAGATCATGAGCTTGTAGACAAACTGGCTTTTACAGGTTCGACTGAAATCGGCAAAAAGATTATGGAGAAAGCGGCGAAAACCGTCAAACGGGTCACCCTTGAGCTCGGCGGAAAATCGCCGAACATCATCCTTCCTGACGCCGATTTAAAGAAGGCGATTCCAGGAGCATTAACCGGTGTCATGTTTAATCAGGGCCAGGTGTGCTGTGCCGGATCGCGCGTCTTTATCCATAAAGACCAATATGACAAAGTGGTTGACGAAATGGTCTCTTATTCAAAGTCTCTTCGCCAAGGAGCGGGACTTCATGAAGATACACAAATGGGGCCGCTTGTCAGCAAAGAGCAGCACGAACGGGTGCTGTCCTACATCGAAAAAGGACGCCAGGAAGGCGCGAAAATCGCAGCCGGCGGAACATGCCCATATGAACAGGGATATTTCGTCTCTCCGACCGTGTTTACAAACGTCGAAGACGACATGGCCATTGCAAAAGAAGAAATATTCGGCCCTGTCCTGGCGGCGATCCCGTATGAGACGGTTGATGAAGTAATCGAGCGCGCCAACCGGACGGAATACGGGCTAGCTGCTGGAGTTTGGACGGAAAACCTGAAAAACGCCCACTATATCGCCGACCGTCTTCAAGCGGGTACCGTTTGGGTCAACTGCTACAACGCCTTTGACGCGGCCTCCCCATTCGGCGGTTATAAGCAGTCGGGCCTAGGCCGTGAAATGGGTTCATATGCTTTGGACAATTATACCGAAGTGAAAAGCGTCTGGATTCACGTCGGTGAATAGATCACGCAAAAAGCACCGCTTTCTTTGATCGCGGTGCTTTTTTGTCAGCCCGGAGTAAACAGGACTGCGGTCATTTGCTTCCAAAGACCGAGCAGCTGATCTTCATCATGGAGAAAGTGGCAATGAACGATAAATCCTATTGCTATCATATCCAGCATGTGAAGCTTTTTGTCCAGGCGCTCTTCGCATGAATGCCCCTCCTTTTCCGCGATTTGCAGGGCGGCGCTGTTTTGCTTCACAACCCGCGAGAAAATCGATCGGAACGCTTCTTTCAGCTCATCATCAATGAAGCTTTGGCTGATGCACAAAAACAATAAATAATAGTCGTTTTTTTGCTTGCGAACAGAATGAAAAATATGCTTTCCCAAACCTGCTACAATTTCCCGGGCGTCCCCCTCCTGCTCTAAGGGCATGTCTTTTAAACATTGTTCAAATGCATGGATTGCCGTTTCTTTGATCAGATCATTCGTGTTTGAGAAATAGTGATAAAAGCTGCCTTTGCTGACTCCGGCTTCTTTAATAATTTTGTTGACCCCGATCTTTTCAAAACCTTCACGAACGATAAACGATACCGCCGCATTTAAAATGTGTTCTTTTGTTTGTTCACCTTTTTTCGTGGCCATGTGCGGCAATCTCCTTGAAATAAGTCTTTAATTCACGGGTTCCGTAGGCAGGTGCAACAGCATCCTGTGTCAATCCTTCGAGAAAGAATTTGAATAAGCCGTATTGTTTCGGACTGAATATACGCAAAAACGGAAGCGAAGCCGATAAGAGCCCAGCAGGGACATGAAACAGCCGCTTCTTTTTTTGTATGATCGCAAATGCAAGCGCTGCAGCTTCCCTGTATTCGTAAATCTGCGGGCCGCCAACCTCAAGCTCTGCTCTGTCATGCGTTGGAATGGAACGGACGCAGTAGTCGGCAAGATCAGCACCGTGTATTGGATTGATCTTCTGCTTTCCATCGCCGATTAAAAATACCCTGCCGTTTTCCGCCATTTTCAATAACTCACTCATATCCGAAAAGTAACCCGTCGGCTTTACGATGATGTAATTCATTCCGGAATTTTTCAGTTTCTCTGCAAAAGCTTGTTTGGCTTTGACGAGCGGATTTTTCATTTTTTCACCTTTCAAAACATGGATGTACATCAACTTGCTGACGCGCTCCTTTTTCGCTTCTTCAAGCAGCTGGAGGTTCCCCAAATAATCCACATCATAAAAAGTCTGACTCCCCTTCTGCCGGGTTAATCCAAGGGATGAACAGACAATATCCATTCCGTTACAGGCCCCTCTTAATGAATTTGCTTCCGCCGCATCCGCTATCAGCACTTCGTCGATCAAATCAGCGACTGCCGGCTCTAAATACGGACCGGCGACAGCCAGTTTTTGTTCATTTCGTACGATTGCCCGCACAAAATATCCTTGCTCTTTAAAAGCTCTGACCAAATATTTACCGAGATACCCGGAAGCGCCGGCGATTAATACCTTTTGCATATCATCGCTCCCTTTCACATGATATCTTTATTTTGGACCAATTGGTCTGTTTTTTCAAGGTGACTGCCTGAACAGAGAAAATTTTATTTAAATCAATTCCTGATATCGATAATTATGGTAAAATTAACATTTACTTAAGCGAAATGAATAGGAATGATCAACGGATGAGCGATTCACGGAGTCAATCAATCTGGAAGGAAAAAAACTTTATTTTGATTTGGACGTCACAAGCTGCACAGTCTGTAGGGAGCATCATGATGACGGTATTCGTCATGGTCGAGATCTATAAAAAAACAGATTCTGTCTTCGGCTCAAGCCTAATCTTGGCGCTGAGCTCTCTCGGCGGTTTCTCCGGCGGGGCGCTGGCCTCGCTTTATATCCAGCGATTCAAGCTTGATCACATTGCATCACTTGCAAACTGGTTCAGAGCCGTCACCGCATTATTCATCGGGTTGTGTTTGTCATTCGGATCACCGGTCCAGCTCATGTATCCTCTATTATTTTTGCAAAGCTTCATCGGCTCCTGGTATACACCTGCTCTGTCCGGTTTATTATATCGAGCGATCGAAAAGCGGGATTATGCTGCAGCCTCCGGGAGCATTGTCACCGTCAATCAGTTCATTCAAGCGGCCGGCTGGGGAATTGGCGGTTCTTTATCCGCTTTTCTCTATACAAGCTTATTGGTATCCATCACCGCAGGGCTCTTTTTTGTGTCCGGGTTTTTGATTCGTTTGCTGGATAAAAGAGCAGCTCCTGTGGCCCAAAACCGAAAACGGCCTGTCCATTCCGGCTGGCGCACATTATACAAAAACAAAACCGTGCTGCTTTTGACGGCAATGGATCTCGCAGAAGGATTGGCAAATGCCGTTTGGACTTCCGCCATTTTACTCGCTTTTACAACGGCCGTTCTCAATAAAGGAGAATCGTGGTGGGGTTTCATCAATGCCGGCTATTTTCTAGGAGCGATATTGGGAGGCGTTCTGGTGATGCTGTTTTCAAGCCGGCTGCAAAAAAGATTGGGCTTGATGATTGCCCTTGGCGCCCTTTCGATGGCCATGATGACGCTTTTGTTCGCCTATTCGGCCAATCCTTTGCTTTCCCTCATCCTTTGTATGTTAATGGGACCGCTTTATCAAGTGAGGGATGTCAGTCAAACGGTTATCCTGCAACATTCTTTGACAGATGAAGAAAGAGCGCCGCTCGTCGCAGCCCAAAATACCATTCTGACGTCATGGTCTATCTTAACGGTCGCTTTCATGGGCGCTCTGGCCGATTTGACCGGTGTGCAGAACGTCTATATCTTTGCCGCTGTCATGTATCTGGCAACAGCCGTTCTGACATTGTCGGCACAGCCATTAAGAACTTATGGACGGACCGTTTTACATCAGTCCAAGGAGGAGAAAGAAATATGAAGCTTTTGTGGATTTTTCTGATCAACGGTCTCTCTTTGGAGTGATCAATGTAGAAATAAACGAATCTTATTCCATGACATGTTGCTTATAGCTGCCGGAATATGTGCTGCCGACGTTCATTAGAAACGGGCCGGCCTTAGCTGTTCTTCAATTGTTCATATTCCAGCTTCAACATCCCCATAATGATTTCATCTGAGTATTGGTTGTTCATATAAAGGGATTGCCTGATCGTCCCTTCTTTTTTAAAACCGGCTCTTTCATAGGCTTTGATTGCGCGGCTGTTATGCGAGAAAACTTCGAGCTGGAGGCGGTTCAGTTTCAGCTTTTCAAAAGCGAACTGCATCGCCAGCCTGACCGCTTCAGTCCCAAAGCCTCTATTGAAATAAGCAGGGCTGTGCAAAGCGATTCTAAATCCCGCTTTTTGGCTGGGGCTGTCGATGTCCAGAATGGACAGGTCACCAACGATTTGGTCACCTGTGTTTTGGCAGATGGCAAAATCATAGCGTGTATCATCATGTGTGATCCGCTCGTAGTGCTCATAGAGCTCATCCATTGTGAATGCACGTCTGGTCCCGGTCATATATCTGATTTTTTCATCTTGCGCGGCCTTGTAAAAGCTTTCCATATCATCTTTTTCAAGCGGTCTGAGATAAACCTTGCAGCCCTTTAACACGCGATCCCCCTCCTCCCTATTCTTGATATGCACCTGACCAATGGTAGGGCTGAATCTCCTTTAATGATTGATAAACCAGGCTTCCATCCGGCACAGTAACGGCTGCTTTAAGATCCGGGCCCCAGTAAAAAAGACGTTCCTGGCACACCCCGCACGGCGTTAATATTTTAAAATCGCTATTTTCATCATCTCTGACAACACAAATTGAATGTGTAACTTTTGTATTGAGTTTATGGGCCTCAAGGATTGCTCCGGTTTCAATGCAAAGCTCTGTTGATGCATTGATGACCTCCGGAGCAACACTCGTTAGGATCCTCCCATCTTCAGTATACATTGCCGCGGCTCCTCCCCATCCGGCAGGATATCTTTTTTTGATAAGCTCAACGGCGCTTTCATAAAGCTGACGTTCAATATTCATTTCAGTTCCTCCTATGGTATTCGCGATAGACTGCCTTTCCATAAAATGATAACCTACTTCAGCCAAAATATAAAATCAGATCAAGAGATTGCTAAAGAAATCATCACGTTATGGCTGAATATGCTAAAGCCCTTCCGACAAGAAGGACTAGGTGCAAAAATCGTTATTCGACTTTCATCATAAAATCTCTCGGTTCTTTTTGAACGATGCGGAATGACCCGTAAAGGCCTCCTTCATGAAATTCTCTCCATCATAGGAAAAGCTTTATGCAAACCGGCAAGCTACTCCCAACCGATTCAGATTGAAAATTGATGTCATGCCGGCAACCCGCCGGTCTGCGGATCAAGGTTGACCGGCATGATAGACACCCCCCTGTCTAAAGCTCACTTTTGACAAAGAATCGATTGGCAGTCTTATTGATTTGTTCAAGGTCTTTTTGTGTTAATGTGATGTCAACAGCACCGCTGTTTTCAATAAGATATTTTCGTCTTTTCGTTCCGGGAATCGGGACAATATCGTTTCCTTGAGCCAATACCCAGGCGAGCGCAATTTGAGAAGGTGATGCGTTTTGATGAAAGGCAATCTTCTCAAGCACTGTCAATAACTGAAGGTTTTTATGAAAGTTCTCCCCTTGAAACCTGGAGAATCGCCGCCTGATATCATCGGCGGAAAAATCGTCAATCTGTCTGATTTTTCCTGTTAAAAAACCATTTCCAAGCGGACTGTAGGCGACAATGCCAATACCCAGCTTCCGTGCTGCAGGCAGCACCGCCTCCACATCACGGTTCCACAATGAATATTCTGACTGCAGCGCTGTCATCTGATGGACTTTATTGGCGCGAACCAAGCGTTCTTGATCTATATTCGAAAGACCGAGGAAGCGGACTTTCCCTTCTTTGACAAGGTCCGCCATCGCTCCGACTGTTTCTTCTATAGGCACATCCGGGTCAGGAATGTGCAGATAATATAAGTCGATGTATTCCATGCCAAGCCTCAGCAGGCTTTCATCAACGGATTTTTTTACGTAATCGGGGTTTCCATTCAGCCCCGCCGCTCTCCCTTGCTGATCGCGGACAACTCCAAATTTGGTGGCGACAATCGCTTCTTTTCGCCGATTTTTCAATGCTTTGCCCAATAGTTTTTCATTGTCGCCCATGCCGTACATATCAGCAGTATCGAAGAAATTCACGCCGCAATCAAGCGCCTTATGAATAGTTGAGATCGATTCGCCGCGATCCGCTTTTCCGTAAAATTCGGACATGCTCATACAGCCGAGCCCAATAGCAGATACCTCTAACCGGCCTAATTTTCGTTTTTTCATTTTCCCACCTCAAATTGATGATTCCTGCTGGAGCTCCACTTTGCAGGGCTGCTTTCATCAGCATAGTCCACGATATAGAAAATATCATGAAAATGATAGACTTATTTTTGTCATTGAGTTATTCTAATGTAATCGTGGGTCCAAAAATATGCGGCCTAAAACCGATCGTATAACGGCAGCTTGAACTCTATGGTTCAGAGCTGCCTTTTTCTATTTTCAGATCATGTTCACCCTGTTGCCGCAAGCGTTTCCCGCCGGATCGTTTGTTGAAGACCTTTCAGCCGGCTAGAAGATTCAGTTTTACCTGACGACCTGAAAGAGATTTGTTGCCCGTCCATTGGCATGACACATTTCCCGAATGAATACAGTAATATGAAGGAGATGAGAAGGATGTGTTCTTTGCTAGAGGACGTAAAAGCTTTCAGGCAAAAGATCGTGACAGAGCTTCAAAGCAGACAGGAGCCCGATGGATCATGGAGGTTTTGCTTTGAAGGACCGGTGATGACAAACAGCTTTTTCATTCTTCTTTTGACTTCTCTTGAAGATCAAGATTCTTCTCTTATCACAAGTCTCGCCAGGCGGATCCGTTCAAAGCAAAGCGAAGATGGAACGTTTCGGAATTACCCTGATGAACCGCGCGGAAATTTAACTGCAACCGTGCAGGGGTACACGGGGATGCTTGCTTCCGGCCTCTACAGCCGGAATGAAAAGCACATGCAGAAAGCTGAAGCGTTCATCAAATCTGAGGGCGGATTGAAGCATATCCACTTTATGACGAAATGGATGCTTGCCGCAAATGGGCTGTATCCGTGGCCAAAAGCTTATATCCCGCTGTCTTTTTTGCTCATCCCTCCCTATTTCCCGCTGCATTTTTACCATTTCAGCACTTACGCGAGAATTCATTTTGTACCGATGGCCATCACGTTCAATCGAAAATTCGCCTTAAAGAATAAACGGATCGGCTCACTGCGCCATCTGGATGAAAGCATGTCAAAAAACCCTTTAGATTGGCTCAATATCGATTATTTAGATGAACGAAGCTTTTATTCATTTCGTCTGCAATGGAAAGAGCTCTTCAAATGGCCGGCTTATGTACAGCAGCTCGGATTTGAAGCGGGGAGAAAATATATGCTGGACAGAATTGAAGGAGATGGAACACTGTACAGCTATGCCAGCGCAACGATATTCATGATCTACAGTCTGTTGGCCATGGGTATTTCAAAACATGCGCCCATCATCAAAAAAGCAGTCAGCGGTATCAAGCATCTTACAACTCCGTGCGGCGGTGAAGGTCTTTATTTGGAGAATTCAACCTCTACCGTGTGGGATACGGCTTTGGCAAGTTTTGCGTTGCAGGATGCAGGGGTGCCGCAAAAAAGCTCTGTCATCACATCAGCATCTGATTACTTGCAAAAAAGACAGCATGTTAAAAGAGCGGATTGGGCTGTCTTCAACCCTTACGCCATTCCCGGCGGGTGGGGGTTTTCAGATATAAACACCAACAACCCTGATCTGGATGATACAGAAGCCGCACTAAAAGCGATTCCCCGCCAAAACGGTCCTGCTGATTGGGATCGCGGCCTTAGATGGCTGTTATCGATGCAAAACAAAGACGGAGGATTTGCAGCTTTCGAAAAAAACGTCAATCATCCCATCATTCGCAATCTGCCGATCGAATCGGCCGCTGAAGCGGCGGTTGATCCGTCGACAGCGGATCTGACCGGTCGCGTTTTGCATCTGCTTGGAATAAAAGCAGGATTTAACAAGAATCATCCGGCTGTCAAAAGCGCCTTAAAATGGCTTTTTCAGAATCAGGAAGAAAACGGTTCATGGTACGGCCGCTGGGGTGTCTGTTATATCTACGGAACATGGGCGGCCTTGACCGGAATGAAAGCCGTCGGCGTCTTAGGCGAACACCCTGCCGTCAAAAAAGCCATCACATGGCTTAAATCGATACAGCTTGCTGATGGCAGCTGGGGGGAATCGTGCAAAAGCTGTGAAACAAAAAGCTTTTCACCTCTTCCCTACGGCACCGCCGTTCAAACAGCATGGGCTTTGGAGGCTTTGCTGCAATATGAGGCCCCTGACCAGCCGTTGATTCAAAAAGGAATTCGCTTTCTCATCGATGATGATAGGCGCCAGTCAAAACATCTTGACTATCCGACAGGCATCGGACTGCCCAAACAGTTTTACATTCGCTACCACAGCTATCCTTATGTGTTTTCACTGCTTGCTTCAAACGCGTTTATTAAACAAATGGAAATGGGGGAGAACGTTGAACCGAAATGAATATAAAGAGGAATTGACATCCTGGGCAAGGGAAATGAAGGAACAGGTGAAACATGATTCTTCTTTGGAGAGCCGTTTAGAAACGTTATTTCGTTCACTGGATGATCCGAATGCGACCGAACAGGAATGGTATGAACAAGCGGAAGCCGTATATCAAGCCGTTGGCCGGCACGCTCAATCCGACCGTCAGTCATTCAGGATGGTGCCGATCGGCGGCCACCGTCTGCCAAGGCTGCCCTACTCGTACTCAGCGCTTGAACCATATATTTCAAGAGAGATCATGTTTCTGCATCATACAAAACACCACCAAAGCTATGTCGACGGACTGAATAAAGCCGAGCGGGAACTGCAAAAGGCGCGGCAGACGAAAAATTTTCAGCTTGTGAATCACTGGGAAAGGGAGCTTGCCTTTCATGGAGCCGGACATTATCTGCATACGATTTTTTGGTATGCAATGAATCCAAAAGGAAAAAGAAAGCCTACAGGTGAATTGCTGGAGATGATCAACCGCTCTTTTGGAAGCTATTCGGCATTTAAGCAACAGTTTTCTGAAGCGGCCAAACATGTGGAAGGTGTCGGCTGGGCTATCCTTGTCTGGGCGCCCCGTTCACACCGCCTGGAAATTCTGATCGCTGAAAAACATCAGTTCATGAGCCAGTGGGACGTAATTCCCCTGCTTCCGCTCGACGTATGGGAGCACGCATATTACCTTCAATATCAAAATGAAAGGGCAAAATACGTTGATAATTGGTGGAATGTCGTTGACTGGAGAGAGCCGGAAAGACGCTTTGCCCAAGCAAAACGAGTTCAATGGGAGCCGTTCTGATTCAAATTCAATGGCGGGACTTCAGCTATTGAAGTCCTGTTTTGTTTCGGTAGTTGCGCCGGACATCGGCCTCCCCGTCAAAGACTTGCCTCAAAAAGCGGACGAGCCTTTCCTCTCACACCTTTCTCTTCTCGGCGCCAGGCAGCCGACGACACTGGCCGAATCGAGCTAAAGTGCCGATACCTTTTCACTCTCAATACCGTATCTATTTCTCTTAAACCTCTATCGTATGTAATAAGGTGTCAAGTAAAAGTTTAAATATCCCAGTTTATCTTGAGGATTGTTATAACCGATAACACGGAGATTGCTGAGGCGGAGTTGGGAGAGAAATCCCACAACCATACACCCTTCTGAATCTGCTATTTTAATCATTCCTTTATGAAATACCGAATCTCAGTCGATCCATATATCCCAAATTCATGCCTTAAGTATGAAATGTGAACGTTTTTTGATTTATTTGGAAAATAATCATTTTTCCTCATTCCTCTAATTCCAAAAATCGTTAAGCTATTCTACAAGAAGGGAGGAAATAAATGATCAAACTGTCGATGTTTGTCTGATTCAGCTGGCCAGTTTTTCGAAAAATGGCAATTTTATTTTAGGAGGGTTAATCATGAAAAAAATGTTTGCTTTCTTTACAGCCATAATGCTCGGTGTGACTTGTCTGCCGTACTTATCAGAAGCGAAAGAATCAAAACATACGGACAGTTCTGTTACAACCTTACCTTCTATGTCTGTACCCACATCTCTCAATCAGTCATTGAACCAGGAAAAACAACAGTTTAAAACTTCTGCTATTGATTTAAGCATCGGCCTCGATCTCTTAGGAATCGGAAACTCGATTAGGGATGCTATCGTTCAAAGCAATAACCGCAGCGGTTTCGTCAAAAACTGCATGGAAACCGCTTTTTATTCTGCAGGGCAAAGATATAATGTCATGGTGTTCAACTTAAGCCAAGGCTATCATAATGGTTTAAGAGGAGTTAAATTTTATGGATCTGCCAACTATCATGGCGTGATTTACGGCATTTGGGTATTTGAAAGCGGACAATTTACAAACCAAGGAGACGGCGGCTGGATTAACTGGGCCTTTAAAGGCTGGTTTGATCGAAACGGACAAACTGTAACATTCCGTAAGCCTTAATCAAAGTCAAGGTATCCCCTCTTCTGCTTGCTGGTAAAATCGTAAAAAACGAATTCACCGGCAAGCTTTTTTAATATTTCCGCACCAGAAAAACAGACGCCTTTTCCCTTCCATGCCCTTTCATCAAACACTTCCCCTTACCGATCAAATCGCCGAGAAAAGAAGACACAGCTGACCTAAGCGATGGGCTCGCAACTGTCTGCATGAAAAAAAGGCCGGATTTATCCGGCCTTATCAACAATTCAATCTTAGAATACGCCGATGACGTCCAAAAAGACGACAATAATGACGACTGGAGCTGCGTAGCGAATCAACAGAAGCCAGGCTGCAAACCATTTTCTGCTGATTTTAGAGCCTTCTTTCAATTCGGCAAAAAGTTCTTCTTTCGGTATTTTCAGCGGCACAAACACGGCGATGAGCAAAGCGCCGAGCGGCATTAAAATATTGCTGACGAGAAAATCCGCCGCATCAAAAATGGACAGATTGAAAATCGTTACATCCTGAAGCACCCCGTATGAAAGTGCTGAAGGAATACCGACGAGGAAAATCGCAATGCCTCCGACCCATGAAAAAACCTGTCTTTTTTTCGAATCACCTTTTGATAAGGATGAAACAAGAATTTCAAGCATTGAAAAAGCCGAGGTCAATGTCGCAAATAAAAATAACACAAGGAATGCCAATAAAAAGATGATCCCTAAAGGCATCTGATGAAAAACGGTTGGCAGCACGTTAAACAACAGCATCGGACCCGCATCCGGAGATAGGCCGAAAGAAAACACGGCGGGAAAAATGGCGATACCCGCAAGAACAGCCACAGATACGTTTAACAATGTCACCGAAAGCGCCGACTGCGCCAGGTTTTCCTTTTTAGATAAATACGAGCTGTACGTCACCATAACGGAAACACCGACACTCAATGAGAAGAACGACTGCCCCATTGCAAACAGAATCGTTTCGGTTTTGATGTGTGAAAGGTCCGGTTTCAAGAAAAATTCAAGCCCTTCCATCGAACCCGGCAATGTGACCGAGCGGATGATCAAAAGCAGAAAAATAATGAACAGAGCAGGCATCATAAACTTGCTCGCTTTTTCAATTCCGCTTCTGACTCCTTTTGCGACGACCAGGATCGTAATGATGATGAAGATCAGCTGGCTCGCCAAAACGAGATAAGGATTTGAAATCGTTTCCCCGAAGAGGTTGGCAAAGTCCGTGTTTCTTGATAATTCGCCTGTTAAACCTTTGAAAATATAAATAATGATCCAGCCGCCGACAACACTATAGAAAGACAGCAGAATAAAGCACGTAATAATGCCGAGCCGCCCGATCCAATGCCAAAGCGAACCTGGAGCCAGCTCCTTGTATGATTCAACGGCGTCTTTTTGAGTCTTTCTGCCGATAATGAATTCAGCCAATAATAAAGGAAGTCCAACCAATAAAGTAAAAAGGATAAAAATAAGTAAAAAAGCTCCGCCGCCGCTGGTTCCGGCAACATAAGGAAACTTCCATATCGCGCCTAGCCCGATTGCCGAGCCGGCCGAAGCTAAAATAAATCCGAGCTTTGATGACCATATATTTTGTTTATTTTCCACTAAAGCACCTCTTCTTCTATTAAAACTATTTGCACAACAGGCTACAAACTATCATTTTAAAAATGATAAACGAATTCGTCAAGGTTTTCAAATATTTCTTTCAGTTTACATAATATATTTATTGTCTATTATTATTTTATATTGAATTATTCAGAATATTAATTATAATAGGGGAATGTCACATTTTCTACGAGTGAGGAGTTTTGATTGATGAATCTTTTAGCTAAAATCAGCCAATTTACAGGAAAAACGTTTGCCATCTGGGTGATCTTATTCGCGGTGCTGGGATTTGCATTTCCCTCCTCTTTCACATGGATCAGCCCTTATATTACCATTCTGCTCGGGGTGATCATGTTTGGCATGGGATTGACGCTTTCAGCAGATGATTTCAAAGAACTGTTGAAAAACCCGCTGCAGGTGCTGCTCGGCGTCATTGTGCAATACACTGTCATGCCTTTGATCGCCTTTGGACTAGCCTATGGACTCGGTCTGCCATCTGAAATTGCAGTCGGCGTCATTTTGGTCGGATGCTGTCCAGGTGGAACGGCATCAAATGTCATGACATTTTTGGCAAAAGGCAACACGGCGCTGTCTGTCGCCATCACGACGGTGTCCACTTTGCTGGCGCCTTTTTTGACACCGTTTCTCATCTTATTTTTTGCGAAGGAATGGCTTCCCGTATCTCCCGGATCGCTATTCATCTCGATCTTGCAGGCGGTGCTTCTGCCGATTTTAGCAGGACTGATCGTCCAATTTTTCTTTAAAAAACAGGTCGAAAAAGCGGTTCAGGCCCTGCCGCTTGTCTCGGTCATCGGGATTGTCGCCATCGTCGCCGCAGTCGTCGGTGGCAACAGGGAAAATATTATACAATCAGGGCTGCTGATTTTTGCGGTCGTCGTTCTTCATAATGGCCTCGGCTTGTTTCTCGGCTTTATTTTAGCCAAATGCTTTAAAATGGATTATGCTTCGCAAAAAGCCGTCGCGATTGAAGTGGGCATGCAAAATTCCGGACTCGGAGCTGCGCTTGCCACCGCTCATTTCTCCCCGCTTTCCGCCGTCCCGAGCGCGGTTTTCAGTGTCTGGCATAACCTTTCAGGATCGTGGCTTGCGACATACTGGTCAAAACGCGAGAAGAATGACGTCCATTCTCCTGCCCCGCGAATGTTAAATAAAAAGCTTTGACCGATATAACGGTCAAAGCTTTTTTTCTCGATTTATCCTTCCAACAGAAGCTGTTCCGGATCTTCCAGCAGATTTTTAATGGTAACCAAAAAGCCTACCGCTTCTTTGCCATCGACAATCCGGTGGTCATAAGAAAGCGCGATGTACATCATCGGTCGGTTTTCGAAACGCTCTTCATCAATGGCGACAGGACGAAGCTGGATTTTGTGCATTCCCAAGATGCCAACTTGCGGGCTGTTCAAAATCGGAGTGGACAACAGTGAACCGAACGTTCCTCCGTTTGTAATCGTGAATGAACCGCCTTGAAGTTCTGAGAGCGCCAATTTATTGCTTCGCGCTTTCTTCGCAAGCTCTCCGATATCTTTTTCAATATCGGCAAAGGTTTTCCGGTCTGCATCGCGAACGACAGGGACGACAAGGCCGTCAGGAGCGGCAACCGCGATGCCGATATCATAAAACTTTTTGATGAGAAGCTCGTCGCCTTGAATTTCCGCATTGAGAAGCGGGTATTTTTTCAGAGCGGCGACAACGGCCTTTGTGAAGAATGACATGAAGCCGAGCTTCACTTCATGCTGTTCGAGAAATTGATCTTTTCGGCGTTTTCTGAGATTCATGACAGCCGTCATATCCACTTCGTTAAAAGTCGTCAGCATAGCGGCGGTGTGCTGAACTTCAACAAGGCGTTTGGCAATCGTCTGTCTCCGGCGCGACATTCTTTGCCGTTCGACAGGTTTCGCCGAATCTTCAGTCTTAGCGGCCGGTGCCTGCGCTTCACGTTTTGGTTCGGCTTGGGCTTTTGGCGGCTGCTCATGTTTTTGGTAGGATGCGACATCCTGTTTTCTGACCCTGCCAAGCGGATCGCCGGTAGGGATTTCTGATAAATCAATGCCTTTTTCACGGGCAAGTTTTCTGGCAGCCGGAGAAGCGATGGTTCTCGCTTTTTCTTTCTCCGTTTGAGCACTTGAGTCCTGTGCCGCGGCTTTTGTTTCCTGTGCCGCCTCTCCTTTTGAATCCTCAGGCGTTTTTTGAACGTCAGGCTGAGGAGCGGAGGATGCTTTTCCTTCTCCCTCGCCTTCTGAAATCGTGCCGATCACTTCGCCGACCTGAACCGTGTCACCGGAATCTTTCAGCACTTCCTGAAGAACACCGGACTGTTCTGCCGTCAATTCGACATTGACTTTATCCGTCTCCAGCTCCAGCAGGAACTCCCCTTGTTCTACATAGTCTCCCGGTTGTTTCAGCCATTGGGCTATCGTTCCTTCTGAAATTGATTCCGCTAGTTCAGGTACTTTAATTTCCGCCATCTTTTAGTTCCCCCTTAGTTTTTGCGAGTCAAGCTATCAGATACAATACGTTCCTGTTCCTTCTTATGAACGGTCGGATCCCCTTCTGCCGGACTGGAACGTCTTCTTCTGCCAATATAACGCACTTTAACACCATTTGGAGCGACTTCTCTTAAATAAGGCTCAATATAGTTCCACGCTCCCATATTTTGCGGTTCTTCCTGAACCCAGACGATCTCTTCCAAATGCGGCAGCTTGCTGAAGAGCGCCTTGATGTGTTTCGCTGGGAAAGGATAGAGCTCTTCAACCCGTGCAATATGGAGCCAGTCTTTTTCAGCTTCCATCTTATTAAAGTAATCACTGATATCAATCGATACTTTACCGCTCGATAGGACGAGGCGTGTCACCTTATCATATTGATGGTTCAGACCGGACATTTCATATACCGGCTTAAAGGTGCTGGCGCTCAGCTCCTGAACTTCCGAGACTGTATTTGGATTTCTCAAAAGGCTTTTCGGCGTCATGATGATCAGCGGACGGATTTCCTCGCGGAGAAGCATCTTCGCCTGCCTTCTTAAAATATGAAAGTATTGAGCGGCGCTTGTCAGATTGGCAACGGTCCAGTTATTTTCTGCTGCAAGCTGCAAAAAGCGCTCCGTTCTGCCGCTGGAATGCTCAGGCCCTTGACCTTCATACCCGTGAGGCAAGAGGACGACAAGTCCTGATTTCTGCCCCCATTTCGCCCTTCCTGCGGAAATAAACTGATCAAAGTACACTTGTGCCGCGTTTGCAAAATCGCCAAACTGCGCTTCCCAGATCACCATCGTTTCCGGTGAAGCAACATTATAACCGTATTCGAAGCCGAGGACAGATCCTTCAGAAAGCGGGCTGTTGTGAACCGCGAATGACGCTTTCGTATCTGCAAGGTGATGCAGCGCAATGAATTCGTCCCCTGTCTTGCTGTCATGAAGGACAAGGTTGCGGTGTGCGAATGTGCCGCGTTCTGAATCCTGGCCGGTCAGCCTTACAGGTGTGCCGTCTTTCAAAATCGAAGCAAACGCCAGCGCCTCCGCCAAAGACCAGTCGACTTTTCGGTCATCCTCAAACGCTTTGGCGCGCCTTTCGAGAATTCGTTTTAACTTTCCGAAAACGTTGAAGTTTTCCGGCCATGCGATGAGCTCTTCGTTTATTTTGCGCAGGAGATCAAAATGAACGGATGTGTCGACCTCCGGGAATCCGTTGGAAACCGGCTCCGGCAGGACGATTTCATGTGTCATGTCTTCTTTTTTGGCCGGCACTTTTCGGTACGCATCTTCCAAACGCTTCAGAACCGAATCTTGAATTTTTTGAACCGCCTCTTTTTCAATGATTCCTTTATCGATCAGTTTTTCTGAAAAAATGGTTTTGATCGTCGGATGCTTTTTGACCGCATCGTACAGCCTCGGCTGCGTCGCCACCGGTTCATCCATTTCATTATGCCCGAAACGGCGGTAGCCGATCAGATCAATCAAAAAGTCCTTGTTGAAGGTCTCGCGGTATTCGACTGCGAGCTGCACCGCTGAAAGACAAGCTTCAGGATCGTCTGCGTTCACATGGACAATCGGAATTTCAAAGCCCTTTGCCAGATCGCTGGCGTATTTCGTCGATCTGGATTCGTTGCTTTCCGTTGTAAAGCCGATCATATTGTTGGCGATGATGTGGATCGCTCCGCCGACCTGATAGCCCTTCAGCTGACTTAAGTTCAACGTTTCTGCGACGATTCCTTCCCCAGGGAACGCCGCATCTCCGTGGATCAAAATCGCCATGGATTTTTTGACGTCTTGAACCGGATAGCCTTTTTCTGTTCTCGTCTCCTGCGCAGCCCTAGTCGAGCCTTCTACGATCGGATCGATGAACTCAAGATGGCTCGGGTTGTTGGCCAGCGTGATGCGCGCCGTTTTTGTCTGTTCATCCTGAATCTGCCGGTTGGCGCCAAGGTGGTATTTGACATCACCTGTCCAGCCGTAGTTGATTCCGGTTGAGCCTTCAGACGGGACAAGATCTTTGTTCGGAGCGTGCTGGAATTCGGAAAAAATAATTTCATACGGCTTTCCCAGCACATGCGCCAGAACGTTGAGACGCCCCCTGTGCGCCATTCCGATATTAATGTTTGTCGTTCCGGAAGAAACCGACTCGGCGATAATATCATCCAGCATTGGCACAAGCGCATCAAGACCTTCGATTGAAAAACGTTTCTGCCCGACAAATGTTTTGTGGAGGAACTGTTCAAGACCTTCAACTTCCGTCAGTCTTCTTAACACTTCTATTAATTTCTCTTTTGATTTCGGGGCGAATAATTCCCCCGATTCGATCTTTTTCATCAGCCAATTGCGCTCTTCAAAAATATGCACATGGTCAAACTCAAAAGAAATCGACTTTTTGTATGTGTTCCTTAAGTACTGGATGGCTTTTAAACCGTTTGTGACTTCTTTAGGGGCATCTTTGCATATCACCGATGCCGGAATTCTTTCCACATCCTCCTCGGTTAAACCGTACTCGGCAAGCGGAAAAAGCTCCTGTTTGTCTTGCGTTTTTCTCAATGGATTGACGGAAGCGTTGAGATGGCCATAGGTTCTAATATCTTCTGCAAGTTTTATTGCCGATGCGATTTTTTCAATAGATTCAGCCGTAAAATTTGCCTCTCCTTGTGTTTCAGAGGCGGCCCTTATGTCGCCCGGGGGAGCTCCGAGATCGTCAAACATCTCTTTTAAATCAGGCTCCAGACTTTCCGGATCCCTGACATACTGATCATAAAGCTCCAGCACGTAGCCGAGGTTCGGACCGTGAAATTCTTCCCAAGTCATTCTTTGTTTCATTTGATTTTGAAACATTTGAACATTACCCCCAACCTAATTATCAAGTGAACAATTCACTATCTTAATATATCTTCTGAACCCTATGCCCAGAAATATGTAATAAAAACGCTTCCACGTATATTTTACCACTGTTTGTGAATCGTTTCTACACAGATTGTTCAAATAAAATTAAAAAATCGTCTTGAAAAATAAGAAAATTTATAATTTCGAACTTTCAGAGTATAAACCATTGGCAAAAGATTCATTCATTCCTTATTTTTCCCCTTTCGGCTGTTTTTTAACATCCTGAATGTGCTGTGCTGTTTTCAACAGCGATTTTCAAAATTAAAGTTGTTAAAGATAATAAAAATTTCGCTACTTTCCTTTTTATCGGCATAAAAAACAGATGGCTAAAGAGCTTGAGCCATCTGTTTTCTCTAACCTATACTTTTGTTCAACAGTTTTTTTAACAGCGGATACAGCACATCAGGAAGCTGGTCGACGTCAGGGACGAAGAGGCTGTATTTTCCGTACATATCCTGGATCGTTTTAATTTGCGATTCTTCGATTTCGCTGTTCGACAAAAACACATTGATGACTTCAATGTTTCGTTTTCTCGCTTCCATCACCGCTTCATGGGTGTCGACGATCCCGTTTTGTTCATAATTGAAAGCAGCCGGCTCTCCATCTGAAAAAACGATCAGGAATTTTTGCGCTTCGCTTCTTTGAACAAGCATGTTCGTCATCTGCCTGATCGCATAGCCGTCCCGATTGTCCTCTTCCGGTTCAAGCTGCATGATGTGCGGACCGGCTCCTTCTTTTAAGGAATCGGAAAACGAGACCGCCATGTGAAAGTAGTTAGGCTGGCTCGTCTCTGTCGCATCATTCGTGTCCTCCCAAAAACCGACGATTTGATGAGGGACGGACACTGATTTAAGCGCTTCATGAAACAGTACGATGCCCCTTTTCGTCTCCGCCATTTTGTCATGCATGCTTGCCGAACAATCGACAAGCAAAGTAAAAACAGCGTCGATTTCGGTTGACGGTTCTTGTTTTTTGTAAAAAAGGCGCGGATTCCGTTCTGTAAAGTACCGCAGCAGCTTATTGTTCAGCCTTCCGGCGTGCAGGTCAGTCCTCGGCAGCGTTTTTTTGTGCTCCAGTGTTTTTTGGATCATCTGTTTGAGCCGCTTTTGATACGATTCGATTGATTTTGCCTGGCTGCGGTATTGCAAAACCTCTTCACTTGCAGGCTTCTCAGGCGTTTTAAAAATGGAAAAAGCGTAGCGGTTTTCTTTGCCGCCGGCCGTTCCTCCGGCATTCGGTTCGTCTTGTACAGCTTCAAGCGATTCCAGTTTTGAATAGTCTTTTCGTTTCGTCTGCTTCGCCGTTCCCTGTACTGAACCGAGCGCCTGGTCGCCGTCTTCCCCTTCTCTTAAAGCGCCGCCCATGATATCCGTTTTTGCACCGTGTTCGAGGTCAAACTGCAGAAAGCTTTTGGCCGGTGCTTCTGTTTCCCTGTGCCAGGTCGGCATTTCTTCGTCATGGACATCTTCGTCACCGGCGCTTTTTTCTTCAAGTGTGAGATCTTCGCTCAGTTTGGGCTTTGCTTTTAAATCATGGAAAAGGTTTTCTTCATCAACCTCTTCGTAATCGAGTTCAGGAAAAAAGAAATACGTATTCAGCATATCTCTTTCAAGAACTTCTTCAAAACCTTCCATTAATGTCTTTACAATTGCAGCTGTCTCTTTCGTAGAGTGTGTTTCATATACGCGGCTAAGCTCGTTTTCAATCCAGCCTTTCATCGGATCGATTGAGTCATGGATATCAGGGATGCTTTCAAGCGGGGACTCGGCCGTCAGCTTGACATAGATTGCGCAAAACAAGGCGTCCGTAAAAATACTCCGCTCCAAATTCAAGGTCAGCTGAGTCGCAAAATGCTTTCGGTACATGTTTCTGCGGCTTGTGAATACCGCTTTTGTGCCCGGACGCTCCCGCTTAATAGACTCTTCGATTCTGATATCCTCAAAAAGCATAAACAGCTGCTTTGCTAAACTCTTAAACTGCAAATGCCGGACGGCGTCCAGCATGTTGGAACATTCGTTCATTGAGCTGTAGCGGGTTCCGACTGCCCGAAGGTAGACATCGCTTTTCAGTCCATCGACCATATCCTGATAGGCGCGGTCTTTCCAAAAATGACTCATATAAATCTTTTTTTCAAACGGATTGTAATAGGACTGAACGCCGTACTCCACTTCGACCTGATCGCTTTTCGCCAAGGTCTTGGCTAAGTCCGTGAGCTCCATAAACAGAAAAGAATCAATCTTGCTGTCATTGAATTTTATAAACCTCATATAGGAACCCTCATTCAAACAATGTTTGGGCAATATTGCGGACAGCCGCTTTTTCCCGCTCATCGTCCAGCTTTTCCACGATGCCGCGTTCGATCGCACGAAGCGGCGGTATATAGGCCGCCAAATCGCAGGTATCCAGGAGCGCTCTGATCGATGCTGCCTCTTCAGACACCTGGCCGTTGCGCGCTTGCGTCATTAAATCACCGGACAATGTCACAAACTGGCTGATGAGCTTTGCGTCCTTTAATTCGGATTGTGTTTCAAGCACCCGCCGCAGCAGATCGCCTTTAATGTAGGGCACTTCAATGATGACAAAGCGGTTTTTTAATGCCTCGTTCAATGGAACGGTTCCCACATATCCTTCATTAATCGCCGCAATCACGCCAAATCCGTCTTTTGCTCTGACCACTTCGCCGGTGAACGGGTTTGTCATCATTTTTCGATAGTCGAGAACTCCGTTTAAGATAGGCAAGGTTTCCGGTTTGGCCATGTTGATTTCATCAATATATAAAAAGTGTCCGTGATTCATCGATTTCGTAACAGGCCCCTCAATAAATTCAATCGAGGCGTTCCCGTCTGTGTTTTCGATCGTCTTATAGCCGACAAGCGCTTCCGCATCAAGATCGACCGAACAGTTGACACTATGCATCGGTTTTTGAAAGTAAGCGGAAAGCGTTTCGGCAAGTTTTGTCTTTCCAGAGCCTGTAGGCCCTTTTAGCAAAACGTTTTTTCCCAGTGACAGCGCGATCATCGCATCTTCTAAAACAGCGCTGTCCTCCGCTTCATAGCCGGGGGACCCGATCAAAGATTGAAATTCCGGGCCGGCCGGTTTGGCGGCAGACTGAATCAGCCGCTCCTTAATTTTCTCGGGCAGCTCTAGTTCGTGCAGGTCATATTTCATAAGTTGTAAAATTCCTTTCTTCAAAAACGTCTTCTTCTATACGAGTATACTAAAAATAAGCCAAAGTCCTCAATATATATGACTGCTGCCCCGCCGCACCTAACGGTTAATGTTTGCTCTTATTCGAAAGAGCGCCGCACACCATTCGATCGCCGGCGTTTCCGGACGGATTTGTCAGATCGTCATCCTGGTGCTCATGAATGATAAACGCGCTTCCATCATGATCAAGCAGGCTGAATTTGCTTGACTTGTCCAAGTTGACATCTGGTGCATTCACTACAACATCAACTTTGCCGTCTGCCCCTACTTCGATATTGGGCAGATCACCCGCATGATGTCCCTTCGGATTATTGAAGCCATGCTCTTTTTGTGAAGGGTTAAAATGAGCGCCGGCACTTTCAAAATCGGGCTTCCGGCATTCTCCTGTTTCATGGATGTGAAAAGCGAGCAGCCCCGGCGGCAAATGATGGGCGCTGACCCTGATATCAAGGCCTTCCTCAGCCGATTCAGACACTTCTATAAAACCGGTCTTCGTGCCGTCGCGTTTAATGAGAGGCACTTTTAAAGGCTGTGTCATTGGTTCAAATGTTTCCGTATGCTCTTCGTCGGCGTCTTTTTTTTCAAGGTCTTTCTGCTGTGCGCATGCCGTTAGCGAACAAATGAGTAAACCCGCCAGCAGTACGGTGAATGATCGGTTCAATGCGAAATCCCCCTTATCTTTTTCCATTTAGTTTAGACAACGGGGGGATCTGATAAACCTTTCGTTAAGCCGTCTTTAAAACAAAAAAGCCATATAAAATGGCTTTTAAAAATTGTAGCGCTTTGCACCAAGATAGCGCTGTTTCCAATACGAATTGTTCATATCGCTGATGGAGACGCCGGAATCGTTGGCATTGATAAATTTTCCGTTGCCCAGGTAGATCCCTACGTGTGAAGGGCCTGCTTTATATGTTGAAAAGAAAACGAAATCTCCTCTTGAAGGCTGGCTGACAGGCGACATTGTATTCCAATACCCAGCTGCACTCAATCTTGAGACAGACGTGACTTTGTTCAGCACATAATAAATAAAGCCGCTGCAATCAAATCCTGATGGATTGTTGCCTCCCCATCTGTACGGCACGCCCAGCTGCTTCTCCGCTTCTGCGATCATGCGCTCGACTTTTGCGCTTGTCGAAGTGCCGCTGGAAACCGAGGAGTTCGATGTCTTGGATGAAGAGCTTCCCGATGTTGCCGACTTTGACGCACCGGATACTTTCAGCTTCTGTCCGATTTGTAAGACATCTGTTTTCAGATTGTTGGCTTCTCTGATGCTTTGTACCGTCACATTCAGCGAGTTGGCGATTTTCCATAAGGAATCTCCGGGCTTGACAGTATATGTCGTCGTTTTAGAACTGCTGCTTGTGCTCGATTTGCTTGATGAAGAATGTGAAGACGAACCCGAAGATGAACTGCCGCCGGAAGCGGTCCCTTTCACTTTAAGGACTTGGTTCGGGTAAATGGTGTCCGACTTCAAACCGTTCAGCGTTTTGATTTCGGCAACTGTCATATTCAAACCATTGGCAATTTTCCATAAGGAATCTCCTAGTTTGACTTTGTACGTGCTGCTTGAGCTGCTTGAACTTTTCGATTTCGAAGAGGAGCTGGCGCTGGATGACTTCGTACTGCTGCTTGAACTGCTGCTTTTTCCGCTTCCCTTCACAATCAGCTTTTGGCCAGGATAAATGATGTCGCTGCTTAAACCGTTTAAGCTTTTGATCTCATTCACGCTCGTCTTGTAGTCGTTTGCAATCAGCCACAAAGAATCTCCCAATTTAACCGTGTAGGTAGATGTTTTTGAGTTTTTGCTCGAACTTGCGCTTGAGCTTTTGGCTTTTGTGCTGCTTTTTGACGTGCTGTCCGGAATTTCCAGGGTTTGTCCGGCATAAATAACTGTAGATGAAAGATGATTGGCTTTTTGCAGAGCGGAAACGCTTGTGTTGAACTCGGTCGACAGTTTCCATAGCGAATCACCGCTTTTTACCTTGATGGTCTGGGCTTCTGCGGGTGACGCAGCCAATGAAGTTCCAACTACCGCAGAGGCCGCCAGACCTGCTGCTATCTTCTTCTTCATAACCTATGAACCTCCCGTTTTCATTTTTTGTTCTCTCTATGTATGAGATTACATTTGCCGCTGCTTAAGATCTAAGCCCGGCAACAAACAGCGGGTGATCTGATCACCATATGTTTGTCCTTTGGCCAAAATCCCCCTTTTATACTCTTAAGCACAAATGCAATTCACGATTTGTATCGGCTGATTTTATTGTTTTTTAATAGTTTTTTGCTTTTTTACAATTTTTATATCGAAAATACGGACTGATAGACACATTGACAAAAATCAACGCTTTTTAACAAACCTGCGTGATTCCAAATGGACGGGGCGGAATGGATATGCTTTTCATCTCCTGCTCTATTTCAAAATGAAGACCGCGGGAACAGATGAGGGCAGGCCCGGACGAAAACTTTAAAGTTCTGAAAATCGCTGATCGTTCAAGTTTCCGAGCATTTCAAATTAAACTTTATCAATATCAAACATGTTCGTGTCCAAAGACGGTCAGGCAATCAGATGGGCATTGTTTCGCTGTCTCTCAACCTTTTTCTGAAAAAACAGCTGTCCATTTCCATCAACCGCCTCTATGACCAAATCCCGATCAGAATCAACCATTTTTCGCCATGAAACTTTTCGTAGAGATCATAAATTGACTATATCATACATTTTTTTTGCCAACATCCGGAATAAGGCGTGTCTTTTCCTTAGATCAAACGTCGTTTGATCGCATTAAATTTCAGTTCTAAAAACCTATTATGACAAAACGATGAATCGAAATATGTAACTTATAACTTATAAAACCCTTTGACTTAATAGACGAAATGACCCATTCGGCAATTTTCGGCTGATAAATTGAAATGAATTGTGAAGTTTGTCTGGGATACTTTTTGTCGTTTTTCTGTATTCTTCCATCTCTTATGCCGCATCATAATCATGAAGGAGGTGATACCGTGACCATTCAAAAAGCGTGTCAATATGTATTTTCCCTTTTGGGTGTCATTTCTTTATCGTTTATTTATGTGCAGATGTTTAAGACAAAAAAAGATTAAGCAGACATTGATTGAATTTTATACATATCGTGTTATAATTTCTCTCGTTATCCAAAAGAAACGGGGAACTTAAAATGAGGGAAACGAAGGATTTAAGGGGAAAAGCGACACAGTTTATCACGATTTTAATTCCGATCCTGATCACACAGGCAGGCTTGTCTTTCATGACATTTCTAGACACGGTGATGTCCGGAAAAGTCAGTGCGTCTGATCTCGCCGGCGTTGCCATCGGGTCCAGTTTGTGGACACCTGTTTATACGGGACTGGCCGGAATTTTGACGGCTGTCACGCCCATCGTCGCCCAGCTGATGGGAGCCCAAAAGCAAAAGGATGTTCCGTACACTGTGATTCAATCGATTTATGTGGCGGGACTTATCAGCGTTCTTGTTATGGCTTGCGGTTTTTTGATGATTGATCCAATCCTGGAAATGCTTCAGCTTGAAGCTAAGGTATCCCTTATCGCGAAGCAGTATTTGTCCTATCTCGGGCTTGGCATATTGCCGCTGTTTGTGTACAACGTGATGCGCTGCTTTATTGATTCACTCGGCAAAACGAGAGTGACCATGCTGATTACTCTATGTTCTTTGCCGATTAATTTTGTGTTAAATTACCTATTTATCTTCGGGAATTTCGGATTTCCTAAATTGGGAGGAGCCGGAGCCGGCTTGGCTTCCGCTTTAACCTATTGGTGCATATGCTTGATTTCCTTATTCATCGTTCATAAGAAAACGCCTTTTTATCAGTTTAGGGTTTTCAGGACATTCTATCGGTTTTCCTTTACCGAAAGCTTGAATCTGCTGAAAATCGGCCTTCCCATCGGCTTTGCCATCTTCTTTGAGACGAGTATTTTTGCGGCCGTGACCTTGCTGATGAGCCATTTTGACACGGTGACAATCGCTTCCCATCAGGCAGCGATGAATTTCGCTTCGCTTCTTTATATGCTGCCGCTCAGCGTCTCGATGACTTTGACGATCGTCGTCGGCTTTGAAGCCGGGGCAAAACGTTTTAAGGATGCGAAGGCATACAGCTATCTCGGCATTTCAATTGCGATCGGGTTTTCGTTGTTCACCGCACTTGCGATTTTATTGTTCAGACAGCAAATCGCCGGAATGTATACGACAGACTACAATGTCTTGCTTCTGACAAAGCACTTTTTACTGTACGCCTTGTTTTTCCAGCTTTCAGATGCCATTGCAGCACCGATTCAAGGAGCGCTCAGAGGGTATAAGGATGTCAACTACACCCTTGTCACAGCCCTTGTTTCCTATTGGATCATCGGGCTCCCCGTCGGTTTTCTCGTCGGGACGTATACTGCGTTTGGAGCGTACGGTTATTGGATCGGCCTCATCGCGGGGCTTGCCGCCGGAGCGGTCGGGCTTTTCTTCAGGCTCAGATTCATTCAAAACCGTTTCCAACAGCATTTAAAAAAGGTATAGAGCATGGCGCTCTATACCTTTTTCTTGTGTATCATTCATCCCACTGATAGGTCCAAAATGCCTCTTTTTCAAACCATGTTTCTACGACGGGCTCACCATTCTCAAGCTTTTTCTCTATCTCTTTCAGCAAGCCTCCCGTTTGCGATTTATGCGCTTTTAAAGCGTTCATTTTCACATCTGCAACACCTTTGACATCTAGAACGACATCGGGCTTGCCGAGAACTTCTTCCCTGTGATGGGTGATCGCCATGCATAAAACCCGCGGCCGGTCTTCTTTCTTTTTGCGGGATAAGGCGCGGATGACCGCTTCTCCGCATGCATCATGATCGGGATGTACGCCGTGTCCGGGGTAAAATGTCACGATCAGGCTCGGGCGGACATCATCGATGACAGCCTCGATTTGATCGGCCAGCTTTTCTTCATCTTCAAATTCGAGTGTTTTATCGCGAAAACCGAGCATGCGCAGATCTTGAACATCCATTTCCCGGCACGCGTTGATTAATTCCTGTTTTCTGAGCATCGGCAGGGTTTCCCGATTGGCAAAAAGCGGATCCCCCATATTCCTTCCCATCTCTCCCAGCGTCAGACACGCATAGGTCACGGGTATGCCTTCTTTTCGGTTTAAGGCAATCAGGCCGGCCACTCCGAATGATTCGTCATCGGGATGCGGCAGAATCACTAATAAATGCTTTTCCATTTATAACACCTTCTTTTTAGACTGCAAATGGCTTTTTGCTGATTTGAAGCGAAATGGCAAGCTTGCCGCCCGGCAAATAACCGGCAAGAAGCAGCCGCCCTTCATCATCGATTGTATAATCTGTGAGGCCTTCTGCGTAAATCCAGCCGTCTTCTGTTTTAAGACCTGTGCGATAAGGCCCGGTCCCCGTTATTTTTGCGCGGGAGCAGACGACCTTCGCATTTCTGATATAAGCAACCACCGTCATGTTCTGCTCGTCTTTATGGGCAGAATAAGACCCGGTCGTCGTCTCCAAATGAATATAGACAGGCTGGTGTAGGAATGTTTGTAAAGAAGCCTGCACTTCTTCCATATTGATTGCTTTCATGTTACTCCCTGCTTTCTCCATTTGTTAATAGCTGCAGACGTTCTGTATGCAGTTCAATCAGTTTGAGCTTCACATCCGTTTCCAAAGCGGAGTTTGTAATGCGCCGGACGCATTGGAAGTATTTTTCAAATTGCGTTTTTCTAAGCCTCGGATGTGTTCTAAGGTCGCTTAGTTCATCATCAATTGCCTGGAAAAGCGTTTCCATCCCCTCTCCGTTCATCGTGCGGTTCTTCCAGAGGGTCACATAAGCCTTGAAAAGTTCATGATCGTTCTCCATAGCTGAAATCGACCTCCACATCCTTTTTTAGGTCATGTTTTTAATTATACATGATCGGCGTTTCTTGAAAAGAAAAAGGGCTTAGGAGTGATACGAGTTTTTTCTTTTCACCAATACTTTAGACGGCTTCTTCCATTTAAACTGTGAGAGGGTAAACAATACGAGTGCGGCCCAAATGCATGAGAATGTTAAAGCCTTGGCGCTGCCGAACGGTTCATGGTAGACGAATACGCCTAAACATAACGTAATGGTTGGAGCGATATACTGCAAAATGCCGACTTGATACAGCGGAAGCTTTTTGGCTCCTTCTGCGAACAACAGGAGCGGAATGGCCGTTAACACACCGGCTAAAAACAATAAAATCATCGTGCCGATACCGCCGGATGCAGCCTGCGAATGCTCAGGATGGCGAAAAAACAATAAGTAGACAACGGCGACAGGCGCGATCATCAGCGTTTCAAGTGTAAGCCCGATGGCGCTTGAAAGCGACATCCGTTTTTTTGCCAATCCGTAAAGTCCGAAGCTGAAAGCGAGCATCAGGGCAATGTACGGCACAGAGCCGTATTGAAAAGCGGATATCAGGACGCCGGCTGCCGCAAGGAGAACCGCCGCTGTCTGCAGACGGGACAGTTTCTCTTTCAAAAATATGATGCCGAGCACGATCGAAACAAGCGGATTGATGTAATAGCCGAGGCTCGCTTCAAGTATATAGCCGTGGCCGACGGCCCATATGTAGACATACCAATTGATTGAAATCAAAACGGAGGAACATACGAGCGGAACGAGAGCTTTTCGATTCGCCAAGAGCGACTGAAAAGCCTTGACCCCGTTTTTCCATTGCCGCATCGCGAGAAGCACCCCGCACATAAAAACAAACGACCAAATGATGCGGTGTGCAAGGATATCAAGAGCTGCCGTTTGATCGAGAACTTTCCAATATAAAGGAAGCAGCCCCCATAATAAATAAGAACATGCTGTGTAAATAATCCCTTTCGTTTGAGCTGTGTGATTCATCTGTGATTCCTTTCCTTTCTTCATCACGATCCGCGCTTATTGGCATATACTGTACCGTCTATGTGAAAGGAAGTGTTACCCGTGTTTGATTGGCAACGCTTTTTTCCATTTCAGCAGTTTTCTAAGGACGGAGTGCAAGGCGCTGACCCGAAAGATGTTGAACAATATATCCATCAAATCATGAAAAACGTCTTTGGACCGGGATATACAGGTCAGTTTCCTTTTCGCGATCCTCTCTCTCAAGAATCGCCGGCGGCAAAAGAACATGGTCCGTCAGACGAACATGATCCAATTGATGTCTTTGAAACGACCAGTCATGTATTTGTCAAAATTCCACTTACAAAAGAACAGCTTAACCCATTGAAAATTAAACATACTTCACAAACCCTCATCATGGAAAACTACCCTGAACCAGGGCAGCAGAAAAAGGTGATTCTCCCCTCTCTTGTACGCAGAAAAGGCACCAAAGCCTTGTATAAAGACGGCATCCTGGAAGTCATGTTTTTTAAAAACGAAGACTTCAATCTTTCAGAAATCGACATCACGTTTTAAAAACGGCCCCGCTTGAGATAAGCAGGCTGTTTTTTTCGCCTTCCGAAAAACCGCTCCCTGATTCATATTACCATTTAAGACCGAAGTCTTTCATCTCTTTTGCCTGAGGCAGAAACCATGCCTTTTGTTCGTGACATTTTAGTCAATCCGTATGAATAAATCTATGTCTATTGCCTCTTTCGGCAAAGTCAGTCCGGTTTTATAATGAAAATAATTCTCAATTAAAGGAGGGCTTGTATGAAAAAGAAAATCAGCATGTTGCTCGCGGTGATGTTGATGGTGCTTTGTTTTGCCACACAGGCATCGGCCGCATACAATGACCTGCACAAGGGCTATGCCACTTATACGGGTTCAGGGTATTCAGGCGGCGCTTTGCTGCTTGATCCGATTCCATCCGATATGGAAATCACCGCTTTAAATCCGACAGACCTCAATTATGGCGGTGTAAAAGCGGCTCTCGCCGGAGCATACCTTGAAGTGGAAGGCCCTAAAGGAAAGACGACGGTCTATGTGACCGATCTATATCCGGAAGGTGCTCCCGGGGCGCTCGACCTTTCACCGAACGCTTTTCGAAAGATCGGCGATATGAAAGACGGAAAGATCAATGTGAAATGGCGGGTCGTCAAAGCGCCGATCAAAGGCAATTTCACATACCGGATCAAAGAAGGAAGCAGTCAGTGGTGGGCGGCGATTCAAGTGAGAAACCACAAATATCCCGTTATGAAAATGGAATATTATAAAGACGGAAAATGGGTCAACATGGAGAAAACGGACTACAACCATTTTGTCAGCACCAATTTGGGGACAAGCCCTTTAAAAGTCAGGATCACGGATATCCGCGGAAAAGTCGTAAAAGACACGATTCCGAAACTTCCGGAAAACGGAACGTCCAGTGCATACACTGTATCTGGGAACGTGCAGTTCCCAGACTAATCCTAAACTAAGAGACGGCGGCCAGCTGCGGAAACCCGCAGCTTTCACCGCCGTCTCTTTTTAAGATTTTCATTAGACTGTAAACTTAGCAACCTTTATCGATAGCCGGGCGCTCCTCCGTATGGAGCTCCTGCGGGAACGCCTGCTCCTCCGTAAGGGATTCCTCCCGGTCCGGCTCCGTAATAAGGCCCCGCACCAGGCACACCTCCGTAATACGGGTAAGGCGGCGGATAAGCGTACGGTCTAGGGTAGTTAAAAATCGCGCTTCCGAGAAATCCGCCCAGCAATCCGCCGACAAGCGGCGCCCCAAATCCCCAAAACAACGGGGATCTAGCCGGATATCCGGCAGGATTCGATCTCGCGTATCCATAAAGCATGTGAGGGTACATCGGCATTTATCCTCCTTTATGTCTGCCTATAGTCAAGGTATTCATAAAGTCGGAAAACGTTTGGGCTATTCTTCATAAATCCACCGTAATGTTCGTACCATTGACAAACCTGTTGTCCGGATCGGTTAAGTAAAAACACGCCTTAACAATATCAAGGGGCCGGCCCACACTGTTGGAAAAATGCTGCTCACGGTCTTTCGCCCGCAAATCTTCAAAATGCCCGGTCTTAGAACCACCCTGGTGATGCTGTTGACCGCGATCGAATACTCGCCCGGCCATCCTTATCAGTTCCCTTCCGCATCACAATGGTGTTCTGCCCACTTTTGTATCTCGTGCAAAACAGGTTCAAGCGCCGCTCCTTTGCCTGTCAATTGATAGATCACTTTCACAGGCGTCTCCGGCAAAACCTGACGTTCGACGATACCACCCTGCTCCAGTTCTTTTAAACGTTCAGCCAGCATTTTTTGGCTGATCATTGGTATCATTTCCGTTAAATCTTTAAACCGTTTAGGTCCATCCAATAAAACATGGATGATCAGTCCATTCCATCGTTTGCCGAGCAAAGAAAAGGCGGCCTCCATTTTAGGACACATTGTAAACCCCAATTCTCTCACCCCTCCATATCCAGTTGACAAATAGTCTTTGCACCATTAGAATACTGATTGAAGTTACAAAAAGTAAGTTTCTAACTTTTTATCTAACTCTATCATACCACGTTTATCGTAAAGGAGGAAGTCACATGACTTTATCGGAGAATCAAGCGATTCAAGTTTTGACAGAACGCTCATCTATTAAAGAATATGACACAAGCGCCGCCATCTCGAAAGAGGAGCTGACAGAGCTTTTGGAAATTACAACAAAAGCGCCGTCAGCATGGAACCTGCAGCACTGGCACTTTACTGTATTTCACAGCCGGGAATCAAAAGACAAGCTTCTCCCGATTGCCTACAACCAAAAACAAGTCAGCCAGGCATCAGCGGTTGTCGCTGTCTTGGGAGACCTCAAGGCAAACTTAAACGGGGAAGCCGTCTACGGTCCTTTAACAGAAGAAGGGTATATGACCGAAGAAATCAAAGAGACGCTTCTCGGACAGATTAACGGCGCTTACCAAAACAGTGCGTTTGCCAGAGACGCCGCTTTCACCAATGCATCGCTTGCAGCGATGCAGCTGATGATCGCAGCCAAGGCGATGGGCTATGATACGTGTGCCATGGGCGGTTTCGACAAGGAAGCGTTTGTGAAAGAATTCAATATTGATGAACGCTATGTACCGGTCATGCTGATTTCGATTGGAAAACAGGTGAAACCGGCTCACAAAAGCAGCCGCTTTGATGTTTCTGAAGTATCTACATGGCTGTAAACATGTGAAAAACCTTAGTCCCGAAAAAGGGACTAAGGTTTATTTTTATGCTTTGAGATGTGTTTCATACCAGTTTTTTGCCTGTTCAATTTCCCGATGTGTGAGCTGATGTCCGCCCTCTTCCCAATGAAGTTCGACATCCGCCCCGGCGTTTTTGAAATACCCGGCAAGCTCGTCCGACTCCTGGGGCGGACAAAGCGGATCTGTCTGTCCGGCTCCGATAAAAACAGGAATTCCCGCCATATCAGGAAGCTTCCTATTTCTAAGCGGAACCATCGGATGATGCAGCACGGCCCCCTTCAGCACGTGTTCATGGAGAAACAAGAGGCTTGCAGCAATATTGGCGCCGTTTGAATAGCCGACCGCCACCACTTGATTCCGGTCGAACTCAAGCTCTTCTGCCGCTTGATCGAGAAATGTCTTCAATTCATCCGTTCTTGCGATTAAATCGTTCTCATCAAAAACCCCTTCTCTCAACCGTTTAAAAAAACGGGGCATGCCGTTTTCCAAAACCTTTCCTCTGACTCCGAGCAGATTTGCATGCGGGTCAATCATTCTGCCGATCGGCAAAAGGTCGTGTTCATTCCCTCCGGTTCCGTGCAAAAGCAGCAGTGTAACGTCTGATTGCCCTCTCTCAAAAATATGGTTCATTTTATATGTCCCCCTTTTCCCATATTGGAAGAATGCCTTCGATTTGACGGCGGTGCTCTTCAAGCCAGTCCGGGAGCTTCAATGTCGTTCCCAAGTCCTCGAGTTCCTCGTCAACGAGAAAGCCCGGACCGTCTGTCGCCATTTCAAATAATATACCGCCTTTTTCCCTGAAATAAACGGATGTGAAGTATTGGCGGTCAAGAATGTCCGAAGTGGAAAATCCGCTTTCAGGAAGCCGTTTTCTCCACTCTTTTTGTTCTTCGGGATTCGTTCTGAAAGCCACATGGTGAATCGTGCCATATCCGCCGATGCCTCTCGCGTTTTCATTCAGCTTGACATCGAGACGGTTTCCGATTGTTCCGTCGGATTCAAGGCGGACATATCCTTTATCTTCACCTTTTTTCTGATAGCCGAATTGCTCTTCCAAAAAGCGGATCGTCGCCTCAGGCCGATAGCTGTTCAATGTTACGCCTTTTATGCCCTTGATTGCATAACGAGCCGGAATGGCAGCCGCTTCCCATGTGCTCTCTGCGCCTTCTTCATCTTCTGTGATGGAAAGCTTGAGCCCTTCCGCATCTTGAAAAAGCAGAACAGCCTCGTTAAAGAGCACTGATTCGCAAGCATTGATACCCCTCTCTTCAAGGCGCTTTATCCAAAAGGAAAGCGCACGCTTAGGCACGGCTAAATCGATCCTTCCCGCCTGTCCGTTTCCAACCATTCCCTGTGAGCTCTGCTGAAATGGGAAGAATGTTAAAATCGTCCCGGGATCACCGGTTTCATTCCCGAAATAAAAATGATAAGTGCCGGGGTCATCAAAATTGACCGTTTTTTTGACGAGCCTTAAACCCAATACCTCCGTATAAAAGGCCAAATTTACTTTTGGATCTTTCGCAAAGGCTGTCACATGGTGAAGTCCTTCTGTTTTCATGATGATTCTCCTTTTATCTCGAATTCAAGATATTAATTATTGTAATGTTATATTATCATTTCCGCAAGGCAGACGTATTGTTTTAATAATTTAAAAAATCACTTTTTTCTAATAATTATCTTGTGATTGAATCTGACAACTGCTATGATAATGAACATTAAAATGCTTCAAGGAGGAAATAAGGTGAATAAACGGTTTTTGATTGCGATTCTTTTCTTCATCCCTTTTATCGGCCAGCTTGTCTTGCTGCCGTTTGTCAACCGGATTGAGCCGGTCATTTTCGGGCTTCCGTTTTTCCACTTTTGGCTCGTATTATGGATCGTCTTGACACCGTTGATTACATTCGTGATTTACAGATTAGAAAAAAGCGGAGGTTATGAATGATGCAGGGAAATTTAACAGCTCTTTTGATAACGGCGGCCATTATCCTGAGCGTTGTCTGTATCGGATTTTTGGCCGGAAGCAACAAACAATCGCGCAAATCGGTTGAAGAATGGTCTGTCGGCGGAAGGCGATTCGGCGGGCTCCTCGTCTGGTTTCTCGTCGGCGCCGACCTCTATACGGCGTATACGTTTTTAGGGCTGACAAGCACGGCATTTACAAGCGGAAGCGCAGCTTTTTTTGCTATTCCTTATTCTGTTCTGGCATATTTTATCGCTTACTTTTTCCTGCCGAAAATATGGCATGTGGCAAAAGAACACCGCTTGACAACCCTTGCTGATTATGCGCGGGAACGATTCAACAGCAAACTCGTGTCATCGCTTGTTGCGATCGTCGGCGTCCTGATGCTGATTCCCTACATCTGTCTTCAGCTCAGCGGAATCCAGGACACGCTGCGGGTCGCGGGAACGAATTTTATTAACGTGAATGCGGTCGTCATCATATCTTTTATACTTGTCGCGCTTTATACGTTTTTCAGCGGTATTAAAGGGCCTACATATACCGCCATTATTAAGGATATTTTAGTTTGGGTGATGATGTTGTTTATGGTCGTTTCTCTGCCGCTCATTCATTTTAACGGCTGGACGCCGATGATTGACAAACTGGCAAGTGAAGCACCGCAAATGCTTACCATCCCTTCCGATGGACCAAGGGGAATTGCCTGGTTTATTACCGCCTCGATCGTTTCCGCCCTCGCCTTATTTATGTGGGCGCACGCGGCAACGGGTGTTTTTACGGCGAACAGCGCTGATGCCCTCAGGAAAAACAGCATGTTTCTCCCATTGTATAATATCGTGCTGATCCTTGTGATCTTCCTTGGATTTATCGCTTTTCTCGTCCTTCCTGAGGACACGAACCCAAGACTTGCTTTGCTTTATTTGATTCAGACGTCCTATGGCGGTGTCACACAAGGATTTGCCTATTCGACGATCGCTCTGGCCAGTCTCATCCCGTGCTCGATTATGGCGATCGGGGCGTCCAATCTGTTTGCCAACAATTTATACCGCGATTTGATTAATCCCCGCGTTTCGGGAAACCGGCTGACGATGATCACGCGTTCGATGGTATTTGTCGTTATCGGTCTTGCGCTGTTATTCGGAATGCTGTTCCCGGCGGCGCTTGTGACGCTTCAGCTTCTCGGGGTATCCGGAATGGTGCAGATTTTCCCGGCCATCGTCATCAGCTTGTTCTGGAGAAACCAGACAAAAGAAGCGACGGTCATCGGCTTGATTATCGGCCTTATCGTGACGTTTACGGTTTATGTGACGAAAACCTCATTCGGCATTTACGAAGGGTTCTGGGGGCTTTTAGCCAATCTCGTCTTTCTCGTGATCCTGAATCCGTTCTTTGTGAAAAATGTGAAGACAAATTCTGTCGTCAGCTTTTTGTTTGATGCAAAGAAAAGCGTGCAAAAAAGCGCCTGAGATCATACAGCAAAACACCCTTGCAGCAAAATGTGCAAGGGTGTTTTTAAGTTATTTTTCTTTTTTCAAAATTTCAATCGCTTTATCAAGCTGTGTATCGTTTTCGGAAAGCTTTTTCTGCAGCTTGTTTGTCAGGCTGATGGTTGTCTCGCCGGTGATGATTCCGGTTGCCTTCAGCTTTTGATCTTTTTGAAACTTTTTCACGGCGGCTGCTGTCTGATCATCGAAGGAGCCGGTCGGTTTTATCGTGTAGCCGAGCGCTTTGAGCATTTGCTGTGCGGCTTTCACTTCGTCTCCTGTGCTGCCTGACTTATACTCTTTTTTGGAGTCGAGGTACGGCAGTTTGGCGTAGCTTGGAAGCTCGGCCTTGTATTGCGGCTTGATCCCTTTTTCATGAATCCAGTCCCCGTTTGGCGTCAGCCATTTGGCAATCGTCAGCTTGACTGTTGATCCGTCGGCGAAGTTTTCCGCGTTTTGCACCGTACCTTTTCCGAACGTTTTTTCACCGACAATCGGAATACCGGAAGACTGATGCAGCGCAGCTGCCATGATTTCAGCGGCGCTCGCCGTTCCTCCGTTGACGAGAACAACGGTCGGCTTGGTCACTTTTCGTTCATTTTCCGCTTTATATACTTCTTTTTTACCGTTTTTCGGTTCAACTTGCAAAATCGTTTTGCCTTTATCAACGAATAGGTTGCTCATTGTAATCGCTTGGTCCATCAGGCCTCCCGGGTTGCCCCTGAGATCCAATACAAAACGGTCCGCCCCTTTTTCGGTGAGGCTGTCAATCGCTTTTGTCAGCTCTTTAGACGTGTTTTCCGAGAAAGACGTAATTTGGATTTCGCCGATATGGCCATCGATCATTTTCGAATAAACCGTTTCAATCGGAATCGTATCACGCTTAATGGTGACATCGATTTGCCCGACGCCTTCCCTGTTTAAGACCAGCTTGACTTCCGTGCCTTTTTTGCCGCGGATCATCGCAACCGCTTCGTTGACAGTTTTGCCTTTGACGCTTTTGCCGTCAACTTTCTGAATTTCGTCATGCGGCTTCAAGCCCGCTTTTTCTGCCGGTGAGCCTTTAATAGGCGCGACGATTAAAATTTGTCCATTTTTCTCTTCCACTTGGGCGCCGATTCCTTCAAAAGAAGAGGTAATGCTTTCTTCAAAACTTGTGGCCTCTTTTTTGTCCATATATGTAGAATACGGATCATCCAAAGCCTCTAGCATCCCTTTGATCGCACCATCTGTCAGCTTTTCATCGTCTGTATTTTGATAATAGTCGCTCTTGATTTTGTCATACGCCGCCATCAGCTTGTCAAATTTATCGCCGTTTGATGCGGAATATACTGTCCCGCCGTTTTCTCTTTGTACGATAAAAAGCGTTAGTGCCGAAGCGGCGACGGCAGTAATCAATACTGCCAAAAAGAGTTTTAACTGCTGTTTCAAACGAACACCACCTTTTCTTCTTACCATATTATCACGGACGAGTCTTTATTCGTCAACTCGCATCCCTTAGGCTAGGAGATTTTTCTGGGTTGTCTTTCCCTGTATATCTAAACGTTTTTTCAATTTTTGCATATGCATACACAAAAGGAGGGATCTTATTTTGAGCGATTATTTAGACATGCTGGCCACTTTCGGCGTCTCAGGCGCCCACCCCGGCGGCATGCGGCTGACAAAAGCGGTGCTTGCCAAAGCCGATATCGATCCGGAGCTGCCGATTCTTGATGCGGGCTGCGGAACCGGGCAGACCGCCGCCTATTTGAGCCACCTTCAGTTTCCAGTTACCGCCCTTGATTCAGATCCGGTCATGATTGAGAAAGCCAAAAAAAGGTTTGCAAAAGAACAGCTCTCCGTCCCGCTTTTTCAGTCCCGCCTCGAGAAAACGCCGTTTCAGGATGAAAGCTTCGCTTGTGTCTTAACAGAATCGGTGCTGAGTTTCACCGATTTCAAAGCGGCCTTAAAAGAAATCCGCCGGCTTCTGATGCCGGGCGGCAAGCTGATCGGCATTGAAGTTTCTCTTTTAAACGGCGGCCTCACAAAAGAGGATAAAAAAGTAATTACGGATTTTTACGGCTTTACCGTTTTATACAATAATGATGAATGGGTCCACGCTCTTCGGAAAGAAGGCTTTTCACAGGTTGAAATCGTTCCCAGCATGTTGGAAGAAACGGTTGACCTTGAAGCCGTTACCGAAATGGATTTGTCGCCTGTGATTTCGGCAAAAGCCTATCATACGATGGAACAGCACCATCAGCTTCTGGCCAAATATCAGCATGATCTCAGCTTTATCGTTTTTATATGCAGTTGATAAAACGGCGCTTCACCTCCTTCTTTCGTCCAACCTTTTCTATCAATATCGTCATAAGCTGAATAGGAATACTAGATGATGGAAGGAGCATGTTTAGTGGAGCGTTACTACAGGTTTTGTAACCAAAATATTGGAAGGGTTGCCAGAATCACTGACAGAAACGGGCGTGTCCATGTCGGCAAAATTGTCCGTGTATCACCGAACAGGGTTTTTATCGCCCCGGCGATCAGAAGAGGCGGCCCCGGATTCGGCTACGGCTTTTACGGAGGCTGGTGGGGATGGGGTCCTGCTTACGGAATTGGTCTCGGTTTAATCGCGGGTATAGCGCTCGCAGGGCTGTTTTTTTGGTAAACGAAAAAGGCCGATACACGTATCGGCCTTTTTCATTTTATATCTTTTTGACTTTTTCGAAATACTCTTCAAGCGTCAGATCATGTTCCTTGATCACTTTGGCGGCCTTTTTGCCTACATACCGCAAATGCCAAGGTTCATATTTGTATTTGGTAATGTCTTCTTTATTTTTCGGATAGCGGATGATAAAGCCGTATTTATAGGCGTTTTCCTCAACCCATTTTCCGTCTTTCGTATTGCCGAAGTCCTCGTTAAGGGCAAAGCCGTTGCTTCTGCTGGAAATGTCCATTGCCAAACCTGTCTGGTGCTCGCTCTGTCCCGGATAAGCGACGGCTTCTTTCGCTTTTTCCTCACCCTTTTGGCTTACTTCATTGTCATAGATCACTTTTTGTCTGTCATAAGATCTGTAGCCGGACACCGCAACAAGTTCAAACCCGTCTTTCTTCGCGGCATTGAACATCTTCTCCAGAGCCTCAGCAGCCTCTTTTCTAATATAGCGCTTGTCGATATCTTCGGTAAATGAAAATTCGACGTCAGGCACTGTTAAATCCGCAGGTGCATAGTCTCCAGGCAGGGCATAATCTTTGTTGACAAGCGCGAGAATATTGTCTGAATTTTGAATCGTCGGCAGGCCGTCAACCTCTTTAATTTGATTAAAGTATTTGCTTTCAAGTACAAAATCTTGATCTTCCAGATCTTTTTTTTCATTTGTTTTTTGATCTTTCGCATCTTGATTGGTGTTTGCCGTATTTTGCGGTTGAGCGGAGTCTGCGTTTTTTTCTTCATTCATTGAGCAACCCGCGCCTAATAATACAGCTGCACTCAAGATTGACGCGATCGGCATGTATTTGTATTGTATTTTCATCATTTTCCATCCTTTGTTCAGCGCTTCATCTACCGTAAAGCTGTGTCAAGCGCCAATAAAATCATATCGTTGAATGTGGTCTGTCTTTCTTCAGCGGTCGTTTCCTCGCCTGTCACCACATGATCGCTGACCGTGAGAATCGACAAAGCGTTCCGGCCGAATTTCGCCGCTAATGTATAGAGAGCTGTCGTTTCCATTTCAATCGCCAGCACGCCGTGCTTGGCAAGCTTTTCGATTTGGCTGTCATCATTGTAGAATTGGTCCGCCGTAAAAACATTTCCTGCCGTTACCGGGATATTCCGCTCCTTCGCAGCATCATACGCCGCTTTTAAAAGCTCGAAATTTGCGCATGGCGCAAAATCGATCGAACCAAACGCCACCCTGTTGATTTGCGAATCGGTGGAAGAGGTCATCGCGAGAATAACATCTCTCACTTTAACGTCTTCTTTGATAGCGCCGCATGAACCGACACGAATCAGGTTTTTCACATCATAGCTTCTGATCAGTTCATTCACATAGATCGAAATGGACGGTACACCCATGCCCGTCCCCTGTACGGAAACGCGTTTTCCTTTATATGTGCCGGTAAAACCGTACATACCCCGAACTTGGTTATAGCTTTCGACATTTTCCAAATATGTATCTGCGATGTATTTTGCGCGCAGCGGGTCTCCGGGCAGCAGCACCGTTTCTGCAATTTGCCCTTTTTCCGCGCCAATATGTACACTCATGAATATTCCTCCTGCCTAAGTATTGATCCAGCATCAGCTCGCAATATGTATTATAAACCAACATGATCGAAAATGAAAATAAGCTTTTGCGGTTCAAAACTTGTCATGTTTTCAAGTGGACAGGCATAGCATAAAAAAGAATCATTCCGATTAATAATCTTGACGGAGGAAAAGATATGTTTCGTTCGCTTAACCATTATCTTTTAGATTTTACAGGCATTCTCGTCATCGGCATTTTATTATGCCTATTGTCGATCGGCGGCTCGCTTTCAGCCGGACTTCCTTTTCATCTGCCCGCTTCCATCCAGCAGCTGAATACGATTTTTATCAGCATTTTAATTGAGGCGTTGCCCTTTGTCTTGATCGGCGTTTTAATGGCCGGTTTCATTCAAATTTTTATCACTGAAGAACATATCCGCTCTCTTTTTCCAAAAAACAAATTTTTCGCAGTGATTGTCAGCTGTTTGCTCGGCGCTTGTTTTCCTGCTTGTGAGTGCGGTATCGTACCGATCGTCAGACGGCTCGTCGCTAAAGGCGTTCCGATCTATGCCGGCGTCGGATTTCTTCTGACTGGTCCGCTGATTAATCCAATGGTCATCTTATCGACTTATATGGCTTTTGGCAATGATGTCCGAATGGCGGTTTTAAGGGGCGCCGTCGGGTTTACCGCCGCGCTCCTCACCGCCTTTTTCGTCAGCTTTATGTTTCGCTCAAACCAGCTGAAAACAAAAGAGACCCGCCGGGAGCATGATTCGGGTCATGTGAAAGCTCCCTTTTCAGAACGCCTCTTCGCTATGTTGAAGCATGCCATCGATGAATTTTTTGATATGGGAAGATATTTGATCATCGGGTCTTTCATCGCCGCTCTTGTGCAAACCTATATTCCCTTAAAATCTTTGTTTCTTGCAGGTGGCGGAATGATCGACTCCACATTGGTGATGATGGGACTTGCTTACTTTTTGTCGCTGTGCTCTGAAGCGGATGCGTTTATCGGCGCCTCCTTTACCAGCTTGTTTCCCCACTCCTCCATACTCGGATTTCTCGTATTCGGACCGATGCTTGATTTAAAAAATACGATCATGATGCTGCATGCATTCAAGCCGAAATTCGTGATTTGTCTTTCGATTTTGATCACGGTGTTCGTCTATATTTGCGTCAAAGCTGTCAGCTTGCTGTAGAAAGGAGGATTTCACATGGTATTTCAGCCGCAGCAGTTCCTGCGCGCACTTATTTTGGCCGCTTTTTCCGGTTTCATATTCAAGCTCCATCAGACGGGGGAAATCTATAAGCTGATCAACCCGAAATACGAATACATGAGCTTGATTGCCGCCGGTGCATTCGCTTTTCTGTTTATCATCCAGCTGTCAAGGATCTGGACCATCCGAGAGGATCATAGCGGATGCTGCAGCTGCGGTCATGATCACGGCCGCTCCAAGCCTTTCTTTATTAAAATGATCCATTATGCTGTGATCGCCTTACCGCTTATTACCGGCTTTACCTTCGCTCCAGCCGTGCTGAACTCATCTGTTGCCGCCAATAAAGGAACAATGCTCGCCAAAACATCCGCTCCGAACACCGAAGGCGCCGGACATGTGACAACACCTGAGATCGAAAACGAATCATCCGACATCCCCAAGACAGCCTATGATCGAAAAATGGCCCAGTTTCAACAGCAGAATCCGCTTCTGATGAAGGACGATCTGTTTGCCGATTACTATGATGAAATCAATGAAAATCTTGATGATTACATCGGAAAGCACATCAAAGTCAAAGGTTTTGTCCATAAAGAACCCGGCCTGAAAGCCGATCAGCTTGTCGTCTCCCGTTTTTTGATCACGCATTGTATCGCCGACGCCAGCTTGATCGGATTGCTTGCCGAATGGGACGGTGCCGAACATATAAAACGCGATACATGGGTTGAACTAGAGGGAATTCTCGGAAAAGCCTCCTATCAAGGAACCGTCATTCCGATCATTCAGGCAAAGCAATGGAAAACGGTTCAAGAGCCGAAGCATCCTTATGTCTATCCGGTGTCTATCAATATGACAGAGTAAAGATTTCCCCGGGATAAATGAGGAGCTGTTTAGTCATCCTATTTTTATGGAAGGAGGTCAAAGGTATAATGGGCAAAAAACAGCGAAACAGAGTGACCGGGCTGAAGAAAAACAATCACATCCCCGCAAAAGATGTGATCGCGGCGGAGGAAGCACACGAAAAAGACTTCAGCGCCAGAAAACGAAAGAACACAACGTAAAAAAACTGCGGATGGCGCTTCCGCAGTTTTTTTACGTTTAGGACGACTGGAGTAAAATCCGGTTGATCTTTCTCCAGCCTGTTGATAGCAGTTTATAGTAGGTTTTTCCTTTTTTCCCTTCATCGATTAAAACGATGTCGCCTGTGGCAAGAAATCTGGCCTTATAGTCATTCGGCACCGTGTCATACACATTAAAGGTGGAAAACGTCCGCTCAAGCACATCCGCATGGGTTCTGCCGTTTATTTCTGTTCTGTAAACCATCTCATATCCCTTATCTTCTCCAAAGCAAGGCGTTTGAAAAATCGTCACATCATAAGCTGTCAGCTTCTTTTTAAACAACATCAACGGCAATACGATCCCTCCCTTTTTATATACTATTGGCGTTTGGCAAGGGAAACCCTTTGACTAGTTTTGTCGAACAAGCGGGTAGTTTTCGCCAATTTTCTTGAAGAGGAAAAACAGCGCCAGACCGAGAGAAAATCCTGCTATAACATCGGTTGTGTAATGGACGCCGAGATAAATGCGGCTGATTCCGATCAGGATGGTCACCAGGCCTGTCCACACCAAAACGGCCGTCCTGTGCTTCTTGGAAAAAGGAATGTGCAGTAAAAGGATATATGCGATAAATGGATACATGCTCGCCGCATTCATCGAATGCCCGCTCGGAAAGCTGAAGGATGTCTCATGAACGAGATGGCTCACTTCAGGCCGCGGCCGGGAAATCCAGTCTTTTAGTCCTTCATTGACCGTTCTTTCCAGAAGAAAAAGCAGATAAACATACAGTGAAGCCGCCGCTTTTTTGCGGTAAGCGAGCAGCAGTGTCAAAACGAGCATCACGGTCAGCAGCAAGCCGCTTGACCCAATCCCTGTCATCGCTTTAAAAAACGGGGTGAGGAGCGGCTGTCTGAGAGCCGCGGCCGCCTTCGCGATATAAACGTCGATCAGCTGAACAGCAGGAACGCGAATGAGGGCGGCCATGACCAGAAAAAGTGCGGTGAAAATGAGTGTGTTACGCATCGAAAAATCTGCGCCTCCTTAAGTCGATATTGTTTACATATTGTACCCCCGCTTCTCTTTTTAAGGCAATAAATGAAAAAGGACCGAAGGCAAAGCCCGGCCGGTCCCCATCGCTTTAATCTTCTATATGCTCATCTATCATACATTTTGCAAGCAGGTAATCAAAGGTGATATCGGCAATTTCGAACAGTTCGTCCTCATTCGGTATGTAGCCTCTTCTTGTCAGCTCAAGATAAAAAAAATCAGCGATTTCTTCAGTATCTATCATAAGCTCAATTTCTTTCATTTTGATCGCCTCCTTATTCTGATGTATGAGCCGGCATTCGGATTTATAACCGGATTGTCATAATGTTTGTCCCTTCTCATATACATGTTGTAACAAAACAAAGCGGGAAGGGGAAAAGAAATGATCCAAAAAATGATTGCAGCGCTTGACGGAGACGGTTTCGACCTGATGCTGGAAAAAGTCTTGAAAGTCATGTTCGGATTCATTTTGTTCGGTTGCTTTCCTTATTTTTTATATTTGCTGTTTTTCAGCTGAAATATTCTTTCAGGCTGTTTAAAACAAAATTCATCATTTCTTTGTATTCCGCATCCTGAAACATTTCATACAGCACTTTGTAGTCGTTGTAAATATCCAGCAGCTCATCCACGACAGCCACGGCCATTTCACGCTCATGCTCCTGCTCTTCATTATCTGTGGCAGATGGCAGCAATACCTTTTCTGAAATCGGTTCATCCAGTTCCTGTCCGGCTTCACCGACATAATGAACAAAAAGCAGCTGGTGAACAAACTGATCCATTTCATATGTTCTGAGCACAAGTGTCAAGTCTTCTTCTTCCGTCTCAAGCCATTCCCCGTCTTTCAGGCGGGTCAGTTCATATATAATATCCTCCCAGCCGTCCTCTACATATCTCCAGATTTCCGTTCTGTGTCCGGTGATTTTAAAGAGCTCTTTGCCGTAATCTTTTACATACACGACATCACCGATTAGAAAACCATATTCGATATCAAGCTTTTCCGTCTCGACGATGACCCCGTCATAATCTTTATAAAGCTGTAAAGAAGACTCAAAATAAAGAACTTCATTATGATTGACTTCATAAAGAAAATGCTTGTCGATTTTATGAACTTTTGTCACAGTTCCGACCGTTCCGTACATGACAACAACTACAACATCTCCGACTTTAAATTTAGGCGCGTTTGGCTTCATTTTGACTCCCCCTTGCCTTAAAGCTTCCGTCTTACGCTTATCGTATGCATAAGGCTGTCATTTCGCATGGGCAAGGATACAACGCATGAACGTGTTTGCCGAAAATCCTAAAAAACCATGCCGGCACCCGGGATTAGGCCATAAAAGAACCCGCAGACATCGATCTGCGGGTTTTACTGCCTTGTTTCCGATATATATTTTTCCCAAGCCTCATCAAATGTCGTCATCGATGATAAATAATCTCCATTGAGCTCAAGGTATGAACTGATTTCATCGTACTGGTTTGACGTCTTCGGAAACCCGTGATCATGATAGGCGTGATTGGCAAATTCACTGATCGCGTCTTTCGGCTTCGGATGTCGGTATTTCATTAAATAATGATAAAAGGATTTCACGGCCTCCCCCTCCTGTCTTCTTTTGATGTACTATTATACAGGCACCAGAAAAAAATACAAACAAAAAAACCGGCTTTAGTCAAGCCGGTTTAAGACGAGAAGTCAAAATAATTGCGCTTTAAAATCCGCTCGGTTTTCATTAGCGTGTCAAATGATACGGATGAAGGCAGTGCTTTTGTATCGATCAAGAGCAGCTGGTTTTCAATGTCTTGAATGATGGATTCCTCCTGATAGACCATCCCGCAGCTGCCGCAGCTGACAGCGGGCGTCTCCGTGATTTCAACCGCTTTTGTGCCGTCCGGCAGCTCCCAGTATACGGTCGTTCGGTCATGTTCTGCTTCCGTCTGGCCGCACCAGTCACAGCGCTTCATTGAGCACGCCCCTCAGCTTCGCTTTCTTTATTCTGCTGGGCGAGGAATTTCTTTTCTTTTAATTCATCCCGCTTTGCCCTTCGGCTTTTCAATGTTTCATGGTCAGGCCGCTCAGAATAGCTTTCCCGCCTTTTTAAACGGGTTAAGCCGTCAGGTGTATAAGAGAGCGTCTGATCCTCAAAGATCGCGGAGATGCCGATCTGTTCTTTTTCCCTCATCACCTCTGGATAGATTTCGGCGAAATAATCGTCCGCTCTGCCTGGCACATAGTTTTCCGGCTCAGGATAAGAAGTGATCACCCCTTCAAAATTGCGGAGTACGACTTTGTCAGGGCTTTGCGAAATCAGGTAGTTCGGTTGAATGGCGATTTTCCCGCCCCCGCCCGGTGCGTCCACAACAAAGGTCGGTACGGCGTACCCGCTCGTATGCCCCCGCAAGCCTTCAATGATTTCAAGCCCCTTTGACACCGGGGCCCTGAAGTGGCCGATGCCTTCGGATAAATCACACTGATAAATGTAATACGGGCGGACTCTGATTTTGACCAAATCGTGCATCAGTTTTTTCATAATGGGAACGCTGTCATTTATGCCCGCCAAAATCACCGCCTGATTGCCGACCGGAACGCCTGCGTTGACAAGCTTTTCACAGGCTTCCTTCGCTTCTTCGGTGATTTCGATGCTCGTGTTGAAATGGGTGTTCAGCCAGACGGGATGGTATTTTTTCAAAATGTCGCAAAGCTTATCGGTGATCCGCTGCGGAAACACGACAGGAGCTCTCGTGCCAATCCGAATAATTTCAACGTGCGGAATGGCGCGCAGATTTTTCAAGATGTACTCCAGTATCTGATCATTGATTAACAGACCGTCCCCTCCCGAAATGAGCACATCCCTGACATCCGGTGTATCCCGAATATATCCGATCGCCTGGTCAAGCTGCTTTTTCGGCACCCCCATGCCGATTTGACCTGAAAAGCGCCGCCTCGTACAGTATCTGCAATACATGGAGCACTGATTTGTGACGAGAAAAAGAACGCGGTCAGGGTACCGGTGGGTTAGCCCCGGTACAGGCGAATCTTCATCTTCATGCAGGGGATCTTCAAGATCGTATTTCGTTTTATGCATTTCGTCTGACAGCGGAACCGATTGCATCCTGATCGGACAGCGGGGATCGTCGGGATTCATAAGGGAAGCGTAGTAAGGTGTAATATTTAGAGGAATCGTTTTTGTAGAAATCCGCACCCCCTCTTCTTCTTCTTTTGTCAGATTGACGACCTTTTTTAAATCATCCAACGTTCTCACGGTATGAGTCAGCTGCCATATCCAATCATTCCACTTTTCTTCGGGAACATCTTTCCAAAGCTCAATTTCCTTCCAATGCCTTTTTGGCTTGAACAGGCCGTTTGCCATATTCCATCCCCCTATCAGCATTTTTCCTATTACTTCCCAGGTTATGTCACGGTCAGGGAAAGTGCCTCTTATTTTCAAAAATCATCCTGAAAGCCGCTTAAATTCTTGCACCAGATGTTCATGTTCTCAATTGCTTCATAAATGAGGCAATTGTTGATAAGACGCCCCCTGTAACGGTAAGACAAATGATAAAGACTGGCGTTCATTCCGAAGGAAGCCGCTCTTGCAATCGAAAAAACAGAAAAGATGCCGGCTTTTTTCAGGTCTGCTTCAAGTGCCGTGATGAGCAGCTTTGTCAAAGAAGAGCCCCGATACGAAGGGAGAACGGCACAATCGGTCAATTCCGCATGCCCCAAGGCGGGATTGATATCTGCCGCCGCTGCTGCGATCAGCTTGTTTTCGTCAAATGCGAGCCGGTAAACAGTCCCTTCGGCCATCAGCTTTTCAAGGTAGGTATGATCGAAAACAGGTGCCGGATATACCGGGAAGACATCCTTGTAGAGCTTTGCCATAAGAGGTGCATCCTCTGCGTCGGCCCGCCTGATCTTAAATTCGCTTTTCTTTTCCGCTTTTAAACATTTGGTGCAAAATAATGTTTCCAGCATTTGATCCTGTCTGTGCCAATCCTGTGTCTCTCGTCTGCTTTCTTTTACATATCTCACAAACAGTTCGGCGTCATGGCCGTTAAAATATCCGTCTATCTGTCCTTCCGGCTCATACAGATGCTCAAGCATAGCGGTTCTGTCTCGTGCTTTCGCAAAAATGATGATCTTTTCAAGATTACGCGCTTTTGCAGCTTTCAGTATATCCGGGAAAAAAGAAGCGACATCCCCTTCATAGTTGATGACTCTGATTCTTTTATTCAGCACATCAAGATCGATCTCGAGCGTGCCGTATTCGTTGCTCCATTTTTCCGTCATGGCCCCCTCCTTGTCGCTTTACTTTTCATAGCCACACCAATTCATAATGAAGAGGCTGATGATTTTCGCCGCTTTGATCATCGCATCCTTTTCAATGTATTCATTCGCTTGATGAGCCAGCTTTGTTTCGCCCGGTCCGAAGACGATGGCTGGCGTATCTCCCGCATGGGACAGGACGCCTCCGTCTGTCGCCCATGGAGACGCTTCGACGGCAGGCTGTTTGCCGGTGATGTTTTGATAGGCTTTTTTCAGAGAAACCGCCAATTCATGATCATCAGCTAAATCATTGGGCATCCATCTTGCCCCAAACCATTCGACTTCCACAGGGTAATGCTTAAACCAGTCATCATGATACTGAAGATCTTGGAGCCAGTTCTCCAATTCAGCCTGGACGGCTTCCGGGGATTCGTTCGGGGCGATTCCGCACCTTCCCTCCAAGGTCACGGTGTCGGCGACCGATGAGGGCCATGCGCCGCCCTTGATGGTTCCGATATTGATCGGGACAGGGATCGGGATATGTTCATATAAGGAATCTTTGATTCTTTTATTTCTCACCGATTCAAGCTGACGGATCGACCCGATGACAAGCATGCTTTTTTCTATGGCGCTAACGCCTTCATACCTTGTGCCTCCATGTGCGGAAAGCCCTTTTACCGTGATTCTGAACCACATTGATCCCTGCTGTTTGATAAAGATTTTCATATTTGTCGGCTCCGGGATCAGGGCTCCGTCCGCCCGGTACCCCCGCATGACGGCGGCAAGGGTTCCCGCTCCTCCGCATTCTTCATCGACGACGCTTTGAAAAATAAGGTCCCCTTTCAATCGGACCCCGCATTGTTCAAGCGCTTCGATCGCCATTAACAGGGCGGTATTCCCTCCCTTCATATCAGTCGTGCCGCGCCCGTAAATCCTTCCGTGTTTCATGATCGGCTGAAACGGCTCGATGTCCCAATCATTGCGGTTCCCTGCGGGGACGACATCGATGTGGCCGTTGAGAATCAGCGATTTCCCCCCTCCTGAACCGCGCTTGACAGCCGCGATATTCGGACTTTCTTTGAAGCTTGTTCTGTCGGATTTAAACAGGGGATGCTGATTTAATTGTTTTATGCTCGGTTCCCAGACATCGATTTCAGCGTCAAACTGCCTCAGTTTTTCCAAGACGACGGCTTGAGCGTTAAATTCTTCTCCGAGCGTGCTTTTTTCACCGACGAGCTTTTTCAACAGGCGAACCGCTTTTTTTTCGTGCGAATCAATCCAATCGCACACTTTTCTCTCTATGTTCTCCATCCAATTCCTCCTCTTACGAAAACGGCTGATCGATCCTGACCTTTCCATCTGTCAGCCGGAGTACATCTTCAAGATCTGCTCCGTTCATCAGTTCTTTTAAAACAAAACCTTCGTGTTCAATCGCAATCACAGCTTTATCGGTAATGACCATGTCAACACAGCCTTTGGCCGTTAAAGGGAGCGTGCAGTTTTCCACGAGCTTCGGCGCCCCGTTTTTATCGGTATGGCTCATGACAACGATCACTTTTTTCGCTTTTTGGGCAAGCTCCATTGCCCCTCCCATCCCGGGGACTTTTTTGCCCGGCACGATCCAGTTGGCAAGATCTCCAGACCTGCTGACCTGGAGGGATCCGAGGATCGTCAAGTCGATGCAGCCTTTTCTGATCATCCCAAAAGACACGGCCGAATCAAAATAGGAAGCCCCTTTGACAACCGTGACGGGGTAGCCCGCCGCATTGCAAAGGTTCTCATCCTCACTTCCCTTTTCAGGCGTTTCCCCGATCCCGAGCACACCGTTTTCCGCTTGAATCATGACGGAAATGCCGGGGGCCAAAAAATTCGGGACTAAAGACGGGATGCCGATTCCCAAGTTGACAACCATTCCATTTTTCACTTCTTCAGCCGCTCTTTTTGCGATTTGCTCCCGCTCCGTTACTCCCAAACCCATTTCCAGTTCACCCCTCCCGTCTCGCTCACCCCATGGACAAAAACGCCTGGTGTCACGATCTCTTCTTCAGCAAGCTCACCCGCTGGGACGATCCGGTTGACCTCTGCAAATGTCTTGTCAGCGGCCATCGCCATGAGCGGATTCATGTTGCGGGCCGATTTATCATATATAACGTTTCCGAACTCGTCGGCCGTTTTCCCGAAAACGAAGGCAAACTCAGCAGTCAGCGCCGCTTCGGCGAGATAGGATCGTCCATTGATGCTCACAAGCTTCTTGCCTTCTCGCACCATCTCGTGATCAACCCCGATGTCGGACAAAATCCCGCCCAATCCTACACCGCCCGCACGGATTCTTTCGGCCAAAATCCCCTGCGGAGAAAATTCAACGTCAAGAAACCCGTCTGTCATTTGTTTTCCGGCGACAGGGTTTGAGCCGATATGTGAAGCAATCAGCTTTTTTACCCGTTGATTGACGATCAAAGGGCCGATCCCGATGCCTGGAAACCCGGCATCATTACAAATCACCGTTAAATCTTTCACACCCGTTTCCAAAATCGCGCTGATGAAAGACGGGGGTGAACCGACTCCGCCAAATCCGCCGACCATAATGACCGACTCATCTTTTAAATCTGCAACCGCTTCTTCAATTGCCATCCGTTTATTCCGCATCATCTGCTGAGATCACCTTTTCCACCTGTTTTTCAACCGCATGTACGGCTTCTTGCAAACAGAATACAAGCTCATCCATCTCATGATCCGTAATCGTCAGCGGCGGTGCGATGATCACGGCGTCGCCCCCGCCGCCGGCAATTCCCGCCTCCGCCGGATAAATGAGCAGCCCCCTCCTTTTCGCTTCGGAAATGATTCGCGCTGATACTGACAGTGACGAAGGAAACGGTTTTTTGCTTTTTTTATCAGAGACAAATTCAACACCCAAGAGCAGCCCTTTTCCGCGAATGTCACCAATTATGTTTGATTGTTTCATGACATCCCTCAGCCGATTTTTCAGCCTTTTTCCTTTGGTCGCTGCTTGTCTTGGCAAATCATGCTTTATGATATAGCGCAGGACCGAAAGCGCGGCCGCGGCGGAAAAAGGGTTGGCGCTGTACGTATGACCGCTCATGATCACACCCGAGCCATTTTTGATCGTCTTCATGATCCCGTCCGTAATGACAGCCGCGGCAATCGGGGAATACCCGGCGCTCATTCCTTTCCCGAGAACAGCGATATCCGGCGTAACACCCCAATGTTCGATCGCCAGCATCTTCCCCGTTCTTCCCATGCCGCACATCACCTCATCCGCTATGAACAGAATCCCGTTTTCTTCGCAAAGATCTTTGATTCTTTTGTAGTACCCGCGAGGAGCGGCAATGGCGCCTCCCGCGGCTCCGATCACAGGTTCGGCCACAAAGCCGGCAATAAACGATTTGCCGATCCGTTTGATGGCAAGCTCTACCTCCTTCACACATGCTGTTTCACATTCGGGAGCTGACAGCTGATACGGGCACCTGTAGCAGTTTGGAGCAGATGCAGCGGGATAGTTGTGCAGCATCTGTGTAAACCGGTAGCGCCGTTCGTAAAACCCCGACAGTGACAGGGCTCCGTTCGTGATTCCGTGATAGCTGTTCCATCTGGAAAGAAACATCGTTTTGTCGTTTTGCCCTTTTTCCTGCCAGTATTGAACAGCGATTTTCATTGCGGTTTCGACCGCTTCTGAGCCGCTGTTTACAAAAAAAGACCAGTTTAGATCTTCGGGCAGCACTTCCGCCAGCAGTTCGGCAAGCTGCTCCGCAGGCCGGCTCGTAAACTGTGAACGATAGACAAAAGAAACAGCATCCAGCTGTTCTTTGAGAGGAGCAATAACCTCGGATACTCCGTGGCCGAGGCTGCAAGTGACAGCACCTGAGCAGCCGTCAAGAAATCGTTTTCCGGTTTGATCGTATATATAGCTTCCTTTCGCATACTGAACGACCGGATAGCTTTGATGAAGATCCGGCTTAATCAAAAATGACATGCAGATTTCCCCCCTTCCGAATGAAAAGGATGTTTTCTTTACATTGTATGAAGCGGGAAATGGCGGCATTCTTTTTTCATAGCCGGAATGAGTGCAAAAATGGTTTATCATGAAACAAGCGAACGATCGTTTTATCATAAAGGAATAAGATCACCTTTTGGCGGGATGACGCGACTTGAAAATCAATTATGAAAAGAATATGCTTGAAGGCACATGCTGCATCGACATTTTTTCAGACCGGAATAAAGGGAAAGTGCTGGAATTCTGATTCGATTTACTTGACTGAAGATCATTTCGGCTGCATCGAACCTGTATTTGAAAGATGCTGTAAGCCATTCGATTGCTTTGCATTTAACGAAATCGATGTGGATACATAGGCGGTGAATGGGAAGCTGTAAAACGCCTCACTCAGATGAAGTGAAAGATGTGTCAGGGTTTCCATTCGTTTATTCTGAACAAGAATTCAAGGAGAACGATGAAATAAACGTCAAACACCTGACACCCATGATCGGTGAATTTTAAAGCATGGATAGAGAAAAAAGCGGCTTCGGTTCAATGTATCTCTGTCTGTGTTGGGAATCTAGAAAAACATCCTTTTATTTTTTACATAGAAACCTTTTTTTCAGAAGACGCATCATTCCCTGTTTGCTTTTCCCACAGAGAAAAAGAGCGCATCATACTGAATGCAGCGAAAGGAGCGGGCAAAGCGACAACCAGGAATAAATATGTTGGGCTGACGGCGTCTGATAAAATACCGGCCAGCGCATAACCGAGCGGCATGAAGGTGCTGTTGAGCGCAAAAAAAGCCCCCAGGGACCTCCCCCTCTTTTCACCTTCCGTCAATCGCTGCAAGTATCCTTCCAAATATATATTGACAACACCGGAGATCATGCCGATCAGGATCAGAAGGAAAGCGGCGATGACAATATTAGCGATCCAGCCAAGCGGAAATAAAAGCAGGCCGAACATCACCATCAAGGCAGGCACAGCCGCTTTTGCATGCTCCTCTTTGGCGATAAATGACAGGCACAGCGCCGCCCCGAGTGTTCCCATGGCCCAAAGTGATTGAAAAGCCCCGCCAAGCCATGCCTGGTCTTTGACAAAGAGCGAAGACCAAACGACGATATAGATGGGAAACCCGCTGAATACGAGCTGCTGGACGCTTGTCCCATACAGTAAATACCTGAGCGGTTTATTTTGGAATATGCTAGAAAACCCGCTGAAAAGCTGTTTGTTCGTAAACGGAATATGAGGCTGATTTCCTCTGTTGTCTTTGATTTTCCACTCCAAAAAGATCGACATGAATGAAAGGCTCCCGCAAATCACCCAGATCCAGCCAAAATGCAAAAATGAAAACAGCACACCCGTCAGGAGCGGCACAAGCACTTGGATCATCTGTGATAGCACTTCCTGAAATGCGATTCCTTTTTTAATTTGGTCTTGCCGAAGCGTATCAGGAATGAGCGATCTTGCCGCGGGTTCAATCGCGGTCAGGCAGGTGGAGATCACCACTCTGGCCGCCAACAACAACAGAAGCGGACTGGTGCCGTTTAGCGCCAAAATGCCGATCGTAAAAAAAACCGCCGATATGAACATGTCTGAAACGGCAATCAGCTTTCCCCTGTGAAGCCTGTCAGACAGCCATCCGGTAAACGGCGATATCGCAACAGAAACGGCCAGCCCGAGCCCGATCATCACGCCTCCCTGAAGCGCGCTTCCGGTTTCATATAAAGACCACCACACCAATGAATAATAAAAAAGGACGGAGCTGAACAAAGACAAAAATGTTCCAGACCATAATCTGAAAAAATCACCTTTTATAAGCCATGCATATTTCAATCTGAATCCCCCTTGTGAAAATATAGGACCTCCGTCTGAGCTGCTCATCAAGATTACAGGATTATTTTACATATGTATTCAATATTTAACAATGCTTTATTCTTCAAAACGGCAAAAACCTTCCGAACTGGAAGGTTCCTGCGAGCATGCAAAGCACCGGTCTTTTTAACGTATCTTAGCAGATAAAAGCGGCTCCAACGATAATAAGCAGAATGAAAAGTACAACGATTAACACAAAAGTGCTTCTTCCGTGAAATCCATAGCCATATCCTCCATCAGGACAGCAGTAGTGCACAGGCCATTCATCCTTTCTTAAAAAGTCTACACCCCAGCCTATGCAGGCCAAGTCACCATTTGTTTGTGCACCTGCCCACATTCAGCCAAACAAATATTTAAAAATGGTTGTCATCCGTTCCTTCCGCTGAAAACCGAGCTTTTCGTAAAACCGTTTGACATGGTCGCTGCCTGATGTGACAAGATAGCTGGATGTCATGCCCGACTGCTTAGATGCCGCAAGCATCCCGCAGATGAGCTCTGTTCCATAGCCTTTCTTCTGATGAGGCTCTAAAACGGCCACTTCTTCGATTTTAGACAATTTTTCACCGTGATCGAGATAAAGCTCGGCACAGCCGACAGGCTCTCCTTCATCTGAATAGCAGACAAACAGCTCGATGACACCTTGTTCGTAATAAAGGTACTTGCGGCGCAGCTTTTCTTTCGCAAATGCTTCGTCTATACTCAATGAATCGTAAGCCTCCATGACGCGGCAGGCATCGCGGAGCGATTTTTCCGTGCCCCATTCGACCCGGCAGATGCCGGCGTGTTCTTGCCAATCGGACAGCCTGATGCTGTAAAACAGCTCTTCGTCAAGAATATATCCAAGGTCAAAGAGCGTTTTTTTCATAGAAAAGGGGATGTCGCATCCAAATGAGCTTTTCACATGAATGTAATTTCGTTTTAAAATGCCGGGAGCTCGGACCAATAACGAGTATAAATCCGCCAAAGGATATGCGTCTTGCAGCTGTATAAAATGATGGGCGAACATTTGCGGCAGCTGGTCGTCCGTATATATGTCGTAGAAAGGTTCGCTTTTTTTGCTGCATGTCAGCAATAAATAGTTTTCTTCAGCTTTTGCAATGGATTTCATGATGACAGCCTCTTTTCGTTCATTTCGTTCCTCAAGTAGTTTTTCGTCATCAAAAGGAACATTTCCTGTTAAAAAAAGTCATATAAAAAATGATCCTTTATGAAAAGGATCATTTTTTTGAACCGTCAATCTTCTTTTTCGTCAAATAATTTGGCGTATTCGCCATACCCTTCTTTCTCAAGTTCGTTCTTCGGGATAAAACGCAGAGCGGCGGAATTGATGCAATAGCGCAGCCCGTTTGGCCCGGGACCGTCTGGGAACACGTGGCCGAGGTGGGACTCGGCCGTCTTGCTTCTGACCTCCGTCCGGATCATGCCGTGAGACGTGTCAAGCTTTTCTTCGATCTCCCCGGTTTCAATCGGCTTTGTAAAGCTTGGCCAGCCGCAATGGGCGTCAAATTTGTCCAGCGAGGAAAATAGCGGCTTCCCTGAAACAATATCGACATAAATCCCCTCTTCCTTATGGTCCCAAAATTCATTTTGAAACGGGGGCTCTGTTCCGTTGTTTTGCGTCACCTCGTACTGCATCCGGTTCAGCTGTTTCAGCCGTTCTTCTTTATTAACCGTCATGCCTGATCCCCCCAATGCTCTTGAAGAAATCCTTCCCGGCCGCTTCCGATGCGATATCGTTTATAACGGTCAGGATGTTTTTTGTGATAATCCTGATGATACTCCTCTGCCGGATAAAACGGCTTCGCTTCAAGAATATCGGTTACGATCGGCTCTTTAAATATCCCGCTTTCTTCAAGCTTTTTCTTTGATGCTTCAGCGAGCGTTCGCTGTTTGTCATGATGATAAAAGATCGCCGTCCGGTAGGATTCCCCGCGGTCTGCAAACTGCCCTCCGCGGTCTGTAGGATCAATTTGCTGCCAATAGAGCTCAAGCAGTTTTTCATATGGAAACACATCCGGATCGAATGTGATCTGCACCGCTTCTCTATGTCCCGTCGTATCGCTGCAAACTTCTTCATATGTCGGATTTTCCTTATGGCCGCCGGTATAGCCGGATTCTACTTTGATAATACCCGGCTGCTCGTCAAAAGGCTTGACCATGCACCAAAAACAGCCTCCGGCAAATGTCGCAAGTTCTTGTTTTTCAGCCATTTCAATCTGCCTCCTTCTCTTTAAACACCTGATGGGAATGATTATATCACAGCCGCCTGTTTTCCCGGTTTCTTCTGCTCATGAGCCGCCGGGTATATACCTTCACGCAAAGTTGTGACAATTCGTTGGCTTCTTCAGTTCAAATAGCCGATTGTTCACCCATTCGGTTTTGCATTTGTTCAATTGATGGTCAAATGAACTAAAAATCTTCTGAAACATGCACTTGAAAGGCAAAAATTATGGTATCATAGTGATATCATGTTCATGATCAATAAAAATCATGCTGATTCGGTCATTCCTTAAAAATGAAAGCGGAATTTGCTAACTATATGGAGGGGCGAAATTTTGAAAGCTAGAGAACAAATGATGTATGATATGGAAGCGTTGCTTCGCACGGTTTTTAAACAGATACGTGATGAGATAAATGAATTGCTCGAAAAAGAGATGTCCCGTAATGAATTTATGATTCTCCGTCTGTTAAGTGAACAAGGTCCCAAGAAGGTGACGGAGTTTGCAACGATTTTAGGCGTTTCTGCAAGCCACATCACAGCTGTAACCGACACATTGGTCGAAAAGGGATGGATCACAAGAGTCCGCTCCAAAGAAGACAGACGAATCATCAAAATCCATTTAACGGATACAGGCAAAGAAATTATCAGATATTTCGAAGAAAAGAAAACAGAATATTATATGAAACGCTTCAGCTGCTATACCGACGAAGAGCTGAAAACACTGATCGAACTGTTCAGCAAACTGGACAAAAAAAGAGAACAGCGTTAATCAAAAAGGTTTATACATAAAAATAAACCTCTCTGCGCATCTTATGAATAAAAAGAGGTGCGAAGATGATGACAGCTCCTTATCTCTGTCCAAACTGCAAAACAAACCGCACGCGGTTTAATCTCATTGAGCAGGCGCCAACATCCGTCAAGCTTGATCCATCGACGGGGGAAATCATGGAAACGTATTCAGAAGGTGAGCGCTCTCCCTTTCATCTTCCATACAGCGGCCCTGATATGAAAGTTCAATGCGGAGCCTGCGGTTTAATTGAAGATGAAAGGACTTTTATCAAGCACGCCGAACACGATAGACGCTAAGAAAGCACATCTCCTAGGAAGATGTGCTTTCTTGTTTTTCAAACAGAATGAGGTTTTTCCATTTGCCATAACGGTAATACAAAAACGCCGTCAGGCTGCTTAATAGAAAACTCGTCCCAATTCCCAGCGCAATCCCGTTTTCCCCGAACCATTTCGAAAACATGAATGTAAACGGGTAGCGAAGGACCCAAAAAGAAATGACATTCAATACCAAAATTTGAAACATCGCTCCCGCTGCCCTTACCACACCATTGAGCACAAAATTAATGCCGATGAATGGATAGAAAAAAGCGACGGTTTTTAAATACTGTTCGCCGAATGCCACCGAATCCGCCTCAGAAATAAACAGCCTGACAGCTTGATATCCGGCCAAAAAAACGGCGGTGCTGATCGCCAGCATAAACATCATGACGTAGAAAACGCCGTAGTTTGCGATTTTTTTCGTGCGCTCCATATCGCCGCTTCCGATGGTTTGTCCAGCCATACTGTTGACGGCTGTTCCGATCGCCATCGCCGGCAGGATGAGGATGCTGTCAACCCGCTGGATCGCTCCATACCCGGAAACAACGCTTTCGCCGAATGAATTGACAACGCTCATAATCGCCATGGAACCGCCGGAAATCACCATCATTTGCAGTCCCGCGGGTACTCCGAGCCGCAGGATAACAGCTGTCTCTTGAAACGAAGGAATCACCGGCATCCTAAAAGGAACAAGCCCTTTTTTCACCGTCAGGATCAGCCCGTATACAAAAGCGACCCCCTGCGACACAACGGTTGCATATGCCGCTCCGGAAATCCCCAGCTTCAGTCCGGATATAAAGAGCGGATCCATGAAAAGATTGATGATGACAGCCAATAGAACAAAGCGTAAAGGTGTTTGACTGTCACCGACAGCTCTTAAAATAGTGCTGATAAAATTATAGCCAAATAGAAAAATAATTCCAATAAAGTGAATTCTTAAATAAACGGTCGCTAAGTCCATCATCTCGCCAGGCGTTTCCAAAAGGGATAGCAAGGGCTCTGTGAATACAAACCCAAGGATGCCGACAAATAGGCTCATCACCGTCATCAAGACGACAAATGCATTGACATATGAAGCAAGCCCCTGCTTGTCCCCTTTTCCTTTTTGCTGTGAGAGAATCGTCAGTGCCGCATTATTGATCCCCAAGACAAACGACAATACCGTAAAGAATACCGTTCCGGATACGGCGGCGGCTCCAAGAGCCTGAGCGCCGAGCAGGTTCCCGACCCACAAGCTGTCGATGAACTGAAAGGAAACTTGCAAAAGGTTAGCCAAAATGATGGGGCCTGAGAAGAGGATCAACTGCTTCAATACATTTCCATATGTAAAATCCGTTTTCATTTTCTTCTCCTTTTCCAGACTTTTTAGTGCTGTGTCCGCTTACCAGCCGGCGGAATATGATGACAGAAAGAAGATAAAGGGGCGTGTGAAGATGAATGGTGCTGAACTTAATGCCCGTACTCGAGGTGGTGCGCATCACAGCAGGCAGGCGGCGCTTTCCGTTTTTCGCTATGACACAAAAAACGTCATGCTCAGTCTGCTCCATGCCGCTCCGCATACAGAAGATATTGATATGGCCGTTAATGGGATGCCGCTTTTTAAAAACGTTCCATACAAAAGCTTGACTTCTCCTGTTTCAGTTCCTGCCGGCCGTATTCAAATCGCTTTTTTTACAACAGGACATGACCGCCGTCACCTCCTGACAGCATATGATCAGCTGACAGCGGGAACAAATTATACCATTGCCGTCACCGGTACACCATCAAGGCTGCTTCCCGTCGGAATCAACAATCGAAACATCACCGATCCGCAAAGCATCGGCTTCAAATTCGTCCACCTTTCCCCGGATGCCCCGGCTCTCGATCTTGCCGTCCGCAACGGACCTGTTCTTTTCGCAAATGTCCCTTTTGCAAAAGCCGGCCCGTACATCACGCTTCCGCCACAAAAACTCGATTTGGATATCAGGGCTGCCGGTACGAAAACAGTCTTATTCAACGTCCCTAAAATCGGGGCAAAAGCCGGCCAGTCCGTGACACTGCATTGTCTCGGCTTCGCCAACGGCGCCCCCTCTCTTGAAATAAAGGAAGCTTTACTTCCCATGGAAAGCTTAGGCTAGCGAAAAAAAAGAGACGTAAAGTCTCTTTTTTATTGGTCGTTCCGCTCTGTTTTTTTGTGCTTTTTCATCTCAAGTGTAAAGATCATAATGCTTAAAAATAAAGCGCAGTAACCGATATTCAAATACATCTTATCCATATGTTCATCGATAAAACTGAAGGCGGCGAGACCGCCGAAGTAAAATGAAAATAACAGCGACAGAAAGCTGAAATATCCATAAATACGTTCCATACGTTCACCCCAGTATTGAAACAAAACAGATCCATTGCTTCTTATTTTCTTTCATTTTAAAAGCTTACATCAAGCTTATCAATCTGATGATGCAGCCGGCTGATAATAAACAAATTCGATTTGATCCTGTTTTAAATCAATGTTTTTGGCTTTGATATACATTCCGTTTTTAAGCGGCATTTCCGACAGACGAACCTGAATTTCTTTGGCATCAGCTCTGACATGGACAAAGGGCGGCAGATCATAAAATTGGTCCATATAATTTAAGACAACGGATATTGGAACATTCAATCTGCCGATCGAGAATTTTGTAACATCCAAAACCACATCTCCGTTTTTTTCAACCGCCGGGCGGAAGGAAACCTTTGCATCGACCGTTGATGAAAAGGCGCGGATCGCACCGACAATGTGGAATTCGTCATCAATCTCTATTTTGTAGTCAAGATCTGGCGACGATTCCTTTTCCAAATACGTATTAATAAATGCCGCCAAAGACTCTTTCGTACTGGTCACATTCAGTTCATATTCGCTTGGCGCTGGCGTCTTGCCGGGGTATTTTTGGCCGCCGGGAAGGAACAGGAGAATCAAAATCCCGGCCAAAATGATCGCATTAGCCGCTGCCAAAATAAAAAACAGACGTTTCCACTTCTTCATATTTTCACCTAATTCTGATTCAGAGGTCTTCTTCTTCGATTTGTTCATAAACGCGTTTGGCAATTAATGAATACCCGTATTGGTTTGGGTGAAATTCATCTTCTGAAATCTTTTTTTTATCACTGTACTCTTCGAATATATCAGCGATATCGGCCATTTTTGCATTCTCAACTTTTTTGAGTTTCTTTTCAGCCCCTAGATTCCATTCCCCTACGACTTGGTCAACTTCTTTCAGTTCAGACAATGTAAATTTAAACGGGTTGTACATGCTGACATAAATCAATTCGGCGCTTTTGTTTTGCTTTCTGATTTCTTTTAGAATGCTCACAAACCGCTTTTCAAATGCCTTCTGTTCTGTGCGGAAAGGCTTCAGGGTTAAATGGGCGAAGTTTTGCCGAACCACCTTCATCAGGTCATTGCCGCCGATTGTAAACAAAATATAGTCCGCATCCTTAAGGCCTTCTTGAACCTCTTTATCTTGCAGTTTTTTAAGCAGCTGATCAGTCCGGGACCCTTTAACGGCATAGTTTTTCACCGTAACCGATTTGACATCGCTGCGCTTTTCAAGCTTGTCGGCCACCTCGCCGACATACCCTTTTTCTTCTCGATCGCCTACCCCTTCTGTCAGAGAATCACCCACAGCGGCGATCACAATATCCCGCTTGGGGGCTGCCACTGTTTTTTCAGCGCCCGCATGACCCTCTGCACAGGCTGAGAGCAGACAGACGAGGGCCATCATGACTGATAAAAAACGTATCTTCAATAAGGATGCCCCTTCCTTCAATAACCTAAAAAAAAGTGTACCATGTTTTCATTCTTTTGAAAATCGTTTGCAACGTGTTGAAAAAAGCCTGTTTTCCAGATTTTCAGGAAACAGGCTTTTTTGCCTCCGCCTTTGTTCTCAACGGTTTTCAAGTGTTTTAATATCGGCGATGATCTCGCTGTATGGCGTATCTTTCACCCCATTATAATCCTTGACGACTTTCCCGTTCTGATCGACTAAATAGAATGAGGTTTGATGGATCACCTGGTCATCATCTTCCGGTTTTTTGACGATCGCTTTAAAGCTTTTCAGCGCAAACTTTTCAATTTCTTCCTGCGAATACCCCGTTAAAAAGTCCCAGTTTTCAAAAGTGAGCGGATAGTTAGCGGCAAACTTCTTCAATTTCTCAGGGGTGTCATTTTCGGGATCGACACTAAATGAGACAATCCTTGCTTGTACATCTTCTTGTTCCATTTGTTTTTGCAGCTCTGCCATATGCGATGTCATCGGCGGGCAAACCGTTTCACAATTCGTAAAAATAAAATCGGCGATCCAAACTTCCCCTTTTAAGCTTTCAAGAGACACCGTTTTTTGATCTTGATTTTGAAACGAAAAGGCCTGTACATCATAATTTAAAGAATCTTTAATTTTGCTGGTTCCGCAGGCGCTTAACATCACGATGAGCATACCTAATGCAAACGTGCCGAGAACGTTTTTCAAATCCTTTCATCCCCTTTATCAATCCGTGTAAAAGGTAAACCCGATCGCTCCTTTGCCTGTGTGTACCGAGATAATCGGCGTTGTATATGAAATATCAATATCGGCTCTCGGAAAATGCTCAAGCAAAGAAGCTTTGAGCCTGTTTGCCAGATCTAAAGCATCTGCATGGGCGATGCCGATTGCCTGGACTGTTTTCCCTTTGACAGTTGAAAGAAATCGGCCTGTTAAATAACGGACAAGCTGGTTTGTACTGCGGACATTTTTTTCAGGCGTATAGATGCCGTCCTCAAGCCTTGCAATCGGCTTCACTTTGAGCAGTGAACCGATCAGCGCTTTCCCTCTGCCGATACGTCCGCCTTTGATCAAGTTTTCGAAATGGTCGATTGTCACGTATAAGGACGTCCGGTTTCTTACGTCTTCGAGATCTTTGATGATCTCATCGGCTGTAAGGCCTTGCTTAGCCAAGGCCGCAGCTCGCAAAACCTGAAAGCCCAAACCCTTTGAAATATACATGGAATCCACCACTCGAATCGTGGCATCGACCATTTTTGAAGCGCTTACAGCCGTTTGGAATGTCCCGCTCAGTTCACCGGACAGGTGGATGCTGATCAGCTCACTCCCGTCTGCCGTGAGTTCTTCATACAGCTTGATAAACGCGCCTAATGGAGGCTGTGAGCTTTTCGGAAGCTCTGTTGCGGACTCCATTTTTGCAATAAATTCATCCGGCTGAATATCCAGCCGATCTCTGTAAACCGTACCGTCTATCGCGATGGAAAGCGGCAGCACGGAAATGTTGTATTTGCGCAGTGTTTCTTCGCATAGGTCAGCTGTGGAATCCGTTACAATTTTGATGCTTGTCAATTCCCTTCACATCCTGTCGGTCTCATATGGTGTAGATCATGGTGATTGGCAAAAAAACGCATGAAAAATTCTTTGCCGGCTTCATGCCTTAGAGCGGCTCGGGTCTTAGCCGGCAAAGAATGCTTTTACATGCTATGCATTATGTTTCAGTTCTTCCTGTTGGTAAATGGCCAAGTAATCCGGCCATTTGAGCGCTCTTTTTAAGTATTCCCTGAAGGAGTAGACACACCTTTTGCGCTTCGAGCAATAAAGCTCTTTCAAATAAGCCTCTAGCCTCAGCTTCGCCATGAAAAAATGCGGGTCATCCTCTTTTAACAGGGGTATTTCCGTCACCTTCACCTGCTGTCCATCCGATCGTTTGAACTCTAGGCTTTTAAGTAACAAGCTATCAATCCTCATTTTTGATATTTTCTTTATTATACATAATCTCCAAAGCTGTTGTCTTTAGAATCATGCGTAATATTCAAAAAAAATTCTTATATGAGCAGATTGAACAGACCCTCATCTTTATTCACTTCGAGATAGCGGAACCCTTTTTTGTCCATTCTTTCGATCAGCGGGTCATAGTCTTCGCGCTGCTTCAGTTCGATACCGACAAGAGCCGGCCCGCTGCTCTTATTATTTTTCTTTGTATATTCAAACCGGGTGATGTCATCGTTTGGCCCGAGCACCTCATCTAAAAATTCGCGCAAAGCCCCGGCCCTTTGCGGGAAGTTGACGATGAAATAATGCTGCAACCCTTCGTACATCATCGATCTGTCTTTAATTTCCTGCATCCTGCCGATGTCATTATTACCGCCGCTGATCACACAAACGACATTTTTCCCTCTGATTTCATCCTTGTACAGATCTAAAGCGGCAATCGGCAAAGCTCCGGCCGGTTCAGCGACAATCGCACACTGGTTATATAGCTCAAGAATGGCCGTGCACACTTTGCCTTCCGGTACAAGCAGAATATCATCGACGACGGTTTCAAGCGTTTTGAATGTCTGCTCACCGATTGTTTGCACGGCTGCACCGTCAACGAATTTGTCGATCTTCTCAAGTGTTACCACTTCGCCTTTTTTGTTGGACTCAAAAAGCGCAGGTGCTCCTTTCGGTTCGACTGCGATCAGCTTTGTCTCAGGGGACACGTTTTTCACATAGGTACCCACTCCTGAAAGAAGCCCCCCGCCTCCGACGCTTGCGAATAAATAGTGCGGCTCAGCCTCGATGTCGTTTAAAATCTCCACGGCGACTGTTCCCTGTCCGGCCATGACCGCGGGATCATCAAACGGATGGATAAACGCGCGCTTTTCTTCCTCACAGCAGGCAACAGCGCTCCGGTATGCATCATCAAACGTATCACCGGTCAGAATAATTTCTACATATTCCTTTCCAAACAATTCGACCTGGGAAATTTTTTGTCTCGGGGTTGTTGAAGGCATAAAAATCTTTCCGTGGATGCCGAGATGCTTGCACGAGAAGGCAACTCCCTGGGCGTGGTTTCCGGCGCTCGCGCAGACGACACCGTTTTTCGTCGTATCTTTGGAAAGCTGCTTCATTTTATAATATGCGCCTCTCAGCTTGAATGAACGGACAACTTGCAAATCTTCCCTTTTTAAATAAACGTTGCAGTCGTACCTCTCAGACAGCCTCTCATTTTTTTGAAGAGGGGTATGAATCACAACATCTTTCACATTTTGGTGTGCTTTTAAAATATCTTTGACTTGGATGAGAGAGTTTTCTTTAAGCAACGGTTTCATGTATTAAGATCCTTTCTTTTTAAAGCTTTATTTAATACGCCATTATATCATGAATATTCAAAATTTAAAGGGCAATTACGGAATATAACACAGTTTCCCCCGATTTTCTATATATACGGCAGCCAACAGTGTTTCATGCACTCATCGAAACAGACGCCAGCGCTGAAAATTTTCAAAAAAACCTTTATTTGTTTCAATTGGGTGTTATAATAGAACCAATTAGAACCAAAAGGAGCATAACTATGGTGCATACGAAACCGCCATCTTCGAACTTCACCGAACTAATCGGTGAAAGCGATACTTTTTTACAGGCAAAAAACAGAGCAAAAAAATTTGCAGACTCCCATCTGCCGGTTCTGATACACGGAGAAACCGGGACCGGCAAAGAGCTGTTTGCAAAAGCCATTCATGATGAATCATCGTACAAAAAGGGGCCTTTCGTCCACGTCGGCTGCAGCACGCTGAAAGAGGACGCTCAGGCAGAAGCGCTTTTCCATTCGGCAAATGATGAACCCGGAACCCTGTTTCTTGACGAAGTGTGGGGCCTGTCTTTGCCCCTTCAGGCAAGGCTTTTGGATTCAATTGAAAAAGGGTTGAATAAAAGGCTGATTTCCGCATCAAGTGTACCGCTTTCGGAAAAGGTAGAGAAACATGAGTTTCGCAAAGATTTGTATTTCAGGCTCAATGTCCTTGACCTGCCGCTGCCTTCTCTTGCTGAGCGACAAAGCGACATCCCGCTGCTCATGCATCATTTTCTGAAAAGCGGAGATCATGACATATATGTCGATCCTGTCGTTTGGAAGGCGCTTGAGCAGTATGAGTTTCAAGGTAATGTAAGAGAGTTGAAAAACATGGCGGATTACATGAAAACCGTCTCTGATCAAAAAACGATACAGCTTTATGACACACCGCCCGCTATTAGGGAACAGATTGAAAAGAAAAAATCAAAAGATAAAAAAACAACGGCAAAATCGCTGACTTTGATGGAAAAAGAGGAGTTTGCCTACCTTTTGGAAACGATTAAACAGCTGAACGAAAAGGGGGAGCCGGCCAGCCGCAGAGTGCTGTCCGAACGAAGTAAAAACGGAAAGTTAGTGCTCACTCCGCAGCAAGTGCGAAGCAGGCTGGATTATTTGGAAAAAAGAGAGTTTGTTACAAAAGGCCGCGGCAGAGCCGGCACAAAAATCACGCTTGAAGGCCTGCGCTTTTTAAGCTCTTTAAAAAATCACATTGTTCAAGAATAGAAAGGGTGATTGATGTTGTACACGATCAAAGAAGAAATTGCCAATGCCATCACACACGGACTCGGCGTCTTGCTGTCGATTCCCGCGATTGTGTTTTTAGTGATTTTCGCCGTACGCTACGGCAGCCCGCTTGATGTTGTCAGCTTTTCGATTTTCGGAGCTTCGATGCTGCTTCTGTATTTAAGCTCGACACTTCTGCACAGCATTCAGCATAAAAAAACAAAGGACATCCTGGAGATCATTGACCATTCAGCCATTTATGTATTAATCGCGGGCACCTATACCCCGCTGCTCCTAGGTCCGCTTAAAGGCGCGCTCGGCTATACGATGCTGGCGGTCGTCTGGAGCTTGGCTCTTTGCGGCATCATCTTTAAAATCTTTTTTGTCAAACGGTTTATCGTCGTCAGTACACTGATGTATCTATTGATGGGCTGGATGGCGATCGTGGCGATCAAACCGCTTTATACGGCATTGACAGGAGAAGGTTTTGCCCTGCTTTTATTAGGAGGCGTCTTATATTCGGTCGGAACGATCTTTTACCTATGGAGAAAGATCCCCTACCACCATGCGATCTGGCATACGTTTGTACTCGGCGGCAGCGCCTCGATGTTTTTCTGTGTCCTCTTTTACGTCGCGAACGTCCCATTTATTTAAGTATTAAAAAAACAGGCTTTTCAGCCTGTTTTTTAATGCGTCCGCTAAGCCTGAAGCTGCTTTTTATCGGAAACGACGTAGCCGGGGTGAATCGTCAAATCGATATCAACAGGCTTGAGCCTTTTAAAAAACGACCCCTTGACCATGTCCCGTGTTCCATCGGTCTCAACCGGAACGATCGGAACACCGAGCCTTTTTGATATGGATTTGTAGTCAACGCCGTCATTTTCAGAGAGGATAAAGCTTTGCCCTTTGCGCAAAAGCTCTTCTATTTCTTCAATGGCTGCTGCCTTATCCGTGTGTTTGTTCAGCACCGCCATTTTTTTCAGCCATTGATTGACAAGCGGATAGCGGAATGCGCGCGGCTTTGCGAAAAAAGAAGCGGTTTTGTCAAGGTGTCCGACAAGAAGCGCGAGCTCTCGAAGGCCCGGCTTTGGATGGACATAAAGCACGGGACCGGCCGGCGTTTTGCCGAACTGATGGATCGAAACAGTCGAACCGGTGAGGCCGATACATCCGCGCAAAAAGGATTTCGGCTTGTCATAAACCGCCTTCATCTGATTGGCGTAAGAAAGCCGCGGGTCGAGCGTCCGAAGCTCGCCCAACAGCCTGATATGCTTCAAGAACATATAGGCCGTATAAATCAACAGGAAACCGTAGCGAATCATGAAAATCCCTCCCCTCTATCCTTTTCTCTGATAAACGAGGAATTCGTAGTCATAAGGGTTTTGCTCGTCTTTTAAACCTTTTTGCCTCGAAATGATTTCCCACTCATCTTCGCTGAATGCCGGAAAGTAGCAGTCCCCTTCAAATGTTTCATCGATTTTTGTCACATACAGTTTATCTGCATAAGGAAGGAGCTCTGTATATAGTTTTGAACCGCCGATGACAAAACATTCTTCGTCCTGTTGATTTGCAAACCGAACCGCCTCCTCCGGTGAATGCAGCACTTCACAGCCCGGCAGATTCAGCGCCTGATTAGACGTAACCACTAGATTTTTCCGGTTGGGCAGAGGTCTTCCGATTGATTCGTAAGTTTTCCTTCCCATGATGACGGGATGGCCGGTTGTCACCTTTTTAAAGTATTTCAAATCCTGCGGCAGATGCCATGGTAAATCATTGTTTCTGCCGATCAGACGGTTTCTGTCCATTGCAAAGATAAATGAGATCATGCGTATACAGCCTCCTTAATCAATTCATATGCGGGTTACGGGTCAATGCCTGATGGTGCCGTTGTCTCCTTTGTTATAATCATTTAGTGAACAATGATGTAAAAGGTGGAGTTTTGTTGTTAGAGGCAAACCTTGCTGGAGGCCTGAATATGACCAGGGTGCCGAACGAACTGCAGAATTCCCCGTTCCTGTCCAATTCTCTCTGTTTCCCGTTTACTAAACATAAGACGGCATAAATCCCGCTTTTGTTTCAGTTTTTTCATCCTTTTGTAGTGTATCTCGAGTAAGCTTTGAAAAACAAGACATTTTTCATAAATCGAGCAAAAATTGCCCGCAAAAAAACCCGCCGTTTGGCGGGTTTTACTTTTCATCAGTTCCTGACGCCGGTCTTTTCTTCCCGGACTTCATCCTCATGATCCTGAGACGTATGGGCGATCCTGCTCGCAGCAGCAGCGGCAAGGGCGGCCACGATATCGTCAAGGAAAGTGTGAACCTCGCCGTCAGAACAATCATCCAATTCTTTAATGATTCCAAACTTTTCTTTATCAAGATAGCCGAAGTTTGTCAGACCGATTGATCCGTAAACATTGACGATGGAAAGCGGAATGATCTCATCTATTCCATAAAGCGGCTCATCTGTTTCAACCAAATACTGGAGCGGTTCAGGCAGAAGCTTCTTCTCTGCGAGCTGATCAAGCGCGATTCCCGTCAATACGGCGTGGACGATTTCCCTTTTATTCAGCACCTTTTCGACATGTTCGACACATACGCTGAGCGGCAGATCGGGATGATATTTTTCCTGAAGTTTTTGAACGATGAGCGCGATGTCTTCAATCTTGACTCCCCGCTCATTGAGCATGTCTTTTGTGAGATGTACCATTTCATTCATCGTATATTTCTTCATCTGTTATCCATCTCCTTTAGTGGCTCATCCAGTTGGGCGGTGTGTTTTGATCCCAGTATATACTTCCGAGATCATGATGTGTCTGAAAGCCGTCTTCTGCGGTGTGGTAATGGAAATTAAACCAGTAGCCTTCATGCGGAGGCTTGTCCCGGCGGACATGAAACCGCAGCACGTCTTCACCGGTTTTTCGATTGTAGACGTGGAAGATTTTCTCCGATTTTCCCGCTGTCGGCTTTCCGGAAACCACCAGATCCTGATATGCGTCATTGTCCTTCAGCGTCATGAGATGGCTGACGATGATCTCTTCGATTTTAGGCAGCACGTCCTGTCTGTACTCCTCTTCGATGACGGGCGAAATCCGGTTTCCGAATTTGGCAAACGATTGATCTTCCGCGGCATTCAGCATTTCATCCGTATAGGCGTCAAAAGAGGATTCAGATGCCTCTTCCCCGTCGGATTTGGTTTCCTCCCGCTTTTGATAAACAGCCGTATACCCGGTTTCTTTGATGCTCTGGTGCTCTGTCGGCTTGTCCGCCATTAAAGCGGCAGGAGGAGAAACAAGACCGAATGTCGCAATTGTAAACAAGGCAACAAGAGCTTTTCTCATCCACATCTTCATGACTGGTTGGTTCCCTTCTATTGACATTCTTTTTCTCTTATTCTATCATATGTTGAATTTTCAGTCATTCAAAAGCTGATGGTCGGGAAATCGCTTAGAAAAAATACGAAGAAATCAAGATCCGGGGAATCTCTGTTCCCGCTTGATTTTATTATAACTTCGTTCGCCTGGTGTCAATTGAAAATCCGCCTTCAAGATGCACTGCGGCCGCCAAAATGTTCGAGCTTTCATGACCGGCCGGGTGGATTACGCTTAGAATATCATCGTTTTTGCAATCTGTCCGTTCCGATGCGCCGGCCGGCACGATATAAGATATGTTACTTCACCTATTGTTCAACTTTAAGTAAATGATCGACCACCATGCAATTTATCGCATGAATATAAGCCCATGCACTGGCTTTCATGATATCCGTATCCGTCGCTTTGGCTGTGTATTTCTCCCCTTTGTATTCCACCTGAATCTTCACTTTTCCTAATGCTTCTTTGCCTCTTGATACACTGCTGATGTTGTATTCAATCAATTTAGTATCAAATTCACTGATGTCAGCTATTGCGGAATATAGAGCATCGACGGGACCCGTACCTGTCGCACTCTTCTGCAGCACCTGCCCGCCCTTTTTCATTTTCACACTCGCAGAGGGGAAATGAGGATTGCAAATCACCTGCAAATCCATCAGCTCATAAAAGTGCTGGCTGATGTGCTCCACCTCTTGAGCGTGCACACTGTGTTTTTTGTAATAATTCTCAACGATCACATACAAATCATGGTGATAGACTTCTTTTTTTGCATCCGCCAGTTCTAAAAAGTCTTCGAAAACTTCTTCAAATTGCGTCTGGGTCAACTGGTTTAAGGCCAATTTCTCAAGCGCGTTTTTCACGGCATGACGGCCTGATCGTGCGGTTAAAACAAGTTCCATATCATCAAGACCGACGTCGGCCGGGTTCATGATTTCATAAGCGTCTCTCGATTTCAATAAACCATCTTGGTGTATGCCGGAAGAGTGGGCGAACGCATTTTCACCCGTAATCGCTTTATTCACTTGTACATCAAGCCCCATAAAACTGCTAACAAGCCTGGAGGTATTGATCAATTCTTCCGTTTGAATATTGGTGTAGCCTTTGTAGACTGACGAACGTGTCTTCATCGCCATGACCACTTCTTCCAAGGCCGCATTCCCGGCGCGTTCGCCGATACCGTTCACCGTACATTCCACTTTATCAGCGCCATTTTTAACGGCTGCAAGTGTGTTCGCTGTCGCCATGCCGAGATCATTGTGGCAATGGACGCTTAAAAGCACTTGATCATTTATATTTTTCAATCGGTCATTGATTTTAAAGATCAATTCCCCGAATTCTTCAGGCTCTGCATACCCGACAGTATCAGGCACATTAATGATCGTTGCCCCTGCATTGACAACAGCTTCAATTGTCGCCCACAAATATTCGAAATCAGAGCGTGAGGCGTCTTCTGTTGAATACTGCACATCCGGCAGAAGGGTTTTGGCATATTTTACTGCATCCACGCCGATATTCATGATCTGGCTTTTTGATTTGCCGAATTTCTTTTCCACATGAATATCCGATGTGCCTAAGACGATATGAATCAGCGGATGTTCAGCATGTTTCACACTTTGGTAAACCGAATCAATATCTGCTTTAACTGCTCTTGCCAGCGCCGTGATGACAACATCATCCGCTTTGCCCACTTTGGCGGCAATTTCTTTGACGGCATGAAAATCACCAGCTGATGATGAAGGAAAACCGGCTTCAATCATATCAACTTGAAGCTTTTTTAGTTGGTGAGCGACTTCCAGTTTTTCATACAGATTCAGCTTAGCCCCCGGGACCTGCTCACCATCTCTCAAAGTCGTATCCAACACCCAAATCTTTCTTTCCATAAAAAACACTCCTTTCTTGTATAAAAAAAGCCCCGTCTCTATTATGAAATAGAGACGAGGCATTGCTCGCGGTACCACTCTAATTGATTAATCAATTCACATTAATCCACTCAAATTCGGCGGCTATCACCGCCTATCTTCGTAACGGGAGAATTCCGGCATCCCCTACTCCGTCTGTTTCAGGGTGCAGCTCATGGATGAGTTCAAAGGGTATAACTGCCGATTCACACCAGCCATCGGCTCTCTGAAAAGATTATAAACCTTCTACTATTTCCATTCTTCGCTTTGTGTTGATGTCATTTTTTGCAATCATATAGGAGCAAACAGCAATTGTCAATATTATTTTCAGAATATTTCATTCGTTTTATCCGGCGTAAATGAGAAACGCGCCTTTTCTTTTTACGATAAAACGTTTACAATCAAAGGTGAAAATTCCAAAACTGGGAGTGATCCTTTATGGTAGAAGGACTATTCATCACTGCTTCATTGGTAACGCTCGCTTATTTTATCATCATGGAAATCGCCGATTAAAAAACACCCAAGGCGATTAGCTTTGGGTGTTTAATCATTCAGATTCAGGTTCGAGGACGCCGTAATGAAACAGGGCTGTTTTTCGCCTTTTCACACGGAAGCCGTATGTCTCAAAACGCGGACTTCTCCAGTGGTCTTTCAGGACGACTCTTTTTCTGGCTACCCGCAGTGCTTCACTTACACAGCCGGCAAACGAGAAATCGGTATGCGCCAGTTTTCTTAAAGGGGCGATGCCGTCAGATTCTTTGATTGCTTCATCAAACATTGGATCAAAGTAGACGATATCGGCCGAATCATCAGCAAGCTGTTGAAAATGTTTTAAACTGTCGCCTTGAATAACCTGAATTCTTCTCATCGCTTCGTTTAAAGGTGTGAGATCCGTCTCCCATGTCTCAAGCCCGTTTTCCACCAGAAAGGCCAGAAGCGGGCTTTTTTCAATGCCGCGGACTGTTCCCTTTTCACCTGTCACAAGGCTTGCGATCATCGCATCTGAACCAAGGCCTAGCGTACAATCAAGGAGCGTGTCGCCCGGTTTAAGCTGAGCCGCTTCGATAAACGGATCCGGCTCCCCTTTTAACAACCGCTTGGCGCGGAACATCGCCGAATTCGGATGGAAGAAGAACTTTTCTCCGTCTGCAAAATAAAGCTCAAAACGTTCTTTCCCGACCACAAGAACTTCATCCTGCTCCGTCTCCTGAATGAGTCGGATCGGCCGTTTTCTCCGTTCAGAAAACCGGCCATTGAGCGTCCGGCTGATCTTTTTTGCCGCAGATATGGTGGCTTCATTCGGTCTGTAGCTTGTCGTGACAATCATATGTTCTCCATAAAAAATGCCCTTTTGGAGGGCATTTTAGCAATGTTTTTCAAACGCGTCCGTGATGTTTTTCATAATTTCCGCCATTTCGCGGCCTTCGATTTCTTCACGCGGGATAAAATGGACGACTTCTTTTCCTTTCAGCAAAGCCATAGAAGGAGAAGAAGGCTCAAACCCTTCAAAGTATTCCCGCATTTTCGCCGTAGCTTCACGATCCTGTCCGGCAAACACGGTAACGGTCTCGTCAGGACCGTTTTCGCTTGAGCTGACGGCCTGAACGGCGGCAGGTCTGGCCAGTCCTGCGGCACATCCGCAGACTGAATTGACGACAACGAAAGTCGTGCCTTCGCTGGCCTCCATAAACTGTTCCACTTCTTCTGCTGTCGTGAGCTCTTTAAAACCGGCCTGGACCAATTCCTGACGCATTGGCAGAACGAGCTGACGCATGTATTCTTCATAAGCTGTTGACATATAAAAGCCCCCTCTATAAACCTTTAACTACTGATGTAAAGGATACTATAGAGGGGGGAGAATTTCAAACGTCCGCCGTTAGATTTTCATAATTCCGCCTGTATTGGCAGATGTCACAAGCTTGGAATAGCGGGCGAGATAGCCTGTCTTCACTTTTGGCTCAAAGCCCGGCCAGTTTGCTTTTCTTTTTTCCCATTCTTCATCTGATATTTCAATATTCAAGATCCGCTTTTCGATATCCACGACAATATGGTCGCCGTTTTCTACAAAAGCAAGCGGTCCGCCTTCAGCCGCTTCCGGAGAAACGTGGCCGATCGAAAGCCCCCGCGAAGCTCCGGAAAAGCGGCCGTCCGTGATCAGCGCGACTTTAGGCCCGAGCCCCATGCCGACGATCTGAGAAGTCGGGGCGAGCATTTCAGGCATTCCGGGTCCGCCTTTAGGCCCTTCGTAGCGGATGATGACAACGTCTCCCGCTTTGACTTTGCGGTTGATGATGCCGTCGAGCGCTTCTTCCTGCGAATCAAACACCACAGCAGGACCCTCATGACGGGTGATGCCGTCCTGGACGCCGCCGGTTTTAATGATCGCCCCGTCAGGCGCCAGGTTGCCGAAGAGTACGGCAAGTCCGCCCTGTTCTGAAAACGGCTTGTCGATCGGATGAATGATATCATAGTCCTGCACTTCACATCCGGCAATATTTTCGCCGAGCGTTTTCCCCGTTACTGTCATCGTATCTAAATGGAGTGCGCCTTCTTTTTTAGACAGCTCATTTAAAACCGCTGTCACGCCTCCGGCTGTATGAAGATCTTCAATAAATACATCTGATGCCGGGGCCAGTTTTGATAAATGAGGAACCCTTGCCGCGACCTCATTGATCCGTTCCAGCGAATAGTCAACGCCCGCTTCATTGGCGATCGCCAGCGTATGAAGGATCGTATTGGTCGATCCGCCGAGCGCCATATCGAGCGCAAACGCATTGTCAATCGCTTTTTCCGTGACGATGTCGCGCGGTTTTAAATCCGCCTTGATCAGCTCCATCAGCTGGCGGGCCGATTGTTTGGCAAACTCTCTTCTGTCCGGTGACGTCGCTAAGATGGTGCCGTTGCCCGGCAGTGCGATGCCCAAGGCTTCGGAAAGGCAGTTCATCGAATTGGCTGTGAACATTCCCGAACATGATCCGCATGTCGGACAGCCAAACTGTTCAAGTTCCTCAAGCCCTTTTTCATCGATTTTGCCAGATTGATAGGCGCCGACGCCTTCAAATACAGAAGAAAGCGAGATTTTCCGTCCGTCGCTCGTTCTTCCCGCTTCCATCGGACCTCCGCTGACAAAAACGGTCGGAATATTGATCCGCATCGCTGCCATGATCATCCCCGGGGTGATTTTGTCACAGTTTGGAATACATACCATCCCGTCAAACCAATGAGCGGAAACAACCGTCTCAACGGAATCGGCGATGATTTCCCGGCTCGGAAGGGAGTATCTCATGCCGATATGCCCCATCGCAATCCCGTCATCGACTCCGATCGTATTGAATTCAAACGGCACCCCGCCGGCTTCTCTGATGGCCTCTTTGACGATTTTTCCAAATTCCTGCAAATGGACATGACCCGGTACGATATCAATATATGAGTTGCATACGGCAATAAACGGTTTGCCGAAGTCCTCTTCCTTTACCCCTGCCGCACGAAGCAAGCTGCGGTGCGGTGCTCTGTCGATCCCTTTTTTTATCATGTCACTGCGTAAACCTGTCATGGTGATCCTCCTAAACATTTTTACATTCTTTTTTTCTGAATATTCAGTTTTAAAAACGGTCCATCGGCCGCATCTCCCTCAAGATGGCGGCTTCATTTGTCAATCATTCCCCAATATCAGAACCTCCACATTCCATATGATTGCTAACTACTATATATATTTTCTGTTTGTTTTTCAACAATATTCGAAATATTTTTATAGAAAAAGTCATATTTTTTGACAGAATCCTTGATTTTGTCCCGTCCTCTGTTCGGAACAGGTCATAATGGAATAGTATTCCATTAGAAAAAGGCGCTGGAAACAGCGCCTTTACCCGTTTTCTTTCTTGCGGCTTTCCGTCATTTGTTTCCAGACGGAACCTTTCGCTTCTTCACCGTGTTCAATCCGTTCGATCGCCATTTTGATCTGCAGGCTGACTTCAAACTCCGGATCATTTTCGGCCTCTTTTAAAGCGGGAAGGGCGCTTTCATCGCCGACTTCGTATAAAAACATCGCGGCCCGCCAGCGAACGAGCTTGTTCGGGTCCTTTAACGCTTTTATCATCGCCGGGATGGCTTCAGGGCTGCCGATGTCTGACAGGCAGTCTCCCGCAGTCCTTCTGACGGTGACCGTTTTATCCTCGAGCGCCTTGTATAAAAGCGGAAGAACTTCAGGCGTTTCGATCATACCCAAATAAACGACGGCCAGCCTTCTGATCGATGTTTTCGGATCATGGAGCGCTTTTTCGAGCACAGGAATGTCCTCTTTCTTCGGATCCATTTGTTCCAGGTGGGCATAGCGTTTTTGCCAATCTTCATCATCAAGCATATCAGGTGTGACCTGATAAGATTTTCTTTGCAAGGATTGCCTTTCGCTGCCTTTGTCCTGCGAAGCGACGGCTTCCGTTAGTTTCCGGAGGCGTTCTTCATCATAAGCAGCTTGAAGCTCTTCTGTCACTTCTCGGCCGATTTCGGAGAAATCGCCGAATCTGACGCCTTGTTCCTTCCAGGAACGCTCAAGGACGACATTGCTAGACGCCGTTTTCAGTTTGAGAATCGCCTCCTGAAACCGCTCCGGCAAGCCAAAGCGTTCTTCGCGCTCACCATCGGTCAGCTTGACCTGCATCGGAATTCCGCTGAACATCTGCACAAATACTTTAACCTCGCCGAACGATTCTTTTTCTTGAGCAGCTGAATCGCTTTCTTCCGCTTCCTCCATTCCGAAGGCGGAACGAACGGCCGGGAGAATGTCTTTCCAGTCGAACCGGGCATTCCGCTCAACAGCCAGGAAATCTGCGACATGGTAGACGCCTTTTACCCCGTCTATGTTCAAAATTTGCCGGATGACCGGCGGCGCCCCATCCGCTTGGTCCTTCTTATAGTTATTGCTTTTACCGGCAGGCAGTTCTTCGGTTAAAATCACCTTCATCGTATTTGGACTTGGTGTCGGTTCTATAGATTTGATTTTCATCATCGTCCCCCTCTGTTCAAAGATCCGGGTCTTATTCTACCATAACCCCCGCTCTCGATCTATCAGAGCGGTTTGGCTAAAGGCGGCGCACTCGTTTTTTAGTTCTTTGAGAAAGGCCAGCATCACTTCATGCCGCTGTTTGGCCAGCATCCAGCCCGTTTTTGTGTTCATCAGATCCTTTAGATGAAGAAGCTTCTCATCAAAATGCTTTAGCGCGGAAGGAATGTCGTGTTCTGGCGTTCCATCGCTGTACAGCATGTGGCCTTTTGCTCCGGCATACATGAAAGCCCTGGCGATTCCCACGGCGCCGATGGCGTCGAGACGGTCGGCGTCCTGTACAGACATTCCTTCTTTTGAGAGCTTGACATCTTTATATTTCTCTCTGTCCCTGAACGATATCTTCGTGATGATGCCGATGATTGCGGCCGCAGCTTTTTCTTCTACATTCCAGTCTACAAAACGGCTGTACAGTTCCTCAAGCGAAACCCGGTGTTCGTCAGACAGCTTCACATCGATTACATCGTGGAGGAGGGCGGCAGCTTCTGTAATAAACAGGTCGGCCCCTTCTTCTTTTGCGATCGCAAGGCTTACGGAGCGCACCCTTTTAATATGGAGCCAATCGTGTCCCGTCCCTTCACCGGCGAGCTTTTCTTTTACCCACTTTGACATTTGGCTGATCTGCTTCCTTTTTTGCTGATTCATCCCAGCCATTTTTGAATGGTCTCTTCCATTTCTTTTGGATTGGTCTGCGGAGAGAAGCGCGCGACGTTTTCCCCTTTTTGATCGACTAGAAACTTCGTAAAATTCCATTTGACTGCTTTCGTTCCGAGCATCCCTTTTGCTTCGTTCGTCAAATGCCGAAACAGCGGATGTGCCTTTTCGCCTTTCACATCCACTTTGGCAAACATCGGAAATGTCACACCGTAATTCATGCTGCAGAATTCTTCTATGTCTTTTTCATCGCCCGGTTCCTGGTTCATGAATTGATTGCTTGGAAACCCCAAAACGACAAGCCCCCTGTCTTTATATGTATCATAGAGATCCTGAAGCTGTTTATATTGCGGTGTGAATCCGCATTTGCTGGCCGTGTTGACGATGAGAAGAACCTTTCCTTCATACGGTTTAAGCGTCGTTTCTTCACCTTTAATCGTTTTGACGCGGATATCATATATCGACATGACGATCCCTCCCTTTTTAAAATAATCCCTTCGCTCTGCCAGTTTCATCGACATCCATCTGCAATGCGGCCGGCTGCTTAGGAAGGCCCGGCATCGTTAAAATGCTTCCCGTCAGCGCGACGATAAAGCCGGCGCCTCTGGACGGTTTTAATTCGCGGACGGTAATGTGAAAATCTTTCGGCCTTCCGGTTTTCGCCGGATCATCTGAGAGGGAGTATTGGGTCTTCGCCACACATACAGGCAACTGTTCCAATCCGTTCTTTTTGATCTCTTCAAGCTGTTTTTTCGCCTTGTCTGTCCATTTTACTCCGCGGGCTCCATAGACGAAGCGTGAAACTTTGTCCAATTTTTCTTCGATCGAATCGGTTAATTCATATAAATAAGAAAACCGATTTTCTTCATTCTCCAACACATGGATGACTTCCTTCGCAAGATCCAGACCGCCTTTTCCGCCCTCTTCCCAGACATTGCAAAGGGCTGCCGGATGTCCGTGATCCCTGCACCAGCTGAGCACGGTATCAAGCTCTTTTTCCGTATCATGAATGAATCTGTTGACGGCGACCACATAAGGGAGTCCGAAGGCGGAAATGGTTTCGATGTGCTTTTCAAGGTTTTCGATCCCTTTTTTCAGCTCATCAATCCCTTCTTTTTTCAGATCTTCGGCAGATTGTCCGCCGTGCATCTTCAGCGCTCTTACCGTGGCGACGATCACAACCGCCCCCGGCGTAAATCCGCCCGCTCTCGTTTTGATATGCATGAATTTTTCCGCACCTAAGTCGGCCCCGAATCCCGCTTCTGTGACCACATAATCGGCAAGCTTTGCCCCCATTTTCGTGGCGATCAGGCTGTTTGCCCCGTGGGCAATGTTTGCAAACGGGCCGCCGTGAACAAGCGCCGGTGTACCTTCGACAGTTTGGACAAGGTTCGGCTTCAGCGCATCTTTCAACAGCAGGGCCAGGGCTCCCTCTACCCCGAGCATTTCGACAGTCACCGGCTTTTGATCGGCCGTATAAGCAACGATCATCGCCGCCAGCCGTCTTTTTAAATCTTCCAGATCTCTGGCCAGGCATAAAACAGCCATGATTTCAGAGGCTACCGTAATGTCAAAGCCGTCTTCACGAGGAAAGCCGTTCGCTTTGCCGCCCAGGCCGATGACCGCTTGCCTGAGCGCCCTGTCATTGAGATCAAGGGTCCTTTTCCAGACGATTTTTCTGATGTCAATGTTTAATTCGTTTCCGTGATGAATATGATTGTCAATGAAAGCGGCCAACGCGTTGTTCGCGCATGTAATCGCGTGCATATCTCCGGTAAAGTGAAGGTTGATGTCCTCCATCGGAAGAACCTGTGAATAGCCCCCGCCGGCTGCACCCCCTTTTAAGCCCATCGTCGGTCCGAGTGACGGTTCCCTCAGCGCAACAATCGATTGCCTGCCCGCCTTCCAGAGCGCCTGGCTTAAACCGACCGTCACCGTCGATTTGCCTTCGCCGGCCGGAGTCGGGTTGATGGACGTCACCAATATGATCCGTCCGTCAGGCTTATCTTTTAAGCGCTCAAAAATGTTTAAAGAAATTTTCGCTTTTGTGTAACCAAAACACTCTATTTCTCCGTCTTCTATAGAGAGTTTCCGAGCGATTTCGGTAATCGGTTTTAATTCGGTGTTTTGAGCGATTTCAATGTCAGATAAATGGGATTTCATAGCAAGAGGAACCTCCTTTTAGGTGATCGCATGATGGATTTCCATAATTTTCACACACTTCTTTTATTGTAACACAATTCACACATTGAAATATCGCCAAAAAGTTCCTATAATGAAGAAAAATCAGCGGAGAAAACCGGAGGTGGCGTGTTGCCTATCAACATTCCTATCGATTTGCCAGCAAAGCGGATTCTTGAAAGTGAAAATATTTTCGTCATGGATGAAAAACGGGCTTTTCATCAGGATATCAGGCCTTTGAATATTGTGATTCTCAATCTGATGCCGCAGAAAATCAAAACGGAGACACAGCTTCTCAGAATGCTCGGAAATTCTCCTTTGCAGGTATATTTCACTTTTTTAATACCGTCTACACATACGCCAAAAAATACGGCAAGACAGCATTTAGAACAATTTTATACAACATTTGCTGCGATCAAGGACAAAAAATTCGACGGCATGATCATTACCGGGGCGCCGATCGAACATCTCGAATATGAAGAGGTATCGTATTGGGATGAGCTTCAGGAAATTTTGGAATGGAGCAAAACGAATGTCACATCAACGCTGCACATTTGCTGGGGAGCGCAAGCGGGATTGTACCATCATTACGGCATTCGCAAAAGAAAGCTTGCGAAAAAAACATTCGGTGTTTTTGAACACCGAATTTTGGAAAAGAACGAAAGATTGGTCAGAGGATTTGAAGAATTCTACTATGTCCCGCATTCCAGGCATACAGATATAAATATGGATGATCTGAAAGCCGTTCCCCATTTAAAGGTGCTCAGCATATCGGATGAGGCAGGCGTCTGTTTAATTAGTTCAAAAGATGAAAAACAGGTTTTTTTAACTGGACATCCCGAGTATGATACCGATACTCTTAAAGAGGAGTATGAAAGAGACCTAGCCAGAAACTTAAGCATCGATCCGCCCGTCAACTATTTCAAAGACGGACCTGACGGCGCAGTACCGGTCAACCGCTGGAAAGCCCATGCCACCCTTTTGTTCATGAACTGGCTGAACTATTATGTGTACCAGGAAACACCATATGAATGGAAATGAAATTCTCATGCTCTGGTCTGATGCAAGACGTGCAAAATGTGTTAAAATACAGTTGGGCTGCGCTTCCATAAAAGCGTAAGGACATCAATCAGCTTGTTTCGGGATCTTTCCCGGAAGAAGAAAGTCCCAGGAACCAGTGCTTTCCTTTCAAACCAAACTTTAAAAATACCTTAATTCTTGTTCTTCATTTATAATTAAAATAATATTTATGGTATGGTATGATTGGACATTGACTCCTGTTATGTTATGATTTTAGCTCTCGTTGTTTGAATTAATTGAGGTGAATATGTTTGAATACCAACAAAAATATATTAATTTTGACTGCAAATTACGGAAATGGCCATGTTCAAGTAGCCAAAACGCTCTATAAAGAGTGTGAAAGGCTCGGTTTTAAGAATGTAACTGTTTCAAATTTGTATCAGGAATCAAACCCGATTGTCTCTGAAATAACGCAGTATCTCTATCTGAAAAGCTTTTCAATCGGAAAACAGTTTTATCGTCTTTTCTACTATGGCGTCGATAAAATTTACAATAAAAGAAAGTTTAATATCTATTTTAAAATGGGGAATAAACGGCTTGATCAGCTTGTCAAAAAACATCAGCCGGATATCATCATCAATACGTTCCCGATGATTGTCGTGCCTGAATACAGGCGGAGAATGGGAAAAGTCATTCCGACATTCAATGTCATGACGGATTTTTGCCTTCATAAAATCTGGGTCCATGAACATATTGATAAATACTATGTCGCGACAGATTATGTGAAGGAAAAGCTGCTTGAAATCGGCACTCATCCAAATCAAGTCAAAATTACGGGTATTCCGATCCGCAAGCAGTTTGAAGAAGAAATGGACACAAAAGAGGTCTATGCCAAATATCAGCTGTCTCCGGATAAAAAGATCCTTTTGATCATGGCGGGCGCCCACGGCGTTCTTAAAAATGTAAAGGAACTGTGCGAATCCCTGGTGACGAAAGAAGATGTCCAAGTCGTCGTCGTTTGCGGCAAAAACACGCCGTTGAAAACGTCGTTGGAGGAAATTGAAGCGATGCATCCCGACAAGCTGAAAACGCTCGGATATATCGAAAGAATTGACGAGCTGTTCAGAGTCGCCGACTGCATGATCACAAAGCCCGGCGGCATTACGCTTACGGAAGCGACAGCCATCGGCGTACCGGTCATCTTGTACAAACCGGTCCCCGGACAGGAAAAAGAAAACGCCCTGTTCTTCGAAGACAGAGGCGCCGCCATCGTCGTCAACCGGCATGAGGAGATTCTCGAATCCGTGTCCTCCCTTTTGGCGGACGAACAGAGATTAAACGAAATGAAGCAAAATATCAAAAGCCTGCACTTATCCAATTCATCTGAAGTCATTTTGACTGATATTGTTGAGCAGTCTGAAATCATTATAAACAAAAAGCAGGCTGTCGGGGCTCTTTCATAATCCCGCTCAAGAAAAAAACACTTGTTTTTAGCAAGTGTTTTTTTCTTGGCTGCCTAAGACTCTGAATAGTACACTTCTTCAAACGGCTGAACGACGACAAAGCCGCTTCCGGAAAACTTCATTTGAACCGATTCTCCGCTCCCTCTGCCGATGAATGTTTTTAACGATACATCTGTCACGAATTCAGGCTGAAGGCCGCCCGACCATGCAACAGTTGCGTTTGGATCGGTATAGACCGGGCTGTCGGGTGTAACGATCAAAGTCAGCGGTTCATAATGGCTTGTGATCGCCGCCATCCCCGTTCCTTCCAATTTGACGTTGAACAGCCCGCCGGCCAGAACACCTGAGATCTTTTTCATAAGTTTGATATCCCAATTGATCGCCGGCTCAAATGCCAAAAGATCATTTCCATTCACAAAAATGGAGTCGTCATGCAAATTCAAAATTGATATCTTTTTTCCCTGATCGGCAAGATACAGTTTGCCGTCTCCTTCCGCTTTCATCAGTGAAGTGCCTTCCCCGCTGAATACTTTTTTCATCATGCGGCCAAGGCCATGCTCAAAGACACCTTCGCGTTCGAACTTGATTTTTCCCCTGTAGGAGACCATTGAACCGGCCTTCGCCCACACTCTTCCATCAAGGTTGACTTCGAGAAGGCGCGGTGTTTCCAGTTCAAACAGCCCCTCCCCTTTGTCCTCCTGCCTTGTTTGCGCCACAAACTCATCGATCGAATAACGATTCATACGAAAAACACTCCTCTTCATTTTCGGTGATATCAAGCTTTCTTATATACGGATGGACCTTTAGTTTGTTTCATTTTTAATATGGAGAAAATGGGCGTGAATAGCCATAAATTGAAAACGATTTCAATAAAATCCCTTAAAAAATCATAAAAGTTTATTTTTTTCTCTTGACAGCTTGACGCGCCTTTACAGATAGTGTATAGTGAAACCATCATTTAGCAGAACACGTTAGATGATGAAAATTTTTTTTAGCACTTTGTGCTACAGTACTAGGAGGATTAAGCAATATGCAAAACGGTAAAGTAAAATGGTTTAACAATGAAAAAGGCTTCGGCTTCATCGAAGTTGAAGGCGGAGACGATGTATTCGTTCATTTCACTGCAATCGAAGGTGAAGGATACAAATCTCTAGAAGAAGGACAAGAAGTTTCTTTCGAAATCGTTGAAGGTAATCGTGGACCTCAAGCATCTAACGTTGTGAAGCTATAAGCGAATCAAGACAAAATGAAACTTCAAATAAGAGGAGAGGCTGTATAAGCCTCTCCTATTTAATTTTCAGCTGAATTTCAATGGCCAGGACGTTTTGCTTCAGCCTCTGCTCAATTTCCTCGATGTTTTTCTCCAGAGAAGGCCGGCCTTTTTTCGCGATATCCACAAGCTGTTCCAGATCTTTATATACCTCCACAAATGTCTTGTGAAGAACGGTTTGCAATTCACTACGTTCCACTTTTACAGGCTCCTTTTTTGACTAAGATACCTAAATTAGTAATATAGACTTATATTTTTCAGGTTCAATAGTTATATCGGATTAATTTTATGATATTTTTTCTTTTTTGGCACATAAAAATGCTTCTTTTTTTAAAAAATAAAGCCGGAGGTGTTTGATCATGAAATCAGAGCGTCACGATGATATCAATACAGGGTTCAATCAGCGAAAGCAGCTTGAATTAGCTGTGGAAACCGCGCAAAGAACAACGGGGATGGCGACTAGGCAAAACAGCTCCACCCTGCTGAAATCGGCTTATCAATCAATTGAAGACGCAAGAAAACTGTCACAGTCTGAAGAATTGTCCGCTTTGGATGAGGATTTTTTACATCAGCAGCTGGCGATATTAAATAACTGTGAACACCAGCTTGACGAAGCACAGCATTAAAAACAAAAAAACCGCCATAAAGCGGTTTTTTTCTGTCAGTTTTTATTTGTCAGCTCTTCTCCATATGTACGGAGCTTTTCGCCGACTGTGCATTTTGAAATGCAGAATGCATGTGCATACGTTTTACCGTATTCTTTTCTGAAATGTTTTTTGATAAAACACCCATCACAATACGTATCATGCAAATGGGCGAGTTCTTTAAAAATCTCCTTCTTATCCAAGGCTTTCATCTCCGTTATTGATCTAATTTCGTGCAGCTTTCCACCATGGTATGCTCAAGCATTTTTTTTGCAAGCTGATCCGCTTCCTTATTGTCTTTGCGGCTGATTTGCATATAGGTCGGTGTGAGCTTTAAGCGATTGAGCTGTTTTTCGATTCTGTCCAGCCACTTCGAGTGAACCGGATCATAGCATGGCCAATTTCCTTCGAGCTGATTCAGCACGACAAGCGAGTCCCCTTTGATGACGACGGAATTCCGGCTTGCGCCAAGATCTCTCAGCTCGTTTACGGCTTCATAGAGAGCTGCATACTCCGCCTCGTTGTTTGTCGTCAGCCGGAAGCTTTTATTTTTTCTGATCCGATACCTCTCCCCGCCGAGGGAATAGTATATCACGATGCCCAAACCGGCAAGCTGGCTCTCTTTGTCATAGCTCCCGTCAAAAAACACCGTGATGTCATCCGGTTCGTGCGCAAGCTCTTCTTTTAGCTTTTCGAGCTCTTTCAGCGTCCAGAAGCTTCCCTTTTCGTCCTCAAATTCGAGTTCTTTGACATACGGATATTGAGAAAGCTGGCGGCCGAGCGTTACAGCATCATTTGTCTCAATCCATTCGTCAGCCGTAAATGAAATGGATGGCGATGCTTTCAATTTTATTTTCATACATGCTCTAAGTTTCACAAAATCACCTTTATTCAAATCTTGGCTTGTTATGCTATAATCAAAACAGTTTATTTTAGAAAGGAAGTACCTGTTCTTGTATAACGATTTGCTTTGGATTGGTTTTGCAATCATTCATTTTATCATTGTTCTCTTTTTTTTCAAACGATTTGGCAAAATCGGCTTATTTGTCTGGATCGGATTTGCGACAGCTGCGGCGAATATCGAAGTCACAAAAACAGTCGAACTGTTCGGCCTGACAGCAACGCTCGGCAATATCTTGTACGGCAGCGTGTTTTTTGCGACAGATGTGATCAATGAAAGATATGGCAAAGAAGAAGCGAAAAAAGCCGTTTCACTTGGCTTTTTCATCCTGATCAGCCTGACCGCCGTCATGCAGGGGGCACTGCTTTTCAAGCCGCATCCGTCTGATATCGCACAGCCGGCGCTTGAGACGATTTTCGGATTTCTGCCGCGCGTTGCGCTTGGAAGCCTGCTTGCGTATATCATCAGCCAAACCCTTGATGTTTATGTATATTCGGGGATCAGAAGGTTATTTCCTTCCGATCGCGCCTTATGGCTGCGCAATAGCGGGAGCACCGCCGTCAGCCAGCTTCTCGATACATTGATTTTTACGAGCGTCGCTTTTATCGGCACATATCCTGTTGGTGTCTGGGTGGAGATTTTTATCACCACATATGTGTTAAAATTTGTCGTCGCCCTTTTGGCAGCGCCTTACGCATATGCCGCCAAAAAGATCACCCCTCTGGATGAAAGGAGTGAAACCGATGCCGGTTGAGGTATATATTGACGGAGCAAGCGCCGGCGATCCGGGCCTTTCCGGACTTGGCATCTTTATTAAAAACGGGGCACAGTCTGAATCATTTTCTCTGCCCGCCGGCCGATTAAGCAATCACGAAGCGGAATTTTCGGCTCTGATCGAAGGGATGAAGCTTTGCGCCGAAAGGCAGTACCCGATTGTTTCGTTTCGAACAGACTCTGAGATCGTTGAGCGTGCAGCGGATTTGGAATTTGTCAAGAACGAGGCATTCAAGCCTTACCTTGATGAAATTCTCCGTCTGAAGAAAGCTTTCGATTTGTTTTTTATTAAATGGATCCCTTCCAAAGACAATCAGACGGCTGACAAATTGGCGAAACAAGCGATTTTGCTCAATTCCGAGTAAAAGCGGCTTTTTTTGCGCATCATAGTCCTTGAGGTGGTTCAAGTGGATAAACAACAGCCTGCCGGAAAAGGCCGTCTGACCGGCGGAGTTACGCCGCAGGGAGACATTGTCACAAACCGGCATAACCAGCACACAGATCCAAAAACCGAGCTTGAAAACAGGGCGAAAAAAAGCAATACAAAACATTAGAGAGATCGATTGTTTAACCGATCTCTCTTTTTTCCATTTTTATAAGCAGTGGTTCAATGCCCCTGATCTGATGCATTCTCAGCATGTCCCTGGCCTTGTCAAGCGACAGCGAAAAGTCGGCATCTTCCAATGAACACGACAGCGGCACATCGCATTTGATTTCAGCGAGTATTTTAGACAGTTTGAGGTCTTCAAGGCTTTCGGCGATTTTCTTCTGCTGGCTTTTTGTCAGCTGATCGAGGTTTTCAAGCATCTTTTCCACGGTTGAATACTCCCTGATCAGCTTGTAAGCCGTTTTTTCGCCGATTCCTTTGACACCGGGATAATTGTCGCTAGCATCCCCCATCAGCGCTTTAACATCGATCAGAGCATTCGGCTCGATGCCTGTTTCTTCAACAAATGTATCTTTTGTATACACTTTGTAGTTGCCGATCCCTTTTTGCATCAATGCGACTTTGACAGTGCCAGCCAAAAGCTGCAGCAAGTCTTTATCTCCCGTGAGGATGGTGATATCCGCTTTTTCGCGGAACAGCGCTGACAGCGTGCCGATACAGTCATCCGCTTCAAACCCCGCGAGGCCAATGTTTAAAACACCCAGCTCTGCTGCGGCTTCCTTTGCCAGGTCAAACTGGGGAACCAATTCAAGCGGCGGCTCGCCGCGATTTGCTTTATAATCCTTAAATAAATCATTGCGGTATGTTTTGCTCCCCATATCCCAGCAGCAGACGACATGGCTCGGTTGAAACGCCTCCACCGCCGTCAGCATATGCTTTAAAAAGCCGTGAACCCCGTTTGTGGGAATTCCTTTATCATTCATCATAAAATTCCGGTGTACCGCCGTTGCGAAGAACGACCGGAATAAGAGCGCCATCCCGTCAATAAGCAGCAGCTTCTTCGTCATCACTTTAAAACTTCCTTTCACTATACAATGCACCTATTGTACCACAGGAGCAAAAATGATCAAAACAGCGCCCAAGGACGCTGTTTTGATTGGTTATTCCTGATGGTTTTTCTTGTTTGAGATCATCTTCGCGGCTTCCATTTGCGCATAAGAATCAGAAGAAAACTCGGTATTAAAACCGTTTTTCTTTTTAGCGTTATTGTTGCGCTGCGCATTTGCATTGCCGAGCTTTGTTCTTCCCATTAACCTTCACCTCCAGCGGGCGGCTTGGATCTATTTTTTGCAATAAATCGAAAGCGCACTCGCGGAAGGATCAACCAGCTATGCGCGCGCGCTTTTACGGCTGACATATTCCTCGATCATTTCTTTGGTTACAAGCCGCCTTTCCGGGACGATGCCCTTCTTGGACAGTTCGTTCATTTTCCCCGTAATGTGATTGATGTTCTCGGTGGAAAACGGTTCATGTCGTTCACACTTGATCACGGCTTCCTCTATCGCTTTTTCTCTTTCCTGTTCGAGAAGAATGAACGCCTTGATATGCTGGTGCTGTTTTTTGGAATGTGCTGATATCGCTTTATGGACGTCTGTCATCGGTTTATCCCCTTCTCTTTTTATTTAGTCTATCATGCTTTCTTTCATGTATCCACATTCAAATTGGCTATGAATCGATCCCGGAGAGCCATTCACCCGCTGACGTATAGGCCTTTTCGATTTTGTCCCTGTCACCGCTTTCTAAAGGTTCGTGGAAATACGTTTCTTTTTGCTCGCTGATCTGCGTGAAAGCGGCCTGAACAGCAGCCTCCTCCAGATGGCGCGCGCTTTTTTCGGCGCGGCTGAAAAAAGCCTGTTTTTGCTCTTCAACCCAGTCGGCTGTTATCTCGGAAAGCTTTGAGGTGAGCGCTTCGATCAGCCTCGCTTTTCCATTTTGCTGAAAAAATGACTTCGGTGCTTTGAATGGTTTCAGCTCATCTTTAAACAATCCCTCATCTGCCGGAGGCTCCGCCCATTCTGCGCTGTTGCCTTCCGGAGACTCTGGGGCGATATGAACGGAAAAGTATGGATTGTCCGCTATTCTCTGCTTGATGGCCGCAATCCACTGCTTGTCGGTGATGCTGATCATCTCCTGCTCCAGCCGAATGTCGAGGGCTTTCAGTTCCTGCACGCATTCAAACGCATACTCCTTCAAACAGCTTTTCAAAGCTTTTTGCAGATTGTGCAGCCAACTCCCGTTTTGCAGGCCGGGATGAATCGCTGCTTTGAACAAATCATGCGCATAAAAAGACAGGCGCTGCTTCATATAATAAAATTGCTCTTCGATATCTTTTTCGATCATCTGAAAAACGGCGGACCCTTTTTCGACCTCGGCTATCGCTGTGCATGCGGCTTCATAGGCCTTCGCGATTCGCTTTTTCTCGGCTTCCGCTTCTTGTGCGGAGCGATGGAGAGAGCGGCGGAGCTGAATCACTGTCTCGCACAGCTTTTTGCCTTCATATATCAGCTGATCGACGGCCGCTTTTGTCAAGCCGTTTTCAATAAAATCGTCGAGCGCTTTTTTCAAGAAGCCGAAATCGTTAAACGACGAGGATTGACCGCTCAGTTCCTGTTTGCTTGAGACGTGATAGAAATGCGGATGCTGAATCCCTTCTTTCAGAAGCTCTCCCCTCACATATTCTTCGACTGTCCTCAATTCTTGCGAGCTTTCAGCCAGATCTGCCGCGTTTAAAATAAAGAACATTTTATCCAAGCTGAAAGCGTCTTTGATTAATCCAAGCTTTCGCAAAAACGACCGGTCCGCTTTGGAAAACGCATGCTGGTAATATGTGAGGTAAAGGAGGGCGTCAGCATCTTTCATATACTGAAAAGCGAGCTCAGTATGCCGCTTGTTGACGCTATTGGCCCCTGGCGTGTCGACAATCGTGATTCCTTTATCGGTGACAGGTGTGTGCAAATAGACGGTCACTTCCCGCACGACGCAGGCCGTTTCCTCTTCAGCCACATAGGGCTTTAGCTCGCCTGAGGCAATCGTTAATATATCCTGGCTTATGATAAAGTCGCGGAATCGTTGATACGCCTTGGCAAAATGTTCTGTGATGAGACGTTCATCATCATCGAGCTTGCCTTTTTTCAATAGGTGCTCAAGCTTTTCCGCAAGAGTGCCTCTTTTTAGAGCGGATATTTTCCCATCTAAAAGCTGATCCAGTTCGGCGGCGATTTCCGCTTCTGTTTTAAAGGATACATCAGCCGTCCCGTCTTGTTTGGCTCCCTTCGGTTTTGTGATTTTATTGATCGTTGCCGTTGTCGGCGTCGGAGAGGACGGGAGCACTTTTTGGCCGCAGAGCGCGTTGGCAAAAGAGGATTTGCCTGAACTGAAAGCGCCGAAAAGCGCCAATGTGAACTGTCTTGACTGAAGCCGCTCCGTTTTTTGCAAAAATGCCTCCCTCTGCTTTTGTAAAATCGGGATGCCTTCTAGATGACGGGCGAGCTCTGCAAATTTTTCCATGTATTCTGAAACGTTCATTTTTTGTATCTGTGTCTTTTCCGCAATGTCTGTTTTTTGGGAAATTCCGCTGTCACAAGGCGCGGCGGTCGCAAATGAATCTAGCACCGCCGCTTTTTCGGCCGCGTACCAGCCGCCTTGATCGGTGCCGTCTCCTCCGTTTTCCCACAGCTCCCAAAGACGTTTTGCCTTTTGATATGATTGCTGCTGCTGCTTCAGCCGTTCTTCTAATGCGGCGAGCTTCGCTTTTTCTTCTTCATATTTGCCTGTTGCCGCCTCCATGGCCCGCATTTCGTTTTGCTCCAGCAAGCTTCTAAACTGATCAATGAGCGGCTGGGCGCTCCGTTTTGCCTCTCTTCTGATGTTTTCAGCCAGATCCTTTGTATAGTTCAGCACATATTCAGACGTCAGTGAAGCCCCTTTTTTCAGCGAACGGAGCAAGTGGTCTTCACCTATGTCTGTCGTGAACTGCAAAGTTTGCTGCAGCAAATCATCGCTCTTAACCTCATAGCGGTTCATGTACGTTTTCAACACTTCTATGATGTGCCAGTCGATTTCAGCCTGGACCCTATTTTGGACGTCTGAAAGAAAGGCTTTTTTGCGCTTTTGTTTTTCTTCAAGCGTTTTCGTTTTGCTGAAAATAAACCCTTTTTTAAAGCCTTTATCGGTTGATTCCAAATAGGATGCTGCAAGCTCCCTCATATGAAATGGGGTTACATTCGCATTTTGAATGATGGTTTGGATTTCTTTTCTGATTTGTTCCTCCGCCTGTAGACGTTGATCTGCGGATTTGGCCAGCTGCTCATTCAGCGACTCGACTATGTTGGCCTGGGAAGCGGTTTCTTCGGCAAGGGATGAGTCCTCATCAGTGATGAGCATCTCAGCATGCTCATTCATTAAACGGACCACTTTTTGCTCGGTATAGGAATCCAATTGTTGTCCAGCCTGATGCTGCAGGCGCTTCAGCACGTCACGCAGCCGCTTGAATTCATTAAGAGGGTGTTCAATATCTGTTACCGATGTAAAAAAGAGATGATCCTCGCCGATTCCCTCTTTCTTCAGCATGTTAAGGACCTCATGTTTATAGCTGGCGAAATCCGTTTCTGTTTCATCGTGACGGTCAACTTGGTTGACGATAAAGTAGATGTTCGGAATTTTTTCTTTTATTGAACGAAGAAAATTGATGTTTTCCTCAGAGTGGACGTGATTGTAATGAACGACATAAAACAGTGCATCGGCCTGATGAAGAATCGAAGAGGCCGACAGAAAATGGGCGTCATCTGTTGAATCAATTCCGGGCGTGTCAATCAGGACGGCGTGAGGCTCGAGTCCGGAAAACGGCCCCTCGATTTCCACCATTTCAATTTGGCTGCCATCCTTGCAGTAGGCCTGCACTTTTTGTTTGTCATAAGCGCCCTTTAGCTCGGCGTATTTCCCATCGGTCGTGTGGAGCGCGGTTTTCAATTCTCCCCGGCGGACGAGGACGAGATTCGCGCTTGTCGGAATCGGACTGGTCGGCAAAACGTCTTCCTGAAGCAGCGCGTTGACCAAAGACGATTTTCCCGCCGAATAGTGGCCGGTTAAAGCGATGTAAACTTCTCTTTTTAGCCATTTTCGGATGATGCCCGCAAGCTGTGCCGCCCGCTTGTGATCTCCGTTTTTCTTCAGCTCGCTGAAAACAGCTCCGGCTCTTTTCGCCAGATCGTCTTTTATGTTGATGTGTGCCATGATTCTTACCCCTTTTATGCTTTGTTGTTAGCCACCTTAGCCCTTTTCCCCCATTTTACACAACATTTGTGTACTTTTGTTCACATTTTGCAAGAAAACATAAAAAAAGCCGCCGTTACAGCAGCTTTGCTTTATTTTATGCGGAGCGCTTGGCTATCCCCTTTAAGACAAACCCGATCAATAAGCTGTATGTACTCACAGCTGCCAGAAGAAAAAACATCGTCATAATCGCTCACCATCCTGTAATGAGAATGTTTTTCATTATTATACACGAGGTGAGAATCATTTTCAATGGCATAATTCTTTCAGCGCCCTTTCTTCGGCACGGATGCGGATCAACATCAAGACGGCATTTGAAACCGTGAATATTACTGCGGTTAAATACGCCTGAAACAGCAAGGGAAGGAGAAGCAATTCAAGGGCTACAGCCACATAATTCGGATGTCTGATCCACCGGTACGGACCTTTTCGAATAAGATCCGTTCTTGGGATGATGAGAATTTTTGTGTTCCAGCACTTTCCTAAAGAAAACAGTGACCAGTAGCGAAGCACCTGAACGAGGACAAGCCCCGCCAAAATGAGCGCTGCAGATGGTGCGGTTCCGCGCTGAAAAATGATATGTTCCCAAATCAAAGAAATGAAAAAGAGGACATGCATGGCGACGATATACGGATAGTGGTACTTGCCGTATTCGACAGCCCCCCGCTTGAACGCGTATTTTTCATTGCGCTTTGCAACCGCAAGCTCAATCAGCCGCTGGCCGATAAAGATGATCACAATCGTCCAAAACATGTCAACCACTCTCTTTTTGCGTCCATTCTATCAGGAGAAGTTCTGAAGAGAAGCCCGGACCCAGCGCTCCCATAAGACCGTATGTTCCTGATGGGGGGGTGTTGTTTAGCATATACTCTTTGAGACAATACAAAACGGTTGCCGAAGACATATTGCCGTGCTTCGCCAAAATCTTCCGTGAGCTTTCAAGGTGTTTTTCAGAAAAACCCAGACTTTCTATATAGGCATCAAGCACTTTTTTTCCGCCCGGATGAGCTAAAAACACCTCGATGTCGGGAAAACCGACATGCTTCTGCTTGAGAAAGGCTTCTACATCCGTCTTAAAATGGGTCTTGATCAAGGACGGAATATCCCGGGAAAAAACGACTTGAAAACCACTGTTTGCAATCTCCCAGCCCATCACATCTTCAGTGTGTTTTAAAGTGACCGACTGTGAACCCCGCACTTCCGGAAGCGTGTGAAGCTTGGAGAAAGCGGTCTCCGCTTTTGTTCCGCACATTAAAACAGCGGCAATTCCATCGCCGAATAGCGATGTGCCGATGAGATTGCTTTTCGTTTTATCCTGTACTTGAAATGTCAAACTGCACAGCTCCGCCGCGATGACGAGGACATGGGCCTTCGGAAAGGCTTTGCAGTACTCAAATGCACGGGCAATGCCTGATGCTCCTCCCGCACACCCGAGCCCCCAGATCGGAATGCGCTTCGTCCGATTTGAAAAGGGAAGAATGTTCATGAGTCTCGCTTCTATGCTGGGAGTTGAAATGCCGGTTGACGACACAAAAAAAACCGCTTCAATGTTTTCAAAAGGGCATTCATCTGTAAGAAACCGCTCATCGGTTAAGCACTTTGTGACGGCATCGGCACTGTGCTGAAGAGCCGTCTCTATGTACGCCTGATTTTTTTCCCTGAAGCTCTTTTCTTCTTTATACCATTCCAAAGGCATGACAAACTGCCTTGACTCGATTTCTCCATTTTTGAATGAAGCGAGCAGGCGATCAATGTCTTTAAAAGAATGTTTGAACATCTCCTTGGCAAATCGTGCGGCCTCTTCCTGATCCACATGAAAACGGGGAATGCTTGTTCCCGCCGATACGATATAGGCCATAGCACCACCTCTACCCTACAGCGTCTCCCAAAAAAAAATCTGTATGCAATCCTCATCTGACTGACTCAAAAAAATAAGCCATCAGCACCTCGTCTTCAAAAATTCCGTTTGCCAAAATTTGTTCCTTTTGCACACCCTCGATGATGAATCCGCTTTTTTTATATAATGCAAGCGCCGCTTCATTTGAAGGAAACACAGTCAGACACAGCTTATGGAGCGAATGGCGCCTGCACCAATCGAGTGTGTAGGACATGATTTTTTTGCCGATTCCAAGCCCCTGTGCCCTGCTGTGAAGCCATGTTCTGAACAGGCCGGTGTGCTTTTTCATCTGAAGTTCGCCGCGGATGACTCGGGCGATTCCATACACCTTTCCGTCCATTTCCACAGCCGCATACATATTATCCTTTTCTCTCATCTCATGGATAAAAGCCGTTTCTTCCTCAAGCGTCCGCGGACGCTCCTTTTGAATGTAGACGCCGGAATTCATCACATCCGCGACCGCTTCAATGATATCTCCCGCATCTTCCGGGCGGACGGGGCGGATCACTGCCTCTTTGCCGTCTTTTGTCCAGATGTGTTCGACATGCTCTTTCTCTGTACCCATCGGATAAGCCCCCCTTTTATACCGATAGTATGTCTTTTGACAGAACAAAAAAACCTCACGAATCGTGAGGTTTTAAACGGCGGATTTTTCGCCTGCTACCGTATCATGGCGCTCAATCGGACGGGAGAACGGGCGGATATGAAAGATCATATTCAATAAAATGGCGGTGAAACTTCCTGCGACAATCCCGTTTTCTGTCAAAAGCTTAAGCGCATCCGGAAGGTTTTGAAACATTTGCGGCACGACTGTCACGCCAAGGCCGATTCCGACTGAGCAGGCAACGATCAAAAGGTTCTCCTGTTTAGCAAAATCAACTCTGCTCAGCATCTTAATGCCGTAGGCGATGACCATGCCGAACATCGCCACCATAGCGCCGCCGAGCACCGGTTTTGGGATAATGGTCGTCAGGGCCGCGGCTTTCGGAAACAGGCCCAAAAGAATGAGAAATCCGCCTGCCAGAGCAATGACACTGTTCTTTTTGACGCCTGTCAGCTGAACGAGCCCGACGTTTTGCGAATAAGCCGTATAAGGAAAGGCATTGAAAATCCCGCCGAATAAAACGGCAATCCCTTCTGCTCGATATCCTTTTGCTAAATCTTTTTCCGACAGCTTTCTGTCCGTCAAATCACCCAATGCAAAGTAAACGCCTGTCGACTCGACAAGGCTGACGATTAATACAAGGGTCATCGTGATGATTGGTGTGATTTCAAACACGGGAGTGCCGAAATAAAAAGGATGAATCATCTGCATCCAGCCCGCGTTCGCCACTTCAGTAAATTCGACCTTCCCCATCAGGCTTGCTGCAGCTGTTCCGACAATGAGTCCGATCAAAATGGAAATCGATTTTAAAAACCCTTTTGTAAAACGGTATAAAAGGATAATCACCAAAAGAACCGAAAAGGCCAAAGCAAGATTTGACAGAGCGCCGAAGTCACTGCTGTTTTCTCCTCCAGCCATGTTGTTCATGGCAGCGGGAATCAGCGTAATACCGATCACCGTCACGACAGATCCGGTGACAACCGGAGGGAAAAACCGGACCAGCTTTCCGAAGAAAAAGGAAAGGATGATGATGATCACACCTCCGGCTATAATGCTCCCGTAGATGGCGGGAATCCCGTATTTTCCGGCAATCGCAATCATCGGAGAAACAGCCGTGAACGTACAACCCAGCACGACTGGCAAACCGATACCGAAAAAGCGGTTTTTCCAGACTTGAAGCAATGTCGCCAGCCCGCACATCAGAATATCGGCAGATACAAGGTAAGTGAGCTGCGCCGGAGTCAATCCGAGGGCATCTCCGACAATAAGCGGAACCACAACAGCTCCCGCATACATGGCGAGGACATGCTGAATACTTAGTGAAACGGCTTTACCGGCTGTGAGTTTCATGAACGAACCTCCTGTAAAAAGGTGACTTTACCGCCTGCAAGCGAGGCGATTCTTGCCAGTGACTCGACCCTGATTCCAAGTCCATCCAGTTCTTTTCTTCCGCTTTGAAATGATTTTTCGATCACGATTCCGATGCCGCTGACCTGTGCACCGGCTTGTTCGATGATGGAGACGAGCCCTTTTGCGGCTTGTCCGTTTGCCAAAAAGTCGTCAATGACAAGAACTTTATCATCTTTTGACAGATGGCTGGCCGATACGGCAATCGTGCTTTCTGTTTTCTTCGTAAATGAATAGACAGAAGCCGTCAGCAGATTTTCCGTCAATGTGAGGGATTGCCGCTTTCTTGCAAAAACGACCGGTACGCCAAGCTTCAACCCCGTCATGACGGCAGGTGCGATTCCAGAAGATTCGATCGTGACAATTTTCGTAATTCCTTCGCTTTGAAAAAGAGAAGCGAACTCTTCGCCGACGGCGAGCATGAGCGCCGGATCAATTTGATGATTTAAAAAAGCATCAACCTTCAGCACATCATCTGATAAAACAGTGCCTTGCTCTCTAATTTTTCGTTTTAGCTGTTCCATGAATAAACCCTCCGTTTATTGAAATGCCCTTTAACAAAAAAAGCATTGCCTGCTCAGTTCGACATACTGAGCGGGCAATGCTAAAAAAGACGAAAACCGTCTGCTGCATCAAGACGTTCGTTTACATGCGCCCACTCATAGTCGGACATTTACGGTGTCCGGTAGAAACTTGCGTGCCATATCCACGCGATTATACGAGTGATATAATGTATCAAATTATAACAACTTTCGCCCGGATTGGGAAGACTAAAACAAAAAATAACGAACCCGCAAGGTAAATTCAGAGGGAATCGTTCGTATTTAACAGAAAATTCAGACCTAAAAACCCTCCCGATACACCGGGAGGGTTTTTTTCGATTACAAATACAAGCTCGTGTATTTTTCTTCCAAGTAGCGGATTAAATAGCGGACGTTCAGTTCTTCGCCTGTCGCTGACTTTATCATATCAAGCGGTTTTTTTCTTTTGCCGTGGATATGGACGTGATCGGTCAGCCACTGTCTGATCGGCTGAAGATCGCCGTTTTCAATAAGCATGTCGAATTCCGGAAGATCTTTCAGCATGCTTGATTTCAGCTGCGCGGCATACATATAGCCGAGCGCGTATGAAGGGAAATAGCCGAAGTCTCCGCCGGACCAATGGACATCCTGCAAGATTCCCTTGGCATCGTCAGGCGGTGTAATCCCAAGATATGCTTCATATTTGTCGTTCCAAAGCTTTGGAAGATCCTCGACAGATGCTTCACCGCTGAAAATCGCCTTTTCAATTTCGTAGCGAATCATGATATGAAGCGGATATGTCAGCTCATCGGCATCGACCCGGATGAGTGAAGGCTTTGATTCATTAACCGCTCTGTAAAATCCTTCGGCTGTGACATCTGCAAATTGTTCGGGACAGACATCTTTGATTGTATTGAAATACCGTTTCCAGAAGCCTTGATGTCTGCCGATGAAGTTTTCGTAAAACAGAGATTGCGATTCGTGGATTCCCATTGAGGCCCCGTCTGCCAAATTGGTCCCGCTTAATGCTTCATCGATATTTTGTTCATAGATGGCGTGCCCGCACTCGTGAACCGTTCCAAAAACCGCTGAGCGTAAATCGGATTCGTTAAAGGCTGTCGTGACCCGGGCGTCCCCGCGGCTGATCGTCACCTGGAACGGATGAACCGTCTCATCAAGCCGTCCGGCATCAAAATCATACTCGAGCTCCCTTAAAAAGAAGTTGCATAGTTCGCGCTGCTTTTCTTTTGGAAAATGCTGATGCACAAAGCTTGTATCCGGTTTTTTCGGGCTTTGGGCGATCTTTTGGACGAGCGGTACGATCGCCTCGCGCAATTCGGCAAAAAGGCTGTCCAGCGCCTCCACGGTAACCCCCGGCTCATACAAATCCAAAAGCGCATTATAAGGATGCCCTTCATACCCCCAATATGTAATAAACCGTTTTTTAAAGTCGATGATCTTCTCCAAATAAGGGGCGAACAGCGAATAATCAGAGGCTTTTTTCGCTTTTTCCCAGACCGATTCCGCTTTGGATGTCAGCGTGGTATATTCTTTGAATTCGTCTTCGGGAATGTTGCAGTTTAGATCATACTCCTTTTTGGCTTCTTCAACCGCTTTCTGCGTATCAAACGGCAAGCTGTTTTTTTGAGCCCATAATTGATCCAGGAGCTCCTTCATCCGCTTTGATGTTTTCATTTGAAAAACATCGGCGGACAGCTGGCCGATCGCTTCAGCCCGGTGCTCTTCCCCCTTTTTCGGCGCACCGGTTCTCATATCCCAGTACATGACATTAATCGCTTGTTCATACTGGCTGATTTTTTTCAATGTGTCTAAAAATTCTTTTTCGTATGTATTGATGCTCATCATACCATCCTCCTCTTCCCATTGATGTTGATGAATTGTAATCAGACTAATGGAAATATTTACGAAAGTCAACTTTTTTGCAGTCGGCCGCAAAAAAAAGAAAAGCGAAAAAACCGCTTTTCTCTTACATATAGACGGGCTGAACAGAGAGAACAGCCTCCACCTCTTTTATGACGTCCCATTCTTTTTCATCTGCTATGAAAATGCCGATCGTGCCGCGGTCTTCATTTGACCGGATCAAACGTCCGATTCCCTGGCGCAGCCTTAACAGCATGTAAGGAAGATCGACTTCACGAAAAGCGTTTGCCACGCTGCTCCGCTTCGCTTCAAAGACCGGATCATGCGGCGGAAAAGGAAGCGACCAAATGATGACATTTTCCAGCGACGCGCCCGGAATATCGAGCCCTTCCCATAGATGGACAGAGCAAAGAACCGACTCTTCAATCGTTTGAAATTTTTGCACGATCGTGCTGATTTCTTCATCGCCTTCAAAATAGACTGGAAACGGCAGTGTTTCCCGGGATGCTTGCTGTTTAAACGCTTCAAGCTCCTCAAATGACGGGAACAGGATAAGCGTTCTCCCTCCGGATTCTTTCATGCTTGCAATGGCCGCATGTCCTTTTGATTCCGCGTCATCCATTCGGTGGATATGCACTTTCATCTGTTCTTCATAATCGTAAGGCGAATCGACCGTAAGCGATAGATAGTCGCGGATGCCGAGGCTCTTCGCCAAGTAATCGAAAGATCCGTTTTCCGATAATGTCGCGGAAGAAAAAATGAACGGAATCTCTTTGGAAAACACTTTCTCTCCAAGGACTTCCGATACCGTCCTCGGCATGACAACAAATGTCGATTCAAACTCTTTTCGTTCCAGCCAGCTGATCGCGTTCTTTCTGTACAAGGAAAGAGAATAAGCCATCTGCTCAAGGTATTCTTCGACGACTGTCAGCGCGTACTGGTCAATCGTGTACAATTCCCCTTCAAAAACGAGCGCTTCACCGATTTTTTCAAGCAATTCGTACAGCTCGCCGGCCGCGCTCTTCACTTTGGCATGATCCTTGATCCGCAGGCGGTCTGAACCTTCCGCTTTTTCAGCGCTCTCTTGAAGCAGGCTGAAAAATTCATCATTGACGCGGAGCGCTTCTTCCACAAGCTCTGCAAATTCCTCCCTGATGTCATTTCCGAGAAGGCGTTCAAGAAACATTTCCAATGTGGATTGTTTCACCCGGTATGTGAGCGCTTTTTGCGCCGCAAATTCAAGGAGATGTCCTTCATCAAAGACGACCGCGCTGTGGTCAGGCAAAAGCGGAAGCTGTCCTTCACGCTTTCTCGCTTCCTCTGTCCAGACATGCTCCATGTAGAAATCATGAGAACAGATAATGAAGTCCGTTGATTTCCGGTAATGGTCTCTTGACAGCGTCAGACCGCAGCGGTGCCGCATATCACAAGTCAGACAGTCTTGAAATGAATCATAACCGATTTCGGCCCATTCATCATTTGACAGAGCCGAATATTCCTTGCGGTCGCCGTATGGATAAAATGACTGCATGCCTTGGGACTCATGAACAAATTGAGGCAGCGCCTCATACAGATCAAGCCATTTCTCATCATCAGAGCGCTGCATCGTTTTCTCCAGCTTTTTCAAGCATAAATACTGGTCATGGGATTTGCTGAGCCGTGCGTCGATCGTCAGACCCAAGTGTTCGGAGATTTTTTGAATGTCCCCTTCTTTTTTGACAAGCTGCTCGATCAGCGTCTCGTCCGCACAGGCTATCACCGCGGGCTTCCCCGTATACCTGGCATAACTGAGTGCAAACAGAAGATAAACAAGCGTTTTTCCCGTTCCGACACCCGCTTCGGCAAACATGACGTTCTTTTCTTTAAATGCCCGCTCTAATTGAAAGGCCATAAAGATTTGCTCGTCACGCAAATCAAATCCCTTTTCAGGAAGAATATCGTAAAAGACATCACCAATCCAATTGTTCAGTTCTTCATAAAAATTTTTTGTTTTTGTTAAAGAAAAAGGCAGACGAGATGCTGTCACCCTGCTCCAACCCCCAACTATCAAGTTCTCAGAATTACTATCCTATCACTACGGCTAGAAGAATTCAACAAGAAAAAATTTCGCTAAAAAAAGCGGGGGGCCAGAAGCGTTTATTTCCGGTTAACCAGGTACGTCTGAAAGGGATGGTCTGTTGATTCCATATGACTGATTGCGTTTTTCAGATCTTCCTTTGCATATGTAAGCCGTTCTTCACCAAGGCTTTCCAGCTTGTTTGTTGTAGCCTCAAGCGCTTTTTGAATCATGTCGATATGCTCGTTGTTTAACATAACGTCACCTCTATACGAATGGAATAATCCCGAGTATATGCAGGATGATCCGCTTTTATACAGGCTGTTTTCACATTTTTTGCAAAGCTGTTTCCAGCGGCGAATGGCGTCTTTTCAGGAATTTGTCAACGCCTCTCACATCCCGGTGTTCTTGAAAAAGAGAGCTTTTGCTAGACAATGTGCTTTTGATCCAAAGCAACAACCCAGTCTATTCCATTTTTTCATCATATTCTGTAGGGAATTTAAAAATTATAGACAAAAGGTGGAGAGTTTATGTATTACTACGTACCGGCAAAAAAAGATTATTGGGATTATGATTATGATCCTTATCAAAAGCATGATGACTATTGCAAGAAAGATTTCTATTATCACGAGCCGTGCAAAAAGCATGATGACTTCTCTAAGAAAGACTGCTACCATCACGAGCCGTGCAAAAAACACCATGATTCCTACAAGAAAGACTGCTACTATTATGAGCCGCACAAAAAGCATGACGACGATTACAAGAAAGACTACTACTATTATGAGCCGTGCAAAAAATATGATGACTCCTATAAGAAAGACTGCTACTATTATGAGCCGCACAAAAAGCATCACGACTCCTACAAGAAAGACTGCCACTGCTATGAGCCGTGCAAAAAAGACTACGGATATGACCATTGCAAAAAAGATTATTACGATTATGAGCCGTGTAAAAAAGACTGCTATTACCGCGAGCCTCGCAAAAAATATGATCATTCATACAAAAAGAAAAATGATTCATGGATCGTCTAGTGAATCATTGGTTTAACCATGCCTTCCTTATCTAATCAGAAACCCCGCTTCTTTAAAAGAGCGGGGATTTTCTCCAAAAAAAGACGGCCTTTACCCGGCAGTCCGATTTATTCAGCTTTTTTTGGCCTTGGCGGCCTTTTGCCCCAATACTGATAATAATCCGTTTTAATAAAGCCGTTAAAAAGCTTTCGTTTTTTTGTCGCTTTTTTTCCGTAGCATTCCTCAAACCGTTCATTTGAAGTCAGCATATAAACAGACCATGTATCAAGCCCGGCAAATGCTTTCCCCATGTCCCTGTACATGTTTTCAACCGCCTGCTTTTCGCCGAGACGCTCGCCGTACGGCGGATTTCCGACAATGACACCATATTCCGCTTGTGTCGTAAAATCCTTTACCTGCATTTGTTTAAAATGAATGAGATCAGAAAGACCGGCTTCTTCGGCATTCGCTTTGGCGATCTCGATCATGCGGTGGTCGATGTCGTGCCCAAAAATGGCAAGCGGCTGATCGTAATTCGCCTTTTCTTCGACTTCCAGTCTCGCTTGATCCCAAGCCTCTTTTCCGATCCATTCCCATTTTTCAGAGGCGAAATCCCTGTTGAATCCCGGTGCGATGTTTTGTCCGATCAAAGCCGCTTCGATCGGAATCGTTCCCGAACCGCAAAACGGATCAACAAACGGCCTGTCCGGGGTCCAATTTGTCAGCAGGATGAGCGCTGCGGCGAGGGTTTCTTTCAGCGGAGCCTCCCCCTGGCCTGTACGATAGCCCCTTTTATGCAAGCCAACTCCTGATGAATCAAGCGTAATCACCGCTTTATCCTTCAAAAGCGAGATCTCTATTTTGTATTCAGGACCCGTTTCCTCAAGCCATTCGCTTTGCTTTCCGAATTGTGCTTTCAGCTTTTCGGCAATCGCTTTTTTCACGATCCGCTGGCAGTCGGGCACACTGGCGAGAACCGATTTGACCGATTTGCCTGTCACGGGAAAGGTCGCATTCTCAGGAATAAAGGCGCTCCAGTCAAGTGCTTTCGTTTTTTCAAACAACTCATCAAATGTTTTCGCCGTAAATTCGGCAACCTGGACCTTGACCCTGTCCGCCGTTCTCAGCCACAGGTTGGCTCTGCAGATGGCAAGAGCATCGCCTTTAAAAACCACTTTTCCATTGTCAACGGTACAGTCGTATCCGAGTTCCCGCACTTCTTTGGCGACGATGGCTTCGATGCCCATCGGCGCGGTTGCGATTAATGTAAAGGTTCTCATCATATCACCTGTTTTTATGTATTTTTTACATGATAAAAGCTCTCCTTTTGGCGGAGAGCTTATACATGTTCATGATCATTAATGGTGTGTAACGTTCTGTAAGCCATGTTTTGTTCCATCGTACTGCGGTCGGCTTTTTCAGCCTCGTACTCAGGTGGTAATCATCTATCTACAGAGTCATCTCTGTCCTTCTTTCCGTTCAATTCCTTCCAGAAGGTTCCCCTACCAAAATTTGGGTTTCTCGCTCGAGGGGTTTACCGCGTTCCACTCTCACCATTTCTAGTGAGACTTCGTCACTGTGGCACTTTCAAGGATACTCAGCCATATCTGAAAAGACGTAGGCTTTTTTCCTGCCGTCAGCCTGATACAGGCTGCCCTAGCTTATGGTTTCGCTAGGCACGAACACTACGGGCATCTCAGCACCGTGCGAGCATGGACTTTCCTCTACAGATTCAAAGATCTGCAGCGATTACCCGAACGTTAAGACATCCACTATTATACCCTACTTCCCATCAAAGGACAAGGTTTTTTCATTCATCGTATAATTTACTTCCAAATACATGTTTTTCCAAGTTGGACAGCCGTTTCAAGATATCAAAATTGGTCGTATTGGATTGTGCAGGCTGTCTCTTGCTGGCTTCTTCCAGCTGCTTTTTCAAATTCAGGTTCTCCTGCTGCAATTCCTCGATTTCCTGGTGGAAGGCTTCATAGTCTTTAATCACCATGTCCAGAAATTTATCAACATCTTCCTGTTTGTAGCCTCTGACGCCTGTTTTAAATTCTTTTTCTAAAATTTCTTTAGCAGAAAGCTTCACTTTATCAGCAAGCATCTTTTTCACCTCATATCGTGAATCATCATCTTATATTTTTTCAGAAAACGTGTGTGATGTCAAATTTTCTCTCCGGCTGTTTATTCTTCTGAAAAGCTGTGTTCTTCAACGGTCACTCTCAAATCATCCATCGTAATCGTGTAGATCGGATAATCGCGTTTTTCCTGGGCTTTTTTGGCCTCGTTCAGCATGTAAACCGGAGACCCTTCCACTTCTTCATCATAAAGAATCAGCAAGCCGTCAGATTTTTCAATAAAAAAACGGTTTTTCTGCCTAAATTGAACAGGGCTTTCATACGGCCTGTGCGTCAGGCTTTCCGTGTAGTCGCTTTGAGCTAATACGTCTTCATAAAGCTCCTTGTTTTTCTCATTCCAGTTCTTTTCCTGTTCCAAAAACGGAGTGATCACCGCCACCTTCAGCTCCGGATACTCTTCCTGAAGGGAAAAAGCGACCTGTGCCGTCCAGATTTCCGCTCCAAGCTGACCTGAGATGAGAATCCATTCGAGCCCTTCATCAAGCAAAGCGAGCATCCGGTTTTCAATGGCTTTTTTTATGTAAAAAAGGGCTTGATCATCTTGTTTAAATACTCCGATTTCAAACGGCTTGTACCCTGTGACAGCCAACACTTTCATTTGATCACCTGCTAAAAAATGGGGCCGGAATCCGCCCCATCTTTTGAAATATTCTGTTTCCGATCTTGATTCATCCTCGCAAAACGTCCGTCATGTTTTAGTAAGGGCCCATTCCCATTCCTGGGCCCATTCCCGGTCCTGGTACAGGTCCCTGTCCCGGGCTGACAAAATGCTGGTGGGAGGCCTCATTGACAGATGATTGTGTTTGCGGATAGTAATGGACGTGCTGAAAATGCTGATGATTAATATTGGTTGTATGCTGCGGATGAATGTGCGGAACGATCGTATTGCTTTGCGTATGATTATAACAGCATTGTGTAGGATGAACAATCGGCGACATCATGTTTGGTTTACAGTGCATGAACAAATCCCCTTTCCTAAAGCTTCTATATACACTACTAAACTATGAAGCAAGGGGTAAACATGTACTAATATAAAAACCTATTTTAAAAGTAAGCGATAAAGCTTTCCTTGAAATTGGTCAAAACAAAAACGATAAACAAGACAACGACAAAAAACAAATAAAACAACCCCTTATACATATCAGCGCTCCCTTCAAACATTTCTAACGTCATTTTACAAGAATCGCTCCGTTTCTACAATCCAAAACATGTTTCCAATGTTTACAGGCGAAGATCGTCGCTTCCTGCGCTTGCCCGGGGAATATTTTGCCCGTATTTCCTCTTCAATCGCTGACGGCGGAGGTCAAGGGCTTCTCTTTCTCTTTCCGTCAGCTCAACCTTTTCCGGGCTGCACCGCTCAAGAAGGTGCTGTGTCGTTCTTAAAGCCGCCGGTATATCGCGAACTTGATGTTCAAAATATTTGGCGAGCTCAATGCCGGCCCGGAAGACGGTCTTCCCGTCCGCGCCATTTTGCAGCTTCACCCATAGTCCGGCGGCTTTTTCAAGCTTGCCTTGTTTTTTATATTGCATCGATAAATCAAACGAGGCCCGTTCAGACTGTTCAAAACGCTCGAGTTCAAGCTCCTTTAGCTGCTCTGTCGCAAGCTCGGTTTCCCGGTTGGCCATGAGCCATTTAGCCAGCGCGTATTTTTCATTTGCTTCCGGTGTCTGATCAGGGGAAAGAATTTTCTTCGAGATATGGATATAAAGCGTAATTAAAGACAGGACGTCAAGCTCATTGTGATGCAAAACGCCTTCAATGATCTCCAGCCGTTCTTCCTTTAAAAATTGAAAATAGATCATCGGCGCGAGATACCCCGGTGTATCCTCCGTCCGCTGAACGCCGAGCTCTTCTTTTTCCACGGTGCTTAAAGACACGCGGTCGAATTTGTGCTTCCAGAGCCGCCGCGCCCCGTGAAGCAGGTCAAAGTGGCCGAAATCCGGGAGCTCGGGAACCCTGTCGCGGATCAGCGTGTGCCTCGTTTTGACCTGGGGCCAGTCAAAAGCTCGTCCATTATAAGTGACTAGCGATTTGATATCGACCTCGCTCAAAAAACTGTGGTAAAGCGCCGCTTCGTTTCCCGGCTTGGGCAATAGATGCTGTTTGACGACGACTTTGTCATCATAGACCCTGGCATGTCCGAGGAGGAAGATCGTGTTGCCCGCTCCCCCTCCGAGCCCGGTTGTTTCCGTGTCAAAGAAAAAAAGCTGGCTCGGGATGTATCCTTTGCTTGAAAGGTCGTGGGATACACCGCTCTGATTCCATTGATTGACCGTTTCATGAAGCTCGGCAAACGAGTACTTTCCGTGAACATGTGTCAGCGGATATTCGACTTCACGGATCAGGCAATAGCCGTCTTCAAACACGTACGGCCTTGCGCCGAGAGCAGTCCATTCTTTAGAAAACGAAGGGGCGGGATGCGCATTCTTGTCAGCTTGCTTTTCTTCTTTTTTTTGCGTATTTCCCAGGTGATGCTTAAAACGGTTAAGCTTTCTTTTTAAAGACATGTTCAACCTCAACCTTTCCAGCTTTCTAAAAGGCGCAGCGCATTGTCTTTGGTCTGATTGGTTTCACCGTGGACACCGATGCATGACGGACAGCCTGACCGGCACGGGCATTTGGCAATCAGCTGATGCGCTTCTCTGATGATGTTCGGCATTTGTTCGTAAACCTTCTCAGATAATCCGACGCCTCCGGGATAACGGTCATATAAAAAAATCGTCGGCTTTTCATTATGGACGGCTTTAATTTGCGGAAAAACATGCAAGTCAGACGGATCGCACATGACCTTGAGGGCGGCGACATATCCGAGGACATTCGCAGCCCCGAGCAAAGCCTCTTCCAATTTGATCTCGTTCCAATTCCGGCGCTCTTCGTCATTCACCTGCACCCAGGCAGCATTTGTGTGGAGCTCCTCTTCAGGGAGGTGAATCGGACCGGAGCCGATATTTTCATGTGTCTCAAATTTTATTTTTTTGAAAATAGTCGCCTTCGCTTGCACGGTGACATCGCCAAAACCGAACGCTGCCATATCTGTTTCCTTTATTTTATCTATTTCCAGCACTTTCAGCATGACGGCGAGATTGGCATCCGTATAATAGTCGGCTTTCACCTCGCGGACGAACGCTTTTTTCTCCTCCCAATCGAGCTTTTCCACCTGGTATTGAACCCCTTGATGCAAATAAATAGCTTCATCGTGCAGCAATGTCATCGCACTGAACCTGTCCATTTCACCAATCACTCGCGCCTTTTCACGTCTGGACTGGTCAATAATGACAACATTCTCCTGTGATGCCGATCTCAGGCTGATGCCGTGGGCCGGAAAGGCGTCATTCATCCAATGGTATGTGTCGCCGTTTAAGTACAGCACCCTTTCTTCAGCCAAATATTCTAAAATATCTTCTACTTCCGTCTCGCCAAAAGTCTCGTTTCGCTTGAAAGGAAGTTCAAACGCGGCGCATTTGAGATGATCGACAAGGATCACAAGATTGTCCGGGTTAATGACGGCCGTCTCCGGATTTTGTTTGAAGAAATAGTCCGGGTTTTGCACAATGTATTGATCAAGCGGCGCCGAGCTTGCCACCATGACGATCAGCGCTTCATTGTGCCTTCTTCCGGCCCTGCCGGCCTGCTGCCAGGCGCTTGCAATCGTCCCCGGATATCCCGTCATAATACAGGTTTGCAGCTGGCCGATATCGACGCCGAGTTCAAGGGCGTTCGTACTGACGACACCTTTGATATCCCCGCTGCGCAGCCCTTTTTCAATGGTCCTTCGTTCGTGCGGCAGATATCCCCCTCTGTATCCCTGGATGGAGTGGGCGCCGACAATCGGCTTCATGACATCCTGCAAATATGTCAAAATAATTTCCACCCTGACTCTGCTCCTTGCGAAAACAATCGTTTGAATCCCGTTTTGCAAAAATTCGGAGGCAAGCTTTCTGACTTCAAGTGTGGCGCTTTTTCTAATGTTCAGCGAGCGGTTGACAATCGGCGGATTATAAAATAAAAAGTGCTTTCTTCCCGCAGGAGCGCCATTTTTGGCAATGAGATGCATCGGCTGTCCTGTCAGCGTCTCGGCGAGCTCCAAAGGGTTGGCGATCGTCGCGGACGTGCAGATAAACTGCGGTTTGCTCCCGTAAAACGCGCAGATCCGTAAAAGCCTCCTGATGACGTTGGCAACATGGCTTCCGAAAACGCCCCGGTAGACATGAAGCTCATCAATCACGATATATTTCAGGTTTTCAAACAATGACACCCATTTCGTATGATGGGGCAAAATCGCCGAATGCAGCATGTCGGGATTGGTGATGACGATATGTCCGGCTTTTCTCACCTTCTGCCTTATCGCAGGCGACGTATCTCCGTCATACGTATAGCAGTTGATGGATGCATCGATTTCATCAATCAGTTCATTCAGCTCGCTTTTTTGATCCTGTGACAAAGCCTTGGTTGGAAACAGGTACAGAGCCCGGGCATCGGGGTCTTCCGTGATCCTCTGAATGACGGGAAGATTGTAGCAGAGCGTTTTTCCAGATGCTGTCGGCGTCACAAGCGTGACGTTTTTTCCGTTTTGACTCTGGTAAAACGCGTCAGCCTGATGGGAATAAAGCTTTTCAATTCCTCTTTTATGTAAAGCATGAACGATTTTTTCATGCAGTTGTTCCGGAAAGTCGCGGTAGTCCGCTTCCTTTTTCTCGATTGTATGCCAATGAACAATTTGTCTCTTGAAAGCTTCGTCTTCTTTCAGAAACTGGATGATATCGGTCAAATTTCGTTTTTGAAACAACATTGTCACCTCTTCTCTTATATTTTAGCGAATGTCCGTTCGTTCTGGAAGAGGTGATGGCAAGAAAAATAAAAAGCAGAGAATCGCTCTCTGCCTTTCATCTTTACTTGACTTTAAGCTCCATCAGCTTCGTCTCACTTTTTTTCGCTTCTTGTTCTTCATGCTTTGTCACGCGCTCCAGCACATCGCCGTTCATGATGACGATCGGCGTAATCGTGCTGCTCGCCTTCTCTTTGATCAGCTCCAGGTCACAAGTCATTAAAGGATCTCCGACACTCACTTTGTCGCCTTCTTTGACATGGGCGGTAAAGCCTTCACCTTCCATATTCACGGTTTCCAGCCCAATGTGGATCAAAATCTCCACCCCTGACAATGAGCGGATACCGATGGCATGCTTTGTATGAAACAGCTGGATCACTTCTCCGTCAACCGGTGACACGATCTCTCCGCTGGAAGGCTCAACGGCGATTCCGTCGCCCATCATTTTTTGAGAAAAAACGGGATCAGGCACTTCCGAAAGCGCCAGCACTCGTCCATCTACTGGGGAAAATACGGTTTCTTCTTTCACTTCATCCTGTTTTTGACCGATACCGAATAATTTTTTCAGCAAGACAATTGGGCTCCTTTCAATCAATATGCCTCTGTTTTCGCCTGGAAAAAGAGGGGCGATTGAATATCATTCTTTGGATTCCCCACTATTTAACCACACTTTCAAAATCCCATCAATTAATAACCATATGAACAGCTCCTGCATAAGCTGAAAATAAAATTTGAGGAGGTGGTCAGACATGGATTCTAAGGAAAATGAAAATCATTCCCTCAGCAAAAAGGACGATTTTCAAGAGGCCATTGAACAATTATTTTACGCCTCTCCTTTTCACGAAATCTTAAATTCATTCCAAAAACTCATATCTGATCAGCTGGAGTCCGCACGCATTTCAATGGAGATCAGAGAAGAAAACGGAGCGCTTTGTGTCGACATTGCTGTCCCGGAATCCTTTCAAAACGGTGACATCATGATCGAAGCGAAATCGAGATATCTGCATATCGCATTAAAAGAAGAAGCCAAAAACGGTGACTCGTCATCATGCACAAGCTTGTCAAGAACCATCCTGCTTCCTTATCCGGTGCGTGAAGAAACGATGAAAACCTCGTGGAAAGGCAATGTTCTCACCGTGACATTCCCAGACGTAAAAAAGCATGAATGATTTTCATCCATGCTTTTTTTATTTAAAGAATCCCATAAAGCTTTTGGCAAGCGTCCCCATCTGGTTGACCGTGTTCATCATTAAACCGGCCGTATCCATCATTTTGCTAAAATCAAGCTGTCCGTTCTTTTTCTTAAATTGCGACAGAAAGCCCTGAAACTGGGAAGGCTGATGGAGATTTGGCCGCGGCGACGGATATGGGTTCGGGTAAGGAGTGATATGAAATGGCTGGATCTGCTGATGAACGGGCTGCTGATAGCTTGAGTACGGATCAACATATGGCTGTTCATAAGCCGGCGGACGCTGGACTGGTGCAGAATATTGGAACGGTTCTTGGTATTGCTGGAGGTACTGGTTCGTGTCAAGCTGCGGATGAACGGGATAATACGGCTGTTGACCGGAAAAGGGGTATCTGGCGTCTCTCCTCTCTTCCATCTTTCATCTCTCCCTTTAGAGCCCTTTTTTTATCAGTGTATGACATGGGGGCAATTCCCGTTCCAATGGGCTGTCACAATTCTGTCAAAAAGTGTCGAAAGTTTTAATTTTTGAAAAACAGAAAAAAGTCGAATTGTTATGGTACTATATTATTAATACGAAACGAGAGGGGATGCACCACATGAACGTATCATACTTAAGAAATTGTTTTGCCGAGATGAAGCAGTACGAGACAGACTGTATGAATAAGCTGATGGATTTTGCCAAGTTTTTGTATATCCAGGGGCATCTGACATTAAACGAATTTCGCACGAGTATGAAAGTTCTTGAAGCCAATGGAGCACAGCACCCTGCCTATGACATACATTCAGACGCCGGCTGAACCGGCGATGGAAAAAGACGACCGGGAATTTATCCCCGGTCGTCTTTTTCAATGTCGTCTTCAAGATGTTTCAATGTATAAAGCACTGATTCGGCAAGATCTTTAAAGCGTTTTTTATGAATTTTGCCGAAATATGACTGCAGCACGATCTCATTCAGGTTTTCCTCAACCGCTCGCAGCTGTTCTTCATACAAGTACTTCGGGCGATATGCCTTAATATATGATAAACTTTCTTGCAGCCAGCTCTTCACTGCTTGTTCAGACCGCTCCACAGACGGTTTGACGACGCTGAAAAAGTCGTGCTCCGCGCCTTCCTCTCTGCCCTTTTGATAGCGGGCTTCCGCTTCTTTTGCCAGGGCGATCAGTTCCCGTGTTTTCTCAAGAAGAGATTGTTTTTCCAACATGCTCACCTCAAATGCTATCGTATCAAAGGAAAAGGTTCGGCACAATGAAAGAGGCTAAGCGGACTCCTCATGAGGCTTGACACCCATCAGCGTGCTGTTTAGGCAGGATGAAAGCTCCGTCAGTTCCTTTTCAATGAGATCAAGCCGTTCGTTCCAAGCTTTGCTTTTTTCGTCTTTCTCCCTGGTGACGGCGTCTGTCAGCGCTGTTTCCGCAGATTCCAGTTCTGTTTCCGTTTCCAAAAGCATTTGAAGGACCGAATCTTTGCTTACAAATCCGCTCATTTGCTTCCCTCCTTTTTAATAGCCATCTATCTTTTCTTCCTTTCCTCCGGCCTTTCCTTCACAGCTGACAAAACTAGAAGGAAAATGGCAAAGAAAATCAATTTCCCAAAAGAACGCCCGCGAATTCGACAAAGCGGGTTCTGCGAAAAATGGTATGAACGGCGCTTTTCCTGAGAAATCTATAGAGGTAAGGAGGTGCCCGCTGTGGAAAACAACAAAAAGAAATCACCTGCGAAAACCAAACCTGACGTGAAACAGACGGATACATTGGATAAGAAATTAGGCGGACCAAACCGGCCGTCCACTTAAAAAGCAAGGATTTTCCTTGCTTTTTTCTTTTGCTATTTTTTTTTCAGCAAGCGTTCCAGAGAAAAAACAGCCTCGAGCTGCCTCCTCTTTTGAAAATACCATTCCGTTAGTTCAATCGTTTTCGGCAGCTTTTCATCGCGAAACATCCCCTCCTTATCTTCCCCGCGAAACCAATCGCTTTTTGATCCGTCTAATGAATGGGTGATGACTGGATAACAGGTTCGCAAAAACGGCGAAGATCTGGATTTCACACCGGCCCAGCGCTCCATATCAAAGCGCGAGCCGGTATGCGGAACATAGGATGTAAAGTGGAAGAAAGACGGGAAAAGCTCAGGGCTGAACAAAAGCCGGCTTAATTGCTTGCCGAGCTTGATCCGTTCTTTTAAGCTTGTAAACCGCTTGACAGACACTCCGTAAAAAACGCCTTCAACCGTAGGAAAGATGACCGTGTTGAAGTGAAACCATTCATAAACCTGAAAAGGAATCGTGTGAAAAACATTCTTTTTGAACAGAGGATTTTGTATAATAGGAGTTTGGATAGTGTTTTGTTCATTGATGATGAGAGCGTACATGAGCCTTTTTTGATCGCGCTCGCGCCAAAATCGCTCCCACTCCGTTTTCATGAACAAAGACACGCCCAATCCGGGAAGCAAATCAAACAGCGGCTGTCCGATATCTTTGGACCACTGATATAAAAGAAGCTGCGGATAAGCGTCAGAAAAAATCAGCCAGTTCGCCCGTTCATATGTGATGAACAGCCATTTCTGCTGAAAAGCCGAAAGGCCGATCTGAAACAGGCGTCCTTTTAAATCGGTCATCGACCAGCCTGCATTACGGGAAACAAATGACGCCAAAAGCGACCACTTGATCTCCGGATGGCGGTCAAAGTAGCTTTTATAGGCATATGTCCGCGAAATATTATCTTTATTCAGCTTTCCGGTCAGCTCTAGTATATGACGCGTCAGCTCTCCCCCGGAGAATCTGTTTCGCAAGACCACCACTTCCGTTTATGTCCAGATTTTTTTAAAAGGAGGATGAAGAAAGTGATTCGCTATCCGAACGGCAAAGCCTATCAGCCGAAAAATGCTGCCTCATCCTTAAAAAAGAAGCCGTCATACAGCAATCGCGGGATGACCCTCGAAGACGACCTGAATGAAACGAATATGTATTATCTCAATCATTCGATTGCGGTGATTCATAAAAAACCGACACCTGTCCAAATTGTCCAGGTCGACTACCCGAAACGAAGCGCGGCAGTGATCAAAGAAGCCTACTTTAAACAGTCGTCAACGACTGATTATAACGGGATTTATAAAGGGCGCTACATCGATTTTGAAGCGAAAGAAACAAAGAGCCGGACATCGTTCCCCCTGCAAAATTTTCACGATCACCAGATCGAGCATATGAAGCAGGTGGTGGCCCAGGACGGTATTTGCTTTGTTATTATATCCGCATTTGAAGAAATTTATTTTTTGGAAGCAGAAAAATTATTTTATTTCTGGGACAGAAAGCAGAAAAACGGCAGAAAATCGATTCGAAAAGATGAACTGCAGGAAGCTGCTCATCCCATTTCACTTGGATACTCGCCAAGAATTGATTATATTAAAGTTATTGACCAGTTGTATTTTTCGCCATCATAAATTATGATTTTAAAGTCATGTGAGCGGAAAGGTTTTAACTACGAAAGGTTGAGATGTTATGTCAGATCAATTTAACAGCCGCCAGGAACGGCGAAAAGCCCAACAGGGCAAAAGCAGGTCTAATACTCATACGAAACCCAAGAAAAAGAAGAAAGCAGGACTTTTTAAGAAAATCCTTTTATCTATTTTGATCATTGGCGTCATCGGCCTGATCGCCGGAGGCGTGACGTTTGCAGTCATGATTGCAGACGCACCGTCGCTTGATGAGTCAAAGCTGAAAACGCCTTACTCATCCATCATTTATGATAAAAACGGTAAAGAAATAGCAGAAATCGGTGCGGAAAAACGGACATACGTGTCGATCAAAGATATACCCGACACTGTGAAAAACGCTTTTCTCGCCACTGAAGACGCCCGTTTTTACGACCACCACGGAATCGACCCGATCCGCATCGGGGGAGCGCTTGTCGCAAACCTTGAAGGCGGCTTCGGCTCAGAGGGCGGAAGTACGATCACACAGCAGGTCGTGAAAAACTCCCTTCTTTCACATGAAAAAACGGTCAAACGGAAAGTTCAGGAAGTATGGCTTTCATTCCAGCTTGAAAGAAAATATTCAAAAGACGAAATCCTTGAAATGTATTTAAACCGGATTTATTTCTCGCCGCAAGCCTATGGTGTCGGCAAAGCGGCTGAGCAGTTTTACGGGGTGAAAGACTTAAACGACTTGACAGTGGAACAGGCTGCAACACTCGCGGGAATGCCGCAGAGCCCGAATAACTACAACCCGATCAAACATCCGGAACAGGCCGAAAAAAGACGGAATGTCGTTTTAAGCCTGATGAACAAGCATGGCTTCATTTCCGACGCAGACTACAACAAGGCGAAAAAAGTATCGGTGAAAAAAGGCCTTGTTTCTTCTGAGGAGTATGCAAAATCGACTTCAAACAAATACAGCATGTTCGTTGAACAAGTCGTGGAAGAAGTTGAAGAGAAAGCCAACGTAAATCCTGGTAAAGACGGATTAAAAATTTACACAACGCTTGATACAGAAGCACAGGACTATGTAAATGAGCTCATGGACGGCGATTTAATCCCGTACACTGATAAAATGCAGGCCAGTATCACCCTGCTTGATACGAAAACCGGAGAAATCCGTGCGGTCGGAGGCGGTCGAAATCGAAAGGCCGGCAACTACAACTACGCAACCCAAGGAAGAACCCAGCCGGGCTCAACGATCAAACCGATCCTTGACTACGGGCCTGTCATTGAAAACAAAAAATGGTCGACTTATGAGCAGATTAAAGATGAAGAATATACGTATTCAACAGGGACACCGATCCACAACTATGACAACCGCCACAAAGGCTGGATGTCGATGAGAGCGGCGCTTGCCGATTCAAGAAACATCCCGGCTTTAAAAGCGTTCCAGGCAGCCGGCAAAGAAAACATCGTCAAATTTGCCAGCAACCTCGGCCTTTCGATTGATTCAGATGAATTAGTTGAATCATATGCGATCGGCGGCTTTAAAGATGGTGTGTCTTCTATGGAAATGGCAGGAGCGTACAGCGCCTTCGGCAACAACGGCTATTACAATGCGCCGCACACCGTCACAGCCGTGGAATTCAGCGACGGTACAAAGCTTGACCTAACGCCTGAATCAAAAGCAGCCATGAGCGATTACACCGCCTACATGATGACGGATATGCTGAAAACGGCCGTTCAAACGGGAACCGGAACCGCCGCCCAAGTCCCTGGCGTTACAGTGGCCGGGAAAACCGGGACAACGAACTTCCCTGAGGATATCGTCAACAAATACGGCTTAAACCCGAATGGTGCAAAAGATTCGTGGTTTGTCGGCTACACACCGCAATATACGGCAGCCGTCTGGACCGGAAAAAAAGGCTACAATTCGCTTAATACGAGCGAACAGCAAATCGCCAAGCTCTTGTTTAAAAAGCTGATTACCGAAGTCGACGACGGCAGCGGCTCATTTAAGAAGCCGGACAGCGTTGTCGAGGCGACCGTCTTAAAAGGATCAAATCCGGCGGTCTTGGCCAGCAGCAATACGCCGAGCGACAAAAAGGTCACCGAATTATTCGTGAAAGGCACACAGCCGACGACTGTTTCGAAAAAATATGAGGAAAAAGAAGAAGCTTCCAAGCCGACCGGCTTGAGCGCGGAATATGATGAATCATCAAAAAGCATCAAGCTGTCATGGTCTTACTCAGGTGAAGACGATGATGACGTCACATTTAAAGTCAAACAGTCTGTCGACGGCGGCGGATACAGCGAGATTCAAAACAGCAGTGCTAAAGAAGCCGTGATTCCGAACGCGAAAGAAGGATCTGTCTACAGGTTCCAGGTCACAGCCGTCACCGAGGATAATGAAAGCGATCCTGCTTCTGTGACGCTTCAAGTCAACGCTGCCAGCGACGATGAATCAAAAGAAGATGAACAGAAACAGCAGGACGATGATAAACAGAAGAATGATCAAGACAAGGACAAACAAAATAACGGAAACAGCAATCAGCCGGATGACAAAAAGCAGAATCCCGGCGATACGAACAATGGCAACCAAAACCCAGGCAATTCCGACAATAATGGCAGAAAAGATGATGAAGACCAGGATGATTCTCCTGACAATGGAACGGGCAATGACAAAGATCAAACCAATGATCCCGGAAGCCAGACGGAAACTCAATCCGGCACTTAAACAAAAAGACCACTCACACGTTGTGAGTGGTTTTTATTTATTCATCGCCGCATATTTATAAAACTGTTTTTTCATTTCCGTAAACAGTTCGTCAAGCTGAATAAAACAATGATATTGAGTCGGCTTGAGCAGGATAAATTCGAGCCGCTCCGTCCAATTGATCGGCTTGACGGGAAAATGTTTTTCAATGAGTGACTCCCAGTTCAGCGTAGTCACAGGCTCCCCCATCGTCCAATGGAAGCATGCGATCAAACAGCATATCCCGCCAAGCATCTCATCCTGGCTGCATCTCGACTTCCTCGTTTGAAATACGGGGAGAAGCCTTTCTTTCGTATTCTCCCAAATGTCAAAAAGGAGCGGCACCCATTCCTGCTGATCTTTCCATGGTTTGTGCGCCCCTTCTTCCGGCGAGAAATCAAAGTGGAGCGGATTTGCTGAAAGCACCGCAAACCGGTCACCGTTTACAGGTTTTCGGGCGCGTTCTCTCAACGTTTTTTCATAGGCATCTAACAGCGATACACTTGTCACGGCAGCTTCACCAGCCCTTTTTTATACCGTTTCTGCCCTTCCCTGCACAAAGAAAACAGCGGACATGTTTCACATTGCGGCCTTTGCGCCTTGCAGTGGTAACGTCCGAAAAAAATGAGCCGATGATGGGTGACCGACCATTCGGACTCAGGTATTTTTTTCATCAACGTTTTTTCCACTTCTGTGACTGAATCTTTCCAGCGGCAAAAGCCGAGCCTTTTTGACACGCGCTCGACATGTGTGTCCACGGCGATCGCCGGAACGCCGAAGGCAACGGAAACGACGACATTGGCGGTTTTTCTCCCGACGCCCGGCAGCTTTACCAGCTCGTCCCTGTCGCGCGGAACGTCTCCTCCGTATTCTTCAAGCAGCATTTTGCAGAGCTTTTGGATATTTTTCGCTTTATTGCGGTACAAGCCGATCGATCTGATATCCTGCTGAAGCTCTTCAAGCGGGACGGCTAGATAATCTTCAGGCTTTTTATATTTTTTAAAAAGCGTTTTTGTCACCTTATTGACCAGGGCATCTGTGCATTGTGCCGATAAAGCGACGGCGATGACAAGTTCAAATGGATTGTCGTGGACCAGTTCGCATTCAGCATGCGGAAACATGTCACCTATGGTTTCTAAACAATACTCGATTTGTTTTTTCGTTAACATCTCTTCACCTTTTCACTTTAATGTTCAAGCCAATTGTAAAAAGGAACCTGTCTTGTATACTCCTTTTGATCGCTTTGCCGTGGCGCCTTCCGCCTGAATTTTTGGCTGTAGCTTGCGGCTTGTTCAACTGTTGTGATTCCGTTTTTCTTCCATTCGAAAAGAATACGGTCGATATAGCGGAAATTCAATTTCCCCAACATGACGGCCTCTTTCAGCGCCTGCTTAATCATCTGCACATCGTGGTGATCCTGGTCAAGCCAGATGCTGAGCGTCTCGCATTCCAACGGAGACAAAGGTCTTGCAAACTCTTCTTCAAAAATCGTGTAGAGGCTTTTTTCTTCCCCTCTATTCTGTTCGTGCTGTTTTTCCTTCTCCTCCATTTCGAGATAATCAAACAGCTTGCCCCAAAGAGGCTCAAGCGAATATTTTTCATACTTGATGCCATTCTGGTCTTCGCATTCTTCTATATAGATAAAGCCTTTTTGGATAAACATCCTCAGCATATTCATGCATTGTTCGGTGGCGATCGTCATCGTTTTGCTCAACTCTTCGGGAGTTGGAAACAATGAGCCTCTTTCCACATGCATTTTGATGTTTAACAGCAGCATAAACTCTGTTTCATTCAGACCAAGCTCACGGTAATTGCTGAAGAGCAGATGAGGAATGCTGACAGATCCCATTTCCTGCATCTTGATAAATTGCTGTTTTTTCATTTGATACACCTCTTACCTTCCAGTATATCATGGATGACTGTGAAAAAGTCTCCTGTAAAAGCAGGAGACTTTTTTTTAAGGATATAAGCGATTTAAGAGTCTTGGGAACGGAATCGTTTCGCGTACGTGCGGCGCGCCGCTGATCCAGGCCACCGTCCGCTCCAATCCGAGGCCGAAGCCTGAGTGCGGAACAGAACCATATTTTCGCAATTCCGCATACCATTGATAAGCGTCAGATTCTAAACCGTGTTCTTTCAGCCGCGCTTCAAGAAGCTCAAGATCATGGATGCGTTCTGACCCGCCGATGATTTCACCATAGCCTTCCGGTGCGATCAAATCGGCGCATAACACAACATCCTCTCTGTCAGGCGCAGGCTGCATATAAAACGGTTTTAATGATGTCGGATAATGTGTGATGAACACAGGCTTGTCATAGCTTTCGGCAATCGCCGTCTCATGAGGCGCCCCAAAGTCATCTCCCCATTCAATATCATCAAACCCTTTTTCCTTCAGGAACTGAACCGCTTCATCATAGGTGATTCGCGGAAACGGCGCTTTGATCTGTTCAAGTTTGGACGTGTCCCTTCCGAGCGTATTCAGCTCGATTTTGCAGTTTTCAAGCACGCTTTGAACGATAAAAGAGACGTAATTTTCCTGAACTTCGAGGTTTTCATTGAACTCGACAAAAGCCATTTCAGGCTCGATCATCCAAAATTCGATCAGATGGCGCTTCGTTTTGGATTTTTCCGCTCTGAACGTCGGTCCGAATGAGAAGACTTTTCCTAAAGCCATTGCAGCGGCTTCCATATAAAGCTGGCCGCTTTGGGACAGATAAGCGTCTTCATCAAAATACTTCGTCGCAAAAAGCTCTGTCGTTCCTTCAGGAGCGCTTCCGGTCAGAATCGGCGGATCGACTTTGACAAAGCCTTCCTTATTGAAAAACTCATATGTAGCGCGAATGATTTCGTTGCGGATTTTCATGGTCGCATGCTGCCGTTTTGATCTGAGCCACAGATGTCTGTGATCCATCAAAAACTCAGTTCCGTGTTCTTTAGGTGTGATCGGGTAGTCCTTCGCTTCATGAATGATTTCAAGCGAAGTCACGGCAAACTCGAATCCGAGAGGTGAACGCTCGTCTTCTTTGACAATGCCCTTCACATATAAAGAGGTTTCCTGTGTGACCGTTTTAGCGGTTTGAAACACCTCTTCAGCCACTTCAGCCTTAACGACGACGCCTTGGATAAAGCCTGTTCCGTCTCTAAGCTGTAAAAACGCAATTTTACCGCTTGAACGTTTGTTCGCGATCCAAGCGCCGATTGTCACTTCTTCACCAACATGTTTGTACACTTGGTTGATTGTTGTTTTCACTATCGTTTCCCTCCAAAACACGAGAAAAAGGGTCTCTCCCTTTTCTCTCTGACATCCATAACGTATATTATACCTTTTTTGAACGGATCAGGTCAATGCAGTTCAGACCCGGAGTCGGTGCCGCAAAAAAGCGTCCGGGCAGACGGACGCTTTTATTGCCTTAGCGGCTGTGATTGACGACAAAGCGGCGGATTCGCTTTACCGCTTCTTCCAAAAGTGACAGGGATGTGGCATATGACAAACGGATATTATCCGGTGCGCCAAACCCTGATCCGGGAACAATCGCGACTTTCTCCTCTTCAAGAAGCGCTTCTGCAAACGTATCGACGCTCGCAAAACCGCAGGCTTCAGCTGCCTGTTTCGCATTCGGGAACAAGTAGAAAGCCCCTTCAGGCTTAAGGCAATTCAATCCAGGAATGTCGATCAGCAGTTCATATACTTTGTTGAGCCGTTCTTCAAATGCTTTTCTCATTTCTTCCACAGGCTCTGACGGACCATTATATGCGGCAATGGCTCCGTATTGGGCGACTGATGTCGGATTTGAAGTGCTGTGGCTGGCAAGGTTTGTCATCGCCTTAATGACGGTTTCGTTTCCTGCGGCATAGCCGATTCTCCATCCTGTCATACTGTGCGATTTTGAAACGCCGTTGATGATGATCGTTTGATTTTTAAGCTCGGGAGAAAGCTGTGCGATCGACACATGTTTTTTCCCGCCGTATATCAGTTTTTCATATATTTCATCGGAGACGATTAAAATATTGCGGCGGAGACACACTTCACCGAGGGCTTTCAGCTCGTCTTCGGTATACATCATGCCCGTCGGGTTGCTTGGAGAATTGATGATCACCGCTTTTGTTTTTTCCGTTACGGCCTCTTCGAGCTGCTCCGGAGAAATTTTGAAGCTGTTTTCTTCAAGCCCTTCCACAAATACAGGCTTGCCGCCTGCAAGCTTCACCTGTTCAGGGTAGCTTACCCAATACGGCGTCGGAATGATCACTTCATCTTCCTCATCCAGCAGCACTTGAAAAAGTGTGTAAAGAGCATGTTTTGCACCTGTGCAGACAATGATTTCAGACAGGCTGTATTCGATTCCCTGATCGCGCTTGAATTTTTCGCTGATGCTTTCTTTAAGCGCGAGAAGACCGCCGGACGGCGTATATTTTGTGTGCCCTTCATTCATGGAACGGACAGCCGCGTCAATGATGTGCTGCGGTGTATTAAAGTCCGGCTCTCCGGCGCCAAGGCCGATCACATCGTGTCCTGCCGCTTTTAATTCTTTCGCTTTTGCAGTGATTGCCAATGTTGCAGACGGTGTTAACGCTGATACTCTTTTAGCTAGATTCAACTTGATTTCCCCCTGTTTCATCTTATGGCGTAATATTTTTGTGAATTTTTCCGTTTATAAAGTCCACATAACTTAAACTGTACTGCCCATCTTGATTTAAGTATGTAACTTCCCACAATAGCACATTGCCTTCCCTTGCCAAGTGCACCTCTTGAAGCGATGACATCAGACCTTTATCCTGGACCGCTTTTGCGGCCTGGCGGCTTGTGATGCCATCCGATGCGTTTTTAACTATCGTTTTCTGCTTTTTGTCAGCCGGTACCCAAACGTACATTTTTTCGCCTTTTTTATTTTTGCCTATGACGATGTACTGCTTTTCTTTGCCGACAAATGTTTCTACATTGTCAACTTCTTTTAAGCCGGCTTCCTTTTTCGCCGTTTCAGCAGCTTCTTCATGGCCGCTTTCCTTTTGGCTCATTGCTGTCTGGTAGACATTCGCCCCCGTAAGAATGGCCGTTACAAAGATAATACCAAATATCAGTATGAAAATTAATGTTTTTTTGCCCATTTTTCCTCCTATGTACGATAAATTGTAAAAATGGCCTGTTTTTGATCCTCTTCGTCAAGGGCGAGTCCAAACATTAAATCATCCCGTTTGAGCGTCCGGTTTAACAGATCGACGATTTTGTAAAGATCTTCTGAGTGCTGCACACTGACGGTTGAAAGAATTTCAATTTTATTGTCCATATTCAAATACCTCCGAGACGAAACAATTATTGTCATTCATACTCTGTCTGGCATAAGCCATACTAGTTGTTACAACGGGAATCCCGTTTTAGATAGACAGCCAAAAAATAAACCTTAATCCACACCATTTTTTCAAGAGGAGCCGCTTTCATGCGGCTTTTTACATTTAAGTCCTGAAGACATAGTCTTCCAGCTCAAGAAGCGTCGGCTCTTCGATTGAAGCGGGAGGCAGCGCCTGCAAAAATACTCTGCCGTATGATGATGTCCGGATTCTGCGGTCAAGGATGACGACTGTACCGCTGTCTTCCTCAGTACGGAGGAGCCTTCCGATTCCCTGCCTGAAGGTTAAAACCGCTTCGGGCAAAGAAACAGCTTGAAACGGGCTTTCCCCCATTCGCTTCGCCCTTTCACACTTCGCCGATTCCACCGGATGGTCAGGCGGTCTGAAAGGGAGCCTGGCGATGATCAGCGTTGTCAGTTCATCACCGGGAAAGTCAACACCTTCCCAAAAATGATTGGTGCCGAGAAGAACGGCATGCTGATATGATTTGAACAGTTTCATGATCTTGACAGGACTTCCGCCTGAAATGCCCTGAGCCAGCAATTGACAAGGAAAGTCATCATCATTTTTCAATTCCTGATATACCGAGCGCAGCATGTCATGAGACGTAAACAAAACGAGCGTTTTCGCGTTCTGCTGTCTGGCCAGCGATTTAATGGACCGGGAAACGTCATGAATATAGCTTTCAGGATGATCATTGATCGGACTGATGTCGGTTGGAATCAAGATTTTCATACGCTTATCATAAGAAAAAGGCGACTCGATTTGCAATGTCCTCGGATAGAAATCGTTTAAACCAAGCTTTTTAATCATATAGCTGAATGAGTTTTCCACAACGAGGGTCGCCGAAGTCAGAACAACGCTCTTTTTCTCGGTGAAAAAACGATCGGCGAGCAATTCGCCAGCATCAAGCGGCTGTGCATAAACCGATGCGGCATTTTTGGCCCCTTTTGCATCGATTTCAATCCAGACGACTTCATCTTCTGCAGGATCAAAAAACAAACGGCCGAGCTTTTTTCCGTATTCCTCGAGATAGACCATGCACGATTGGTATTCTTCCAAAAGAAACGCCTGACGGCTCGTAAAAGAAGACTTTTGCTCAGAAAGCTTTTCCATTTGCTCGACAAACAGCCCGTGCATATCAAACAGCATGGCACACAGCCTTCTGGCTCCTTCCTCAAGCCTGTTCCACGCCCTGCCCTGTTCTTTTCCGACCTTATAAAGAAGACGATTCAGATCGTTTTTTGGTTTCCTGCGTTTAACAAAAGAATGGACTGAAGTAAAGAACATATCGCTTTCTTCGAGAAGCTGACTGAGCCATTCATCCATTTGAAAGAAGGACTCTGAAGTGAAGCCGGCGGACCGAAACAGCCGCTCGGCTTTTTTTAACAGCCCTTTCTGCTTCAAGGTGCCGAGCTGCATCAATTTTTTGTGCAATGAAACATAGTCGGCCCTCGCGCCAAACTGTTCACCCGCTACCCGTTCAAAGTGGTGGGCTTCATCAATGATCACCGTATCCGCGTGCATGGTGCGTTTATTCGCTTCGTCAGTCAACAGGAGGGCATGGTTGGTAATAATGAGATCGGCTTGTTTAGCCTTCGCTTTGGCCCGTTCATAAAAACAGTATTCCCTTAACGGAGCGTTGCGCGCAAATGATCGATCATCATATGAGATTCTGTCCCAAAGCAGTTTGCCTCCGGAGGGCAGATTGAGTTCAGACAAGTCTCCCGTTTCAGTATCGGTAAGCCAAACAAGGATTTGCGCCTTGGCGAGAACGGCATCGTAATTATCATCTTCCTCCTGCAAAATATGCTCGAATTTGTGAATCGATATATAATGGGAGCGCCCTTTCAAAACCGCCGCCTTGATCGGAAACGGAAAGACCTGCTCCAAAAGCGGGATATCCCGGGTTAAAATTTGCTGCTGCAACAATGTTGTAAAGGTGCTGATGACGACCGGTTTTCCGGTCTGTCTGGCGCGCAGGGCTGCAGGTACGAGATATCCGATCGTTTTGCCGATTCCCGCAGCAGCTTCAATCAGGACATGCTCATGATGATCAAAAGCGGTCCAAACCTCTTTCATCATTTTGGTTTGCCCTCTTCTATTTTCAAAATGCTCAAGCAATGAGCGAAGGCCGCCGTCCTCTTCCCAAATCAGCGGATCAGCATTGACGGGTTCGCGTTCTTCCCCGCGCTCTTCCATTGTTTGCACAGGCTCTTTAATCACAAATGAACCGGTCTTTATATAGCCTGCTTCAAGTTCTGCTCGGCTATCCTTCTCATGAATCAAACGGTCCAAAAGCTCCTGCGCGTCGCTGATCAAGTGCCAGGATAACCGCCTGATCGCTTTTAGAACAGGCAGAGGGAGCCGCTTCAGCTTCTCAAGCATATGCAGGAAGATCAAAGCGGTCACTTCCGCGTCACTGTCAGCCCTGTGAGGATTTTCATGCTGCAGGTTCAGCTCTTCACTCAGCTCTGTCAGTTTATACCCGTCAAAACGGGGAAATACGATTCTTGCCAGTTCTACCGTATCAAGTACACCGCATTCAAGTTCATCAAAGCCTGCCCGCATTAGCTCATGTTTCACAAAGCCGAGGTCGAAGTGAATGTTGTGGGCGATAAAACAGCTGCCGCTAAGGAGTTCATATATCTCTTCGGCAATGGCCGAAAACGGTTCTTCGCGTTCAACCATCTCGTTTGTGATTCCCGTCAGCTGTTCAATAAAAGTCGGGATCGGCTGATCCGGATTCACATATTTGGAGAAACGTTCGGTAATCTGTCCATTTTCAATGACAACCGCTGCAATTTGAATTATTTTATCGCCTTTTTTGGGCGAGTTCCCTGTCGTTTCCACATCAATTACTACATATCGTTGATTGTACATTAAATGGACACCTCAATTTTGTTGCGTTCGACAAAAGTGTAACACGTTTTGGAAAGATGCGGGAGCCGCTCAGTAAAAAAAGGCGGACTGACCGATGATCTATCCACATGAAAGCCCCCTAAGGCAAAGGGGGCTACAGAATGGTGCGGGCCGGCTCTTGACCCAGGATTTGCTCGATTTCGTTCTTTTCGTTCAAAACGGCTACTTTCGGCTTGTGGGTCTTTGCCTCTTCTTCAGACATCATTGCATAGGAGACAATAATGACGACATCTCCGACCTGTACGAGACGAGCTGCCGCGCCATTTAAGCAAATGACGCCGCTTCCCCTTTCACCGGGAATAATATATGTTTCCAGCCGGGCTCCGTTATTATTATTTACAATTTGCACTTTTTCATTTGCCATCATTCCGACAGCATCCAATAAATCTTCATCGATCGTTATGCTGCCGACATAATTTAAATTGGCTTCCGTTACTCGCGCTCTGTGCAGCTTGCCGCTCATTAACGTTCGGTACATGATCAATCCTCCTTTCGATCCAACGGGATATCGACGATGATATTATCAATTAAGCGGGCCTTTGAAAATTGAACGGCAACCGCTATGATGATTTTTCCAGCCAGTGTTTCCCGTTTTTCCAGATCGGGATAGGAATAAACATCTGCATAATCGATGACACCGCTTGTTTTTTCTATATGAAGGCGGACCTCTTTCTTAACGGCCTCCGGGTCCCGTTCCCCTTCCCGAATCAGCCGGGCTCCGCGCTTGAGCGCTTCATAAAGAGCGGGCGCTTCCTTTCGTTCATCCGCATTCAGATTGACATTGCGGGAGCTTTTGGCAAGCCCGTCTTCCTCACGCATCGTTTCAACCGGAACGAGCTCAATATCCATAAAGAAATCAGTGATCAATCCGTCAACAACTGCCACCTGTTGAGCATCCTTCATTCCAAAATAAACCCTTGTCGGAGCCGTGAGGTTGAACAGCTTCGTCAAGACGGTTGCAACACCGTCGAAATGCCCTTCCCTTGACCGTCCGCAAAGGACATCCGTTCTTTTTTTCACATTGACGATGACGGTTGATTCCTGTGGATAGATATCCGCCGCGCTTGGCGTGAACAATATATCCACTCCGCCTGCTTTGGCCAGCTTCCTGTCTCTTTCAATATCTCTTGGATAAGCTTCAAAATCTTCACCCGGGCCGAATTGCAGAGGATTGACGAAAATGCTCATGACCACGATGTCATTGTGTTTTCGCGCTTCTTTCACAAGCGACATGTGGCCTTCATGAAGAAATCCCATTGTCGGCACAAAGCCGATTGTTTTTCCTTCTTTCCGGTATGATGTTGTCAAGTTTTGTATATCTTTTGCGCGGTGGATTTCAATCATGATGATTTGCCTCCGTATAATCCTTCCAGCACTTCATGGTCGATGCGGAAGGAATGCGCGTCTTCGGGAAAAAAGCGGTTTCTCACATCTTTAACATAACCGGTAAGCGCTGCTTCAATCGGCTGATCGATTTGCGCATACTGTTTTACAAATTTAGGCGTCCGGCTGACTCCGTGTCCGAGCACATCATGGTAGACGAGAACCTGTCCGTCCGTACCTGCGCCGGCTCCAATGCCGATGACCGGAATGGTGAGCTCTTTTGCGATCCGTTCGGCAAGCGCCGCCGGGACGCACTCAAGAACGAGTGCAATCGCTCCTGCTTCTTCACAGCGCCGGCTGTCATCTATTAGTTTCCGAGCGCTTTCTTCGTCTTTCCCCTGGACTTTATAGCCTCCGAGAACGCCGACGGATTGAGGTGTCAGGCCCAAATGGCCGACCACCGGGATTCCGCCCCTAGTCAAAGCCGCAATCGTGTCAAACACACCGTCACCGCCTTCAAGCTTCAAGGCATCGGCACCGCTTTCCTGCACGATTTTCATCGCGTTTTTCAGTGCACTTTCCTGTGAGCAGTGGTAGGACATAAAAGGCATATCCGTGACGATGAATGTATCCTTTGCCCCGCGTTTGACGGCCTTTGTGTGATGAATCATGTCCTCGACAGTGACATAGACAGTCGAATCAAGACCGAGAACGACCATTCCAAGAGAATCGCCGACAAGGATCATGTCCACTCCGGCTTGTTCGGCAAGTTTCGCCGCCGGACAGTCATAAGCCGTCAGCATGACGATTGGCTCCCCGTGCTGTTTCATTTTTAAAAAATCAAGTTTTGTCTTCATGTTTCTCCTCCTCTTCATTCAGAGGAGATGAGCTGCCGTTTTTTCGGACAGTAAAAAAACCTTCCGCTAAAAGAAGGATTTTTTGACTCCGCGATCGGCAAGAATCATCCCTCTGTCCCAGTCCTTTTTTGGATCAAGGCAGACTTTTTTATTCCGCAATATTTCCTAAAAGGTGCAGTTCCCCAAGGATACTGCCCAACCGAAGTATACCAAAAACCAGCCGTTTCTTCCAACTAAGAAGGACTGATTTCGATATCGGCGGAGTATATTTTTTGTATGCCTTCACTTGTTTCCAGAAGCAGAACTCCCTCATCGTCTATGCCGAGCGCTTTGCCGTGAAACGTTCCATTCAGCGTCCTCGCCGTCAATTCGCGGTGCAATGATAGAGCGTAGCTTTCCCACAACAGCTTGATCGGCTGAAAACCGTGGGTAAGATAGTCTCTGTACCGTTTTTCAAATGTTAAAAGAATCGTCTGAATCAAGGCCGCCCTGTCGACCTTTTTGCCGCCTGAAAGCCGGAGGCTTGTGGCCGTCTCCTGCAATTCTTCCGGGAAATCGTCTCTCAGCTGATTGACATTGATCCCCGTTCCGACAATGACGGAATGAACCTGGTCGGCCTCGGCCTGAAGCTCAGTCAGAATTCCGACCGCTTTTTTGCCGCCGATTAAAATATCGTTCGGCCATTTGATTTCCGCGCTGATGCCGGTTGCTTCTTCGATCGCCTGAACAAGGGCGACTGCGGCCAAAAGGGTCAGCTGCGGCGTTTTTTGCACAGGGATTTCCGGCCTGAGGATGATGCTCATCCAAACGCCGTTCCCTTTAGGAGAATGCCAGCCTCTCGCCATTCTTCCCCTTCCTTCGGTCTGCTTGTCGGCGACGACGATCGTTCCTTCCGCGGCACCGTTGTTCGCCAGTTCATGTGCGATTTTTTGAGTTGAAGCCACGACGTCTTGAAAATAAATGGTTTGTCCCATTTTTTCCGTTTTTAAGCCGAGTCTGATTTCGTTTTCGCTGATTTTATCAGGTTTTTTTTTCATTTTGTAGCCGAGCTTTCGGACGGCTTCCAGCTCGTAACCCGATTTTCTTAAGTCCTCGATATGCTTCCAGACCGCCGTTCTGGAACAGCCGAGCTCCTCGCTGATTTTCTGGCCCGAAATAAATTCACCGTCAGCTTCTGTAAACAATTGAATCAGTTTTTTCCTTAAGTTTGATTGCATCCTTTTAGCCACTCCTCTATGGCTTTTTTTCGATTGGCAAGTTTCCCGTGCAGTACGGCCTGCTCAATTCGTTTTAAATCTTCAGATACCCATTTTCCAGGCGCTTTTTTCCTGAAGTTGACGAGATCCCCGCCGGTTACGGCCAAATCTTTCAGACTTTTGATCGGAAGCGCCTCGTACGCCTGCCTCACTTCAGCTAAATGGCGCTGATCGACTTCACGGCACTCATTCAGCATTTGAATCGTCAAGGCGGAAATCAGCGTCTCTTCCCCCGCTTCATACATGGAGGCCACATCCCACTTCTGCCCGATCCGGGCCGCGGTCTGCACCGCTTGTTTGATGACTTTGCCGGGCAGCTTCCACTCTTTTAAAAAGCCGTGTGCATCGGCAGGATCGATTGACATTAGAATCACGAAGGCCGCCCAGATGTCCGCTCTTCTTTCAAGTTTGAAAAAAGGAAAACGGCCGGCAGCCTGGATGTCTTCTTTTTTACCGTCCAGTCCCGGGAGTTCTCTGAAAAGGCCTGTTTCAGCTGCCGCTTTTAGCGCCTGTCCAGCCGCTTTTCCTTTTAAAAGCTTTTCAAATTCAGCCGTTTTCCGTTCTGTGGAAATATGCGCCAAAAGCCCGCTGTTTTCAAAAATCGCCTGTTTTGTGTTCGGCGAAAGCCTAAATTCAAGCTGGCTCATAAAACGAAGCGCCCGCAGCATGCGGAGCGCATCTTCATGAAAGCGCTCCGCCGGGTCGCCAACGGTTTGAATCAGCTTTTCCTTGATATCGTGAAGGCCGCCGAAATAATCGATCAGCCGTCCTTCAGCATCCATGGCCATCGCATTGATCGTCAAATCGCGCCGCTTCAAATCTTCCTTCAGCGATTTGATGAACTTAACGCCGCTCGGCCTTCTGAAATCCTCATATTCAAGCTCAGCGCGAAATGTTGTCACTTCATAAGACTCACCATCCATCAGCACAATGATCGTCCCGTGTTCTTTGCCGACATCAATCGTTTTCGGAAAAATGTTTTCAATTTCTTCCGGAGGTGCGTCTGTTGCGATATCCACATCGCCGACGGACCGGTTCATATGCGTGTCCCTCACCGCTCCGCCGACAAAATATGCCTGCCAGCCGTGCTTTTCCAGCTCATGAAGGAGAGGAAGAGCTTTTCGAAAGAGATCCTCCATTATCCGACTCCTCCTCTATCAATTGTTGATAAATATCCTCATACTGGCTGATGATGCTGCCGGAAGAAAAACGCTCCTTAATGTTTTTCAGCGCTGCTTGTGCAAAACGATGATGCAGACCGTCATCTGTTAAAAGTCGAACCGCCTTTTCAGCCGCATCATCAACATCTCCGACATTCACCAAATAACCGGAGGTTCCGTCTTTAATTACTTCCGGGATGCCTCCGATATTTGTGCCGATACAAGGAACACCGCAAGCCATCGCTTCGAGCAGGACAAGACCGAAGCTTTCCTTTTCAGAGAGAAGCAGCTTTAAATCGCTGATCGCGTAAAGCTCTTCAAGACTGTCCTGTTTCCCGAGAAAAAGGACATCGTCTTTTAAACCGAGCTGCCGGACGAGCTGACAGATGACCGTCATTTCAGGTCCATCACCGACAAGAAGCAGCTTCGCTTGCAAGTGTTTGACAATACGGCTGAACACATGGATGACATCCTGAACGCGCTTGACCTGTCTGAAATTCGAAACATGGATGACCACTTTTTCCTCAGGGGAAATCCCGTACTGCTCTTTTAAAGAATGACGGTCCTGTTTGACATAAACGCGTTCATCGACAAAGTTGTAGATGGTTTCGATTTTTTTGTCCGGCTTGATTAAATCATACGTCTGGGCCGCGAGAGCCGATGAGACCGCCGTTACGCGGTCGGAGGATTCGATCGCAAATTTGATCAGATCCTTTAAAGACGGGTCGTATCCGAGAACGGTAATATCTGTGCCGTGCAAAGTCGTAACCGTTTTGATATTTCCGTCAAGCATTTGTTTTGCCAGGAAAGCGGAAATCGCGTGAGGCACCGCGTAATGGGCATGCAGAACATCAAGCTGTTCACGTTTTGCCACTTCCGCCATTTTGCTGGCCAAAGCCAAATCATACGGCGGGTACTTAAACACGGCATATTGATTGACTTCGACTTCATGAAAATAGATATTGGAATACACTTTATTGAGCCTGTGCGGAATGCTTGATGTAATAAAATGGATTTCATGTCCTTTTTCCGCCAGCAGCTTGCCGAGTTCTGTCGCGATGATGCCTGATCCGCCGACGCTCGGATAACACGTGATTCCGATTTTTAGTTTTTTCATCATCAGCCCCCAAATAAATCATTGTTTAACAAAAGCGTTCCCTTGGAAAAGAATCCTTCCGCATATTGGACGCCGGCTTCTTTGCCCAACAGCTTCTCCCTGGCCTCAACCGTTTCAATATAGCCGTTTGTCAACGGTGTTTCCACTGATTGCTGCAATCGGCTGAACTGGCTCTTGTACGCCTTGAGGCTTTCGATTTTCACATTGATCGTCTCGGAAATATCGATGACAAATTCAGGTTTATGAAAACCGTTGATCATATAGTAGTAAATATTCTGCACTTTGTGCGCCGGCTGTTTGTTTTGATCTTCATATTTATGTATTCCGGCGGAAAAAACCGCTTCTTCGACGATGTCTGCCGCATGCCCATGGTCAGGATGCCGGTCTTTTTGATAAGGAACAAAGACGATCTTGGGCTTATACTTCCGAATGACGGAGACTGCTTCCCTGATTGCTTCCTGGCTGAGGAACAGCCCTCTGTCAGGAAGTGCGAGGGAAATCCGCGGACTGGCGCCCAAAATGTCAGCCGCCAGTGCCGCTTCGCTTTTTCTCGTATCGACAGTACCGTTTGAAGACAATTCAGCCCGGGTTAAATCGCAGATGCCGATTCGATAACCTTTTTTAGTATATTTGGCAATGGTTCCTCCCATGCCGATTTCCACATCGTCGCTATGTGCGCCAAAAGCCAGTATATCAAGCATCCTGATCCACGCCATGAACAAGCTTTCGAAAATCAAGCGCACCTTCTTCAACAGACCGGATCAAAATTTCCGCCGTTCCCATATTGGTTGCAAGCGGGATCGCATATACATCGGATAAACGGATTAATGCCGACACATCAGGTTCATGCGGCTGGGCAGTCAGCGGGTCCCGCAAAAAAATAACGAGATCGATGTCATTCTTTGCGATCATCGCGCCAATCTGCTGATCTCCGCCAAGCGGTCCTGATTGAAATCTCTCGATGGGCAGTCCTGTCGCTTCCGTGATTTTCAAACCGGTTGTTCCCGTTGCAAACAGTTCATGTTTTTTTAGGATGTGTTTGTAAGCGGTTGTCAGTTGAATCATATCCTGTTTTTTGCGGTCATGGGCAATTAAAGCGATTTTCAAAGCGATTTCCCCCTTTTTGTTACTCTATAATATTTTCCAGGCCGTAGACAAGCTGATCGATTTTCATGACTTGTTCAACAGCCAATTTCACCCCGGACATAAAGGATGCGCGGTTATATGAATCATGGCGGATTTTAAGAGTTTGGCCGTCTCCGCCGAACAGCACTTCCTGGTGGGCGATCAGTCCCGGCAAACGGACGCTGTGGAGGCGGATTCCGTTTTGCTCTGCACCTCTTGCGCCCGGCAAAATTTCTTGTTCATCAGGATGGCCCTGCTGTTTCGCTTCGCGGACTGCCGAAATCATTTCCGCTGTTTTCAAAGCTGTTCCGCTTGGCGCATCGAGCTTTTGATCATGGTGCTGCTCGATGATTTCAACATCGGAAAAATAGCTGGCGGCCATCTGTGAAAACTTCATCATCAGGACGGCCCCGAGCGCAAAGTTGGGCGCAATGATCGCACCGATCCCTTTCTCATCCGTCAGCTCCATCAGCTCATTCAGGTCGCTTTCAGAAAATCCGGTCGTTCCCACGACAGGACGGACGCCGTGCTCCAAGGCGATTTTGGTATGGACCTTGCCGATTTCCGGCGTTGTTAAATCGATCAGCACATCCGGAGCTGTTTCTGAAAAACATTCGTATATGTCTGTATATATGACGGCCTCTGACCGGCAAGGCATCACATCTGCCAGCTTCTCCCGATTGTATGTACGGTCTATTGCACCTCGCAGCTCAAAATGAGGGGTGTCTTCTACAAGCTTAACCGCTTCGCTTCCCATTCTTCCTCGCGGTCCTGCTATGACGATTTTGATTGTTTCCTTTGACATATGAATCTCCTCTACTTTCCTTCTTCTTTTCTTGTCCAGCGGTCTTTGTCACGGGTGTTGAATTTCTCCATGACCATATCATGCGCTTCATCCAATGATATATGAAGCGAATTGGCCAGACAAACCAAAACAAACAGAACGTCTCCTATTTCTTCGTCAATTTTCTTTTCAGCTTCTGTTTTTTTCTTTGGCTTTTCTCCGTAATGATGGTTGACTTCCCTCGCCAGTTCTCCGAGTTCTTCTGTCAGCCTGGCCATCATCGCAAGCGGACTGAAGTAGCCCTCTTTAAATTGGCCGATATATTCATCAACCTCACGCTGTATCTCTTTCATCGTTTTTTCCTTCGCCATTCGGTAAAACCTCCTGTCATCTCTTACATGTTAGCGAATTCAAACAAGTTTGACAAATGTTTAAAACGGGTTTGCTGTTTTAAGTGGGATAAACTATAATATTAACGCCAGCTTATGGAAGGAAAGGGGTTTTTTTATGCTCGGAAATATCAGAATGAAAAACGTCTTGTTTATATTGGCAGGTGCCGCAGTGTTTTCTTTTGGACTCGTGCATTTTAACATGCAGAACAACCTTTCGGAGGGCGGTTTTACCGGAATCACTCTGCTGCTTTACTTTTTGTTTCATATTGATCCTTCCATTTCCAACCTGGTATTAAACATTCCGGTTTTTATTATCGGCTGGAAGCTTCTTGGGCGAACGGTTTTTTCCTACACCATTCTCGGGACAGTCGGCTTGTCCGTGTTTTTGTGGATTTTCCAGCGTTATCAGATCCATATGCCCCTTCAGCATGACCTTGCGCTGGCCGCACTTTTTGCCGGAGTTTTTATCGGAACAGGGTTGGGGATTATTTTTAAATACGGGGGAACGACAGGCGGCGTCGATATTATCGTACGGCTCATCAACAAGTATTTTCAAGTCCCGATGGGAAAAGCGATGTTTGTTTTTGATGCCTGTGTCATCACGCTGTCGCTGATTTTTTACCTTTCCTATAAGGAAGCCATGTACACGCTTGTCGCCGTATTTGTCGCTTCCAAAGTGATTGATTTTATGCAGGAAGGCGGATACGCGGCAAAAGGTGCCACCATCATTTCTGAAAAGAACGATCAGATTCAGCAAAAAATCATTGAAGAAATGGAAAGAGGTGTCACCGTTTTAAAAGGCCAAGGTTCTTATACGAAAACAGAGCGGGATGTATTATACTGCGTCGTCCCGAAAAACGAAGTGTTCCTGTTGAAAAATGTGATTACTTCCATAGATCCGCATGCATTTGTCGCTGTAAGCGATGTTCATGATGTACTCGGGGAAGGTTTTACATTGGATGAAAACAAAAACCCCATCACCTGACCCTCAAAAAGCAAAAAAGAAGCTCTCAGATGATAGGAGCTTCTTATTTCGGCCAATCTTTTTCTCTTTTTTTGCGCTTGTCCCCTTCTGCTTTATACTTTCTGAACCCCACATATGTCAGGGTGGATAAAATGATGCTTCCGGTTGTCAAAATGACCCACAACAAGGAAGGGTCTGCGTCATCTTCCTCCACCTGATTAAAGACATCTTCCAAGTCTTTTTCCAGCATCGTCAAACGCTCAAGCTTGCTGCTTTCCGTCATCTGCTGAAAATCGCCGTGATCGACAACTTCGATATGGTTGGATACATTCTTTAACTGCTTCGGCGAGATATCAATCGTTAAGCTCGGATAAATCGTTTCATACAATGATAAAAAATGATTCCACTTTTCCCGAAACGTCAGGCTGTCTTCTTTCTGAATACCGGCTTTTAGCGCCCTGAATGAATCCATGATCGGTTTTTTTAATGAACCCCAAAGCGGATCATGATCGGATTCGATGGCATCCATCAGCATTCTAAACTGGGCAGCGGTTTTGAACTTGTCATTTTTCGCCATTCCTTCGTTTTCCAGGCTTTTCAGCAGATCGTGGTATGCCAGGTTAACCTGGCGGATCTCGGAACCTGTCATCACATCTTCAGCCCCGTCTCTCTTTGCGGTTTTCAGCCGCTTTTCAAAATATTGAAGAATCTGAACTGCCTCCTCATACTGAGCCTGTCTTGTTAATTGGAATACCGTATCAGACAGTTCGGTCAGCTCCTCTAAAGCGGATGAATCTTCCGCTTTTAAACCGTTCGCAGGAACAACAAGCGCAAGCAGCATGCAAAGGATCACCTTTCGTATCATTCACGGTCCCTCCCACTCCTTCTATTAAATCGTATGAAGAGAGGGACAAGGTTAGACCAAGATTGTTGAGCAAACCTTTACAGTTTGAATGCTTTTTTGGACAGGACAAGGTAATAGGCCAAGCCGATCGAAGCAATGCTGAGCCAAAATGTAAAATAGCCGATTTGCGGCATGTATTGATCAAGCATCGAATAATTAGGCATCATTCCAAACACATAATCAATGATGTCATTGTGCAGCGTCCAAACTGCCGCAAGCGCCAAATGCCATCCTTTGAACCGGTAATATGGTGCATACAGAACACCTTGCACTGCCATGGCAAAATGGGATGCAATCAGCATATATCCCGTCCAATGCAGGCTTCCGGTCGTCACAAGCACGAGGATATTCATGACAACGGCCCAGAGGCCGTATTTGACGAGCGTCACAAGCGCAAGCGCTTCAAAGAGAGAAGCGTTGCTCTTCAATAAAAGGCCGATTAGGACAAATAAAAAAAACAGGGTGGCTGTCGGGCTGTCAGGGACAAAGATCAAAAATTTTGCAGGTGTATTCGTCAGCTGGGGAAGATACCAATAATAGCCGTACACCGTTCCCAAAAAATTAATGATCAAAAGCATGATCGTCATCGGCTTTTGCCCAAGTATGTAAGATATCAATTTCAAACGAATCAACTCACAGTCTCTTTAAATCAAAAAATACGGCACGGGTCACTTCCTCAGGGATATGTCTGGAAAATATCGGACGCGACAGAACCTTTTTTGGCTCGCAAACGGCCCTATACATTCAGATGTCCAAACATGAAAGAGGCCATCGACATCGTCGACAGCCTTGAGAGGCTGACCAAGCGTCAGCTTCAGCTCTATCAAGAGTATAGCCTGCCTTTATCATCTTGACAACACTTTTTACTTGGCTGTTGTTTCAGAGATGAACTTAGACAGTTCTTTCAGTTCTTTATCTGATCCTTTAAAGACGCCGGCTGGCATTTGTCCCTTTCCTTCTTTGGCGATTTTCGCAATTTCTTCAGGAGACAATCCGTTATCGACGAGAGACGGTCCGGCGGCCCCTCCCTGCATATTATCTCCGTGGCATGAGATACAGCCCTGCTCCTGGTAAAGCTTGTAGCCTGCTGCACTCGTATCAATATCGGCTTCCTCTTTGATTTTCCCCTGCTCTTCAGCGGCGGCCCAATCGTGGGTGGCAACCGACTGCCATGTTAAGAAAACCGTCGCCGCCAGCGCTAAAAGCATTAGCCCTACGGCAACCGGGCGTTTATAAGGCCTTCTCTCTGGGCCCCTGTCGAGAAACGGGGCCAACAGGAGCGCCCCGAATGCAATCGCCGGAATGACAATGGCGCCGACCACCGTATACGGTCCGGCAGCATATTCATACTTGAGCAATTGGTACAGAAATAGAAAATACCAGTCTGGCAAAGGTATGTAGCCGGTATCCGTCGGATCCGCCATCCGCTCGAGCGGAGGTTCGTGAACGACTGTCAGCACAAGAAAACCGATGAGAAAAACCGCGCCGACAAGCCATTCTTTAAGCAGAAAGTTCGGCCAGAACGCTTCCGTTTTTCCCGGAAACTCGGAATAATCTTTTGGAATATTCGGTTTTCTTTCCGCCGGAATCCTCGAATCTCCGACAAATTTCATTCCTTTTCCCCTTTTCATGCCATCCCCTCCTTCTTTTGAGTCATTTGCTTAAAGCGGCCCTGAAATGCCTTGCTTCCGAATCATGATAAAGTGTGCTGCCATAAGGGCGAACAGAGCGGCTGGCAGGAAAAAGACGTGTATGGCGAAAAAGCGCGCCAACGTCTGAGCGCCGACAATATCAGGATGACCGGCAAGCAGTGTTTTGATTTGCGACCCGATCAGCGGTGTCGCTTCAGCAATCTGCAAACCGACTTTCGTCGCAAACAGAGCTTTCATATCCCAAGGCAGAAGGTAGCCTGTAAATCCTAACCCGAGCATGACAAAGAAGATCAGCACGCCGACGATCCAGTTCAGCTCCCTCGGCTTTTTATAAGCCCCCTGGAAGAAAACCCTCAGCGTATGAAGAAACATCATCACGATGACCAAGCTTGCCCCCCAATGATGCATCCCTCTTACGATCTGCCCGAATGCCACTTCATTTTGCAGGTAATAAACCGATTCCCAGGCGTTTTTAATGTCGGGAACATAGTACATCGTCAAAAACATGCCGGAAAGAACCTGAATCACCGTTACGAAAAACGTCAGTCCCCCGAAGCAGTATACAAAGGCGGAAAAATGGTGAGCGGGATTGACATGTTCAGGAACTTCATGATCGGCAATATCCCGCCAAAGCGGCGTGATATCCAGTCTTTCATCAACCCAGTCATAAATTTTGTTTAGCATGATCACCCTTCCTTCCTCGGCTTGGCTTTTCCTAAGTAAAGAAAGCCGTCTTTAACCTCTTGCTCATAGCGGTCTAGCGGAGCCAGAGGCGGAGTTCCGGGTACGTTGGTACCATCCTTTTCATAAAGCCCGTAATGGCACGGACAAAAGAACTTGTTCGGATTTTTAGGATCGCTGTTCCAGTTGACCGTGCACCCCAAATGTTTACAAACCGGTGATAAAGCTACAATTTCTTCCCCATTTTTGAAAACCCACGCAGACCTCGATTCTTCAGACTCGTACCAGGCGTCGACTTGCTTGATTTTAAAGTCGAAGCGCTGCGGTTCATTTGTCAGTTCATCAACGCTGACAACCTGAACCATGTCCTGTTCCTCAGTCGGTCTTAAAACCGGATCGAGCGCGAAGCGAACCATAGGCATGAGCATTCCGGCCGCCATAAAACCGCCGACTCCGGTCAGCGTGTAGTTCAAAAATTGACGTCTGGATACCCGATGTCTTTTTTCGCTCATCTTCATATCCCCCCTCAAGTCCCCAGCTACAATATAACTGAAATAGAAAAAAATTCATGAACTAGGACACCCTCATAATATATCAATATTTTAGGAAGGTCAACATTGCCAAAATCATTATCCAAAGGAAATGTAAGTGTTTTTATTAAGAGTTCCAATTTTGTAACAAAATGTTCAATATTTGCTCAATTTGGTCTTCCAAAAGCTTTTGCTTTAATGAATCTTTCATATGTTCGAGAGGAATCGCCGGAATCCAAAGCAGTTTCTGCTCATTTCCAAGCACTTGCTTCCAGCGCTCGTCCGTCGTCAAAAACACGATGTGCCGGAAATGCCGAGCTGCCATTTCCTCCAGATCAGCAAGATCCTCGGCGCTTTTCTCATCAGCGTGCAAATATGTATAGGGCGGAAACAGGTAGACGCGGCCCTTCAGCTGCCTCTCCAGCTCTTCTGCCAGTATAGACGTAAATTCCCCTTTTGATACGGCCGATTTGAATTGATCCCCCAACTGAACCGAAATCAGCGGGATCACGGCTGTATCGATATATTCTTTTGCATTCAGATAAACATCCGCATCATGCGCATTCCATTTCACGCTTCCGACTCCTCCTTATGACAGCGCTTACTCCGCCAGTTGAACAAGCCTTGCGTTTCGGCAAGGCTTGTTATTGGCGATTTATCGCAGCTGATTCAGTTGTTTCGCAAGTTTTTCGAAGCTTTCTTTATCTTGGCGGTCTAGTGCTTCATCTATTTCCCGCAGCAGCTTTTGTCTCTGAAATGTAGAAATGGAGTGCTCCAAAATCTGTTCAGCGACAATCTTATCTTTTTCATTTTCGTACAGGTCTTTCGGAATATGCGGATTAGCTTCCAAAACAGCCGCGTATTCCGGTGAATTATAAGCTGAACGGAAATTCAGCTGGATGAAGAGATCCTGCTGCTTATTCAGCCTGATATCATGAAACGATTTCTCTGCATCGGTCGTCATGACGTTTTCTTTATAAAAACGAAAAGGCACTTCTTCGACACAGTGGGTGGACATGATAATGCCCCTTGGGCAAAATTCGGCCTGCTCGACAAAATGCACTTTTTCCATCAGCGAGTCATGGCTCATTAAATAATTCAGAATCCATACACACTCTCTACGCTTTAGCTGATAGTGGTTTAAAAACCAGCGGATAAAATCTTTTTTTTCATTGACAGAAACAGGGGTCTGCATGTTATTCCCTCCTCTATCGCATCTTGTGTATTACATTAATAATTCCACACAAACCGGTCATATCCTTCTTATTCAAAGGAATTTTCGTCTTCGATTCTGAAAATCATCTCCTGGGTTTCCGTGTCTGCGGGGTTAAGCTCTGCCAGCTTTTTCAACAGCGGCAGCGCTTCTTTCCGCCTTCCTTCTTCAAGCAAAAAGCGCGAATACTCGTAAAGGAAATCTCCGTCATCCCGATAGTGCTCAAATGCGCTCTCATATTCCTGCGAAGCCTTCCCATACTCTTCCTCCCCCCTGTAAGCCGAAGCCAGAAACCAGCTGAATTTAGGGTCATCCTCGCCGTATTTGCGGACTTCGTGAACAAGGTCAATGATCCCCTCATAGTCTTCTTCTTCGAGGTAAAGAGCGAGCAGGGTTTGGACAGCTTCAATATAACCTGGATCAAGCGCCAGCGCTTCACGAAGGAGATCTGCCGCTTCTGAATGCCTTTTCGTTTTAAGGGCTGCTTTTGCTGCAGAAAGGTAAAGCTCTTTATTGAATTCATCTACGCGGATACCTTCTTTTGCCGTTTCAAAGGCCTCCTCATAAAGCCCCTCGGCTTCGTAGCTGTTCGCCAAAGGTTTATAAAGCGAAGAATAGGACGGATCCATTTCCTTGAGCTCTGTCAACTGCTTGATCGCAGTTTTAGAATACCCCGCTTTCCAAGCGGTAAAACCGAATCCGAACAGCGTATTGGGCTCCGGATTTTCCTGAGCGGCTTTTTCATACCATTCCAGCGCTTCTTCAAACTCCCCTGACGAGCTCAATGATTCAGCCAGCCTCTGATAAACATTGACACCCCCGATGACAGCTTTTTCACGGGCTGCTTTTTTGTATTGCCGCACCGCTTTTCCGTAAGCCCCTTGAGTAAAATACAACTCTCCCAAAGCAAAATCGATCACCGGTTCATCTGTCAAAATCGATTTCGCCTTCAAGAGCTTCTGCTCGCTGACTTCAAACAGTCCTTGCATCTGATAGAGATCGGCCATCAAGAGCAGGCTTTCCGGGTATGCCTGATCTGTTTCCGGAATCGTTTCCAGGACCGCGAGCGCTTTTTCTTCCTGATCGGTTTCAATGAGGAGCTCAGCATAAAAACAAGTCAGTTCTGTTTCTTCCGGATAAAGTTCATGCAAATCATTCACAATGGCAATTGCTTTATCAACAATTCCCCATTCATAGTACAGCTGGGCTGCTATTAATTTGTCTTCATCATGAAGACTGGACTCGATATCAGCAAGCTTTTTCAATCCGCTTTCCGTATGGCCTGCTTCAACTAATTTTATGGCTTCTTGAATCGAAGTATTCAAATCTAAACGTCCCTTTCTTTCGTCAAATCATCGCCTGCTCTCTTTTAGGCAATACTTTGTAAGATTATTTTTATCATAATTCACTGAAGGCGTTGTCGGCAAATTTGTTGCCCGGGTTTTTGTAAGAAAAGGGGAAGCGGATAGATTTCGCTTTAAGACAAGCTATGCTGTCATGCCCCGTTTTATGCGTAAAAAAGCCTGGAGCACGGAGGCTTCAGGCTTTTTTTGCAAGCTTTTCGATATGTTCAAAAAATGTCGGATACGATACGCTCACAGCTTCCGGATGTAAGATGTCGATTGGATGTTCACAGATCAAAGCGGCAATTCCAAGCATCATGCCGATGCGGTGGTCGCCATGGCTGGAAACTTCCGCTCCGCCTTTCAGCTGCGTCTTTCCGTAGATCTTCATGCCGTCTTCGGTCGGCTCGATACGCGCGCCAAGTTTTTTCAGCTCGGATGCGACGGTATCGATTCGGTTGGTTTCCTTCACCTTCAGTTCGGCGGCGTCTTTAATGATCGTCATCCCTTCAGCCTGTGTAGCAAGCAGGGCGATGATCGGAATTTCATCGATCAGCCGCGGAATCAAATCACCGGAAATTTCCGTGGCTGTCAGGGGCGCCGTCTTGATTTTCAAGTCGCCGTATGGTTCGCCGCTTGCGGCATCATTCGGCTCGATTTCGAGATCCGCACCCATCTTTTCAAGGACATCGATGATTCCCGTTCTTGTCGGGTTTAACCCGACATTTTTCAGAACGATTTCACTGTTTGGCACAAGCGAACCTGCTGCAAGGAAAAATGCCGCTGATGAAATATCTCCAGGGACGAATACATCGGCTGCCTTTAACGTCTGTCCCCCTGTAATCGAAACAGAGGTGTCGCTTTCCTCGAGCGTAACGCCGAACATCGAGAGCATCCGCTCTGTGTGATCTCTTGATTTGTGAGGTTCTGTCACCGTCGTGGTGCCGTCGGCCTGAAGTCCGGCGAGGAGGACGGCCGACTTGATTTGCGCGCTGGCAACAGGTGACTGAAAATCGATCGCTGTCAGATTGCCGCCCCGGACAGAAAGCGGTGTGTATTCTCCCCCGGCGCGGCCGTCGATTTTTGCACCCATTTGCTGAAGCGGTTCTGTTACACGCTTCATCGGCCTTTTGGCGATGCTTTCATCCCCAGCCACTGTACTGTGAAACGGGCGGCCGGCCAAAATGCCCAGCATCAGTCTGATCGTCGTTCCGGAATTTCCGACGTCAAGAAGCTCTTTCGGCTCAGAGAGCTGATCAAGCCCTTTGCCGTAAACCGTGACGTCGCTTTCGTTCTGTTCGATGCCAACGCCCATTTTTTTGAAGCACTCGATCGTGCTCAAACAGTCTGCTCCCGGCAAAAAGTTTTTGATGACGGTTTTTCCTTCTGCAATGGCGCCAAACATAACAGAACGATGGGAGATCGACTTATCCCCCGGAATATGAAGTTCTCCATTAAGTGAACTGACTTTTCCTCTTTTCATTTGTTCCACCTCAATCAGCGTAAAATGTTTCATATTTTGCGCGCGTTTGAATGCATTTTTCAGCTCGTTTGCGATCTTCGTCAGATTGAAAACTGATCCGGAGAACACCGTTTATCTCTTCCCTTGTCTCGATAATCCGGATGTTCGTGATGCTGATTTGTTCCTCGGCGAGAATCGCCGTTATTTCCGAAATGACCCCCGGATGGTCAGGGACATCGACATAAAGATCGTAAAAGGAAGGGATCGCGCCTTTTTGCCGCAAAGGCAGTTCATCACGGTATTCCTTCGCCTGCCGGAAAAATTCAAACAGCCCGTCTGCATCTTCATTTTCAACAAAAGACTGAATTCTGTCCAGCTCCTGCTTCCATTCGTCAAACCGCTCGATAATTTTGTCTTTATTGTGCAGAAGAATGTCCCGCCACATCGCCGGACTGCTTGAAGCAATCCGCGTAATATCGCGGAAACCACCTGCGGCAAAACGTTTGACGAGCGGATACTGGTCTTCGAATTTGACCGTCTGGTGGACGAGGCTGGCCGCCACGATGTGAGGGAAATGGCTGATGACGCTTGTGACGGCATCATGCTCTTCCGGAGTCATTTCCACAAACTTTGCATTCGTCCCTTTTAAAAGCTCTTTTAACGAGGCGACGGCTTCTTTGTCGGCGGAGCGGGAAGGCGTCAGAATATAGAACGCATTTTCAAACAGCAGTTCTTTGGCAGCGGCTACTCCTGATTTGTGGGAGCCGGCCATCGGATGGCCGCCGATAAACTGATACTCGTTAGGCAAAACTTTTTCAGCATGGCTGACCACCTTCTGCTTTGTACTGCCGACATCGGTAATCAGCATCCTTTTCATCATGCCGGATGCGGCCAGCTCATCGAGCATGTAGAGCGTCTGTTCGACGGGTGCGGCTAGAATAACCGTCGATGCTTCTTTGATTCCTTCTAAAAAAGAAGCGGCCGGGGCGTCAATGACACCAAGCTTCTGTGCGGCTCTTGCCTGCTCTCCGGAAACATCAAATCCGATGATCCTTCTTTCCGGATGCTCCTTTTTAATAGCTAGGGCAATGGAACCGCCGATTAAGCCCAAGCCGGCCAAAAATATCGTTTCATTTGATTGAGTCATGATTATCACCTGGTTCAATAGACTAAAGAGGTGACTGAAACATCACCTCTTACAACATACCGGCTAAAGTTTTTAAAAACGCTTCGTTTTGTTGTTTCGTGCCGACGGAAATTCTGATATAAGTCGGGAAGCCGAGCGCATTTCCGGATCTGACGATATAGCCCTTTGTAAGCAGTTCGCGGAAGAGATCGTCGCCATTCCGCTTAAAGTCGATCAGCACAAAGTTCGTTTGTGAAGGAAAATACTTCAGCCCATGCTCAGAGCAGAAATCGTAGTACTGCTTAAGCCCTTCATTGTTTTTCCTAACACAATCTTTGATAAACGCCTGGTCGCCAAGGGCGGCCAGCGCGGCAGCCTGACCAAGCCGATTTGTATTAAACGGCTGTCTCGCCGGTTCAATCGCCTGAACCAGCTGTTCTGAAGCGATGCCGTATCCGACCCTTAAAGCAGCCAAACCGTATGCTTTGGAAAACGTTCTGAGAATCATCAGATTCGGGTAGCGTTTTAAAAGCGGAATGGTCTCCGGATAATCCTCTGCTGTTACATATTCATAATACGCTTCATCGACAACAATGAGCACGTGCTCCGGCACTTTTTCCAAAAAGCGGAGCAGCTTTTGCTCTGATTCATAAGTGCCGGTCGGGTTATTCGGGCTGCAAACCCAGACGACCTTCGTTTGTTCATCGATCGCCTCAAGCATGGAATCGAGATCATGACATCCGTCCTCAAGCAGATCGATTTCCCGGATCTCTGCACCTTCGATGACTGCATTATGTTTGTATTGTGAGAATGTCGGGTTCGCCATGACGGTGTTTAGACCCGGCCCCAGCAAAGAACGGGAGATGATCTGAATGACCTCATCTGTCCCGTTTCCTAAGATGATGTTCGTTTCGTTTACGCCAAGGTGCCCCGCAAGCTTTGTTCTCAGTGCGGCGCTATAGCCGTCTGGATAAAGCGCCATTTGCTGGATTTCAGTCTGAATCGCTTCTTTGGCCGCTTCTGAACAGCCGTACGGATTTTCGTTTGAAGCAAGCTTGACGACTTTTTCCAGATTGAATTCTTTTTTGACCGCTTCAATCGGTTTGCCTGGCTGGTAAGGCTTTAACTGCTTTAATTGTTCTTTGATTTGCAAGATGCTGTCACCTCATTTTACCATGTGCGATACGCTGAATGTTTTAGCGTATTCCTCAAACGTTTTTAGGGCTTGCTCTCTTGTCTCGAGATTTGTGAGATCTTCTTTCAGCTCCTCGATTTTTCTGACAAGAGCGCTTCCTACGACAACACCGTCTGACAGTTCGTTCATCATCTCCACTTGTTTAAAGCTGGAAATCCCAAAACCGACGGCAACAGGGACGGAGCTTTTTTCTTTTACAGATCTGATAAATGAAGAAACAGAATCGTCAAATTCGTTGCGCACACCTGTGACACCGAGCGAAGACACGCAATAGACAAACCCTTCGGCCTGCTCTGCGATTTTTTGAATGCGGTTTTCGCTTGTCGGCGCGACAAGCGAAATATATGTGATACCTTGCTTCTTACACTCCTGCTGCAAATATACGCTTTCTTCAAAAGGCAGATCCGGAACTAAAAGTCCGTCAATTTGATTTTGTCGCAGTAAAGCGAAAAAGTGATCTGTATCTAATTGTAACACAGGATTGTAATACGTAAAGAGAATAATCGGGATATGGACGCCGTTTTTTTTCATTTCACCGCCGAGCTTGATCGCTTTTACAATGTTCATATCGTTGTCAAGCGCGCGTTTGGAAGCGCGCTGAATAACGGGTCCGTCGGCAAGCGGATCAGAATATGGAACACCGAGTTCAAGAGCCGATGCGCCCGCTTCCTGAAGGGATTTTGCCAGTTCGATCGAAACCTCCGGCAGCGGATCTCCGGCTGTAATAAACGGAACGAATAGTTTATCTGACGACTGATTTTTCAGATTGAACATCTTTATTCACCTCTTCTTCCAACACCTTCATCAAGGTGTGGACGTCTTTGTCTCCCCTGCCTGACAGGCAAACCAGAATACTTTTTTCTCCCGGCATTTCTTGTGCCATTTCAAATGCTTTAGCCAACGCATGGGCCGACTCGATCGCCGGCAAAATGCCCTCTGTCTCCGCAAGTTTTTTTAATGCCGAGACAGCCTCGCCGTCTGTTACCGATTCATAGCGGACGCGGCCTGTATGATGAAGATGGGCGTGCTCAGGACCGACGCCCGGATAGTCGAGTCCGGCCGAGATGGAATACGGTTCAATGATCTGACCGTATTCATCTTGAAGCAGATAGGTCAAAGAGCCGTGTATCACACCTTTGGTACCTTTTGTAATCGTGGCGGCATGAAGGGGCGTGTTGACGCCTTTGCCCGCAGCTTCAACACCGATCAGCTCGACAGGCTCTTCAATAAATGAAGTGAACATCCCGATTGCATTGCTTCCGCCGCCGACACAGGCGACCACTTTATCGGGAAGTTTCCCCTCCGTTTCATAAAACTGCTCCTTCGCTTCATCACCGATCATCCGCTGAAATTCTCTTACAATATAAGGGTATGGATGCGGCCCGACAACTGACCCGATCATATAAAAATGATCCTGGCAATGCTGGACCCAGTATCTGATCGCTTCGTTTGTCGCGTCTTTCAACGTTCCATTTCCGCTTGAGACCGGGACGACTTCCGCTCCCAAAAGCTTCATGCGGAAAACATTGAGCGACTGTCTTGCAACATCTTCCTCACCCATAAACACGATGCACGACATGCCGAACTTTGCGGCCACGGTTGCCGCGGCGACTCCGTGCTGTCCGGCACCTGTTTCAGCGATCAGCTTCGTTTTTCCCATTTTCTTAGCGAGCAGCGCCTGGCCGAGCGCGTTGTTGATTTTATGGGCGCCGGTATGGTTCAAATCCTCGCGCTTCAAATAAATTTTCGCTCCGCCCAAGCGCTTTGTCAGCTGGTCTGCAAAGGTCAGAGCGGTCGGGCGTCCCGAATATTCAAATAACAGTTTTTTGTATTCCTCTTGAAATGAAGGATCATCTTTTAATTGACGAAACGCTTTTTCGATTTCTTCCAAAGGCTGCATGAGTGTTTCCGGAACAAACTTCCCGCCAAAATCACCAAATCTGCCTTGTTCATTCGGATATGAATACATGATTGTACATCCTTTCTTCTAAAAGGTTGATCAGCTTTCCGCTTTTATGCCCGTTCTCTTCAATTCCGCTTGCCAGATCGATGCCCGGCGGCTCCCAGCGCAGAAGATCTGCTACGCTTTCGGGATTGACGCCTCCGGCAATCAACAGGCGCTTACCTGCCCCGGCAGCCGTTTCTTTATATTCCGGGACGCTTTCCCATGAAAATGAAATGCCTGTTCCTCCCCTCATGCCCTTTACGGAAGAGTCAATGACAAACCCGTCTGCATAGGGTGCGGCGGCTTTCATTTTCGCGATCGTTTCGCTACCGTGGTGAAGCGCCTTCCAAATCTCGCAATCTGTTATACTTCTGAGATGCTTGATATCCTCCACCGTTTCATCCCCGTGAAGCTGAATGACGTCCAACCGAACGTCTTTTACAATTTCGGCGATGCGGCGGCAATCCTCATTGACAAACACGCCGACAAGCTTTTTTTCTCCCGTATCAACCTGACTGCGCCAGCTTTTCACAACGGCGGGATCTGCCGCCCGTTTGCTGTCCGCAAAAATAAATCCAAGGTAGTCCGCCTTCGATCGGACCGTCAGCCGCAAATCTTCCAAAGAATGAATCCCGCAATATTTTAAGCTTGGTCTATTCATCGCCGGCTTCTCCGAATAAAGCATGGACCGCTTTCAGCTGTGACGCCTCTCTCATCAAGGATTCCCCGACAAGTACGGCTTGCGCCCCACAGGCTTTTACAAATGTGAGATCCTCCTTTTTGCCGATGCCGCTTTCGCTGACAAGAACGGTGCCGTCCGGAACCAGTTTCGCGACCTGTTCCGTCTGGCTGACGGAAGTTTCAAAGGTTTTTAGATTTCGGTTGTTCACACCGATGATCTCAGGCGTAAAGACGTTTAAGATCCCTTCAAGCGTCCCTTCCCCATGAACTTCAACGAGCACATCCATTCCTTTTTCAACAGCTTCTTCATGAAGTTCGAATAGTTTTCCGGGCTCAAGCGCCTCGCCGATCAGCAGGATCGCATCAGCTCCGATGCGGCTCGCTTCTTCAACCTGAATCGAATCGATGATAAAGTCCTTTCGCAAAACAGGCAGGGAAACCGTGCGCTTCACCGCTGACAAATAATCGTTTCTTCCTTGAAAAAAAGGAGCGTCCGTCAGCACAGACAAACAATCGGCGCCCGCCTGTTCGTATTGTTTCGCAATCGCTTCCGGCTGAAAATCCGCTTGGATGACTCCTTTTGAAGGAGACGCTTTTTTGACTTCGGCGATTAACGCGACAAATCGGTTTGGAGACAGGAGAGCCTTTTTAAATGACCGCTTCGGCAGATTCAGATCCTCCGGCAGCATGATATTCAACAGATCTTCCCGTTTTCTTTCAATAATTTGATTAAGCATACATCTCTTCCTCTTTCTGTTTTAATCGCTCCAGCTGGCTGAGCGCTTCACCGCTTGCGATGGTTTCAAGCGCCATTTCAACCCCTTCTTTCAAACCGCCCGCCTGACCGGCGACATACAAAGCGGCTCCGGCGTTGAACGCAGCGATGTGAAGCGCCGATTCAGCACTCCGGTTTTTCAGGATATCGATGATGAGGCGGCCGCTCTCTTCAGGCGTCTCTACCTGGATATCGCTAAACTTCCCCGCCGGCAGCCCCACATCGTTCGGGTCGACGGTATATTCATATCTTTTGCCGTCTTTCAGTTCTATCACATCTGTCGGCGATGTGATGGACAGCTCATCAAGGCCGTCCCTGCTGGAAACCAACAGGACATGATCCGGTTCAAAGGATTCTAAAGCTCCGGCCATCAGCTTCGCTTTCTCAAAGGAGTAGACGCCGATGACCTGGCGTTTCGCCTTCATCGGGTTGCTGAGCGGTCCAAGCAGATTAAACACCGTTCTAAATCCGAGAGCCTTTCTCGGCACGGTGACATGCTTCATGGAAGAATGATAGCTTGGCGCATATAAGAACCCCATATTGCGCCGTTCAATACTGCGTTTTGTTTCCTCAGGCGTCGTCTGTATGGAAACGCCGAGGTATTCCAGCACGTCCGCACTCCCGCTTTTCGAAGAAACCGATCGATTTCCGTGTTTGGCAATTTTAGCCCCGGCGGCTGACGCAATAATGGCTGCAGCAGTGGAAATGTTGAAAGTCGAATTGCCGTCTCCACCCGTCCCGCACGTATCGACAACACGTTCAGGACCGGCGATTGTAAAAGCTTTCTCCCGCATCGCTCTGACAAAACCGGTGACTTCTTCGACGGTCTCCCCCCGGTAGGCGAGAACGGATAGCAGCCCTCCAATTTCAGCTTCAGTCAGTTCACCGTTCATCATCAGATGCATGATGTTGTTCGCTTCTTCTTCATTCAGTGTGCGGCCATTAACGCATGATTTCAGCAGTTCGTTCATTGCCGTCCTCCTCCTTTTCCAGAAACATATCCTCAGCTATTTGGATCGTTTTCAGCAAAGCACCGGCCTTATTACACGTTTCTTCCCATTCATTTTCGGGGACTGAATCAGCCACAATCCCCGCACCGGCCTGGATGGAGGCCACACCGTCTTTGACGCTCATCGTGCGGATCGTAATGCAAGAGTCAATATTGCCGTCAAAGCCGATATAAGCGATGCATCCTCCATACGTTTCCCTCGGGGCGGGCTCCAGCTCATTTAAAAGCTGCATCGCCCTGATTTTCGGCGCCCCTGTCAGCGTGCCGGCGGGAAAAGCGCTCATTAAAGCGTCAACCGGATGGACATCTGCTTTCAGCGAACCGGTTACGATCGATATAATGTGCATGACATGGGAGAAGGAAACGATTTTTGTAAACTCGGGCACCTGAACCGATCCGTATTCGGCGACTCTGCCGATGTCGTTTCTCGCCAAATCGACGAGCATATAGTGCTCGGCTTTTTCTTTTTCATCTGCCAAAAGCTCTTTTTTCAGGCGCTCGTCTTCGGCATGGTCTGCTCCTCTTTTTCTCGTTCCGGCGATCGGATGGATTTCAAGATGGCCGTTTTGGACGTGGATCAGCCGTTCCGGGGAGCTTCCGACAAGCTCGCGGTCAGGCAGCTTGATATAGTACATGTATGGCGACGGATTGATCATTCTCAGCACTCTGTACAGCTCGAAGGAACTGACATTGACCGGGATATCAAACCTTTGGGAAAGCACTCCTTGAAAGATGTCCCCCGCTCTAATGTACTCTTTTAATCGTTCGACATCGGCTAAAAACTGCGGTTTTTCATATGTTGATTGAACATGTTCAAAGCTTGGAGTGTCATACCGTCCTTGCGGGAGAAAAAGCTCTTTCGCCGTTTTTCGGTCTGCCAGCCTTTTTGTAAGTTTTTTCAGCTCATTTTTAGCCTGTTGAAACAACAGCGATTTTTCGTTCTCTGTTTCACTGCCGTTAAGCCTTACATATTGAATAAAGTGCAGTTTTTTCTGCTCATGATCATAAGCGATCATGGTGCTGCAGACAAACAGCAGACATTTTGCCATCTCTGTTTCCTTTTCATGCCTTTTGATGGCCGGCTCAACAAGCGGCATCAGATCATAGCTTAAATAACCTACGGCGCCGCCGGTAAACGGTATATCAAGATCAGGCGCCTTAATTAAGCATGTTTCCGACATCCATTGAAGAACTTCCTTTAGCTGTGAAGCGGTGTATAGCTTCTCCATGTCCTCTCCGCAAGCATGAAACCGACCGCATTCTTCTTTAATCGTCAAAAAAGGGCGGAGTCCGATAAACGAATATCTTGACCATGCCGATGTGTCGTCTTTGCTTTCCAGCAAATACACGATGTCATTTTCAAGCTTTTCAACCATTTGAACAGGTGTCAGCGTATCGACGGAAAAGCTTTCTATAATGGGAATCGTTCTAAAATGTGAAGTGTCCTCCATAAACGAGGAAAAATCGCTTTGATATGTCAATGGTTTCTCACTCCTTTTTCAGGCGGAGGAGAATGAGAAGAAGCCTCTGAGGCAGACAAATTGATTGAAATGTGGGGAATAATAAACAAACCCAAAAGAACAGCGTCTTTTGGGTAGAATTTGATAAACGTTTTGTCTCAGCTCATCTCAACTCATTCTCTAACTACCCTAGTCTCATACTCAGCTTTCATTGTCAAACCTATATACACACTCCTGTGTATTTCCAAGGTTTCTACAATCGTATTACAATTCAGTCTTTTTTGTCAATGATAAATCTGGTCTGAGTGTCACCGCTTTTTCCAAATAGACGTGCCGGACTTCATCCTGGCGCTTTTCGGTCTGAACCGTCATCATCACCCTGATGCATTGTTTAAGACCATGCTCAACATCCATTTCCTGCATGCACATGACGGGGACGTGCTGCCAACCGTCAAACGTTCTGACGACTTTGGCAGGAAAAGCGGCGTGAATGTCGGAAGTAGCCGAGATCAAAATCTGCACCACTTGCTCAGGTTCGATTTTATTTTCAACAATCATTTTTTCGATCAGCTGCTTCGTTTTCGCCGTGATCTCTTTGTCTGTATCTTGTTCAACAGTTGTCGCTCCCCGAATCCCGCGCATCATCATTCGTCTCCCTCCAATCTCCACAGATTCAGCCATCGTTCGATTTCCCGAGCTTCAAAGGAGCTGAGATGTACACTGCCGATCTCATCAAGCAGGACAAATTGAATGATTCCACCGCGCGTTTTTTTGTCATTCATCATTCGGTTGACCAGCGCTTCTGTTGATATCTCTTTTTTCACGCTTCCCGGGTAGCCGAGCTTTTGCAGCCAGTTTGACATGCCTTTGACATCAATCGGAGCATTCAGGACCTTTTCACTGACAAACAAGGCGAATTGCATGCCTAAGGCAACGGCGTCTCCATGCGTGATCTCTCCATATCCATATTCGGCTTCAACAGCATGGCCGAGCGTATGCCCAAAGTTTAAAAAGGCTCTGATTCCGGCTTCACGCTCATCTTTTGAGACGATCGCCGCTTTTATCGAAATGCCTTTATAAACCATTTCATTCAGCTGTTCATTTGTCACTTCTTCAATCGAGTCTATTTTCAGAAGGTCTTGCAAGAACGATTCGTCGTGAATAAAAGCGTGCTTGATGACTTCGGCCATCCCCGACCTCATTTCTTTTTCAGGGAGAGTTGCCAGGCATTCCGTATCGTAAATCACCGCTTTCGGCTGATGGAAAGCGCCGATTAAGTTTTTGCCGAGCGGATGGTTGATGGCGACTTTGCCGCCGACCGCGCTGTCATGTGAAAGCAGAGTCGTCGGGAATTGAACATAATCGATGCCTCTCATAAAAGTCGAAGCCACAAATCCCGCAAGATCACCGACGACACCTCCGCCCAGCGCCAAAATGCATGATGAACGGTCAAGCTGAAACTGAATGGCTTCCGTTTGCAGCATCATGAACATATCGATCGATTTGGCCTGCTCGCCGCTGGGGACGGCTACCTTTTTCACTTGCCATCTGCTTTGGAGTAGATTGAACAGCTCTGTTCCGTAGCGTTTGTCAACTTCTTCATCGGTAATCAAAAGCAGTTTTGTCATGGGAAGGTTTAAAGATGACAAAAGCTCAGCCGCGTTTTTTCTGATTCCCCCTCCGATAAAAACCGGGTAAGACAGAGATGCGGTTTCGATTTGAAGTGATTTCATTAAAACTCCCTCGCAAGTCTTCTCATTTTCTCGACGTTTTCAGCGATGCGATCCATTTGATCGACGCCAAACTGTTCGACGACCGCATTGGCGATCTCCCATGCCACTACAGCTTCTGCCACAACGCTTGCCGCAGGGACAGCACAGGAATCGGAACGTTCAATGCTGGCTGTGAACGGCTCTTTCGTCTCGATGTCAACGCTTTTCAGCGGTTTATATAATGTCGGAATCGGCTTCATAACGCCTCTGACGACAATCGGCATGCCTGTTGTCATTCCGCCTTCAAGTCCGCCCAGACGGTTCGTGGCCCGCGTATAGCCTTTTTGTTCATCCCAAATAATTTCGTCATGGACTTCACTGCCGTTTTTCCTTGCCGCTTCAAAACCGATGCCAAATTCAACGCCTTTAAATGCATTGATGCTTAAAACAGCAGCCGCGAGCTTGCTGTCGAGTTTCCTGTCATAATGAACATAGCTGCCGACTCCGACCGGAACTCCTTCGACGATCACTTCGACGATTCCGCCGATGGAATCTCCGTTTGCTTTCGCCTCGTCGATCGCTGCCATCATTTTTTTGCCCGCTTCCTCGTCATAGCATCTGACAGGAGATTCTTCCGTCACTTTTTGCAGCTCTTCGATTGAAGCGTAATTTGTTTGTTCGGCCTTGACGCCGCCGATTTCAAGCACATGGCCGGCCACTTTTATGCCGAGCTGTGAGAGAATCTTTTTAGCGACAGCACCCGCCGCAACCCGAACGGTTGTCTCCCTTGCGGAAGAACGCTCAAGCACATTTCGCATATCCCTGTGGCCGTATTTGATCGCGCCGTTTAAATCGGCATGACCAGGTCTCGGCCTTGAAATCTGGCGCTTCATTTCGCTTTCCTCTTCGGCTGTAATCGGTTCGGAGCCCATGATTTTCGTCCAATGCTTCCAGTCATTGTTTTCAACGACAAGGGCGATCGGCGATCCGAGAGAACGCCCGTGCCTTACGCCGCTTGTAATTTGCGCCTCATCTTTTTCAATTTGCATCCGCCGTCCGCGACCGTAGCCTTTTTGACGTCTCTGCAGCTCATAGCTGATGTCTTCTTTCGTGATTTGAAGTCCTGCTGGAACCCCTTCAATAATTGTCGTAAGCTGCGGGCCGTGAGATTCCCCGGCTGTTAAATACCTCATGCTTTCGTTCTCCCTTCATCACATTAACGCTTTTAAGTAAAACTATAACATAACCTCTTATAAAAAGTCAGCTAACTTTTTTGATAGAAAAACGTATCTGTTGACCGGAAACCGTATTTTTCCGGATTGAAGATCTGTTCGGTGCTTCCCACAAACAAAACGCCGTTTTTCTTCAGACTTTTGCCGAATTTATGATAGATCGTCTCTTTCGCATCCTCCGTAAAATAGATTAATACGTTTCGGCATACGATAATATCAAAGTCTTTTTCGTAAGGATCAGCCAATAAATTGTGTTTTTGAAAGCGGATGTTTTTTCGAATGTCATCTTTAACGGTAAAACGGCTTCCATTTTGTGTGAAAAACCGTTCCTTCATTTCTTTCGGCACTTCCTGCAGGGATCTCTCCTGATAAATTCCTTCTTTTGCTTTGGCAAGCACCTTGTCATCAATATCAGTGGCGATGATTTGATAGTCTGACAGATCCTTCTGCCTGCTTAAAATCATCGATAATGTATAAGGCTCTTCTCCCGTTGAGCACGCCGCACTCCAAACCTTCAGTGTTTTGGAAGGCTTTAACAGCGGAAGAATCGTTCTCTCGAGCACATCCCATCTTTTATAGTTTCTGTAAAATTCAGAAACATTAATCGTCATCCTGTCTAACGTCTCCTGCAGAAGACGGTCATTCTTTTCAAGGGCGAGAGCAAACTCCCGAAAATCGCCAAATCCCTTCTTTTCATAAAGGGATGTCAGCCTTCTTTTCATTTGCGCCTCTTTATATAATGCCAAGTCAACACCCGTCATTTTTTTCCATTTATCAACGAAGAAGCTGTAATTGTCCATGTTTTCTCTCCTAATCCATCATGCTGATATGACTACAATTATAGCCTGTTTTCCTGAGAATTTGTACGTTTAAAATGAAAAAACGCCCGCTTCTTCGAAAAAGGGAAAGCAGACGTTAAGTTCCATATAAAAAATCAGCTTTTCAGCTGATTTTAGTAGATCAATTGGTTCATTAATTTTTCGTGTTCAACAAGTTCATCCTGTTTAAAAAACAAATTGATTTCGCGAAGTGCGCTTTCAGGAGAATCTGAACCGTGAATGATATTTTTCCCGACAATCATGCCGAAATCCCCGCGAATTGTACCCGGAAGCGCTTCCTTAGGATTCGTTTTCCCGATCAGCTGCCTGGCGATCGCAATCGCGTCTTCACCTTCCCATACCATGGCAAATACGGGACCGGATGTGATAAAGTCAACAAGCTCTCCGAAAAAAGGCTTCTCTTTATGCTCTTTATAATGCTCGCCTGCCGTCTCCTCTGAGACCTTCATCAGCTTGGCTCCGACTAAATGTAAGCCCTTACGTTCGAATCTTGACAAAATCTCGCCGATCAGCTGACGCTGAACGCCATCAGGTTTTACCATTACAAAGGTTTTTTCCATATTCGATTCTCCACCCCACTGTTATGTATAGGCTTTCAACACTACATCGGAAATATAACATTTTTCAATCAATTAATCAATAAAGGGTGGAGAATATTCATACTTTTGACTCAATTGCCGCCGCCTAGAATTTTCGTTTGCCAATATATTTCGCAATTTGTCCCAACGCTTTCCTGGCGCGGCTTTTCGGAAGCGTTTCAAGCAGGCGGAACGCCTTATTTAAATACATTTCACTGACTTTGAACGATTGTTCAATAGCATCGGTTTGTTTCAGATCTTCGATCAGCGGTTTGATTTGTTCAGGTGTCGTTTCACTGTTGACCAGCTTTAGGCGGGCTTTCAGTTCAGGCGATTTGAGCGCGTACAGAACAGGAAGCGTAACATTCCCCTGAAGCAAATCGCTGCCTACGGGCTTGCCAAGCTCTTCTGCGCTGGATGTAAAGTCGAGAATGTCATCAATGATCTGGTAAGACATTCCAACATAGTAACCAAACCAGTAAAGGGTTTGATGAATCTTTTCTCCGGCGCCGGCGGCGATGGCTCCAAGCTGGCAGCTCGACGCGATCAAAAGCGCCGTCTTGCGTTTGATCCGCCTTAAATAGGTTCTGAGGTTCTGCTCCATGTTATATTTATCTTTAATTTGTTCAATTTCTCCAAGACAGACTTCAACGATCGCCTTGGATAAAATTTCGTGGGCTTTCGGCTCGTTTATTTTTGTCATGGATTCCAGCGAACGGGCGAACAGATAATCGCCGGTATACATCGCAATCCGGTTATCCCACTTCGCTTTGATTGTCGGCTGTCCCCTTCTCAGCTCCGCATCATCGATGACATCGTCGTGGACGAGCGAAGCCATATGTATCAATTCCAATGAAACGGCGACATTTTTAATTTTGCTAATGTCGTATTCACCAAACATGCCGGAAAGCAGAACGAACACAGGACGGATCCGTTTGCCCCCGGCCTGCAGCAAATGAAGGCTCGCTTCACTCAGCAAAGGATAGTCGGAGTGCACGGTTCTTTCCAGCTCTTTTTCTATTAAATCAATATCGTCATTCAAAAAAGAATATAACGTTGTCAATTTCATTTCGATTCACCCGAGAGTTTCAGTAGTCATCATCGCTTCCAGCCGACATGTGTAGCAGCTACACCGCCTGTAAAGGGATGATATTGAACATTTTCTAATCCGGCCTTTTCAAATAAAGCGGCAAGCTCTTTCATACCCGGAAATTCCCTGGCGGACTCTTGAAGCCAGGAATACTCTTTATAGCTTTTGGCAAAGAGCTTTCCAAACACAGGCATAATAAAGCGGAAATACAGAAAGTAAAGCTGTTTGAATCCGAACATTTCCGGCTGGGACGTTTCAAGGCATATGACCCGACCGCCCGGTTTCGTGACCCGGGCCATCTCTTTTAGGACAGTTAAATAGTCAGGTACATTGCGAAGGCCGAAGCCGATGGTGACATAGTCGAACGTATTGTCCGGAAATGGAAGCTCCATCGCATTACCGTGGATCAGTTCGATCTGGCTGTAGTTCTTTGTTTTTTGCTCGGCGATGCTCAGCATATTTTTGCTGAAATCAAGGCCTTTGATCTCGCCATTTTCTCCGGCAGCATCCGCCAGCGCGATCGTCCAGTCCGCCGTTCCGCAGCATACATCAAGCGCTTTGGCTCCTTTTGGAACATTCATGATCCGCATCGTTTTGTCGCGCCATTTTTTATGCTGCCTGAAGCTGATAACGGAATTCATCTGATCGTAATTTTTATAAATTTTTTCAAACACGCCATGTACGCGCTGTTCTTTTGACTGCTCCATGATGGTTACCCTTCTTCCACTTTCTGATGATAAGTTCGTTTTTCAGGCCTGATCGCTTGCAGGCGGTCCAAAAGCCATTTCTGAAAGGCCGGCTTCTTTGCAAGGGATTGGTCAATCTGCAGCTTGGCTTTTGCATAAGCCGCGTCTGCCAATTGCCCGCATGAAGCCTCTTCCGGAAACTCTTCCTTTAAAATCGTCTCAAGCAAACGGGAGTCCGAAGCTTTTTCTTCGGCCGCAAACCTTTTAAACACAAGAAAGTCGTTGGCAGCTGTTTTCCAGTGAGGCAGATAAAAGTGGTCGGCGAGATGATGAAAAAGGGCAGCTTCTACGATGCTGACGCTTTTTGTCAGGCTGTTTAAGTCTTTTGCGGAATGATCATAAAGCCTAATTTTGTGTTCATTGATTTCTTTAATAGCGGCAGCCAGCGTCCGAATCATATAGATATCCTTCATTCCCGATAACAGGGAATAGTACATGCCGCTGAAATAGTCCCCGGCCAAAACCGTCAGCTGCCGGTTTTTATAGTCATCTTGCTTGATTGAAGCTGCGGTCGTGACTTCATCATGGGTGTCAAGGGCTGTTTGAACAAGCATCGCCGTTAAAATGTAATTTTCTTTGTCAGCTTCTTTTAATTCCGTTTCATCAAACAGGGCATAAAAAAGAAACAGCTTATCCTCATCCACTTTTGGCGCAGTCAAATGCTTGGCCAGATAAGGATGTGAGAGCTTTTGATTCAGCTTGAATTTCAAATGAGATAATTGTCCGTAGATGTCTTGCAAAGATATCACCCTTGTCCCAAAATTCGCAGTTTTTCTCATGATTGATTATATGCAGCGGAGAAAGTTTTAGTATATCATACTATGATAAAAAATAATCTTTTACGGCGCCTGAATAGGCTGAAAGATGTGCGCTATTTTTTCGCTTCGCTTTTCATTTCGCCGTAAGCTGTTTGAATCAAAGCCTCGCCGCGCACCTTTATGGCGGAGGTATGCTCTGTAAACTGGCAGATCATCACTTCGCCTTTGTCGAGCTTTTCAGAATGATGAAATCTCGTGTCTGTTCCTCTCGTGAGGCCGATCACGTTTACGCCGTCTTCAACGGCCTTGATCACCACATAGTCATTCGATTGAATATTGCTCATGTTCATCGCACCTTCTCATTTTTAATCGTGATGTTTAATGAGCTCCAATACTTCGGAGCGAGCGGCTACATCTTGTCTGAATGTTCCTCTTACAGCAGAGGTGACGGTTTTGGCCCCGGGCTTTTTCACGCCCCGCATCGTCATGCACATATGCTCAGCTTCAACGACGACCATCACGCCATGAGGCGTCAGCGTGTCCACGATGCTGTCTGCAATTGTCGACGTAATCCGTTCCTGCAGCTGCGGACGCTTCGCCACCGCTTCAACTGCTCTCGCCAGTTTGCTGAGACCGGTGACTTTTCCCCCCTTGGGAATATAAGCGACATGCGCTTTCCCGTAAAAAGGAACCAAATGATGTTCACACATGGAATAAAAGGGAATATCTTTAACAAGAACAAGCTCTTCGTGGTCTTCGCCAAAAATCGTTTTAAAATGCTCTTTCGGATCTTCGTTTAGACCCGCAAATACTTCGGCATACATCTTCGCGACCCGTTTTGGTGTATCAAGAAGGCCTTCGCGGTTCGGGTCTTCACCGATCGCTTCCAAAATCTGACGGACAGCTTGTTCAATTTGTTCTTTGTTGATTTCTCTCATTGTATTATCCTCCAGAAACGCATACATTTAATTCAGATTCTAGCACAATTCAGCTTATAAAAGCAAAATGAAAGGTATTGAACCGGGAAAAAAGAATCTCATCTGAAAAATATGAAAAGCCCCTTTTAAAAGGGGCTTTCCTGTGAAGAAACAATACGGTATGTATAACGCGTAAAAAACGGCATATACATACGATTATTTGCCTGCTACAGCATCTTTAAGCGCTTTACCTGGTTTGAAAGCAGGCACTTTGCTTGCAGGGATTTCGATTTCTTCACCTGTTTGAGGGTTGCGTCCTTTACGAGCAGAGCGCTCACGAACCTCGAAGTTACCGAAACCGATCAATTGAATTTTTTCACCGTTTTTAAGTGCATCTAAAATTGTATCAAAAACAGAATCAACTGCTTTGGTAGCGTCTTTTTTAGATAATTCGCTTGCTTCTGCAACCGCATTGATTAGTTCTGTCTTGTTCATGCATTTCACCTCCTCCCAAAAGATATCAATCAATAGATTATCATCATTTCTTCACAGTTCAACCTGTTTCTATACCTGTTTGAACAGAAATTTCAACTCAATATAGAAAAGGCATTTCACAGCTTTCAGGTGAAAATTTCACTTTTAGAGGAACGATTGTCCAACAAAGTGAAGATTTTCTGTATGTAGATTAACACATATGAAAAGCCATATCAAGCATTTTAAAGCTATGATCCCTTATTCGTCAAGGTTTAAGGCAAAATACGGCGAACGAATATTCCTGTTTTTCCTTTTTTCATCAGATTCTCTCCTATATTTCCAGCCCGCTGCGCCGACATTTGTACATAAACACAATAAAAAAAGACCTCCCGTATATAAAGAGGTCTTCCCTTTTATAAGATGATCGCAATCAAGCCGCCTGAGCCTTCGTTAATGATGCGCTCCAGCGTCTCCTTCAGCTTGTATCTTGCATTCTCCGGCATGAGAGACAGCTTTGCCTGTATGCCTTCCCTGACGATTGAGCTGAGGCTTCTGCCGAAAATGTCGGAATTCCAGATAGACAGCGGATCGTCTTCAAAGTCCTGCATCAAATACCGGACAAGCTCTTCGCTTTGTTTTTCCGTCCCGATGATCGGGGCGAATTCGCTTTCTACATCGACTTTGATCATGTGAATCGATGGCGCTACCGCTTTCAGGCGAACGCCGAATCTCGATCCCTGCCTGATGATTTCCGGTTCATCAAGGCTCATGTCGGTTAATGCCGGTGCAGCGATTCCGTAGCCGGTCTGTTTCACCATTTTCAAAGCGTCTGACACCTGGTCATATTCCGTCTTGGCATGGGCAAAGTCCTGCATCAGCTGGAGAAGATGGTCTTTTCCCCTGATTTCAACGCCGACGACTTCCCTTAAGATTTCATCGTACAGATCATCAGGAGCGTACAAATCGATTTCTGCGATCCCCTGCCCCATTTCAATTCCGGCGAGGCTTGCGCGCTCGATGAAATCAAATTCGCTGAAGTGCCCTACGACGCGGTCAACATCTCGTAATCTTTTAATATCTTTGACGGTCTCTTTTACTGAATCCTGATAGTTTTCCCGCAGCCAGTGATTTTCCTTCAGCACCATGACCCAGCTCGGAAGATTGACGTTTACTTCAAGAACCGGGAACTCGTAAAGCGCCTCTCTGAGAACGCTTAAGACATCGGCTTCTCGCATGCTTTCCACACTCATCGCCAGCACCGGAATATCATATTTTTCCATCAGTTCATTTCGAAGCGCCTCTGTTTCAGGATGATATGGACGGACGGAATTGATCACCATGATGAACGGTTTGCCAACCTCTTTCAGCTCATCGATCACCCGCTCTTCCGCCTCAATGTAATCCTGTCTGGCAATTTCGCCGATCGTACCATCGGTCGTAATGACGACGCCGATTGTAGAATGCTCCTGGATAACCTTTCTCGTGCCGATTTCCGCCGCTTCATGAAACGGAATCGGCTCCTCATACCAAGGCGTGTTGATCATCCTTGGGCCGTTTTCATCTTCATAGCCCTTCGCTCCAGGGACAGTATAGCCGACACAGTCTACAAGTCTTATATTCACATCGAGTCCGTCACTGACATGAACTGACATCGCCTGATTCGGAACAAATTTCGGTTCGGTTGTCATGATGGTTTTGCCAGCGGCGCTTTGAGGGAGCTCATCTTGTGCGCGCGCCCGGTCTGCTTCATTGTTGATATTCGGGAGCACCACTAGCTCCATAAATTTTTTAATGAACGTAGATTTTCCTGTGCGTACGGCTCCTACGACACCTAAGTATATATCGCCTCCTGTTCGTTCAGCGATATCCTTGAAAATATCGACCTTTTCCAAGTGATCCCCTCCCGGACTTCCAATCCTTTTCAATTTTTTACTTCTTCATCAATCAAAAACAGGACATTACAGTGTATGACGTTGTCCTATTTCAATATGACAGCTCAGGGAAATTTTTTCGGCATGCATGAAAAAACCTTTCTCCTTATTGTATGCTGCGGAGAAAGGTTCATGACTAATTCTTGCGCTTACCGTTTAGGTTGTTCTAAAAAAACCGGTTCCTGCTTATCATTGACGCTGTATTTCACAGAAAACGCCGGCACGAAAGGCGTTTCTTTCCACATGACATCCTGGATTTCATCACCCGGTTTTAAAGCCTTTTTTGATTTTTTCAGCAGTTTGGCCAAATCCATCCGGTAATCTACTTGTATGTCGCCTTTTTGATCGACAAGAAGCGGCAGTGAATCGCCTGTTACCGGACTTGTGACAGAAGGGGGTTCTTTCAGCCCCAGCTTCTGATAATCGAGTGTAAATAAATTTTTCGCTACGACTTTTTCATACGGGGGATACCGATGCTGATCTTTGTACATTTCGATCCGAAGCTTCAATTCCTTGACCGCTTCCGACATTTTCACGTCAATAAGCTTGACCGTCGGATTTTTTTCAACATCTACGAGAACATATACATACTCTCCGCCGTTTTCATAGGAAGTGCCGGGAGGCTCCTCCAAATACCGCGGAGACAGCCTGTTAAAATCGATAGGATATTTTTGATAGATTGGGATGGACATATCTTTTGTTTTAATCGGAAGGAGCCCGCCTGTCGCTTTCCTGAATTCGTCGACCGCGGCCTGCACTTCATTGAGCTGATGTTGATAGGGGACGTTGTTTTTCGCTCTTTTTTGTTCAGGGTATAAACATCCGCTTAAAAGAATGGCTGTGAGCAAAAGTGTGAACAGTACGCTGATTGTTTTCATATGCATCTTCCTTTTGAACATTATTCATTAACGGGACCGCTGAAGACGACGAAAAAAACGATCACGCCCGAGATCAGCATGCATGTATAAGCCAGAAACGACGTGACGATTTTGAGAAAAGGATTTTTGAATTTGTACCTGCTTATGTATATGGCAATCACCGCTAAGAACATCAGGCCCATCGCTCCTAAGGCAAACCACATTTTTAACAGACCGGGATTCACGCTAAAAGCCCTCCTTCTATCATTCTCTTGTGTTGTAAGCGTTATATTTCATTTTATATAAGAAAAACCAGAAGTTCAACAGCTTTTCCAATTTTTAAGAAGCGGGCATAGGCAGTAAAAAAACCTGAAGCAAAGAGGGGGACTTTGCTTCAGGCTTGTGAATGGTGACTATATAACCCAATGATTAGATACAGCTCTTCCAGACTTCGATTCTATTTTATGCAAGTGTTCGGACAAATGTATCCTCTCTTGCCTAAGTCTCCAAATGTTTCAGTTTTTTAAAAACGAACCTGGAGGAGAGCGTTAACGCCATTTCGGGCTGGTCATTTGATTTGATTTTCGAACGTGTTCACAAGATCTTCCATCTCGTGTGTTTTCACTCTTGCCATCAATGATTCAACGGCAATATCAACTTTTTTGCCATCAAATAAAACTTTATGCAGCGCTTCAGTGATCGGCATTTTGACGTCATATTTTTGTGAAAGCTGATATGCCGCTTTAGTCGTGCGTACCCCCTCAACGACCATCCCCATTTCTTTCAGAACTTCTTCAAGTTTGAAGCCTTTACCCAGCATATTACCGGCCCGCCAATTTCGTGAATGAACGCTTGTACAGGTAACGATCAGATCGCCGATTCCGGCAAGGCCTGAGAATGTCAGCGGATTTCCGCCCATTTTCGTGCCCAGGCGTGCGATTTCCGCCAAGCCTCTTGTGATTAAAGCGGCTTTTGCATTATCGCCGTATCCCAAGCCGTCGGCAATTCCAGCGGCAAGCGCAATCACGTTTTTCAGCGCACCGCCGACCTCTACTCCGATAATGTCCGGGTTGGTATAGACGCGAAAATTCTGATTCATAAACAAATCCTGAATGGTCTGTGCGACTTCGATGTTTTTCGAGGAAACCGTGACTGTTGTCGGGTGTCTTAAACCGACTTCTTCGGCATGGCTTGGACCGGAAAGGACGACGATGTCTTCCCGTAATTCGGCAGGAATTTCGTCTTCCATCATCTCTGAAATTCTGAGCAGTGTGTCAGGTTCGATTCCCTTTGAAACATGGACGAAAATCGTTTTTTTCTTAATAAAGGAGACAGCCTCTCTGAGAACCTCCCGGATCGCCTTCGTCGGAACGGCGACAATGATCGTTTGCACATCGGCCAATGCAGCCTGCAGATCCGTAGTACCGCAGACGGCATCAGGGAGTTTGACTCCCGGCAGATAATCTTCGTTTTCATGTTTTTCATTGATTTGCTTAATCAGCTCTTCGCGGTGTCCCCATACGCAAACATCGTGGCGATTGTCCGCCAGCACAAGGGCCAATGCTGTTCCCCAGCTTCCGGCTCCTAAAATCGATACTTTAGTCATTCCACTACACCTCTTTATTTTCTTGCTCTTGCGAAAATCTTGATCGGTGTTCCTTCAAATCCAAACGCATCGCGTATCCGGTTTTCCAAAAAGCGCTCATAAGAAAAGTGCATCAGCTCCGGATCATTGACAAACACGACAAAAGTCGGCGGCTTAACAGCCACTTGGGTCGCATAATAGATTTTCAAGCGGTTTCCGTTGTGGGTCGGCGTCGGATTCATGGCGACCGCATCCATAATGATATCATTCAGGATGTTCGTCTGCACCCTCATCGAATGGTTTTCACTTGCCGTCATGACGGCCGGCATCAGCGTATGAATCCGCTTTTTGGTTAGGGCGGACATGAACAGTACAGGCGCGTAATCTAGAAACAGAAAGTGATCTCTAATATTTTGCTCAAATTCCTTCATTGTCCGCTCATCTTTTTCGACCGCATCCCATTTGTTCACGACGATGACGACGGCTTTTCCCGCTTCATGCGCATAACCGGCAATCTTCTTATCCTGTTCAATGATGCCTTCCTCACCGTTTAAAACGACGACGACGACCTCTGAGCGGTCAATCGCTTTTAAAGCTCTGAGCACACTGTATTTTTCAGTTGACTCATAGACCTTGCCTTTCTTTCTCATCCCGGCCGTGTCAACGATGACAAAATCGCGCTGATTGTATGTAAACCTCGTGTCAATCGCATCTCTTGTCGTTCCGGCAATATCGCTGACGATCACGCGCTCTTCGCCGAGCATAGCGTTGACGAGGGACGATTTTCCGACGTTCGGACGTCCGATCAGGCAAAATTGCACCACTTCATCTTCATATCTCGTTTCCGGAATGTTTTTAAAATGTTCGCTGACGGCATCAAGCAGATCCCCGAGGCCAAGGCCATGCGTACCTGAGATCGGATACGGCTCCCCAAAGCCGAGCGAATAAAAATCGTAAATATTTGCCCTCATTTCCGGATTATCAAGTTTATTGACCGCCAGGACAACCGGCTTTTTCGTCCGGTATAAAATTTTCGCGACTTCTTCATCAGCAGCTGTGATCCCTTCGCGTCCATTCGTCATGAATATAATCACATCCGCCTCTTCCATAGCGATTTCCGCCTGATGGCGAATTTGCGCGAGAAACGGCTCATCACCGATTTCAATTCCACCGGTGTCAATCAGATTAAAATCATGGTTCAGCCATTCGGCAGAGCTGTATATCCGATCCCGTGTCACACCGGGTGTATCTTCCACAATCGAAATTCTTTCGCCCGCGATCCGGTTAAAGATCGTGGACTTCCCAACATTGGGTCTTCCAACTATGGCTACGACAGGTTTTCCCATAGTACCCTTCCTTTCAATTCTCTTCAGGAGCATTGTCAAATAATCATCGTGAAGAAAGAAACCCTTCTTTGTTCATGCAGAAGGGCTTAACTCATATATTATATCAATTTCTAAAGAGATCACAACTCTAATCAAAAATGTTTCACAATCAAATACAGATCATCCCCTATCCCATGGGCGATTCCGTCGAGAATGGCCTCAAGGTTTTTGGCATAGGTATCCATTTCCTCCTTGTTGTCGCAAAAAAACACGGCTGTGCCTCCAATCACCCGATCTCGCCTTGTTGTGACGACTGCCAAAATAAATTTTTCGATCGACTCGCTCATTTTATCACCTTACCGTGCTTTTCTTTTATAAATTCCATCGGCACCCGAATGGCATTTTCAAGCGTTGGGACATCTCCGATCACTTTGATGGCCATATCCTTATCCCTGATGGTCGGAAGGACAAATACTGCGACTCGACCGTCATTTAAATCCCTTTTCGCCAAAGGGGTGAGCGACGGTTCCCCTGAATCCCTGTAGACGCCGAGTACATTTGAGACATCGAATAATATCGCCTGCCTTTGGCCGAGATTGGCGAGCGTCACCGCTGAATTAAAATTTTTCGGCTTCAATATGAAGCCCATGCCATGTTCAAGGATCAACTTTTGCTTTTCGGGAATACCGATGTTCATGATGTAAATATCGTCGACATACAAGCCTGCGCCCTCAAAATGCGGCTTTTGATACTCTATATCGGCAATGTGCTTAATAAAACTGCCGGACATTAAAATTCTCCCGGCGATAAAACAGATCACGACAACCGCAAGCCCTGCCCATACGGAAGAAAAAAGGATATAGGCCAAAGTCGTTAAAAGCGATGTGAAAATGACGATATAGTTCCGGCTTTCAAAGGCTATCGCAATCCCTTCGATGTATGTGCTCCCTCTTGAAACGAGCTCATAGCCGTCAAGCTGTGTCAAAGTTTCCCTTTCCATATTGCGGACATCCCTGAATTGGGTGGCAGCCAGCGTTAAAAAGGTGATCGCTGTATAATCGGACTTTAATATGGACGGTATGATGATCGCTCCGATGCTTGCAGCGATCATCGCCAGTGCGATATGGATCGTTTTCCCGTGAAGATAGGTGGGATACTGGCGATAATCGGTCCTCAGCATATACACTCTGACGCCAATACCTGCTGTTATTCCCAAGATAATCGGATAAGTATAATGAGTCATGACATTTTTGTTGCTCCTTTATTCAATCGCTTCCATTTTTGATGAATCTGTTGGACAAGCCGCTCATATTGGGAAATCCCATACACGAGAACGATGCCGGCTGAGCACATGGACAGCCAGGTATATCCGCCGACAACGATGTCCCCGTAAAGCTTTCTGATGATAAGCGAGTACAAAAGCTCCCCCTGGCACATGCCAAGTACAAACAGCGCCAGGCGGCTGGCGAAGCTTTTTTCAAAAGCCGCCGTCATGATCATAAACAATACGATGATCAGCCATTCAGGCTTTAGGATAAACCAAACCGGATCATATAATGCAAAAAGAAACAAAAAGCCGTAGGCAAACACCATTGCAAGATGGAGAAACAGGCGCTTGATGCTTTTGTGAATCGACTGATAGCCGCCCATGATCAAAGCGCCTGTAAAAAAAAGCAGATACGCCGCATTAAAAGACAAGGAGAAGTGCAGCTGATACATACTTAAAATAATGTTGAGCAAAATAAATGCCGAAGCAAATAAACGGCTCCTGTTTTTCTTCAGGATAAACGTTGTCAAAACCCACAAAAACCACATTGACCAAAAGTAATAAAATTGTTCCATTTTTCCATCCTCCATATTTCAGTATGGAGCGGCTGACCGAATTTTAAACCTGTGTAAAGGAGGGGAGCAGGAATGGGAAAAGACAGGCAGGAAAAGAAATTGAGAAAAGACAGGCGCACCGAGTCTGACCGGGATCAGTCCATCAGGCATAACGGAGCGACCTCTCTCGAAAGCGCTGAAGAAGCACGCAGGCGAAACCCATAAAAAAACCGGCTTGGTTAACCAAGCCGGTTTTTTTAACGCAAACTGTAAGCGGAAGGATCAATACCTCTTGCTTTCAGCCAATGATATGTCTCCCCTTTTATGACGAGAGGAGCTTTTTTGAGTTCTTCAATGGTCTGACAGCCCAAAACGGTCATGATCCTTTTCAAATCTTCGATCAGGCTTGTGATTTCCTCGACTAAAGCGTCTTCGCCTGATTCTGTCAGCACCTTAAGAAAATAGCCGGCCATGCCTGCAGCAGACGCTCCTAAAGCAATCGACTTTGCCAGATCAAGAGCATCCTGAATCCCCCCTGAGGCGATAACCGGACGATTCCTGAAGGCAGAGCAGACCTCGGCTACACTTGCAGCTGTCGATATGCCCCATTGATTGAAAAACCTGACCGCTTTGTCCCTGCGCAGATTCTCGATTTTCGAAAAATTCGTTCCGCCAAAACCGCCGACATCCACCGCTTGCACCCCTGCTTCAAACAGTTTGGCAGCGGTGTCCCTGCTCATGCCAAAGCCCACTTCTTTCACAGAAACGGGCACAGAGACTTTGCGGCAAATGTCCTCGATCTGGCGCAGTCTGCCGGTGAAATCGCGGTCCCCTTCAGGCATGACCATTTCCTGAATGACATTGAGATGAATTTGGAGCATGTCTGCTTCAATCATATCAACGGCTCTTTTTGCCTCATCAACCGTCGCTTCGCTTCCTAAATTGGCGAACACAAGCCCATTCCGGTTTTCTTTACGGACAATTTCATAAGAGGGCCGTTCATCAGGGTCTTTTAAAGCGGACATTTGCGATCCTACGGCAACGGGTATGTTCACGGCTTTGGCCGCTCTCGCCAGCGCTTTGTTAATCTCAAGCGTTGCTCGTCCCCCTCCGCCGGTCATTGCATTGATAAAAATAGGCGAACTTAAGAACAGTTCGCCTATTTTTGTTGAAGTATCAACTTGTGACAATGCCGTTTCCGGAAGGCTGACGTGAACAAATGTAATATCATCAAACCCTGTCTCGCGTTTTTGTCCGGTGGACAAGGCGTGTTCAATGTGTTCCTTTTTTCTCTCGGCTCGCGTCACCATTATCACCAAATTACTTTAATTTATTCAGTTTATCTCCAATCATTTCACCAAGCTGGAATCCTGTCGATTCTTCCTTCGCCTGATATTGGCGGTAATCTTCCTGTTCAGCTTTTTCATTGTTTTCTTCAAGCTCTTTCATGCTTAAAGAAATCCGTTCTTCGGCTTCATTGACATCGAGAACCTTAACCTTCACGTCCTGGCCTTCTTCAAGCACTTCGTGAGGTGTTCCGATGTGTTTATTTGAGATTTGGGAGATGTGAACAAGTCCTTCAACCCCAGGAAGCACTTCGACAAAAGCACCAAAGCTTACCAAACGCTGCACTTTACCGTCAAGGACGTCTCCAGGCTTCACTTTTTCGCCGATGTTCGCCCATGGTCCAGGAAGCGTCTCTTTGATCGATAATGAAATTCTTTCATTGTCGCGGTCAACTGAGAGGACCTTGACTTTGACTTCCTGGCCTTCTTCAACAACGTCTGACGGTTTCTCAACGTGTGAATGGGAAAGCTGGGAAATGTGGACGAGGCCGTCAATGCCGCCGATATCAACGAATGCTCCGAAATCGGTCAAACGCTGCACCTTGCCCTCAATAACCTGTCCGGCTTCCAATGTCTGCAGGAATTCCTGCTTTCTTTCGGACTGCTCTTTTTCAACAACCGCGCGGTGGGATAAAATCACGCGGTTTTTATCTCTGTCAAGCTCAACGACGATTAATGTAAGCGTCTTTCCTTTATAATCTGCAAAATCTTCAACAAAGTGTGCTTCGACAAGTGACGCAGGGATAAATCCGCGCACGCCTATATCGACCACAAGACCGCCTTTGACGACGTCTTTGACTTCGGCTTCAAACACTTCTTTTGACTCAAATTTTTTCTCTAGGTCTTCCCAAGCGCGGTCTGCATCAACAGCACGTTTTGATAAAATCAATGCATCGTCTTCCACTTTTGTTACTTTTAATTCAAGCTCATCGTCGATATTCACGACATCTGACGCTTTTTCAACATGGAGACTTGATAATTCACTGATTGGGATAATACCGGTTTGCTTGCAGTTGGGGATGTCAACATCAACATGCTTGTCCTCAACTTTCGTTACAATACCTTTCACCACATCTCCAACCTCTGGCACCTGAACATCAATTTGATTCATTTCCTCTGTCATTTCAATAACCTCCTTGGTCCAAACCTACACAGCTTTTGTGAAAACGGTTATTCCGAACCGGATGCAACACCCAGTCCGGACAGCCGAATATGTATTCAAGAACCATTCAAAAATGGATATTTGAATGTTCTATAAAATGATTTATTATTACTAACTTCTAATAAAAGCCTGTGTTTGTCAAGTCAAAACATGTAGACAATAAGTAATTTGCCCGGAATTTTTATTTTTGAGCCTTTTTGTCTACAATTTGCAAAATTTTTTCAGCCACCTCATCAATGGACAATGATGTCGTATCGATTTCAAGCGCGTCTTCCGCTTTTCTTAAAGGGGAAATCTCACGCTCGGAATCCAGCTTGTCGCGGCGTCTGATTTCTTCTGCAAGCGTTTCATAGTTTACATTGTACCCTTTTTTGACGTTTTCTTCAAAGCGGCGTTTCGCCCGCTCTTCAACGGACGCCAAGAGAAAGATTTTCACTTCCGCATCCGGAAGCACATGTGTGCCGATGTCACGGCCGTCCATTACGACTCCGCCTTTTTCGGCAAGCTGCTTCTGCCTTTTTGTCATCTCTTCGCGAATGCCCCCGTGTTTGGCGACGATCGACACTTGATTGCTTACATCGTCCGTTCGGATGGCTTCCGTTACATCCTCGCCTGCGATATATACCTTCTGCTCCCCTTCTTTTGTAACCGAGAGATCGATGACGGCGCCTTTCAATAAAGCCGTCATCGAGGCTTCATCTGTCAGATCGACGCCCTTTTCGAGCGCTAAATACGTGATGGCCCGGTACATAGCGCCCGTATCAATATAAACATAGCCCTTTTTTTTAGCCACGATTTTCGCCACTGTGCTTTTTCCGGCAGCGGCCGGGCCGTCGATTGCGATACATAATTTCTTTTCCATAATTCCTCTCCTTGCTCTCTGGTACTCCTTATAGGATTGTATCATGTTCTAGGTGAAAAAGGGGAGATTTTCATGTGATTTACGGTTTAAATGTCTCGATCCATTCGCCGATTTTCATTTTGTTGACACCTTCATACTGCACAACTTTTGACAGATAAGGCTCGGCTTTTGAAAAATGAAAAAGAAGCTGGACACATAATAAAATCAGGCCTTGCACGATGAGAATTTTCAGCAGTATACGCTCAATTGTCTTCATAATGATTCCTCCGTGGAGACGTCCGGAAAACACCGGATCGCGCCATTTTTCAGGAAACGGCAGATGAAGCCGCTTTCCATACCATCAGTATGGAAATGTTCGGGTTTAATTATTCCACATGCCAAAAAGGAAAAGGCAGATGAGCGCCTTTTCCTTTTTGTTTAAAGATCCTTGTAGATCGGTTCCGCACTTTTCATTTTTTCGATTTTCTCTTCGCTGCCGTCATCGGCGTTGATGAACATTCGGAAGGTGTCATTTTCGATCGTACCGAGTATTTCATAGCATAACACTTCCTGAGAAAGGTCGTTTGTAATCAGTGCGAGGCGCGTTTCCTGAACCTTCACATTCGGGTTGAGGTTCGCTTTCGCTTTTTCCGGCGTCAATTTAGGCTTCGGCAGATCTCTTTTTTTATGAGCCGTGAGAAAATCCTTGGCGTTAAAGCCGACGATTTCACCGTCATCAAGAGCGACTTTGATCCGGATGCTGTCCGGATAAAGCCATACATCATCCTGGACCGGGACGAATGAAAAGACGCCGACACCGTCATATTGCGAGCTTTCATCCATTTCCAGTTCGCCGACGTTATAGCCGTTCTTTTTCAAAAACTGAAGCGCCCGGTTTGATGCATCATTCAAACTGATTTTTTCGTCTTTGATCTGTTTATTTTGGATGAGATAAACCGGATATCCGCCTTTTTCTGTAATATCCATATAAATATCCGCTTTTTGGTCAGGGTCTTTCATGCTGATGCTGTAGACATCCCTGTTCGTTTTCTTCCCGCTTTTTGCCACTTTGATATTATGGTTTTTATCCGGGGCGAACTTTTGGGCAATTTTGCGCGCTTCTTTTTCGGTTATTTTTTCACCCTCTAAATGACCGTATCCCTGCTGCTCTTTTTTCATGCTCGTCTTTGTGCCCGCGCCAAAATCGCTTTCCGAAATGGCGCTTGCGCTTTTTTCCACCGTTTTAAAGCCGTTGATAATCGTGTTGTCGCTCTGCTTTTGCCCTGATGCCAGCGCAAGCTCGACGTCCATCCATCTTAAATTATTGTCAATGACCAAATGCTGGACATTGCGCAGCTCATTTTGTATATCCTTTGCATTTTCATAAAGCTTGTTTAAAGAGGCGTACTCCTTTTTGCTCAGCGGCTCTTTATCAAGGTCCCGCACCGCTGCTTTATAGCTGAAATCCCCGACGTTTGCCAAAAACTCTTCCGTTTTGTTAAAAGGCATTAACGTCAGCGGCAGCTGGCTGACATTGTTGTGCGCTTCAGACGTCGTTTTCCACACTTCCGCCAAAGCGGGAGACAGCGTTTTTTTGCTGTTCATGGCAAGCGTGCTGCCGATTTTATCATGGAGCTGGTCCACCTGATAGGTTAAATCGTGGAACGCCCGCTGATAATTGTTTTCTGCGTGCAGGAGCACCGCATCTTTTTCCTGATGTTCTTTATAGCCCCAATAGCTTGTTCCGACAATGGCGATTCCTAAAACGGCGATTAATATTCCTCTGATCAATTGATAACACCTCGCTTTTATTCACAGAAAATGTGTTTGCCGATTCTTTTGATTTGAGGTCTTCCCCATATCCATGAGCTTGTGGCCGTATCGGGATTAAAATAGTACAAAGCGTTTTCCGAAGGGTCCCATCCGTTGATGGCATCAAGCACGGCTTTTTTCGCCGTTTCATTCGGCGTCATATAAATTTGCCCGTCAGCCACAGCGGTAAATGCCAGCGGCTCAAAAATAACGCCGGCAACTGTATTTGGAAAAGTGGAGCTTTCAAGCCTGTTTAAGATGACAGCCGCAATCGCAACCTGGCCGTCATACGGCTCCCCGCGCGCTTCTCCGTAAACCGCCTGGGCCAAGAGGTTGATGTCATTGTTTGAAAAACCGCCCGGCATGTTGGCAGCCACGGCATCTTGTTTCTTAGGTGCAGCATCCTTCGGCTTAGCCTGCTTTTTCGGCTGTTGAGGAGCTGCCTGCTGCTGTTGCTGCGCGGTATCCTGCTTTGGAGCGCCCTTTTGGCGCTGTCTGGCTTCCGCCTTCTGTCTCGCCTGACGCTGCACCTCTTTCGAAGGCTTCGTCTGATACTTCAGCGGCATACCGCCGTAATGTGTGAATTGATTGCCTTTTCTTAGCTGTCTGTGAACATAGTCTTTGTAATATTTCGTATGATTGATCAAATATCGTTTCGTTTTCGGACCGACGAGACCGTCAGTCTCATTTAATCCAAACTGATGTTGAAAATTGCGGACGGCCCAGTATGTCGCCCATCCATAAACTCCGTCAATTTTGCCATTATAATAGCTGTTATATTGAAGTCTTGCCTGCAGTTCAATCACATCATCCCCCGTTGCCCCCCGCTGTATCACCTGATCAGAAAAGGCGGAGCTTTTTTGACTGAATGGAAGTGAAAGACTGATGGCCATAATGGTACAAAACATGACTCTTAAACAAAAAGAACCTTTCGACTTCATGTTTTAAGCCTCCTCCAGCATTTTTGTATCCATATCTTTTGTAGAGAGGCAGATTTTATACACGCTTTCCTTTCTGTTTCATCCGCGGCAAAAAAATGGCAGGAACGCGATTTCAGCCAATAAAAAAAGCCGCCTCATTGGCGGCTGTCGAATTTTTGTCGTCCTTTCGCGGACTTTCAGCGGTGTGAGGACGCGGCTGTTCAGGAAGGACGTCCTGAGCCATCAGCCGCCGTTTCTCAGCACACCTGTCAACAAATATCAGCACTGAACCGGTTGACGAACGGCTAGAACTGCAGCGGCTGTTCTCCGGCATTGACTGAGCGGGCTTTTTTTGCTTTCCGCAAACCGAACCACCAGAGAAAAGCCATAAACGGCAGTATAAAATAAATCCAGTTGTTCAAGGCAAGAAGAATATAGTCATAAAGGCCGTGCAAAACGGCCGGGATCAGGAGCGAGAGCAAAAGCCATTTCCTCATCGTTTTCCGGGTTGAAAAACGGGCTTTGCCGATATAAAAACCCATGATCACGCCGAATAAGGCATGGCTTGAGACAGGGAGCAAAGCGCGCATGAATGCGTGCTCCACCCCGTTTCCGATGAGGTATAAAATATTTTCCAGCGTGGCAAACCCCAATGAAAGGCTTGTCCCGTAAACGATTCCGTCATAATGTTCATCAAAGTCGGCATGCTGAAAAATGCTGATCATCAGCAAAAACCACTTTAAAAATTCCTCTAAAAATCCGGAAGATAAAAACGAAATCAGAAAGCTGCCCTCGGAAATGTGTTCTTTTTCCAAAACATACTGTATAAACATTGTCGGAAAAACGAGCAAAACCCCCAGTATAAAGAGGCGGATCACCATATGAATGGGCTCTGATTCATATTTTTCCTTTAAGTAAAAATACATTAACAATGCGATTCCGGGAGCTATGCCTGCGGAGATAATTCCGAACATGAGGAAACCTCTTTCCTTTTCATCTGATTCTATCCTATCATGATTCGGAAGGTTTTGAAATTGAAAAAGACGCTCCGTTAGTAGCAGAACTTTTCCTTTATGCCGCTCTCATAGCTGGCAAGCAGAACCGCCAATTTCATCCTCGCTTTTTTGCTGTCGTAATCTTTGCCTAATATGACGCCTTTCTTTACCAAATCATAGCAGCTGCCGGCATAGTCATAAGTGGTATAAACTTCGCCTTCCTCAGCGCTTGTCGTGATGACGATATATACACCCCTTTTTAGCGCATCCTCAATATCCGCCATCATCTTCGGGGTCACCTGTCCCCTTCCGACCCCCTCCAGCACGATGCCGCTAGCGCCTTCATTTACAGCAGCGCGGACAAATTTTCCGTCTGCATCGAGATAGCATTTGATAATATCCACTTCCGGGAGAGGCTTTTTCAGTTGATGAACGTCCCGTCTTAATGGTTTTTGATAAACATACACTTTATCATTGTCAATGATCCCCAGATAACCAAAGCCAAAAACGTCAAAGCCCTGCAGATTGGAGGCATGGACTTTTTTGACATAGCGCGCATTAAATATTCTTTCGTTAAATACAACAACCGTGCCGGCTCCCATGAGTTCCTTGCTGCATGCCGTATAGACGGCGTGCCTGATGTTTGAATAGGCGTCACTTCCCTGCTGCTCGGGAGCGCGCTGCGAGCCTGTGACAACGACAGGCCGGTCATCCTGGATTGTTAAATCTAAAAAATACGCTGATTCTTCAAGCGAGTCTGTCCCGTGCGTGACAACGGCTCCGTTATAAGTCGGGTCCTGAAAAGCCTGTTCGACCGCGTGTTTAAGCTCCAAAAGATGCCGAAAGGTGATATGCATGCTTGGAAGCTGAAATGCCGGGAACACATCAATCTCAACATCTTCAGGAAGGTTGCAGATTTTGGCCAGCTCCGTCCCGCTGATAGCTCCCGCAGCAAGTCTTCCGCTTTCGGTTTTTCTGCTTGCGATCGTTCCGCCTGTTGTGATGAGAGCTACTTTGTTTTTCATCTCGTGCCGCCCCTTTTCGTCATGATCTGTGTGCCGATAAAAAAGAGCACATCTATGTATAGAATGTGCTCTTCTTTCCGCATTACACATCATGAAGCGGGAAATTTAGATCCGTTTGGCGATTTCAGCGGCGATTAAACCGCCGTGAAAGCGGCCGTTTTCAATGAAAATTTCATTGGCATTGTTGCCCGCTGCGATCACACCCGCTATAAAAATGCCATCCTCATTCGTTTCCATTGTGTCTTCATTGAAAAACGGACGGCCTGTTTCAGCATCGATCTGAACGCCCATTTTTTGCAGGAAGCTGTGGTCGGGATGATAGCCAGTCATCGCGAATACGAAATCGTTTTTGATGCTCTCCTCCTGCCCGTCAACTGTAAAAATCAGCCGGTCCTCCGTAATTTCTTTGACGACCGCACGGAACTCCATCCGGATTTTTCCGTGTTTGACAAGGGAGACAAATTCCGGAAGAATCCACGGTTTGATGCTTGAAGAATACTCTTTTCCCCTGTATAAAACCGTAACCCTCGCGCCTGCTTTCACAAGCTCCATCGCAGCGTCAACACTCGAATTTTTCCCGCCGATGACCGCTACATCTTTATCAAAATATGGATGGGCTTCTTTGAAATAATGAAAAACCTTCGGAAGATCCTCACCCGGTACATTCATATAGTTCGGATTGTCGTAGTACCCGGTCGCAATGATGCAAAAAGAGGCCAAATAAGTGTCTTTGGACGTTTCTACTTTAAACTGGTTCTTTTCGGTTTTCGTTACGGAATGAACCTTTTCAAAAGCGTTAATTCTCAATTTTTTCCGTTTCGCGACTTCTCTGTAATAAGACAGCGCCTGGTTTCTGACCGGCTTGTGATTCTCGGTGATAAATGCCACATCGCCAATCTCCAGCTTTTCGCTCGAACTGAAAAAGGTCTGGTGTGTAGGATATTGATAAATACTGTTTACAACATTTCCCTTTTCAATGATGAGAGCGTCCACCCCGATCTCTTGCATGTGGATGGCTGCAGAAAGCCCGCAGGGGCCGCCGCCGATAATGATCACTTTTTCTTCTTTCATGTTCCGTTCATCTCCTGTCATATCCGAAAAACAAAAAATCTCCTATTTTAGGATAGGAGATTTTTTGACTTGTTGCAAATGCTATGCTTAAATCCAGCCTCTGAACCTGGATGCTTCCGCCATCTTGCGGACGCCCACCATGTAGGCGGCCAGCCGCATGTCGATTCTGCGGTTGTGGGACATTTCATAAATATTATTAAATGACTTCACCATCATTTTTTCCAATCTTTCTTCCACTTCTTCTTCCGTCCAGTAGAAGCCCTGATTGTTCTGCACCCATTCAAAGTAGGAAACCGTCACACCGCCCGCGCTTGCCAGCACATCAGGCACAAGCAAAATATCGCGGTCGGAAAGGATTTTCGTCGCTTCAAGCGTTGTCGGCCCATTGGCGGCTTCTACAACGATTTTCGCTTTGATGTTGTGCGCATTTTCCGCCGTAATTTGATTTTCAATCGCTGCCGGCACTAAAATGTCGCACTCCAGTTCAAGCAGCTCCTGATTTGTAATCGTGTCATTGAACAGCTTTGTGACGGTTCCAAAGCTGTCACGGCGGTCAAGGAGATAATCGATGTCAAGTCCGTCCGGATCGTACAGACCGCCGTATGCATCGGAAATTCCGACGACTTTCGCCCCTGCATCATACATGAATTTCGCCAGGTAGCTTCCCGCATTTCCGAACCCCTGCACGACGACAGCAGCCCCTTCTATTTCGATGTCCTTTTTCTTCGCCGCTTCTTTAATGCAGATTGTAACCCCTTTTGCTGTCGCAGATTCTCTGCCGTGAGAACCACCTAAAACGAGCGGTTTTCCGGTAATGAAACCCGGAGAGTTGAATTCATCGATTCTTGAATATTCGTCCATCATCCATGCCATGATTTGAGAATTAGTAAATACATCGGGAGCCGGCACGTCTTTTGTCGGTCCGACAATTTGGCTGATCGCCCGAACATAGCCTCTGCTTAGACGTTCCAGTTCAGGAAAGGACATATCCCGCGGATCACAAATGATCCCGCCCTTTCCGCCTCCATATGGAAGGTCGATGATGCCGCATTTCAGACTCATCCATATAGAAAGCGCTTTAACTTCATTTTCTGTAACTCCCGGATGGAAACGGATGCCGCCTTTTGTCGGCCCTACTGCATCATTGTGCTGAGCGCGGTATCCCGTAAAAATTTTAACAGACCCATCATCCATGCGAACCGGAATTTTCACCGTTAAAAAACGAATCGGTTCTTTTAATAATTCATACACTTCTTCCGGATACCCTAATTTTTCAAGCGCCTTATGTATCACCGTTTGCGTTGATTTCAAAACGTCGAGTGTATTTTCTTCAGTATGACCGGTGTTTTGATCGGCTACCATTTTCAGTTAACCTCCTAAAGTCTTTCTGGCATGTTGTCCTTTCAGAGAATAGTATACACCCTCGCACTAATGATGCAAAGAACAATCAACCATTTTTCGTGAAAATATTCGAGAAAAATCTTATTTGTTATATTCTTATTTTCGGCAGAAAAAAACTGCTGTTTAACACAGCAGAAAAACTTTTGTAAATGCGGTCTATTTAAAGTATGTCTGAATGGTCTGGACGGCGTTGTTTTCCATGATTTTATTCCCGTATTCCTGAAGCCTGTAAATGGTTAAAGTTGTCGGGCTTCCATATTCGGCAAGGATTGAGATCACGCCGTCGACGGAACGGGAGTCGAAATCGTCGAGGCTCAGGAAGTATCTGTTTTCATAGTGATACACCGTTCCGCCTTGGATTCCGATCCGGTCGAGGTTTTTAGACAGCTCGATCAGATGCTCAAACGTTTGGAATTCATATATAATGTCAACACTTTCGCCAAGCTTGACCTGCATTTCGATATAATCCTCATCATACTCATTATCATCTTCATCTGTTTCTTGATTTTTGGTGACAATGATGACCATTCCTTGTGCCTGAAGAGAATACACTTCCACAGCAATTGGGCCATTCGCTTCAAACCCGAGCTCTGTATTCGCTTCGTTCATCATGTCTTTAAACAGCTGCTGAACTTTAAATGAGTCCTTCCAAAGGTCTTCTTTCGTCAGCCCCCGGTCTGTCAGATCATCAAGTGTCAGAAAAATCTTGATCTTATTGTAATTTAGACGCTCAAGCCGCATAACGTTCCCTCCTGCCTCTTCTTGCACACATCATATATCTTATTATATGGAGATGATGAGTCATAGGTTCTTAATTTTGATACCAGTTTACACTGTGTTTGGGTGGAAGACAAGCACTACGCCGTCTTTTCGTCCGTTTTCACTGAAAAATGCTTATTTATGTTTTGGTACGAGCTTGATGAGATGGGTTTCAGGTCGCGCCCCGAGCCTTAACGGAAGCTTAGTCGTCCCATAGCCGTTGCTGATCAGATAATATGCTTTGTGAACGGTTCCCGTTCCCCCTTTTTCATAAAAGCCCAGCCTGCCGATGCGAATTTGCCCGCCGTGTGTATGTCCGCTGAATACGGCGTCAATTCCGTCGGTCTCCTGTATTTGATGATGAATCGCCGGATTATGTGATAATAAAAGGGTCGGAGCCTCCTTTTGGATGCGGCGCACCGCCTCCTGATAATCATCCAATTCAAGCCTGATATCGTCGACTCCGCAAATATTGATGACTTCACCGTCATGATCGTATAAAACCGATTCATTGCGCAAGGCCGTGACACCATACTTCTCAAAAATAGCGGACAGCCTCTCCTGATCGACTTCATAATCATTGTTTCCCCACACAAAATACGTTTTTCCAAGGCTTGAAAGCCTTTTGATATTGTCTTCAATCGCCTGAAATGAAACGCCCTCTTCCGCCAGGTCGCCGCCGATGAACACGAGCTTAACCTTCTGCTCTTTCACTTTTTCAATGATTTCACTGCTGACGGTTCGTCTGTGAATGTCCGAAATAAAAAAGATGTTCAGCGGCTTTTTAAGTCCCCCGATCGGAAACAGACAAGAGACGATCCTCTCTTCTTTGGCGATGGCCGACATTTTCCAAATAAACGCGATGCCGCAAATCAACGCAACCATTAAGATGAGTATACAGATCATACCGATTCTCCATTCATTTTGGCTTTTTCTATAAGACGCTCTGATAAAAAAAGACGTTTCTCTTCTTAAGAAAACGTCTTCTTTCTTTTATTTGCTTTCGAAATAAAGGTTGATGTCATACTCTTGTTTCATGATCTTAAATACCGTTTCCCTTGATTTCCACATGTCAGGCTGAGGCCATAAATCCGTGCTTTTCTGAATAATCTCGCATCTCAGCTTATGGAATTCCCCCTCCGCTTTATCTTCCTTCTTTTTGAAATAATAAGCGGTGCTGTAGGCGAAAGCGGCCGACATGATCCAAAACAGGTAAATCGAATCATTGAGCACCTCGGATAAAAAACCGTTTTGCCCCAGTCCTTTCGCAGCAAGAAACAAACAAAACGAAGCGGCGCAAATCAGGGCGGCTGCCTGCCATCTGATTGTCTGCTTTCGGTAGTTTTCATACTTTCGCTTCCTTTTAATCAAACCGCGGAGCATTTGTATTGTAGGTTCGTCGGTAAAACGATCCAGTTGATCAAGCGCGCTTCCCACAGATCCTCACACCTTGTCCTATTTGTTAGTACAATGTATATGAAGATGCCGCGGGGATCATGCCATGGTTAATAAAAAGGGATATCCAGCACCTGTCCCACATAGACATCGTTGCCGGATAATCCGTTGTAGTTGCGAATGATTGCTTCTCCTGACCGATCCTTATAATATTTCATGGAAATTCTGAAGAGGTTTTCTTTTTCAGCGACCGTATGCTGAATCACCTTTTTCGGCTTTGGTTCGGGGGATTTTTGCGCCGGCTCTGATCTAGCTGTGTTTTTCTCTGCTGCCGCCCGCTTTTCCGAAGTTTTGGCTGTTTCTTTTTCTTCAGGTTCAGGCGCAGCCTTTTTTTCGGCCGGCTTTTGTTCAGCTTTTTGCTTTGGCTTCTCTTGCTTTTCGGCTTTTTCACTTTCCTTCGGTTTTTCTTCTTGGGAGGCAGCTGCAGCGGACTGGGCGTCTGCTTTTTGATCAGCCGACTGGCCGCTGTCTTGTTTTTCATTGAGCATCCCTGTCTCCCCCGATTTCTCATAAAACACATCATCATACTGGCCGGGCTCAGGATCGGAACCGTTTTGGTTCAGCATATACATGAACACAAGAAAAACGATGATCGGGATGAAAAAAAACATGACAGCAAGCGATGTAAATAAAGGATTTCTGTTTTTATTCTTTTTCCGGCTGTGTTTCTTTTTTTCACGATAGGACTGCCTGGATGGGAGCTCATCAGAGATCTCCGGCTCCGCCGGAGGCTCCCAGCTGAAGTCAGCCCGGGCTTTCTCCTGCTCCTGTTTCTTCCTTTTCCTCTCTATCCTGGACATCTCCGCCATGTGAACTCCTCCTTACATGTAGAAAACGAATCTGGCACGCAAATACAACATCAATCAAAAAATGCGCCGTGACAGGTACGAATAAGTTATCTGTCTGTTGAAAGCTCAGTCCGAGCAAAAAGCTGATCGAAACAACCATGACAAAAAGCAGCCATTTTTTCAGATAGCGAAAATGCAATATCGCAAAAATGATGCTTGCAGTCCAAATGCCGAAATGAGTCTGGATGACGCCCCTGAACAATATTTCCTCGGTAAACGCGATAAACAGCGTCAGGATCAGAATATGCGGATATGACCGGTTTCGAAAAAGCTTCTCATTAATCCCTTCATCGTCATACATATGCCGGGGAACCCATTTCATCACTGCCAGATCCGCCAGGATCACGAAAAACGCTAATGGAATCCCAAAAGTCAGGATGTTTAGGTCGAACAATTGCCAAAGCGAGAAAAAATCGCCGGCATCGGCAAATAAAAAGACGCCAAAAAGCATGGCCAACACCAGCATCAAAATTTGCGAAAAATAGAGCTGCTTCAACATTTCCCCGTCTGAAAGCCGCCTGATGATGTCGCTCTGTTTTTTCAGCATAACCGATCACGGCTGGCTGCGAATATCCTATCCAATTCCACATTCCAGGCTGTTAATGTATTCATCAATGGACGATCTCCTTTAATTTCATATGCTGCAAGGTCCAATCCGCAATATGTACAACAGGCTGAATCACCCGTTTTTTGCGGCTTTCGTTTTTCATTAAAATAAGCCAGCAGGTTTTCGCGGAAGCATTCTTCGTTTTCGGTGATCGCTGCGAAACCCGCCATCTTTTCTAATTTCAGCTGTTTGCGCCTGTCCATTTCCCGGTGGATCAGCTTACGGCCGTCATCGCCTAAATGGCGAACCTTAACGTAAAGGTGTGCGAAATGGCGGGCTTGCGTTTCTGTCAATCCCGATTGTTCGAGGATTTCTCTCAAACTACGTTCATCCTGCCGGTCGGCAAGCTTTTCATATAAAAAGCCGATCTCGCTTTGGCTGAGAGATTCGGTTTCAATCAGCTGTTCTTGAATGCCTTCATCTCCCGGGGCTTTCAAGAGGATGCTGATGCTCTCTTTCCCGTCGCGGCCCGCACGTCCGATTTCCTGCATAAAAGCTTCCGCGGTCTGCGGGAGGCTGAAATGGATCACGTATCTGACATCCGGCTTGTCAACCCCCATTCCAAAGGCGTTTGTACAGCAGACGGCATCAAGCTGATTGCGGATGAATTGCTGCTGGATGAGCATTCTGTCTACCGGATCCATGCCGCCGTGATAATGTCCCATCCTGAGCCCTGTCTCTTCAGCCAGCCTGTCAGCGAGCTCCTCAGCCCATTTTCTCGTGGGACAATAGATAAGGCCCGGCCCTTCCAATTTACGCACCAGTTCAACAAGCCTTTCCGCCTTCTCGGCTGCATCGTGCAACTTTTCAATATGGAGGGCGATATTCGGCCTGTCCACAGAATGAATGATAAATTGGGCTTTTGTCGTCTTGAGCATCCTGGAGATATCCTTTAATGTTTCCTCAGTAGCCGTCGCTGTAAGCGCCAGAGTGACCGGGTGGCCCAGCCGCGTTTTAATGTCGCCAAGCTTCGAGTAGTCGGGCCTGAAATCGTGTCCCCATTGCGAAATACAGTGGGCTTCATCTACGACAAAAAGGCTGATATTCATGGCTTCAAGCCGGCTCATCATCTGCTCGGACTGGAGTGCTTCAGGTGAAATATAAAGGAATTTCAGGCGGTGAAGCTGTCTTAAGATGTAGTCTTTTTCCTGATAGGTCAAGGCGCTGTTATAAGCGGCCGTCCTTTTTTCGCCGCGCATCTTCAGCTGCTGCACCTGATCTTCCATTAATGAAAGCAGCGGGGAAACGATCAGCACCATTCCATCCGCCAAAAACCCGGGGAGCTGGTAGCACAGCGATTTCCCTCCTCCAGTGGGAAGCATCGCTACCGTATCCCGCCCTTGCAGAACGCTTTTGATGATCGTTTCCTGTCCCTTTTTGAACGAGCTGTAGCCGAAATGGCGGCGAAGGGCCTGATGCAGCTTATCCATGGCGGCTCACCGTTTTCGACAGGGCCAGACGGATTTTAAAATAGCTGAATCGGCCCCCAAGACCTTCTTTAATATGTCTGATTTTATTCGTTTGATTGGTTTGTGCATAATCGGCAATGATTTTCTGCTCCTCTTTTGAGACATAGCTTTCAATGGAAAAAGCCGGGTCATGAATGGCGATTTCCACGATATGATCCTCGATCGTCGCCTTTTTCAGCTTCCGGATTTCCGCAATCCGATCGATGGATTTGCCTTCTTTCACGAGAAACAGCGTTTTTCTCGTCGATTGTGTCAGCGCATCTTTCAATGGGATGTCTTGAATCAGCGATTGCAGAGCAGGACTTTCACCATTTTGGGCGGATTGAATAAAATAGTGCAGCACATCCCAAAACAGCGCATATATGTACCATTCATCACGATGCATCTTTTCCGCAAGCTGTTTAACAGTAAAGCCGGCCTTTTGAGCCGATGTCAAAGAATGCACAAAAACGGAAGCCTGTTCGTGATGGTTCAATGCCTGAAGCCTTTCTTCCAGTTCCTTGTGAAGGCGTGCGGCCGTTTCTTCGGAATTGCGGTTTTTCAAATAGCGCTTGACCCAGTTTTGAATCTGGTAATCTTTTGTGATCGGCAAATAAACGCGCACACCGTGAAGCCTGTTTGACAGCACCTGGATTAATAGAGACATTCTCGCCCACATGATTTTGGCGGCCGCATGATAATATGCCCCGTGAAAGTGCGGCGGCCATGGATTGATGCTGAAGCAGCTGGCGAGTTCATCCGCGCCGCTCTCAGTGACAGTATAAGTGTCAGTTCCCGTTTTGTCGGCAATCAACGATTCCCGGTTCAATTTTTGAACACTTTCGTTTAACCGGTCTCTCGAAAGGGATGGACAAAATCCGAAATATTTTGAGACGGCAAACAAACCGGCGTCTTGTATCGTCTGTGACGATCTTTTCCCTTTTAATAAATGAAACACGGCGCTTTTCGACCGCTCTCCTTTCATAGACGAAAGGATGTCGAGGACAATGGCGTCAAAAAAATGAACCGACATAGCATCACCTGCATTCTTTTAGGACAGCATTCGAGATTTTTCTTCTTTTATTTTAACAGATTTTGCGGAGAAATCGATGTTTAAACTCATTTAAAAGGGGTATGTTAGCAGTAGAACCCTTATGTGATAAGCATTCTCAGTATTTTTGAGTTGAAATGTCAGATTAACACCATTACAATAAGGAATGGGAATAGGTTTCATATCGGATAGATAGAGGGTTAAACCATTTGTTCCACCGAAGAACAATCTGGGAGGTTTTTTATTCATGCCAAAATATACAATTGTAGACAAAGATACGTGCATCGCATGCGGTGCTTGCGGTGCAGCGGCTCCTGATATTTACGACTATGATGATGAAGGAATCGCATTTGTCACGCTTGATGATAATCAAGGTGTCGTCGAAGTTCCTGATGTCCTGGAAGAAGATATGATGGACGCGTTCGAAGGCTGCCCTACTGACTCAATTAAAGTAGCGGATGAGCCGTTTGAAGGCGACCCGCTTAAACACGAATAGAGCAAACAAATATCCGGCGCTCCTTCCGCCGGATATTTTTAAAGCAAAGCCCGGCGTTTCCCGCGCCGGGCTTCTTTATGATTATAATTGTTTGGCCATGCGCACATTTTCTTTCAGCCACGGCTTCAGCTGAAGGAAAATCGCGGTGGACACTAACGCCACTGCAAGGCCCTTGATGATATTAAAAGGCAAAATGCCTGCCAGTATCGTTGTCTTCAGCGCGCCTGCCGATAAAGCCGGAGCGTTTAAGAACCATGTGTAGGCAGGGAGAAACAAGACATAATTTAAGATGCTCATGGAAAGTGCCATCAAAATTGTCCCTGCAAAAAGAGCTGTCACAAATCCTTTGGCGGAATTTGTTTTTTTCAGCAGCAAAGCGGCCGGCATGATAAACAAGACTCCGGCGACAAAGTTTGCCGTCTGGTCGATCGGTACACCTGATGCACTTCCCGCAATAAAGTAATTCAGCACATTTTTCACCGCCTCAACGGCAATTCCCGCCCCGGGACCATACAATATAACAGCGATTAATGCAGGGATGTCGCTGAAGTCGATCTTTAAATATGGAAATGCGCCTAAAATCGGAAAGCTCAGCATCATTAAAATAAATGCAATGCTGCTCAGCATACTGATGGAGACGAGACGTCTCACCCTGGTGTGTTTCATTTTTTGTCACTCTCTCCTTTTCGATCACATCTCACGAAAAGAGGAATGGTTCTTCCCCCGCCTAAACACAAAAAACCCGCTTTTTAACGAAAGCGGGGCGGTTTTAAGACAGGTCGAATAAACGTTTGAAAGCATTTCATTTCAAAACGCGCGGAACCTCCATCTTCTCCCATCCAGACTATACTGTCGGCTTCGGAATCGCACCGAATCCTGCCTTAAAAAGGCTCGCGGGCTTAGAGCGTTTAAACTCATCACCGCCGGTAGGGAATTTCACCCTGCCCCGAAGATTGATCTGTATTTTTTAATTTTGATATTATTATAAATTAATTGTGAAGAAATGTACAGATCGATGCTCATAGGACCAGCAGTTTTCGGCGCAACGCGAGCCGTATGAAGAAAGCGCTATCTCTCATTTGTGCAAAAACCGCACATTCACAGTATTTTCATTTTTAATTTTCGTCTTTTGCCGAAAACTCATTGACACCTTTTATGGAATATGGTAAATTATCAGATATTTATGACGTCTATTTAGGAGGAAATCTTACATGTTTCGAGTATTGGTCTCAGATAAAATGTCAAGCGACGGCCTTAAACCATTAATGGAAGCAGATTTTATTGAAATTGTTGAAAAAAACGTCACTGAAGCGGAAGACGAGCTGCATACGTTTGACGCTCTGCTGGTCAGAAGCGCCACGAAAGTAACGGAAGAACTGTTTAGCAAGATGACCTCATTGAAGATCGTCGCCAGAGCAGGAGTAGGCGTAGACAACATCGATATTGACGAGGCGACAAAACACGGCGTCATCGTCGTCAATGCGCCAAACGGAAACACGATTTCAACCGCTGAGCATACTTTCGCTATGTTTTCAGCGCTGATGAGGCATATTCCGCAGGCGAATATCTCTGTTAAGTCCCGGGAGTGGAACCGTTCCGCCTATGTCGGTTCTGAGCTTTACGGCAAAACGCTGGGCATCGTCGGAATGGGGCGCATCGGAAGTGAGATTGCGAGCCGCGCCAGAGCATTCGGAATGACGGTTCATGTATTTGATCCATTCTTGACACAGGAAAGAGCAAGCAAGCTCGGCGTTAATGCGAACAGCTTTGAGGAAGTCCTGGCTTGTGCGGATATCATTACCGTCCACACCCCGCTGACGAAAGAAACGAAGGGGCTTTTGAATAAGGAAACCATCGCCAAGACGAAAAAAGGCGTGCGTCTTGTCAACTGTGCACGGGGCGGTATCATTGATGAAGCGGCCCTTCTTGACGCGCTTGAAAGCGGACATGTCGCAGGGGCGGCTCTCGACGTCTTTGAAATCGAACCTCCTGTTGATTCAAAACTGATCGATCACCCGCTGGTCATCGCGACTCCGCATTTGGGAGCTTCCACAAAAGAAGCGCAGCTGAATGTAGCCGCACAAGTGTCGGAAGAAGTGCTCCAGTACGCACAAGGAAATCCGGTGATGTCCGCGATCAACCTTCCGGCCATGACAAAGGATTCCTTCCAAAAAATCCAGCCTTATCATCAGTTTGCCAATACGATCGGAAGCCTCGTTTCCCAGTGCATGAACGAACCGGTTCAAGATGTGGCCATCGATTATGAAGGCTCCATCGCAAAGCTTGAAACATCGTTTATTACGAAAAGCCTTTTGGCCGGATTCCTGAAGCCCCGCGTAGCGGCTACAGTCAATGAAGTCAACGCCGGAACCGTTGCAAAAGAACGCGGCATCAGCTTCAGCGAAAAGATTTCTTCCAATGAATCAGGATATGAAAATTGCATATCTGTTAAAGTGACAGGCGATGTCACAACATTTACGTTAAGAGCAACATATATTCCTCATTTCGGCGGACGCATTGTCGCATTGAACGGCTTTGGCATCGACTTTTCTCCAGCCGGACATCTCGTCTACATTCACCATCACGATAAACCTGGGGTGATCGGTCATGTAGGTGCGATTCTCGGAGATCACGACGTCAATATCGCAACGATGCAGGTCGGACGAAAAGAAAAAGGCGGCGAAGCGATCATGATGCTTTCATTTGACCGTCATCTGGAAAACGAGATTTTAGATGAGCTGAAAAACATCGCAGGCATCGTCTCTGTTAAGGTAATCGACCTTCCGTAAACAGTGAGCGGAACTCAGGAAAGTGTCTTTCCCGAGTTCCGCTTTTTTTATGTCGTTCTTTTCAGGAGCTTTCCATAATTTTAAGCGGCTGCCGGGGATAGATCTCATCCCCTTTCAAATCGTTCCACTCCTGAATCCTCCTGACGGTTACACCCATTTTATCAGCAATCTGACCAAGCGTGTCTCCCTTTTGGACGATGTAAGTGCTTTGACCAGCATGACGGCCGTGGTCGCGAAGAAGCAATTTCTGCCCAATGTAGAGATGCGAATCGGCCAGGCCGTTGATTTCCATTAGCTTCTCGACAGATATCCCGTTTTCTTTGCTGATCCGCCACAACGTATCTCCTTTTTGCACGGTGACGGCCCAACCTTTCTCAGCATCCCCTTGCTGAACATGAACAGCATTTTGCTGAAACGCCTGTTCATGGTAAACCGCCAGCGGATTAATCGCATTTTTCTTATTTTCCGTCCATGAACCATGGTGCATTTCAAAGTGGAGGTGGGTTCCGGTCGATATGCCGGTATTGCCGATGATGCCGATTTCTTCACCTTTTGCAACGCGGTCATTCTTCTTTTTCAGACGTTTGCTTAAATGGGCATATACGGTTTCATACCCATTATCATGTTTGATAAAAATCACTTGGCCGTAAGAATCGGATCTGTACGATTTGCTGATCGTTCCATCTGCCGCTGCCAAAACGCTTTCTCCTTCAGGAGCAGCGATGTCCAGTCCTTTATGCTTGCCGCCTCTTGTACCAAATGGGTCGGTGATCTCGCCTTTTATCGGCTCGATCCATTCCGAGGCTTCGGCTGCCGGCGGGTTTAAGGCAAAACCTGATATCCATATTGCTGCTAACAGGAAGTGTAGATGTCTAAGCTGTTTCAAGTGGTCTAGGCCTCCTATTACATGCATCTTTCGGTAAAAATTTCTCTTTTTGGCGACAGCTTAGTATAATTCCAAATCCATTCTTTTTATACATCAAAAAAAGACCCATACGGGGTCTTTTCAGTTTTCTATCGTCATCGGATTCGGCGCATATGGAACCTGTACAGATTTTGACAAGTCATAGCTTCCGATCCTGTCGATTTTCGCATTTTCAAATCTGACTTGATTAAATCCAAAGTCCTTTGCTGTCAGGAGCAGACCTTCCACCATTAAGATGTCATCGGTTTGATTTTGAATGTCTGCAGCGGATGAGAATTGGATGACAAGCTCTTTTCCTTTTTCCTGAACATCTTGAATGAGCTTATCTCCGGTTATAATCGATTTTAAATGAGAGCCGCTTTCCGCTGTTTGCATCATTTTGACCGCTTCTTCTATACTTTGATACGATTCTTGTGACGGTGCGAGAAATCGCTTGCCGTCAGAACTTTCATATAAAAAATAGCCTCTTTGCCCCTGATGTGTGATCGCAATGTCTGCCTCCATTCCAAAAGAATCGTATTCAGCGCCAGACTCGCCTCCGTTGGATGACACAAACAATACAGAGTCATAGGACCCCCATTTAAAGGTTTGATTGATGGTTTCCCTCAACAGATTGAAATCCTCTTCAGAAAGCCCGGGGATCTTTTCATTGACTTGGATCGTCACTTTTTTGCTCTTTTTCTCTTCGCTGAATGTCACCTGATCAAGATAGGAAGTGTTGAATGATGTAAACTGGTCGACATCCAGCCGAGTGTAGGCATCCAATGCATCTTCCATATCATTGATGGCGACGTTTTTACGAAGGCTGATCGGCACAACGACAGACTTGGAATCATCAACAAATGCAAAGGTGATATAGTTGTCTTTTTGCTCGCGCGGGACGACAAAGGTGCTTGAAACTGCTGTGTCCGCGGTATCGGCCATCTCCTTTTTGCCGCTTTGGGGCTGCACCACAGAGGGCATATTCGCGTCAGAACCGTTTTGGGATCTGATTTGGTCGATTAATTGAGGAGACATCAGCATCAGAAGAAAGAGAACTAAAACCGTCGCAGCAACTGCGCCCGCCCGCTTTTTAGGCAATTTATGTTTCGGCTGTGCCAAAACCAACTTTTGATAGATCTGATTTGCCGAACGGTTATCCTTAACCGTTGGAAGTTGGCTTAGTAACGCCTTTAGCCGTTCTTCGTTCCATTCTGACTTCTTCATCCTTTTGATCCTCCTTCAAAAGCTCCATCTGTTTACGAAGCACTTTCAGACCGCGGTGCTGAGTCGTTTTCACCTTGCTTTCAGAAAAGTTTAAGGCTTTCGCCGTTTCTGAAATCGAATAGCCTTGAATGAACCGCAAAACAATGACAGATCTCTGGTCCAGCGTACATTTATCCAGCGCCGCAAAAATTTCTTTCAGATTTTCGCTCTGCATCACGATGTCTTCAGGCAGAGGCTTTCGGTCTTTTACCTCTTGTTTATCCCAGTCAAACGTCCCCAAAATCCGCTGGCGGATCGTCTGCTGCTTTCTGAACCAGTCGATTGCGACGTGACGGGCAATCGAAAGAAGCCAGGTTTTTTCGCTGCTTCTGCCTTCAAATGTCTCATATGAGTTCAAAACGCGGATATATACTTCCTGCACCAAGTCTTCCGCCTGATTTTTGTCTTTTACCATATAAAATAAGAATTGAAATAAATCCTGATGGTATTGATCATATATTTTCTGAAAGGTTTCTTCCACCGGAAACCCCTCCGTTCAATTTATTGTCGTTTGTCAATCGAAAAAAGTTACATTACAACTATTACAACTATATTACGGTTATATGAAATATGGAAGGGGATTTTGATAAAGTTAAGGTTAATTTTAACTAAACTAAAGCATAAAAGCACCCGTTCTAAATGAACAGGTGCCAAGCTTATAAGGAACCCTCGTTTTCACTAAGTGCGCTTTCGTTCTCCATATCGGCAAGTTGGCGGATTCTTTGACATGGACTGATTTCTATCCGTTTATGACTTTAAATCCAATTGTCGGCGTAGCTTTTTTGAGACCCCCTTTCTCTTTTCGTCAGTCACCAGGTGGTACCATAAGCCGTCAACTTTTTTATCTTCACCTTCAATTTCTATTTGTTTAATATCCTGACCAGCTTCTTTATAAGAGCTTTGAATATCGATCATGTTGTCAAGTGTTAAGTTCGTTTTGACGTTTTTTTCTAATGCCGTTAAAATCTCTTGATAGTTTGCTAATGATTTTAATTGTGCACCTTCATGAATAATTTGGTTGATAATCTCACGCTGACGCTCTTGACGTCCAAAATCACCGCGGGGATCGTCTTTTCTCATCCGGGCATATGTAAGAGCGGTCTGACCATCAAGATGTTGTTTCCCTTTTGCTAGATGCACCCCTTCAAGGGTAAAATCAATATGATTATTCACCGTAACTCCGCCAACCGCATCTACAATATCTTTAAACCCTTCCATATTTACTTTGATATAATAATTGATGGGAATGTTCAAAAATTGTTCCACAGTTTGAATAGTCCCTTCAATTCCGCCATAGGTGTACGCCGAATTCATTTTGGAAAAGGTATTCTTAGATTTTATAAATACCCTCGTATCACGCGGAATACTTGTCATTGTCGTTTTTTTTGTCTTCGGATTAACAGTGACCACAATCATCGAATCCGGACGGCCTTTATCACCGGGGCGCTCGTCTATCCCCAATAAAAGAATGGATATCGGATCGTGTGAAGCAGCTGCATTCTCCTTCTCGGATTCACGATGAAGAGGTTCGTACATATGACTGATTGATTTTGCCACGTTACGGTAAATGCCGTAAGACACCAAACCGCCACTAGATATCAATAGAACTAGAACCAGCAATATTATATTTTTCATTTTTAATTTTCTTTTTCTCATTTTCACTATCCCTTCCTTGTCGATGCCTGCTCATATTGCTTCCGCAGTCGAAACCGTTATCGTTCTCTGATTATTGTTGATTTATGAATTCCATCTAAAATGAACCGGCTTTATCGAATCGTGAATGGCTTTCATTTCATACCCGTTTTCTTGTAAGTATTTCAATAATTTTTCCAAATGCGCTTCAGTCGTCGGTTTTTCATGCATTAATACGACAAGCGGCTCAACTCCGGTCAGGTTATTGACTTGCTGAATCGCATTATTGACGAATTGACCATTTGTATTTGCAGACTTCCAGTCCTCTGAATCAACCGTCCAATCCCAAATGTTAAAATGCTCACGCCTAATGACTGCCTGAAATGGACCCGTAATATAAGGCTTTGATCCATATGGCGATCTGATCAAATGTGTGTTGACGTTGGCTGTTTCTTTGATCGTTTTAAGCGTATCGTTCATTTCTGCCGCAAAGCTTTCAGGAGATTGATAGATTTTCGATACTTGATGCGTCACTCCGTGTGACCCAACGGAGTGGCCGTTCTCCACCATTTTCCTCACGATTTCCGGATTTTGTTCGATATTAGGTTTTAACATAAAAAACGTCGCTTTTGCATGATATTGACTGAGCAAACTTAGAATTTTTTCTGAAGCAGCCGGGTTTGGCCCGTCATCAAATGTCAAATAGACGACCTTTCCGATTTCCGGCGGTGTTTGTTTACTTTCCTTTTTCTCTGCTGTATGTTTGCTCCTTTCCGCCACCTGCTCTGAAGCGGCGGCACTTCCTTTTATTGACTTCTGCTTTGAACCTGCAAGTGCATTCCAAGACATGCATAACAAAGTCACACCCAGGACAGTCAGCATACCCAACACTATTTTTCCTAGCCTGTTCAATTTATGAACTTTTCTTGGTGAATTCGACACTTTTTCCAACTCCTTGACTGTAGATATGATCACTAGGTTTCTTGTAAACTCGTCACATACAAATGACAATTTTTTAGTTTTGCTGATTAAAAACAAAGTTTGCTAAGAAGGATGCTCTTTTAATATAAGGGGAAGATATCGCAGAAGTTCGACCAACTTGTAAACAAAATGTCACAAAAAGAAAGAAAACATCATTTTTCGGGGATAGAAAACAGGGACTTATTACTCTGTTTGACATGATGTGATCGTAATCAACAGGAGAACATCACGAGGTAAGAAAAAAACCTTATTTCGGTATGAACTGAAATAAGGTTTTTTAGAGAACAATCGGTTATTTAAATGTGATGATATAAGCTTGATCATCAAAAAATCGCGCTGAAGCACTTTCCGTAGAAGAATACTGGTTTTGCGCATTCACGAGCAGGCTGTTGCCATCGGGACTCCAATATATTTTTGACGGTATGGTGCCGTGGTATACCGGTTCTTCACACAGGATATTTTTTCCTTGAAGCTTACCTGCATAAATACTGTCTTTATCATTCAAAAAGTAAGCGATTTTCTTTCGGTCATTTGAAAATGTGAACGCGGCTACTTTTTCGAGCAGAGCAGAAAGCTCGCCGTTTCGGCGATCGTATTCGTACAGGGTTTCCCCGGTACCGAGGAATACAAATTGATCATTGTTTAACCAAACAGGCTCGCCAAGGCTGTTTTGACGCTTGTCCTGAATATCGATGCGATTGCCGTTAACGGTTCCCATCATGATGCTTTCTTTCTTCCCCATCTGTAACACGGTAAGCAGCAAGCCGCGTCCATTATCAGAGATGTGAACTCCCGTAAGCGAATCTTTCTCGGCAAAACCCTTCAATAAATACGTTTTGTGCGTTTTGGAATCTGTATCGAAAACATGAAGGCTAGTCTGACCATCTTGCCCGGCATCTATGACTAGATAACAAACGTATTTGCTGTTATTTGACCATGAAACATCTTGGACATAAACCTCACTGCTTGAGGCGAAACTTGCGATTTCCGTTTTTTTCCCGTTTACCAACGAGATCAGATTCATTGACGCCTTATTTGATGACACGGTTACCCCGGCGATACTCTTTCCGTCCGGAGACACCTTTAGGTTGGACGTATTGCTTTCAATCCCTTGCAGATTTTCAGCTTTTTCATAAGGGGAGGATAGACGCTGAAGACGGTGTTTTGCACGTTCAGATGTCTCATCTCCCTTGAAAAACCCAACGACGGAGTCCGATGAAGACCATCCAAGCAACTGATCTGCTCTTGGAAGGCGATATATTGTTTTTACTTGAAAGGGGCGGTTCTTCTGAACATTCTCTTCCTTGCTTGGTATAATAATGGTTTCCGAGCGTTTTCCCACATTATAACTGGACACGATAATAACGAGAAACAACAGCACCCCTGCCCATATGATAAATGGTTTGTTCTTCATTATTTCTCAACCTTTGCGTAAGCTAATTCAACCTGAATCGTTGTATCGTTTTCCTTGTAGAACATCTCAATAGTTCCTCCGTGTTCATCAACAATTGTTTTCACAATGCTTAATCCCAAACCTACACTTCCCTCTTCCGTGATCTTTTGGTTGACCGAATAAAAGGGCTGAAACATTTTAGAGTGTTGGTTATGTTCAAATGGAGCACTCGGATTCTTGAACGTAAAAAGAACTTTTTCTCCAACGATCCCGGCTTTAATGATGATTTCCGAATGGGATAAGCTGTATTTGATCGCATTGTCCAGCAAATTGATAAAAAGCTGGCGCAGCCTATTCACCTGACCGTGAACGTATAGATCTTCTTCAATGTCACAGGTGATCGTTTTCTTATACCGTTCCGCCCGAAACTTCATCGATTCGCAAACATCTTTTAAAATGTCCCCTGCGTCGATTCTGGCAAACTGATCATCCTTGGACACTTCCCGGGATACTTCAAGAAGCTTGATCACCAAATTGTGCAGGCGCCGGCTTTCTTCAACAATGTGGTTCATTCCTTTATCAAAAAATACCCGATCCGCTTCCCCTTTTGCTTTTATGATCTCGGCATATCCTTGGATGGAAGTCAAAGGTGTTTTCAGCTCATGCGTCATATTGTCAAAAAAGCGTTTCTCTTGCTCGTTCAGTTCCTTTAAGCGATCCCGATCCCTTTCAATGGTTGAAATCTGTTCTCTAATCCTGTTGATCATATCATTGAAATTGACGGCAAGCTGGCCAATCTCATCTTTTCTCTGAAAGTGGATATCCACATCCAACTTGCCCTTTTTGACTTGTGATGAAGCCTCTGTCAGCTTCACGAGCGGAATCGTGATATGTCTGGAGAGGATATAGGAGAAAAGAAACGCCGCCACAAATATGGCAAGGGCGATGTAAAAAACGATATCGAGAATCTCTCCGCTTTGCTTATAGAGCAGGTCAAAATCTTTCGAAAAACGCAATATGCCTACTTTTGTTCCGTCAATGACAACTGGATATGAGAAAAATACCTCCGCTTTATTTCGATCATAGGTGATATGATAGGCGGTCTTTCCTTTGATAGCCTGTTTAAGATCATCATCACTTCCTTCGGAAAACACCTTTTTGTCGGAAGAAGACAGCAAAGTGCCATCCACGGTATAAACACCGACATTGCTTCCTGTAGAGTGATTTAAATTATCCACCATTTCATCGGCCATATCGCCAAAATAAAGTTCATTGTTTTTATAATGATTGATTAAAAATGCTTGGTTTACATACACGGTACTGTTTTTTTTCAATTCGACCAAATCCGATGTCACAATGTTTTCATTACTCGACCAAATGACGTTCTTGACCGTATGATTGAGCACAAGGAAGGAGAGAGAAAAAATCAGAAAAAAGCCCACAATAAACTTGCCCTTGATGGTGCGTAACACGCTCTACTCCTCCTGCTTCTCGAATTTATATCCGATACCGAACACCGTTGTGATCAAGTCGCTTGCATCAAGCTTTTTACGGAGTCTTTGAATATGGGTATCAACTGTACGTGTATCCCCGGCAAAATCGTATCCCCAGATGAATTCCAAAAGCTCTGAACGCGTGAAAACTTTTCCGCGATGGCCAATCAAAGTCATGAGCAAATCAAATTCTTTAGGAGTCAATTCGACTGCCGTTCCGTTTTTTGTCACAAGCCTTTCACCTGGAACAATCACAATATTTTTAAAGCGAATAACATCCTCTTTTACCGTTTCCTGCTCATTCAAATGATGAGCTTGTTCGAGACGGCGAAGTATCGTACGAATTCGGGCCACAACTTCGCGCAGATCAAACGGCTTTGTAATATAATCGTCGGCCCCGAATTCCAATCCAAGTACTTTATCCGTGATATCTGACTTTGCTGTGATCATTAGTATCGGAATATTGTAGCTCTCGGTTACTTTTTTACAAATATCCAATCCGCTGCAGTCCGGCAGCATCCAATCGAGAAGCAGAAGATCAGGTTTGGATTGATCTATTTTACTCATTCCTAACGAACCGCTATTGACAGTACACGTTTCAAATCCTTCCGCCGCCAGCCCGTAAGAAAGCAAATCAGCGATTGGTTCATCATCTTCAATAATTAGTATTTTGGTTTTATCCATTAAACATCACTCATTCCCTGTCTCATGCGCTTATTTTGCATTGCATCCTTCTATAGAGATTATACATAAATCCAGGCTAAAGTCTTCATTAGATGGACTCCACCTGATTCATTCCTCCCCAATCAATAGGGGATGGCTGCCATACTTCCGCTTTAAGCGGAAGCGGACTTTACGGTTTAGAAAAAAACGGACTGCCTTTATAGGGTATCAGAATGGAAACGACTATTTCCATATGCACTTACGACTATGAAAATTTCCGGCTTTTCGCATTCTCCGCCCGTTTTATTTTCATCTTCTCACTCTTTTAACGACAACGAAGACCTAAATGTTTCAAGGTGAGCGGAATGTTTACAAATTGGTTACATTTTTGCTGAAAAACATAAACACCTGTTCGAAATGAACAGGTGCTCTCTGTTTCTTATGGAACAATATTCTTCGTCAAATTTGGCCAGCATCTTTCCTTTTTCTTGGAATATAGAACGTAAATGTCGTTCCTTCATTCAGCCTGCTGTGGACCGCGATCGATCCGTTGTGCGCATCGACGATGTTTTTGACGATCGCAAGTCCGAGACCTGTTCCGCCTTTTCCCCTTGTTCTCGCTTTGTCGGCTTTGTAAAAGCGTTCAAAGATAAACGGAAGGTCTTCTTCCGGTATACCGCTTCCCGAATCTTTTACGGCAGTCTTCAAGCCGCTTGCGGCGGACTGCACTTCAACATGGACGGTGCCACTTGCATTTGTATGGCGCAAGGCGTTGTCAATCAGATTGGTCAGTACCTGCTCCATTTTGTCCGGATCAAACTCAAATTGCGCTTCCTGCAAATCGAGATTGTGGGAGAGGGTGATCTCCTTGTCTGCTGCCACTCCATAAAACTTGCGGAACACCCTCTCGAAAAATTCTTTGAGCTCAACAGTTTCCACATTTAAGGAAATATGTCCAGCTTCCATTCTGGCAAGATCAAGCAAGTCGTTTACCAATCTGCCCATTCGCAAAGATTCATCATAAATCACCTGGGCGATTTCCTTTTTCTCTTCTTCAGAGCTGGCGATATCATCCACTATGGCTTCGCTGTACCCTTGGAGCATCGAAATCGGTGTTCTCAGCTCATGGCTGACATTGGCGATAAAATCTTTTCTCAGCTTGTCGAGCCGTCGTTCCTCTGTCATATCCCTCAAGACGGCGACAGCTCCGCGCACATGTGCCTGGTTGTAAAGCGGGCTCATTAAGAGCACCCATGACCTTCCCTGCAACGTCATTTCAATCATCTGTTCTTTTTCCGTGCTGACGGTGTTTTGAAACAGTTCCCTCGCTTCGGGAGGCAGCTCATGTCCCTCTTTTACATTCATGTTCTGCTCATAATACCACGCCTGCAAAAAGCGCTCTGCCGGAGGGTTGGTGACAAGGATCGTGCCGTCGATATTGATGGTGATCACACCGTCGGCCATGCTGCTTAAAATGTTTGATAAATGCTCTTTTTCCTGATTTAAAGCCGTAATATGAAACTTCAGCTGGCGTCCCATTTGGTTAAAAGCGATCGCCAACTCGCCGATCTCATCCTGCGTTAAAATCGGAATTTTCGTGTCAAACTTTCCTTTGGCCAAATCCTGTGCACCTTGCCGCATTTTTCTGAGCGGGTAAGTGATCCGGCTTGACAGGAAGAACGCGAAGATCGTCGTCAAAACGATCGCGATCGCCGCAGCAAAAAGGATATATCTTGTCGTATGCTGTGTCGTATCCTTGACGGCGAGAAGCGACTGGGAAATAAACACCATGCCCCCGTTATCGCCTTTCCCGTATGGAACACCGACAATCAGCTGATCGTTTTTATGGTTTTTGAGGGCCAGCCGCTTTTGCACTTTTTGATGATGGGTGAGCGCATCATTCAAATCGGAATCCCGTTTGATTTCCTTTAAAGTGATCTGGGACACCTTTTCATTTTTGCGCGGAGAATTCCAATATTCATCATCACTTTTTATGATCGCGATACTCGTCAGTTCATCCGCAAGCTCCCATGAGATGGACCTGGCGACCTCCTGGTCTTTGTGGTTTTCCATAATCACAGCCACTTTGCTGGCGAGCTTCGTCAGATCGGCCTCCGCTTCATCGACATGGTAGTTTTCAATGAATTCAAGCAGAAAAACGGTAAGAATAAATAAGACAAATGAAACCAAAAGAAGGATGGTAAACCATAGCTTACCAACGACACTCTTCCAAAACTTCATTCGTTTCCGACCTCAAATTTGTAACCGACACCCCACACTGTGACGATTTTTTTGGCCGCCTTCGGAGAGACTTTGTTCAGTTTTTCACGTAAACGTTTGACATGGGTATCGACCGTTCTTAAATCCCCGAAAAACTCATACTGCCAAACTTCTTTGAGCAGCTTTTCGCGGTCGTAAACTTTATCAGGGGTTTTTGCCAAAAAGTAAAGAAGCTCATACTCTTTCGGGGTCAGGCTGACCTCTGTTCCGTCTGCCATGACTCTGTGAGCATCATGGTCGATGGACAAATGAGAAAAAACAAGAACATTCTTTGCTGTTGTATCCGTATTGAGATAAGAGGTTTGCGATGATCTTCTCAAGAGCGCTTTGACCCTCAACACCACTTCCCTCGGGCTGAAAGGCTTGACAATGTAATCATCTGTACCGACCTCAAATCCCTGCACCCGGTTGGCTTCTTCCCCTTTTGCCGTCAGCATAATGATCGGTGTCGCTTTTTTATCTCTGACTTGGCGGCACACTTCGATACCGTCCGTACCCGGCATCATCAAATCGAGCAGGATCAGATCATAGTGGTTGCCAAGCGCTTTTTCGATGGCTTCATCACCGTTTTCGGCTTCTTCAATCACATAATGTTCTCTTTCAAGATACATTTTTAAAAGACGTCTGATTCTTGCCTCATCATCTACTACTAATATTTTTGTCTCTTTTGTCTGTTCCATCGTAAACCTCCTGAATTGAATCTTCTTACATTCATTTTATTAGAAAAATGATAGTAATCCAAGCTGAGATTATTCCTCCATTTGACAAAAAACATCCGGAAGGTTCAGGAACCTCCTGAACCTTCCATTGCCTTCAATGGTTATGCATACGAATGTAGCCCTGCGATCACAAGGTTTACAAAAATAAGGTTGAACATAATAATGGCAAAACCGATCACGGCAAGCCATGCCGACTTTTCCCCGTGCCAGCCTCTTGAAAGCCTGAGATGCAGATAGGCGGCATAAAATAAAAAGGTGATCAGCGCCCATACTTCTTTTGGATCCCAGCCCCAGAACCTGGTCCAGGCCAGCTGCGCCCAAATCATCGCAAAAATAAGCGCGCCCAGCGTGAAAACGGGAAAACCGATGGATACGGAGCGGTAGCCGATTTCATCGACAAGATCGAGATTCACATTCTTCACCAGCGGCTGTAACAGCTGGCTGACGCGTTTTCTGATGATCAATCTGATCAAGCCGTAAAGCAACATACCGGCACCGAATGACCAAACGACCGTATTCAGCTTGCGCCCGGAAAAAACAGGCGGCACATTGAAAAGCGGCTCCATTTTTTCCTTTGTCAAAAGCTCTCCCTTATTCGGGCCGATGAGCGCAGGAAGCTCGTAAACCATGACATCTTCCTGACCGTTTTTATCGATCCACTTGAACTGCGCCTCATAACCCCCTATTCTGAATGCGGTGGTTACAATGATGAATGCAAGCGTCGTCACGAGCATAAACATCACAAACTCAAGCCAGAACGTTTTTTTGCCCGGTTTTGATTGATCGACATGCTTGAGCAGAAAGATGGCGCCGGCGACAAAGCTGATGGCGAGTATCGCCTGCCCGAGCGCAGCCGTTGTCACATGAATATACAGCCAGCTGCTTTGCAGCGATGGTATCAGCGGCGTAATATCAGTCGGGAACATGCTGGCATATGCGATTAAAAGCAGGACAACCGGCAGTGTAAACAGCCCCAAAGCGGAAAGCTTGTAAATAAAATAGATGATGAGAAAGGCCAGTACCAGCATCATGCTGAATGCCGTTGTAAATTCAAAGAGATTGCTGACCGGAGCATGTCCTGATGCGATCCATCTCGCAATAAAATATCCCAGCTGGCATACAAATCCGGCGATCGTGATCAAAACGGCGATGGATGCCCACCGGTTCTTTTTTACTGGCGCTGATGTTTTGCTTCTGATTGAGCCGCCAAAAAAGAAGACCGCTGCGAGATACAAGAGAAATGCCGCGTACAATAAATTGCCGCTAAGCTCTGCCATGAAAACCCCTCCCTATGCTGGCGTTTATTTTTTTTCCTTCAACAGTTCTTTTTGGTCGGCCGGTTCGCTTATCCCCGTGTCCGCCAGTACTGTCTGAAAGTCTTTTTTCAACCCGTACCAGTTTTTGTTTGTATGTCCGCTGGCGAGCACCTGTCCGTCTTGCGTTCTGAGCCAAATCCTTCTGTGGTGCCAATACATACCTTGTATAACACCGATCATAAAGATGATGCCGCCTGTCATGAGCACCCATAGTGTCAAATCTTTTCTGACCGTAAGCCCTGAGAGGTTCTTCGTTTCAACATGGTCAAACTTCATTTTGTATTTGTTGTTGTCAGAGCCTTCTATCGTCTCCTGAATCGCTACAAAGCTCTTTTCCCCTTTAGGCCTGTCCGGCGCGGTGATCTGAAAAACGAAAGCCGGATTGTTCGGATTTCTCGTTTTCGTGCTCGGTTCACCGGCTTTATTAAAATAAAAATCTGGCAGATAGCTTGCGAGATGCACCTTGTAACCGTTGCCAAGATCGTAGTCCGACTTCGGCTCCAGAAGGTCGATCGACACCTTGCCGAACGATTTCCCGCTGTCTTTTTCGATAAGCTGGAACACCATCTTGTCGAGCTCGCCTTCCCTGTAATCCAGCTGATAAAGCGCAAAAGAATCGAATTTCAGCGGATCGTTGACTCTGATCGTGTCGTTTTTCACTTTTTTTAATTCAGGGTCTTCACCGGGAAGGCTGGCATGTTCACTTTCATAAAGTTCGACATCTGTCTGAAAATTCTTCGCCACCATTCCGTCTCCGGCTTTATTGATCGCTTCCGAAAATACTTCTTTTTCCTTTTCACTCTTGTACATTTCCCTTTTAAACTGGTGGTTCTTCAGATAGTAGCGGCCGTCCGTACCCGGAATAGGGACGGTTTCCCCTTCCCTGATCCAAAGGGTTTCATCGACATACATCCCCGGAACAAAACGAAGCATGACACCGATGAGGAAAATGATCAGACCGACATGATTGACATAAGGGCCCCATCTTGAAAAACGCCCTTTTTCAGCAAACAGGTTGCCGTTTTCCTCCTTCACGCGGTAGCGCTTTTGTTTCAGCCGCTCGATGATTTGCGTCCTCACGCTTTCAGACATGACGGAATCGGTCCGGCTGAACAGCCTCTGCCTCTCCATAAAATTCGGATTGCGGATCACTCCCTGATTTTTCAAGGCCCTGTACAGCGGGACGACGCGGTCAAGGCTGCAAATGACCAGGGAAACGCCGATTGAGGCGACGAGGATGATAAACCACCATGAGCCGTAAAGGTTGTGAAACCCGAGAAGATAATAGATTTGTCCCAATAGTCCGTATTGTTCTTCATAATATGTATCAGCCTGCGCACCCGGCGGCAAAAACATTTCCTGCGGAAAAATCGTTCCGAAAGCCGAAGCGGTGAGCGTAATCACGATCAGCCAGACGCCGACCTTTACAGATGAAAAGAAGTTCCAAATTTTATCTACAATCGTTTTATTGTAAGTTTGGGAGCGCCTCGCGCTGCCGTCATATCGCATATCAAGGAGTTTGGCGTCCTGTTTTTTCAGCGGCTTTCCGCACGATTCGCACAGAACGGTTCCTGTCGGATTTACATGACCGCATTCGCATTTGATTTCTTTCATCATGATGATCCCTCAGGCTTGATCATTGTCATGTAATCATGGATCATGCGCTCCGTCATTGTCCCTGTGACCACTTTGACGATCTCGCCTTCCGGGTTGATCAAAAATGTGGTCGGAAGCGGGGTGACATCGTACGCATCCACCACCTGCCTGTCCTTGTCAAGCACCACGGGAAAATTGACGCCGTAGGCTTTCATAAAGTTTTGCACGGCAAGGTTTGATTCCCCGACATTGACGGCAACGATCTCCACTCCTTGATCCTTAAACTCCTTATACTGTTTAGCCATATAAGGAAATTCCTTTTTGCATGGTTCACACCACGTTCCCCAAAAGTTTAAAAAGACCCCTTTGCCTTTTAGTTCGTCCAGCTTGAGACGGTTTCCGTCCACATCCTCCAGCGAGAAATTGGGCGCTTTCTCCCCCACTGCCGCGCTTTCGTTGTTTTGAAATACAGCGCTGTAAAGCGTATAGCCAAGCGCCGCCAGCAAAACAAGGAGAATGACTGTCCGAATGTAAAAACGCTTTTTCTTCATATTCCGCCCCCTCATTTAGACACTCAGTATCATTATAGCATCCTGATACTGACTGCCTTTTTTCTTTTTTTGAAGGTTGTGTGAAAATTTAGAAAGCATGTTTGCCGTGTTCCGCCATGGCCCTGAGCCTCTTTACTTCATGCGGTGTCAGCTCTCTCTTCTCTCCCGTTTTCAGCCCCTGCAGATTCAAAAAGGCGTATTCCTCCCTTTTCAGTTTGACCACTTCATGGCCGATCGCTTCAAACATCCTCCGCACTTGCCGGTTGCGTCCTTCATGAATGGTAATTTGGACGATGCTGGTTTGCTTTTTCTTGTCGAGCGAAAGCAGTTTCACTTTAGCCGGGGCGGTTTTTCCTTCCTCAAGCTTGACGCCGCGCTCGAGCGTTTTTAAGTTTTCCTTTGCCGGGATGCCTTTCAGCTTGGCCACGTACGTTTTGTCGATCTGGTATTTCGGGTGCATCAATTTATTGGCGAAGTCCCCGTCATTCGTCAGCAGAAGCAGTCCGCTTGTATCATAGTCGAGCCGTCCGATCGGGTAAATCCGCTGCGGAACCTCTTGGAAAAAGTCGGTCACCACTTTCCGCCCTTTATCATCTTTCACCGCGGAAATCACGCCCCTCGGCTTATAAAAGAGGAAATAAACCGGCTCTTCGGATTCAAGCTGAATGCCGTTTACTTCTATCCGGTCTGAACTCGTCACTTTGACGCCGAGCTCTCTGACTGTTTTGCCATTGACCGTCACTTTTCCTTCTTTTATCAGCTCTTCCGCCTTTCTTCTTGATGCAATTCCGGCGTGAGCGATCACTTTTTGCAGTCGTTCCATATCTTTCACCTCATGTATTATCTTACTTTTTTCCAATTCAACAAACAAGCATTCAGTGCGGCTTGTTCGCGTAAAAACCTGAACTCCGCCCTTTAATGTATCCTTTCTCAGCCCAAAAGTAAAACAGTTTTGGCCAAAAAGCAAAAAAAGCGCCTGTTTAGGCGCTTCCAAACAACAAGGCAACAATGATGACAGAAGCGATGACACCCGCTAAATCGGCAAGCAGGCCCACCTTTAAAGCATCCCCCATTTTTTTGATTCCAACCGCCCCAAAATAGACGGTCAGGACATAAAGGGTCGTGTCTGTCGATCCCTGCATGACGGAGGCAAGACGGCCGATAAACGAATCAGGCCCGTAAACGGCGATCAGATCTGTCGTCATGCCGAGCGCCGCCGTTCCTGAAATCGGCCGGATCAAGGCGAGGGGCACGACCTCTGTCGGCATGCCGACGGCAGTAAAAACGGGTTTCAATATATCCATAAAAAAATCGAGCGCCCCGGAGGAGCGGAAAACCGTGATCGCCACAAGCATCCCGACCAGGTAGGGGATGATGGAAAACGCAATTTGGATCCCTTCTTTTCCCCCTTCTACAAACGCTTCATAAGTCGGAACTTTTTTAAATGTGCCATATAAAAGAATCGAGGCGATGATAAACGGGATAAGGGCTAAAGAAAGCCAATTGATGAATTCCAAACGCTCACCCCTTCTTTTTTCTTCTATAATAAAAATACCTGTCGATGATAATTGCAACAATTCCTGATATCAGCGTCGCCAAAATCGTCGGTCCGACGATGTCTGTCGGCGATTTTGAATCATAAGTCATTCTGACCGCAATCACCGTCGTCGGAATGAGTGTAATGCTTGACGTATTGACCGCCAAAAAGGTGATCATCGAACGGCTCGCCTCGGCGCGGTTTTGATTGAGCGCCTTCATTTGTTCCATCGCTTTGATGCCGAGCGGTGTCGCCGCGTTGCCAAGTCCGAAAAAATTGGCCATTAAATTGGATAAAATGTACCCCATCGCCGGATGGTCGGGAGGAATATCAGGAAACAGCTTTGAAATGAACGGACGGCACATGCGGCTGAATTTGTCGAGGAGCCCGGACTGCTCGGCTATTTTCATCAGCCCCAGCCAGAAGACCAGGACACTCATCAGTCCGATCGCGATGGTGACCGCTTCTTTCGCTCCTTTAAATACAGCTTCGTTCACTTCTTGAACCGTTCCGTTCACAAGCGCAAACACAAGACCGATGACCGTTAAACCGACCCAGATTATATTGACCATGATGGACCGCCCGCCGCTTTTTTAAAAACAGATTGAAAGGTATCAAGGAACGATTTTTTCGGCTTTTTGTTCCGTTCATTTTCATAGTACACAGGCAGGTCGGCAATCGTTTTTCCGTCCAGTTTCACCTTCATCCTGCCAATGATGTCCGGAATCGCTTTTTCGTTTTTCCGCCAAGATTTCTTCGGCTCGAGAAGTTCTAAGTCGATCTTCACCTCGTCTTTTTCCTCATCGCTTAAGAGATACTTGACATCGCGTTTAATAAAAACTTTGCTTCCATAAAACGAATCCCGCAGCCTGTGAATTTCTCCTTTTTTGGCAACAACATACGTTTTATAATGATCGTAACAATAGCTGAACATATTGATATGATCATTCCAATCATCAGGAGCGTTGATCGTGACCGCGATCAGATCTGTGCCGTCTTTAGAGGAAGTGGATACGAGCGTGCGCTTTGCAAGCTTTGTGTACCCCGTCTTGCCCCCTGTGCTGTAGCGGTACAAGCCTGTTAAAAGCTTGTTTTTGTTTCTCCAGATTCCCTGCATCGTTTCCGCTTTGTAATGCTTTGTTCCGGCGATTTTTCGGTATGTCTGATTTGTCATCGCATATTTTGTCAAAAGCGCCATGTCATATGCGGTTGAATAATGGCCGGCATGATCATCAAGACCGTGGGGATTGCGAAACACGGTGTTTTCCATCCCGAGATCGGCCGCTTTTTGATTCATCATATACACAAAGCCTTCAAGACTGCCGCCGACGTGTTCGGCAATCGCCACGGCGGCGTCATTTCCCGATCTCAGCATGAGACCGTATACAAGGTCTTTTAGCTTAACTTTTTGTCCGCTCGTCAAATATATGGAAGAACCTTCCGTACCTGCAGCCCTGTCTGAGACTGTCACGGTATCCTCCAATTTTCCCGACTCGATCGCCAAAATGGCCGTCATGATCTTCGTGATGCTTGCAATGCGCCGCTTTTCATGTTCATCCTTGGCAAATAAAACCCTGCCGGATTGACCGTCTATGACAATTGCGCTTTTTGCGCTGACATGAATGGAAGCCTCTGCTTCAGCGATTTGAAAAGAAGAGAAAAAAAGAAAAAAAAGAATGGCCGCTGCTGCAGTTCGTTTTAGAAAGCGCATTTTTCTCACGTCCTTGTTGTTGTTTGTACAAGTTTATGCGCTTGTCTAACCGATATGATCATCAAATGTGCAATTCTTAAAAAATCGCATGAAAAAACTCCCCCTCAAAAGGGAGAGTTCGGGTAATTTTATCTTGGATGAACCACCTTCATCTGATAGTCCGTTGCATAGTATTCCAATTCTTCTCTCATCGATTGGTATCCCGTTTCAAGAGAAGCCATCAATTTTTTTAATGAGGCCGGCGCTGGTTCGTGAAAGCGAATGGCGTGCCTTCCCGTATAAGCTGCTCTGCTGTCTTCATACCACGTTTCTTTTTTCGGTGTAAAAAATTCCTCTATGCATCGATGATAAATCTGATAGAGCGTCCTTTCCGCCGCAGCATCCCGAAAAGGCTCCTGCTGCAGCATGACTCGACAGGCTGAAAGTCCTTCTTCACAGTAGACCGTAAGCTTTCTTAAATTGCTGAGGACATCCCGGAAATAGGCGCTTCGTCCCGGTTCTTCCGTTTCCAGAGATGAAAGCGTTGTTTCGTTCAAATAATCGCTCAGCGTCTGTACAGCCTGTGATAAAAATTCCTCTGCCTGCTCGGTTTGGGCTCTTGCCATAGATTTTCCCATTGGTGTCGGCACCCTCTCCTCATCGCTTTGTTACAATCGTATTCTTACGTCGTTTAAATTAAACATAAAAAATACGATAATATATATTATCATACTTCGTTCTTAAGGTGAATCTATTTTAAATCTTCAAACGTCTGATTGAAATTCTCGAAGAATAAATCAGCTTCCTCCTGCACCCCGTCTTCTTCGACGTTTTCAGGCAGCGGCGGAAGTTCTTCAAGCGCCTTTAATCCAAACTGCTCTAGAAATGTGTCTGTCGTTCCGTATAAAATCGCCCGGCCCGGCCCATCCGCTCGTCCTACTTCACAGAGCAGCGCTTTTGCGACAAGGCTTTGGAGAATCCGTTCGGATTTAACCCCCCTTATATCTTCGACTTCAGCCCTTGTAATCGGCTGTTTATATGAGACGATGGCCAACACTTCAAGCGCCGCCTGGGAAAGCCCTTTTGAAGGAGCTTCGATCAGCTTTTTCAAATAGACGGCAAATTCTTTTTTTGTCGAAAGCATGTAAGTGTCTGCGTATTCAACAAGCTCAATGCCTCTGTCTTCCTGTTCATAGCTTTCCTTTACGTCATGCATAATATCCTGAAGCTCTGTTTCATCGATTTCCAAAACGGATAACAGCTGTTTTTTGGTAAGGCCTTCGTCTCCCGCCGCATAGAGCAACGCTTCGACAATGGCCTTCCAATTCACGATATCAAGCGTCATGAATCGCTTCACTCCCTGTGATGTAAATATCTGAAAAATTATGTTCCTGTTCAATGATGATCAGCTGATTTTTCATCAGCTCCAATATCGCTAAAAACGTCACGACCAAATGCTCTTTTTGTTCATACGGAAACAGTTCCGTGAAGTTGATTCTTTTTCGGGCCGATTTCAAATTGTCGACGATTTGCGCCATTCTTTCTTCGATCGGGATTTCCTGCCTTGAAATCCTCGTTTCCGAAGGACGGCTGATTTTCTTCCGGTTCAGCACCTTTTGAAATGCGCCGAGCATATCATAAACCGTTACCGAAAGCTTTTGTTCGCTCAGCTTGATTTCCTTGGCGTAGCTGCTTAAGTCGCTCGGCGGTTTGGCGAACGATTTTTGCCGCTCTTCTTCACGCTCTTTTAAATTTTGCGCCGCACTTTTGTACTTTCTGTACTCTATCAATTTTTCAATCAATTCTTCTCTCGGGTCCTCTTCCTCTTCAAGAAACTCCTCATCAAACAGCTCTTCTTCTTGTTTCGGAAGGAGCATCCGGCTTTTAATGCTGAGCAGGGTGGCGGCCATCACCAAATATTCGCTCGCTACATCTAACTCAAGCTCACGCATCGTATGCACATATAATAAATATTGCTCGGTTATCTTCGCAACAGGTATGTCATAAATGTCTATCTCGAGCCGATTGATAAGATGCAAAAGCAAATCCAACGGTCCTTCAAACGCCTCGATTTTCACCTGATATTCCATGATCATTTCTCACCATTTTCACAATCGCTTCTTTGCCGGCCTAAACTGGCTACCCTTAAGTATAAATTACGCGTCTATCCGAAGTCCAATATAATTTGCAAAGCCCCAGGAGGCATCCGCCTATACAAATTGAGAAATACACACATAGAATATGGTGAATTCTTAAATAGAGGAGGGAACAGCATGAGCGGTCAAGGCTTCGGCTACGGCGGAGGTTTTGCTTTGATTGTGGTTCTGTTTATTTTGTTAATTATTGTAGGAGCCGCATGGATCTATTAATATAAAAACGGCTGATCGCCATGAGCGTCCGCAATAAACGGACGCTCATTTTCCTAAAAACTCGCGGGCACTCCCTCGCGTTTTTTCTTTGCCGGGTTCTTGTGATACACTTGAACGGAAAAGAAAAGGAGGCTGTCGGATGTATCCCGAAGCTTACATCGATTATCTGGCTGAATTTCATGGATCAAGGGATTATTTTGAGTGCCATGAAATTTTGGAGGAACATTGGAAAAAAGAACCTCTGGGAGCACGGAAGCTTTACTGGGTCGGTTTGATCCAGCTGGCCGTCGCCCTCTACCATCAGCGGAGAAACAACTTCACCGGCGCGAAAAGGTTAATGGCAAACAGCATCCGCATTCTCGAAGGCGAGCAGACGGCCGTTGAATCACTCGGATTAGACTACAGCCGGCTCATCAGCCTGCTAAAGCATACTTACCGAAAAATCGAATCGCATTCTCCTTACGAAAGCATCATGCTTCCCATTGCAGACAAGGCGCTTGAGGAGCGATGCCGAAAAAAATGCGAACAGCAATCCTATCCATGGGGGCGGACAAGCGTTGTACAGGACGCCTTCCTCATCGATAAACACCGGCTGAGAGACCGGAGTGAAGTGCTGGCCGAACGGGAAAAAGAAATCGCGCGGCGAAAAAAGAGCAGAGGCCGATAGCAGCCTCTGCTCATTTGTTATATGTGATGTCTTCATTTTCGTGATCCTGACAGCGTTCAAAAAATCCTTTCGTTAATTCATTCGGAACCAGCGGTTTTGGGTCAAACATCTGCGAAACGGCCGATACCATTTTTTTGCCGATTCCTTGATGACGGTGAGACGGGTTTACACTGATATGCTTAATTTCAACTTCTTCTTCTCTTTTTTCTACTCCTACACAGCCGACGATATCCTCGCCTTCTTTCCAGAGGAAAAGCTGTCTTTCAGCGTCCGTTTCATAGTCTTTTATTGTCTGCTGAAGCTGCTTGACATCCTTCTCATTCGGCATGAACGAAAGGAGACCCATCGCAATCTTTTCGAATGACTTTTTATAACGAATTAACATAAATACCCCTCAATATATCAAAATGTGGATCTTACGAAGGCTAGTCGCTTCACATCACATTATAAACATTTTTAATACCTTTTTAAACTCTTTTTCGGCAATTATTGAAGCGACCGGGTCAGGTTTGCCATTTCAATCGCCGCAACAGCAGCCTCAGCGCCTTTATTGCCGGCTTTCGTTCCGGCGCGTTCTATCGCCTGCTCTATCGTTTCAGTCGTCACGACTCCAAAGATGACCGGAACACCAGTCGACATGCCGCTTGCTGCGATTCCCTTTGCCGCTTCATTGCACACATAGTCATAATGGCTTGTCGCCCCCCTGATCACCGTACCCAGCGTGATCACCGCGTCATACTTTTTCGTTTCAGCCATTTTTTTCGCGATCAATGGAATCTCAAATGCACCGGGAACCCAGGCGACATCGATATCATCAGATTTGACCCCATGTCTTAAGAGCGTATCTTCTGCACCGCTTAACAGCTTGCTTGTAATAAAATCGTTGAATCTTGATACGACAATGCCGATTTTCAAATCTGTTCCAACTACATGGCCTTCAATTTTATTCATATGAATCCCGTCCTTTTTTGTGATGATTTCTGTATTAAAAATGAAGCATATGCCCCAGTTTTGCTTTTTTCGTTTTTAAATAATGTTCGTTGTCTTTGTTCGCTTCCATCTGCAGCGGAATTCTGCCGGCGATTGTTAAACCGTAGCCTTCAAGACCGGCAATTTTCCGCGGATTGTTCGTTAAAAGCTTCATGTTTTTCACGCCTAGATCCCTTAAGATTTGAGCGCCGATGCCGTAATTTCGCAGGTCTGGACGAAAGCCGAGCTGTTCGTTTGCCTGTACGGTGTCATAGCCTTCCTCCTGAAGCTTGTAGGCCTTCAGCTTATTGATCAGACCGATGCCTCTTCCTTCCTGCCGTAAATATACGAGGACGCCGCGGCCGGCGTTTTCAATTTGCGACAGCGCGGCGGCGAGCTGCGGACCGCAGTCACAGCGGTGAGAGCCGAAAACATCGCCCGTCAGACACTCTGAATGAACCCTGACAAGCACAGGTTCGTCACCAAACGGAACATCCCCTTTGACAAGGGCAATATGCTCTTTATTGTCAATTTCGTTTGTGTAGCCAAACACCTTGAAGGTGCCGAAATCTGAAGGAAGCGTGATGCCTACTTCGCGGTTGATCAGCGTTCCTTTGCTGTATCGGTATTCGATGAGATCTTTGATCGTAATCATTTTCAGACCGTGCTGATCAGCAATTTTTTTGAGCTCCGGAACCCTCGCCATCGTCCCATCTTCATTCATGATCTCGCAAATAACGCCGGCAGGCTTGGAACCGCACGCCGCCGCAAGGTCAACGGCCGCTTCCGTATGCCCTGCTCTTTTGAGCACGCCGCCTTTTTTCGCGATCAGCGGGAAAATATGCCCCGGTCTTTTAAAATCAAGCGGGCCGGCGTTTTCGTCGATCAGCGACATCACCGTCAAAGAGCGCTCCTGAGCGCTGATTCCTGTCTTTGTCTCACGGTGGTCCACACTGACCGTAAAGGCGGTGTGATGAGCATCTGTATTTTCATCCACCATCGGATGAAGGTCGAGCCTTGACGCGATCTCTTCGGTCAGCGGCGCACAAATCAAGCCTCTTCCATGGGATGCCATGAAGTTGATCACCTCTGGTGTCGCATGTTCGGCCAGTGCGACGAAGTCACCCTCATTTTCCCTGTCTTCATCATCGACCACGATGATAACTTTCCCCTGCTTTAGATCGTGTATCGCTTCATCAATTGTATGAAACATGGGCATGCGCCTCCTTTCATCAAAACCCGTTTTCTTTTAAAAATGCTGCAGTGATTGTCGGTGTCTGCTGTTCTTGATTTTGCTGGTGAAGAAACCGGTAAATGTATTTGCCGATCATATCGCACTCAATATTGACGATGCTTCCGACCTTTTTTTCCGGAAAAATCGTTTCATCCAGTGTGTGCGGAATGAGCGAGACAGTGACTTGATCCTCGGTCAATCCGAAGATCGTCAGGCTGACACCGTCAACGGCGATGGAACCTTTTATAACAAGCATTTTCGCCAATGCTGGCTCAAGCTTTAAATCATAGTATACGGCGTTTTCCGCTTTTTCTATCCGGACAATGGTTGCCGTGCCGTCGACATGCCCCGACACCATGTGGCCGCCAAAACGGCCGTTCGCCGCCATCGCCCTTTCCAGGTTGACGGCACTGCCTTTTTTCAATGTGCCGAGCGATGTCGCTTTCAGCGTTTCCAGCATGACGTCGGCCGTAAACTGACCTTTTTTAAAATCATTGACGGTCAGGCAGACTCCGTTGACCGCAATGCTGTCGCCAAGCTTGACATCTTCGGTCACTATGTTTGATTGAATGACTAAAGACATGGCGTTTCCTGCCTTTTTCAAGTCTAAAATCGTTCCGACTTCTTCAATGATGCCTGTAAACATGGGCCACCACCCTATTCTTTTATCGGTTTAGCTGCCAGTTTTACATCCTGGCCGATTTTCGTAATGGTTGTGAATTGTAATAAGGGGACATCTTTCATCGATTGAAAGCCTTCACCGGAGATGGCACTGGGAGAAGAAAACCCTCCGATTAATTTTGGGGCAAGATAGAAGATGATCTGCTGATAAAGTCCTTCTTTGACAAAGCTTGCATGAACGGTCGATCCGCCTTCAACATAGACAGAAGCGATGCCGTTTTCCGCCAGATGCTGAAGCACTTCCTTTACTGAAATCGACTCGTTGCCGAAAACAATGATCTGAACGCCTTTTTCCTCGAGATGGCGGACGATGTCTGGATCGGCCTTGGATGTCGTGTAAATCCAAGTGGGCGCTTCTTTGTCATGAATCACCTTGGCGTCAAGCGGAATCGTCAGGCTGGTGTCGAGTATCACCCTGACCGGCTGATTCACCACACCGGGCAGCCGGCACGTCAGACTCGGGTCGTCCGCTTTTATTGTGCCCACACCGACTAAAATACTCTGATGATTTTTTCGGTACTTATGAGCATCCATCCTGGCTTCACTGGAGGTGATCCATTTGCTGTCGCCTGTACTTGTAGCCGTTTTGCCGTCAAGGCTTGCAGCGGCCTTTAATGTAACATACGGCAGTCCCGTCCGCATGAAATGCATGAATTTTTCGTTCAGCTCTTCCGCCTGCTCTTTGAGAACACCTGTCGTCACTTCAATTCCGGCTTCCTGCAGCATCTTGATTCCTCTTCCGGAAACAAGCGGGTTCGGATCTTCGGCAGCAACAACGACTCTGCTGAGCCCGGAGCGAATGATCAGCTCCGCGCATGGCGGCGTTTTTCCGTAGTGGCTGCAAGGTTCAAGCGTGACGTATATCACAGCTCCTTCTGCATGGCGCCCCGCCATTTGAATGGCGTGCACTTCAGCATGCGCTTCACCGTATTGTAAGTGGGCCCCCATTCCGACAACCTGACCGTCCTTTACGACGACAGCTCCGACAAGCGGATTGGCGCCGGTCTGCCCCTCGCCCTGTTTTGCCAGTTCTAATGCGAGATTCATATAATCCTCGTCCTTCAATTCCTTCCCTCCCTTCTTTTGTAAGCTTCACGCAAAAAACCCCGGAATATACATTCCGGGGTTTAATTTTTGTGCATGAGAAATAAAACTATGCATGACAATATTTTTCACATAGTTTACATCATCCTTCTCCCATCCAGACTTTCACTGTCGGCTTCAGCTTTTCACTGAATCCACCGCCTGCATAGCGCAGAGCGGGTCACGGGCTCTAAAGCGTCTCCAAAGCTTTACTACCGCCGGTCGGGATTTTCACCCAGCCCCGAAGGATACAATCGATATTTTCTTGTCCTTATGCGTATTATAGCGGCCCGATGTCGAAATTGCAATGAAAACCGCTTTCTATAGAAAAAACCCTCTGCAGGCAGAGGGCCGTTAGTTCGTCACCTTGACGACTTTTATCAATCCTTCGATTCTGTTTGAATTGCTGAAATATGCTTTGACTTTGTCTCCTTCTTTAATATCGGACAAGTCCTGATCGAGATTTTTCGCATCAAAAATAATTTTTGTTCCGTTATCAGCAATTCCGTGGTACTCAGTACCATCAATTTTAGTTATTTTATATTGATGAATGGTATAGTCTTTTTCTCCGGATGAGACCGTTTGACTGAGCGCTGTTGAAGCATCCTGCATGCTTCCGTTTTTTAAATAGTAGAAGCCCCCTGCCAGCACGGCGGCCAAAATCATCAGCACCGTGAGCTTGACTTTTATTTTCCCCATGATCAAAACCTCCAGAACACATTCTGAACTATCATATGTTTTTTCACTTTATTTGATGAAATAAAAACATTTTCGATTCAGACGGAAAATATGTGGTTTCTAAGTATAACGCAAAATAGTGGCAAATCGTTTCATATTCGGGCGAAATACTCCTTATAACCTACGAATGTACATTCTGTCTTCAGGGGTTGATAGGTCATTAAGACTAAAACGAGACTAAAAGACTACAAAGCCCGATCTGCCTCTTTCACCCGAGCCAAAATCGCCGGGAAGCTTTGCCCGGGGAACACCTGCCGATAACTGCAGATCTGCTGAACGGGCCATTTGATGCAGAATTTCAACAAAACACGCGCTGGCTTACCTATTATTATAAAAAAAGCCCATCCATCCTTCCAGAAAAACGCCGTGTTTTTTGTGTCGCTGTTCCTTATCAGGCGCCGAACCTAAAAAAGATCCCCAGGCAGGAATCTTTTTTGCAAGACGCACCGTCTCAGTGAAATTCAACATCTATTTTTCTTTTATGGTCTTGGTTTTCCTTTGGCATCCTTACTTCAAGCACCCCGTTTTTAGACGATGCTTTTATACCCTCATGGGAGACAGAAGCCGGAAGCATCACAGATCTGTGAAAACGGCCGACAAACCGCTCCTTTCTGTGCATGTTTTCTTCTTGCACTTCATTCGATCTGTTGACAGACCCGCTGATGTGCAGCATGTTGTTTTCAACATCAATATGAACATCTTCCTTGCTTTCAAGCCCCGGAATATCACAGGAGGCTACGATTTCATTTCCGGTTTCATGAACATCCACCCGAATGTCGCCGAACCCGTGCTCTCCTCCGGCATTTGCCGGAAAGTCCGCAAACACCCTGTCAAACTCTCTTCTGATCGTATTTAAATGTTTAAATGGGTCATAAGGTACTAACGGCATCTTTTTTCCTCCTCCTTGTTCTCATGCCTTATTCCTTATGATTCATTACTTTTTACATATTTATACATACAGAATCACCTAAGGGATGGGTGGCGGGCGATCTATAAAAAAAACAGCCCGCATATACCGGGCTGTTTCAAACATTTATGTTTTATGCGTCGTACACTTCGACTTTTTCCATTCCTTGTCCCTGCTCCATTGAAGTCACAGCATCAAGACCTGATGTGACTTTGCCGAAGACCGTGTGAACGCCGTTCAGGTGCGGCTGTGGCTCATGGACGATAAAGAATTGGCTGCCGCCTGTGTCTTTGCCGGCATGCGCCATTGAGAGAGAACCGGCTTCATGTTTATGGGGATTTCCCTCTGTTTCACATTTGATCGTGTAGCCGGGACCGCCTGTTCCTGTGCCGTGCGGGCAGCCTCCCTGGCTGACGAATCCCGGAATGACGCGGTGAAATTTCAGTCCGTCGTAAAACCCTTCGTTCGCAAGCTTTTCAAAGTTGGCGACAGTGCCTGGCGCTGCCTCCGGATATAATTCAAACTCGATTTTTTTGCCGTTTGTTAATTGTATGTATCCTTTTTTAGCCATCTTGATTCTCTCCTTTCATTTGACAAGGCTCATTATATCACAGAAGGGAATCGCAGAGCCAATGCCGAAGCAAATATACACGGCATCTTTTTTCCCGAGGAGGGCTTATAATTGTTGGAACTCTTAATGGCTCCAATGGCTGTCATCGCGATCAGCGTCCTATTGTTATCCTGTTTTATGGCTTCTGTCAAAAATTCAAGAACGATCGCCGAACAAAATGAGATCATCATTGATATTTTGCGAGACATCAGGAAGGAACTGAAAAAGAAGTGATTGAATGAAAAGGCGGGTGTAACAAGCAAATCATTTTGAAACCTCCCCCGCTTTTTATCCGTCTATATTGTCGGAATGGATAAATTCGTTCCGGCAGGCTTCTATCCCCTACAGCAATTTCTGCCTGAAGCCTGCATTTTTAAGGAGGGCATTTAGCTTGAAAAAAACACTACTTGGAATTTGCACAGCATTGTGTCTGCTCATCTTTCCGCAGGTCAGCTTTGCTGACGCCGCAGCGGGAGACGTGATTATTACACTGGGAAAAGACCTGTCAGCTCAGGACAGACAAAAAGTGCTGAATGAAATGAATGCGCCTGATAACGCGACGATCATTGAGGTGACAAATGCTGAGGAGCATAAATATTTAGGAGATTATATCCCGAAAGCGGACATCGGCACTAGAGCGATATCTTCTTCTTCGATTACGATAGCGAAAAAAGGCACCGGTTTGGAGGTCCAAACGAACAACATCAGCAAAATTACCGATGAAATGTATTTAAACGCGCTGATGACGGCAGGAGTCAAGGATGCCAAAATCTATGTCACCGCGCCTTTTGAAGTATCCGGAACAGCCGCTTTAACAGGGCTGATGAAAGCGTATGAAACAACTTCCGGCAAAGAGATTTCCGAAGATGTCAAAAAAGTCGCAAATGAAGAGCTTGTCACCACTTCTGAGCTCGGCCAACAAATCGGCGCTGACAATGCATCAGCACTGCTGGCCAAAGTCAAAGAAGAAGTCGCGAAAAACGGCGGTTCACAATCGAAGGAAGAGATAGAAAAAACGATTGATCAGGCTGCATCTGATTTGGGCATTACATTGACAGATGAACAGAAAAAATCGCTTCTGTCATTGTTTGACAACATGAAAAACATCAACATCGACTGGAACCAGGTTGGAGACCAGCTTGACAAAGCCAAAGACAAAATCACTAAATTCCTAGATTCTGAAGAAGGGAAAAACTTCATTCAAAAACTGATCGATTTCTTTATTTCCCTGTGGAATGCCATCGTTTCCGTCTTCACGGGCGGCGGCGCTTCGGAATCTAATGGATGATCGAATCTATAGTAAAAACACCTCCTTTGATTGCAGGAGGTGTTTTTCTATGAAAGAAGAGAAACTCTCTCAGTCTTGATAGTTTTTCTGAATGAAATCTGCTAACAGCTTTGTGAAGCGGTAAAATGCCGGATTTTGCGTGGACGCCCTGTCTTTCAGTGTGAAGACATCGAATAAAGATTTTCGAAAACCGGTGCTCATTTCAAGCTGGATGCTCAGTCCTGAAATGGATTTGTTGGCGATATTGTCCGGATGGGTTCCGGCATATTTGTCATCGGTGTCAAGCATTTCGGCGGCAAATCCCGCTTTGTTCAATTCGATGACCAGTCGTTTGATTTTTGTGCGGTCTGTCCCGCCCACTTTAATCAGACGTTCCTCCCCATAGTACCCGTGAAGCGACATGATATATTCATGGCTTGCAGCCATCTCGAGCGCTGTTGGCTCGTCGAAGCGGGTGCTTGTAATATGAAGCACACTGTTTCCTGAGGATTTCAGCCCTTCAAACAGGTACATGGAATAGCTTCTGGACAATTCGTTGGCTATTTCGCTTGTTCCCGGTTCTATTCCGCCCCCGTGGATTGCCATGATCAACATCCGGCTGCCGCCATGTTTGGCAACGATTCGGTAATCGGCCGGGTCTTCATGATTTTTTAGTTCTGCAAAGCTGTCATATTGATCAGCGGATTGTGAAGAAAATCCGTGAGCCGCTATTGAAAATGGGAATGAAATCACAGCTAAAATTAATAAAATATTCACAAATCTGTTGATTGCTGTAAATGACTTTGCTGTGTTACAATCAACACATTGCTTCAGGCAATGGAGCATGCGGTGGAGTAGGGATACTTTGGCCGGTTTCATCTACTCCGCCTCTACATCTGAAATCCTTCGCATTTTGATCATGTACTGAACCATCTCCTTTTGTTAAATTTTTGTTAAATTCCCAATATTATATACAATTAGCCCGGATGCTGTTCTATGTATGACATGTTCTTTTTCATAAAAAAAACACTTCCAAAAATCTGAAAGTGCTGTTTGACATTGAGCCCCGCCGCGAACGCATGAAAAAAGGAGATACCCATCGTGAGCATCTCCCTTTTGTTATGACTGTTTGACTTTCGACTTCAACGGCAGGTCCAGTTTGACAATATCTTCATAAGACTCCCTCTGAATGACGAGCTGCGCTTCCCCATCTTCAACAAAGACGACGGCCGGGCGCGGAATCCGGTTGTAATTGTTGGCCATGCTGTAGCCGTATGCACCGGTGCAAAAAACAGCAAGAACATCGCCGTCGCGGACTTCCGGCACCTCTAAATCCCATATCAGCATATCGCCGCTTTCACAGCATTTGCCGGCAATCGACACCGTATCATCACAGGCAACATTCATTCTGTTGGCGACCGCTGCTTCATATTTTGCTTCATAAAGCGCCGGTCTGATATTGTCGCTCATTCCTCCGTCAATCGCCACATATTTGCGGATGCCGGGCACCTGCTTTTGCGAACCGATCGTATAGAGCGTCGTTCCCGCATCTCCGACGAGCGACCGGCCAGGTTCGATCCAGATTTCCGGAATGTCAAAGCCGAAGTGTTCGGCGTTTGCTTTAACCGCCTCAATAATTTTCTTGACATAAACATCTGCACCCAACGGCTCATCCTCTTTTGTATAACGGATGCCGAAGCCGCCGCCAAGGTTGAGCACGCTCGGGATAAAGGAGTAGGATTCCCGCCACTCTGCGAGCTTTTCGAAAATTTTGTCTGCAGCCAGAACAAAGCCCGCCGTATCAAAGATTTGCGAACCGATGTGACAGTGTACGCCAAGCAGCCGGAAACCCGGTGCGCGGAGTACCTGCTCGATGGCTTGTTCCACCTGCCCGTTATGCAGATCAAAACCGAATTTGGAATCTTCCTGACCTGTCGTAATGTAATCATGTGTGTGCGCTTCAACTCCCGGCGTAATTCTGAGCAATACATCCACAGTTTGTCCGGAGCGTTTGCACAGCTCTTCCGTGATGGCAATCTCGTGAAAATTGTCGAGCACAATGCAGCCGATTTGATGCTGAAGCGCCATTTCGATTTCCTGCGGACTTTTATTATTTCCATGAAAATGAATCCGTTCTGGCGGAAAGCCTGCTTTGATCGCTGTAAACAGCTCTCCGCCTGAAACAACGTCCAATGACAGCCCTTCTTCATCGGCAAGCTGAATCATCGCCACAGATGAAAACGCCTTGCTTGCATAGGCGACTTGCGCCTTCAAACCGGCTTCCTGAAACGCTTGTTGGAATTTCCGGGCGCGTTCCCTGATCAAAGCTACATCGTATACATAAAGGGGAGTTCCATATTTTTCTGCTAATGATAGAACATCAACACCGCCGATTTCGAGATGTCCTCTTTCATTTTGTCTGCTGGTACCATGTAAAAACAATTGTCATCCCTCTTTCTCTATCTATAAAGGTGAAAGGAACAGTCCGGATCACTGCCCGATGCATCTTTCGCTTCATAGTGCAATTTCTTATGTTGTATTATAACATTTCGTATCAAAATCTAAACCACCATTTGTCTAAATTTTCTCGCTTTAAATTGAAAATGATTTCCATTCTTCTCTATTAACTCTAGCATAACAGAAAACAGCAATCGATCGAAATAGGCATTCTCAACATCTATGCGATATTGAAAGCCCGGCTTCATGCGGCTTCCAGAAAAAAATGAAAAATTGGGCGCTTCACCTATACAGGTAGGCACTTATCTGAATATACACATAAACAGAGTGTCAAGAAAAAATCATGTCAGAAAGAGGGTTTCAGCATGTATCAACACATTTACCCCCACCCTCCTCTTCCAGCCTATATGTATGAGGAGAGGCACGATCCATATGGGGCACCTCCGTACGATGAACTGAGAATTTATGAGCCATATGAAGGCCAGATTATAACCGCCCCTGCCAATACAAGGTTCTGGCGGAGAGGCACAGAGGTATTCCTTCATTCGTCAACCATTGATCCGTCCGGCCGCGAAATGCTGTACATCGTCTATCCGATCAGACGGCAGAACAATATTTGCAGCCTCAGGGCGGTGGCGATATCAGCCAATGAATACAGAGGAATGCAAAGATACGGATATTAAAAAAAGAGGCTTTTCATTTATGATAAGCCTCTCTAAAGTGATGGTTAAGAATGTTTCGGCTGCCTGACCCTGTTTTTCGGGTGAACAATACTCGGCCTCACTTTCCCTCCCGGAACGGATGTGCGGACAAGGACGTGCCAAAACGCTTTCCCGTTAAAGGGGAGGAGCGGCCAGAGATACGGCGTTCTCAAGGAACGGATGGAAGTCATCACAACGGTTAATATCGTTAAGCCGACGACAAACCCCTCGACCTTAAAGATGGCGACAAGGATCAGCATGAAGAGCTTCACCATTTTGTTCGCCAGGCTCAGCTCATAGCTCGGGGTAGTATAAGCGCCGATCGCTGACAAGGCCACATATAAAATGACTTCAGGGGAAAACAGTCCGACATCGATCGCGATATCGCCGATCAACACGGCGGCGATCAGACCCATGGCCGTTGACAGCGCCGTCGGCGTGTGAATCGCCGCCATTCTTAAAAACTCGACCCCGAGATCGGCTAAAAAAATCTGCATAATGATCGGGATGTGCGATTCTTTATTTAAGCCGATGTATGAAAGGTTCTTCGGTAAAAGCGACGGTTCAATGACAAACAAAAGCCAAAGGGGCAGCAAAAAGGTAGAGGCAAAAATGCCGAAAAAGCGCACCCATCTTAAAAACGTGCCGACAGCCGGCGTCTGCCTGTATTCCTCCGCATGCTGAACGTGATGAAAAAAAGTGGTCGGCGTGATGATGACGCTCGGCGATGTATCGACAATCACGATCACGTGCCCCTCCAGGATATGGCTGGCTGCCACATCCGCTCTTTCCGTAAATCTGACAAGCGGAAAAGGGTTGAAACCCTGGCCGACGAGAAATTCCTCGACCGATTTGTCAGACATCGGCAGCCCGTCGATTTTCACGTTTTCAATCTCTTTTTTTAAAACCTTGACAAGATCCGAGTCTGCCACATCTTCCAAATAGCAAAGGCAGATATCAGTCTTGGAGCGCTCCCCGATATGAAGCATTTTATAGCGGAGGCGTTCATCCCTGATCCGGCGCCTGATGAGAGCCGTGTTGACAATGATGTTCTCGACAAACCCGTCCCTCGCCCCGCGCACGACTTTTTCCGTATCAGGCTCTTCCGGCGTTCTTCCCGGATAGCTTCTGACATCGACAATAAAAGCGAAGTCCGCTTCTTCGACGATGATAGCGACCAGTCCGGACAGCACTTGATCGACAGCTTCATCAAGCGTTTTCGCTTTTGACACCTGCTGATTCAGCAGCCTGTTTTCAACGATTTCTTCAGGATCGCCCGACTCTTTTTCCGAATCATTCAGGTGAACCAGTTCTCTTAACAGGTGAATGATGTATTGCGTGTCACATAATCCGTTCACATAATAAAGCTGAACTTCACGGTCAAGGACCATGACCTTGCGGACGCCCAGGTCAAAGCTCTCCCCCATGCCGACGAACTTCTTAAAATACGCTTCATTCTTAGAAGGATCAAGGAATATTTTTGTCTTCTCTTTCTCTTTTGGCTGAGCACTCATGATACCCGCTCCTTTCTAAAATGAGCTCGACCGCTTTCATTGTGATCGGCGAACCTTTTTTCACATCGTCCTTTCTGCCCATTTTTCCAATATCGCCGATGCCGACGACAATCGGCACATCAAGCTGGTCAAGACAATAGACCGTATCACCGTTCATCCGCTGCACATCAAATTCTCTCACACCGTGTTTATCGACTCCGTATTCTGTCAGCTCACCCTCCGCATCAATCGACACATCGACTTTTGTCCACTCTGCATAATGGGTCTTTGAGGCGACGGCGATAACGCCGAGGACTTCGATATCGGGATGCTTCGCCACATATTTCATGGCCGCCTCCCCCGGTCCTTCCCCTTGCAGGCCGGAATCGTCAAACATGACAAAAACGGGATCATGCGGCGTTTTCAAAATCAGCGAAACAAGCTCGGGGCCGGTTTTCACGCTTGGGTTTCCCATCGATTGGGAAATCGAGCGGCCTCCCGTCTTCCTTGCTGCATATTCAATGGCTTTTGCAGCGTATATATCGCCGTCTGTGACCAAAATGACCTTGCGTTTTGCTGTCATCTTTTTTTATCCTTTCGGTTTAAAAATCACGGCTACGATAAAGGCGAACAAAATAGCGGCGGAAATACCGGCGGATGTCAATTCGAATATTCCCATTCCAATCCCGATCAAGCCGTGTTCTTTTGCCTGATGCATCGCTCCGTGCAAAAGGGAGTGTCCGAAGCTGACGATCGGCACCGTTGCGCCTGCTCCGGCAAAATCAATAAACCTGTCGTAGATGCCGAACCCGTCCAGAATCGCTCCTGCTACGACAAAGGTTGACATGACATGAGCCGGCGTCAGCTTAAAGATATCTAGCAGCAGCTGTCCGATGACACATATCAAGCCGCCCGCAATAAATGCAATCACATACTCCATGTTAGGCACTCCCCCTTTCGGATCGTTCAAATACGACGCCATGCGCAATGCAGGGAATCGATTCTTTTTGCTGGATAATGGTCGGGCTCAGAAGCGCACCCGTGGCGACGACAAGCACCTTCTGAAGCCGTCCCGCTTGGATTTCTTTAAAGATATGGGCGAATGTGACGACGGCCGAGCAGGCGCAGCCGCTTCCTCCTGCAAACACCTGCTGATCAGGCGTATAGATCATCAGTCCGCAATCATTGTGCTTTGTCCCGACATTGATCCCTTCTTCTTTTAAAAGGTCCTTTACAATCGGGCTGCCGACGCCCGAAAGATCCCCGGTCAAGATCAAATCATAATCATCCGGGGTGCGGCCCATATCTTCCAAATGCTGTTTAATCGTATCCGCAGCGGCAGGCGCCATTGCCGACCCCATGTCCTGTGAATCTGTAATGCCAAGGTCGATGACTTTACCGACCGTTGCACTGGTGATTTGAATATCGCCCGGATCTTGGCTGAGGACGACCGCACCGCTTCCCGTGACGGTCGAAGTCGCGGTGCCCGGCTTTTGCCCGCCGTATTCGGTCGGATAACGAAACTGCCTTTCGGCTGTGGCATTGTGGCTGCTTGTCGCGGCGAGCGCGCGTTTTGCAAAACCGCCGTCGATTAATGCCGAGCTGATCGCAATCGATTCCATGGAGGTGGAGCATGCGCCAAATAAACAAAGAAACGGAATCTTCAAATGTCTCGCTACATAGTTGGCTGTCACATTTTGATTGAGCAGATCTCCGGCTAAAAAGATATCAATGTCTTCCTTTTTGAGGTTTTGTTTCGACAAGGCGGCCTGAATCGCGTCCTCCATCAGCTTTCGTTCCGCCATTTCCCAATTTTTTTGGTTGCAATGCATTTCATCGTATGAATGATCAAATAAATGTCCTAAAGGCCCCTGCTTTTCTTTTGGCCCAACAGCTGTTCCGCTCGAATTAACATACAGCGGATTTTCGAATTCCCATGTTTGTTTTCCCTTCAGTTTCATGATGTTTTCCTCCTAAAACAGCTTGTCAAAGCAAAAGCGGATCAACCCGACAATATACGCGGCCACAACGCCGAAGACGATGACATTGCCGGCCAGTTTAAACATATTGGTGCCCACACCGAGAACATAGCCTTCACTTTTATGCTCGAGCGCCGCACTGGTCATGCTGTTGGCGAACCCCGTCACAGGAACGGCCGACCCCGCACCTGCAAACTGTCCGATTCTGTCATAGATCCCAAGCCCTGTCAAAAGGGCGGATATTAAGATAAGTGTGGCAACTGTAGGGTTTCCCGCCGTTTTTTCATCAAAATGAAAAACGGCCATATAAAAGTTTTGAAAGGCCTGACCGATCGCGCAGATCAGCCCCCCGACGAGAAAAGCCTTAATACAGTTCAGCACATAAGGCGGGGAAGGCTGATATTCTTTCACTTTTGACTGATAATCACCTTTTAAACTTGACATCATAATCCTCCTTTTATGACAGATGAACAAAGATAAGCCATTGAAACAGCGATCCGAGAATTTTCCCGAACACGATGGCCATCAAAAGAATTAAAATCCTGTCCCCCATGCCGATCCGCTTTGCCAAAATCGGCAGGACGTTCAGCACTTCTGTAAGCGCAGCTGCAAGCATTCCGATAAAAACGCCCGCGAGAAGCCCGATTGGAATGAGCAGCCATTTGGATAAAAAAAGCCGGGTCATATTCAGCGATTCCCAGCCTCCAAAAACGGCGCCCAAAATAACAGCCCATTCGTACGCCTGGATAAACGCCCCGGTTTTCGTCAGCTGGGTCAGCCTCGGAATAATGCCAAGGACCGTAAGGAAAGCGACAAATCCTGATCCTACCGCGATCCCTCCCGCAAAACCGAGAAAGATGATCAAGAGCGTATTAATGATCATGAATATCCTTTGTCGTTTCTTTATTTTCGTTCATCGCCACATACTGATCCAAATCAAGCTGATATTTAAACATCTCGACTTCCAGCGGACTGGGCTCCTCATTGAAACGTTTTTTAAATAAGTGGTTAAAAAACAAAATCATACCGAGGCCGAGGCCAATGCTGTACGGTATCTGCAACAGGTATGGATAACGATTGATCTTCCCCGTCACCATTTCATAGAGCAGAATATGCACGTCCCTCATGCTGACATCTTCATGAAAATTCATGACCGCAAGGCCGGCGCCGACAAACAAAAGCAGCCAGACAGCGATGAACAGCACTGGGGATAAATTCCGTTTTGGATATTGGATCTCCACGATGGTTTCAGAGCTGCCGACGGTTTGGACATCAAGGTCTGGACACGATATATGTATGGCTTCGATCACCTTCATCACATCCAGAACTACCATGCTTTGATCCGATTTCTTTACCTGGTAAACAGGCAGCTGTTCAAGCTTTTCCTTAAACCGACGGTCTCCCGCCACCTGTGCGATATGGCCGAGCCTGATCAATTCATCCGGATCTGCCTTGAGCCGGTGGCGGAGTCTGATAAAAACTTGACGTTCCATCTGGGTCACTTCCTATATGATGGTTATGGTTGTAGTATGTGGTTCATCCCATTTACGCATTCAGCAAGCTGCCAAAGTCCATAAATTACCACACGCAAAAAAGCCGGCCTCAGGAGAAAGCCGACATTTCAAGTTAAGGAGGCCGCCGTTAACGGCAGCCCTTTAGTTTTCCGAATGATCCATTTTGTTTTTGATCTGTTTCAAGATTTTTTTCTCGAGTCTTGATACTTGAACTTGTGATATGCCGAGGCGGTCGGCTACTTCAGATTGCGTCTTGTCCTTGTAGTACCTTAAATAAACGATCAGCTTTTCCCGCTCGTCCAGATCTTTGATGGCTTCCTTCAGAGCGATTTTGTCGAACCATTTATCCTCGGACTGATCGGCAATCTGGTCGAGAAGTGTGATTGGATCTCCATCGTTTTCATAAACCGTTTCATGAATGGACGAAGGAGAACGAACGGCTTCCTGAGCCATCACGACCTCTTCAGAGCTGATCTCAAGATGCTCGGCGATTTCCTGGACGGTCGGAATTCGTCCGTTTGACTTTGAGAGTTCATCTTTCGCCCTCCTGATTTTATTGCCGAGTTCCTTTAGCGATCTGCTGACTTTGACTGTCCCGTCATCCCTGATAAACCGCTGAATTTCGCCGATAATCATCGGAACAGCGTAGGTTGAAAACCGGACATCATAGGATAGATCGAATTTGTCGACGGATTTCAAGAGGCCGATACAGCCGATTTGGAAGAGGTCGTCGGGCTCATAGCCCCTGTTCAAAAAACGCTGAACGACAGACCAAACAAGACGCATGTTTTTTTCTATGAGGAGGTCTCTTGCTCTTTGATCGCCGTTCTGGCTGTTTTTAATCAGTTCTTTTACCTCGTGGTCTTTAAGCTGAGTGTTCTGGTTTTCTTTTTTAACCTCCACATCCATAACAAATCTCCCTTAATTGCAAAGCGCTTTGCTTTTTGATAAGTGCTTTGTTAAGTGTATTGTGGTCCCCATCTCAGGTGAGGAGTCAATCGTGATGTCGTCCATGAAATTTTCCATAATCGTAAAGCCCATTCCAGACCTTTCAAGCTCCGGCTTGGTCGTGAACAGCGGCTGGCGCGCTTCCTCCAAATCGGTGATGCCGATGCCTTCATCGCGAATCGTTAAATAGACGGTATGGTCTTCAAGGGTGACAGAAATGTATACGTTACCCTGGCCTGAGTTTTCATAGCCGTGGATGATCGCATTTGTAACCGCTTCTGAGACAACCGTTTTAATTTCGGTTAATTCATCCATTGTTGGATCAAGCTGTGCAATGAAAGCGGCAACCGTCACCCTGGCGAATGATTCATTTTGGCTGAGCGCGGAAAACTGAATGTTCATTTCGTTTTTCATGACGCCACCCCCAATGTGACAAGCGCATGCTGTTCCGACTGCTCCAGACGGATGATTTTGAACAGGCCTGACATATCGAACAGGCGCTTGACCGCAGGGGAAATCGCACAGACGATCATCTCTCCGCCCACCTGTTTAATTTCCTTATATCTGCCCAATATGACACCTAGACCTGAGCTGTCCATAAACGAAAGGTCTTCAAGATTCAAAACAATGTGGCGGATGCCGTACTGCACGAAATGATCGCTGACTTGTTTTCTTAAGGTTTCTGCTGTATGGTGATCAAGTTCACCTGTTAACCGAACGCAAAGCACGGATTCTTTGACGTTAAAGTCGATTCCGAGGCTCATCCTCATTCCTCCTTGATTTAAATCGGATAATGAGTGTTTCGATTCAGACTTTGCAAATTCCTTCACCATGACAAAACTAGTGGCCGTTCGGCATTATTCACTCCACTTTGTCCAATTTGTCATCGTCCGTTTGAACAGTGTCCACATGCCTGCTTTTTCCATATCTTTTTCTGCGACAAGAGGGCTTTCATGGAGCACCTTGCCGTCTTTTTTGAGGACGAGGGTGCCTAGTTCTGTGCCTTTTTTGACAGGCGCTTGAGTCTCGTCTTTCAGTTTGACCTCTTTTTTGACGGATTCCATATTTTCACCTTTTTTCGTCAAAAGGGAAATCGGTTCTGATGTCACGAGGTTGATGTTTTGATCGCGGCCTTTATTGACCTTCAATTCGGAAATGACTTCACCCCGCTTATACATCGGATGTGTTTCATATTGACTGAACGCGTAATCGAGCATTTTTGTGACTTGCGCATTCCGATCCTTTGGCGTGCTTGCGCCGAAAACAACGGCGATCACGCGCATGTCTCCTTTTTTCGCCGAAGCCGTCAGGCAGTATTTGGCTTCATTTGTGAATCCTGTCTTGACTCCGTCGACACCCGGATAAAATTTGATAAGCTTGTTTGTATTGACCAGCCAGAATTTTTTATCCGAATCTTCTCTCAAGTAGTCTTCATATGTGCCCGTAAACTTCGTGATTTTATCATATTTTAAAAGCTCTTTGGCCATGATGGCCATGTCATAAGCCGTGCTGTAATGGCCTTCTTCAGGAAGACCTGTCGTGTTTTGAAAAGATGTATCTTTCAGGTCCAGCTCAGCCGCTTTTTCATTCATTCTTTTGACAAATTCCTCTTCAGATCCGGCAATATGCTCTGCCATGGCTACAGAGGCGTCATTTCCCGACCCGATGGCGATTCCTTTCAGCATGTCTTCAACGGTCATTTCTTCACCGGGTTCAAGGAAAATCTGCGAACCGCCCATTGATGCGGCGTACTCGCTTGTTCTGACCTTATCCTTCATTTTAATCTTGCCTTCATCAAGGGCTTCCATGATCAAAAGCATGGTCATGACCTTTGTCATGCTGGCCGGCGGAAGCTTCTCATGGCTGTTTTTGTCATACATGATTTTTCCGGTGTCCCGTTCGATCAGAACGGCGGATTTCGCTTCATGAGCAAGCTCCGTCGATTTCTTTCCACTTTCTTTGGCAAACGCGGATGGCGCTGTCATAAGGATTATCGTAAAAATCAGCAATTTGGATAAATGACGTTTCATCACCCAGACCTCCATTTCGTAATCCTTTTTATTTTTTCCAAATCAGATGGATTTATACGGATGTTTTGGTAAAAATTTCTCCAAATCTCAAAAGAAAAAGCCAATGTCAGCTCTCTTTTTTAGAACTGGCATTGGCTTGGATGATCGTTTATTTATTGCATTTGACCGATTTTCGCAACGGCGGCTTTGACAAACCGTAAAAAGTCGGCTTTTACTTTTTCTGTTACCTCGATGACTTCATCGTGTGACAACGGCTGATCGAGAATCCCGGCGGCCGCATTTGAAATGCATGAAATACCAAGGACGCGGAGGCCGGAATGCCTTGCGACGATGACTTCCGGAACGGTTGACATACCGACGGCATCGGTGCCGATCGTTCTGAGAAAACGGACCTCGGCCGGTGTTTCATAGGACGGGCCGGAAACCGCCGTGTATACACCCTCTTGTACGCTGATGTCCAGCTCCTCGGCTGTTTTCTTCGCCATTAGGCGAAGCTTTCTATCATAAGCCGACGACATATCTGGAAATCGTACGCCAAGCGCTGAATCATTGGGCCCGATCAGCGGGTTCGTTCCCATATAGTTGATGTGATCCGAGATGAGCATCAAGTCGCCGGGACGGAATGATTCATTCACACCACCTGCAGCGTTTGTAACGATTAATGTCGAGACGCCAAGCTCTTTCATCACTCTCACAGGGAAGGTCACCTTATCGAGAGAGTAGCCTTCATAAAAATGAAAGCGCCCTTGCATTGCGACGACTTGCACATTGTCAAGCTCGCCGAAGACAAGCTGTCCGGCATGACCTTCAACAGTAGAGACCGGAAAGTCGGGGATGTCTTCATACGGAATGTGAACGGCATCTTCAATCTCATCGGCGAGCACACCGAGGCCAGATCCCAAAATCAAACCGACAGCCGGTTTGTGCTCCGTCTTTTCTTTAATATATTGCGCGGCATTTGAAATCATCTGTTTCACGTCGTTTCCTCCTATTTCAGCAGGGATAAAAAGCTTTTTCCGTATGTCGGCATTTTCGTGTTAAAGTTGTCGGCGATGGTCGCGCCGATATCCGCGAAAGTGTCGGCGAGCGGAAGCTGCCCCGTTTGTTTATGTTTCTTGCTGTATACGAGAAGCGGAACATATTCCCTTGTATGGTCCGTCCCGTGGTGGATCGGATCATTTCCATGGTCGGCGGTGATGATGAGCACATCATCTTCCCGCATTTTTTCAAATACCTCCGGAAGCCTTGCGTCGAATTCTTCGAGCGCTTTTCCGTATCCTTCAGGATCACGGCGGTGTCCGAATAAGGCATCAAAATCGACGAGGTTGACGAAGCTGAGGCCGGTAAAGTCCGCCTCAAGCGTTTGGATCAGCTTGTCCATCCCGTCCATATTGGATTTTGTTCTGAGCGATTCTGTAATGCCCTCGCCGTCGTAAATATCGGAAATTTTGCCGATCGCAATCACGTCAAAGCCGTCATCTTTCATTTCATTCATGACGGTTCTGTCAAACGGTTTCAACGCGTAGTCATGACGGTTCGGCGTCCGTTTAAACTCACCCGGCTTGCCGACAAACGGCCGTGCGATGACGCGGCCGACCATATATTTTTCATCAAGCGTCAGCTCGCGGGCGATCTCGCAGATCTTGTAAAGCTCATCAAGCGGCACCACTTCTTCGTGGGCGGCAATCTGCAAAACGGAATCCGCTGATGTATAGACGATCAGCGCCCCTGTTTCCATATGTTCGGCGCCGAGTTCGTCTAAAATCGCCGTCCCTGACGCCGGCTTGTTTCCGATCACTTTTCTTCCCGATCTTTTTTCAAGTTCATTGATCAATTCATCAGGAAAACCTTCGGGAAATACCCGGAATGGTTTGTCTATGTACAGCCCCATGATTTCCCAATGACCCGTCATGGTGTCTTTTCCATTTGAGGCTTCTTTCATTTTGCCGTGGTAGGCAAGCGGCTGATCTGCCACCGGCACTCCTTTGATCTCGCGGATGTTGCTGAGCCCGAGCTTCGCCATGTTCGGCAGGCTGATGCCTCCCATATGTTCAGCTATATGGCCTAATGTATCCGCACCCTTGTCATTAAATTTTTCAGCGTCAGGCGCTTCACCGATCCCGACGGAATCCATAACGATTAAAAATACGCGGTTGTAATGATATGCAGGCATTTGATGGCCTCCTTTTTCCTATGATCTTTATGCTTGGCATAAAAAAACCAAAATACCGCTATTAGCCAAGTATAAACCGTTTACACAACGGTTGACAATACGAACGGAAATAGTGAGAAACTTCCCGCAATTCGTACGCCAAAAAAGCCTTCCCCCGGCAAATGAAAAACCGCGCCTTGTTCTCTAGCGCGGCTATGCCCGGGGATGATACTGCTTATAGACGTCTTTCAGTCTCGTTTTCGTGACATGGGTATAGATTTGCGTCGTCGAAATGTCGGCATGTCCGAGCATTTCCTGTACCGCCCTGAGATCGGCGCCGTTTTCAAGGAGATGAGTGGCGAATGAGTGCCTTAAGGTATGGGGAGTGAGCTCTTTTTGAATCCCCGCCTCCAAAGCGATTTTCTTTAAGTTTTTCCAAAACCCCTGCCGGCTCATCTGTCTGCCGTGATGGTTCAAAAAAAGGGCGTCTTCCGTGTTTTTCTTCAAAAGCTTTCCCCTGGCCTTTGAGAGGTATTCTCCGATGGCATGTGAAGCCGCTTCGCCGAGCGGAACGATCCGCTCTTTCCTCCCTTTTCCGAAGCAGCGGATAAACCCCATCGACAAGTGGACATCGGAAAGCTTCAGTTCGATCATCTCGCTGACGCGGATACCTGTCGCATACAATAACTCCAGCATCGCTTTATCCCTGTACCCGAACGGGCTGGTGAGCTTCGGCGTGTCCAGGAGGATTTCGACCTCCTGTAAAGACAACACTTTCGGAAGCGTCCGTTCCGTTTTTTGCGATTCGATATGGACGGAGGGATCCTGGGCGGTCACTTTTTCTCTCAGCAGAAACTGGTGAAAGGCGCGGATGGAAGCGAGATGTCTGGCGATTGTCCTGCCCGATTTTCCGGCGTCTTTCAAATGCTTTAAAAACTGGATAATGTGGAGTCTTGTCACCTGATTGAGAGAAGTGAGACCTTCCGTTTTCTCCAAATGTGCGGCATAGTTGTTCAAATCCCGTTCATAGCTGACAACCGTGTTGTGGGAAAGCCCTCGTTCAACAACGGCATAATGGATAAAATCTTTAATATGAACTTTCACGCTATTCTACTCCCCGTTTAAATAAAAAAAGATTAACCGGTCAAACCAGCTGTTCTCGTCGTCTCCTTCCATCGAGGCGACCTTCATAGCGGCTCCTTCCGGTTTATCATACCGATGATAGTTTTCATACTCTGAATTTATCCATATCATAGCATAATAAAACAAGACGGTAAAACCGGTAAACAGCACGAACACTTTGATCATGTCGGCAGCCGTTTTCAGCATTTTCATCGCTCTCAGGTCCCTTCTTTTGATTCCATTACTAAAACTTATGCCAAAAGAGACAAGTTTTATACGTATGAATCAAAAAAGAACCCGCTCAGAGATGAAAGGGTTCTCGCTATCCGGTCTATTCCGCTTCTTTTTGCTGGCAGTCATGGCAGATACCATGGAATGTCAGCCTGTGGTCTTTTATTTTAAATTTCCAATCCTTTTCAACGATGTCTTCAACATCTTCAAGCAAATCTTCTTCAATTTCGACGACCGATCCGCATTCCATGCAGACGAGATGGTGGTGGAAATGAGCGGCTCCTTCTTTGCGAAGGTCATACCTTGACACACCGTCGCCAAAGTTGATTTTATCTACCACTTTTAATTCGGTTAATAATTCAAGCGTACGATATACTGTGGCAAGACCAATCTCAGGAGATTTCTCTTTTACGAGGAGGTATACATCTTCTGCGCTTAAATGGTCTTCCTCATTCTCAAGCAGCACCCTTACAGTTGCCTCGCGCTGAGGGGTGAGTTTATAGCTGGAAGAATGCAATTGTTTTTTAATTCGATCGATACGTGTTTCCATTGACTTTCCCTCCTACGCCGCATTACCTAGCTTATTATATCAAAATGGACGCGGAGAGCCAACTATAATCATTATAAATTGATAAACAAAATGAATATTTTCTAATAATGATTATAAATTAATGCTGTTTCGGCAAAATGTAGTTTGTCAATTTTTCCATCAACAGCGGTGAAAGATAAGCTTCCAATAATGAGGATGCAAAAGACATCGAAAGAATCAGCAAGAGGACAAGCGCGTACCGTCCAAACCATTGGGCCGGCGCTTCCGTGATGCTCCGCTTCACAAACAGCTGCCTGATGAGCCTGAGTGAAAAGGCAATCGCGCATGTGCCCATGATCAGGTAAGCCGGGATCAGAAGGACGTTTTGCGGGAGCACTGACACGAACGACAGGAAAAAACCGTTGATTCCCATTTGATTCACTAAAAAGCCGACTGTAAATCCGACGACGATCCCTTTTAAAAAAACCATGATAAAAATCACGGGCAGTCCGATGATCGAGATGCCGAGAATCCACATCAAACCCAAATATTTTATATTATGAAGAAAGCTTTGTACAAACATTTCCTTTGAGCCTGCCGCTTTTCCCTCGGAGAGCTGTCCAAAAAACCGGTTCAAATAATAGAACAAATCTTCTTTTTGGCTGATCGTCATACTGTTCACGATCACCGCGCCGAAAATCACACCCATCAAAAATAATACCGAAACAAATAAATAGATCGACAGATGATCCTTCAAATGCTGAAATATCTGTTCTTTCATCGTGTGTTTTCGCATCGTTCTTCCTCCCAGACGCTCTTTTGATTTTAATAGATTGTATGAGAGAAACGAGAACGGCATGACTTTTTTTAAAAAATAAAAGGAAGGCTTCAGGCAAGGCCTCCCTTTACGAGTGTTATGATTCTCGTTTTTCAGGCTGCTGATCCCCGCCGAGATTCGCTGTCTGATTGGCGGCGATCACAAACGGTAGATAGATGATCGTTGAAATGGCCAGACAGAGAAGCCCGACACCAAGCGCAATCCAATTGCCGCCCGTCCCGAGAAACGGAATCAGCGGGCCCGGGGTCGTCCACGGAACGGCATAGGCGATCGGCGGAATGATCTGAAACTTGATAAACAAATACCCGACGACAGTATTGACTGCCGGCACAATGATAAAAGGAATCATAAAGATCGGATTTAATACGACCGGCAGCCCGAAAATCACAGGTTCATTGATATTAAATAATCCCGGACCGATCGAAAGCTTGCCGATATCTTTGTAATCCCGGCGCTTTGAAGCGATAAAAATCGCGATCAAAAGCCCAAGCGTCATCCCTGAACCCCCGTAATTTGCAAACGCGTCATTAAGCGCCCATGTCTCCGGGAAAGGAGCATTCCAGGCAGATCCCGTCTTCGCCGCGAAAGCGAGATTTTCCAGATTGGCTTCGGCAAAAATCGTTTCTCTGATCGCCGCGATCGTATTGGGCCCATGGATCCCGAACAGCCAAAGGAAATTGGCGACGACACCGAGAAAGACAACCGTGAAAATATTGGTGCCCATATCCCTTAACGGCGCTTGCAGAACGGTATAAACCAGTTCGTGCAGACCGTTTTTCGTCAGCGATGTCAGCGCGAAGCTCAAGATGGCAAAGCCGATGGTGATAAAAATGATCGGAAACAGCACTTTGAACGTCCTTGCCACCGCCGGCGGAACTTGCGGGGGCATCTGAATCTGCAGACGCTTGGCGTTTGAAAGTCTGCTGAACACTTCACCGACGATGATCCCGATGATCAATGCGACAAACAGGCCCTGGGCGCCGAGCCATTTCATTGTTAAAAAGCTTTCGTTTTCGATCAGGTGATACGGCGCATAAATGATAAAATAGCAGGAAACAGCCGTCAGGCCAGCCAACAGCTCATCCGTTTTCATGGAGATCGCTAAATTGCGCGCTACGAGAAACACGACAAAGATCGACATAATGTCAAGCGATCCCCGTAATACAGGCGTGAAAACCGCCTGATAATCGGCTAAATTCGGAAACCATTTTTCAAGAAACAAGATTTTGGCGATGAACCCGTCCGGCGACAGGATGGCAAAGTTTAATAAGATGATAATGGAACCTGCCATAATAATCGGAAAGGATAAAATAAAAGCATCGCGTATCGCACAGATGTGTCGTTGTGAATTTAGTTTTGCCGCGATCGGAACTAAAAACCGTTCGACATTTCGTTCAAATTTCTCCATAAATCCGCTCAAAACACTGATCCCCTCCTTTTTATTCAATAAGCGCTAAAGCTTTTTCCAGCACGGCTTTGCCGTCCATTGTTCCGTAATCGCGCATGTCGATCACTCTAACGGGAATGTCTCCCGCTATTGATTCAACCTGGGATTTTTGATATCTGACCTGTGGACCTAAAAGAACGATGTCCGCGGAAGCAGCGGTGCTCCCAGCTTCTGAAACGGGCAAAGCGATGATGTCGACCTCTTCCTTCAGCACCTCTGCATGCTGTTTCATTCTGCTGACGAGCAGGCTCGTAGACATCCCCGCTGCACAGACCAATACAATTTTCTTCACATTGACCCCTCCTCATAGTGATCCGTAAAGAAAGCGTTTTCATTTTTGTGGATAAACGCCTTCCCGGTCTTTTATCCTATGAATGAAATAAACAACTGTTTCATAAAAAGCGAATATTTTTGCTCGCCCCTCTCCGGCATGTCTGATCCTGCTTTTAGTTAACCTTCATAAACGCTGCAAAAAAATTGTTTAGTTTGTCTGATGGAATTTTCAGATTCTTAAGTTATATTTCTTAAAAATGGAAGATCGGGAGGGATGACATGAAATCTAGCAGTCAAGAAAACATTCGCGGAGAACATATGCTGATGAACAAGGATTTGCTGCCTTTAAAGCCGGAGGAGCGCAACTGGAAAGCCGTCAATTTTGCCTCGATTTGGATGGGATGCATCCATAACATCCCAACATATGCAACAGTGGGCGGGCTCATATCTATCGGGCTTTCCCCGTGGCAGGTGTTGGGGATTATCGCTGTTGCTTCCCTTGTCCTCTATATCGCCCTTGCGCTGAACGGCCATGCCGGCGCGAAGTACGGCGTTCCCTTTCCCGTGCTGATTAGATCTTCCTTCGGGATTTTCGGCGCTAATATTCCAGCGCTTCTTCGCGGTTTTGTCGCGATTATGTGGTTTGGCATTCAAGCTTTCGCCGGCAGTACGGCGATTCACATCCTGGTTTTAAATCTGTGGAGCGGCTTTGAAAACATCGGCGGGGATTGGAATTTGTTTGGCCTTCGCTTGCCGGGCCTTTTGTCGTTTATTTTCTTTTGGGGGATCCATCTGCTCGTGCTTCACCACGGCATGGAGTCGATTAGGAAGTTTGAAGTCTGGGCCGGCCCGCTCGTTTATCTCGTTTTTGGCGGTATGGTATGGTGGGCGGTCGATATCGCAGGCGGACTTGGCCCCATCTATCAACAGCCGGGAACATTTCATACATTCGGCGACTTGATTTGGCCTTTCCTGGCCGGAGTGACGGGAATCATCGGCATCTGGGCAACGCTGATTTTGAATATTCCCGATTTTACGAGATTTGCCTCAAGCCAAAAGGAACAGATAAAGGGGCAGTTTTACGGTCTGCCGGGCACATTCGTGCTATTTGCCTTTGCAAGCATCACCGTCACGTCAGGTTCACAAGTGGCCTACGGCAAGCCGATTTGGGACGTGGTCGACATTTTGAATCATTTCGATAATCCGTTGATCATCGCGCTTTCAGTCATTACGCTCTGCATTGCCGCCATTTCGGTAAATGTCGCGGCAAACATCGTCTCTCCCGCCTATGATTTGGCGAATGCGCTGCCGAAATATATCAATTTTAAGCGCGGAAGCTATATGACCGCAGGCTTTGCCCTGTTTACGTTCCCGTGGAAGCTGATGGAGAATGAAGCAAGCGTGTTTTCCTTTCTCGGCACGATCGGCGGAATATTGGGGCCTGTCGCCGGTGTGATGCTTGCCGATTATTACATCATCCGCAGGCGCACGCTTCACATCGAAGAGCTCTACTCTCTAAACGGGAGGTACACGTACTATAAAGGCTACAATTACCGCGCATTTGCCGCAGTCGGGCTCGGAGCGTTTATGTCTCTGATCGGGACATACTTGCCGGCTTTGAAGCCGCTCTATGATATTTCATGGTTTTCAGGCGTGCTTCTCGCTTTTGCGGCATATGTCTTTTTAATGCGCATCCATCCACCCGGCGCCCTTAGAGATCAAACCGCTGATTACGCTGCCGAAAGCAATGGATAAGGTTAAGGCCGTAAGCTATAGACCGCGAAAGCGACCACCGCGGTCTATTTTTGTTATATTCAGTCATTTTCAACTAAAGAATGTGATAGACTATTGGATATAAAAAATGATTGGAGTACCTCATGAACGAAAAACACTTTGATGTCAAAGGGCTGAGCTACATTGTCAGGCCCGCCGGACGACAAGATGCAAAGGAATTGTCGGCTTTAAGGGTACAGATCGATGGAGAAACCGAATATTTGGACAGGGAAAAAGGTGAAAGCTTTATTGATGAAGCGGACTTTAGAGAACTGATAAAAAAAGACAGCGAACATGAACGCCGCTTGTTTTTAGTGGCGGTAGCGCAAAACAAAATCGTCGGCTTTTCAAGATGTGCCGGACAGGATTTAAAACGCTTCTCTCATCAAGTGGAGTTTGGTATATGCGTGCTGAAAGAGTTTTGGGGATACGGCATCGGAAACCGCCTTTTAAACGAATCGATTGTTTGGGCTGACACCGCAAGCATTCAAAAAATAACCCTGCGCGTGTCGGAAACAAATAAGAGGGCTTTTAGTCTATATCAAAAGCTTGGCTTTGAAATAGAAGGAATTTTAAAAAAAGACAAGCGGCTTTCCGACGGCACATATGAAAACACGATTGTGATGGGAAGATGGCATGATGAACCGGGCATTTAAGAAAAATTGGAGGAGACCCGTATGAATCCGATACTGCTTAATTTTCCGGACAGCTTTGAAACCCCGCGCTTTTTTGTCAGAGCTCCAAGGGCAGGCGACGGCGCGGCCGTCCATGACGCCATTCGAAAATCGTTGCCTGAGCTGAAGCCGTGGATGCCGTTTGCCAGGGAGCTGCCGAAGGCGGAAGAAACAGAAATCAACGTCAGACAGGCGCAGGCCGATTTTATTTTGCGGAAGGATCTGAGAATGCATATTTTCCATAAAGAATCCGGCGCTTTTATCGGCAGCACCGGCCTTCACCGCATGAACTGGGAAGCGAAGCGGTTTGAAATCGGCTATTGGTGCCATTCCGAATTTGCCGGAAAAGGATATATGACAGAAGCGCTCAAGGGCCTCATCGATTTCGCAAAGAACGCTCTCGGGGCAAAACGGCTCGAAATACGCTGTGACAGCACCAATCACAGAAGCAGAAAAATGGCTGAGCGGCTCGGTTTTCAGCTTGAAGCGGTTTTGCATCATGACGATCTTTCGAATGACCTGAGCGAATACAGGGATACTTGTATTTATGCCGCCGTATGTTAAGGTGTATTTTTTCCTTGAAATACAGTCAATGATATCATCAAGTCGGTTTTGAGCCGTGGATTCACCAAGCCCAGGAGCAGAGCATTAGAAAAGAGGATGTGCTGTGAAAAACGTTTGATCGGATTGGAAGAGGTTTGGTGTTTTGATACTTTTTCATGACCTTCTTTCAGAATCACGAATGATAATTCGTCCTGCTGAACGCGTTTTTTCAATTGAACTACAGAAAAAATTCCTATGGCCTATAAGGGTTTTATCATATACCTTTTCACTCGTTTCAAAATCCTTCGAAATACTAGAGCACTTAAAAATATAGCAAATAAAACAGTTCATACTTCATTACTTAAATCATATACAGAATTAAGAAACAATACTGCGATGATATACAGTGTTAAAAATATGTAAAACAACACTTCTCGTGTCCACCTCTATTCGTTTAAGAGCTTGAATTTGTTATTGTACCATGGATCCAAAAAGTGATAAAAATTCCCATACACATGGCAAAGAAAAAAATCTCTCTTTCCCTTCTGCTCAAATAAGAAAATGAATTTTGCATGAAAGGGCAAGCGAGCAAGTAGTTATAGACCCTCCAATGAGAAATACGCGCGCTTTGCGATGTTATGAAAAATGCGGTTTTAAAAAAGTGCGAATCCTTCCGAAATTAACTGCATGAGGCGAGCATCAAGATTGCGTGTTGATGGAATACAACAAACAAACTAAATCTCATCTCCTTTCACAACAGCCGCCTATTGCAAAGACGTCGCTCCCCTTCACCCGGTTTCTTGAATATTTTCCGGTATAACCTTAAGAAAAATGTACAGAAAAGAACTCGGAGAGTGAATCGATTTGAAAAAAGGTGCATCTAACCCTGAAGATGCACCTTCGGTTTTCCTTTACGGCTTTCGCCAATAAACGGAGTATGGATCGATGGGAACGAGCACGGATTGATCCAGCCCCTGTTCTTTCAGGAAATCAAGCACGGCTGCGCGGCATCCTTTTAGAGTGAAGTCATCAATAATGATAAAGCCGCCTTTTGACACCTTGTCATATAAATTGGACAGACTATCCATTGTCGATTCATACATATCGCCGTCAAGCCGCAAAATGGCGAGCTGGTCAATTGGAGCTTCAGGCAGCGTGTCTTTGAACCAGCCTTTCAAAAATTGAACGCCCTCATCAAGCAAGTCGTATTTTTGAAAGTTTTGTTTCACTTCCTCGAGCGAAACCCTTAAAAAATCAACCTTATGATGCCGGTCCCCCGTGTCTTGCGGGTATTTTTCGATGTCCGGCGCCGGCAGGCCTTCAAAGGAATCCGCCACCCACACTTTGCGGTTATCGACTCCATGCACTTTCAAGAACCCTTTCATAAAAATACAAGCACCGCCCCGCCATACACCTGTTTCGATGAAATCTCCCGCTATGTCTTCTTTCAATACCGTTTCCATGCACATCTGCAAATTGTTCATACGCACCCGGCCGATCATGCTGTGGGCAATCGGCGGCCAGTCCGTTCCCGCTTTGCGGGATTCAGGATTAGGAGCGACACAGCGCACAATTTTTAGATTGTTCCATCCGATCCTCCTTTGCAATTCATGCGGGACAGGTACATTGACCGGTATATAACGTTCATGCTCCTGCCAAATTTCAAATAAAATGGCTTTTTTTAATAGCTCTACATACATTTGCTCAGCCTGTTCCATATCATAAATGCCTCCTGTGCCAAACATTATATTTAGCATCTTATGTGTGATATGAAAGTCAGGTTCTGGTTATTTCAGCCAAAGAAAAATCCTCCTTTAGAAAAGGGAGGATTTTTCTCTGTTTTATTTTTTCTGTTGGACATTCTTGAGCATATCGACATGTGGGATGCCGTCTTCTAAATAGACTTCCGAAACTTCCGTAAATCCAAATGAGCTGTAAAAGGAGCGCAGATGGTCCTGGGCGCTGATTTTGACAGCCTTCTCTCTCCACTCGCTTTCCAAAAAACCGAGCGCCTTTTCAAGAAGCGTCTGCGCGTATCCCTTGCCTCTGTCCTCTTTGCGGACGATCACCCGGCCGATTGACGCCTCTTCATAAACCGCTCCGCCTGGAAACAGCCTGCAATAGGCCAATATCTCACCTTTTTCCTCTAAAAATAAATGGTGGGCCAGCTCATCCAAATGATCAAGTTCATGGTACGGACAGTTCTGCTCGACGACAAAGACGTCTATTCGCAGCTTTATGATGCGATACAGCTCGTCTTTTGACAAACCTTCAAAAGATTTCAGCTTCCACTCCATTCTCTTCCTTAAGTCTCCTTTTTACATTTGTACTTTTCCGTAGGTCCCTCCGCCTCCCGCTTTTAGCTCAAGCTCACCTTTTCTCGCTTTGATCACAAGCTCGGCCGTTTGCGGACGGAGCATGCCGAAAAGGTCGCTTTCCTCGGCGTAATGAAGAATATTCATTTCCGTTCCGAAGGCCTCTTTCAGCTTCTGAATCGTTTTCGGGCCGACGCCGGGGAGGAGCTGAAGCGGCACCTGGTGCACATAAGGCGGACGCTTGACCGGGCTTGTATGTTGATCGTACAGCTCTTTTAAGCGGGTGCTGACCCCTTTTGTAAACTTTGTGCTGCCGCATGCTGCGCATTCCGTTTCGCCGGCTTCTTTTAGGCGGCTGCATTTCTCACAGGCAGTCTGATAATACTTGCCAAGCTGCGGATTCATTCCGTAGTTAGCCGCGATGCGCCGCCCTTCCTCATTCTTCAAAGCAAGCGAAAATTCTTTAAAGCTCGCCTGCTTCAGCAGCAGCTTATTGTATTCCCTGCCGATTTTTGCGAGAGAATGGGCGTCGGAATTGGTCAAAAAAGCATACCGGTTCAGTTCAGACACATGCGAGGCCATTTCTGTGTCACTGCTCAGTCCGAGTTCGACCGCATCGATCAGCCGCTCATCAAAGACCTCTTTCAGGGAGTACCTGACTCCTTTTCCGTACAGGCTCTTATGCGGCGTGAAAATATGAGCGGGAATAAACAGACCGCCCAGTTCTTTGACCTTCTCCTGAAGGCGGACGCCTGTCTCATAGATGCGCTGTGAGCTGAGATGAATGTTTGTGACCCTTTCGGAGAGCCAGTCGGAAAACTGCTTCATCCTCTCGATCGTCGGCATGAACGCCAAGACGTGAATCGGCCCGCGGCATCTGCCATCATAGATTTCCAATTCAGATCCGCATAACAGCACGGTCTCTTTATATTTGATTCCGCCGTCTTCAAGCTCGGCATAGCGTCCGGACGCCACTCCTTTTTCGATTTCGGCCAGCACCTCAGGCGAATGGCAGTCGATAATGCCGATCAACCCCATTCCTTTATGTTCGCTTGCTTCAATTAAAATCTCGTCAAGCATGAGCGAGCGGGCCGCCGTTATTTTCACCGGCCTTCCTGATTCGGTCTGCCCGATATGGATATGCATGTCCGCAAAGATTTCTTTCATTTTTTTGCTTGCAAGGCTCTCTTAAGCTCAAGATACTGGATGGCATAAGCTGTCTTCGCATCGTAGATGTCCTGGCTTTCCATCATCTTCAGCGCCCCGTCAAGCGGCACCTCCATTACTTCAACAAATTCGTCTTCATCAAGTTCGCGCTTTTCTTCCAGAGGTGTCAGCCCTTCCGCCAAGTACAGATGCACCAGTTCGTCGGCAAACCCCGGAGATGTATAGAAAGCGGTGATTTTTTTGAGCACGGACGCCGTATACCCCGTTTCTTCTTCAAGCTCCCGCATTGCGGTATATTCAGGCTTCTCCCCTTTTTCGAGCTTGCCTGCCGGAATTTCGACAATCGTCCGTTCAAGCGCTTTTCTGTACTGTTTGACGAGGATGATGTTGTCTTCATCGGTCAGTGCCAAGACGGCCACAGCCCCGGGATGTTTGACGATTTCGCGCTTGCCTGTTTTGCCGTTCGGCAGTTCGACATCTTCCAGATACAGATCAATTACCTTGCCTGAAAAAAGCTTTTCTTTTGATATTGTTTTCTCCTCTAAGCGTTTCAGTTTGATCATCTCCTAAGTTCTGTTGCTGCTGTTTATCCCATACATTTTATCATACACCACGAAAAGGGGGACGCGCCATGAAGATCTACCGTTTAGCCGACAGAATCGTGATGTCGGGAAAAGCGTGGGAGATCCGCGCCAAGCTGAAAGAATACGGGCGGATGTATGAATATGTGAGAGAATGGATTTCAGATCAATAATTGACAACCTATGATGCGATATGAAATAATACTCGTCAGTAACATTACTGACGAGTATTATTATGTGAGGCGATTCAATGTGGAAAATGAAAAAGGACGAAAAGGAAAGGAAAGCAGACAGCGATTGCTTAAAGTGGCGACAAATGAATTTGCCAGCCGGGGATTTCACGACACAAAGGTGAGTACAATCGTCAAAAAAGCCGGACTGACCCAGCCCTCCTTCTATCTTTATTTTCAAAGCAAAGATGCCATCTTCAAAGAGTTAATCACCGATTTTCATACGAGTTTAAAAAAGCAGATCGAGTCCTTTCGCTTAGAAAGTGGAATCGAACGAAAAGATGTTGCAAAACGGGTGTTGTCTGCTGTAGAAACCGTTTTTATGTTTCTGGCTGAAGACTCGGATTTAACCCGCATCGGCTTTTTTCTCAATCCGGAAGCCAAACAAATCAAAAGGGATTTGACGGTGGCGCTGAAAGAAAACTTAGAAGCTGAACAGCGGCTCGGCTATTTTCGCTCCGGGTTGGATATGGAAACCGTTGCGGAATGCCTGATCGGGATGATCGAACACCTGACAGACTTATACTTGCTTACAGGAACAAAAGATCCGGCGGGTCTGGCGGCACACACAGTCGACCTTTTCATACACGGCATGCTGCCGTCTCCTGAACAGCCAGCGGAAACGGAGTGAATCTCAGATGGTATTGCTTTTTTTAAAAATCGGTTTGGCGGCGTTTATGTTGACTGGAGGCGTCATCAAGGTTTTACACGTTCCATTCCAAGTGGAACATTGGCGCCATTATCAATACCCGTTATGGTTTCTTTCAATGACAGGGGGTCTTGAAATCGTTGGGGCGCTCGGCATGGCATGGGGAGTGTGGAATCCGTATTCGGCTCTTTCTTCAGGGGTGTTGTTCTCCATTCTCATGATCGGAGCCATCCATGCTCACATATTCCGGGCCCGCCAATCTTTTTTAATGGCCATTCCCGCGGCAGTCTGTTTCATTTGCTCTCTGGCCATCGTGATAATGGAGCTGATTTAGTTGAAAACTTCGCTTCTTTGTATTACGTTCAAAGTAGCAGAAAAGGAGAGTGAAGCATATGGAAAAACGAACGCTTGGACGATCTGAATTAAAGGTGAGTGAAGTCGGCCTCGGCTGTATGTCCCTCGGAACAGACAAACAGCGTGCACGGTCCATCTTGGATGAAGCATTGGAGCTTGGCATCAATTATGTCGATACTGCCGATCTGTACGACTTTGGATTAAATGAAGAAATTGTCGGTGATGCAATCAAGGCGAGGCGCCATGACGTCATCCTCGCCACCAAAGCGGGAAACCGCTGGGAGGAAGGAAAACCGGGCTGGTTTTGGGACCCGAGCAAAGCGTACATAAAAGAAGCTGTCAAACGGAGCTTGAAGCGCCTGCAAACGGATTACATCGATCTCTATCAGCTTCATGGCGGAACGATTGAAGACAATATCGACGAAACGATCGAAGCGTTTGAAGAATTAAAGCAGGAAGGCGTCATCCGCTATTACGGAATTTCTTCGATCCGTCCGAATGTCATCAAAGAATACGTCAAAAAATCGAATATCATCACTGTCATGATGCAGTACAGCTTGCTCGACCGCCGGCCTGAGGAATGGCTGTCCTTCCTGGAAGAACACGGAATCAGCGTCATCGCAAGAGGACCGCTTGCAAAAGGTCTCCTCACCGAAAGACCTATTTCCCAGGCAAACGCCAATATCAAGAAAAGCGGTTATTTATCTTATTCTTATGGCGAGCTGATCAAGACAAAAGCTGATATTGAGAAAACGGCGCCGGATCTGACCGCAACCGAAACCGCCATGAAATACGTTCTCGCCCAGCCTGCTGTTGGCGCGGTCATCCCGGGGGCAAGCAAAATCCCGCAGCTTCGGGAAAACGTCAAATCTGTCGGCGGACGCCGTCTGACAGACCAGGAAATCAAAGCGCTGCGCTTTTATACGAAGCGCGGCGTGTATACCGCCCACCGCGGCTAGAAAACATGACAAAGCACCGTCTCACACAGACGGTGCTTTGTTATTTATACTGTCTCCAGTCGAGCCCGCTTTCATTGAGCAGTTCTTCAAAGGTTTTATTTTTTTCCTTTTCTTTTCTCTGTTTGATGAGACGCTCTTTCTCGCGCTCTTTTCTTTTTTCGTCTTCTTCTTTTAATTCGTTTTTCATTTGCTGAAGCTGCTGTTTTAGATCGTCGGCGAGCGCATCTTTCAGCTGCTGTTCATGTCGCGGCTCCTGTTTTTTCTTTGCCATGCGATTCCCTCCTCCTCCTTCGTTTGTGATGATAGTTTATCAGGAGCAGCCCATTTTCCACAAGCGGAAGGTCGTGAGGTTTTTTTACATATTTTCACGTTTTGATATGCTAAGATAGACTGCAGAAGCTTTATTTTACAGAAAGGAAGAAACAGCTGATGTACATTTTGTTTGCCGTGCTTGGGGCGGCGCTCCTGCTTCTCTTCACACTGGGCATCTATTTTACGAACCAAATCATGTATATTAAAACACGGACAAATCAATTCATTCTCGAACGGGAAACGGCGGACGGCCATTATGCGGAGGAAGAGTTTGAGGCCCTGCCCAAGGAAAGCATCACCCTGCGCTCTATTTACGGCTATGATATTAAAGGATACTATGTCCACCCCAACAAGACGAAAAACACCGTCATCATCTGCCACGGGGTCACCATGAATTTGCTGAATTCTATTAAATATATGAATTTGTTTTTGGAGCTCGGCTGGAATGCCGTCATCTATGACCATCGCAGACACGGGATGAGCGGCGGAAAAACGACAAGCTACGGCTACTATGAAAAACATGACTTGAAAACGGTGGTCGACTGGCTGAGAAAACGGAACGGGAATGATGCGCTCATCGGCATCCATGGCGAATCAATGGGCGCCGTGACGACGCTACTATATGCCGGCATGGCCGATGACGCTGCCGATTTTTATATCGCCGACTGCCCGTTCGCTACTTTTGAAGAGCAGCTGATCTACCGTCTGAAGGAGGATTTCCGCCTGCCCGGCACGCCGATTCTCCCGCTTGCCAACCTTTTTTTGAAATGGCGGGACGGCTACCGGATCCGCGATGTTGCGCCTCTTTCGGTCATCGATCAAATTCATAAGCCGGTGCTGTTCATCCACAGCAAAGATGACGACTACATCCCGGCGGAATCAAGCGAGACGCTCTACGAGAAAAAAACCGGGGAGAAACAGCTGTACATCGCCGAAAAAGGAGCGCACGCGATGAGCTACACGCAAAACCGGAACAGCTACAAAAAAGCGGTTCGGGAATTTCTCCAGAACGTCACAGGCATGAACAAAGAAAGCGAACGGGCATAAGACCCGTTCGCTTTTTTGCATTACAGGATATCTGTAATGTCTTTCATATTCTCGCCGATCCAGGCAATGGCCGACTCAATCGTATCGAATTCCTTTGTTTCAAAGGTCATTTCATCCTGAAGGAGCCAAACATCCTTTTGGACGGATTCTGTTCCGCCGATTGACCAATGGAGAAGGCTGTATGGATGATTTTGATGTAAAAACGATACCCATGTTTTGTTTTGAGCGGTTTGTTTTAACGATTTCACCTTTTGATTCAAAAAAAACGCCACCCTATTTCACTAAAATACTCATTCTCGGAGAAAGCACCTGGGCCGGACTCTTCAGCATCAGCGCCCCCGCTTTCTCATAATAGTCGATCGTCATCGCTTCATCAAAAAAGACTTTTTGCGATGATTGGATATAAACGGGAATCCCGTTTGTTTTTAACGGCTCACATGTTCCCGACAACTCGTCTGTCAGCCAAAGGACGGGAACGCCGCTGACCGCGCATCCGCAGCCTTCTGAATCATAGCGGAGCTGGATTTTTTTATCCGGATAGGCCGCTTTCGCTTGTTGAATGGCTTGTTTGGCCTGTTCGGTGATTTCAAGCTGCATCATATCATATCCTTTTGTTTTATTTTACCGACATTGTACCACATGATCAGGCCAAAGCGCATGGTTTCCGGGCTTCAGACATACATATGGAAGAGGATCGGAGGTGGAGAGATGTCAAAAAAAGCGCAGATTAAAGTGATGGATCACGGCGGATTCAGAGTGACGGGAGAAGTTGAACTGATCGACATGGAAGGAAATCCATTTCCTAAAAAAGCGGCTTTTTCCCTGTGCAGATGTGGAAAATCGCTGAAAATGCCATATTGTGACGGAAGCCATAAAGGCACGTTCGACTCTTGTGTCAGAGCCTGAAGCCGGAAGGGGCGTCACTAGTCCCTTTCGGCTTGCCCCACCCTTTAGCCAGGCGCTCCGTCTCTTTGATCCAGCCGGCTTTGCCGTTGACATAGCAATTGATTTGCCGCGGAAACCTCTTCGCCAGCCTTTTTTTCAATTCCGCGTACTCTTCCGCCCGCTCCGGATGGGCGATTAAATAATCCCTAAACAATAGATGCCGCCTGATATCAGGATGCCCGCTTTCATAAATGTGCACGTGGTGTGTCCGGTTTCGCCCGCCTTTTTGAAAATATCTTCTTCCTGGAATACCGTTTTCACCTTTCGCTTCATAGCCGAGCAATTCCATCCCTTTTTCAAAGCGGGCGCAAGATCCGATATCCTTCACTTCGAGCAAAATATCAATGACCGGTTTGGCGCTCATGCCCGGAATCGACGTGCTGCCGATATGATGGGTGTGAACAATTTCATCACGGTAAAGCGCTTCAAGCTGTCGCTTTTCTTTGATAAATTCATGCTTCCACTCTTTGTGGTAAGGCACGACTTCAACCTTTCTCGGCGCATGCAGAAAAAACTTTGAAAGAACAACCCCTTTTTCAGGCTCAAACTGCTCCATCTCAGTAAACCCCAGCTTTTGATACAGCGCTTTTGCCGGTTCATTGCGCGCTCCTGTGGTCACCTCGAACACCTCTGCTTCATCTTCCATCAGGACATAGTGAAGCAGCGCCAAGGCGATCCCTTTTCGAACATGAGCTGGATGAACGGCCAGCCTGCAAATGACAAGCTTTCCAGCCGCTAATGTGTATGAAGCTATTCCTGTCAAGACTCCGCCTTCAAACGAGCCGATAAATGTTTCATCTGTGTTGCTGATGTCAGAGACCGTTTCATACAGCTGCGGAATCCCGTCAAATTGAATGATCTCCGCTTCTTTTTGATAGGCCGGGATTTGAACATTTAAAATGAAGCGGGCGGTATCAGGATCTTTTTGATTGAGCAATTGAATCATCGCGATTCCTCTCTATCGACACCCTCAGCTTCCGAAAAACGTGCGCTTTCCACCTTCGCTACGCGCACCGCAAAGTCAGCATACCATTCTTTTCGTCCCCTTTCCTTCGCGTGCAAGTGTTCTGTGTGATACTTCCAGCCGTCAATGGCTTCAAGGCTTTCCCAATAGGAAACCGTTATCCCGTTGCCGTTTTTGTCCTTCACACTTTCCGCTCCCAAGAAACCGGGCTGGGCTTCGGCGAGCTTTACCATGTGTGCGGCCGTCTTTTCGTAGCCGTTATCCCCATCTGTTCTGACGGATGTGAAAATCACCGCGTAATACGGCGGCTCAGGTGTTTTTGAAATCATGTTCATCCTCCTTTTGTTCACAGCTCTTTTACAAACAGAACACGATCTTGATTCGGTCCGTCATAATTTGAAAACACATGGATGCCGTCCGATATTTTATCTCCTTTTTCGATTGAAAATCCCATTTTCCGGTGATAAGCGATGGACACTTTGTTGACAGGCGAAGTGATGCAACGGACTGTCTTGCACTCCGCCTCCTTCGCTTTCCGGTAAAAGGCTTCATAAAGTTTTTTGCCGACTTGGATTTTTCTGTAATCCGGATGAACACCGACAAAATGAATATACGATTCTTCCGGATTAGTCTGTGATAAAAAGCCGATCAGAAAGCCGATCAAATCTCCGCCTTTCTCAGCTATAAAACTCGTATGTTGAAAATGGTCGAAAAATAATCTCGGCAGTTTATCCTGCATGTTCCTTCCGCCCCACCAATCGTTAATGACCGGTGCAACCTTTTCATAATCTGCAGCTTCGGCATGGCGAATCAGCACTGTTCAACTCCCCCTTGTCACCTGAATGTTTCACTCGGACTTCTACCGGTACTCGTTCCTTGTTGCCTCCGCAATCAGCTTGTCATGATAATCGGCATCCCTTTTGCCGCGGGTGGAAAGGATTGCGAGCACAATCGGGTCACCTTGCACCCTTGCGGATCACCCCTTTATCAATAGATATTATGTTCTATTATAACGTTTTTTTCTTCCGCTCCGCCATTTTAATACGTCAGCAGATTAATAGGATAAAGCTCTTAGTTCTTATTCAACAGAACAAACATTTCCGCTCCCCTCTGGGAAAGCTCCTCTCTCCTTGTCCTAAAGAGGTCAGCAGGAAGCGGCGGGAAAGTAGTGTTTCATATACTGCTCTTTTTTCGGGTGGAAAAATAGATAGATGTACACTTCTTTGTCATATGTTCGTTTTATAGAATTGTCGTTGTGAATTTACTATTATTGAGGAGGAGAGACAATGCGTCGTCATTCATTTTTATCCATTCTATTGATTTGCATGCTGTCTGTTGTTTCCGTATTTTCGCTAAGGACTCCAACAGCTTCCGCCGCTTCCCACAATCCCGTTGTCATGGTTCACGGCATCGGCGGAGCCGATTATAATTTCATCGGCATCAAATCGTATTTGCAATCTAACGGGTGGTCAAGCAATCAGCTTTATGCCGTCAACTTTTTCGATAAAACCGGAAACAACCTCAACAACGGGCCGAAACTATCTGAATACGTCAAACAGGTCTTAAATAAGACGGGAGCGGAGAAAGTCGACATCGTCGCCCACAGTATGGGCGGGGCCAACACCCTCTATTACATTAAAAACCTGGACGGCGGAGATAAAATAGAAAATGTCGTCACGATCGGAGGAGCGAACCGGTTGGTCACAAACAAAGCGCTGCCGGGAACCGATCCTGATCAAAAGATTTTGTATACATCCATTTACAGCACGAGCGATCTCATCGTCTTAAACAGCCTTTCTAAATTGGAAGGGGCCAAAAATATCCAGATCTCGGGCGTAAGCCATGTCGGTCTGCTGTTCAGCAGCAAAGTGAACGCCCTCATCAAAGAGGGTCTGACAGGCGGAGGCCAAAATACCAATTAATGTGAAAAACCTTGGAGAGACAAGCCTCTTCAAGGTTTCACTTTTAGAAAGCACCATGTACGGTTTAAACTTTTCATCCGCGCAAAGCCCCTCTCTTTTTGTCCACCTGACGTGAAATAAAAAGGACTCTAAATAAACGCACCCTGTGATCGTTCATTCAGTGTCCGCGGAAGCCCACCGGTATGTTTTATTCTACAATGATTTCAAAGACTCTTTGTTCAAGGTTGTATTTAGCATCCTGGAAGGAAAATTTATAATCATCCGTTTCAGCATCAGGTGAAAGCCAAGCTCCGTATTTTCTGATTGTCTGGACGATATCTTCAATTTCAGCGGGAGTGAATTCTCCGATGTCCGTGCCTTCATTTTCGGCAGTATGGCGTATTTTAACTGTAATCCGCATCACTATGGCTCCTTTCACTTGCTGTTTCAACATCTTATTAACAGCATATTTTTTTTCTCTGAAAATCGTGCCATTAACTCTTTCGTTTCACATTATTCGGGCTTTCTTTTTTACAGACCTTTTTTTAGGGAAAAGCCGGCCTGTCCGACGATAAAATTGTGATCATGCAGAAGCCCCGCTAAAATCCAAATTGCCGGGGCAAAAATTCCTGTTTACAAAGGAGAAAATATCCCCTATGATAATGAAGATAAATCGTAACTATTACTTTTTGGAGGTGTAACATATGAATTACATAGCAAAGCGCTTCATCATGCCGATTGTTTCCCTTTTCCTGCTCGCTTCCTGCTCTCTCGGAGGCGCTGATTCAACCGCTGAAAACCAGGAAGGTGATGCGAAGAAACTCACCTTTCTTTTCAATATTCCTAGTCAAACCCTTGATCCGAATTTGGATGTCAATTATACCGCCGTCCGTGCAGGTGTCAGCGAAACGCTTGTCAAAATCAGTTCCGAGTTAACCATCGAGCCGTGGCTGGCAAAGGATTGGAAAAGCAAAGACGGGCAGACGTGGATTTTCACTCTTAAAGGCAATCTGACGTTTCAAAATGGCAAAAAAGCGGATGCAAATGCGGTAAAAGCGTCTTTGGAACGAACGATACGCGACAGCGAAGCCATGAAGAACGCTTTAAAGATCAAAGACATGAAAGCGGATGGACAAACATTGACCATTACAACGCAAGAGCCTTTTCCCGAATTCCCTTCAGAATTGGTTCATCCGAATACATCGATCATCGACGTCAGTGCGGGCGATATCGCTCAAAAACCGGTCGGAACAGGGCCTTTCCAAGTTTCCTCCTTTGAGGCCGGCCATAAGATTGAACTTGAACGATATGACGATTATTGGGACGGAAAACCAAAGCTGAAGCACGTCACATTCGCGTTTAATGAAGACGCAAACGCCCGCGTCATGGCTCTTCAGTCAAAAGATGCCGACATTATTTACAGGCCGAGTATTGAGAATATTGAACATATTCAAAAGGATTCATCAATTATTGTTGATTCGGTGCCGAGCCTGCGTGTTCACCAGATTCTCTACAATACAAAGAAGGAGGAGCTCGCCGATCGTCACCTGCGCCGAGCCTTTGATGCATTATTGGACCGCAAAGAAATCGCAGAAAGCATTTTAAACGGACATGCCCAGCCTGCGGACGGCCCTTTTTTGGCCGACTTCCCGTTTGCCTCTGGCAAGGTTCAGAAGCCAAGCGGACTGAAAGCTGCAAAAGCGGAACTGAAAAAAGCGGGCTACCAGCTTGAAAACGGCAAAGCCGTGAAGGATGGAAAAGCCTTATCTTTTACACTGCTAACCTATCAGTCTCGTCCGGAATTGCCTTTAATCGCGCAAATACTTGAGTCAAATGCGAAGGAACTGGGTATTTCGATTAAGATTCAGCAGGTGGAAAATATCGACGAGTATTTGGCGAAAAACAAGGATTGGGATTTGGCGACATACAGCTCGATGACCGCGCCTAGAGGCGACGCCGGCTATTTGCTGAACACCGCCTATATACCGAATGGCGCTTTAAACTACAGCGGGATCGAAAATCAAACCTTGATCAAATGGATTGAGGAATTCAACCGTACCATTGAGGAACAAAAGCGGAACCGCCTCGCCAAAAAAGCGGCTGAATTGATCGAGAAGGAGACGCTGAACTCTTTCCTCGTCACTCCGCAAAACATCACAGCCTATCAAAAGGATGTATTAAACTGGAAAACCAGCCAAAGTGAATATTATATGCTGACGAAGGATTTGGATGTGAAAACGAAATGAAGCAGATTGCCAAGCGGCTGTTTGAACTGATCCTGTTCTTATTCATGCTTTCATTTATCAGCTTTGTCTTTATGAAAGCAGCTCCCGGCGATCCGGTGAAACAGATGCTTCGCGTGGATGACGTGGCAGTGACAAATGAGCAGATAGAGGAATTCAGAGAAGAACTCGGATTGAACAAACCGGTCTATATTCAATATTGGAACTGGTTTAAGCGTTTTTTCCAATTTGATTTAGGACATTCCTATACGACCCGCCAGCCCGTCATCGACGAGCTCGGCCAAAAGTTCCCGGCGACATTGCTTTTGACCGGTACATCTCTTCTCATCATGCTGCTGATTTCCGTGCCGGTCGGAACGCTTTCCGCTTTATACCGGGATCGATGGGTCGATCATCTCGGCCGCTTGCTCGCTTTAGTCGGAGCCGCACTCCCCAGCTTTTGGCTCGGATTGATTTTGATTGATCTTTTTTCAGTGAGGCTGAATTGGCTGCCGTCGATGGGGGCCGGAACGTTCAAACATCTGATTCTCCCCTCTCTCACGCTTGGAATCGCAATGTCGGGCGTTTATGTCCGGCTTGTGCGGTCAAGCTTAATTGAAAGCCTTGGACAGGATTTCATCAGGTCGGCAAGGGCACGCGGCATCAGTGAAGCGAGAATTTTCTTCTTTCATGCGTTTCGCCACTGCCTGATCCCTGTGATTACGATATTCGGGACGAGCCTTGGCAGCCTGCTCGGCGGAACGGTGATTATTGAAGTCCTTTTCGCCTTTCCCGGCGTCGGCAAGCTTGTCGTTGATGCCATCATTCAGCGCGATTACCCGATCATCCAGGGCTATATTCTTTTCATGGGAATCACAGTCGTTCTGATCAATCTTTTGGTTGACCTCTCCTATCGGTACCTCAATCCGGAAATTCGCTTAAAGGAGGCTGGACGCCGATGAGAAAAAACGTCAAACACGTATTCCGCTCAAAAACAAGACTGCCAGAACTTATACTGCTGCTGTTTTTTGCCGCACTGTTTACAGCCCCCTTCTTTTTGCCGTTCGATCCGCTCCGCACCGATATGGCAAACCGGCTCCAGCCGATCAGTATTCAGCATTGGCTCGGGACCGATCATTTGGGAAGGGACTTATTTTCCCGGATGATCGCCGGTGCGAAAGCGACGGTCGGCACCGCCTTGGCCGCGATTCTGATCTCCGTTTTCATAGGTGTTCCCGCCGGACTCGCCTCCGGCTTTTTCGGCGGACGGCTGGACCGGATTATTATGAGAATCGTTGACGCTGTTATGGCATTTCCCGAGTATATTGTCGCGATTGTCTTAAGCGGTTTGCTTGGCCCGGGCCTGATGAACTTAATATTGGCCGTCGTCGCTGTCAAATGGGTCGGCTATGCGAGGCTGGTCCGCAGCACGGTTTTTGCGGAAAAACAAAAAGACTATATCGCTTTGGCCGAGCTCACGGGCTTACGGTCCGGAGCGATTTTAAAAAAACACCTGCTGCCCCACGTTCTCGGGAATGTTTCTGTGCTTGCCACCCTTGACATTGGAAAAACGGTGTTAATGATTGCCGCCCTGTCCTATATCGGACTGGGTGCCCAGCCTCCATACCCGGAATGGGGCGCCATGCTGAACGACGGAAAAAACTACTTTTTGCATGCGCCACAGCTCATGATGATCCCCGGCTTTGCGATCATGCTCATCGTCCTCTTGTCAAACCTGTACGGCGATCGCTTAAGAGACCGGTTTGATGTCAAAAACAACAAAGGAGTTTCTTAATATGCCGATTTTATCCATTGAGAGCTTATCGATCAGCTCTCGGCAGCAAACCATTGTCAAAAACGTTTCTTTTTCGATTGGCGAAGGGGAATGGCTCGCGCTGCTCGGGGAAAGCGGCAGCGGAAAAAGCCTGACCGCGTCAGCCATCACCGGGCTGCTTCCGGACGGATTAACGGCGTCCGGCGGAGATGTGCGATTCATGGGGCATCATATGCTTCAGGCCGGCCGCAAAGCGCTCCAGCGCATGCGCGGAAAAGAGATCGCCTGCATTTTTCAGGATTCTCACGGGGCATTCACCCCTTTTATAAGAGTCGGAAGACAAATTGATGAAATGGTCAAAACACATACGAATTGGCCGAAGAAAAAGCGAAAAGAAGCGATTCTCCGCTCTTTTCAAGATGTCTCTCTTCCGGAAAACAGAGTATATGAAAGCTACCCGTTTCAATTGAGCGGCGGACAGCTGCAAAGGGCTGCGATCGCTCAAGCGATGGTGCTCCGGCCGAAGCTTTTAATCGCCGACGAACCGACGACGGCTTTGGACAGCATCACGGCGGCGGACGTTTTAAAGCAGTTGGCCGTACTGCGCGATAAAACAAACTGTGCGATCCTTTTTATCACCCATGACTTGAGGCTTGTCAAAAAATATGCCGACAAGGCGGCCGTCATGCAAAACGGGGAAATTGTTGAAACCGGCTTAACCGCCGACTTCATCAACCATCCAAAACACGAATACACGAAGCGTCTATTCGCGGCCGTTCCGCCGCTTGAAAACCCTCCGCTCAGGCTGATGGCACAGCCTGCAGAAAAGAAAACGGCGCTTTCGGGAACAGGAGGTGCTTCATGACCCATCCAGAGGAGACCATCCTTCGTGTCAGCAATCTGACAAAACATTATGCTTGCGGCCACAAAGCGGTTGACAGCGTATCATTTTCCATTCGAAAGGGTGAATGTCTCGGGCTTGCCGGTGAAAGCGGCAGCGGGAAAAGCACCCTCGCCCGCTGCCTCCTGCTGCTGGAACAAATCGATCAGGGAGAGATTTGGCTTCATCAACATCGCTTGAGGAGCATAAACAAAAAAGAAGTACGCAGACAGCGCCGGAAGCTTCAGGCTGTTTTCCAACATCCAGCCGCATCATTAAATCCAAAGCTGAACATCATCGATTCATTAATGGAGCCGTTGGATGTTTCCAAACAAGACATACCGCCATTTTTAGAGGATTGCAGAGGCAGCCGCCGGCTGGCCGCTGAACGGCTGTTTTCCATGGTCGGTCTAAAGCCGCCCCTTCTTGACCGCTATCCCCATGAATTAAGCGGTGGACAGCTGCAGCGGGTTATGATCGCCAGAGCCATCAGCACCCAGCCTTCTTTCATCATCTTTGATGAGCCTACGGCAAGCCTTGATGTCACGAGTCAGGCGAAAATCCTGAACCTTCTCAAAGATTTGCAGGACGAGATGGGGCTTTCCTATTTGTTTATTTCCCATGATCTTGCGGCTGTCCACTTCATGAGCCATCGCATCATGGTGATGAAAGACGGGCAGATTGCCGATCAATTTGCAAAAGAAGAGCTGTTTTCCACAGGAAGGCACCCTTATACAAAAAAGCTGCTTCAGGTGTTTCAATCTTAAGGGGGGTTACAAAAAAATGAATCACAGGCATTATCTTGCGGTGGCCGTTCCGCTGATCATTTCAACGATCACCACTCCGCTGCTCGGAGCGGTTGATACGGCGGTGGCCGGACAGCTTTCTTCCCCTGCTTACATCGGCGGCGTTGCGGTTGGAACGATGATCTTTAATACGATGTATTGGCTCCTTGGTTTTTTAAGGGTGAGCACATCGGGATTCGCCGCTCAGTCGCTCGGCGCCCAAAACAGGTCGGAGAGCGTGCTGGCTCTCGCCCGGCCCGTTTGCATTGCGTTTTTTGCCGGACTGATGTTCATCCTTTTGCAAAAACCCCTTGAATATACGGCGCTGATCATGATCCAGCCGGATCAGCACACGGCGGAATTTGCCTCGCAATATTTTTCGCTCAGGATTTGGGGAGCTCCTTTTGCTTTAATGAGCTATTGCATTCTCGGCTGGCTGATGGGAATGTCCCTCATCAAAGTGACATTGCTTCTGCAAGTGTCGATGAATATCTTAAATATCGCCCTTGATATCGTCTTTGTTTATGTCTTTCATATGGAAGTGAACGGCATCGCGGCAGCCACCCTGATTTCAGAATTGACGGGCTGCCTGATCGGCTGCTGGCTTGTGAAAAGAAATGCCGCCATCTCGTTTAAACTTCCGCCTGTCAAGCTGTTGTTCGACCCAAAACCGTTTAAAAAAATGATGATCGTCAACCGTGATTTATTAATCAGAACATTGTGCCTGCTGACGGTTTTCAATTTATTTACGGCTAAAGGGGCTGATTTCGGAGCTGAAATTTTGGCCGCAAATGCGATCTTGATCCAAATTCATTACATGATGGCTTACGTTTTTGACGGGTTCGCCAATGCATCAAGCATTTTTACAGGCAAAGCCGTCGGGAGAATGGATCGGGAGCTCTATGCCCGCACGCTTTCCCTTTCGACCCAGTGGGCGCTTATCTCTGCAGTGCTGCTTTCGGCCGGCTATTTTCTCTTGAAAGATGCAATCATTCCTTTATTTACACCGCTTGAAAGCGTCCTGGAAGCGGCGAAAACATATGATGTTTGGATTGTTCTCTTTCCTTTGGCCGCAAGTTTTGGACTGATTTTTTACGGGATCTTCATCGGAGCCACTGAAATCGGCCCGGTTAGAAATTCGATTGCTTTGGCCGCTCTTGTCTTTTTAGCCGCCTTTTTCACCGCTGTGCCCGTTTTCGGAAACCATGGGCTGTGGCTCTCCTTTCTTTTATTCAGCTTCGGCCGTTCCTTATTTTTATGCATGGCTGTGCCTGGACTGACCGGACGGATTTTCGGAAAACGGGAGCTGCATGAGATGAAGGCTGAAGCCGAATCATAAAGAACCCGGCTCGGGAGCCCGAGCCGGGTTTTTCAGGTCAATATTTCGTTAATTGCATGACGAAATCGTTCAAATGATCTAGTGTCATGATATTTTGGTTGCATGTTTCACTGTCATAGCAAATGTAATTGCCCCTGTCCGTATAGGTTTCTTTGCCGCTTTTCACCCTGGACATGAACAGTCCGATCTCTTCGGCCCTGTTGCATATCGAACAGATTCCTTTTTTATTGCTGGGTCTGATCGTTCCGTATATTCCCGTCAGCTTTCCGCCGATATCCACAATCATATATTTTCTGCCCGAGCCTGCATCATTCCATCCTAAATAGGAATATCTCCTGAAATCCATCTGCTCAAATTCGGGAGTTTTTAACTTTTTCACCTTAGAAAACAGCTTTTTGACCTTTGCTGCCGTTACCTGCTGAAACGGGATCACAAGGTCCTCTAACTCGGCTAAAAAGCGCGCGGCTCCGCTGTTGTCTTCGACTTCAACCATTTTGCTCAGCAAAGCCTTTTGGTCATTGCTGAGATCAGGAAACAGATCTAAGACTTGATGGAAAGCATTGGATTTCAAAGCGTCAAGCACGTTTCCATCCTTGACGTTCGCATGCCCCTGGACAAGGCTGTCCGTTTGAAATTGAATAAAATGATATTGATCATTTCTGATAAAAGGTTCCATATTCGCTGTATTTACATTCTTCACTTGTGCCAGCTCCTTATTTATATATTTTAAAAATAAGGTGCAAAGCCGTATGATCAGAAATGATACCTTACAATCAGGCGATTCGTTTAGAGCTCCACCTCATGCAAAGTATCGCCTTTCAAGATAACAGGCTTTGCATGAGACGCTGCAGTTGGCAAATGAATGTCATTTACCATTTTACCACCTCCGAATGATGAATCTATTATACATGATCATCGTATTCAATCTCAATAATATCATCGAGCTTTAATCTGTGGTGTTGATCTGTACAGCTCATGATGCGGAGCTCCCGCTTCAGGGCGTCAACATAGTGAACGCGGCCGGCCAGCTTTTTCATTTCCCCTTGTTGGTAATAAGTAAATTGCAAAGGCCTGTTTTCTTCCATCGCTTCACAAATCCGTTCATTCAATTCTTCATATTTTTGTTCATCTAAAACCGGTTTTTCATGTTTATGAAGGCTCTCATGATACTCCCTAAGCAATTCCACGTGTTCCGGCAGCATCATCGAGACCCATTTGATGCTGCCTCTGTCTTTTAGCATCACACGTTCTCCTTTCTATGCCTGATGTCCGCCGACAAGCTTTGACCGCAGACGGGCGGTCCCGGCGTTTGTATAAGAAGCGGCGCGCAAAAGCGCTGTTGAACCGTACCGTTCCCTGATGCCGTCCATCACATAGCCGAGCATCCGCTTTTTTTCCTGATCGGGATGGAAAAGGTCGAGCTGCATATAGATGTCATCCTCGATATTGGAAAGGGAAACGGAAATTTTCCGAACCGTTTTTCCTTCATAAAAGCGGTCAAACAAGGCAAGGCATGTGTGATAAAGGTCCAGTGTAATATTTGAAGGACGCTCCATCGTTTTCGAACGGTAAAACCCGCCGCCAAGCTCATCGCGGCTGTATTCGATTCCGAGGCTGACGGTCCGTCCCGCCTGCCGGTGGGCGCGCGCCCTTTTGGCCACCTCTTCGCACATTTCAAGGATGACATGTTGGACTTCAGCCGGGTCCGGATAATCGCGAAGCAGAATCTGGCTCTTCCCATAGCTGACCTGTCCGGCCATGATCGGCGCTCCGAGCGCTGAAAGGTCAATGCCCCATGCATGATAGTACAGCTGGTTTCCCATCACACCGAATGTTTTCTCAAGGCGCTTGAGATCATATTGCGCCAGCTGGCCAACCGTAAAAATCCCCATCCTGTTCAGCCTTCTTTCCAGCCTGGAGCCGATTCCCCACATTCGCCGCAGCGGAGACAGCGGCCAAAGCTTCGTTTTCACATCTTCATAACCCCAAACGGCCACACCGTCCGGCGCCCTTTTCGCTTCAAGATCAAGGCACAGCTTAGCCATCAGCATATTGGGCCCAATTCCGACGGTACACGGCAGACCAAATTCCCTTGCCATGTCGTCCTGTATTTTCATGGCGATCGTCCGCGCGTCTCCCCACATGCTCTCGACGCCGTCCACCTGAATAAAGCTTTCATCAATGCTGTACGTGTGAATGGCGTCATGCGGAACATAGCGGCCAAACAGCCGGGTGAGCTCTGTGGAAACGCGGACAAATACCGCCATCTTTGGATTGACGAGCTGAATGCGCGGATCGTCCGGAATCTGATACACCCTTGTCCCTGTTTGAACACCGAACTCTCTTTTCAGAGCCGGAGAAGCCGCCAAGACGACGCTCCCCTGCCGCTCCGTATTCCCGACAACCGCCAGCAGGCAAGTCATCGGATCAAGTCCGAGCAAGACGGCGGCACAGCTTGCATAAAAACTCCGCATATCAACACACAAAATCGAGCGCGCCGGATATTGACTGTAATCCATCATCTTCACCTTCCAAAAGAACTGATGTTCGCACAATTAGTGTATGAATACTATACTGCGAATATACGTTCGATTTCCAGGTGTAAATTTACCCAATGAAAATATTCCCTTTGAGTCTTTCATTTTCCGTTAACTGAAACCGGGTTTTTGAGTAATAAAAAAAGCATCCCAAACCGGGATACTTTTTCTATTCGGTCAATTTTTCAATCTGGCCCATCACATCGCTGATCTGCTGAGCGCTTTGCACCAGCTCTGACTGCTCCAGCTTCTCAACTGTTAATTTTCCTTCCTCAACACTTTTTCAAAACATCCTCAGCGCTTTTTTGCAGTGTTTCATTATGCTTCTCAATCGTCTTATGAATCTCGGCTGCGGCATCGGGAGGGGTTAATTCATTAAAATCAGCTGCAGCCTGCCGAACAGACTCAAGCTGCGTTTCCAGCTTTTCTCTTGCATGCGTGTCGTTTACAGCCTGTTCAGCTAAGGAAGGTGCCTCCTCCGCAAATGTTTTCACTTTTTGAATATAGCCGGCCGCTTCATTTGTATAGTTCAATCCGTCAAGCATTCCGCATCCGCCCGCACCTAAAAGGCCGATTCCGGCAAGAACTGTAAGAATTCTTTTCATTGTTTACCTCCTCACCGTTTCTTCTTGATTTTTTCTTTCGCAATCGAAATTCATTTTTCTTTCGCTAAAGGCAGACCTTTCTTCACCAGTTCACGCTTCAGCCATTTCCTAAGCTTGGACACAGTCAGTCTCCTTTCCCTTTTGATAAAAATGAAAAAACTCCACCGATTTGGTGAAGTTGATAAACAAAAAGACCTTCACCAAATCAGATTTGGCAAAGGTCTCGCTAACAATTAGATTGCCAGCAAAGCCGAGGATTTAAGACATCCCGTAATGACGACTTTACTGTGACAGCTACTCCCCTTTGGAGTATTCATTTTTATTACTTTGATTTTAAAGCACAAAGCCTATCCAGTCAAATTCCTGCTAATCGGCTTATGAAAGAAATCGCTCTTTCCGCAAAAAAACCTTCTTTGGAAAGAAGGCGGTCTGGCTCACTCCCTGTGAAAAATATGATTGCCGTGTTGTCGAAACATAAAGCTTGAGCCCTGACAAGTTCGGGGATGGTCTATCTATGGGCCTGCTTTCCTACAAGCCGGAATGTTGCCGTATTCCCGGTTCTTTTTCATTTTGCGGTTTTATGCCCTCATTATACTCTACGAAAAAAAGAAAACAATTCAAAACAGGCTAAGCCGCTTGAGAACAGTGTTTTTTCTTAGTAAGATAAAAGAAGAAACGCCTAAAAGGAGAAGGCAAATGGATGAGAAACTGATTGAAAAAATGCTGGGACAGGCTCTGCGGCAGTATGGGCGAAATGTAGCAACCGATCCGCTCAGCCCCCATGAAAAGCAAATCCTGAAGCTGGCGCTGAAGGAAAGGCGGATCGAGGAGCCTGACGAGGGGCTGCATGCGCATATTGAAGACGTCATTTATGATTATGTGACAAACCAGGGCATGTTTTCCTAAACGTGACAGGCTTTAGGCTTCCTAGAAGGAGGCTTTTTTCTTTCCCACATTATAGAAAAACCTCTATTCAGCACCATCTGTTTCATGTATGATAGTACAATAAAACATGTCTGGAGAGTTCATCATGAAACAGAAATGGCAAAGTATCCACCCGCTCAGCTGGACCATTATTGTCGGAACGATTTTCGGACGGATGGGCACGACAATGAGCATTCCTTTTTTAGCGATTTACTTGACACAGGTAAAAGGCGCTTCAGCGTCTTTTGCCGGAGCCGTGATAGCGGTAAGCTCCCTGATCGGGATTGCGGCGAGCTTTTATGGAGGGTATTTGTCAGACCGGTTCGGCCGGAAAAAGATCATGCTGCTGTCGATTTTCGGCTGGGTGCTCGTATTTGCCGGCTTTGCCCTCGCTGATCACGTATGGACCTTCTTTTTGATGAATGCCTTAAACGGATTGTGCCGCGCCCTGTTTGAGCCGACTTCAAGAGCGCTGCTTTCGGATGTATCCAAACCTGAGACGCGCCTCTTTGTCTTCAACCTCAGATATGCGGCGATCAACCTCGGCGTTGTCTTCGGGCCGCTTTTGGGCCTCTACCTCGGCTCTTCGAAAACGACGCTGCCGTTTTTTATCGCCGCTTTTATTTATTTGCTTTACGGAGCGGGCCTGGTGATTCAATTTAAAAACCACGACGTCCCGGCGATGGAGACGAACAAGCGCATCAAAGTAAAGGATGCCTTGCAGGTGACAAGAACGGACCGGGTGTTTACGATCACACTGATCGGCTCGATTCTTTGTTTGTTCGGCTACTCCCAGTTTTCATCAACGCTGGCGCAGTATATGTCGGCAAGCCCTTTCATCGAAGACGGAACGAAGATATTCGGGATCATGCTGACGTTAAATGCTGCGACCGTGCTGATCGTACAGTACCCGATCGTACAAATCGCAAAACGGTTTTCGCCGATTTTGTCGCTCATCACAGGCAATGTTTTGGTCAGCATGAGTCTGTTCAGCCTTTCATTTTTCCATGACCTCTTGTCGATCACCTTCATTGTCATATTGTTTACAATAGGAGAAGTGCTGTTATTTTCGATGATGGATATATTGGTTGACCAAATTGCACGCCCTGAACTGAAGGGGACCTACTTCGGAGCGATGGGCTTCACCCAGCTGGGAAGCGTCATCGGCCCGTGGGCAGGCGGAATACTGCTGGATACGTTCGGAGCGGGAAAGCCTTTTTTCACCTTTTCGATCCTGGCCCTCGCCACCCTTTGCGGCTCACCTTTCCTCTTTGCGGCTTTCCGCAGAGTCAGAATGGTGGAAGCTGCAAAAGTGAACATCCATGCAAAGAAAACATTGCAGCATTAAAAAAAGCGCCTGGCCATCTTCCAAAGGCCGGCGCTTTTGATTATACAGTCTGACGAAAATCGGCCGGCGCCACGAGTTCAACTTTGATGCGGTCGGGATCTTCCGCATACAGCGCATAATGCCCGTCCCCGCCGGCGAACGGATGTCTGTCTTCATAGAGCAGCCGATAGCCGCGTTCCATCAGCTGCTCTGTCATATCATCGACCTGGGCTTTTGAATCCGCCTGAAAGGCAAGATGATTTAAGCCGACCCGGCGTCTGTGATAGCCCGCTTCTATAAATCTCTCTTCGGCCTGAACCAAAACGATGTAAGCCCGTTCCTTCTTCCAGCTGATGCCACCCTCCCAGCGCTGGTAAGCCTCATAGCCGAGCTCCTGTAAAAACCATCCCCAAAAACGCTTTGACCTGTCTAAATTGGAAACATACAGTTCGATATGATGAATCACAGCTTTTCCTCCCCGCTTTACACCCGTCTGACCAAAATCTTTTCGACCTTGTGGCCTTCCCCTTTTTTCAAAATTAAATCCGACCGGAATTTTGTCGGCAAAATGTTTTCATACAGGTTGGGGCGGTTGACCGTCTCCCATATCGATTTCGCCATCGCATCCGCTTCGGGATCTGTGAGATCTTTAAATTTATGAAAATAAGAAGTCGGATCTTGAAAAGCCGTCTCCCTGAGCATCCGGAACCGCTCGAGATACCATTTGATAATGAGAGCTTCCTCTGCATCCACATAAATTGAAAAATCAAAGAAATCAGATACGAAAACCCGCGGCTTTGTCCGATCATCTTCAATCGTCGGTGTTTGCAGCACATTGACGCCTTCAATAATGACAATATCCGCCTCCTCCACCGTTTCATAAACGCCTTCCATTCTGTCGTATGTTAAATGGGAGTAGACGGGTGCTTTGACGCTTTTCTTCCCTGATTTTAAATCGTTTAAAAATTCAAGCAGCGCCTTTACATCATAGCTTTCCGGAAATCCTTTTCTTGACATCATCTGTTTTTCTGAAAGAACCGCATTTGGATACAAAAACCCGTCCGTTGTAATCAGGCTGACCTTCAGACGCTCCCGCAAGCGGGAAAGCGCGGTTTGAATGATTCTGGCCGTCGTGCTTTTCCCGACCGCCACGCTTCCGGCAATCCCGATGATAAACGGAATTTTGGCTGCATGGGGGTAATTCAGAAAACCGTTCACACGGGAGTTCCGTTCATATTGAGAAGTCCGGTGCAAGTAAAGAAGCCTTGCCAGCGGAACATAAATCGTCTCAACCTCCTCCAAAGACAGATAATCATTTAAACCTTCAAGCTCTTTCGCCTCCTCTTCGGTCATCTCTACCGACATATGTCCGCCCAGATGCGCCCAGGCGTCCCGGGTATGACTCGTATATAACGTTTGCAAATTCAAATCTTGGTTTGCCATATTTCTCACCTGTCCCTCTGTTCATACGCTGTATGACTAGATATCTGATCCAAACCGCTTTTTCTATTATATAGAATTTTTAGAATATTTACGAGGGATCAGGATCGAGAAATGCTTATATCAGAAAACTGTTTTGATTTCCGTTTTAAATCAAACGGCTTCGTCAAGGTGCCCCCTGGCAGGCTCACCACGGAATGCTGAATTCGCCGGATGGGAGATCCTCAATATCCGCTTGGCTTTCTGCCGAATCCTTCTGTTTTGACAATAAAAAAAGAGCGCAGGTTCGCACTCTAAAAACAGCCGGGCATTCACACGACATATTTGCTTTGTCTGTGCGCCGCGTAATAAGCGGCGGCCGACAGCAGGCCGATGGCGGCGGCCAGAATCAGGATGATCGGAAAGATCTCTACCTTAACCGGTGTAAACAGCTTAAAATGGCCGTTGAAATTGAAAACCGCATGCCCGAGATTGGACAAAAGGTTTTTCAAATCAAATTTGCCCAGTACCGGAACCAGCAGGCTGTAGATGATATAAAGCAGAGCAGGCGCCGCAAAACTCCTCAACAGAATGCCCAAATAAAACCCGATCGTTGTGAAAATAAAGCTGACTGCCGCTATGACAATAAATTGAAGCAGGATATTGCTTTTTGACACCTCCGGTATTGTGAACTGGTCGACCGGAATCGTCCGCGCTGCCTGGGAATAAAGAATAAGGCTCGACACATATGCCGCACATAAAACGGCGGACATTCCGACAAGCATCACCATATAGACCGAGCACTGTTTGGCCAGCAAAACCGACTTCCAATCATGTCTGACCGCCTTGATTTTCACCGTCTTAAATCGCATGTCATAGGAAGAAATATAAATGGCGTAAAGCGTAAAGGCGAGCGGAAACAAAATAAACCCCATCCACTCCATCGTGGTGACGACCGCTTGTTTCGGCTGGAGATTGTGAAGCGACAGCACGAAATTCTCATAGTCATATCTTAAAATATTTTCAACGATCTCCCCGTCGCCGTCCTTGCTTTTGAGCTCCCCTTCCTTCACCTTGACTGGCGAGTCAAGCGCCTTTTGAATATCGATACCGAGCTGTTTGTATTCAGCTTCGGTTTTCAAAAACAGCCGGTAGCTGCCTTCTGTATTCTGATACTGAAAGTATATGTACCCGGATGAAATCAGCAACAGAGGAATGATCAAAAGCAAGAGCATTTTTGAATAGTATTGAAAGGCAAGCTCGTTCTTCAGGATTTTATAAATATTCTTTATAGACATCGCCCAAATCTGCCCCATTCGCTTTAAAATTTTCCACATGAACAGCCGAACCGTCTTTCAGCACGAACAATTGATCAACGATCGAAGAGTAAAATTCGAATTGGTGACCCGCAGCCACAATCGTCATTTCGCTTGACCAGTCATTGATCATCTCCTGAAGCTCTATCATTGAACGATAGTCAAATCCGTTTGATATCTCATCCAAAAACAAGTACGCCGGTTTGTTTAAGGCGGCGATCGTTAAAGCGAGCTTTTTTCTTTGCCCGTAGGAATAGGTTTTGACTTTCTTTTTCAAGAGCGAGTGATCGAGAAATGTTTGCGACGTCTGTTCGAGCTCTTCTTTTTTAACGGGTTTGTTTAATAAGATTTTGATGTTTTGATAGCCTGTGAGATTGAAATAAAACGGGGAATCATCATAAATGACATGCACCCGGTCTCTGACGGCTTCAAGGGGTTCGCCGTCATAGCGAATGCCGCCTTCGTAGTGTTCCAGCTTAAGCAGGCATTTCAAGAGCGTCGTTTTTCCGGCGCCGTTTTCCCCCATCAGGAAGCTGACTTTATTTTTTTCAATATTCATATTGAGACGGTTGAAGACCGTCTGATTTCCATACATTTTTGTCAAATGATTGATGTTAATCAATGGAAAAATCCTTTCTTAGGCGAGGATGGTGTTGCAACATTCTCCATTATACAACGCTGCCAAGATTTTCAAAATAGTCTTTTAGCAGCGTTGTATGCCGTTTGTTTATTTCAAATTAATCCTTTCCATATTTGCCTTTTTTGTTGACCCATCTTCTGTCGGTATAGGTTGTGCTGGCAAATTCAACATCTCCCCACGGCGTCACACTCCCGATACTGTGCGTTTTTTTCGCCCGCCATTTGTGAAGCCCCGTGGATTTGTAATACCTTTTGATCCCTTTCGCCCTCACGACATTCGGAAAGATGTAGCCCACATCCTGGAAGCCGCTGCTTTTGGATATTTTTTTGCCGTTGTAGTACCAGTCAATCTCATCTTTCGACCAAGCGAGAAAGCTCCCTCTTTTAATCGTGAGCCTTTTTCCCGAATAGGCCGAGAGACCGCTTTGAACACCGGCCTGTTTCGGAAGTGACTGGACATACTCTGTTTTGGCCTCAAGCAGTTCTTTCTGTTCATCTGTCAGCCGTCCGTCTTCTGAAGCCGCCGCAAACGAGGATGGAACCAGAAGCGCTGCCGACAAAGACACGCCTAAAATTGTTTTTTTCATTTTAACGCCCCCGTATTTTTTCAACATTTTTATGTATGTCTTGAGATGGCACCCGTGAAACATTTCCAGCAGCAAAAACGGTTTACGGTCGCGCATTCTATTATTTTAAGCGATGGAAAGAGTGAATCCTAGAAAATCAGACCATTTTATTATTACCTATTGGAAATTATCACCTCCTATATTCTATATTGTAGCATATTTTTCCTTATTAACAATTATATTTTCCAAGAAATAACGAATCTGTTACCGACTACTATATTCCATAAAATGATAATGGCATCTTCTTAATAGGGATTTTTTTAATTCTTGGAACTTGAGACCCAGGCGTCAGACTGATTCTCAAACTGAACGGAGGCCATGTGCAAAAAAGACGGCCAAAAATCAAGGCAGTCTTTAAATGTTGTTGGATTTATCGTCTGATTTACTTTTGGAAGGAAACATCCGCTGTTCACCCTTTTCATAAAGAACGAGCAATTGCCGAATGATAGACAGCTTTGGCGCTGTCCAGTATACAAACAGAGCTGACACGATGCCAAGGAGAGCTCCCGCGGCCACATCAAATGGATAGTGGACGCCGGACCAAATCCGGGAAATCCCTACGGCGAATGCGAGCACAAGCCACAGCCATCCCGTTTTTTTATGAAACAGGAAAAACATAAAACCGATTGAAAAAAACAGGATCGTATGGTCGCTCGGAAACGAATTGTCAATATCGTGTTCAATCAGCTTGTTGACATTTCTAAGCACGGCAAAGGGCTGATAGTTGGAATAAAGAGAGCCCGCCATTTTCCCGAGCATTTCGGCTATCGCAAATGAGATGACCGCATAAATGACCATCAATCTGTTTCTGGAAGTCCGGGTCAGCCAAAAAACGACAAGACCCAATGCGAGGACATACATCATATATTCAGCCAGAAAGTAAACGGCCGGATTCAGTATCGAATACATTTTTCCCAACTCATGAATGAAACGAAAAACGTGAATATTTAATTCTGAAAAAGACACGACTCAAACTCCTTTTTTATACTTAAATTCAATATATATCCATTTTAATTGCGTAAAAAAGCTTTAAACGATAATGAGGAATGTGCAATGGCCGGCCGCACATTCCCTTCATGTATCAATGAATATCGATTTTCTTAAAGTAGACGATCGTCGCGGCTAATCCAAGAACGGTTGTGGCGATGACACTGATAAAAGAGAATGCAGGCGGATATTCCGGAAAGAACGTACCCGAGGCGATCACCCATACCGCCGACCATGGGAATAAAGCGCTGTACTCCGTGCCGTATACCATAATGCTGACCATTGAGATAATGATCGTAAAGATAATGGTCGGCACATAATTTTTAAACAGCAGTGTCACAAATATAATTGGACTCAACAGGAAAAAAAGAAGTGCCCCGCCTGTCATAAATTGTTTCAACTCTTCTATTAAAACCGCCGAGCTGAGACCTTCAAATTGTCCGATCAGCCCAAACAGAAGCGTCAGCACCCAGGCGATTAACGTCAGCAGCATGATCCAAATGAAGAGCAGGACCAATTTGCTGATGATCAGGCTGATTCTTGAAACAGGAATCGTCAAGAGATTCTTCAGCGTGCTTTCGGCGTATTCCCGATTGAATAAATATGAAGTAATGACACCGTAAAGCGGGACTCCGATCAACAGGACAATGTACAGATTGGTATCGGAAAAAGTCTCGCTGAAGCGAATCGGTACATCAGGATACTTGGCTTTTTTAGCCAAAGATGATATAAAACAAATGAAAGGGGCTGCTGCCGCTCCCAAGATGCTGACCAGAAACATCTGTGAGCGCTTGAGCTTCAGCAGTTCGGTATACAGCAAATCAACCAATCGTCCCGCCCCCTATCAATTTGACGAAGTAGTCTTCAAGACTGTCTTCGCTCACCGTGATCTTCAATACGTCAATTCCGTTTTCGACAAACATTTTATTGAGCTTTCCCCGCTGGCCCAAGTGGGAATATACCCGGACGATTCCGTTCTGGTGAACGTCATAGTCGTGAATATTAAAATGCTGTTCCAGCAGCACGACGGCTTTATTTTGATCGGACAGTTGAAATTCCAGATATTTGCGGTTTCTTTTTCTGAGATGATCAAACGGAATTTCTTCAAGCAGCCTTCCTTCATGAATGATTCCGACATGATCGACGAGCTGTTCGATTTCAGACAAAATGTGGCTCGATATAAAAATGGTGATGTTTCTTTCTTTGGCGAGAGAATGAATGAGACTTCTCATTTCCTTGATGCCGATCGGGTCGAGGCCGTTTGTCGGTTCGTCCAGTATCAACAGCTCCGGATAATGAAGCAGGGCTCTTGCAATCCCCAGTCTTTGCTTCATTCCCAAGGAATATTTGCCGACGAGCTTTTTCGTTTCATGATGAAGCCCCACGATCTCCAATACTTCATCGATCGCATTTTTTTTATGGACACCGATGATTTTCGCGTTGATCAAAAGGTTTTCCCTTGCCGTCAGGTTCGCATAAAAGCCCGGCACTTCTACAATGGAGCCGATTCTCCTTAAAATTTCTTTTTTGTTTTTAAAAAAGTTGTCTCCGAAAATTTCAATCTGTCCATCGGTCGGTTTGATCAGCCCCAACAGCATTCTGATCGTCGTCGTTTTCCCGGCGCCGTTTCGGCCGAGAAAGCCGTATATACCTCCTTGTTTGACGTTGATATTGAGGCGGTCTACCGATCTTTGCGACCCGTACATTTTCGTGAGATTCGTCGTTTTAATGATCGTGCTCAAATTTGCATCACTCGCTTTCACTAACCTTATGGCTACATCATAAACAGAAGGATTTAATTCCTTCTTAACCAATTCTTAATTAATTCTTAAATGTATGGAGATAGCTTTGTTTAGGCAGTGAAAAAGCAAACGTCGTTTTTTCCCAGGGAACGCTCTTTGCCCATATGCGACCGCGGTTTTTTTCGACAAGCGATTTGGCGATGGCAAGCCCCAAGCCGCTGCCGTCATCAAGACTTCTCGAGCGGTCTCTGCGGTACATCCTTTCAAACACGTTTTCGATATCGCTTTCCGGAATCCCCGGCCCTTGATCCCAGACGAGAAGCTGATATTCATGCTCTGATTCCGTCAGCTCGATTCCGAGCACCTTTCCCTCTTTTCCATGGTGAATGCCGTTTCTGACGATGTTTTCGAGCACGCGGATCAGACTGAGCCGATCAGCGGTTACCCAACATTTCGTTTCCGGAATCTGCACCTTCAATTCCATATCGTGTTTTTTCAGCTCTGGCAAAAAGTCGATCAGCGTTTCTCTTGCGACTTCAGCAAGATCAAAGGACTCTGTTTTCAGCTGGATTTCGTTTGCATCGAGTTTTGCCATATTGAACATTTCATCGATCAATTGCTTTAAGCTGTTGGATTTTTTAGAAAGAATGTCGAGGTATTCCCGCCTTTCTGCCTCGGATGAAGCGACACCGTCTTTCAATGCATCCACATAGCCGATGATTGATGTGAGCGGCGTCCGGATATCATGGGAAATGTTGGACAGCAGCCGTTTCCTTGCCGCTTCCGATTTTGCGGCGTTGATTTGGATTTTTTCGAGCTTGTCGATCAATTCGTTAATGGATAACATGATGTCATGAAACGGCTCGTCGCCCTTTGCGAGCAATCTCCTTCTTACATTCCCGTCGGCCACGCGTTTCAGCTCGGTCTCGATCACCTTTAAGCGGCTGATGAAGCCAAGCCTCATCACAAACAAGAGGGCGCTGATCCCAAACAGAATGATAAACAGCGTGATGCTGTAGACCCCGAGGGATGCGCTCTTCATATGAATGAACAAAAGTCCGGCAAGCGCCGCACATTGCAGGATGAGAAGCAGCAGCTTTTTATCGCGCAGCATCTTTCTCACCTACAAACTTATAGCCGATTCCCCAAACGGTTTGAATCAATTGGGGATCGGACGGGTCCGGCTCTATTTTTTTTCTCAGCCTTCTGATATGCACCATGACCGTATTATCATCTTCTATGTATTGGTCTCCCCAAGCGTTTCGAAATAGCTGCGTCTTCGTAAATACCTGTCCCGGATTTGAGGCGAAAAACTTCAGCAGTTCAAACTCCTTCGCCGTCAGGGAGATGTCCCGTCCGCCTGCGGTGACCGTATATGTTTTCAAATCGATGGTCAATCCTTTAAATTGAATCTTTGATTGTTCATCAGAAGAGCGGCTTTCGCTGCCGAGGACCAAAAAACGCCTCAGCATAGCTTTGATCCGCGCAAGCACTTCGTTCACACTGAAAGGCTTCGTTATATAATCGTCGGCACCGATCGACAGCCCTAAAATTTTATCGCCTTCAAGGTCTTTGGCTGTCAGCATCAGGATCGGAATGTTCGTATGATTCCTCATCCTTCTGCACACTTCGATGCCGTCGATTTTCGGCATCATCACATCCAATACCACGAGGTGGTAATGGTTTTGTTCAAACAGCCTCAGCGCATCGTCTCCGTCAACTGCCACATCAACCTCATAACACTCTCTTTTTAAATATGCTTTCAATAAATCTCTGATCTCTTTTTCATCATCCGCTATCAGCACTCGAATAGCTTCCATTTGATTCACCCGCCTTGACTAAATTCGGAAAACTTCCCTCTCATTTCATTTTTACATTATAGCAGAGAAAAAACCTTCCAATTGAAAAAGGCACCTTTTTCAGGCACCTTTTTTAAACATATATTTCTTGCTCATCATTCAATCAAGAAAGCCATTGTCCAGCACATCAATGAAAGAAGAGGTTGTTTTCGCGTGCTTTTTCGTGCGTTCAACAAGTTGGATGATATCTTGATAGGCCTGCTGTGAACCCAAAACCAATAATGGTACGCCGAGCGGATCGATTTTCAGCCTTCTTGAAAACAAGCCCCCAAAGGTCATGGCTAATGGGACTGTGGGAGATGTATTTGAAAAAATCACTTTTTCACTGAGCATTCCACTGTTTTCAAACAGTTCAAGGACTCCCCGCATGGCCGGAATAACGGCTTTTGATGATCCCCTGCCGATCGTATACACCTTGCTGCCTTCTTCATCAAGTCCGTGATAGATTAATTTCCCCATTTCTTTGGGGCTGAGCCGGTTAAAGCAATCCGTGTTTAATATTTCGTTTTTGGTCGGCTTTCTGCTGAGCGGAAGTTTCTTAAGATGATAAGCGGCGGCCAGTGCAGATGAATGGGTGCCGCCATAACAATTGTAAATATAAATCAACATGATCACCCTCTGCTTGACGTCTTGTCTTTAATGTAGCCTAAATATACATTCTTTATTTCAATCTTTCTTCCAACACTTCTTTGATGACTGCTACATATTCATTAAACCGTTCATTCGACGTGCTTTCTCTCGTCTTCAATCCGAACCGCGCAAAAAAAGCCTCCCGCTGAGGAGTGCTGATCTCCAATTGAATGCTTAATCCCGTTTTACATTTATTATTCAGATTGTCCGGATCTGTCCCGGCAAATTTGTGGTCTTGATCCACCAGTTCAGCCGAAAAGCCATGCTCCTTCAGCGCCTTGGTGATGGCCTGTCCGCCTTTTTTGTCCGTTCCCCCGACAAGGGTATGTTCTTCCGTATCCTCATATCCATGAAAAGCCAAAATATAGTTGTGTGCGCTAACCGCTTCCAGCGCTGTCGGCTCATCGAAATGATTGCTCGTAATGTGCAGATCCCAATTTTGTGACGGCTTTATTCCTTCAAACAAATAGGTTGAATACTCATCGCTGAACGCCCGGACAAGTTCGCTGACCCCGCCTTCAATCCCGCCGCCGTGCGGAGATAAAACCAGGAGATCCGTTCCCATGTCGGTATATTCTATACGATAATCCTCCCCTTCTATTTCGTTTTCAGCAAGCTCGGCAAAGTTTACGTACTTATCCAAAGCCGCCGACGCTTTATTGTCCAGCGGAAATTGACAAAAGACGCATGTGCATACTCCCATGATCAACCCGATGATGCAACGTTTTTTCATCACTTGGTTCCATTCTTCCCGCACTGTTTGAAACTCCTTTTTAGCGTATTTTGTTCTCGTCATTCTTCCTTTCATTTCGGCATTTTCATAATATGGTAAAAATTTACTGATACCTTTCGTCCATTTGCCATTTTATATGTCGATTACAGCGGAATGAAACCGACCTTTACCTTATTTTTAAAAAGCGGCCCCGCCGTGTTTCCAGACGCACCGGAAGTGTTTCGAGACGCTGTTTTTATATCGATCGCCTCACACGGCCTCGGTGCCTTCAGATCACAGGTCGCCGAAGCTTGAACAGATGAAGCGCTTCCATTTTTTTAAAGGGTAAAAGTCTTCCTGCTTTTATATGATATTTTGCGTCCCTCATTCTCTGATGGAAGGGAGTAAACCAATAAAAAAAACGGATTTGCCTTGGGGCAAATCCGTTTTTTTAGAACCCGCCGAATGCGGTTCGGACTACTTTTTATAAAAAGCGCTGCGGCCAGCCCTTTCAACAAGAGCCGGAAACAGCTGGTATAGTTTGCTGACCGCGTTCATCCAGCGCGGCAGATTGATTTCACGCTTGTTCGTCATCATGATCGAAACGATTTTCAACGCCACTTGATCGGCGTCCAGCATCCATTTCCCGACGCTTTCCACATAATCACCCTTTTTATCGGCTGTCTTGAAAAAATCGGTCTTAATCGGACCGGGATTTACCGTAGTCACATGGACTCCTGTTCCGGCAAGCTCCATTCTCAGACTGTTGGAGTACCCAAGCACCGCATGCTTTGTCGCAGCATAAAGACTTGACTTCGGGGTAGAAATTTTGCCGGCCTGTGAAGCGATATTGATGATGTGACCGCTGTTTTGCGCGATCATACGCGGGAGTGCCAGCTTCGTGCAGGCAATCAGGCCAAAGACATTCACTTCAAACATCGCTTTCATATCTTCAAGAGATGATTCCAAGGCCGGCTCAAAGATCCCGAAGCCCGCATTATTGACGAGAATGTCAATCGGCCCGGCCTCTTCGAATGCCGCTGCAATTTCGTCCGTCCGGCTGACATCCAGAACGATCGTCCGGCACTTTGCATGGAGCTCGGTCGATATTTTTTCCTTCAATTGGTCAAGACGCTCTGCTCTGCGCGCCGCGAGAATCACTTCCGCTCCTGCCGCTGCGGAATAATAGGCGATCCGTTCGCCAAGTCCGCCTGAAGCGCCTGTGATCATAACCCTTTTGTCTATTAAGCTTTTTTTCATCCTTCTTCACCTACTTTGTACGATAATATTGAATTCCGATTCTTTCTTCGCTTGTGATGCGGCCGCGCGCCGCCAAATCGTCAAGCTGGCCGACCGTTTCAGACATTGTCAAAAACAGCTGCTTCTCATAGACCGAGGAAAACAGCTTCCGGCACAGGTCAAATGCGCTATGAGGTCTTTCCGCAAGCATGCGGTATACCTCGTCCGCCCTGTTTTGCTGCTTTTCCAGCCGCTTGGCGATCAGCTCCCCAGCATCATAAATCCTTTCGCCGTGGCCGGGGAAAATCACCTGTAATGGAAGCTCAGGCAGGCGTTTGAGTGATGATAGATAATCCAAAAGCGGCGTCGGACGCTCTTTTCCTTCTTGCGGCATTTCCAATAAAGGGTTGGAAGAAGACGGTTTCAACAGCAAATCTCCGCCGAACATGCTGCCGTTTGTTTCATGATAAAGGACGATATGTGAAGCTGCATGCCCCGGTGTTTCAAGAACCCGCCACCCTTTGAGCCCGTCAATCCGATCGCCTTCTGAAACGGTTTGCGTCAACGACCGTTTACACGAATACCGGTACGACTGCTTGATCGCGAGGCTGACTGGACTGATATCAACCGGGACGCCGAGCTTATGAAACAGATATGTAAAAAAGGACTGCTGTTTTTGGATAAAGGCGGGATTTTGGCTGATATACGGTTCATTATAGCGATGGCCGATGATCTTGATCCCGTCGGGCAATTCATCCAATAAACCGGCATGGTCTGCGTGATGATGGGTCAGCACCACCTGGTCAATATCGCTTACCGTCAGACCGAGTTCGCCGAGCTTTCTTGTTAAAATCCCGGCAGCTTCCTTTGTTTTCGGGCCTGCATCAATCAGTGTCAGCGCCTCTCCTATCACCAAATAAATGTTGACGTCTCCGATCGCAAACGGAGTCGGCAGCGAAACGGGGATAATACGTTCTTCTGTCATCATGTTCTTCTCCTATCCTGCAAATTGACGTTGATCATATTTTACCTTTTTCCCCCTCGTGTGTCATTTTTGCTTCACCTGCCTGTTGACATACGCTCGCCCCTCATTGCATAATGAACAACAAATATATGATGCTGATCATAAGAAGACGCAATGAAGAGGAATAGTAAACAGGCAATGGTTAAAGAGAGTGAAATTCCCGGCTGAAAGATTTCACAGCCCGCTTTCCTGTTGAACCTGCCCTCAGAGCGCTTAGGCAAACCTAAACGTTTCCCGCGTTACGGGACAAGAGCTGAGCATGTCATATGCTAATGAAGGTGGTACCGCGAAACCTTTTCGTCCTTTAAGAAGACGAAAAGGTTTTTTGTTTTTTTAAAAGGAGGACTTAAAGATGAAACGAATTGGATTTATCGGAGCGGGTTCGATGGCCGAAGCGATGATGAAAGGACTTGTCAAAAACGGTGCGGTTGCGCCCGGTCAGATTGCCGTTACAAATCATTCGAACAGCGTCCGGCTCAAAGAGCTTGAAGAAACGTACGGAGTGCGCGGCGAAACCGATACAGCAAAAGTCATCGGCTTTGCAGATACACTTGTGTTGGCGATGAAACCGAAAGACGCCGCAGACGGGATTGCCGCCATTGCACCGCATTTAAAAGAAGAACAGCTGCTGATTTCGATTCTTGCCGGCATTCCGATTGATACAATTCAGCACTACACAGGAAAAGAACTGCCGGTTGTCCGGGCGATGCCAAATACGTCGGCTTCCATTCAGCAATCGGCGACAGCCCTTGCGGCCGGCCCGCTTGTTTCAGCGGCGCAGATTGAGGAAGCCTCGGCACTTTTTGCGACGATCGGCAGCGTCACAATCGTGGAAGAAGCGGCACTCGATGCGGTGACAGCCATCGCGGGAAGCGGTCCGGCTTTTGTTTACCGTTTTGTGGAAGCGCTGGAGGCGTCGGCCCGGGAGTTGGGTCTTGATGAAGGGACGGCGAAACAGCTGATCACCGACATGATGGCGGGAGCAGTCAAAATGCTGGAAACCGGAAGAGACCCGTCTCTGATGCGAAAGGACATCACAAGCCCGGGAGGTACGACGGAAGCCGGCATTCGGGTTCTCGAAGAGCTGCAATTTGAACAAACGGTCATATCGTGTATAAAAGAAGCCGCACACCGTTCTCAAGAGATCAGAAAGCAGTTTGCCGTCCACATATAAAAGCCGGAACGAATCAAAACCGTTCCGGTCTTCCTTTAAAGCTGCACATTACTAGATAGCAATCTCTGAATTGCAAACTGAAGCAGATCGGGCAGTTTCCCGAATGAAAAAGGCACATGAAGGCGCTCCGTCCATTTATGAGGATCTTTGCCGACGGGTCCGATGTTAATAACCGGCACAAAGAGCGCATTCTCTTGTCCGGAAGGCAGTGAATAGCCATGATTAAACAGCGGCATGTTGTCTGTAAAAGCGGAAATCGACTGTTTTTGCAGCTGAAGATAGCTTAGATCCGAAAGTCCAGGGAAATATTGAATTTCCTGAAACTCAAAGCCGTACCGCTCCTCCGCATAGTCCGTCACTTCGCCGATCACCTTGCGGATGAGCGGGTCGTCTTTTGAAGAAACGGCAGGGTAGAACGGCGGACTGTAAAATAACACGATCATGGGGGTGTCATCTTTGCAGAGCGAAGCCAGGTCGGAAACCAATTTCGTGGAAAAATCGCGATCGCCAAGCTCTCCTCTGTTGGCGAACGCAAAATGAAGAATCCGCTCCGCCTCAGCCCTGCCGGCTTTTTCTTTTGCTCTATCCCACAATTCGCCAAAGGTGAGGACGGAGATGGTCCGCTCAATTGGCGTAAAAGCGGCGAACCGCTGAAAGTCCAGTGCTTTCCGTTCCATATTCGCTTTGATGTTAGCGGCCGCTTTTTTAGCGGTATCCATGAGCAGCTGATGAAGCTCCTCTGCCGAACGCTTCATCGTCAGCACATTGAACAGCGACACGGCCGTATGCGGAGTCTGTACAGAGTAGGCTTCCTTTAAATCTTTTTGCATCAGATTGACCGGAGGAGGTGTCACCTCTCCGTCGACTTCTTCGCAGTAGTCCGCACTTAATTCAAGGAGCCGGTTGATTTCCGATACCATCAAATTCGCGTTCAAGCCTGAAAACGGCTCGCCTACATGCGTTTCAATCCCTTTGCAGAAAAATCCGGCGAGCACTTTGCCGATGCTTCCCGAATAGACGTAGTGCTTCGGGTCCCCCGGGTATTGTTCAAACATCGGTTCGGAGTTTAAACAGGATGTATATTGCAGGTCAAATGCTTTTTCCCACGCTTTCAGCGTCGGCACAGCTTCAATCATCCCCTGTGAATTGACTTCTTCATCCGGTACGGTGATGAGAAGAAGGTTTCCGTCGAACTCGCCGTTCATGGCCCGTTCAAGCATGGATAACTGAACGGTAAGACCCGCTTTCATATCCATGCTCCCCCTTCCGAACAGCCACTCGCCGCTTTCCAAGTCTTTTTTGACCCGATCGGGCAGCGATTCTTTTTTTTCCGTCAATGCATCCATCAGTTCCGGCGGTTTGCATGCCATGTGCTGAAATTCCCCATAATCCGCTGTATCAACGACATCAAAGTGGCTGATGAGCAGCACCGTATTTTTTTTCGGCGACTGTTTGACAAGCGCTGTCAAAAACCAGCGTCCGTCTTTCATCGGATGAAGCTTCAAATGCTCCGGATGCTTTTGAAAATATGACCGCTCCTTTAATACATTGTACATATACTCTGCAAGCGCTACTTCCCCAGCCGTACCGGATATGCTCTCATATTGAATGAGAGAAACGAGCAGCTGCTTTAGTTCCTCCTCTGTCTGCCATTTCATGAAGCAAGCCTCCTCTTCTGATTGCCGAAGATATATTCGAAATCATATGTTGATAAAAATAGAATAATAGACAATTTTATTGTACAGAAAATTGGTATATACGGAAACGACTTGAGCAGTTTATATGACGAGGATGGTCCGAATTGGTATAATCGTTTCGAAAACTTACGGGAGGCGAAAAAGATTGAGTAATCGAAAACTGTTTACACCATGGAGCTTAAAAGGGGTTACAATAAAAAACCGTATCGTCATGTCGCCAATGTGCATGTATTCCTCCCATGAAAAGGATGGGAAAGTGCAGCCGTTTCACATGACGCACTACATAACACGCGCCGTCGGACAAGTCGGGCTGATTATGGTTGAAGCCACCGCCGTCAAGCCTGAAGGAAGAATTTCCGATCAGGATTTAGGAATCTGGGATGACAAACATATCGAAGGCCTGGCCGCTTTAACATCGCAAATCAAACCTTACGGCAGCAAAACGGCGATTCAGCTGGCTCACGCCGGAAGAAAGTCAGAAGTTGACGGGGCCATCTACGGACCGTCTGCGATTCCTTTTGACGAAAACTCCCGGACACCTGTTGAAATGACAAAAGATGATATAAAAGACACCGTTCTGGCATTTAAAAAAGGCGCGGAACGCGCGAAAGCTGCGGGCTTTGATATCATTGAAATTCACGGAGCCCACGGCTATTTGATCAACGAATTTTTATCACCTCTTTCCAACAAGCGCGAAGACGAATACGGCGGATCTCCGGAAAACCGCTACCGCCTGCTTCGCGAAGTGATCGACGCGGTAAAAGAAGTATGGGACGGTCCTTTATTCGTGCGCGTTTCAGCTTCTGACTATCAGACAAACGGCCTTGATGTAGCCGATTACGTCGGCTTTGGCAAATGGATGAAAGAACAAGGCGTTGATTTGATTGACGTCAGCTCCGGTGCAGTCGTACCTGCTAATATCAACGTATTCCCTGGATACCAGGTCGGCTTCGCCGATACGATCCGTGCACAAGCGGACATTCAAACAGGTGCTGTCGGTTTGATTACAAACGGATTGCAGGCGGAAGAAATTCTCCAAAACGGCCGCGCAGACCTCATTTTTGTAGCAAGAGAGCTTCTCAGAGATCCGTATTGGCCAAAAACGGCGGCAAAACAGCTGAATACAGAAATCGAAGGACCTGTTCAGTACGGCAGAGCCTGGTAAGCAGCAAACTTTAAAAAATATCCCGTTTTCCGCGGGATATTTCTTTTTTTCCATTCCGAGAGAAACGATCCTCCTCTATTATGCGTCTTTCCTAGTAGAACACCATATACAGAGAGAGGATGACCTCCATGAATCCAAATATTATGGAAAAAACATATACAGTTGAAGGGTGTAGATTTCATACAAAACATCGCAAAGGAAACAGTTGCGCCACCATTATCTTTGAAGCGGGCTACGGTTTTTCTTCGGATACATGGGCGCCGATTTTACCGGATATAGACGAAGATCTCGGGCTTTTTGCATATGACCGCGCCGGCCTTGGAAAGAGCGGACCGTCCCGCAAAAAAAGGACGGCGGATCAAATGGTGAAGGAGCTTATAGGGCTCCTGGATGCAGCAGAGGTTAAGCCGCCATACTTGTTTGTCGCCCATTCCTTCGGCGCCGTCATCGCCAGACTTTTCGCAAGTCGTTTTCCCGATGACGTCGTCGGCATGGTCCTGCTCGACCCCGCATGTGAAGACCAGGAGCGGAAAGTGCTGCCCCTTTTGCCTGAAAAAGCGCGCGAAGACTACTTCAATCAATTTTCTCTCGAAGCTTCACATGAAGAATTTGAGCAAAGCCTGAACATGCTGAAACAGGAAGAAGATCATTTAGGGACCATCCCTTTACTCGTCCTTTCGGCTGGAAAACGGACGCCTGTTATGAAAAAAGCCCATCAAGAATGGCTGAAGCTGCACAGCCGGCTGTTGTCGCTTTCACATCAAAGCGGCTGGATTCAGGCGAAAAACAGCTCTCATTTGATCCACCTTGATGAGCCCCATATCGTTCAGCTCGCCATTTATGATGTATGGTATGCCGCACAACAGTACGGTTTTACGTACCAAACCGCTAATTAATATAAAAAACCAGCAGGTCAGAGACCGCTGGTTTTTGATTATTTTGTTTCACGATGGATCGTGTATCTTTTCAGACGCGGGGAATATTTTTTCAATTCCAGCCGGTCCGGGTTCGTGCGTTTATTCTTTGTCGTGATATAATTTCGATCTCCTGTCTCAGTGCATGCCAATGTAATTTTAACTCTCATGCTGATCCTCCTTAAAACGTAATCATTACGCTTTATTATACAGGACTGCGGCTTCTTGTCAACAAAAAAAGCTTCTGAAGTTCCTGATTAGCGGAACAAGAAGCTTTTTTCACCGTCTGTCATCTGTTCACATCAAACTCATAAAAGTCATAAGCCGCCGTGCTGTTTGGAAAAACCTCGCGTGCTTCATCGACCAATTCACTGACGCTTTCCCCCTGATATCTGGCGCTGATATGAGTAAGAATCAATGTCTTGGCGCCGGCTTCTTTGGCCGTTTCGGCAGCCTGCTCGGCTGTGCTGTGATCATAATCACCGGCCAGTTCCCGGTCGCCTTTGGCAAATGTCGCTTCATGCACGAGCACATCAGCTCCCTCCGCCAGCAGTCTTACATTATCACACGGCTTCGTATCTCCGGAAAATGCGACTATCCGCCCCTTTTTCGGCGGGCCGATAAAGTCCGGACCATGGATTGTCCGTCCATCTTCCAGTGTCACCGTTTCACCGTTTTTCAATTTTTGATAGACCGGTCCCGGGGAAACCCCGATCTCTTTTAAGGCTCCGGCATCAAGAGCCCCGGGTATATCCTTTTCCTGCACCCGGTATCCGAAAGCCGCTATTCCGTGAGAGACTCGTTTTGCCGTTACGGTAAACTGGTCGTCTTCAAAGATTGTTCCCTCTTCAATCTCCTCGATGACCAATGGATACGTGACATACGTTCCCGTGACTTCGAGCGCGGTTTCAAGAAACGTTTTGATTCCTTTCGGCCCGTAAACGGTCAGGCGGCTCTCCCCTCCTTGAAAAGAGCGGCTGCTGATGAGGCCCGGCAGTCCGTATACATGGTCCCCGTGAAGATGGGTGATAAAGATTTTTTCGATTTTTCTCGGTTTAATGGATGTATGTAAGATTTGATGCTGTGTGGCTTCCCCGCAATCAAACAGCCAGACAGACCGCCGTTCTTCCAAAAGCTTCAGTGCGACAGATGTCACATTTCTTGTTTTTGCAGGAATACCTGCCCCCGTTCCTAAAAATAATAATTCCAATATCCTTTCCTCCTGTTGCTGATCAACATCTTACCTACAAGCATACAGGAAGTCGAAAAAAAAAGAAATGCAGGCCTTTTAGCGTACATTCAGCCTCGATCCTGAGCACAATTCCCCGCCTGTTTTCGGTAAACTTTTCATATGAAATCAGCTCAAATGTTTGCTTTACAGGATTATTAGCTTTAAAATGAAGAAAATAAACTTATGCTCGAAAAAGTGAGGTACGTTTAGTTGAAAAAAGATCAAATGCAACCAAAAGCAGTAATCGTTATATTTGGCGCAACAGGGGATTTGGCAAAACGAAAACTATATCCATCCATCCACAGGCTGTATGAAAACGGCCAGATCGGCAAAGAATTTGCTGTCGTCGGCGTTGGCAGACGCCCGTGGACGAATGAAGACCTCCGCGACACCGTTCAGCAGTCAATTTCGAAATTTCCGTTGAATGAGAAGGATGTAGATGAGTTCACCTCTCACTTTTACTACCATCCGTTCGATGTGACAAACCCAGGCTCATATCAGGAATTAAACAGCCTGTTGGAAAAGCTTGAAAGTACATATGATATTCCGAATAACCGGATGTTTTATTTGGCGATGGCGCCTGAATTCTTCGGAACCATCGCGAAGTTTTTAAAATCGGAAGGCGTCACTTCCACAACAGGATGGTCGCGGCTTGTCATCGAAAAACCGTTCGGCCACGACCTGCCAAGTGCAAAAGCATTGAATCAGGAAATACGCGAAGCATTTACGGAAGACCAGATTTATCGGATCGACCACTACCTTGGCAAGCAAATGGTGCAAAACATCGAGGTCATCCGCTTCGCCAATGCGATATTTGAGCCGCTCTGGACAAACCGGTACATCTCGAACATTCAAATTACTTCTAGCGAAGATTTAGGTGTTGAAGACAGGGCGAGGTATTATGAAAAATCGGGTGCGCTGAGAGACATGGTGCAAAACCATATTCTTCAGATGGTGGCGCTTCTTGCGATGGAACCGCCAATCAAGCTGAATACCGAAGAAATCCGCAGCGAAAAAGTCAAGGTGTTCAGAGCCCTCCGCCCGGTTCAAAAGGACGAAGTCGATCAATTTTTCGTGCGCGGGCAGTATGATGCAGGTGTGATTGATGACAAGCAGGTTCCCGCCTATCGCGATGAGCAAAATGTGGCGAAAGACTCCAATACGGAGACATTCGTTGCAGGAAAACTCTTGATCGACAACTTCAGATGGGCCGGAGTGCCGTTTTACATCCGAACTGGTAAACGAATGCAGAAAAAATCGACGCAGATCGTCGTGCAATTTAAAGATATTCCGATGAACCTTTACTACGGAAACGGAAATACGATGCATCCAAACCTTTTGGTCATCCATATCCAGCCGGATGAAGGCATCACCCTTCATTTAAATGCGAGAAAGCTTGGCGGCGGCACATTTGCACAGCCGATTAAACTCGACTACTGCCATAATTGCGGCGACGGGATCAACACGCCTGAAGCTTATGAAAAGCTGATTTTGGACTGTCTGCACGGAGACGCGACAAACTTCGCCCATTGGGATGAAGTCGCCCTTTCCTGGAGCTTTGTCGATGCGATCTCACAGCATTGGGAAGAGAACAAAACACTTTCTCCAAACTATGAAGCAGGTTCTATGGGTCCTAAAGCTTCCGACGATCTTCTCGCCAAAGACGGCTTCCATTGGTGGCCGCTTTAATACAGCAAAACAGCCTTCAATATGAAGGCTGTTTTTTTACGCTTTTAAAGCCGAAACTTCTTCCGGGCGGCTTCTGTCCCGCTTCCACATGAGCTGAAGGACGAACAGGAGAACGAACATTCCGAGCCCGATCAAATCTGTATATCCTTCGGGATAAATCAGCAATAGACCGCTAAGCGCCGCCCATATTCTTTCATACCAAAACACTTTTCTCATCCAGAAGCCGATCATCCCGGCCCCGATGGCAATCATCCCTGACAATGCGGTCACAATCACCCAGATGATCTCATACCAGTGGGCATCTATCATGAGAAGCTCCGGTGACAGGACGAATATATACGGAATAATAAAAGCGGCGATGGCGAGTTTGGCGGAATTGATTCCGGTTTTGATCGGCTCCCCTCCCGCAACGCCCGCCGCCGCAAAAGCGGCCAGGGCAACAGGCGGGGTGATATCCGCCACAATGCCAAAATAAAAGACAAACAGGTGGGCCGACAGATCCGGTACATTCAATAAGATCAAGGCAGGCGCGGCAATCGTGGATGTGATCACATAGTTCGCCGTTGTCGGCGACCCCATTCCGAGGATCAAAGCGGCGACCATCGTCAAAAAGAGTGAAGGCAATAATGCGCCGCCCGCCAAGTCGAGCAGTCCGTTTGCCAGCTTAAGCCCGAGCCCCGTCTTTGTAACGACGCCGACGATAATCCCGGCTGCAGCCGTTGCCGCGGCCACTGAAAGCGCCATTCTCGCCCCTTCAGCCAAAGCGAGCACAATCCCTTTCAGCCCCAGCCTCGTTTCTTTGTTGAAAAAACCGACAACAATAGCCAGCACGATCGAGTACAGCGCGGCATGCATGACGATGATTCCCGACATGAGCAGCAAGACGACTGAAATGATCGGCAACAGGAGGTAAATCTTTTTAAATACTTCCTTCCGATTCGGCATCTCTTCTTTTGATAGCCCCCGCAACCCCAGGCGCTTCGCTTCAAAATGCGTCATTATCCAAATGCCTGTAAAGTAAAGAACAGCCGGAATCATCGCCGCTTTTGCAATATCCCAATACGTAATCCCGCCGCCGATGAATTCCACCATTAAAAAGGCGGCCGCCCCCATAATCGGAGGCATCAGCTGTCCGCCAGTCGATGCGGACGCTTCAACGGCACCGGCAAACTCCCTTTTATAGCCAAGCTTTTTCATCATCGGAATCGTAAACGACCCCGAAGTGACGACATTGGCAACGGAGCTGCCGCTGATTGTTCCTTGAAGGGCGCTGGAGAAGATCGCTACTTTGGCGGGCCCGCCCGTGCTCCTTCCGGCGATGGCAACGGCAAGATCGTTAAAATATTGCCCCACTCCTGTTCGGACGAGAAACGCGCCGAACAAAATAAACAGGAAGATAAAGGTCGAGGAAACAGCAAGAGGCGTTCCCAAGATCCCTTCTGTCGTAAAATACATCGTTTGGACAAGCCTTTCCAAAGTCAGCCCGTTGTGAGACAGAAACCCCGGCAGATAGGAGCCGTAAAGCCCGTAAAGAAGAAACAAGCCGGCGATGATCGTAATCGGCAGGCCGACAGCCCTTCTTGTCGCTTCCAATACCAAAAGGACAGCCAGAAGACCGACATAAAAGTCGGTGGTTGTAATCAGGCCGATGCCGCCGACAATCGTTTTATAATTGATGACCCAGTAGGCGCCGACACCGGCTCCCATAACGGCTAACAGACAATCATACCAGGCCACTTTAAACTTGCCGGTTTTCCGCATGCGTTTTGTCGCCGGAAACAAGAGAAAGATCAGACCGAGCGCAAATCCTAAATGGACGGACCTTTGAATTTGAGCCGGAAAGACCCCGAAAATGGCTGTATATAATTGAAACAATGAAAATGCGAGCAAACCGATAAATGATATGGCCCCCGCCAATCCCTTCAGCTTTCTCGTTCCCTGTTCCGGATCGTATTTTTCCAGCAGTTCCTGCTGCTCTTTTTCAGAAAGTTCAGCAATGTGCTCCTTTTGCTCAGCCATTTATCTTCACTCCCCTCAATTGTTGCAAGACATTTAATTTTTGAACGGACATCCTTGTCCATGAGCCGGGGCGGATATACCGTTTTAATTCATGGACTTTGCCGTTGTACCTGATCCGGTGGTTCGCCCTGACTCTCCCGATTCTCATATCGATATATGGGAATGTCCGCTTCATATTGGAGATGGTGTATATGCCGTTTTTGATGACGAGCTTTTCCCCTTCTCCCGCGTTCGCCGGCATTCCGACTGCCGGATCATGATAGCTCAAAGCTGTTTGTCTGATCTTTTTGTTCTCCCATACATACGATTCAACCACCTTTGTTTTGTGGATGGAATGCGTATAGATCACATCAAAGTTTTTCTTCTTTTGGAGGGGAAGAAAAGCGATGAGATCACCGCTGTCTTCTTTCATGAATACAACGGCCGGCTGATATGGTATCAAACATGCTGCAATCGCTATGAAGATAAATGATAATGCGGCCAGCCCTTTCACCAGCTTCTTTTTTCTTATTTTTTCCACATCCTCATACCGAACAGAAAATCGATAGACCGTCGTTTCACCTAAAAGCGGTCTATCGATTTCGGGATGATTCCCGGTCAAAGTTATTCGTTTGGCTTTTCGATCCCTTTTTCTTTGTAATACTTGGCTGCCCCCGGATGGATCTCGATATCGCCCAATCCTTCAAGCGCTGTTTCCGGCTTGATAAACTCGCCCTTTGCATGATTGATTTTATCCGCTTCAAAAAGCGCTTTTGTCATCTTGTAGACGGTGTCTTCATCCAGCTTGTCGGTCGCAACAAGCATCGCTTTGACCGCCACTGTGTTCACATCTTTGTCGATCCCGTACGTTCCGCTTTTAATCGTATCCTTCGCATAAAACGGATATTTCTCCATCAGCTTTTTCTGTTTGTCTTCTCCAATGTTTAAGATTTTGATTTTATTTTGTGCAGACAGCCCTTCAACTGCCCCTGTAGGCGTTCCGGCCGTAATAAATGCAGCGTCGATCGCACCGGACTGGATGCCGTCGGTTGATTCTTCAAATGAAAGATTTTGCGGTTTGATATCGTCAAAGGTAAGCCCGTGGACCTCCAAAATCTGCTTGGCGTTGATGTTGACCCCTGCGCCCGCTGCGCCCACGGAAACCGTTTTTCCTTTTAAGTCTTCAATAGAATCGATCCCGCTTTTTTCCGTCGTCACAATCTGCACCGTCTCCGGATAAAGGGCGGCAATCGCTTTGATTCCGTCAATTTTTTCTTGAAACATCTCTTTGCCCTCTACGGCATAAGTGGCAATGTCAGTCTGAGAAAAAGCGACTTCAGCTTCCCCTTTTTGCAGAGTGGCCATATTTTCAGCCGATGCCCCTGTTGTCTGTGTGGTAAATTTGTCTCCTGTCGCATCCTCCCACAGATTTGCAAACTGCCCGCCAAGCGGATAATATGTACCGCCGGTTCCTCCTGTAAGCAGACTGTAGCTTCCTGATCCTTTTGACGCAGATCCCCCATCCTTATTTCCTGATGCATTGTCGCTTCCGCACGCGGCCAATCCCATGACAAGCGCCAGCATCAATACTAACCATGATAAGCTTTTCCACTTTTTCATTCATTCTCCCCCTTTGCTTGTTGGACAAATAACAATTCTATCGTACCATGAAAATTGGATTAATTGTCAATATATTCTTTCATTTCTAATTCTTTAGTCAATTTTATGAGCGACCGGTTCTTAATATGCCATGTCCGCGGCAAAATCCGTTCACCGGTCTAGGTTCGTCCAACCAACCACAAAATGGAAGTTTATTTACAAAGAAAAAATTAAAACCTGATAAAACGTCATCTTCTCAAGGACACGAAAAAGTGACCCGAGATAAAAGGACAAGTGAACCTGGAGCCAACGGTCTGCCGCACACTAAAAATGAGCATCCGCCTCCAAAAAAGAGGAAGATGCTCATTCGGTACATGATCACTTTGATATGAAATAATGGAGAAAAATCATTTATGCAGCTTAAAAAGGAATATGAATCCCAACCTTATGTTCAATAGCCTTTTGATAAAAATATTGAGCGACTACAATATCCACAACAGCTAATCCAACTGATTTAAAAACAGTGATTTCTTGATCATCGACTCGTCCGTTGCATTCTCCGCTTACAATTTGCCCAAGCTCTCCGTAGATGTCGCCAGGCTTAAAAACGCCTTCGCTTATCGGAACTTGTAAATCACCAGTCTCCTCTAATGCTGCTTCACTAGATTCCACTACGACTTTATCGGCTAGAGACATGACATGAGATGGTAACTCTTGCATTGCTGGTCTAAATGAACCTACTGCATTGACATGAACCCCCTGTTTTAATGGCTCTGAAAATACCGGTGTTGTAGAATTTGTTGTCGTTACAATAATGTCAGCTTCACGTACTGCTTCATCCGGGTCTGAATAGACGTGTACTCGTTTATTAAATTTCTTTTTAATATATTCGCTAAATTGTTGTGCTTTTTGTTCAGTTCGGTTATAAAGTAAAACCTCTTCAATGTCTCGAACAGCGAGTACAGCTTCAACCAGACCTTTTGCTTGTTCCCCTGTACCGATTATACATAGCTTTTTTGAATCTTGGCGGGATAAATATTTCGTTGCTACACCTGATAAGGCGCCTGTTCTCATCATCGTTAAATAAGAGCCTTCCAAAAGAGCGATTGGTTCTCCTGTTTTGAAGTCTGACAACATCACAACACCATTGATCGTTTTCTTCCCTAAGGTCTTATTATGAGGCGCTACGGTGACTATTTTTAATCCAAGGGTCCTGAGCTCTTCAGCTACCGAAGGCATGACCAATGCAGTATTTTGACCATGATCAAACTGTAATGCGGCACGAATCGGTGTAATTGTTCTTTCTTCTGAAAATTCTTTCAATGCGACAGCGGCGCATTCAATGATCTCATTCATATTGACTAAACTTTTTTGTTCATCAGCGTTTAAGATTAACATGTTTTTTCATCCTTTCCTGCAAATTGCGGAAGACTTATTCCGTTCTTTTGTTTCTGGTATGGTGTCTTCATGACGATCACTGCTTGACATGGACATTGAATCTGTCATACCGGAGTGGTTCAATCGGAATCGATGTATCATGTTCATTGATCATTTCTGAAATGACTTGACCTGTAATCGCCGCTAAGCTTATGCCGTCCCCTTCATGTCCCGCTGCTATATAAAATCCCGGCACCTTTTCAACATGTGAAATAATCGGAAGGTGGTCAGCGGTCCACGGCCGTAATCCCGCGTATGTTCTGATCACCGTCATATCGGCAATTTTAGGGTAAAAACGAACAGCTCTTTTGGCGATACATTTCATCACTTCATGATTCACTTTTGTGTCATATCCATTAAATTGACGACTGCTGCCAATTAAAAAGTTTTGGCTTTCGGTAGGCTCGAAAACCAATGCAACTCCGTATTGATCAGTTAAGGGATCCACTTTCCTCTCCCCGCCAAATTTTGAAATAAGGTAGCCAAATTCCATGACATTTCTTAATCCAACAGACTGTTGTCTAGAAGCAACCATGACCTGACCTTTACGCGGCTTTATTGGAATGTCTATACCGAGCATCTCTCCAATAAACGGAGCCCATACCCCGCACGCATTGACAACCTTATTCGCTGTAAAGGTTCCGTTATTTGTCTCAATGACAAATTGATTGACTTGATTTTGATAAAGCTGTTTCACTTCCGTATTCGTATGTACTTTCGCTCCGAATTGTTGGGCACGGTGAATCATCGAGTATGTGAGCATATAGGGACTGACGATCGAATCAGTCCTGCACTCAAGCCCGCCTGGGAGATCGTCTGAAAAGTAAGGAGATTCATTGCGCAAGTCTTCCCGATCCAACAGTCGAAAATCCAGGCCTGCATCTTGTTGTTGCCGGACCCATTTTTGTGCAGCTTCCATTTCCGTGTTGTTTTCACAAACTAAAACACTGCCAGGGTTCCGATATTCAAATGGGATTTCAAGCTCATGGCTTAATTCATGCACCAATTGTTGACTTTTTAGAGCCATTTGACTATCAAAGCCAGGATCCTTATCCACTGCTAAAATATTTCCATCGCATTTAGAGGATGTTCCACTCGCCAATTCATTTTTTTCGAGAACCGTGATATCCAAACCGGATTTTGAGCAATAGTAAGCGATCGCTGAACCGATAATTCCACCCCCGATGACAACAACATCGCGATGAAATGTGCTATTCATGTGACCCCGCCTCCTAGACTTCTTTTAGTAGATTGATAAACTTCCCATTGCTGTGAGATTTTCTTTCTTCCGGCCTCTATTTCCGGGTGGAATTGTATATATGCACGATTTCTGATCTGTTCAGTCATTTTAATAGAATCTTGAATCTCCATATCCAATCCTTTCTTTCCGGCGCGGTGTGCAATTGATAAACCTGCCGTTTTCCCCTGTGCAGCAGCAACCTTTGCTCCTTCAATACCCGTAATGTTTCCCGCAACATACAGTCCTTCTAAAGGGCTTTCCATCCTTTCATTATGTAAAGGGACATAGCCTCCCAGTTCTTCCACTAAATAAAATGGACAACCTGCAACTGCCGCTAATTCAGCTAATGGGTATAAACCTCCGGCAATACAAACGAAATCCACTTCAATCTGTTCCTCACTGCCATAAACGACTTCCCCATCGGCATTAATTGTTGCTATTGTCACGCCTTCCACTTTATTCTCGCCATAAATCTCGATGACAGCTTTTCGAAGTTGAATGGGAATGCCCCACATCTTCACTCCTTTTTTAGGGTATAACTGAACGCCCAATTTTTTCATAAAATCATTCTTCATGAATTTGCTGCCATAGCGAACAAGTCGAGACGGAGCCATATGGGAGACATGAAGAAGTGAATCCATGACTTCTCCTGGATGACCGGCACCCTTTGTCATACCGTTCATCTTTGGTAAAGTGAGACAAGCGATCTCTACGCCAGCTAGTTGTAATTCCATAGCAATGGCAGCCGAGAGAACATTCACACCGATTATCACCCCGCGCTCCCCGGGCTTGATCCGATGAACATTTGTCATCACCTGTGCGGCCCCAACCGACATAACGCCGGGTAATGTCCAACCGGGTACAGGTAGAGGGGATTCGGCTGCACCGGTTGCTAACAACAAATGATTGGTATGAAATGTTTGTTTTTCCGTATAAACAACCCAGCGTCCATTTGATTTCTCGATATGATGTACCGCTACATTTAAATGAAATGTCACGCCAAGCTTCACAGCTTTTTCATATAATGCAGCTGATTCTTTCATCCCATTCCACCAAGACCCATTCGGTTCTTCATAAAGCTGTCCGAGCAACCTGCCGCCAGCTTTCATATATTCATCAATGACGACAACATCCACTCCATTTTCTGCACAAGTCACTGCCGCTGTTAAACCTGCAGGTCCGGCGCCTATAATCATCGCATTATCCATTTCCCAGTCCTCCATCTCCTTTACTGGCTGGTTGCAGTCCGCCGCTGCTTTCAACAACCATTCCCTCTTTAAGAGGTGTAAGACATGCCCGGATCCCCTGTTGACCGTCTACCGATACTCTACACTCATAACAATGGCCAATATTACAATAGATACCTCTTGGTGACCCGCTCTTTTCGTGATGTCGAAGCGTGCGAATTCCATTGGCTAAAAGTGCCGCTGCCAAAGATTCATTTTCCAGCCCTTTGTAGACCTTATGATTAAATGTAAAGGAAACATCATGATCATCCTCAATTTTTCCGAGTATAGGGTGGTTTAAGATTCTGCGCGTCATCGATCTTCCCCTCCTAAATTTTTAAAGCTAACCGGTCGTATAGGCGGCTGATATTTCAATGATACACATGTCGGATTTTGATGATTCGCTGCCGCCGCTATTTGATCGACAATAGTCCGGCATGTTCTTCCGCCGCAATAGCCCATGCCCGCCCTCGTACGAAGCTTTAATTCCCTGGACGAGCATTTATACCTGGCGGCTGTAGTCTCCAATTCCTTGAAACTGACTTCTTCACACCTGCATATAATCATTTCATCTTCTTTCATTGGAAACACCTCAATTTATACTTGATGAATACGGGATGAAACCGGAATGATCGTTAGACGGTTACAATCTTAAATGAACGATATCAGGACACTTCTTCATTCCCTATATCAAGCTTTCTTTCTTCCGATTTATTCAAAACAGCGATAATCATACCGATAACAGCTCCAATCAGTCCAGTTACGATCCATCCCGCCCCGATATGAAACAGCGGGATGAAGGAAAAGGTTTGACTAATAAAATCCGCAAAAATATTTGCTTCTTTTAAAGCATCTAACAATGCGACAAATCCACTGCCAATAATTGAACCGATATATACGGATTGATAACCTTTGAATAGATTATTGATGAAGGAAAGAACAATTAACGTAATCGCTATTGGATATAAAAGAAGGAGAATTGGCGACGCTAACTCAAGTATTGTGTTCAAACCAAAATTGGTAATGATTAAACTAACAACAGCTAAGAGCACTACCCATTTTTTGTAAGAAACTTTCGGGTAGATTCTATTAAAATATTCTGCTACTGATGATAAACATGCTATGTTTGTTGTGATTCCGGTTAAAAATATAACAGTCCCTATTAAAAATACTCCGCCATATCCAAACAAATGGATTGCACTTTTTGCCAACACTTCTCCGCCATTGCTGGCATATCCAATCGCCTCAACACTCGATCCTCCTATCCAGGCTAAAGATAACTGCAAAAGCACCAAGCCAACGACCGTTATCATTCCTGCTTTCATAAAAACAACGGATATTTCTTTTTTCCCTTCAACTCCCACATTTTGAATCGATTTAATGAAAATTCCTCCGAATGTAAACGCGGCAAGAACATCCATTGTATAATATCCTTGAACAAACCCTTTAAAAAACGTATCTTGTATATACGGTTCTTTCGGTTCACCAAAGCTCCCCATTGGGGTCATCAATGACTTGACGATTAAGATGATTAAAAGCGTAACAAATATAGGCGTTATCATTTTCCCCAACCGATCGACAAACTTACTTGGGTTAAGAGAAAGCAAAACAGTCATGAGAATAAACAGAAAAGAAAACAGAAATAAGAAAGCATGATTTGATTGAACCCTCTCAGTGATGACAGGGTTTACCGATATCTCATATACGACTGATGTCGTTCTTGGAATGACGTAGATGGGTCCTAAGGTTAAAAAAAGAGCGATCGAAAATATCATCCCGAACTTTGGATGTACTCTTGACGCAAGCTTCTCTACCGTACCTCCCGAGATGGCTAATGCGATAATGGCTAATAAGACGAGTCCGACACCTGTAATCAAAAACCCTGACATCGCAATCCATGTGTTCGTTCCTGCAAGTTGACCGACCATTGGTGCGAATATGGTGTTACCGGCCCCGAGAAACATCGCAAATAACATCAGACCGATAGCCATAAGTTGTCCTGCCGACAAAGTATTTTTCATTTAAAGTCCCCCTTATCATGTAAAGAACCTCTCTCTGCATATCATCCATCCCCCTTTGTAAACGCTTTAATTTGATGCAGAGAAAATAAAAACGGTTAGCCATCACAGTGATACCTTATCCATGAATTGAACGGACACTAAAATCAACATTTAAAAATTTAAGTGACAATTAAATTTTAGACTAAAAATAATAGATAGAAGGAAACGCTAATAAAATAACTTCACCTCCTAAAGTCCATATTTTAAAACAAATTAAATTTTTAAGTGTCACTTAAATTTTAAGTGTTGATGTTATTATACTTTTCATTTTCTAAAAATTCAATCATTTAATGATTTTTCTTAAAGCATATCTTTGGTCACAGTTGTTTTTAAATATGAGAGGTAAAAATGAGATAACTTCACTTTCCAAGGTCGACATGTTAAAATTAAGAATAATTAAAAATGGATTCTTTTAAGCAGTGGTTAAATTATAAAATGAAACAAATCGGGTCGACAACTGCTTCGTGAGAACATATTACAGACGATTTCTTTTGACAAAGTTTTTTGAACCCGGATCTCTGTAATGTTGAACAGACCAGCAGCTTATTTTTTGGGGGTAAAAAATGGATTCAGATGTAGGACATTTAATTAAAAGGCTCCGCAAAGAGAAAAAAATGACATTGAAGGAAGTCTCCGAAAAAACAGGCTTATCGATCAGCTTCATATCCCAGGTAGAACGTTCTCTATGTTCCATTACATTGCTTTCCTTACGAAAAATATCTGAAGCTCTCGGGGTCAGTCCCAGTTATTTCTTTCCCGACAATATACAAATTGACAAAAACATGATTAGACGAGCTTCTGACAGACAAGTTGAACATAAGACATCCTTTACCTATTCGGATCTATCCGGCAATGTATCGAACCCCTTGTTTGTGCCCATTTTCGTTACCCTGATGCCTGGTGATAAAAGAGGCATACCTTTTTCTCATGAAGGGCAGGAATTTATTTACGTCATCGAAGGCATGATGACGATCATTTTTGATGACGTAGAATACGATCTTTTCCCCGGGGACAGCATCCATATAGAATCAACCAAACCTCACAACTGGTTTAACAAAACAGACAAACCTACGAATTTTATATTTGTTAGTGCCGCCCCCTCTCGTGATTGATTCCATATCTCAACAAGTGTCTTACGGGACAAGCAGTGCAAAATAAAGGATCGATTTTTTAAAAAAATCGATCCTTTTGTTATGGCTATGCAAACACTCCTACTCATGCAGTTTTGATCATTTCCGAATATGAACGCTGGAAAACACAAATTTATCATAGCGATGTCTTGCAAAAGAATATTCAAACGGCTCCCCCGTATTTAAAAATGCGACCTGTTCGACTTCAAGCACCGGATCGTCGGCAGCGCATTCCAGATATTTGCGGTCCAGTTCCGTCGGCTTATCCGCCCTGATTTTCCGGTGGGAGCCGGCGATTGTCAATTTCAGCGTTTCCGTGATATGCCGATAAACAGAGCTGTGAAGCACATCTTCGTTTAATTCTCGAATCACGTTGGAAGGCATGTATGTTTCTTCAATGACATACGGTTCGCCTTCGACCTTCCGGAGCCTGATGATGTGATACACCGGAACGCTCTTTTCGATTGATAATCGATCAGCCACTTCCGGCGACGGAAACTCAACATCAAACTGAATGATGCGGCTTTCGATCTGTTTGTTGGCGAGAAGTTTTGTCAATCCAAGGTTTTCACGGTCCGTCACGCTGACGGGGAGATCCTGAATGGATGATTTCACAATAAAGGTGCCGTGCCCCCGTTTGCGGTACAGCATACCTTCTGAAACGAGAATGTCGAGAGCCCTTTTCATCGTCATTCTGCTGCAGGAAAATTCTTTGGCGAGAGAAAGCTCATCAGGTATGGGCTGATCGACCGGATAGTATTCCTCCTGAATCCGCCTCCTCATTTCATTTGAAATATATTCGTATTTTCTCATGTTTTAACCACCAGTACTAAGGATTCTATTTTTATGTTCTGTCCATTCTTTCTTATTATATCTGTTTTAGGCTGGAAATAAAAAGATGGCCTAAAAGACCATCTCTTCTAACAGAACCGCTTAAAATCCGTTATTTTCGCTGACCCGCTTAAACCAGTGGCCGCTCTTTTTAACCGTCCTCTCGCCGTTTTTGTCAAGGTTGACAGACACAAAGCCGTAGCGGTTTTTATAAGCGTTCGTCCACGACCAGTTGTCCATGAATGTCCACAGGTGGTAGCCCTTTACATTCGAGCCTTCCTGAATGGCTTGATGCACCCATTTTAAATGCTCTCTAATAAACGCAATCCGGTAGTCGTCATGGATCATGCCGTCTTCGCCAAGAAAACGCTCCTCTCCTTCAACCCCCATTCCGTTCTCGGAAATAAAGCATTCAATATTACCGTAGTTGTTTTTGAGATTGATTAAAATATCATAAATACCCTTTTCATAAATCTCCCAGCCGCGGTGGCGGTTCATTTTGCGGCCCGGCATCTCATAGTTGTCAAAAAAGCGTTCAGGCATAAATGGCGCATCCGGGTGCGGCAGATGTTCTTTTGCTTTGACACGCCTCGGCTGATAATAGTTGACACCAAGCAGATCGACCGTATTCTCTTTGATCACGTCCAAATCGCCAGGCTTGGTTTCAGGCATGTATCCTTCCTCTTTTAAAATATCTGTTAAGTCTTGCGGAAACTCGCCTTTTACGGCCGGATCAAGAAACGACCTGTTGAAGAATGCGTCGGCAATTTCAGATGCTTTAACATCTGCCGGATGACGGCTTCGCGGATAGGATGGCGTTAAATTTAAAATGATGCCGATTTTTCCGTCCCCGCCAAGATTCCGGTAGGCTTCGACCGCCTTGGCGTTTGACAAAATTTCGTGGTAGGCCACCTGCACGGCTTTCGCAAAATCCACTTCATTCGGATAATGAAAATCGTATAAATAGCCGCCTTCCGCCGGAACAATCGGCTCATTATGCGTAAACCATTTTTTGACCCGGTCCCCGTAAAGGCGGAAGCAGGTTTCCGCGTATGAAACAAAATCGTCGACAACTTTCCGGTTTTCCCAGCCGCCGATTTCCTGAAGCGCAAGCGGCATATCAAAATGATAAAGGTTGACAAACGGTTCGATGCCTGCCGCAAGCAGCTCGTCGATGACTCGATTGTAAAAGGCCGCCCCTTCCTCGTTCAACAGACCTTTTCCTTCAGGAAACAGCCGCGACCATGAAATCGAAAAGCGGAAAGAATTGTGGCCAAGCTCCTTCATCAGCTGAATGTCTTCTCTATAAGTCTCGTAAAAACGCGACGTTTTTTTTGGCCCCACTCCGTCGAAAAAACGATGGGGTTCTTTTTCATACCAGTGGTCCCAAATATTTTTCCCTTTGCCTCCTTCATCGGCCGCCCCTTCGGTTTGAGTGGCTGATGCTGCCGATCCCCACCAGAAGTTTTTTGGAAAACGATATGGAAGTCGCTCTGTCTTTATTTCTGCTTTTGTCATGTCATCAATCTCCTTTTACAACCCTATCGTCGTCTTATTTTGTTCTGAAGCGCTGGTTTCCTGTTCTTTCTTCATATTCATACGGTCGATGAATTTCAAAAACGGGAACCAGATTAAAAAGACAACGGCTAAATTAAAAATCTGCAGGATGCCGCCGGCGAGCGAATTGGTGGCCATCATGCCGCTGATAAAAATCGGCACTGTCCAAGGAATCGTGACACCCGTCGGCGGCGGAACGATTCCTGAGGCCATGGCAAAATACGTGATCAGCGTGACGATCATCGGCGAGATGACCCACGGAATGAAAATCAGCGGATTCATGACGATCGGCAGGCCGAAAATAATCGGTTCGTTTACATTAAAAATGCCCGGAGCCGCACCAAGCTTCGCCACCTGCTTCATCTGCTTGCTTCTCATAAACAATAGAATCGCAACGATGACGGCCAGCGTCATCCCGGTTCCTCCCATTCCGACGGTATAGACTTCCATAAACTGTTTGTTGATGATGTGCGGCACCTCACCTGTTGCCGTATAGCTGTTTAAATTTTCAATAGATAGTGTATTCCAGATCGGATCCATCACCGAATTGATGATGATTTGTCCGTGCAGCCCGAAGAACCACAGCAGCTGCGTAAAAAAGATGGCGACAAGGGTCGGAATGATACCGCTTCCAAGTCCGACAAGCGGCGCCTGAACGAGAGTGTAGATCAAATCATGCATATTCGTGTTGAACACCTGGGTGATGATGATATTAATGATTAAATAGACCGACAGCGTCATCACCGCCGGAATCAGCGCGGCAAATGATTTAGAAACCGCCGGCGGGACACCGGAAGGCATTTTAATCGTATAATTTTTCTGGACAAAAAACCTGAATATCTCGGCCGATGTAAAGGCCGTTATCATGCCGAGGAACATTCCTTTTGCACCGAGCCTGTCAATCGGAATGACATTGGAGACCGTTTCTCCGCCTTCTCCGTTTAAAAAGAACGGCGTAAGCAATAGGAACGACGCCAAAGCGACGACTCCCCCAAACACCGCCTCGACTTTATAGCTTTTGGATAGATAGTATCCGATCCCGAATACGACAAACACAGACATGATGTTGATCGTGGCATTCGGAGCAATGCTTAAAACGGACTGAAAATTTTCAAGCGCTGATTTGCTCATCATTTTATTAAGGAACGGCAAATTCGTTAATACGACGATAATCGATCCGAAAATCGTGAGCGGAAAAGCCAGCATGAACGCGTCCCTAAGCACGCCTAAATACCGGTTGTTATTCAGCTTCCCGGCAATCGGAACGAGAAGATTGCTTAGTTTTTCAAACATGGTCGAAGTTTCCCCCTTATCCTTCGCCTTTTGCGGCTTATAGTTTTTTCTCTTTGAACAATTCCAGCAACTCAGAGACAAGTTCCTTCATCGTAAGCGTCGACATGAAATGATCTTCCGCATGCAGCAAAAGTAAAGAAAACTCGTTTTTCTCCCCGCCCGCTTCCCTTTGGATCATTTGAAAATGAATATCATGGGACTGCCGCAGATCATCCTCGGCCTGCTTGAGCAGCGCCATCGCTTTTTCTGCCCTTCCCTCTCTGTATTCCCTGAGGGACTGGATGACTTTGCTGCGGGCGTTTCCGCTGTGGAGAATCAGCTGAAAACAAATTTGTTCGTCTGTTAATTCGGCAAATGTTGTTTTTTCCATCACTGTCAATCCCCGATCAGGCTTAAAGCCTGCTCATATGCTTTTTTTCCGTCAGCCATGCCGTAAGCCATCATATCAACCACATCGACTTGGATGCCGTACTTTTCCGCTTCCTTTTGCAACTCGTCTTTCAAAAAGCTCATTTGCGGACCGATTAATACAACGTCGGCTTCTGCCATTTCTTTTTTAGCCTGGTCTTGTCCAACCGCCCAGATTGTCACTTCATCACCAAGCGATTTCGCGTATTCCTCCATTTTTGTGACAAGGAGGCTTGTTGACATTCCTGAACTGCATGCCAATAAAATTTTCTTCATGATGATCCCCTTCCTTTATTAAAAGCGCTTTCACATACTATTATTATATCGTTTTATTTTTAAATGTCTATACATTTAAAAATAAATGTTTGTATTTATTTTGTCATATCAAAAAGCCCCTCTCTTTCTGAGAGGAGCTTTTTCCGGCTATCGGGTATGCTTTTTAAAGAGCTTGACGGCTTCTTCCGGCACATAGAATGTTCCATTGCTTTCGACGATGACGCTGTCCAATTCATATTCTTTTCCTTTGATCTTGATGATGTTTTTGTTGACCGGCATTTCTGCTTTGGTGTTTTTGCGGGATGCGACCAGCACCGGGTTTTCCGGATCTTTTTTGTCGATGGTCACGCTGGCTCCCGCTTTCTTAAACGCCTGTTCGGCTTCAATAAACAATTTTTTCGTTAATTTGTTTAAGTTAAAGCCCATGGCCTTTGCCATCGTTTTCGCGATGTCGGTATTATCAACGAGCCCTTCAGGCTTTTTCGGACCGTACGAATACAGGAAGACGTCTTCCCCGGTATGACCGCCCGTTGTGAAGCCGATGTTCGCCCGGTTTGCCAGCATCTTTTTAAAGACGTCGGCTGCTTCTTCCTTGTTTTTGACACCTTGCAGCTTTTCCTTCTCAGAAGCCGTTAAATTGTCGAGGCCATACAGCCCGGCTGCTTCTTCGATATTTGATAAATCATCTTTCAGCTTTCCTGTTGCACCTTCGAGCGTCATTTTGGCTTTTTTCAGCGGATCAATATAGGCGGAAACCGGTGTTTTGTCATAGCCTTTTGTCGTATTGCTGTTCCCGATTGAAATGCCGCTGTTGCCATGGTCGGTGACGGCGATGACCATCGTGTTTTTGTCTTTCTTGGCAAAATTCAAGGCTTCTTTGACCGCGTCATCAAATGCCAGGACATCGCTGATGATGCCGATCGGATCATTTTGATGCGCCGCCCAGTCCGGCTTGCTGCCTTCAACGAATAAGAAGAAACCGTCTTTATCCTTGGACAGCGTCTGAATCGATTTTTTCGTCATCTCGGCCAGTGTCGGCTGATCGGGATTTGTGATGCTGCGATCCATATCATATGCCAGATCGCGCTCGGCAAAAGCTCCCCAGATTTTTTTCGATTTTGACTTGACCAGATCTTGTTTTGTTTCCACAAAGTCGTATTTTTTGTCATGAATCACGCTGACAAGATCTTCATTGTCCTTGCGGCTCTTTTCACGATTACCCGGCTTTAGCGATTCTTTTCCGCCGCCGAGAACGACATCGATGTTTTGATAAACCTGCTGTTCGCCCAGCACTTCAAAATTGTTTCGGTTCAAATGGTGCGCGGAATAAGAGGCAGGTGTCGCATGCTGAATTTCTGATGTCGCGACAATTCCGGTTGCTCTGCCTGTCTGTTTCGCTCCCTCGAGGACATTTGCCACAGGGCGGTAATGGTCTTTCTCACTGACGGGCTCTGCACCAGGCGAATTGACGACTGAAGGCAGTACACCGACATAGGAAGAATTTGATTTCCTCCCGGTTGCCATCGCCGTTCCAGCCGGTGCTGAATCTGTGATCGCCGATTCAGCGGAAAACGTTCTGACACCGCCGGTGACGATTTGATCCAGCGCTAAAGGCTCGCCTTTATACCAGCGCGCCAAAGTCGTCGCCGTTGAGCTTGTTCCGTCCATGACCATCATGATGACGTTTTTTGCTTTCGGTTCCTTTTTTTTCGCTGTCTCCATTGCCGCGCTGCCCGTTCCAGCTGAACCTAATGCGACAGCGCCCGCCAATGTAAAGCCGATGATTCTGTTGCGCAAAAAACCCATTATGTACCCCCTCCAAAGCTGTTGATTTGTTGACACCCCTTACTTTATCACCGCAATGTTAACAGGGTTTTTTCTGTCTATTAATCTTATGTAATGATTGTTGTCTTATGATGAAAAGAAGGCCTTTCGCCTTCTTTTTCATTACCCTTTTCCGGCTTGAAAGCCCGGGTATTTTGTCATTCCGCCGTCCACATACAAGGTCAGCCCCGTCACATAGCTCGCTTCATCTGACGCCAGCCAGGCCGCACATGCGGCGACTTCCTCCGGTTTTCCGATATAGCCGATTGGAATCAGTTCAATCACCCCTTGTTTTAATTCAGGATCGGCAAACTTCTCGGCGTTGATCGGCGTATCGATTGCGCCCGGTCCGATCGCATTGACCCGAATGCCTTTCGGAGCGTATTCAAGGGCGAGTGTTTCCGTCAATAATTTGGCGCCTCCTTTGCTCGCTGCATAATGGACAAAATGAGGCCACGGGATTTGCTGATGGACGGATGACATGTTGATCACAGACCCTTTGATGTCATGCGCAAGCATATAATCAATCGCTTCCCGGCAGCCCAAAAACATACCGGTCAAATTCGTCGAAATGACGCGGTTCCAATCTTCAAGAGATAAGTCTTCAGAAGGGACTTCGTTTTCCACTCCCGCATTATTGATCATCACATCGACTGAACCGAATGTATCAACCGCTTTTTTGATGAGCGTTTTCACATCTCCTTCTTTTGAGACATCTCCTTGAATCGCAACCGCACGGGAGCCGCCATCTTCTATTTCTTTCACCGTTTCCCCCGGATTTTCTTCTTCTTTAAAGTAATTGATGACAACATTGGCCTTTTCCGCTCCAAAACGCAGCGCCATCGCTTTTCCAAGGCCTGTCCCGGCTCCGGTGATGACAACCGTTTTTCCCTCTAAACTTGGATACATCGTATTGATTCCTCCTTATGAATGCTGATGTTTCATATGTTTCCACATAACCGCTGAAAGCATGCATTTCCGGAGTCATCAAAAAAACCGCAGCCTCTCGGCTGCGGTTTTTGCTTGTTTATTTCATCCACTCGGTGTGGAAAATGCCTTCTTTGTCTGTGCGCTCATAAGTATGTGCTCCAAAATAATCGCGCTGCGCCTGGATTAAGTTGGCCGGCAGTGTCGCAGTGCGGTAGCTGTCAAAATAAGCGAGAGCGCTTGAGAAGCAAGGTACAGGGATTCCCTGTTCAACAGCAAGGGCAATCGTTTTGCGGAGAGCCCCCTGATAGCTTTCAACAATGTCTTTGAAATAAGGATCAAGCAACAGGTTATCAAGCTCAGGATCACGGTCGTACGCTTCCTTGATTTTTTGCAGGAAGGCCGCACGGATGATGCATCCTCCGCGGAAGATCATCGCGATGTCACCGTATTTCAAATCCCAGCCGTATTCTTCTGAAGCGGCTTTCATTTGGGCAAAGCCTTGCGCGTAAGAACAGATTTTGCTCATGAAGAGAGCTTTTCTGACGGCTTCAATCAATTCTTCTTTGTTCTCCGCAACTGTTTTCGCCTCAGGGCCTGCAAGAAGCTTGCTTGCCTTGACGCGCTCGTCTTTCATCGCGGAAATGAAGCGGGCAAAAACGGACTCGGTAATGATCGGAAGCGGAACGCCAAGATCAAGGGCGCTTTGGCTCGTCCATTTTCCTGTACCTTTTTGGCCGGCTTTGTCCAAAATCACATCAACAAGCGGCTTGCCGGTTTCATCATCTTTTTTCGTAAAGATGTCAGCCGTGATTTCGATCAGGTAGCTGTCAAGCTCTCCCTTGTTCCACTCGGAAAATACCTCGTGAAGCTCATCAGATGACAAGCCGACAAGGTGTTTAAGAATAAAGTAGGATTCAGAAATCAGCTGCATGTCTCCGTATTCGATGCCGTTATGAACCATTTTCACATAATGGCCGGCTCCGTCCGGACCGATATAAGTCGTACATGGTTCTCCGTCGACTTTTGCAGAAATCGCTTCAAGTATCGGCTTGACAAGCTCATGGGCTTCCTTCTGTCCGCCCGGCATGATGGACGGGCCTTTCAAGGCGCCTTCTTCACCGCCGGATACGCCGGTACCGATGAAATGAATACCGCTTTCGGCAAGCTCTTTGTTTCTTCTTTGCGTATCTTTATAATATGTATTTCCGCCGTCAATCAAAATATCGCCTTTCTCAAGATGAGGCAGAAGTGATTGAATGGTAGCATCAGTCGGTGTTCCGGCTTTGACCATCAGGAGGATTTTGCGCGGCTTTTCAAGAGATTCAACGAATTCTTCTATGCTGTATGTGCCGACAACCTGTTTTCCCTCTGCTTCTTTGAGAAATTCGTCGGTTTTCTCGCTTGATCTGTTGTATACAGAAACCGAAAACCCGCGGCTCTCAATATTTAAAGCGAGGTTTTTTCCCATTACTGCTAAACCAACTACACCAATTTGTTGTTTTGCCATGTCTAACGTCCCTTCTAAAGCGTTTAGCATTATAGTTTAATTTTTATTTAAATTGAAATTACCACACTTTGACCCATCTTTTCAAGCTATTGATCTTTTCTCCCGTCTTGGAAAAAATCTTTGTTGAAACTTGTTCCGCTTGTACGGCTCTCTTTCCCTGCGATTTTGATTCCTTTTTGGATAAGATCCGTGCCATATTTCCCGTTCAGCTCCTCGATCACCTTTTGGATCGGCTCATCTTTGGCATCCTGCTGAAAAGAAAACAAATCAAGCTGTTTGACCGCTTCTTTCCGTTTGACAAGATCTGTCCCCGTCACACCTAAAAGCCTGACGGCGCTTCCTTGCCAATGCTGTTTAAACAGCGCTTTCGCCTCTTCGGCAATCGCGTCTGCGACATCGGTCGGATTGAGAAGGGTCTTGCTTCTTGTGATATTCGTCCAGTCAGCATAACGGATCATGATAAACAGTTTCGAAGCCATGACTTCTTTTCGTCTCAGCCTGTTGCTGACCGAAACGGACAGCTTGTCGATGAGGCCGGCGAGCTCTCTTTCATCTGTAGAGTCATGCGGAAGCGTCGAGGAATTGCCGACGCTTTTAAATTCATAAATTCTCTCCGGGTTCACCTCGCCTGTGTCGATTCCATTGGCCCGTCTTTTCAGCCTTGGACCGTTGATGCCGAGCAGCTGTTTTAAAGCGTGCTCATCTGCCGCGGCCAGATCCCCGATCTTCTCAATTTCCAGCCCTCTGAGCTTTTCGGCCGTTTTTTGCCCAACTCCGTACATTTCGCTGATATCAAGGGGCCAGAGCAATTGCGGCACTTCCCGTTTTCTTAAAATCGTAATTCCGAGCGGTTTTTTCATGTCTGAAGCCATTTTCGCCAAAAATTTATTAGGCGCAATCCCGATGCTTGACGGGAGAAGCAGTTCTTTTTGGAGGCGCTTTTGGATTTCCAGTGCGGTTTCATATGCTTGATTGCGGTAAGGTGTCTCGGTCAAATCCATATAGCCTTCATCAATGGAAACGGGTTCGACCAGATCGGTGTACTCCCTCAACACTTGAAACATTTCTTTTGAAGAGCTGCGATAACGGTCAAAATTCGGCGGTTTCACGATCAGTTCAGGGCAGATGCGCTTCGCTTCCCAAAGCGGCATCGGGGGCTTTACTCCGCGGGCTCTTGCTTCATAGCTGCATGTCACAACGATCCCCTTGCGCTCTTTCGCATTTCCCGCAATGGCGAGCGGCCTGCCGCTCAAGGAAGGATCATACGCCATTTCAACCGAAGCGTAAAAACTGTTCATATCGATATGAAAGATGACTCTTCCTTTTGGTTTTCCTGCAGTCAAAGCGTCCCCCTCCTGATTGTCCCATTAGACATCGAAACGTTCATATAGTAAGATGGTTATTGAAACGGAAGTGATCATGTTGATTCTTGAAACTTTTAACGATGCTTTTTTTCTGTTTGAGTTTTTCACAATCATTCTTCCCGCATTGACCGCCATTGGAATCGCCCTGATTTTAAAGGATTGCTGTACGGATAACGATTGGAAAAACAAACGGATTGAAGAATATAAAGCGATTCATTTTATTTACAAAATCGATTTTCTCGTTATCCTATATCATCGCATTACGGTATGGATAAGTAAAGTCATACGCATGAAGACTTCATCGAATGATGATGAAGACCATCGTCTCCTTCTTCTTTGATTTTCAATTGGACAAGGGGCTTAAAAAGAGCCCAAAAGAAGGAGGAGAACGTGTTGAACACGACATTAAAAAAATTCTTTACAGCAGCCTTGCTGCTGCTTTCAACGCTATTGATCGGAGGGCATGCCTCGGCTGCCACAGGCAGCTCCCCGGCGGGAGACGGCAACTTCTTCCAACATTATATCGTGGTTCCGTTTTCAGATCTGATCAAAGGAATCGCCGGTTTGTTTCACGGAAGCTACGGGCTTTCGATTATTCTGGTGACGATCATCGTCCGTTTTCTCGTCTTGCCTCTGTTTGCCAACCAGTTTAAAAAGCAGCGGGTCATGCAGGAAAAAATGGCGCTGGTCAAACCTGAAATGGATGCGATTCAAAGCAAATTGAAAAAAACGAAAGACCCTGCCAAGCAAAAGGAGCTTCAGCAGGAAATGATGAAGCTTTATCAAAAGCACAACATTAATCCGCTGGCGATCGGGTGCCTGCCGATGCTGATTCAATTTCCGATTTTGGTCGGTTTATATTATGCCATCCGGTCGACACCTGAAATTGCATCCCATTCATTCCTTTGGTTTAACCTTGGGCATGCTGATGTGTTCATGTCTTTATGTGCAGGCTTGATGTATTTCATCCAGTTTTATGTGACGCAAAAGATGAACGCGCAGACTTCTGCTCAGTCTAACCCGGCGGCTCAACAGTCCGCCAAGATCATGGGATTGTTTTTCCCGGTGATGATGACGATCTTTTCTCTCAACGTCCCGGCAGCACTGCCGCTTTACTGGATGACAAGCGGGCTGTTTTTGACGATTCAGTCCGTCGTTCTTCATCAGCTTTACCGAAAAAACAAGCACGCGGTTCAGCCGGCTGAACAAACATCAAAATAAAAAGGTTGCGCCTTTAAAAGGCGCGACCTTTTTTTACATTCCTTCGATGTTTCGGATGAGTTTTACTGGCAGAAAGGTTGGCATGTTGATTTCCATGTCAACCGCCGCTTTATGACGGATTGGCCACTTCCTCAATAATCGCAAGCACCATTTCTGCTGTTTTGACAAGTTCTTCAATCGGCATTTTTTCATTTTTTGTGTGAATTTCTTCATATCCTACCGCAAGATTGACGGTTGGAATGCCGTGACCGGCGATGACATTGGCGTCGCTTCCCCCGCCGCTAGTCAACAGCTCATATGGACGGCCGATTTTTTCGGCAGCTTTTTTGGCAATCTCCACAACGGGATCCCCGTCTTGATACTTGAATCCGGGATACATGACTTCGATCTCCACCTCGGCTCTTCCGCCCATTTCGGCGGCAGCCGTTTCAAAAGCCTGCTTCATTTTTTCCGCTTGCTTCTCCATTTTTTCAGGTACGAGTGACCGAGCTTCCGCCAGGATTTCGACCTGGTCGCACACGATATTGGTTTGTGTTCCGCCTTCAAAGCGGCCGATGTTGGCCGTCGTTTCCTCGTCGATGCGGCCAAGCGGCATTTTAGCTATCGCTTTTGAAGCGATCGTAATAGCGGAAACGCCTTTTTCCGGTTCAACTCCTGCATGAGCCGTTTTTCCGTAGACAGATGCCCTGATTTTCGCCTGTGTCGGCGCAGCCACGATAATATTGCCGACCTTGCCGTCTGAATCAAGGGCATAGCCATACTCCGCTTTAATGAGCGACCGGTCCAAAGCTTTCGCTCCGACAAGCCCCGATTCTTCTCCGGCCGTGATGATCAATTGGATCGTACCGTGCGGAATGTTCCTTTCCTTCAAGACTCTCACGGCTTCAAGCATGGCCGCAAGCCCTGTTTTATCGTCGGCTCCCAGGATCGTCGTACCGTCGGTTTTGACATAGCCGTCTTCAATGACAGGTTTTACCCCTTTGCCGGGGACAACCGTGTCCATATGCGATGTAAAGTAAATCGTGTCCGCCTCTTTTGTTCCGGGAAGTGTACATACCAAATTGCCGGCTCCATGTCCGGTTGATGACGCACTGTCATCTTCAACGACCTCCATTCCCAGAGCCGTAAATTTTTCTTTCAGCACTTTGCAGATGTCTGCTTCGTGCTTTGTCTCCGAGTCGATTTGCACAAGCTCTAAAAACTCTTCCAACAGTCGTTTTTCGTTCATGCTTGTTCCCCCTCCATTTTTAAAGCGGTATATTTCCATGCTTTTTTATCGGCCGAATCTCCTGCTTGCTCTTCAGCATGTCAAACGTCTGAATCAGTCTTTTCCGCGTCTCTTTCGGATCAATGATATCATCGACCATCCCGTGACGGGCGGCGATAAACGGACTTGAAGCCTGCTTGCACCGCCGGACCTTGCGAGCCCTTTCCGCCTCCGGATGTGCCGAGCTTTCAATTTCTTCGGCAAACAGCAGGTCAGCGGCTTCTTCGGCTCCCATCACCGCGATCTCGGCATTCGGCCAGGCAAATACGGCATCCGCCCCAAGGGCCTTGCTGTTTAAAGCCACATAAGCTCCTCCGTACGCTTTTCGAATAATAACCGTCACTTTGGGTGTGGTGGCTTCTGCATAGGCATAAAGGATTTTTGCTCCATGTCTGATCATCCCTCCGTGCTCCTCGCGGATTCCCGGAAGAAACCCTGGTACGTCGACCAGCGTCAGAATGGGGATCTGAAACGAATCGCAAAAACGGATGAATCGAGCAATTTTATCAGCCGCATCCATGTTCAGACTGCCTGCCAGATGTCTCGGCTGATTGGCGACAACGGCCGTCACTTCACCGGCGATCCGTATAAAGCCGATCACGGCGTTTTTGGCAAAATGCTGCTGTACTTCAAAGAATGTCCCGCAGTCTGCGATTTCATGGATGATGTTTTTCATATCGTACGGCCGCTGGCCATCGCTGGGCAGTATCGTCAAAAGAGTGGGCCTCATATCGTCGTCTTTTGCCGGCTTCATTTGAACAGGAGGTTTTTCTTCGTGATTCTGCGGGATGTAGGATAAAAGCTTGCGCACATCCTTGAGGACGGCCTCATCGGAATCCCCGGAAAAGTGCGCGTTTCCGCTGATTGAATTATGTATGGACGAACCTCCTAATTCACCGGCTGTGACATTTTCTCCCGTTGCTTTTTTGATCACTTTCGGCCCGGTAATAAACATCTGTCCGGTTTTTTCGCTCATCAGAACGAAATCGGTCAGCGCCGGTGAATAAACGGCGCCTCCGGCACAAGGTCCGAGAATGACAGAGATTTGCGGAATGATGCCAGAGCAAAGGACATTTCGATAAAAAATATGACCGTATCCATCTAATGATAGCACACCCTCTTGAATTCTCGCACCACCTGAGTCGTTCAGACCGATGAAAGGGGTTTTATTTTGAAGAGCCAGATCCATGACGGCGGCAATTTTTTTCGCATGCATCTCTCCAAGCGCCCCTCCGGTGACGGTAAAATCCTGTGAAAATAAATACACCGGCCGGCCGTCGATTTTTCCGAATCCAGTCACAACCCCATCTCCTAGAGGCCCGCCGGACTGCCTGCTTCTGACAAAGGCGTTCAGTTCAGTGAAGCTGCCTTCATCAAGCAAGAGCTCGATTCGCTCCCTGGCCGTCAGCTTCCCTTTTTGCTTCTGCCTGTCGATCCTTTCCTTCCCTCCGCCGAGAGAGGCAATGCGGCGGGTTTGAGCTAAATCATCGACTCTTTCAAACATGTCCATTATTTCTGCTCCTTCTCTAAAAAGATTGTGTTCTCGTGGCCTTCGCTTGTCCGATGAAGAAAAGCAGGATAAAATAGTGGAAGAATAGAAAACAGAGGTGAACAGCTTGTCCCAAAAATTTATCAAAATCATGGTGATTGTCATGATCAGTATTATGGTACTGACGAGCGTGCTTACAGGAATCAGCATGATATTTTAAACGATACATGTTTTAAAAGATCGTATGGATCACTGATCCGCCAGACAAAAAAAAGACCGCAGCGATTTCTCCTTCATTAGATTGGCCAATGAAGGAGAAACTCATGCGATCATGCAGGAGATTTAATCCCTTTAAAATAACTTTTGATCACCAAATACCTTTCCATTTCACCGAGAAAGTTAAAAAGGGCTGCGCGCGCTTCAAATTCCTCGCGCGTCGTCGGCAGCTCCATCTCTTCGAATGCCTCTCTCATCTCAACGAGACGCTTTAAAAATTTGTGAGCCGTATTTCCCGGATGGATGGCTCCCCTCAAATCATGAATAAACGCTGCGATGATATGGCCCTGTTCCACCGTCATCGAGATCGATGTAATCTTCGGCAGCACCCTTTCGATAATTTCGAATTGTTTTTCCCGCATTTTAAAGTAGTGATAATAAATATTTTCATGGCGCAGGACATGATTTTCGACATCGCGGTATGCCAATGTTTTCGCCTCGTCGATCAAACGATGCGTTTCAGGGATTTCCTTTCCCGTCCAATCCTGCTCTCCTGTCAGCAAATAGCGCTCGATCTCTTCGAAGATTTTGGCAAAGTTATCTTCGATTTTCTGCTGATACCCCTTAAGCTGTTTGTCCATGCTCGGCATATACAAGTTCATGAGAAGAGCGACCCCGATCCCGGTGACGATGATTAAAAATTCATTCCAGATCAACGGAAGGGTGATTCCCTCTGACATATAAAGATGAAGGACGATGACCGAGCTCGTCACAATGCCTTCTTTTATTTTCAAAAAAACGGTTGTCGGAATAAAGAACAGCAGCATGATCCCGATGACAATCGGATGATAGCCGATCAGTTCAAAAAAGCAGTAGGAAAAAACAATCGCCAGGCAGCATGCCGCAAAACGGGCCCATGAAGCTTGAAGAGACCGTTTTTTCGTCACTTGAATACAAAGGATTGTAATAATGCCTGTTGAAACAAAATTGTGGAGGCCGATGAGCTGTGCGATATAGATGGCCAATGCTGTTCCAAGCGCTGTTTTTAATGTGCGATAACCTATTTTAAACATCGTTAACCCCAATCTTTTCTGCTAGTCTTAGTGAATAAAAAAGAAGAAGATCAGCATCTTCTTCAGCTTATTTTATAGTATTTTCTCTAAAAAGTCTTGAGCTCTTTTCGATTTTGGAGAAGAAAAAAACGCTTTCGGATCATCGTCTTCGACAATGGTTCCTCCATCCATGAAAAGCACTCTGTCGGCGACTTCTTTGGCAAATCCCATTTCATGTGTGACAATCACCATCGTCATTCCGGTTTTCGCCAGATCCTGCATCACTTGAAGCACTTCTTTGACCATCTCCGGATCAAGGGCTGATGTCGGTTCGTCAAACAGCATGATATCCGGATTCATCGCCAGCGCCCTGGCGATCGCGACGCGCTGCTTTTGTCCGCCTGATAAACGGTTTGGATAATCATCTTTTTTATCGAGAAGGCCGACTTTCTCAAGCAGTTCTTCCGCTTTTTTGACTGCAGCCTGTCTGCTTTCTTTTTTTACATTAACAGGCGCATAGGTAATGTTTTCAAGAACCGTTTTATGCGGAAATAAGTGAAAATGCTGAAAGACCATTCCGATATTTTCTCTGACTTTGAGCACCTTTGCTTTTGGATTTGTGATTTCTTCGCCTTGGATGAAAATGCTTCCTTCAGTCGGTTTCTCAAGCAGGTTCAAGCATCTTAGAAATGTCGACTTGCCTGAGCCTGAAGGGCCGATAACTGCGGCTACTTCGCCTTTTTCAAAGGAAACGGAAATATTTTTGAGCACCTCATTCTTTCCGAAGGATTTCGAGAGTTGGCTAACTTTAATCATTGACATTCAGCTTCCTTTCAATCGCTTTACCGATAAACGTCAAAATCAGGACGAGCACATAATAAATAAGGCCGGCGAAAAGCATCGGTTCCAGCGGACTGTAGATGGCAGCCCCCGCCTGATAGCTCCGTCTCATAATATCGCCGAGTCCGATGACTGTCACAACGGCTGATTCCTTTGTCAGTGTAATGGACTCGTTGATCAAAGCCGGCATAATATTTTTAAATGCCTGCGGAAGCAGCAGATCCTTCATCATTTTTGCATACGGCACACCAAGAGCCATCGCCGCCTCTTTTTGCCCTTTGTCGATCGCATTGATTCCGGCTCTGATGATTTCTGATACATAAGCAGCGGAATTTAAGCCAAATGCTGTCACGGCCGCCCAATAGGCGTCAATATCAAAGCCCAGTAATTGCGGCAGACCGTAATAAACGATCATCAGCTGGAGAACAAGCGGTGTCCCCCTGAATATTGACGTGTAAAAATCCGCTATCCAAGCGAGCGGTTTTATCGAGCTGATTTTCAGAAGCGTGATCAAAACCCCTAGCAAAAATCCAAACACCGCCGCAGCAGCGACAACTTTTAAGGTAACACCCAAGCCTTCCAGGATGAAAGGCATCTCAGGTAATGTACTAGAAAAATCAAGAAAATTCATGATGATGACTCTCCCTCTCCCGCCTCAGGTAAAAGAGGCGTACAATCACTTTAGAAAAAAAGTTCAACAAAAAGTTGAACTTTTCATGCTTACTTTTTTGTTTCTCCGCCGAACCATTTTTCTTTCAGCTTATCAAGTTCTCCGCTTTTCTCCATTTCTTCAAGCGCTTTGTTGAACTTCTCGGTCAAATCGCTTCCCTTTTTGAAGGCGATCGCAGAGCCGGCTTTTTCATCCGGTTCTTTCGGCAGATTGTAGCCAACCAGTTCTTCATTTTTATCAATATATTTTTCGGCAACGATATCTTCAATGATTGCTGCGTCAAAGCGGCCCGCTTTGATTTCTTCAGTTAAATCCGAGATGCGGTTGCGGTTTTCCACTTTTAAGTTGTAGTCAGAAGTCAGTTCCTTCGCTTTTTCTTCCTGGATGGAGCCAAGCTGCACGCCGACCGTCTTACCTTTCAGGTCATCAAGCGATTTGATGCCGCTCGATTTTTTTGTGACGATCATGTTGTGGGCCGTATAGTAAACCTTTGAGAAATCAACTTGCTTTTTCCGTTTTGGAGTCGGTGTCATGCCTGACAGCACAATGTCTACCTTATTTGTTTTCAGCGCTGTCACCAAACCGTTGAAGTCCATGTCCTTGACTTCGATTTCATGACCGGTTTTTTTGGCAAGCGCTTTGGCCAAATCGACGTCAAAACCGACGATCTTGTCTCCGTCCTTCGATTCAAACGGCGGATAATCGGCAGAAGTTCCCATGACCAGCGTTTTTTTATCTTCAGAGCTGCTTGTCCCGCAAGCTGCTAAAGCCAATGTGATACAAGCTGTTACCAACAGCAACATCCATTTTTTCATGTTGTATATCCCCCTGCAATTCTTTTGAATATTTATTCGTTGTTATGTATTTTAAACATTTTTCGAGCCTATTGCAATACTTTTTGAAAAATTACTTAAAAACCCTTTTATATGCCTTGTTGAAACAACCGAAACAGAACCTTACCCGCATGTCATATTGCATATAAATAGAATTTTTATACATAAAAAAAGCCTGCCGCAAATGATCGGCAGGCGTGTGTTCTTATACTTCTTCGCAATATTCTTCAAACAATCCTTGAAGCTTCGTGATGACAGCCATCGGCTCATAGCCTTCTATTTCATGGCGTTCCACCATTTTTACAATTTTGCCGTCCTTTAATAAAGCAAATGACGGGGAGGAAGGCGGATACCCTTCAAAATATTCTCTTGCTCTTGCTGTGGCTTCTTTATCCTGCCCCGCAAATACGGTGACAAGCTGGTCGGGCCGCTTGTCATAATGAACTGCGTGATATGCGGCAGGGCGTGCGATTCCCCCGGCGCAGCCGCAGACTGAGTTGACCATGACAAGTGTAGTGCCTTTTTTCGTCAGCGCCTCGTCCACTTCTTCTGCACTTTTAAGCTCCTGGTAGCCGGCTGCCGTTATTTCCTGTCTGGCTTGGCGGACGACATCATTCATAAATAAATTAAAATCCATGTTCACCTTAAGATCTCTCCTTTTTAGCCGCTTTAGAACCAAGCAGCTGTATGATCCATCTTTTCTAATGATACTTGGAAACCGTTCATACCGCAAATCAGGTGTTTCATTTCCCCTTCAAGGGTTTATCGGTTTAAGCAATCGGGGAAAAATAAACAAACAGACGACTTACAGACAAAGGAGAGCAAAATGGATCGACGGAAAGCCTTATTGATTTATAACGGCAATGCCGGACAAAAAAACGTTGAAAAAACGCTCGGTACAGCGGTGCCGATTCTTTCCCAAGCCATAGATGAGCTGATTGTAAAGCAGACAAGACAAAAGCATGATGCATTCCGTTTTTGCCGGCACATCAGCGAAGATATCGAGCAGATTTATATTTTAGGCGGAGACGGGACGGTCCATGAATGCATCAACGGTCTCAGTCCGCTTGCGGTGAAGCCTGAGATCGGCATTCTTCCCGGCGGGACCTGCAACGATTTTTCACGGGCGCTCCAGATTCCGCAAAATATCGGGCAAGCGGCGGAAACACTTGTCAATGGTCACACCGTTGCCGTCGATGTGCTCAAGACGGAAAGCCATTACTGTTTAAACTTTTGGGGCATCGGCTTGATTACGGAAGCCTCAAGCCGGATCAATCAAACGGAAAAAGCGCTGTTGGGGAGGCTTAGCTATTTCACAAGTGCATTGCGGACAATCTCCGGCCTTAAGCCATTCCCCTTTAAGATGTCCATTGACGGAGAAAATCTGACAGATGAAGCGGTAATGATTATGGTGCTGAATGGCCATTTTATCGGCACGAGCCGCATTCCGCTTCAGGGGGCAAGCATTTGTGACGGCAAAGCCGAAATCCTTGTATGCAGAAATACGAATCTGGCTGCATTAAAAGAGCTCTTCTCCATGGAAGAACCAGAGCTGGAACCATTTAAAGGAGAGCTTTCATACTATCAAGGCAAGTCCATCAAAGTAGAAACGGCAGCGGAAATGGACGCTGATACGGATGGGGAAATCTGCACAAAAGCGCCGGCTTCGATTGATGTGCTTAAGGGGCATCTGCGGATGCTTGCACCGGCAAATAGAGAAAAAAGCTGATCCGTTAAAGGGATCAGCTTTTTCTTTAATAAACAGATGTATTCTCATCGATATGTTCAAGGATCTCTTTTACTCGGGCCAGGAATCGACCGCAGATCAGACCGTCGAGCACCCTGTGATCGAGTGACAGACAGAGATTGACCATATCTCTGACAGCGATCATGCCGTGGTCCATAACGACCGGACGCTTCACAATCGATTCAACCTGGAGGATGGCCGCCTGCGGATGGTTGATGATCCCCATGGACTGGACGGAGCCGAACGAACCGGTATTGTTCACCGTAAACGTCCCGCCTGACATATCAGCGCTTGTCAGCTTACCGGTTCGCACCTTATTCGCCAGCTCGGTGATTTCTCTGGCGATGCCCTTGATTGTTTTTTCATCGGCATGTTTGATGACAGGCACATACAAGGCATCTTCCGTCGCCACGGCGATGGAGATGTTGATGTCCTTTTTCTGAATGATTTTATCGCCGGCCCACATGCTGTTGACCTGCGGGAATTCTTTCAGCGCTTGCGCAACCGCTTTGACGAAGAAAGCAAAAAAGGTCAGGTTGAAGCCTTCTTTCTTTTTAAATTCGTCTTTTATTTTGTTGCGGTAGCTGACAAGGCTTGTGACATCGACCTCCATCATCGTCCAGGCGTGAGGAATTTCATGCTTGCTCTTGACCATATTGGAAGCAATGGCGTTGCGGATGCCTGTGACCGGAATTTCGATATCGCCCGCTGCGCTTTGAGGCGCAGGGCTCTCTTTTCGCGCAGGTTCTGGGGTCGGCGCCGCCTGTTCGGCCGGCTGATGATCAACTGCCGGCTCTTTTGCAGGTGTCACACCGGAGTCGATGATTTGCTGAATATCCTTCCTTGTAATCCTCCCGCCTCTGCCGGTGCCTTCCACCTGCTCCAAATCAATGTTATGCTCCCCGGCAAGCCGTAAAACGGCAGGTGAAAAGCGTTTTTTATTCGATGTATCCGCGGGTGCCTGCTGCCGCCCTGCCGCTTCTTTCGGTTCTTCTGAAGCTGAAGGGGTCTCCTCTTTTGTTGTTTCATTTGTTTCGACTTTGCAGATAATGTCTCCAACCTGCAAGGTCTCTCCTTCTTTTCCGACGAGCTCGGTAATCGTCCCGGTAAAAGAGGAAGGCACTTCAGCATTGACTTTATCTGTCATCACTTCGGCGATCGGGTCGTATTTGTTGACATGATCCCCGACGCTGACGAGCCATTTGCTGATCGTCCCCTCGGTGACGCTTTCTCCGAGCTGGGGCATTGTCATCTGTTCCACTGCCATACGATTGTCCTCCTTATGTGTTTAAAACTCGGCCAGTTCTCTCATTGCCGCTTCTGCTTTATCAGGATTGACCATAAAATATTTTTCCATTGTCGGCGCATACGGCATAGCCGGGACATCCGGTCCGGCCAACCGCTTAATCGGCGCGTCTAAATCGAACAAGCAATGCTCTGAAATGATGGCCGCCACTTCGCTCATGACGCTGCCTTCTTTCGTATCCTCGGTGATGAGAAGAACTTTGCCCGTTTTCGATGCCGCTTCAATGATCGCTTCCTTATCAAGCGGATAAACCGTTCTTAAATCAAGGATATGGGCGGAAATTCCGTCTTTTTCAAGCCTTTCTGCCGCCTGAAGCGCAAAGTGGACGCAAAGCCCGTACGTAATCACGGTGATATCGTCGCCTTCCCGTTTGACATCGGCTTTGCCGATCGGCAGTACATAGTCGTCATCCGGCACTTCACCTTTGATCAGGCGGTAGGCCCGTTTATGTTCAAAGAAGAGCACCGGATCTTCATCGCGAATCGCCGCCTTTAAAAGCCCCTTCACATCATAAGGCGTTGACGGCATGACAATTTTCAGCCCCGGCTGGTTGGCAAACACGGCTTCAACCGACTGTGAATGGTACAGCGCGCCGTGCACGCCTCCGCCGTAAGGTGCGCGGATGACGATCGGACAGTTCCAGTCATTGTTAGAGCGGTAGCGGATTTTTGCCGCTTCGGAAATAATCTGGTTGACAGCGGGCATGATAAAATCAGCGAACTGCATTTCGGCGACCGGTCTCATGCCATACATCGCAGCGCCGATACCGACGCCGGCGATCGCGGATTCCGCCAAAGGCGTATCCATGACCCGCTCTTCTCCAAACTGGTCGTAAAGGCCGGCAGTCGCCTTAAACACGCCGCCTTTTTTCCCGACATCTTCGCCTAAAACAAAGACGCGGGAATCCCTTTCCATTTCTTCTTTCAAAGCTAAAGTGACAGCATCTATATATGACATAACAGCCATTTGTGATTCCCCCTTACTCTGCGTAAACATGCCGCAGCGCCTCTTCAGGATCGGCATATGGGGCATGTTCGGCATAATCTGTTGCTTCATTGACAACATTTGTGATCTCGTCTGTCATTTCTTTTTCAGATTGCTCATCCAACAGGCCGGCATCTTTCAAGTATTGTGCGAATTTGATGATCGGGTCGTTTTTCTTCGCCTCCGCTACCTCTTCGCGCTCTCTGTAGCTTCTGTCATCATCATCACTTGAGTGCGGGGTCAGCCGGTATGAAATCGTTTCGATCAATGTCGGGCCTTCACCTCTTCCGGCACGTTCCCTCGCTTCTTTCACCGCTTTGTAAACTTCAAGAGGATCATTTCCGTCAACTGTCTGGCCGGGCATACCGTAGCCGACGGCGCGGTCGGAAATGTTCTCACAGGCCACTTGCTTTTCGTAAGGGACGGAAATCGCGTATTTGTTGTTTTCACACATGAAAATGACAGGAAGCTTATGAACAGCAGCAAAGTTTGCCCCTTCGTGAAAATCCCCCTGGTTTGAAGAGCCTTCTCCAAATGTGACAAATGTCGCGATATTTTGATTGTCGAGCCTGCCGGCAAGCGCTACGCCGACAGCGTGGGGCACTTGTGTCGTCACAGGTGAAGACCCTGTGACAATCCGGTTTTTCTTTTGGCCGAAGTGGCTCGGCATTTGTTTGCCTCCGGAGTTTGGGTCCTCCTTTTTCGCAAAGGCGGACAGCATCAAATCTTTTGCCGTCATGCCAAAAGCGAGCACCACTCCCATATCTCTGTAATACGGGAGGACATAGTCGTTGTCGCGGTCTAAAGCGAAAGCTGCACCAACCTGTGCCGCCTCCTGTCCTTGACAGGAAATAACAAAAGGAATTTTCCCGGCGCGGTTTAAGAGCCACATCCGCTCATCAAGCTTTCTGGCTAAAAACATGGTTTTGTACATTTCGATTGCTTGTTCATCCGTTAATCCCACTGCTTCATGACGATTATTGCTCATGTTTTTCACTCCTTCATGCTTGTTAAAAATGAATCGCTTTTCCATCCACGCCAAGAGCGGCTTCTCCGATGGCTTCAGATAGCGTCGGGTGCGGATGGATTGTTTGGCCGACCTCCCACGGCGTCGCATCGAGCACCTTGGCGAGCCCCGCTTCAGCAATCATATCCGTCACATGCGGGCCGATCATATGGACGCCGAGAATGTCATCTGTGTCCTCGTCAGCGACAATTTTGACGAAGCCGGCTGATTCGCCGTAGACGAGCGCCTTGCCGACGGCCTGAAACGGAAATTTGCCGATTTTGATCTTCCGGCCTGCCGCCTTTGCCTCTTCCTCAGTCAAGCCGACAGACGCCGCCTCTGGACTGGAGTAGATGCACTTGGAAACAAGCGAGTAGTCAATGGCATGAGGCTGATTGCCGGCGATGTGTTCAACAGCGGTGATCCCTTCGTGGGAAGCCGCATGGGCAAGCTGCAATCCGCCGATGACGTCACCGATCGCATAGATATGGGACTCTTTTGTTTGATACATGCTGTTTGTCGCGATAAAGCCGTTTTCCACCTGTATATCCGTGTTTTCCAGGCCGATTCCTTCGACATTGGCCTGCCTTCCGACTGAAAGGAGCATTTTTTCAGCGGCAAAGTGTTGCGTATCTCCGCCTTTTTCTGCCTGTATGGTGACAGACTCCCCTTTTTCCAGAGTGTCAGGAAGCACTTTTGCCCCCGTGACAATCTTGATGCCTTTTTTCGTCAGCAGGGTTTGCATTTCTTTTGAAACGTCTGCATCTTCCGTCGGCAAAATCCGTTCGGCATATTCAAGCACCGTCACGTCAACACCGAAATCGGACAGCATGGAAGCCCACTCAATTCCGATGACACCGCCGCCGACGATCAAGATGGACTCCGGAAGACGCTCAAGCTCAAGCGCTTCATCAGATGTCATAATCCGTTCACCGTCCGGCTCGAGCCCCGAGAGCGAACGGGGCCTTGAACCCGTGGCGATGATGACGTTTTTAGGGACGAGCATTTCATTTTCTTCTCCGTTCGCCATCTCGACAGATACCGTGCCCGGCATCGGCGAAAATATCGACGGTCCGAGAATCCGCCCGATTCCTTCATATACGTCGATTTTCCCTTTTTTCATCAAATGTTTGACACCATTATAAAGCTGGTCAATAATCTTTTGTTTTCGTGTTTGAACCTGGGAAAACCTCAGTTCGGTTTCAGGAATCACCACTCCGAATTCTTCCGCTTTTTGCGCTGTCCGATACACCTCTGCGCTTCTCAAGAGCGCCTTTGACGGAATGCAGCCTTTATGAAGGCATGTGCCGCCAAGCTTCCCCTTTTCCACAACAGCTGTTTTAAGCCCCAGCTGAGATGCTCTGATGGCCGCCACATAGCCGCCTGTACCACCGCCAAGAATGACGAGATCGTATTCAGTTGCCATGACTTTCCCTCCTCTGGTTCGGATATTGTTTCGCCTTTTCTTCGCCGTTCAATACGCGAAAAGCGCCTTCAGCCAAAGCCTGCAGCTCATTTTCACCGGGTAAGACGACGACATCCGAAATCCAGTCTATGTATTTTCTGATCGAGGCAACAAATGATTTTCCATAAGCCAGCCCGCCCGTCAAAATGATGACATCGACTTCACCCTTTAAAATGGCGCTGGCAGCCCCGATTTCTTTGGCGATTTGATAAGCCATCGCTTCATAGATGAGCGCGGCTTTTCGATCGCCTTCCTTGATCATTTTTTCCACTTTTACGGCATCGGTCGTGCCGAGATAGCCGGCAAGCCCGCCGCCGCCAACGAGCATCTTCATGAGCTCGTCACGGGTATATTCGCCTGAGAAACACATATCGATCAGATCTCCGGCCGGAATGGTTCCGGCCCGCTCCGGACTGAGCGGACCTTCCCCGTGCAGGCCGTTGTTAACATCGATGACACGCCCATTGTAATGAACGCCTGTCGTAATCCCGCCACCCATATGGGTGATGATCATTTTCATATCTTCATACCGCTTTCCAAACTGCCAGGCCGCTTTTCGGGCGACCGCTTTTTGGTTGAGCGCATGGAAGATGCTTCTTCTTTCGATTGCCGGGGTTCCGGAAATTTTTGCGACGGGAGACATTTCATCGACGACAACGGGGTCGACGATAAAGGCCGGTATATTTAAGCCGTCGGCAATTTCCCTGGCGATGATCCCGCCAAGATTTGAAGCATGCTCGCCGGCATAGCCGTTTTTCAAATCCTCGATCATCGCGGCGTTCACTTCATATGTGCCGCCTTCAATCGGGCGGAGCAGACCTCCTCTTGCACAGACGGCGTTCAGTTTTGAAATATTGATGCCCTGTTCATGCAGCGTCTCCAAAACAGCCTGCTTTCTGAACGCATATTGATCAATGATGGTTTCGAATTGCTTTAGCTCTTCCTCGTCATGACGGATTGATTTTTCAAAAATGGAACGGTCATCGTGAAAAACGCCGATCTTAGTAGATGTTGATCCCGGATTGATGACGAGAATACGCTTTTCCTGTATTTGCATTTCCTTGAACCTCCAGTGTATATAGGGGGTGTAATTAACGTCTGCTTAAAATGTGATGGCCGTTTTGCAAAAATTGGCTTCTGGAATGGCGCATCCGTTCTATCCGCTCCTCAGCCAGACGGTCCGCCGCCAAGTAAGTTGGAATTCGATCGCGCTTAGAGATTTCCAGAACCCGTTCGATGTTTCCGTAAATCCCTTCGACTTTTTTCAGCGCGCGCTCTGCATTATAGCCGTATAGTTCGTCGGCGACATTGATGACGCCCCCGGCATTGATGACATAATCCGGTGCATAGACGATGCCCATGTCGTGGATCTGGTCCCCATGGCGGGTCTCTTTCAGCTGATTGTTGGCTGCTCCGGCAATGACTTTGGCCTTCAGCTGCGGAATCGTATCATCGTTGATCGTCGCTCCGAGTGCACACGGTGCATAGATATCACAATTCTGCGAATAAATATCATCAGGGTCGACGGCGCGGGCGCCGAAATCCGCGACGGCGCGCTCAACAGCTTCTTTGTTAATGTCGGTGACGATCAGTTTCGCGCCTTCTTCGTGAAGATGGCGGCAAAGATTGTAGGCAACATTGCCGACGCCTTGGACAGCAACGGTTTTTCCTGCAAGTGAATCCGTTCCAAACGCCTCTTTCGCTGCGGCTTTCATCCCTTTATACACACCGTAGGCTGTGACAGGCGACGGATTGCCCGAGGAACCGAAAGCCGGTGAAATGCCTGTGACAAAGTCTGTTTCATCATGAATGATATCCATATCTTCAACAGTAGTGCCGACGTCTTCTGCGGTAATGTATCTTCCGTTCAGTCCTTGAATGTAGCGGCCGAATGCCCGGAACATTTCTTCATTTTTATCTTTGCGCGGATCTCCGATGATGACCGTTTTGCCTCCTCCGAGATTCAATCCGGCCGCCGCGTTTTTATAGGTCATCCCCCGCGCCAGGCGAAGCGCATCTTCAATTGCGGCTTCTTCGCTTTCATATGTCCACATTCTCGTGCCGCCCAAAGCGGGTCCGAGCGTCGTATCATGAATCGCGATGATCGCTTTTAAACCGGACTGCTTATCTTGGCAAAACACCAATTGTTCATAGTCATACTGTTCCATATATCGAAATAGTTCCATTTCTTATTCCTCCTCATGTCGTCCTTCAGACGTGCATAACGCCAAAGCAATCGAATACAGCTTGTTTTCTGCGGAATCGGCCCTGCTTGTTAAAGCGATGGGCGCTTTTGCCCCTGCTAAAACGGCTCCCACTTTCGCACCCGCAAAATGAATCAATGATTTATAGAGGACATTGCCTGTTTCAATTGAAGGAACAAGCAGGATATCCGCTTGGCCCGCCACAATCCCGGAAATGTTTTTATGCCGGGCAGCAATCTCTGAAATCGCGTTATCCAAAGCCAGCGGACCGTCAACGATGCAGTCCTTGATTTGTCCTCTGTGATTCATCTGTGTTAAAGCAGCTGCATTCAATGTGGCTTCCATTGCAGGATTCACCGTTTCAACAGCAGCCAGACAGGCGGCTTTCGGCATTTGGACTCCGACTGATCTTGCGACGCGGACGGCATTTTCTAAAATTTGCTTCAGCTCTTCAAGCTTCGGATTGATATTCATAGCCGCATCGGTTACATAGATGAGCCTGTCAAACCCGCTGACTTCGAATGCCGCTACATGTGACAGCACGTGAGAGGAGCGCAGCCCGTATTCCTTATTTAAAACGGCTTTTAACAGGACGGCTGTCGGCACATTTCCTTTCATGAGTACATCCGCATTCCCGCTTTTTACAGCTTGAACAGCGATTCTTGCTGAATCTGCGGGCGTTTCCGAATGGATGATATCAACATGCTGTTTTGAAATGTTCTGCTCTGTCATCATATGTCTGATTTTTTCTCTGTGCCCGATCAGCAAAAACCGGGCGAATTGCTTGTCAACCGCAAGCTTGACGGCTTGAAGCACTTGATCGTCTTCTGCATGTGCGACGGCGACCGTTTTGTTGTCGAGCTCCGCCGCTTTTTGAAATAGTTGTTTCAGCTTCATAGTACCCACCTTTCTAAGCAAACATCCGCACTCTTTATCATGCAAGATTCGTGCCACTGTCAATAAAGCGGATCGGCTCAATGATCTTGTTTTAAAGTTTGCATGATTCTGCATATTTAACTGCAACTTATTGCATGCCGCCTTTTGCAAGATTGTATTTATCCATTTTGTAATAAAGGTTGCGGATGCTGACGCCAAGCGCTTTTGCTGTTTTCGTCCTGTTATATTGATACTTTTCAAGCATTTCTTTAATCACATGAGCTTCAAACCGTTCAACGGCGTCGGAAAGCTTTTCATTTTCGATATCCGGAAAAGCGTATCCGATTTCTGTTTTCTTTTTCGGGAGGTCTGCTTCAGGCAAGTGTTCGAGATCGATAAATTCCATCTGCGGCTTCAAAAAAATCATAGCCCGCTCCAGGACATTTTCAAGCTCCCTGACATTGCCCGGCCACTTTCGCGCTTTTAAGGATTTGAGCGCATGTTTCGTCAGGCCCTTTACATTGCGGCCGTATTCCTGATTGATTTTTCCGATCAAATGCCGGCTCAAGGCTTCGATATCTTCCTTTCGCTGTCTGAGCGGCGGTATCGATATCGGATAACGATTGATCCGGTAGTACAAATCTTCGCGAAATCTGCCGTCTGCCAGCGCTTTTTCAATATTAACGTTTGTTGCGGCAATAATTCGGACGTTTACAGGAATCGGCTTCGTCCCGCCGACCCTGACGATTTCCTTCTCCTGCAGCACACGGAGCAGCTTTGCCTGTGTATTTAACGAGAGTTCCCCAATTTCATCCAAGAAAATGCTGCCGTTGTTCGCTTCTTCAAAAAAGCCCTTTTTTCCGCCGCGCCTCGCTCCGGAAAAGGCGCCTTCCTCATAGCCGAACAGCTCTGATTCCAGCAGCGATTCTGAAATGGCCGCACAGTTGACCCGGACAAACTTATTATACTTTCGGTCACTTTCGTTATGTATGGCATGGGCAAAAAGCTCTTTCCCCGTTCCGGATTCGCCTCTCAGCAAAATCGTCGCAGGGGTCTTCGCCCCCAATTTTGCCTGTTCAAGCGCGACAAGCATCTGCTCGCTTGAGCCGATAATATCGGCAAATGTATATTTCGCTTCAAGCGTACGGATAATTTGACGAGCCCTGTTGAGCTCGTTCGTCAGCGATTGGATTTCTGAAACGTCGTGGATGACGCCGATGCTGCCTTTCAGGATACCGTCAACGATAATCGGCGCGACATTGACGATCACTTCCTTTTTATTCGGTCCGACCTTCATTCTGACGCCTCTGACCGGCCGCCTTGTTTCAAGCACCTTTAAATGCATGCTTTCACCTTCTGAAATATCCGTGTTCGCAGGTTTGCCGATCACCTGCTCTTTCGTCAGGCCCGTCATCTTTGTATACGCCCTGTTGATCATCATTCCGTTTCCGTTTTCATCGACGACGGAAATGGCTTCATCAGAAGACTGAATAATCGCTTCAAGCATCGTTCTGACTTCCTTCAGGTTCGTCACCTCTTCAGCCAGTTCGACCGCATCGGTAATGTCTTTAAATATGCTGAGCGCACCTAAAAGCGTCCCTCCGTCATCGATGATCGGAATTCTCGTCGTGACAATCTGTCTGTTCGGATGCAAAAACTGTTTTTGGTTGTATTCAGGCTCCCTCGTATTCAGGATGCGGGGAAGCTTCGTAGTCGGAATGACATTCTTGATGTGCTGACCGATCGCTTCATGGCGCTTTGTTCCGGTCATTTCTTCAGCCATTTTGTTGAACAGGATAATCTCTTCACGAATGTCGATAAAAATCATGCCGTCATTCATTGAATTAAAAATGCGGTCATGCTTATAGGTTTGTTCTTTGAGCATCTGGATCAGCTGCTGTTTTTCATTCATCAGCTGGGAGATGATATATGCGAGCGAACCCGGCACAACAATCGTTCTGTCGTGTTTTTTCCGCATCACTTGCTGCAATACATCAGGATCACCGGTTGTTTCAATGATGATGTCGATCTGTTTTGTTATGTATGGCGTCCAGTCCAGAGCCGTTTCGATCTTATTCTCCTGAGCAAAGATGAGCCCGGGAGCCGCTGGGTTTTTGTCAATGACTGCGGCGATATTGAGCGACTTTGTTTTCAACAGCAAATCTAAGAGAGCTGTTCCCCCTTTTCCAGCACCAACAATCAGTACTTTTTGTATCATCCCTTAACCCCTTTGTATGAAAAATTTTGCATACCATAATCATCATTTGCAACAATTTGCACAACATCTATGTTATCATGTTTTCCATTCTTGACAAACTTTTTTTTCGAATAGACAATAAAGGTAAATCTTTGGTAAGGGGATTCGTGTATGGGGAGACTGATCGCATTGCTGATTTTGCTGATTCCCGGCGCTTTGGCTGCTGCAGGCATCAAATTAATGCGGGACACGGTTTTCGGGGTTTTAATCGATCCTTTTCAAATCCTTTGGCTTCAAGGGCTTACCGGTATGATTTGTTTTGCCGGCGGACTGTATTTGTTGGGCGGATTTATTTTTTACAGAGACCGCAAGCGAAACCAGGTGAGCCCTCGATTTAGAAAAAAACAGAACAATTAACGGCAAAAAAACCGCGGATCAATCTCCGCGGTTTTTTTACGACATGGTTTTCTTGAGCTGGAGCGCTTTTTCGGGAAAATCGGTGAAGAAACCGTCAACACCGGCTTCCATCAGTCTTTTCATATCCTCCTCGCGGTTGACGGTAAACGGCCTGACTGCTTTCTGCTTCTGGTGAGCGTTTTTGATCGTATGTTCCGACATGGAGCGGAGGTAGGGATGAAACCCGGAGGCGGGAATCATCTCAATATACTGTTCAGGCTGATAAATCACATCCATATAAAGGGCGGCCAGTTCGATTTCAGGGTTCAGCCGCCGGCAAAGAACGAGACTTTCATGATTAAAAGAAGAAAGAATCATCCGATCCTGAAGCTGATATTCGGAAATCAGCGCCATCACTTTTTCTTCCATTCCATGATAGCGGACAATGCTGTTTTTCAGTTCAACATTCACGAGAAAATCGCCTGTCGCCGCCCAATCAAACACCTCTTCAAGAGTCGGGACCGGGACAAAACCGGTCTTTTCAGAAAAGCGATGACTTGCGTCTCCCGTTTTGAGGTCCTGATATGTATAATCTTTAACATAACCTGTCAGCGATGTCGTTCTGTCAAGCTTTTCATCGTGAATCACGACAAGCCGGCCGTCTTTCGTCATTTGCACATCCAACTCGATGCCGTCGGCGCCTAAAGCGGCCGCATGTTCGAATGCCGTCATTGTATTTTCAGGAAACGTCCCTGAAGCGCCTCTGTGTGCAAAAATTTTCGTCATGTAGGTTTCACCTCTAAAAATGAAATAAACGTTACTCCTCATTATGAATACTTTACTGCTTTCTTTCCACCTTTAAGCCCTTTTTTAACATCAAAAACCTCTTCGCCTCGATGACATGCAAAAAGCCCCGGTGCTAACGGGGCTTAAAGAAGTTATTCATAATAAGAAACGACAGCTTCAGCGATCGAATCGGCCGCTTTTTTTTGATATTGTGAACTGATGAGTTTATCGGCATCAGATTCATTTGTGATAAAACCCAGTTCAACTAAAGCACTCGGCATTTTTGAATGCTTGATGACATAAAACGGCGACTCTTTTACTCCTCTGTCCGCGGTTTCCAACGCACCGGGAAGCCGCTCTTGGATTTCCGATGCCAGGCGCTCGCTTTCAGCCGCTTGATACGTCGAGTCAAAATACGTCTCTGTACCTGAAGCTTCAGGTACAGCAGAGTTTGCATGAATGCTGATGAAAAGATCTGAGCCGTCGGCATCCGCCTTTGCCACACGATCGTCAAGGGTCAAAAACGTATCATCCGTTCTCGTCATGACTGTGTCTGCCCCTTCATCCTGCAATTTTTCATTCAGCAACTTGGATACATCAAGATTAACATCCTTCTCCAAAAGTCCGTTTCCGACCGCTCCGCTGTCTTCTCCCCCATGCCCTGCATCGACATAAACCGTTTTTCCGGAAAGCGGTTCTGCCGCAAAAGCACCGGGAAGAACCATCACAAAAGAACATAGCACTATAAATAAGCTCTTTACTAGCCATTTCACCGTTTCTTCCTCCCACATCTCCATTTTACGATCCATCATTCTTTCTTTTTGATATCTTCAAGCTGCAATGTGCCGTCCTCAGCTTTCGTATAATTGACCTCCACCTTTGTCTGTTCTTCGATTCCTTTATAGCTGTCCCGTTTATCAGGCGGGACCTGCAGCATCGTCTCTTTGCCATCAATATTGACGGCTACGGTATGCTGATCAGCCAAACCGACAAATGTACCTTCCTTTGTCATGATTTCCGCGCCCGTTTCATCCTCGTTGCGGCCGTTGTGCTGAGAAGTGCCGCAGCCTGTCAAAAACAGTATGGCGGACAAAATCAGAACGACTCCTTTTTTCATTTCGATCACCTCATCCGCTGGATTTTGTACACCTGTACCTTATCTTCAACCCTCCTTAGCTGTAAAGCTCATCACTCCGGCCCATCACTCTTGAATTCCACCTTCCAACGGCTCAGCGATTTCCGGTTGTTAGCAGCCATCCGCTCTGATTCGTCCATGAAAAATGATCTATCCCGGACGGAAAATGGATGAAAAATGGAAGGGAGCCAATCTTTTTCATCATTTTTTGCTGAAAAGTTCAATAAGCGATTTTTTTGTATGAAAAAAACGCCTTTTTTCTTTTCAAAAAGACGTTTAACACGGCTTGGCTTTATATCCTTCAGTTTATGTAAAGGTTATGATGGCGTGCGACCGTTATCGCCATTTAGTCAGCTGTCTGAAACATACGGTTTCTGTTGGGTTGCCATGCTGAAAAATGGGCTTATCCTTGCTGCTGCACAACCTGTTTCCCTTTAATTTTTTTGGCCGGTACGCCGGCGATCGTTATGTTTGCTTCAGTAAAAGATTTGTTGACTACGGCGTTCGCTCCGATCGAAATGCCGTCGGCAATGTGAATGTTGCCAAAAAGCTTGGCTCCAGGTCCGATCCAGACATTGTCGCCAATCGTAGGAACATCATGATGATCATGATTTTGCCCGATGTTAACCCCTTGATGAATGTCGCAGTTTGCGCCTATTTTAGCATTGCTGTTGACGATGAGCATGCCGTAATGGTTGATTCTCAACCCTGGGCCGAATACATTCACCGGGATATCATAGCCGAGCCTCAATCCTTTCTTTTTATGCAGATACCGGTAGATGTGCTTGAACACCTTGGAATTGGTATTTGTATAATATTCATGTTTGCGAAGGGCTATCTGATACTTCCATATATCATCGCCAAACCATTTAGCCCGCTTGCGTTTGGAGATTCCCAACGCTTTTTTGTCTTGTTCGAGATAATAGCGAAGATCAGTTTTCGTTAAGATCACATCGTCACCCACTTTTTTCATAATTTTAACACAATCATCCTGCTTTGTGATCGGTTTTTCGGAGGTCTTTAGTCCATGTCAAAAAAATAATCCCGTCCGAAAAGACAGGATGTTAAGGCAAAAACAAAGGAGAATTCCCCCAGGTATCAAAGGCATTACTGAATTCCATCATATAGCTTTCGGGCATGTATCAAACGTGCTGCAATTACAATATTTCGGCATTTCGCAAGTGGGCAGTTAGGGCTTGCTTAACAAATGAGACAAATGACACATTGCACATGTTGTTTACGATTCACAAAAAATAACCTCGCCTATCAAAGACGAGGTCTTCACTTATTGGGTAAATCAATCAGCAATATCCGGGCTTAAGACGCCTTATGCTCCAGGCGCAGCTTGTCGGCGACCATCGCGATGAACTCGCTGTTGGTAGGCTTTGCTTTTGACATGCTGACCGTGTAGCCGAACAGCGATGAGATCGAATCGATGTTGCCTCTGCTCCATGCGACTTCGATCGCGTGGCGGATGGCCCGTTCGACTCGGCTTGCCGTTGTGTTGAATTTTTTAGCGATATCTGGATACAGCACTTTTGTGATGCTGCCTAAAAGTTCAATATCGTTATACACCATGGAAATGGCTTCACGTAAGTATAAATATCCTTTTATATGAGCGGGAACACCGATTTCATGGATGATCGTCGTGATGCTGGCATCGAGGTTTTTCTTCGGCGATTCAGGCTGCGGACGAAGCACGCTGCTTTGCGAAGACGGCGCGCGGTGCGTCAATTGTGAACCATTTCCGCTGACCTGGCGGATATGGCCGACCAGATTCTCCATATCAAACGGCTTTAGGATAAAATATGACGCGCCTAAATCAACAGCTTTTTTCGTCACGTCTTCCTGTCCGAACGCCGTCAGCATAATGACATTCGGCTGTTTTTTGAGCTGTGACTCCCTCAGCCTTTCAAGCACAGCCAGGCCGTCAAGATGAGGCATGATAATATCAAGAACGAGCACGTCGGGCTCCTTGTCTTTAAACAAAGAAAGACATTCCTGCCCGTTATAAGCCACACCGAGCACTTCCATGTCGTTTTGCCCCTCAATATATTCGCTTAACAGTCCGACAAGTTCTCTGTTATCATCAGCAACACATACTTTAATTTTCTCCACGTTTCTTCCTCCCCAATGTGTATGTTGATCATTTTCATTAATCTTTTTCTAATATGTTTAATTCGACAAGACCACTTTATTCCCTTTTTTAAAAAATGATTTTTCCAATATTAGTGGTTTATCTCTCTTTTTTTTCGTTTTTCTCAGATTTTCTTGATTTTTCGACTTGATATGCAGTTTGACAAACGGAAGAACGCGAATTTGTCGAAAAATCTTTCTTGTTTTATTTTAACTCACAGTGCGGGAGAATGAAAGGTGAAAACAAAAAACTGCCGGGGGATTCCCGGCAGTTAGCTTGCTTGATCCTTTTTGTAAATATCGATCCCGGCTTCGGACAGCATCCATTCGATGTGAACGCCGTAGCCGCTCGTCGGATCATTGACGAAAACGTGTGTGACCGCCCCAATGATTTTTCCATTTTGAATAATCGGACTGCCGCTCATTCCTTGAACGATACCGCCTGTCTTATTCAAGAGCTTGGGGTCGGTAATTTTCAGCACCATTCCTTTTGTTGCAGGAAACTTTTGCGGTGTTGTGCTGACGATTTGAATATCAAATTTCTCGACCTTATCGTTTTCAATGACTGTTAAAATTTGCGCAGGCCCTTCTTTGACTTCATTTGAAAATGCGATCGGCACCGCTTTGTCAGCCACATGGTTTTTGATCGATTCATGCAGCGTCCCGAATATCCCAAACGGGCTGTTTCTGTTAATGTCGCCGATCACTTTTCGTTCAGAAGTAAAGCGCGCCAGTTTTTCACCGGGGTTTCCGCCCTTTCCTTTTTCGATGGAGGTGACAGTCGATTTCACAATCTGACCGTTTTCCACGACAATCGGCTTTTTCGTATCCATATCGGAAATCACGTGGCCGAGCGCTCCGTATTTTTTTGATTTTGGTTCATAAAATGTCATGGTGCCGATCCCTGCGGCAGAATCCCTGATATATAAACCGATTCTGTATTTATCCTCAGCCTGATCTTTTTTCGGGACCAGTTTTGTTTTGATCTCCTGTTTGTCCCTTTTGATTAACAGATTTAGCGTTTCACCTGTTTTCCCTGCTTTTTGAATGAAAGGGGTGATGTCATTCATTTTTTCTATTTTCGTGCCGTTGATTTCGGTGATGATATCGCCTACCGCGATTCCGGCAGCCTCGCCGGGGGACTTTTTGCCATCAGGCGTATTGATTTGATGAAACCCGACGACCAGTACGCCGACAGAGTGTAGCTTGACGCCAATCGACTGCCCTCCTGGAACGACCTTAAGATCCGGCAGGACATTTACTTTTGTTTTTTTAACTGGAAATCCGGCAAAGTCATAAACGAGTTCTGCCTTTCCGTTTTTTTCACCTTTGATCTCGACTTCATGTTTATTCTCTTTTAATGTGAATGCCTCTGATGATTCATCTTGAGGAGTATGGACGGCTAAGCTTGTCTCTATTGCTCTTGAACCCGTCTCAAAAATGTTCATGTTTTTTGGTATTTCAATGTATTCTTTCACCGGTTTGTAAAATCCTACACTTATTAAAGAAACAAGGAGAATTATACCCACAGCTTTTCTGATTTTTTCAACATCCACCTTTTCACTCTCCTCGCACCTAACCCACACCATCTAAATTCTTTCGCTACATTCATTACTTTTGCCTTCCTGACAGTGATTTATAACTGCGAAGAGAAGAAAAACATTGGATAAAATGATAAAGAAACGTTGGAATAAGAAAATGAGACAAAAAATAAGCTGTTCAAAAGATTGAACAGCTTATCCGCCCGTTTTGACAAGTTTTGCTTGATGCAGAAGCTCTTTGGCGTGGCGTTTTGTCAAATCTGTCACTTCAACGCCGGCGATCATCCGGCCGATCTCAGCTATTTTTTCCTGTTTTGACAGCGGAGTGACGCTCGTCGTCGTCCTTCCGGATTTCGATTGCTTCGTGATCAAAAGGTGGGTATCCGCCATGGCGGCCACTTGCGGCAAATGGGTGATGCACAGCACTTGTGAACCGATTGAAACACGGTGGATTTTTTCAGCAATCGCCTGGGCCACTCTTCCGCTGACACCTGTGTCCACTTCATCAAAAATGATCGAAGTGACGTCCTGCTGCGCGGAGAAAATGCTTTTCATCGCCAGCATGATCCTTGACAATTCTCCTCCTGAAGCGACTTTTGATAAGGATTTGAGCGGTTCTCCCGTATTTGTCGATATTAAGAAGCGAACGCTGTCAATGCCTTGTTTCGTCAGCTGGACGGGTACGCCGTTGACGGTAGGAGCGTCATCGCGGGCATCTGCCGTTTTGATTTGAAATTGTGTATCAAATGTCGATTTTTCCATATAAAGCTCTTTGAGCTCCTGCTGGATTTGTCCGGCGAGCTTCTTCGCCCATGATTTACGAATGTCTGAGACATTTACCGCTTCAATCGCAACATCTTTGCCGACTGATTCAAGCTCTGCCTTTAATGCCTGAAGATGGCTGTCGCGATTTTGAATGCGGTCGATCTCTTCCTCTATTTTGGCTGAGTAGGCTTGTATGTCTTCGACAGTGGCGCCGTATTTCCGTTTCAGCTGCTTGATTTCATTCAAGCGTGATTCGATGAAATCAAGCCGTTCGGGATCATATTCCAATTCATCGAGCATGTTTCTGATCTGAAATGTTGAATCCTCAAGAATGTAATAGGCATTCGCCACTGACTCAGAGATTTTTTTGAGCCCGCCATTGATCTCTGATACATTCTCAAGCTCGCTTGAGGCCATCCCGACCCAATCGAGCCCGGCTTGCTCATTGCGCAGGGCGTTATAGGCATGCTGAAGCCCTTCATATATTTTCTCATAATTGGCAATTTGCTGGCGTTCTTCTTGCAGCAGTTCGTCTTCTTTCGGCTGAAGATTGGCGGATTCGATTTCATCAAGCTGAAATTGAATCAAATCGAGCCGGTGCGCCATTTCCTGTTCGCTTTCAGAAAGCTGCTTGACCTTTTTGACGACATTCATATAGCGGTCGTATACTTCTTGGTAAGCTTTTAATGCCTTATCAATTTCTTCGCCCGCATATCTGTCCAACAGCTGAAGATGCTGATCATCTTCCATTAGAAGCTGGTTGTCGTGCTGGCCGTGGATGTCCAATAAAAGTCTGCCGACTTCCCTGAGAGCTGCGATCGTCACAAGTTTTCCATTGACGCGGCAGATGCTTTTGCCGTTTGCATTAATATCTCTTCTCATAACGATCATATCATCCGAGGCTTCAATTCCAAGTTCGGCGCAGAGATCAAAAACGGGATGTCCGCTGTCAAGCAGAAACAACCCTTCTAATTCGGCCCTTTTCTCTCCATATCTGACATATTCACTCGACCCTCTGCCCCCGACAAGCAACGATACTGCATCAATGATGATCGATTTTCCAGCTCCAGTCTCTCCGGTTAATACAGTAAGCCCTTTTTCAAATGAAATGGTTAACTCTTCAATAATGGCAAAGTTTTTGATCGATAATTCAGCTAACAAACTTTTGTGACACCTCTTTTCGGGCCTATTTATAAAAGTTCCAGAATTTTTTTCTGAACATGTTCCGTATCTTCCTGAGTTCTGCAGATAATCAAAATCGTATCATCGCCGCAGATCGTCCCCATGATTTCTTCCCAATCCAAATTGTCCATCAACGCACCGATTGCCTGGGCGTTGCCGGGCATCGTCTTCAGGACGATCATGTGGCTTGCCGAATCAATTTTGACAAACGCATCCATCAATGATCGCTTGAGCTTGGAGAGCGGATTAAACCGCTGATCAGCAGGCAGGCTGTATTTATAGGAGCCGTTATTTGTCGGCACTTTCACCAGGTGAAGCTCCTTGATATCGCGTGAAACGGTGGCCTGTGTGACATTGTATCCGTCTTTCTTTAAAATATCGACGAGCTCATCCTGTGTCTCAATCTCATTTGCAGTGATAATTTCCCTGATTTTAATATGCCTTTGACCTTTGTTCATATTCCACCTCTGCTTATACACACATTGTGTATGTTTATACATTTATGTTATATGATTTTGCCGAAAAAGTACACGTTTGCAGCAAAAAAGGAATAATAGCCCACTATTATTCCTTTTCATCCGACTTTTTCGCTTTTAATGTGTCGTGAGCCTCTTCGACAATTTGATTGACCATATGTTCTGCGATCGGTGTTCCGGGCTTATCTGGCCCTTCCCAATGCAAATGAAGCAGAAATTCAATGTTGCCGTCTCCTCCTGTTATCGGAGAAAATGATGCATTTTTGCAATGATATCCTTCCCGGGCGGCAAATTGGCTGATATCGTTCAGCACAGCTTTATGGACGAGAGGATCGCGGACGATGCCTTTTTTCCCAACTGATTCACGGCCGGCTTCAAACTGCGGTTTGACCAGAGCGACGCAATCGCTGTCCGCCACCAAAATGTTTTTCAACACTGGCAATATGATTTTCAGCGAGATAAACGAGACGTCAATGGTGGCAAACTCCGGCATTCCTGCCGTAAAGTCAGCTGGAGTACAGTAGCGGAAATTCGTGCGCTCCATCACGATCACCCGCTCATCCTGCCTTAATTTCCAGGCAAGCTGATTATAGCCGACATCCACCGCATAGGAGCGCAAAGCACCGTTTTGCAGGGCGCAGTCGGTAAATCCGCCCGTTGACGAACCGATATCGATCATCAATTTGCCGCGGACGGAAAGTTGGAATTCCTTCAATGCTTTTTCAAGCTTTAATCCGCCTCTAGAGACGTATTTTAACGGGTTCCCTTTAATGGTCAGCGGAATCGTGCGGTCGACCTTTTCACCCGGCTTGTCCAGCCTGTTTTCATTCGTATAGACAATACCGGCCATGATCGCCCTTTTCGCTTTTTCCCGCGTTTCCATTAACCCTCTTTCTACTAATAAAACATCAAGCCGTTCTTTTTTTGCTGTCATGATCCAATTCCTTTATGAGTCTTTACAGGTGTCAGCATCCTTATTCGTCTGATGACTTCTTCTTTCGTTAAGCCGATTTCTTCAAGCAGCTTTGCAACGCTTCCATGTTCGATGAAACGATCAGGAATCCCCATTCTGTCAATCATCGGACTGTATGACTGATGGTCATGGGCAAATTCAAGAATCGAGCTGCCGAAACCGCCTTGAAGGACAGCCTCCTCGATCGTTAAGATCGGAAGACCTTCGTTCAGAATCCCCTTGAGCATCTTTTCATCAAGCGGTTTGATGAAGCGGGCATTCACTACTCTGACGGAGCGCCCTTCTTTTTGGAGCTCCTCCGCCGCGGCAAGCGCCATCGGAATGGTTGTGCCGAACGTTAAAATCACGGCATCAGTTCCGGGCCGCAACACTTCCCATGTCCCGATCGGAATCGTCTTCAACTCTTGATCCATTTTGACGCCAAGTCCGTTTCCGCGCGGAAAACGCATGGCGATAGGACCGTCATTGTATTTGACAGCCGTATTGACCATATGCTGGCCTTCATTTTCGTCTTTCGGCATCATCAGCACCAGATTTGGAATATGCCTTAAAAAGGCAATATCAAATACGCCTTGGTGGGTTTCCCCGTCTGCGCCGACAAGCCCTGCTCTGTCAATACCGATAAATACGTTTAAATTTTGCCGGCAGATGTCATGGACAACCTGGTCATATGCGCGCTGAAGAAAAGTGGAATAGATCGCCAAAAACGGCTTCATATCCTGTGTGGCAAGACCGGCAGCCATCGTGGCAGCGTGCTGTTCGGCAATGCCGACATCAAACATCCGCTCCGGAAACTCGCTTGCAAACCCTTCAAGCTTCGAGCCAACCGGCATGGCCGGGGTGATGGCCACAATCCGTTCGTCTTCGCGCGCAAGCTTCCGGACCGTTTCACTGACAAGTGAGCTCCATGACGGAGCGGCGGCTTTTGGCTTGACAAAATCCCCCGTATCGATTTTATAAGGGCCGGTTCCATGCCAAGTTCCGGTTTTATCTGTTTCCGCAGGTTTGTAGCCTTTTCCTTTTTTGGTGATGACATGGAGAAGGACAGGCCCCTTCGTTTTCTTCGCATACTGCAGGTTTTCGAACAGCTCTTCGTATGAGTGCCCGTCAACAGGCCCCAAATACGTGAAACCAAGCTCTTCAAAAAACATCCCTGACACCAACAGATATTTCAGGCTGTCTTTGATTCGCTCAGCCGTTGAGGCAAGTTTTCCGCCCACAGCGGGTATTCTTTTGAACAAATATTCGAGCTCATCTTTCACCCATTGATACTTTCCGGCTGTGCGCAGCCTTCCGAGCATGGAATGAATCGCTCCGACATTTGGAGCGATGCTCATTTCATTGTCATTTAAAATGACAATCATATCTTTTTGTTCGTGTCCGATGTGGTTCAGCGCTTCAAGCGCCATGCCGCCCGTCAGAGCGCCGTCGCCGATGATCGGGATGATGTACTCGTTTGTACCTTTTAAATCTCTGGCAGCTGCCATTCCCATCGCACCGGAAAGAGAAGTTGAGCTGTGGCCTGTTTCCCAGACATCGTGTTCGCTTTCATTTCGTTTCGGAAAGCCGCACAATCCCAGATGCTGGCGCAAAGTCGCAAAATCTTTTCCGCGGCCGGTCAAAAGCTTGTGTACATAAGATTGATGCCCGACATCCCATAAAAATTTATCTTTCGGACTGTTGAATTCTTTATGCAAAGCAATGGTCAGCTCAACGACGCCAAGATTCGGACCGATGTGCCCCCCTGATTCGGAAAGCGTTTCAATTAAAAAGCGGCGAATCTCAGCGCTTAAATCCTCCAGTTCCTGAAGGGAAAGATCTTTTAAAAATTTGGGGTCTTTTATAGATAACAGATCCAATCGGATCAACTCACTTTCAGCATGATTTCTGCAAGTATGCGCCTTGCTCATTTTCAACTGCATTTTAAGGACTGCTTTCATTATGATCAGCTTGGATTATTATATGATGAAAACATCCTCATGCGCAAACGTGCATATCGGGACGCTTTTTAATCTGAAAAAACAGCCGCTAACACATCGTGATAACGGCGCGGCGTTTCCGGTTCAACTGCTTCTATTTTAGCATAATCAGCCTTGTGTGCTCAAATGGAAACATAGGCATCAGTGATCCCGGCGGGCAATCATCTCGCAAAAATCATAAAGGAGTTCTTTTTCCAAAGAAAGCGTCGAGATTAGCTCTTTCGCCTTTTCAATATGCTCGCTGAGCTTTTGTTTAGCGCCATCCACAGAAAGGATTGCTGGATAGGTCGATTTCCCGTTTGTCGTGTCAGAACCGATCCGCTTGCCGATTTTATCCTCGGACCCCTCCAAATCCAAAATATCGTCTCTGATTTGAAAAGCGATGCCGATATGATGGCTGAATTCGCGGAGCTTTTCGATTTCATCTTCAGGTGCATCGGCCAGAACGGCGCCGGCAATCACGCTGAAGCTGAGGAGCTTGGCCGTTTTTCCTTCGTGAATCGTCTGCAGGTCCTCAAGGGAAATGGATCTTGATTCAGCTTCCATATCTAAAATTTGGCCGCCGACCATCCCTTCGGCCCCCGCCGCTGAAACCAGCTCATTTACCAGTCTCAGGCGCTTTTCGGCGGAGACGTCTGCCGGCATCTGCGAAGCAATCAATTTAAAGCTCTCGGTCAATAATGCGTCTCCTGCCAGAACCGCTGTCGCTTCTCCGAAAATTTTATGGTTTGTCGGTTTTCCTCTTCTTAAATCGTCGTCATCCATACAGGGAAGATCATCATGGATCAACGAATAGGTGTGGATCATTTCGACCGCACATCCGACCGGAATTCCGTCCGCTTCATTTTTGCCGTAAGCATGAAGAAGCGCAAGCACCAAAATCGGTCTCAGCCTTTTTCCTCCCGCTTCCAAAGAATAAAGCATGGATTCTTTCAGGGATGTCGGCGCTTGCAGTTCTTGTATATATATAGGAAGGCGTTCTTCGATCAATGCTTTTCTCGTTTTTAAAAAAACATCCAGATTAACGCTCACCTTTTTCCTCCTCCCGGACACTGAAAGGAGCTAATTCGCCATTTTCCCGCAAAATATAGTCCATTTGCTTTTCAACATTTTGCAGTTTTTCGTGGCACATTTTTGAAAGAGTCATGCCTTCCTGGAAGTAATCGATCGCTTTTTCCAAAGGCACATCCCCTTCTTCAAGCTTTGCTACGATCTGTTCCAGACCTTTCATGGCCTCTTCAAACGTAACGTCCTCCTGGTTTCTTTTCTTATCTTCAGCCATTTGTTTCGCCTCTCTTTTGCCGTACTTCACAGGCCAAAGTCCCGTCGTTTAATTTGACAAGGATTTCGTCTTTTTCCTCGACCTGTTCAATACTTTTAATCAGTTCGTTTTCCTTATATGTCAAACTGTACCCTCTTTCCATGACTTCAAGAGGGCTCAATGCATTCAGTTTACCAAGAACCGTTTGAAACTGCGAGTGAATGTGCTTAAGCTGCACTCTCATGTTCCGTTTCAGCCGGTTTGTCTGTTCCTCATGGCGCCTTTTCGCTTGTTTCAGCTGTTCAGCCGGATGTAGCATTTCCAATTTGTACGTCTTTTCGTTCAGCATCTGTTTTTTTTGCTCCAGTGTCAAGGCCAGCTGTTTTTGAAAACGGTCAAACGCGAGATCAAACTCCTGTTCTTTTTGGGCATAGAGCCTTTTGGGATAGCGGAAAGCATAGGACGACTGAAGGTGTTTCACCCGCTCCTGTCTTTTTTTTAGATCCTGTTGCATCGTGTTTGTGATTCTTGCTTCAAGTGTTTTTAAGCGCTCCAGCAAATCAATGATATTTGGGACCGCAAGCTCGGCGGCACCCGTCGGAGTTGCAGCCCGCAAATCAGCTGTGAAGTCGCTGATCGTAAAATCCGTTTCATGCCCGACGGCGGAAATAATCGGAATGTCGGACGAAAAAATGGCTCTGGCGACGATCTCTTCATTGAAAGCCCACAGCTCTTCAATCGACCCGCCGCCGCGTCCGACGATTAATACGTCGCACAACTCTCTGCGGTTGGCTTCTTCAATGCTGTTGACGATAGACTGGCTCGCGTTTGTTCCCTGAACGAGAGTTGGAAGGACGATCACTTTTACAAGGGGATATCTTCTTTTAATGGTGGTGATGACATCCCGTACAGCCGCTCCTGTAGGAGAAGTGACAACACCGATGACAGATGGAAAGGCGGGGATGGATTTTTTATGTTTTTCGTCAAACAAACCTTCTTGTGAAAGTTTTTTCTTTAATTCTTCATAAGCCAGATGAAGCGCACCGATGCCGTCTGGCTGCATTTCCTTCGCATAGAGCTGATAGCTGCCGCTCGGTTCGTAAACCGAAATGCCGCCTCTCACCAACACCTTCATCCCGTTTTCAGGGGTGAAGCCGAGACCTTTGTTTTGTCTGGCAAACATAACGGCCTGGATGCGGGCATTGTCATCCTTGAGCGTAAAATAAATATGTCCTCTGCTATGTATTTTCACATTTGACAGCTCGCCCTTGATCCAAAGATCATCAAGATGGGGATCGACGTCAAACTTGCGTTTAATATATTTTGTCAAAGCCGTGACCGTGACAAATGATACTTCACTCATGGCACAGTCTCCTTTCTTAGAGGCGCAGGTAGGTTCATCCGCCGGACATCATCCGGCGGGTGAACGTTTTTTTAAAGGGAACGTTTCGCTGATTTTACCGTGTTATGGGCAAGCATTGTAATCGTCATCGGACCGACGCCTCCGGGTACAGGCGTGATATATGATGCTTTTTCTTTTGCCTCATCAAACGCCACATCTCCGGTGAGCTTTCCGTTGTCAAGGCGGTTGACGCCGACATCAATGACAATGGCTCCTTCTTTTATCTGATCCGCTTTGATAAAATTGGCTTTCCCCACAGCTACGATCAGCACATCGGCTTTTTTCGTGTGCGCCGTTATATCGGCCGTCCTTGAATGGCAATATGTGACGGTTGCGTTTTCGTTCAAAAGCAGCTGGCCAACCGGTTTCCCCACGATATTGCTTCTGCCGACGACAACAACCTCTTTCCCTGACAGATCAATGCCGGTTTTCTTCAGCAATTCGACGATTCCCGCCGGTGTGCAAGGCAGGAATGTATCTTCGCCGAGCAGCATCTTTCCTACGTTCAGCGGATGAAAACCGTCAACATCTTTGTCAGGAGATATCCTTTCAATCACCGCTTGTTCGGAAATATGATCCGGAAGAGGCAGCTGGACAAGAATTCCGTGAAAGTCGTCATTCTTGTTGTACTGGTCGATGACTTCAAGAAGTTCCTGTTCAGAGAAATCTGCGTCAAAATGGTCCAATTGGAAGCGCATCCCCATAGCTTCAGCTGCTTTTTTCTTTCCGCGTACATATGAAAGAGACGCCGGATCATCACCAATTAAAATAACGGCCAATCCCGGGGTAACTCCCTGTTTTTTAAGCTCTTCAACTTCCTTGGCCAGCTGCCCGCGCTTTTCTTTCGCTGTTTCTTTTCCGTCGATGATGGTTGCTGTCATTTGCTCTCCTCCTAAATTATTCAAGGTCTGATTTAATGTTAGAAAGAACACCGTTTACAAACTTCGCTGACTTGTCATCACCAAATTGCTTTGCCAGTTCTATCGCTTCATTCATAGAGACGTTGACAGGTATGTCGTCCAAAAACAGCATTTCATAAGCGGATAAACGCAGAATCGCGCGATCGACATTGGCGAGCCTGTCGAGCTTCCAATTGACGAGATGACGCTTGATCATCTCATCGATTTTGCTTTTGTTCTCTAAGACCCCGTAAACAAGCTGTTCGAAAAAAGCATCGCTTTCAAGGCCGTCAAGGGCATGCTGCATTGCTTCTTTCGGTTCTATATCGCTGACATCAATCTGGAATAATGACTGCAAAGCCTTTTCTCTTGCTGTTCTTCTTTTCATCCTTACTTTTTCTCCTTTAATCCTCTTTGCTGCTGCCGCTTAAGCCACAAAGAGATCATATCATATTTTTAGTGTTTTCGCATGCGAAAATCGTGATTTTATCGCCAATAACCGAATAATAAACAATAAACTCCCAACAACATTCGTTTTTATTTTTGCGCCGGGTCTTTCATTGCTTTTATTTTTGATCGATACCACCGGAATGATGCTTATGAAAAATGATTTTTTAAACACACGGAACATGAAAAAACCAAAGGGCCGACATTCCCCTTGGTTCTCCCAAAAAAGTGCTACATCTCTTGATCGATTTCCACTTCTTGTGTTTTTGAATCAAATTGGACTCCAACGATATGAATGTTGATTTCGTTAATCGACAGAGCCGTCATATTCAGGAGCGTCTGGCGGATATTATCCTGGACGGCATTTGCAACTTTAGGAATGGAAACGCCGAATAGCATCACACAGTAGACGTCAATGATAATGCCGTCGTCGGTCAGATCAACTTTGACGCCCTTGCCGTGATTCTTTTTTCCAAAGCGTTCTACAACACCTGTTGCGAAATTGCCGCGCATTCCGGCAACGCCTTCAACTTCGGAAGCGGCGATTCCGGCAATCACCTCAATGACCTCCGGAGCGATCTCCACTTTTCCTAAATGATCTTCTTCATGGCTCATTTCCAATAAGCTGTTGTCGTCTTTCAATCTGCTCACCTCCGTATAAATTACGACCCCATTACATCATATATTTCTAAAAACTTCGTATTAAATTCTCCGCTTACAAATGTTTCATGGTCAAGCAGCTTCAAATGGAAAGGGATCGTCGTATGAACGCCTTCGATGACGAATTCGCTCAGCGCCCTCTTCATTCTTTGGATCGCTTCCTCCCGCGACTTTCCATATGTGATGACCTTGGCAATCATGCTGTCATAGTACGGCGGAATCATATAGCCCGGATATGCAGCTGAGTCCACTCTGACGCCGAGACCGCCCGGAGGCAGGTACATCTCGATTTTTCCCGGAGAAGGCATGAAGTTTTTCTCCGGATTTTCCGCGTTAATCCGGCATTCGATCGCCCATCCGTTAAAGGCGACTTCATCCTGGGTCAGGCTCAGCTTCTCGCCTGAAGCCACTTTGATCTGCTCTTTGATCAAATCGACGCCGGTCACCATTTCCGTCACCGGGTGTTCAACCTGAATCCGCGTGTTCATTTCCATGAAGTAATACTTTTGTTCGCGGTAGTCATAAATGAACTCGACTGTTCCCGCTCCCGTATACTGAACGGCTTCAGCCGCTTTGACCGCCGCCTGACCCATCTGCTCCCTGATTCCTTCATCAAGCGCAGGCGAAGGGGTTTCTTCAATCAGTTTTTGCAGCCTTCTTTGGATCGAGCAGTCGCGCTCACCCAAATGAATCGTGTTTCCGTGTGTGTCTGCAAGGACTTGAATTTCGACGTGCCGGAAATCTTCAATATATTTCTCGATGTACACACCGGGGTTGCCAAACGCTGTCGCGGCTTCCTGCTGGGTGATTTTGATGCCGTTGATCAGCTCTTCTTCCGTCCGGGCAATCCTGATTCCTTTTCCGCCGCCTCCGGCAGTTGCCTTTATAATCACAGGATACCCGATATCGCGTGCCAATGAAACCGCATCTTCTATATCCTCAATAATTCCTTGAGAGCCCGGTACGATCGGAACGCCGGCCTGCTTCATCGTTTCCCTTGCGACATCCTTTGTTCCCATTTTGGAGATCGCGTCCGCGGTCGGTCCTACGAAGGTGACGTTTACTTCTTCGCAAAGCTCTGCGAAATCTGAGTTTTCCGCAAGAAAGCCGTAACCCGGATGAATCGCGTCCGCCCCGGTCATTTTAGCAACGCTGACGATGTTGGTGATGTTTAAATAGCTGTCTTTTGAAAGCTTGGGTCCGATGCAGAATGCTTCATCGGCCATCTGTACATGAAGCGCCTCTCTGTCAGCCTCTGAAAAGACGGCAACTGTATCGATTCCCAGTTCTTTACACGCTCTGATAATTCTGACAGCAATTTCTCCCCTGTTCGCAATTAATAGCTTTTTTATCATCTCAATTGCTCCTTACTCTGCTTTTACTAAAAATAAAGGTTGTCCGTATTCAACAAGCTGGCCGTTTTCAACCAGCACCTCAACGATTTCACCTTTTACTTCAGCTTCGATTTCATTGAAGAGCTTCATCGCTTCGACGATGCAGACAACGGAAGATTCCGTCACCTTTGAACCGACGGTTACATAAGGATCAGCTTCAGGCGAAGACGATGCATAAAACGTCCCGACCATAGGGGAGGTGATTTTATGAAGGTTTTCATTGGCGTTGGCGGCTTCCTGTTGAGCCGGCGCTTCCTGGACGGGCGCTTGCTTTGCCTGAACAGCAGCTTCTTGTACCGGAGCCTGAACAGGAACGGCCGGCGCCTGCTGGATGGTTTGTACGACACCGCTTTGTTTTTTCAGTTCAACCTTCGATCCTTCGTTTTCATATGTAAATTCATTTATCGAAGATTCATCAATTAATTTTATCAATTCTTTAATTTCATCAATTTTTAACATGCTATCGCACTCCTAATGAAAAGATTTATCATGTTTATCAGTTAGTACTAAAAGTACATACTATATTCATCTTACAGGAGAGGAATGCCGAATTCAACTACAATCATAAAGGCGCCTTGTCAGCCCGCGGCTAATAGGCGCAAAAAATCCCGCTTTCTGCAAGCGGGAAACGGTTTAATCAGCAGGCTCAAACGTTACGGCCACATCGTTTAAGTTTTTGACTTCTTTTGCGACGATATCGATGATATCAGCAGCGGCAGATTTGGAATGTTCTTTCGCTTTGACGGTAATGTTGACTTTGTCGCCGTCAGCATTTACAAGAGCGTCCTTGTATCCTTTTGTTTTGATCAATGTCTCCAGCGTTTTTTCTGTTCCCTCCGCTTCGCTGAGCTCATTCATTTTATCGTAGGCTTCGCTTTTTTCCTTAGCTGTCGCTTTGTCGCTTCTGACGATCTCGGTTAGCTGCTCCCTCTCTCTGCTGCGCTGATCGTCCATTTCCATCCGATATGTCGTAAATACATCGTCGCCGGATGATTCCTCTGTGACAACCTCTCCATTGCTGCCGCTCTGTTCACTGGCTGACGTTTCTTTATCTTTTCCTTCGGTCTTTCCTTTTTCGGACTCTGTGCCTTTATCTTTCCCAGGTTCCTCTTTTGCAGGTTCCTCTTTCGCCGGTGCTTCCTGCTTTTCTTTTTCCGCGGCGACTTGTCCTTCTTGATCCACGGAAACGACGTTCTCTCCTTCAGGTGACATGATGTAATAGACACTCAGCACAACGACAAGACTTAACATGGTTAAAAGCCAGACCGTTTGTTTTTTCAGCATCATTTATGAATCCTCCTTCATTTTTTTAGGGGCGACAGCGACGCGGTGGCTCGGGACATCCAAAAACCTTGTCACTGCTTCAATAATGGTCTTTTTTATTTGAACGTTGTCGACTCCCTGAGCGACAACGAGGACACCTCTGATCTCGGGTTTTTTCGTCTGAACGACAACAGGTGTTTCTTCCTGGCCGTTTTTAATCATGACGATCTCTTCGTCTGAAGAAATTTCCGTCACCGTCCGTTTGCCTCCCTGTTTATCCGTCTCACTTGTCGATGTCTCTTGCGTCTTCTGATTTTTTTCAAATACTTTCAACGATGTTGCGTCAACATTGACGACGATCGAGACATCGTCAACACCGATGATCGTTTCCAAAATTTCTTTCAGCTGATTCTCGTATTCTTGTTCATAATCATCGATAGACTCCTTCGGCTTCTCATTGCCCGTCGGTTTAAACACTTCTTTTTCCCGGCCCTTTTCGCTCGTTTCAGTGCCGGCTTGCTGCGATGATGCGGGCTCGGTCTTGTGATCTTCAGAAGGTTCGGCAGAAAAGATCTGGCTTACCAGCATGAAGGAGACACCGAGAACAAACAACAGCAGAAAGTAATGATATTTTGTGAGCTTCTTTCCCTCTTTCTCTTCGTTCGGGAGCAGTTGTCCGATCAGCTTTCCGATCCAATTTTTATTCATGGCCGCTTTGTTCTCCCCCTTCTAAATGAACTGTGATCTTGCCGGGGTCCATTTCCCATATGTCTGCCAGCTGCTCGGCGATTCTTTCCGCTTCTTTCTCCTCTTGATCGCGCTTCGAGCTGTAGCTTTCCCCCGGGTTGATGTCCACCGGGGCGACGGCTTGGACCGTTTTTTCGGAAGCGGAGCCCATGAAGACTGCAACCTTCATATGTTCAGCGATGTCTTTCTCAGATTTCAGGTGTTCGTCTGAAGAGATTTTGACTTGTTCTATCATATATTGGTCATGATTGAACATCTCCTCCGCCCTCTTTTTTAATTGAACAGCCATCTGTTCTAAAATATATGCTTGCTGTGAGGCTTGTATTTCTTTTTTTTCTGAATTCAGCTGATTTTTTATTTCTCCTGACTGAACTTGTCCATTCTCGGTCAGATGTTCGAAAATGACTTCCGGATCGGTGCGGAACAGCGTGAAGATCGGCTTCAGGATGACGACGATCAACAGCAGGCTGATGACCATCTTCGCGTATTTTTGCATGCTGGAATTCGGCAGAAGCATATCGATGACGATGGCAAGCAGAATAAATAAAATAATATTTGTGAGCCACTCCGTCAAAAATTCCACATGAGCCCCTCCCCTACTTCATCATCATGGTCAGATTCCCGGCTGTAATAATGACGGTTAAGCTTAAGAAAAACATCAGCGAGACGATAGCCATCGCCGCGAAAATATAGATCACGCTTTTGCTGATGACATCAAGGCAGCTGATCACCGGCCCTCCCCCAAGCGGCTGCAGAACAGCGGCGGCTATTTTGTAGATCAATGCCAGCGAGAGGATTTTGATGGCGGGAAAAGCGGCGATGCAGATCAAGATCGCAACACCGAGGATTCCGACGGTGTTTTTCAGCAGAAGAGAAGCGCTGATCACCGTATCTGTCGCTTCTGTAAACATGCGGCCCAAGACGGGGATGAAATTGCCGGTGATGAATTTGGCCGTCCTCAGGGTGATTCCGTCCGTAACCGCAGCTGAGGCGCCCTGTACAGATATGACCCCGAGAAATACGGTTAAAAAAGCGGCCAGCGTCCCGATTGCCACATTCCTTAAAAGCTGGGCGAGCTGTGTGACCTTGTATTGTTCTGTCATCGTGCTGACGATGCTTAAGATCGCTGATAAAAACAAGAGCGGCAGGACGACATATTGGATAAACAAACCGCTGGAGTTCATTAAAAAGAGAATCACAGGATGAAAAAAAGCGGCTGAAACGGCTCCTCCTGAGCTTGCCAGCAGGGCGAGGAGCAGGGGTATGAGCGACAGAATAAAGCTTGTCATCGATTGAATCGCTTCATTCGCATACGTGACGGCGATCCGAAAACTGTTTAGCGCAAGAATAATCAGGACCATGTAAACGATCGCATAGGCGACTTTGCTGACGGTGCTCTGCTGGAACGCATTTTGCAGCAGCTGGAGCAGCACACAAAATATCGTTAAGAGAATCAAGGTCCCCAGGAGTTTTCCGCCAGCCAGCACTTCATGGAACAAGTAGGAAAACAGCGCCTTGACCCATTCTTCAGGGGAAAAATGCTTTTCTCCTTTTATAAAATCCAATAAACTTCCTTTTTGACTTTCAGGAAGATAGCCCCCATAGTCTGTCATGATCTTGTTCCAAAACTCTCCCACACGGTCGAGTTCCAATGCCTCGGCCTGCTCTTTTGCCATCGCTTCAGCGGATTCTTCCGTTTCTTGGGCTGAGCCTGCTTCCTGCGGCTCCTCGTCCGCTGCTTGTACATCCCGCGCTCCGAAGCATATCATCCCGATGACAAACAGCCAGAACAGAAAACGCTTCATACTAAAGAACATCCTCCTTTCTGACTAGGACATCGAAGGGATCAGCCCGATGATGGTTTCGATAATGACGGTTAAAATGGGAACGGCCATGACCAAAATGAGGATTTTTCCTGCCAGTTCGATCTTCGAAGCAATCGCCCCCTGCCCGGCGTCCTTGGCCAGCTGTGCGCCAAACTCCGCGATATACGCGATACCGATAATTTTCAAAATCGTTTCGACATACATCATGTTGATATTTGCATTGGCGGCTATTTTTTCAATCATGCGGATGATTTCATAGACCTGATCCATTAGGAATAAAAAGATAGTGCAGCCTGCAAAAACGACAATGAGAAAAGCAAAAGTCGGTTTCTGCTCTTTGACAATCAAGCTGAGGAAGGTTGCAATCATTCCCAATCCTACGATTTGAACGATTTCAATGAGTAAGCCCCCCTATCCTTGAAATAGAAAGACAGCTTTTATCTTTTGGAACAGATCATCGACGACAGTAGCCACCATGAATAAAATATAAATAAATCCTAAAAGCGTGACCCATTGGGCATATTCTTTCTTCCCCATTTGGTCGAGTATGGTGTGGAGAAATGCGACGACGATTCCGACGCCGGCTATTTGAAAAATAATGTTTACGTCTATTCCCATTTCATGTATGCTCCCCTCTTCATTACATCAATAGAAGAATCAGCAGCAGTCCTGACAGGAACCCAAGGCTTTTGACCATCTTTTCGTTTTTCGCCTGCGCCAGATTCGCTTCAGCTTCTTCTGTTTCTAAATGGGTTAACGCCAGTTTGATATGTTTTTGCTGAGAAATCAGATCATGACGGCCAAGGGTTTCTCCAAATTGCCGCAAAATATCAAGCTCTTTTTTCTTTAGAGCCGTTTGCGGCCATACTTTCTGCAAACTTTCTTCCCACGCCGCTCCGGCCGAGACGCTTCCTTCTTCCAGTTTTTCAGAAAAGGTTGCAAATATGGAAGCGACGGGCTCTTGCATCTGCTCTGCGATATGATGGGAAGCCGTGCGGAGCGGTGTGTGTCCATACATGATTTCAGCTTCCAGCGACTGCAAGGCGGCCAAGAGCTGACGGATTTGCTTCGGCCTTTCCCTGAAAGGTTTGGCCATTTCAAATCCCGTCCATGTGGCAGCTGCCAAAATCAGCGCTGCTCCCAAAAGCTTCAGCATGATAACACCCTCTGATTCGCCCCGAGCGGTTCTCCATCACCATTGTAGATGCGGTTTAAGCTGCCCGGGCCGTTCTTTCTGGAAAGCTCGACAATTCGCTGAAATACGCCGTATTCCCTGAGCAGCTTCAGCGACGGGCGCTTGGCGATATCTGAATATGTGAATCCGTGGGCGGACACAATAATTGTCACTCCTGCATGCACCGCTTCCAAAAGCGCTTCAGCGTCTTCCATTCGGCCAATTTCATCTGCAATCACAACGTCCGGGCTCATCGAACGGATCATCATCATCAGACCTTCCGCCTTCGGACAGGCGTCAAGAATGTCGATGCGATCGCCGAACCGGTATTGAGGAATGCCGTTAACACAGCCGGCAATTTCCGACCTTTCATCAACGATCGCCACCTTTTTGGCGGGGATGCTTCCGTTCCCCGCGCTAATCAGCCTTGCAAGATCTCTAAGCAGGGTTGTTTTGCCTGTTTGCGGGGGACCGATGATCAGCGTGTTGAGCCACATGTGTTGAAACAAATGGGATGCATACGGCTTGGCGATACCGATTTTTTCTTTGGCAATGCGAATATTGAATGATGAAATGTCCCTGATTCCTTTGACGGCCCCGTTTTCCACGACAACTCTGCCGGCCAGGCCGACCCGGTGTCCGCCTCTGATGGTGATATAGCCTTTTTTCAGCTCTTCTTCAAGCGTATACATGCTGTAATCGCCCAGTCTGGTCAAAAACAGCGCCGCATCTTCATGTGTGGCGGTATAATTCAAAAAAAGCGAATGCCCCTGGCGGACCAGTTCCAGCGGACGACTTGTCCTTATCCGAATTTCTTCTATTTGATCTGCTTCATGTTTTTTAAGTCCGCTGAGCGCGCGTTTTATCGTGTCAGGGAGAATCTCTGTGATGTGGTGCAAAAACACTCCCTCCTTCTCCAAGCTTGTCTTCTATAAAAATGTATGTTCAAAGGAAGACTTTATGACAAGTCCGTCTCTCCCCGCTGTTTTGGCTATTTGTAGATGCCTGCAATAATAAAAACAACACCCATGAAAATCAAAACAAGTTTGGCATATGACAGCTGCCCTGCAATTTGATATATTCCGATTGTCATCGTAATAATAAAGATCAGCGGTCCGACCATTGCCAGAACGCTGTTAACCGCCACCGCTTTGCGGACATCGTTCATCAAAAGCATCACGATGGCGGCCGTCAGCTCAATCAGGGAGGAGACAACCCTTAACGCAGCCATCGATAAAACCGTCGGATTGACTTGTCCAAAGAAAAACTTCATCATCTTAAACCTCCAGTAACACTTCCGGCTTTTTTTACAATCTATGCTCTCTTTTGAAAAAGTAGTCTTCTAAATTTTCCATTTGAAGGTAGAATGAAGGCAAAAAAAAGAGCCGGCTTTAAAAGCCGGCTCTTTATCCTGATGTTATGCTCTTGATACGTAGGATCCGTCAGAAGTGTTGACAACGAGCGTATCGCCTTCGTTCACGAAGAACGGCACGTTGACAACAAGACCTGTTTCAGTTTTTGCTGGTTTTGTTCCGCCAGAGGCTGTATCGCCTTTTATGCCCGGTTCTGTTTCAACAACTTTCAGCTCGACTGTATTCGGAAGTTCAATTCCGAGAGTCTCTGTCTGATACATCATGATTTGAACGGACATGTTTTCAAGCAAGAATTTGAGTTCGTGCTCGATTTGGGAAGCATTCAGCTCAAGCTGTTCATAGGTTGTTGTATCCATGAAAACGTGCTGATCGCCGTTCGCATATAAATACTGCATCGTTTTTGTTTCAATTTGAGCGCGCGCTACTTTTTCACCTGCACGGAAGGTTTTCTCCTGAATCGCGCCTGTGCGGAGATTTCTCAGTTTTGAGCGGACAAAAGCAGCACCTTTTCCCGGCTTGACGTGCTGAAAGTCAACAACGCGCCAGATGCCTCCGTCTACTTCAATTGTTAAACCTGTGCGAAAATCGTTTACTGAAATCATGATTATCCTCCTATTGCTCCAATCAACGGATTATAAAATAATTAATTCTTTTGCGGAATGGGTAAGGGATTCGTTCCCGCCGTCGGTCAGCACGATATCATCCTCGATTCTGACTCCGCCTTTACCCGGTATGTAGATTCCCGGTTCAACCGTGACGACCATGCCCTTTTCAAGCGTCTGGTCTGAACGCGCAGAAAGCGCCGGACTTTCATGAACTTCCATGCCAAGGCCATGGCCTGTTGAGTGGCCGAAGTAATCGCCGTAGCCCTTTGAAGTAATGTAGTCCCTTGTCAAAGCATCAGCCTGTTTTCCGGTGATTCCCGGCTTGATAGTCTCCATGCCGATGGCCTGTGCTTCAAATACGGTCTGATAAATTGTTTTCAGCTCGTCGCTCGGCTCGCCCACCGCGATCGTCCGCGTCATATCCGAGCAGTATCCTTTATAGTAGGCCCCAAAGTCGAGCGTCACAAAGTCGCCCTTCTCGATGGCTTTTTCGCTTGCCACTCCGTGGGGGAGGCTCGAACGCAATCCGGAAGCGACGATCATATCAAATGAGGAATGATCGGCTCCCTGCTTCCGCATGTAAAATTCAAGCTCATTGGCGATGGCGATTTCCGTCATGCCGGGCCGTATAACCGTGAGAATATGGCTGAATGCATCATCTGCTATCTTTGCAGCTTCCTTTAATATCTTAATCTCTTCACTTGACTTAATCAAGCGCAACTTTTCCACAGATTGTGAAACCGGAACAAGCTCGGCTGATGGAAGCTGCTTTTTATAAGAAGCATACGTCCCGTATGTCATTTTATCCTGCTCAAAACCGATTTTATTTAATCCCATTTCTTTGATCACTTCGGCTGCCTTTTGGACGATGCCGCCTGTATGCTGGACGACTTCAAAGTCTGCGACCTGCTTTTTCGCCTGCTCTGTGTAGCGGAAATCCGTGATGAACACCGCTCTGTCCTCTGAAATGACCGCAAGTCCCGATGATCCGGTAAAGCCTGTTATGTAACGCAAATTAATGCCGCTCGTCACCAAAAGCCCTTCGATTCCCAGGCCGCCGAAAAGCTCTCTCAATTTGTTCAGTTTCATTTTTGACTCCCCCTATTGGTTATTGTTCAAAAAATAACAGACAGCAAGCTTATAACCTTCAAATCCAAGCCCGGTGATCTGGCCTCTTGTGACAGGAGCAATGACCGATCGGCGGCGAAACTCTTCCCTTGCATGAGGATTTGATAGATGGACTTCGATCACCGGAATCCCGATCGCTGCCACCGCATCGCGGATCGCATAGCTGTAATGTGAAAAAGCCCCGGGATTTAAAACAACGCCATCATACTGTTCATCTGCTTCATGAAGAGCGTCGATGATATCCCCCTCATGATTGGATTGAAAAAAAGTCAGCTCGGCATGCACGCCTTCAGCAAATTGAAAAAGCTTCTGCTCCAAATCAGTCAATGTGTCTTTCCCGTATACTTCCGGTTCGCGTTTGCCCAAACGGTTTAAATTCGGACCGTTCACTATTAAAATGTGCGGCAATTCTCTTCCCCCCCTTTTCACTCAAAACATTCTCACGCCAAAAAAAATGTCCACTTACAGTGAACATTTTATCATATTGATCCGGCATCAACACTATTCCCTTGTTTCCCCCAGCGCCCGCGAAAGCTTTTCCTCATTCAGTTCATTGTACTCAAACGAAATCGAGTAACCGACAAACAAGCCGTAAAGCAGATAGATACAGAGCGTCGTCACCACTGTTTCCCTCTTTAACTCAGGGACAGTCCGGACATCGGGAAACATAGGGTTAAACAGATAAAAGACAATGAGCCACAAAACAACCCCATACGCCATACCGCCCCAGATGCCTTTCACTTGTTTCAGACAGCCGAAATAAATCAGTGCAGCTCCGATGGAGATGACTCCGATCAATAGAATACTGATCACCGTGCCGAGAAATCCGTTTTTCCAATCGCCGATGACAAAAGGCTGAAGAATCATGTTCGGATTGACTTCCGAAAATTTAAACAGATATGCCAGTTCACCGATGGTTCCCCAAATCAGTCCGCCGAAAAATCCCGTAGTGATCACCCTGCCGCTGAAGGACATCGGACTTTCCCGCTTATTCTGCTCCAACTCTTCCGATTGTTTCTGATTGTCTTCATTGCTCATGATGCTCTCGATCACCTCCATTTCCAGTATGTCCAAAAACAGCGGAGGCAACATCATTTTGCCAATATTTTTAAACCGGAGTGTAAAAATTGCACAGGCGGGTATACTTAAATTAGATTTGGCATTCGCCGGGTGTGAAATTCTTGATTTTTTAGGCCCGTCAATCTAGAGGTTTCAGCATTTTTCCTGTACAATAGGTGTAAGGAAATGGTTAATGTAATCATAGATTGATACAGATAGGTTGATGCATATGTCAAATCAAAAAAAACGCCCCGCATACGGAGGGCAGGCTGTCGTCGAAGGCGTCATGTTTGGCGGCAGGCGCCATTATGTAACAGCGATCCGCAGAAAAGACCGGAGCATTGAATTTTTCAAGCTGCCGCGCAAAACGAACCCGATGCTTGACAGGTTAAAGAAAATCCCTTTTCTCAGAGGGATCATCGCCATTATCGAAGCAAGCGCAAACGGGACGCAGCATTTGAATTTCTCCAGTGAACGTTATGACCGTGACCCCTCTTTAGATGAGCAATTGAAAGAGGAGAAGCCGTCGAAACTGACGATGATTTTCGGTCTTGCCGCAGTCGGTGTGCTTTCATTTGTTTTCAGCAAGTTTGTTTTTACGCTTGTTCCCGTGTTTCTCGCGGAGCTCACCAGGCCGGTATTTCAGTCCGACGTCGCACAGATTATGATCGAAAGCTTTTTCAAGCTGATCCTTCTCTTGGGCTATATATACGCGATATCGTGCACCCCTTTTATTAAAAGGGTTTTTCAATATCACGGAGCCGAACACAAGGTCATAAACTGTTACGAACAAAATCTGCCGATCACGGTTGAAAATGTTCAGCGCCAGTCAAGACTTCACTATAGATGCGGAAGCAGCTTCATTTTATTTACCGTGATCGTGGGCATGTTTGTTTACTTGCTTGTTCCTGCTGACCCTCTCTGGGTCCGTATTTTGAATAGAATCGCACTGATACCGGTTGTTCTCGGCATTTCCTTTGAAGTGCTGCAGCTGACCAACAAAGCGAGAAACATACCAGTGCTGAAAGTGCTGGGCTACCCGGGCCTTTGGCTGCAGCTTTTGACGACAAAAGAGCCGGCAAACGATCAGGTGGAAGTGGCAATCGCAAGCTTTAACGAGCTTCTTCAGATGGAGACCAAAGCAGAGGACGAACAGAAGGAACCTTCTAATATCGTAATTTGAATTTTAACGAATCGGTTAATTTTTTGGGAGGTGGACAATTATGAAGCAACGCGTACATCCTGTCTCAGCTTTAATTATGGCGTTTGGAATTTTTGGCTTTGCCTATTTTGCCTTCACAAGTCCAGGCCAGCTGCTGCAATACCTGCTCGTGTTTGCTGCAGTCGGCGCGATCATCTACTTTGTGATCAGGCGTATTTCCAATCGTGCTATGGGCAGTGAAGGAGCCGCTTTTAAAAAGGCAGCCAAACAATCCAACAGGCGTTTTCAGGACCATAAAAAACGCTCCTCAAAAGGCCGTGTCAATCATCTTAGAAGCGTGCCTTCTATCAATAAATCAAAGCCTGTACTGGTCAAGAAAAAAAGCCAGACGCAGCTGACAGTGATTGAAGGCAAAAAAAGCAAAAAGAAAAACAGGGCTTTCTTTTAATACGTCCACTGTTTCAAAAATAATTCTGTTCGTTTTTTACCTAGCTCAATCAGAGCTAGTTTTTTTTCTGCTGAAAGCGCAAATTCAGTCGACAGCACTTCTTCCACGGGCAAAAAAATCACGTTCCGTTCATGCTTCGTGGAAATATGCCTGGCATCGTGCGCTTCCTTCATGGTTTCAAAAAGCGCCCCGAACAGCTCAAACGCATTATTGATCGTTTTCTTCGGCCTCTCTTTTTCATTGGGCATCAATGTGACGCCTAAAACCGGGCGCTTTTTTTCAGCGGTAAACAGCCAAATCGGAAAATTGCTCAGCACCCCGCCGTCAACAACTGTACTAATGCCGGCCGAGGATTTCAGTTTAACCGGTTCAAAAAAATAAGGGATGCTGCAGCTCATCCGCACCGCCCTCGCAACCGAAAAACGGTCCGGATTCAAACCGTATCGATGAAGATCGTCAGGCAACACAAGCATCTTACCGTTCGTCAAGTCGGAAGCGATCACCTTGAGCTTTCCCTTTTCAAAATCGCCGAACACGGAAATGCCTTTCTCTTTTAATTTCGCGGAAATCCAGTTTTCTAATTTATCTCCTTTATATAACCCTAACCGCCAATAAATCGAGACCCACTGCAGCAGCTTTAAAGGCAAAAACGAAAAACGCGGATCAAGAAGATCGCCTTCATTTAGTTCCTCCAACATTCTGCGGATCTCTTGACTCGTATACCCGGCTGCAATAAACGATGCAATAATTGAGCCGGCGCTTGTTCCGGCCAGTCTCTTAAAACGGAAGCCCCGTTTTTCAAGCGTTTCATATGCCCCTGCCAGTGCGATGCCTTTCATTCCGCCGCCTGAAAAAACCCCGTCTATGTACATGCCCTTCTCCCCCCTTAAAAGATGGCCCTAACACCATTTTAAGAAGGGATCGGTAAAAAAAGACCATAAGACAAGGAGGCCGGCAAATGAAAAAAGCCGCCGGTGATCCGGTCGGCTTTTTTTACTGGTTTTCCTGTTCATTTCTTTTTTGAACGCTTCTCAAGTCGTCGATTCTTTTGCGGTCGTCTTCAAAGTATTGCACAAGATCTCCGACCCGATCGATGCTGTTCCAGCTTAAATGATGTTCAATGCCTTCGACATCATCATATATTTTCTCTTCGTCAACACCAATGATTCGCAAAAACTGCTCCAATAATTCATGTCTGTATACTAAACGCTTGCCTATTTTTTTCCCTTTAGGCGTCAGCACAAGTCCGCGATACTTCTCATAAATCAAATATTCGTCTTTATCGAGTTTTTGAACCATTTTTGTAACCGAGGAGGGATGGACGGCTAAAGCTTCTGCAATATCTGAGACTCTGGCATATCCTTTTTCTTCTATCAGCATATAAATTTGTTCTATGTAATCTTCCATACTCGGTGTTGTCATCAAATCCCTCCAAATCACACCTATTCAAATCATAACAAGTTTACACTATGTGCATGTAAAAAACAAGCAATCAGATAACGTTTTCACAGAGTTATCTCTTATAGTTCCATTCATCTGTCACATATTTCGTCCGGGCAAGTTCCTCGACAAATTCGGTTTCTTCCCGTGAGAGTTCATAGGGCTCCAAATGGATGTTCAGCCCTTTTTCAAACCCTGTTTTAAACGCAGCGCTCGCTTCTTCAATCGTCACCCGTTTGGCCGCGAGCTCATTAATGGCGACCGCCTTCTCCTTAAAGCTTCGCTGCATGCGCTCTCTGATGCGGTCGTTTTTGTAAATGAACAAATCAAACAGCTTGTCTTCATCAAGATCAAGGAGAATCGACCCGTGCTGAAGAATGACCCCTTTTTGTCTCGTCTGGGCGCTTCCGGCAACCTTTCTGCCCTCGACGACGAGCTCATACCAGGAAGGCGCGTCAAAACATACGGATGACCGCGGGCTTTTGAGGCTCTGCTTTTCTTTCTCTGTTCTCGGGATAGCGAAATACGCGTCAAGCCCCAGCTCCCTGAATCCTTGAAGGATGCCCTCAGAAATAACCCTGTAGGCTTCCGTCACCGTCTTCGGCATTTCCGGATGTTCTTCAGAGACGATGACACTATATGTAAGCTCTTGATCGTGGAGAACACCTCTTCCTCCCGTCGGCCTTCTGACAAAACCTAAACCGTGTCTTTTGACGGCTTCGAGGTCGACTTCCTTTTCAATGTTTTGAAAATAGCCGACCGATAGCGTTGGCGGATTCCATCCGTAAAAGCGGATGGTCGGCGGAATTTTCTGCTCGCTGTGCCAATAAAGCAGCGCCTCGTCAAGTGCCATATTATAAGCGGGGTCTTGTCGCCCCGAATCGATAAAACACCAAGTTTCCTTTTCCATCAACACATACCCTCTTTTTCTTTGGTATAAAATAAGTCTACCATTCCCTTTGAAAATTGAAAATAAATTCAGCTTAATCAGATGACAGATTTCTGTGCCTTTACTATAATAGTAGTTGTCTTACATATCGAAAAATCCCGCTTACAGGGATGATGGAAAAAGGAGTCGGATCAGATTGTCTACCAGCAGTATTATCATTCTCATCATTTGCGCCGCGCTCATTGTCTATGCGGTCGTTTCATACATCTATCAGCAGCGGATTATGAAAACCTTGACAGAAGAAGAATTCAGGGCCGGTTACCGGAAGGCGCAGCTCATTGATGTGCGTGAACCGAACGAATATGAAGGCGGTCACATTTTAGGGGCACGAAACATACCGCTCTCACAGATGAAACAGCGAAAAGCTGAAATCCGCCCTGACAAACCCGTTTATCTATACTGCCAAAACAATGTCAGAAGCGGGCGCGCCGCACAGATGCTGCGCAAGCACGGCTGTCAGGAAATCTACAACCTGAAGGGCGGCTTCAAAAAGTGGAGCGGAAAAATTAAAGCAAAAAAATAATGAAGCGAGCTGTCCCTTTAGACAGCAGACTGCACAAAATCCTAAAGCTTAAACGTTTTAGGATTTTGTTATGTTTATTCACCCGGCTTGGCCCTTTTAAAATACCGGGAACACAGCTTTTTTACGCAGAGAAAAAGCCGGCGCAACCGCCGGCTTCTGCATTATTTCTTCAGATCTTCAATTGAATTGACATCTTTCATATATGTTGGAACGACTAGGCCGAGTTTGACTCCGGTCATGCTTGTTCCGATGTCTTCAAACTTGCCTTCATATTTTTCCGCATATGTTTTGTGTGTTTTCGGCAGCCATGCAGCTGTTGAAGCATCGATGCTTCCGTTTGCGATTCCAGTCCACATCGGGCCGGCTTCCACTTGGCTGAGTGTGACGTCATAACCCAGATCTTCAAGAACTTTCGCGACTACATTTGTGCTGGCGATTTCACTGTCCCATGCGACATAGCCAAGCTTAATTTTTTCGCCGTCGGCTTTCTCAACGCCTTTTGTCCATTTTTCAACGAGATCTTGATGTTTTTTCACGAAATCAGCTGCAGCGTCTGCAGGTTTTTTGCCTTCCTGGATGGCAAGCATCACTTCACCCATGTCATCTTCCGTCCAGCTGAATTGGCTTAACAGCTTGTTTGCGCCTGGGTGATCGTCTTTAAATCCTTTGCGTGTTACGGTATGGATTTCTTCGGCATCACCGTATGAACCTTTAGGGTCTTTTAAATATTTAAGATCATATTTTGCGAACATCCAATGCGGTGTCCATCCCGTAATGATAATCGGTTCTTTTTTGTCGTACGCTTTTTTGAGGGCGGCTGTCATCGCCGAGCTTGATCCAGATGTTACCGTCCATTTGCTCAGATCATAGTCTTTCACCGCTTTATCCGTCGCAGTCATGATGCCTGCACCCGGATCAATACCGGTAATTTTATGATCGACCTGCTCACCTACTGAAGCATTTTCATTATTGCTGCTTCCGCAAGCGGCCAGCCCTAATGTCAGAGCAGCCGCGGCGCCGATTCCGGCCATCTTTTTCCACATTATGCATTCCCCCCGTTTTTTTTCAGTTTTATATTTTGTGTAACCCGGTCAAGTACGATTGCGATAATGACAATCGCAAGGCCGGTTTCAACACCAGTTCCCGTTTTCAGCTGTGTCACTGCGCGGTAGACTTCTTCTCCGAGTCCTGGCGCGCCCACCATTGAGGCGATGACAACCATTGATAAGGCAAGCATGATGCTTTGGTTGATACCCGCAAGGATCGTTTTTGTCGCCAGCGGCAGCTGAACCTTAAAGAGCCTTTGGCTTGTCGTCGACCCGAATGCTTCCGTTGCTTCGATCAAATCCTCAGGCACCTGCTGAATGCCCAGGATCGTCATCCGGATGGTTGGAGGCATCGCAAAAATAACGGAAGCCACAACACCCGGAACAACCCCGATATTGAAGAAGAAAATGGCCGGAAGCAGATAAACGAACGCCGGCATCGTCTGCATTAAATCAAGGATAGGCGTAACGATTCTTTGGACCGTTTTCTTTTGAGATCCCCAAATGCCGACGGGAATCCCGATAATGACGGAAATCAAAACGGATGTGACGACGAGCGCCAATGTCTCAAGCATCGCGTCCCAATACCCGAGATAATCGATAATTAAAAATCCGATCAATGTGAAAAGTGCGATTCCTCTTTTGCTGATCAGCCAAACGAGCGCGGCAAATATGACGGTCAAAATGACCGGCGGAATCATGCCGAGCCCTTGAACAATCGAATCAACAAACGTTTCCAGCCCGTTGGCGATTCCGTCGAACACGCCTCCGAACGACATGGTCAGCCAGTCGACGAACTGATCGATCCAATCGGCCAAAGGAATGCGGGGAAGCGAGGATAGTGTAAACATCTTATCTCACCTCCTGGATGACAGCTTCTGTTTCTTCAGCTGCTTGATGATCTGCGTTGATATATTGGTCATTACCGGCGAGGGCCCCGATCAGAGCGCCTTTAACGATAATGCCTTTCATCCGCTCATTTTCATCGACAACAGCGATTGGAATGCTGGCGTCTGAAACCATTTCAAAAATGTCAGTGAGGACGACATCATGTTGAACCGTCCTTATGTCTTTTGAAATGACCGTTTCCAGAGGCTGGCCTTTTTCAGCCGCTTTCTTGGCAGTCTCCGCATCAATTGTGCCAAGGAGCCTGCTGTGCTTATCAACCGCGTAAATGGATGAAATCCCCAGGTTTTTCATCAGCGTCAATGCAACACGGGGACCTTTATCAACGGGCACGGTTTCCGCGCGCTTCATAATGTGGCCGGCCGTCAGCACTTTGGATAAATCAACATCCTCAACGAATTTTTCAACATATTCGTTCGATGGATTCATCAGGATTTCTTCCGGCGTGCCGATTTGCACGATGTTCCCGTCCTTCATCAGCGCGATGCGGTCGCCGATTCGCAATGCTTCATCGAGATCGTGCGTGATGAAAATAATCGTTTTACCTACAGATTCATGCAAATCCAAGAGTTCATCCTGCATATCTTTGCGGATCAGCGGATCAAGAGCGCTGAATGCTTCATCCATCAGCAGAATATCGGGATCATTCGTTAATGCGCGGGCAAGTCCGACGCGCTGCTGCATCCCGCCGCTCAGCTGATCCGGATATTGGTGTTCATACCCTTCAAGACCGACAAGCTTTAATGATTCAAGCGCTTTTGCCTGGCGTTTCGCTTTGTCTACCCCCTGAAGCTCCAAACCATACTCCGTATTTTCCAGAATGGTTCTGTGCGGAAAGAGGGCGAATTTTTGGAAGACCATGCTGATTTTTTTCCGGCGGACTTCCCGAAGCTGGTCTTTGGACATATTTGTTATCATGTCACCATCTATGTACACATTTCCGGCAGTCGGTTCAATTAGGCGGTTTAACATCCGCACCAAAGTTGATTTACCGCTCCCTGATAGACCCATGATGACAAATATCTCACCATCGTACACGCTGAAATCTGCTTGGTTCACACCAACGGTTGCCCCAGTTTCTTTTAAGATTTCTTTTTTTCTTTTGCCGGCGGCAAGCAGCTGCAGCGCTTTTTTTGTCTGTTTTCCGAAAACCTTTGATACTTTTTCGACTTTTATTTTAATCGGTTTATCATCTAAATTCATATTTCTCCTCCCGTTCTAAGCAATCTTATATACCGTAACACTTATGTAACATATCAGACAAACGGCATATTCTCTTTAATTTTGTATCATACCTTCATATACCTCGCTGTCCCCCTGTAACCTTGCGAATGCTTCTAAATGCTCCGGTATCCTCTTTTATTAAGGTAAATTAAACCATTACCTTATGAAAAACCCTTGAAACTATCACGTTTTTAAAGATAATTATCATTTTTCATTTTAATTTACTCGTTTTTACTATTCCAGAAAGGTAAAATCCTGTTGGACCGCTATAGAATCCGCTTACAAATATAAAAAAAGCGGCGAGATCAACTCGCCGCTTTTTGGTCAGTTCTTTTGAAAGCGAAGCACGGGCTGGCGTGCCGCTTTTGTCTCGTCCATTCGCTTAACAACGGTTTTGTGGGGGGCTTCCTGAACGATTTCAGGGTTTTCCTCCGCTTCTGTTGCAATCTGGATCATCGTTTCGATAAACGCATCGAGCGTTTCTTTTGACTCCGTTTCCGTCGGCTCAATCATGATGCATTCTTCGACATTGAGCGGAAAGTATATGGTCGGCGGATGGAAGCCGAAATCCAAGAGGCGCTTGGCGATATCAAGCGTTCTGACACCGAGCTTTTTCTGACGTCTGCCTGACAGCACAAATTCGTGTTTGCAGTGGCGGTCAAACGGGAGATCGTAATGTGATGCAAGCTTTCTCATCATATAGTTCGCATTCAACACCGCATTTTCCGTGACCTCTTTCAGCCCGTCGGGACCCATGGAACGAATATACGTATAGGCTCTCAGATTAATGCCGAAGTTTCCGTAGTACGGCTTGACTCTGCCGATTGACTGCGGGCGGTCATAGTCAAATGTATAACGGCCGTCCTTTTTGACTAAAACAGGCTTCGGCAGATAAGGAATCAGCTCTTTTTTAACGCCTACCGGTCCTGAGCCCGGTCCTCCTCCTCCGTGGGGGCCTGTAAAGGTTTTGTGGAGGTTTAAATGCACGACGTCAAATCCCATGTCGCCGGGCCTTGCTTTGCTGAGCACGGCGTTTAAGTTGGCACCGTCATAATACAGCTTCCCTCCGGCTTGGTGAACGATTTCAGCCATCTCTAAAATATGTTCCTCAAAAAGGCCGAGTGTGTTTGGATTGGTCAACATCAATGCTGCCGTCTCTTCGTTTACAACCCGCTTTAAATCGTCAAGATCGACAAGCCCGTAGGCGTTTGATTTGACCGTAACCGTTTCAAAGCCGGCAACCGTTGCCGATGCAGGATTTGTGCCGTGGGCCGAGTCGGGTACGATGACCTTTGTCCTTTTATGATCGCCGTTTGCCTCATGAAAAGCGCGGATCATCATCAGCCCCGTCCACTCTCCGTGTGCGCCGGCCGCCGGCTGCAGTGTGACTTCGTCCATGCCTGTAATCTCTTCCAAATGCCCGCTCAAATCGTAGAGCAGCTCGAGCGCCCCCTGGACGGTCCGTTCATCCTGAAGCGGATGGATCGAAGAAAAACCGGGAATTCTCGCGATTTTTTCGTTCAGCTTCGGATTGTACTTCATCGTGCAGGAACCGAGCGGGTAAAAGCCCGAATCCACGCCGTGGTTGCGCTTTGATAAAGCGGTGTAATGGCGCATAATATCAAGCTCAGACACTTCCGGAAGCTCGGCCGGCTCTTCTCTGAGATAGGCATCATCAAGGAGGTCTGATACATCTGTTTCAGGGACGTCCAGCTCAGGCAGGCTATAGCCGATCCGGCCTTCTTTTGACACTTCAAAAATAAGCGATTGATCGTGATTATTCATGGCGATCCCCCAATTCGTTCATGAGTGTATCGATTTCTTCTTTCGTTCTGAGCTCTGTGACGGCAATCAGCATGTGCTGCTTTAAATCCGGGTATGCAGCGCCGAGATCGAAGCCTCCGATGATCTCTTTTTCAAGCAGGCGTTCATTCGCTTCTGAGACGGGCTCATTCAGCCTGACGACAAACTCGTTAAACATCGGCCCTTCAAATGCGACTGTAAGTCCCGCCCGTTTGGCAGCTTCTTTGGCGTACGCCGCTTTTTGCATGTTCTGCCAGGCGATTTCCCTGACACCCTGTTTGCCGAGCGCCGTCATGGCGACGGAAGCGGCAAGCGCGTTGAGCGCCTGGTTGGAGCAGATATTCGATGTCGCTTTATCGCGCCTGATATGCTGCTCTCTCGCCTGAAGGGTTAAAACGAAGCCTCGCTTGCCGTTTTCATCTTCCGTCTGGCCGACAAGACGGCCCGGAACCTTTCTCATCAGCTTTTTCGTGACAGCGAAAAAGCCGCAGTGCGGTCCTCCGAAAGCGGCCGGAATCCCGAATGGCTGGGCATCCCCGACGACGATGTCGGCACCGAATGCTCCGGGCGGCGTTAAAAGTCCGAGAGCGAGCGGATTGGCGGAGACAATAAACATGCATTTTCCTTTGTGGGCGATCGGCTCAATGTCTTTTAACGGTTCAATCCGGCCGAAAAAGTTTGGATACTGCACGACCACGGCAGCGGTTTCTTCACAAACTGCAGCATCAAGGGCTTCAAGATCTGCCATGCCATTTTTCGCAGGCACTTCAAGCACATCGATGTACTGTCCTTTTGCATATGTCTTTAAAACGTCGCGCGATTCGGGGTGAACGGTTTCGGAAACGACGATCTTTTTCTTTTTCGTATGCCCTGAAGCCAGCATCGCGGCTTCCGCCAATGCTGTTCCTCCGTCATACATCGATGAATTGCTGATATCCATTCCGGTCAATTCGCAGATCATCGTCTGAAACTCGAAAATCGCCTGAAGCTCCCCTTGAGAAATCTCCGGCTGATACGGTGTATAAGCCGTATAAAATTCAGACCGGGAAATCACATGGTCGACAATCACCGGCTGGTAATGATCGTAGACGCCGGCGCCCAAAAATGAAGCGTATGCGCCTGTGTCTTTATTTTTGGCCGCGAGCTTGACGAGTTCTTTCGTCAGCTCTGTTTCGGACTTCGCCCTTTTGATTTGATATTCGCCTTTAAATCTGACGCTTTCCGGAATGTCAGAGAATAAATCGTCGATCTTTTCGACTCCAATGGCTTCGAGCATCTCTTTTTTATCCTGATCTGTCGCTGGAAGGTAGCGGTGCTTCATCTTCAGTCTCCTTTCATGATCATGGCAAACTTATGGCTGCCGTTTATAAAATGGGGTTTTGACAACTTTTGCTTTCAGCCGCTTTTTTCTGATTTCCACTTCGACTTCGGTGCCGATTGCGGCGGCTTCTTTTTTCAGCAAGGCGAGACCGACGTTTTTTTTCAAAGTCGGCGACTGTGTTCCCGTTGTCACTTCACCGGCTTTTTCACCCTGGTAATAAACGGCGTATCCGTGTCTCGGAATCCCTTTATCAATCATTTCAAGACCGACGAGCTTTCTGTCCGGCCCGTTTTCTTTCTGGGCTGCCAAAGCGGATTTTCCGAAGAAATCAGCTTCTTTATTCGTTTTGACGGCAAAGCCGATCCCCGCTTCAACCGGAGTGATCTCTTTTGTAAGCTCCTGTCCGTATAATGGCAGCTTCGCTTCAAAGCGGAGGGTGTCTCTCGCGCCGAGGCCGCACGGCACAAGTCCCTCTTCCTTGCCCTTTTCTAAAAGAAGCTGCCAAATGTATGCGGCATCCTCATCTCGGCAGTAGATTTCAAAACCGTCCTCACCTGTATAGCCCGTTCTGGAGACAAGCGCCCGCACGGTGCCGATCGCTGTTTCATCACGGAAGGTAAACGGCGTTAACGCGGAGAGGTCAATGTCTGTTACTTGTTTTAAAATTCGTTCGGCTTTCGGTCCTTGAAGGGCAAGCAAAGATATATCGTCAGACAGATTGTTGATCACAACATCGCCTTCGGCATGCCTGTTCATCCAATCGATATCCTTGTCGATATTAGCCGCATTGATCACCAATAGATAGCGATTGGGTCCTTTTTGATAAACCAAGAGATCGTCAATCGTTCCGCCGTCTTCATAGCACATGGCCGTATATTGCGCCCCGCCTTCAGTCAGTGCGGAAACATCATTGGTCAAAAGCCTTTGCAAAAACGGAAGGCTGCCGGTTCCTGAGACTTCGACTTCCCCCATATGTGAAACATCAAACAGCCCCGCATTCGTCCTCACCGCTTCATGCTCTTCTTTAATCGATGAAAACTGAACAGGCAGCTCCCAGCCGCCAAAGTCAATCGTTTTCCCGCCATACTCCTTATAAAGATCAAATAAAGGCGTTCGTTTAAGCATTCTGCTTCCCCCTTCGATTTCAATCTAAACCAAGTTTGCCAATCATCAGAAAACGCGAAAGATTCCGTCATCAAATCCCGTTTGACGGCACAAAAAAGGACAGAGAACCCCCTTAGTCAGTTCGGAGGTTCTCTGTCCTGGCACCTGAAAGTTTACTTTGCTAAAAAACGCAAAGATGTCCCCTTTGGTGGTTTGCTAAACATGAAGATGATACAAACTCTCTCCAGAGTTGCGTCAAGCAAGAGTTCTTTTGCCTGAGAGATTCGCTATTTTTTGAGCTTGCTCCTTCGGCGCCGTCGGTTACGTTCCCCTTCGGTCTCTCCCCTTGCTCTCATTCGCTCATATTCATTTCTTTTCATGGACATACTAGATAAAGCTCACGATATTTTCGCTGATGATCTACAAATATCCTACCATCATCAAAGCGTTTGGGCAATAGAAAAAACCATTAACATTTTATTATTTTTTGTTTTCAATGTTCGTTTTTTATTGATTTCTGTATGAAATCATCTTTAAACAGAAAAGATTTTCTAAAAAAAGAGAACATTTATCTGATTTAGTATCGAGGAAAGGCGGCGTTACGATGAAACCAGACATTCATTTTGACAATGAATGGCCCGAACAGTTCAAAAAACATCTTCAGGAAGACGGACCTTGGGCGAATTGGGAGCTTTACCAGCTTTCCTGCGAGGTGCAAAAAAGGCTGGCGATTCCAACCTTTGAAGGACTGCAGGCTCCGTTTCATCTGCCTGATTTCACCCCGCTTCCCCATCAGCTTGAAGTCGCCCAGAAAGTGGTGGAGGAGATGAACGGAAAAGCCATTTTAGCCGATGAAGTGGGCCTCGGCAAGACGGTTGAAGCCGGGCTGATATTAAAAGAATACATGATTCGGGGGCTGGCAAAAAAAATTTTGATCCTTGTCCCCGCTTCCTTAGTGTCTCAATGGGTGAAAGAGCTGCGCGAAAAATTTCTGATCCCGGCCGTAGAACAGAAAAAAAGCTATGTATGGGAGCAGTGCGATGTTGTCGTCTCCTCTCTTGATACGGCCAAACGGTCACCGCACAGAGAAACCGTTTTGTCGATTCAATATGATGTCGTTATCATCGATGAAGCTCACAAACTGAAAAACAATAAAACCAAAAACTACGAGTTCGTCCGCAATCTCAAGAAAAAATATTGCCTGATGCTGACGGCGACACCGATCCAAAACAAGATTGACGAAATATTCAACCTCGTCTCCCTGTTAAAACCCGGCCATTTAGGCAATGAGAGCAATTTCAACAAAGACTATTCAAAGCAGATCAATTCAAAAGAAACGCATGAGCGCTTAAAATCGCTGATCAACAAAGTGATGATCAGGAACAGACGGCAGGATACGGGCATCACGTGGACAAAACGCCATGTCGAAACCGTACCTATCTCGTTTTCACCGACTGAGCAGGCTTTATATGACGAGATTCGAAAGCTGAAAAAAGACCATCTGCATTCATCAAGCATGTTTTCCATCATGACCTTGGAGCGGGAATGCTGTTCAAGCAGAGAAGCGGTCTACATGACGCTGAAAAACATGCTTGACAAAAAAGACAGAGAAGCGCCTGTTATCGGAGAGCCTGCGATTCATCATCTGATCGACAAAGTAAATGAAGTGGCGCAGAACTCCAAAGCCATGAAAGTCGTCGAGCTCATCCAGGAGCTCGATGACAAAGTCATTATTTTCACAGAGTACAGAGCAACGCAAATCTATCTGCAATGGTTCCTCCAGCAAAACGGCATCACCTCTGTACCGTTCAGAGGCGGTTTTAAAAGAGGGAAAAAAGACTGGATGAAAGAGCTCTTCCGCGGCAGAGTGCAAGTATTGATCGCAACTGAAGCGGGCGGTGAAGGGATCAACCTGCAATTTTGCAACAAAATTATCAATTATGACCTGCCGTGGAATCCGATGCGCCTTGAGCAAAGAATCGGACGGATTCACCGCCTCGGCCAGGAACGGGACGTCTACATTTATAATATGGCAACAAAGCATACGGTCGAAGAACATATCTTAAAACTGCTCTATGAAAAAATTCACCTGTTCGAAAAAGTAGTCGGGGACTTGGATGATATTTTAACAAAAATAGAGGTCGGCAATTTTGAAGAGCATCTGCACGACATCCTTTTTTATTCGGCTACTGACGATGAAATGAAGATCAAGATGGAAAACCTGGCGTCATTCATTTCCTATGGAAATGACGCGGCAGGAAGCCATAAACAGATTGGAGGCTGACAGATGCGTCAGGAAGAAATACACCGCTTTTTGGAACGCTTTTTCACGGCAAACGGATGTGATATCACCGACAAAAGCGACGGCCATTTAACCGTACAGCTGACGCCCGAAGTCGATAAACAAATCATGAACAGGCCGTTTTACTGGCATTGGCTTGAAAAGACGGGCGGCGAGCCAAACCCGATGAAAATCACGCTGATTACAAATGAAGATCTGGCGCCGGACGGTATCGAAGGCGATTTCATTCATTTTGGCTCGCCAAGACTTTTTCAAATTTTTCAAGCGGTCAAGAAAAACGGAAGATTCATCCGCCTTTATGAAAAAATCCATTCTCAAGGAACGCAAGTTCCACTTGAGCCCTGGCTGGGGATGAATGTGACGATCTCTTATCAGTCTGATAAGAAAAAAGACAAGCTTTTGTCTCTCGGCCTTCACTTGATCAGCGGTCAGCTCATAGAAGAGTTTCAAGAGCAAATGGAGGAGAGAGCTCTTTCTTCGCAAATATCCGATTACTGCTTTACGATGTCGCCATTGATCAAACCGGAGAGCGGCATCAAACGGATTGAGCGGTATATCGAACAGGCGGCCAGAAATGAGCCGCTCGACTGGGCGGAGGCTTCCCATAAAAGATGGGAGAGTGACCTTGCACTGCTGAATCAATTTTATGAAGAAACAGAGGAAAAACCGGAAGAGTATGAAATTGAAAAAAAGGCGCTCCAATCGCTTTACGAGCCGAAAATTGAAATAAAGGTGGAAAGCGGCGGGTTATTTTATTTGCAGAAAAAAATTTCAGGATAAATTTTCCGATTCGACATCGTTCTTGTTTTTATTCAAAAGCGGGGAATTATAATGAAATTATGGAGACAAACTATTGTTTCATTTTTTGGACAAGGATGGAAAAGTGGTGAGCCTTGAGATTTATCTTTGTTTATGACATCACAGTTGACTGAAATACATAATCAAGTATTTTAGGGGGGAAATATATGAATAAAGATAAAAATGAGAAAGAAGAATGGGATGAGGAATGGGCAGAGCTGATCAAAAATGCCCTGAAAGCAGGCATTAGTCCAGAAGAAATACGGTTTTTTCTTCGTTTAGGAAAGAAGTCTTCCGAAGCTTCCACATCAATTGAAAGAAGTCATTCAATAAATCCTTTCTGAATGTGCTATAATATCGAAAGGAAGGTGATGACATTGATTGGCCAGCGTATTAAACAATATCGAAAAGAAAAAGGCTACTCACTATCTGAACTAGCTGAAAAGGCTGGGGTAGCGAAGTCTTATTTAAGTTCTATAGAAAGAAACTTACAAACAAACCCCTCCATTCAATTTCTAGAAAAAGTCTCCGCTGTTCTGGACGTCTCGGTTCATACCCTGCTTGATGAAAAAGATGAAACCGAATACGATGGTCAATTAGATAGTGAATGGGAGAATCTAGTACGTGACGCTATGGCTTCAGGGGTTTCTAAAAAACAATTTCGAGAATTTTTAGATTATCAAAAGTGGAAGAAAAGACAAGAAAAGGAGTAAGTGCACATCTCTTACTCCCTTTTGGTCTTTTTACGCGAATACTGAGCCAATTCTTTAATAAACATAAAAAAACGGATCATTCAGATCCGTTTTTTCGCATTGCTCCATATTACTTATCTTCACTGTGAGCTCTTTCGTTTTCTTTTACATATCCGTTTTCGTCAGCATGTTTTTTGCCGTCGATTGTCAGGCCGTTCCATTGAGTGCCTTCGAATGAGAAGTCAAGCTGCACAGAATCTCCTTGATATTTGTTCTGCACCATTCTGCCATCCTTATCCGTTGTTTTGTCATTGACAAACTCAATAACAAGCTGCACTTTGTCAAAGTCATACGGATCTTTAGGAATGCCGTCATATTCAGGTGCAGTTTTGCCGTCGATTGTCGCGACATTGATTTTGCCGTTGTCATGCAGGAAGCCCGGCGCAATTGCTTTTTTGACTTTTTCCATTGCCGCTTTATCTTTCTTCGCAGACATATTGTACAGATCGTACAGGTTCGCTTCATCTAAAATGATGTTTTTAGGATAGCCGTTTCCGCCTTCAACTCCGACAGTCAGAACGCTGACTTTAAATTGTTTCAGGAAGTCTTCAGCAGAGTTTTTCCCGCCGTTTTTCGCGTTTCCGTCAATGAAATTGCTGTAGCCAAGCTGCATCAGTACTTCTTTAATAGCAAGTGAGCCATCATTTTTGAATTCGAAATCTTTGGTGAATTTGTCGCCTGGTTTCAGGTTAGACAAGTTCACTCTTGCAGATGTATCTTTAGCGTTTAGGTCAAGTGTACCTGCCGCATAAGTGGCTTGAGTTGTTTCGATATCGTTGAACGCAGCCCAAGTTCCTCCTCCTACTAATGCCAGTCCCAGCGCAGCGGAAGCAACGCCTAATCCGATTTTTTTCTTTGTACCCATTGATAAACTCCTCCTTTTATAATAAAAACTCTATATATGGAACCTGAATATCAGGTTGCCAACGAAGATTACATGGAAACTGATTGATCTTTTCCGGCAGCTTCGATCGCTTTTGCTTTTTGATCTATTTCTCTTAAAGCCGCTGATACTGTAATGACTGCGTAAAGAATCAATAAGAGTCCAGGCACGATTAACAAGATGGCCGTGCCGATTGGTTTGCTAGCAAAATCCAGCACATAGCCGGCATACGGTACCGTAAAACCCGAATATTTTGCTACTACATTTTCCGCCAAAACAGGATCGGAATCAGGGTTTTGGTTGTTGTCACCCTTTGTTTGAAAGATAAGATTTGATTTATTTTTTGTTATACCGATAATTCGGTGGGTAACCATTGTGTCTTTGTCTTGCATGAATGAAATGATGTCTCCCTTTTTCAATGAGGCGGGATTTTTCACCTTTTCAACGGCGATCACAGAGCCTGTCATAAACTCCGGCTCCATCGATCCGGATAAAACCGTTTTCAATTGATAGCCGAACAGCTGCGGCTCTCCGCCGGACGATTTCGTTGAAATCACAACGATCACCGCCGCGATGATCAGCGTGAAAATAATCACATACAAAATGTTGCTGACCCATTTCATTACTCTTTTCATGACGATTCCCCGCTTTCTAATGAATGGTCTTCGTTATTTTTTTCTTCATTGACCGATTGACTGCCGTCTGTTGTTTCTTTATGTGTGTCTTGTTTAGATTTTTTCTGTACGTCTGTCTTGTCTTTTTCTGTTGATGTTGCTTTTTTAGGTGGCTTAGGTGTTTCTTCCTTGCAATCTTGAAGAACCATTGCTTTAGACCAGATGAAAGCTTTTCCCTGTTTTTGATCAGGGTGGCCTTCAGGCTTGATCAGTTTAAACGCGTATGTTCCTTCCTTTACTGCCCGCTTTGACTCGATCCTGTACACGCCGCCTTTTCCTTCTTTTGAAACCACACCTTTATCAATGACAGTTCCGTCCTTCGGTGTCTTCGCCGGATTCTCCAGTTTGTGAAGCTCCCATTTCCATTCCGAGCTGGTTATCTTGTCACCGCTGTTTTTATATTCGGCATATAAGGCGCTAGGCGCACACACTGTCTTGTTCGTCTCGGTCTGTTTCTGAAGCTTCAAATCGCTTCCATCCCAAAGGACATCATCTGCTTGATCAAACTTTGCAGACGCTTTCAAGGGCATGCTGTAATATTCGACATCATGAAACGATGCGTTCGTATATTGATTCAGCTGACTCCCCAATCCAATTAAAAGGTAAATGATCAAAATCATTTGAAAACCGATAACTATTTTCTTGTCTCTTTTTCGGCATCTCCTAGTGCGAGAAAATCGGATCATGACCACCCTCCTAGCGAGTCAAAGTATATCCCGTTCGTTTTAAAGAACCTTATAGTTAGAGTATAAAGAACAGGGGTAAGGTTGAAAACTGTCAAAATAGTCGATTGAGTTCGTTTTACAGAACATTATCGTTTAATTCCTCAAAAAACCTCTTAAATTCTCATCTTTTTGAAAACTTTGAAGTTCTTTATAATGTACACAATTTCTTCTTAATTTTTGTATAAACCGTGTTGACAAGGAAAAAATAGTGAAGAAAGGATGATAACCCCATGCTGAAAAACTCCATCTTATGCTTGTTTTTATTGCTGGCAGGTTTCGGGCCGCTTCAACAAGCGGCAGCTCAAGACACAGCCCACATGTCAAAATGGGAAGAAAAAGCGGTTCAGGAAGCAAAAAAAAGGTATCCGTCAGCAGAAGTGCGCCTCACGAAAAAAGTATGGGATCGAAAGCGCACAGACGAAGCGGTCAAACAATACCATGTGACTCTTAGCGAAGGAAACAAAAACTTTGGTGTTTTTGTCACCATTTCATATGAACCCACAACACATAAAATTAATAAAGTGGTCGTCGTGGAAGAATATAAATAAGCCGCTTTGCGATGCAAAGCGGCTTTCATGTTAAACGAAAGGGAAGCGGTTTTCTCAGGTGGAAAGGATTTTGCCGACTGACCATTTTATTTATCGCGGCGTTTAAACAACATGGCACAGCCGACCGGCAATATGCCAAACCAGCGGTAAATTCTTGACGAAGGTTTGCTCTCCCTGCGCCTCTCTTTCATCTGTTTTCTTTCGTCCTTTGGCGTGTCCATATACTTCACAAGCTGTTCTGTCATATATTTTACATAATCGTTCGTTTTCATCAAATCACCTCATCATTCCTATATGAAGAAGTGTTGTCACCCGGCCTTTTATTTATACATGCTTGAAAGGTCTAATACTCCTTCCATTGAAGGATGTTATTTTCCTTGAAACGAAACAGAAATTCGGCATGTTTCACCGCTCCCTCCGCTGTCCTGGCCGTGATCTTCACACGCTTCATCTGTTGATCAGCTTGGGTAACAGTATATGTCGCAAGTCCATAAGCCGTTTCAACCTCTCCATCCGTCTCTTCGCGAATGTTCCGAACAGCGTGCAGTATGCCGTTTTGGAGAAGGTTTTGCTGAGTATAAAATTCTTTTGTCTGTTCTGCAAAGTCAGACCTGGTGATCAATGAAACAGCCGAATGGACAGCGCAAAGCATGCAGATCACAGCCATAAAAACAGATGCGGGATAAATGAACCCATTTGAATTGTTCACACTTGACCACCCTCTAAGCTGAATGATAGATCGGACATGCTGTATGATATGCCTTGCCGCTCAGACTTGTCACTTCAAGGTTCAATTGATGATCTTGAACCTGAAATGTGATCTGTTTGACATTTTGTAAAATCGGCACGTGGCCTTTTGAATCGACCCTTTTGCGGATGATTGTTTGATATTGTTCGTAGCGGACCGTCCGTCCCAGTGAGTTGATCATCTCCAATGCTTGACGACCGCTTTTCACTTTGACATCAACGGCAGCCCTGCACTCTTTTACAAGCTGCTCGGCTGTAATGGTCCACTCTTGCAAATTGAGATCTCCTTGTCTTGCGGGAGATAAAAACAGCTGAAAAATGGATGCCATTGTTCCGGCTATAAACAGGTAAACCGTAAATGAGAATAAAACATTAAGAAGGGTAAAGCCCTTTTGTCTGTAAAATGGTGAAGCAGTGTTTTTCCTTTTTTCCAGGTTCGATGAAAATACAGACTTTATAGTCATCCCCTTTCTCCTTCCAATCAATATTAAAACGGGTCCCCTGATACACCTCGGTTTCCCGCGGCTGAAACCGGCCTGTCAGCATGTAGCGGCTGATCTTTTCATCGAGTATGCGATACGCCTCCTCTTCTTTTTCTATCATGTCCCGATGTAATGCAATCTGATGAAACATTGGGATAAACGAGACGGTGATCATCGTCCAAATACTGAAAGCGGAGACGGCCTCAAGCGTTGTAAAACCTTTATTTCGTTTGAACATTGATTTTGCCGCTTCCTAAATAAATCGTCAATTCAAAATAAGCATCACCTGTTTCAATCACCATTTTCCCTCCTTGATTCGGGGCTCCGTTTGGACTGTAGGTTAGCTGCCGTTTCAGCGTCGATTTTTTGATGGAGATTTTACGATCATAGGTTCTTGTCAGATAAGGGTCAGAACGTTTATCAGCAGGCAGAATAACGTATTTGAAATGGTCAAAATCAAACTGCACCTTTACCTTCGTATTTTGTGCGAGCGCTGTCTGCTGCGCATAAAGCAAATCCTCCTCAAGCTGGGAAACGAAGTTCTGAACGGCTTTTTTTTCATAAATGGGAGGCAGTCCGGCAAATAAAATGACCATCATCAGTGAACTGATCATCAAAACCGTTAAGCTTTCTAAAAGAGTAAACCCTTTTTCATCCATCTCCATTAATCAGACTGCACCTTGCCGTTGGAAATCACAATCGCCTTCCCGTTTGGACATCTTACATTCTTTTTAACATATCCTTCTGATTCAAGCTCGCTCAAGCTTGGCGTCTTGCCGTCATGGTCCATCTGGTAAGCTGTGATTTGCGCTTGAATCATATTTTTCAGCCCTTCACAGCCCTTCTTTTGGATGCTTTGATTATGTTTTGTGACATTGGGGATTGTGATCAAAAGCAGAATGGATACAACGAGCATGACGACGAGCATTTCGATCAAAGTAAATCCCTTTTCATTCAAACTGTCGCCCTCCTTTATAGCTGATTCATCATTTGATACATTGGCAAAAGCATAGACAGATAAAGAATGAGTATCATCAGCGCGGTCAGTCCGTAAATCATTGGCTGGATCATGCCTGCCCACTTTGCCGCTTTCTTTTCGAGACGATCGAGCAGAAATTGGCTGTACGAATATAGTTCTCTGTGAAGATGACCGTTTAACTGGCCGTGAACAATCGCTTTGGACAAATCTTTTTCATAATAGGGGCGTCCGGCTATCATTTCATCGATCGCTTCCCCTTGTTTCAGCCTCTTGATCAAACACTTGGCCTCGTGCTGATAAAACGGCAAAAAAGGCTGGCTCTCAAATGCTTTTAGACTTTCGTATATAGACAAACCGGATTTTAAAAGGTTGCTCAGCTGAAGTGAAAAAAAATAGCTGTTAAATAATTTGAGGATTCTGCCAAGCAGAGGAATTTTGATGAAAAGAAGCATTCGGGCTTCAGGAGGCTTATGCCGGAAGCGGCAAACATAGTACACAGCTAAAACTGCGACCAACAGCAGCATGAGGATGAACAGCCATGTGAAACTGTCAAAAAACAAAAATATGAAGGAAGTCAAAAAAGTTCTCTCGATATTCATCGAATCGTAGATCGCTGAGAATTGCGGCAGAATGGCCGATTTTAAAATATAAGAGATGAGACAGACCGTCAAAATTAAGAATAAAGGATACTTTGCGGCTTTCTTGATTTTTTCGGCCTGGCCGATTTTACGGTGAAGCAGCTCTCCGCTTTGGCAGAAAGCGAAGGGCAAATTCCCATGCTGCTCGGCAAAATAGACAATGCTGACGGCGTCTTGATGAAATGACATCATATTCAAAACTTGAAAAACAGGGTGTCCTTCAGTAAGCTTCCGTATTCCAAACGAGATGTCCGCTCTTTGATGTTTGTTCAATTGCAGCGCCAGCATGCTTAAAGCGTCCAGCAGCGTATAGCCGTTTACTATCATCTCGCCGAGCTTTTCAAGAAGCTCCGCCTGTTCCCGCACAGGCCATTTGCCTTTATTCCGACTCATGATCAACCCAGCGCTCATAGGCTTCCGCCGGCAGATAGCCGAGCGCAATTCCTTTTCGAATCAGCATGCCTAAAGTTTCATCGCGGACAACGGCATATTCACCTTTTGCTTCTTTTACACATTGGTGAAGCCTTTTCCCATAAAGCAGCTCAAAAATGCTTGCTCTTCTCACAGGCCTGGACAATCGGCAAAACAAAGAGCATCTGTCGCCGCAAAACGGGCAGACAAGCCCTACCAGGCGCTGAGCGCTTACTGCGATGAGCGTCTGTTCAATTTCTGTTATGTCAATACCAAACTCAAGAAGCCTGTAAATCGCTCCCTTTGCATTTTTCGCATGCATGCTCGTGAGGACGAGATGTCCTGTCAGCGCAGCTCTGACTGCGGTTTCGGCTGTTTCGGCATCACGGATTTCCCCCAGTATGATCATGTCCGGATCATGGCGGAGAACCGCCTTTAAACCGGCCGAATACGACATTCCCGCTTTTTCATTCACCTGTACTTGCAAAATATTTTCGCTTCTCGATTCAACCGGATCCTCCAATGTAATGATGTTGCGGTTAAAGTGGCGTTTGGCATATTCGATCAGTGAATAAAGTGTTGTCGACTTGCCTGATCCGGTCGGACCGGTAAAGATCATTAAACCGTGAGCATGTTTCAGGAAAGACAGGAGCTTGAATGTTGCGCTTGGAAACAAAGAAAGCTTTTTGAGCGGCTGTCTGCTTGTCTGCGGCAAAACGCGGATCACCAGGCTTTCTTCATTTATGGTTGGCAATGTGGACATTCTTAAATGAACGGGCTCCCCCTTCATGTGCAAGGTCAAGGACCCGCTTTGCGGCTGCCTGCGTTCACCGATATCCATGGAAGACAAAAATTTAAAATGAGAAATAAGCCTCGAGCATTCATTTTTCGTTAATCGATGCTTTCTAAACAGCTCACCATCAATTCTGAAGCGTATCAGCGCGTCTTTTTCTCCCGGAACAATATGGATATCCGAAGCTTTCATCATGAATGCCTCTTCGATTAATTTCCCGCTAAATGATTCAGTCGTCTGCAAAAACCTTGCGCCTCCTTTCTAACCGCAGTTTAAACGAAAAACACCAGCAGCATCAAACCACAAAAAAATGAAAATCAGCTGAAACCGGCAGAAAAAAATAAGTTTTGGAAGGCGCAATTCTCTATTTTAGATAGCTTTCAAAGCTCATTTTATAAAATTCATCACGCGTCTACATTAGGTCGCTGCCGGCTTTATTTTCCTGCAAGCCGTGTTCTTCCCTGATGCAAAAGCCTTTTTTTCCAAGAGCTTTAGCCAAACTTTGCTCTGTTTTAATATGAGAAAAGTCGATGCCGAGCTTCACGACCGTCTGGGCGATTTCCGGGCGAATTCCCGAAATAATCGTTTCAATCCCCAAAAGTTTTGTACTGTCAACGACCTTGAACAATTGATAAGCAACCATTGTATCGACGACCGGCACACCTGAAATGTCGATAAACAGATGGGACAGGTGAAGTGCTGTACATTGGCTGAGTGCCGATTCAATAATCACTTTTGCCCGATGTGTATCGATTTCTCCAATGAGCGGTAAAATGCCGATTTGCGCTGAGATCGGAATAACCGGAGCGCTCAATTCATGAATCATCTCTTTTTGCGCTTTCAAACAGCTTGCTGTCGCCTGATCATATTCAGAAAGAAAATGTTCAATGATTTCATCCATCAGCGAGTGAAGCCGTCTGTTCCAAGCAAATAGATGTTTTTTTGAACAGTCATGATCATTTGAAAACGCTTGGATCTTATCCATTAAAATACAGCGGAAGATTTTAAATCCCTTTACGCTTTCCATAACAGGCATTTGCCTTGCGGCTCTGTCCCTGGCCATTTGTTTCAGACAAATGCCGGCTTTTTCCCAATATTTCTCCGTCTTTTCCTCTGTTAGCACATTCGAGACCGCGTGTACAAAATATTGAAATTCTGCCGCGGTGTTGTCTTTTTCCGAAGGAATTTGAGCCATCCATTCATCAGCGATTTGATCCGCTTGTTTCATCAAATAATGATAAAGAGCGGAATTCGTGCTATCCATTTTCAATCCTCCTCACTAAAATTGCTCACAAATTCAGAATGTTTCACCTGGATCTGAGAGTTTTTCATCCATATGTATAAAACAACAGATATTGTCCAACACTATTCCTACAGTACGTTGGGCTATAGCCAAGCGGTAAGGCAACGGACTTTGACTCCGTGACGCGCTGGTTCGAATCCAGCTAGCCCAGTTGTTCCATGCGAAAAAACGAAGATTGCTGAATGGGCTTTTCAGCAGATCTTCGTTTTTTTCAGGATACTGATCGATGCAGCGTGTTTTTCTTTAATTTCAAAAGTTCGCTGGGATTATATCCGACAACAAGCTTTTCTCCATTGACGATAATTGGACGTCTCAACAGTTTCGGTTTTTGAATTAACAGCTCCAATACTTCGCTGACTGTTAATTCTTCAATATTCAGGTTGAGCTCTTTAAACGCCTGGCTTCTTGTTGCCAGTATTTCATCAATGCCTTCGGTCGTCAGAGCCAGAATCTCTTTCAGTTCTTCTTGATTGGGCGTCTCTTTGAATAAATGACGCTCCTTAAAATCAATCTGATTGGCTTTCAGCCAATGTTTTGTTTTTCTGCATGATGTGCAGCTCGGGTATGAATAAAAGATCAAGTCTCCCATATGATGTCCCCTCCTCCTGTTATGTTTGCCTTTGTTATGTGTAGTACCCTTGATCTTTTTGCCTTAAACACGGCAAAGTGAATTTTTTATCCGTCATTTCATCACAAAATTGTAAAAAATGAATTGTTTTTCTCAAAATGAAAATGTTTACATTTAAAGTTCAATTGATTTATAATAGATGCAAAGGGGCTTTTTGGGAGGGATATCAATGAATCGCATGTTCCGCGTATTAGGTTTCTGGACAGGTATCTTTGCGGTCATGTTTTATTTAGGAGATATGAAAGATGCGTCACTGCTGTTTTTCGGTCAAACGGTTTTCTTCGTCTTCTTATCGTACCTTAACTTGACCGAACGAATGTATATTTATATTTTCGGGGCATACTTGACGATCTTTTTTGCCGCTTTTACATACTATTCTGTTTTTATCATGGTTCCCGGTCAGGGGGGCCATTAAGAAAAAAAGAGACGATCCTCCGGATGCGTCTCTTTTTTATGTTAAATCGTAAACCCGTTAATGAACGGATTTTGTTCCTGTTCTGTCGCTATATCTGTTTCAGGGCCGTGGCCGCTTAACACCAGCGTCTCTTCAGGAAGGGTAAGAAGCTTTTGATGAATGCTTTTAATTAAAACTTCATGGTTCCCTCCCGGCAGATCTGTACGGCCGATGCCTCCTCGGAACAAAACATCTCCCGAGATGATGAGTTGTTCTTCTTCCACATAATAGGAAACACTTCCAGGGGAATGTCCCGGGGTGAAGAAAACACGCAGCTGAAACGGACCGATTTCAAGCACCTGCTCTTCTTCGATCAGATGGTCGGCTTTTTCAGCTGTAATCGTCTGTCCGGTTAACAGAGCTGATCCGTTTAATGATGGATCTTGCAGCCACTCTGCTTCATTTTGATGTACATATACAGGAATGTCCCATTCTTTTCTTACCTTGTCCACCGCGCCGATATGGTCGAAATGGGCATGCGTCAGTAAGACGGCAAGCGGTTTAAGCCCTTTTTCTTTTATGTATTCGTTTAGTTTTCCGGCTTCGCTTCCGGGATCAAAGATCAGGCATGCGCCGTCTTCTTTTGCTAAGATATATGCGTTTGTTTGAATAGGGCCTAAAGGCATTCTTCTCCACTTCATTTCTTTCACCTCGGATTGATCATTCTTTGTTCCATTATGAAGGTTTTGTGAAAAACTTTCAATGAATCAGGTTGCCCTCGACAAAACAAATGAAAACGGTTAAAATTGAATTATTGGAAATAAACTGCAGGGGATCCAAACGAAGGGGGTTTATATTGATGTTGCTCGTGATCATATTCGGTCTTGTCACGATATTATCAGCTCTGGGTGTTCTTCGTTCGCTTAAACAAATCAATGTGCTCGGCATTTTGTTCGGCGGAGCTGCTTTTTTAGTCTTCGGCTGGTTTACGGTCATGACGATTATAAACAGCGGATATCCGACGGTACACTAAGCTGTTTCCTTTTGGACAATAGGACAGCCTTGCACCGGAAAACGCGGAGCAAGGCTTTTTCTCTGCCGTCTTTGATCATTTTAAGCGATTTTGTACGCTTGACAGCTTCCCTTCCATTGTCGTTTTCTTATCGCGCCGGTCATCAATCCTGATGTTTGTCGCCACTCTGTGTATGCCTTTTTGAAACGGCGCTTCATGAATGGTTTGAATCACCTCGAACAAAGCGCTTAGTTCCCCTTCGATTAACGTATTCATCGGTGTCAGCTGATATTTGATTTTTCCTTCTTTTTGAAATCCCTCTAAAATCGTCTGAATCTCTGCCACATACTCGCTTACGCTCGGCGTTTCCGTTCCGATCGGTATAATGGTTACATCTGCTATTGCCACTGTTTAATACTCCTTTCTATTCCTTGATCACAAGGGGCTCGTATTGACTGGTGCGGAGTGAAATGATCTGATCCCGTGTATACCCGTATAATGCATATTTCCCGTCAGGAGACAATTCAATCGGAAGCATATCGATATCCTTAACAATGACCTTCCGTTTTCCGGACTTGAGATTGACGGATATCAGATCAAACAGAGATCCTGATTCACTCGGCTGATATGTGTAAAACAATTGATGTTGATCATCATAGCCATATTCCGCTGGCGAAAGACTTGAATATTCGGAGAACAGCGGAAGCGTGAACGAGCGCAGCTTTTCCGAAGAGGAAACATCTGAAAATATGTAGGTCCCGTTTTTGCTGTCTGCGGATGTCTTAACAACCAGCCGCACGTTGTTGAAGACGTCGAGCAGCACAGCTTGATCAGCGATTTTCTTTTCCCGTCCGTCCGCCATATCATAGGAATAAACAGGAGCCGGTTTTTGCCGGTCCTGGTTATTCCATTTCAAGAATTCGAAAGAGTCGGGAGACGTCCAGTGAATAAAAGCGGCCTGGACGATGTCTCTTTTTATTTTGGCTTCTTTTGCATTGAGCAAATATGATTCATAATTCCAATCTTTCGTAAAAGCTGTCACATATAAAAGGTAAGGATCGTGCTCATTCCAGTCCACCTGCAGTTCATGTGTGCGAAAGCCTCTTGAAAAAAGCTCATCTCCCTGCACATTCATCAGCGTTAATTTGATTTCAGACCCGTCGCCGGCGGTTTGAATGAGCATCATGCCTTTTTCCCTGTTCAACTCCAGTGATATCAGTCTTTTATCTGTTTTGTAGATCGTTTCACCCGTCCCTTTAAATATATCATATGATCTGATTTCACTGCCTGCAACCGGATGTGTTCGCGTATATAAAATGGTTTCATGATCGAGCCAACCCGCAGCTTCATCAAAATGCCGGTCCTTGAGTGCTGCAACTTTTTTTTCCTCGACTACTTCATCGTTTTTCCGCTTTTTTTCAGAATGTTCCTGATGAACGTTTTCCGAGCCGCCTATGTGAAAGGGCGTACAGGCAGCTGACAAACCCGTCATCACAGCGGCAATGATACATAATGAAACTCTCAAACCGGCCATTCTCCCTCCATCAATGATTCTCTGTCTTACATTACGGTTTTGCATCAAAAAGGTTTCAGCTCTCAAAAAAACAGGATGCCCACAAGATTCCTCTGCTTTTACAATATATATCGTCAAATTGTTTCAACGGTAAAGGATTTTTCCCTTTGCCGAGTTCAACTGTATACCCTTCTTTTTGATAAAAATGAATGAACCAATCCCTGAAACCCGCATAGCTGTCAATATATCTGACTCCTTGATATCCGCTGAGACGCTCAAACGTTTGGATGACACTGAAAGATTCAGAAGGCTCAAAGCCTTTATATCCCCAATAAATTTCTTCACCCTGCGTATGAAGCGCCACAAGACGATCAGGCGGCCGGCTGGCGATTAAATCCCTCATGGCGACCGCCTCCGGCTCGGTCAGCGGCGCATCACCGGGATAGTCTCTGTACGACGGTCCTTTAGGAGGCTTGCGCTGTTTCTCGATTTCCCAAAAAGACGGAAACTGATTATTTAAATCGACCCCGTTGATATTGGCTTTCCATTCCTTAAAATCGGGCTGATGCTCATTTATGTCATCAAGTGCGCCTGACTCTATTCCCAGAGACTCGGGACCGTTCAACACCAGATCAACTCCGTCGGGATTCACGAGCGGCACGATTGAAAGCTTAGTCTGGCAAAAAAGCGCCGGTGGTGAGTAATCAAACAGTTGGCGGCCGGTACATAAATAAAGGCAATATTCTTTAAGCCATTTCATCAGCACAGAGGTGGTAATCCATTCGTTGGCATGGAATGAAGCATTGATATGAGTCGTTTTTTCTGCATCCCGGGATCCGAGGCGCAGTTCATAAATCGGCTGCCCCAGCACGGAGCGGCCAATCACGCGGGTTGTGATAAACGGGAAGCAAGACGTCAGCTTTTCGATTTCGTTTGTCAGCGCTGTTGAATCATACACGGCCGTTTCTGTCAGCCATTGTTCATCGAAGTTTCCCCGTTCCTTTACCAATAATTTCATCTGTTCATATGTTTCTGCTGTTGGGGTGTTATTTCCTGCTTCTAAAGATGCTCCCGGAAAATAAAATTCTTCTACAGAAGCGCCAAGGTTTGCGCTGATTAAAAGTTGTTCGGGTATGTTCAGGATGTCAGACAGCCTTGACAAGTTTTGTTTTAACTCCGGTTTGATTTTGATAAATGCCATCAATGATCCCTCCCACAATAGCATATGACCGATGATTCAAATGGTTTTCGCAGATTTTCATTCCCTTTCGATCCCTGCTTTATTTTGCTGTTCGTGTTGTTTTTTTGTTACTTATCAGTTGCCGTTTTTGCTGCCGGAACATATCAACATGCTCTGCGATAGACGAAAAAGGTCGATACTCGTTATGGGAAGAGTTATATGTGAGTCAATGTACCCCTGGCCATTTGCCGTATTTAAACCGCTGCCCTTTTTGAATGGGGCAGAAACCGGGGAAATCATTTAAAAATTCATTACATACATCAGATCAAGAAGGTTTTTCATGCCGCGGATTCAAAGGAGACACTAACCTCATTAAATTTGAGGATGTTGCAGGTGTAGAAATGAAGTAAGTCCTTCTTTCAGCAGAAAGGGCTTTACTCATTAGAAACTGTTTTTATTCCAAGCAGTTTTTTTGCTTCGATATGTTTTCTTATAATAATTGTCGTACGAATATGTTTTAGTGAGTTTTGACTCCTCCAAAAGCTTTTATGGCTTTTATGGCTTTTTTGATCTTTAACCGCTTTAACTAAGCTGGCCAGTACGTCACCAACAGCACCTATACAACCTAGGGCTCCTTCAGTTTTGAATGGCTTGTCCGATTGTTTAGCACATAAAAGTGTTGAGAATTCAAATATCACCATACTCAAGTCTTGGAAGTTGCCTAACTATTGATGTCTTCTTAGGTTTCTAACGATTAGCAATATTTAAGACAAAAATTGTAATGCATTTCATATGAATTGCAGGACTTCTCATCAATATTTGCTCATTGGATAATGAAAAAACACTCTCAGTGTTTGAAAGTGTTATGGTAAAATATTCATTGTACAAAGTTTTGGCTCACTCAAGGGAAGTTGGCTCATCCCCTATGAAAGGGGGTGATGCTAATGGCAACTTTTCATGCGATTTATTTAATGATCGCTTTTGGCACGTTTATTCTTGCCTTGTTGTCGTATATAAACAAGAAATAGACTTCCCTTGAGCCCGCAAAGTTCCAGGGAAAGTCTATTCAAAAGACGCTTTGAGCCAGCCCCTTGAGGGCCGCTTTGTACTTCTGACTCGACTGTTGGCGCAGTCGGGTCTTTTTTAGTTTATGCAAAGATGAATAAGAATAAACCATGTAATGCATTACATTCTTTATTTAATAGTAATCAAATTTCATTACGTTGTAAACGATTTTGTTTACATGTATGAACATTTAAAGTGCCTCTTCAACGTAAAAGAGCAGGCTTATATCCACAACCAATTTATGGTTATAAACGTGATTTTCCTGCCTTCGTCACGGCTTTCAATTCGGATTCTGTGTATGCTTTTAAAGAGGTCGATGCATTCTTTTCATCGTCTTCTTTTGATCCGTCATCCTTTGATTCATCTTTGCTCCCGGTTTCATCTTTGATTAATTCACAGTCAAATTGTTCATTGTCTTTGAGATAGAGATAAACCGATTTTTTGACGTTTCGCTCTGCTCTCAGAAGTTGATTCAAAAGCTCTTGCCTCAGTCATTATTTCCATTGTGGTAGCCTTTCTACGATAGGAGAGAGGCTATTCACCGTTAAATATCTAATGATATAGGTGCACATTAAGTCTCACTTAATAATGAACATACGTACTCTCCCCGTTTCCAAATAAAAAAGCGTCTTTGTAAACGCTTCCTCAACGAAAGAAAAAAGCTTCCGGCCTCTCCTCCGGAAACTTTAAGACAGCTTTTTATTCTACTTTGTTAAACTTTCAGTGATAAACTTCAGCTGGCCTTCCAATGAGATCGGATCAGAAAAATAGAAAGCCACCGGATCGATTTGATACACATGATCATGCTTGACGGCGTCGAGATTTTTCCAGATGGAAGTGTCAAATACACCGCCGTCTTCACCGCCTGACTGCCATGGCCCGATAAAAATATAGTCTCCGGCGAAATCAGGCAGCTTTTCAAGGGAAATGCTCGTATATCCCGGACCTTCTTTGATTGTTTTTTCTTTCGTCAGCTTTGTTGCATTCAATCCGAGGTCATGATAGACGATCCTTCCGCCTCTTCCGAATTTATCGCCGTACACATAGATCTCTTTGCCATTCGTTTGCATAATGGAAACCGTTTTGTTGCCGATGGCTTTTTGAACTTTTGCTTTTGCCGCGGAAACCTTCTTGTCCCACTCAGCCAGCCATTTTTCCGCTTTATCTTCCGTATCGGTCATTTTAGCGAAATCCTTCAGCTGTTCGAGGCTGTCCTTGCCGTATTTCAAGGCAACCGTCGGGGCGATTTTTTCCAGCTTTTCAATATCTGCATCCTGCGTCGTCCAAACCACAATCAGGTCCGGCTTTAATTTAATGATTTTTTCAGCGGAAACACCGTCTCCTATGTTTGTCACGCCATCGGTTTTCCCTTTGAAGTACGGGTTTTCAAATACCCTGTCAGGCGCCCCGACCACGTTGATCCCAAGCGTCTTGAAATATCCGTAATAGTCGTCAGCCATGACAACTACTCTTTTCGGATGCTTAGGGATTTTAACCGTTCCGTTTTCAGCCTTGTATGTAATGGTCTCTTCCTGCTTTGCATCAGAAGAAGATCCTTTATTCTCTGATTGATTTCCGCATGCCGCCAAAGCCGCAATCATGAGTAAGGCAAACAATGCAGCTCCGATTTTCTTGCACTTAAACGTCATCTGTCATACCTTCTTTCAATGTTTATATGATAAAGAAAATCATTATCAATTATACCATGGAAAGTATGCTTGACACACTGTTTTTTGTAAAGTGAGCGAACTTCACAGAACGGAAAAAACAGGCCGGATCTGTCGAAAACCGGCCTGTAAAAGCTGCCGCCGTTAAAGAACGGAAGCTTTTTTATTCTTTTTGGCTGCCCTTTTGTTGACCGGCAGCCGGCTGTTTTTTCAATCGTTCACTGTCGTAAAATCTCAACAAATCGCCGTATATGATCTGATCTGAGAGTGAAAGCTCCTGTTTGGCTTTTTCGATGTAGGGCTCACAGCTCTCTTGATTCTTCACAGGCTGTCCCGTTGATTTATCATAGCATACACCGTCTGTGTAAACTTTGTCTTTCGTAATAAAGCTTCCGTCGCGAAGCACCGTGAACTCCTCTTTATCTTTGGAAAACAAGTCATTTCCGAACTGGATTTGATCGCTTGAGTCAATTCCAAGCAAATTCAGCAGAGTCGGCCTGATGTCAATTTGCCCGCCGACGGTATCAATTGTTTTCGGCTCTTTGTCGGTTATGCCTGGAATGTGAATCACCAGCGGAACTCTTTGAAGCTGGACTTCCTCAAAAGGCGTTACTTCCCTTCCGAGGAACTGCCCCATCGCTTCATTGTGGTTTTCGGAAATGCCGTAATGGTCTCCGTATAACACGATGATGGAGTTCTCATAAAGGCCGTCCTCTTTCAGCTTTTCAATAAAACGCTTGAGCGCCTCATCCTGATAGCGGACTGTAGGAAAATATCTGTTTAATGTGCGGCTCTTTGAATCATATTCGTCAATCATCTTATCTTCTTCATCAAGTTCAAACGGAAAATGATTCGTCAGCGTGATCAGTCTCGTGTAAAAAGGCTGTGGCAGATCTTTCATCAGCTCTGACGTCTGCTCAAAAAATTCTTTGTCTTTCAGCCCCCAGCCGACAGAGTTTCCCTCATTGACTTCATATGAATTGATATCATAAAATTTGTCGTATTCTAAAGACTTATACATGATATCCCGATTCCAGAAACTTTTGTTGTTCGCATGAAATATCGCGGAATAGTAGCCGTGATTTTTCAAAATTTCCGGAGCTGCCGTATATTCATTTCCGGCATTCGTAAAGAAGACCGCTCCCCTTCCCAGCGGATAAAGGGAATTATCGACGATGAATTCTGAATCTGAGGTTTTTCCCTGGCCTGTCTGATGATAAAAGTTTTCAAAACTGTAGCTTTTTTTAATCAAGTCGTTCAAATATGGCGTAATTTCCTTGCCGTTCAGCTTCTGATTGATGACGAAGCTTTGGGTCGATTCTAAAGATACGAGAATCACATTTCGCCCTTTGGCGATACCGGCTAAATCTTTGTTTGTTTCCGTCCTGTTCGCATTGACAAAGTTTTCAACCTCTGTGAGGCTGTTGCTGTCTGCCAGAGCGCGCTGGGCGGACTGCTTCGACTGGATGAGGCCGTCATAGATATGGTAGTTGTAAAGGCTGATGTTTTTGACAAGCACCTCTCTGTCGAACGATCTCGTCAAGAGCTGCGGCCTTTCAGCCTCTGACATTCCCAAATTGAAAAAGAAAACGGCTGCGGCAAACAAAAAATATGCCGCTCGCTCCTTTCTCGTCAACGCGTTGCCGGATTTGGCGGCATGGCGTTTGTGAAGCCAAATCAAAATCGCGATGTCTACGACAAGAAGCAGGTCGGCAGGCATAAACAAAGATGTGATGCTGCTTCCCAAATCCCCCATATTATTCGTCTGGAATAAGACAGGAATCGTTAAGAAATCGTTGTAAAAACGATAGAAAACCATGTTGGCCAAAAGAATAAGTGTCAAAACGATACTCGTTCCGATAATGAAGCGGTTTCTGTTTTTTTCTTTAAAAAACAAGCCGATTCCGAAAACAACAAGCAAAAAGCTTAACGGGTTGATGAACAAAATAAACTCTTGCATGAAGTTTTCAATTTTAATGTTAAAGCTGGTTTTATAAACGACATATGTTTTCAGCCACATCAGCAATGTCGCAAGCAGCAAAAATGATACTTTCGAAAAAAATGGCTTTCTCATGCCAAACCTCCCTCTACAGCAAGACGCATAATTCCGGGAAATACTATTTCCACATCCTGTTTTTAGAAAATTAACAAAATGACTAAACGATATCTTAACCTGATTGGACAAAAAAATCAAACTTTTTTAATATTTGTTTCAAAGTGTTCAATATCTGCTTCCATTAACCGCGGAAAAGGTTTATATCACAGGCTTTGCTTGATTTTTAAGCCATGCGTTTTTCGCAATCCATGCGCCGCCGATGACTCCCGCGTCATTTCCAAGGGAGGCGATGACAATCTCAGCGGCCTTGCCCGCTCTTGGGAAGGCGTATCGCTGAAACGACTTTTCCACTTTTGAACGCAGGATTTCACCTGCTTTTGAAACGCCGCCGCCAATCACGATTTTTGCTGGGTTCAATGAGCTCGCCAAGTTGCCGAGAACAAGGCCCAAATGGTTCGTCACATAATCGATGACCTCCAAGGCGGCCGGATCGTTTTGTTCAGCGGCTTCAAAAATATGACGAGCCGTTACATCAGGAATGTCCTTTAAAACCGAATCACAGCCGGCTGCGATTTTCTCGTTGACGATTCTGACGATGCCTGTTGCAGACGCGATCGTTTCGATACAGCCGGTTTTTCCGCAGTTGCATGGCGCTCCGCCTTCAGGAACCGATGAGATGTGGCCGATTTCTCCCCCGGCTCCGTTTTTTCCGTGGACAATTTCTCCATTGACAATAATGCCGCCGCCGACTCCCGTTCCCAGCGTGACGAGAATCAAATCCTTCGCGCCGTCTCCGGCCCCTTTCCACATTTCGCCGAGAGCCGCGATGTTCGCGTCGTTTTCAATGGCCGCAGGCAAACCTGTCTCAGCCTCCAAATGGTCTTTTAAAGGATAGTTTTCCCAGCCCATATTGGTTGTTTTATAAACAATGCCTGTCTCTATATCGACCGGGCCGGGCGCTCCCATACCGATCCACTTCAATATCTGCTTCGGCTTTCCGATTTCCTCCAGTTTGCTGTCGATCGCTTTTGCAATGCTTAATGTAACGGTGTCACCCGATTTATCGGTTGGAATTTCCCACTTATGCTGGATCTCTCCATAAGCGCTTACAAAAGCGAGTTTTACAGTCGTTCCTCCAAGATCGATCCCGACCAGCCAGCTGTCATTCATTTATAAATCCCCCTAGTCCAACTGTTTTATTTTTTCTTTATATTCGTCAGTTCATTCTGCAAAATCGACATGGCTTGAATCCATTGTTCTTTTTCGATCAGATTTGAAAGGAAGATTTCTTTCAGTTCTTCCATCATGAACTCAATCTCGAGCTTTCGATCTCCGAAATATACGAAGCATCCGAATCGTTTCAGAAGCTGCTGTACATCATATACGGTTTTCATTTTATTCACCAAGCTTCCTGAGGTCTAACAATAGGTTATAAATAATGCCTGCCTGCGTCAAGCAAAAAAAGCCTGCTTTCGGAAATGAAAGCAGGCTTTTAACGGTCGGGATCCTGAGGATTTAAAAATACGGGCCGTCTATTTTTGAGAGGCATCGGCGTGCGAATCGCGATATCGCGAAACGCTCTGTAGTCAAAGGGAATGAACGGCCATAAGTATGGGACATGGAAGGACTTCATTCTGACCAAATAAACAATCCAGCAGAAGATGGCGATGACAAATCCAATCGGTCCGAATGCGCCGGCTGTGAGGAGCAGCACGATCCTGACCAGCCGGTTCGCAACACTCATTTCATAGCTTGGCGTGGCAAATGTGCCGATGGCAGCGACGGCCAGATAAAGGACAACCTCATGCGAAAACAGTCCGACTTGCACCGCGACTTCTCCGATCATTAACGCCGCGACAAGTCCGAGTGCTGTTGCAAGCGATGACGGCGTATGTATTGCAGCCATTCTCATCATGTCGACCCCTATTTCGATGATCAGAAACTGCGCGAGCAAAGGGATGGCCCCCTTTTTTTCAGGCCCGATATATTGAAGGGCATCAGGCAGCAGTTCAGGATGAACGGACAGCAAAAACCAGAGCGGAAGCAAAAAGATCGAAGCTAATACTGATATAAAACGGACAAACCGCATATAGGCACCGGCAAGAGGCTTGTTCCGATACTCTTCGGCATGCTGCAAATGGTGCCAGAAAGTAGCCGGAGTAATCAGTGCGCTCGGTGAACCGTCGACAAAGACGAGGATATGGCCTTCATATAAATGAACGGCAGCAGTATCCGGTCTTTCAGTATAGCGGACCGTCGGGTAAGGGTTCCAGTGCCGGCCGCCGATGTATTCCTCCAGCGTCTTTTCAGCCATCGTTAAAGCGTCCGTGTCGATCGCTTCCAATGACTGCTTTAGTTTTTTGACATTCTCCAAATCAGCGATGTCTTCAAGATAGCAGACGACGACGTCTGTTTTGCTTCTTCGTCCGATTTGCATATACTCCATCCTCAAGGAACGATCGCGGATTCTTCTTCTTGTCAACGCTGTGTTAAACACAATCGTTTCGACAAAACCGTCTCTCGATCCCCTGACAACCCGCTCATTATCGGGTTCTTCAGGGCTTCTGGCCGGATATGTTCTGGCATCTATGATAATCGCGTGATCAATGCCGTCGACAAGCAGCGCGGTCGGACCTGACAAGACCTGGTCTGCTACTTTGTCCAGATCGTCCTCAGTTGCAATTTCCACATAGGGAATATACGTCTTAATCAGATGTTCGAGCGGATCCTCTTCCAAACAAGCCGGTGAGAGCTTTGACAGATTTTTTTGGAGATAGTGCATGATATCGTCTTTTACAAACCCGTCGACAAGGTAAAACGCCATCTTTCTCCCCGCGTACACCACATCGAGCCTGATCATGTCAAAGCTCTTATCGACTCCAAGCTTTTCGTTTAAAAACTCAATGTTTTCAGCTAAATCTTTTTGCACAACATGCTTTTTTTCCATGATAAAAGCTCCCGTCAAATGAGTCTGTTCTCTGTTAGACCATTTTTAACATAACGGAAGCTTTTCATACTTGATCACCTAAGCCGTTTCTTTTTTAATTTGTCATGCAGCGTTTGATAGATGTCTTCATCAGGCTTTTCTTTTAAGGCCTTTCGGACGGATTGTTCCGCTTTTGACCATTCGCCTTGTCTCGCGTAAACAACGGCCAGGTTATAATGGGAGGCATGGTCTGAAGGATCTTTTTTGACAACCATTTTCAGGTGTTTTTCTGCACCTTCATATTGGTCGAGCTGCATTTCAGAGACGGCAAGCAGCTTCAGGCTTTCGATCGAAGCATTCGGGTCGTCGCCTGCCTCCTTCAACACCTCTTTTACCTTCTCATACTCGCCTTGTTCATACCATTTTCCCGCCTGATACAGCATGGAGGTTTCATGAATCGGCGCTGAATGTGTCCCCCAGTAAAGAGAACAGCCTCCAATAAGCAATAATAGCACCCAGCCGGCCAAGCGATGGACAGGCTGTCTTTTTCCCGGCAGACCGACTGCCAGCGCCGTCAGAAGTCCGCCGATCAATCCGCCGATATGGCCCGCGTTGTCAACATTTGAAATGGCGAAGCCGAGGCCGAGATTCAGAATGATCATCACCATAATGTTGGTGCCGATCGTTTTTAAGAAGGCTTTGCGATTTGAAAAGGCGAGATATAGTAAAGCGCCCAAACAGCCAAAAATGGCCCCTGACGCTCCTGCTGAAGGATACGGGTTGAACAGGAAGCTGCCGATCGAACCAAATATGCCGGCTGATATATAAATGACAAGAAAACGAAGTGAACCGAATACTCTTTCTGCGGCTGCCCCCACCGACAATAATGCAAAGGTGTTAAACATCAGATGGACGAGTCCGATGTGGAGGATGATCGGCGTCACAAGCCTCCACCATTCACCGGCTAAAAGAAGGCTGTTTTCCTTCGCTCCAAACCGAATAAGGGTATCGGTATTTTGACTTCCGCCCGACATTTCCAAAAGCAGAAACATCAAAACTTGAAGAACCGCGAAAAACCATGTAAAAACAGGCTTTCCTCTTTCAAATACCGCCGCTTCACGCCGCCTTTCTTCATCTCTCTTTTTGGCCGCAGCCAATACCTCGGCTCTGATCTGGTCAACATCTTCGTATGATGCATCCCGGATCAGGCCTGTGAGATCATCAGGACTTATATTTAAGGCAAGGGCAATCTTATGTAAGCCTTCTGCTCTTGAAGTCTGTTCGATAAAAATCGGCACGATGCTGACGCGCTGATCCGCAACCGGCTGGCTTGTGACATCCTCCCATTCATCAACAGGCGCCTGCTCCGATAAGTAGATATTCAATATGGACAGCTTGCGTCTTCCCGAAGCCGTTCTCAGACGTTCGGCCCTTTCAAAAAGATCTTCAAGATCGCGGACGAGCTCCTGCCTGAAATCGACATCCCGCCTGTAGATGCGGATCAAATCATACGGGGCATTCCCCCTCGCTTCAAGCCAAGCTTCTTCAAACGAAGGGTGAGTCTGTACAAGCTCAAAATCTCGTTTTAAAAGATTACCGATTAAATTCCAGTACATATAATCAACTGAATACATCTTTAGACGCTCCATCATTATTTTTGTCCATTATATCAGGAAACACGTCTGATTGCCCCTTTAAAAAACCCCGTTATTCAAAACGGGGTTTAGAAAGCCTGCTGGATAAATTTATTACGAACAAACGGAATCCTCATGATCCAGTGGATAAAATAATGGCGGATCCGGTTTTGGCCAAGAATGACATTGATTACACGATAGCGGTTTTGAAAAAGAATGAGAGCGGCAAGCGTGCCTAATAGAATAAACGTAACTTTTCTCATATGATCCCTCCTATAACCGTATCGTGTCTCAATTTTTTATATTTATTCAGGAGACTTCACTGACAAATGAGAGTCGTTTTTTCCGTGAAAATTTGACTGACAGGGATGTCGTGTGCCTCATGGGGAACCTTGTCGATGATCTGACAGTGGAATGCGAGAGAAGCCGTCTCTTTTGTAAATCCGGCCAAATACCTGTCATAATATCCTCCTCCATAGCCGATTCTGTACCCCCGCGGATCAAAGCATATCCCCGGAACTAGAATAAAATCGATGTCTTCGGGCGCAAGCTGCTCGGTTTTATGTACAATCGGTTCCTGCAAACCGAAGTAAACGACTTCCAATTCGCTTTCGTCTTGAAAGCGGCGGAAATGCATGTCACTTGTTTCCGGCAGACATTTCGGAATGCAAACCGTCTTCCCTTCTTTCCAGGCCCGCTCAATGATCGGCTTTGTCGCCACCTCGGGCTTTCTCGAGATCGTAAGGGCGATGACGGATGCTTCCTTCCATTGTTTTGAGCTGAAAAAAGCCTCGTGAATGGCATTTGTTTTTTGCTGATATTCTTTGTCCGTCATCTGTGCAAGCTTCGTTTTCATTTCATTCCGCAAAGCGCGCTTCATTTTTCTCCCCCCTTTAAAATTGAAAAAACAGCAGGAAAATCCCTGCTGCTTACTTTGTTTCGCGGTGTAAAGTTGTTTTTTTGTCACGTGGGCAATACTTTTTGAATTCAACGCGATCTGGATTGTTACGCTTGTTCTTTGTAGAAATATAGTTACGCTCGCCGCAATCAGTGCAAGCCAAAGTAATATTTACGCGCATTTATTTTTCCCTCCAAACTATATATCATTTGCTGTTCAGACTTATCTATAATACCACTTCTGGCGCCGGAATGCCAGGCGTTTTTTTCGTTTGTCCGCGGTTTATTCAAATGACGGGCTGTACACACCTTTCAAAAACGATTTTTTTATCCTCTCCGGGTGATGGAGATCGAAGATGAATGCTTTTCCCGCCTGTCTGACCTTTCTCAAAGCCGCCTTGTTGCGAAGAAGTCCGTCCAGCTTGCGGCCGGCTTCATACGCATCCGTAAAATCGATGTGAAAGCCTGTTTTAAAATCCATGACAAAATCGTTCCATCCTCCGGCTTTTCCGACAGCAACGGGAACGCCCGCTGCCATGCTTTCCTGAACAGCGATGCCGAATGGCTCATATCCGCTTGGAAAAACAGCCATTTCACAGAATCCGAGCCAGTTCTCCCTTTCTTGAACTGAGAGGAAAGGGAGAACTGTGAGGCGATCCTCCATGCCTAACGATCTGGCTTCTCTCTCATATGCGCTTTTGAGAGGGCCTTCACCGGCTATGACAAGTTCAAGGCCGTCCTGTAGCCTCGCGAGTTCTTTAAAGGCGCGGATGAGCTGCAAAAAACCTTTTTCCGGAACGAATCGGCCGTAAGAAAAAAGATATGGGGCGGTTTTCGGCCGGCTTTTTACCGTTTTTGTTTTTCGGCACGGATTGGGAATGATTCGAACTTTTTCCGCCGCTTCTGGAGATCTTTCTTTCACGAAGTCTTTCATCATGCTGCTCAACACGATGATGCGCCCGCTTTCTTTTAATAGCAAACGCTCAAGCAGCAGCCTATAGGGGTGCGCTTTCCGGCCAGCCGCTTTTTGCCGGTCGCTTTCAAAGCCGTGTACGGTGGAAATGAGCGGGAGATTTAAGGCGCGTTTGAGGTAAACGGCGGCGGAAGCCGTGACATCGTCATGAGCATGAATGATGTCAAAGCTGCCTTTATATTCAAACGTTTTTTTGATCATCTGAATATTCATCTCTGCCAGCGCATCCTCAAAAGAAGCGTGTGCTGCAAGTTCGAGCGGAATCTCAAGCGTTTTCCATTGACCGCCGCCATCAAAGCACCGTTCTCCTCTGTGCGTCGTTAAGACCGTAAACATGATGTCCTCTTTTAATAGGTCAAGCAGGTTTTGCAAATACCGTCCTGCTCCGCTTTTGATGGCACAAGGATTTTCAAGCGACAGCATCAGCACCTTCATCATGTGGCAGACCCCTTTCCTTCATTTAAAGAATATCCCGTATATGCGGAAAATTGATCGACCCAGTCAAGCCTTTTGTCCTCCGGGTAAAAGAGCCGGCCGGCTGCGATCCCGTTTTTCTCCAGATAGAAGCGGTCAGAGCTAAGAATCGACAGCGATATGTTCAGCGCATTATAAAGCCTGTACTCCGCTTTGTAATAAACGCCGCCTGCAGCCTGAGAAACGGTCACTTCCCCTTTGAACGATTCGATATGTATCGTCTGCACCATTTTTTGCCCGTCTTTTATGCAAGTCAGCCGTATTTGCTTTTTGATATCTCTTTTGTCTTCTAATAGCACGGCTTCAGCAGCCGAAAGGAGGGCGTCCGTTAATTCCCATGTTACGGTCAGTGCTGCTTGATCATCTGACGTTATTTTTAAAATATCGTTAGAAAACGACAAGTCGTTTCGAATACTTTCTTGAAAAGGTTTTTTCCCATCTGTCCTTTTCACCGCCACGCCCTCCCAGGGAAAGTTTTTTATTTCCTATCCTATTGGAAAGGTCCCTTGTGATGCAATAGAAATTAATTTTTTCGGCAAAATTTTTATTTTTTTGCGTAACTCCTTTTGAAGCTAGCGTTTTTATGGTATAAAAAAGAAGGAGAAAATAAGAATTGAAGGTGATGAACGTGGAAGTTGCTATCATTGCGCTGCTTGTTGTCAGTATTGCGCTGATCGCATTCTCATATTTTCAAAGAGAACCGATTAAAGAAGTCGAACAGGAATTGGAAACCCTTCAGCTGTCCGCCATGCAGGAAATTTATAAGCTGAAAAAGAAAATGACGGTGCTCGAGGAAGAGCTTCTCGATTCAAGCGTTGTCGTCCGCAGGCCAAACGCAGGAATCAGCCAGCATATCGCAAAGCAGATTCTTTCAAAATACCAAAACGGCATGTCAGTGGATGCCATTGCAAAAGCGGAGCATGTCTCTGTTGAGGATGTCAGGGCGATCATCAAAGACAACGAGAGGGTGCTTGTATGACCAGACAAAGTATACAGGCTTTTGCCGGAGGCATGATCTTGGCGACGGCGGTTCTTGCAGGCGCATTTTATCTGACTGACAACGGCAAGGCCGAAGCTTCAAAGGACGGTCAGAAAATCAGTGACGCGGATGTCAAAACCTATTTGAAAGACAACCAGCAGGTTTCTGTTAAACGTGAAGAATACCAGGAGCTTCTGCACTACAAAGAGACGGCGCTTAAGCAGGCTGACGCCTCCCAAACGAAAAAAGACAAAGAAAACGAGCAAAAAAACGAGAAGAAAAAAGAAACCAAATACAAGCTTGAAATTAAAAGCGGCATGAGCACTGCAGAGATCGCAGACCTCCTTGAAAAAGAAAAAGTCATCTCATCCGCCGACGACTTCAAAGATTATGTGAAAAAGACCGGATATGAATCCAAAATCAAAGCCGGCAAATTTGAATTAAAACGCGGAGACAGTTTGAAAAACATCGTCAAAACACTGTCCAAATAAAAAACCAGGCTGTTTCATTTCAGCCTGGTTTTTTCATATGTTTCGCTGCTCATATCAACAGGCCGCCGATTTGATCGGCGGCCTGTTTTTTTAACCGAAACGGCCGGTAATGTAGTCTTTTGTCCGATGGTCACTTGGGCTTGAAAACATTTTGACTGTATCATTGCACTCTATGAGCTCTCCCATTAAAAAGAAAGCGGTTTGATCAGAGATGCGGGACGCCTGCTGCATATTATGAGTGACAATGGCAATCGTATACTTTTCTTTCAGCTGCAGCATTAGTTCTTCAATTTTTAAAGTGGATACAGGGTCAAGGGCAGATGTCGGTTCATCCATCAGCAATACATCCGGATTTGTCGCCAGCGCTCTTGCAATGCAGAGTCGCTGCTGCTGGCCCCCTGAGAGGCCGAGCGCCTGAGAATGAAGACGATCTTTCACTTCATCCCACAGCGCCACATCAACAAGCGCCTTTTCCACTATTTCATGTAAAACTTTTTTATTTCTCTGTCCGTGAATTCTCGGGCCGTATGCGACATTATCAAAAATCGACTGCGGGAATGGGTTTCCTTTTTGAAAAACCATGCCGACTTTCTTTCGCAATTCGACAAGATCGACTTTGCTGTTTAGGATGTTGCTGCCATTATAGCTGATTTCACCGGTCATTTTGACATTCGGAACCATATTGATCATCAAGTTCAGCGTCTTAATGAACGTTGATTTTCCACATCCCGACGGTCCGATAATGGCGGTGATCTCATATTCAGGAATGGTCAGATGAATGTTTTTTAAAGCGTGATGCTCACCGTACCATAAATTCAAATCGTTGATCTGGTACACATTTTTTGTTTTTACTGCTGTTACAGCGCTCACGATGCCGTCCTCCTTATCCGAACCTGCCGTTGATATAGTCCTCTGTCTTTTTTTCCGACGGATTCATAAAGATTTTTTCCGTTCTGTCATATTCAACTAAATCGCCATTTAAGAAAAAGGCTGTTTTATCGGAAATTCTCGATGCCTGCTGCATATTATGAGTAACGATTATAATCGAATATTCCTCTTTTAACGAGACGATCAATTCCTCGATTTTCGCGTTTGAAATCGGATCCAGCGCAGAAGCGGGCTCATCCAATAGGAGCACTTCCGGCTTCATGGCAAGCGTCCTTGCGATGCAGAGGCGCTGCTGCTGGCCTCCTGACAGAGACAGAGCGGATTGGTGAAGCCGGTCTTTTACTTCATCCCAGAGCGCGGCTTTCGTCAAGCTTTCCTCCACGATATCATCCAGCACCGATTTCTTACGCTCTCCCGCATATTTCACCGCATGGGTGATATTGTTGTAAATCGATTTTGGAAAAGGATTCGGCTTTTGAAACACCATTCCGATTTCTCTGCGCAGGTTGACGACGTTAATATTGGAATCAAGGATATTCAGCCCTTCATACAATATGTTGCCCGTTGTTTTGGCGGACGGTATCAGATCATTCATCCGATTGATGCTTCTTAAAAAAGTCGATTTGCCGCAACCCGAAGGACCGATCAGCGCGGTTACGGCCTGTTTGTCAATATTGAAAGAAATGTTTTGGACCGCACGCTTTTCCCCATAATGGATATTTAAATTCTGCACTTTCAAAATATGCTCTTTTACTTCAGGGAGCGGAGCCAATCCGATATCGTCACGCACAATTTCCAAAGTCGGGACCTGAACCATATGATTTCACCCTTCCTATTTATTTCCCGTTAATTTTTTGTGAATAAAGGAGCCCAGCCATCTTGCAGCCAGATTAAAGACCAAAACGGATAAAACAAGAACCGCTGAAGCGCCGTTTGCGATCGCCTCGGCATCGGGAATAATGCCCTGTGTGTTGACATTCCAAATGTGGACGGCAAGCGTTTCCGCCGGTCTGAAAATATTAAGCGGAGACGTTTCCGAAAATGGATTCCAATCGGCAAAATTCAATCGCGGTGTTGTCAGTCCGGCTGTGAACAGCAATGCTGCAGCCTCTCCAAAAACCCGCCCTGACGCAAGGATCGCACCGGTAATGATCGATGGAACAGCCCCCGGAATCAAAACGGTTTTGATCGTATGCCATTTTGATACGCCTAATGCTAAGGAAGCTTCTTTTTGTTCTTTCGGCACGGAACGAATCGCATCCTCTGTCACCCGCACCATGACGGGAAGGTTAAAGATCGTTAAAACAAGCGCTCCGCCGATAATGCTGTATCCCCAGCCCGTCAGGTTGACGAACATCAGCATCCCAAACATCCCCATGACAATGGAAGGAAGGGATGACAAAACCTCAATACAGACTCGGATAAAATCGGTCAGTTTATTGTCTGGCGCATACTCCGCCATGTAAATACCGCCTCCGACACCTAGCGGAACAGTGATCAGCATCGTCAGCACTAAAATATAAAATGAGTTAAACAGCTGATCACGAATGCCCCCTCCGCTTGAAAGCGCGCTGGAACGCGATGTCAAAAAGTCGAGGTTGATTTGTGAAACACCGTTGATCAAAATATAAGCGAACAGTCCGACAAGAATGGCGGAGATAATCAAGGCAATCAATCCAAAAACACCGGTTGCTAGACGATCTGTTACTTTGCTGTTCATTACAGTTTCCTCCTGGATGACAGATAACGGATGAGCAGAATGAATAAGAATGACATGATCAACAGAACAAGCCCCATTGACCAGAGCGTATTGTTTTCCACGCTGCCATACGTTGTGTGACCCATGTTCAGCGTGATAATCGTGGTCAATGTTCCCGCTGGATCCAACAGGCTCTCGAAAAGATTCCGGGAGTTTCCGATCACCATCTGCACGGCGAGCGCTTCGCCGAATGCCCTCGCCATTCCCAAAACGACAGCTGTCAGAAGCGAAGGCAGCGCTGCCGGAATCAAAACCTTTCGGATCGTCTGCCAACGCGTAGCCCCCAGCGCATATGATCCTTCGCGGAGATTTTTAGGAAGCGACATGAGCGCATCTGTTGAAATGGATGTCACCGTCGGTAAAATCATGACGGACAGGACGATGGTTCCCGCCAACAGGCTGTGTCCTGATCCGCTTGCTTTAAACTGCCCAATAAACGGAACTAATACTGTAAGGCCTATGAATCCATAAACGACGGAAGGAATGCCTACAAGCAATTCAATTACCGGCTGCAGCACTTTTCTTCCCCATGAAGGTGCGATTTCCGTCATAAAAATCGCTCCTCCTATGCCAAGCGGCGCCGCAATCAGAGATGCAAGAAGGGTCACTGAAAATGATCCGATGATAAACGGAAGCGCCCCGTATTTGGGGTGATCATTCATTGGATTCCAATCTAGACTGGTTAAGAATTCAATCGGACTTACACCACTAGTCAGAAAAGATTGCAACCCCTTATTTCCCAGAAAAATCGTGATTGAAATCGCTGCTGCCATCATGATTAACGCGCACGATGAAACCAGAATTTTTCCGCGAACTTCATCCATTTTGCGGTTTTGCTTGGAGCTGATCAGCCGCTCTTTGGCGGACATTTTCTCTATTTGTTGAGTCATTTTTTACACTCCTATAAATACAAGTCATAATAGGGAAAGTGGCTAAGCAGCACACTTTCCCATCTTCTGTTTTCATTATTTTGCAGTTTGCTTTCCATCTGCGTCACGTTTGACTTCCATTTGTGTTGCCGGAATATAGCCCTGTTCTGTCACAATCGTTTTTTGAATTTCGTCACTCATTAAATAATCCAAAAATGTTTTAGCCAATCCTTCCGGTTCACCTTTTGTATAAGAATGCTCATAAGCCCAAATCGGGAATTTACCTTTTTGCACATTTTCTGCCGTCGGTTTCACACCGTCAATTGAAAGTGCTGTAACTTTATCATCCGTCAGATATGAAAATGCGAGATATCCGATCGCTCCAGGTGTTTCAGCGATTAATTTCTTCACCGTGTTTGAAGAATCCTCAGTGATTCCTTCAGCAGGAGTTTCTCCATCAAGCGCATACTTCACAAAAGTTGCGCGCGTTCCTGAAGAATCGGGACGGTTGACAAGAGTGATCTTTTGATCTTTCCCGCCAAGCTCTTTCCAGTTTTTGATTTTACCCGTGAATACCTTTTTCAGATCCTCTAATGAAAGATTATCGATGCCTACTTCAGGGTTGACGGCTGCTGCCATACCGACAACGGCTACCTGATGATCCTTGAGCTCATCGGCAGGAATGCCTTCTTTTTCTTCAGCAAATACATCAGAGTTTCCGATTTGAACGGTTCCTTCAGCCACTTGGGAAAGGCCGGTTCCAGAACCGCCCGCCTGCACTTGAATGTCGGCATCTGGATTTTCATCCATGAATTTTTCCGCCGCGGCTAAGACAAGAGGCTGCATCGCTGAAGATCCGGAAATCGTTAAAGAGCCTGAAGCCTTATTTTCTGTTTTATCGTTTTGTTTGCCTTCTTCTGCATTACCGTTTGTATTATTGCTCCCACATGCTGCTGCGAAGACAACTAAAACGGACATGATGAACATCAGTGTGATCTTTTTAAATGGTTTCACTTCTAATCCTCCCACGTAAATGTGTAATTTGTCCTACGTGTATAGCGTACCTTTCTTGTATTAATCTTGTTTAAATGAATTATTAAGGTTTTGTAAATTAAGCTTGAATATTGTATAAAAGCAGGAAAGAAAGGGAAAAGAAGCAAAAAAAAAGCACCCGCATGCTTGATGCGGGTGCTTCTTTCAAAAAAGGAACTTAAGACCTATTCGGTTGCTTCTTTTTCAATTTTGTCCTTATTTTTTTCTTTTGTGTTCTCTTTGTCCTGTTTTGATTTCAGCTCAAAATACTTATCCAGCACTTTTCTGCCAATATCATTCGTAATGGAGTATCTTTTGCTGTAATCATTGTAGGCCCAAGGAACAACGACGGAAATGGCGACCTCCGGGTTGTCGTAAGGCGCATAAGCGACAAGTGTCGTATTATACGTAGGCATTCCCGTCTTCGATTTATCCGGTCCGTCATAGAAAGACTGGGCCGTTCCCGTTTTACCGGCGGGTTTATACGATGCAGATGCAAACTCTCCTGCTGCCGTCCCATTCGTCATAACCCGTCTGAAACCTTTTTGGACGGTTTCGATTTCTTCCTTGCTCATGTCCACTTTGTTCAATACTTCCGGCTGAATCGATTCCGTCACGGCTCCGATGCCTTTTTTCGAATCAGGCTCTCTGATTTCCTTCACGATCTGGGGCTTCATGCGGTAGCCGCCATTGGCAATCGTTGACACATACTGTGCCAGCTGCAGCGGTGTGTACGTGTCATACTGTCCGATGGCAAAGTCGAGCAGGAAACCTGGCAGCTTTTTGGAGCCTTGGTATCCCGTTGCTTCATTCGGAAGGTCGATGCCGGTTTTAACACCGAGACCGAATTGATTGAAATAATACCTGAATGTACTGAAGGCTTTCGTATTAAGGTCCAGCGGCTGGTGGGGCTTATACTGCCCTTTTCCGACCGCTATCGCTGTTTTAAACATAAATACGTTCGAAGACTGTTCCAGCGCTCCCTGGATGCCCAATGTTCCGAGATTGCTGGACCAGGACTTTTTCGGTTTGCCTTGCCCGATATAAAGCGGTTCATCATAAAACGTCGTATTTAAATTAATCGCTCCCGTTTGCAGCCCTGTTAAAACGGTGGCTCCTTTGACAGCGGATCCCATTGCATACGAAGACGTCATCGTGCCGAGCGCATAGTCTTCGACTTTTAAATTGCCGTTTTTATTTTTAAGCTGCTTGCCGGCAACCGATAAAACTTCGCCGTTTCTCGGGTCCATCATGACGACGAAGGCGCGGTCGAGAAAAGGTGCGCTGTGCTGGGTTTTGGCTTTTTTCAGCTCATCCCCGATGATCTTTTCAATCGCCTTTTGCATCTCGACATCGACCGTCAGCACCAGGTCTTTGCCGCTTTCGCCCTTTGATAAGATTTCCGTGTCGACGATTTCCCCGTTTTTATCGGTTATATTTTTCACTTTCGATTTTTGACCCTGCAGCACATCTTCATATTCCGCTTCAAGATAGCTTTTTCCGACCCGGTCATTTCGGTTGTAGCCGCGTGACAAATAATAGTCGAGCTGGTTTCTCGGAAGACCTTCATTCGAATCGGAAATGCTTCCGATCATCGTTCTGAGCAGCCCGTTATACGGATAGTCGCGCTTCCAATCGGCCGTCACGTCAACTCCCGGAAGCTCGTCCAAGTGTTCGCTGACAACAGCCATTTCTTTTGAAGTCACGTCTTTATTTTTAATATATTGCGGTGTCGACGCATAACCGGAATCCATCTGCCGTTTAATCGCGAGCACTTCCAAATCTTTGTCCGTTAATTCGTTCAGCATGTCTTTTGTAATTCTGTCGAGCTGAAGCTGGTACAGATCGTCTTCGGATAATGTACCGTCTTTGACTTTCTTCCGGTCCTTTGCGGTGATCAGTTTTTCAGCTTCCTTCGGCCTCGTTAATATCCAATAGTCCTTTTTATCCCGCTCCGTTATTTTATCCGTGTCCACGTCGATCATCTCCGCCAGCTTTCGTGCAACTTCCAGGCGTTCCTTCTGCGGGGTTGAGGACGTCCTTGTGTATGTAATTGCGTTCAGCGGCTTATTTTTGACGATCGTATTTAAGTTCCTGTCATAGATTTTTCCTCTTGGAACAGTTGAAACGCCGACGTTATCCTCCTGCTGAACTTCGTTTTTATAGTCTTCCCCGTATACGATTTGTACCACGCCAAGGCGTACGACGACTGCTGTAAAAATCACAAACGCAAGAAAAAACAATATATTCAGCCTGATGGGCAGCGTTTTTCGCTTTTCTGTTTTCGGTTTCCTTTTTATCAATTGCATCACCTTCTTTAAATAAAGAAAAGACACCTTATGAAAAGGTGCCACATATATTGTAAAGTTTTTTTCGGCATTTTTCTACTAATTTCCCTCAAGATTAAAAAATTCACCTTTTGCCTTCGATATAGCTCGGTTCGGCCGTTTGCTTCTGCGCATCCTTTCCGACCGTTTCCCGGGCGGGTTCTGCCAGTTGAATATCTTTGACGAAGTAGTAAATCAGCGTATGGCCGGCCCCAAGCAATACTAAAGAAACGGGTATTCCCAAGTCCTCCTTTAATAATGAGACAAGGAGCAAAAAAACCAAAATGGAGGCAATCCGCCCGATGTTTAAAAAAACTTCCCGTACCACGATATATTCAATCCTTGCTTTCCTCGCGTACCTCGCTTTGCCGATCACATCGTAGGTCAGCGATGAATACGGAACAAGCAAAATCGGATAGCCGATCGCAATCGCTATGGCATAAAGAAGCAGTGTCACATATGTCATATGAAACAATATAAGGAAAAGGGCTCCGAATAAAACAAGGCCTCCGATTAAAATGGCTTTTTTGCGCGTGTTTTTTTTAATCATCCTTGTCGCAAAATAGTAAGCAAAAAAAGAAACAGCCGAATTCAACAGTCCGAATTTCCCCAGGGCCATCTCGCTCTTTGTCGTAATAAAGACAAAGACATTGATCAAAAAAACAAAAATCCCTTCACGAAGCCCCTGGAAAAAGTGGGCATTGGTAACGTTGCGCCAGTTTGCATCCGCATTTCGCTCCGCCCAGATTCTTTTCAACATATACCGGCCGCGCGACTCCCTTCGCTTTAAAAAGAAGCTGGTGATCACAGCTACTGTAAACAAAGCCAGCGAAAGGCTGAAGATCACCGTATATCCCGTATTGTCAGCGAGTCGCGAGATGACATAACCGGCGACGATCGGTCCGATCATGCCGGCGCCTGAATTTAAAACGCCGAGAAACCCGTTAAAAAAATCTCTCGTTTCCGGTTCAGTGATTTCAAATGTCAGTACATTAAAAGCAAGCCAATAAAATCCGTATCCGACTCCAAGGACACCGCCGAGCAGCACCAATCGCGATCCGGCATTTTCCCCCGCCAATAAAACGGTTAAATAAAACACGGCTAAAAAAGATACGCCAAACCTTAAAATAAAGACTCTGTCGATTTTTTTTGCCAAGCGCCCGGCTAACATAAAGGTAAGCGGCTGCATGACAACGATTGACAGATTATAAATCGCCAAGTCAAGAAACTTTCCCGACTGCTTCCAGAGATACACGTTCACAAACGTATTTGAAAGCGCAATGCTCAGCGAATAAAGGCCGCCGACAGTAAGCAAAAGCAGCAGGTCTCTGTTTACTTCAACATCGCCTATAATGTTTTTGATTCTGCTCATAACTGACTCCCCTTTACTGATACACCTTAGTCTGTCACATCAAAAGTCAGTTATGTACCAAGATCCAAAAGAAACGAAAAACAAAAAAGGCCCGCTTTCGCGGACCTTTCCTGCGGTCAATATTATTTTGCTTCGCTGTATAGGCGGGCAACTTCATCCCAATTGACGACATTCCAGAACGCTTTAATGTAGTCTGGACGACGGTTTTGGTAGTTCAGGTAGTAAGCATGCTCCCAAACGTCAAGGCCTAAAACAGGTGTTTTACCTTCTGAAAGCGGGGAATCCTGGTTTGGCGTGCTTGTGATTTCAAGCTCTCCGTTATTTACGACAAGCCATGCCCAGCCGGAGCCGAAGCGTCCTGCAGCTGCCGCAGCGAAATCTTCTTTGAATTGATCAAAGCTGCCGAATTTTTTGTCGATCGCTTCAGCCAGTTCACCGCTAGGAACGCCGCCGCCGTTTGGTGAAAGAAGCGTCCAGAAAAGAGAGTGGTTGGCGTGTCCGCCGCCATTGTTGCGAACCGCTGTGCGGATGCTTTCCGGAACAGCATCAAGATTTGCTACAAGCTCTTCAACAGACTTGCTTTCAAGATCTTGCTTGCCTGCCACCGCCTCATTCAATTTTGTAACATATGTGTTATGGTGCTTCGTATGGTGAATATTCATCGTTTCTTTGTCGATGTGCGGTTCTAACGCATCGTAAGCATAAGGTAATTCTGGAAGTTTGTAAGCCATTATCAATTCCTCCTTAAAATTGTATGTATTGAAATGCCGCCATTTAGCAAGCCTTTCCTCTTTCAATTTATCAAAAGAAAGGGCTTGTTTCAATGGAAATGCTCACAAAATGATCACAAATACATTTCTTTAGCGGACATACTCAACTTTATCCCTTCCTTCTTTATTTTAAACATCTTTTCGGGATTATTTCAAAACTGTATAGAGGAAAAAGCCGATCATGATCAGCTGGATCACACCTTTTGCAAACACACCGGAGATGAAACCGATGAGCGACCCGACTCCGATCTTCGCCGCGGTTTTGATGTCTTTTCGATGGACGATCATCTCTCCGGCCACAGCACCGATGAAGGGACCGAGTATAATGCCCGCCACAGGGATCGCAAACGGTCCGATCAAAAGCCCAGCCGTGCTGCCCCATATCGCCGCCCTGCTGCCGCCGAAACGTTTGATTCCGAGAAGATTTGTTACATAGTCGGCTGCAAATAAGACGGCCGTAAATATCCCTTCCACAATCCAAAATATGTATGAGTAATCGCCGAATGTAAATAAAAACCCATAGAGCACGAAGCCAGCAACGATAAATACGACACTCGGAATAATCGGAAAAACAAGCCCGGCAAAAGCAACGGCAAACATGGCCGCAATAATGAGCCAGTATAAAACGTCCATTTTTATGTCGCCTCCTGTCTAAAAATTTGCTTTTATTATACCTTGTTTCCCCCCAAAACACTCTTCCTGATCGATAAAGTTCCTTGTGTTCATTCATTTGTGACGATACAATAATGCAGATACATTATAGAAATAGGAAGTGAAGTCTGAATGAAGTTATTCCAGCTGCTATTTAAAAGTACATACTCCCCGCCCACCGTCGCCAAAACGCGATTTCAGGGGATAGGAAAATCCATTTTATACGTGTTTCTGCTCAGCATCATCGCCGCTCTGCCCAACCTTTACCATACGAGCAAAGGCATGGTGCAGACCATGAACAGCTTTCAAACAGCGGTTAAAGAAATTCCCGATTTCTCCATTAAAAACGGCACTTTGGATACGGATGCAAAGAAAGCGAAGGAAGCACAGTCGTTCGGATTTGTCGTCGTCTTTGATCCAACCGATTCTTACGGGACAAAACAGATTAAAGATAAGCGCAATTCCCTCGGCATTTTAAAAGACAAATTCGTGATCGCAATCGATGGACAAGTTCAGGAAATGCCTTACACCATGCTGCCGGAAGACATGACAAAACAGGATATATTGTCGCTCATCGAACAAAACAAATCGGTGATCGTTCCCGTATTGTGCGCGCTGCTGTTTTTGGCGACTGCTGCAGGCAAATTCATTGATGTGACAGTCCTTGCTGTCATCGGACTTTTGATTCGGAATGCGCAAAAGAAAAAGCTGTCCTATAAACAGCTGTGGGTGATGTCGGCTTATGCCATGACGCTTGCCACCGTTTTCTTCATGGTGATGGATAGCTTGCAAGCCCTTGTCCCGAGTCAGTTTTTATTAAATTGGGCTGTCAATTTTATCATGCTGTTTCTTGCTGTGAAAGAAGTGCCTTCCCAAAAAACAGCGGGATAAGCCTTTTTGTTGTCATGTTAAAAAAAGGACAAGCGTAAAATAGTAAAAAACAAACGAAATGGGGACAAGTTAAAATGAAGCGTCTTATCGTGTTCCTTTCTATTTTGCTGACCTTGTTCATTGTTTATTATGACATCAAATCAGGCACCATCCCGCAAAAGGCTCTGCCTGTAACAGCTGCAGCCCAAGAACCCGCCGGTGCCCTTCACTATAAAACGGTTACCGTAAAACCGGGACAAACGGTTTTTTCAATCATCGGCGAAAAGCATATTCCCGCTGACAAAATCGCGCAGGACTTTGAAGCGCTGAATCCGAATGTCAAAGCAGGCAGCATACAGGCAGGAGCCACCTACAAATTCCCCGTTTATCAGGAGTAAACGTTAATTTCTTGTCAGTTTCATGAACGGGCGTTACAATAAGACTTGTAAACGATTCGGTATAAGAAATGGGGCTTTCTGCTCCAGAATTATACTTAAGGAGCGAATTCAAGTGAGTGAAATCACACATCGTACAAAAACGCGTCCCGTCAAAGTGGGACCTTTAACAATAGGCGGCAACAATGAAGTCGTCATCCAAAGCATGACAACAACAAAAACGCACGATGTCGAAGCAACGGTCGCCGAAATCAACAGGCTGGCTGAAGCCGGATGTCAAGTCGTCCGCGTTGCCTGTCCTGATGAACGGGCTGCCGACGCGATCCCTGAGATCAAAAAACGGATCTCCATTCCGCTTGTCGTGGACATCCATTTCAACTATAAACTCGCGTTAAAAGCAATCGAAGGCGGAGCCGATAAAATCCGCATCAATCCCGGAAATATCGGCCGACGTGAAAAAGTCGAAGCCGTCGTTAATGCGGCAAAGGAAAAAGGCATTCCGATCCGCATCGGTGTCAACGCGGGATCTCTTGAAAAGCGGATTCTTGAGAAATACGGCTATCCAACGGCTGACGGTATGGTCGAAAGCGCCCTCCATCATATCAAAATCCTTGAGGACCTTGATTTTCACGATATCATCGTCAGCATGAAGGCTTCAGATGTCAATCTGGCTATTGAAGCTTATGAAAAAGCGGCGAAGGCATTCGACTATCCTCTCCATTTGGGGATCACAGAGTCAGGCACATTGTTTGCCGGAACAGTCAAAAGCGCTGCCGGCCTCGGTGCCATCCTTTCCAAAGGCATCGGAAACACCCTGCGCATTTCTTTAAGCGCGGATCCGGTTGAAGAAGTAAAAGTGGCAAGGGAATTGCTGAAATCTTTCGGGCTTGCTTCAAATGCCGCAACACTGATTTCCTGCCCGACCTGCGGAAGGATCGAAATCGACCTGATCAAGATCGCCAATGAAGTGGAAGATTATATCGCCAAAATTAAAGCCCCGATCAAAGTGGCCGTACTCGGCTGTGCAGTCAACGGTCCGGGGGAAGCGCGGGAAGCTGACATCGGCATTGCGGGCGCCCGTGGCGAAGGCCTTCTTTTCCGGAAAGGGGAAATCGTTCGAAAAGTCCCTGAGGAAACGATGGTCGAAGAGCTGAAGAAAGAAATCGACAAGCTTGCCGAAGAGCATTATGCCAAACAAGAGGCTGAAAAAGAAAAATTAAACACATAACAAAAAGCTTGACGGAAATCCGTCAAGCTTTTGCTTTAGAAAAATGGCGCTATAAATATGCCAAGTACTAAAGAAACTGCACCGATACCCATTGCCCAGGCTCCTAAGCCAGCTGCTCCTTGTCTTCTGGCTATATAACCGACAATGATCCCTGCGATTCCCAATAATACGGGAAGCATAAACAATGAAATAATGGAAAGCGCTAATGCGATATATCCGGTTACACGTCCGCCTGCTGCATCGGCATCACCGTTAACAGCTTCTCGATCGCGGCCGTTTTCCGCACGATACGGCTGCGGGGCAACTTCTGCGGCCGTTTCTTCTAAATATTCATCATTATCACCTAAAGTCGCATCGACTAGGTCTGCATCATAACCAGCACGGTTACGGGTTTTTTGATCTCGGTCCATTCGTTATCCCCCCTCTTTAATCCATAAAGGAGCATTTATAGTGTAAGCATTCTTGGACGAATTCATGTTTGCTAAACTTTACTGTAAATGTTAAAAGTTTATGATAAACTGAAGGAATGGATGAGAAGGAGTGTGGACATGTTACATTTAGGAATCGATATTGATGGAACGATCACAGCTCAGGATACTTTTGTTCCCTACTTAAACGAGTCATTCAGCCTTTCCATCACATTGGACGATATCAAAGACTATGACTTGACAAAGCTTTTGAACATTTCTGATGAGGATTTTTGGAAATGGATGAATGAAAATGAGCCCCGCATATATCAGGAAGCATTGCTTGCACAATACGCCAAACAGACGCTTGACGAGCTGAAACAGCAGCACAGGCTGATATATATTACAGCGAGAAGGAACCACCTCAAGGACATTACCTTTAACTGGTTCCGCCAACACAATATTCATTACGATCACATCGAACTTGTCGGCGGACACGACAAACTTGAAGCTGTGTTAAAACACGGCATTGATGTTTTTTTTGAAGATCATCATGGAAACGCCACAATGATCGCCAAAGAAGCTGATATCCCTGTCCTTCTGTTTAACACACCTTACAATCAGCTGCCGTCCGATTCAAATATTATCAGAGTCAACAGTTGGCTTGAAGCCGCAGACTGGCTCAGAAAAAACAAAAAATATCTCGAATACAAAAAAAAGCATGTAAGTCAGACTTACATGCTTTTTTTGCAAGTATAAACCGGCAATTGCCGAACGATGTCTACACCTCAATGCCGCTTTCTTCACAGTTCGGGCATGTGCCGTAAATTTCAAACTTATGACCGCTGATCTGATAACCGTCAAGATCATCGGTGAGCTTCTCCATCGGACACAGTTTAATTTCTTTCGTCTTGCCGCAAACCATGCAAATGAAGTGATGGTGGTGATGAACGGAAGAGCATTTGAAACGGAACAGCTTTTCACCTGAAAGCTCTGTCGTTTCCAATATGCCAAGCTCCTCAAACAGGGACAGATTTCTGTAAATCGTATCAAAGCTTAAACCAGGGTAATCATCATTCAAAGCGTTCAGTACATTCTTCGCCGTTAAATATTTATCAGAATCACTAAAAAGCTGAAGCATATCCTCCCGCTTGCTTGTGTATTTATACCCTTTCTCCTTTAACAGATCAAGCGCTTCCTGTACGTTCACGGCGAATCCTCCTTTTGATTTTATTAAAGCTGATGCATAATATCAGTATGAAAATAGACAGCAGCACGATCGTTCCGCCCGGTGCAAGATCCAGATGGTAAGCGAGCACAAGCCCGATAATGACGGACAGCTCCCCAAACAGTACGGAAAAGAAAATCGCCTGCTTAAACCCTTTCGCTATGCGCATGCTTGCGGCGACAGGGAGCGTCATCAGCGCGGAAACAAGCAATGTACCGACGATTCTCATCGAGGCGGCAATGACAAGTGCCACGATCAAAATAAAAATAAAATGAATCCATTTCGCGGAAATGCCTGATGCTTTGGCATGCTCTTCATCAAACGAAAGCAAAAACAGCTCTTTAAAAAGAGAAAAAATCACGATGAGAACGGCGGCCGAGATGCCGACGATCACCAGCAGGTCTTCGCGCGAGACCGCGCTGACGCTTCCGAACAGATAGCTGAACAGATCTGTATTAAATCCTTGTGCAAGCGAAATAAAAATAACGGAAACACCGATGCCCCCCGACATAATAATCGGAATCGCCAGCTCCTGATAATGCTTATAAACCGTTCTGAGCCTCTCGATAATCAAAGAACCGCCCACAGAAAACATCATCCCGAAATAGATCGGGCTGACACCGGCCAGCATCGTAAACTGCTTTCCCAAATAAAGGCTTGCAGCAATTCCGGCTAATGAAACGTGGCTGAGCGCATCTGCGATGAGTGACAGGCGCCTGACAACAATAAAGACGCCGAGCAACGGTGCGATCAAACCGATCAATATTCCTGAAATAAACGCGTTTTGCAAGAAATCATATTGAAAAAAAGGTGTCAGCATTATTCGTGTCCTCCATGATGATGGTTATGGCTGATGGCTTGGACATCATGACCGTAAAATTGCGAGAGGTCCTGATCTGTCATCGACTCAAACTCTTCCGCATTGCCGTGAAAATGAAGATGCTTATTCATACAGGCAACATGTGTGACTTTATCGGAAACCGTCCCGACATCATGTGTGACAAGAATCAATGTGATCCCTTTTTCCCGGTTTAAACTTTCCAGCAGCTGATAAAAGCCTTCAACCGTTTTTTGATCGACGCCAACCGTCGGTTCGTCAAGAATGAGCAGTTTCGGTTCGCTGACTAGCGCTCTTGCGATAAATGTCCTTTGCTGCTGTCCACCGGAAAGCTCGCCGATATTTCTGTCTTTCAATTGTGTAATCCCGACGGCTTCAATCGCCTCAGCCACTTTCTGTTTATCGGCTTTTGACATTCGTTTAAACAGGCCGAGCTTGGCGGTCAGACCGCTGGCCACCACTTCATATACCGAAGCGGGAAACCCGGTATTAAAGCTGTTTGCCTTTTGGGAAACGAAACCGATCTTATTCCAGTCTTTAAATTTTTTGATCGGGACGCCGAATAATTTCAACTCACCTTGTTGCGGCTTTATTAATCCGAGTATACATTTTAACAAGGTTGTTTTTCCCGAACCATTCGGACCGACCAACCCGAGAAAAGCGCCTTCATTAACCGTTAAATTGATATCTTCTATCACATTTCGATGTTCATAGGAATATGAAACATCTTTCATTTCGATAATGGGTTGTTTCACTTTCTTTCACCTTCAAATTCTCCAGAATCATTACGATTTAACACACAAAAAGAAAATGGCAGCCGGATGCCAGCAAGCCATTTTCAACCGATTGAACAGTTCATTCTTAAATTATACATAGAATCATAAAAAAAGTAAATAAAAGCCTAATGAATCGCGTTTTTAAACCGTCCGCCCCGCGTTTCATGCGTGTCCATGATCGTAATAAACGCCTGTTTGTCAATATCGAATACGATCGATTTAAGCTTCGTCACCTCAAGCCTTGTGACGACAGCGTAAATCACTTCTGTATCTTCATCAGAATAGCCGCCTTTTCCTTTCAGCTTTGTTGTCCCCCGTCCAAGACGGTGCAAAAGCGCGTCAGAAATTTCTTCGTATTGGTCTGATACGATAATAACGGCTTTTGTCTCATCAAGCCCTTGAATCACGGCGTCGATCGTTTTCATCGCGATATAGTACGTCATCACGGAAAACATCGCCTGTTCAGGCCCAAACACAAAGCCGGCCCACGTAAAAATAAAAACATTGACGAACATCACAAATTCGCCGACTGAAAACGGCAGTTTTTTTGTGAGCAAAATCCCCAGAATCTCCGTTCCATCCATAGAACCGCCGTTACGAATCACAAGCCCTACGCCGAATCCGAGCAAAAGTCCGCCGAAAACAGCAGCCAATATAGGCTGAGTCGTAACCCCTTCTACATGATGCAACAGTGTTTCAATAATGGACAAGCTGAATATACCGATCAGTGTAGAAATAACAAACGTTTTCCCAATATGCTTGTAGCCGGAAACCATGAATGGAATGTTCAGGACCACAACAAGAAGGGCGAAGTTGATGTAAGGTGTATCTTTAAAAAGGTAGTCTAAAATTAGAGAAATCCCAATGATGCCCCCATCGATAATGTTGTTTGGAACTAAAAATAATTCAATGCTTGCGGCTGCACAGGCAGCACCGATCAGAATCATGATGATCCGAAATAGCATCCGGACCGCTGATTCTTTTTTATGCTGTTTTTTCGTTGCCATGCTGTCTCTCCTTTTGAGCTGAACTGTCCTTTCTTATCATCATATCATTTAACAGAATGAAATAAAAAAAAGACACATTTTCCGTACTCCGCCATACATTAGTTCAGAGGGGAGGAATGGACGTGATTTTATTTCAGAAAATGGTCCTTCAGCGCTTAAACCAGGTGACGGCCGATGATGTGCTGAAGTATGCTAAACAATACGGAATTGATGTGACACGAAAACAGGCTCTCGAGGTCGAAAAGCTCGTCAACGGGAAAAACATTAATATTTTCAATGAAGAAGAGCGAAAAAAACTGCTGCGGCAAGTTGAGGCTGTTACTTCAAAGGAAGCCGTCCAGCTTTTAAATCAGCTGTTCGCACAATATGTATCATAAAAGGGGCTCTATAAGGCCCCTTTCATCATTGCGCTTTAATTTTTTCCAAAAGCTCTTCATCAAACGCTTTATTTTTAAGCATTTCGATTTCGAATTTGTATGGAGGCTTTTTATTTTTCTTATCCTCTCCTACATAAGGTGTTTCAAGGATCTTCGGGATGCTTTCAAGCTGATCGTGGTGAACGACGTATTGAAGCGCATCAAAGCCGATTTCCCCGAACCCGATGTTTTCATGACGGTCTTTTCTCGCTCCTCTGACATTTTTGCTGTCGTTGATATGAAGCACTTTTAAACGGTCGATCCCGATGATTTTATCGAATTCGTTCAACACCCCGTCAAAATCTGAAACGACATCATAGCCTGCATCGTGTGTATGGCACGTATCAAAGCAGACCGACAAATGTTCATTGTGGGTGACGCCGTCGATGATCTGTGCAAGCTCTTCAAATGTCCGGCCGCATTCCGAACCTTTGCCGGCCATGGTTTCCAGAGCGATTTGCACGTCCTGTTCAGGATCGATTACTTCATTTAGCCCTTCAATGATTTTTTTAATGCCTGTGTCAGCTCCGGCACCGACATGAGCGCCTGGGTGAAGGACGATTTGTTTCGCCCCGATGGCTGCCGTCCTTTCAATTTCAGACCGGAGAAAGTCGACGCCAAGCTCAAATGTCGCCGGGTTTGTCGTATTGGCAATATTGATGATATATGGCGCATGGACGACAATATCGCTAATCCCGTGCTCTTCCATGTGGGCTCGTCCGGCTTCAATATTCAAATCCTCGATTTTTTTTCTGCGGGTGTTTTGGGGCGCTCCCGTATAGATCATAAACGTATTGGCGCCGTATGAACTTGCCTCCTGACTGGCCGCCAGCAGCATATGTTTTCCGCTCATTGAAACGTGTGAACCGATTTTTAACAAAATGGTTTCCCCTACTTTCCTTTTCTGAATTGTTTTCTTTTTTCCTGTCTTTTGATCTTATTGATTTCTGTTTTCATTTTTTTCTTATAGCCGGGCTTGACCTTTCTCGGCTTTTTCACAAGCCGCTTGGCGGTTTCATCCGTTTCATCCGGCTTTTTTTTGCGATTTTGCCGGCGCTTTCGGTCATCGATCTTTTTCCATTCGCCTTTTTCAAGCCGCTTGTTTTCAAAGACGATCCCCATTTGCTCAAGCCTTGTCAGCGCGTCTTCATCAGATGTATCATAAAATGTCATCGCTGTTCCCGATGACCCGGCGCGCGCTGTACGGCCGACGCGGTGAACGTAAAAGTCAAGGTCTTCCGGCAGCTCATAGTTGATGACATGGCTGACGCCTTTAATGTCAATGCCCCTTGCCGCCAAGTCAGTCGCAATGATGTAGGTGAACTCAAGGTCGCCGATTTGCTTCATGACTTTTTTGCGTTCTCTCGGGGTAAGCCCGCCGTGAAGAAGCCCCACTTTCATCCCTTTGTCAGAAAGGAACGCGGCGATATCGTCAGCGGTTGTTTTTGTGTTGGCAAAGACGATCGCCAAATATGGGTTTAAGTGTGTCATGACCTCCAGCAACAGTTCATGTTTATCCCTGTGCCGTGAAGGGATCAAAATGTGCTCGATTTTTTCGGCTGTAATATGCCTCGGTTCAACATGCGCATATTTTGGATTGGCCATATATTTTTTTAAGAACGGTTTTAACTTTTCGGGAATCGTCGCGGAAAATACGAGCATTTGCAGATTTTCCGGCATGTGGGAACCGATAAAATCAACATCCTCTAAAAAGCCCATATCGAGCATTAAATCAGCTTCATCAATGACGAGCGTTTCCGCTTTGTGCACGTCAAGCGCCTGTTCTCTGATCAGATCGGCGATCCTTCCCGGCGTCCCGACTGCAAGATGAGGCTGTGTTTTCAGTTTATCGATCGTTTTCTGCTTATCAGTACCGCCGATAAAACATTTTGAACGAATCGCTTCATCCGGACGGCAAAATTTTGTGATTTTCAGCACTTCCTGATGAATTTGATTTGCCAGCTCTCTTGTCGGAGCCGTAATCACGGCCTGAACGATATCTTTTTCAGGATCGATTCTGCTCAAAATCGGCAACAGATAGGCATGGGTTTTTCCCGTCCCTGTCTGCGACTGCCCGATGGCGCTCTCCCCTTTGAGAGCTGAAGGGATCAATCGTTTTTGAATATCTGTCGGCTCATAAAAACCTAGCTGGTGTACGGCCTCTATGATAAACGGCTTTAAATCGTACATGTCAAATTTCGTTTGTTTCATTTTCCCAACTCCTTCTTGGAAGGCGTCAAAAGACGCTCCAAGCATTATCCTATATGGCTGAATTGTGCGCTTATGTATGCTTTTTTATGCCGCAGCGCCAAAAAAGGCTGGTATCATGTCCATCATTAAATTATAACTGATACCGCGAAAAAAAACCATCTTTGCCAACGCAGCTCGGGCGCCAGAGACAAAAGCACTTTAGACAGAGGCTGCATACCCTATCAAGAGAAGGATTTGGAAAGGAGGTACAAGTATGTATCAACAACAGCCGATGAGAAATCGGCCGGGATTTGGGCCGCAGCGGCCATCCAGAACCTTAATGCAGCGAAATACGGGAATGAGGATGTACCAGCAGCCTCCCGGACAACAGGGGTTTCAGCAGTTTTTTAACCCTCTCGGCCCCGTTCAGCAGCAGCCCGCCGCCCGCGGAGGCGGAATTCAGGGATTCCTGTCCAAATTGCTGCCGGGCGGATCAGCAGCAGGAGGAGGAACAGGCGCCGGATTCGGAGGCGGAGGTGCAGGAAGCGGACTCGGCGGAATTCAGGGGCTTGCCAACCCGTCTTCTATTTCAAACATGCTCGGCAATGTGCAAAAGGCGCTGGGCGTCGCTCAGCAAGTGACCCCGATGATACAGCAATACGGGCCGCTTGTCCGCAATCTGCCGGGAATGGTGAAAATGTTCAGACAGCTGAATTCGGAAGACAGCGCTGAGGAGAACGCAGAAGAGGAAAAAGAAGAACCGGAAAAAGAGACAGAAACAAGTGTCAAAAAAGAGGCTTCCAAACCGGAAAAAGCGAAATCCAAAGACAGCCTTCCGCAATCAGGACGTTCCGCCCCTAAAAAGGAAAGAAAAAGCGGAGACTCTAAACCAAAACTGTATATATAACATTCTTTGATATCTCCTCCTGGATCAGATATAATGAGGGCAAAGAGACTGCAAGAAAATAAGCCGTTTTTACGGCTTTTTATATGCTCGGTCTTAACGTTATAGGAGGACTAAAGAATGAACGTTATTAAAATATCGCCGCGCGGCTACTGCTACGGTGTCGTCGATGCCATGGTGATCGCAAAAAACGCGGCTCTTGATAAAAGTCTGCCAAGACCGATATATATTTTAGGAATGATCGTTCATAACAAGCATGTCACAGATGCATTTGAAAAAGAGGGCATCTATACGCTTGACGGTCCAAACCGACTCGAAATTTTAAATAAGGTTGACAAAGGAACCGTTATTTTTACCGCACACGGCGTATCTCCGGAAGTCCGCAAAGCGGCTGAAGAGAAAGGGCTGGTCGCCATTGATGCAACATGCCCCGATGTGACGAAAACGCATGATCTAATCCTGAAAATGAAAGCTGAAGGCTACCATGTCATCTATATCGGCAAAAAAGGGCATCCTGAACCAGAAGGCGCTGTGGGCGTCGCCCCTGACATCGTCCATTTGGTCGAAACCGAAGAAGATGTAGAGCGGCTGGATGTGGATTCAGACAAACTGATCGTTACAAATCAAACAACAATGTCCCAATGGGATGTCCACGATATTATGGAAAAGGTAAAAGAAAAATATCCTCATGTCGAGTTTCACCAGGAAATCTGTCTGGCCACCCAAGTTCGGCAGGAAGCGGTTTCTGAACAGGCGAAAAAAGCCGACCTGACGATTGTCGTCGGCGACCCGAAAAGCAATAATTCCAACCGCCTCGCGCAAGTGTCTGAGGAAATCGCCGGTACAAAAGCATACCGGATCGGCGATTTAAGCGAATTGAAGCTGGAATGGCTTGAAGGTGTCGAAACGGTGGCAGTGACCGCCGGCGCATCAACACCGACGCCGATCACAAAAGAAGTGATCCGCTTTTTAGAACAGTTTGACCATGAAGATCCGTCCACATGGTCCGTCAGCCACGATGTGCCGCTGCAAAAAATATTGCCTAAAGTTAAAGCAAAAAACTGAAGCTTCAGGTCAGCTTGTAGAGAAACCGATGTTTTTCTGCAAGCTTTTTGTTGTTTTAAATGGTTTTGATGCCAGCGTATTTTTCTGCTTTGAACTTTTTACCTCAGCATCATATGGCGTTTTTTGTTTTCTGCAGACTGACAAAGGGCTGTCTTACATATGATATGATTACAAATGACAACATGAGGGTAATTCTTTAGTTCGCATTAACAAAAGGAGGTCTCGATGGAACACTTAGACTTGCATCATATATTTGAACTAGGTTTTTTGTTGGTCATGATTGCAGCAGGAATCACCGCGATCGCCAAGAAGTGCAGGCAGCCTTATCCGATCGCGCTTGTGATTGTCGGGACGATCATAGGACTTGTACATATTCCGCTCTTTGAACCATTGAAAGATTTTATTACTGAAGGAGAAGTCTTTAACTTCGTCATCATCACGCTGTTTTTGCCGGCTTTATTAGGGGAAGCGGCGCTGAAGCTTCCTTTTTCCCATTTGAGAGAAAACAAACGGCCCGTTCTGGCACTTGCTTTCGGCGGTACGCTCATCTCGTTTCTGATCGTCGGCTTTTCTTCCATGTGGCTGATGCATTTGGCCATTCCGGCAGCATTTGTCTTTGCCGCACTGATGAGTGCCACAGATCCTGTCAGTGTATTGTCGATTTTCAAAAGCGTCGGCGCGCCAAAAAAGCTTGCGATCGTTGTTGAAGGAGAAAGTCTGTTCAATGACGGGCTGGCGGTTGTGCTGTTCAACATTTCCGCTTTTTACTTGATGACTTATTTGGATCTCGGCATCCAAGGCGCCGGTTTAGGCTTGTGGGAGTTCATCAAAGTGATTTCTCTCGGACTTATCATCGGTGGCGTTCTAGGATATGTCTTTTCCCAGCTCACCAAGTATTTTGATGATTACCCTTTAGAAATTATTTTCAGTATTATTCTGTTTTACAGTTCATTTCTTTTAGCTGAAATGGCGGGAGCCTCCGGGGTAATCGCCGTCGTGGTCGCAGCGCTTATTTTCGGCAATTATGGCGCCAGAATTGGCATGAGCCCGACGACAAAGCTGAATATCAGTAACTTTTGGGATGTCGCCGCCTTGCTCGCGAACTCCCTTGTCTTTTTAATGGTTGGGCTCGAGATCACGAGAATTGACCTGACTGACAAATGGGGGTTGGCCATGATGGCGATTGTGATAGTGCTCATCGCCCGAAGTGCCGCCGTCTATATCAGTCTGGCCTTTATCAAGAAATTCCCGGTTACATGGAAACATACCATCAATTGGGGCGGGCTGAAGGGTTCTCTGTCCATTGCACTCGTGCTGAGCCTGCCGAGAGACTTCCCAGGGCGTGAAGACATTCTCATTTTCGCCTTCAGTGTCGTTTTGTTCTCCCTTGTTGTTCAAGGGCTCACGATCAAACCGCTTCTTGAACGGTTAGGCGTGAATCAAAAAGAAGAAGGCAATCAGGAATATGAGGAATTGCTTGCAAAAGGACATCGCTTAGAAACCGCCATTCAAGAAGTCCAGCAAGTCAAACGCAATTTGCTTATACACGAAGCTGTCTCCAGCGAACTGACAGATCAGTACAAAGAAGAGATCAGCCAGCTGCATCAACAAACCAACAAATTATTCGACACATATCCGGAACTCAAAAACAAACAGCAAACCATCTTGAAAAAACATTCGTTATACGCCCAACATCAAGCGATCGAGAACTTATCAAAGGAAGGTATCATCTCAAACGAAGTCGCTGAACAAGAGCAAGCGCGAATCATTGATGAAATCGTTCGTTTGGAAAATGACCATTAACAAACACAGAAAAGCAGACTGCCCGCAGTCTGCTTTTGGCTTGTAGAGAAACCCATGTTTTTTCTACAAGCTTTTTTGTTATTTCATATCTTGATTCATGTTTCTAAAAACTTCTGGCACAGGGCTGTGAAGAAAACTGGTTCCGTTTTCCCCTCAATCTGCAACTAGCCTGGAGAAATCCACAGCCTTTTTTATATAAAAGTAAACGGATTTGTATTTGTTTCTGACGGAAAAATGGTGACATCGTATTTTTTCTTTTCACACATGACCGACAGCTTTTTTGTGACGCCCTCTTTCATGATTTGCTCGGCGTAGTGGCCTGGATCAACGACATTCAGACCGATCATCATCGCATCATGCGCCGTATGGAAATAAAGATCACCTGTAACGTAGACATCAGCCCCCATTCTTTTTGCCTGGTGGATATATTTATTTCCGTCTCCCCCGAGTACGGCGACTTTCTTCACTTTTGCATCAGGCTTCCCAACCATCCGTGCGCCATTCGCCTGAAGTTTTTCCTTCACATGGCGGGCAAATTGTTCAAGCGTCATGTCTTCCTCCAGCTCGCCGATCCGCCCGAGCCCTTTTTGCAGCGGCGCCTGCTCGACCGGATAGATGTCAAAGGCGACTTCTTCATATGGATGAGCCTTCTTCATCGCTTTGATCACCGCTTTTTCAAGACTGGCAGGGTAGACGGTCTCAATCCTGACTTCGTGAACCCGCTCAAGCTTGCCGGTCTCGCCGATAAATGGGTCGGCTTCATCTAGCGGACGAAAGCTGCCGATGCCTTCAGAGGAAAACGCACAGTGGCTGTATGCGCCGATATGGCCCGCTCCCGCATCTCCAAGCGCCGCCCGGACCTGATCCTCGTAATCCTTCGGAACGTAGACAGCGAGCTTTTTAAAGGGCTCTTCATAGGTTGGAATGAGCACCTTTGTTTTCGTTAACCCCAATGCTTCCGCGAGCATATCATTGACGCCGCCGTCCGCGACATCGAGATTTGTATGTGCCGCATAGACCGCAACATCATGCTTGATGCATTTTTCGATCAGCCTTCCGCCCGGCTGGTCTGTTATGACATGTTTCAGCGGCCTGAAAACCGGGGGATGATGGGCGATGATCAAGTCGACGTTCTTTTCAATCGCTTCGTCCACCGTTTCTTCAAGCACATCAAGCGTAACCATGACGTGTTTGATTTTTTTGTTAAGCGTACCGATTTGCAGACCGATTTTGTCTCCTTCAACGGCAAAAGACTTTGGCGAAAATTGTTCAAACAATTGAATGATTTCATTTCCGTTGATCGTTTTAACCACGTTCGAGAACCTCCTTGAGCTGCTTTATGCGCTTTAGCACGTCTTCATGCTTCAGTTTATTTTCCGCAGTCGGAGCCGCTTTCTCCAACCCGCGGCTAATACCTTCCAAATGGCTGAGCTCCTTTGACCATTTCTTTATAAAAACGGCGTTTTTTTCTTTGGACAAAAACGGGCCTGTCAACAGACCGATTTCAAAATCAACTCCCTGGTACGGACGCGCTTTGTCTCCCGGGCCGGCGGCGAGCACCTCGTAAAACTTGCCGTCTTCTTCAAGAATCTCCTCGCCGATTAGCTCATAATTCTCTTGATAGAGCCATTCCCTGATATGATAAGCGTGAATATTCGGCTGCAGAACAAGCCGCTTCACCCCGCTGAGCTTCCCCTTTCCATGTTCGAGAATGCTTGTGATCAATGCCCCGCCCATTCCGGCAATCGTCACCGTATCCGCTTCACCGGGCTTGACGACCTCTAGTCCGTCGCCTTTTCGAACCGATATCAAGTCGGACAGCTCCAAGCGCTCCACTTGATTTTTCGCGGAATTGAACGGGCCGTCTGTAATTTCGCCTGCGATCGCCCGCTTGGCCAAACCGTTTAAAAGCGCATAGCACGGCAAATACGCATGGTCTGATCCGATATCGGCAAGCACCGCGTTTTTAGGTATGTATTTTGCGACCGTTTCAAGTCTTTTGGACAACTTTACTTCATTCACTACACCATCACTACTTTTCTATATTCATTTTATCCCTTACCATCATATTAAAAAATCGCTTTTTTTCCAAGCGCCTTGCCGCCAAATAAAAAAGCCCTTTGTAAAAGGACTTTTTGGATACCTATTTAATGTTTGACACCCATTTGGCCATCTCATCAAGCTTTTCAGGCGGTACAAGTCCGGCGGGCATTCCGTTTCCGCCTTTTTGAATTTTCTCCTTAATGGCAGCTGTATCCATGTGATCGCCGACTCCTTTTAGCTTGGGACCTGAAACACCTTCATAGTTTTCACCATGACAAGTCACACAGTTCGCCTTGTAAATTTCTTCAGGCGACGCATCCGCTTTGCTTTCTTCAGCGGTTTTATTTCCTTCACCCGCAATTTCTTTTGCATCATTCAATCCCTTGAATGAAAGGAAAAAAACTAGTGCAATGCCCATAATGGCAATAAGCAGAAATGGTATCAACGGATTGCGGTTCATTTTACATCCCCCTTTTTAATTAACCCAGCCCCTTATGTAAACACTTCTAATTCTACTTTAATTTTACAAAAAGTAAACCGGTTATGAAACAAAAGCTGATGAAGTTCACACTTTAGACAAAATGATGAACAAAGAAGCCGATCATCCTGATTTTTTGATTTGCCATTTGAAAACCATATTTTGAATACGGTTACAGTAACAATTATAAAGGGCTTTTCCGGCAATCTCAAGGTTATAATGGCTTAAAATGAACTTCCACAAGTATTTGCAATATCGAAAGAAATTAAGTAAAATATAATCGAGTTTACCAATAATAGCGCTTTCATAAAAAAGATTGAAAAAAGAACGGATCTTGTGACCCGTTCAACTTATTCGAGAAAATCTTTCAAACGTTTGCTTCTGCTTGGGTGTCTCAATTTACGAAGTGCTTTAGCTTCTATTTGACGAATTCGTTCTCTTGTTACCCCGAATACTTTACCAACTTCTTCCAACGTCCTTGTCCGTCCATCATCTAGACCGAAGCGAAGGCGCAAAACGTTTTCTTCACGGTCTGTCAGCGTATCAAGCACATCTTCCAGCTGTTCCTTCAGAAGTTCATATGCTGCATGATCTGACGGAGACGTTGCTTCCTGATCTTCAATGAAGTCACCCAGATGTGAATCGTCTTCTTCACCAATCGGAGTTTCGAGTGATACCGGCTCCTGAGCGATCTTCAGGATTTCACGGACTTTTTCCGGTGTCAGATCCATGTCTTCAGCAATTTCCTCAGGCGTTGGTTCGCGGCCGAGATCCTGAAGGAGCTGTCTTTGCACACGGATCAGTTTATTGATGGTTTCCACCATATGCACAGGAATCCTGATTGTTCTCGCCTGGTCGGCAATGGCTCTTGTGATCGCCTGTCTGATCCACCATGTAGCATATGTGCTGAACTTGTATCCTTTGCGGTAGTCAAACTTTTCAACAGCCTTCATCAGACCCATGTTTCCTTCTTGAATCAGGTCTAGGAAAAGCATTCCGCGGCCGACGTAGCGCTTTGCGATGCTGACGACAAGCCTTAAGTTCGCTTCAGCCAGACGCCGCTTTGATTCCTCGTCGCCTTCTTCTATCTTTTTCGCGTATTCAATTTCTTCTTTCGCGGATAAAAGGTTTACCCGTCCGATTTCCTTCAAGTACATCCGGACAGGATCATTTATCTTAACGCCCGGGGGCACGCTTAAATCATTCAGGTCAAATTCTTCTTCGGCCTTGGCCAGCTGTTGAATATTAGGATCCTCAGTTTCTTCGTTCTCACTAATTAATTCAACACCTTGCTCTCCTAAAAATTCATAATACTCATCCATTTGGTCTGATTCGATATCGAAACTGGACATGCGCTCAGCAATTTCTTCATATGTGAGCACACCACGTTTTTTTCCGGCCTCTGTTAATTGGTCCCTTACCTGTTCAAACGTGAATTCAGTTTCGGTCTCGTGCGCTTGTTTATCAGCCATTCATGGATCCCTCCTTCCAAACTTACAGACGAATTCTAAAAAGCATCCCGCTTTATTTGTTCCTATTTCACGTTGAAAGCCTTCTTTCTAGTCTAGAGCTTCACGTAAAAGCAATCATAAATTGACAATATGTGATTAGGACAAGCATTTGCTCCTCCGTAAGGATTCATTGCCAAAAGCCCATCCTATTAGATATAACGTTTTATTTGAGCGAACGGTTCAACTTTATGATTTCTTGAGCCAATGCAGCCGCTTTGAGGAAATCTTTTTGCCTTTCGGCTTCAGCCCTTTCAGCTTCTTTTTCTTTTATCATTGACCAATTTCGATAATTCAACACTTTTTTTACATAATCAGATAATTCTGCTTCGCTCAGTTCTTCGTTTACCTGAAGCATTAAAATATCCGTCAGGAGCTGAGCAAGCTCCTGATCCTCGATTCTATTGAAGAGCTGCTGGGTGGAAATCTCAGCCCCCTCTTCATACATGGCATACAGATAAGCGGCAACAGCGCGATGCTGGTCAAGGTTGAATTCCAAACCCACCCGCTCCAACACCTTACCGATGACATCGCGGTCATGAATCATGTGGGCGAGCAGCATCCGTTCCGCATTCTCATGTGCCGGCCGCAGCCCCGTTCTCTTTCGCGGGGAGCGCGAGATAGCTGCGCGCTTTTCGTTTGATTCCTGACGGCTGCTCTCCTTATTGCGCCCCGCAACCTGCTTAATAAAGACGGATAGCTGATCCTTTAAGGAATCGAATGAAATTGAAAATTCATTTGCCAGCTGCTTGAGATATATTTCCTGCTCCAAAGGCCCGCTTAGCATGCTGGCTTCTTTGAGCACATCGTTGATGTAGGCCAGGCGGTCTCCTTCATCTGAAAGGTTTTTCCCCTTGCGGAAATAGTTCATTTTAAAGGTCATTAAGGTGACGCTGGCCCCTATTACATCCCGCTTAAACTTTTCGCTTCCGAATGTTTTGATGTAGTCATCGGGGTCCAGTCCGTCCGGTATCATGGCCACTTTGACCGTGCAGCCCTTTTTCTGAAGAATGTCGGCCGCTTTCAGCGTTGCTTCATAGCCGGCCTGATCCGAGTCATAGCACAGGATCACTTCACCGACATTGCGCCGGATGATTTTTGCATGCTCTTCAGTGAGCGATGTCCCCATCGTCGCGATCGATTCTTTCACACCCGAACTAACGGCTGATATGACATCGGCAAATCCTTCAAACAGGACCGCCCTCTCTTCTTTGCGGATATGAAGGCGAGCCTGATGAAAATGATAGAGCAGCCTGCTTTTTCGAAAGAGCGGCGTTTCCGGGCTGTTCATATATTTCGGCTGTTCACCCGTGAACGTCCGGCCGGAAAAAGCAATGGTTGTGCCGTGATGGTCATGTATCGGAAACATAATCCGGTTTCGGAAGCGGTCGAAATAACCGTCCCCGTTTTCGCGCCTGATAATGAGCCCTGCTCTTTCCATCAGTGCGGCATCAAAACCTCTCCGTTCCAAAAATTTCGTTATGAAATCCCATGAATCAAGAGCATATCCGATTTCAAACTGCTCGATCTGTTCCATCTTAAAGCCTCTCTCGAGCAGATAATCGAGCGCTTCCTGACCTTCCTTTGTATTGACCAGCAAATGATGGTAAAATTTCTTTAACAGCTCATGGGCTTCCGCCATTTTCTGTTCATTTGAGCTGCTGCCGGTAGCGGCGGTTGTTGAAATAGCCGCTTCAGGAAGATCGATGCGGTATTTGTCCGCCAAGTGGGACACCGCTTCAACAAATGAATAGCCTTCCATCTGTCTTAAAAATGAAAAAACGTTTCCTCCGGCTCCGCATCCAAAACAATGGAAAATCTGTTTTTCTCCAGAAACGGAAAAAGATGGTGTATTCTCACCATGAAATGGACAGAGCCCAAAATAATTACGCCCCTGTTTTCTTAGCTGGACGTACTCTCCAATTACTTCAACGATATCGGCTGATTTTTGTACTTGTTCCACAATTTCATCTGGTATACGATTGCCCATGTTCCAACACTCCGTCGTACATAATTCGCTGCTTAATACGTAAATCCTTCATTTTTCGACAAGATTTTTTGCAGCTCTTTGACAAATCGCTCCCGGTCTTCTTTGACCAATTTTTTCGGGCCTTTTGTATGGCGTCCGCTTCTTCTCAATTTTTGTGAGACGTGACGGCGGTATAGAGCATGGTCGATGGAACTCTCTTTGAAAAGAAAGCCTCTCTCCGACATCACAAAGACCTTTTTGCCCAGCAAGAGCGATGCAAGCCCGATATCTTGTGTGACGACCACATCGCCGGGACGAACATGGTTGGCAATATACAGATCGGCAGCTTCTTTATGAGGATCGACATAATGCCAATTCTCTTCTTCCTTCCTCGTGACTTGAAAATGTTCAAATGAGGCCACAAAAACGACATTCACTCGGAAGTCCGCTGCTGTTTTTAACACTTCATCTTTTACCGGGCATGCGTCTGCATCGACAAAAATCGTCCTTTCTTTTTCAAGAAGACTAATTCTCCATCCCTCCATCAATCTCCTGCTATAAATACAGGCAAAATCACACAGGTTTAAAAACGATCGAGCTATAAGAATTTGTCGAAAGTTTTTTTCTTGAAATTCTTGACACGATACCCATAATAGTTTATTCGTTCTGTACTTAGCTTAAACCTAAAAGTTAATTATTTTATCACAATTTTTTATTATAATACAAATGGGTAAAAGATGCTATCATTTTCAACTTTCCCGATACCGTCAAAGCAAAAACCCAGGATGGGGTGTCCTGAGTTTTGTTCGTTAGGCCCTTTTTGTCATCATGTTATGGATAATGTTGGCCGTTTCCTCGACCGCCTTATTCGATACATCTACGACTTCACAGCCGATGCGGTTCACGATTTTCTCAAAATATTCGAGCTCCTCTTTGATGCGGTTGATATTGGCATAGATCGCTTTGTCGTTGAGACCGAGCGATTTCAGGCGCTCTTTGCGGATATGGTTCAGCTTGTCAGGGCTGATTTTCAACCCGATACATTTGGCGGGGTCAACCGAAAAAAGTTCTTCAGGAGGATCCACTTCCGGAACGATCGGCACGTTGGCCACCTTGAGACGCTTGTGGGCCAAATATTGCGATAAAGGGGTTTTGGACGTTCTTGACACGCCGATCAGCACGATGTCCGCCTTCAGAATGCCCCGCGGATCTCTGCCGTCATCATATTTCACGGCAAATTCGATCGCTTCCACCTTTTTGAAATAATCTTCATCAAGCTTACGAACCCGGCCCGGTTCATATTTTGCATTGAAACCGTAGACGGATTCCATTTTTTCGATCAAGGGGCCGATAATATCATAATAGACAACATTCGCTTTCTCTGCTTCGGCAATTAAAAATTCGCGAATCTCCGGCACGACGAGGGTGAAGCAGATGATGCCGCCGTCCGCTTCGGCCAGTGCAATCACTTCTTTAATTGTTCCGCGGTCTTCCACATAAGGTATCCGCCTGATATTGGTATGTTCAGATGAACCGTTAAATTGACTGATCGCCGCCTTGACTACGAGTTCAGCGGTTTCGCCGACAGAGTCGGATACAACATAAATCGTGCGGTTACTCATGATATCCCCCCATTTGTTGTTTGCTCTACATGATTTCATTTTCAGATAAGCTGACAAGGATTTTTGTCATGTTCGTTTTGGTGATTCTCCCCACCACTTCATAGCCTTTTTCCGTATCTTTTACAACAGGCAATGCATCAATCTGTTTTTCAATCAGCATTTTGGCAATGTCCAAAATGAAATCATCACGCCTGCACAGCGTAATGTTCGGCATTCTCGTCATGATAATATGGACGGGAATTGAAGGGAGCTCCTGCTTGCCGATGCTTGCTCTGAGCAAGTCTTTTCGTGAAAGTACACCGACTAAGATGGCATTATCATCAACGACAAAAAGCGTTCCTACGTCCTCTAAAAACATCGTGCAGATCGCATCATAGACGGAAACATTTTCATGGATCACCACCGGGATGGACTGAAAGTCTTTTACCTGCAGCTTTTTAAGCTTATCTGCCAAGAGCTGCGTGCCTGTCTTTCCGGTATAAAAATAGCCGACTCTCGGCCTTGCTTCCAAAAAACCCGACATTGTCAAGATCGCCAAATCCGGGCGGAGAGTGGCCCTTGTCAAATTCAATTTCTCCGCTATATGCTCCCCTGTGATCGGTCCGTTCTCTTTGACGATCTGCAAAATTTGCTCCTGACGTTTATTTAGTTCGATTGTACTCACCACCTTTAAGTCAGCCCCGTGTTTCGTGCAATATGTATAAAAGTCGATAACATATTATAACGCATAAAGCCGCGAAAATAACAGCAATTATATTTGGATTCTATGAAAAAGACAGGCACATTTTGACAGGGATGTGAAAAATCGATACCGTTAGTTTAAAAAAGACGATTGCCGGGCTGTCAGCAACCGTCTTTTGCCGTTTATTTTACAATGATGGCATCGATGTTTGCAAAAGAGCGAATCAGCTCCGCCAGACTTGCCATTTGCGCCAGGCGGTTTTCTTTTAATCTTTCATCTTCAGCATGAACCATCGTATGATCAAAATATGCTTCAATCGGTGTTTTCAGCTTAGACAGTTCGCTGAAGGCACCATCAAAATCTTTTGCTTCATAAAAGCCTTCAATCCGACGTTTGCTTTCCTCATAAGCTTTAAAGAGCATTTCTTCCTGAGTGTTTTCAAACAGGGACGCATCCACATGGCCGTCTCCGCTTTTTTTGCTGATCGAGATGACCCTGGCCAGCGCTTCGGCCGTTTCTTTAAAGTCCGGCTTGGCGGCTGCATTCTCCAGCACAACGGCTTTTTTGAGCGCTGAATACGGCTCAAGACCGGTGCTTTCAAGCACGGCTTCGACAATATCATAACGGATGTGTTCAGCTGTCAGGACATATTTAAGGCGCAGTTTGAAGAAATCAAGCAGTTCGCTGTTTTCTTCCTGCCCTGCAAAAGAGGCGAGCTCCTCAAAGGAAATTCCCCAATTCCGGTCCAGCAGAATTTGCACGATTCCGCTCGCCTGCCGTCTTAATCCGTACGGGTCTTGAGATCCGGTCGGAATCACACCGATTTTGAAAAATGAAGCCACAGTATCAAGCTTATCGGCTAAAGCGACAACGGCACCGATGACTGATGACGGCGTCTGTCCGCCGGCTTGCCTTGGCATGTAATGCTCATTGACCGCAAGCGCCACTTCTTCTTTTTCGCCGAGCATCCGCGCATATTTTTCACCCATGATACCTTGAAGCTCAGGGAACTCGTATACCATATGGGTCACAAGGTCGAATTTGGAAATGTGTGAAGCGCGTTGAATCAGCTCAAGCGTTTCTTGATCGACACCGATTTTCCGGGCGATTCGTTCTGCGATTGCGCTTGAACGCCTTACCTTGTCTCCGAGCGAACCGAGCTCTTCATGGAAGACGATCTTCTCAAGCTTTTCAACATTCTCTTCGATATTCAGTTTTTGATCTTCCTTATAGAAGAAGGCTGCATCTGAAAGGCGGGCTCTCAGCACCTTTTCATTCCCTCTCGCAACGTTTTCAAGAGCGCGGTCATTCCCGTTGCGCACCGTCACAAAGTAAGGGAGGAGACTGCCGTTTTCGTCTTTGACAGGGAAGTAGCGCTGATGTTCCTTCATCGTTGTCACAAGGACTTCTTCAGGAATGGAAAGGAACTCTTCTTCAAATGCTCCGAACAGAACGGTCGGATATTCAACCAGATGGTTGACTTCCTCCAATAAACCTTCGTCTCTCGGAATATCCCATGATTTTTCCGCGGCTAATTCATCCAGCTGCTTCGTGATCAGCTGCTTTCGCTTTGCCGGATCAGCGATGACAAATTCGCTTTCCAGTTTTGTTTCGTATTCTGCAGGCGAACCAAGCTCCGCCGCTTTGCCGAGGAAGCGATGTCCTTCCGTCACCCGGCCGCTTTCAACATGGGCGACAGAAAACGGAACAATCTCGCTGCCGAAAAGGGCGACAATCCATTTAATCGGCCTGATGTATTTCAGCTCCTCGCTGCCCCAGCGCATATTTTTCGGAAAATGGAGACTTGTCACCAAATCGCGGAGCTCGGGAAGAAGTGTCATCGTCTCTTGGCCTTTTTGGAATTTCTGTACAAATACATACTCTGTTCCCTTTACATCTTTAAAATACAGGTCTTCCGGGCTCGCCCCTTGTCCCCGTGAAAAACCGATTGCCGCTTTCGTCCATTCACCGTTTTCATCAAGGGCGATTTTCTTTGCCGGTCCTTTGGCTTCTTCCTTCACATCTTCCTGTTTTTCAGCAACATCTTTGACAAGGACGGCAAGCCTTCTCGGCGAGTTAAAAAGCCTGACTTCCCCGTACGCGATTTTTTTGTCTTTCAGCCAGCTTTCAAGCTTTTCCCCCAATTGGGTCATGCTGTCGTGCATGAAACGAGCCGGCATTTCTTCCAGTCCGATTTCTAAAAGCAAATCTTGATTACTCATGTGAAGCCTCTTCCTCCTTCAGCATTGGAAAGCCTAACTTTTCGCGTTCATCATAATACGTTTTAGCTACTTTTCTAGCCAGGTTTCTGACCCTTGCGATGTATCCTGTCCTTTCCGTAACGGAAATGGCTCCTTTGGCATCAAGCAGGTTGAACGTGTGGGAGCATTTCAGGACATAATCATACGCCGGATGAACGAGTCCCTGATCCATTTGCCTGATCGCTTCTTTTTCATATGTGGCAAACAGTTCGAACAGCATCTCCACATCAGATGTCTCAAACGTGTAGACTGAATGCTCGTATTCGGCCATCAAGAATAAGTCTCTGATCGTATAGCCGTCTGTCCATTCCAGATCAAAGACATTTTCTTTATCCTGAATGTATGAAGCAAGCCGCTCAATCCCGTATGTGATTTCAACGGAAACCGGCTTGCATTCAAGACCTCCGACCTGTTGGAAATACGTGAATTGGGTGATTTCCATGCCGTCAAGCCATACTTCCCAGCCGAGCCCTGCGCAGCCGAGTGACGGGTTTTCCCAGTTGTCCTCAACAAACCGGATATCATGCTCCAAAGGATCAATTCCGAGCGCTTTTAATGAATCCAAATACAGCTCCTGAATATTGTCCGGAGACGGTTTGATGATGACCTGGAACTGATGATGCTGGTAAAGCCTGTTTGGATTCTCGCCGTATCTTCCGTCAGCCGGGCGCCTTGACGGCTCAACATACGCTACCTTCCACGGCTCCGGCCCGAGGCTCCGCAAAAATGTATAGGGGCTCATTGTTCCCGCGCCCTTTTCAACATCGTACGACTGCAAAAGGACACAGCCTTCATTAGACCAATGCTTTTGCAGTGTCAGAATCATTTCTTGAATATTCAAATCAAGCACCTCCACAGAACGTGTTTCGTTTTTTCATATTGGCATAGGGCTAAAGTTTTAAGCAGAAAAAACTCCCGTCCCTATGCTTGTTTTCCCACAAACATAGGGACGAGAGTTCTCCCGCGGTTCCACCCTAATTGCTGAGAGATTCGTCCCAGCCTCTTTTTTAAAAGTTGCTCATGGAATGCCTTTCATTACGCTCTCATCCCCGGCTTTCACCGTCCCGGGGTCGCTTCAATGAGGGGGCGCAACTACTTCTTTCCGTCGCCGCAACACATTATTGAAACTTATAAGCGGACTTTTAGATCCCGCAATCTTTATGACATGATCTTATAAAAAGATGAAGAGGATGTCAACTTTTGTTTTCTTTCCCCAGCATTTTTTTCATATTGTCCATTTGCTCCATGAAGCGCCGTGATTTCAAATAAATCCCGGAGTACTCATCATAATAAAGCTGGATGACTGTTTTCAGCTCCTCTTTCGTCTCCTGTTTGACCGATACATTGCCAAGCCTTGAAAGGTCAAAATAAAAAAACAGCCTCAAGAGCCTTACGGATGCAGGAGACAGCGGAACCCTGTACGGATCTTTCGCAAAACAGCGATGGCAAATGAAGCCGTTGTCCCGAATGGAAAAGTGGAATGTGCCTTCCTTACTTTTGCAGTGGACACATTCGTTTAATTCCGGATACAGGCCGAGCACACCGAGCATTTTGACTTCGATGAGATTGGTGATGATGTCGGGATCTGTACCGTCATTCAGCCTTCTCATCGACTGAAGAAGCAGTTCGAATAAAAACGGATTCGGCTTCTTTTCCTCAGTCCCCTTATCAATTAATTCTGCGATATATGCGGCATATGCCGTTAAAAAAAGATCCTCCCGGATATTCCGCATGCTATCGATCATTTCGCCCTGCTCCAATGTGCCGAGACCTGATGACGTTCTGAATAAAAACGAGCCATAAAGAAACGGCTGGGAAATGGCGGACAGGCGGCTGTTCGGCTTTTTTGCCCCCCTGGCCAGCACGCCGATTTTCCCATTTTCCCTCGTTAACAGTGTAATGATTTTATTTGATTCTCCGTAATCATTTGTACGAATGACGATACCTTCACATTTCGTCAGCATATGTGCACCATCCAAAAATCGGAGGGGTCAAGCTTGATCACAAAATTGGAAAGTCAACTTCTGCTAGCTCTTCGTCAAGTGCTTCGGGTCTTTCCAGGTTCTCCTTCTCCAATTCCTTGAAAAGGAGGTACGTATCAACGTTTCCTGTTTGTGAAAATACATTCCAAGTAAAATTCAACATAAAAGCCCCACCTTTCTGTTTATAACTAGCTTTTCAAACATCCAAATTCTTAAGATTATCTTGACCTTGAATCCTCCATTTCATGTTAAACAATTTTTTCTAATATCGCTTTGATTTCGAGAGATTTTGTAACGACTACCCGGTCAAGTGTGCCGATCAATACTCGTCTTCTCTAAATCCAAAATCACGAAGCTGAGACATCTTATTGCGCCAGTCTTTTTGCACTTTGACCCACAGCTCCAAATAAACCGATGAGCCGAGCAGCGCTTCGATATCAACCCGTGCCCGTTTGCCGATTTCTTTCAGCAGACTGCCTCTCTTACCGATGACAATTCCTTTTTGCGAATCGCGTTCGACGACAATGGTCGCACTCACATGTACAGACCCGTTTTCCCGTTTTTCGATCGAATCAATCGAGACCGCGATGCTGTGAGGGATCTCTTCCCTTGTCAGATGCAGCACTTTTTCCCGAATCAGCTCAGAAATGATAAAGCGTTCTGGATGATCGGTCACCTGGTCACTCGGGTAAAACTGCGGACCTTCCGGCAAATAATCTTCAATTTGCCTTAGAAGAGTGTCGGTATTATTCCCCTCCAGGGCGGAAATCGGGATGATTTCTTTAAAAGGGTATCTGGCTCTGTATTCATCAATAAGCGGAAGCAGTTCATCAGGGTGAATCTGGTCGATTTTATTGATGATTAAGAAAACGGGAGTGTTCAGCCCTTTTAAGCGCTCGATAATAAATTCGTCGCCTTTTCCATACCCTTCCGCCGCATTGATCATGAACAAAATTAAGTCGACTTCTTTCAGCGTGTTTTGCGCCACTTTCATCATAAAGTCGCCCAGCTTATGCTTCGGTTTATGAATGCCGGGCGTATCGATAAAAATCGTTTGAGAAGTTCCGGTGGTCAAAACACCCTGCACCTTGTTTCTCGTTGTCTGCGGTTTGTCGCTCATGATGGCGATTTTTTGGCCGATCACGCGATTTAAAAAAGTAGATTTTCCTACGTTTGGTCGTCCGATGATGGACACAAATCCTGATTTAAAGCTGTTCTGTGTCATTTAGATCCTCCGATGAAAAAGCTCCTGGCAGTAATTCTTGAACCGTCATTTCTTTCACTTGGCCGTTCAGATTGGTTAAAACAACAGGCATGTTTTTTGAACAAAGTTCAGAGATGACCTGTCTGCATGCTCCGCACGGTGAAACGGGCCCCGGTGTATCAGCGGCAACAGCGAGCATCTTAAAGGCTTTTTCACCTTCGGAATACGCCTTGAATAATGCCGTCCGTTCGGCGCAATTGCACAGGCTGTAAGCAGCATTTTCAATGTTGCAGCCTCTGTACACCTTGCCGTCCTCCGTCAAGAGGGCGGCTCCCACTTTGAACTTTGAATACGGAACATATGCATATTCTCTTGCTTTTAACGCTTCTGTAATCAATTCTTGTTTGTTCAATGTGTGTATTCCTTCCTATAGCGGCGATGATACCGCTAACACTTTTATTTTACATAAAAATGGCTGTTATTTCACGCCCAAATCAAAAATGTAAAATTTTTGTAAGAATCTTTTGCCAGGGCGCATACGCTGATCAAAACAATTTTGGCAAAAAGATGAGTAATCCAATGATACACGAAACAAAGGCAAACACGCAAACCGCTCCTGCCGCGGCATCCTTAGCGGCTTTTGCCAGCGGATGATTCTCTTTTGTGAAAAGGTCGACAGCATGCTCAACCGCGGTGTTCATGAGCTCCAATGCAAGCACTCCGCCGATGAGGATCAAAATGACGGCCCATTCCGAAGCGGTCAGCCTGAAGATGAAGCCGCAAGCGATCACAACGATTGCGGCTCCGGTGTGAATTTGAAAATTGCGCTCGGACATGAACGTTTTCAAAATTCCCGTGAAGGCGTGTGAAAAGCTTTTTCTCAGCCTGATCCATTCACTTTGTTTATGATGATCTTGAAAGCCCATAGCGATTTAACAGTTCCTTTTGCTTAGTGAACATGATTTTCTCTTCTTCCTCTGTCATATGGTCATATCCGAGCAGATGCAAAAAGCCGTGAACCGCAAGAAATCCCAGCTCTCTCATCAAGGAATGTCCGTACTCTTCCGCCTGTTCTTCCGCTTTATCTGCACTGATGATGATATCGCCGAGAACGGGCGGCATGTCGGCGCCGATAATCTCCACTTCTCCCTCACCGTCCTCTTCAAGAGCAAATGAGATGACATCTGTCGGATAATCTTTCCCCCGGTATTCTTTATTGATTTCCTGTATTTCTTCATTCCCTACGACCGTAACGGACACTTCGGCCTGATCGGCGACGCCTTCTTCCTTCGCCGCAAATTGAAGAAGCTTTTCAATTTCCTCGAGCTGCCCCTCTGAGAGACGCCCTGTTTCATCTGAGATATCGAGATTTAAACTCATGATTGTTTCACCTTCTGTTTTGGATTGGCCTCCGGATATTCGATCCGGGAATGGAAAATGCCTTTTAACGTTTCACATAGCGTCTTGGCAATGATGTTCAGTTCTTTTAAAGTCAGATCGCATTCATCAAATTGCCCGTCTTGAAGCTTGTCGGAAATGATGCCGCGCACAAGCTTTTCAATCCTTTCCGGATTCGGGTTGTGCATCGACCTGACGGCGGCTTCCACGCTGTCGGCCACGGAAATGATCGCCGCTTCTTTTGACTGCGGCTTCGGCCCCGGATAACGGAACTCTTCTTCTGTCGTCTGATCGCCTTTTTCCTTAGCTTTGTAGTAGAAAAACTTGAGCAGGGATGTACCGTGGTGCTGTTCGGCGATATCGACGAGCTCCTTCGGCATTTTATGCTCCCTCAGCATGTCCGCTCCATCTGTCGCATGCGAGATGATGATGTTTTTGCTCAGCTGCGGTGACAGTTTGTCATGCGGATTGTCAATATTCATTTGGTTTTCGATGAAATACTGAGGCCGTTTCGTCTTACCGATATCATGATAATACGCACCGACCCTTGCTAGCAATCCGTTCGCTCCGACCGCTTCGCACGCCGCCTCCGATAAATTGGCAACCATGACGCTGTGATGGTAGGTTCCCGGTGTTTCAGTCAGAATTTTGCGCAGGAGCGGGTGATTCGGATTGGAAAGCTCAAGAAGCTTCATCGTCGACAAGATCCCGAACCCGCTTTCAAAAAACGGCATGAAACCGAGGACAAGAACGGAAGATCCAATGCCTGAAACAGCTCCCATCACGAGATATGTGCCCATCTCCAGACCGGATTGGGCCGTATTTTGAATCAGCTGGAGGGTGAACATGACAACGATGTTGACAAACGAAACAAACAGTCCCGCCTGAAGGATCTTTGTTCTGGCATTATGCTTTCCTAAAAACAGTATGCCCGCTATCGAACTAATTAAGAAATACGTTCCGATCGCATAGTTAAAAGTGCCTGTGACACCCTGGTTAAACATCATGCTTCCGCAGATGGAAAGGATCATGCTCGCGAGAATCGCCAGCCGCTCGTTAATCAGCAGCTTGATCAGCATGACGCCCATTGCAATGGGCACGATATAGCCGATATGGCTGAATTCGAGCTCTTGAAACAGGCTGATGACTTCCATGACGATCAATACCATCGCTGTTATCAAGGAAAAGAGCATCAGCGATTTCGTCTTCGGCAGCCGATTGCTGTATTGTTTTTCAAAATAGTAAATCAATGCCGAGATGAAAAGCGCGATCAAAAGCAGCAGTCCGCCGACCGGTTTAAATATATTGGCTCCACTTAACAGCCCCGTCAATTGAAGCTTCCGGTACACTTCCCTGTCGATCAGCTGATTTTCCTCAACGAGAATCTGCCCCTGCTTGATCTGCACCTGCTGAACGCTGTCCGCCGCTTCCTGGCGCTTTTGCTCCGTTTTGTCGGGATCATAGACATAATTGGGGATGATCGCAAAGCGTCCGATTTCATTGGCGGCATTCTTCAGTTTTGAAGGGACCGAGTTGCCCTTCAGCTCCTTTGTAAGATTTTCTTTTGCTTCGTCAAGCTTTCCGGCAGGGATTTCTTTGCTCATCACATCGTTGACGGCCGTTATGACCGAATCCTGTGTCATGGAAAGCTCTCCGTCGCTCGCCCGCAAAAGGTTTTTGACAGAGTCCTCTGACAGGGAGTCCGTCACATCAGAAGTCAATTTTTCTTCCACGGATTTAATCTGTTTTTTTTCCTTTTGATCCCCGCTTTCTTTTTTGACTTCTTTAATGATGTCGAAGATAGACGATACAAGATCGACCCTGTTGTCAGAGTACTCTTTTTTCAGGGTGTACTGATCGGGGACCTCTTCCCTTGCTTCCTGTTTTTTGGCAGATGTTGCCTTTTGGTCTTCTACCGTAGCCGGTGCATAAATCGTATTTTCGCTGATTGAAAACAAATCAAGATCAAGCGACTCGGGTCTGACATGGAAAAAAAGCAGAATAAACATCAGCGCTGATATGGCTGTATAAAGAATAACGGGGAGAAAACGGGCTTTTTCCATTCGGGTAAGCCGGTTTTTACCGCCTCTTTTTTTCTTTTTCAACAATAGCACCTCTTTCCGGCGAGAAACTAAAAAATGGCCCGATAGCGGGCGATCGGGCCATTCGGAGTTATTTTGTCTGTTCGTATGCTTCGATAATTCGGGCGACAAGCGGATGTCTGACCACATCTGTCTGATCCAGTTCAACGAATGAAATTCCTTCGATATCAAGGAGCATGCTTTTCGCGACGGCAAGTCCTGACTTGACTCCCTTTGGCAAATCGATTTGCGTAATATCGCCTGTAATGACCATTTTAGAACCAAAACCCAATCTCGTCAAAAACATTTTCATTTGTGCAGGCGTCGTGTTTTGCGCTTCGTCCAAAATGACAAAGGCATCGTCAAGCGTCCGGCCCCTCATATAAGCGAGCGGCGCGATTTCAATGGTTCCCCTTTCAAGGAGCCTCGCTGTATGGTCCGTTCCGAGCACATCGTGGAGGGCGTCATACAAAGGCCTTAAATAAGGGTCGACCTTTTCTTTCAGATCACCGGGCAAAAAGCCGAGGCTTTCTCCTGCTTCAACGGCCGGCCTCGTCAAGATGATTTTTTTTATGCGTCCGTTTTTCAGTTCATGAACGGCTTTTACGACCGCCAAATAGGTTTTTCCCGTTCCGGCGGGACCGATGCCAAAGATTAAATCGTGCTTTTTCATTGCCGTGATATACTCTCTTTGCCCGATGGTTTTGACTCTGATCGGCTTCCCTTTGGCATTTTTCGTAATTTCCTCTTCATACATACTTTCAAAAAACTCAAGCTTGTGCTTTTTCGCCATCTTGATCGCATAGATGACATCCCGTTCAGAAACCTCAATTCCTTTGCGGATCAGATTCAAGAGGGACGCGAGCAGGCTGTCAACGATTTGAAACGTGTTCTCGTCACCGGCTACATAAACGGTTTCACCCCGTGTAACAATCGAGACGTTCAGCTCTTCCTCCATCATTTTTAGATGCGAATCCTGATTTCCAAACAGCGCCTGAGCTTCATTCGGACTTTCCAATTGCTGATTAATCGCAAGTAAGTGTTCTGTCATTCTTTAGTCTCCTGAACGATTGGTGTTGTTTGAACAATGTCTTCAATAACCTGGTAAAGGATGATCAATTTAACTTTACCATTCTCACTCGTTTCGTGCAAAACTTTTTCATTGATAATGTCCCCATCTTCGCCAATTTTTTTCCGGACGTCCCTTTTTCCCATTTTGATGCCTTCCTGAACCGCTTCTTTTTTGGTATACACCCTTTTGACCTGTTCGCTTTCCCGCGTCGTTTCTTTTTCATAAGCGATGGGAAGCTTAAAGTTCATGAAGTGAAGCGAATGTTTTTCGACTTCGGTCTTCGGACGCAAAAGCTCTTCTTTTTTCAATGCAAATCCCCAAAAAGGAACGGAAAGTGAACCGATGGAGAGCTTGTGCTTTGTCCTTACTTTACCCGTAAAAACATCAAATGATGTCTCAAGCGGTACCGTCACTTTAGACTTGTACCATGTTTCACCGTAAATTTTGCCTTTGGCGCCGACCTTTTGCTTCTCATCCTCTGTTCCGATCAGCCCTGAAACGAGCATCTCCCCTTTTTCAACATGCTGATTCACCGTAACGAGCGGCTCTCCTTTTTCAACAAACATCTTGGAGATGGTCGCTTCTTTTTTGGCGATGATATGCCTTGGACCGATGTATTTTTCCTTATCAGGCTCATTTTTCTCCACCACTTTCATGTGAAGGGCTGTCCCGTTTAATTCGATGCCGACCCAAGTAATATTTTCAACGCTCTTTGTCAGCGACTGCTGAATGTTCTCCGGGGTCAGCATGGTGAATTGAAAGCGGCCTTTTTTCACTCCGATCTGGTCAAGGTGCTGCCTGATTTGGTGCTCTGTTTCCGGATTGGCGCCGGAAATGTCAATCTTCCACAGCATATTGGAAAGGAGGAACATGATGATAAAAAAAGCTGCGATCCCCAAAGTAAACCCGCTGTTTCGCATCGATTGCCTGATGATGAAAGGCAGGCCTTTCCGTTTTAAAAAACGGCATTTGCAGTCAAAGGTCCTGATGACTTTTCGAAAGGCATGTACATCGGAAAGCAGAATATAAAGAAAGACAGAGTCTTTCTTTTTTTTCACATTAAACATCGGGATGCCGCGCCTTGTGCACTCATTTAATAAACGTTCGATTCCCATTCCCGTCACTTCAAGCTGAATCTTTCCTGAGAAAAAAGAAAGCCATTTATTCTTCACGTCTCTTCCCCCTGACTTATGAATCGATATAGCGGACGAGCTCTATCGTGCCTTCAAGCAAAATTTCCTCAGGCAGGATCGTTTTAATGACAAAGTCCTTGCCCTGGATGATGCACTGCCCCTGCTTCAGCAGCAGCCTTACTTCACGGTCGCTGAAAAGCAAAAGCCCTCTATGATTCTCGATATATATGTGAAGTCTCCCTATCATCGTCATTCGCGGAAGATCCATCATGACATCAGGGGGAATTTCCAATGTTCTTGTCAGCCACGCTTTAAATCGATTTTTCTTTTGCGCCATAAAAAAAGAACCCCCTTTCATCTCATATGTATGAGTGAGAAAGGGGTTCTAACACTTTAATTTTTAAGGGCGGCGCCTCATCGTGTAATGCGGTTTTCTTGAGCGCGGCGGACCGAATACTTCACCGAGGACAATTCCTTGGACAACACTTTTCTTATTGATGTCAAGCCGTTCGGCATGCGGCTCTAACATCCGCTTGCTTTGCTTTTTGACAGCCCGTTCCACAGCCGGCATCGACCGTTCGGCATCCGCTTTGATTCTTTCAAGCTCCTGAACGAGGTCATTGCTCTTTTTCATGGCAGCGGGCTTTGCAGTTGGCTTTTCCGCTGTCTGATGGCGCTTTTCCTGCTGCTTCGGCGCTTTTGTTTTGCGCTGTTCAGGCGCTTTTTTGCGATTATTTTCTTCGTTTTCATCATTTTTTCCGATCTTGTTGAAAATGACGGAAATGATTCCGACGATGACTGCCATGATGATCGGATTATCGAACAATAAATCAAGCAATGCGCTCCCTCCTTTTTACGGGGGCTTGTTTATTTATGATCGTCTTCATTTTGGTCTTTCGTCATTTTACCAAAGGAATCACGCATATCTGTGTCGGCATCGATGTTTTTCATATTGAGATAATCCATGACCCCGATTTTTCCGCTGCGCAATGCTTCGGACATCGCAAGCGGAACTTCCGCTTCCGCCTCGACCACTTTGGCGCGCATTTCTTCGACGCGGGCCCGCATTTCCTGTTCTTGGGCAACCGCCATGGCGCGGCGTTCTTCCGCTTTGGCCTGAGCGATGTTTTTATCGGCTTCAGCCTGGTCTGTTTGAAGAATGGCGCCGATGTTTTTGCCGATGTCCACGTCAGCGATATCGATCGACAGAATTTCAAAAGCCGTGCCTGAATCCAAACCTTTGCTCAAGACCGTTTGTGAAATCATATCCGGATTTTCAAGCACCTTTTTATGATTGTCAGACGAACCGATCGTCGAAACAATCCCTTCACCTACACGGGCGATGATTGTCTCTTCGCCTGCACCCCCGACAAGGCGGTCAATATTTGCACGAACGGTAATTCTCGCTTTCGCCTTCACTTCGATTCCATCCATCGCAACACCCGCGATAAACGGTGTTTCAATAACCTTCGGATTAACGCTCATTTGAACGGCTTCAAGCACATCGCGTCCAGCCAAATCAATGGCCGCACATCTGGCAAATGTCAATTCAATGTTAGCGCGTTGGGCGGCGATCAGCGCATTGACAACGCGGTCGACGTTCCCCCCGGCCAAGTAGTGGCTTTCAAGCTGGTTGATGGCTACATCCAGTCCCGCTTTGTGCGCTTTGATCAAAGGATTGACGACGCGGTTTGGAATGACGCGGCGGAGCCTCATACCGATCAGTGTAAAAATGCTGATTTTGACGCCTGCGGCCAAGGCCGAGATCCACAGCATCACCGGAACAAATGTAAAGAAGACAGCTAATAAAATGATGCCGGCTGCAATGATAACCAAAAGTAATAGAGTTGACGGATCCATAATATTCCTCCTAAAAAGTATGGTTTATATTTCTCTCACGACGATGCGCGAGCCTTCCACTTTCACCACTTTGACTTTCCTATCCTTTGCGGTGAACGAACCTTCGGAAACGACATCGAGCCGTTCATCGCCGATAATAACCGTTCCGGCCGGTCTGAGCGGTGTATATGTGACACCGGTTTTCCCGATCAGATCGCGCCGGGTTTCATTTGAGACATAGCCGCTTTCCGAATTGGTAGAGTCGGTTAATATTAATTTTTTAAAGAATTTCATTCTTTTCCCCAACACCCTTGTCAGTAGAATGGATGCCGCTATCGAAACAGCGGTTGCAATCAAAATCGAGACGGCCATGACCGTCACGCTTCCCGATGCTAAAAAGAGACTTAGAACAACGGCTGTGAGGCCGATAATTCCCGCGATGCCGCCCGGCAGAAAAAGTTCTAAAATAATCAATATGATACCGGCAATAAACAGAAGGAGGGTTTCCATTCCGGCGAGCCCAGCCACAAGGTGGCCGTAGAAAAAGAGCATCAGCGCCGCAAGGCCCATAGAGCCGGGAATTCCAAAGCCCGGTGAATAGAGTTCGACGATCAGCCCGAGGCTTCCGATTGAAAGAAGAATCGGAATCACGACCGGATGTGTGAGGAAGCGCGCCACTTTTTCGGCAAAACTCACTTCAGCATGCTCGATTTCGGCCCCTTTTAAATTCAGCTTTTTTAAAAGGTCGTCAAAGCTTGAGACCGTGCCTTCCGAATAGCCGACTTTCAACGCTTTGTCAGAGCTCAATGTCAAAAGCTCTCCCTTTGGCGCCCCTACTTCTTTGGCGTCAACGTCCGGATCTGCCATCGCGAGCGCATATTTTGGATCACGGCCGTTTTTTTTGGCCGCATCTTCCATTTCCGCCAGCCACAGAGATTCCGCCTTTTGATCAGCAGCGTTTCCCTCTGCATCAATGATCGCCGCGGCTCCCATTTTTCCGCCGGGCGCCATATAAATGTCGTCTGCATTCAAGGCGAGGTACGCGCCTGCCGAAAGGGCCCTTCTGTTGACATAAGCGGTCACCGGAATGTCGGAGTTATGTATCGTATCAGCCATATCAAGGACTGCGTCAACCGCTCCGCCGGGGGTATTGATATCCAAAATAATATGCTTGGCATTCATCTCTTTTGCTTCTTGAAATGAGCGCTCAAGAAATTTTGAGAGTCCCTTTTCAACCGTGTCTTCGACCGGGATCACATACACTTTGTCTCCATCGGCATCGGCTTTCACGGTCAAATGAACGCTTAATAATAAGAATAAAACAAAACCGCACGCCACAGCAACTAAAATTCTACTTTTTTTCAACAGCACCGATTTTGACTCCTCCTTCCTCCTTTATCATTAACATTACATACGTTGTAAATGTATCAAAGGTTTCAGATTTTTACTCCTTTTCTATTTTTATGACCGCGCATAAAAAAAGACACCTTTCAAATGGTGAAAGATGTCCTTTTCTTTAAGACAGTTGTTTGCTGACAAGCTTATTGACGAGGCCGCCGTCAGCCTTGCCTTTAACCTTCGGCATGATCGCGCTCATCACCTTGCCCATGTCCGCTTTTGAAGAGGCGCCGACTTCTGCGATCGTTTCGTTTACGATCGCAAGCAATTCCTCTTCCGTCAGCTGTTCAGGCATATAAGCTTCCAGAATGTCTAACTCTTTTTGAACTTTATCTACTAAATCTGAACGATTAGCGTTTGAAAATTCATGGAGGGAGTCTTTACGCTGTTTTAATTCACGAGAAAGAACAGTCAGTTCTTCATCTTCGGTCAGCCTGTCTTTCTTAAGCTTGATTGCTTCGTTTTGAAGCGAAGCCTTCACCATGCGAATGACAGTCAGTTTGTCTTTCTCACGGTTTTTCATATAGAGCTTCATGTCTTGATTCAGACGCTCAAGAAGACTCATAAATCCACCCTCTTTTAGTATTTGCGCTTTCTGGCAGCTTCAGACTTTTTCTTGCGTCTTACGCTAGGTTTTTCATAAAATTCACGCTTTCTTGCTTCTTGCAAAGTACCTGTCTTTGATACACTGCGTTTGAAGCGACGAAGAGCATCTTCAAGCGATTCGTTTTTTCTAACGACCGTTTTTGACATTCTCTTTCCCTCCCTCCGAATACACCAATCGACTGCTTTAAAAAAAGACATACATTTAAACATGTACCTTGACATTATAATATAAGCATTCGGCAAGGTCAACCAAACGAGATTGTTTTATTGTTTAGTCATCATTTCGGCAGCTTGTCTGTATACATTTATAAAGGAGGCTGTTCGAAAATCTGATGCTGATCTTGATCTTATTTGTGCTGCAGATCAGCCTTTTTCTGGCGGGCATGGGCATGCTGAGAAAAGGCCTGATCTCCCTGACGTTCGAGAAGATTGAAAAGCGCCTGCTTTTTTTTACGGATCATCCATTGAAGGCTTTCCTGGTGAGCATAGTGTTTACAGGCGTTCTGCAAAGCAGTTCGGCATTTATGGTGATCGTCATCGGGTTTGTCAGCATCGGCGCTCTTTCTTTTAAACGCTCGATTCCGCTGATTTTGGGGACAAACATCGGCTCCACATTCACAACTGAATTTTTGGCCGTCAAGCTGGAATTTTTGATTTTCGCCCTTTTTGCGGTTGGCGCGGTCCTTTTCCTCACCAGAAAACCGCCCTTTCGGCATGTCGGGGTGAGCCTGATCGGTTTGGGCGTGATTTTTTTCTGCATCAGCGGGTTCAGCAGGCTTGCCGTTCCCTTGTCACAGCTTGACTCAGGCGCCTATATCGTCCGCCTGGTCGAACATTCATCACTTTACGCACTTCTCATCGGCACGGTGCTGACTGCCATCATACATTCAAGCTCGGCCTGTGTTGGCATTCTGATGAGCTTTATGGATCAGGGGGTCGTCGGACTGACTGAGGCGATGAGCGTTGTCCTCGGCTCCAATATCGGGACATGCATTACTGCAGTCATGGCGGCTTTCAAAGGGGGCCCCGCCGCCAAGCAAACGGCTTATGCCCATGTGCTGTTCAATGTGATCGGCGTGGCGGCCGTCTATCCGCTGCTCACATCTTTAACCGGATTTATTTCCGCCCTTTCGGCAAGTCCGGCACAGCAGATCGCCCATTTCAGCCTGCTGTTTAACGTTGTGACTTCGCTGTTGTTTTTGCCGCTGACCCATTTATTTCATTCGTTTATCATGTTCCTCATCCCAAACAACGGCCAGGCCCGCTAATGTATTGCTCTAACTGTGGTACCGCGGCAGCAGCCGTCTGTAAATCCGCAAAAAAGCCGGGATCACATGGCTGTGAACCCGGCTTTTCATATTAAGAGGATAAGCGGATGTTCTCCTCCGCCGCATCCTCTGCGATGCGGACGAACAAACCTTTATTGTAAGGATAGCCCGCTTTGATAATCTTCACTTTGACAAGCTTGCCGATCATGTCTTCAGACCCTTCGAAAACAACTTTCATATAGTTGTCGGTATAGCCGACAAACAAGTTGTCTTCGCCTGTTTCGGTGAACGGCTCTTCAGGGATGATTTCGAGCACGTCGCCTTCATAGTCTGAAGCATACTCTTTTGCAAGCTGGTCTGAGAGGGCGATCAGCTTGTGAACACGTTCGTTCTTCACGTTTTCATCAACCTGATCGTCCATGCGTGCGGCCGGTGTGCCGGTCCGTTTGCTGTACGGGAAGACATGGAGTTCGGAAAACTTGTGCTCTTTAATAAAATTGTACGTTTCCATAAATTCTTCATCCGTTTCCCCTGGAAAGCCGACGATAACATCTGATGTGACCGCAAGCCCTGGAAGAGCTTTTTTCAGCTTTGTTAAACGGTCGGCGAAAAATTCCATCGTATATTTTCGTCTCATCCGCTTCAACACGCTGTTTGAACCGGACTGCAAAGGAATGTGCAGATGTCTGACGATTTTATCGGACCGATCCAGCACCTCGATGACTTCATCGGTGATCTGGCTCGCTTCAATAGAGGAGATTCGGATTCGTTTCAAGCCTTTCACACGGCTGTCCAATTCTTTCAAAAGCTGTGCAAAGTTATAATCTTTCATATCTTCTCCATATCCGCCGGTATGGATGCCGGTCAGGACGATTTCTTTATATCCGGCGTCAACCAGCTGCTGCGCCTGGCGGATGACTTCTTCCGGATCGCGGGAGCGAAGCAGGCCGCGCGCCCATGGAATGATGCAGAATGTGCAGAAATTGTTGCAGCCTTCCTGAATTTTCAGAGAAGCTCTAGTCCTGTCTGTAAACGCGGGAACGTCAAGCTCTTCAAAAACCCTTGCTTTCATAATGTTGCCGACGCCGTTGATCGGCTGTCTTTCTTCCTGATACTGCTCAATATATCCAAGCATTTTTTCGCGGTCCTGAGTGCCGACGACGATGTCAACGCCCGGAATGGCCATGATTTCCGCCGGAGACGTCTGAGCGTAGCAGCCCGTCACACAAATCACGGCATCGGGATTTTGGCGAATTGCCCGTCTGATCACCTGTCGGCTTTTTTTGTCGCCCGTATTGGTCACGGTGCACGTATTGATCACATATACATCAGCAGTGCTTTCAAATTCTTTTCTTTCATAGCCGGCTTCTTTGAAAAGCTGCCAGATCGCTTCTGTTTCATAATGGTTGACCTTGCAGCCAAGTGTATGAAATGCAACGGTTGCCATTGTTATTCACCTCTTAATAACTCTGTATGATAAGAAATTGCCGCCAGCGCGTACAGCGGGGCTGTTTCCGCTCTTAATATCCTCGGACCGAGACCGCAGGCGGCGGCTCCTTTTTCTTTAAGCGCCTCGATTTCCGCTTCTGAAAATCCGCCTTCAGGACCAAATACAATGAGCACCGAAGAACCTTCCGGCAGGCTTTTGACCGCGGATTGAAACCGGCTCTTCTCACCCTGTTTAGATGATTCCTCGTATGCAACGACACATTTATCGAAACCCTCAAGGCTGTTCAGCAAGCTTTGAAAAGTATGGACGGCGGCCACTTCAGGAACGATGTTTCGATGGGACTGTTCCGCAGCTTCTTTGGCGATTTTCGCCCATCTTTCCCGTTTTTTCTTTGCTTTTTTATCATCAAGCTTGACAACAGACCGGGACGCTTCAAAGGGGATAAATGAACTTGCGCCGAGCTCCGTCCCTTTTTGAATGATCCATTCCAGTTTATCGCCTTTCGGCAGGCCGTTTGCAATGTGGACCCGAACCGGCAGTTCGCGATTGTCACCGGTCCACTCGACAATGCTCAACACAACCTCTTCTTTTGATAATGACTCGATTCGGCATCTGGCCTCATGCCCGTCTTTGGCACAGCAAACGACGTGATCGCCGGCCGACATTCTCATCACATTGACGATATGGTGAACGTCCTCTCCTTGAATGGAGAGCATAGGTTCCGCTTGAACCTCTTGTTTTGTTTGTTCGATAAAATATCGTTGCATACGCTTTTTGACACCTACTAACGATTATTTTTGGGCAATGATGCTGACCCAGTCTTCCATCGAAAGAACTTCAATGATTTTGAATCCTTCTTTTACAAGGGCGTCTTTCACTTCCTGTTTTTTCTGCTGAATGATGCCTGAAGTAATGAAGTAGCCGTCCTTTTTCAACAGGCTGTGCGCCTGTTCTGTAAACCGCAAAATCACCTCAGCTAAAATATTGGCGACGATCACATCTTTTTCTCCCTCGACACCGTCGAGCAGATTGTTTTGTTTGATGGCGATCTGGCCGCTGACTTTATTCAGCTTTGAATTCAGGCGGGCGCTTTCTACAGCTACCGGATCAAGGTCGTACGCCTCGACACTGCCTGCCCGCAGCATGGCGGAAGCGATGCTTAAAATGCCCGTTCCCGTGCCGACATCGACGACTGAATCCCCTTCCTTTACATACCGCTCAAGCGCCTGGATGCAAAGAACGGTCGTCGGGTGCGTCCCCGTGCCGAAGGCCATTCCAGGGTCCATTTCGATAATCAGTTCATCCGTATGAACAGGCGTGTACTCTTCCCAGGTTGGAACGATCGTAAACTTTTCGGAAATTTTGACGGGGTGATAATATTTTTTCCACGCCGTCGCCCATTCTTCTTCATTCACTTCGCTGATGGTGATCTTATTTCTCCCAAGGTCAATGTCATATAACAGCAGGTTATTGATCGTTTCCTTGATTCCGTCCACCGTTTCTCCCAAAAAGCTGTTGATCGGGAGGTACGCTTTGATGATGACCCCTTCATCCGGGTAATCGTTTGGATCGAGCTGGTAGATTTCTCCGTACACATTCTCACGTTCTTTGATTAAATCAAGCGGATCTTCGATGACCACTCCACTTGCGCCAGCTTCATGCAAAATATTCGAGATGGGCTCAACCGCTTCATGTGTTGTGTGAATGCAGATTTCGGACCATTTCATACTACCAACTCCTCATCCAATCATTAATCGCCTTTAAATGCGCGCTTTACTTTGTCAAAAAAACTCATTTCCTGTTCATCTGGCATATTTCCGCTTACTTCAGCAAATTCGCGGAGAATATTTTTCTGGCTTTCCGTCAAATTCGTCGGCGTGACGACGCGGACAACGATATGCTGATCGCCCTGGCCGTAGCCGCGGACATTGGCAACGCCTTTTCCTTTCAAACGGAATTTCGTACCCGTTTGCGTTCCTGCAGGCACCTTTAACTTCACTTTTCCGTGAAGAGTAGGCACTTCGATCTCGTCTCCGAGCGCCGCTTGTGCAAAGGTCAACGGCATTTCACAGTAAATGTCGTCTCCATCGCGCTCGAAAAATTCGTGCGGCTGAACGCGGAACACGACGAATAAGTCACCCGACGGTCCTCCGTTCACCCCAGGTTCACCTTGTCCGGAGACCCTCAGCTGCTGGCCGTCATCCACACCCGCCGGAATGGTGACATTGATTTTTTTGCGTGTTTTCACTTTTCCGGTGCCGCCGCATGTTGAACACTTGTGTTTGATTTGTTTGCCCGTTCCATTACAGTAGTGACATACTCTTCTGTTGACGACTTTGCCGAACGGTGTGGACTGCTCCATGTTCAGCTGGCCTGATCCTCCGCAGTGTGAGCATGTATCCGGTTTTGTACCGGGTTTTGCTCCTGAACCGCGGCATGTGTCACACGTTTCTTCACGCGGGATTTCAATCGTCGTCTCTTTTCCGAAGGCCGCTTCTTCAAAAGACAGCGTCATCGTGTATTGCAGATCCGCTCCCTGCCGCGGGGCATTCGGGTCTCTCCGTCTTGTGCCGCCGCCGAAAATGCTTGAGAAAATATCGTCAAACCCAAAACCGCCGAAGTCGCCGCCTCCACCGAAGCCGCCGCCGCCGAATCCCTGGTTTGGATCGGTGTGGCCGAACTGATCGTAATGCGCCCGTTTTTGGTCATCAGAAAGTGTTTCGTAGGCTTCTTTGACTTCTTTGAATTGCTCAGCCGCTCCGGCCTCTTTGTTTATGTCAGGGTGATATTTTTTAGAAAGCTTGCGGTAAGCTTTTTTTATCTCATCTTTCGAAGCGCTCTTACTTACCCCAAGCACCTCATAGTAATCACGCTTACTCATCTTTTCACACTCCCGATTTTCTCACATAGATTAGATTGTATCATTTCAAATTACGTTTTTTCAATTCCTTTTGTCCCCTGGGAAGAAAAAAGTCAAAGCCAAGAGATCCTGACTTTGACTTTCGCGCCTGTAAGGTCATAATGACTGTGCGGAACGGAGCCGCACAGTCATTCTATTTTTCTTATTTTTTATCGTCGTCGTTTACTTCTTCATATTCAGCATCTACGACATTGTCATCCGCTTTTTTCGCTTCTCCGCCTTCTTGCTGGGCTTGAGCTTGTTGAGCCGCTTCTTCGTAAAGCTTCATGGAAAGCTCCTGAACGATCGTTTGCAATTCTTCTTTTTTCGCCTTGATTTCTTCAAGGTCATTTTTCTCAATTGCGCTCTTCAACGCGTCTTTTGCTTCATTCGCTTTTTTCACTTGCGCTTCGTCGACCTTGCCTTCGAGGTCTTTGAGCGTTTTTTCAGTTGTGAAAACGAGCTGATCGGCTTCATTGCGAAGCTCGATTTCTTCTTTTTTCTTCGCATCCGCTTCCGCGTTTTCTTCAGCTTCTTTGACCATGCGGTCGATTTCGTCATCGGACAGGCCTGAAGAAGATTTGATCGTAATGTTTTGCTCTTTGCCTGTACCAAGGTCTTTTGCGCTTACATTAACGATACCGTTTTTATCGATATCAAAAGATACTTCGATTTGCGGCACACCGCGCGGAGCCGGCGGGATGTCGGTAAGCTGGAAGCGTCCAAGCGTTTTGTTGTCGGCAGCCATCGGACGCTCACCTTGAAGGACGTGAATGTCAACCGCTGTCTGGTTGTCAGCCGCTGTTGAGAACACTTGGGATTTGCTTGTCGGGATTGTCGTGTTGCGCTCGATCAGCTTCGTGAACACGCCTCCCATTGTTTCAATACCAAGTGACAGCGGAGTTACGTCAAGAAGGACAACGTCTTTTACGTCACCTGTGATGACACCGCCTTGGATCGCCGCACCAAGAGCCACGACTTCATCAGGGTTTACGCCTTTATGCGCTTCTTTTCCTGTTTCTTTTTTGATCGCTTCCTGAACGGCTGGGATACGAGTTGATCCGCCGACAAGGATGACTTTGTCGATTTCGCTTGCAGAAAGGTCTGCATCTTGAAGCGCCTGGCGGACAGGGCCCATTGTGCGCTCAACCAAGTGTGAAGAAAGCTCTTCAAATTTCGCGCGGGTCAGCGTCAGTTCAAGGTGAAGCGGACCTGCGTCTCCCGCTGTGATAAACGGCAGTGAGATTTGTGTAGAAGATACGCCGGAAAGGTCTTTTTTCGCTTTCTCAGCCGCATCTTTCAAGCGCTGAAGCGCCATTTTATCTTTTGAAAGGTCGATGCCGTTTTCTTTTTTGAATTCTGAGACGAGATGATCGATGATCACTTGGTCAAAATCGTCTCCTCCAAGGCGGTTGTCACCTGCTGTAGAGCGGACTTCAAATACGCCGTCTCCCAGTTCAAGGATCGAAACGTCAAATGTACCGCCGCCAAGGTCGTATACAAGAATCGTCTGATCTTCTTCCGTTTTATCTAAACCGTAGGCAAGCGCAGCTGCAGTCGGCTCGTTGATGATCCGCTCAACTTCGAGTCCGGCGATTTTACCGGCATCTTTTGTCGCTTGACGCTCTGCATCATTAAAGTATGCAGGAACGGTAATAACGGCTTTTGATACAGTTTCGCCAAGATAGCTTTCAGCATAGGATTTCAAATGCTGAAGGATGATGGCGGACACTTCTTGAGGCGTGTACTTTTTGCCTTCGATTTCAACCGTATGGTCGGTTCCTATGTGGCGTTTGATTGACATGATTGTATTTGGGTTTGTGATGGATTGGCGTTTCGCCACTTCACCAACCTGGCGTTCTCCGTTTTTAAATGCAACAACCGACGGAGTCGTGCGGGCTCCTTCTGGGTTTGGGATGACTTTCGGCTCTCCGCCTTCAAGCACTGCAACGCATGAGTTCGTTGTTCCCAAGTCGATTCCGATAACTTTACTCATGTTCAAAACCTCCTGCTATGTAGTTATTGATTTACTTTTACCATAGAAGGACGGATTACCCGGTCCTTAAGTTTGTAGCCTTTTTGCAGCTCTTCAACGACTGCATTGGATTCGTATCCTTCTTCCTCAACCTGCATCACGGCCTGGTGCAGATTCGGGTCAAATTGTTCGCCGACTGAAGGAATCTGTTCAACCCCTTCATTTTTAAGGGCCTCCAAAATTTGACGGTGCACCATTTCCATCCCTTGCAGCAGGCTTTTCGTCTGCTCATTGTCAGGCTCGATCTGCAGGGCGCGTTCAAAGTTGTCAAGCGCCGGAAGCAAATCGCCGATGATGCGCTGTGAACGATATTTCTCCGCTGCCTCAAGATCAAGACGGGCACGTCTTTTATAGTTTTCAAAGTCTGCTTGAACACGTAAAAGTTTATTTTCTTTTTCTTCAAGGCTCTCTTGAAGCTCTTTTAATTGTTTTTCAAGCTCTACAGTTTGATTTTCTTCTGTCCGGTCATCGGCTTCCAAAGCCGCATCCTCTGCTTCGGCTGTTTCCGCCTCTGTCTGGTTCAGTTCTTCTTGATCCATTCGTTCTTCTTGATTTTGTTTTTCTTCTGCCATCTGTGTTCACCTCCCTTAAAGGTTCGTTTCATGATGAAGAGAAGGGAGCAGTCCCTTCTTCGGTGTTTGCTAATACTGCCTTACCCATCATACAAACTAGTCAGCGCTTTTGACAAGTCAGACGATACGTGCTGAAGCAAGCCGACGACTCGCGAATAGTCCATCCGCGTCGGACCGATGACCGCAATCGAGCCGATCTGTTTTGATCCGACTGTATATGTCGCGGTAATCAGGCTGCAGTTTTCCATTTCTTCATAGTCATTTTCCTTACCGATTTTAATGGTGATTCCGGATTCCGTCGATTGAAAGAGCCTCAGAATCTCCTGTTCTTTCTCGATCAGCGACAAGAGTGATTTTATCCTGTCAATATCGTGAAATTCGGGCTGATTCAGCATATTAATCTTGCCGCCGAAAAACAGCCGGTCGGTATGGACTGAAGAATCAAATGTAGCGCCGAGCGCTTGCAGGATTTGGTCATAGTTTTGAATATGCGACCGCAAAAAGATGACAACCTCTTTGAAAATCCTGTCTCTCAGTTCAGAGATCGGCACGCCTGCGAGGCGCTCATTTAATATATTAACCAGCTTTTCGAGATCTGACAGTTCGACCTCGGCCGGAAAATTAATCGTTTTATTTTCGACATGGCCGGTGTTCGTCACAAGAATGGCAACGGCCTTGTTGGGCTGAATCGGTACAATTTGAATTTGCTTCAAATGGTTTTCGCTCAGTCTTGGACCGAGGACAATCGATGTATAATTCGTCAGGTCAGATAATACTTGGGCTGACTTCTGAACGGCTTTTTCAAGTTCAAAGATTTTCTCTTTGAAAATGGAATGGATTAATCGCAAATCCGTTTGGCTCAGCTTCCCTGGAGAAAGCAGATGATCCACATAGTAGCGGTAGCCTTTTTCAGAAGGAATCCGGCCTGAGGAAGAGTGTGTTTTTTCGATAAAACCGAGCTCTTCCAAGTCGGCCATTTCATTTCTGATCGTGGCCGAGCTGAATGTGATGTCTTCCTTTTTAGATAGCGTTCTTGATCCAACCGGCTGAGCTGAACGAATGAAATCATTAACGATGACCTGCAAGATTAACAGCTGACGATTTGTTAACATCCATATCACCCCTGTTAGCACTCTCAGACAACGAGTGCTAATTGTATATCAAAATTACCAAACCGCAATCAAAATGTCAATTATAACTCACCTAAGAATGCCTGAAACACTTCATTTCCCAACAGTTTTCCATGATGTGTCAAACACACGCTTTTGCTCGTGTTTTGGATCAGCCCTTTTTCTTCGAGCGTGCGGAGCACTTCAGGAAAGAGGCTGTCAAGCGCTTCTCCGTATTTTTCAAAAAACCTCACCTTACTGACGCCGGCGGTTTTGCGGAGACCGAGAAACATCTCCTCTTCAATCCGTTCGTTTCGTGTCACCTGATGCGTTTCTTTATAAGGAAAACCGCAGTTGTCGATCAGGTCGATATAATGCTTGACAGGGCCGGCGTTGACGGTCCTTTTTCCATTGATATAGCCGTGTGCGCCCGCCCCGAAACCAAAGTACTCTTCATTGTTCCAATACGTGAGGTTGTGCTTGCTTTCACAGCCTTTTTTTGCGTAATTGCTGATCTCATACTGGCTGATGTCCGCTTCAGCCATCTTGTTCATGACAAGCTCATACATCTCGGCTTCCTGATCCTGCGGCGGGAGGTGGAGACGGCCTTTTTTCATCAAATTATAAAAGACGGTTTTCGGCTCGACAATCAGCGAGTAAACCGAATAATGCTCGGCGCCGAGCGCGAGCGCAGTGTCAAGTGAAGCGGCGAGATGATCGATTTGTTGCCCCGGAAGGCCGAACATCAAATCGAGACTGATGTTGTCAAAGCCGGCGCTCCTCGCTCTCTCAAAGGAGACGAGCACGTCCTTTTGCTTGTGGACCCGGCCGATTTTTTCCAAGAGCTCGTCTTCAAACGTTTGGACGCCAAAGCTCAGCCTGTTGACACCCGCGGCTTTCAAGACGTTCAGCTTTTCAGACGACAAATCGTCGGGATTGGCTTCCACTGCAAATTCGATCAGGTTTTCAGACGGCTTTAAAATGTTGCGGATTGAATCAAGCAATTGTTCAAGCTGGCCGGCTGACAAAGATGTCGGCGTTCCCCCGCCGATAAAGATCGTTCTTAGCTCCGGATGTCCGGCTTCTTCCATTGAATTGGCCATTTCCTTCTCAAGCGAACGCAAATATTCGTCAACAGGCTGGCTCTGAATAAAAAATTTATTAAAATCGCAATAATGGCATATATGCTCGCAAAACGGTATATGGATATATGCTGATTTCATCGTTTTCACCTTCTTTACAGGAAGAAGCCGCAGTTGTTACGCTGCGGCGAAAAAGGATTTATGATTTCTGGCCGCTGTCGTCCATTTTCAGGACAGCCATGAAGGCTTCCTGCGGTACTTCGACAGAACCGACCTGTTTCATTCTTCGCTTTCCTTCCTTTTGCTTTTCTAGCAATTTGCGCTTTCGGGAAATATCTCCGCCGTAGCATTTCGCCAAGACGTTTTTCCGCATCGCCTTGATCGTTGAACGGGCGACAATTTTTGTGCCGATGGCAGCTTGAACCGGCACTTCAAATTGCTGGCGCGGAATCAATTCCTTCAGCTTTTCGACGATGACCTTTCCGCGCTCATACGCATAATCGCGATGAACGATAAAGGAAAGGGCGTCGATTTTTTCGCCGTTCAGCATAATATCCATTTTCACAAGCTTGGACGGTTTATATCCGATTAACTCATAATCGAATGATGCATAGCCTTTCGTATTCGATTTGAGCTGGTCGAAAAATTCATAAACGATTTCAGCCAGCGGGATTTCATAAACAATGCTGACGCGGTTTGCATCAAGATACTGCATATCGATAAACTGGCCGCGTTTGCCTTGGCACAGCTCCATGACCGCTCCGACAAAGTCGTTCGGCACCATCATCGTCGCCTTGACGAACGGTTCCTCTACCCGGTCAATCTTTTGCGGATCAGGCATATTTGACGGGTTGTCGACGATGATCTTTTCACCGTCTGTCATGTAGACGTCATAAATAACGCTCGGCGCCGTCGTGATCAGATCGATTTTAAATTCGCGTTCAATCCGTTCCTGAATGATTTCCATGTGCAGCATCCCAAGGAAACCGCAGCGGAAACCGAATCCAAGGGCTTGCGATGTTTCAGCTTCATACTGCAGGGATGAATCATTGAGCTCAAGTTTTTCGAGCGCTTCCCGCAAATCGTTGTATTTCGCTGTATCGATCGGATACAGTCCGCAATAGACCATCGGGTTCAGTTTTCTGTAACCTGGCAATGCTTCCGGCGCAGGGTTCTCCGCGCTTGTAATCGTATCCCCCACACGAGTGTCCCCGACGTTTTTGATCGCAGCGGTCAAAAAGCCGACATCGCCGACCGTTAATTCGTCAACCGGAACAGCCTTAGGTGTGAACACCCCGACTTCAGTGACTTCAAACTCCTTTCCGGTCGCCATCATCTTAATTTTTTGACCGGCCTTCACCGTTCCCTGCACTACCCTGATATAGGCGACAACACCCCTGTAGGCATCATACAGCGAATCAAAAATCAAAGCTTGCAGAGGCGCATCAGGATCGCCGCTTGGAGCTGGGACCTTTTCAACGATCTGCTCAAGGATCTCTTCAATTCCGATGCCGGCTTTTGCCGAGGCAAGGACGGCTTCCGAAGCATCAAGACCAATGACGTCCTCCACTTCCTGGCGGACGCGCTCAGGCTCAGCGCTCGGCAGGTCGATTTTATTGATGACCGGCAGGATTTCGAGGTCGTTGTCGAGGGCAAGGTAGACGTTTGCCAGTGTCTGCGCCTCGATCCCCTGGGCGGCATCAACGACAAGAATCGCGCCTTCACAGGCGGCCAAGCTTCTTGACACCTCATAGGTGAAGTCGACGTGTCCCGGGGTATCGATCAGATGAAAAATATATTCCTCTCCGTCTTTTGCTTGATATTTGAGCTGTACGGAGTTCAGTTTAATGGTGATTCCTCTTTCGCGTTCTAAATCCATCGAGTCGAGCAATTGCTCTTTCATTTCTCTTTGAGTGATTGCCGCCGTTTTTTCCAATATTCGATCAGCCAGGGTTGATTTTCCGTGGTCGATATGGGCGATAATCGAGAAATTCCGGATTCTCGACTGTCTTTGCAATCGTTTGTCTTTGTCTGTCACACTTATCACTCCTACTATGAAACGCAACATGCGCTAGCTTAGATTATATCAATAGGGTTATGAAGATTCAATACGTGACAGCCTTGTGGCCGGTGCTCTGTTTTTTAAAGAAAAAAAACGAGGCGGGCGCCTCGTTTTCCGGCTATTCGGTTTTCTCTTTCACCCAGTCATAAACCGACCTGGCGGAGTTTGTAACAAAATCGGACAGCGCGCGGCCGGCAGAAGAAAAAAGGTTGAATGCTTCCAGTTGTTCAAGCTCTTTCTGTTTTTCTTCCAAATCGACTTCATGGCCGAGGATGGACGCCTCTTTTGCGTCTCCTTCGGAAACCGTGAGGGCGCCTTTTAAATCAGGGTCCTGATAGCCCTTCATTTCGATCATCCCGTTATTCGCCTGCTGCATGCCGAACAGCACACCGAAAAACATGACAGCGCAAGCCAGTATGCATTTCCCCAGAAAAGAAGCCACTTTCATCACCTGCTCCTATTGTTTTGTCTTATCGTCTTCACCTGAATTGCCATCGACCTTCTCAGCATCCCAATACATTTCGCTGAAGACGTCCGCCATGGCGTCCGCGGACCGTTCGAGTTCCTTGCGGTTATTGTCAACGCCGCCAAACTCTATTAAAATGGAGCGTTCATTTAAATCCTGGTTATAGACCCCATTATCCCCAGAAGCGCCTTTGGATATAACGCCGCGGCTTAAGCCGGGGTATTTTTTTTCAAGCCGGTCATGCAGCTCTTTCGCCAGCTTGAAGTTGGCTTCAAAATTGGAGCTTTTTTTGCCGATCACAAACGCGAGCCGCGCATAGCTTTTCCCGTTGATCGTCGTTGTCGTCGTTTTTTTGCGGGACGCATCCCTGTGAATGTCGATAAAATACTCGAGATTTTTATTTTCGGCCATCGCTTCTTTAACAACCGGTCTAGATTGGTCATATGACCGCGAATAATCCCAGCCCTTTTTCTTCAGGTTCGCCTGAACATCCGTTTTGTCAACCATCGCGCCGACGCCTTGGGATTCCAGCGCATCACCGAACATATCGCTGACAATCGTAACATTGGCCTTTGAATGAATGGCAAGATTCGGATTGGTCTCACCCTTTAAAAAGGGAAGATAGGATTCCGTATTATGGGTGTTGTAAATAAATACGACTTTGCGGTCCCCTGTGGACTGCTCAGGCGGACTTTTCTTCTCTTCTCTCTCTTTCCCGGTCCCTTCAAGCTCTGCAAGGTTTGCTTCTCTTTCTTCTTTTAACACTTCGGTCGGCGGCTGAGATTCAGATGGCATGTTCGTATAATCCGTCCCCTGCCCCGCCACGAGAATTTCTGAATCATAATGGGAAAAGCCCGGGAGCTCGCGGCCGAGAAAGCTGCGCGGATCTTTTAAATTAATGCTTGTCGCCAGCTTCAGGATCAGAGGTGAAAGCTCGAACTTCTTATGGGGTTCAGGCAGCTCGGAAGCAAAGTAGTGGTTTTCCATCCCTAAAATGCGGCCGAATGTCTCGCCCCCCAGCTCATCCGCCACCCGATACAATGTTGAAGACGGCCTTAATTCAGGACGGAGAGATGTAAGTGCTCCTGACAAAATAAAAATCAACACAAGGCTTGCGATAAACAGGAAGACCGCCTTCACCGCGTTTCTTCCATTTACAGCCAGAACCAACTGACGGTTTCTGCCTCTTCTTTTCATCATCTATCCCTCCAGAGCTTGTCTAGTAAATAGACTATGTACAAGATAGAAGAAGTAGAACAAGTTCTCGGGATTCGCAAAAAATACAAAAAGGCGGCTGTTCAGCCGCCTCTCCTTAGTGGTTGTACATCCCTTTGTTTTCCTGTGACACTTGTTCATGAAGTGCGGTGTTCAGCCCGTTTGCAATGACATTGGCCATATCATCGATAAATGTATCGACTTCTTTTGGCGTCACCATTAAATTATGGCCCAGTGGAGCAAGCACTTCATAAATAAGCTGTCTCTTTTCATCCTCTGCCAGGCCTCCGACGATGCCGAGAAACGATTTGCGCTCTTGTTCATCAGGAAGATCTTCATCAGTGAGCACTTTCTTTTTCCCAAAGCTCATCCCCGCCGGAACGAGGGAGCGGGACGGACTGTCATCTTTCATCTCCCGGCCGAAGTGCTTGAGCATATAATCGATCGTATCGCTTGTTATGGTTACCGCATCGACAACGGTCGGAACGCCGATTGCAATGACAGGGATGCCGAGCGTCTCCTTGCTCAGCTCTTTTCTTTTATTTCCTACGCCAGATCCGGGATGGATTCCGGTGTCAGAAATTTGGATGGTAGAGTTGACCCTTTCGATCGCTCTAGATGCCAGAGCATCAATGGCAATCACAAAATCAGGTTTTGAGCGGTCGATCACACCCTGGATAATATCGCTCGTCTCGATCCCCGTCAGGCCCATCACTCCAGGCGAAAGCGCGCTGACCGGACGATATCCATCCTCGACATTTTCCGGCTGCAGCTTAAACAGGTGCCTTGTGACCAATAGGCTTTCGGTGACCAGCGGTCCAAGCGAATCCGGCGTGACATTCCAGTTTCCAAGCCCTACGATCAAACAGCTGGCGTCTTTTTGGATATTTAAATAGTCCAGAAAAGCGGAAAATTCCTTTGCAAACACATTGATCACATTGTCTTGCATGTCTGAGTCCTGGTGGCGGATGCCCTGGGTCTCAAACGTCAGATAACGGCCGGCTTTTTTTCCCGACAGCTTTGCGCCTTCTTCATCAATATCCATCGTCTGGATCTTGATGCCGTCTTCTTCATACTCTTTGATTGTAAATCCTTTCAGCTTATTTGTCGGGGCAGCTTCCTTTTCCTGCGCCAAATCCTTTGCCTCAACGGCCAAATCTGTCCGCACGGTATATTGACTTAAGTCGAGCTTTTGATTGTCCATCACTAGCACTCCCTTCAAAACATTAACTGTTGTTTAGTGTTGCCCAGCCGATCTGTAAACATTCCCTTCAAGAGGTGCTTTCAAACAAAAATACTTTACATTTATATTGCAATCTAAAGGTGTGTTTGATAGAATACAATTTGTTCTATTGTGAAGATTTAACCTATCGAAAAGGAACAGAGGTTATGTCTTAGGAGGTGAAACACATTGCCAAACATTAAATCAGCGATCAAACGCACAAAAACAAACAACGAGCGTCGCGCACACAACGCTACAATCAAATCTGCAATGCGCACTGCGATCAAACAAGTTGAAACGCTTGTAAGCAACAACGAAGCAGACAAAGCGAAAGCAGCTCTTTCTGCAGCAGCGAAGAAAATCGATAAAGCAGCGAAAAAAGGTCTTGTCCACAAAAACACTGCAGCTCGTTACAAATCAAGCCTAGCAAAAAAAGTGAACGGACTTTCTGCATAATAGAAAGCTTGGCCAAAGCCAAGCTTTTTTGCTTGCCATCATAAAAACGGCTCTCTAAGAAATGAAGGGAACTTCCTTTGGAAGTTCCCTTTCTTGTCCGAAGACAGCAAATAAATTCTCGGTTATACAACTTTTCGTTACATATAATCATTCTTGATGTCTAGCTTTTAAATGTTAACCCATTTTCATTCAAAACAGCCCTTAATTTAGGTAAAGATGCCGGCCCCATACCGTGAAATTTCAAAATCTCTTTTTCGCTGTATTTTGATAGCTGCTGCAAAGAAGTTATTCCATTGTGTTCCAATGCTCGTCTGGCTGGTGCAGAGAGTAATGAAAGAAATCCGTTGTCAGGTTTGCGCTCTTGCTCACAAATCGGGCAAACAGGACAATCACTGCTTTTATAATACTGGTGTCCTTTGCTGCAAGTCCTTAAATTCTTTTTTGAGGTTGTCATTTTTACATTTCTCCCTTTCTCAATTATTATTTTCCAGCAGACGTTCAATCCTTTGCTGAATGGGCGCAAAATTGCATAAGCTCTGATAAAAGGCAGACCAAAATGTATGGCCGGACCTATATTTATTTGAACATGACAAGCAGCGAAAAATAGAAGGTATGTAAAGATTTTTAAGACAAACTCTCTTCATCATTTATTTGCCGCACAAAGTAGAGATGCTTATATCCCCAGCTGCACATACCGGTCAACACCGGCGCCAACGTTTTCCATGCTCGGTTAAACTATATTCGACCTTCGGAGGGATTTACTGACACACTTAAAACATCATGTTCAAGCTCCCGAAGCTGATTAGTCAGCATACCCTATGTAATTCCAGGGAGCATCCGGCTCAGCTCTCCGAAGCGTTTGGTGCCTTCATGAAGTAATATCAACCAGGATCAGCGTGATCCCATTTTCCCCTATGGCATCCAATGTGATGATGATCCCTTCTGTCGTCTTCATTTCTTAGACGTTTGACTTCACCTATATCAACTCCCGATTCGGTATTATCAGTTACGTTACCATATCATCCAGATTCGCGGCAGTACTCTTATTTTACATACATCGTACATTTTACCGTATTACTATGAAAAATTCTGCCGCCGTCAAAAGAACAAATAAAAGGCTGTCGAGAAAATCTCAACAGCCTGACGGCTCTCTCATCTAAGAGAACCGTTTTTTCAATCGGACTGCAAAAGCTTCAGCAAAAACAGCTCAAGCACAAGCTGCTTGTCCTTTTTGCCTGTTTTCATTTCATAATCCATGACGGCGAGCTGCTCGATGATGCTTTTCAGCTCTTCTTCTGAAAACAGCCTCGCCTGGTCAATCGCGAGCTTAACCCTGAACGGGTGGACTTTGAGGTTTGAGGCGATTTGCTTTTGCCCGTACCCCTGCTGCGAAAAATACTTGGTCTGCATTAAGAGTCTGAACTGGTTTGCGATCAGCGCCATCATTTTGATCGGTTCTTCATTTTGCTTTAACAGGTCATAGAAAATTTGCAGCGCTTCTGTACGCTTCCGGTTCACGACTTTGTTGATCAATTCAAAAATATTTTGCTCAAGTCCTCTGGCAACGAGCTTTTTGACATCGTCAAGCGTGATCGAGTCACGATCACCGATATATGTACTCAGCTTTTTCACCTCTTGGGCAATGGCCGACAGGCTGGCATTACACAGGATGACAAGCTCCTCCGCCGCCTCTCGTTCAATGAGCTTCCCTTCTGATTTTGCAAGCCCTGCGATAAAATCGGCCGTTTCCCGGCCGTTCAGCTCTTTCGCTTCGACCATTTGGGCGTGTTTTTTCAACAGCTTGGTCAGCTTTTTACGCTCATCAAGCTTCTCATAAGGGGCGAGCAGAACAAAAACGGAATAAGGCGCCGGCTGTGCAATATAATCCTCCAGACTCCCCAGGTTATGTTCCAGTTTATCTTTCTTTTTTTCAGCTGTTAAAAAAGAAGGGTTTTTGGCAACGACAAGACGCCTCTCCCCCATAAACGGAAAGGTTTCAGCATCTTCAACGGCAAGGTCTAATGCCTCTTCTTCCAAGTCAAATACGGAAAGGTTGAAATCCTTCGTCTCTTCATCAACGACAGCTTGTCTAATCCTTTGAACCGTCTCCTGCAAAAGATACGTCTCTTTCCCGTACAAACAGTAAACAGGATGAATATCGCCTTTTTTTAAGCTTTTCCAAACATCAAATACCATCATCTGCTCTTTCCTCTCTTTTCATCCTTCCCTTCATATCGTAAATCCTGTTCAGCAATTAGTAAAGAGAGAAGCGGACTCATCCGCTCTCTCATTTATAATAAACGCCTTCTATAAACCCCCGGGTCAGTTTATAAAAGACGATGTTCATAAATTGTAGAAAACGGTTGCATACAGCTTCTAGATTTTTGTAAAGAATTGAATTATACTGGATATCAATAGGAGGGGTAAATTGTGAATGAGTTTGAAAAAGACGTACAAAGCAAACGCAACGATCTTGTAGATTCAGGTGTCGGCTTTATTGTGACTTTTGGATTTTTCGCTACAATGTTTATCATTGCCACAGTTATCCATCTTGCCGCTTAGATCGAACTTGGCGGAAAAGCCGGATGCTGCTTCGAACGGGTTCCCGGCCGAAAGCTTCGCTTTTTATCAGCTCGGCTTTTTTATGACGACTGCTCAAGGCGGCAGTCTTTTTTATTGCGTGGAATGTACTTTATCATATGGGGGATGGAGCAAAAACGTTCCCTTTCCCCTGTCAAATAGGTATTGAACTGCTCCGTCGCGATCTGTCCGGTATACCTTGACGCGATGGCGTTTTAAGATGTCTAACACCTCCTTGTGCGGATGGCCGTACCGATTATGTTCCCCGGCTGAAATCAGGGCTGTCTTCGGCTTGATTTGTTTGATGAAATTCTCTCCTGTCGACCCTTTACTCCCGTGATGGCCGACTTTCAACACATCGGCTTTCAGTTCCGGATAGGCTTTCATGATCTCCCGTTCGCCATCCTGTTCCAAATCGCCTGTTAAAAGCCATGTTAAACCACCCAGCTTCATCCACAAAACGAGTGAGCTGTTATTTTTGCTATCGCCATCCACCTTTTCCGGTGAAAGCACATAAAATTGCAAACCGCCTATGTTCAGCTTATCGCCTCTTTTGGCAGCTTTTACAGCAACCCCATGTTCGATAGCAGTGCGAAGCAGCTTTTCATCCGCCGGATCGGCCGCATAGCCTATCGGAACAACCAGCTCTTTCACCTTATGTTTTTTGATGAGTACTTCCGCTTCACCGACATGGTCTTGGTCGGCATGCGTTAAAATCAAAGCATCAAGCTGTTGAACCCCTTTGGTAGCGAGAAACGGGATAATCACGTTTTCCGCCAGGGAAAAAGCTTTTTTTCTTTCTCTCCACGGCTCCTTTTTGAACGAAACCATTCCCCCGGTATCAATCAAAACATTCCCTTTCTGTCGGGGCCCACTGATATAGATGCTGTCACCCTGTCCGATATCAAGCATGGTAACCTCTCCATCTTGTGTGAAATGCGGCAGCATCACATGCCAGAGAAAAACGGAAATGAAAAGACAGGAAGGGATGAAAAGTTTTCGGAGGGAGACCGCATTTTCCATAGCAATAAGGAGCATACCGATGGACCCGAGATAAAAAAGCAGCTGCAGCCCATCCGGTTTGCTGGCAGCGAATGTGAACATATCTGCCGAAGATATGATTTTGACAGCCTCGTGGCTCCATCCAAGTAAAATGTCAAGGATTCCCGCCGCTATTTCCCCCGCGGGGCGAATCAACATCAGCCCCAGCAAGCTGGCGAACGACAGCGGGATCACGGCAAATAAATAAAATGGTACGAAAAATAGATTCGCCAGAACACTGAGAAAGGAAAACTCCTGAAAGTGAAAAAGGAGGATCGGAAGCGAGCCGAGCTGAGCAAGAAAAGATGCAAGCAGCAGCTGCGCCGTTTTGTTTTTCGGTCTGAGCAATATGCCTTTTGAAAGAATAAAAACGAAGGATACTGCAAAGGAAAGCTGAAAACCTGCCTGAAAGAGCAGATACGGGTTGTACAACAACAGGCCGAGGAAGGCTATGCTGAGAACATCGGCGCTTTTCAGCCGTTTTTTAGACAATGAAGAAAGCAGATAGATGTCCGACATAAACACGGCCCTCAACACGGACGGAGCTCCGCCGGTGATCACGGCGGCAGCGGGAAGTGCAAAAATCAAAATCCATTTTGCACCTTCCCTCGTAATGCCAAGGCGCAGCAGGCAATAAAACAGCGCGGCGGCCAAAATGCCGACATGGAGACCCGAAATCGCTAGCAGGTGGATGATTCCAAGGCTTTGATATCCGTCAAGGACTTCCTGTTCAATGAGAAACCGATCGCCGAATATCAGCGCACATACAACCCCGGCCGCGGTTTCCGACATGTTATCTTCAATAAAATCCAGGCCTGATTTTCTGATGTTTAACAAAATGGAAGAAAGCGCGTCTTTCTGCTTGCAGTTTTTGATAGATTGAATGGCAAAGTTCCAGTAGATGCCTTGTGTGCGCAAATATTCTTTTTCATTAAATGTTCCGGGGACCGTCGCGTTTTTAGGCTTTTTCAATTCGCCTTTCATGAAACATATACTGCCGGGGCCAAGGTCGGCCAGCTTTCTTTTTTCTTCCCGTGACTGAATGGTATAGCGGGCTTTCAAGGACTCTCCGTCCGGGGTTTCGGCTTTGAAAGAAAGGCGGTCGCCGTCGATTGTTGGAACATTTCCGACTGATGCGGACGTTTGAATGGCACCCTCTTGATAGATGGAGCCGTTTAAATGGTCAATCACCAAAAAATAAATCGAGTAAAAACCGCAGCACACTGCGCAAAATAGAAAAAGGAGGTACTGTTTTCTGACCATGCTGACGGCGGCCGGCACCGATATGAACACGGCGAAGAAGAGGAATGATGAAGAGTGGGCGAAGGCAATTCCAACCGCCGCTGAAATTGCCCCGCAGGGGAGGAGTCGGTGTTTGTCCATTCCAGATTAAACATAGCTTGTGAACAGTTTGTTGGCCTGCTCATGTATGTTTTTGATTTCCTCTTCCTCAAGCCCTTTTTCAGACAGCTTCCTGATCAAATCGGCTACAAATGATACTTTCTCCTGGTTTTTCAAATCAATAATCATTTCTTCCAATTCAACCTGCTCCACTTTAACGGAAGCCTGTTCAAACAGCTCCACTGCATAAGGGTGGTTTTTATAATCCTTCGCATAATAAATCGTTTTAATTCCTGCTTGTATAATCGATTTGCAGCATTGAATGCACGGAAAGTGGGTCACATAGATTTCGGCACCTTCTGTCGGAACGCCGAATTTTGCGCATTGCAGGATCGCGTTCATCTCGGCATGAATCGTCCTGATGCAATGCCCGTCCACGATATAGCAGCCTTCATCCGCACAATGGACGCCGCCTGCGATTGATCCGTTGTATCCTCCGGCTATGATGCGTTTATCTCTGACAATCGTCGCTCCCACGGCAAGCCTTGTACATGTGCTGCGAAGCGCGAGCAAATGGCTTTGCGCCATAAAGTATTGATCCCATGAAATGCGTTCCACTTGTTTTCCCTCCAAAAATACGATGTAAGCTTCCCTAAGTGTACATATGTTTATCCAAGGACGTCAATTTACTTTACCGATATTGACGATTTTATTTTTTCAAATGATTTTTCTCCAATACCTGACACATTGGTGATGTCTTCTATCGTCTGAAATGGGCCGTTTTCCTCCCGATATGTGACGATCGCTTCCGCTTTTGAAGGGCCAACACCGGGAATGCCCTCAAGCTCTTTTGCAGAAGCTGTGTTGATATTGATCATGTTTTCCGCTTCTCCTTCTGCCAAATACGCCCCTGATTCAGAATGAGCGGAGGCTTCTTCTCCTTGAAACGGAATATAAACGACCATGCCGTCCCGTAAAATGGCGGCTAGGTTGACTTGTTTTTGATCGGCTTTTTTCACGGTGCCGCCCGCTTTTTTTAGTAAATGATGAACTCTGTCACCTGCCTTCATTTCGTAAACACCGGGCTGCTTGACCGCCCCCTTCAGATCGATGACGATTTCTTCTTTTTCTTCGTTTTTCTTATCCTCTGGCAAACTTGCCGTCTTCTCAGGTGATTGCAAAGCTTCATCCGGCACACTCGAATGAGCTGAGGATAGATCGTCACCGCCCTTTGTGACGACTGCGGCGGCAATGATGACCACTAGCGCCAATCCCCCTGCCGCAAACCATTTGTATTGTTTGAGCCAATTTAGCATACAGTTCACCCGCTTTCATACATAAATTAACTGCCGCTTTCATATCGTTTAAAAGATACAGGTTGAAAAGGAGGGGAGAACGATTGAATATCGGCTTTATCGGAACAGGAAACATGGGGACGATACTCATTGAGGCGCTCATTGAATCCAAAGCGGTCATTCCCTCATCTTTAACAATCACAAACCGAACGATCGACAAAGCGTTGAACATAAAAAAACGATTTCCGGAAATCCAGGTTGCAGAGCGGCCGGAAGATGTCATTTCCGAAAGTGAAGCCGTATTGATTTGCGTGAAGCCGCTTGACATTTTTCCTTTGTTAAAACGATTGGCACCCGCGTTCACAAAAGATCAGATTCTCATCACGATAACCAGCCCGGTACAGGTCGAACAGCTGGAAGCGGTCGTTTCCTGCCAGGCGGCAAGGGTGATTCCGAGCATCACAAACAGGGCGCTTTCAGGCGTTTCACTTTTAACGTTCGGCGAAAGCTGCACCGAAGAGGCGAAAGAAAAAATCACAAATATGATGAAAAAGATTTCGATTCCGCTGGAAATCGAAAGCGGCATTACGCGAGTCGCCTCAGATATAGTCAGCTGCGGCCCCGCCTTCATCAGCTATTTAACCCAATTATTCATTCAAGCCGCTGTTGAAGAAACGGCGGTGTCAAAAGAGGACGCCATCTTGATGACGAAGGAGATGCTGGTAGGTCTTGGGAAACTCCTTGAAACAGAGCTTTACACACTGCCCGCTCTTCAGGAAAAGGTTTGTGTAAAAGGAGGTGTCACCGGGGAAGGCATCAAAGCGCTGGAAAACGGTGTCGGGGATATGTTCCGGCAGCTGTTCCGCAACACGCATCTGAAGTATGAAGAAGATATCGCCGCAGTCAAAAAGCAATTTCCCGTTTGAGCCATTGTTTCACATCTTGAACGCCTGCTCAACAATGGAAAATGGCATTTTTAAAACCATCGTCATATTAAACGATGGTTTTAGCTTTTTTAGCGATATAAAAATGCCGTTCTGTATCCGCCTCTGGTTCAAGACCGGAAAAATCGGCCGTGATCTTTTGAATGTCAAATCCGGCCTTCTCCAATAAGCGGATGTATACCTCAGTCTCAAATGTCCGTTGTTCATGGGATTCATCAAACCGTTCATAAACGCCGCCGCTTTCTACGAAAAACGTCAGGTCATGAATAACGGAATGAGCTTCTTCCCCTGCATAGCTTTGCCAGATGACGCTGATGGCCTCATCCTGGTCAGCGTACGTGCTGCCCGGAAATACAACGTCCATCTTGTAGACGGAATGGACATCAAACAACAGAAGGCCGCCGTCTTTTAACAACGAAAAAACGTTTTTAAAGGTAGCGAAAACACCTTTTTCATCAGGTAGATAATTTAATGAATCACAGCAAATGACAACGGCGTCAAATGCTCGGCCGAATCCCCCAAGCTCACGCATATCCTGCTGTAAAAATTGGATCTCCAGCCTGCGGTCAGCCGCTTTTTGCTGGGCCTGTGACAGCATATCTTCACTGATGTCAACGCCTGTGACATCATAGCCTTTTTCGGCAAGGCGCACAGATATTTCACCTGTTCCGCAGGCCAGGTCAAGAATGCGAATATCTTCTTTCCGTTTTTCGCTGAGCGCGTTCTCTATCCATTCGACCCACTGATCGTAAGGAGCATGGGCCATCAGGCTGTCATAAATGCCGGAAAAACCTTTATAAATCATTAATTGACTCCGAATGAAAGGTCTTCAAGAGGAGCATCTCCCCACAGTTTCTCAAGGTTGTAATAACCTCTTTCTTCCTTGTGGAAAACGTGAACGACGACATCGCCTAAATCAATTAAGATCCATCTGGCTTCGTCAAACCCTTCCATTTTCTTTACGTCAATTCCATTTTCTTCAGCCTGATCCTTTATTTCCCGGGCAATGGCTTGAACCTGCTTATCAGAATTTCCGTGGCAAATCAGAAAATAATCAGCGACAAGGGAAATCCCTTGCATATTCATGGCGATGATATCTTCTGCACGTTTATCATCACAGGCTTCGGCAGCTATTTTTAATATTGAAGCTTGATCCATTCACAAATTCCTCCTATTGTCTTTCTTTTACAAAAGCATTATATGTCGCGACCGTTTCCGGATAAACGGCTTGGTTCTTTGATAGTAAAAAGGTAATCGTATTTTTCAGCGCCTGAATGAGCGCAAGATCCAAATCTTCTTCAGCCAGTGAACGAACCTCGTCAACCCCCGGAAAACGGCGGCCCGGTTCAATATAATCGGCTACATAAACCACCTTGTCGAGCAGGGTCATGTTCGGCCTCCCCGATGTGTGATATCTGATCGCCGACAATATGTCTTCATCGGTGATTCCGACTTCGGCTTTGACAAGCGCCGCCCCGGCGGGTGCATGCCACAATTCATGATGAAAATCGAGCACATCCAAGGGCCTGCCTTCTTTTTGAATGATATGTTTCAATTCCTCTTTTGGACGAAATTTGGCATAGTCATGAAAAATCGCTGCGGTTTCCGCTTTTTTCACATCGGCGCCAAACCGTTCCGCCAGCTGCACAGCCGTTTCCATTACCCCGATTGTATGGATGTAGCGCTGCTCTGTCAGCTGCTCTTTCACACAAGCTAGTGCTTCCTCACGTTTCATATAAATGATGCTCCTTTACATAGACCTTTACATCGTCAGGAATTAAATAATCGGTCGGCTGACGATTTTTGATGCGGTCCCTGAGTAAAGACGATGATACTTCAAATACCGGCACGTCTACGAAAACAAGCGGATAGGGCGTTTCAATTTGAAAGCCCGGCCGCTTGACCCCGACGAATTGGATCATTTCGATCAGCTTGTCAATGTTAGACCATTTCGGTAAATATTCAATCATATCCGCCCCGATGATAAAATAAAATTCGTCATTCGGATACCGCTTCTTCAACAGACAGACCGTATCATATGTATAGGAAGGGCCTTCCCTTTCAAGCTCGATCGTCTCCAGTTTAAAATTCCTTTTTCCCTTGATGGCGAGCTTCAGCATTTCAACACGGTGACGGCTTTGCGAAAACGAATTTTCCTGTTTATGCGGCGGAATTTGATTGGGCATAAACCATATTTCATCAAGACCCATTTTATACAGCACTTCATTTGCCATCAGCAAGTGCCCGTTGTGCGGAGGATCAAACGTCCCTCCAAAAACCCCGATTTTCCTCATGTCTACCACCTTTTAAGAGCCTAAGGAAGTTCAATTTGTTTATTTTCTCTTGACTCCTTGTACAGCACAATGATATTACCGATCGTTTGCACCAGTTCGGCGCCTGCTCCGCTTGCCAAAGCATCCGCGACCTCGTCTTTCGGCTGTTCGCAGTTTTGCAGCACGCTTACCTTAATCAATTCTCTGGCTTCAAGCGCTTCGCTGATTTGTTTTACCATATTATCGTTGACTCCGCCTTTTCCGACTTGAAAAATCGGTGACAGATGATGCGCTTCTTTTCGTAAATAGCGCTTTTGTTTTCCAGTTAACATGTTGTTCCTCCTAATTTTCGCAAAACAATGGATTTCATTTTTTCAATATTCGGCTCACGTCCGGTCCACAGTTCAAATGATAAAGCGGCCTGGCCGATGAACATGCCGACACCGTCCAGTATTTTCAATCCCTTTGCTTCAGCTTCTTTCAATAAAGCGGTTTTGAGCGGATTGTAGATGATGTCGCAAACAAGGCTCGCCTCTTTTGCATTCGCTAAAGAAATCGGGGCGTCATCGACGTCCGGGTGCATGCCGACAGATGTCGTTTGAATCACGACATCGTACGCTGACAGGTTGGCTTCCGCCTCCTGCAAAGTCAGCGCCTGCACCTCTCCCTCAAAAAGCCCGGTAAACGCTTCTGCTTTTTCAGGTGTGCGGTTTGCCACATCAAGCCGCTGCGGCCGCTGTGACGCAAGCGTCGTAAAGATCGCCCGGGCCGCGCCTCCCGCGCCGACAATCAAAACAGAAAGCTCGCGAATCGGCCGATCAAGAGACTGTTTCAGCGATTTTAAAAATCCTTCCCCATCTGTATTATATCCGACAAGCCCGTCTTTTTCTCTTCTGACAGTGTTTACCGCCCCGAGCGCTTTGGCGCTTTCATCAATGCGGTCAAGGTATTTCATAATGGAGACCTTATGCGGCACCGTCACATTAAATCCTTGCACACCGAGGGCCCGCATACCTTTGACCGCATCTTCCAGATCGTCTTTTTCAACACGGAAAGCATGGTAATGCCCGTCCAAGGAAAGGTCTTGCAAAGCGGCATTATGGATGTCCGGAGACATGGAATGTGCGACAGGATTTCCAATCAGTCCGTAAATCGGTTTCATCATCCTCTCCCCCTATCTTCAGATTAATGATCTGCGCAAAAAGACGGAAACGCCTTTAGGAGCGTGTGCGACAATTCTTTGCTTAGCGCCCTGAATCGTCACCCAGCCAAGCCCTGAAAAGACGACATCGGTTTTCTGATCCTTTATCGTGAATGTGTGTCTGACAAACTCGGGAAACGTTTCAAGATCCTCTTTCGCAGGTGGGGCCAGCATGTCCCCCGCATGCTTTTCATAAAGCTGATCCGCGTTTTCAAGCTTTGTTCTGTGAATATTGAGTTCATTTGGCATATAGCATACAAACGGCGACCTGTCTCCGGATTCAAAGTCAAGCCTTGACAGTCCGCCGAAGAAGAGCGTCTGCCCGTCATTCAGCTGAAAAGTGCGGGGCTTCAGTTCTTTTTTCGGCGACAATATTTTCAAATCGCGTTTTGCGACGTAATGGGCCATCTGATGGTGATTGATGATTCCCGGAGTGTCGTACATTGATGAGCCGTCATCAAGCGGGATTTCAATCGCGTCAAGCGTTGTGCCGGGATACTGGGATGTTGTGATGATGTCTTCTTCTCCCGACACCTCTTTGATAATCCGGTTGATAAAAGTGGACTTTCCGACGTTCGTGCATCCGACGACATACACATCTTTGCCGTTTCTGTAATGCTCAATCGCATCGATCGCTTCTTTCATACCCTGGCCGCGCCCTGCGCTGACAAGCAGAACATCGACGGGCTTTAACCCGAGCTCTTTCGCTTCGCGTTTCATCCAATGAACTAGGCGATCCCGCTTGACCGATTTCGGCAGAATATCCGCTTTGTTTCCTATTAATAGGATCGGATTGCCTCCGACAATACGGCTTAATCCGTTAATCCAGCTTCCGTTGAAATCAAAAATGTCGACGATTTTCACGATAAGCGAATCCGTTTCCCCAATGCCGTGCAAGATGTTTAGAAAATCATCATCCGTCAGAGAGACGTCCTGGATTTCGTTGTAATTTTTCAGTCTGAAGCAGCGCTGACAAATCACGTCTTCCTTCAGGAGAGATGATTCAGGCGCATAGCCCAGTTCATTTTTATTTTCGGTTTGGATGGCAACTCCGCATCCGATACATACTACCTTTTCCATGCTTTAATCCTCCCACTGAATATGGCCTTTTCGTTTTAACGAACTGAGAATCCTCCGTTCCACCTGACGGTTAAAACGCGTAAAAAAGCCATCGGAAGCGGCCACAGGCACAACAAGAATCGTGTGAAAGCCATTGCGGTTTCCTCCGAGGACATCGGTCATGAGCTGATCCCCGATCACCACAACGTCCTCTTTTTTCAGTCCCATATTTTTCACAGCTTTCCTGAAAGCTCTGCCCATCGGCTTTTTCGCTTTATAAATAAACGGGATATTCAGCGGTTCCGAGAAAATTTTGACCCGTTTTTCATTATTATTGGAAACGATGGTAACTTTAATGCCGTTCTCCTTCATCTCTTCAAACCACTCGATGAGACGCGGTGTAGCGCTTGGCCTGTCCCATTCCACAAGCGTGTTGTCCAAATCCGTAATAATCCCTTTAACATTGCGCTCTTTCAGCTTTTCAGGGGTAATATGAAAAATATTTTTAACAAATTCATCCGGCAGAAAAAACTTTTTTAACACAAGCCGCACCCTTTCCTTTCACTTACTGCTTTTTTCTATGTGTCGAATCAAATCTAAAAGTGTCTTAAAAAATCGGCTGTCCGAAAAGTTTTCGACATATAATAGGATTCTTCAACAGGTGTGGATAAAATTACACACAGTATCCACTCTTATTTCATCAACCTTTTATTAAATTATAAACATGATACCCACAAGTTATCCACTTTTTGGTGTGGATAACAGAACGATTGTTCTTGCCCAATATTCATGATAGATTATAGGTACTTCAAACAAGATCATATAACTTAACATTTTATGCAGTTTCAAAACTGGTTATTCCAATTTTCATGAGGAGGTGTCTTCCCCATTAAATGGGTACCAAGTATGAGAAAGCTGTCTGATGAACTTTTAATAGAATCATACATTAAAGCAAATGAGATGAATTTAAACCGCGAATTCATCGAGCTGATTGAATCTGAAATCAAAAGAAGGTCGCTCGGTCATCTGCTTTCCGTCTCTTCTTAAGTTAGCACTTCCGGGCGTTCTTGCCGCTTTTTTCACTTAGGTTGATATTATATCACTTGAATAATACGCTTACTACTGTTTTTCATGAAAAAACACCTCTGTCAGAAGAGGTGCTATTTGAAGAATCCGTACGGACTCAACCAGTAAAATCCACCGATCACCAGCAATACGACCAAGAGAACGACAACAAAAGCATAGCCGTATGCTGCACCTGCGTAGCCGGGATAAGCCGGATATGAATACGGATATCCGAAGGCCATCACATCATTCCTCCTTTTAAGACTATTGTAGTAACAGCCTATGACCAAAAAGGAGAAATGGCTAGGCCGTTGACCGATTCTCAAGAAGTTTTTATGACGCCGCTTTTTTTGATGTCTTCAAAAATGATCCGAGCGCCTTTTGGGGTTAAGTGGTTTCCCGACGGATCGATATACCCCGATTTGATCAAGTGCTCATCCGTTTGTCCGCCAGCCTTGTCAACGATGCTTTTCCAGTTGTCAATGAGTGGCACATCCAATTTGCGCGCCGTTTTCCTTGTGACCTCATTATAGGAATCATGCCACTTTCTCGCTCCTCCGTACTTTTCAAACGAAGCAGCCCTGTATCTCGAATAATAAAAAATGTTGTTCCCGCTTCCTTCAACGAGCGGAAGACATGTCATCAACACCGGTTTTATCCCATGGCGGCGGCTTTCTTTGACGAAATAAGACAGATTTTCTCTAAATCTTTTTTTCGACACGCGCGGAACCCCTTTTGCAAGAATTGCCGCATCATTTGTTCCGAACATGATCAAAAGGTATGCCGGATGCTTGTCGAGCACATCCTTTCGAAAGCGAAATCTGGCGTCTTCCGTCGTTTCTCCGCCGATACCCGCATTCACGATGCTGTACTTCCCGCGAAGAGAAGTTTGTAGTAAATTGACCCACTTCTCCGCTTTTGGATATTCGCGAAACTGCCAATTTGAACCGCGTGTATTGCTGTCACCGAACGCAACGATTTTTCGGGTGCCGTCCTTTCCGCATCCGGAAAGAAGCAGCAGGAAAACGAGGACCATTGCAAACATTTTTTTCATCGTTTCACCTCCAAAAGCCAATAATACGATCATATAAAAGAGATTGGTCAATTTCAACGGAGAAACTCTCTCTGAATGATTGATACTACGCTTTTAATCTGTTCTTTTCGACTCAGGAACATTCACATCCGCCCGTTTATCCGACAAACAATGAATAGGTTTTGATGGGGCGAAACCCCAATTTCCCGGCGAGCCGGATGGACGCTTTGTTTTGCGAATCACAATCCCAGCGCGGCTTTATCCCAAGATCCTGACAGTATGAGATGAATGCGCGGGCGCATTGTGCGGCAAATCCCCGTCCCCTGAAATCCGAATGTGTGGCGATATCAATCTCAGCGAAGCGTTCCGAGCGGAAAATCGCGACGCATTCGCTGACCGTCCGCCCTTCATAGAGGATTTTAAAACCGAAGCCGCTCTTCAAAAAATTCGCGGTTCCTCCCCAATATTCATCAGCATACTGTTCATCGAAATGCACGCTGCGCTTCAGATCGCCTTCGGAAAACATTTCAACGACTGCACCGACGTCTTCCTCATCATGATCAGGCTCCTTTGTAAAGGAAAAGACGGTGCGCTTCATCTGTTTTATATCATCCAGGGCGGCTCTTAAAAAAGCGTCCCATTCCGCCGAGCCGGAAAAGACGGTAAACCGCCCGGCGTTCCTTTGCTCATTCAAGTAATGATGCCATTTGTCCCGCTTCATTTCAGGGGGACTCCCGGCAAGATAATAAATTCCCGAAGGTGTTTGAAAAAGCGCTGTGCGCGGAACATCCGATCGATCGGCAAATATTTTGCCGCCTGTGACTCCGTCTGCTATCGCATGGGCAAATGTCGGACTGCCCTCGTGCAGCATCAATTTTGCCTTGGACATATCTGCTGTTTTTAGCCGTATCATCTTATCCTCCAATTAATTTGCCGCCTCATCGCTTCCGGCGATGTTCCGGTCAAAAATAAACACGGAAACGGCAATATCCTCCTGGATTTTGATATCTGAAAACAGATGCTCCAATTTTGCACCGATCAGCTCTTCCATGCCCTCCGGGGTATGATTGGAATAATGATCCTGAATCAGGACCGTCCTAGCCGCATGCACCATTTCTTTGCCTTCAGGTGTACTTGCGATAAATTGCTCGCTTGCGGTCAAATTGCCGTAAAGCGTCGAAACCGCCATATTGTCGACAAATACGGTATGAATCCGTTCAGGCCCCTTGCCGAACAGCTCTTTCCGCAGCTTGCGAATGATATCATTAAACTGATGGATTTTTTTAGACATTGTTATACCCCTTCCCCTTTAAACCATGCAAATTATCGTGATGTTCCCTTAAACACTTAACTTGGTTAAAATTTTCCTGTTCTATTGAATTATAATAAATATTATTTTATAATAAAAGTTATGTTGATGGATTTATGATAGAGACATGTTATAAATCTATCTGTTTCTACATATTGGGATTGGTCTGTTAGTAAGGATTGCTAGTAAACTACTCCGCCATGTATGTTTATGCCGCTTGCCAGGACGGGAGCCGGTATATGTGTACATGGCTTTTTTTGATTTCTTGACAACGATGGAGGGACAAAAATGATGGACGAAAAGCCGCTCAAGATCTTAATAGACGGCACAGAATACGTGGCTCGGGAAGGGGCGACGGTTTTAGACATCTTAAATGAAAACGGGATCGAACATCCGCAAGTTTGCCATGTTCCCGAGGTTGATCCCATTCAAACGTGCGACACCTGCCTCATCGAAGCAGACGGAAAATTAAAGCGCGCCTGTTCGCTGAAAGCGGAAAACGGCATGTCGATCAGCCTTTCGAATGAGCGGGTGAAAAAATCGCAGAAGGAAGCGATGGACCGAATCCTCGAAAACCACTTCCTTTATTGTACGGTTTGCGATAATAACAACGGCAACTGCAAGCTGCATAATACGGCGGAAATGATGGGCATTGAAGAGCAAACATACCCTTATACGCCGAAGGAAGACCCGGCGACTGCCGTCGATATGTCGCATCCTTTTTACCGCTATGACCCGAACCAGTGCATTGCGTGCGGACAATGTGTGGAAGTGTGTCAAAATCTCCAGGTCAATGAAACGCTGTCGATCGATTGGGAGCGGGAACGCCCGCGGGTCATCTGGGATGACGGTGTTTCGATCAACGACTCTTCATGCGTCAGCTGCGGACAGTGCGTGACCGTCTGCCCGTGCAATGCGCTGATGGAAAAGTCAATGCTCGGGGAGGCCGGATTTTTGACAGGCATCAAACAGGACGTCATGGAGCCGATGATCGACCTCGTGAAAAACGTAGAGCCCGGTTACAGCAGCATTTTCGCCGTTTCCGAAGTAGAAGCGGCGATGCGGGAAACTCGGACCAAAAAGACAAAAACCGTCTGCACTTTTTGCGGTGTCGGCTGCTCCTTTGAAGTTTGGACGAAAGGCCGGGAAATCTTGAAGGTCCAGCCGGTATCAGACGCGCCCGTCAACGCCATTTCCACCTGTGTCAAAGGAAAATTCGGCTGGGATTTCGTCAATTCCGAAGAGCGGCTTACAAAGCCTTTAATCCGGAAAAACAATACGTTCGTCGAATCCACCTGGGAGGAAGCGCTTGATCTTGTCGCCAGCCGCTTAGGGTCGATCCGCCAGCAATATGGGAAGGGGTCTGTCGGCTTTATTTCTTCTTCCAAAATTACGAATGAAGAAAACTACCTGATGCAAAAGCTGGCACGGCAAGTCTTTGAAACGAATAACGTCGATAACTGCTCCCGCTACTGTCAATCACCGGCAACGGACGGGCTCTTCCGCACGGTCGGAATGGGAGGTGACGCAGGTACGATCAAAGATATCGCAAAAGCCGGCCTCGTCATTATCGTCGGGGCAAATCCGGCCGAAGGCCACCCGGTCCTTGCAACCCGCATTAAGCGTGCCCATAAGCTTCACGGGCAAAAGCTGATCGTCGCCGACCTTCGCAAAAACGAAATGGCCGAGCGTTCAGACCTGTTCATCAGACCGCGCCAAGGGACGGATCAAGTATGGCTGATGGCCGTGACAAAACACATGATCGATCAAGGCTGGCATGACCAGGCGTTCATTGAAGAAAACGTGAATTTCTTTGAGGATTATAAAGAATCTCTTGAAACATATACCCTTGAATATGCAGAAAACGTCACAGGCATCAAGCAACAGACGCTGATCGAAATCGCGGAAATGATCCGGGACGCTGACGGCACCTGTATCTTGTGGGGGATGGGCGTGACTCAAAATACCGGAGGCTCTGATACGTCTGCAGCGATTTCAAATCTCTTGCTTGCGACCGGAAACTACCGCCGGCCCGGTGCCGGAGCCTATCCGCTTCGCGGCCACAACAATGTCCAAGGCGCCTGTGACATGGGGACGCTGCCAGGCTGGCTTCCTGGATACCAGCATATTTCCGATGACAAAGCGCGGAAAAAATTCGCAGAGGCTTACGGCGTGACAATCGACAGTGCACCCGGCCTTGATAATATCGAAATGCTTCATTCGATCGAAAAAGGTGATATGAAAGCGATGTATATCGTCGGCGAAGATATGGCCCTTGTCGATTCCAACGCCAACCGCGTCCATGACATTTTATCCGGGCTTGAATTTCTCGTCGTTCAAGACATATTCCTTTCGAAAACGGCTCAGTACGCCGATGTTGTCCTGCCTGCGGCGCCTTCTCTCGAAAAAGACGGAACCTTTACCAATACGGAGCGCCGTGTTCAAAGGCTGTATCAAGCACTCCCTGCCCTCGGGGATTCAAAGCCCGACTGGCAGATCATCCAAGCCATCGCAAATCGGCTCGGAGCTGACTGGAATTACAATCACCCGGGAGACATTTTCTCAGAAATGGCGAGCCTGTCTCCACTGTTTGGCAAAGCGAGCTACGAAACGCTTAAAGGCTGGAACAGTTTTCTCTGGGGCAGCTTGAGCGGAGAAAGCACACCGCTGCTTTATGAAGACGGATTTCACTTTCCTGACAGAAAAGCGCGCTTTGCGCCGGCCGATTGGACGGAGCCGGCCGAATTCCCTGAGGAATACGACCTCCATATTAACAACGGGCGGATGCTTGAGCACTTCCACGAAGGAAATCTGACCAATAAATCGGCAGGGATTCAAGCGAAAGTACCGGACGTCTTTGTTGAGATTTCACCCGACCTGGCAAAGGAACGGGGAATCTGTGACGGATCTCTCGTAAGGCTCGTCTCTCCATACGGCGCCGTGAAATTGACCGCGCTTATTACGGATCGCGTGCGGGCGAATGAGCTGTACCTGCCGATGAACTCAACAAATAAAGAATCGGCGATTAACTTTTTAACCGGTCCGGCAGTCGATGCACGCACGAACACGCCAGCCTATAAACAAACGAAAGTGCGAATGGAAGTCCTCGAAGGCTGCACAGCGCCGCCACTGCCGAAAACGAATCCGCGCAACAAAAAACGCAACCCGCAAAACGGGGTCGAAGTGGAGCGTAAATGGAAACGTCCGGGATATATCCATCTGACAGACTAATGCAAGGAGGAAATCATAAATGGCCACCCCCATTACTGCGATTCAAAAGGAGCGCAAATCAGATGAGCAAATCAAGCTTGAAAAACTAGAAGAGCTAAAATCGCTATTGGCAGAAAATGAAGACGCCCTCTCTAAAACGATGACCCTCATCGGCGAGCTGAACGGACTCGGCGTCTTTGATGCCGCAGACAGCATGCTGCAGGCGAAAGAAGACATCGCTAAAATCGCGCTCGGCCAGCTGTCCCGAGAACCGGTCGTCAATTTGATCAACACGGCAATGGCGGCCGGCGGAGCCCTGTCAAAAGCCGATCCCGAATTGACGGGAAAGCTTGCGGAAAGCCTGGTAGCAGGTATAGAACAAGGACAGCGCTTTTTAAAGGAAGATCAAAAAGTCAGCGTCTTCGCCCTGCTAAAAGCCATGAACGACCCTGACATCAACCGCGCCGTCGGCTTCGGCCTTCAGTTTTTAAAAGGCATGGGGAAAGCGCTGAAAGAGTAAAATGAAAAAACCGGCTCGCTTGGTCCGAGCCGGTTTTCTGATGATGAGGGCCATCGTTCATTTGCTGTGTGTTCCATCCTGTTTGCTCAACGATTCTTTTAAAATCTGAAATACGGTCGTCACAATGACTACAATCATTAAACCGGTCGTGAGCGGGGTCGCATGTGTTTCCTGAATTCCAATCATAATGACGCTCAACACAATCAATGAAAGAATGAAAATACGTTTGTTTTTCATTTGCCGCACCGGACTTCATTTATGATCGCTTTTTGCTTGACCGTCCGGCACCCTCACCCCCTACCTTTATTATCACGCACCTGTTAACTTTTGTAAATACACAAAAGGCGGAAGCGGTTGCAAAAAGCATTGGAAGGCATGCCGGTTTAAGATTCGTCTAGCACTGAAGCCTCATTAAACTGATCAGCTTCAGCGCTCGGTTAGTTCTACTGCATGTCCATCTCCTCCTGATTTGATTATAAGGTTAAATCCCGCAAAAATCCGGTAATTTTATCGTACAGACACAGACGACCCCCAACCCACATACATTTACATATAGGCTTCTGCCTACATACATTTTGTGGAGGTGCCGTTAATGACAGGTGTTTTTGCAGCGCTCGGCTATGTCATCAAGGAACTCGTTTTTTTAGTATCGTATGTGAAAAACAATGCCTTTCCACAACCGCTATCAAGCAGTGACGAAAAAAAGTATTTAGAATTGATGGCCCAAGGGGATGAGCATGCGAGAAACATGCTGATTGAACACAATCTCCGGCTGGTCGCCCACATCGTCAAAAAATTTGAAAACACCGGCGAAGACGCCGAAGACCTGATCTCCATCGGAACGATCGGCCTGATCAAAGCGATCGAAAGCTATTCTGCAGGAAAAGGAACAAAGCTTGCCACTTATGCCGCGCGCTGTATTGAAAACGAGATTCTCATGCATTTGCGCGCCTTGAAAAAAACAAAAAAAGACGTCTCACTCCATGATCCGATCGGTCAAGACAAAGAAGGCAACGAAATCAGCCTCATTGATGTCCTCAAATCGGAAAACGAAGACGTCATCGACACCATCCAGCTCAACATGGAGCTTGAAAAAGTCAAAAAATACATCGACATCCTGGACGGCAGAGAAAAAGAAGTCATCGTCGGCCGCTTCGGCCTTGATTTGAAGAAAGAAAAAACGCAGCGCGAAATCGCGAAAGAGCTCGGGATTTCGCGGAGCTATGTGTCGCGGATTGAGAAACGGGCGCTGATGAAGATGTTTCATGAGTTTTATCGGGCGGAGAAGGAAAAGCGGAAGAAGGCGAAGGGGAAGTGAGATCAATGAAGAGGCTAGGAATAATATAAAACCCAGCCTCTTTTTATGCCAGCTAATTTGGCTGGATAACGGGTGCGTCTTCTGCTCGATGCAGTTTCTCCGTATGGAATAAATCAGCCAATTTTGATTGCTCTTGGAGCGTGTCAACTTCACCAGTGATCATTTGTTTATTTAGCTTTTTTATGTGTGGGATGAAGATTATGGCAAGGATAATTGTAGAAACTAAGAACCCGGCATGATAACCTTTTAAGCTATTCGCAATCGTTGGTTGCAATCCTTCCATGACAGTTGCGCCAACGGTTGCGATCACAGCTGAACCGAAGCTTGAACCAAGGTTTTCAATAATTAATTCCGACACTTGCTTCTGGAAGTTGTTTTCTGTCAAGCCCTGTATAAGCGTCGCTCGTCAAAGGAAGATTAATACCCCCGATACTTGTGCCGCGGATGAACAATACGGCGGATGGAAATCCAAATCATACTTGTTTTATCGGTGATAAGGATAAGCGGAATAGATCCGATAAGCGAAAGAACAATCATTTTTCCGATCATTGGTCTGGTAACGAGCATCCCGCCCCCCAAAGCAACCAAACAGATTTTTTCATTTCATCTGCCTACCTTTAGGGGAGCATATAATAACACGTAGATCATTTTATAACAAAAAACCATTTATATCCGTCCAGCCGATAGCAATAGCTTTGAAATAATCTTCACCGAATTGTATTTGTTTTGTTGTGCTCTGCCTTCCACCTAATTTTTCATAAAAATTTATCGATGGATTACCGGCTAAAACCCATACCATTAATGATTTTATGTTTTTCTTTACAAGCTCCTCTACAATCGCCTTCATTAGTTGAGATCCGATTCCTTTTTTCTGATACTGTAACAACAGATAAATCGCGGAAACTTCACCCTTATATTTGCTAAGATGATCGCGGTTTGGACCCCCGGAAGCAAAGCCTATAATTTTACCGTCGGTTTCTTCTGCAACATAGACAATATCTTGATTTTGAGGGTCACTTAATGAGGTTCTCCAAAGCTTTGCCTGATTTTCGACAGAAAGCTTAGATAACGTGTCATCAGGCAATACTCCTTGATATGTGGTTTTCCAACTTTCCACATGAACTTTGGCAATTGAATTAGCGTCTGACACTTTGGCTTTTCTTATTAAAATCATTTTTCCTCCTATAATTAATATTTTTCTTAAAGAGGATATCGCAAATATCTGCGGCTTCTCTTAAATGGTTAAAATCTGAATATATCAATTGTTCAGAAGGAATCTTCACAGATAAATTAACTAATGTAGATATTGCTTCACCCATATTTAACCCTAAGTTTATATGTTGTGTTAATAAAGCTTTTAATATTAAATAGTTATCTAATTTTTTTATTAAAGGGGAAGAAATATGACCCATTTTTTTATCTAATATTATAATTTGTTTAATTACTGTTGGTGTATCGGCAATCCGTTCGCAAACTTCTGTAGCTGGTACGTTTATTTTTATAAGCCCACACTCTGAATTATTTTCCCAAATTCCAAGTGGCCGTGGGTAAGGTTCAACTATATTACTTCGATTATGTATTATCGATAATTCATCAGTAACTAAATAATAACCATAATTGTTAACTAACTCTAAGGATAAAGTACTTTTTCCATATCCCCTTTCTCCGACAATTAACATACTATTACCATTATTGTCAGATATACAAGAGGCATGAATTCCAATAAATCGATTTGATAAAGGTGGTACTGAAAAAGGCGGCAAAGGGGGGTCAAGCTTGTCCCAAACAGTATAATCAGAAGAACCTCCAGGCAATTTTATACGAATACCTTCTAAATATACCAGTTTGATTTTCAGGTCTTGATCGAAACAAATATCGCCCTTGTTCTTTCCAGTCACACTCTACTATAATATCAGGACCTGTATATGGATCTTCACAAATAAAAATTGGGAAATGTTCCTTGATTTGTTTCAAGCATTCTTCATGTAAACATTCTACTTTTATAAGAGAACCAAACATTTCAAAAAAAGCTAAATGTTTTTTTACCATAGAATCATCCTTTATTTTTTAAAATATAAAGTTAGTTTATTTAATGAATCAAATTCACCTAATTTTTCAAGCAATAGCTTCAATTCCGAACCGGAAATAATAACCATGTATTTTTCTTTAGGATCGAATAAAAAAATTTTTTCTTTAGAATTTAATAAGGCACATTTCCATCCTTTTTTAAAAACTTTTTCAAACAATAATTCGAACAACATATTATCTTTCTCCTTTCGGAACTCCAATACTGAATAAATATGTTGCACATCTATCATATTGTGTAATTCCTAATTTTTTAAAAAGAGCCTTGTCTTTCACTGCAGGGGTTAAAAATACACCTAGTTCTTCTCTCGTAGCAGTTAAACATATGCGCTGACCTAATTTTCCTAAAGATATAAATTGTTCTTCGTATTTTTTTGATGAAGAACCATCCATTTCATTTATCATTAAAATATTAAACGCTCCTGCACTTGCAGGATACTGCCCAATTGCTAAATCCTGAAATTCTTTTCTGTTTAAACTGATCCCGGTTTTTTTTATTTGCCAGCAGTCATCTTTATTGATAATCTTATAACAACCATTTTTTATTTTTGTTATATTAAAAGCGACTATATATATATTTAAAGATAAACCTTCTGCTATAGGGAAAATTGAATCGATAATGTTTTTAAAAGATTCAAAGGTTACAATATCATTCTCGAATTCTCTAACTGTTCTTCTTTTCATTAATGAATTTTCTAAATTCTCAAATTCCCTTCTTGGACTTTCTTCATAAAGACTTGAATTTTTTTTGTAGCTCAGTTCTGTAATAGTATGGGCATGTTGAAGTAAAGAAGGATACCAACCATATATCGACCACTTGGCTATATGATGATACCAACCTTTAGCTATGGATTCAGGAATGAGTCCATAATTGTTTATGAGATTATAGAGTCTCTTTTCTGGATCTTCATTATAATAGTTAACAGAGTTTAATATGTTCTTTATATCAGTTAATCGATCCCCTCTTTGAGAGGGTAAACAATGAGTTAGTACTTCAAGGTCTGAAATATTTAAATGTAGTTGTCTTTGTTCTGGATAAATGATATTTAAGAAAATTACACCGTTTTTAATTTTAATCCAGGAAAATGAATTTGTTAATAAATTCAAAGCACTATATGAACTTTCTCTATTAACTAATTTTTTTAGAAAAGCCGGGGTGTAAATTTCGTTTTGGTTATTAAGATTCATTTTTTCTATACCAACATGTAAAATGTTAAATGCAGGCTCTTCCATCCAATTAATTCCCAATTCTTCTGCTACTTCAGTTGCTTCAGTTATTCCCCCTTTAATTAAATTATAACTGGCCTTTGATATTAAAAGTTTAAATGTTTCTATAACATGTCCAATATCGATTAGCATTGGACGAAAGGCTCGAATGTCTCTATATCTCCACATAGCTCTTTCTGGACAAACAGTGAATAATATTGAAAAATCTGTCCCTTCTGGTAAGATATGATCTAATTTAATATTACTGCTATCTAGTTTTACAAGTGAATGGGTTTCTGTATCATAGGCATAATTCCCCTCTTTAATATTCCCGATTGCTTTTCTGATAAGTAAAATCCCTTCAGTAGGATGTCTCCCACCTCCTGAAGAACTTGTTCTTTTTAACAAAGGTCCTGTAGGACCTTTAATTTCTCCTATTTTTCCAAGAGTTAAATATAATAAATTAGCAATGAAATTTTCATTTATTGGTCCGTTTTTAACAATGCTCACTGTATCATTCAATGTCGGTTTTTTTAGAAATATTGGTTCTCCTTCTACCTTACGATATATTGAAGGAGGTGTAGTATGTCTTTTATATTGGTCCATAATTTTTAAGTCCTTTTCTAGCCAAAGGGGATCGCTATAATCTCGAAAAGGATAATTAAAGTTTGATAACTGATATAAATATGTATAATTTGTTTGGATTTTCAAAGGAATTGATTTTCGAATTATATTTAAATCAATTAATTTATAGATTAAATCTTTTGTTACTTGGCTATCATTTTTAAAGTAACTTAAAAGGTCATCTATATTAATAGGAACAGAAGCTTCGGTTAATATACTGATTATTTTGAAATTTGAAATTAAAAAACTCTTTTTGTTCTCAGCATCGAAAATAATCCATTTAGCAGACGAATAAAGATTTGGATTATGGAGACGACTTTGAATGATTAATAAGTTAGGGTTTGTTACAATGTTTGTTTGAATGGTTTTTATTAAGGCTTTCAAATAAATCACTCCTTTTGTTATTCCTTAGAGTTTAAGATGAGCCACCATTAAGTTTTTTATTGGATTACATCGTAGGTCTAGGGGTATTGTTTTGAAGAAGACCTCGCCTTACACCTGGCAATTCTTCAATCAAATTATTTCTAGGAACTATAAAAGTTAGAGCTTCCTGAGGTATATCTCCCCAAGATTCTGGAAGATTGCATTTATATTTTGTTAGCTCCCCTGAATTGATATAATAAGCAACATTGTTTTCGGGATCTTGAATTAAAATACTAATTTCCTTTGATTCATCAACAGGAGTTATCTCTGTCAATTCTTGCAATAACCCTTCATTCGAAAGGACAAATGTAACCGTTCCTGCTTCAAGATTTGTCCATCCTTCAGTTAAATATTTGTTTAAAGCAGTGCTTGATAGATAATAAGCACAATTACGAGCAGGATCTTGAATTAATATGGTATTTATTTTAGTTTGTTGACAGTCTTTTTCTTTTAACATGAACTAATTACCTCCTTAAAACCCCTTTACCTAATGGTGGATACAATAACAAAATTATCCAAATAAAATAAACAGTCAATACAATTCTGAATTTTCGATCTTTTATACTAAGTTAAATAAAATTACTTAATATACATAAAACAGCGCGAAATCGCGAAGGAGCTTGGGATTTCGCGGAGCTATGTGTCGCGGATTGAGAAGCGGGCGCTGATGAAGATGTTTCATGAGTTTTACCGGGCGGAGAAGGAGAAGCGGAAGAAGGCGAAGAGGAAATGATGTCGTAGAGGCCGGTCTAAAATTCCGGCTTTTTTCTATTTCATTTCACTAGCACCAATTAAGTAAAAGGTTGTTTCTCCCCCCCCCACCTTTGACAAATGCACTTATTTTAAATATAAATAAACATTAGTCATCTCATTGAATACTCGATCTTTTAATGTGATATGATTGGTGACCGACAATTACCTATTTTTAAACCAATCTTTTTATAATGGGCCTTTATATTAACAATGGGTTGACCGTTTGTAACTTCATTGATGAGATCGTTTAATTTATTTCGGTTAACAGGTTTATTTTCTAACAAGTTATTGAAAGCTTCTTTGATTTCTTTAGGATAAACATTTCCAACCATACTGGATAACCCGTTGCATCCATGATTGATCATCTCTGCGAAATCTACATCTCCTGCTGCAAACATAATAAAATCGTTAGGGAAATTTGTTTGTCGGTGACGACGAACGTCGCCTCCTTCTTTAAGTCCAATCATATTAGGATGCCAGCTGATTAAGTCTTTAAGTGCTTTCTCGCTCAAATCAAAGCAGGTTCGGGAAGGATTATTATATAGTACAACCTTTTTAGATGTGTGCTTAAGAAGTTCCTCCACATAATAAACAGCTTGCTGTTGTGTTGGTTTTATATAAGGTGGAAAGCCAAGTAATATAACATCAATATTCGTTTTCTCGATTTTTTCAATAAGCTTTCTAGCATCACTCGTTCTTGTCGATGACACGCCAAACATGAGTTCAATATCTTGAAATTTTTGTTGATCGAAGTACTCGATGATTTGTATGCGTTCATCAATGCTGAGTGAATGTTGCTCACCAGTAGTGCCGCAGATAAGTAATGAATCGATGCCGTTGTTTTTCAAATGTTCAACAATAGGGTCGAATCCTTCTAAAAATAGACTTTCATCCTCATGTAAAGGAGTAGGGATCGCAACATTCAAATTTTTCATTGTAAAATTCCTCCAATTTAATATTCTATTGATTAGCTTCCTCGTTCTGTAGTTTGACAGGAATCTCGGTATTGACTCAATTTTTATTTATATTTTCTTGCATGAGACTGGAGATGGTCTGTTCATTTGTATGTGGTATTTGCTTGAGTTGTTTAACGACCATTTCTTGTCGCAAAATTGAATGGTTTTGGCTTAATTTCGCTTTCCCCTCGATTTTGTTGGTTTTGATTTTAAAACCTTTTACTCCTTTGTTCATGCCCGCCAACAATTTAGAATCAACTTCCTCCAATTTATATGGACTGTCAGGGCTTTCATATTTCAATACCAAATCACTCATTGATTTTGCAGTTTCTTCCTCGTCTAGAAGTTCAACTTCCCCGTAAACATGAACAGCTACATAATTCCATGTAGGAACAGCTTGATTCGTCTCATACCACGAGGGCGAAATGTAACAATGAGGTCCTTGAAAAACTGCTAAAACGGGTTGGTTTACAATATCTTTCCATTGGGGATTTGCCAGAGCAAAATGACCGTATAAGCAATTTTTGTCGACACTCATCATCAATGGCAAGTGAGTTGCATATGGCATACCATCATGCATTGAAAACAATGTTGCAAAACCGTTCTCTTTGATCACATCGCAAGCTTCTGTTTCACTCAGTTTAAAATGAGCAGGGATAAACATGAAAAACTCTCCTCTCGTACTAAATTGGAACACATGTATTTGAGTTCTAAAATGGTTCCATTACAGCTTTTAGGATATAATATGATACAGACTGACATTTTCAAAGGTACAATTTCGGATAAATAAGCATGTCAGAGGAGAAAGCGATGAAAAATATCATTTTTGCTTTTAAAGATGATGCTCCAAAATACAAACAAATTTACGAGCAGTTTAAATTATTAATTGAACAAGGAAATATACATGCCAATGAGCAATTACCATCTATTCGTGAACTGGCGAACTCCCTGCAAGTAAGCCGCAATACAACGCTTATGGCCTATGATCAGCTTTTAGCGGAAGGCTACATTCGGGCAGAAAAACGAAAAGGGTATTTTGTAAATGAAGTAGAACCCCATTTATTTCAAGGGAAAGATGACTCTTTACAAAATAAGCAAACAGAAACGATACAACCGGTTTTAATTGATTTCCGTGCGGGTGCCGTAGATCAAGCGCATTTCCCCATGAAAATATGGAGGAAATTGTCCAATCAAGTTTTGACATTACAGAAAAGCTATCAATACGGTGAAGCATTCGGAGAAATGTGCCTCCGTGAACAAGTGGCTACGTATCTATTAGAATCCCGGGGAGTAAAAACAGAGGCAAATTCCATAATCATTGGCAGCAGTACACAGCAGATGCTGATTTATCTTGGTCATATTCTGAAAGATGAGTTTTCTGGAGTTATAATTGAAGATCCCGGATACGACGGTGCGAGAGAAGCATTTCGATTTCATGGGTTTACTCTGGAAACGTTACCGGTTTTTGAGACAGGAGCTGATTTTTCTAACTTAAATCGACTGCAAGAAAGATTAATCTATGTGACACCTTCTCATCACAGTCCTTACGGAGTAAGCATGCCGATTCAGCAACGGCAAACGCTTATTAATTGGGTCAATAAAAAAGAGGGGTATATTCTTGAAGATGATTATGACAGTGAATTCCGTTATACGCAGCAGCCATTTCCTGCCCTTGCCTCCATTCATTCAGAAAGAGTTATTTATTTAGGGAATTTCTCAAAGTCCTTTCTCCCAGGCATTCGTCTCAGCTACATGGTATTGCCGCAGCCGATTTTACACCGGTACAAAAAACGATTTCGTCAATTCGAAAGCACCGCTTCTGTACTCAGCCAGCTCACCATGGTCGAGTTTATGAAGGAGGGAGAATGGCTTCGCCATATTAAACGCATGCGCGTTGTGTACAGAAAAAAAATGCAGCACTTTATTTCCAATATAAAGCACGAGCTCGGAGATCATGTAACGATTATTGGCGAGCAGTCTGGATTATACATCTTAGTGAAAGTTCATCTGAACTGTTCAGAAGAAAGGCTAATACAGCGTGCCTTTAAATACGGAGTAAAAGTATATCCTACTAAGATTTATTTCGTTAACAGAAATCCTGAAACACCCGTCATTAAACTAGGTTTCGGCCATCTTGACTTTGATGAAATAACACAAGGTGTAAAACTTTTGAAAAGTGCTTGGTTATCATTACACAGATAACTTCTTCATCTAATATAATTTGGTCATTCCATAGGTTACGCAATACGATTTTTTACGGGTTGACTTTCCATATAAACTCTTGAAGTACTGTTATGTTAACAAAGTTGCTAAATAAGAGATGAATTTGACCTTGTGATTCCTGAACAAAAAAAGCCAAACTCTTTATCACTTTAACGAAACAAAAACGGATAACCTGTGAGTGGCATTGAAATTTCGCTCATCGATGTCTTAAAATCTGAAAACGAAGACGTCATCGACACCATCCAGCTCAGGCACAGAGCTTGAAAAAGTCAAAAAATACATCGACATCCTGGACGGCAGAGAAAAGGAAGTCATCGTCGGCCGCTTCGGCCTTGATTTGAAGAAAGAAAAAACGCAGCGTGAAATCGCGAAGGAGCTTGGGATTTCACGGAGCTATATGTCGCGGATTGAAAAGCGGGCGCTGATGAAGATGTTTCATGAGTTTTACCGGGCGGAGAAGGAGAAGCGGAAGAAAGCGAAGGGGAAATGATGTCATGGAAGCCGGCCTAAAACACCGGCTTCTATTTCTTTCCACCAGGCCCTCAATAAAGCTGGAGCTTGTTATCCAATTACAGAGGCCTGTTGAAGTTACCTTTTAATTTTCTTCTGGGTTTACTTGTGTTGCTATAATGTTCATAACCTTTTTCATAAATTCCTCTTTTGTTAATGAAGCAGTCCCTCCGCCTTGAGCGAACATTTTATTTCCTCCGCCTTTTCCATCAATGAGGGAAAGGGTTTCTTGCATTAGGTCTCTCATGTTCATTTTATTTGCTTCTCCTCGCCCGCAAACCAATTGGAAGCGATGATCGTTCTCTGATAAGAAAAAAATAAGGGACCGTTTTTCTCGATCAGCGATCATTTTTGCTAACTTTTGAAGTTCTTGAAGCGATCGATCTGAAAACGTTTCTATCACCATTACAGTATCATTTTCAATTGCGCTTTTTGCTAATAATTCATTGGCTTCATACTGAAGGTTTTTTTCATTAGATTCTAGAAGCGCTTTGTCTAGCTTCTTTACATTTTCTAGTAACCGTTTGACAGCTTCGCTTAATTCCCCTTCAGGACGATTAAGTAATCCAGTCAATTCAACGATTGCTTTTTGTTTTTGATCGAATTGGGTTATGACCCGATTACCGCATACAAAATACAGACGAATTTTTTTCCTCTGTCTTTCCCAATTCAATACTTTTATTGCTCCGACTTCTCCTGTAGCGCTCGGGTGTGTTCCGCCGCATCCGTTGTAATCAAATTCATCAATCATGACAAGACGAATATTTTCTTTTACAGATGGGAGTTTACGAATCGGATAATTTACTAAGTCATCATATTCTACCCACTTCGCGACGATGGACCTATTTTCCATTATGATCTCGTTTGCAAGCTTCTCTGCTTTGCCTGCCATTTCCTCTGTTAATTCTGATACATCAAGGTCAATGGTAACCGTATCATTTCCAAGATGGAATCCAACTGTATGAAGATCATACAACTGCGCGAATGCCGCCGACAAAATATGCTGCCCGGTGTGCTGTTGCATGTGATCAAAACGACGTTCCCAATCAATAACCCCAACCACCTGATCATATAAATGCGGCAAAGGCCTTTCTACATAATGACGAATTTCTCCATCTATCTCTTCAACGTTTAAAACTTTGACTCCGTTCAATGTTCCTGTATCATGAGGCTGGCCCCCGCCTGTTGGATAAAAGGCTGTTTCCTCTAGGGTAATATAAATATCACCTTTTTTGTCCTGTTGTTGTTTCAAGATTTTCGTTTTAAACGTTTTAAGATAGGGATCTTTGTAAAAAAGTTTGTGATGATTCGGACTCATGCCATCTCCCCTTATTTTTTAAATTATTGAAGTCTTCCTCTACCTTCAATATTTAATTCGTCTACAACCTCTCCATTATCGACTAGATAGGCTTTATCGTGCAAGTTACATACTGGACAGATATGATTTGGAATAATTCGCACCTTATCTCCAATGCTTACTTTTTTGTTGAATTCTTCATGATAAATAATAGCATGTTCGTCGAATACGCCATGAATATAAACGTCCTCGTATTCTTTGATACGGCCAAGCCCTTTGGTTGCAGTAAGCCCTTCGCTTCGTGTTTGGGCAGTAATTCCCTTAGCCCCTACATCTGTAATGACTCGTTCTTTTGTTGGTTTACTAATCACGGTTGTGAGCACAGAAGCAGCACAGCGATCATACGTACCAATTACATTTGCTTGTGAGGCGTCCATAAAAATGTAAGTGCCAGGTCTAATTTCTGTAACCCCTTCTGGAATATCAAACTTAAACATGAAGGGAGGAGTAGAGCCAATACTAACCACTTTCGGCTTTAGATTCATTTCTTCCGCAATTCGGGCGAAATGTAATGTTCGTTCTACACTTTCTTTATAGATTTCTTTACAATGTGCTATACTTTTCGCTTTATAAGAATGTCCGTCATGTGAGAAGATTCCTTTAAGCTCGACATTTTGACACGTTTTGATTAATTCTAATAAAGTACGAAAATCATCTTCTTCAATAATCCCGGAGCGTTGTTCTCCTACTTCAATTTCCACTAACACTTGGGCTTTCTTTGTGGCTCCTTCAAATACTTCTTCAATTTCACGTACTTGATACGCACTATCGATTCCCAAAGAGATATCAATCGTTTCAGATAGTTTTCTAATACGTTCAAGCTTTGGTTTCCCAACAATTTCATTTGCGATAAAGATATCTTTTAAGCCATTTCTGGCCATCACTTCAGCTTCTCCTACTTTCGCTACAGCGATTCCTACAGCTCCCATTTCTTCTTGCAGTTTAGCTAATTTAGGCATTTTATGTGTTTTTGTATGAGGGCGTAAGCTTACCTTCTGTTCGTTAGCGTAATTTTGCATATCCTTCATATTGCTTAACATCACGTCTTTATCGATTAAAAGAGCTGGTGTATCTAATTGTAAATCATTCATTGTGCCCCCTCCTTTATCGCTGCAATGGCTTCAACTTCCACCAGACATCCGGCATATAAATGATTTGATGGAACAACTACTCTTGCCGGTTTATGATTGCCGAAGAAATGAGCATAAACCTCATTGATATCCGGCCAATACTTGACATCTGGGGTATAAAGTCTGCATAATATCACATCTTCCTTGGCTAATCCCCGTTCCTTGAGGACAAGCTCCATATTTGCCAATGCCTGTTTTGCTTCTTCTTTTATGCCCCCAGCTGGAATTTTCCCCGTTTCCGGATTCATCGACAGCTGCCCTGAAATATAGAGAACATCATTGTGTTCCATAGCTGGCACGTAATGGCCTCCATCACGTGTTGAATATTTCGTGTGTACAGACTTCAATATAATCTCCCCCATTCCTAGTATTTAAAGCTAGCCTCATCAATCTTCTGGTCAGCAGCCAGCAAAACAGCCAGTTTGATCCTTGCTTTCTTACTGTCATAGCTGCCGCCTAGTATGATTCCGACATCTGCATATGTTGAAGCACTTCCTTGGAATCCATATACTCCCTTGACTTCACCTTCGTCAGCACTTGTTGTCAGAACGACAGTAATTCCTTTCTCTGCGGCTTTCTTTGCACTTTCTAAAATTGCCGGAGCCGTATGGCCTCTTCCCGGCGCCTCAATAATGATTCCTGCACTCCCGCACTCGGCTGCATAATCTATAAACTTTCCGTCTGATCCAAGTGAACACTTAATGAGTTCTACATTTGGCAATGGTTGAATCAGCTGATACGTCTCACGCTTGATTAATCTTTGATGAATTGCGATCTCATCTTGATCGGCCGTTCCCAAATAACCGAATCCCGGTGAGAAAAAACCATCAACATTTGACGCATGCTGTTTTTTCACATATCGAGCAGCAAAGACCCTCTCATTAAACAACACTGTTACCCCTAAGCCTCTCGCATCAGGATGTGCCGCTAATAAGAAAGCTTGTCTTAGGTTCACAAATGCATCTGTACCGTCAAGTGTCGGTCCTCTTTGTGACCCTGTTAACACAACCGGCCTTTCATCAGAAATAACCAGATCAAGGAAATACGAAGTCTCTTCAAGGGTATCTGTCCCATGCGATATCACAATTCCGGCAACATCTTCATTCCGGAAAAAACTCTCTATATTTTCTTTTAAAATTTTAAGGTGATGAAATGTCATATGGCTGCTGGGTAATTGAAAGACTGACTTAATTTCAATATCTATATGAGAAGGCAGTCGGCACATTTCAGAAAGCTCTTCACCTGTCATAGCACCTGCTTCTAATAGACCTGTTTCAGGATCAGGCTTACTTGCAATTGTACCGCCGGTACTCAGCAAAATGATTTTCTTGTTTTCCATGTTAACTCCCCATTTTCATATTAAAGGTTTCTCTCTTAGTTCCTAATTAGATTTAATCCCAGCCCCGCATAATGGAATCACGATTTTTTCATCAGAAGAATGACTGTATTTTAAATATCCTGCATAGTTAGCCGCTGTTGTTGGCTCAACATAAAAGCCTTTACTTGCTAATGCTGTACGAGCTTTTAGAATCTCTTCCTCATTGGTTGTAATGATTTGACCGTTTGTGGCACGGATGGCTTCTAATATTTGAGCAGATCTTGCCGGTTTGGCAATCGCGATGCCCTCTGCAAGTGTTCCGCTGTTTTCGACGGGTTCAGCAGCTTGTTGATTGTTGATAAATGCCTTTGCCAACGGCGCACAATTCTCTGCCTGTATCGCAACCAGCCTTGGCATTTTGTCTATACATTTGTTCTCTAGTAACTCTTTAAATCCATAGTAAACCCCAAGTAATAACGTACCATTGCCAACTGGAATAATAAGCGTATCCGGCGCTCCATTCATTTGTTCCCAAATCTCAAAGGCATACGTTTTTGTTCCTTCATAGAAATATGGATTAAAAACGTGACTGGCATAGAATTTTTTCTCTATATCCACAGCCTTTTGCGCTGCTTCAGCCACATCTTCTCTTGTGCCTTCAATTTCGCGAACGTTGGCTCCATGCGCTTTCACCTGCGCGATTTTCTTAGGCGATGTACCCTTTCGAAGAAAGATGTCACATGCGATGTCAGCCCGCTTGGCATAAGCTGCAATAGATGTCCCTGCATTTCCGCTGCTGTCGGCGATCACATGCTTCACTCCCAGCTGCTTTGCCTTAGCTATTAATACAGCCGCACCGCGATCTTTAAAAGACAAAGTAGGCATCATATAGTCCACTTTCACAAAAGTATTCGGCTCCCCGCTGTCTAACACGATGAAAGGCGTGTATCCCTCCCCCATCGTGATACCGCGCCATATGTCGGAGTCGCGATCAAATGGCATAGCATCAATATATCTCCACATAGAAGGCATATCCTTGAGCACTTTTGAATCGGACCATTCTACTTTTTCTTTTACAAGGTCTAACACTCCGCCACACTGGCATTTCCACACCTGTTCAGACACATTGTATTTCGTACGGCAGGAATGACATTGATACTGTTCCATTATTTTTAGACCTCCTATTATATATTTTTTTATATGTTATATATTTTTTTATATTCTTTAGACAAAAAAATATATTACAGACTGGCGATTGCTTCAATTTCAACCTGAAAACCGTAATGCAGCTCGTTCGTCGGAACAACTGACCGTGCTGGGCGATAATCGTGAAAAAAACCCTGACAGACATTGTCAACACGGTCTAATAAATTGATATCGTGTAGATATAGGGTCATCTTTACAATTTTGCCTTTATGACTGCCGGCTTTTTTTAAGATATACGCTATATTTGACAATGCCTGTAAAGTCTCTTCTTCAATGGTGCCAAATTTCTTTTCCTGCGTGATGGGATCAATGGCAAATTGCCCTGATACATAGACCGTGTTTTGATGAACCACAGCTAACGCATAATGACCGTTCGATTTTAAATTGCCTGCCTCAAAAATACTCTCCACTTCGCTCACTCCGATTGTCTTTTTTTCACTTCATCCAAATAGCTGTAGACTGTGACCTTTGAAATGCCTAATTGTTCTGCTACTTTATCAATGGCACCTTTCATGAGGAATATCCCCTTTTCATCCATAAATCTGATCAGCTCGATTTTTTCCCGGCGTTTCATCATAGAGTGTTTGCGGTTCGCTACAATTTGTTCAATTAACTGGTTCGTGATCTCTTCTACATTCTGAATCGAAGCTTCCTGTTCCGCCGTATTCGAAGTTTGTATTTGATTTTTCTTTTCAACACCAGGCATAAATGCATCTAACATTTCTTTCATTTGAATCATTACATTCATGTCATAGTTGATGCAAAAAGCCCCAATCACCTGCTGTTGGCCATCTCTAATGAGGGTAGTCGATGATTTTATTGTTCTCCCATCATCTGTTTGAATTTCATATCCAGCTAAGTAATCCTCTTTAAATTCATTGGATAAAAGAACCTTTTTCACTAAGTGGTCAAAGGATTGGCCAACCTCTCTTCCTGTTACATGATTGTTGATTGTGAAAATGACGGAAGACTGTGGTGTTGTCAAATCGTGAATGACGACCTCACAATTTGGACCAAACATTTCCCCTATCGTTTTTGCAAATGGTATGTAACTTTTTAAAATCTGTTTTGCTTCAGTCAAAACCTGAACACCTAACTTTCATTTACCTGCATTTATCTCAAGTGATTTCATTCATGGATTCATTATATAATTTTTTATACAAAAATGAAACAAAAATATATTTTTTTATACAAGGGATTGATCATTCATTACACTTATTTGCACCTTTTTTGGGCCACAAAATGGGCTATATTTTAAGCTATAAATAAACCACTGAACAATTGTTGTCGTGCATCGATATCCTCTGGCGAGAGAGAATACATCGTCGGCCGCTTCGGCCTTGATTTGAAGAAAGAGAAAACGCAGCAGCGGGAAATTGCAAAGGCTCTCGGAATTTCGCAGAGTAGTGTCCGGACCTGAGAAGCGTGCACTGCTGAAGATGTTTCACGAGTTTTATCGGGCGAAGAAGGAGAAGCGGAAGTGACAAATAAGAAAATATGAAGCTACTTATATTAAGTACGTATGGAATCTTTCGTTCTTCATGGAAATACGTTGATGCATTAAGACTGCTTCACGACTTAATAAGAAAATAATGAATGAATAAGACTTAAAGCTCTTGGATGGTTTTTTATGCAATGAACATAAAAGAGGCTATACTACAGCCCCTTTCTTTTGCACGTTTAACATACTTGATTCAACATTTAAAAAACTAATTTAAACACAAAGAAAATAACTAACGTTGTAAAAATTTGACTTCCTATAAACACTACATATCCTTTGCGAACTTGGCTATGTTGAAGAAATTCACTTCGCTTACGAAAGATTACTTGTTTTTTCTCCTCAAAATGTTTAATCAATAGATACTCGGTAGCAAAACAAGTGAAATTGGCAAGAAATAAGAAAATGAACGTTAAATAAAATCCATTCTCATCGCCTATGAATGCCCGGGAAAATAATATGATTGTTATTCCAAGAAAAATATACGAAAAGTAAAATTTTCTAAAATAATTCATTATCTCTCAACCCTTTTTAAAAATTACACATTTTTAACACAGGGTGCTTCCTAAATAATATGCAGTGGATATGATAAATGGAATCGAGGCTGAAAGCCCGCCTGAAATCCCAAGAGCAAGAGCGGCGGCGGTATAAGAACCAGAATGAATCAAACCAATAGCCCCTAGTACATTACTACATGTGATAACACTGTTGATCCTTATTTCGCTAGCCCCATCTTTTGTAATTTCGGCTAAGTCACTAGAAACATCATTTGTAAAATCAGATACAGCGCCATCTTTCCCAATTCATTCATTAAAGTTATGAATATAACCTTCCAATTCAGAGGCAGTCATCGAATATTCTAATTCAGCAAGCCCCTTATCTAAAGCTTTTTTATCAACAACTTTCATTAACTTTTTACCATTGTCATCAACATATGTATGTAGGTGTTTCATTATTAATTCAGCCGCTTCGAAGTCTTTATCGCTCCATAAATCACTGACGGTTTTTGATGATGTAGCTTTAGCAATAAACGGATCCGAAAAAGTCGTTATTGCAAGTATAAGAATCAGAAAAAAGCATTTTTTAACATTCAACCATTCAATCCTAATTTTGCATTTTAATTGGTATTTCATTGCCATGCTAACATAATTAAGAAAATCCTCGCAATATCAAAAATTAGGAGCATTTAAAAAAATACATTGATAAAAATCCCATGCTTCTTTCTGCGATCTTTTAGAAAAAAACGATCTTATTTTTTTATATCCTATTCTACATTTATATTTTCTCACAGAAGCTTTTATCCTCATTTCGATAACCAAAATACGCTGCTGATTGTATCATCACTTACACGGATAACCTCTAATACTCAATGAAATCAGCAAGAGGAAGCCGGATTTCATTTTCCGGCTTCCTCTATTTCATTTTAAAAAACAAGAAATCACTTTATGCTGCTGGATATAAACATTGAAGCATCTTGATCCATAAAAATACGATGGCCGTGATAGAATGTCTTCATTTCAGTTGATTTAAATCCAACATCGGATAATCTTTTTTTCAATTCTTCGTGCGAAAAACCGCTGTGAACTTTCGGATGTTGAATTTTATCGTTTTTGTCAAAATCAATAATCAAGAGCTTGCCGCCATTATTTAAAACACCGAACAATTCTTGTAAAATTTTATTCGTATCCGGAATATGAAGAAGGACGAGTGACATTAAAACGATGTCTGCCTTCAGTTCAGGAGTTTCTTCGGTAAAATCTGAATAAAGCACTTTTGCGTTGGCAATTCCTTTGCGAAAAATTTTAGCTTTCGCCACCTCCAACATTTGTTTTGATGAATCGACCAACAAAATAGAGTGTACTAAATCTGATAATTCTAAACTAATGAGACCAGTACCACTCCCATAGTCGATTAAAGATTTTGATTGACTATTTCGCAATTCCGGTCTTACTTCATTCACGATCACTTTTGCTATTTCAATTCTTTCTTCTGTATCATATCGTTTTGCCATCTGTTCAAAAACGTTATGTTCCATATTCCACTCCCTATTTTTATTTAAAAATAAAGCTACATCGTGGTCATTATAGCTTGAGGTGCTCCACTCAGGACTTATGGGCGGATTCTATTTGCACTTTTGAGCAAGGATATAAAACCATACAATTTTGTCAGCTTGCGGCCCGTTGAAAAAAAGCCGCACCGGTATACTGCCAAGCTGACGGAAAATATCCCAGACATCCTCATGAAATATCCTGCCTGAAAGGCCTTCAAACGAAGCCAAATCAGCTGATCACTACTTTTGTTTTTTCAGGTATGTTTTCATAATCCATTTTGCATCTGGAATCGCAAGCCTGATGCATCCATGGGAAGCTTTTTTTCCTAATTTTTTTGCTTCCTTTTCAATGACCTTCTTATCTTTGGTGAATGGTACGCTATGAAATAAGAATTCACCATGATTTTTCCATGAAACCCAATACTCTGCACCTTCCTGATATTTTGGAGAGAAAAACCACTCACCTCGTTCAGGCTCTACATAATATGTACCCTTTGGTGTTGAATCATCCTCTGTTTGATCAAGACCTGAGGAAATATTCATCGTGTAGATTGTTTGACTTCCATCTTTGATGTAGGCCTCCTGTTTTTTTGTAGACACATCAATCCAGATAGAATCTTTATTTTTAATGTCAGGGTATTTTCCGTCTGAAGGTTTTGTCCAGTCGATTTCTTTTTTCTCTATTTTTGTTTTTACATTGTTAGATGTTTCTGTTGATGACGTATCAGCAGGCTTGCTTACTTCAGCGTTCACCTGTTCCATTTCAGCTTTTGACTTTGAACAAGCTGCCATCATGCCAACCAGAGATACAGAAGCTACTAATATTAATCCAATTCGCCGTTTATGCTTCATATGAAGTCTTTCCTCCTTGCTTCCCCATATAAATCTTAAACATTACGATTTAGATTGTAGCTTAGTGTATCATTTTTTGTCAAAGCACAAGGCCATTCAAAAAGCTCAGGCTTCATTCAAACTCGGAGCATCTTCATTTCCATGCTTCTCTAAAACTCGTTTTAATCCAAGCACTGCCGGCACTTTAGTCAATTGTTGTCGTGGTCATTTTTAAACGTTAGCTAAAATCTTTCCTTAGATTGAAATTCCTTTTTTAGCACCGAAACTATAAGCTGGTCAGCAGGCTTTCCCTGAAATTCTCCGCTTTCTCGCAAACAGCCCTCATAAGAGAAACGGAGTCTCTGAGGTACAGCGAGGCTTCGTTTATTTTGGCTGATCACTTTTATTTCTAAGCGATTTAGCCCTCGCGTCTGATAGGCAAAAGCAGCCAGCTGTTTTACAGCTTGTGTCACGAGTCCTCTTCCCTCAAAATCCGCACCTATATAGTAGCCAATAGAGGCTGTTTTGATTCTGTCATTGATTTGATATAAGCACACTTTCCCTGCCAAACGGCCTTTTTCAAAAATGTCGAGATGCAGCGAAGATCCGGATTCCGCTTCTTCTTGTGCAAACGTAATGAACCCTTGACTGTCTTTCACACTTTTCACCTCATCACCCACGGAAGCCATTCATTCAAAAAACAGGTTCAATATCCACTTTTTGCAAACCATTAATAATACCGGTTCTTTTATCAATGAGCAGTTGATCATCCAGAGGTAAACTCATATGAACACCTCTCTAACAATGAATTTTCTATTGGTATTTTGAGATGTGACAGCATGTGTTCAGAATGCCATAATGCAATATGTCCATTGCACCACGAAGCGAGCTCCGGGGTTTTGGATTAGAAAGCCAAGGATAAGTAAGGGAATTATGGTTTCATCACCTTCGCCACCCGCGCCTCAAATTCCGCGTACGTGATTTTACCCGAAGCCAAATCCATACTATGAAGGTAAATCTGTTCTGTTTTAGAATAGTCACCATTCACTTTCAGTGATTGCTCCTCTCCCGAAATGGGTTTCAGGATATGGTACTTTTTCGAAAAAGCCTCGAAATAGCGGTAACCGAATTTGCGTTGTGAAGCTGCGTCTAAATGAATGCCATCAGGATTCGCAGTCAAACCTGCTGCAGTAACAAAATAACAATTCTGTTGTTCATTAGCAAAACGCAGCAATTGTTCATTAACCTGTCGAAATTCGGTCGCGTGCTTTCCAAAACCGGTCTTCCCAAGAAAGTCACCAAGCCCTCCAATAATCAACGGTACCTCATCAAGTTTCAACTCGTTTCTTAGCGTTTCGATAATAAGGGTTAATTTCTCGTAATAAGTTTCATGTAGCGAACGATAACTGTCACTCTCACCTTGGTGCCAAAGGATTCCACAAATTTGACTGGACCGGAGGGCGAAGCGGGCTTCGGACAAAGCATGCTGAAAAAGGATGCCTTCCGGATGCCAGTCATTCAATGAACTGCCACCTTCCGCACAAGGGATCAAGCCAATTTCTTCATCGGGATGAGCTCTCGACCATGCATCTGCAAAAGATGCCGCCAGGCCAACGCCGGAAACCGGACGGTCGTAATTAATCGGCTCTGTCATCATCTGCCACTGTCCATTGCGCAGCATTTTTATTTTTTCATTATAGATAGGGTCTACTTCATTCAAAAATCCACGGCCCGCCATATTCGACTGCCCCAACATTAAAAAAGACTTTATCATCTAATTTTCACTTCTTTACATCAATATTTTGGTCTAATTAGACTATAGTGAATTCAGTTTGTCTTGTAAAGTTTTAACAGTTTTTATTTTTTTATTAGCATGTATGAAAAACAAACTAACATTGAAAATTTGGTGGATGTATTTGTGAAATAGCATGTTCTTTTGCTTTTCTTATTCAACTATCGGGGGCTTTAGTTTAATAATAACGATCTTCCACAATCGGGCGCGATTATTGAACAAGAACTAAAGGAGTTATACATATTAGTCATGTAAAATATGTATAACTCCTTATTTTTTATGACTTTTTTTGATTTAGGTCTTGATAAATAACGAAATTTCTCGTATAAAAATACACAATTAGATGACCGGGTGTATTGCTGAAACATACACCCGGTCATCTTTATGCAGCTTTTCAATTACTTCCCTGAATGTGCAGGTATTCTTCAGGAAAGCGGTCAACTTCCCCTGCCTGCCCCGCAAGTAAAAACGTTCGAAAAAAGTTAAATCCTATTTAATTTGAATTTCCTTCACTTTTTTTATCTGTTTTGCTTGGAACAGGATCAAAGCCTCCCGGATGAAGAGGGTGGCATTTCAGTAATCATTTGATGAGCAGATAACTGCCTTTGATAAACCCAAACCTTTGAATCGCTTCAAGACCGTAGTTGGAACATGTTAGATAAAATCTGCAAGTTGGTGGGAAAAGAGGTGATATCGCCTTTTGATAGAATCGAATCAATACTTCGCTGCCCGTTTCATGATTCCTCCCGAAGAAATTTTGCTATATCCTTTGCAAAATATGTAACAATCAGATCCGCACCCGGCACTGCCGCTGATCTTTCGTCAGCCGACAGGTCACCATATTAATCGGTTAAAGTAAATGTTTAGAATAAAAAATAGAAGATAACATGACTCCAACGAGCTATCGCTTTTGTCAAAATTGTGACCAAAAAAAGCTTTTCTTGTTGATATGAACGTTACATCTGCATGATTCAGAAAAGTGGTTTTTCTCGTGAGATTCTTCACTTGACAAGATCTCTTTTTCGGGGAAATAAAGAAGAGTAGCGGGAGATCATGTTAGCAGATCAGTTTCTTTGTTCATTTTTTGGACACTGAGCAGAAACCTTCAATGAAGAGCCTCCATCTCATCTCTCGTCACTATACTATCCTCTGTGTCTGCTCTCGTTTAGATATTTACTGGTTGTGGTAAAATAATATGAAGAAATTCAATGCAATATCTGAACAACAAGGCAGGCGATGCCGGATTCCTTGATTGTGCGTGAATATGATCACCCGACAACACAAGGCTCTGAAGTGAAATTCAAACAAAGGTTAGAACAAATTTCAGATTGGACTAAAAGGAATAATGAATAATTGGAACACTTGGCATTCCTCTAAGATCAAGTTGTATAGAAGAAGCCTATATCTTTTTGGATATTCATATTCTTTGCAGCCGTTCTTACACAATGTGAATTTTACAAAGAATGGAGGTGTCCTATTTATGACGAAAGCTGAAATAATCGAGTACTGCCTGTCTTATTCAGATACTTATAAAGACCACCCTTTTGGTGAAGGATGGACTGCGATGCGTCACAACGGTAATAAAAAGTTGTTTGCTCTTATCTTTAATCTTGATGGCCACTTATGCGTAAATCTTAAATGTGAACCTCATCGCGCTCATTTTCTCCGCGGCATATTTAAAGAGGTGAAGCCTGGGTATCATATGAATAAAGAGCACTGGAATACCATCATATTAGATGGTGATCTCCCAGAGGATGATCTTCATGATATGGTGCAGCATAGTTTTGAATTGACTAAGCCAAAGGCACGTATCTGATACACATTTATTTATTGCATTAAATCGATAACGTCTCTAGGTATTAATGAACTCCCCTTAGGGATTGACCGAGTTGTTTATAAAGAAAAGGAACCTCTGATGAGTTCCTTTTTGTATATCATTGTGTTTATATAAAATACCTCTGTAGAGCCCTGACATATAAGAACTCAAAAGTCAGCCCATTTCAAAACATGATGAAAACTTCTGTGCCGGAGTTTTTTTAACGCTTAATTATACAGATAACTCACCTTCAAACACTTTTTCCTCACTTTGATTGTAGGTGAACAACTATAGGCTCAAGCACTCTTCATTTTGTGAGGACATGATAGGAGCATCTTTCCATGGTGAGGGAACATAAATATCAAAAGACCGCCAAGCTTTCTTGAAGAAGCTTGGCGGTCTTCGGGTCTCTTTTTTGCTTAGTATATGTCAATGGATTTCCAGCAAAATCCACTGTCCATACATCATTGATGTTTTATTTTGATGTTTCCTCTTACGAATCATTTGTCTGAGAAGATAGAATTCATTTGGACCGTGTGAGATGAACCCAAGCCATAGCGGCTTTATGCCATGTAACAATAAATGTGGAGGAACCTGCATGTCTCAGTTAGTTTCGGGATAAAATGCGTGTTGATGTTCCTCTGCTTCACTATTTAATATGCGATAGCTAGACCCTCCAATATGAAGCGGAATATCCAGTTTCTCTAAATTTGGCATTCCATTTCTTAAGAAAAGCTCTTTATCTTGATATCTCTGTAAAACTTCTCCCACAATCCACTCTTGATCCCCTAAAGTGGAAACACTGTGTACTTTACACTCATAAGCAAAATACGTATCAGTTAAAATCGGTATCTCAGCTCTTCGTCCTTCTTCGTATTGAATATGAAATGCTGCAAACTTATTGATATCTCTGCCGCTATGGGTGCCTAATGCTTGAATTAATCCCGAGCATCTTCCCGGAAGAAAATTCACACCGAAAACACCGCTTTTCTCAATCAATTTGTAGGTATATGTCTCTTTGTTTACTGATACCCCATACATTCCGGGAGAAGATCCGATATACGTATGCCACCCGGAGGCCATTGCGTTTTTTTCACCTTTATATTGAGCCGTAACGACAGCTACCATGCCGGGGTAGGCGTACCAAATTGGTTCATCGATCGGTGCTCTCATCTTCATCGCTCCTTTTGTTTTAGATTCATTTTTTATTAAAATTTGAGAGGCTCGCATCAACATCGACATGTTCTTCTTCAAATGGACCGTTCGTTTTAGCTGCAAGCCAGTTTAACAAATGGACTCCCGGCGGGTTGTTTCCGACTTGCCATTGCGGCGTGAGTAACCGAAGCGTCTTATTTTCTGTCATCTTACACATCCTTCCTTTCCAATATTCACGAGAAGATGCATAAATAATAAACCCTATAGCAACTATAGGGTCAAGGGGTTCGTTATTTTTTCAGCACTCTAAATTCTGTGAGGAAGTCTTCTTCTTTTAATGAGTTATAGCTGTTTGGAAAAGAAACTTGATATACTTTTCCATCCGTTTGAATGCCGTGAGATTCAATAAAATGGTACAGTTTTTGATAGTATGAAAAATAATTTGTTGAAGAGCAATCAAATGAAATACATACATATTCACCGGACGGGATCGTATCTATCCCAATATTTTGTTCGTCTGTATCTATCTTTACTCCATCATAAATCGTCGTATAAACACTGTTGCAATAAATATCACCGGAATTTTTATAAGGCTTTAAATCATAAATCAGTCCATAATAGTTATCAACCATATCTCCTCTTTCTTCAAGGACTTCAGCCAGTTTGCGGTAATACCAATCTGATTGATTATGAGGATTCACTTGAGGTGTCGCTGCTTTTAAAATGGTTTGGCCTTCTATATGCCGAACATAAACCAGACCTTCTTCTTTTTTAGTGCGTATCTCCAATTGTTCGTGAAGCTGATTCTTTCTTCTTTGAAGCAATTGCCTGGCACGTTCGAGTCTTTCCATTTCACGCTCAATCACGCTTTCTTGCTCTTCAAGAAAGGTTTGCATCAGTTCAGGGGTACATGTATATGAGATCATGCGCTTAATTTCTTCCAAAGGCGTTTTAATAGATTTGAGATATTTTATAATATCCAAATAAAAGAACTGTTTAACATGGTAATATCGATAGCCATTATCCCGGTCTGTACATTGAGGCTTGAAAATTCCGATCTTATCATAATAGCGCAATGTTTGAATGGAAATGTGATTTAGACGGGCTGTTTCCCCAATTGAAAAATATTCCTTCATCAATCCCACCCTTTCTTTTATTCTTTCTTCCACTATATACGATTACCTTCAAAATCCTAACTGAACGACCTTGAGAAAAAACCTGTCTAAGACGATCTTCATTTTGTTCTATGTTGAACATATCCACGAAGACATGATCTTTCCTGTCTCATCACGATTGTATGAGCCGCTCAGGAAATATCGGCTTCTTTGAACAGATTTTTCGTAAAAAGGATATACAGCAAAGACGACATCAAACAGGCTGACTCCGCTTTACGTTAAAATCGCACCCATCAATACGATAGCGACCAGCCTGACAATGGTCTTCGCAATCGACGCAACCAAACCGGAAATCTCGACGACCTTCCCGAAAATAGCGCCAAGCAGAAATACCGGAAAGTACAGCTTAAAAAACCCGCCATCTTTTCCATAAATACTGTTAGAAAAAGGAAGTGTAAAGCTTGGATCTGTCAACAGCACAGCAAATAAAGCACCAATCGGAGCAAACAAGATGACGACAAATCCCCGATAGACGAAAAACATCAGCAACCCCACCGCCAAAAGAGTAATGATCATGTCCACAAACATCCCCTCCCTTTCCGCCATATTATCGTGCAAGTTCCGTGCCAGTTGCCAAAACTCCATTTCAGCCTCCCATATTTTCAGGGAACATGAGCAACAACGATTCCGGCCAGGCGGATTTTTCCGCTTTTACGGAAAAAAAGAAAGCTCTTTTTTAGAGCTTTTCTCATCTCCTTCCCGGGACGGCAATAAAAGCAATCCGGTCACCAAGCCCTCTCTCGAGCCCCTTATTCGTCGGAAGCCGCTAAAAAACCTCCCGTACATACACGGGAGGCCGTCATTAAAACTCAATTTTAATTTTTTGCGAATCACTGATTTTCTTGTGGTTTTTATCAAAAACGTCACTCGTGGTGATCTCGATCCACTTCAAATCCTTTGTCTTCTTGTTGTCTTCTGCTTCCTTGTGATGCCCGTGTCCGCTTGCTGTGTTAACGATAAAACCTAAGTTTCCGGCTTTTGCAGCGCCGCCTTCTAATTCTCCATTTAACTCCTCAAGGTAAATATCCTTTTGCCAATCAAAGGTTTCACCTGTGTTTGTTTTCAGTAATGCAATTGGTGCAAAATTCACTTTCTCAGAAGACTTGTTTTTGATTTCAACGAAAACCTTAACGAAATCAAACTCCTCATCATGTGTCAACACGTGAAAATAATCAATCATGCTGTAATCCGGACGTAGGTGAATCAGCTTCATGTTTCTTACGGTTAATTCGATTGCTCCGATGTCATATGTTTTGTTCACGTTTTTGATATCTTTTAAAACGGCTTCACCTTTGTCATCAGCAAATGTTTGATTAACCTTTTCTAAAGACCTGTCATCTGTAACTTGCGGATTAGGCTGGTACTCATTTATTTGCCTGTCTGCTTGAGCTGAAACGTTCTGCGTTTTGACTTCTGCTGTTTGGCCGCCGCCTGTATTGTTATGGCCGGCGTTTGATGAGCAGCCGGCAAGCATCATGATCGAAAAAAAGATGAAAAGAGCCTTTCTCACCTTAATGGCCTCCATTCAAAATAGAGATCCCGTCACTTCATACAAGCAACGGGACACCTTGTATTCTCTTACTTATCGTTAATCTTGATTTTGTATTGTAAAGCATCAAAAACATTTTTGGCGATTTCAGTGTTATCGATTTGCCCGGCAAATGTCTCGCTTGACGGTCCGTATGCATAGACAGGAACATCTTCACCTGTATGTCCGCTCGTTGTCCAACCGGTGTGAGAGCGCTTGTTGAAAATGTCTTCAATCGCATTGTCGATATCAAGCACTTTCTTCGATTTGGCTGCTTCTTCAACCGATTGAATTTCCCCTTTCGTTAAGGCTAACTTTTTTTGATCAATATATGTCTTTAATGTTTTTTCCACATCCGCACCGCCGGCGATTTTTTCTGCCATAAAGTCAGGCGTGCGCTTTGCGGCTTTAATCGGTTCACTGAACCAGTTGTAGATGCCGTCTGCACCGATGGAGTATCCGCCGGTTGAGTGGTCAGCTGTTGCGACAACCAATGTATGCTTGTCTTTTTTGGCGAACTCAATAGCCGCCTTATAAGCTTGTTCGAAGTCTTCCATTTCACTCATCGCGCCGACAATATCATTGTCATGGCCCGCCCAGTCAATCTGGCTGCCTTCAATCATAAGGAAGAATCCGTCTTTATCCTTGCTTAATTTTTTAATCGCTGTGTTTGTCATATCTTTTAATGAAGGAATATCCTTCGTGCGATCCATTTTTTTAGGCAGGCCGCCGTCAGCGAATAGGCCGAGAACTTGGCTGTCTTTATTTTTCAGCATGTCCTTGCGGTTATCCACATAGCTGTATCCCGCTTTTTTGAATTCCTTGATCAAATTGCGGTCCTTACGGTCAAAATTGCTTTTTCCACCGCCTAAAAGGACATCGATTTTGTGCTTGCCGTTTACCATTTCATCAAAATAATCATCGGCAATTGCGTTCATATTTTTCCGGCTGTGGTCATGTGAACCGAAAGAAGCCGGAGTGGCATGTGTAATTTCTGAAGTGGCCACAAGTCCTGTTGATTTCCCTTTTTCTTTTGCCGCTTCAAGAACGGTTTTGGCCTCTGACCCGTCGTTATCCACCGCAATGGCGTTATTGTATGTTTTAATTCCCGCAGACATGGCCGTTGCCGCAGCTGCAGAATCCGTCACATTTTGCTCAGGGTCTTCGGGGTAAGTCGTTTGCTGGCCGACAAGATATTGGTCAAAAGCCGTAGGCTCCACAGCCTTTGTCTTTTTATTATCCTTTAAGTAGCGATAAGCGGATGTATACGACACACCCATGCCATCACCGATTAGAACGATGACATTTTTAATGTCATTTTGCTTCCCCTTCTTCTTTTCTTGAGCGCTGGCTTCAAGCACACTGCCGCTTGCTAAGCTGCTGAACGCAATAGATGATAAAACCGCGATAGGCAGTAATTTCTTCGGGAATTTTTTCAACTGGATAACCTCCTAAAAATATATGAATCTCAGGGTGACAACCCTATTATATTTTTAAAGTATTAAGTTCATATTAATCGTTTATAAAGATTGGATTTACAAGATGAGAAACGCGGACAAATTATGTAAAGGAAGCGGGATGGTGGTTTGCGAATTCTGACCTTCCATTCTCTATCACTTTCATGTAAACGAAATGTCTTCTTTTTTACATCCAAACCTAACTCTGTCTTCATGCAGGAAATTTAAAAATCTAAAACAGGATCTTTAAATGTTTTGCTAGAAACCAAATGTCTATATTCTTACATTGACAAGAATATGCTTCCTCCTTAAAATGAAAATGATTATCAACATCATTCAGGAGGAAACTATGCATGTTTAGCGGAAGGATTAGTTTGAAAATTAAAATTACTTTCTTATCGATACTCGTCTTTTCAATCTTATTAGCTGGATGTACAAACGCAGAAAATTCAACAGAGACGAAAGATCATAACAATATGATCACAATGGCTTGGCCAAGAGATATAGGCGAACTGAATCCCCATGTCTATAATCCTTCTCAATTGTTTGCCCAGTCGATGGTATATGAACCTTTGGTCACTTATGAAGCGGGCGGAAAGCTTAAACCGCATTTAGCAGAATCATGGGATATATCTGATGACGGCAAAGTGTATACGTTTCATTTGCGTAAGGATGTCAAATTTTCAGATGGAACAGCGTTTAATGCAAAAATCGTGAAAAGGAATGTTGATTCCATTTTAAAACATACAGAGCTGCACAGCTGGTTGGGGTTTATCACAAAAATAGCTCAAACGGAAGTGATCGATGATCATACATTTCAATTGACGCTGACTGAACCATATTACCCAACCATTCAGGAGCTGGCAGTTGTTCGGCCGGTTCGGTTTTTAGGAGAAGCTGGATTCCCTAAGGATGGCGATACATCAAAAGGTGTCGAAAAACCGGTGGGAACGGGTCCATGGGTATTGGAAGAGTATAAAGCTGATGAATATGCGGTTTTTAAACGCAATGAACATTATTGGGGCGAAAAGCCAAAAGTCGAGAAAATCAAGGTGAAAGTCATCCCAGACGCAGAAACAAGGGTGCTGGCATTTGAAAAAGGTGAACTGGACCTCATTTACGGTGAAGGCGTCATCAGTTTGGATGCATACAAGCAGCTGCAATCGACAGGTAAATATGAAACAACCCTTTCTGAACCAGTGGCGACGAGACAGCTTGTCATGAATACGAAAAAAGAACAGCTTTCAGATGAACGGGTGCGCCAAGCCCTTCATTATGGTTTTAATAAAGACGCCATGGTCGAAGGTATCACCTCAGGGTTAGAAGAAAAAGCAGATTATATTTTGCCGACAACCTTCCCATACACGTCTGATATTGATGTAAAACCAGTAAAATATGATATTGAAAAAGCGAAAGAGCTGTTAGATGCTGCAGGCTGGAAGCTTTCGAACGGAAAGACGGTGCGTGAGAAAGACGGAAAGCCGCTTGAATTTAGTTTAATGTATGATTCAGCAGAATCCATTCAAAAAACAATGGCAGAAACCCTGCAAGCAGAATGGGCAGCGATCGGGGTAAAGTTGAATCTTGAAGGAGTAGAATTGGCAACTCAAGTAAAACGGTTTAAAGCGAATGAGTTTGATATGAACTTCTTTAGCAACTATGGTGCGCCTTATGACCCGCATACATTTTTAAACATTGTCGCGTCAAAAGGATTTGGATTTAATGAAGCGATCTCAGCCTATCCAAACAAAGAGGAGTTATTGAAGCAGATGTCAAAGGTCCCTCAAACAACTGATGAAAAAGAGCGGCAAGAGCTTTATTCATCTATTTTAAAATCTCTTCAAGAACAAGGAGCCATCGTTCCGATCTCTTATATTAAAAAGACAGCGATCTATCAAAAGAATATCACCAACTTTACTTTCCCTGCTAACCGTGACGAACATCCGTTTACAGGTATTCGCATTAAGCAGTAGGAGGCTTTTATGGTCAACTATATATTGAAACGAATCATATCCATTATTCCAGTGTTTCTTTTAGCTGCGCTTTTGACAACTGGAATGATTCATCTCTCACCTGTTGACCCAGCTGAAGCGTATTTAGCCGCAGCGCATATTCAGCCAACCGATGAAATTTTAGCGCAAAAAAGGCATGAGTTTGGCCTAGATCAACCATTCTTTATTCAATATGTCAACTCTATTTTGAAGATATGCCAATTCGATTTTGGCATATCTTATGTTTCGAATCAGCCGGTTTGGGACGAGGTTGCACTCAGAATACCAGCAACGATCGAGCTTGCGCTTGGGAGTTTATTGATCGCGGTGCTTGTCAGTGTCCCTCTCGGCTTCTTTGCGGGAATCAAAAGAAATGGGGCAATTGATCATATCAGTCGCTTCATTTCCTTTTTCGGAGCATCCATTCCGACCTTTTGGTTAGGGTATATGTTGGTTTTTTTCTTTTCTGTTCAATTAGATCTTTTTCCGGTAGAGGGAATTGGGACTTGGCAGCACCTCGTACTGCCGTCAATGACGTTGGCGCTTCCTTTAATTGCGATGTATACAAGGCTTTTGCGCGCCAGCGTGATTGAAAACTTGCAAGAACCATATGTACAATTCGCACGAATCAGAGGACTGAAGAATCAACACATATTGGCCAAGCATGTGTTGAGAATGGCCATTTCTCCGATGATTACAGGACTGGGAATGAATCTTGGGAAGCTGCTTACCGGAACCATTATTGTTGAGGTGGTTTTTTCTTGGCCTGGCTTTGGCCGCTATTTTATTGAGGCGATTTTCAATCGCGACATCCCTGTCATTCAATGTTATGTGTTCATAGCAGCTACCTTATTTATATTGAGCAGCTTAATCGTTGATCTGATTCAAATGTATATTGATCCGCGCATTTCGAGGAAAGAAGGACAGCATCGATGATCACAAGCATACGCAGAATATACAAAGGTCAAAACGTGATAACGGCATGTATCATCATATTATCCATTCTGTTTATCATCGCTGTATTTGCCCCCTGGATTGCGCCGCATAACCCAGTTGCTGTTCATTTGGCTTATAAGCTGCAGCCTCCGTCCTGGACGTTTCCTTTAGGAACCGATCATTTAGGAAGATGCAACTTATCCCGCCTTTTGTATGGCGCACGGATTTCTCTGGGGTTTGCGATGCTCATTTTTATTTCCTCCCTGGTTATCGGTCTCATTGTCGGTACGATTTCAGGGTATAAAGGCGGCTGGATTGATCAGCTGTTAATGAGACTTTGTGATGGTGTGATGGCTTTTCCGAACTTAATTTTAGTTCTTGGTCTTGTGGGCATATTCGGACCTGGACTTCCTCAAGTCATTCTTGCCCTCATCCTTGTGCAATGGGTCTATTATGCAAGAATCTTTAGAGGAATGGTGCTAAGTCTGAAAGAGAAGAACTTTATTGCGGCTGCAAAAATCAACGGATCTTCGCAGTGGAAGATTATTAAAAACCATATCATTCCCAATGTGCTCCCCCCTCTCGTCGTTATGGGTACATTGGAGATGGGCTGGGCGATTATGGATATATCCGCTATGTCGTTTCTTGGATTGGGGGTTCAGCCTCCGGCGGCTGAATGGGGAGCGATGATTCATGAAGGTAAATCGTATATTCGGACGAATCCTGAGTTGATGATTTATCCAGGGATGATGATCATGATTGTCGTTGTGACGTTCAATTTATTGGGCGAAACCTTATCAGAAAAATACGGAATCAAACGTCGATAATAAAAGGAATGAGGAAGTTGGGAACAGAACAATCACCGGTGCTGAAAGTGAGAGATTTACATGTCCAGACCAAAACGCCAAAAGGCGCTTCTACCCTCGTGCAAGACATCAATTTCGACCTGAAGCGCGGCCAAGTCTTCGGTCTGATTGGCGAGAGCGGATGTGGAAAAACGGTCACAAGCATGTCTATTCTTCAAATACACGATCAAAAAACAACCAAGGTGGAAGGAAGTATCGGATTACAAGGTCGAGAACTGAACGGATTAACAGATAAGGATATGCGTAAAATCCGCGGCAAAGATATTGCCTACATTATGCAAAATCCGATGAACGCTTTCACACCCGTTTTCACGATTGGTCAGCAAATGATCGAAACGATTCGCTCCCATACGTCACTCACAAAGAAACAGGCAAAAGAGCTTGCAATCGAAGCATTGCATGATATGAACTTACCCGCTCCTCTTAAGCTTTTAAAATCTTATCCTTTTCAATTAAGCGGGGGAATGCTTCAACGGGTTATGATTGCAATCGCTGTATGCATGCATCCAGCCATTCTCATAGCGGATGAGCCCACCACTGCACTGGACGTGAATAATCAAAAGACAGTGCTGAAACATTTAAACGACATGCGTTCTAAATTTGGAACAGCGATTTTGCTCATATCTCATGATTTAGGAGTCATTGCTGAAATGGCAGATGAAGTCGCTGTGATGCAGTATGGAAGAATCGTAGAAAAAGCAGATGTGTTTCAGCTGTTTGATGCACCAAAGCATGACTATACAAAGAAGCTGTTAAATGCACGTATGACCTTGCCAATTGCTATTGGGTCAATTTAACAAAAGATCGGCATTTTAATGGGGTGAACAAGTGAGTTTATTACAAGTGAAGGAAGTCACTCATCGTTATGCGGAGCGTTCATTGTTCAAATGGAAATTTCAGTCTAAACAAGTCCTTTCCGATGTCAGCTTTTCGATTGAGAAGGGCACATGCTTAGGCATGATTGGGCCAAGCGGGGCTGGTAAGAGTACATTGGGAAGAGTGCTGCTTGGTTTAGAGCGGCCGCAATCAGGTCAAATCCTTTTCCAAGGCCATGATGTATATCAAGCAGATCAATCGATCCGCCGCAAAATTCGCCGCGACCTTCAAGCCGTCTTTCAGGATTCATACTCGGCCGTCAATCCGCGAATGACGGCGGAACGGATTATTGCAGAACCATTAGAAAACTATGAAACTCTCACCATCTCAGAGCAAAGGCGAACCATTATCGAGCTGCTGGAACGAGTCGGCTTGAGTGAAAAGGATTTAACAAAATACCCACACCAATTCAGCGGCGGTCAATTGCAGCGGATCAATATCGCAAGAGCCATCTCGCTCAAACCGAAGCTGATCGTATTAGACGAATCAGTCAGCAGTCTGGACATGGTGACCCAAACGCTCATATTAGATTTGTTAAAAGAGCTCAAAGACGATTTTGGGTTATCGTATTTTTTTATTACGCATGATTTGAAAGCCGCTTATCAATTGAGTGACACACTAGCTGTATTGGATAAAGGCAAATTAGTTGAGCTTTACGAGTCCAAACATCAGTTTTTTTCGTCAGATCATCCAGCTGTAAAAAAGATGAAAAGTTCCATACTTGCAGAACACCCGCGCTTTCGTTCGATAGGAACAAAGACGATGCAACAATAGTTGGTTACTTAGCTTAAGGCCCCGCGAATGATTGGGGGTGTTACAGCGAACCGGCCCTGCTATATTCCCCTGTGCTTTCCCTTCTGTTTGATCAAGTGGTGCTTTTTTTCCGTTGCGCTGTTTGATCTTTTGTTACCTGATCATCAGGTTTCTACTGAGTGTTTTCAACCCAAATATGAGCCACTTTTAGAAAGGTGGCTCATATTATTTTTCATATTTTCCCCTGAACACTTTCCCGCCAAAATTCCCTTTAAAAAACAGCTTTCAGGGATACTAAACCTGTGACTCAGCATCAAAGTGCGAGTTGACAGGGCGGTATTCAACACATATCGAAGGAACTGTATATGACAAGTGTCATGTATGAAGCATGATGTGTGCTACTACAAAGTATGTGTCTCTTAGGCGTATACTTAAGCGAGACACATCAATGAGAGGATACTTTACTATGACTGAACAAACCATCGCCCATAAGCAAAAACAGCTGACAAAACAAGTTGCTGCTTTTGCTCTGCCTGATAACAAAAAAAGTCTGATTCAGCTCTTCAATACGTTTGTCCCTTACTTTGGACTGTGGTTTCTTGCCTATCTCAGCCTCGATGTCTCCTATCTCCTTACTTTAGGATTAACAGTGATTGCCGCGGGGTTTTTGACGAGAATTTTCATTATTTTTCACGACTGCTGCCATCTCTCCTTTTTCAAACAAAAGCGTTATAACCATATGCTTGGTTTTTTGACAGGCGTTCTGACGCTATTCCCATACCTTCAATGGCAGCACAGCCATTCGATTCATCATGCGACCAGCAGCAACCTTGACAAACGCGGGACGGGTGACATCTGGATGTTGACGGTAAACGAATATAAAGCCGCGCCTCTCCACACAAAAATCGCATACAGACTTTATAGAAATCCGTTTATCATGTTTATTCTCGGACCGATTTATGTTTTTCTGATTACAAACCGTTTTAACAAAAAAGGCGCCAGACGGAAAGAGCGTGTGAACACATACCTGACGAACCTTGCAATCGCGGCTTTGGCTGCTCTGTGCTGTGTCATCTTTGGCTGGCAATCGTTTTTGCTCGTGCAAGGTCCGATCTTTCTGATCTCCGGTTCAATCGGCGTTTGGCTGTTTTATGTTCAGCATACATTTGAAGATTCTTATTTTGAAGCGGATGAAAACTGGAGCTACGTTCAGGCCGCGGTAGAAGGAAGTTCATTTTATCAACTTCCGAAACTGCTTCAATGGCTGACAGGCAATATCGGGTACCACCACGTTCACCATCTGAGTCCAAAGGTGCCCAACTATAAACTTGAAGCAGCTCATGAACAGCACGAACCATTAAAAAACGTCCCGACAATCACCTTAAAAACAAGCCTGCAATCACTCGCCTTCCGCCTTTGGGATGAAGAGAAAAAGCAATTTGTGACATTTCGGGATATCAAACAAATACCGATCCACCTTCCGCCTGATTCTATAGAAAGACAGAAGCTGCGGAAAAACGCCTGATGAAGAGGAGGTCTTCTTATATCCAAGAAGACTTCCTTTTTATGGTTCAGTGATGCAATCCGGCTCTGGCAATGGTAAAGTTACTCTTAAGACGAAAAGTTGAAAATGAGGTTATATCATGGTTAAAAAGCATTTTACATTTCAAAAACTAAGCGGGATCTCGCCATATATATGGACGATATTTTTTATCCTCCCCTTCTACTTCATATTCCAATCACCATCAACGTTTGTGATCGTCGTCGGCATCATTTTGACGCTTTTATTTTTTTCGATTTACAGATTTGCTTTCGTCTCAAAAGGCTGGGCCGTTTATTTATGGGCGTTTATTTTAATCGGCATTTCAACGGCTTCGATTACACTGTTCAGCTATATTTATTTTGCTTTTTTTATCGCATATTTTATAGGAAACATTAGAGAACGCGTCCCTTTTCACATTTTATATTACATTCATTTAATAAGCGCAGCCGTCGCCAGCAACTTCAGTCTCGTGTTAAAAAAAGAATTGTTTCTGACACAAATTCCTTTTGTGGTCATCACGCTCATCAGCGCGATTTTATTGCCATTCAGTATAAGAAGCCGCAAGGAGCGCGAACGGCTTGAAGAAAAACTCGAAGATGCAAATGAACGGATTGCCCATTTGGTAAAATTAGAGGAACGGCAGCGGATCGCCCGCGACCTCCACGATACACTTGGACAAAAGCTGTCTCTAATCGGTTTAAAAAGCGACTTGGCGAGAAAATTAATTTACAAAGATCCCGATCAGGCAGCGTATGAGCTAAAAAGCGTTCAGCAAACAGCGAGAACTTCTTTAAATGAAGTCAGAAAAATTGTATCCTCTATGAAAGGCATCCGGCTCAAGGATGAAATCAGAAACATCAAACAAATTCTCGAAGCAGCTGACATCACGTTGATCTATGAAGAAGAAAAATTGCCGGAAAATATCTCATTGCTCAATGAAAACATTTTGAGCATGTGCTTAAAGGAAGCTGTCACAAATGTCGTCAAACACAGTCAGGCGAAAACCTGCCGTGTTGACATTCAGCAGCTTTGGAAGGAAGTTGTCATTACAGTGGCGGACGATGGAGAGTTTCAAGGTGAAGAAATGTACTTTTCAAAAGGACATGGCTTACTCGGGATGAGAGAACGGCTTGAGTTTGCCAACGGCAGCCTTCACATCGATACCAAAAACGGCACAAAGCTTACCATGACAATCCCTAATAACTCAAAATAAACAAAAAGGATGGCTTAGCATGATTAGTATATTTATTGCGGAAGATCAGCAGATGCTCTTGGGTGCATTAGGATCGCTCTTGAATTTAGAAGATGATATGAAAGTCGTCGGCAAAGGAACAACCGGGCAGGATGCCGTTGACTTCACCAAAAAACATCGGCCTGATGTATGCATTATGGATATTGAAATGCCCGGAAAAACGGGACTTGAAGCTGCTGAGGAATTAAAGGATACAGGCTGCAACATCATTATCTTAACCACTTTTGCCCGCCCCGGCTACTTTCAGCGAGCGATTAAAGCCGGTGTTAAAGGCTACTTGTTAAAGGACAGCCCGAGCGAAGAGCTTGTGAGCGCCATCCGCAGCGTCATGAACGGAAAGCGCATCTATGCGCCTGAATTGATGGAAGATATGTACGGTGAGGCCAACCCTCTCACAGATAGAGAAAAAGAAGTGCTCGAACTCGTAGCCGATGGAAAAAACACAAAAGAAATCGCCCAAGAACTCAGCATCAAAAGCGGGACGGTCCGCAATTATATCTCAATGATTCTTGAAAAGCTGGAGGTGAAAAACCGAATCGAAGCCATTACCCGTTCTAAGGAAAAAGGCTGGTTTAAATAAAAAGAGGATCTGGTCAAGATCCTCAGCAGGTAAGTGGATTGGCTATTCAACTCGGCATTTCTGCCACATCATGGATACTTTAGAGAGACTAAGTAAATGGCGACGAAGGAAAAACCACCAACTAAATGAGATCGGCAGTAGACCACTTCCCCAAAATATTGAATACTTCCGTCAATTCTTTCTTTTATTTCAAGGAATTGTATTTTTCATTGGAGCAATTTATGCGTTTAGGCTGCACAGAAATGAAACGAAATAATTTTTAAAAAGAATTGTTATACAAGTATGGCAGCAAGTCTTTTTTAGACTGATCCATTAAACTTCTTTTCACATTTCATTCTTGAGGCTACGGCATAAGTTCGCACATAACTTTTATGTTCCGCGGATAGAGTTCTATATTCCTTCTATTAACGGATAGTTCAGGTTGTTAAAATGAATATATTTAGGATTCAACCTTCTCACGAACAAAGGGCGTTCCTTGGTCTGAAATATCAGAGCCGGCGAACACCCTTTTGCTTTTTGTTTTTATCTTGAGTGTGCCTTCGGGCTACCCGAACATCTTCTTCACAAGCTCGCGGTTGCGCTCTTTGAAAACCTCATTATGCGACGACACCATCGCGCTCTTATGCGCTTCGGGATCAATATAGCGTTTGGCGCTGTTCACTGCGTTTGCCGCATCCTGAAACGCACCGGCGATCAGGTGCAGCTTGCCGTCGTAATGCAGGATATCCCCAGCCGCATACAGCCCTGGCACCGAAGATTGAGAGTTGGCGGTACCCGCGATAAAATAGTCATCAACCCGGGTAATATCCAGCCGGCTGTTCTCCAGCAGCGATTTGTCGCGTTCATATCCATGATTAATAATGACTTCGTCTACAGGCAGCTCGATAACCTCACCGGTTTGAGCATTTGTGAGCTCGACTCGTTCGATCACCTCATGATCATCTGAAGCGATCAGCTTGGTAATCTCGGTATGGAAGAAGCAGCTCACCGAGCTGTTCAGAAGCTGATCCACCTGGGCCTCATGCCCGCTGAGCGCTTCTTTACGGTAAGCGAGGTAAACCTTCTTCGCTACAGGCTCAAGCTCGTTGGCCCAATCGACAGCCGAATTGCCGCCGCCTGAGACAATGACCGTTTTATCTTTAAAATGCTGCAGCGACTTGACCGTATAATTCAGATTGGACACTTCAAAACGCTCTGCCCCTTCAATCTGAAGCTTTTGCGGATTCAGGATACCACCGCCTACAGCAACGATGACCGTCTTGGACAAATGCACCCCTGAGGCAGCCGTATGTAATTCAAACAGCCCTTCTTCATTACGGGCAATCGACTCCACTTTCTCATTCAGCAGCACTTCCGGATGAAATGTTAATCCCTGCTGCACCATCTGTTCAATCAGCTTCGCTCCCGATATCGGCGTTTGCCCTCCGACATCCCAAATCATTTTTTCCGGATAAACATGGACCTTCCCCCCCAGCACGGGCTGATATTCAATAATCTTTGTTTTCATCCCCCGCAGTCCGCTGTAAAAGGCGGAATATAATCCAGCCGGTCCTCCGCCGATAACCGTCACATCATATACTTCATTCCTGTTCATCGCTCTTCACTCCTAGTATAGTGCATGGCTTATCTCCATGTCGTAAATGATTATCATTATCATTTAGTGTACTTTGACTTGTTCATTTTTACAATCCATTTTTGATTAAAAATTGATCTTGCGGGTCCACACAATCATCAAAGCAGCCGATCATCAGTGAGGCTTTTAAAAAAAAACTGCAACCTCTCCATTACAAAAAGATTCGATAAAGTCATAAATCTTTTGTAACAATGTGAAAATGTGTATATCTTACACGAGCAAAGATGAACAATACACTCGTCTTTATCGGTGATGATTTAGACCATGACAATCTTCAGAAAATGCTGTGTGACTTAAAGAATAGGAGCGTATCAACGGCTCATTCATGCAATTTAGCCTTTTCTTCTGTTTGCTTTTGACTTTGAAAAGAGATAAAATAGGTTGTAAATCGTAATTATTACGATTTAATTGACTATGGATCGGTGCAAAAGCTGGCGAGCGGTTTATCCCCTGCTCGTTTGTATCATCTTTGTGAAATGACAAAAAGAGCCGGAGGATGTTTAAGACAGTTTATGATCGGCGCTTTGATGCATTTAAATGCTCCATTACAAATCGTAATAATTTTGTTTTATTTGGAGGGAAATGACACATATGGCGACATGGGATTTAAGTAATATGAAACATCATATCTTTATTTGCAACGGCAGCAGTTGCAATCGGGTCGGAGCTGAGGAACTGACTCAAGTGATTCGGCAAGAAATCTCAGACCGGGAGCTTGACAATGTTATTCATACAACGCGCACGCGCTGTAATGGCAGATGCCAAGATAAGTGCGTGGTCATCCACTACCCGAAAGGAACTTGGTATAAAGATTTAAAACCTGAGGATGTCCCCCTCCTGATTGACTCGCTTTGTACCAATGAAGATTATAAAGAAAAAGCAAGCCATTTGTATGATGGCCAACGTTTCGAGCGTTCATCTGACGTCATCGCCGGAGTTGCAAAAGACAAAGAAAAAGTAGTCAAAGTATCGAAAAAATTTTAAATGGAGTCGAATGATCATGCCTTTAACTAAAAAGAAAATTCCTGTCACCATTCTCACTGGATATTTAGGCGCCGGGAAAACCACACTTTTAAATCGAATACTTACGGAAAAACACAATCAAAAGGTTGCGGTTATTGTTAATGAGTACGGAGAAGTCGGGATAGACAATCAGCTCGTCGTTGATTCTGAAGAAGAAATTTTAGAAATGAACAACGGCTGCATCTGTTGCACGGTCCGCGGAGATTTGATTCGTATTCTGAGAACTCTTGTATTCTCAATGGATCAAGGGAAAGTTGCATTTGATCGCGTTTTAATCGAAACAACGGGACTGGCTGACCCTGCCCCCGTTGCCCAGACTTTTTTTATGGATGAACTGTTATCCGACATATTTGAAGTTGACAGCATCGTCACGGTAGTAGACAGCAAGCATGTCACCAGACATCTGGATGATCAGGATGAAGCGCAAGAGCAAATCGCATTTGCTGACGTCATCATCCTCAATAAAACAGATTTAGTATCGAATAACGATCTGAAATCCTTGGAGCAAAGACTTGTCAACATTAATCCTACGGCTAAGAGGCTGCATGCCAGAGATTGCAAGATCAATTTAAGAGATATACTGGGAATCAATACGTTTGACGTCAATCGAAAAATTGAAATCGATCCTCATTTTCTAAAGGATCATCATCACCACCATCATGATGATAAAGTGTCTTCTATTGCTTTTCGGGAAGAGAAGCCTCTTGACTTGGCAAAGGTGGATCATTGGATGAGTTATCTCGTACGGGAAAAAGGAGAAGATTTATTACGTTATAAAGGAATCCTTTCTATTAAAGGGGAAGAATATCGAATCGTATTCCAAGGGCTTCATATGTTGTTTTCAGGACGTCCCGATCGGAAGTGGAGCGAAAACGAGACAAGACAAAGCGAACTTGTTTTCATTGGAAAGGACTTAAACAAAGAAGAATTGGAACAGCAATTTAAAAACTGCATAGCGAAGTAGCCTTAAATATTTATGATCAACTGTTGACATCAATCAAGAGCAATATGTGCTTCTACGCTTGGACGTTATAATAAAACGAACAAAATAGCAGCCTTCCTCAAGGGAGGCTGCAAATATAATATCTTAAATAATGGTTTCAGTTATCTACATGTTAACCTCAGCTATCATCTCCGCTTAACCATATTCAATAGGATGAAACTTCGCTCTGTTTATTCAACACATCCCATGAATGAGAGGCAATGAAAAAAACGAACTTCTCTTCCTGTACTTACTCAAATATATGTCCTGTGGTCAGGATAAAATATCAATGGGTTTCCATTGATATAATGAGTCTCTGTTTTCAATCATACCAAGCCCCGGGTAAGGAAAATGACAGGAATGAATGAAGGCTTGCTCCTTGCAAGCCAATTGTATCAATTGATTCCTAGTAGTTATCCCCTGTACAGGATCTTCTTCTAGTACGACACGCAAACTTGTATTAGAAATGCTGTGTGGAATATTGAATACATCATTCGTGATCAAATATACGCCATGATTTGTACGGACTTCAACAGTTAGATGTCCGGGTGTGTGACCCGGTGTATGTTTCAGCCATACATCCGGTAATATTTCAGTATCCTCTTCAATCAATGTCAGAAGCGGAAGTACTTTGTTTATGACCTTGAATTGTCTGGAATCAGGAGTTTGTTTCGCATATAACCATTCTTTCTTACTCATGATATGAACGGCATTTGGAAAAGCAGGTTTTTCATTTTTTACAAGCCCTCCGGTATGGTCTGCATGACTGTGTGACAAAACAACGTAATCAATCATATGACGATGAATCCCAGATTGTTCTAAGCGTGTTAATAAATGCCCTGACTCCTGTTCGCCTGCCTCTCCAAACCCTGTATCAATTAAAATAAGCTTACTCCCGATTTGCAGGCAGACAAAATTCAGCGCTACCTCGAATTCACCAGGAAAGCGCTCAACTTCCCGGTCACCATTTGCCCCTGCCAGAAAAAAATCCTTTGTTACAGGAAACTGTCCATCAGAAAAAACCATCATGCGAAAAGAGTCAAATTTGATTTGATATGGCCGGTTCACAGGGAGTCCCCCTCACTTTTTTGATCTGTTGCTCGGAACAGGATCAAAGCCTCCCGGATGAAGAGGGTGGCATTTCAGCAATCGTTTGATGAGCAGCCAGCTGCCTTTTATAAATCCAAACCTTTGAATCGCTTCAAGCCCATAGTTGGAGCATGTTGGATAAAACCTGCAGGTTGGCGGAAATAGAGGTGATATCGCCTTTTGATATAATCGAATGAATGCGATCGCTGCCTGTTTCATGATTCCTCCCGAAGATATCTTGCTATATCCTTTGCAAAATATGTAACGATAAGATCGGCTCCGGCCCGCTTCATAGAAAGCATGCTTTCCAATACTGTATTTTTTTCATCAATCCAGCCGTTTTGCGATGCTGCTTTTATTTGCGCATATTCGCCGCTTACTTGATATGAAACCAGCGGAATATGGAGAGAATTTCGCATATCCCTCATGATATCTAAATAAGGAAGACCCGGTTTAATAATAATAAAATCTGCTCCCTCTTCAAGGTCAGACTGAGCCTCGCGAAAAGCTTCTAAACGATTTGCCGGGTCCATCTGATAGGTTCGACGATCACCGAAAGCAGGCGAATTATCCGTGGCATCTCGAAATGGTCCATAATAGCTTGAAGCATACTTGATACCGTACGACATGATCGGTATGTCTTGATAACCGGACTCATCCAGCGCATGTCGTATATACGTCACAAATCCATCCATCATGCTTGAGGGCGCCAGAATATCGGCACCTGCCTCAGCTTGAGATATGGCGACTTTTGCATGTATATCTAAAGACACGTCATTATCAATCCTGCCGTTTACCGGTATGCCGCAATGGCCTTCTGTTTGATAGTGACATATACATGTGTCTGTTATGATGACCAAATCAGAATCTAAAGCCTTGATTTGCCTAACCGCTCGTTGAACAATGCCATCTGATGTATAAGCAGACGTTGCCAAATCATCTTTCCAACTCGGAATGCCGAAGAGAAGAATCGCTTGAATCCCCAGCTGTTTTAATTCTTGAATTTCCTTATCTAATAAATCTAATGTCAGTTGATAAACGCCTGGCATGGAAGGTACTTCTGTCTTTAACCCGATACCCTCTTGGACGAACAGAGGATATATGAAATCGTTAATGGAAAGCCGATTTTCTCTTACTAAATCCCGTATACCTGGCGTTGAACGCAGTCTGCGATGCCGAGAGAATGTGAAAAATTGCTTCAATGTTATTGCACCACTTTTCTAAATGAGTTAACCTTAAATCGTAATGATTTCGATTTGTATTTTAAAGTATATACAATCACATCAATCATTTCAATGTTAAAGGAAAGGAGCAATCATGATGTTAGAAGATTTATATCGAGCCGTTATCATGGACCACTCAAAATATAAGCGGAATTTTCGAAGAATCGAGCATCCCAACGCTTTATTTGTTCATTATAAAAACCCCACTTGCGGCGACGTCATCACTCTGTATATTGATATAGAGGATAACAGGATAAAGGACGCTTCCTTTATAGGGGAAGGATGCAGCATTAGTATGGCGTCTTCATCCATAATGACTGACCTTATAAAAGACAAAACAATGACAGCAGTCGAAGACATGCAAAAATCCATGGAAGATATGATACGCAATGGGACAGAACCACAAGAGGAAACACTGGGAGATGCGGTTTCCTTCATAGGCGTTCACCCTTTAAAAGCTCGCCATAATTGTGCTTTAATGCCTTGGCAAGCCTTAGAAAAAATGAAAAAATTGACGGGAAAACCGCAATAAATAAAAACGACCAAGCTCGCAAAAGTATCCCATGGTTCATGCAGCCTCACGATAAATGAGCCTGCAAACGACTGCCAGCTCCCTCCTTCCCTGTCAGGAAGTCTGTGGCTTGTTCCGACCTGCTGACATTCGATCTATGCATAAAAGGTCGTAATACTGACGATCTCGCACCTAAAAATAAAAAACACTTCACAAATCGTAATGATTATGATTTAATAGGGAATTAGTTCATGAAGTTAAGTGTTTTTGTTGATTTGAATGATCAATCACACGAAATGAACGAATCAATACTTTTCAAGAAAGAAGGAATAAACATGAAAAAATATACGACAGCAGCTTTGATTGCGGCGACATGTCTTTCACTATTTGCTGGATGTTCGGGAAATGAGGAAAAACAAGCAAGCGGTTCCTCATCAGATGATCAAAAATTACAGGTCATCACAACATTTTACCCAATGTATGAGTTTACAAAGCAAGTTGCCGGAGAAAAAGCAGATGTTGATCTTTTAATTCCATCTACTGTTGAACCCCATGAATGGGACCCCTCTCCAAAAGATGTTCAAAAGATCGGGGAAGCGGATGTCCTGATTTATAACAGTCCTTATATGGAAACATGGGAACCCTCTATCGAAAAAAGTGTAGGAAAAAATGGACCGACTTTTGTAAAAGCAAGCAAAGGCATTGAACTGATGAAAGGAACTGGAGAAGAGGAAGAAGAACATGAAGAATCCGGGCATGAGCATACATATGATCCCCATGTATGGTTAAGTCCTGTCCTTGCCCAGCAGGAAGTAAAAAACATTACAAAAGCGCTTGAAAAAGCAGACCCGGACAATAAAGCTTACTATGAAAAGAATCGCGATGCGTTTTTGCAGAAATTAGAGGATCTCGATCAACAATATGAGTCAACATTAAAAGATGTTCCAAACAAAGAGCTCATTACACAGCATGCAGCGTTCGGATATTTAGCGAAACAATATGGATTAACGCAAGTGCCTATCGCAGGCCTTTCCCCTGAACAGGAGCCAAGTGCAGCTAAGCTCGCAGAATTAAAGAAGTTTGCCCAGAAACACCATATTCAAACCATTTTCTTTGAAGAACTCGCTTCTCCGAAAGTTGCGAAAACATTAGCAGATGAAATTGGAGCTAAAACAGAAGTGCTCCATACGTTAGAAGGACTAAGTAAAGAGGAGCAAAAACAAGGGCTGGATTATATTGATTTAATGAAAAATAATTTAAAACAGTTAGAATCGTCATTATCTCAATGATGAGACACGCAACATGTTTTTGATGGAAAGGTAAGATTGATATTGGAACTTATTTCATTACACAATGTGATATACGGATATGAGCATACACCTCTATTGGAAGATATCACATTCACCATTAATAGCGGAGAATTTGTCGGGATTACGGGACCTAACGGAGCCTCAAAATCCACGCTTCTCCGCCTTATGCTTCGTTTGTTAAAGCCCTGGCATGGACGTGTGGATATCAGCACAACCAATTCTAGCGGAGAACGTTTGAAAATCGGATACTTGCCACAGCAGATCGCATCTTTTAATGCAGGGTTTCCGAGTACTGTACTTGAGCTTGTACGCTCAGGGCGGTACAAGAAAGGAAGCTGGTTTAACAAATTAAAGGAACAAGATCATAAAAAAATAGAAGAATCACTAAAGATGGTCGGAATGTGGGAATTTCGTGATCGCAAGATTGGCCATTTATCTGGGGGACAAAAACAAAAAGTTTGTATAGCAAGGATTTTGGCTTCAGAACCTGACATACTTGTCCTGGATGAACCTACAACAGGTATGGATGTTGAAAGCCGCCGGTCCTTTTATCAAATGATGGACCGGCAAGTGCAGCAACACCAACAAACCGTTATCATGATCACCCATGACCAAGACGAAGCGGAGCCATATTTAACAAAGAATATTCGATTAGAGAGAGGTGAGAACAGCAGATGGAAATGTTTCATTTGGAATTCATGCAAAGAGCCTTCTACGCAGGATGCTTAATCGCGATCATCGCTCCATTACTCGGGGTCTTTCTCGTCCTCAGACGACAGGCTCTAATGGCCGATACTCTATCTCATATTTCACTAGCCGGCGTCGCCATCGGTTTCTTTGTCCATACGAATATCACGTTATCAAGTTTTTTAGTTGTAACGGTTGGAGCCGTAGGCATTGAATATATGAGGAGGGCTTACCGTACGTATTCCGAGGTCTCCATTGCCATTTTAATGGCTGCTGGTCTTTCTTTTGCCCTCTTTTTATTAAGTGTTACAGAGGGCGGTATGACAACGAATATTGAGCAATACTTATTTGGCTCTATTGTAACGATCAGCACTGAACAGCTTTACATTATGGGCGGAATTACGCTGCTTGTCTTATTATATTTCTTTATGTTTAAAAGACAGCTTTATTTAATGACTTTTGATGAGGATACAGCCGAAACAAGCGGAGTAAATGTTCGGCTGCTTTCTCTTTCATTCAGCATTCTAGTTGGAATGACAGTCGCTGTGATTATACCAACAATCGGCGTTTTGCTTGTGTCGGCATTATTAGTGCTTCCAGCGGCATTTGCCATTCGGCTGTTCAAAGGCTTTACAGCTGTTTTTTCGGTTTCTATCATCATTGCTCTTTTTAGTATTCTCTCTGGTCTTACCTCTTCTTATAAGTGGGGTACACCTCCGGGAGCAACCATCACTTTATTGCTAGTCGTATTTTTAATAGCGGGATTTATGATACAGAAGGCCGCTTTTCTGGTCAAAAGAACACGACTTTAAGATTTTTTAAAGAGGTTGAATCGGGCACAAAAAGGAAAAATCAATGAAGAGGCCTGGGATGATATAATCCCAGGCCCCCTTTTTAATTGGTGTCGCTTTAAGTAAGGGAATCATTTAAACATAACTGCCTGACGGGGCGAGTAGTCAGCTCCATTCCCCCGGCTTCTAACCGTAGCATTCCAGACAGCTAATGATACTTTTTGTGAAATAAGTTACGCCAAGGTAAATGTGTCTCTTTCAAATTTCCTCAATCATCCCTTTCGAGACCTTACAGCTTCCCAGTCAAAAACTGCGCTTCGCCGAGGCCGAAACTCCAATCGGCATCTCCGTTTTCGGTAATGGAAACCATTACATCTTCAGGGGAAATTCCGCATTCTGCTTCAAGTTTTTCAGCCAGTAAGGGGTACAATTTCTCTTTTTGACTCTTCGTTCTCGTTTTACTGGTGATACTGATCACAACCAAATCCTTGGATCTATTTAATCCCAAACCTGTATCTTGAATAATGAGCTCATTTGCCGGATGCTGATGGACAATTTGATAGCGGTCTCTCTCAGGAACGTTAAAAGCTTCCACCATCGCATCGTGTGCGGCATCCAACAATGTTTTTAATGCTTTTTCATCGCGGCCCTCTATTAAATCGAAACGTAATAATGGCATCTTGTTGATTTCCTCCTTCATGGTTTCAAAGCTTGTTAGACAAATAAAAGGGTATTATTTCGATTTGTACACAACGGTTATATCCAAAATGATTTCTGCTAACTTGATAACAACATATCACATAACCAAAACATAATCAACAATTAATCATTTGTTGTTTTGTCTGACACAGGATAGAAAACGTCCATTCTGAACGCAAAAAAGTGTTGATGATACATTGTGACAAGATTAGTATGGAAATAACAGTTAACCAAAACATAACAATAAAATAATCATAAAGTGATTGATCCATATTTCAGAAAGTGCCTTTTTGTATTCTGGTTTGATGGTCATTGTTTGGCTCTGTTAAAAGACACACAATCTCCCGGAGGTTATGTGATGTCGATTTTCATTGTGGCCATTGGCATTCTTATTCTGCTGTTTCTCATCATCAAAGTAAAATTAAATACCTTTATCTCGCTTTTGGTCGTTTCATTATATAGTGGCAATCGGGCTTGGGATGGCTCTTGACAAAATCGTTCTTTCTATTGAAGCCGGAATCGGCGGTCAGCTTGGTCACTTAGCTCTCGTTTTCGGGCCGGGTGCGATGTTAGGGAGGCTTGTGTCAGACGCAGGCGGCGGTTTGATTCATCTTCCGCTCCGCGCCTCCTATGGCTGAACCATAACAAAAAAGCTATGCTCCTCTGTCCCTTTTCAGGCCCTCCCCTATCTACAACCATCGTAAAGTTGCTGTTCAAATGAAACGATCTTCCAAGATAAAAGGAACGAATACTGTCTTAACAATTTTGAATATCACTTCATATGAGAGGTTAATGATAAAATGAAGCATCGGCTGCATCGATAGCAGCCGGCTTGTTGCAGCCGTTACAAATTTCGACGTAATCGGCAAGTAAAATGGCGCCATTTGCTAGTTACAAAGCGCCATTGGGTAGGTAAAGTCATAACTGTCCCGGCAACAAGGCGGAATTCTAAAACGAAAACTTAGGAGGCCGATCTGTATGACGTCCCATACTCGTATAAAAATGCCGGCGGGATTTTGGGCAGGATTACGTCAATTAGGGATTGCCCCCCACGATGTGGTCCGAAAAGCACGACTGCCGCTCACCATTATAGCTGAACCGGTTGTCACCACCGCCCAATATTTCGCGATTTGGCAGGCTTATTCCGATCTCATTGATGACATTGCCGAAGGAATCATCAAGCTTACAACCGCCTTTGAAACAGCACATTTCCCACCGACCGTCTTAGCGACTTACCATGCCCGTGACTATCGCGACGCGCTCAAGCGAATGGCCCGCTACAAACAACTGTGCCCCCCGGAAAGGTTACACATCACTGAGAAAGGTGAGCACTGTACAATCGAACTGGAATCGCTGAATACCGAACAATCGGTTCCTCCGATGCTGGTGGGTATTACGCTGGCATTTCTTCTGGAGCTGGGCCTCCGGGGGACTGGTCAACATTTGCAGGCGAGGTTCGTCGAATTTTCGCAGCCAATGGGCAATGTGCAAACACTTGAAGCTTACTTCGGCTGCCGTATTCAGATCGGTACAAATTGTAACCGGTTGACATTGCATCGAGAAGATCTGGACCGCCCCTTTATCTCGTACAACGCTGAGTTGCTGGAGGTTCTGACCCCTGTGCTGGACCAATCGTTGAATCAGCAGCAAGCAAGCCTCTCAATCACCGGAATGGTCAAGTGGATATTGAAACGCAGCCTAACGAGCGGGCGGCCCGATATTCAGACTGTCGCGAGCGAATTGGGGATGAGCGATCGTACCTTGCAGCGTCGGCTTACAGACGAAGGCACAAGCTTCAAACAGCTGTTGACACATGTCCGTCACGAGCAGGCTCGAGAGTACTTGGCAGACCCCTTGCTTGATATTAAAGAAGTGGCCTTCCTGATTGGCTATGAAGACCAAAACTCGTTCTACCGCGCCTTTCGCCTTTGGGAAGGTGAGACTCCTGCAAATTGGCGTACTGAACACTTAGGTGCAAACTCGGATAAATGAACATTGTCTTAAACGTAAATTTTTCAACACGATAAAAGGAGAACTCGATAATGGATATGGGATTAAGCAATAAAACAGCTTTAGTTACTGGATCAACGAAAGGCATCGGTAAAGCCATTGCCATCGAACTTGCCAAGGAAGGCGTGAATGTACTCATCAACGGCCGAAGCGCTGAAGAGGCGGAACGAACTGTAAAGGAAATCAAATCCGCTTTTCCGGCCACCTCTCCGCAAAATGCTGCAGCCGACATTGTCGATATCGGACAAAGAGAAGCTTTATTTGAAAAATATCCCAATGTTGATATTTTAGTTAACAATATGGGGATCTATGAAATAATGCAATATGAGGACGTGGATGATGAAGTATGGGAAACATACATCCGCACCAATGTTCTTGCTGCAAATGGTTTATCTAAATTTTATTTACCTAAAATGCTGAACAATAATGATGGCCGGATTATCTTTATTGCGAGCGAAGAAGCCATTATGCCTTCAGGACAAATGCCTCAGTACTGTATGACAAAATCAATGCTGTTATCTTTGTCAAAAAGTCTATCGAAATTAACAAAAGGAACAGAAGTGACTGTCAATACGATCATGCCGGGACCAACACTTTCTGAAAATGTGCAGCAAATCATTGAGGGTATGTACCTTGATGAAGAGATGACGTTTTCAGAAAAAGAGAAAGACTTTATGGCAGCAAACTTGCCTCAATCTGAAATACAGCGTTTTATCAAGCCAATTGAAATCGGCAGACTCACAACATTTGTATGCAGCCCTTATGCATCCGCCTTTAAAGGTTCGCCAATCCGTATGGACGGAGGGATGGTACCGACTATTTTTTAATATTTTCATAGTTAGAGAAATTAACCGTGATCAAGGGTGAAATTCAACGGTTTAGCGATTTGACTTTTCGGTGATGGATGAAACGGCGGTTTTGATGTTGGAGCATCCTATCGTTTAACAAAACATACTGCATCTTTCCTGCGCTCTCTTATGAGGGCTTTTTTCACATTAAAAACAGCAATATTTTTTGTAAATCCTCTTGAAAATGACATGTTTTTGGAGGATGATTATAGATGTTTTTTAAACGATAGGGGGAATTCTTTTTGAAAAAATGTTTACTGGCTATAGCTGCATTGACTTTCAGTTTTTCATTGACAGCTTGCAACTCAAGTACCGCTTCTCATAAAACCGAAGAAACCGCCGATGTGACGGCTGAAAACGCGGATCGTGTTCCTGTAACACTGACGAAAGCTGTTGATGGAGATACAATCAAAGTCAAGTACAAAGGAAAAGAAGAAACAGTCCGCTATTTACTGGTTGATACTCCGGAAACAAAAAAACCAAATTCATGTGTCCAGCCCTACGGAAAAGACGCTTCTGAGAGAAATAAAGAATTGGTTAGCAGCGGAAAACTCGAATTGGAATTTGATAAAGGTGACCGCACTGATAAATATGATAGACTGCTGGCCTATGTTTATGTCGACGGTCAATCCGTCCAAGAAAAGCTGTTAAAAGAGGGCCTTGCCAGGGTGGCTTACATATATCCTCCAAATACAAAATACGTGGAGCAATATAAAGAAGTTGAAAAAAGCGCGCAAAGCAAACAACTTGCGATTTGGAGCAAATCCGGCTATGTAACCGATAAGGGTTTTAATGGGTGCGTTTCCGCCAAAGCAAAAACGGTACAAAAAACAAATCCAAAACAGAGCACTCCTCAAAAACCGGCCAATTCGCCAAGTGAAAAAAGCGCTTCTGACTCCGCTCCGGCAACAGGAAGTACTGAAGTTTTTGCAAATTGTACCGAATTGAGAAAGAAATACCCGAATGGTGTGCCAAGCTCTCACCCCGCTTATCAATCAAAAATGGATCGCGATCATGACAATTATGCTTGTGAACGATAGATAACTCGACCACGGGCTTTTTAGGCTTCAACACATTCAAAACAAGCTGGGGCGATAAGCGCCAGCTTGTGAGGTATATGATTGAACTTATAGGGCCGGCGCTTTTCTGATCACCATTTAAGCCGGCAGGACTCAAATCGACTTAGACTCGATTTTCAGTTTGATACTGTTGGATTTATAGATCACCTTCACATTGTACTTACTCGGCAAACCCTTCGTCTCGATTGAAGAAAATGATCCATGACCTTTATTAAAGGTGATGATCGCAGCTCCATCGGCCGGTACATAATTGTTCGAAAAATGGAGGCGCAATGTCCCTTTCATTTTTGCCTTGCCTTTGATTTTAAGGATATCTTCTTTACCGCTAAGATTGAGCTCAAGTACACCTTTGGCAGATTGTTTGTAGTCTCCCCCGATGATCAGTTTTCCTGACACATCTTCCTTCAGAGTGCCTCCGTTGTTTGACACATCACCTCTTCCAAAGGCTGTTTCCGAGCCGCCTTCAAGTGTTCCCTGGTCAATCCTTGTACCGCCGGAATAGGTATTGTTCCCCTCCAGCTTTAAAGTGCCTGTCCCTTTTTTGGTCAGCTTTCCGGAGCCGGAGATATCGTTGCGCCAGCGATCCCATGCATAGAAGCCGCCTTTTGCAGAATCCATGGTCACGGTAACGTCTTTAGGAAGTGCCCCATATCCATCGGCTGCGGAAAAGAGATTAAGCCGCCCCCACCCTTCAGCATCATCAAGAACAGGATATCCGGAAGGAAGTCCGGTAGTCGCTAAAACCAAACGGCGCTGCTTTTTATCAAAGTATGGGAAGCGTGTTTCCAGCAGGACTTCAGCGCCCTTAGGAACCACCACCGGTTTCGTCGTCCGCTTGATTTGACCAAATCCATATGTTAGTCGCTGCGTATATTGTTTTTTATTGACACTATAATCGTTGAATCTATCTTGGGCTGTACCTGTTTCGGTTAACAGCTTGCTGTGAGCTTCATCATAAGCAGCCTTCTTCAAGCTTTCATTGGCTGGATCAGATAGGATAGCAGCTGCCAATGCGGTTGCCATGACCCGTCCTCCCATGACATCGAGCGGGGAATGCATACCGGCGACAATACGGTTATGGCCGAGCTCCGAAGCCCTGGTAAGCAGCTCCTGATAGCGCTCCGGTATTGCATAGGCCATGGCAAAAGCGCTGAGATATGCGGCATTTGTATGTCCGCTCGGAAAACCTCCATCTTTGTTTGGATCAGGATTGATAGCGGGAACAAGGGTTGGAACAATGATGGAATTGTCTTTCCAGCGAAACGGGCGAGGATAATTGAAATAGCCTTTAGCCGGATTCGTTGAAGAATAGTTGCCGCGTAAAGTGTTGACCAAGCTCACGACGTGACCAAGACTCGAACCCGTGCTGCCTGAATTGGTTCCTTCATCATGATATTTTATCATCGAGGCGTCGGCCGGGATGCTGTTGATCGTTGTCGTCGCTCCCGCTTTCGTTCGATATACGTCAGTAAGTGAACCAAGACCATCAATCACACTGTAGCTCTGCTGCCTGCGATCATCAAAATATGCAGCATTTTCCTCAAGCGGGGTCCGGCTTTCAGCAATATCAACGACTTTTTGAATATTGGCATCCAACACGCCGCTGTTCAGCTTGATACCGCTATCCCACGTATGTCCGGGAACCCAAAGCTGATTAAATCCGGAAAGCATCCCGATCACCGGATTGGAATTCACTGTCATATTAGCAGCGTTATTGTTTTTGTAATGATCTATGAAATGTCCTGAAGGGGTCGGAGCTGCTGTTCCCATTTTGGTTGCCGCGCCCGCATGGCTTACACTCAGGGAACTTTGAAGAAGCGCCAAAGAAAATACAGCGGCCAATAGCTTTCTCATCCTTAGTCGTTTCATTCTCACATCATATCTCCCTTACTCTTAATCTCCAAAAGCGTTTCCCAACGATCAAGTTATAAATGATCGTATCGTAAATTTGTTAATCAAATCGTGTTGTTTTATTAATGTTTTGTTTATATTTTGGGATTTACGGGCTGGAGAAAAGCTAAAAAGAGGCCGGAAAAAATTCCGCCCCCTTTTATGAATTCCATTTTCGCAGTGGTTCGCGTGCCTTTACTTTACATCTGCCCTTTAAATTTTAACAGCCTTAATGCGTTTAAAATGACGATCAAGGCTGCGCCTGTATCACTTAATACGGCCATCCAGAGGGTAAGCCAGCCGGGAAAGATCAAGGCTAGCGCAGTGATTTTAATGATGATCGAAAACCATATATTTTGTTTGATAATGGCTAAGGATTTCCGGCTTAATGTTAGGGTGTGAGGAAGTTGATCGAGATGATCCGCCATTAAAACAATATCTGCTGTCTCCATCGCTGTGTCGGTTCCTGCTCCCCCCATGGCTATCCCTAAATCAGCCGTTGCCAACGCGGGAACGTCATTAATGCCATCTCCAACCATGGCTGTTTGATACCCTTCCTTTTGCAATGTCTTGACGATATCAACTTTATCCTCCGGTAATAATTCAGCAAAATAACGATCGACCTTCGCTTCTGCAGCCACCATTTTTGCAGTTCCTTTGTGATCTCCAGTCAACATGACCGTTTGCGCTACTCCGCTGTCTTTTAATGCTTTTAAAGCAGAAGCAGTGGTTTCACGAATAGGATCAGAAACGGCGACAAGCCCAATCAATTGCGTTTCCGTCCCTATCAAAACAACCGTTTTTCCATTGCTCTGCATCTCTTGAACATGTTCCTTCACATTCTCTAATGATATATTCTTTTCACTGAACAGTTTAGGATTTCCCGCATAAAAAAGAGTGCCATCAATTGTCGCCTGAACGCCTTTTCCGACTATGTTTTTGAATAATCCGGCATTCTTAGCCTTTATTCCTTTTTCATTCGCGTAATCGACAATCGCTTTCGCAATAGGGTGTGTTGAGTAGGTTTCCAGCGTTACAGCTGTTGAAAGCAATTCTTCCTCCGGGACATTCAATGCTTTTATTTCTGTCACTTTAGGCTTACCTTCGGTTAAAGTACCTGTTTTATCAAATGCAATCGCATGAATAGAGCCTGCGACCTCTAAGAACGTTCCACCTTTGATTAAGACTCCGTTTTTCGCCGCATTGCCGATGGCAGATACAATGGCAACTGGAGTTGAAATGACTAAAGCGCACGGACAAGCGACAACGATTAGTTCGAGCCCTTTATAAAACCATTCTCCCCAGGCGCCGAATCCAACAACCGGAGGCAGAACCATGACCGCTAAAGCTAAAAGGAAGACAACCGGTGTATAAATACTTGCAAACCGATCAACAAATGCTTCAGTCGGCGCTTTTTGCTCCTGAGCTTCTTCAACTAAGTGAATGATTTTTGATATGGTTGTATCTTCAACCAGCTTTGTCACTTTGATCTCCAGTGATCCATTTTCATTGATCGTCCCTGCGTATACTTTGTCACCACGTACCTTATCGACAGGAATGGATTCTCCTGTGATCGGAGCCTGATTGACGCTTGATTCTCCTTGTATGATTTCACCATCTAAAGGAATCTTATCGCCCGGCTTGACGATGATCGTCTCCCCTATGGATATTTCTTCGACAGGCCTCTTCATGATCTCAGCATTCCCTTTAACCCAAGCTTCAGGAGGGGCCAGATCCATTAGATCCCGTATCGAACTCCTTGTACGATCAATTGATTTGGTTTGCAGAAAGTTGCCGATGGCAAATAGCCAAATCACAGTAGCACCTTCAACCCATTCCCCTATAAGAGCGGCTCCGATTGCCGCAGCAGACATCAGTACATTCATATCAAGGGATCGACTTTTGATTGCATAAAAAGCACTTTTAACCGGCTTATACCCACTGATCACCATTGCAGCTGCATAAAGCAAGGCAGACACCAATGCTGAAACACCTGTCAAGGATCCGATAAAACCAAAGGCAATGAATAAACCGGACATGATGATCAAGCCGCTTTCCTTATTGCCCTTTTTCACTTGTATTGGTTGGCTTCTCGAATGTAATGAAGCTTTATAACCGATTTTAGCTGCTTCAGAAATGATTTCTTCAACACGGCCGGAATGCGCAATTTTCATTTTTCCGGCGGAGAAATTCACACTGACATGTTGAACAGACGGATGAGTGTGAAAGTGATTTTCAATGCTTTTGGCACAACTTCCACAATCCATACCTTCAATATTGTATATTTTAATATTTTTATGTTGATTGAAAGATTCTATAGCATATCCGAGTCTGTTTATTTCATTCTCAATCGGAAGCAAAGCATCTGCGCGATCTGCAGTCACAAGCATTTTTGCTGTACCGTAGTTAACCTTGACCTCAACGATATCACTTAAGGCCATTAAACTTTTTTCGATCGTTTTTGCACAAGCGGGACAATCCATACCGTGAACGCTATATTCTTTCCGTACCGTTTCTTTTGAACTGCAGTTCTGTAACCGCTGGGCTGCAACAGCTGCCGTCTTCTTGTGTATTCTTGTTGGATTGAGAGTGACTGCAGCAATTAACTTCACCCGGAATGCCATCAGACACCGAAGAAGAATGAATAAATCCAGCTTTGTTCGCGGAACAACAACTTGACATCATTTTTCCAGTTTTTTCGCTGTTGTGATTTGTACTGCAACATTTGTCAGCCATTTTCATTCCCCCTGATCGATATGCCTGTCACAACACGCAACATCATGCTGAACATCACCTAAAACAATATCGAACATCGCCAGCAAGTCTCTTATATGTTGATTGCGTAAACTGTAATAGCAGTATTTCCCCTCATTTCTGCCGACAATAATTCCACAACCTTTTAGGCAGGCAAGGTGTTGTGAAATATTTGATTGATTGCCGTTGATCTCTTCTACAATCTGAGAGACTGTTTTTTCTTTGTCTTTGATACATTCAAGAATTTGCAGTCTTGTTTTATTTGAAAAGCCGTGAATTAATTTCACTTTTGTATCTATTTTGTTATGTTCCATCTATTCTCCCCCTCACATATTAGCCACACCTAATATGTTTGTTGCTATCATATTAGCGCTGTCTAATATGTGTGTCAATCAAAAGAAGAAGAAAATGGCCGTTACAATAGAAGTTTAGCGACTCTTTTTCTATATATGCGGCGCCATTGATCCTTGATCCCCTCCTGCTGAAGCTGCAAAACCCGCTGCAAAATTAAGCTTTTCCTTTTGAAAACCGGATGAATTTTAAAAAAGTGCAGTTCAGCACATTCACAATAAAACTCAAGCTTGATTGTTCTTTTATCTTCATGCAAATACATACTTTCAAAAATCAAGTCAAACCGCAGAAAGACTTGATTTGTTCCATGTATTTATTAAAAGGCTGTATTTATACTATACATATCTTAAAGAAAAGGAGTTTTACACGTGAACATTCAACAAATTCGTAACGCTACACTTGTTGTCGAATATGCAGGCAAAAAGTTCTTAATAGATCCAATGTTAGCCGAGAAAGGTGCTTATCCTCCATTCCCGAATGCGCCAAGACAGAATCAAAACAATCCTTTAGTTGAATTACCAACATCTGTCGACAATATGATTAAAGATATTGATGTTGTTATTGTTACCCATCTACATTATGATCATTGGGATGAGGCTGCTAAAGAGGTATTGCCAAAAGATATCAAGTTGTTCTCCCAAAATGAAGAAGATGCAGCTGAAATACGAAATGCCGGATTCAAAAATGTCGAAGTGTTAACAAAAGATACAGTATTTGAAGGTATTCAATTAATCAAAACGAAAGGCGAACACGGAAGAGGAGACATGTTAAAAATGGCAGGCCTTGTATGCGGCGTCGTCTTCAAACACCAAAGCGAGAAAACATTATATGTAGCTGGAGATACCGTATGGTATGAGGGGATTCAAGAAGAGATTGATACACATCAACCAGAAATTATTGTCGTAAATGGCGGTGATAATCAATTCTACGAGGGCGGTTCTCTCATCATGGGTAAAGAAGATATCTATAAAACGCATAAGGCTGCCCCGCATGCGAAAATGATCGTGAGCCACATGGAAGCTGTGAACCATTGGGGATTATCAAAAGAAGAATTAAAATCCTTTATTCATGAAAAAGGAATCGCTTCTCATGTTTTAGTGCCTGATGATGGGGAATCCTATTCATTTTAAATTGAAGCGTGAGTGTCTTGTAGTTAAGGAGAGGAGTGTTCAGATGTCAGTTGAAAACAATAAAGAATGAATCCGTCGATACTTTGCAACAATTGAACAGGAAAAGTACGATGACTTAAAAGACTTTTGCCATAAAGACTTTGTATTCTATCCGCAATTAGATACACTGTTTCCAGGTGTAGAGGGTTTGCTTTCCCAAGTTTCAAAATGCCGATTAAAGCGATGACAGCTGAAGGTGATCTTGTAGCCGTTTATTTTATTTTTGAAGGTAAGCACACAGGTGCCCCATTTGCCGGAGTTCCTGCGACGAGGAAATGTTAAATTCTCTCTTATGATGTTGTTACGTATTGCCATGTGGATGTACATGATATTCTTGTCCAGCTTGGCGCCAATGCCTAGTGAGAGAAATAAGAAAATCATTTTACTTCAGAGATCAAGCAATGGCTTGGTCTCTTTTTTTATGTTGTGAAGCCTGCCTCGGACTATTTTTAGACGATGATAGCATTTCATCACTCTAGATCACCACCTGTTACAAATCCGATCTTCGCGGTCATATCACATCATGATCTCAATCCAAATGTTCAAAGCGGTACCAAGAATCAACACCGCAAGAATGGCCCGAAGAACTTTGGTATTCATTTGCTTGCTTAACATCGTTCCCAGTGGCGCAGCCATCATACCGGCGATCACCATGATGAGAGAAGGCCAGACTAACACAGCACCAGCCATCAATTTCCCGATAGCTGATCCGATGGATGATATGAATGTAATGGCAAGTGAAGATCCAATCGCGATTCTCGTAGGAATCTTGAGGATGATCAGCATCATTGGGACTAAGATAAACGCGCCTCCAGCTCCGACAATACCGGAGGCGATTCCGACAATCAATGCGAATAATACAGCAGTTGTTTTATGAAAAGTAACGCTCGTTACCTCCCGCTCATCGATTCCCCTTTTTGGCATGAACATCATGATCACAGCCATAGTAGCCAAGATGGCATACACGACATTGATGACATCTGCCGAGAGGAATCTTCCGCCATATCCTCCCAACAGACTTCCGATAATAATAGCGCTACCCATATACAAAACGAGCTGATAATGGATCAGCTTGTCTTTTCGTAAAGACCAGAGAGCTGAAAGGGTGGCAGAAAAAGTTTGGATGACAATGATTCCGGATACTTCGTGGGATGTGTAGGCCGCAAATCCGAGCGCTGGAGGAATGTACAGAAGCATGGGATAATTGATGATCGATCCCCCGATTCCAAAAAGCCCGGACATAAAAGATCCTGTAAAACCGATCAAAAACAATGTCATAATCAAACTGATTGTCATATGTTCCCCTTTCACCCTAAGCGCAGTTGGAAATGTCAAACATGTGTCTTCCAGTTGCGCCGGGGAATCGATTTGCATAAAAGATTAGAGGCTGCCCCTTATCACACCAGGGCCAGGCCGTCTTTCTGCCACTGGACAATTCCGCCCTTCAAACTCAAGACTTGTTTGAAACCGCCGTTAGCTTGCAAGATGCTGGCCCCAATGGCAGACCGGGCTCCGGAACGGCATTGCACAAGGATCGGACCGTCTTTGTTGATTTCTTCCAGCCGCTCTTGAAGCGTTCCCAGCATGATGTGCTGCGCATTCGGTATGTGACCTTCCTGCCATTCAGTCAGATTGCGAACATCAAGTACGTGTACAAAACCGTCTTCCACTAATTTTGCGATCTCAGGTGGTGTGATTTCCGCGTATGTTTCAAGTGAAAAAGCACCGCTTGCCAGGATTTTTTCACGATCCACAAACCCTCCCACATTGTCAATGCCAATGGAGCGGAGTGCTTTTAGGAGTTCATCCACTTCATCCGGAGTCGTGATGAAGTACACAGGACGATTGTAGTCGATAAACCAGCCTGCCCAGTTCGTAAATGCTTTGTTAAATGGAATGTTGATCGTACCTTCCACATGTCCTTCGGCAAATTCCCGGGAAGGGCGGGTATCGACAATTTGTCTGTTTCCCTGCAAACTTTTTACTTGGTCCATCGAGGTGATTTCCCGCACGGCAGGGAGGTCTTTAAGCAAGGCAGGGCCTTCTTTATTGACCCGTTTCATCACGGCGAAATATGTTGGCGGTTCCGGTTGTCCATCAAGCAAAGCTTTGACGAATTCCTCTTCATCGCTGTAACCCATTGCCCAGTTAAACATCTTCTCATAGCCAACGGTGGAAGAAGGAATCGCTCCAAGTGCCTTGCCGCAAGCGCTGCCCGCGCCATGAGCCGGCCACACCTGCAGATAATCCGGAAGTTGTTTGAACTTCAAGAGAGACTTGAACATCGCTTTTGCCCCCGCTTCTGACGTTCCCTTGATCCCCGCCGCTTTTTCCAGCAAGTCGGGTCTGCCGATGTCGCCTACAAAGACGAAATCTCCTGTAAAGATGCCGATAGGACGGTCTTTATGTCCTCCGCGATCTGTTAACAGAAAAGAAATGCTTTCAGGGGTATGACCGGGGGTATGGATAACCTCAAACATCAGGTTTCCGATCGAAAAGCGATCGCCAGCTTTCACTAGTTGATGGTTCAATTCATCGGCATATTGATATTTCCAATCTGCATCGCCTTCATCGGAAAGATACAGCTTCGCTTGATGGGTAACGCCGAGTTCGCGTGCACCGGAAACAAAATCGGCGTGAATATGAGTTTCAGCGGCCGCTCTGATTTTTAGCCCTTCTTCTTTGGCTGTTTTCAAATATGGTTTTAGATTGCGGCCTGGATCAATTACAATCGCTTCCCCTGTTTTTTGGCAGCCAACCAGATAGGATGCATGGGCCAGCTTTTCATCGTAAAAGTAACGCAGCAACATGTTACATTCCTCCTCTTGGATCATGATTTGTTTTTCTCTATATGCACTTTTAATAGCGATTGGATAGCGCAGCATTTTTACCGGAGATTATGACCGTTTCGGGGCTTGTCCTTTTTTCGGTGTGACGTCTTACATCCATCCTTTTAACATGCCATTCCAATAAATCATGGGAAGCAGCCTTCTTTTCAGCAGGTACATGCTGAACCGTTCCTTAGACTGATCAAACGGAAACGTTTCCTGCGGCACCTTGTTGTAGTCAAACTCAGCCAGTACCAATTTATTGTATCCTGTCACAAGCGGGCAAGAGGTATAGCCATCGTATTTCGCATTTAATGGCGAGCCGTTCATCAAAGACGTCAGGTTTCGGACCACAACCGGCGCTTGTTTGCGAATCGCTGCTCCTGTTTTGGAGGTCGGGAGGCTTGCGCAGTCTCCAATTCCGAAAACATTGGCAAACTTTTTGTGCTGCAGCGTATACGGATCAACATCGACCCATCCGCCGGCATCCGCCAACTCGCTGTCTTTTATACATTCAGGCGCTTTCATCGGCGGGGTGACATGAAGAAGATCGTATGTTAATATTTCCTGTTCATTCGTCTCCAGATTCTCGAACAAAGCTTCTTTTGAATCCGGCCGAATTTCGATCAGGTTTCTTTTGTACATCGTTTGGATGCCCTTGCGCTGGACGACTTTTTCGAGCGCATCTGCATATTTCGGGACATCAAAAATGTTTGCTTTCGCTGACGCAAACATCAATTCCGACCGGTTGCGAACATTTGACTTGCGGAAATAATCGTCTGCCAAGTACATAATTTTCTGTGGAGCTCCCCCGCATTTCACGGGAGAATCAGGATGAGTGAAAATGGCGGTTCCACCTTTAAAACTGCGGATATTTTCCCATGTGCTGTCCACCGTATGGTATGAATAGTTGCTGCAAACCCCGTTTTTTCCCACCGCATCTTTCAAGCCTTTGATCCCGTCCCAATCGATTTGCAAACCGGCTGCTGCAACGAGATAATGATAGGAAACAATCATTCCTTGTTTGGTCAAGAGTTTGTTTTGTTTCGGCTGAAACCCTGTTACAGCATCGCCAAGCAAGTCAACGCCGGCAGGGATCAGGGTGGCTAGATGACGCTCCGACTCTTCCTTCTTCACTACACCTCCCCCAACTAATGTCCACAAAGGTTGGTAGTAGTGCTTGGTTTTCGGGTCAATGATGGCAATTTGTCCTTTGAGTTTTTTCGAAGCCCGGACAAGACGGGCAGCTACCGAAATACCAGCAGTCCCAGCCCCTACAATGATCACCGAATAATGAACGTGTTTTGTCATAGTTCCCCCCCTTTTCTGTAACTGGATCCTTTAGTGCGTGTTGATTTTTCATAAGATGCATATCTCTATTTTTAAGTATACGCTCGTACCATTTTTTCCATATAGGGGAACTCCCCTATTTATGCAGGCCCCTGCACCCTCAAAAAAAATCCCCTGAACTGCCAAGAGACAGGTCAAGGGACGAGAGGTTACAACGCCAGCTCCAAATACTTGTTTTTGATCGCATATTGGATTAACTCGTGTTTGGAATCCAGCTCTAACTTCTGCATGATATTCGATTTGTGGTTTTCCACTGTTTTAACACTAATTGACAGTTGATCAGCGATTTCCTTATTGGCATAGCCCAGTACAATGAGCCTGACAATCTCCTTTTCGCGAACGGTTAAAACAGAAGGCGGTTTTTCCGACTCTGATTTCAGCCATTGACTGATCATGTGTTGGGATACGGATGTCTTGTAAAAGTATTTTCCCCTGTTTACCTCGACAATTGCCTGAAAAAGCAGTTCGCAATGGCTATTTTTTAAAACATACCCTTGAGCCCCTGCTTCGATTGCTTTATGGACAAAGATCTCCTCGTCATGCATCGTCAAAATGACGATTTTAACCGATGGTTTCAACTTTCGGATCTGACTGCTCGCTGTAAATCCATCCAATCCATCTGGCATCGACAAATCCATCAGCACCACATCAGGTTCCAACTGATTCGTCTTGATGATAGCCTCGTTACCATTGTGGCTTTCTCCCACAATGGTGATTTCGGGATAACCTTCTAAAAGCACACGGATACCTTTCCGAATCATCGTATGATCATCGACCAGCAATACCCTGATCACTCTCCTTCCCCTCCCTATACTGTACTTGCACATGAATAGATGTCCCTTTCCGGGGAATGGAGTGAATCTGAAGACTTCCTTCAATCTGATCTACTCTTTCTTTTAGATGGTTAAGTCCCAGACCTTCCTGCACCAGTTCGCGCTTAAATCCTATGCCGTTGTCCTGAATCTTCAACATCAAATCGTCGCCTACTTTGAACAAGATGACCTCAATCAGCGTGGCTTTCGCATATTTCAGGGCATTATGCAGCGCTTCCTGAATGACACGGTATAAATTGATTTCCAAAACCGGCTGCAAACGATCATTGACATTGCTGCAGGTAAACGTAATCGAAACATCCTGATGAGTCTTGTTCAAGCTGCTAACGAGATGCTTGATCGCAGGGACGAGTCCCAGCTGATCGAGACTTTGCGGACGTAATTGGAGAGAGTAGAGCTTGACGTCTTGTATCGCTTTTTCCAGCTCATCCACGATCTCCTGCATGTACGTTCTATATTTCTCTTCCTGGTCAATGCGCGATTGAATCGCTTGAATACCTACTGAAACCGAATAAAGCGATTGTCCTAAGCCATCGTGCAGCTCCTGAGCCAACCGCTTGTGTTCGTTTTCCTGCGCTTCCAACGTCTTCTGCAAAACCAGCTTGGAGATCCTCGCTTCTTCTTCCTTTTTCTTCATCGTTAAATCTTTTAAAACCAAAAGGACTTTCTGTTTCTTTTGTTCACCGTTTTCATAGATGACAGCCGTGCTCATCTCCATGTCGACGAATCGTCCCTCATAGGTAGGCATTGAGGAAAGAAAATAAGGAGCTTCCCGCTTGGCCAGCAAATAACAACGCTCCTCTCCCGCTTCCAGTTTTCTCGCTTGACAGTAGGAACAGTACGGTACCTTGTCCCCCAATTTCCATCCCGTCATCTTCTCTGCTGATGGATTCATCACCAGAATTCTACGTTCTTGATCCATCATAATGATTCCATCTTGCAAGTGTTCGTAGATTTGCCTTAAATAGCGGCATTCCAGCGCTCTTCCTTTTCCATCTGGTAGCAAACCATTAGAAAATGTGCCTGTCTCCAATGATTGACAACAATTTTTGTCGCCGCGGGCCAGCTTTTTACGTTTCAATTTAGATCCCCCTTACTCATGATGAGAGAATGACCTTCAAAGATTCGATAGATTCCGCCATTTATAACAAGGATGTCTCGCTATGCGGGTTGCTCTCTCTTTGGACAGACTCATCAAAGTGGTCTACATGCGGTTGATTGGCAATGACTGCATCGAACGTGGTCAAGCTGACTAAACAATTTTATTAATCTCTTGTAAGAATTCAGGAATGGCGGGCAGGTGCCTTGCTCCGATCGCGATTCAAAATGTTTCATTTCGAATGATTGAATAACTCTTTTCTTTATTTTACCTCTAGCCGATGACGGAATACATGGACAAAATCAAGTCTTTTTGCCGTTTGAATTGATTTTTGAAAGAGTTTAATCTATGGATCAATGCCCTTTCCCTGGAGTGAAATGACTCTTTATACAATTGATAGATTGTGTTCAACTTTTGTTCCAATTGTTCAAAATGTATAAAACGGGCTTCTCTTAAAAGAAGCACAGGAATTGTGAAGACTGAAAGCCAATTGAAATACGGGTTGAAGCCCGATTCTGAACCTCTTGGGTGTAAAACAAACGATTTAATTAAAAAAACCCTTTTGAGGGCTTTTTTATAAGAAAGCTTGTGCCGCTTCAGCACTTTACAAATCAACTTATTTGTTTTTCTCCTTTAAAAACGCCATAACAGCTTTTGTCAAATCCTGTGCTTCTGTCGGTGCATCCGGAGAACCGAGCATTTTATTTAAATTGCTGTGAGATAAGTTCTTGACTCGGTAAACAAAATCAGACCCTTTCGCATGGTTTGCGATTTCTGCAAATTTGTAAACAGCAGGATCTTCCCATCGGGTAACTAAATAGGCCGGCGGCAGATTGGAATGGTTGATGTAGGTGAGCGGTGATGCTTCTGTCCACACCTTTTCATCAGAGCCAAACACCTTTTTGTAGGACGGGATCGCTCCGATGAATGACTTCAGATTCAAAGGCCCGTCTAATATCACAATCGACTTGAGTGATGCCGGTTTTAGGCCTACACTGTTTAAATATTTAGCATCTGCGGCGATTAAGCCCGTTAAGTGCCCTCCTGCCGAATGTCCCATCACATTGATTTTCGATTGGTCGATTTGATACTCATCTGCATGATTCACCACCCATTTGATGGCTTGGGCAACATCATAGGCCATATCATCATACTGAGCATCAGGATGAAGCCGATAGTTTAAAGACACGAAAACATAGCCGTTTTCTGTAAAAAACGCCGGCTTGGAAGCAGCCCCGCTCTTGTCCCCGCCTGTCCATCCCCCGCCGTGAATGTAGATGAGAACGGGATGTTTTTCATTTTCGTCGGTCTTCGGTGTATAAATATCCAGTGTTTGTTTTTCGTCCTTTGCATATTGAATATTTTTTGCGTTTTTGTCTGCATTACATGCGATGAAGCTGATACATAGAATGACTAATGCTGTAAATGCTGTCCATTTGATGATGTTTCTCAAATTTACACACCTTTCTTCTTCAGCGTTTTCAAGCTTTCCGACGGTGGACTCATATTCCGATCAATTTCTCAAATCTCAATGGGTGTTTCAGTTAAAATGCCATGCTTGTTTTGCTTCTAAGGTTTCTCAAATGCATATCCTTTTTTATCACCGATGACACCGATAAGAAAACACTTTTTCAAGCTTTGATCTATCTGCTCTGATGCCGAATTAGGCGTATGATGCTCCATTTTTATAATAAAAACTACTTCTGAAGTTGTTTTTATTATATTTTAATTTCCTGCTTAAAGATACAGGTTTGTTCTGTTTTTCACACAAATTCTACCACAAGACCAAGCACTTCATTTCCTGGCGAACAAAATTTTTTCTGTTAGCACCCCTACTGTGATATGCTAAAAGTACTAGTTTGCGTCATAGGATAAAGGTCTTCTCCGGCTCCTTAATCTGCGATTTATAGCAATCATCATAATTTGATTTTTGGAAGAACACCAATAATACAAGTGAATCTAATTGCTATTTCCCTTCTAAAGTACATAAGCAAAAAGAACTGAAATCTTTAACAAAAATGGTAAATCACTGTTGAAAAAACATGAATTTTAACCTATGATAAAAGACGTATAAAATAACATAGGGGGACATGATCATGAAAAAATTTTTAGTCTTATTCTTATCGCTTGGTTTAGCTATGGCATTAGCTGCCTGTGGCTCAACTGATGATGTATCAACTGGGGCAGATGATTCAAAAGATAAGAAGACAGAAGAAAAGAAAGATGATGATTCAAGAAAGATTGATGCCAGCAGCCAAAAGACTGAAGCTTTAGGAATGAAAGTTAACTTAGGTGATATTAAAATCATGAAAGACAAAATTAATGTCGGCATCAACATTGAAAATACGACTGATAAAGTATTAAACTTTTATCCTGATCAAGGAAACGCAGTAGTTGGAGATATGCAATTGTCAGCCAACATGTTTTTAACTGACGGTGATGTTGGTGGAGAAGTCCAAGGCGGGGTTAAACAAGATGGCGTTCTTGAATTTACAGTGCCGGAAGGAAAAGAGCTTGATATTGATCAAGTAAAAGAAATCAAGTTAAACTTTGGTGATGTAACGACTGAAGACTTTATGAAAAATCAAGCTGTTTCACTGACTGTTCAAGTAAAATAGCTCATCTCTGATTTCCTGCTGTCCGCTTGGACAGCAGGAATGATCAATATTAAAACGGCGGGCAAGCACGGTTCATTCCTTTCCAACCCTCTTTTTCTTTTAAGATACTTTCCCGTTTATCGTTCCGAAAGAGCCCAACCTCCTCTTTCCGCCGGTATTTGGACCATCAGAGGCATACCCCTATTCAAAAAATGGCAGCGAACCCAATACCCTTACATCCGCTTTTTCAGCAAAGCCTCCTTTTCGGAAATGAATCCATCAAAAAGTGAAAGACTCAGGATTCCCTTCCTTCAGATGGATAGCACGACATGATTAGAAACGCAATGGCAGTTCTTCTAAAGCTCGCATCAAAAAGTTCCCTTTCCATTTGATCTGTTCCCTTTCGCCATTTATCTGTAGATTTGGGCAGCGGCGCAATAATGTTGAAATGCCTATCTTTGCTTCCAAGCGGGCAAGCGGTGCGCCGAGGCAAAAGTGGCTGCCGTGGCCAAAGGCAATATGGCGATTGTTCTTTCTTGCAATATCAAACATTTCGGCATTCTGGAATACTTGTTCGTCGCGGTTTGCCGATGCCAATGAAATGATGATCACATCTTTTCTTTTGATTTCCTGTCCGTGTAATGTAAACGGTTCAGCCGCCCAGCGCAAGGTCGTTAATTCCACAGGGCTGTGGAATCGTAACGCCTCTTCTATCGCTGAATCCATCAAGCCCGGATTGCGGAGAAGCTTCTCCAATTGGTCAGGGTGACTCAGCAAGGCATATGTCATATTGGCGATCAGGTTTACGGTCGTTTCATGACCTGCAACGATAAGCAGCATAATCGTCGAGTACAGCTCTTCTGTGCTTAATGTTGTTCCTTCACTTTCCGCCTCAATTAATGCACTGATTAAATCTTCTGCAGGCTCATCTCTTTTTTTATGAACTAAATATTCCAGGTATTTTGCGAATTCTCCTATTTTCTGATTGTTTTCCTCCATGCTTTCAGGGGTATCTGGAAACTCAATAATCGCTTCCGACCAAACCCTGAAATTTTGTCGATCTTCAAGGGGAATGCCAAGCATTTCACTGATCACGATAATCGGCAGAGGGAAAGCGAAATCGTCTAGAAGGTTCATAGAATGGGTGGGATATACTTCATCCAGTAAAGAATCAGCGATATGTTGGATTCTGTCTTCAAGCTGCAAAATCATCCGGGGAGTAAATGCTTTTTGAACAAGGGTCCTCAAGCGGCTGTGATCAGGAGGATCTGAGTTCAGCATATGCTTTGTCAAGGCTTCTTCATTTTCCGAGAGAATGGGGCGGTTCTCTTCTTCCTCGGTGAATACATTTTCATAGTTTTTCTTTAATTTTGCATCCTTTAATAGACGTATTGCATCATCATACCTTGTCATGAGACAGCCTTCCCCCAGATCGCCCAAAGATACAGGATAAAGAGGGCGGGAAACGCGCAATTCTTTGTAGAACTCATACGCCTCATCTTTAAATGCCGCCGACGATAAGTGTTGTTCCGATAAAATAGCGGAGCTTTCCTCATTTTTTGAAACCATTCCTGCAAGCCTCCTTTTCCCGTAAAACATTGTTAATTTAATCCTTTGTTAGCATTATAAACCACAATGGTAGATTATGCTATCTATATCCAACATTCGAAAAGTGCAGCAAAGTATTTTCAAATGCCGGTTCTTCCTTACAACTTTTAGATATGATGAAAGAATGAGCTTCGATATCTTAAAATCCGTACACGAAGAAAAACCGCGGAAATGAAGAAACGTTAAAAACGTGATATACCCTCACATTGAAGGCATACGCTGGATGGAAAATTGCGTGCGTTCGGCTGAACTTGAGTCAGCATGGGTTGATTTTAAATAAATGCGCCGCTATATCACAAGGCATTTTAGGCCGTGGTATGATCACGGCCTCTTCTATTGAACACTTAAAATTTAAAGCTCTTTATACATAAAATAGGAAAAGTCGGCATGTTTACACGCTCCGCTTGTATCCTGGCACTGTATGCCTACAAAAGCTCCTGTGAAGAATCCCCCTCCTCGGATATAATCGTCTGATAACTTTTTAGACTCTAACATGAGCTCAATTTTATGCCAGTCTTCTTTGTTAAAAGAATACGAGTAATGATACGTCTCATATTCTACATTTACCCTTAAATAAACATATTCTGTTTCGCCGGGGATAACAATTTTATCTTTTAGCGGCTGTGAAAACGAAAAGTTATCACATACCGTTACATCCAGAATGCGCCCAAGGTTTTCATCATACGTGATTTGCAGAGCCGTCCAATTCTCGGTGTTGTAGTAATTCACCAATCCGGCTGCTTGCTGAAAGGTATCGGGGTGGAATTCAACGGCCGTTTCCGCAACAAAATGGAGGCTTTGCCAGCGCCTTGCCACAAACGACTGGGTAAATGTGGATGTTAATGAGTCCTGGCCGAATAAGCGTAAATGGTTCGGCCTTTCCGTTAGTGAGCCTAATTCTTTCGTAAATGGAATCCGTAATGTCTGAAAGTTGATATTTAATGTTGAATCTTCAAATTGATCAATTTGCGGGTATGTCGATGGAAACTTTGTTTCACAAATACGGGGCGCTTCCACCTCAAGGCTCCCTTCTTTTCCCCCGACCACATAAGGCCATCCGTCTTCCCATGCCAACTTTTGAATCGCTGTTTCTCTTCCCAGAGGACAATATCCTCTTTGGTGAATCACCGAATCGTCATCCGGGTGAATCGGACGCCCTGTCAAATGAGCCAAATACCACTCACCTGTATGTGTTTGCACAATTGATGCATGTCCGCATTTTTGCAATGGATGTTGCGGAGCGTGCCAAGACGTTAAAATTGGGTTATCAGGGTGAACTTCGTACGGCCCTTCAATGTTTTTTGAGCGGGCAATCGTGGCTGCGTGCTCGAACCGTGTTCCGCCTTCCGCCGTTAATAAATAGTAATAATCCCCGATATGATAAAGGTGCGGTGCTTCAGTCAGTTTGATATCTGTACCTTTAAAAATGATTGTCGGATGTTTGATCAGCCTTTTTTCCTTTTCCGAATATTCCTGCATCACAATGCCCCCAAATGAATGGCGGTCTGTTCGATGGTCCCACAGCATATTTAATAAATATTTTCTTCCGTCCGTATCATGGAACAAAGAAGCATCAAAGCCGGAACGATTTAATGTGATGGGTTCCCCCCAATCACCGTCAACGGTTTCACAAGTGACCAAGTAGTTACGGCAGTCTTTCCATGCTCCATCGACAACCTTTACATCCGTATATACGAGCCAAAACTTGCCCTCGCTGTAGCTTAAACAAGGCGCCCATACCCCGCCTGAGTCGGGATTTCCTTTCATATCCAATTGCGAAATCCGCTGCAATGGACGGGCAACCAAACGCCAATTCACCAGATCTTTTGAATGATGGATTTGCACCCCCGGAAACCATTCAAAGGTGGATACAGCTATATAATAATCCTCACCGACTCTGCAGATGCTCGGATCGGGATTGAAGCCTTTCAGTACCGGATTGCTAATTTTCATCTTCATTCCTCCTCATCTTGAAAGTGCTAAGCTACCTTAAATGTCCAAGTCAACTTTATCTCTATTCTCTAATTCACGTACGACTTTGGCATATTTTTCTTCGTTTAAATGATAAAAATTAATGTCGATCATCGCTATGATCAGGAATATAACAGGGACGACAGTTGTCGTGATTAATATCCCTGTCAATGCTTCAGGAGATTGAACTTGACCGGCAACATAGCCGAACTTGTCCAGTATCAGTCCCGGAACGATTCCGCCGAGTGCCATGCCGAACTTAAAGAAAAAGCCGATAATCGCATAAATCAATCCGCCCAAGCGTTTTCCTGTCCGATATTCGCCGTATTCGATCGTTTCCGGAATAAGCGCCCACATATATCCCCCTGCTGTAACACTTCCTACTGCGGCAATGACACGAAAGAAGAGCACCAGAAACACATTGCTTGGCGGAATAATGAGAATGGCTAAAAGTCCAATGATATTTAATAATAAAGCGGCATTTAACAGCTTTCTCTTTCCCAGCCATTGATTGATTCGCGGTATAAACGGCAGAACGGCCAATGCAGGAAGACTTCCCAGCAAGCCATACCATTTCACAAGGTCTTCTCTGCCAACATTGTATGTCATGTAATAGATTCCGACAGAATTGCTGATCGAGTTGACGCCAAAGATAATAATGAAGAAAATGCTCAGTACAACCAATGGCCGATTCACCCGGAATTGCTCAAAAATATCAGAAAATTTGATTTTCTCATCCGGATTTTTCAGGGTGACCCTCTCTTTTGTACTTTTAAAACAAAAGATTAACAAACAGGCGCCAATGATGCTTAACATGCTCATCGTCAGCTGCCAGCCAAGAGCTTTGTTTCCGGTTGTATCACCTAAATAAGCAGATAATAATGGAACGAAAAAAGATACGATCAGTCCGCCGAGATTGGCAAAGACCATCCGAACAGATGTGATGCTGACGACCTCTTGATGATTTCTCGTCATTGCGGAAGTTAACGCACCGTATGGCACATTTATCGTCGTGTATGTAAGCGATAAGCCGACATACGTCACGTAAGCGTAGACTAATTTGCCCATATGGGAAAAATCCGGTGTTGTGAAACAGAGGATGGCAAGTACAGAAAGAGGAAACGCACCAAACAGCAAATACGGTCTAAAACGCCCAAATTTACTATTTGTTCTGTCTACGATTGTTCCGATAAAAGGATCGGCAAGCGCATCAATCATTCGCACAACTAAAAACATCGTGCCGGCAGCCGCTGCTGATAAACCGTACACATCGGTATAGAAAAATAAAAGATACGTTGAAACGGTCGTGTAAATCAAATTACATGCCAGATCTCCAGAGGCGTAGGCAGATTTCTCAAACATACTGATTGTTTTAACATGTTCACCAGCCATATTCTTTCCCCCCCTAAAAGCAGACGCTTTTTGATATCTACTAACCACTCAAGGTTTGTCCCCATCACAAGCTTTCAAACAATCGCGCTGCAATTCAGCGGATTTCTCCTCCAAACACGGCAAGCCTCCTTTCATTTTTTGTTCTGGACAGTGATCGCCCAACTTTGTTTATTCGTTAAACTAAGTTTAGTTCGTTATGAAAGCGTTGTCAATCATTTGTTATATGACACAAAAACAGATAGAAACAATGTGCTAAAAGGCACTAAAAAGTACCTATGTGACTTAAAAGTGCGCACTTCTTTTTTTGACTCTTCTGTTTGATAATGGGTATAGATGGTTATAAAGAAAACGGAGGGATGGATGATGAAACTTGATTTACAAAGAAAAACGGCATTGGTGACCGGGTCCACATCAGGGATCGGCAAAGCCATTGCCGCTTCACTCACGGAAGAAGGGGCGGCTGTCGTCATCAATGGGCGCCGGGAAGAGAAAGTCATAGAAACGATAGACGAATTGAAAGCGCGGTATCCTGAGGCTGTTCTTTATCCGGCGGCTTTTGATCTTGGGACCGAAAACGGATGCCAAGACTTGTTTGCCGCATTCCCTCAAGTTGACATTTTGGTGAATAATTTGGGGATTTTTGAGCCGGCGGATTTCTTTGAGATACCGGATGAGGAATGGTTTCGCTTTTTCGAGGTGAATATCATGAGCGGGGTAAGGCTCTCGCGCAGGTATTTACAGAAGATGATCGAGAAAAAGGAAGGCCGGGTCATTTTTATTGCAAGCGAAGCCGCGGTGATGCCATCACAGGAAATGGCGCATTACAGTGCGACGAAAACGATGCAGCTCTCCATTTCCCGGAGCCTGGCAGAGCTTACATCGGGCACAAATGTGACGGTCAATACCGTTATGCCGGGCTCAACCTTAACTGAGGGCGTTGAAACGATGCTGCATTCTCTCTATCCGGGCGAAAACCTGACCGCAGAAGAAGCGGAACAGCGTTTTATGAGAGAAAACCGGCCGACATCGATTATCCAGAGGCTGATTCGTCCGGAAGAAATCGCACACTTTGTCGCGTTTTTAAGCAGCCCGCTTTCCTCGGCGATCAATGGTGCCGCATTGCGGGCGGATGGCGGATTGGTCCGCAGCGTCATTTAAAAAAAGGCTGGAATGTTGATTCCAGCCTTTTTTTCATTGATTGACGTAAACATTTTGAAAGAATGCCGTCGCCTCCCACACGTTTAAACCAAGTAAGCCGCTGGAAAAAGTTGAGTCATTGGCATCGATCACTAAGCGGCCATCTAAATAGATGTTAAAGCGGGTACCGTTAGCCACCGTTTTAAGATGATAGGTTTGATTGATATCGATCGGTGTTTTATATTCGGCGATGATTGTAGCGTTTCCGTCTACAAACTTAAAAAATTTAACGACGTCATGTTTGGCGTCAACATTGGCAAGATAGCCGTTTTTGACATCTTGGTCAGCCCGAAACACAAGAGCCCCCGCCCCTCTTCCATTTCCATCCTTTATCGTGATATCGGATTCGTATGTGAAGTCTGTTCCCGATTTTGAAGATACAATGAAAGAATCACCGTCAGAGCGCCCTTGTTTTCCATCTATTGTGTCGGCCCACACGCCGTTGACAGTCGTCCAGCCGGTTAAATTGGACTTGAAGGGTGACGACCTCCATATGTTTTGCAGAGGTTGGATCGTAAGCGAGTTTAGCTTGACTAAACCGTTTGACGCATACAGCTCAAGACCTTTGCTGGATGGATCAGGGAGAATGATATCGGTGATCACCCGCCGTCCATCGTTTCCAAAGACTTCGACTGACGAGCGGTCCACAAAAATGCGCATCTTCACCTTTCCATCAATCGGACGCATTGGCGCCATATGCTTCCCATTGTTAAAGCTCGGATTGAAGGATATGTTTCCTGAACGGCTCCGGTCAACGAACAGACCGGCGCTGTTTGAATCATAACCGATTTTTGTATATTGATCTCCTTTTTTTCGCACCTTAAAACCGAATTCGGACGCCATCCCCGGCAATATTTGAAATTCAGCATTGATTTCATAGGCATCCCCTGAAAAACCGGCCAGCAAATTCCTGCTTCGCGGTGAAATCATCTTGTGTCTCCACTCTTGTGACGCTCCCCGGATTGATTGAAGCTCCGCGACTGGGGTTTGAACGACTCTGAATCCCTCAGAAAGCGCTTTCAATTTTAGCTGTCTTGGAAGGGTCATGGCCCCTCTCCACGGGGATGTCGGCACATCGTTGGCATATTGCCAGTTGCTCATCCATCCTAACCAAAGCCGCCGTCCGTCTGAAGACGGGATGTCTGACCAAGTAACAGCCGCATAGAAGTCTTTACCGTAATCTGTCCAAAGGACCTGTTCCGGCGGATTTTCATTCTTAAAGGTCGTTCCATCAAAGCTGCCAACGAAGTACTGCATGCCTGATCCTCCTGAAACCGATCCGTTTCCAACACTGACTTGCATGACCCATTTTTTTTGATTTGGACGGCCTTCCACAGGAAGCTCAAATAAATCCGGACATTCCCATACTCCTCCATGGCTCCCCTGCCCGTGGCCAAATTGACTTGCATAAGCCCATTCCTTCAAATCGGGCGATGTGTACATCAAGATGCGATCTCCGGCGGCAAGCACCATCACCCACTTGTTTGTCTTTTCATGCCAAAACACTTTCGGATCGCGAAAGTCTTTTTTGCCCGGGTTTGGAATAACAGGGTTGCCTGCGTATTTCGTCCATGTTCTGCCTTTGTCATTGCTGTAGGCAATGCTTTGCACTTGAACGCCACCCCGATCTTGTGTGTAAATGGCGACAAGCGGCTTCTCTGCACCTGTTTGAAAACCGCTTGTATTATGCCAATCTACCACGGCGCTTCCGGAAAAAATCGTCCCTTTATCATCCGGTTCGAGCGCAACCGGAAGGTGTTCCCATGAGACTAAATCTTTGCTTACCGCATGACCCCAGTGCATCGGCCCCCATTTGAGGCCGTATGGATGATATTGATAGAACAGATGGTATTCCCCTTTATAATAAACCATTCCGTTTGGATCGTTCATCCAGTTGGCTTCAGGTGTGAAATGGTACTTTGGCCGATGCTTTTCATCATAGTAGCCCGGGTCGGCTGCAGAAACAGGAAGGGCTGACAACCACATCATCATCAAAATGATTCCAACTTGCATACATGCCTTTTTCACTTTTTTGCTCCTCTCTTTTTCCTTTTTAACACCTTACCGCCGCTTCCTGCTGCAGCTAAGCTACTATGATTATTGTCCAACAGCTGCTAAACGGCCAAGAATGTCTACGGCCGCACAGCCCGCTTCCATTTCGCGGCTGACTTTCTCCCTACTTCAAAAATCCAGCCCAATAGCCGAGAATCCCAATTACAAAAATACCCAATATAATCAACAGAGGATTCACACCTTTGCGCAGCATCCAGGCCACGAACAATGTCAATCCCAAAGGGAGAGCTCCCGGCATGATGCTGTCTAACACATTTTGCACCGTTTGAACATCGACTTTGCCTGACTCATCCTTAATTCTTGACACCACGACCGGGATGTTGATGGTGGTCCACTTGGAGACGAGGGCTCCCATGACAAACAAGCCGAGGATGGTGGCGCCTTCCGTCAACTTTTGAATGCGGTTTCCGACCAAGTCTTGCAGAATTTCCATTCCTTTTACATAACCGTATTTTAAACCGTAATACTTCGTGCTTAATCGAATCGCATTGATTAAGAAGAAAAACAGCAAAGGACCGGCGATGTTCCCGCCTAAAGCGAGCGATGCCCCTAAAGCCGCCAGTACCGGGCGCAATGTTCCCCAGAAAATAGGGTCGCCCACACCGGCCAAAGGTCCCATTAATCCGATTTTCATTCCGCTGATCGCTTTGGCGTCAATTCCTTTATTGTTGGCCATTTCTTCTTCCATGGCGGCTGTGACGCCGAAAATGGGCGCTGTCAGCCATGGATGCGTGTTGAACCATTCCAGGTGGCGCTGGAGCGCTTCACTTCTTTTCGCTCCCGGGCCGTAAAGCTTTTTAATCGCCGGAATCATGACATAGCAATACCCCATGGCCTGAACACGCTCAAAGTTAAATGATCCCAGCAAAAAATTGGAACGTATAAACATGCTGAAAATTTCTCTTTTCGTTAATCTTTTTTCTGTATCCATCTTCATCCCTCCTTATGATTTAGGCATCGAGATCATCATCGTCGTCATCATAGACAGCCACACTGCTGTCGCTGGCAGCGGCGACTGCGCCATGCGCGGTGTTTTTTTGCATGACCTGCTGATATAAGAGCGCCAGACAAAGCCCCAGTGCGCCAAACCCAACCAGGTTGAAATCTGTAAATGCTGCCAGTAAAAATCCGATATAGAAAAATGGCTTTAAATAAGGGATGTTCATCATATTGATGACCATGGCATACCCGACGACAACGATAATTCCCCCGCCTACCTGCAAACCTTTTGTGATGACTTCAGGTATATTTCCCAAGAAGGCCTGAACGGCGCTGACGCTGATCAATGCCACAATCAAAGTCGGGATCATGACCCGCAGCGCTTGAAAGACCATCGCGGTGATGTGCATGATTTCGATTCCTTTAAAATTCCCGTCTTTCGCATATTTGTCAGCGCGATGAATGAGAAAGACGGTGATTGTGCGGACAAAAATGGTCAGCGCCTGCCCTGCAGCGGCGAGTGCGACAGCCACGGCAATGCCTTCACCGATTCCCTGATCAGCGGTAATGACTAAAATCGTTGAAATCACAGAGGCGATCGCTGTATCCGGCGCCATGGCAAGACCGACATTCATCCAGCCGAGCGCCATCAGCTCAAGTGTTCCACCGAGAATGATTCCCGTCTTTAAATCACCGAGCACCAAGCCGACCAATGTGCAGGCAATCAGCGGACGGTGCGTCTGCCCCTCGTCCAGCACGCTGCCTATGCCTGTAATGGCTGCGATGATCAGCAACAAAACGATTTGTATGGTCGTCATCTTGTTTCATCCTCCTTTTATTTTGCGGCGTTTCTTAAAAGCTGCATAAAATCTTCACTGTTATCGGAAGGAAGCTGCCGCAGCTCCAGTTTCACACCCATTTCATGCAGTGCTTCAAACGCCTCGATATCTTTTTCTGTAACACTGACCGATTTTGTTATTTGCCTGCGGTTATTCTCAAAGCGCATGCCGCCGACATTGACTGTCTCGATTGGTACACCTGCTTCAACGAGGGATACGATATCACCCGGTTTTTCAAATAAAAGCATCGCTGTTGTATCCTGATAGCGCGGACTGTGAAACGCTTTGGCCATCTTCGAAATCGAGACGGCGCTCGCTTTTACATTAGAAGGCGCCACAGAAAGGATCAGCGTTTTTCTCATTTCATCAGCCGCAATCTCATCTGAGACGATGATGATGCGGTCGGCGGCATGAATTTTAATCCACCTTGTTAGCACCTGGCCGTGAATGAAGCGGTCGTCAATTCTTGCAAGTACAATCTTCATAATAATTCATCCTCTCTTTCTTGATGGGAGATCTTTACTTTTTCTAAATGTTCACTGCACACTTGAAAGGTTTCTTGACTCATCTTTTTCAAATTGCCGAGCAGCTCTTTCAGCGGCATATGTCCTCTCAAGCTTAAGGCTTCCAACAGAATCGGCAGGTTGACGCCGGCGGCCATATCGATTCTTCGGTCGCCGACGATGTAAGGGGTGGCCGCGTTATATGGCGTCCCTCCAAAAATATCCACCAAAAACAGAACTTCATGTTCCTCGGGAATGCCCTTCAGCGTCTCTTTATATTTTTCTTGCAATGTTTGGATGCCTTCACCTTTCAAAAACGGCACCGCCATGAGGTTGTCTTCTTCACCGAATATCATGCCTGAAGACTCTTTTAATGCTGTGGGAAAATGTCCATGTCCACTGATAATGACTGAAATCATGATGTTTGCTCCTTTCCTTTTTTCGTTCGCTTATTATTCATGCAAGTATCGTGCCAAGGTAGGAGTATCAGCATTTTTTATTGAATCTTAAGTCGGTGATTTTTTCGGTATGAAACACATTTCAAATAAAAAATAAACCTGTATTAAAATGGGGGTCCATTTAATACAGGTTTATAGAAAAAAGGCGGATTTAAAACAGCCTGCATTTCATGAAGACTGCAATTCTTCGGCAAAAATCGAGGCGATAAACAGTTTTTCATCACGGCTGATGTTGAGTCCGAGCTTTTCTTCGTAAGGTATTAATGTCTGCTCCGTCACGCGGTAGACCCGTTCCAGCTGATCGGTTATCTCTTCTTCGTCCGCAAAAGCGATCGGGTTCTGTTTGATCACCCTTTCAAAAGCAAATGCGGTGTGTACGATGACTTTGATCATCACTGAGTTGTTTAAGATGATGCCCAATTCGTCCTGGATTGTTTGCAGCCACTCCAATAAAATCTCTGTAATATGGTACGGGTTCAAAAAGACCAGATACTTTTTCAAACTATCTTCGCAAAGCTCCCGCACAACGATATTCGGGCTGGTTAGTCCGACGTTTGCCGGTGCATGACCTTTTGTGATCGCCTGCTGAAGAATTTTTTCGCCTTCTCCTTCAATTAATACTTCCAAAGATACATGGGGAGCGTCGATTTTCGGGTTTTTCGTTCCGACTGTGGCAACGATCTCATATTCTTGTTCGATTTTTTTGATGCTGTTTGCCAATTTCATGGATGAAACGGTCAGGATTTTAATCGGATCATCAGATGCTTTGTTGACGATCGTTGTTAAAATCTCTTCCAGCTTTTTGGCCGTTCCGCTGCCTGTCGTGCAAATCGAGACCAGCGCCTTCCTTTTGCCGGATGCCGCAGGCTGCTGGTCCCATAATTCGATAAAGTCCTTTTTAACCGAATCATAGATCGCATGAAGGTTTAGATTCAGATAGTTCACCTTTCGAACCGCATCCAGCACCATTGCTGTGGTAACATTGCTGATCGTTTTGATTTTGACGCCGGTTTTTTCTTCGAGCCTGCTTCCCAGCATTGCAAGCGATCCCATGTCGACGAGCATTAAAACGCCCTCTCCTTCGTCCACTTCCTCAACCTTTACCGCCAGGCATTCGATGATTTCCGCCGGTGATACAGTAAGGGGCATATCCACGGCTACAATCGGGGTGCTGCCCAACAGTTCAGTTGCCACCTCCACCAGGGAACTTGCCATGCTGTTTCCGTGCGCAGCCACGACAATCCCCACCCTTTTCGTTTCCTCCAATGATTTGATCGAATGAATGAGCATCGTTAAATAGATGACTTCGATTTCCGGAATGACGACTCTAAAATATTCTTCAATCTTATCTTTGAAAATCAGGGCGACCTGATATTCTTTCACATGGGTGTCACGGATTTCGTCCGTCTCCTGTGTATTCAAGACATCAATTTGCTTTCCGCGCTTTAAAAATGAGTCGATATGCATGCTTAAAAAGTAGATGAATTTACGGTCAAATTTGCAATTCAGCTCATGTTCGGCAACTTCTTTTAATGCTTTCGTAATGTGAAGCACATCGTCTTCCACAAATTTCAGCAGGCTGTAGTTTTGAAATGTTCGTTGATGGAAAAAGCTGCGGACATGCAGATGGATATCAGTTAAAATGTATTGATTAATCTCCTTTTTTGATAAACCTTCCTGATTTAAGATTTTGACTTTTTCCTCTATCAAATGATACAGATTAAAGGAAAGATCGTCTTCGATCTTGGTTGTTTCATCCTCGACAATCGGCGAAATGATCGTGGTAATATTGACATATTCAGAAATCATTTTGCTTCTTTCAATATTTTTGCTGCTGGAAATCCAGTCTTGCTTGATGTCCTCCGGAAGGTCGCGGACGGTCAGTTCCACAACATCTTCCCGGTCCAGGTGGTTTAAAAACCCGTGTGCACAAACAAGCTGTACATTCGATTTCAGCTGTCCCACATTTCCGAATTTCGCCGAATGAATCAGCGCGTTGTACACATCAATGTGGACGCTTAAATTTTTCTTAATCCGCTCTGCTTCTTTCCCCAACAAAAACGTCGTCAGCTCGACTCTTTCCTGCAATGATCGTTCATCAAGCGAGGGAATATGTATCGTCATCGGAATTCTTCGCAGAAATGTTTTTAATAGAGCAGAGCTCGGGTTTTCTGTCGTCGCGCATATGAACAATACCTTTGCTGTCCGTTTATGTTCCGTCTCCCCAAGCCTGTTATATGTTCCGCTGTCAATAAAATAAAACAGCATTTCCTGTCCTTCCGGGGGAAGGCGGTGGATCTCATCCATAAACAGAATGCCGCCGTCGGCCTGTTCGACCAAACCGACTTTATCGTCGCCGGCGCCGGTAAAGCTCCCTTTTTTATGTCCAAACAATTGCGAAAGCAGCAATTGCGGATTGTTATAGTAGTCTGCACAGTTAAATGTAATAAACGGAGCGCCCGGCTTCAATATGTCGGAATAAATGGCGAACTGGTAAATCCGGTTGGCAAAAAGCGATTTGCCCGAACCCGTCGGTCCTAAAAGGAGCATATGGAGGCCGTGCGGAGGATAAAAGACAGCGGCTTTCGCTTGCGAGATCGCTTTTTTTAAGCTGCCTTTCGCCCCGATCATAAGTTCCAGCGGATTCGTGGAAATATCCCGGCGGGGCTTTTTCGAATGGCCGGCATACTGCTTCAGTTCCTCGACTTCCATCACGTCTTTATTCCATTTACGTCCGAACGTTTTTTCCACCGTTTCAACAGGGACATAACGAACAGGGAATGTTTTAACTTTGATGACCTTTTTCGAGCGTACAAGGTTGTTCAATTCAAAGCTAACATTGGAGCGCTCCATTTTCAGCTGTTCAGCGATTTCTTTTGCAGAATATCCTTGCACCTTTAAAAGGTGATCCAAGGTTGTTTCATGAAAATTTTGCATAAGCTGCTGATACACTTTATCGATTCTTTTCATGTCTATCATCCTTTGTCCTTTTTGGATATTGTCCGTTGCCGTTTGCTAGTTTTTTAGAAAATTCCGAATACGAATCCTGAGTGTTAGCCGGACGTTTGAACGCATCAAGCGTTTCATCTCATATTAAAAAGGATTCTAGATATTCCATATGCGATATTGGTCATAGATACCCCCTTCCAAAGTACTGTTTGTCAATAGTTTACCATTCTCTGAAACGATCATATATATCGATGATGATATTTTTCTTGCAAATGACAAGAGCGGAAGGTAAGGAATATTGATGCCTATTCAGATGAGTAGGATGCGGGGGAACGATTTCAAATCAAACGGCCCTCATCTGATGAGGGCCGTTTTAACCTTTGGCGGGAACATTCGCTTACTTGCCTCTATGCTTCGCTTTTGCCTTTTGCTTTTTCAAGCGGTATTTTTGCATGTTTTCCTGTTCCCGGCGGTGTTTATTCAAGCGTTTTTTCTTTTCTTTTTTGGCTTGCTGTTCCTGTTTGATGGCTTCTTGAGCTTTAGTGGATATCCGGGCATGCTTCATTTCTTTGGCCACTTGGCGCTGAAGCCTTTTCGGATTGATTTTCCTTTCGGGTTCAGCTTGTATCCGAATCCCTTCCTGTTCAGCATCTGCAATGATCCGCATAAGCTGATGGTTGACAAACTCGAGCACTTCCTTATCTTTCGGCTCCTGGCCAAACATATGGCGAAATGCCCTTAATTTGCCTTCCCGTACAACTTCAATAATCCCGACGTAAAACTGGCCATCATGGTAAATCGTTAATTTCATCACGATTCCCTCCTCTATTAAAACTTACGAAGAATGATGGACATCCCGAGGAGGGGAAGGTTACTGACATCATCAAGATGCATCTGGACTACCAACCGGATCGTGTTTTTTCATTCTTCTAGATCAATGTAGCAGACTTTTCAATTCAATGGAAGGGTGTTCCGTTTATTTTCTATGACCTTTTATGTCGCCCCCATCAGTTGCGGGCATTCGATGTGAATGTAAATGTCTCCTTTAACATTCTTCCTTCAGTTCCTTTTTCCGTCCATAGGATATCGACTTCTAATTCCGATGCTTTTTCGGCTACCAAAATATTGCTGTAGCTGACAGGCGTTCCATTATTCAAACTTTTGGCCAACAAAGCTTCCTCCTTGTGATCACGACGTTCGTCACGCTTGCCGAAAAGAGAATACTTCGTTTCGGAGTGCGGATCATTTCTAAAAAGATGAATTTCCGCTGAAGCTATATCGCGGCCGATTTTTTGAACCTTGACCGAATATGTTTGATATTTTCCTTGTTCAGCTTTTGCCAGGTTCTTTCCTTCTTTCGCTTTGCCGATTTCAACCGTCCATTGGTCTGTCTTCTGCTTGACCGGCAATTGCTGAATATTGAGCGCGTTTGCTGCCGAAATTGGCGAAAGCGCGCTTGCAATACAAAATGCACCAATGGTAAACAACAGTTTTTTCATCATAAACCTCCTCATGACGTTTTTAATATGTTGGCCCTCTCCCGTATGGATGATGCATTTGTTCATGAAAAAAGGAAGCGGATTGATCCGCTCCCTTTACGATTTAGACAATAACATTCTCAGTTTTGAAATCGTGTTTTCTTTTTCCAACGGTCTATACACCGTGAGCTTTAAATCAGGCGCATCGTATAATTGCAGAGTGACATGCTCCATAAACATCGTGCCGGCCGAAGGGTGATTAATTTCTTTTTCACCGGCGGGCGTGCCGAGGATGTCATGATGATTCCACCAGCTGCGAAATTCAGCGCTTTTTTGCGACAACTCATCGATCAACTCGTTGATCCATTCTTCTCCAATGAAGCGGGAAGCTGTGAATCGAAATTGCGCCAGCAGTCTTTTCGCATGGCTTTCCCAATCAGCCAGAAGTTTTTGATAGTCCTTGGAACAAAAACAGCGCCAAATCGCATTTTTTTCTTTATGACTCATCCGTTTAAAATCGCCGAACACCAAACACGCCGCTTCATTCCAGGCAATCACGTCCCACTTTTCATCTGTGACGTAGACGGGACAATCTTTTAAATGCTCAATCAGATGCTGAACGGCCGGGTTCAAGTGTTGTTTGGTGCTTTGCAGTTCATAGAGCGGGATTTGCTGTCCAGCCAACAGAAAGACATGCTTTTTTTCCTCATAGTTTAATTTGAGAACTCTCGAAATGCTTTCCAGCACCTGTGTCGATACTTGGATATCCCTCCCCTGCTCAAGCCACGTATACCAGGTCACCCCAATGCCGGCAAGCTGGGCCAGTTCTTCTCTTCTCAGACCTTTCGTTCTTCTTCTCTGTCCGAGCGGCATCCCGTATTCTTCGGGGGATACTGTTGACCTTTTTAATTTCAAAAAATCGCCCAACTCTTTTCTTTTCTCTTTCATTCCATCCAAAATACTCACTCCTCCTGCGTGGCGAACATCTTCTATTTAAGATTCTACATGAAAAAGGAGCGGAATGAAGATAAAACCTGCTATTTATTGTGATGAGTGGGATTCTTCTGGATCCCCGTTTCGCTCGGCAAACACTTCTGAGGCGACCGTTAATATTGTGTTAAGGCCGTTTGGAAAACCTGAATAAATGATCATCTGCATCATCACTTCGATGATCTCTTCCTTTGTCCATCCGGCATTTAGCGCACCATTGATATAAAACGGCAGCTGCTCTGTGTTTCCAAGCGCGGTTAGACCCGCTACTGACGCCAGCAGCCTGGACTTCAATTCAAGGCCCGGTCTTGAAAAGATCTGGCCGTAGTTAAACTCCACGGCCAACTTTCCAAGATCAGGGGCAATCGATTCTTTGAAACTGTTTACAATTTCTTCGTAATGGTCTTGATCAATTTGTTCTAATACTTTAAGTCCTTTTTTATAATTGTCGCACATTTGCATGATCTATTCTCTCCTCGCATTGAATTTTTTGGGCAGGCTTGTCGGAAATCAACAGTGATGTGAAGGCGATACCGGTCATCAGTATTCCGAGCGCACAAACACCTGGCCAATTGAAGCTGCTCCAGGTCAAAACGCCCAGGAATGAACCCAAGGCGCCGCCGAGGAAAACCATAACCATCAACATACCGTTGAGACGGCTTCTCATCTCACCGGACAATTGAAAGATCATAGCCTGGCTTACAACCTGATTGGCTTGCGTGCCCATGGTGACAAAGAGCGCTCCTATAATGACGGCTATTAAAGATATTTTCCCTAAAAAAAGGAGGATAAAAGCAAATAATGATAATGACATGCACAGCACATTTGCAAAAACGTGCCCCCTCTTGTCAATAATTCGCCCGATCACAGGAGCAGCAAAGGCGCCTCCGATTCCGACAAGCCCAATCATTCCTGCGCCCTGGCTTCCATAGGTATAAGGTGGATCATTCAGCAGAAAAACAAGCGTCGTCCAAAACAAACTAAAAGCGCCAAACATAAGACCTTGGCTCAAACAGGCTTTTCTCAGAGTTTTTTCCTGCAGGAGCAAAGGCCCCAGAGATGCCAAAAGTTTTCTATAGTGAACGGTGTTTGCAACCTTGCTTTTCGGCAAAAACAAACGAATCAGCACCATGATCATGACTGATGCCGCACACGTGATCCAATACACCGACCTCCAGCCGTACTGCGAATCAATGATGCCGCTAAAAAGCCTTGCTCCCAAAATTCCGCACACCAGGCCGATTGCAACATTGCCGATCACTTTTCCTCTCTCCGTCTCACGGGCAAGGTCTGCTGCAAAAGGAACGATCAATTGCGGGATGATCGTAAAAAACCCCAGCAGAAGCTGTGCTGTCACAAGCCAGAAAAAATTCACGGCAATCGCTGAACTGGCAGAACAGAGACAGACAAGTAACAACAGATTTAAAATCAGCCGGCGCCTTTCAAACATATCGCCAAGAGGAACCAGCATTAAATTTCCCAATGCGTAGCCTGCCTGGGTGATTGTCGCGATCATGCCCGTCTCGGCGGCTGTTGTGTGAAACGTATGCGCCATGCTGACCAGAAGCGTTTGATTTAAATAGATATTTGCCACAGTAAATCCTGAAATCACCGCCATTAGGAGAATCAACCCTTTCGAGACCCCAGAATTCAGCTTTTCCATTTTGTCACCCCCTTACGCTATGCATTATAAGTGACTTCGAACATATGAAAATAGCAGTGTATTGATCATAGTATCAGGAGTACCATGACTAAGAGCACCTGCTCTTCACGTTTTACTTTTACTTCCTCAAGGGTAAGAAAAAAGAGATGGGGGGAATGGAACAATGTCAAAAGAAGCAAACGAGATGCAGCAGCATATGGACCGATATGAATTGTTTTTCAAAAAAAGATATAAGGTGCTCCATACAGTAAACGACTTTCTCATCGGTCTTTTATTTTTTGTCGGGAGCTTCTTCTTTTTTTCGGCCACGTTGAAGCCCGCGGGAATCTGGCTGTTTGTCATCGGAAGTTTTCAGCTGATGACAAGACCTGCGATTCGCTTCATACACGATGTTCATTACAGAAGATATCTTGAACGCCGGTTGATGCGGACGAATTCAGATTAGGCGAACCTTTATATGAATCTTTTATTTGTGCTAAAATAAAGTCATCTTTTGACAGAAAGGAGTGCTACGATGAAAAAATATCTACTTATGACAACCAGAACCGAGAACTTTAACGATCAATATGTGCCGGCCCATTATGAATTTTTGGACAGGCTGAAAGCCGAGAACCGCCTGGACATGTTCGGCCCTTTCAGCGATGCATCCGGAGGTGCGTATCTCATCAGGGCAAAGTCTCTCAAAGAAGCAACAGAAATCGGACATTCCGATCCGATTGTTGAAAGCGGCTCTTCCACACTGGTGATCAAAGAATGGCAGATCAAATAAAAGCTTCATATGCAATATAAACCTTCCCTGCGCGGGAGGTTTTTTTATGAACATACTCCGTCCGAAAAAATATAAAGAAACGGCCTTTTCGACCGATACTTATTTTGACTCCAAAAAAACCTATTGAAAAATTGGGTATTTTAACCTATGATAATAGGAGTGTTCGTACTGAGAACAGGAGGTGGATATTCGAACAGATCAAAAGCCCGCTTATTTCAGCTGTATGGAGCGATTGAAAGAGGATCATTCCAAAAAGAACGTTGCCGGCAGGATGTAGGCCTAAAAAACAAGGTTCATTTTGGGGTGCAGAAAATCTTCATGGGCAACAATCTTAAACTTTTATTCTTTCACAGCAATTGGAATATGCAATGATTAAAACATTTATTTTTATTGCCGCTGTTCATAGAAGAAGTTTACGGTTGCTTGAAGCTTCGTTGCTGGAAGGGCAGATCATAAACAATGATGCAAGCATTTGACGGGTGACGGCAGCGATTTTGGACAAAGAAGCCTGTGCCAGTAACGGTACCGGCAAAAAAAAGGAGTTTTTACATATGAAAAGAACGACAGAATTTGTACTAGGTCTAATTGGCGGTATTTTCGGTTTTATCGGCGCTTTTATTGCATTGATGATCGGCGGCATCGACGCTGCATTCAGCTCATCCGGCACAAGTCAAATCGTTGGACTTGGATGGGGAGCGGTCTTCTTTTCCATTCTCGGTATTGTTGGATCAGTCATAGTGAGGAATAAAGCAAAACTTGGCGGAATCATGCTTTTAATTTCTGCAATCGGCGGATTTATTTGTATTTTCATGTTCTACATTTTATCGGGCGTTCTGCTTTTCATCGCCGGTATCATGGGATTGGTCAGAAAAGAGAAAACAATAGCTGCATAACGTATCAAAAAGAGGCCGGGTGTGTATCCGGCCTCTTTTCATTCCATTCACTTTTTCAGCCATTCCTCGCCGGAGTCAGCCAACCTCTGTAATTCATTCATAAAAACACCCGCATGCCAGCCGTCACACACCGCATGGTGAACCTGCAGGGAAACCGGCAGCAGCGTCTCTGTTCCATTCGAAAAGAATTTCCCGTTTGTGATGATCGGCAGCAAATGTCCGCTGTTTGCAAGGTTCAAATTGAAGCTTGTAAAGCTTACCCATGGAATAGAGGAGATCGAAAACGCGTTGGCCGGGATATTTTCCTTAGCCCACAGTCCTTTGTTGTTTCCAAAGCGAAGCATGTCTTTCAGATGGTTATGATAAAACCGCGAAAAATCAATATCATACTCCGTCCATACGGCGGAAAAGGTTTGTTCTTTATGATGAAAAACCGTATAGCAGGGATTCATCTGCTCCCATACCCCGAGCTCACCCTTCTCATTGTAGCCCGTTCTGAATTCTGGATAGGCTTGAACAACCCTTGAAACCATGTAAATAAACGCGGGATAAAGCTTGATGTTCTGTTCTTTCAGCACCTCCAGCATTGCACTGATATTCAGGTTTGCCGTCAGGCTGAAAGAGCATTTCCCTTCTGACATGAAGTGTTCAAAATAAGGTTTTCGATGCCAATGCTCCAGGTCTATTCTTTTAAAATTCATGCTTGATCCTCCTAAAATAATAGAATATTTATTTTAGGAGGCGAACTTCTCTGATTTCTTCATCAGTCTCACCCCATGGGTCTTTTATCCAAGTGTAGTCCTTTAAAGATTCAGAATCAAGTGCGGTCAGCCGCTTTCTGAGCACATGATTTTTTTCTTTGTCATCTTGCGATCCCATTCTTTACACGAACACATACACCCTTTTTCAGGTTATACTGACATACAGCGGGGTGATCATATGAACAGTAAATCGGAATTGACGCCTGAACGGTGGCGGGCGATTGTCGAAAACGACCGGTCTTATGACGGCGCTTTTCTTTATGCGGTAAAAACAACGGGAATCTTTTGCCGTCCCTCCTGTAAATCAAGGGCTCCCCAAATTGAAAATGTCCGTATATTCCAAAATGCAGAGCAAGCTCTAGCAGCGGGCTTTCGTCCGTGCAAGCGCTGCCGGCCGGACGGTGCGCTGCTTCCCGATGAAGAGCTTGCAGAACAAGTCGCACACATCATCGCCACACATTACCGTGAACCCTTGACGCTCAAAGCACTAGCCGACATAAGCCATGTCAGCCCTTTTCACCTGCAGCGGATATTCAAACGGATCAAGGGTGTTTCTCCGGTAGACTATATCCGGCAAAAAAGAATCTCTGAAGCGGGCAAGCTGCTCGCCTCTTCAAATCAACCGATGGCGGAAATTGCCGCGGCGATCGGCATCGCAAATGCGGATTATTTTGCCGTCCTCTTTAAAAAAATCAAAGGACAAACGCCGACAGAGTACCGGCAGATGAAGCGGAGGAAGTAGCCAATGATTGAAAAAATCTTGCAGTGGAGTCAGTTTGAATGGGGCAGCTGGACTCTCACAATCGCGGCATCAGCAAAAGGGCTTTGCTATACAGACTTCGATCAGAAGGGCTCACGGAAGCTGGCCGACTGGGCCAGTAAAAGGTTTCCGGACCTTGCTGTCGTCCGCGATGATGAAAAGCTTCAGCCATACACGGATGAATTGACGGCTTATTTTAGCGGGCGGTGCAGGCATTTCAGCCTGCCCGTTGCTCTCACCGGCACGCCTTTTCAGCTCTCGGTCTGGCACGCTTTGCGCATGATTCCTTATGGAGAAACACGCACATATTCGGAAATCGGCGTTGTGATCCAAAGGCCGGACGCTGTTCGGGCCGTTGGCGCCGCGATCGGCGCCAATCCGCTTTTAATCGTCATCCCCTGCCATCGTGTCATCGGAAAAAACGGCAAGTTGACAGGCTACCGGGGCGGTCTGGAGATGAAACAGCACTTGCTCAGGCTTGAAGGCCGACAGAGCGGAGATTTGGGAGACTAAGGCGCTGTTTGCTGTCAAATCTAAACTTTTTCATCTGAGACGATATGAATGTCGATACCGTCCGTATGCCGCATGATGCTGTTGACAATGGAACCTTTCGTGATTTCCTCCCATCTTGAGCGAGCGGACTGCCCCAGCACAATCTGGGTGATGCTTTTTTTCTTCGCGATCTCGGTAATCGTTTCTGACACATAGCGTTTGCCGGAAGGTTTAAATATAAAAATAAACTCGGCGCCAAATTGGGCACAGAGGCATTCCCATTGACTGATTTTGTCGCGTTCGTGTTTTCCCAGCCGCTCTTTTGACTGGGGGGAAACCGTCAGCACAAACAGATTGGCTTTCAGCCTGCTCGCAATTCTCCAGCCGCGGCGAATCAGTTTTTCGGCATTTTTTCCGTGCTGCACGCAGACGAGTATTTTTTCATTTGTTCCCCTTGGCCGCCGGCTCCCATTGAAACCGGTCCGCTCCATCCGGTCATCCACATCATCTGCCACTTCGCGCAAAGCGAGTTCTCTGAGCGCCGCTAAATTATTTTTGGTGAAAAAGTGGGATAAAGCCTGTTTTATTTTATGTTTTTCATAAATTTTTCCTTCCCGCAGCCGTTTTTGCAATGTTTCAGGGGTGACATCGATCAGGATAATTTCATGAGCCCTATCCAAGACGCGGTCAGGAATCCGTTCCCTTACTTTTACACCCGTCACATGCTGAACAATATCATGAACGCTCTCTACATGCTGAATATTGACCGCAGAGAGAACGTTGATCCCTTCTTTCAAAATATCTTCTGCGTCCATATAGCGTTTTTCATTCTTCGATCCGGGAATGTTTGTATGCGCTAGTTCATCTATGATCACAAGATCGGGCTTACGCTCAATGATCGCGTCGACATCCATTTCTTCGAGCATTTTTCCTTTGTATTCGATTTTCCTCTTTGGAATGATCTCCAAATCATTCATTAAAGCGGCCGTCTCTTTCCTGCCGTGCGTTTCGATTAGACCGATGACCACATCTATGCCCTCACGTTTTAAACCATCGGCCTCCTGCAGCATTCGGTACGTTTTCCCGACGCCGGGAGCCGAACCGATAAAAATCGTCCAATGCCCACTTTTCAGCATTTCAATTTCAGCCAATAGTTCCTCCGGTGTTTTTCTTCTAAAGTCCCGGGGGTTTTTTTGCAATAGTCAGCCCTCCTCGGAATGTCTTCCCCAATGTCTGCAGTATCTAGACATTGAGGAGACATCACTAATTCAGCCTTTCCTTCAAATCAATGTTTAGGAGCAGTACATTCACACGCGGTTCACTGAAGATGGAAGCATTTTTTGTATGTCTATGAACCAATTGTTCAAGATCTCTCTGTGAAACTCCTGTCAGTCTGCTGATTCTTGGAATTTGAACTCGTGCGCCGTCCGGGCTGATATCGGGGTCTAACCCCGATGCAGAATTCGTGATGACATCAACCGGAATCCCTTTGACAGGAACATCGGGATTTTCCTTTTTCCATGATTCAATTGAAGTTTTGATCCGCTTCAACAAAGCTGGATTTGACGATGCCTCATTCGGTGATCCCGACCCTGCCGCATCATAGCCGATGCTTGATTCCCTGCCGTGAAAAAAACGCGGATCTGTAAATGACTGCCCGATTAGCGCCGAGCCGATGATTTCTCCTTTTGGATTATAAACAAGACTTCCGTTTGATTTTTCAGGCATAACCGTCTGGGAAATTCCTGTCATCGCCAAGGGATACGCCAGCCCGCACATGATCATAAGTAGCAAGCTGACCCTGACAACCGCTCCTAATTCTTTCATTATCATCATCTGTCCTCCTTACATGATCTGAATCAACATATCAATCAGCTTAATCCCGATAAACGGAACAATCACACCTCCAAGTCCATAGATCAATAAGTTGCGGGCCAATAAAGCATTTGAGCTCATCGGTTTGTATGCTACTCCCTTTATCGCCAACGGGATGAGAAGCGGAATGATCACCGCGTTAAAAATCAGTGCCGATAAAATGGCCGACAACGGTGAAGCAAGCCCCATAATGTTCAGTGCTTTGATGTCGGGAATGGCCAGCATAAACATCGCCGGAATAATGGCAAAGTATTTGGCAATATCATTTGCAATGCTAAACGTCGTTAAAGCGCCGCGGGTCATGAGCAGCTGCTTTCCAATCGACACCACTTCAATAATCTTCGTCGGATTCGAGTCAAGATCCACCATGTTCGCCGCTTCTTTTGCCGCAGTCGTCCCGCTGTTCATGGCAATCCCTACGTCAGCTTGGGCCAGCGCCGGCGCATCATTTGTCCCATCTCCCGTCATGGCGACTAATTTTCCCTTCAATTGTTCCTCTTTGATGACGTTGATTTTATCTTCCGGTTTGCATTCCGCGATAAAATCATCGACCCCGGCCTCTTTGGCGATGGTTGCAGCGGTAAGCAGATTATCACCCGTACACATCACCGTTTTTATTCCCATTTTGCGAAGCTCTTCAAAACGTTCTCTCATCCCCGGTTTGACGGTGTCCTTCAAATAAATCAAACCGAACATTCGATCATCGGCCGCCACGGCCAGCGGAGTACCGCCTTCTTTTGAAATCTGTTCGCTTTTTTGATCAAGATCCTGCGGAATCGTTCCGCCGTTTTCTTCGACCCACTGTTTCACGGCATCGACGGCACCTTTGCGTATTTTTCTTCCATCCGGAAGATCAGCTCCGCTCATTCTTGTTTCCGCTTTGAAGTCGACGAAATCTCCGCCTTCAACAACAGATGAGTCGTATTGGATTGTCCGTTTTTTGGCGAGTTCGATGACAGAGCGCCCTTCCGGTGTTTCATCATGAACCGAACTGAGAGCTGCATATTCGCCGACAGACTGCAGTGTTTCTTCTCCGACCGGCACAAACTCACTAGCCATCCGGTTCCCAAACGTGATCGTTCCCGTTTTATCGAGAATGATCGTGTTAATATCACCGGCGGCCTCGACAGCTTTCCCCGACATCGCCAGCACGTTAAACCGGGTGACACGATCCATCCCCGCAATCCCGATCGCCGACAAAAGCCCTCCAATCGTCGTCGGGATCAGACAGACAAGCAGTGCAATCAGGATCGCGGGATCAAGTTGAAAACCGAGGTAAGCCGTAAACAACGGAAGTGTCACAACAACAATCAGAAAAATGATGGTCAAGCTCATTAACACGGTGTTCAAGGCAATTTCATTCGGGGTTTTCTGCCTTTCCGCTCCTTCGACCAAGGCAATCATCTGATCCAAAAAGGTTTCACCGGGATCGCTTGTGATTTCGATTGTAATCGAATCGCTGATGACGCGGGTCCCACCCGTGACAGAACTAAAATCGCCACCCGCTTCTTTGATAACCGGGGCGGACTCACCTGTAATGGCCGATTCATCAACGGAGGCGAGACCATCGATCACTTCGCCGTCTCCGGGAATCATTTCACCTTGGGATACAATGACAATATCCCCTTTTCGCAGATCGTCTGATGACACTTTTTCGCTTCTGCCATCCATTACTTTATTGGCCCAGATCCTTTTTTTCGTCTGTTTTAAAGAATCCGCCTGCGCTTTTCCCCTTCCTTCAGCCAATGCTTCAGCGAAGTTGGCGAACAAAACCGTAAAAAGCAAGATCACGGAAACTGCCGGGTTGAACCAAGGAGCCGCCGCGCTTCCGAAATACTGCGGAAAAATGGAAAGCAGAACGGCAATCAAAAAACCAACTTCCACCATAAATATAATCGGATTTTTAACCATACGTCTCGGATCTAATTTTAAAAAAGCATCTTTGATCGCAGCTTTTATGATTGTTTTGTCCATCATACGCTTTGGCTTGCGAACCGAATCTGAAACGATCGGCAAATCGTTCATTGATAAAGCCCCCCTATCATCATGTTAAAAACTCTGCAACCGGCCCCAACACCAACACAGGAAAGAAGGTGAGTGCTCCGACAATCAAAATCGAGGCAACAAAAATGCCGCCAAACAGACTTGTATCCGTCCGGAATGTGCCGGTCGTTTCCGGGACGGCTTGTTTTTTCAACAAAGATCCCGTGACAGCCAGCAATGTGACGATTGAGAAATAACGGCCGATGAACATCACAATCCCGGTTGTTATATTCCAGAATGGTGTGGCATCTCCCAGTCCTTCAAAGCCGGAACCGTTATTCGCGGCTGAGGATGTATACTCATATAAAACCTGGCTGATCCCGTGAAAACCGGGATTTGAGATCGCATCTTGCCCGGCCTGTGTATACATTGCAAGCGCTGACGCCCCTAGAATCAACAGGGGATGAATCAGCAGCGTGACAGCAATGAGCTTCATTTCTTTTCCTTCAATTTTTTTGCCTAAAAACTCAGGTGTTCTCCCCACCATTAAACCGGAGAGAAAAACGGAGACCATCGCATACAAAAGCATGTTCATAAATCCGGCACCAATTCCGCCAAAAACCGTGTTCAGCATCATGTTGAGCAATGCCATAAGCCCTGTGAGAGGCGCCAGCGTATCGTGCATCGTATTGACCGCACCCGTTTCAGTTGCGGTGGTGACCATCGCATAAAAGGCTGAATTCAATGTTCCAAAACGGACTTCTTTTCCCTCCATACTGCCTTCATCATGGCTGATCCCCAGCTCGCTGACAGCGGTGTTTCCTCCCGATTCCGTCATAAAGGCTGCACCGGCGGCGATTAAAAACAAAAGACCGGCCGATACAAAAAGGATCCGTCCCTGTTTTTTGTTCCCTACCATTTTCCCGTAGGTAAACGGCAGTGAAATGGTGATGAGAAGCATCAACAAGATTTGAACCGCATTGCTCCATCCATTTGGATTTTCATATGGATGGGAAGAGTTGACCCCGAAATACCCTCCTCCGTTGTTTCCCAGTTCTTTGATGGATAAAAAAGAAGCGACCGGCCCGCGCAAAATCGTCTGCTCCCCTCCGGTTAGCGTATGGGCTGTGGCGGTCGGGCTGAGCGTCTGAGGTACCCCTAAACCGACAAAAACAAGGGCCGCAACAACGGAGATCGGCAGTAAAATCCGGGTGATAGAGCGAATCAGATCGACAAAGAAATTGCCGAGCGGCTTTCCGGCAAGCCCCCGAATCATCGCCATCGCTGCAGAGAGGGCGGTGGCAGGCGCCGCAAACATTAAAAAGGTAATGGCGATCATTTGCGACAACAGAGAAAGACCGCTTTCACCGCTGTAATGCTGTAAATTCGTATTGGTCATAAAACTGACGGCTGTATTAAAGGCAAGCGTCGGCTCCATACCCGCAACGTTTGTCGGATTGAAAGGCAATACCCCTTGCAGGCGGAAAACGAGATAGACCGTGCAAATCACCACCGTGTTGGTCAAAACAAGGGAGACAGCGTATTTCCTCCATGATTGATTTTCCGTTTTCACACCGCCAATTCGATAAAACAGACGTTCAGCCGGCAGAAAAATACGGTCGATTTGAGACGGAGCGTAATCAAACACTTTAGCTATGTAAAGCCCCATCGGTTTAGCCGCCGACAATGCGATCAGCAGAATGAAACAGATCGACAAAAGCGATGTCATTTTCTTTTACCCCCAGTTAAAATTTTTCCGGATTCAACAAAGCATAGGTTAAATAAACAAACATGGCGATCACTATGGCAAAGAGACATATCATTTGGATTCACCCTCTCTATGAATGATCAGTCGTTTTTCCCGCCCACTTCACCAATAAAAGCAGCATCGCCGTTAAAGATGCGGTCACAGCCAGCATCACGATATCACGCACGTTTACTCACCTCCTCTCATTTCTGTTTTGAAGGCATGAAAAAAAGCCGCAAGAGAACAAACCTCTTACGGCTTTTTTTAGGCACAGTTAAGAAACCGTGCTTTCCGCACGTATTTGGGTTCTCTTTAAACGCTTACGAGGTTAGCTGTCGGATTCAGGTGCAAAGAGTCACCTTACCTTGAAAAAGGATTCACCCCAAGTGGCATGCCACAAAAAATTGGTTCCCCCGCTTCCGGTTGGAATTCAGCGGTTACGTAAATTGGAAATTTTATTCAGTTTTTTGATGAGATTTATATTACGCCCGTAAAACAGAAGTGTAAAGTTTCATAAGTGGTCAAATATGACGATATTCACCTTTTATCCCTCTATTATCATACTTTATTTCATACTTTCGTCTCTTTTCTTTAAAAATCTCACTTTTTCTAAAACGCAATTGTGAAAAAGCTGGACAACAAACACCGTTCGACCATCGAACGGTGTCATGACTTAAAAGTCAAAATTGTCAGGATCAGGGCCGACGCGGGTGTTCTCATTCAACCCGTCAATTTGCCTCATCTCCTCTTGTGTCAGCTCAAAATCGAATATATCCGCGTTTTCCGCAATCCGCTGCGGTTTGGTTGATTTCGGAATCGTGATGACGCCGTTTTGCAAATCCCAGCGCAATATAACTTGGGCAGCGGTTTTGCCGTGTTTTTTGGCGATGTCTTGTAAAAGCGGATGGTCGAGCAGCTGCCCCTGCATTAACGGAGACCAAGCTTCAAGCTGAATCCCGTGAACGCTGCAAAATGAATGAAGTTCTTTCTGTGTCAGGCGCGGATGGTACTCGACTTGATTGATCATCGGTTTGATTTTGGCATCCTTCAACAAATCTTCGAGATGGTGGATTTGAAAATTGCTGACTCCGATCGCTTTCACGCGCCCTGCTTCATAAAGGGTTTCCAGCGCCCTCCAGGCCTCTTTATACCGCCCTTCGACAGGCCAATGGATCAGATATAAATCCAGCGCATCAAGCCCCAATTTTTCAAGGCTCGCTTCATAGGCGGAGATGGTAGACTCATAGCCTAAATCATCATTCCATACTTTTGACGTGACAAATATATCATCTCTTGAAATACCGGCCGCCTTGATCCCTTCACGGATTCCCTGTCCGACTCCTGCTTCATTTCCGTAGATTGCCGCCGTATCAATGCTGCGATAGCCGTGGGCAATCGCCGTTTTGACCGCCTGAACCAGCTCAGGCCCTTCTTCCACCTTAAATACACCGAGCCCAAACCAGGGCATGTCCTTGCCGTTATGCAAAGTGATTCGATCTTGTAAATGTTTTGCAGTCATGATTGACCTCCTGATTAGTGTTGTTTTGATCAAGCGCAGTCTCCATCATCGGCAAAGAAGACTTTGTCAGCTTGATCATGTTTTTCATCTTTTCGTTCAAAGCTCCTGCATAAGCCTGTCAAAAGGACAGCGCCGAGCACCATAAACCCGCCGGCCCATGGCGTGTGGATCAGCCCGATCGAGTCTGTGATGATTCCTCCCACGTAAGAGCCGATGGCAATGCCTGCGTTAAACGCGGCGATATTAACGGCTGATGCGACATCCACCGCTCCCGGAACAAACCGCTCAGCCAGCATGACGACATAGACCTGAAGTCCGGGAACATTCATAAAAGCTAAAAACCCCATCAAAATGATCGTGATCAGCCCGGCTGTTTTAAACGGGGCTGTCGCTGTGAGAATGAAAAGCACTGCCGCCTGGGCTATAAACATATAAAATAATGCATCAAGCGGCTTTTGGTTTGCCGCCTTTCCGCCAATGATGTTGCCGAGGGCAATCGCAGCCCCGTATACGAGCAAAATAACCGCAACGGCTTCTGCCTTAAAGCCTGTTACATGCTGAAGCAGCGGAGATAAATACGTGAAGACGACAAATGTTCCTCCGTATCCAAGGGCCGTAATGATAAATAACAGGAGCAAGCGGCCGTTCGCCACAAGTTTAAACTGGCTCCGGAACGTCGTTCGCGCACCTTTCGGCAAATCAGCCGGGACAAGGATGCTGTTGGCGATCAACGCGAGCGCTCCAACGGCAACGATGGCCATAAAGGCCAATCTCCAGCCGAATTGCTGGCCGATGAAGGTGCCGATTGGAACACCTGTGATCGTCGCTACGGTCAGTCCGGTAAACATAATCGAAATCGCGCCGGCCCGTTTGTTTTCCGGCACCAGGCTCGCAGCAATCGTTGAACCGATTGACATAAACACACCGTGCGAAAACGCGGAAAGCACACGGGCGGCGAGCAAAACACCGATCGTTCCGGCACAAGCGGCGATCCCGTTTCCGATCATAAAAACGACCATAATCAAAAGCAGCAGCGTTTTCCGCGGGATCCGCGATGTCAATGATGTTAAAACAGGCGCTCCAAACGTCACGCCCAGCGCATATAAAGAAACCGTCAGCCCGGCCGTCGTCACGGGGATGTGCATGTCCCCGGCGATCAAAGGCAAGAGCCCGACGCTGATAAATTCCGTCGTTCCGATGGCAAATGCGCTGACAGCCAAAGCTAACAGCGCCAATATACTGCGCTTTTTATGCTGAATAGAAGACATTTTTCTCCTCCCTTTTGTTATCGTGTATAGCAAACAACAGCCGGCACATGATATTATCATCCATATAGAGATCAAAGAAAAGTACGCACTTTTAAGTATGATAGGAACCTAAAAGTGATATAGGCACTTTTTTGTACCCAAAAGGAGGATAAACATGAAGCAGAAAAAGTACAATATATCAGTTGAAGCGACCCTTGAAGTGATCGGGGGAAAATGGAAATGCGTCATCCTGTGCCACTTGACGCACGGAAAAAAACGGACAAGTGAATTGAAACGCCTCATGCCGAACATCACCCAAAAAATGCTGACCCAGCAGCTGCGCGAGCTGGAAGAAGACGGCGTCATCAATCGAATTGTCTACCAGCAGGTTCCCCCAAAAGTCGAATATGAATTGAGCGAATACGGACGGACGCTTGAGGGCATCTTAGACTCCCTGTGCGCCTGGGGCGAAAAACATATTACGAAAGTATACGGTGATAAATTCGCTGTTTTGGAGGACAGTGTGTTGAATGATAAATTGAAACAGGATCATGAATAAAAATGAAAAAGGAATGGGGATTGATGGGGAAATTGTTTCTTTCCGGCGGCGGAGACAAAGAGCAGACGCAAGCGCTGGATCGGCGGTTTGCAGAGGAAGCGGGGCCAAGAAAGCCGCTATTGTATATTCCGATTGCAATGGATGCCTCCATGTTTGATGATGGCTTTCAGTGGATCCAAAGGGTTTTTAAGCCGCTCGGCATAAAAGACATCACCATGTGGACAAATCTGAAAAACAAAACGATTCAAGATTTAGATCATTTTTCCGCCGTTTATATCGGCGGCGGAAATACCTTTCAATTATTAAAGCATATTCGCGATGCCCAGTTCAGCGATGTATTCAAAAACTATTTCGCAAACGGCGGCATCATCTATGGGGGAAGTGCGGGAGCCGTCATTTTAGGGCAAAATATCATGACTTGTTCCCATCTTGATAAAAACACTTTCGGGGTGCGCCGTTTTCAAGGTTTACAGCTTGCAGGAGAGTACTCGATTTGGTGCCACTACAGTCATGAAAATGACCCATTAATCAAACAGTATATCAAGAAATTCCATAACCCTGTCATCGCACTTACTGAGGAAACAGGAGCCCTCGTCAGCAGCAAGGGCATTCTGGCGGTCGGATCGAAGCCCGCCTGTGTTTTCAGGGGGGAACGCAAATTTGTCGTTTACCCGGATGATTTTATCCATCTGTGACGAAAAAAACGCTTAGGCAGCCAGCCCAAGCGTTTTTTCGTTTTAAGCCTCCACGGTAATCAACTTCCATCAAACTCAGGGTTTCTGTCCGTCTCATAGAACCTGGACAGTTCAACGATCATCGCCCCCATCCGTTCGAGCTCAGGCGCAAGCAGCCGCACCACACCTTCTTCGCTCAATGCCTCTGCCGTCACCTTTCCGACGGCTGCTGCAAGGACGTGGTCCTGAAACGCTTGGACGATTTTCTCCCGCACTCCGTTTTCCTTTGCGAATTTGAAAAGCGAACGGACTTGGACGGCCGTTGTAAAGCAAACGGCATCCACTTCATGATCAAGCAGCTCTTGGCACAGTAAAGCAACGGTTTCCTCATCAGGCGCGACATGCTGATATGGAAGAAGCGGGAAGACAGCGGCGCCTTTTTCCTCCAAAAACGCAAGCAGTGATGGCGCGTTTTCGCCGTGGAGCTGAACCATAACCCGCTTACCGGTAAAATCATAAGGTTTAAGCGATTCAATCAACCCCTTCGTCGTTCCGTCATCATCAGAGGCTGTCGGCGTGATGCCGAGCTTTTTCAAGGCGGCGGCCGTTTTGTAGCCCCTTGATGCCGCTTTTGCCTGACGGATGACCTGCAAAAAGCGTTCGCCGATTCCAAGTTTCTCAGCCAGACTGACAAGTGTTTCCGTACCGATTCCGGTCGTGAAAATCACCCAATCGGCTCCTGTTTCAACAAATGTCTGCAAATCAGGCCCGACCTCTTTTTCCGCCAAAAACACGGTACCTTGCAGGGAGCGGACGACGGGAATTCCGCCCTGCTTTTTGATGAGTGTGCTCATTTCCTCAGTTTTACGCGATGCGCCGATGGCGATTCTACTGCCGTTCAATCCTTTCCCCAATACAAATCCCTCTTTCTTTATCGTTTTCTATTCAGATCGCTGTTTACTAGCATCTTCCAAATGAGATATGATTGAATTATCAAAAAATAAGGAGGTTTTTTTCATGTCCACTCATTCTCAATTTGAAACGCGAATAGAGCATTTGACGAAACATGCCCGTTTTTTTGAGTATACCACTGCCTCGGACCCGATTGGAAGCGGAATAATCAGCCCGGTGCCTGTGAAAGAGTTCGGCCCTGAATTGTATGAGACAGGTGAAACGCGGATCATCCCGCTGGACATCTCCGAACAACTGAAGACGGATTATGCTGCTTCAAGCCCTTCCCTTCTCGCGCATTTCATCAAGATTTGTTCAGGCGACACGATCGAGACAGCGCCTCGTGCGACAAGCGAACTTTATTACGTCATTGAAGGCTCAGGCACTACAGATGTGAACGGTGAAACGATCAGCTGGAAAAAAGGAGACTTTTTTACACTGCCCGCAGAATCAAACAGCTGCCACCGCGCAGCCGCAGATACGGCCATCTATTATATTACAGATTCGCCACTCCTTGATTATTTAGGAGTCAAACCCGCTAAAGCACGCTTCAAACCAACCCTTTACACTGCTGAACAAGCAAAGGCCAAATTAGAGGAAGCAGCCGCATCCCCTGACGCCCATTTACGAAACCGCATCTCCGTTCTGCTCAACAACGAAATCTTTGACCAAACGCTGACGATCACACATGTCCTGTGGGCTATGTTCGGCATCGTCCCGCCCGGCTCCCGTCAAGCGCCGCACAGCCATAAATCGGTCGCTCTTGACTTTGTCGCCTATGCGGCACCGGGCACGTATACATTGGTCGGAAAGCAAATCGATCCTTCCACAAAAGAGATCATCGATCCGATTCGAGTGGACTGGGAAACCGGAAAAGCCTTTATCACACCACCCGGTCTGTGGCACTCCCATCACAATGAATCGAATGAGCCGGCCTACATTATTCCGATTCAGGATGCAGGTCTGCAAACTTATCTTCGCACATTGGATATTCAATTTCAGCATTACGAGTGAAAAAATGCTGCAGCGGGAAGCAGTCCTTCTGAGATACTGACTTCCCGCCGTTTTCCAAACTACTTTTCAGCCTGTTCGTTTTGCTTTACAAGCATATCGGCAATTTCTTCTGCCTGTGCTTGAACGGCGTTTGGATCATACGGCCAGAATCTGTCAGGGTCAAGGAAAAATACCCGGCCATTTTTCACCGCGTCAAGCGACTTCCAAACTGAATTGTCCTGATCAAGCTTTCCGCTGTAGGATTCATCGACGAATATGTAGTCTCCGGCATATTGAGGAAGAACTTCTAAGGAGATAACCTTGTATCCCTCTGATGCATCAATGGCATCTTTTTTGACAGAATCAGGCGGTGTCAGCCCCAGCTGCTGATAGATGGCTTCTCCTCCCCTATACCCGTAAGCGCCATAGACATACAACGATTTTGCATAGGCCCCGATCAAAGAAAACGTCTGATCTTGAACAGATGCAGTTTTTAGTTTCGCGCGGGCTGCTTCCATTTTTTGATTAAACGTTTTCGTCCATTCCTCAGCTTCTTTTTCCTTGCCGAGCAGCTCGCCGAATGTTTTCATTTCCTCGCGGGCATCCTTAAATGTGCCGAACGGATAGACAACAGTCGGAGCGATTTTTGACAGTTTTTCATAGACTTTTGGATCGTTATTCATCGAGACGATCAAATCGGGCTTCAGCTTAAAGATCTTTTCAACTGACACTGAAACGCCGTCTTTCGCCCCGATATCTTTCATTCCGGACACTTGCTCCTTAATATAAGGGTTTTCCAGATACTTCCCCGTTTCACCGACCGGCTTGATTCCGAATGCGAGCATTGTTGCCGCATAGCCGATCGTCACGACCCGCTTCGGATTGGCCGGGATCTTGACATTTCCATTGATGGTTTTCACCACTCTTGTTTTCTCTTCATTCTTCACTGATGCTGCTTGTTTCTGGCCGCTTTGACAGCCGGAAAGAAATAGAGCGAAAGCGAGTAAAACGATAAATATATAAGAATCATGCTTTTTCCTCATGTCCAATCCTCCAATTGATAATAATTATCATTATCAACATACAGGATATTCGTTATCTTGAGAAGTCCTTAATTGATTTATGGCTGGTCAGACCGCTCGTTCCGCCGATAGTATTCGCTGACAAATTCTTTAAAGTTGCGACGTGCTTACGGCGAGACCGATCTTCCCCTCAGAACGGTCGTCTGAAACCCGGCAAAATGCCACTGGAGAAAATGGACATGCTCTGCCGTTTTCGGCAGGATTGCCGCACCAAGCCCTTGCTGATACTAGACCCAAAATCGAAGACACTTCTTCCCCTTCAAAAGCAAGCTTCGGGCTGATGGAGAGTTCCCGGCACATTTGTTGAACACATATCGAAGACCATACCCCGGCTTAAAACGGTGCAATTGACCGGCAAATGGCGGCCCTGTGGCCGCCAGACTTCGTTACGCTGATGCTCGCCTTTAATCTACTGCCGATACTTTCGTTACGGCTTTGATAGGATTCCACTATCCTGACGGGCAAGAGATCATACTAACAGATCATGAGAGCTGCTCCTTAACAGCAGTCACAAGTAACTTATCCATCTCACAAAGTGCTTATTAAACTTTGCAAACGCGCTGCCGTATCTGTTGAAGCTGTATAAATCATCATCTTCAAGTCGGGATTTTTTGACGGTTGGAGAATCACATGTTCAAACTCCATCTCTCCGATATGAGGATCGTAACTTCTTTTGTAGCGATCTGTAACGACCTGAACGTCATGTAACGGCCATAACTCACAAAACAGCTGACTGGTTTTCATTAATTCCTCAATGAGCTCATGAAACCTCGGATCATCGCGTAAATGTGCATAATCTGCACGAAACTGTGCGATCGCAATTTGTGCTTTGTATTTGTCCGACCCTAGCAAGCCGCTCGTTAAAAGGTGTTTCAACCAATTGGTTCTCTGCTGCATATGATTGGAAAATGGCGGTAATAGGAAAACGAATGCAGCCGCTCTGTTCCATATCAACAAATCCCAATATCTATTGAGAATAAAAGCTGGATGAGGTTCAAGAGCACTTATTGTCCGTTCCAAACCCATATTCATTTGCTCATTAACTGCCCTTTCCTGTTGTGCCGGTTTTGCAAGAAGGTGGAGGTGTTCACGTTCATCCTCCGTCAATCGCAACGCGTTTGCGATGCTATTGAGTACATCCTCTGATGGATTGACACTTCGACCTTGTTCCAATGAGGTATACCATGAAGTTCCAATATGGGCAAGCTGGGCTACTTCTTCCCTTCGAAGTCCCGACACCCGTCGTCGTCCATAAGATACCAACCCAACATCTTCTGGAGAAAGGCGTTCGCGACGAGAACGTAAAAAATCACCTAGTAACTTTTTGGAGGGAATCTCCTTCATCATACTCCTCCTTATCCTGATATTCCTAATCATACGATAAACACAGGAAGGCGGCTAATCGAGCCTTCTATTAAGCTAAACCTGAGACATTCAAAAGCTGAGGAGGATTAAAAATGAACATTTTTGTAACAGGAGCTACAGGTAAAATAGGAAGCCGTTTTGTCCCCCGGATGCTGGAGCGCGGACACCAAGTTAAATTGTTAGTCAGGAACACCGCAAAAGCGGATTGGCTTTATCAGCAAGGGGCCGAGCTTGTAGAAGGCGATCTTTTGCAGCCGGAAAGCTATATCGGCGATCTCCAGGGCAATGATGTTGTGATTCATTTGGCTGCACAGTTCCGGGGGGTAGACGAGAATACGACTAGAACAGCAAACCTCGATGGCAGTATAGCCTTAGCTCATGCAACGTTGCAGGCGGATGTGCCAAGATTTGTTTTTACCAGTACCAATAACGTCTATGGTTCGGTTAATCGTTTGAGACCAAACCGCGAAGACGACGAGCTTAGACCCGTTCATCCTTATCCTCAAAGTAAAGTTGAGGCCGAAGAGGCGCTGCTGCAGCTTCATCGCGAACAGGGATTGGGAGTGCGCATCGTTCGGCTGCCCTTTGTTTATGGTGAGCGCGATCCCCACATCACGGAAAGTCTGCCGTACTTCCGTAGTTGGAATCCAGCCAAAAGAATCCATATGGTACACCATGCGGACGTAAGTCAAGCCCTGATGCTCGCCGCCATTATACCGGGTTTTGATGGCCGAATCTATAATGTTGGCGACGATGCGCCCATCTCGATTGCGGAGCTTTTTCAACTTGATAACAGCGAGATACCGTCAGAAGCACTGCAAAAGGATTATGATCCGTGGGAGATGGTCGTCGATACAACGCGAATCAGAGACGAACTAAACTATCGACCGATTTATCCTTCGTTCTACTCGGCAAGAGATGCAGGTGCATTGTAATAAATTTATGGTAACCGTAATGAGAACAAAAGCGACATTCCAAGAATGTCGCTATTTATTTATCCTCATAAACAGCTTGCATGGAAGGACGGTTTGTGAATATGCAATGCCATCGTTCTAATATGTTTATTTGGTTCTGACAACCACAACACCATTTTCTACGGGAGAACCTAACATAAGCTACTCCCATCTTAGCACAATTGATCGGGGACAACTGGAAGCGCTGTATCGATTGGGCTGGCCATGCCGCAAGATCGGGCATGAGCTAGGTCGTCATCCCTCTACCATCGCACGGGAACTGAAACGCGGCGGCAGCCGGCTGGGAAATCCTTTGTTCCTGGGCTGCTTTTGTAATTTTATGCCTGCTCACGGCCATGAAATGGTCAATTTGATAGTGTTCCAATGCTCATCCGCTCCTTCATAACTAAAACGCATGATGATGATAGTTATTATAAATTAGACACATCGCAAATGAAAGCGTACCATGAAACATAGATTCTCATTCTAGAAAAGAGGAGCTGCCATGACTTACATACAGCCGCATACGAAGGATTATCAAAAAGCAAGCATCGCCTTATTCATCAGCGGTTTTGTGACATTTGCCACGCTTTACACGACACAGCCGCTCATGCCTCTGTTTGCGGAGGAATTCGCCATATCGGCGGCAGCTGCAAGCTTAACATTATCCATTTCAACTGGAATATTGGCGTTTGCCCTACTGACTGCAGCCGCATTGGCGGACGGATTCGGCCGGAAAACGATTATGACGCTCTCGCTTTTTTCCACCTCTATCCTCGGCCTTTTGACAGCCTTCAGTCCGAACTTTGCATCTCTCATTGTGATGAGAGGCCTGCTTGGCTTTTTTCTGGCGGGTGTTCCGGCCATTGCGATGACATATGTCGGGGAAGAATTCGATCCGAAGGGCCTTGGCAAAATGATGGGGCTCTATATTAGCGGCACCAGCCTGGGAGGCATGAGCGGAAGGCTCTTGACCGGTCTATTAACAGACCTTTTCGGCTGGAGGGAAGCGCTCGGCATCATCGGCGCCATTTCCGTCATCCTAAGCTATCTGTTTTGGGTACTGCTGCCGAAGCCCCGGCACTCTGTGAAAAGAAGGGCCGATGTGAAAACAATTTGCGGCGCCTATAAGGCTGTCCTTGTCAACAGACGGCTGATGCTGTTAATTTCGCTTGGTTTCATCCTCATGGGAAGCTTTGTCACGATGTTTAACTATATCGGCTTTCAGTTGACCGCCCCGCCTTACCGCCTGTCACAAACCATCATCGGACTGATCTTCATCGTCTATTTGGCGGGAACGCTCAGCTCGGTTTATATGGGGAAGAAAGCCGACAGCTTCGGCAGTCCGTTCATGATCAAAATCGCCGTCGCTATCATGGCTGCGGGGGCATTGCTTACACTTTCCCCCCAGCTTCTTTTGAAAATAGCCGGCATTGCCGTCTTTACGTTCGGATTTTTCGGCGCCCATTCGATCGCCAGCTCCTGGGTTGGGCAGACGGCAAATGAAAAACGCGTTCAAGCCTCATCTCTTTATTTGCTCAGCTATTATCTCGGTTCAAGCTTAGCCGGTTCTTTCGGCGGTTTTTTCTGGAACCATTTTCACTGGACGGGAATCATCGCTTTCATTACAGGGCTCATTTTGCTCGCTTACCCGGTTATTTTCTTGGCCGAAAAGAAAAAATCAGAATATGGTGCATGCCGGGAAAAAGGCAATCACTTTAGCTAAACTTTTTTCAGGCTGTGCCGATATAAAGCTCAGGAGCCGGCATGGCAATTCCTTCTGAAGATCAGCCGTTTTTAAAAGATTGCACATAGTCCGTCATGTTGGCTTTTCCTTATACCGTTTTCTAAACGGATTCCTGACTTTTGTTTTTTTGAACATTTGCCACGGGTGGATATTGATCCAAGCGGCGCACCGCCAAATATCCTCTCCGCGGCAGCTTTATTTTGTATCACTTTGCCCCTTGGTCAATAATAAATAAAGAGACATTCTGATGACAGAATGTCTCTTTTTACCGTTCGCTCACCTTGTCTTAACAGCCTCAACTTCCGGCGTCATGTCTGAAACGCCGCCCCCGTCCCAGACATCTTTTGTATATTGTCCTTTCGCCTGGAGGGCGTTCAGCCAGTTTTCGGCTTCTTCTCGGCTGGCATGATTGACATTTTGATATGCCGCACACAGGGCATGCTCAACATCTGGAGCCATTCTGCTGCCGTCTCCGCAGACGTACAGGCGGGCGCCGTTATCGAGAAGGTGTATCAGCCTTTCCAAGTCCTCTTTGATCAGATCTTGCACATATGTTTTCGGCCGGTTTTCAAGACGGGAAAATGCAGTATGCAAATGAACGAGCCCGTCTTGCACCGCTTTCTCCAGCTCCTCCTGATACAGGTAATCCTGCTCAGGGTGGCGGCAGCCGAAATACAGGTGCGCTTCACCGAGGTTCGCGCCGGCGTTTTGTTGGCTGCGGCGCGCCTGAAGAAAGCCGCGGTAAGGCGCAATTCCCGTTCCCGGCCCGATCATGATGATCGGCGTTTCCGGATCCTCAGGCAGACAGAAGCCCGACTGCGGCCGGTGAATAAAGCATGCGATCGTCTCTCCTGGGGAGAGGCCCGCCAGGTAGTTTGAGGCGACTCCGCGGTATTGCCCGCGTCCGCTTAGAGCAGGACCGTTTACAACAGCAACCGTTATGCTTGCTTGCCGCTGTTTATGCCGGGGCGAGCTTGAAATCGAATAATATCTCGGTTTGAGTGAAGGCAACAGCGCCAAAAAGCGGGCAAACGGCAGTTCACAAGCCGGATATTGTTCAAGCAGATCGAGCATCGTCAGACGTTTCCTTAAGACTTGTTCTTTATACAATTCGTCCTCCAGCAGCTCGTTGAGCTCCTGCTTATGCGGCGGACACGCTGTATAAGCGGCCAATTCGCGAAGCTGGGCTCTTGTAGCCGGCTCCTGGAGCTCAACACTGTTTGTCAAAAGGTCTGTTATCAGAACCGGGCGGTCTTGCGGCAAATGGGAGGCGCGGCCTCCGCTGATCTGCACGTGCTCATCCCCGTTTAAGCCAAACCGTTCAATGACCCTCCTGATCAGCTCCCCGCCGTTTTGCGGCAGCACGCCGAGATGATCTCCTTCGACATATTCGACCCCGTCAGGCAGGACAAGCTCAAGATGTCTTGTGCTTCTCCCGCTGCCTTCATACTGCAGCTCGCGGTTGACTGCGATTTGTGCAGAAAATGCAGCATAAGCTTTGGCAAGCGGTGCGGCGGCAGACGCCTTGACAAATTCGACAGATAGTTCTTGGCCGGCCGTTTCCGGCTGAGCGGGTTCTTTTAAAGAAAATGCTTTTCGTAAAGCCGGCCAAAGATCGCTTTGCCACTCTTCGAACTGCCCTTCAAAATCATCATTGGCATCCCCTTCACCCAGCTTTAACAGCCGCTTTGCCCCTTTTCTTTCCAATCCGCTGTCAATCAGACGGGGAATCCGCTGATAGGTGCTTGCCCAGCTCCGGTTTCCGCAGCCGAATACGGCATACTTGACACCGGACAAATCGTCTTGATGATCGCGTTCAAGCCAATCGACAAATTCCTTCGCATTATCCGGGGGATTTCCGTTATAGGAAGCTGTGACAACAATGACCGCTCCCTCTTTTGGAAGGCTGCCTTTATATTGGTCAAGCTCTGCCGTCCGGCACATAAAGCCTTGCCGGCGCGCCCGATCAGCGAGCTCGTTTGCCGCCTCTTCGGCCGTTCCAAGATTTGAACCGTAGAGCAGATAGAGAGGAATGCCATGCGCGTTTTCCTGCGGGGCTTTGGCGAAGCGTGCTTCCCCCGGTTCGCTCTCTTTTGCTTTGCCGGCTGGGACCGTCATCATGAGCTGCTGCTTTCGCGGTTTCACCCGCATCGTGAACCCTTCGGGCTTTAAGGTCAGCGTTTCTTTTATTTTTAATTGATAATTCGTATGGTCTTCCAGTTCAAAATGCTGAAGAATCATTCCGAGCACCAATGTGGCTTCATGCAGCGCGAACTGCATGCCGATGCATGCCCGCTGTCCATTGCCGAACGGTTTGTAGGCGTGCTGGGGAATGCTTTTCATCTGTTCAAAACGCTCCGGCCGAAAGCTTTCGGCATCTTCTCCCCAGACGCTCTGATCCCTGTGCAGTTTTGGTAATAAAACCGATACAACCTGGCCTTTTGGAATCAAGTATTTTCCGCCGATGACCGTTTCCTCCTTTGCGTATAAAGAAAAGGAAGGAGCTGTCGGCCAAAGCCTGATGGATTCGTTTAAAATCATGCGGATATACTTGAGCTTCTGTACTTGTTGATACGAAGGGACAGGATCTGTCAGCACGCGATCCGCTTCTTCATATGCTTTTTTTAGCTTATCAGGAGATTTCAGAAGGAGATAAAGTGCAAATGACAATAAGCCGCTGGTCGTCTCGTGCCCCGCGATCAAAAATGTAATGATTTGATAACGGATATTTTCATCATCCAGCTTTTCACCCGTCTCGGGATCCTTCGCATGAAGCATGAGGGACAAGAGGTCATCGCCGCTTTCTCCGCCGGCTTCTTTCCGTTCGGCGATGATCCGGTCGACAAGTGCAAACATCGATTCTATGTCGCGGTTAAATTTGCGCCTTGTGTTGACCATCAGTTTATCCTGCCATTCAAAACGCTTCGTCTGCCTCATCGCTTCATGCAACCCGCGGACCATGCTTTCGATGAACGGATGCTGTCCGTCGCGGTAAAAGCTGTTGAAGCGGAAGTTGAAGCCGCACAATCCGATTGTATCAAGCGTGAGACGCGTCATATCATCCGGAACATCAATGCTTTCATTTCGATTGAGCCGGGACCATTTTTGAATGAGCTGAACGGCAATGTCCTGCATCATCGGATGGTATCCCTTCATCGCTTTCTGGCTGAAGCTCGGGAGAAGAATATTGTGGGCTTTCCGCCAGTTGGGCTCGTTCGTCCAGCTTGTAAACAGCCCGTCTCCGCTGAATTCGCGAACCTTTAAAAGCCCTTTTCCCATGTTTTTATCGAACCGTGATTCATCACATACCTCTCTTGTCAGTTCATGGTTGGAAACGAAAACGCCGACGGCATCCCCGAATCGAAATTGAAAGATCGGCCCCAATTCGTCTGCGATTTTCCAAAGAGACTGGGACACTTTGTTTTTGTCAAGCAATGGGAGGTTGCCGAGCGGCCCGTATGTTTTCGGAATTGGAATTGAGCTTAATGCGTTCATGAACATCATCCTTTCTATTTTGAAAAAAGCAGGTTACCCATGATGTTTGATGGCATTCCAAGAACATGCCTGAATCTCTTCGATCAGTTCGGAAGGATCTTCAATTTCCCCAGCTTTGACGAGTTTTTGAATGTGGACAAATGCGCCGAACACCATCGCAGATAAAATATGGGAAGGCAGCGGACAAATGATGCGCGCTTCCTTTCCTTTTTCAAAAAATGCGTAGACAAAATCCAGCAGGTCATTCAGTACGTCCCGGCTTTCTTCAGTGAGATAATGGGAGGTTTTATCAATCTCCAGAAAATAGAGAGCATGGACATTTTCCTGGGAGAATCTGAACAGGCAGCGGAAAATATGCTGAAACTGCTCGCGTATGCCCGCAGAATGTCCGGGATGGCCCTCTTCCAGCTTTTTTTTGAAGCGTTTCACACTATCTTGAAAGAGAACATTTACAAGGCCTTCCTTGCTGTCAAAGTATCGGTAGATTGTTCCCGCTCCGACGTTTGCCCTCTCAGCGATCATCGGGATGGTTGCGGCATCAAAGCCCCGGTCTGCAAAAAGGACGAGCGCAGCCTCAATGATCCTCTGATATTTGCTTTTTTGTTCCACATGAATTTCCCCCAAGCAAAACGGAATGAACATTCATTCCGCAGATTCCTTTATATTCCCTTTTGACAGATCATCACAAAATTCCTTTTTCAATATAAAAATTTTTAATCAAAAAGCAAAATGAGGATGAACGGCCTATTTTTTGTTGTATGATAAATTACACAACAAAAAAAGAGCAGGATATTCCTTCCTGTCTTTTGATAGTATTCTTATATATTAATTTTTATGTCTAATTTCGTTTGTGATATAACGGCTGCACAAAAAAAGAGCTGATGATGAACAGCTGGGTTTGTCTTTTGACGCGAGCCGACTTAAATTCTATGAAAAACGCAAAAACCCTCTCATGTTGAGAGGGTGGCTGCCTTTATTTTACCGCTGTTATGCAGCAATCTTTGTCACGCATATGTACGGTGATGTCCCTGAAATGGCTCTCTTCGAGCAGGCGCTTGATTTGCTGTTCGGTATATAGAGTATCTCCTTTTGCCTGTCTTGAATGTTTCGTTTGCCCGTTAAGGTGAACGGTGAAAAACACGGTGCCGTCGACCTGCAGCACTCGGTAAAACTCCTTTAATGCCTGCTGAATATCCGTCCCGCCATCCATCGCATGGATCGAGAATACTTTATGAAAAGAGCGGTCGGCAAAAGGAATGTGTTCGGCATGGCCGACTTTCACTTCCGCTCTCCCTTCTTTTCTTAAATGGCGGGTGCGGCGCAGACTTTGTTTTACCATCCTTTTGGCGGGATCAACCCCGCAGGCTGTTCCGCTTTCAAGCTTTTCCGCTACCCGGCATAGCACCGCTCCGCTTCCCGTTCCGATTTGCAGAATGCGTTCATGCGGGCGGACATCCAATAACTGAATGACCCATTCGTTTATATCATGATTCATATAAGAAGCGGTCCATTTCGAAAACATCCCCCACGGACTCCGCAATCGTTTTCCAAGCCATTGTTCAAACACGTTAAAACACCTGCTTTAATCTTTTTAGCCCGAATTTTGTTTTTAGCATCGGACAAATGAGAAAACAAAACGGGCCTTACTACATCATATCGGTCAGCAAGACAGAATATTAAAAGCATTGGCCAACATATCTTGACCCGCACTTCTCAAGACTAGACGGATTCATATCGGCAAATGTTTCGCGCACGCTGAAAAAGCCTGCAATGAAATGGACTATCCGCCCTTTCAATCATTGATATAAATGCATAGGATGTAAGGAACTTTCACTAAAAGGTGGTGCTATTTATGGGCTTTGGTTATGGCGGTTTCGGCCGCTGCGGCGGCTATGGCGGCGGCTATGGCGGCGGCTATGGCTACGGCGGTGTCGGTTATGGCGGCGGCTTTGCGCTTATCGTCGTTCTCTTCATTCTTTTGATTATTGTTGGCGCTTGCTACGTCTGCTAAATGAAACGGAGGGGGTGTTGTTCACCTCCTTCATTTTGTTTTCCGCGCTTCCCAGACAAGCTGAAAAGTAAAAAGAGCAGAAAATAATTTTCTGCTCCTTCCTAATAATAGTACCAATAATAAGGCGTCCAATAACCGGATTGGCGCGCCCATTCCATTCTTTGGCGGCGATACGGATTTCCGTAGCCATGCTTAAAAGAATGGGGCATTGATGTATATCCATGGCCGATAAATGGCATTCTGCCGTCTTTCTGCATATTCATCACCTGCATTCATCTATTGCATTTCTAATCTATATTATGCAGACAAATGAAATGCGGAACCGATGCCGCCCCGGCTAAACCTGATCCTTCTCCTGTGTATAATGTGCCAGCAATTCCCTTCTGAATGTCATTTTTATCTCCTCCTTTATTGATTGTATGACTTCCGTGATCAGCGCTGGCTGTTCAAATAAAGGTACTTCAGCTGCTGATCTTTCATTTCACTGTACATTTGTTCGATCTCGTATTCTCGCTCGTACTCTTCCGGACTTTTAAATCGCTTTTGAATGGTTAATGTTAAAAAGAATAGATTAATCGTCATGTCGCTCACCTCCTTTCAAGTTTGCTGTTCAAAATAAAATAAGCCCGCAGATCATCTGACAAACCTGCGGGCGCAAACCAAAACCGCCAGATAAAAACAACAAAGTCTTTATCTTGCGAGGAGCAGCGTATTGTTTTTCCTTCCTAACGTTTCACTGTGCGGCATAAGCAGCGGTTAAGGAAGGGCACAATGTCTCCCACAGGTTGAATGAAGCATGGTATTCACAAAGTCTAGTGTATGTAGTCAATGTCTGTTTCATGTTCATCAACCTCCTCTGCTTTTTGTTTACTTTGTAAGTATATCCATCAAATTCCTGTTTGTAAACCTTTTTTTCAAAAAATGGACGCATTTTAGGGCGCTCAAAAAAGGCAGAGAACTCAATATGAGTTGCTCTGCCTATGATTCTTCCATTTCATCCAATTGTCTTTTGTATTTGAGCGAGCGTTTCACACAAAAGAAAGCGCCGGCCAAAAAGCCGCATGTCGCAAGCATCATCACCGTTTTTTGCCCTGCACCCAACCCTTGGCCGGGAATGATGGAGCCGATATATAAAAACGCGCTTACACTGAGAAGTGTAAAAGCAAATTGTTTGTAATCTTCCATTAACGATTTAACCTTTTTCTGATGCATGTATGATCACCTGCCTGGTTCATAGTCGATATGAATCAGAATAACATAGATTAACAGATGATCAGACATGTAATTTCAGCCAATTTATGAAAGCGGAGCGAGCGCCTGGCTCAAGTCTTCCAACAGATCATCCATGTCCTCAATTCCGACAGAAATGCGGATCAGTCCGTCTGTGATGCCAAGCTCGAGCCTCCGTTCGCGCGGGATCGATGCATGGGTCATCCGCGCCGGAACAGAGATCAGGGATTCCACCGCACCCAGACTTTCGGCGATGGTAAACAGCTTCAGTCGTCCTAAAACGATATCGACATTTTCCTCCTCGCCGATATCAAAGGAGATCATCCCGCCGAATCCCTTGCTTTGCCGTTTAGCCAGCTCATGCCCGGGGTGGGACGGCACCCCTGGGTAATACACCTTTTTGACGGCTTGATGCTCTTCTAAAAATCGGGCGACTTTCCGGGCATTTTGTTCATGGGCTTCCATTCTCAAACCGAGCGTCTTCATGCCCCTCATCAAAAGCCATGAGTCTTGCGGGCCAAGAATGCCGCCGGTGGAATTTTGGATGAAGTGAAGCTCTTCTCCGAGTTCTTGAGAAGCAGTCACCACAAGCCCCCCGACAACATCGCTGTGCCCTCCTAAATATTTTGTCGCGCTGTGAAGCACGATATCGGCGCCAAATGAAAGCGGGTTTTGGAAATACGGTGTATAGAATGTGTTATCCACGATCAGCAAGAGATCATGTTTTTTCGCTGTTTCAGCGACCTTTTGCAGGTCGGTGATTTTTAAAAGCGGGTTTGTCGGGGTTTCGACGTAAATCGCTTTCGTATTCGGTTTGATCGCTTTCTCAATGTCGCCAGTGTTGCTCGTGTCGCTGAAGGTCGATTCGATGCCGATGCGGTTCATCACCTTTGTCATGACACGGTAGGTGCCGCCGTAGACATCATCTGTCAAAACGACATGATCGCCGCTTTTAAACAGCATCATGACCGCTGTTATGGCCGCCATTCCAGATCCGAACGCATAGCCTGCTGCCCCTCCTTCAAGATCTGTGATTAAAGCTTCCAGCGCGCTTCGCGTCGGATTTGCTGTTCTTGAATATTCATACCCCGTATGCTGTCCGGCCCGCGGCTGTTTGTACGTGCTGACTTGATATATCGGAACCGAGACGGCGCCTGTTTTTTCATCTCCCGTTATACCGCCGTGGATCATTTTCGTTTTTTGCTTCATCTTACATTCCTCCTTCATAGATGTTTTTGCTTAAATAACGGTCGCTGCCGTCAGGAAAAATCGTCACAATGTTTGTGCCCGGCTCCGCTTTTTCTGCTTCTTTCAATGCCGCAAATAAAGCAGCGCCAGACGAGCTTCCGATCAGGAGGCCTTCTTTTTCAGCGGCTTCCTTGACGAGCCGGAACGCATCTTCATCGAGGACGGTGTAGATCTCATCAAAGTACTTTTCGTCCATGTAATCGGGAATGAACTCCATTCCGATTCCCTCTGTTTTGTGTCCGTGCGGTTCTCCTCCGTTTAATATCGAGCCTTCCGGTTCAACAATGACCGTTTTAACGGCCGGATTTTGTTCTTTCAAAAAGCGGGCAGTCCCGGCAAAAGTCCCGCCTGATCCGGCTCCGGCGACAAACACGTCAACCTTCCCGTCAAGATCCTGCCATATTTCCGGCGCAAGTGTTTTGTAGTAAACCAATGGATTTACTCGGTTTTTAAACTGTAAAACGCAATAAGAATTTGGAATTTCCCTCTCCAATTCAAGAGCCCTGTCAATCGCGCCTTTCATCCCTTTCTTTCTCGGCGTGTGAACAATCTTTGCTCCGAGCGCTTTCATGATCGACCGTTTTTCCATGCTGAAATGCTCGGGCACGCAAAAAATGGCGGTGATTCCGTGTTTTCTGGCGGCCATGGCCAATCCGATCCCCGTATTGCCGGCCGTCGCTTCAATGATCGTGCCGCCCGGTTTCAGCTTTCCTTGCTGGAGTGCGTCATCAATCAGCACTTCTCCAAGGCGGTCCTTAATGCTCCCGCCGGGATTCATCATTTCCAGTTTTGCATAGATGTTGACCCCCTTAGGTATGGGAAAATTCAACAGCTGCAATAAAGGGGTTTTGCCGATTAATTGTGTGATATCTGTGATCACATTCATATTCTTTCCTCCTTCAGGAAGGTGCAAAACAGAGGGGAAAGCCCCCCTGTTTTAATTGATTCTTTTGATCATGCGGAGTACGAGGTCTGTCGAATGCTTTGCAGCCTGATCCAAGAATTTGTCAAATGATACTTCAGATTCCTTTCCGGCAATATCTGAGAGCGCCCTGATCACAACAAACGGGGTGTTAAATTGATGACAGACTTGTGCGACAGCCGCCGCTTCCATTTCCACCGCATAAAGATCTTCAAATTTGCCGCGGATGAAAGCCACCCGTTCGGGGTCGCTCATAAAGGAGTCGCCTGTTGCGATCGTTCCTTTGACCACCTGGATGTGCCCCAGTTGTGCCGCTTCTTCTTCGGCTGTTTTGACCAATGCGCCGTCAGCCTGAAATGCGGCCGGAAGATTTGGAACCTGTCCATATTCATAATCAAAAGCCGTGACATCGACGTCATGATGGCGGACTTCCGTAGATATGACGATGTCCCCGACATTGAGGGAGTGATGGAAGCCCCCGGCTGAACCGGTGTTGATCACAACATCCGGTTTAAAACGGTCCAGCAGGATCGTCGTACTCATGGCCGCATTCACCTTGCCGATGCCTGATTTTAAAAGGACGACGTCTTTTCCTTCATAGCTCCCGCTTGTGAATTCACAGTTTGCAATCACTTCCCGGTTTGTCTCTTCCAATTTGCTCCGCAAAATCGTGACTTCTTCTTCCATTGCTCCGATAACTGCTATTTTCATATCATAACATCCCTTCAAATTTACAATTTTGCCGCTTCCATTACCCAGACAAAATCATTATGCTTTTGAAAGGCGATCCTGAATTGTTCTGAGGTAAAGATCGTTTCCATCTCGGAAAGCGTCGGATAATGTTCTGTTTCAAGGTCTTCCGCCAATTGGTGAAATTCTTTTTCCTTCGCCTGTTTGACGGCGGAAACAAAGGCTTCGCTATCCTTGAAGACGGTATCAGCAAACACTATTTTACCATGCTTTTTAAGCATTTTTCCATACCGCCTTACCGCTTCCTGTTTTTCTTCGTTTGTCAGATGATGAAAAGCATAAGAACTCACGATGGTATCAGGTGTAAACGGAACTGACGGAAAGTCGAGAAAATCTCCGTCCAAAATGGCTGTGTCTTTCGGCAGCTTGCCTCTGGCAATGGCTCTCATCGCTTTTGACGGTTCAACAGCGCAGACTTTTTTTCCGGCATCGAGCAACTTTGCAGTCAGATTGCCTGTGCCTGGCCCGAACTCGAGCACTCGCTCGCCGGAACGCCTGACGACATCGTCCAAAATACCGTCATAGTTTCGAAAAACTTCTTGATACTGTATGTCATGCCCCACGACTGTGTCATCATAGGAATCTGCCCAATGATCAAATAAAGAAATAAATTCTCTTCCCATTGTATCGCCACTCTCCACTTATTTTTATAATTCCTATAAGTATAGTATGATTTAACGATTGATTAGTTCTTATCCTAACATCATTTATTCATTTTGCATACAAAAATGGTTTGGCTTTGTTTCTTCTTGCCACAAGACCCGCTTCTTTGATTTAATAAGAATGACTTGAAGCAAACGGAGGATTGGTTTATGAAATTCGAACTGGATCTGATCAAGGAAAAAGTTGAATTTTTTGAAGCCCCGACACTGGAGGAGCTGGAAAAGAAAGTGAATCAGCAGATCGAAAACAATCAGGCGATTTTGTTAAAGGTCCATTCGGTTTCCCACCAGACGGCGGTCATCGACGGACGGATCCTATACAGTGCTGTGGTTCATTTTAAAGCGGAATAAAAAAAAGCGGCCGGGTTCATTTTAACCCGCCGCTTTTTCCTTTATTTCAGCTTTTCGACCTTTGTCGGTTTCCAGCCTTTTCCGTCAACCCATGTGATGGCCACTTGATATTTCACTCCGCTGTCATTGGTTTGAATCGTTCCTTTCGCGTCTTGAGGACTACCGTTGTTTCCAAGCCAAATCACGGTCATGTTGTCTTTGGAAACGCCTGTTGCATAAGAGATGGCTTCAAGCATCTCGGCCCAGTCTTGTGAAGAAGAATCGTATGTAGCCGTATGCTCTCCGCTTTGTTTTGTGCCGACAGGCTTCCAGTTCGGGTTGATGATCGTCTTTTCGACGTTGGCGCTGGAGCCTCCTTCTTTTACTTCGGCCCCTTCAAACGGATCGTCGGATTTTTCTTTGTTTTCGTCTGAAGCGGTCTCTTTTTCCTGATCTTTATCAGCATCGGAATCTGATGCGCTGTCTTCTTTGTCAGCTGAGTCGTCTTTCGTTTTACTGTCATCTTTGTCTTTCACATCTTCATCAGAGGTTTGTTTTTTATTGTCTGATGCAGGCGCTTCTTTCGTCTGTTCAGAGTCGTTTTTTGAGACGTCCTGTGTCGCCTGCTCTTTCGGGCTGTTCATCATCAGGCTGCTGGCGACGACAACAATCAACACCAATACGATGCCTATTAAAATGTTAAGCACAAGATTTGCTTTCCTGCGCTTATCACGATTTTCAAATCGAGATTCCCTTGATTCGCTCAATTCTTTGCACTCCTTTACTCCCTCTTGCCTCGCTTCTTATTTTATCATCACCGGAGGCTTTCTTCTATGTCTGGTTCTTTTCAATTTCATATACTTTTTTAACAATATCATAAAATACTGCATTTGTCGCAGCCTTACCTTCCGGCGTATCCATATGCACGACAGCGAGCGCGTATTTTGGCTTGTCCGCCGGAAAATAACCGGCAAACCACTTATGGTAAAGCGTTTGTTCATCTTTTGACTTCCGCCCGGTTTGCGCAGTGCCCGATTTCCCCGCCACTTCAAAGGGAAGGTCGCGGAAGCGCCGGCCTGTCCCCTCGTCTGATGTGACAACTTTTCTGAGCAGCTTTTGCAGCTTCTGCGCAGTATACGGATCAATTGTTTCTCCCGGCAGATCCTGGTCTTTAAAAGCCGTCATCAATGTGCCGTTTTTGTATTCGATCTCATCAGCGATTTTGACTTGCTTTTTCTCGCCGCCTCTCGCGATCGTAGACATCATATTGGCGATCTCCAGAGGCGTCAGCTTCACATTCTTTTGGCCGATGGCGGTCTGCGCCACCGCTTTTTTGACTTGTTTATCCCGGTCATCCCCCCAGATCGACCCGGCTGTTTCACGGTAAAACTGCCTGAAATGGTCTTGATGGTAAAGCTTCCCTTCCCAGCCGACGCGTTCGGTCAGGCCGAGCTTTTGCGCTGTCTTTTCAATGATGGAGCTGTTTTTTTCCACAAGCTGCCCGGCGAGGGTTGTAAACGTGTAGTTGCAGCTCTGTGCAAAGCTGTCTTCGATATTCAGTTTCCCTTTGTCTTCCCCTGGTTCACCGTAAAGGTTCAAATTGCAGTTGAATGTTTTCGACGGATGATCCAAACCGTTTTCAACGGCTGCTGCTGCGATCACCGTCTTAAAAACGGAACCCGGGTACATCGGTGTGAGCATGTAGTTTTGCCGCGTTTTTTGCGAAGCCATGTTTAAGTCGGGCTTGCTGGCGATCGCCAGTACACTGCTGTTTTCGATATCGATTAGAACAGCGCCGCCTTTTTCTAATTTTTGCTCACTTAACACGTCTTCCACCGATTCCTGAATCTTTTTATCAATCGTCGTTTTGACTTGCAACGGATAAAACGGATTTGCGTCAGCTGTATATTTGACGTCCATACCGAACAAAGGGTTTCCCATACCGTCAACATGATATAAAAGCTTCGTTTCTTGTTCGGGAAGCAGGAATTCATCAAATGTCCGTTCCATGCCGAATGTGCCGATTTTTGTGCTGATGGACAAGTCGTCTTTATGCGGGTATTTGCTGCGGAGAAGGTCCGGATCTTGGTTTGTCATGCCAAGCGTATGGGCTGCGAGTCTGTTTTTTTCTGTTTCTTCTATGTATACGCCGTAAAGTCCCGGATATTTCAACTTGTTGATTTTTTCGAGCGCCGTCTTTGAAATGGGCTTCCCCTCATGTTTCGTGAGAATGACCGGTTTTTTCGCGCTTTCCAGCTTTTGCTTGATCTCTTTTTTCGATATGTTTAAAATTCCGGCCGCTTCCTCAATCGGCCATTGCTGTTTATTTAAAAAAGGAAAGAAGATGATGGCCGGCTTTTGACTGACGGACAAGTGTTCGCCGTTTCGGTCTAAAAAAGATCCTCTTCCATCTGAAATCTGAACCGCTTCGGTACGCTGTTTGACACTTTCCTCAATAAGGTTCACATTCCGTTTTGAAAAGGATTCCGTAAAAAACAGTTGGATTTCCGCCAATCTGAACAGCAGAAATAAAAGGGCGGCTGAAATCAGTATAGAGACCCATTTCATACGCTTTCGCAATTTCATCATAAAAACACCTCATCCACATTGTGGACGAGGCTATGATCTGCTAAACAAATTTTAAGAAATTTTCACAATTTTTACAAGCATTTCTCCGCCCGGGGTCTGTACAGTGACCTCGTCTCCGACCTGTTTGCCGATCAGGCTTTTGGCAATCGGGGAATCGTTGGAGATTTTTCCTTCAAACGGATCGGCCTCCGCGCTGCCCACAATCGTATAAGCTTCTTCTTCACCATCGGGAAGCTCCTTAAATGTGACGGTTTTTCCGAGGGTGACAATGTTTGAATTTGCACCATCGTCTTCAATAATCTTCGCATTCCGAATCATATTGTCAAGGGTCGTAATACGCCCTTCTACAAAGGCTTGTTCTTCTTTTGCAGAATCGTACTCGGAGTTTTCAGAGAGGTCTCCAAAGCTTCTCGCGACCTTGATGCGCTCGACAACCTCTTTGCGTTTAACCGTTTTCAAATACTCGAGTTCTTCTTCAAGTTTTTTCTTCCCTGATTCAGTCATAGGAAATACTTTCTCTTGTGCCATTGTTCCTTCACTCCTTCTAGTTGGTCCCTCATCACTTGTATGTGAGAGTATAGACTTGAATATACAAGAATGAGGACAACCCATGTCCCCTTCTTCTCTCCCATATTTGTAAAGTATAATGAAAACCGGATGGAAGGCTCCGGTCAATCGTGCTTATACAGTTAAAGAAGGGCTCAAAGCGAGATCCCTTCAATTTCTATACATAATATGGTCAGAGTAGTCTTTGTCTATGCTATGTTATTATAAAATCGCGTTTTGTTCAAGAATTGTTTGTATTTTGGTCACCATCAGGTCGATTGCGACGCGGTTCTGGCCGCCCTCAGGAATAATGATATCAGCATAACGTTTTGTCGGTTCGACAAATTGATTATGCATCGGTCTGACGACGGAAATGTACTGCTCAATGACAGAATCAATCGAGCGTCCGCGCTCTTTAATATCCCGAAGCATTCTTCTGATAATCCGCAGGTCGGCGTCCGTATCGACATACAGCTTGATGTCCATTAAATCGCGGAGCCTTTCATCCTCAAGAACAAGGATTCCTTCCAAAATAATAACATCTTTCGGATCGACATGCACGACTTCTTCTGAGCGCGTATGCAGCTTATAGTCGTAAATCGGCTTTTTAATCGGCCTGTATGCCAGCAATTCGTTCAAATGCTCGATTAAAAAGTCATTATCAAATGCAAGCGGATGGTCGTAGTTTGTATTCAGCCGTTCTTCAAATGGCAGATGGCTTTGATCTTTGTAATACAAATCCTGCTCAAGCATTAAAATGGAGTGGCCCTTGAACTGTTCATAGATGGATCTGGTGACGCTCGTCTTGCCCGATCCTGAGCCTCCAGCTATTCCAATGACTACCGGTTTCTTCCCCATGCCATTACTGCCCCTTTCTCATCATGTTGCTCGGATAAATCTTCTTGTTGACTTTAAATTTGACGATTTGCAGGGGATGGCGGGCTGCATCAAGCACATTGCCTTTTTCGTGCCAAATCGTTTCAATCTTGGTTGTGAAATTGTCTATTTCCGGGCCGAAAAATTCGACTTCATCTCCGGTTTTAAAGAAGTTGCGCTGCTGGAGCGTGACCATTTTTGTTTCCTCATCATAATCAAGGACAAGGCCGACAAAGTCGTATGTTGTTTTCTTGCCGTGGACGCCGAACATCTGCTCCTCATAGCCCGGCGTTCCTTCAAAGAAGGCGGGAGCGGTGTCTCTGTTTGCACATTTGTCGAGTTCCTTCAGCCACTCTTCTTGAATGACGAAGTTTTCGGGATCTGCGCAATAAGCATCGATCACCTTTCGATAGACGCTGACGACGGTTGCAATATAGTGGATCGATTTCATCCGTCCTTCGATTTTGAGGCTGTCAATGCCGATTTCGATCATTTGCGGGATCGATTCAATCAGCTTCAAGTCTTTTGGACTCATCGCAAACGGCGCATCTTCTTCTTCGTAAAGCGGAAGCGCGTTTGCACCGTTTGTCTGGTACAGGTCATAATCCCAGCGGCAGGACTGGCAGCAGCCTCCGCGGTTTGAATCCCTTGCCGTCATATGGTTGCTGAGCACGCAGCGTCCTGAATAAGCGATGCACATTGCACCGTGAATGAACGTTTCGATTTCGATATCGACTTTTTCTTTCATTTCCTTGATTTCCAGAGCACTTGTTTCACGCGCAAGCACGACCCGCTCAAGGCCTTCTTCCTTCCAGAACTGAACAGCTTTCCAGTTTGAAAGGGACTGCTGGGTGCTCAAATGCACTTCAAGCTTTGGTGCAACCCTGCGGCACGTTTCAATGATCAGCGGGTCGGCGACGATAATACCTGAAACACCTGCGCCTTCAAGATCGCGCAAATAGCCTTCAAGGCCGTCGATATTTTCTTCATGGGCAAAAATATTGGTCGTCACATAAATCTTTGCACCATATTTTTTTGCAAACTCAACGCCTTCAGCCATTTCCTCAATCGAAAAATTATCTGCGTTTGAGCGGAGTCCATATTCACGTCCGCCGATAAATACCGCGTCTGCTCCGTAGTGGACGGCGATTTTCAGCTTTTCCAGATTTCCCGCCGGAGCCAATAGTTCAGGCTTTTTCGTAATGACGCGTTTCCCATTGACGATTTTGGAAATTTTATCTTTTACTGCAGACATGGTGATCCCTCCCTTAATATACTGTCTCTTTGAAAAAGAACCCGGTGTCGATGCTGCGGTTGACAGGCTGAATCTCTTCAATCCGCTCGATCCACTGTTCTTTTTTATCTTCGTACGCTTGTCTGTCTGTGATGCAAAGATCGATGGCCTCGCGGTACATGGCCGTCACCTCTTGGATGTAGTCAGGCGTTTTTAAAATGCCGTCGATTTTAAAGGAGTCGATTCCGGCATCGATTAAATCTTCAAGCTCGTCGATGATGCAAACATCATTCGGGCTCATAATATGCGTGCCGTTTTCATCTTCAAAAATCGGATATTTGTTGCCGCGTTCTTTGTCATGAAGATACATGCCTTTTTCTTTTTTCTTGCCTTCGATGTCCATGACTTTGCCTTGGTATTCAAAATAATTTCCGATCAATGAACGCTTGGACTGAAACATGCACGTCATCCCGTGAACTTGGATTTCGATTTCAACTTCAGCCTTGTCTTTAATGTCGATCATGCTGTCCATATTCAGCTCTCTTGCCAACACCGCGCGCTTGGCTCCCTTGCGCCCCCAATAATTGCAGGAATAATGGTTGGTTGCGGTCGTCTCCGTATTCCAATGGAGCTTCATGTCCGGCGCCGATTCGCGCGCAGCCATCAGAACTGCGGGGTCGCCGAAGACGACTGCATCGGCGCCTGCCGAGGCCAAAAACGAAAGATAGTCATTGAGCTCAGGCACTTTATCATTATGAAAGATCGCGTTCATGGCGACATACACTTTTGCGCCGGCTTCATGGGCCTCCCGGATCGCTTCCTCGATATCCTTCCGGGAAAATTCCCCGGCCAGGCGCAATCCGTATCTTTGTTCGCCGATGATAAATGCGTCGGCGCCCGCTTTAGCCAAAGGCTTAATATCTTGAACAGCTGTCGGTGTTACAAGCAGTTCAGGTTTTTTCATATCCGTTCACCTCTTTTTGCTGACGGCCAATCCGTCTCCGATCGGCAATATCGCCGTTTGATAATCGGGATGGTCCATCAGCCAATGATTATAATGATCTATTTTAGAGACAAGTTTTTTGATCCGCTTGCTTTCGATTTGATCGCAGCCGCCGGCGACAAGCCCTTTAAACAGGACATTGTCGGTGAAGATGATTCCATCATCCGCCAGCATCTTTTCATACATCGTAAAAAACTTTTGATATTGTCCTTTTGCTGCATCAATAAAAAGCGCGTCGTAAGGAGCCATCGACTGAACGGCGTCTGACTCGCTGAGCGCATCTCCGAAAATCACGCGGATTCTGTTTTCCATCTGAAAGGATTTGATATTTTTCAGCGCTTCATGATACCTTTTTTCATCGCGCTCAATTGTTAAAATGTCAGCTTCAGGGAGATGAAGCGCCATCCGAATGGCCGAGTATCCGATGGCGGTGCCGATTTCAAGAATCTTTTTCGGATTTTTGAGCGAAAGAAGCTGCAGCAGCGCTTCAATACCGGTCGGTTCCATAATGGGCACACCATGCTCTTCGGCATAATATTCCAATTCCATAATTTCCGGCGGCCGCGGCTTGATAAGCCGTTCCAGATAGCCGGTTAGTTCCTCATGTCCGATCTTCACGGCGGATGAGCCTCCCTTTCATAAAAAGAGCTTTAGGTCAGATGTTGAACTCTCCTAAAGCGGTACATGTCTTTTCTCGAATAAACAACCCGATATATTTTACCATAAAACCTTTCTGTTTGCGAATAAAAGGAGAGTATTTTTTTACTCTCCCTCTCCTTCGTCCGAATTCACTCGCTTTGATTGTTGGTGATGTACTTTGATTTGGCTTTATTGTGCTCCTGAAGTGTTTTTGTAAAAACGACTTCTCCATTTTTCTTGGCGAGAAAGTAGACGTATTCTGTTTGATCAGGGTTAAGTGCCGCTTCCCATGACGATTCCCCCGCGTTGGCAATCGGTCCCGGCGGGAGTCCGGTATTTTTATACGTATTATATGGGGACTTCGCCTCAAGATCTTTATAGACGACGCGGCTTTTATGTTTTCCAAGCGCATACAAAACCGTCGGATCCGTTTGCAGCGGCATTTTTTTGGCCAAACGGTTATAGAACACGCTCGAAATTTTGTGGCGGTCCGCTTTTTCCGTCGCTTCCTCTTCGATCAGTGAAGCCATTGTCAGCGTTTTGTGGACGGACATTTTTTTATCGTTCATCTGTGACTCGTATTTTTCGGCCCGTTTATCGGTTTGCTTGATCATCGCTTCGATGATGTTCTCAAGCTTTGTCTCCGGATCATAGAAGGGATATGTCGCAGGGTAAAGATAACCCTCAAGCGGATGCTTAATATTCTTGTTGAAAACCTCATCCGTGATCAATTTCGGATACTTCTTTTTTAATGTGTTGATAAAATCACGGTCATCCAGCTTGTTCATGACTTCTTGTTTGGAGTAGTTCGTTTCTCCGGCGATGATGTCGGCGATTTCACTCAGCTGTCTGCCTTCGGGAACGACGATTTTAAAGGCCGGAACATGTGACGCGCTTGTCAGCTTTTTGATCATATCGGCAGGTTCCATGGACTGGCTGAGCTGAAAATTTCCCGCTTGAAAACCGGATGCGCTTTTAAATTTCACATAAGCGATGAACACTTTTTCGTTTTTAATTAAGTGCTGTTCTTTTAGTTTTGCAGCAATGGAAGAAACTGACGATCCTTTCGGAATATAGACGTTGACCATTTTTTTGCTGTTTTTATCGACCGGTTCAAGTGCGGATTTTACATATAGAGAAAAACCGCCCGCGCCAATGATGAGCAGCACGGCTGCCACGGCGAGACAAAACTTTATTTTATGATTAAGGAGTTTTTGAAAAAATGTGTTTTTAGTCTGATCTGCAAACATTAAAGTCCTCCTCTCCTCCCATGCTATATACTACATGATTCGTATTCATTCGGCAATTTATTACAAAATGTTTTCATAAAAAAAAAAGCCGCCCTGCGGCAGCTTTTTTATTCTTGCTCTTCTTCATCAGCCAAAAACGTGTTCAGCGTCTCTTCGATCATATCCCATTCTTCTTCTGTTTCAATCGGCATCAATTCGCCGTTCTCACCGTTTTCATTCGGAGTGAAGCTTGAAGCGTGAATTTCGATTTCTTCTTCATCCTGTGCTTCAACTGGATAATACAGCACATATGATTTATTAAATTGATCGCTGTCAAATGTGAAGAGCACCTCACAAAGCTGTTCATTTCCTTTATCGTCTACAATCGTAATGTTTTTTTCTCCATGTTCCACCATGATCACCTCATTAGTTTAGGCTGTCGAGATATCCTTGCAGGATCATCACAGCTGCCATTTTATCGATTACTTTTTTTCGTTTTTGCCTGCTGACGTCTGCTGATATCAGCATCTTTTCGGCCGCCATCGTCGAGAGCCGCTCGTCCCAAAGCACGACGGGTACATGAAACGCGTCTTCAAGCACCTGCGCAAACTTCTGGCTGGCTTCTCCCCTCGGGCCGACGGAACCGTTCATGTTTTTGGGAAACCCGAGTACAATTTTATCTATTGTATAGTCTTTCGTTAACTCAGCGAGGCGGCTCAGGCCGTAATCACCATTCGCTTCGTCAATTTTAATCGTTTCAATGCCTTGAGCCGTCCAGCCCATTTCATCGCTGAGGGCGACGCCGAGCGTTTTTGAACCTAAATCCAGACCTAATATTCGCATTTGTATTTACGCCTCTTTATGCTGTTCTAAGTACGATTTAACCAGCTCTTCGATTATCTCGTCTCTCTCTATTTTCCGAATCAGATTGCGTGCATCTCGATGCCTTGGAATGTAAGCGGGATCACCTGATAGCAAATATCCGACAATTTGGTTGATCGGGTTATAGCCTTTTTCCTGAAGCGCGTCGTGGACGGTTATCAGCACCTCATTTACATTTGTCTCCATTGAATCGTCGGAAAAGTTAAATTTCATCGTCTTATCAAATGAGCTCACCGTTTTGCACCTCTTTCCCAAATTCGCAGGCAAAGTTCCAGCCTGATTGCCTTCTCATCATCATTCTACACCACATCGGTCATTTATAAAACGGATTTCACCCATTCTTCTGCAGAAGATAAAGCTTCATCCAATTTTTCAGGCTGTTTTCCTCCCGCCTGAGCCATGTCAGGACGGCCGCCGCCACCGCCTCCGCACGCCTCGGCGACTTGTTTAACAAGTTTGCCGGCATGGAATCCTCTCTCTATTAAATCTTTTGTAACTCCGGCAGAAATATTCACTTTTTCATGTTGAACCGTCGCAAGCACGATGACGGCAGAACCCAACTTCGCTTTCAGGTCATCGACCATTGTGCGCAGATGGTTCATGTCTTTTGCATTGACTTTTTCCGCGAGCAGTTTCACCCCGCCGATTTCTTTCACTTTTTCCAGGATCTCTCCCGCTTCTTTGTTGCCGAGCTTCGCGAGCAGGGATTCGTTTTCCCTTTGGGCTTCTTTTAAATCGGACTGCAGGGATTCGATCCGCTTTGGTACTTCTTTTACATTGGTTTTCAGCACTTCTGCCGAAGCCTCGAGAACTTGGAGCTTGGCGTTCATCTCCTCGTAAGCGCCTTTGCCTGTGACGGCTTCGATCCGGCGGGTCCCGGCTCCGATGCCCGATTCTGACACGATCTTAAAGAGGCCGATTTCAGCCGTGTTTTTCACGTGGCAGCCGCCGCACAGTTCGATGCTGTAATCGCCGACTTGGACGACGCGGACGATATCCCCGTATTTTTCTCCGAACAATGCCATGGCTCCCATTGCTTTCGCTTCATCGATCGGTTTCAAATCGATTTGCACAGGAATTGAAGCCCAGATTTTTTCATTTACTTTTGCTTCAATTAGCTCAAGCTCTTCTTTCGTCACTTGGCCGAAATGGGAGAAGTCAAAGCGCAGACGGCTGTCTGACACAAGCGATCCGGCCTGGTTGACGTGCGTTCCGAGCACATCTTTCAATGCTTGATGGAGCAGGTGTGTCGCCGTATGGTTTTTGACGATATCCTTTCTGAGCCGGTTTGTTACTTCAGCGGTCACCATCATCCCTTTTTCAACTGTTCCGCTTTCAACCGTACCTTCATGCAAATGCTGTCCGTTCGGTGCTTTTTTGACATCCGTGACGCGGACAGCAGCATCGCCGCTTCTGACCCAGCCTTTGTCGCCGATTTGTCCGCCGCTTTCGGCGTAAAACGGTGTTTTCTCCAAGATGAATTGGACGGATTGACCTGCATGAACTTGATCAGCAACCTCTCCGTCTTGAAGAAGCTCGGCGATTTTCGTTTCCGTTTTCAGATCCGTATAGCCGATGAACTCGCTTTCGGTCATGATATCGCGGAGAACGCCGCCTTGAACCTGCATGCTGCCGACATCCTGGCGGGCCTGGCGCGCGCGTTCGCGCTGCTTGTCCATTTCGCGTTCGAAGCCTTCATGGTCAACATTCATGCCTTCGTCTTCGGTGTACTCTTCCGTCAGTTCGACAGGGAATCCGTACGTATCGTACAGCTTGAAGACATCTTCTCCGGAAATAACGCTGTTTCCTTTCGCTTTCTCCTTTTGAATGACTTCAGACAGGATGGCAAGCCCTTCGTTCAATGTTTCATGGAAACGCTCTTCTTCCGTTTTGATGACTTTCGCGATGAAATCGGCTTTCTCTTTTACTTCCGGGTAGTAAGCGGCCATAATGTCAGCCACAACGGGAACGAGTTCATACATAAACGGACGATTGATATTGATTGATTTGGCATAGCGAACAGCGCGGCGGAGCAGCCTTCTGATGACATAGCCGCGCCCTTCGTTGGACGGAAGCGCTCCGTCACCGATGGCAAACGCAGCCGTCCGGATATGATCGGCGACAACTTTAAATGCCGTATCTTTTTCAGCAGATGTTCCGTACTTTTCTCCTGAAATGGCTTCTGTCGCCTTGATGATCGGCATAAACAGATCTGTATCATAGTTTGTCTTGGCATCTTGAATGACGGAAACCATCCGTTCCAGACCCATCCCTGTATCAATGTTTTTCTTCGGCAGCGGTGTGTATGTTCCGTCAGGATTGTGGTTGAACTCGGAGAACACAAGGTTCCATACTTCTAGGTAACGCTCGTTCTCCCCGCCCGGGTAAAGTTCCGGATCAGACGGATCATGTCCATAATCTTCACCGCGGTCATAGAAGATTTCGGTATTCGGTCCGCTCGGGCCTTCCCCGATATCCCAGAAGTTCCCTTCAAGCCTGATGATACGCTCTTCGGGAACACCGATTTTTTTCGCCCATAAATCGTAGGCTTCATCGTCTTCCGGATGAACCGTCACCGACAGGCGCTCAGGATCGAAGCCGATCCATTTCGGATCAGTCAAAAATTCCCATGCCCATTCGATCGCTTCTTTTTTAAAATAATCACCGATCGAAAAGTTTCCGAGCATTTCAAAGAACGTATGGTGGCGGGCCGTTTTTCCGACATTCTCGATGTCATTTGTCCTGATCGATTTCTGCGCATTACAGATGCGCGGATTTTCCGGGACAACCCGTCCGTCAAAGTACTTTTTCAGCGTCGCTACACCGCTGTTGATCCAAAGCAGTGAAGGATCTTCATGCGGAATAAGGGAAGCGCTCGGCTCAACGGCATGTCCTTTTTCCTTAAAAAAGTCTAAAAACATTTGCCGCACTTGTGCGGATGTTAACACCTTCATATTCAAACTCCTCCTTTAGTTGCTCACATGCAATATAAAAAGCTCCCGCCCCATGCAAACAAGCGTTTACACAGGGACGAGAGCTCCATCTCGCGGTACCACCCTGATTATGGGCAAAAAGAACGCCCATCACCTCATATCCGAATAACGCCGGATGAAACGGCAGGTTTTAAGCCTGCACTCAGGATTAGCTTCTACTGCTCTTCTGCTTAAAGCTCTTTCACCGCACGGAGCTTCTCTCTTTTAAACAGGGCTTCAGTATACTCGGATCCGTCAAACGAGATACGTATGTATGTCTATTTCGACATTATAGACAACGAAAAGGGGAATGTCAATCTTCTTCATTCAAGCCTTTCTCGCCGCCAGAAAATGGGCGAACATGACCTTTAAAACAGCCATTACGGGCACGGCTAAAATCATGCCGATAATTCCGGCCAATTCGCCGCCGGCAAGCAGCCCGAGCATAATCACGACAGGGTGCATATGAAGGCTTTTCCCGACAACAAGCGGCCCGAGAATGTTGCCTTCAATAAACTGCAAAACCAAAATGGTGATCATGACGACGATAACCAGTCTCGCGGACAGCGCGGCGGCAATCATCACAGCTGGAATCGCGCCGATGACCGGACCGAAATAAGGAATGATGTTCGTCGCGCCAATAATCAGGCCGAGGATCAGCGGATAGGGCAGATCGAAAAACCAAAACGAGAGGCTTGCGCCCAAGCCGATCACAAGGCAGACAAAAAGCTGGCCTCTGATATAGTCTCCAAGCGAATCATCGACATCTTTGATAAACGCGCCGCCTCTCTTCCTCCACGAACGAGGGGTTAAATACCAGACGGCTTTTTTCATCACATCAATATCTTTGACCATATAAAACACCAAAAAAGGAATGACAGCCGCAACAAGCATATAGTCAAAAACAAAACGGATGCTTGTAATCGTCCGTTCCGCCCAGCTTCCCACGAATTCTTCGGTCTGATCGACATACTTGTCGATTCTGTCATGCATCCCGTCAGGCCAGCCATCTGTATGGTGATGCAGTTTTTCGAGCATGTTTTCATAAGATGCAGCAAGGACGGGAATCCCTTCAGACAGCTCGGTCAGCTGTTTGATGAAAATGGGGACGCCTTTGTAAAAGGCATAGCCGAGCCCCCCGAAAAACAAGAAGTAAATCAGCAAGATGCTCAGCGTCCGCGGCACACCCGCGCGGTGGATTTTTTCCACGATGGGCAGAAGCAGATAAGTGATAAAAACCGCAATCGCCAGAGGGATCAAAATCGATTTGAGTAAAATGCACACCGGCTCCCAGATCATTCTGAGCTGCAAAAAGATATAGACGGTCAACAATAAGAGCATGAAAATTGTGATCCACATTAAAAGGTGCAGCGGTTTTTTCAGCATTTTTTTCACCCCTTGTTAGCTTTTGAAATCTGTTTGTATTTATTCCCCAAGAAAAAAAGGATGCCCTGTCATAAGGGCACCCTTAGGGTGTTAAAACATTTTCATGACGCGTCTTCTGAGCTTTCTCATGTTCCGTCTGTTCAACATGTCGTTTTGCGACATCATGCGGTACATCAAAGCTCCGGCTCCTAAAGAAATGAGAGAAGTCATTGTCCGATTCAAATTACGAACCCCCATTCAAAGGTTAATCGTACGTTCGTCATCTGTAAACAGATCGTCAAGGCTGCTCAATGTTCCGTCTTCTTCGACTTGATGGGTTGAAATTTTTCCTTTTGAAAGGGTCAGCTCAATGAAACATCCCCAGCAATAATATTGATTCACACCGATTTTGCCGATGTTTTTACTTTTACAGTTCGGGCAAATAAGCATTTGAACACACACCTCTTATTCATTCAAGACGATTGTGTTTCTGCCTATTTCAAGCGGTTCTCCTGATGACTGAACTTGCTTTTTATCGCCTGACAAATCGGCAAAAAAACCGTCTGATAGTTCATATGCTACGATTATGCCCGAGTCTGAAGAAAAGTATACATCTTCCAGCATCCCCAGTGTTTCACCAGAGCCGTTTTTGACCATTTTTTGCTTCAGCTGGTCGTAGGATAGAGCCTGCTTCGGGATGTGCATCGGCTTAAATTCGGTGAAATCGACATATACGCCGTCTGTTGTAATGTCCGTGACAGCGGGAAGCGGAAGAAGGGAACGATGATGATAAAACCGCCGTTTTTCTTCCATAATAAATCCGAGACATGTCCCTTCCTGCGAAAAACAGATATCCGTCACCATCCCAAGCAAAAGAGAAGACTGTTTATCATAAACATTGAGCCCTTCCAGCTCATTGCATGTTCTCAAAGTGTGATCAACCACCTTTTGTCGAACAGTCTTAGCTTCTGCCGCAAGAAAGGGACTCATACGATGTAATGGATTCCATGAAAAGATCCTTATTCCGCCTCTTCTTCCATAAAATCAAACGGTGTGACACCCTCCATTCCGATATTGGCGTCAAATACGCTGAAAGGCAGTTCCTTTTGGAGCGCCATCAGCTCTTCATCTTCTTCATGGGCGGCCTGTTGCAGCCTTCTTTTAAGAGACGTCTGCCGTTCCGAGGATTCTTTATTTCTGACGCCCCATTCAAGAGCCTCCTCTTCTCCGCACAAAATCAGGAATTTTTTGCTTCTTGTGATGGCTGTATACAGCAGGTTTCTTCTCAGCATCCTGTAATAGCTTTTGACAATGGGAAGAATCACGATCGGGAATTCGCTGCCCTGCGATTTGTGAATCGAGCAGCAATACGCATGTGTAAATTGGTTAAAATCTTTTTTGGTAAATGTGATTTCGTTGCCGTCAAAAGAGATGACCGCCATATCTTCTTTTTCCGTGTTTTCTTTTGCATAAAAGATGGAGACGATCTCGCCCATGTCGCCGTTGAATACATTGTGTTCAGGCTGGTTGACAAGCTGAAGAATTTTATCGCCCGTCCGGTATACGACTTCCCCGAATTTGATTTCTCTGCCCTTCGGTTTCGGCGGATTCAGGATGTTTTGCAGAGTCAAGTTCAATTCATTGATACCGGCCGGTCCTTTGTACATCGGGGCAAGCACTTGAATGTCCCGTGCTGAATACCCTTTTTGCAGCGCATTTTTGACGACTTTTTCTACAACCTCCTTGATCTGCTGTTGGCGGCAGCGGATAAAAGAGCGGTCTTTCGTCGGCGCCGTCAAATTTTTCGGGAGGTAGCCTTTTTTCATTTCATGCGCCATTTCCACAATGGACGACCCTTCGGCCTGCCTGTAAATATCGGTTAGTCTGACAGCCGGGATCACGTTTGATGCGAGCAGGTCTCTCAGCACCTGTCCAGGACCGACAGACGGGAGCTGGTCTTCATCCCCGACCATAATCACCTGTACATGATCGGGAATCGCTTTAAACAATTGGTTGGCCAGCCATATATCAAGCATGCTCGTTTCATCGATGATGACCAGCTTCCCTTCGATCGGGTTGTCTTCATCATGTGTAAAACCTTCGGCGCCGTTCCAGCCGAGAAGTCTGTGGATCGTGACAGCCGGGAGACCTGTCGACTCGCTCATCCGTTTTGCCGCTCTTCCTGTGGGCGCAGCCAATACAAACGGAAAGGTTTCGTCTTTCTTATAATCGGCGGGATTCAGACTCAAGCCGTGAAGCTCGCTGTACAATTCAACGATTCCTCTGATGACGGTCGTTTTACCCGTGCCGGGGCCGCCTGTTAAAAGCAGCATCGGCGACATCAGCGCCTTTTGTATCGCTTCCTTTTGGCTTGGTGCATATTGAACCTGCATCCGCTCTTCAAGCTCGCCTAAAGCAAGCAGAAATTCAGATTCGGGAAACTGCTCATCGTATTCGGTCTGTTCGGCGATCTTCCGGACTCTTTTGGCAAAGTTTTGTTCAGCGTAGTAAAGCGATGGATAGTAGCATCTGTCGTCTTCTACGAAAAGTTCTTTTTGCTCGCCAAGCGCAATGATTTGATCCGCCACATCCATTTCCGTCACTTTCTCATCGCCTGTCGACTGGTTCAACAGCTTTTGCGTCTCGATGATCAGCTGCTTGGTTTCTATGTACGTATGTCCTTCCTGAAGGCATGCCGCTTCAATCGTATATAAAAGCGCCGCCTTGATCCGTTCGGCATGTTTGCCTGAAATCCCCATTCTTCCGCCTAGTTCATCTGCCTTGATAAAGCCGATGCCTTCCACATCCTTGACAAGCTGGTACGGATTTTCCCGGATTTTATCAAGGGTTTCCGATTCGTATGCCTGGTAAATTTTCATGGAAAGCTGCGGCCCGAAGCCGAATTCACTCAAGGAGATCATAATCTGCTCAAGCCCCTGATGCTGCTGAAGGCTTGAGGCAAGCTTATCCGCCTTTTTTTTGGAGAGCTTTGGCACATCATACAGGACGGCAGCGTCCTCTAAAATTTTATTGATCGCACCCTCTCCAAGCTTTTTGACGATCTCTTCGGCCGTTTTTTTGCCGATGCCTTCAAACAAATCGCTTGCTAAATACTGAATGACGCCTTCTTTTGTCGTGGGAACTTCTTTTTTAAAATGATCCGCTTGAAATTGCAGGCCAAACTTCGGATGGGAGGCGGTTTTTCCGTAAAATGTATAGGTTTCATCTTCAAAGACCGCAGGGAAGTATCCCGTTACTGAAACGCTTTTTTCTTCAAAAGACTCCGATGTTTCCTGCACTTTTACTTTTAGGACGGTGTAGAGGTTTGTTTCATTATGATAAATGACACCCGTTACCGTCCCTTTCAGAAAAGAGGCTTCTTCCATTTGCATTTGCCCGGGATTTTGAGGCTGTTTCACGTTTTTCCCCCCTCCTTTTTAGCTTTGGCCTGACAAGACGGATTCAATCCTCTTCAAGCAGCTGTTTCGCACGTATGCTCAGCATATGGTCAGGCTGGATTTGAATCGCCTTGTTCAGCATGTCAAGCGCTTTTTGGCGATTTTCTTTAAATGCGTAAGCGACCCCTAAATTGTAGAAAGCATCCGCATGGGATGGATCAAGGGCTGTAACCTTAGAAAAAGCCTCAATCGCTTCGTCAAGCATCCCTTCATTAGCAAGGCACATCCCGTATTGAAAGCGCGCTTCATGGTCCGATTCATTCAGCTCGGCCGCCCGTTGCAAATACGGCATCGCAAGCTTCGGCTGCTCAAGTTTCATCAGCGAGGTGCCGAGCATATAAAAGAGATCGCCGTTTTCCATGCCCGTCCGATGTGCTTTTTCAAACATGTCCTTTGCTTCTTGATAACGCTCTTTCATCATATATACATTTCCGGCACCATAATAAGCCGCACCGGCTTTTTCATCAAGGCTGACCGCTCTTTCATAAAATTTGAGCGCCCGATCCAATTCGCCGACCGCTGATAGCAGGTTCGCGAAATTGATGTACGGGACGGGGTCGCCGCTGTTTTCATCAATCGCTTTTGTAAAGGCTTCCGCCGCTTTTTCAAAATCGCCTTTTTGCATGGCTTCAATTCCTGTTTGGTTGTAGTCCAACGCCCTCTCCCTTTCGTCCTCTATTTTAAAAAGGCCGTCGACAGTGTCGACAGCCGTTAAGAGCCCCGGGGCCCTTTATTTTCCCGGAATGCCCTCTTTATACATACCACAGTTGTTGTCCGTCTTTATACACATCGTCAATCGTTCCGCCGCCAAGGCATTCGTCGCCCTTGTAAAAAACGACGGCTTGCCCGGGTGTGACGGCGCGGACAGGCTCTTTAAAGACGATTTCCGCTTCACCTTCTCCGGTCATTCTGACAGTGACTTCGGTATCGGGTTGACGGTAGCGGAATTTAGCTGTGCAGGCGAGTTCAGATTCGCCGCCAAATGCGCCCTCATGTACAAAGCTGACATTTGTCGCCGTAATTTGATCAGAATATAGGAGCGGATTGCTGAAGCCTTGATCAACATATAAAATGTTTTTTTCCAGGTCTTTTCCGACGACGAACCAAGGCTCTCCGCTTCCGCCGATACCAAGCCCGTGCCTTTGCCCGATCGTATAGTACATCAAACCGTCATGGCGGCCTTTAACTTCGCCATCCATCGTCCGCATTTCTCCCGGCTGTGCAGGGAGGTATTGGCTGAGAAACGTTTTGAAATTCCGTTCGCCGATAAAGCAGATCCCAGTGCTGTCTTTTTTCGACGCCGTCGCGAGTCCCGCTTCTTTGGCCATTCCCCTGACGCGGCTTTTTTGCAGCTCTCCGATCGGAAACAGCACTTTGCTAAGCTGCTCCTCTGTCAGCTGGTTCAAGAAATAGGTTTGATCTTTATTTTCATCAAGACCTCTCAGCATTTTGACACGGTCCCCGCTGCGGTCGACTCTCGCGTAGTGGCCTGTGGCGAGGAAATCGGCGCCAAGGGATAAAGCGTGCTCCAAAAAAGCTTTAAATTTAATTTCTTTATTGCACATGACATCGGGATTCGGGGTTCTTCCCGCTTTATATTCATCAAGAAAATATTGGAAGACCTTTTCCCAATATTGTTTTTCAAAGTTTACCGCATAATATGGAATGCCTATTTGATTGCACACTTTAATGACGTCTTCATAATCTTCCGTCGCTGTGCAAAAACCGTTTTCATCTGTGTCATCCCAGTTTTTCATAAAAATTCCGATGACATCATAGCCCTGCTCTTTCAGCAGAAGAGCTGCCACAGATGAGTCTACGCCTCCTGACATCCCCACGACTACGCGTGTATCCTCAGGCCGCTTCGCCATTTCCATCAACTCCAATAAATCAATTCAAAAACTTGTCATTCCAGATCATATCATCATTGCCGCACCTGATGCGAATCTTTAGCTTATGACAAACGCTTGACGATGTCCGCAAGCTCTTTTGCGGCCCGCTTTACCTCAGCTTCCGTATTGCCGAAGCCGAAGCTGATCCGAATCGATGATGTCAGCTGGTCCGCATCCTCGCCAAACATGGCGGAGAGCACATGGGAAGGCAGCACTGATCCGGCGGTGCAGGCCGACCCGCTCGACACCGCAATCCCCGCCATATCCAAGTTGACAAGCAGCGCTTCAACCGATACCCCGGGAAAATATAAATTCAAAATGTGCGGCAGGCTGTGCCGGACACTTCCATTTACAGCAAATGAGACCCCTTCCGTCTCAAGCGTATCGGTGATGATGTCTTTCAATCGACGGTAGAGCGCGCGTTTTTCGTCTCTCTCCTGTTTTGCAAGCGAGACGGCTTCCCTCAGCCCGATAATGCCCGGGACATTTTCCGTTCCGGCACGGCGTTTTCGTTCCTGTTCGCCTCCGAACAGGAGCTGGGTGAGCTTCACATGCTCATTGACGTATAAAAAGCCTGTCCCCTTGGGACCATTCAATTTATGCCCGGAGACAGACATCATATCGATATGGCTCTTTTTTACATCAATCGGCAAAAAGCCGAACGCCTGGACAGCGTCTGTGTGAAACAAGGCTTGATGATCTTTTAAAAGCGCTCCGATTTCTTCAATCGGCTGAATCGTTCCCACTTCATTGTTTCCGTACATCACAGTGACAAGGATGGTGTCGTCGCGCAGCGCCTCTTTGACCTGCTCCGCCGAGATCCGTCCGCTTTTATCCACATCAAGATATGTGACATGAAACCCCATGTCCTCCAGCCTGTTGCATGTATGGAGAACGGCGTGGTGCTCGATCTTGGTTGTAATGATGTGGCGGCCTTCTTTTTCTCTCGCCAGCGCGCTGCCTAAAATCGCCATATTATCGGCTTCTGTCCCGCCGCTCGTAAAAACGATTTCATTGTGATGCGCTCCGATTTCTTCAGCGATCATCGCCCTTGCATCATCAAGCCATTTCCGGCTTTCCCTTCCAAAAGAATGTATGCTTGAAGGGTTTCCGAAGTTTTCCGTTAAGTAAGGCAGCATTTTTTCGACGACGCGCGGGTCAGTCGGAGACGTTGCTGCATGATCTAAATATATCCGTTCCATCCTAGATTACACCTCGATCTTAAATGTAAAACATATAGGCTTCCTGATCGCCTTCCGTGTAGCTTGCCAAATCCTCGAGCGTCGTCGAGTCAAGCACTTCTTTAACGGCGTCGCGGATCTTAATCCACAGCTCGCGCTTGGCCGGCTCCTCATCTTCAAGCACTTCAACGGGGCTGATCGGGCCTTCCAAGACGCGAATGATATCCCCCGCCGTAATCGCCGAAGGATCGTCACCGAGAATATAGCCGCCGTATGCGCCGCGGATGCTTTTCACGAGGCCGGCATTCCGCAATGGTGAAACAAGCTGTTCTAAATAATGTTCTGATAAATCGTTCGTCTGGGCAATGCTTTTCAATGAAGTCGGACCTTCCCCATGCTTTTTGGCAAGCTCAATCATAATCGTCAGCCCGTATCTGCCTTTAGTTGATATTTTCAAAATGAACACCTCTACCCTATAAAAAGTCAAGCTTTCAGCCGGGCTTCATACCGGTGCTTAAAGGGATGCTGCCCCTTTTAGCCGCTATCCGGTCATCAACACGCCCGGCGCTTATATAAGCCCGGGTGTCACACCGGGCATCTGATATGTAAAAAATGCGCTTTGGGACAGGTCTTCCGCCTTGTCCATCTGATAGATTACAGGTTATTATAGCACACTTTATTTAAACTTTCATTTTCAGCCCATATGTTCAGCTTGCCATATTCATTTCTTTTCTAATCGTCTTTTTTCCGTTACTCTATAAAAAGAATACATTCAGGAGAGATTATTCATGAAACCATTGGCATTTCGTATGCGACCGACCAAAATAGAAGACATTCTCGGCCAGGATCATCTCGTAGGAGAAGGAAAAATCATTCACCGGATGGTACAGGCAAAACACCTTTCATCGATGATTTTATACGGCCCTCCGGGAATCGGAAAAACATCGATCGCGACCGCGATTGCCGGAAGCACAAGCATCGCCTTCCGGAAGCTGAACGCCGTGATCAATAACAAAAAAGACATGGAAGCCGTTGCTGCCGAAGCAAAAATGTCCGGGCAGGTGATTTTAATACTGGATGAGGTCCACCGGCTCGACAAAGGCAAGCAGGATTTCCTCCTGCCGTATTTGGAAAACGGCATGATCATCATGATCGGTGCGACAACAGCGAACCCATATCATGCGATCAATCCCGCGATCAGAAGCAGAACGCAGATTTTCGAGCTTCATCCACTGAGTTCCGAACAGATAAAAGCGGCCATCAAACGTGCATTAAGAGACGAACACCGGGGCTTAGGCACATATGACGTCAAAATCGATGAAGAAGCGCTTGACCATTTCGCCGCAGGCTGCGGCGGAGATGTCCGTTCCGCGCTGAACGCTTTGGAGCTTGCCGTCCTGTCCACAAAGGAAAACGGTGAGGGAACGATTCACATCACACTGGACATTGCGGAGGAGTGTCTGCAGAAAAAAAGCTTTACACATGATAAAGATGGCGATGCCCATTATGACGTAATCTCCGCTTTTCAAAAATCGATCAGAGGGTCTGACGTCAACGCCGCTCTCCATTACTTGGCGCGGCTGATTGAGGCGGGGGATTTAGAAAGCCTCGCCCGGCGGCTGCTCGTCATCGCCTATGAAGACATCGGCCTTGCCAGCCCTCAAGCCGGGGGAAGAACGCTCCAGGCGATTCAAACGGCAGAGCGGCTCGGCTTCCCGGAAGCACGCATTCCACTGGCAAACGCCGTGATCGAACTATGTCTGTCGCCCAAGTCAAACTCGGCGATTCTCGCTGTTGACGAGGCTCTTAGCGACATCCGCGCGGGAAAAATCGGCGATGTGCCAAAGCATTTAAAAGACGCGCACTACAAAGGAGCGGCAGAGCTTGGCAGAGGTGTTGATTACAAATACCCGCATGACTACGAAAACGGCTGGGTCGAACAGCAGTACCTGCCCGATCCTCTCAAAAACAAAGTGTATTATCAGCCGAAACAGACAGGGAAGTTTGAACTGGCGTTAAAGCAGATCTACGATAATTTGATGAAAAAGAAATAACAAAAGGCCTGCTGAGTCAGGCCTTTAAATATAGCGGACGGTGTTGCGGGACGCCTATCTCTCCATTTCTTTTATCGATGAACGAAATACTCGTCAAACGCCTCAAAAGATTGGCACTTGGCAAGTACCGTCCAAGTGTGCGCTACGCATTCTGAAGCTTTTCCTCTTAAAATGACAAAAAGAACAGCACCTCTGCTGTCCTTTTTGCTTTATTTATCTTTCACCCTTTTGATCGGAATATCTTTCAAAAGCTCCATGACCACATGGCCGCCCATGATCAAGCCGGCGACGGGCGGGACGAAAGCGTTGGAAGACGGCGGCATTTGCGCTTTGCGGATTTTCGCTTCGTCATTGCCCACTTCTTTGCGGACGTCTTCGCGGATGACGATCGGGCTTTCGTCAGAAAACACGACTTTGACACCCTTTGTAATCCCTTCTTTTCTCAGCCTTGTCCGCACCACTTTCGCAATCGGGTCCGTATGCGTTTTTGAAATATCGGCCACCTGAAATCTTGTCGGATCCGTCTTATTGGCCGCACCCATGCTCGAAATGATGCTGATGTTCCGCTTGAGGCACTCTTTCATCAAATGGATCTTATAATGAATCGTATCTGAAGCGTCGATCACATAATCCGGTTCATAAGCAAAAAACTGCTCATACGTCTCTTCGGTATAGAACATTTTTAAAGCGACGACATCGCATTCCGGGTTAATATCGGCGATTCTCGCTTTCATTAAGTCCACTTTCGGCTGCCCGACCGTTGAAAGCAAAGCGGGGAGCTGACGGTTGACATTCGTGATGTCAACGTCATCTTTATCGACCATGACGATCCGGCCGACTCCAGAACGGGCGAGCGCTTCGGCCGCGAATGAGCCGACCCCGCCGATGCCTAAAACGGCAACCGTGCTGTTTTTTAAAATATTCAATCCTTCTTTGCCAATCGCTAATTCATTGCGTGAAAACTGATGTAACAAGAACCTCACTCCATCTTTATATACAATTACCGATAGTATCTTAACACAATCGGGTGATTAAACAAGCAGTCTTTTTCATATTTTTTCGTTCCGTCTCATACATTATCCTATGTATGGCTTAAAAACCGCCTTTTTTCCGCACAAAAAAAGTCCCGATTGTGCCGTTGTCGCATTCCTTCGTTTTGATCCCGCTCTCGGCAGGTGGGTGTTCTGTTCCAAACTTTGCAAGTCCTCTTTAGCACCCGAGTGATAAGAGGCGTTTGCTCCATTTGAAAACGTCGAACTCCCAAGTAAAAAAATGTTCGGTCAAAACTAGGTGTACAACAAACACATCAGGACTTTATTTGTTAAAAATGATATCATACGTCCCTTTGATTTTCAATGGGATGTACAGCCGTATATTTTACAATTTACTGTCGAATTTTGTGTTTAATTTCCAGGTGCAGCTCATCAAGCTGAGCGTTGTCGACCTCGCTTGGCGCTTCGGTCATCAGGCAGCTTGCGCTGGCCGTTTTCGGAAATGCGATCGTATCCCTCAAATTCGTACGGCCGCTGAGCAGCATCACCAGCCTGTCAAGACCGAGCGCAATACCGCCGTGCGGAGGAGCCCCGTATTCAAAAGCCTCGAGCAGGAACCCGAATTGCTCCTTCGCTTCTTCTTCTGAAAAGCCGAGAAGGCCAAACATTTTCTCCTGAACGTCTTTTTCAAAAATACGGATCGAACCGCCGCCAAGTTCATAGCCGTTTAGGACAAGATCGTAAGCCTGCGCCTTCATGTCCTGCGGGTTCGTCTCGATCAGCTTGAGATCCTCCCTGACAGGCATTGTGAACGGGTGGTGCGCGGCATAGTAGCGGCCTTCCTCAGCATCGTACTCAAGAAGCGGCCAGTCGACAACCCATAAGAAGTTAAACAAGCTTTCATCGATCAGGTTCAGCTCTTTACCAAGCTTTAAACGAAGCGCTCCCAGCGCGTCATTGGCGACTTCGAGCTTGTCGGCCACAAAGAGAAGCAGATCCCCATCTGCGGCGTCAAGCGCCTGAACAATCGCCTCCTGTTTTTCGCCGGCAAAAAACTTCGCAATCGGTCCTTTAAGTCCATCCGCTTCTGTTTTCAGCCAAGCCAGCCCTTTTGCTCCATAGTTTGCAGCGAACTCTCCAAGCGCATCGATATCTTTGCGAGAGTAGTTTGCAGCGGCACCTTTAACATTGATCGCTTTGACCGCTCCTCCGTTCGCCACGGCTGAAGCGAACACTTTAAAGTCCGAATCCTTCACTGCTTCTGACACATCCGTCAAAAGCATGCCGAAGCGCGTATCCGGTTTGTCTGAGCCGTATCGGTTCATGGCATCCTCATACGACATTCTAGGAAGCGGAAGCGAGATTTCAATGCCGTGCGTTTCACGCATCACATGCGCCATCATTTCTTCTGAGAGCTTCATGATGTCTTCCTGGCTCATAAACGACATTTCGATATCGATTTGCGTAAACTCAGGCTGACGGTCGGCGCGCAGGTCCTCATCCCTGAAGCAGCGGGCGATTTGATAATAGCGGTCAAACCCTGACACCATCAAGAGCTGCTTAAAGATTTGCGGAGATTGCGGAAGCGCATAAAATTCCCCTTCATGCACACGGCTCGGCACAAGATAGTCGCGCGCGCCTTCTGGCGTGCTTTTTGTTAAAACAGGCGTTTCAATATCAAGAAAGCCGTTGTCATCCAAAAAGCGGCGGACAGCTTTTGTGACGTTATGGCGCATTTTCAGGGAGTTGAACATCTCCGGACGGCGCAAGTCGAGATAGCGGTGCTTCAATCTGATGTCTTCAGATACTTCTGCAGCCTGGTCGCTGATCGCAAAAGGAGGCGTTTTAGCCGCACTCAGCACATCGACGGATTCCGCCTGAATTTCGATCCTTCCGGTTTTCAAGTTCGGATTGACTGTTGCTTCTTCACGGGCAACGACTTTGCCTGTAATGTCAAGCACATATTCGCTGCGGATGCTTTCAGCTGTTTCCAGGGCGTCTTTGGAAACGTCTGGATTAAATACGACCTGCACAATGCCGGTACGGTCTCTCAAATCAATAAAAATCAAGCCTCCGAGATCGCGTCTTTTTTGAACCCATCCTTTTAAAACGACGGATTCTCCGATCGCCTTCTCCGTTATTTCGCCACAATAATACGTTCGTCCAAACAAAGCGGTCCTCTCCTTTAACTTTCAGTGTTTGTTTTCAAAAAACGGATGAATTCATCAAGGCCAATGGCCTGTTGATCTCCTGTTTTCGCATCTTTGACATTCATTTGATTTTGGTTCAGTTCATCCTCGCCTAAAACAGCGATATATTTCGCATTGAGGCGATCGGCGGCTTTAAACTGGCCTTTCATTTTTTTCTGTTCATAGTCGATTTCAGCGGATATCCCCGCTTCTCTCAGTTTATAGAGAAGGGATACGGAATAGTCTTTGGCTTTGTCGCCAAGTGTGACGATATAGCAGTCAATGCCTTCATCCGCTCCGACTTTTACATTTTCAGCATCCAGTGCGGCAAGCAGGCGCTCAATGCTCATCGCAAAGCCGATGCCCGGCGCTTTCGGTCCGCCGAATTCCTCGGTCAGCCCGTCATAGCGCCCTCCGCCGGCAAGCGTCGTGATGGCTCCGAAGCCTTCCGCATCACTCATGATTTCAAAAGCTGTATGGTTGTAGTAGTCAAGTCCTCTGACGAGATTCGGATCCACTTCAAACGAAATCCCGATGTCTGTTAAGTATTGCTGCACTTTTGCAAAATAAGCTTTTGACTCTTCGTTTAAATATTCCAAAATGGACGGCGCCGTTTTCATCAGCTCATGATCTCTGTCCTTTTTGCAGTCTAAAATCCGCAGCGGATTCTGCTTGAGACGCTTTTGGCAGTCGCCGCAAAATTCATCAATGCGCGGTTCGAAGTGATCGATCAGCGCTTCTCTGTGAGCTGCCCGGCTCGTTTTGTCGCCAAGGCTGTTAATGACGAGCTTCAAATTGCGCAGACCAGCTTTTTTGTACACGCTCATCGCCAGCGCAATGACTTCCGCATCAATCGCCGGATCGCTTGAACCGATCGCTTCGATGCCAAATTGATAAAATTGACGGAAGCGTCCGGTCTGCGGCCTTTCATAGCGGAACATCGGGCCGATATAATACAGCTTTGTCGGCTGGACAGGATTTGCAAACAGTTTATTTTCAACAAAAGAACGGACTGCAGAAGCCGTACCCTCGGGACGGAGCGTCAGGCTTCTCCCCTTTTTGTCAACGAACGTATACATTTCCTTTTGAACGATATCAGTCGATTCTCCCACACCGCGTGAAAATAGCTCTGTATGTTCAAAAATCGGCGTCCGGATTTCTTTATATTGATACGCATGACACGTCTCTCTCGCAATCTTCTCTACATATTGCCAGCGCTCTGATTCTCCGGGGAGGATATCCTGCGTTCCCCTTGGAATATTAAATCCCATTTGTAAAGCCTCCTCTTCAAAATACCTTTTTCTTATATGTAAAATAGAAAAAACCCCCGATCCTACTATAAAACCAATAGTAGGGACGAGAGTTATACCCGTGGTGCCACCCTAGTTGGAACTTTTTACAGTTCCCGCTTTTCTTACCTTTAACGCAGGCTCACGTCCTCCGCCTAATCACCTGTCTTTTTCGACCTTAGTTTTCAGCGGGAAACCTTCGGAGTGTTCATTCGGATAAGATACCGTGCAGACCGCTTTCAGCCCAGGGCGGTTCCTCTCTTTTCACGTACTCTTACCTACTATTCTCCATCTTCAGTTCAACTCATATGTATACCAATTTATATTATAATACGAAGGTTCTGTTTCCATGTCAACCCTAATGACGGTTCTTTTTATTCTTTAGTGATTCTTTTGATGTCAGACCCAGCTCTGTTGCTGTTTCTTCAAGGAAGCCTATGTGCTCGGGATCGGCATCATCCTTAAGATGCAGATTCGCATCCAGCTCATGGATCGCTTTACCCATCCTTTGATTATACCTCATATCGCAACATCCTTTTGCAATCTTTTTTCTATAGTATAAACAAATCATTTTCATTTTATTAAAAAATCTCCAAGGAATATACGATATAAAGAAAGAAGTATTGTTCCAAGTTTCTTACTGAAAGGAGGAGATGGAGAATCAATATGAAAAAAAGCGCAATATTGATCCTGTCGATCATGCTGGCAGCTCCTGCGGCCATTTTCACACCGTCCGGCACCGCGTCGGCGGCGATCGGGGAAGCCGTGATCGCCACCGATGAAATCAACGTCAGAAGCGGTCCGGGATTGAGCCACGAGATCATCAGCGTCGTCAGCCGGAATGAAAGCTATCCGATCCTCGAAGAAAAAGGGGACTGGGTGCAAATCCAGTTGAACAACGGTCAAAAAGGCTGGGTTGTCGATTGGCTGATTCAGAAAAAAGCTCAAAGCTCCGGCGGATCTGAATCCACAAGCGGAAAGGTGACATCTTCCGCATCTGATTTGAGGATCAGAAAAGGGCCCGGCACTTCATATGAAGTCCAAGGCACTTTCCCTCAAGGTGAACAGGCTGATGTATTAAAAATCGATGGAAAATGGATGAAGATTTCCTATCAAAATATAACAGGATGGGTTCATTCCGATTATGTCACACAAGATGGTTCAGAGCAAAAAACAGCTCAATCATCAGGTACAAATACTTCATCTAAAACAGGCACAGTCGGAGTCTCCATTCTAAATGTCCGCAGCGATGCTTCCCATCAAGGAACAATCATCGCTACGCTGAAACGGAACACAGACGTGACGATTATAGATGAACAGCACGGATGGTATGAAATCGAGTTTGACGGGCAAAAGGGCTGGGCAGCAAGCCACTATATTGTAGAGGATCATAAAGAGAACACGGGCGATGGAGAAACAAGCGCCGCATCCGATGCTAAACAGAAAGCCACCATCGTGTACGAAGGAACAAATATTCGCAGCGATGCTTCGACTTCCTCGCCGATTGTCGAACGCGCCGAAAAAGGCGAGTCCTACCCGATTACAGGCGAAAAAGCGGACTGGTATGAAATTACGCTGTCAAACGGTAACACGGCTTATGTCGCCAGCTGGGTCGTTCAGACGTCTGATGGATCAAGTTCAGCGGGAGATTTGGACATCCCTTCACCTCCCTCATCAAAACGTTCGGATTCAAACGGTTCTATCCAAAACAAAACGGTTGTGATTGATGCCGGACATGGCGGACATGACAGCGGAACAATCGGAACGCGGGGGACGCTTGAGAAGAGGCTGACCATAAAAACGGCGAATCTTCTCGCCGCCAAGCTCAAAGCCGATGGGGTTAACGTCTACATGACGCGCAATGACGACACCTTCGTCAGCCTTCAGTCGCGTGTTGCGACCTCTCATTATCGAAATGCCGATGCATTCATCAGCATTCATTATGATAGTATCGCCAATTCATCTGTAAATGGTAACACGGCTTATTACTACAGTACGTCTAAAGATCAGAAGCTGGCCGCAGACGTCCAGTCTGAAATCGAAAAACACTCGCCTCTGAAAAGCCGCGGCGTGTTGTTCGGCGATTATTTTGTGTTGAGGGAAAATCAGCAGCCGGCTGCCCTGCTAGAACTCGGCTATTTAAGCAATCCGCAGGAAGAAGCGGTCGTCAGCACAAACGCTTACCGTGAACGGGTGACGGACGGGATCAGAAGCGGACTTGAACATTATTTCGACTAAAAAAAGCTGCCATTTGGCAGCTTTTTTACGCTTTTGAATCCATGATAAATGTAACCGGGCCGGAGTTCGTCAATTTGACATCCATCATTTCCCCAAACCTGCCCGTTTCGACAGTGACGCCTTTTTCCCGGAGGAGGCTGTTCCACTCTTCGTACAATTGAAGCGCCGTATCCGGCTTCGCCGCCTTAGTAAAATTCGGGCGCCTCCCTTTTTTCGTCTCTCCGTACAGTGTAAATTGAGAGACCGACAAAACCGAGCCTCCAACATCCAATAGAGAAAGATTCATTTTTTCGCCGTCATCCTCAAATATTCGCAGATTGACGAGCTTTTCCGCTAAATATGCGGCATCTTCACTTGTGTCATCATGTGTGACGCCGACAAGCACCATCAAGCCGGCCCCGATCTTGCCGACCGTCTCGCCGTTTACTGAGACGCTTGCCTCTGTCACGCGTTGCACAACCAATTTCATGACCTTTTCCCCCTAATTCATCACCCTGCGTACGGAATAAATGTCTTTGATTTGCTTAATCCGCTCGACCACTTTGTGCAAATGATTGATATTTTGTATGAAAATGGCCATATGAATGGTGGCTACTTTATTGCGGTCCGATTTTCCGGAAACGGATGATATATTCGTTTTCGTTTCGTTTACGGCCTGAAGCACTTCATTCAAGAGCCCGCGGCGGTCGTAGCCGAGGATTTCGATCTCGACATTATATTCCTTTCTCTGCTGCGTCTGCCGTTCATGCTCCCATTCCACCTGAATGAGGCGGTCGAGCGCTTCACTTGTCATCACATTCGGACAGTCTTCGCGGTGAACCGATACACCCCGACCTTTTGTAATGAAACCGACAATCGGATCTCCCGGAACCGGGTTGCAGCATTTGGAAAGCCTGATGAGAAGGTTCTCGACACCTTTCACGCGTACGCCTGCTTCGCGTTTTTTCCCTTGGTAAGGCTTCGATTCGACCGTTACTTCCTGAACGCTTTTCACCTGTTCTTCCTGATCGCGCATCTTCCGCTCTTTTTCTGTCAGACGGTTGGCGACCTGTGCGGCTGTAATCCCGTTATAGCCGACAGCCGCATACATGTCTTCCTCATTGGAAAAATTAAACTTGTCCGCGACCTTTTGAAGATTTTCAGGTGTTAACACATCTTTCACTTCAAAATCCAAGTTCTTAATCTCTTTTTCGACAAGCTCCCTGCCTTTTTCGACATTCTCTTCTCTCCGCTGCTTTTTGAAGAACTGGCGAATTTTATGCTTCGCCTGAGATGTTTGGGCAAGGTTGATCCAGTCCTGACTCGGTCCGTATGAATGCTTAGACGTCAAAATTTCAACGATATCTCCCGTGCGCAGCTTGTAGTCAAGCGTGACCATTTTGCCGTTTACTTTGGCGCCGATCGTTTTGTTGCCGATTTCCGAATGAATGCGGTATGAAAAATCGATCGGTACAGAGCCTGAGGGAAGCTCAATGACGTCGCCTTTTGGCGTAAAGACGAACACCATGTCGGAAAACAAATCGATCTTAAGAGATTCCATAAATTCTTCGGCATCGGTCGACTCATTTTGGAATTCCAGAATCTCGCGGAACCAAGACAGCTTTTTGTCAAAGCTTGACTCTTCATTCGCGGCCTTGCCTTCTTTGTATGCCCAGTGCGCCGCGATCCCGTATTCGGCGATTTCATGCATGTCAAACGTCCTGATCTGAACCTCCAGCGGATCTCCTTTCGGACCGATGACGGTCGTATGCAGGGATTGGTACATGTTCGGCTTCGGCATCGCAATGTAATCCTTGAACCTGCCAGGCATCGGCTTCCAGCATGTATGGATAATGCCCAGTACCGCGTAGCAGTCCTTAATGCTGTTGACAAGGATCCGCACTGCGAGCAAGTCATAGATTTCGTTGAATTGCTTGTTCTGCATGGCCATTTTTCTGTAGATGCTGTAAATATGCTTCGGCCGTCCGGAGAAGTCGGCTTTAATGTTGACCTCTTCGACGCGGGTTTTGACTTCATTGATGACTTCTTCGACGTACAATTCTCTTTCGGCCCGCTTTTTCTTCATCAAATTGACGATCCGGTAGTACTGCTGCGGATTCAAATACCGCAATGCGGTATCCTCAAGCTCCCACTTTATTTTCGAAATCCCAAGGCGATGAGCCAGCGGAGCAAATATTTCCAGCGTCTCATTTGAAATCCGGCGCTGCTTTTCCTGCGGCAGATGCTTGAGCGTTCTCATATTGTGAAGGCGGTCCGCCAGCTTGATCAAAATGACGCGGATATCCTGAGCCATAGCCACAAACATTTTCCGATGATTTTCCGCCTGTTGTTCTTCCTGTGATTTATATTTAATTTTCCCCAGTTTTGTGACGCCGTCGACAAGCATCGCGACTTCTTCGTTAAACGCTTCTTTTAAATCTTCAAGCGTGACGCTCGTATCCTCCACCACATCGTGAAGAAAACCTCCCGCAATGGTGGCAGGGTCCATTTCCAAATCGACGAGAATGCCCGCCACCTGAATCGGGTGGATGATGTACGGCTCACCTGATTTTCGGTACTGTTCGCGATGCGCGTCTTCCGCATATCGATACGCGTTTTGGATAAAAGCTATATGTTCATCGGAAAGGTAAGACTTTGCCTTTTCAATGACTTGCTCAGCAGTTAATACTTGTTCGTTCGCCATGGAATCACCTTTTTTATATTGAAAACTGTATTGTAATTATTATCAAGAAAAATGTCACAGATGTAAAGAGAAGAAATTGAAAAGGACACACCGGTCCGCAACATTTTAACGAATAGGAAAAAAGCACCCGCTTTTATGAGTGCTTTTTATAGTATAAAATTTGTTTAGTATTGCATCAAGGTTAAAATATCATATCCGTCCAGTTTATTTCTTCCTTCAAGATATGTCAGTTCGATCAGAAAGGCGATTCCGGCAACGACGCCGCCGAGCTCTTCAACAAGCTTGATTGTCGCTTCAATCGTCCCTCCGGTCGCCAAAAGATCGTCTGTGATCAAGACGCGCTGGCCAGGTGAAATGGCATCTTTATGGATGGTCAGGACATCTTTTCCATATTCCAGACCATAGTCGACTTTAATGACTTCCCGCGGCAGTTTGCCTTCTTTGCGGACCGGTGCAAATCCCACGCCAAGAGCGTAAGCAACCGGACAGCCGATGATAAATCCCCTCGCTTCAGGGCCGACGACAAGATCAATCTGTTTTTCTTTCGCATAGGTCACAATTTGATCTGTCGCATAGCGATAGACGTCCCCTTTATCCATCAATGTCGTAATATCTTTAAATTGTACGCCTTCCTTCGGGTAATCCGGCACAATTGTCACATACTTCTTCAAATCCATCTGTTTCATGTCCTCCTCATACTTTCATAAGCTTCAGCGCTTTCGCCCATCAGCTTATTCAGCCACTGTTTGAGCTCGTCCGCCGAAGAATAGACGAGCTTTTGCTCCAATTCAATCAGGCGCTGTTTTTCACGGTAAGTGTCAGATTCTGTTAAATCCCGCTTCGCGGCATCGAATTTAACAGATAAAACACCATTCTCTATTGTAACAAAACCGAGCTCAAAAAACACCTTTGTCATAAAATCAATTGTGTCTTTTGTCCAGCCTTTATGTCTGGCAAGCTCTCCGGCGTATTTTGCTAAGTCAAACGAGCCTCGTTTGAGAAGGAAAGCGTAGTACCATTTGAAATGATCCCTCGTTGGAAACGTCGAGAAAAAATGCTCGTCAGACTGATGAAAAATCAGATAAATCCGCTCAAGCTTTTTGCCTTTTACAGCATGGTCGAACCTCTCAAGCGACTGGGGCGTGTCAATGAAAACCGCATAACGGTTATGTAGATCGAGACGCTTTGCCTCCTCTTCCCCGCTGATGAAGATCAGCTCATCTGCGAGCTCAGTTCCCGCAAATGTCGTTTTCGTTTCTTCCCGGAAACAAAGGAATATCCGTTTTGCCGGATCAAGCTTTAAGATTTTTTCTTTCCATGAACGCTTTCCCCGGAAGTCAAACAGCTGCCATTCGTTTACGGCCGCATCCTTGATCATGAGCTGCGGCTTTTTTCTGTTATTCCATTCATTGATCGACAATTCGCCGACAATGGAAATATTTGCGCCGGATACGATTTTTTCTTCGATATCGCCTTTATAGAATCCGACACAATCAAGCTTTGTCCCTTCGTCTGCCAACACGAGCTTTAGGTGATTCTGATTGGCGCCGATTTTTCTCGCCTCATCAATTTTGGCGTCGCTGACAAGGACGAACGGCTTCGGGTTTCCCGTGCCGAACGGAGCCAGCTTGTTCATTTCTGCGATGCTGTCCACCGTAATATCTTCCAATCGGCAGCAAAGGTCGACTTCCTGGACGGGAATGAAGTCTTCCGCTGTTAAAACAGCTTCAGCCTGGCGGTTGATTCGTTCTCTTAATAGCGGAACATCTTCCTGGCTGAGCGTCATTCCGGCCGCCATCGGGTGGCCGCCAAAATGGGGAAGGATATCCCGGCATTCCGAAAGGTTTTGAAACAGGTCAAAGCCTTTAATGCTGCGCGCAGAGCCTTTGGCAATCCCTTTTTCTTCATCAATTCCGAGAACGATGGCCGGCCGGTAAAACCGTTCGACCAGCTTGGAGGCGACGATCCCGACAACGCCCGGATTCCAGCCGGCCCGCGCACAGACGATGACAGACTGGTCCAGACCCTCGTCCTCTATCATTTGGACCGCTTCTTCTGTGATCTGGTTGACGATTTTTTGCCGTTCTTTGTTCAGTGCGTTAATTTCTTCAGCCAGCTCCCCGGCTTCTGTGTCATCTTCTGTGTTTAAAAGATAAACAGCCGGATCAGCCTGAACGATTCGGCCGACGGCATTGATTCGCGGAGCAATTTGAAACCCGATCGTCTCTTCATCCGCGCTTTGAATCTCGGCTCCCGCAATCTTCGCGAGCGCTTTTAAGCCGGGGCGGTTCGTCTTTCTAAACCGGGCCATCCCGAGCTTGGCGATGTGCCTGTTTTCATCATGAAGCGGCACAAGATCGGCAATCGTTCCGATCGCACAAAGATCAAGAAGGTCCTCAGGAATGTCGCCGTTCAAAGCATGAGCAAGCTTAAATGCGACCCCGACGCCGGCCAGCTCTTTGAAAGGATAGCTGCATCCGGGCTGCTTCGGATGAATGATCGCATAGACGTCAGGCAAAACCGGACCAGGCTCATGGTGATCGGTAATAATCAAGTCGATGCCGAGCTCTTTTGCGACCTCTGCTTCGTGAACACCGGCAATCCCCGTATCCACCGTGACAATCAGTGAATAGCCCTGTTCCTTTATATGCCGGAATGCGGCTTCATTCGGGCCGTAGCCTTCTTTAAAGCGGTCAGGTATATAAAAATCGGCTTGAGCTGAATATTTTTTTAAGATCTGCAGGAGGACAGTCGTGCTTGTCACACCGTCCGCATCATAATCTCCATAAATCATAATCTTTTCATTTTCTGAAATGGCCTGTTTGATTCGCTGTACAGCTTTCTCCATATCTTTAAGCAGATAAGGATCATAAAAGACAGCATCTTTGCCGTACAAAAATGAAGCTGCTTTGTCTGCTGTATCGTAGCCTCTCATGACAAGCAACGAGGCGGCAAGGGGAGTGATACCCAACTGTTCGGAGAGCAGCTCCACCTTTTCTTTGTCGGGTGTTTTCACATCCCAACGCATTTTTGACGCTAACATAAATTCACCCCTCAACCACCCTATTATACTAGAGCGGCCTGAGGGGATTCAATTTATTTCGTATATCTTTCATCCTTTTGTTCTGCTGATGCAGGCTCTTCAGAATCTGAATGTTGCAGTTTTTCCATTTCCTCCTTTTTGAGCGTCCTGAGCTCTTTTTTCAGCCTCATGATCTGAAAAGCGCCTGCTGAACCGATAATCAGCGCTCCCATCAAAACAGATACCAAAATAACGAGAATCAAGGGCCATTCAGCTGTGCCAAAGAGAAAATCGACCGTGACAGGCTCGACATTGATGACCGCGAAAACAGCAACAATCAGAGTAAAAATAAGTGCAGAAATTAATGTCCATTGTTTGTTCATGATTAGTCTCTCCATTCGCATAATTGTCTAGGCGTTATTTTCCCGCCATGCTCCAATTTTAAACAAAAAGGCGCCGAGCAGGAAGCAGGCGCGTGAAAAAATCTGATTTTCACTAAAAAAAACTGCCCGGCCTATCCCGGGCAGTTCAGATCTATTCTTCTTCCAGCTTCGCTTTAGGCTTTTTCAGCTCGCGGCCTTTCCAGATCAGCCATAATTGAGCTGCGATATAGAGCGAAGAATACACACCGCTCAATAGACCGACCAGCAGTGCGACAGAGAAGTTCGTAATCGATGCAGCGCCGAAAACGAGGAGCGCAATCACGACGATGACAACGGTCAAAACCGTATTAATCGAACGCGTAAAGGTTTGCTGCAAGCTTAAATTCACGATATGAGACAAATCGCTGAATGTCTTCGGTTTGCGCTTTTTGACATGCTCCCTGATCCTGTCGAACGTAACGATCGTATCGTTGATCGAATAACCGATAATCGTCAATACAGCGGCAATAAAGGTGATATCCACCTCAAGCCTTGTGATGCTGAAGACGGCGATAATGAAAAATGCGTCGTACAGCAATGAAGCAATGGCCGCAATCGCCATCTTGTACTCGAAGCGGATCGATACATACAAGATGATGCCGAGGGCAGCGATCGCCACAGCGAAAAGCGCATTTCGCGCCAGCTCTTTTCCGACAACCGGCGAAACGGTGCTGACATTCGGCTCCATTCCATACTTGTCTTTAAAATAATCTTTCACTTCTGCAATTTTTTTCTGGTTCGGAACACCGACGAACCTGGCGACACCGCGGTGGTCACCATCCCCTGAAAGAACGATCGAATCGGCGGTGAGCCCGACTTCCTCAAAGTCCTTTTGGAGCTGTTCGCTCGTCAGCTTATGGTCGCTTTGGACTTCGATCCTTGCTCCGCTGGAGAAATCAATCCCCAGATTCAGCCTGAATACAAGGAGAATGACAATTCCGGCAGCTAAAATGATTCCGGAGAAAGCGAAAAACCATTTTCGTTTTCCGACAAAATCCCATTTTTCAAACGGTGTCGGCGGCTCGGTATTTTCGTCCGTTTTGTTGATGTCCAAGATATCTTTTTTACGGACGCCGAACCAGCCTTTTTTCCGGTCGAGCCAGCGGCTTTCGACCAATAAACCGAGCAAAAATCTCGATAGGAAAACGGCCGTGACAAAGCTTGTCAAGATCGACAGAATCAGCATTGTCGCAAACCCTTTGACAGAGCTTGTTCCAAAGATAAACAGAACGATTCCGGCAAGCATCGTTGTGATGTTGGCGTCAAAAATCGTCGCAAACGATCTTCTGTTCCCTGATCTGAAAGCCGAGCGGACCGATTTGCCGAGCTTCAGCTCTTCTTTGATCCGTTCGTAGGTAATGATATTGGCATCAACGGCCATACCTACACCTAATATGAGCGCCGCTATTCCCGGAAGGGTGAGGACGGCGTTCATCCAGTCAAATATCTGCAGGGTGATGTAAATGTAGACGGAAAGCGTGATAATCGCGACTAACCCAGGCAGACGATAGTAAAGAAGCATAAATAAGAAAATAATAGCGATTCCGATGACTCCGGCAAACACCGTATCGTTTAAAGCCTGTTCCCCAAACTGCGCACCGACGGATGTCGAGTATTTTTCAACGAGCTTGACAGGAAGGGCTCCGGCATTCAAAATGCTTGCCATGTCTTTCGCTTCCTGAACTGTGAAATTCCCTTCGATCATGACGTCAGACATATTCAGCACCTGGCTGACATTCGGGGCTGAAATGTATTTATGGTCCGCTTTTTGCGATTCTTTTTTGTAAGAATCGCCTTTTTTGTAGTCAAGCCAAATGACAAGCTGATTGTTCGGCTTCATATCGAGCACTTTTTTAGTGACTTCCCCGAATTTATCCGCATCCTTCAGCTTGATCGTCACGATCGGCTCGTTCGTATCTGGTTTAAAAGACTGTTTGGCGCCGTTTTCCACAAGGTCTGAGCCATTTAAAAGCTCCTTGTCATTCGTGTCTCTGAATGAGAGCTGCGCCTGTGTGGATAAAATTTCCCGCGCCCTGTTCTGGTTGTCAACGCCTGCGAGCTGCACCCTGATCCGGTTGTTGCCTTCAATCTGGATGTTCGGCTCGCTGACCCCCAATACATTGGCCCGGCGATTGAGCGCTTCAACGGTGCTGACGAGCGCATCCCTGTCAATTTTATCCCCTTTTTTGGCAGGCTGGACTTCATACAAGACCTCAAAACCGCCTTGAAGGTCAAGGCCAAGGCTGATGTTGTCGGCAGCCGGCTTCGTAAACAATCCCAGTCCCGTACCGATCAACAGAACGGTAACGAAAAACGCAATCAAGCGTCCTTTTTTCATTATGTATTTCCTCCTTAAATCAACCAAAAAATCGACGGTTACTTCAGCAGCTCATCGAGCATATCCTGCCCTTCTGGGCTGTCGAGTAAATTAGACGTTTTAAACGATTCGACGGTTGCATAGTTCATAAATTCGCCAATTTTCACAGTTAAAATATCATCGGCCAGCTGGTGAATTTGAACATCCTTCTTGTTCTTCCATTTCTTATTCAATAAGTATGACCATAATTCCTTTATTTCAATATCATCATAACCAAGGACCATGAACTCTTCCGTTTTGCTGAGAAGAAACGGTTTCAGATGATCCTTGTACAGATCGGCCGGATGTTTGTCCATGCTAAAGCCACGCTCCTTTCACATTTTTTCAGAGAGACTTGTCATGCTTGGACGATGTATGCGCATATCTTATTGTATATGATTAAAGGTTGTTTGAGAAGGCAGGGGACTAAGAAATGACCAAGCAGACGTTTTTAAAAGGCACGCTCATCTTGATAGCAGCAGGTTTGATTACAAGAATGCTCGGCTTTATCAACCGGATTGTCATCGCCAGATTCATCGGCGAAGAAGGCGTAGGGCTGTATATGATGGCGGCGCCGACCTTTTTTCTGGCGGTGACCCTCACCCAATTCGGCCTTCCCGTCGCTATCAGCAAACTCGTGGCTGAAGCGGAGGCCCGCGGCGATCACAGAAAAACAAAGCAGATTTTGGTGATGTCTCTTGCGATCACGGGCACGCTCAGCGCCCTTATCACACCGGTGTTCCTTATTTATGCGCCGCTGATGGCCGAAACGCTTTTAACGGATGAACGAACGCTGTATCCGCTTTTGGCGGTGACACCGGTCGTTCCGATCATCGCCGTTTCCAGCGTGCTGCGGGGCTATTTTCAAGGCAAGCAGAATATGAGGCCGCTCGCCGTATCCCAAGTGCTTGAACAAATCGTCCGGATATCGCTTGTCGCGGTCTGCACAACTGCCTTTTTGCCGCTCGGAATCGAATACGCCGCAGCAGGCGCGATGCTGTCCTCCGTTTTTGGAGAGCTTGTTTCACTGCTTTATTTGTTTATCGCCTTTAAATATAAAAAGAAAATCCGCATTCGCAAACGCTTTTTTAAGTCGCTGATATCCGGACGAACAACTTTTTTCGAGCTGATGAGCGTCTCGCTCCCGACAACAGGCAGCCGGTTTATCGGCAACTTGTCATGGTTTTTTGAACCGATCGTCGTTGCGCAAAGTTTGGCGATTGCCGGAGTCGCCGCTTCGGCTGCAACGGGTCAATACGGGGAGCTGACCGGTTTTGCCATGACCCTTCTCACCCTGCCAAGCTTTATTACGTATTCGCTGTCAACTGCCCTTGTTCCGGCCATCAGCGAAGGCATCGAACAGAAAAAAATGCAGGTTGTTGAATACCGGTTAGAACAGGCGATGCGGCTCTGCCTTTTAAGCGGCGGAATTTCCGTTGTCGTTTTGTTTTCCTATGCGGATGAGCTTGTCAGCGTGATGTACGGTTCTTCAAATGCCGCGATTTATGTCAAAGTGATGGCCCCGTTTTTCTTGTTTTATTATTTTCAGGGCCCGCTTCAAGCCGTATTGCAGGCTTTAAACCTGGCCGGGGCGGCCATGATGAACAGCCTTGTCGGCGCCCTTGTGAAAACGGGTCTGATATTCGTGCTCGCTTCACGCCCGTCGCTCGGCATTATGGGGGCGGCTCTGGCGATTGTAACAGGCATGATCCTTGTGACGATGCTGCATGCGGCAACGGTCAGCAAAGTGCTCCCCATCAGCATCAATTTAAAGGAATATGTGCTGTCCTTTGCTGTCATTTTCATTTCGGGCTGGGTAAGCCTCTGGATGAAGCAGCACCTCTTCATCGAGCACGCCGAACCGATCCGCCTCTTTTACTGCGTGCTGGCGACAAGCTGTCTGTACGTATTCCTTTTGGTCGCTTTCAGGCTCATCAAAAAAGAAGAAATCCAGCGTTTTCCTTTGTTCGGCCGCTGGATTTCCTAACGCTTTATATTTCGTCCTTGAGATCAATAAAGAAAGAACCTTTGTGATACGCGCAGAACGATATCTCGGACAGGTCGCGGTGGCCTCTTTCGGCAAGCTTTTGTTCAAGCCACTCCTGATTTTTGCCGATCCGCTGCAAATGGTCTTTCTGAACGATTCCATCGACGATCAGCGGCAGTTCAATCCGGTGATTCGTCCGGTCTTTGGTAAACACCGACAGCTTGCCCGTCGGCTCCAAAATCGCATAGGAAACATCTGCAATGCGCTCGATGTTCTTTTCTCTCAGCTGGGTCAGCAAGTCATCAAAATTATAGCGCTGGGTTCTCATTGCCTGCTCATCGATTTTCCCGCGATCAATGATAATCGTCGGTTTTCCATCGAGAAGGTGGCGGATTTTTTGGTTTTTCAATGATAAATAAGCAAAAAAAACTTGAATCAATGTTAAGACAAAAATCGGAACGAGCGTATGCAATAGGTGATCATCGTGATCCTCTATGGCCAGCACCGCTATTTCAGCGATCATAATAAAAACGACAAGATCCAATATGCTTAATTCTCCTATTTCTCTTTTTCCCATGAAGCGAAACAAGATGAAAATGACCGCATACAAAAAGACCGTCCGAAAAATAAGAGCAAATATTTCCTCCATAACGGCCGCCTCCTTCCGCTTGAACCTCTATTCATAGCCTTTGTTAAAACAGGGCTTTTATGTACAAAAAGCTCGGAACAGCTAGTCTATTTGCCGGACAGGCAGAATACATTTAAAGAGGAGGCCATCTATTTTTAGAGAGGAGGTTCTTGATGAACGAGCCAAAGCAAATCGGCAAGGGGATTTTATACAGTCTGGTCGTCATTTTCGCCTTGATGTTTGCGGGAAGCCTGCTGATTTCACTGCTCTTGACATGGACATCGCTCACCGAAAGCTCATTCGGCTGGTTGATTACCGCTATATCCTTTATTACACTGTTCATCGGCGGGTTTGTTTCCGGAGGAAAGGCGAAGGAAAAAGGGTGGCTGATCGGAGCTTTGACAGCTCTCTGCTTCTCGCTGACAGTGCTGCTGTTTCAATATCTCGGGTTCGGAGAAGCTTTCAACCTCAAACAGCTTCTGTATCATGCAGGGTTTATGGGTGTCAGCATGATCGGGGGGATTTTCGGGGTCAATCTCCACGGAAGCCGGGCATAGACCGAAAAATGAGGGAGCGGATCAATCCGCTCCCTCATTTTTGTTCGCTTATGTAATAAGCAGCTGCCGGCTATTCGGCTGACGCCTCTCGAATCGCGCGGCGATCGAATGTCAGACGTGTATTGTCGCCTGTTTTGATGACAACCTTGCTTTCGTCAATTGAATCAACGATACCGTGCAGGCCGCCGATCGTTACGACTTTATCTCCTTTTTTCAGCTCCTCCTGCATCTGGCGGACAGCTTTCTGCTGCTTCTGCTGAGGACGGATCAACAGGAAATAAAGAACCGCAAACATTAAAATAATCGGAAGTAATGTTCCAAGCATCTCCATTATTTTTTCACCCCTTTCAAATGAAATATCGCTGGTTTTCGTTTATGTGTCAGAAACTTTTAGCGTTTGGTTTATTAAAACCGTAGCGTTCAAAAAACTCTTCCCGGAAATCACCTAAACGATCTTCACGAATGGCATCTCTGACTTGCCCCATTAATTTTAACAGAAAATAAAGATTATGATAAGAAGTTAAACGAATTCCAAACGTTTCATTGCAGCGGATTAAATGTCTGATATACGCCCGTGAATAGTTTCGGCACGTATAGCAGTCACAGTGCTCATCAATCGGCCTGAAATCCTTTTCATACTTGGCGTTTTTGACGACGAGGCGGCCTTCGCTCGTCATGAGCGTGCCATTTCTGGCAATTCTCGTCGGCAGCACGCAGTCAAACATGTCGACACCGCGGATCGCGCCGTCAATGAGTGAATCCGGTGAACCGACACCCATCAAATAGCGCGGTTTATCCGCAGGAAGCAAAGGAGTCGTAAACTCCAGCACGCGGTTCATGACATCCTTCGGTTCTCCGACTGAAAGTCCACCTATAGCATAGCCCGGGAAATCGAGCGAAATCAAGTCTTTCGCACTCTGTTTCCGCAAATCTTCATATTCGCCGCCTTGAACGATCCCAAAGAGCCCCTGCTCATCAGGGCGCTTGTGGGCTGCAAGGCACCTTTCCGCCCAGCGGCTTGTCCGTTCAACAGACCTTTTCATGTAGTCGTATTCCGCCGGATATGGCGGACATTCATCAAACGCCATCATAATATCGGAGCCGAGGGCGTTTTGGATATCCATCGCTTTTTCAGGCGATAAAAACAGCTTGTCTCCGTTTAGATGATTGCGGAAGTGAACGCCTTCCTCTTCAATTTTGCGGAATTCGCTTAGAGAAAACACCTGGAAGCCGCCTGAATCGGTCAGAATTGCGCGATCCCAATTCATAAACTTGTGAAGGCCGCCCGCTTCCTTGACGATTTCATGGCCTGGTCTCAGCCAAAGGTGATAGGTGTTGCTTAAAATAATGCCGGCGCCCATCTCTTTCAGCTCTTCCGGAGCCATTGTTTTGACGGTGGCCAGTGTCCCTACCGGCATGAATGCCGGTGTATCAAAGGAGCCGTGGGGGGTGTGGACTTTCCCCAGCCTTGCTCCTGTTTGTTTGCATGTTTTTATGAACTCATAACGTATCGGTTGCTGCGACAAATGATGAGCCCTCCAATCTTTTTGTACTTTATTTGATCAGCATCGCATCTCCAAAGCTGAAGAAGCGGTATTCGTGCTCGACCGCGGTGCGGTAGGCGGAAAGCACGTTCTCCCGGCCCGCAAGCGCGCTGACAAGCATTATCAAGGAAGATTTCGGGAGATGAAAGTTCGTAATCATCCCGTCTATCGCCCGGAATGTATAGCCGGGATATATAAAGATCGATGTCCAGCCTCTCGCTTCCCTGAAACGACCGTCATTCTCGGAAGCGATCGTCTCGAGCGTCCTCGTTGATGTCGTTCCGACGGAAATGATCCTTCCCCCGCTCTGTTTGATTCGATTCAGGGCTTCGGCTGTCTCTTCCGTCATTTCATAAAACTCCGCATGCATATCGTGTTCCTCAACATTTTCCGCACTGACGGGCCGGAAAGTTCCCAATCCGACATGTAGGGTGATGAAGGCGATGTGCACGCCTTTTTCCTTCAGCGCGTCAAGAATCTCTTCCGTAAAATGAAGTCCTGCCGTCGGCGCCGCGGCTGAGCCTTGTTTTTTGGAGTAGACCGTCTGATAGCGCTCCTTGTCATCAAGCTGTTCTTTGATGTAAGGAGGCAGCGGCATTTCTCCCAGAGATTCGAGGACTTCGTAAAAAATCCCTTTATAGCGGAATTCTATTTTTCGTCCTCCGTGGTCAAGCTCTTCTGTACAGACCGCCGTCAGCCGACCGTCGCCGAACGTAAGAACGGTTCCCCGCTTCACCCGTTTCGCCGGTTTGACAAGCGTTTCCCACACGTCGCCTTCCTCCTGCTTCAAAAGAAGCACCTCAACCTTTGCACCCGTTTCCTCTTTCACTCCGAACAAACGGGCCGGCAAAACCCTTGTATCGTTCAGGACGATACAGTCGCCGGCTTCCAAAAAATCAAGGATGTGCTTAAATGTACTGTGGGTGATATCGCCCGTTTCTTTATCCAGCACCATCAGCCTTGAAGCATCCCGTTCTTTTAAAGGAACCTGGGCGATCAGGCGTTCAGGCAGGTCAAAATCAAATAAATCAACTTTCATTTTTTTCACCTTATTCTATCTATATACTTTGGTCTCATTTCATCCGTCCGAAGATCGAAAACAATAAGGACAGGATGATGCTGATGACAATGCATGTAACAACAGGAAAGAAAAATGTAACGTTTCCTTTTTTCACAAAAATGTCTCCCGGAAGCTTGCCGATGACTTGCATGAATAAACCAATGCCAAAAATGACCGCGCCTAAAATCATCAAAAGCTTTGGAAACTCAGTCATGGTTCGGAACCTCCATTTTAAAATGGCTGTAGACATCCGGCGTTACAATCCGCCCCCGCGGTGTTCTTTGAATAAAGCCGATTTGCAGGAGGTACGGCTCGTAAACGTCCTCAATCGTATGGGACTCCTCCCCGATCGTCGCCGAGATCGTATCGATGCCGACGGGGCCGCCGCCGAATTTTTCGATCATCCCCATTAACAGCTTGCGGTCGATATGATCGAGCCCGAGCTTGTCGACTTGAAGGCGCTCAAGTGCATCAAGGGCTACTTCCTCTGTGATGGAGCTGTTTCCAAGAACCTGGGCAAAATCCCTGACCCTTCTCAGCAGCCTGTTGGCGATCCGCGGCGTTCCTCTTGAACGCCGCGCGATTTCCAAAGAGGAAAGCCTGTCGATGTCAATCTCGAACAGCTCGGCTGTTCTGACGACGATTTCTGACAGCTCATCCCGGGTGTAATACTCAAGCCTTGACAATACACCGAATCTGTCTCTGAGAGGCGCGGTCAAGAGTCCGACTCTGGTCGTCGCGCCGACGAGTGTAAAAGGCGGCAGATCAAGCCTGACAGAACGGGCTGACGGCCCTTTGCCGATGACGATATCAAGGCAGAAATCCTCCATCGCCGGGTACAGTACCTCTTCAATCGAACGGTGCAGACGGTGGATTTCGTCAATGAATAAAACGTCACCGGGTTCGAGGGCGGTCAAAATCGCCGCCAAATCGCCGGGGCGTTCGATTGCAGGTCCTGACGTCGTGCGGAAATTGACCCCCATTTCATTGGCGATGATGGCGGCAAGGGTCGTTTTCCCCAATCCGGGAGGGCCGTATAGCAAGACGTGGTCCAAGGTCTCCTCCCGCATTTTCGCGGCTTCGATGAAGACCCTGAGATTGTCTTTGACTTTTTCCTGGCCGATGTACTGCGCCAGTTTTTGCGGACGCAGGCTTTGCTCAATCGCTGATTCATGGTTGTCTAGTTCACTTGATACGAGCCGCTCATCCATGAACATCACCTTACTTTAATAATTTTTGTAATGCTTTTTTAACATATTGATCTGTTGAAAGCGCCTCTTCCTTTTTCAGGTGAGGCTGAACTTTTTTAATCTCGCGGTCTGAGTAGCCGAGCGCCTGCAACGCTTCAAGCGCTTCCCCTAGAGCGGTCTTAGCTTCATGGGCTTCTTCCCGCTCTTCGTGGTTGAAAAGACTTGCCGCCGCTTCAGGAATGGCATCAGCCAATTTGCCTTTCAAATCGAGGATGATCTGTCTGGCGGTTTTTTTCCCCACTCCGGGGAACTTCACCAAAAACGCTTCATCTTCATTCTCGATCGCTTCAATCACCGCACCCGGATCACCGGAAGCAAGGATCGCAAGCGCACCTTTCGGGCCGATGCCCGTTACATTCAGCAATTTTGTAAACAGCATTTTTTCTTCCCGTGTCGAAAAGCCGTACAAAGCAGCTGTATCTTCTCTCACATAGTGATATGTATAAATCGTTTCCTCGCTGTTTTCTTTATAGATAAACGGATTAGGCGTATAAATTTGATAGCCGATTCCGCCGTTCTCAATGACAATATACTGGGGCGACACATAATCAATGGTGCCCTTTACGAATTCGATCAACGTTCATTCACCTCTTTGACTGCTCTTCATTGTAACATAAAACAGGCAAAGCTAGAATGAAAAAGTTAACATATGTTCGCTCTAGTCATAACAGGACGTTTTTTTCACCCTAAAAAAGACATAACAGCGTCATGTCTTCATATCTTTCATAATTCCCGATGATTTTACGGCTTCAATGACATGCTGAAATTCATGTTTCGTCCGATAGGGAATCCCTTTGCGCAGGTCATCCGCCATTCGGCTCTCAAGCCGCTTTATATCAATCTGAAAAAACGATTGAATCGGCTCTGACAAAACGCCGGGACGGCCGTGAAAAGTCGATATGACGCCATCCTCCGTCACCCCGATATAGCCGTTTGTTTTGCTTAAAGGAGAGATGTCATCCACCTGCTTGCGAAACAGCATGAACCCTTTTTTTTGATCAACAAGCTGCCATCCTTTATATGCGGCTTTTACATCTTCCACCTTACCGAGCGGCTCTTCCTTGTTTTCAATGCCAACATCCCCGTCTAAATACACCTTTTCAAACTGAATGTGCACCCTGTCCTGCTCCTTTGCCTCCGATGCCGATCTTCCTGCAGCTTCCTGCTGAAAACTGAACATAACGGTAAACACCAGGGTGACAAACAAACTGATTCTCTTCCATAATTTCAGGCTGTCCACACATATCACCTTCTTTTTTGCCTTCAAGATATTACCCTTAGTTTGACCAACGCTTGCAAAAATTAGTCGTCTGCATGCGTTTCCTGTTCAAGCCCCGGGGGATGCAGGATACAATGATTTTACAGACCGATGACAATGATTACATTTTAAAGCCAATGGAGAAGATGTGAAGCATTTAGGATGCAAAGCCGCCCGTTCTCATGTATAAAAGCAGTATAGAGTTTCTTTTTAAAAAGAAGGTGGACTCAGCGTGACAAAGGCGAAAAGATATTCAGAAGCAGTAATCTACGATACGAAAAAGCGGTTTAACAAGCTTGTCCAAAAGCCCGATGATTTAGAATTGATCGGGAAGGGACGAAGCGCATACGTTTTTAAGCTGACAGAGTGCGGGAGAGACATGGCGCTGAAAGTCTTTTTCCCAGAATTTACAGACATCGCTCAAAAGGAAGCGGAGATCTATCAAAAACTGGCTGATTCCCCGTATTATCCTGATATTTATGAAACAGGGCATTCATATATATTAATGGAATATATTAAAGGACATACTTTTTACGAATGTTTAAATCAAGGCATCCCTATCGAGGAAGAGATGATCCGGGAAGTGGACCGCGCTTTGCATTATGCCCGGCAGCAGGGATTAAACCCTTCCGACATTCACCTTAGAAACCTGATTCTGACCCCGTCCGGAGCGGTAAAGGTCATCGATGTCGCCAGATTTCGGCAAACAAAGGAATGCAGGCAGTGGGATGATCTGAAAACAGCCTATCGATATTATAAAAAGAGAAAGTTCCCGCAAAAACTCCCTAAATTATGGATGGAAATGATTGCGTTTCTTTATAAAAAAAACTGGCTCCAAAAACGTTGGGACGCCAGAAAAAATAAAATTTGACCGATAAAGCGAACTCATGAAACTTCAAGGAATATTCCTCGTATGAAGAAATAACACTCTCCTGAAAGGAGCATTCGAGATTGAGATTAAAAAAGAAAAAACGGCGGGAACATGCCGAATCGGATTATTGGTTTCTGCTTGATCTGATCGAGCCTTTATATTATGTGCTGAGATTCGCATTCAGAGGCATTGTGAAATTCATTAATTAACACGTCCCCGCTAAAGCGCTTTTTAGCTGAGCAACAAATACACCGCAGATGTGACGAGGCAAAAATAGCGGCTTTTCCGCTTATATCAGCGAATAAAAAAATCCCCTTTCAAGAAAAGGGGATCGCTTTGTTTCGTTTTTATTGCTCCTGTAGGTTTGCAAGCGGTACTTCCTGTTCGTTCTCAGGCTGTCCGAGCGGATAGATTCTGGCCGTTCCGTTTTGCTGATCGACATGCTGAATATAAATCGGCCGGCCGTTGTAAGTGACATCGACCATCACCGGAGATTCAACGATCTCTTGGGCGCGCTGTGTATTCATCATAAAATCCTCCTTTAGATTTTATTCATAATGTGCGCTCCCTCTTGCTTTCATATTCATATTGGCCGGTTTTTCAGGACACACTCGCGGTCAGCGAAGCTTGACGTATAAAGGCAGGTCGGTATGCCCCATTTCGCGCACATACACAAATAGGTTGCCCTTATGGTGAATCTCATGGCCAACGGCAAGCTGGACGAGCTGTTCAGCAGCCACTTTACGGCCGAACATCTTGGTCAAGTCAATTTCACGATCCAATTCCTCATCTGTAAACGATTCAAGCAATTGTTTCGTTTTTTCCGTATACGCTTGCGCCAGCTCGGCAAGGCTTGTCTCAGGGTCTTCCAATTTCCTTTTAAAGCCTTCCGGGGTTCCTTCCTTGGCTGTCAAAGCAAATCGATAAAATGAATGCAGCATATGTGTGATGAGATCTCTGGCTGACATTGAAGTTTCGGTCGGTTTGTAATCCATGTGTTCATCATCAATCTTTTGAATCAGCTCTTCTGTGACACTGCGATGTGATAAAAATTCCTGAACGATACGGTCTTTGCGCTCCACCTTCTCATTCCCCCTTTATGTTGATACAGTTTTAGAATAACATCTTTTACCTGAATGTTTTCAACATTTGTCTTCCAAAACTTTTCGAACCGCTTTGACATACCTGTAGAACTTTCTTGTTTTTGTTTCTTCCCTGTCCTGATAATCAAAGTCTTCAAAAAATGCTTTTCGTTGCGCCGTGCTGATTTCCAGCTGCACACTCATGCCTGAGCTGCTTTCATTGTTGATGTTCTCAGTATCCGTTCCGGCAAATCTGCCGTCTACTTCGACCAGTTCTGCGGAAAAATCATATTTTTTAAGCGATCTGACGATGGCTTTGGCGAGCTTTCTGTCGGTGCCGCCCACCAATGTGTGCCGACGATCGCCTGAATAGCCGTGAAAAGCGATCGTATAACGGTGTTCTTTTATTTTTTGCAATGCGAGCGGCTCGTCAAAATTTGTGCTTGTGATATGCAGATCTGAATTATTCTCATCCTTTTTTCCTTCGAATAAATAAGTCGAGTAATCATCGTTAAAAGCGCGGACAAGCTCGCTGACCCCGCCTTCGATTCTCCCGCCGTGGGGTGAAAAGATTAAGCACCTGCTTCCCGCTTCTTCATGATAATCGATATCATATCCGCCATTTTCATGCTTTTGCAGTTCCTTGAAACTGACATATTTGTCACCGGCCTGGCGCTGATATTCCTCCCTGGCCGTTTTTTCAGTCCACCTGTATACACCATTTATCATCACAACCAGAATCACCAAATAGATGAATCCTTTTATGACTACATTCTTCCTCATGTTTACTTCCCCTTTTGTTTCATGTATTGCCAAATGAAAAAAGCATGTCGGTCATGCTGAACTGTTCAAGTGTTTTTGACTTTTTTGTGACACAGTTATTTTACGCTTTACATATGACGCATTCAATTATGAATAAGTTTGATAAAAAATAAAAATTTAAAATTTTTTTATTAAACAATACTTTTTCTTTAGTGTTAAAGATAGATAAAACTTAAGAAGAAAATCTCATAAGAAAATTCGGAAAAAGACCATTTTTTCTGCCGTAAGCCCATTCCGTTCGGAAACGAGGAGCGTTTTACCACAATCAGGGTATACGGTTTGATAAAAGTGTGTCCGTCCGTTGTATGCTGAAGTTCTATTTCCTTTTTTTTATTTCTTCTGTTATCCTATAACCGATAATAAAAGTGCAGGTGAACGATATTGGAAACAGAGTATGAAACAAAAGGCTATGACACGACAACCGTTTATGACTACAACCAGTACCCCGATGTCCACCACGGCCGTTGCGATAATTGCGACTACACGCTTTTTAAGAGCTCGGTCAAGGACGGGCAATTTTTGCGCGAATGCCGGCGCTGCGGCATGAAAAAAAGCATTTAAAGCAAACCGCTTCCTGAAGATCAGGGAACCCTTCATATGTATAAAAAGTTGCCGGCAATGCGATGAAGCTTTGCCGGCAAAGTGGATTTCATTGTCAATTTCTACGCGTCTTTATTTTGGCTGGTGATGATACCGTTAACCGAATTGCCGATCTTTTCACTGATTTCAGCATTCAGGCTGTTGACATTTTGAATGTATTCGTTGATGATATTTTGCATCGCTTGGTTGAACTCTGTGTTTTCGTTTGATGAAAAATTGGTTACATCGATACCGCTGTTCTTTTGGACCAATTCATTAACGGATTGGCCAAAACCGCTGACAAGGCTGTTGATTTTTTCAATGACTTGAGCGACTTCCTGGTCTTGCTGGTTTGTGTTCAAAGCTGAGAACGGCTGCTGATTTTGCTGCTGTTCAGACATATCACATTCCTCCTCTCTATTTACTCTTTCACAATATATGTTTTAAGAAACAACTTGTTTCCGCAGCTGTTTGACCCGTCTGCTAAATGGTTGACGACATAGAAAAAGGACGCCGGGGGGCGTCCTTCAAAATCCCAAAACGGCTTTTAGTTTTGGGATTTTGTCATTTCATTTGACTCACGCTTTAAAGAACGTTTGTATACACTTCCTGGACATCATCGTCATCTTCAAGCACATCGACGAGTTTTTCGATTTTTTCTTGAACCGTTTCATCCACTTCGGCATAGGTTTGCGGGATCATCGTAATTTCCGCTGTAGCGGGTTTGTAGCCTTTGCTTTCCAATCCCTTTTTCACTTCTTCAAACTGCTCCGGCTCGGTATAAATTTCAAACAGCTCATTGCTCGTTTCGAGCTCCTCCGCGCCTATATCAATCACTTCAAGCATGAATTCTTCTTCATCTGTTTCAAGATCTTCGCGCTCGATGGCGATGTATCCTTTGCGGTCAAACATATAAGAGACGCAGCCCGTTTCTCCCAGGCTTCCCCCGTTTTTGCTGAAGGCGGTCCGGACGCTGGTCGCCGTCCGGTTTTTATTATCGGTCAGACATTTGACCATGACGGCAACACCGCCTGGCCCGTAGCCTTCATACGAAATTTCTTCATAGCTGTTTCCGTCTTGGCTGCCTGAGGCTTTTTTGATGGCGCGTTCGATGTTGTCGTTCGGCATGTTTGCACCTTTAGCTTTATCGATGACGAGACGCAGGCTCGCGTTTGCTTCAGGGTCAGAACCTCCCTCTTTTGCGGCTACATAAATTTCTTTGGCGAGTTTCATGAAAATTTTGCCCCGTTTTGCATCCTGGGCATTTTTCCGTCTCTGAATATTTTTCCATTTAGAATGGCCAGCCATATCTTTCTACCTCCAAAAAAATTCTCGTCTCTATGTACCACTTTATACGGTTTTAGCTGCATTTGTAAAGAAAATGGCAAAATGGCCGGGAAAAACCCGGCCATTATAGAAATGTCATTGATTCCGCAAGCGGTTCACATGATCATTCGTTGTGTTTCCGCGGTCTCTTACGTTCTGTGGATCGTCGTTCATTTCACGCAGCCTTGTGAATGTGCCGTTGTCTGCAGCAATTTGAACCGTTCGGTCTCCGGCATACCTTTTAGCGATTTGTCTCATTTGATTTCTGTCGGTATCTGACAGGTTTTTATCAGCCCGCACCGCGATGATGACTGTTTCATCGGTTACGACCGCCTGGCTTTCGTCGATATTATTCATTTGATTAATACGCTTCGTGATGTTTCTCGAGATTTTACGGTTTTGCGGTTTATCATATCCCGTGTTTAGTGTCCCCACTAAATGGTTGTGATAGTTCATGTCTCCCCGGCTGTACGTTCCGTCTCCCGTCGGAACGGGGTTGCCGTTTCGATTTGTCACATTTGTTGTGCCGTTTCTCCCGTTCATGTTTTCAAGCATATCCGTTACAGGCCCGTCATTATCAAAACCGTCATTACGATCTGCGTCATTGGAATAATATCCGATTGGACGGGCATTATTATCGTATCGATTATCCATGGCATTGTTCGTTCCGCAGGCTGAAAGACCGGCTGTCAAAAGCAAAATACCCGAAAACATTTTCAGCTTCTTATCCAATGGTAGAACCCCCCGTGAAAACCGCAGTCTTTGAGCATTACGCTCGCTTTTAGGATGTACGCAAAAAGGAGAGCCTACCCTTGACATTTATAGACAGCTTGACATTCGGGCATTTTTAGAAAATGCATGAAAAAAGGAACGATATATCATCGTCCCGCATGTTTGATCAGTCCTCGTCATCTTCCGGCCTGTTAAACATTTGACCTCCCGCCGGCTGCTGGTATCCTCCCATGCCGTACGGACTTCCCATCTGCTGCATTGGCGGCATTTGGCCATATGGGACACCTCCTGGGAATCCTCCCGGATATTGGCCGGGTCCGCAGCCGCAGTCATCCTTTCCTGTATGCGCCATGTTCGGATCTCCGGCATGACCTAGATTAGGCGGTGCATACCCTGGGAATGGCTGATACGATGGCATGTAGGCCGGTGCGTTCATCGGCTGGTGATGGTATCCGTGATGGCCGGCATTGTCATGGCCCATGTTATCATGACCCATATTGTCATCACCGTCATATTCGGCCGGTGATACATAGCCCGGCTGCTGCTGCGGCATGTAAGGCATTTGTTGAGCAGGATATGGATACCATGGATAGCACAAACCTGTGCCTGGAAGTACAGGTGAAACAGGGATTAAGCACCCCGGATGATACGGATACGGAAATGGTTGGTGATATGCAGGTGCAACATTCGGCATCCCGTGATACTTGTTTTCTTCTGCTCCGCCGACTTGTGACGGCTGCGGGATATTTGGATAGTTGACGTTTTCCATATGACTCTCCTCCTCATTTGTCCATGGCATATTCATGTTGGGCCCTTCCTCGTGATGTCCGTACGGTTTCGGAGGTACAAACGGCTGATGAAGCTGATTGACATTTTGATAAAAGTTGGAAATATCACCCTCAGGCATGCTTGACTGGCCGCCTATATTGGTATTGGGTACAGGCGGAACATAAGGAACCGAAGGCTTTTCTTTCGGTTTCGTATCTTCCACATCAAGCTTGACTTTAGGCTTTTCTTTTGCAAATGGATGTTCCTGCTTTTTCGGAAATTCCTTCCGTATACTGGGCTGCTCCTCTTTTTTAACCGGCACTCCCCCTGACGGCACTTTTATTTTCATGCCGGGCATGATCAGATCTGGATTGCTGAGCTGCGAGTTCAGTTTTTTCAGTTCTTGAAAGTCCACTTCATATCGTTCTGCTATTTTTTCAAGAGTGTCGCCCTTTTGGACAATATGAATTTTCAACGTTTTCCCCTCCTATGCAAAAACGTGAACGAACGCATGAGAATAACAAATATGTTTCCTCACAAATTTATGCAGAGACAGGAGGGGTTATGATAAAAACTTGTTCTTTTTGAAAAAGTTAGCCAATGCTGAGCATTCGGTTCAAAGCGGTGACGGCATCTTCTGCGATGTCTTTTTCAACTTTGATGACTCCCGTCGGTTCACCTTTGTCAATTTGTTCCAACGACCATAATAAATGGGGAAGATCGATTCTGTTCATCGTCAAACACGGACACATGTCCGGATTAAGTGATTCAATCTGTTTGTCGGGATGCTCATTGATGATTCTCTGGACGAGATTCATTTCTGTTCCGATCGCCCACTTGCTTCCAGGTTCCGCTGCATTGATCGTGTCGATAATTTTTTTAGTGGAACCGCTGTAATCGCTGTTCGTCACGACATCATGGGTGCATTCCGGATGTACGATGATATTGATCTCCGGATCGCGTCGTTTGACATGTTGGATATTTCTTACTGTGAATTTCTCGTGAACTGAGCAGTGGCCCTTCCACAAGATGATCTTCACGTCCTGTATATCACCTTCATACATCAGCTTTTCCGCTATCGGGTCCCATACCGCCATCTGTGTGAGCGGAATGCCCAGTTCATATGCTGTGTTTCGCCCGAGATGCTGATCCGGCAGAAATAAAATCCGTTCCTTTTGCGCGAGTGCCCATGTTAACATGCGGGTTGCGTTTGAGGATGTGACCGTTGCCCCGCCGTTTCTTCCCGTAAAGGCTTTAATCTCAGCCGTAGAATTGACATATGTCAGCGGAATGATCGTATCGCCGAACAATTGTGTCAGCTGCTCCCAAGCCCTGTTTGTCTGCTGCATATTCGCCATATCCGCCATCGAACAGCCGGCTCTCATATCAGGCAAAACGACAACTTGCTCATCTAATGTGAGCATATCGGCTGTTTCCGCCATAAAATGTACGCCGCAAAACGCGATATATTCCGCTTTTGTGTTTTGCTGTGCAACTTGAGCAAGCTGAAGCGAATCCCCTGTAGCATCGGCAAAGCGAATCACTTCGTCTTTTTGATAATGGTGGCCTGGAATGAACAGCCTTTCTCCGTATGTCTTTTTGATCCGCAAAATTCTCTGCACCATTTCTTCTTCCGGCAGCTCTTTATAATGATCCGGCATCATGCCCGCATTCAGATCGTTAATCAAGTTTAAAATAGACATCGTTCCCTCTCCAATCCCGTTTATTTTTTCAGATCAACATTCATGCTGAAATCCAGACTTTTCGCCGAGTGCGTCAAATAGCCCAGCGATATATAATGCACCCCTGTTCCCCTGTAAGAAGGGAGATTTTCATATGTGATGCCGCCGGAAGCTTCCGTTATGATTCCGGCAGGCGTCATTTCCGCAAATGCTTTTACCGTTTCCGGCGGACAGTTGTCAAACATAATAATATCCGCTCCGGCTTCGATCGCTTCTTTAAGCTCGTTTTCAGATTCGATCTCCACTTCAACTTTCACCATATGTCCGCAGGCTGCCCGCGCTTTTTCGACCGCTTGAGAAATCGAGCCGCAAGCAGCGATATGGTTGTCTTTAATCATGATGCCGCCGTCCAGTCCAAAGCGGTGATTGGCGCCTCCGCCTGTGTGGACAGCGTATTTTTCAAGCATGCGAAGCCCGGGTGTCGTTTTTCGCGTATCACAAATTCTAATGCCTGGGTCATTCAGCTTAATGACAGATTGATTTGTTAATGTGGCAATGCCCGACATTCGTTGGATGAGGTTGAGCACAACCCGTTCACCGGTCAAAAGCGAAGCGGCCGAACCTTTAAGATGGGCGATCACCTCCCCTTTTTCGACCGGTTCTCCATCTTTTTTCAAAAGATCGATGGCTATCGATTCATTGATGAGATGAAAACCTTCCCTTATCACCATTTCCCCTGCAAACAAGCCGCTTTCTTTCGCTGTTATCAAGGCTTCACATTGCTGATTTTCGTCAAAAACAGCCTGGGAGGTGAGGTCTCCCCAGCCGATGTCCTCTTTAAAAAATTCTCCGAGCATTTGTCTAAGCTTGAACTGCTGCATCCTTCACAATCCCTTCATTTTCTATAATCTCGACATCGCCTTTTACATGAATGATTTGTTTCCCTTTCCAGTTTTTATCATCTGCCGCCGGAAAATCTGAGCGGAAATGCCCTCCCCTGCTTTCTGTCCGCAGCAAGGCAGAAGCTGTCATCAGTTTAGCGGTCTGCCATAGATGGGTCAGGGTAAGCTGAGATTTTGTGATTTCTTTCACATTTACCGTTTGAACAGGCAGCTGCTCAAGCCGATCTTTCACCTTCCGCAGTTCATCTGCCTTACGCACGATGGAGACGTGATCTGTCATCCATTTTTGAATGTCTTTTACATCACATAAAGGTACGGCAAATGTGATGTCTTCAGGTAAAGGTGCTTTTCCGCAGGCAAAGACCGCCTGCTTCCGGCTTTTGATCCGCTCTGCCGCTCTTTGACCAAACACAATACATTCCAGCAGGGAATTGCTTGCCAGCCGGTTGGCCCCGTGAAAACCCGTACAAGCGGCTTCTCCGATGACAAAAAGGTTTGGCACAGACGTTTCTCCCCACCTATCGACAGAGACGCCACCCATTAAAAAATGCATGCCCGGTGAGACCGGAATCCGTCCGTTTTCAATGGGAACCCCCGCCTCCTCACAAATCGAAGTCACCGTTGGAAAACGCCACCGGAAATCCGGAATATGACGGATATCCAAAAATACGCGGCTTCCATCCGCTAATTTTTCATGAATCGTTCTTGAGACAACATCCCTCGGCGCCAAGTCCTTTAAGGGATGAACACCGTCCATCACCTGCCGCCCGCTTTCATCTGTCAAAACGGCTCCTTCCCCGCGCACAGCCTCAGAGACAAGCCCGTGCGCCCGCCCGTTTTTCACAAGCAGTGTGGGGTGAAATTGAACGAACTCCAAATCAGCCAGCTCGGCACCCGCCCGATATGCGAGAGAAAGTCCGTCGCTTGTCACTGAGCGGTTATTCGTATGCACTTGAAAAAGATGCCCGCATCCTCCCGTCGCCAACACCACATAGTCGGCTTTTCTGAGAACGGCCTTTCCGCTGCTGTCTTTTGTCCAGACGCCTCGACAGCGGCCGTCTTCAATCCACAAGTCCGCTGCGGTTTCGTATTCTTTCAGGGTGACATGACCGCCGAGCTGTCCGATTAAATGACGGATCAGCATCCGCCCCGTCGCATCTCCGCCGGCATGCAAAATCCGGTTCACCGAATGTGCGCCTTCTTTTCCGAGACGGAGCCTTCCCTTTTCATCTGTATCAAAAGGGAAATTCTGCTTGATTAGCTCCGCGATAAGCCGCTGTCCGTCTCTAATGGTATCATTGACTGTTTCAATGTGATTGTGGCCGCAGCCGGCGTATAATGTGTCTTCCGCATGTGCAGATCCTGAGTCATACGGTAATGTGGATGAAGCAATCCCCCCCTGTGCGAGTGTTGAATTGCTGTCACTGACCGACTCTTTTGTCACCACCATCACTTTATATGACGGCGGCATCGCCGCAGCAAAAGACAGAGCAGCCGCACCTGCCCCGACAACAATGATCGTCTGATGAGACATGATGACTCCTCCTGTAAATTTACATGTGTCTTGACACCTATATTTACATATCGATACAATAAACTCAAGTATTTTTTAAAGAATGGGAGACTTGAGTTGTGATTTATCTTGATTATGCAGCGACAACACCGATGTCAAAGGATGCTCTGCAAGCGTTCGAAAAACTGAGCACTCATCTTTACGGCAATTCAAGCAGCCTGCACGATGCCGGAGGAAAGGCGGACAGCATATTACGACACTGCCGAAACAGACTGGCGGCATTGATTTCAGGTGAACCTGAAGGTGTTTATTTTACAAGCGGCGGCACCGAATCTAATTTTTTGGCGATCCACTCGATTTTGAACGGACTCCCTGCCGATAAACGGCATTTCCTGATGACAGAAATGGAACATCAATCGATCCATATTTTAAAACGGCATCTTGACATGCTTGGATTTGAGGTGAGCTTGGTGAAGCCAAATGCCGCCGGGATCATCACCATCGACATCCTAAAACAGCATCTGCGGCCGGATACAGGTCTTGTTTCCATCCAGCACGCGAATTCCGAAACAGGCGTCATCCAGCCGCTGGCTGAGCTCTCTTCCTATTTGCATGACCGCGGTGTGCTTTTGCATAGCGACTGTGTTCAGACATTTGGCAAAATCCCTGTTCATGCTGCTCAGCTTGGAATCGATGCATTGTCTGTGTCAAGTCATAAAGTATACGGCCCTAAAGGAACGGGAGCGGTCTATATCCGGCCCGGTGTGAATTGGAAGCCGGTCTATCCCGGTACATTGCATGAGAATGGTTTTCGAAGCGGCACAGTCAATGTTCCCGCCATCGGGGCTTTTATCACGGCTGCTGAAGAAACAGCCGGCAAAATGAATGCTGTTTTTGAGAAGCAACAGATGCTGCGGAGCCATTTTTTGCGGGGAGCAAAAGAACGGAGCCTGCCGCTTTCCCTTGCCGTTCCCGAATCGGCCGACTCAGAGGTGCTTCCGCATATTCTGGGTTGTTTTTTTCATTCCTTTGAAGGACAATATGTTATGTTGGAATGTAATCGGCGCGGAATCTGCATATCAACCGGAAGCGCATGTTCTGCCGGCTATCATGAGCCGTCAAACACGATGAACGCCCTTCAGGTTCCGAGGGAGCTGGCGCTTCAATTCATCCGGATTTCCTTCGGATGTGACACAACCAAGGAACACATTGCGAAACTGTTGAATGTATTGACAGATATGAATCATGAGAAAGGAGACCAACGGATTGACAGACGGATTAAAACTTATGGGAACTGAGCGGCGCAACAAGCTGCTTGCCTGGCTTAAGGCATCGGAGGCTCCGTTAACGGGAAGCGAGCTCGCCAAAAAAGCTTCTGTTTCCCGACAGGTCATCGTACAAGACATTTCGTTGTTAAAAGCGAAGAATGAACCGATTATTGCAACAAGCCAAGGGTATATGTACCTGCGCTCCGCAGCCGGAGAAAAACAGCCGGTGCAGCGGATCATCGCCTGTGATCACCGCCCTGAAAAAACAGAAGAAGAGTTGAACTTGATCGTTGATTTTGGCGTCTCAGTCAAGGATGTCACAATTGAACATCCGGTCTACGGCGATTTGACGGCATCCATCAGGGTGAGCACGAGAAAAGAAGTCTCAGACTTTGTCAAAAAAATATCCTCCACAAATGCCGCTTACTTGTCACAGCTGACAAACGGCATCCATCTCCACACATTGGAGGCGAATGAAGAGGAAAAAATCGATCAGGCTTGCGAGGCCCTCAAAAAAGCGGGTATCCTCATTTCCGAATAAGACAGGAAACAAAACAAGGTCCTTTGCCCGTAGGCAAAGGACCTTGTCTATTCTCATAACTGATATGCATTGTAAGCCCCGAGCATTTTCACTTTGCATCCCAAAGCCTCAAGCTCAGCTATGGCGCCCGGAATCAGGACGTCGTCTAAAGCCATTTCGATATCTATGATAAAGAAATAATTTCCAAGTCCGGTTTTCGTCGGACGGGATTCAATTTTGGAAAGATTCAAATTTCTCCACGCAAAAGCTGATAGTACTTGATGGAGCGCCCCTGATCTGTCTGAAGGCAGGGTCACCATAAGCGTTGTTTTCGGCCTTGGCTTAAGCTCTGGATTGACTTGAATGGAAGCGTGCGGATCGGGATTGAGCATCACAAACCTTGTATGGTTATATTCATAATCATGGATATCCCGTTTCACGATTTCCAATTGATAGGTTTCAGCAGCCATTTCATTGGCGATCACCCCGATGTTTTCCTCCGGATGTTCATTCACATATTTTGCCGCTGCTCCTGTAGATGTTGCATATTCAAACGGAATAGCATCAAACCGGCTGTGCAAAAATTTATGGCATTGTGCAATCGCATGAGAATGGGAATAAACCTTTTGAATATCCTCCCACGTCTCTTTTCTTGAAGGATGCACAAGCAGATGCTGGCGGATCGGCGCGGTGATTTCCCCGACAATGTAAAGAGGCTGTTCATGAATTAAGTAATCGATTGTCAGATTCACCGAACCTTCGATCGCGTTTTCCAGCGGGACAACAGCCAGATCGATGTCACCGTTCATGGCTGCATCCATACAGGCTGGTATTGTGCGGAATGCCTGCTGTTTAGCTCCCGCAAAACAGGAGCAAACAGCAAGGTGTGTAAATGTTGCTTCTGGACCTAAATAACCAACTTTCATACTCATGATAGATAACATTCTCTCCCTTTAAGCGCCCGAACCGAGTATTTCGACCTTTTCCACGAATTCCAGCTTTCTTAATTTGTTCATCAGCAAATCAACATTTTCATCCATTCCCCTCGTGCTGATGGACAATGTGACATTGGCTCTTCCCTGAAGGGGGATGGTCTGGTGAATCGACAGCACATTGCAGCCTGATTCGGCGACAACCTGAAGCAGATGGGACAGTGTCCCCGAACGGTCTTCCAAATGAAAAAAAAGCGTGATGATCTGTTCTTTAACCATTGTATAAAAGGGAAAGACGGCATCTCTGTACTTGTAAAAAGCGCTTCTGCTCAGATCAACCTTTTGAACCGCTTCAGCAACAGATTCGGCCTTCTTCCTTTCAATCAGCTTTTTCACTTCAAGTGTTTTCCTCATTGCCTCCGGCAGCACGTCTTCCCTGACAAGATAAAAGGTCTCCTCTTTCACTGGTCCTTCTCTCCTTTAAAAACCGGTTTCCATAATCAATCGATCGATTTGAAAGGAAAAACGCTTCCTTTCATCTAAAATTCGGAGAGCCTGCCGGGCAAACTCTCCGAGTCGATCAGTCGATAAATTCAAATTCAAACTCAAGCAGGCGGATCGTATCCCCATCCTTGGCGCCGCGCGCCCGTAACGCGTCATCAACTCCCATACCGCGAAGCTGTCTGGCAAAGCGCTTAACAGACTCGTCTCTTGAGAAATCCGTCATTTTGAACAAGCGCTCCAGCTTGGCGCCGCTCAAAACAAAGGTGCCGTCAGGATCACGGGTGATCTCAAACGGTGCTTCTTCCTCTTCAAGCTTATACACGACCTTGTTTTCGGCCAGTTCCTCTTCGTCATAAAGCGGGAACTCCGGCGTTGTTTCCAAACGGTTGGCAATCTCAAACAGCAGATCTCTTAAGCCTTGTCTTGTGACTGCACTGATCGGAAAAACAGGATGGTCGTCAGTCAGCTTTTCTTGAAAAGCCTTCAGGTTGTCTTCCGCTTCCGGCATGTCCATTTTGTTGGCGACGATAATCTGCGGACGTTCGGTCAGCCTTAAATTATACTGCTCAAGCTCCTTATTGATGGTCATGTAGTCCTCGTAAGGATCGCGGCCTTCAAGACCCGACATGTCAATGACATGGACGATGACGCGCGTTCTCTCAACGTGCCTCAAGAATTGGTGGCCGAGGCCCACTCCTTCATGCGCCCCTTCGATCAGTCCCGGAAGATCGGCCATCACAAAGCTCCGTCCGTCCTCTGTTTCTACCATGCCGAGGTTCGGGGCAAGCGTTGTAAAGTGATAGTCGGCGATCTTTGGCTTCGCTGAAGAAACGACGGACAAGAGGGTCGATTTTCCCACGCTAGGGAAACCGACAAGCCCGACATCGGCTAAAACTTTCAACTCCAGTACAATATAGCGCTCTGTGCCTGGTTCGCCGTTTTCAGACAGCTGCGGCGCCGGATTTGCCGGTGTCGCAAAACGGGTGTTGCCTCGTCCGCCGCGCCCGCCTTTTGCGATGACCGCTTCCTGTCCATGCTCGGTTAAATCGGCGAGAACCTGCTTTGTGTCATCATCGATGACAACGGTGCCCGGCGGTACTTTCACCACCATATCATCGGCATTTCTGCCATGCTGATTTTTTGACATGCCGTGCTCTCCGCGGTCCGCTTTAAAATGTCTTTGATACCTGAAATCCATCAGCGTGCTGAGACCTTCGTCGACTTTAAACACGACGTCTCCGCCTTTACCGCCGTCTCCGCCCGCAGGCCCCCCTTTAGGGACATATTTTTCGCGGCGGAAAGCAACCATTCCGTTGCCTCCGTCCCCGCCTTTAACATATACTTTTACCTGATCAACAAACATAACGTCCTCCGTTCTATTCCTAAAAAACCGCGCTTTACCGAATATGAATTTCTGCTATGCAATCCCGGTCCGATATATCAAACCGTTTGATGATATAATCATCGGCATGTGAATCGTGAAACCCTTTGAAATCGGCCAGCCGCGTCAACATACCGTGAAAATCGAGATAGATGACGAGCGGCCCGTCCGTCTGCAATGTGACCGACAGATGATTGTCGCCGCCCTTCATAGCGGAATCGTCAAAAATCCGGAACAGCTTTCTGACGAGAACGACCAGCTTTTCTTCATAGGCAGACAAATCCCTGACTTCACCGATCACCTCATATTCAAGCGTCAGCGAATGAGCCTTCCAGTTAAATGTGAGCAGCTCATAAGCAAAGCGCGGTATTTTAAGATTTGAAAGCTTTGATTCATGCTGAGCTTCTATGACCACTTCCTCGATGATTTCAAAGACGCGGTCATATTTCTTTAATGTTAGATTTCCTTTAATCAATTGCAGTTTATTCATCCAGTCGTGTCTTGAATGGCTGAGCAAGTGAATCAGCTCATGTGTCAAAGCCTTATCATCCGTATTATTTTCATGTTTTTTCGACATTTCTTCCATTTTGGCACTCCCAATCGTTAGTTCTCTCTTTTAGGAGTCTGATTCAGTTTGTACTTTGAATTATAACAGAGAAGACAGTATAAATGAAACACGTTTATATACTTAACGAAGCAGAATCGGCGCGGAATCCCCGGCGCTTTGGCGTCCGCCGGGCGGGTGTTTTCACGATTCAAAAGGGAAATTTTCACACTATGTAAAAAACTCCGGTCAGAACGACCGGAGTTTCGTTTAAAGTTAGGCTACAGGATATACGCTCACTTTTTTGCGGTCACGGCCGAAACGTTCGAATTTAACCGTTCCGTCGACTTTCGCAAATAGAGTGTCATCTCCGCCGCGGCCCACGTTTTCACCTGGGTAAATTTTCGTTCCGCGTTGACGGTAAAGGATTGAACCGCCTGTTACGAATTGACCGTCGGCACGTTTAGCACCAAGGCGCTTCGCCTCAGAGTCACGTCCGTTCTTTGTAGAACCTACTCCTTTTTTAGAAGCGAAAAACTGAAGATCTAGTCTTAGCATGGTAGCTCACCTCCTATTTGTTTTTCGTCGTTACTTTTAAGTAACCTTTGTAATCCCGTTCGATCGTTTCAAGGGAAACGACCATGCCTTCAAGAAGCAGCTGGGCTTTTTTCAAAGCCTCCTGATCCGCGTCATCCGGGAATTTGAAGGATAAAAATCCTCCGTCTCCCCCGAGGTCGACAACCGGTTCAATGCCTGTCAGCTTCATGACCGCATTCACCGCTCCAAAGGCGACAGCCGATGCTCCCGCACAAACGAGATCCTGTCCATGTTCAGCAAAATTCGCATGACCCGACATTTCAAAAGACTGAATGCTTTTGTTCGATCGGGATCTTGTAATCGTTGCTTGAATCATATCTGACACGCCTTAAGCGTTGATTTTTTCAATGACAACTTTAGTGTAAGGCTGACGATGACCTTGTTTTTTATGTTGGTTTTTCTTCGGCTTGTACTTAAATACGGTAATCTTTTTAGCGCGGCCTTGTTTTTCAACTTTGCCTGTCACCGTAGCACCTTCAACCGTCGGGTTGCCAACTTTCACGTTTTCACCGCCGACAAACAATACGTTGTCAAAAGTAACTGTTTCGCCGGCTTCAGCAGCAAGCTTTTCAACGTATACAGTTTGACCTTCTTCAACTTTGATTTGTTTTCCGCCTGTTTGAATAATTGCGTACATCTCTGCACCTCCTAATAAACTAAGACTCGCCAATCACAGGGGGCTTTGAAAAGCGCTTAACACCTGTGCTGAGCGGTTGTAGCACGGGTGCTACATCCATAACATTAAAAACTATATCAAAGAATAGTCCCAATGTCAATGTCTTTTAGGATCGATGCGAGATCGTCAGTAGACAAGCAAGAGCTCTTCCATCGAACATGTCGTCCGTTTATCGGCGAAATAAGCGTGCAGAACTTCGTTTTCATCCAGCTGGCTCAGCTGGTCGCCGTCTTTCTCAATGATGATGGGGTGTTTGCAGCCCCTTTTGAACCTGAGCATGACCTCATAGACATTTTCATCGGCGCGGGCGGTGATCGGCGACAGCCGGCGCACTTCCCGCTCTTTCCCATAGTAGCGTTCAAGCAAAAAACGGATATGTGCATAATGCCGGTTTCGGTATTCCTTATATAAAGACACAGCCAAAAATAAAAGCAGCACCCAGGCGCTCAGCTGAAACGGGGAGATGAGTAAAATGACAGCGAATAAAGTCGCACAGCAAAAACAAGACGCCAACAAGTTCAGCCGCTGTGCTTTTTGATATGGAGCGTATTTGGAAAACAACAAAAACAGCAGTTTTCCCCCGTCAAGCGGCCAGATGGGAAAGAGATTAATCAGGAGGATCGTCATGTTGTAAAATGTAAATATCTCAAACATGTGAGGGCTGATCCACGAAGCATTCGCCAAAAGCCAAGCTGCAAATTGAAGCCAAATATGCTGCAGCGGGCCCGCCGCAATGACGGCGAGCTCTTCTTTTAACGGTCTGTTGCCGTGTTCGTCAACTTCTAAAGTTCCTCCAAAGGGCAGCAAAAAAATGCCTTTCATTCTCCATGAAAAATAAACGGCGGCTGCGGCATGGCCAAGCTCGTGGATGAAAATAATGATCATTAAACATAGCAGTGCTTTAATATGCCCGGTCATCAAGCCGAGCGCCGTCACAAGCCACAAGAGCGGATGAATATGAAGCTTTGTGACGAGCTCTGTCCATTTACTCAAATGTAATCACCTGGATCGGATCGACAAATTCGTCTCCCTTTTTTATCGCAAAGTAATAGACGCCTTTATCATCTTTATTCTGTTCAATCGTTCCGAGCTTCGCTCCTTTGTCAACAAAGTCATATAAGGCGACATCCGCTTTTTTCAGCTGCCCGTAATACGTATAGCTGTTATCCGCGTGCTGCATGACAACGGTCAGGCCGGTATCAGGGTTTTTGTCCACTTCAATAACATAACCCTCTTTCATGCTCCTGATGGCTTCTTCTTCTGTTTCCACCTTAATCCCCTGTCCGGAAAATTTCTCCTGAACCTTTCCCATAGCAGGCGTAGCCAAGTCTTTGTTGACCTCTACTTGTCCGGCCTTTTTGCTGCTTTTTGGCTGAAACAGGGCGAGCGGATGTCCGAATTTCGCTTCATACCAATCTTTTAAAGCCGCAAACTGAAACTCTTCGGTGAACACCTGTCCGATTGCCGGTTTGATCTGTTTTAAAGGTTCGAAATGTCCTTTGTAGGCGATAGCGGATACAAGAACGAGGCATGCCGCCAGAAGGCATTTGATGATTAGCGCATCGGCTTTGACGAGCGGATGTTTACCGTTTATCAAAAGCGAATTTCCTTGTGGGGCAGAGGATTCTCCGTTGGTTTCATCGTCGGCAAAGGCTGGCCAGAGAGGCGGCTGCCTGGTCTCATCTTTTTTATGTTCCGGTCGCCCCAGCGGTTTTCCCGGTGTTTTTTTCTTGCGTTTTCTCGCGATTCTTTTACGAATCTCATCTGCTCTGTGGCTCATCACCCTCATCCTTTACATTCAGGTTGGTTTGTACCATTCATATGCCTTGTCCACGGCAGTTATGACGACAACATTGACATAAAACCATAAGGTGTTATATCATACAAAATGAAACCTTTTGGTTTTATTTTATGAATGGAGGTCGGATCATGAAGGAAAACAATCAAGGCAAAGTGCCTGATATACATAAAAAAGCCGTATTTCAAGCGCCGATACAAAAGGTGTGGGAAGCTGTAGCCACAAGTGAAGGGATTGCAGACTGGTTTATGCCAAACGATTTCCGGCCGGAAGTCGGCCATGAATTTACCCTGCAGTCGCCGTTCGGGCCTTCCCCGTGCAAAGTGATTGAACTTGAAGCGCCGCACCGCCTTTCTTTCACCTGGGATACCTCAGGCTGGGTCGTGTCATTTGAACTGAAAGAGACACCGGATGGCAATACGGAATTTACCTTGATACACTCAGGATGGGGAGATCCGGAAGAAACGGTTGTGAAAGCGGGAGACAAGCAAACGGATGTCCGCAACAGAATGAACGGCGGCTGGGAAAACATCGTCAATCAAAAGCTTCGTCAGGCAGTTGAAAACTAGTGTCGACACCTGCACAAAAACACGATGTATTTCAAGCCGTTTCCGACCCTACCCGCAGAAAGCTGATGAAGCTTCTTGCCGATCAGGAATTGCCGATTACTGATATCAGCAGTCATTTTCCGATCACCAGGACCGCCGTCAGCAAGCATCTGCGGATTTTAGCCGAGGCTCGGCTTGTCAGCGGACGCAAAGTCGGCCGGGAAAAGCTGTACAAGCTGCAGCCCGAGCCGCTTAGCGAATTGCAGGAATGGCTCGCTTATTTCGACCGCTACTGGGACAACAAACTTTCAATGCTGAAATATAAGGTCGAAAACAGCGACAAAAAGATAATCTATGAAAAAAGCAATCTCAGACTGATGAGATTGCTTTTTTGCTAGGCGCGCACACCGAAAAACGATTTAATTTTAGCAAATACGCCTTTACTCTCTTCTTCAAATGACTGTAAAGGCACGGATTCGCCCAACACGCGGCGGGCGATGTTCCGGTATGCGATGGAAGCTTTATTATTCGGGTCCATGACAACGGGCTCTCCATTGTTAGACGCTTTAATGACTTGGTCGTCATCCGCGACAATGCCGATCAGTTCGATCGACAAGTGCTGGATCACTTCGTCGACATCCAATGTATCGCCGTTTTTCATTAAATGGTTGCGGATGCGATTGACAATCAGCCGCGGCGGTTCAATATTTTCTTCTTTTTCAAGAAGACCGATGATCCGATCGGCATCACGAACCGCGGATATTTCCGGCGTAGTCACGACAATCGCCTTGTCCGCGCCTGATACTGCATTTTTATATCCTTGCTCAATCCCCGCCGGACAATCGATGATGATGTAATCAAAGTCCTGTTTCAGCTGTGTGATCAGTTGGATCATCTGTTCAGGCAAAACAGCCGATTTATCGCTAGTCTGCGCCGCCGGCAGCAGGTAAAGCAGATCGTCAAAACGTTTATCCTTGACAAGCGCCTGATGGATCTTGCATCTTTCTTCAACAACATCCACCAGATCGTATATGATTCTATTTTCAAGGCCCATGACGACATCCAGATTGCGCAGGCCGATATCTGTATCAACAAGACAGACCCGCTTCCCTAAAATGGCCAAGGCGGTGCCCAGATTGGCGGATGTCGTCGTTTTTCCTACTCCGCCCTTCCCCGAGGTTATTACGATAGCTTCACCCAATTTTACATTCCTCCCTCAAGCCTTGTTAAACTAGGTCTTAAATGAGCTAATTGTTGAAGGCGGTCAATGACCATATTCTCGTTTTCATCTAAATAAGCACATTCCATGTCGTTCCCTTCTTGGATGTGGTCTGGGGAGCGATTGAGCACATGATTGATACGCAATTGCGTCGGTCTCATGTCCGAAGCCGCAATAACAGCTCGTGTATTTCCATTAAAGCCGGCATGGGCAATCCCTCTTAATGAGCCGAGAATAAAAATATTCCCTCCGGCCTTCACCATTCCTCCCGGGTTCACATCCCCAATGAGAAGCAAATCGCCTTCCGTTTCCAGCACCTGCCCTGAACGGACAATTTTAGCGACGGAAATGATCTCGCTTTCCGCTTTCAAACGGTTTGCTTCTTTCTTGGTCATCACTTCACTTTCAATGGAGTGGATAAACAGGTTTTGTTTCTCAGTGATCACTTCGGTTAGCAGTTCTTCTTGTTCCTTTGTGACATAGCGGTAGCCGAGCTTAATGAGAACACTGATTTTCTGGCCTTTTCCATCCATATAATGTTCGAGTGACAGCATATCCTGAAGACCGTATAGTAATTCTTCAAAAGAGCATGTGTCATCAAGATGAAGCGTCAGTCCATTTTTCGTTCCTTTAATTGTTACGTATTGCTGCTTTTGGGTCTTCACGGTGTTCACCTCAACATCATACTCATTTCGACATCGGCTCATAAAATCCTTTTTTTACTCTTCCCTAAGCTCTTTCTTAAGACTGGTAAAAAACACTTTAAACGGATAAACGAGCAGCATCGCGACAACAGCGTTCAGCCCAAGCGTAGGCAGAAGCCGTCCTAGCACAAATTGATAAAACGGCATGATTTCCGGACGAATCAGCATCTGCACACCGTATTGGTAAAACTCAAGCACTGAGACGGCGAGCACCGAAATAAAGATGACGACAAACGCGTTCGTCTGCAACACTTTAAATGCTTTTGACGATAAATAGCAAATACCGGCAAAACCGAACATATACACACCTAAAAGGTCTGTATAGTTAATATCATATAACAGTCCGAAAATAAATCCATATGTAATGGCAAAAGGCTGATTAACATAAGCCGTCATAAACACTAAAACAAGCAGCAGAAAACGCGGAATCAGCTGCTGATCTTCCGTCACGAAAGGCAGCCTGATAAAATCCGCATACATGCTGTCAGATACCAAAACAAACATCATGATAACGGGAAGAAGGAAACGTTTCACGAACCTTCCTCCTCATCATCCATCTTGTCGACATCAACCGTATCAAGCGTCCGGTCAACGACAATCACATTGTCAAGATTATACAAATCAGCAGCAGGCTCAACATAAGCGATTTTCGTTAAGCCGTAGGAATCGGGTTCAACCTCTGTCACCTTTCCGATCGTCAAACCTTTCGGAAAAACGCCGCCTGCACCGGAGGTTTCCACCAGATCTCCTTTTTTCACTTCCCTTTCCGCATCAGGTTCAATAATTTCCATCGAAAGCGCCTTTTTGTCGGAATCATATCCGTTGATGATTCCGTTTACTGTCTTCTTGCCTTTCTTTGCGGAGATGACGGTGGAAATTCTGTTGTTTCTGTCAGTAGCACTTAACAGCTGAACAGTGGAAGTGAAGTTGTTCACTTTCGTGCTTTTGATTTTCCCGATCAGGTTTCCGGTTTCATCTGTTACCGCCATATCCTTTTCAACACCGTGTTTTGAACCTTTGTTGATTTTGATCAGGTTCCACCACTCATACTTGTCGGGGTTTCTGGCAATAACCGTAGCCAAAATCGGCGTGTAGTCTTTGATAGACTTCAGATGGCCAAGTTCTTCTCTTAAAGACTTATTTTCATTTTCCAGCTCCTGAAGCTTTGCTTCATACTGTGTTTGGCCGTCCAGCTTCTTCCGCAGGCGTTCATTCTCTTTATACGTGTTTTTCAGGTCCTCTACATTTTCAAAGAAGTCCGCGACAAATTGGGCGGGTGTATGAAAAATGTTTTGGAATACACCAGTTGTATCGCCAATGAATTTTTCGGGCCAAGTTGCATTCCGGTCTTTTTTTAACGAAAATCCAATCATTGCCACTAAAATGATGATACAAAGGAGTAAAAGCATCAACCGTTTATTTGTAAAAAACTGCGGCATGATTATACACCTCTTCTGTTTCCTGTGTCCTTAGTTTTTGCCTTTAAATAGATGGATTTGTTCAAGTGCCTTTCCTGTTCCGATCGCTACACAGTCAAGAGGGTCTTCCGCAATTAAAACCGGCATTTTCGTTTCTTCGCTGATGACTTTGTCCAAATGGCGAAGAAGGGCGCCGCCGCCTGTCAGAACAATTCCGCGGTCCATGATATCAGCCGCAAGCTCAGGAGGTGTTTTTTCGAGCGTGTTTTTCACAGCGTCGACGATTGCAGCCACGGTGTCGCGCAATGCCGTCGTGATTTCTTTTTCGGTGATTTCAATCGTTTTCGGCAGTCCCGTCAAAAGGTCGCGGCCGCGGATTTCCATGCTTTCTCCGTTTTCAGATGCTTCAGCAGAACCGATTTCAAGCTTGATGGCTTCCGCTGTACGGTCACCGATCATCAAGTTATATGTTTTTCTGATATAAGTTATGATTGCATCGTCCATTTCATCTCCGGCAACGCGGATAGACTGGGATGTGACAATTCCGCCGAGGGAGATGATCGCAACTTCTGTCGTTCCTCCGCCGATGTCGACGACCATGCTTCCCGTCGGCTCCCAAACTGGAAGGTTCGCACCGATCGCCGCGGCAAACGGCTCCTCAATCGGGTATGCATCCCTCGCTCCGGCCTGGCGCGTGGCGTCAATGACCGCACGCTGCTCGACGGCTGTTATGCCTGAAGGCACACAGACCATGACATACGGCTTTCTTGCAAACAATCCTTTGTTTTTCACAGCTTTTCCAATATAATGTTTCATCATCGTAGCTGTCGTTTCATAATCAGCGATGACGCCGTCCTTCATCGGGCGGAGTGCCACAACATTGCCAGGAGTCCGTCCGATCATGTTTTTCGCGTCGTTTCCGACTGCAACAATTTGCTTTGTGTCTGTTTGAAGCGCAACGACAGAAGGTTCTCTGACGACAATTCCTTTTCCTTTAACAAAAACAAGCGTATTCGCTGTTCCTAAATCTATTCCAAGGTCTCTCGCACCAATTCCAAACATTTGTATGTATCTTCCTTTCTTAAAACAAAATTCCCAAGCAAAAACCCATAAATTCTATTATAGCTTAATTTAATGAAAAAAAAAGTGTTACAAATATCCTTTTTCTTTTAAGCTCACAAATTTTTGATCGCCGATGACAATGTGGTCGAGCAATTCGATTCCAAGCAGCCGGCCGCACTCATTCAGACGCTTTGTTACATCTATGTCTTCGCGGCTTGGAGCCGGATCTCCGGACGGATGGTTGTGGACGCAGATGAAAGAAGCGGCGGAGCGCTTCAACGCCTCTTTAAACACTTCCCTTGGGTGGACAATCGAAGAATTCAGACTCCCGATAAAAACGGTGCGTCTATGAATGACTTGGTTTTTTGTGTTCAGGTAGAGGCAGACGAAGTGTTCCTGCTGAAGGAAGCGCATGTCTTCCATTAAAAAATTGGCGGCGTCTTCCGGAAAGCGGATCACATGCCGCTCTTCATAAACCAATTTGTGTATGCGCCGGCCAAGCTCAAGCGCCGCCAAAATGTGAACGGCTTTTGCACGACCGATCCCGGAAATGCTGGAAAGCTCTTCAACGGACGCTTCTTTTAATAAACGCAGACCGTCAAACGTCTGAAGCAGCCGGTTTGAAAGCTGCAGGACCGATTCTTTTTTTGTCCCCGTCCTGAGCAGGATCGCCAGCAGTTCGTTGTTTGCCAAGCTTTCGGCCCCTATTGAAAGGAGCCGTTCCCGCGGCCTTTCATCCTCCGGAAAATCCCTTAGTTTCAATGACAGTTCGTTTATGATAAACCCTCCCTGTGACTCCCCTTCTCGTTCGGTTCATCAAAAGGAATGAAACCCGAATGTTTTCAGCATTCGCATCGTTTTTGAAATCGGCAGGCCCACAACTGAATAATAGTCACCCTTGATCTCCTTGACAAAGAGCGCGCCTTTTCCCTGAATCCCGTAAGAACTCGCTTTGTCAAACGGTTCCCTTGTTGCGATATAAGCGCTGATCTCCTTTTCTTCAAGGGGCCAAAAAACAACCTCTGTTTCTTCAAAAAATGTTTCACATCTGCTGTTTGACTTGATGCAGACACCTGTCAGCACTGAATGGGTTTGTCCGGAAAGCATGTTAAGCATCCTTTCCGCGTCGTCTGAGTCCTTGGGCTTGCCCAAACAAACACCGTCAAAACACACAATCGTGTCTGCGCCAAGCACAACAGCATCGGGATGCTGTTCGGATACTGTACGCACTTTTTGTTCCGCCAACCATTTGACGTTTTCTGCAGGCGAAAAGTTTCGACTTAATTTTTCTTCTGCATTGCTTACAACAATGTCGTACGGAATTTGAAGAAGATCGAGGAGTTCCTTTCTGCGGGGTGATTGTGAAGCTAAAATCAGCTGTCGTGTCATAGAAGCCATCCTTTCATGGGTTTTTGCATCAGAAAAAAAGATACCTGCCTGTTTTATCCTACCAAAAGAACGCGAGAGCCACAATTTCAGAAAAATAACTTTTTGATGACAAAAAGCGGCAAAAATAAAAAAACCAGCCGCACAGGCTGGTTTTTCACATTGTTTACTTGATTTGGCCCAAGAGCAGCTGCTGGCTTTTCCAGCCGTTCGCTGCCGTCGGATTCTCCAGCAGGTCTGCGGCTTGAAGGATGGCCTCTTTTGTCTTTTCCGCGTCTTCTTTGGGTTGTATACCGTCTATTTTCGCTTTTAGGTCAGCGACATTTTTGGATGTAACCTCAGCACCGAGAATCGCTTTGGCGGACAGCTCAGCCGCTTCTTCAAAAACCGGGGCTAGCCCTGAAGCCAATGAAACCGGAAGCTCCTTGCCGCCCCATGCTTCAAAGTCATGATCGATTAATATTTGGCCCAGTTCAGTTGTCATCTGCTTTTCCCCGGTTATGCCGGCGATGACGTAAAACCCGTCTTCTTTCGACAGGGAAACGGCGGCATAGCCTTTGTCTGTTAATTGGGAAGTCAGCGTTTCCGCCCCTTCTTTAGAAGAAAACTTGCCCGCCTGGACAGCAAAGCTGTTAAACTCTTCTCCCGCAGCTTTTTCTCCTCCGTTCTGCTGACTGTCATCGCCCGCTTTAACCGTCTGGCTGTCTTCCGCATCTGACCCAAGGCTGCCTGATGCCGGCACATCTTCTTTGTTGGCCGCAAGATTCAAGGCGAACACCCCGAGGCCTGTCCCGAGCAAAACGGCAAATATAATCGTGACTGCGAAGCGCTTGACGGGATATGCAAGTGACTTTTTTGTTTTGGGATGGCTTTTTTTGTTTTCGTTTTTCTTTTTATAAGGTGTAACCACTTTCGGATCGTCTTTCAACACGTTTTCTTCTTCATCGGGAGGAACCCATGTAAATTCGTCTTGCCCGGTCTTCCCGTCTTCTTTTGAAGCCGATATTTCCTGTTCCGCCTTGCGTTTTTCCTCCCAATTCGAAAAGGTTAGTTTTTTTTGCTCAAGATTTTTTGAACATTCTTTTTCATTTCCGTAGATTGTCTCTTCTTTGCCGTTGATCATCACTTTAAGGGGATCTGCTTTATGCGGTTGTCCGGTCGAATGTTTTTTGCTTTTCCGTTTTTTCATATCCTTCCCTCGCTTTCTTTCTATGTTTATCATGATCTTTAAGGCGGAACCCCCGCCATTTTCTAGGACGTGTCAGAGAGGGAAGCCAAAAGGAAGGAGGAGGTCTCCTGAAGGCTGTCCCTCTTATTGTCCACACTTTACCACAGCCCGAAAAAAAAAGAACAAGACTTTTGTCGTCTCGTTCAAAAAGGTTTCGTCAATTTTCTCATATGTGCAACAGTTCAATATATGAATCAATCAACGGTTCTCCATAGAAGCAGACAATCACTGTTCCGATTAAAATGGCAGGTGCAAAAGGTATCGGCTCGCTTCCTTTGACCTTTCCGGCGATCATTCCGGCGAAGCCCAGCAATGTTCCTGCCGCTGCGGAGATAAAAAAAACGGGAAAAATCAGCCTTGCGCCAAGGACAAAGCCAATAACGGCGAACAATTTCACATCTCCCCCGCCGATCCCATCCTTCGCGAACAGCTTGACAATAAGCGGCAACAGGAGACCGGCGGCCGCTCCTGGCAAGCCGGAATACCAGGGCTCAAGCGGAACCAGCATTCTGCCAATGACGAAAAAAGGCAGAAAAAAACAAAGGATGGCATCTGGAATCACCATATACGCGATATCTGAAACCAACACGATCAAAAGCAAGGAAAAAAGGGCGAGCATGAGCAGCAGCTCTCCCGGGCTTTTAAAACGGAGCCCCGCCAAGACAAACAGCAATGCAGTCAACAGTTCAACAGCGGGATAAAGAATGGAAACAGGGCTTTTACAGCCCTTGCATTTTCCGCGCAGAAACAGGTATGACAAAACCGGAATAAGCTCAAGGGAGGTCAGTTTGCGGCGGCAGACAGGACATGAGGAGCGGGGGAAGATCAGCGATATTTTGCCGGGGATGCGGCGGCCGGCTGCATTAAAAAAAGAGCCGAGCACTAAGCCTGATAAAAAAAGATAAGCCAAAAACATCAGCATCAGCCTCACAAGTTATTTACCCGGCAAAAAGACCGGGAGCTGTTATTTTAGCAGACAAGGTGAGGTATCGCTTTTCCTAAAACAATAAAATGCGTCCTCAGCCATAGGCTAAAAACGCATTTTATGTTCATTTAATAAAGACCTGACCTCGGAAATAAAATAAAGCGAACCTGTGATGACAACGACCGCTTTTTCATCGGCCGTTTTTTCATGTATAAAATCCAAAACAGAGCCGATTGATTCATCATATGTTTTATGCCCGGCACGGCTTTGTTCAAACAGCTTTTGAGCAGATTCCGCTCTCGGGAAGTCGAAGGACGCAAAATGAATGGATGAAGCAAACGCCTCTATGATGCGGATCATGTCTTGATAAGGCTTGTCCTTTAAGGCGCTGAAGCAAACGTGTATGTTCCGCTCTCCAAAGCGGCCAAGAACCGTTTCACTCAGCCGGCTTACCCCTTCTTTGTTATGTGCCCCGTCTATAAATGTAAGCGGCTTGTCCAGCACTTTTTCAAACCGGCCGGCCCATGCGGCTTTTTTGATTCCGCTATAGAGCGCCTGCCGGCTGATGTTCGCCTGTTGTACAGCTGTCAGCCATTCAGCTGCAAGAATCGCCAAGGCTGCGTTTTGCCGCTGATGGGTGCCGATCAGGCCTGTTTCCACTTGTTCGTAGCGCTTTTGAGGTGTGATCAGCGAAAACAGTTCGCCATCCGGCAATGAACGTTCATCATATCGTTCACAATGCTCATGAAGGGATAGATAAAGAGCTTCCTTTACCATTGCTCTCCGCTTTATGACCTCGGCCGCTTCAGGCTGGTGAACGGCCGTCAAAACAGGAACACCGTGTTTAATGATGCCCGCTTTTTCTCGGGCGATTTCTTCAAGCGTTTCTCCTAAAATCGCCGTATGGTCATGACCGATTGAGGTAATGACTGTCACTAACGGCTCAACGACATTCGTCGAATCCAGGCGGCCCCCTAGACCGGCTTCAAAAATGACAAAATCGGTCTTCCTGTACTTTGCAAAATATAAAAATGCACAGGCAGTAATGATTTCAAATTCGGTCGCCGCCCCCAAATCGGTTTTTTCAAGCTCAAGAACGAGGGGATATACTTCATTAAACAGCGCTGTCCATTCTTCGTCTGAGATCGGGATGCCGTCCACACTGATCCGTTCATTAAAGGTGATGATGTACGGAGAAGTGAATGTGCCCGCCGAATATCCGGCTTCATTTAACACCGAGCGGATGTAAGCGACGGTCGAGCCTTTTCCGTTTGTGCCGGCTACATGAATGGCCTTGAGCTTTTTCTCGGGATGATCGAGCTCATTGAGAAGCCATTCCATCCGTTGCAATCCCGGTTTCACGCCAAATTTGAGCCGTCCGTTAATCCAGCTGAGTGCTTCAGAAAATGTTTTGAACATGCGTATTCCCTCCCTTCAATGATGAAGGTGTTTTCCAGCCGCCCTTGGGGCCCGGAAAACACCTTCTCTTTTTCCTTTTTAGTTTTTCAATTCAGCGATCCGCTTTTCGACAGCTTCCCGTTTCGCCGTATAATCGGCTTCTTTTGCCCGTTCTTCTTCAATGACGTGTTCAGGCGCTTTTTTCATAAAGCCGTCATTGTTTAATTTTTTCTGAACCCGTTCCACTTCTTTGGTCAGTTTATCAAACTCTTTTTGAAGGCGGCTGATTTCTTCGTCAATGTTGATCAGACCCTCGAGCGGCAAAATCAGCTCGGCACCTGAAACGACGGCGGTCATCGCTTTATCAATCGTTTTGATATCCGTTCCGATTTGAAGCAGGCTCGGGTTTGTGAAACGTTCCACGTACGAGCGGTTTTCATCGAGACGGGCGGCGATTTCCGGTGTGCTCGTTTTAATATACAGCTCGATTTGCTTGCTGAGCGGTGTATTCACTTCACTGCGGATGTTCCGAACGGCGCGGATCACTTCGACAAGAAGCTTCATATCCGCTGCAGCTTCAGTGTCGGTATATTCTTTGACGACTTCAGGCCACTTGGCGACTGTGATCGATTCCCCTTCATGAGGAAGATGCTGCCAAATCTCTTCCGTCAGAAACGGCATAAACGGATGCAGGAGGCGCATCGTTTGATCGAGTACATACGCCAATACGGAGCGCGTCGTCTTTTTCGCCGCTTCATCATCGCCATAAAGCGGAAGTTTGGCCATTTCAATGTACCAATCACAGAAATCGTCCCAAATAAAGTTGTACAGGTGGCGGCCGACTTCACCGAACTCATATTTATCGGCGAGATGCGTCACCGTTTCAATCGTTTCATTTAGTCTTGTTAAAATCCACTTGTCGGCAACCGATTTGTCCCCGGTCAAGTCGAGTTCTTCATATGTCATGCCGTCCATGTTCATCAGCGCAAACCTTGACGCATTCCAAATTTTATTCGCAAAGTTCCATGTTGATTCAACTTTTTCAAAGCTGAAGCGCAAATCCTGCCCCGGTGAGCTTCCTGTCGCAAGGAAGTAACGCAGGGAATCCGCTCCGTACTTATCGATCACATCCATCGGATCAACGCCGTTTCCGAGCGATTTGCTCATTTTCCGGCCCTGGTCATCGCGGATAAGCCCGTGGATCAAGACGTCTTTAAACGGCCGTTCCCCGGTGAACTCGACCCCTTGAAAAATCATTCTGGATACCCAGAAGAAAATAATGTCATAGCCAGTTACAAGGACGTTTGTCGGATAGTAGCGTTTGAAATCTTCAGCGTCGATATCAGGCCAGCCCATTGTTGAAAACGGCCACAGCGCCGAACTGAACCAGGTGTCAAGAACATCGTTGTCCTGCTCCCAGTTTTCGGCATCCCCCGGCGCTTTAACACCGACATAGATTTCGCCCGTTTCTTTATGGTACCAGGCCGGAATCCGATGTCCCCACCACAGCTGGCGGGAGATGCACCAGTCACGGATATTTTCCATCCAGTGAAGATACGTTTTTTCAAAACGGTCAGGGACGAAGTTGACTTTTCCTTCGCTTTTTTGCAATTCGATGGCTGCATCGGCAAGCGGCTGCATTTGCACGAACCACTGCGTTGACAAGTACGGCTCAACGACTGCTCCGCTGCGTTCGCTGTGGCCGACCGAATGTGTATGCTCTTCAATTTTGAACAGCACACCCTCTTCCTGAAGATCTTTGACGATCTGTTTGCGGCATTCAAAACGGTCCATACCTTTATACTGAAGGGCGTTGTCATTCATCGTTCCGTCTTCATTCATGACGAGAATCCGCTCGAGGTTGTGGCGGTTTCCAATTTCAAAATCGTTCGGATCATGGGCGGGTGTGATTTTAACAGCCCCTGAACCAAATTCCATATCGACGTAGTCATCTCCGACAATCGGAATTTCTCTCCCGGTGATCGGCAGGATGACCGTTTTGCCGATTAAATGTTTGTACCGTTCATCTTCCGGGTGAACGGCGACCGCCGTGTCTCCGAGCATTGTTTCCGGACGGGTTGTGGCGATCTCGATGGCGCCTGAACCGTCTTTCAGCGGGTAGCGCATATGGTAAAACGCACCCTGAACATCTTTATAAATGACTTCGATATCAGACAGAGCCGTTTTTGTTGCAGGGTCCCAGTTGATGATATATTCTCCGCGGTAAATCAGGCCTTTTTCATAGAGCTTGACAAAGACTTCGCGAACCGCTTTTGACAGCCCTTCATCAAGGGTAAACCGCTCTCTTGAATAGTCGAGGCCAAGGCCGAGTTTTGCCCATTGGCTGCGAATGAAATCGGCGTATTCCTCTTTCCAATTCCATGTTTCTTCAAGAAATTTTTCGCGGCCCAGATCATAGCGCGATATGCCTTCTTCACGGAGCTTCGCTTCAACCTTTGCCTGTGTCGCGATTCCGGCATGATCCATACCCGGCAGCCAGAGCACGTCATATCCTTGCATGCGTTTCATTCTTGTTACAATATCCTGAAGCGTCGAATCCCAGGCATGGCCCAAGTGCAGCTTTCCCGTGACATTCGGCGGCGGGATGACGACGGTGTACGGCTCTTTTTCCGGATCATTTTCGGCTTCAAAAAACTTGCCGTTCACCCAATATTCATATCTGTCTTTTTCAATTGAGGCCGGATCATATTTTGTCGGCATCGTCAGTTCTTGTTTATCCATATTCAAACCTCCAGCAGTATAAACGGCTGATCAATAAAAAAGAGTCCTCTTTATCCTATCAAAAGGACGAAGAGAACTCTCTCGCGGTACCACCTTTTTTCATGAATGCAAATACGCATTCATGCACTTAAATGGGATAACGGGACTTTCCCGAATTTCTCTACTTTTTATGTTCGAGAAATTGCGCTCCTGGGCGACCTTCCAAAAAAGACTGGCTGGGAGCCTTTCAGCGAACCGACATCCCTCTCTGTAAGCGTCTGTTTTTGTACTCTTCCCATTCAAAGCGGGTGGATCATTGATTTTTCAGCACGTACTTTTTCTTGTTCTTATATTACTAAATCTTTTTTCATTTCGTCAATCATCTTTTCCGCTTTTATCTTGTTCTATACAAGATTGGGCCATGCACACAGGCTTTTTTTTCTCATATGATGCTGTAACGACAAGGAGAGGAGGCAAAATATGCGAAAAAAATTCAACACATATTCACTCCAGCCCTGGCTGAAACAAATCAAGCTTGTCGCAGTCCAGGTCGCCCTCCCGATTACGATCTTTCACGGCATTCGAACCATAATCTTCCCAACAACGTTTGATGTTCTCCTTTTAGGCATTCTGATACTCCTTGCCTGCGCCTTTCACCTTGACTGGATTTAAGTAAAAAAAGTCCGCATCATGATGATGGGGACTCTGTTTCTTCCTGCAGTTTTCGGTTTTCTTCTGTTTTATGAATGTTCATCACAAGCGGTTCTGCATTTTTCATCTGCCAATACGCCTTCAAGAGTTTCGTGCAAGCTTCTTTTTCCTCCAGCTTCTTCTCTGTCTGATAGCGGCTGAGTGTCTTAAACATCGCCCCCGGATATGCCATATAACTTAAGAATAAACTCACTTCCTCCTCGCGCAGAGGATAAACACCGTGGTACGTATAATACCAGTTCACACATTCCGTACATGATGCAGGATTGGACTTGAACATTCTTGTGAAAAATAAGATCAGATCATTCGCAGGCGGGGCATATCCCGCTTTCTCAAAGTTTGTAAAATAGCCCGTTCCCATATCGTTGTACAGAAAATGATGGACCGACAATTGCCCGTGGTTCAAGACGATTCTGGAAGACTCTTTTTCTTTGATCGCTTCATGCCATTCATCAAGGCGGTCTAGCGCAAAATCAACGGCGGAAATCGTCTCTCTGTAATACATGGCCGCCTGAAGCTGAAAAGGGGACATATACCATTCTTTCTCAGCCCGGCTGACAATCTCTTCGTATTTTTGTTTCTCTATCTCCCATTTTCGTTTTGTCCGATCATAGTGGCCGACGATATCTTCCCGCCTCATCCTGAGTTCTTTTTCCGTTTTCTGATGGATGAGGGCAATTTCCTGAAACAGATGTTCATGCTTTTGATCCCGCTCTTCCCCTCTTTCCAGCGTGAGCCAGGGCATTAAATAGCAAACTTCTTGACCCGCTCCGGTTAAAAATTCCCCTCCGCGGTTTCGGTAGACAGGAACAAACTGTCTGTAGCCTTTTTCCTCCAGCAGTATCATCTGTTCAGTGAAGCGGTTATTCCTTGAAGGCTCCAGCTTCTTTAACGCGAATACACCGTGGGCGGTGTAAACCTTCCATACTTTCGGGCTGACAGGTTCGATATATTCGGCGGCTAGACCGTATTCATTTAAGAGAGCCTGGATGTCTTCCATTTTCGCTCACCACATTTTTGCTCATACGTTAGGCATGGCTGTTATGATAATCAGGAATATAAAGGATCTGTCCTTCTTTTAACTCTTCGTCAAGGGAAAGGGAATTCATCCGTATGAGCTGCTGAACATTAATGTCGTAACGTTCGCACAGAAGATCGATGGTATCATTTTGCTGAACGATGCACATCCTCATTCGCGAAAACTCCTCCTCTCCCTCTTTTGTAAACAGCTTTGTCAAATAAAGCGCATTGTCATTTTCTTTGGCGGATGCTTCATGTATATCGGCTTCATCTCTCGCTTCCTCTTCAGGTTCTGTCTGCTCGTGAAACGAGTATTCCGGAATCTCAATCGAGTGGGCGGCTTCCTCCTCTTCAGAGGATTCCTGCGTCACTTCAATGTCAAAAGAATCCGGCTCTCTTTCTTCATCTTCGTCCTCCAAAAGAGGCGGGTCGCCGAAAAACGGAGTTTCATTTGATTCTTCATGGTTTTGATAAGTTCTGTAAACCGGTTCCTCTTCTTTTTGTTCTTCACTTTCTTCTCTTTCAAGTTCAGGTTCAGCCTCTTCAGCGCTTTTGGCAGATTCCTTTTGGGCCTCTGCATCTTCTAGGCTGTCAGCCGGCTCTTTTTGTCCTTCCCATTCACGCTTCGCCCTTTCCGCCGCCGACAGTGACGCAGTGAAAAACGGTTTTGCTTCATGTTCGTCATCGCTAAGAAACGACTGATAAATCGGCACGTTTTCATCATCCGTCTCTTCGTTCCGCTGATTCACGGCCTGCTCATCGTACGGGGTGTCAAGATGAAGCGGGATTTCATTCAGTTCCTCTTCCTCCCCTTGGTCCCTGTAAACGGGCTCAAACGACTCTTCAGCTTGTTGTGCATCTTCAAAAACCGGCACATCCGCTTCCTCAGTCTCGTCGGCGTCCCCCGCCACGTCCAGCAGTCCTTCAATCGCCAAGTCCGCCTGTATCGTCAGCATACGGGCATCTGTCAATTGATAATCGAAAGCGTCGATAAAAACAAACACGTCATTTAAGTGGCTGACTTTGTTTTTGGGGATGGTGATATCCACAGGGAAACAATGCGTCAGCTCCGCGCTGCTATCCCCTTTTAGCTTCACATCTTCCACAAATCGGCTTGTCGCAGGCAGCTCAGCATACTCCCGGGTTTGATCTATGTTGTATTCGCCTGTCAGCTCTAATGACCCGCGTATGGATACATAATCATTCACTTCCTGAACGGAAATATCCGGATCCAATGAAATTGATAATAATTCCGATACTTCCTGTCCCTTTTGAAAACAGATCGACTCTTCTACAGAAAATTGCAAACGATTGTTTTGCGGCAAACTGATATCCTCCCTTCACCTAATTTTTAAAATTAGATGTCAGTAAAGATGTATGAAAAGAACCGGGAGAATATGAACAGAAAACATGGGGGCGCACAAAAAAAGCCGCCGGACATGCCGGCAGCCTCTCTGCTTTTATTTGGATCGGCCGATTCTCGCGAATACCCTTTCAGCGGCCGAAATCGTCTGTTCAATATCTTCTTCAGAATGCGCGGTTGACAGAAACAATCCTTCAAACTGTGACGGCGGCAGGAACACGCCCTCATCAGCCATGCCTTTATAATACTCGGCAAACAGATCAAGATCAGACTGTTTGGCCGTCTCATAATTGATGACAGGTTCGTTCGTAAAGAAGAAGCCGATCATCGATCCCGCACGGTTGAATGTATGAGGAATGCCGTGTTTTTCAGCGGCTTCAGAGATGCCTTTTTCCAATCGGTCGGCTTTGCGGGAGAACTCCTTGTAGGAATCAGGCGTCAGCTGCTTCAATGTTTCGAGCCCCGCCGTCATCGCCAGCGGATTGCCTGACAAGGTACCGGCTTGATAAATCGGTCCGCTCGGAGCGATTTTCTCCATGATCTCGGCTTTTCCTCCGTAAGCGCCGACAGGAAGACCGCCGCCGATCACTTTTCCGAGGCATGTCAAATCAGGCGTCACACCGAAGTATCCTTGTGCGCAGTTGTAATCCACTCTAAAGCCTGTCATGACTTCATCGAAGATCAACAGTGCGCCATGCGTTTCCGTCAGCTCGCGAAGCCCTTCAAGGAATCCTGTCAGCGGCGGAACAACTCCCATATTTCCGGCTACAGGCTCTACGATGACGCCGGCTATGTCATCTCCGTATTCCTGAAAGACAAGCTTCATGCTGTCGAGATCATTGTAGGGAACAGTAATCGTATTTTTGGCGATGCTCTCGGGAACCCCGGGGCTGTCCGGGAGACCCAGTGTGGCGACCCCTGAGCCTGCTTTAATCAGCAGCGAATCGCCGTGTCCATGGTAGCAGCCTTCAAATTTCACAATTTTATTCCGGCCTGTATATCCTCTCGCAAGCCTTAAGGCGCTCATCGTCGCTTCGGTACCCGAGCTCACCATGCGCACGACCTCTATGGAAGGAACGCGCTCGATGACAAGCTCGGCAAGCTCTGTTTCAACCTTTGTCGGCGCGCCGAAGCTCGTCCCATTCAGAGCGGTCTTTTGTATGCCGCTGACGACTTTCTCATTGCTGTGCCCTAAAATAAGCGGACCCCATGATAAGACGTAATCGATATATTCGTTTCCGTCAATATCATATATTTTTGAGCCTTTTCCCCGCTCCATAAAAATCGGGTCCATATTTACTGATTTAAAGGCGCGAACCGGACTGTTCACTCCGCCCGGCATGACTCGTTTCGCCTCTTTGAAAGCCGCATTAGACTTTTCATAGCTGCGCATCCTCTAAAACCCCCAGTTCATAATCTTATTCTGCCAGCCATTTGGCCGCATCTTTTGCGAAGTACGTAATGATGAGATCCGCGCCGGCCCGTTTCATGCTTGTCAGCATTTCCAGAACAAGCGCTTTTTCGTCAATCCAGCCGTTTTGGGCAGCCGCTTTAACCATGGCGTATTCCCCGCTGACATTGTATCCGACGACAGGCAGATTGAATTCATTTTTCACCTCGCGGACAATATCGAGATAGGAAAGCGTCGGTTTGATGATCAGGAAGTCGGCGCCTTCTTCCACGTCAGACTGCGCCTCCCTAAGGGCTTCACGGCGGTTGGCATAATCCATCTGATATGTCTTCCGGTCTCCAAACTGCGGACTGCTGCCGGCCGCATCGCGAAAAGGTCCGTAAAAAGCGCTCGCATATTTAACAGCGTACGACATAATCGGCACATTTGTAAATCCTTCCTGATCAAGCGCTTCCCTGATCGCGGCAACAAATCCGTCCATCATATTTGACGGAGCGATAATGTCCGCGCCAGCGCGAGCTTGGCTGACCGCTGTTTTCGCCAGAAGGACGAGCGATTCGTCATTTAAAATTTCCCCGTTTTCAACAAGGCCGCAGTGGCCGTGGTCCGTATATTCGCAAAGACATGTGTCAGCGATGACGACCAGCTCAGGAAAGTCTTCTTTAATTTTTGAAATCGCTTTTTGGACAATGCCGTGGTCATGATATGCTCCACTTCCGACATCATCTTTGTGCACAGGCACACCGAAAACAATCACCGATTGAATGCCGAGACGAACGACTTCCTCCATCTCTTCTTTGAGGTTGTCTAAAGACAGCTGATATACTCCCGGCATGGACGGCACTTCGTGTTTCGCGTTCTGTTCCTCCGTCACAAAAATCGGGTAGATGAAGTCTGCGGCCCCCAATTCGGTTTCTCTTACTAATTTTCGCATGCCTGCCGTCGTCCGCAGACGGCGGTGTCTGTGAAATGATGCTTCCATTTGTCATTCTCCTTTTCTTGAAATGCTGCACATCGCTTCCAGCATTCCGTCAATTGTGTATACTTCAGACATCAAGGAAGGGATTCCGTATTCCGCAAGCGCCTTCTTCGTCAAAGGGCCGATGCTGATAAACACGGTATGGCCCCGTTCGGCCCAATCCTTGCTTTCCTCTTTCAGAATGCTCATAAATGTATGTACCGTCGAGGAACTCGTAAACGTCACAAAATCAAATGCTTCGCGTTTTGCCACGCCTTTCAGATCACGAATTCCCCGCCGGTCAGGGACGGTTTCGTACAGCGTCCATTCCGAAACGTCAATCTCGAGGGGAGAAAGGGTTTTTTTGATCACATCGCGGGAGAGATTGCCTTTTATCACCGCGACTTTTTCACCCCGGTTCAGCTGTTGTTTTAAAGCTTCCGCCAGCTGTTCAGCCACATAAAGATCCGGTATGAGGTCGATGTCAAGGCGCCTGTCCCGCAAATACCGGGCGGTCTTTTCGCCGACGGCGGCCACTTTTACCCGCGGTGCCTCCGGCAGGTTGATTCCGTGATCTTCCAAGTATGAAAAAAAGAATTTGGCCCCGTTTACGCTTGTAAAGACCAGCCAGTCAGCGGCTTCAAGGCCCGCTTGAAAGAGAGACGCCTGCTCTCTTGGCAGGGCGGGGCGGAATGAAATCAATGAAGTTAAAACCGCTTCTCCCCCCAATTCCTCCACTTTTTTTGCAAAAGAGCGGGCCTGCGTTTTATTGCGGGTGATGAGCACCTTTTTCCCTTTTAAAGGAAGATGATCATCCTTCATGTTCATCAAGCTCCTGTTTGACGCGGTCAATTAACGCCTTTGCGCCTTTTTTAGACATGGCCAGCGCACATTCCCGGCCGACAGCCTCAGGATCCGTTCCCCTCGCTTTTTCTCTGTAGACCGTTTTGCCGTCGGGAGAGGCGACAAGTCCGGTCAGTTCGATGACATCTTCTTCATCCATCATCGCAAAGCCTGCAATCGGAACCTGACATCCGCCTTCCATCGCATGAAGGAAGCTGCGCTCAGCCATAACGGTCCGTTCGGTATAGCGGTCATTCAGCTTGGAAAACAGAGACAGCAGCTCCTTGTCGGACGCTCTGCATTCAATCGCCAAAGCGCCTTGTCCAACGGCGGGGAGACAGCTTTCCGGATCAAGAAATTCGCTAACGACATCGTCCTGCCACCCCATCCTTGACAGGCCTGCCGCCGCCAAAACAATCGCGTCGTAATCTTCCGTTTCCAGCTTTTTCAGCCTTGTATCGATATTACCCCTGATCCACTTGATCTCAAGGTCCGGGCGGATTTGCAAGAGCTGCGCGCTTCTCCGCAGGCTGCTCGTTCCTACCGCCGCTCCTTGTTTTAGATCCGCGAGCTTTTGATGTCCTTTGGAAATCAGCGCATCCCGGACATCTTCCCGCTTCGGAACACAGCCGATCATGAGCCCTTCAGGAAGTGCGGACGGCATGTCCTTCATGCTGTGAACCGCCATGTCGATTTCCCCAGCGAGCATCGCCTGCTCGATTTCTTTGACGAAAAGCCCTTTCCCGCCAACCTTTGACAAGGTGACATCCAATATACGATCGCCTTTGGTCACCATTTCCTTTATGTCAAACGTCATTTCGGGATTGAATTCCTTCAGTTTGCTGATCACCCATTTTGTCTGGGTCATCGCCAATTTGCTTCTTCTTGAGCCTACGATGATGTTTCTCATGTTTTTTCCTCCCACTTCACTACGGCCAGCCCGTTTTCAACTAAACCAATGAAATTGCGAAAAACTGCCGAGCAAAAAGAAATTGATCAAGAGAACAAGAAAAGACGCGGTATTCCACATCGCCGCAATCCGTCCCTGCAGCTCTTTGACAATCCTGATAAATAAATAGTATCCATATAAAAAAAGCAGCACGATTGAACCGAGCACCTTCGGATCCGTCCAGTAGAGCGTTTCAAGTGACACATAGGACCATATTATCCCCAGTATCAGGCTCAAAAGCAGCATCGGAACCCCGATAATGTTGAGAATGTATGCCATATGATCAAGCTTTGACAAGTCTTCAATTCTGAGGAGCCATTTCCCCCATTTTTTCCGTTTCAACAAACGGTACTGGAACAGGTAAAGCACCGAAAAGACGAAAGACAGAGAAAACGCTCCGTACGAGAGTATCGCCATTGTAATATGGATGATCAAAAGCTCTGATACAAGCCTCCCTGAAAGCTCCGCCGATTGCTGAGCAGTCGGTGTAAACGTATGAATCGCCACCATTGAAAATCCGATCACATTTGTAAAAAAGACAAGAAAATCCACCTTCAAAAGCTTTGTCAGCACAAGCGACAACGTGACAAGCACCCACGCGTAGAAATACAGACCCTGGACATTGTTCAAAACAGGAAATGCATCCGTATACCGCATGAAATAAAAAAGGTAGAACGTCTGAAGAATCCAGACAATAGAAAGCAACCAGAAGGCCATTTTCCCTGCCTTCCGGTTGTGTTGTAGAAAATCTATAAAATAAAAGAGAACACTGAGCGCATAAAACACGATTGTCACTTCATTAAGCCTTGCCAGCAATGTGTCCGTCATAACCGTCACTCACTCGCGATGGAAGTGATCCCCTGCAGCCTTTTAAAAACAGCAGCAGGCTGACGCTCATCTTGTTCCTGTGCAGCCGGAAAAGCCGCTTCTTCGATATCAAAGATTTGCATAAACAAAGCGAGCTTTTCTTCGGCAGCCGGTTCTGACGCCAATTCCTTCACCTTTAAAATCGGATCGCGCAAAAGCTGATTGATAATGCTTTTCGTATGCTTGTTTAAAAGCTTTTTCTCCCTCGTGCTCAAATGAGGAAGTTTTCGTTCGATGCTCTGCATCGTTTCCGACTGAATCGTCAAAGCTTTTTCCCTCAGAGCCGAGATAACCGGAACGACGCCGAGCGTATTCAGCCACTCCTTGAAGGCGACGATTTCAGACTCGATGATCAGCTCCACTTCCTCAGCAACAGCCTGACGCTCCTTCAAGTTTTCCTCTACGATGCCTTCGAGATCGTCGATGTCATACAAAAAGACGCCTTCCGCTTCGCTCAGTGCCGGGTCAAGATCACGCGGAACGGCAATATCCACCATAAAAAGCGGACAACCTTTGCGAAGCTTGTTGACTTGTTCGATCATGTCCTTTGTCACGACATACCCGTTTGCCCCAGTTGAGCTGATGAGTATATCGGCTTCCATTAAAGCGCACTGCAGCTCATTCAAGCTTTTCGCTTCACCTGAAAAACGGCCGGCAAGCTCTTTTGCCTTTGAAAAGGTTCGATTGATGACCGTAACCTGTCCGATTCCTTGGCCGTGAAGGTTTTGCACCGCAAGCTCCCCCATTTTGCCGGCGCCGAGAATAAGCACATGCTTATCGGAAAGATCACCGAAGATTTTTTTGGCGAGCTCAACAGCGGCATAGCTGACAGATACGGCATTGGAAGCGATATCTGTTTCAGAATGGCAGCGTTTGGCGACGGTGACGGCCTGCTTAAACAAATAATTGAAAACGGTGCCAATCGTTTTCTCTTCCTGAGCCAGCTTGAAACTTGAACGAACTTGGCCCAAAATCTGCGTTTCGCCGATAACCATCGAATCCAAACCGCAGGCTACCCTGAACAGGTGTTCAACGGCCCCGTCGTTTTCATAAAACTTTAAGTAAGGGGAAACTTCTTCTTTCGCCAGTCCAAACCAGTTCGCCAAAAACATTTTCATATAGTAACGTCCGGTGTGCAGCTGATCTACGACTGCATACAGCTCTGTCCGGTTGCATGTCGACACGATAATGTTTTCCAGTATGCTTTTTTCTTCTTTTAACTGCGACATGGCCTGCCCCAGCTCACTCGGCTGAAAGGTCAGCTTTTCGCGTATATCAACAGGGGCTGATTTGTAATCCAATCCCACGACAAGTATATGCATATTCCTGCTTGCACCCCCAACATCTATCTAAATTAGAATCATTATAATATAGAATTTATTATTCAAAACGATTATAACATATATTCACTATTTTCTCTTCACAAAATGTGAACAGATTTTAAAAAATTGATGTGATATAGTAGAAATTGCTTTCCTAGTTCTATTTACAACATCAAGAAGGTGATAACGTTGAAAAAGAAATCTGTTTTGCTTCCATTGCTGCTGCTCGCCGTATCCATTTACGCCTTTTTGCGAACGGGACAGATCAACCTGTTTGAAGGACAAGCTGAATGGTCTGTCCTGTCGGGATTGATCGGTCTGGCCTTTTTATATCAGGGCCAAAAAGAAGCCGATTCCGCCCACTTCTTTGCCGGCCTGCTGGTGACCGCCATCAGCGTTTATTTTACCTTTAAACAGGAGCTGTTTGGACATGCGGATGATTTTGCGGTGATCGTGCTGATTGTCGGAGCGGCCCTTCTCGTTAAATCAATGCGGACGAAGGAATACCAATATGAGAGTCTCTTGATGATCGCCGTCGCTTTATACCTCTATTTCTTTCAGCAGATTATCAGCTGGCTCCGTTCGCTGAAAATCGAGACGGCGTATGTGGAAACGTATTGGCCGGCCGCTTTCATACTCATCGGCCTCTTCTTATTATTCTTGAAAAGAAAGTAATTTATTCCAAAAAAGCACTTGCTCTGACGGCAAGTGCTTTTTTTCAGCTGTTGATCATGTGTTCAATGGCAGACCACGCTTCCTGTTTGCCCTTTTTCGTTTCCGAAGAAAACAAAATCAGCTGGTCTCCCTGTTCAATATTCAAGGTCTGTCTGACGACTTTGGCATGCTTTTCCCATTTTCCTTTCGGGATTTTATCCGCTTTTGTCGCGATCACGATCACAGGGATTCCGTAATGCTTTAAAAAGTCGTACATCATGACATCATCTTGAGAAGGAGCGTGCCTGAGGTCGACGATTTGGACGACCGCTTTCAGCTCTTCGCGTGATGTCAAATACGTCTCGATCATCCGGCCCCATGCTTCACGCTCTGTTTTTGACACTTTTGCAAATCCATAGCCCGGGACATCGACAAAATGGAGGACGTCATTAATAATATAAAAGTTCAATGTCTGTGTTTTTCCGGGCTTAGAAGACGTCCTCGCTAAGTTTTTCCGGTTGATCATCGTATTGATGAATGACGATTTTCCGACATTCGACCTTCCGGCAAGGGCGATTTCCGGCAGCCCCCCTTCAGGGTACTGCTCGGGTTTCACCGCACTGATGACGATTTCTGATTTTGTTACTTTCATTTCTCTTCTCCTACTAATGCATGCTTGAGGACTTCATCCAGATGGGCGACGGGTATGAATGTCAAGCCTTCCCGCACGCTTTTTGGAATATCCTCTATGTCTTTTTCGTTATCTTTCGGCATAATAATCGTTGTCAGGCCGGCACGATGCGCCGCCAGCGTCTTTTCCTTGAGACCTCCGATCGGCAGCACCCGGCCTCTCAGCGTGATTTCCCCTGTCATACCGACGCTGCGGGAAACCGGACGATCCGTCAGCGCGGATACGAGAGCGGTCGCCATCGTGATGCCTGCGGATGGGCCGTCTTTTGGAACTGCGCCCTCCGGCACGTGAATGTGGATGTCTTGTTTTTCATGAAAATCCGGGCTGATGTTTAATTCTTCCGCTTTTGAACGTACATAGCTGAAGGCAGCCTGTGCGGATTCTCTCATGACATCGCCGAGCTTTCCGGTTAAGATCAGCTTGCCTTTCCCAGGGGACAGCGACACTTCGATTGACAGCGTATCTCCGCCGACCGCCGTGTACGCAAGGCCCGTGACAACGCCGATTTGATCATCGAGCTCAGCCTGTCCGTATCTGAACATCCGTTTTCCAAGGTAGTCTTCAAGGTTGTTTTCCGTGACCGTGATCCTTTTTCTTTCGCCTGAGACGATCAGCTTTGCCGCTTTTCTGCATATCGATGCGATCTGGCGTTCAAGACTCCGCACACCGGCTTCCCTCGTATAATAGCGAATAACATCACGGACAGCGTTGTCGCGGATTTGCAGATTGGTTTTCTTCAATCCGTGCTCCTTCAGCTGTTTTGGAAGCAGATGGTCCTTTACAATTTCAACCTTCTCGACCTCCGTATAGCCCGCAATCGTGATAATCTCCATCCTGTCCCTCAGCGGGCCGGGGATCGTCGCTAAATTGTTCGCCGTTGCGATAAACAATACTTTTGATAAGTCAAATGTTTCTTCAATATAATGATCGCTGAATGTATGGTTTTGCTCAGGATCGAGCACTTCCAGCATCGCTGACGCCGGATCTCCCCTGAAGTCAGAAGCCATTTTGTCGATCTCGTCCAAAAGAAATACAGGGTTGTTCTTGCCGGCTTTTTTCATTCCTTGAATGATCCGGCCCGGCATCGCACCCACATATGTGCGGCGGTGACCGCGGATCTCCGATTCATCTCTGACGCCGCCCAGCGAAATGCGGACGAATTTTCGGCCGAGCGATTTGGCGATCGATTTGGCCAGCGACGTTTTCCCGACTCCCGGCGGTCCGGCCAAGCACAAAATCGGCCCTTTCAAAGAACGGGTCAACTTTTGCACGGCTAAATATTCGAGAACCCGTTCCTTCACTTTTTCAAGGCCGTGATGCTCTTCATCGAGTATTTTGCCGGCCAGTTTAATATCGAGCCTGTCTTCTGTCGCCTCATTCCACGGGAGGGAAACGAGCCATTCGATATAATTGCGGATCACCGAGCTTTCAGCGGAGCTTGACGGGATTTTTTCGTACCGGTTCAGCTCTTTAAATGCCGTCTCCTTTACATTGTCGGGCATCCCGGCCTGCTCGATTTTTTCAGTCAGCTTTTGGACTTCGCCGGTTTTTCCTTCCTTGTCGCCGAGCTCTTTTTGTATGGCTTTCATCTGCTCGCGCAGGTAGTACTCCTTTTGCGTTCTTTCCATTGAACGCTTCACACGCTGCCCGATTTTCTTCTCAATCTCAAGGACTTCTTTTTCATTGTGAATCAGGTCGATCACTTTATTTAATCTGGCTTTCACATCGATGGTTTCCAGCACTTCCTGCTTGTCTTTTAACTTAAGCGGAAGATGGGAGGCGACGATATCCGCCATTCGTCCGGGCTCTTCGATATCTGTCACTGCCGCAAATGTTTCAGCCGATATTTTTTTAGAAATCTTTATGTATTGATCGAAGTGGTCAAGCAGCGTACGCATAAGCGCTTCGTCTTCCACGTCTTTTTCGGTTTCTTCTTCGATTCGCTCGATTTTTACAGATGTATAGTCATCCATTTCATGATACTCGAGGATGCGGGCGCGCTGAATGCCTTCAACGAGCACGCGGATCGTTCCGTTCGGCAGCTTGAGCATCTGCTTGATTTTCGTATAGGTTCCGAACGTAAAGATCTCTTCTTCACTCGGTTCGTCTATGGATATGTCCCGTTGTGTGGCCAAAAAGATCATATGATCATTCATCATAGACTGTTCAAGCGCCTCAACCGACTTTTCACGCCCTACATCAAGGTGCAGAACCATCGTCGGATAGACAAGTAAACCTCTTAAAGGGAGGAGCGGGATGTTTCGTTTCGTTTCATCTGCCATTTTGACTGACACCTCCGTAGCTTTAGTATGAACCATTATAATATACTTTTTTTATCCCTGTACAATTGTAAGCCCGAAATAAAAGGGTCTACTGTAGTATACCCTTTCTTTCACTTCTGAAAAAGGAAAAGATGACCTTTGGAAAGAAAACTTGCCGCTTCCGAAAGGCTTTTGAAAACGCCTCTGACGCCGTTAAAAAAATCCCCATCTGATGATGAGGATTATACGGATTCTTTTTTGATTTGAGCTCCTTCCGGCATTTCCGTCGGCGGGTCCACTAAAGCGAGATCAAGGACTTCCTGCAAGGTTTTGACCGGTATGATATGAACGCCTTCAATCCGATTTAAGATCGACTGCACATTCTCATGCGGAATGATGACGGTTTTAGCGCCCGCATGTTTGGCGGCTTTTATTTTCGGAATCACACCGCCGATCGGCTTTACCCGGCCGTGCAGGCTGATTTCGCCCGTCATGGCAATCGTATGGTCAATCGGGATTTTATGGATGGCTGAAAAAATGCCGACCGCCATCGCAATCCCAGCCGACGGCCCGTCCACCGGAATTCCGCCCGGAAAATTGATGTGAATGTCATAGTCGGAAGCTTTCACTCCCATTGTTTTAAGGACGGTCATGACATTTTCAACAGACCCTTTCGCCATGCTTTTGCGGCGGATCGATTTTGACTGATTGCCGATATTCTCTTCCTCGGCTATGCCCGTAATATTAATCGTCCCTTTATCAGCCGCCGGATTGACGGTCACTTCAATTTCCAGAAGCGAGCCGCTGTTTGGACCGTGGACGGCAAGACCGTTGACAATACCGACTTGTGGTTTTTGAGCGATTTTTTGTTCGTATTTTGGTGTCAGCTGGCTTGAATGGATCACCCATTCGATATCCTCAAGGGTCACATCGCTGCGTTCTTCCGTTAAAGCCATTCCGGCGGCGATCTGCATCATATTGACGACTTCACGGCCATTACGTGCATAGCGCGTCAACAGGTCCAGCCCCTCATTTGCGACTTGTTTTTGGATTTTTTCAGCTGCTTTTTTTGCGACTGTTTTCAATTCGTGTTTTTCCAGGTCCCGGAAAAACACTTCCAAGCAACGCGAACGAATCGCGGGCGGGATTTCCTCAGGCATTCTCGTTGTTGCACCGATCAGCCTGAAATCAGCGGGCAGTCCGTTTTGAAAGATGTCGTGAATATGTTTTGGAATTTGCGTGTTTTCTTCACTGTAATAAGCACTTTCCAAAAATACTTTTCGATCCTCAAGGACCTTCAGCATTTTATTCATTTGAATCGGGTGAAGCTCGCCGATTTCATCGATAAATAAAACACCGCCATGGGCGTGTGTGACGGCGCCCTGCTTCGGCTGCGGAATACCCGCCTGTCCCATCGCCCCGGCTCCCTGGTAAATCGGATCATGGACCGAGCCGATTAACGGATCGGCAATCCCCCGTTCGTCAAAACGGGCCGTTGTCGCATCAAGCTCGACAAAGACGGAATGTTCCTGAAAAGGGGAGCGCTTATTTTTTTTCGCTTCCTCCAACACAAGCCGAGCGGCAGCCGTCTTTCCCACTCCGGGAGGGCCGTAGATGATCACATGCTGCGGATTCGGCCCGCAAAGCGCGGCTTTCAGCGCTTTAATCCCGTCCTCCTGGCCGACAATATCTTTAAATGTTGCAGGCCTTACCTTTTCTGACAAAGGTTCTGACAAATGGATCGATCTCATTTTCCGGAGCTGTTCCATCTCTTTTTTGGACTCTCTGTCTATTGTAACCTTTTGCGTTCTTTGGTTTTTAAGCAAATTCCAAAAATATAAACCGATGATGATTCCGAAAAATAGTTGTACAAAAAGTGCAATGCTCGTCCAGCTCAACTGATGGTCCCTCCTGAAATGGTTTCGTATCTTAAGTATGTCAGTTAGTATTTCCTGAACAGGGAGGGAATAAACGTAAGGACGGGATAATTTTGCAAAAGAAAAAACCCCCTGAAATCAAGGGGTTTCATCTTAAGCAGATGTCTTTTTATCTTTGTTGACGACAGTGCCGTCTTTCATAATCAGACGCGGCGGTTCGCCGTCAGTGACGGTTTTGCCTGTAATCACGCATTTTTCGATGTCTTCGCGTGACGGCAGGTCAAACATCACATCGAGCATGATTCCTTCGATAATGGAACGAAGTCCGCGCGCACCTGTTTTGCGTTCGATTGCTTTTTTGGCGATCTCCGTGAGAGCTTCATCTTCAAACACAAGCTCCACATTATCCAATTCAAGCATTTTCGAATATTGCTTCACGAGTGCGTTTTTCGGTTTTGTCAAAATATCGACCAACGCTTTTTCATCCAGCGGCTCAAGGCTGGCGATGATCGGCAGACGTCCGATGAATTCCGGAATCAGACCGAAGCGAAGCAGGTCTTCAGGAAGCACTTTTGAGAGCAGCGCTTCTCTTTCAAGATTGTCATGCTTGTTATCAGAACCGAAACCGATCACCTTTTGTCCGAGGCGGCGCTTGATGATTTGCTCAATACCGTCAAAGGCCCCTCCGCAAATGAACAGGATGTTGGTTGTGTCAATTTGAATAAACTCTTGATGAGGGTGCTTTCTTCCACCTTGAGGCGGAACGCTTGCAACCGTACCTTCAAGAATTTTAAGCAGCGCCTGCTGAACACCTTCACCCGACACATCGCGTGTGATGGAAGGGTTCTCGGATTTTCTCGCTACTTTATCAATTTCATCGATGTAAATAATGCCTTTTTCGGCTTTTTCAACATCGTAGTCAGCAGCCTGGATGAGCTTCAGCAAAATGTTTTCCACGTCTTCACCGACATAGCCTGCTTCTGTAAGAGATGTGGCATCCGCAATGGCAAACGGCACATTTAAGATGCGGGCCAGCGTTTGCGCAAGAAGCGTTTTCCCGCTTCCGGTCGGACCGATCATGGAAATATTGCTCTTGGACAGCTCGACATCGTCGACTTTGCTGTTGGAGTTGATCCTTTTGTAGTGATTGTAGACGGCCACGGCAAGGGATTTTTTCGCCTGATCCTGGCCGATGACATATTCATCAAGAATTTCGCGGATTTCCTTCGGCTTCGGAACGTCTTTAAACTCCACTTCTTCTTCTGAACCGAGTTCCTCTTCTACAATTTCAGTGCAAAGTTCGATGCACTCATCACATATATACACGCCTGGTCCGGCGACAAGCTTGCGTACCTGATCTTGAGTTTTACCGCAAAACGAGCATTTCAATTGTCCTTTTTCCTCGTTGAATTTAAACATTCTTTCACCCCTTATATCCTTGTCATTCCGTTTCTTCGCCTGAAAGAAACATACGCTGTAACATTCGTTCCATTATGTATTGCATTTTACCACACTTTCCGAAAAGGCGATAACGTTGTGTTTGCCTATCCGGCATATTCAATATGTATGTTCATCCGCTTGACATTATCCTTTCCCAAAGAAAAGCTGATAAGTCAAAATTGTATAAAACAAGGCACGAAACATTCGCGCCCTGTTTTATTATTATGATTATGAAACATATTAACGGTTTTCTACAAGAAAATCAATCGCTTTGCGAACTTTCAAATCCTCTTTCATTCCATCTGTAGAACCGATTGCTTGTTTGATATTTTCAACAGGCATATTGTAAGCTTCAGCCATTTTTGAAAGCTCTTCTTCGACTTCTTCATCCGTCACTTCAAGATTTTCAGCTTTGGCGATGGCTTCCAGCGTCAAGTTTGATTTTACGCGCTTTTCGGCATCTTCTTTCATTTGCTCTTTCAGCGCGTTTTCATCTTGGCCTGAGAATTGGAAGTAAAGCTCAAGATTCATGCCCTGCATTTGCAGACGCTGTTCGAATTCTTTCATCATGCGGTCAAGCTCTGTGTCGATCATCGCTTGAGGAATATCGGCTTCGGCATTTTCAGCAGCTTTTGTTACAAGCTCTTCGCGAAGTTTAGCTTCCGCTTCGTTTTCCTTTGCTTCTTCAAGACGTTTTTTCGTCTTTTCAGTCAGCTCGGCAAGCGTTTCGACTTCTTCGTCGACATCTTTCGCGAAATCGTCATCAAGCTCTGGAAGCTCTTTCGTTTTGATTTCATGGATTTTCACTTTGAATACAGCAGGTTTGCCCGCTAATTCTTCAGCGTGGTATTCCTCAGGGAATGTCACTTCAACGTCTTTTTCAGCACCTGCTTCAAGGCCTACAAGCTGGTCTTCAAAGCCCGGAATGAATGAGCCTGAGCCGACTTCAAGGGAATAGTTCTCCGCTTTTCCGCCTTCGAATGCTTCACCGTCAACGAATCCTTCGAAATCAAGAACAACGGTGTCTCCCTCTTCCACTTTTCCGTCTTCTTTCACGACCAGTTCAGCCTGGCGCTCTTGAAGGGATTTGAGTTCGTTTTGAACGTCTTCATCCGTTACGGCCGTATCGTCTTTTTCAACGCCAAGCCCTTTGTATTCGCCGAGCTTCACTTCAGGCTTAACCGTTACCTTCGCAGTGAAGATCAGGCTTTCGCCTTTTTCGATTTTTTCGACATCGATTTCCGGACGATCTACAGGCTCAATGCCCGCTTCTTCGATCGCTTTTGGATATTCGACAGGAAGCAGGATGTCCAATGCGTCCTGATAAAGAGCTTCAACACCGAAGCGCTGTTCGAACAAACCGCGCGGCACTTTCCCTTTACGGAATCCAGGAATGGATACTTGCTTCACAACTTTTTTAAATGCATCATCAAGGGCTTTATTAAAGGTATCGGCATCTACCTCAACCGTTAAAACGCCTTCGTTTCCTTCTTGTTTTTCCCATTTTACTGACATTTGTTTCCCTCCAAAATCTATTCAGGTTGTGTCGGTTTTCCATTTTAAAACAAGCAAACGGCTACGTCCATCAAAAGCTTCGCTCTAATGTCAGCCATCATTATGTATACAAAGATAAATAATGAATCTTTAGCGGCAAACGGATCAGCTCCGTTTTTCACAAATGCAACCACTATATTATAACACAATGCCTGCTGCTTTCAACAATTACAAATAAGAAATTTCTTCTATATCTTTGATCATCGCGCAGGCTTCTTCCAGCTGACTGTCATTGAATTCATAAAGCATATGAAGCTCCGCTTTATCGATGTCGATGCCATGCATTTCATATCCGACTTTATGAAGCGCGGCAGCCCAAAGTTCGCGGTTTGCGTATTTCGGCTGAAACGGATACAGCACATAAATATGCCTGCGCCACAGCTCTTCCACCGCCTGGTAAAGCGAGGGATTTTCATTCCCGAGCGTGTCGTCCAGCACATTCAGTACAGCTTTGAGAATCGTCATGTCTTCCGGTTTTACCGTTTCCTTCGGGTTGATTGTCATCGATTCGCCAAACTTTGCGACAAGCGTCGGTTTTTCATGGTCTGATTCTGCGAGCAGCTGCAAAATCATCGTTTTCACGACGGGATGCCCGTTCGGGTTTTGCAGAATCGTTTTCAATAAGCCGATGTAGTTCGTCAGATTGCGGTCTTTGAGCCCGTGAATCAGCTTTAACTGCTCGCCGGTGTCGGACAAAATCGTCTCCTGGTCGAGTTCTTTTGTCTCCGGCAGGTCTTCCATGACATCCTCCTGGCCGGGATCTTCCGTCATCTTGCGGCTGAAATCGAGCAATTTATAAAACTGTTCGGCGCTTTCCGGCGGCAGCTTGTTTTCTTCGAGAACAGCTTCGATCGTCTCTTTTACTTTTTCATACTGCCTGAGCTGGATTAAAATCGTCAGGTAGACCTGTAAAACCGTAAAATAGTGTCCGTGGCCTTCCTTCAGCATTTTTTCACAGATGTTCTTCGCTTCCTCAAGTTCGCCTATCTCCAAAAGGCAGATGGCCATTCCGAGATAAATGTCCGACTCCTCATCATCGTAGTGCTTCGCTTCTGAAAACAGCCGCAGCGCCTCGTGATAATCTTTTTCTTTAAGCGCGGACATCCCTTTATGCACCAAACGCTCCTTTACGTTGGGGAACGGGATGACTTTTGAGTTTTTCTTGTCATGCTTCATGCTTAAGTTCCTTTCAGGCACTTATTTTTTACAAGTGTATCAACCCGGCCCGCTAAAAACAAGAAAGAACCGATGACAATGTGTTTTGCCCCTTTAGCAAAAAAAGCCTCCGAAAAGGATCGGACAGCTTTTTTATGCTTGAAGCCAGGAGCTTCTTTGCTTCTCAAATTGTTCGATTTCTTCTTCGAGGAGCAATGTTAATGAAATTTCATCATGCCCGTTCAGCAGCATCTCCCGCCAATGCGGATCGACTTCAAAGGTGATCTGCTTTCCTCTGTGATCTGTAATCGTCTGTTTTTCAAGATCGACGGTCATGTTCAAAGACTGGTTTTCGTACTGTTCGGCAAGCCCTTTCCACGTCTCATAAGGAAGGCGGATCGGCAGCATTCCGTTTTTAAAACAGTTTTGATGAAAAATATCGGCGAATGACGGCGCGATGATGATTTTAAATCCATAGTCACCAAGCGCCCATGGCGCATGCTCCCGTGATGAACCGCAGCCGAAGTTTTCACCGGCGATGAGAATCGATGCTCCCTTATATTCGGGCTGATTGAGTTCAAATTCAGGGTTTGGCTCACCGCTTTCCAGGTATCTCCAATCAAAGAATGCAAAGCGGCCGTACCCGGTTCTTTCAATCCGTTTTAAAAATTGCTTCGGAATGATCTGGTCTGTATCTACATTAATTCTGTTTAATACCGCCGCTATTCCGATATGCGTCTTTAAAGGCTCCACTTTCGTTTCACTCCTTTACACAGCTGTTGTCTCTTGATAATGTTTTCTGACATCTACAAAGCGGCCGTGGATTGCGGCCATCGCCGCCATTGCCGGACTGACGAGATGGGTTCTCGCTCCTTTGCCCTGTCTTCCTTCAAAATTGCGGTTGGAAGTGGAAGCGCAGCGCTCACCCTCAGGTACAACATCGTTGTTCATGCTCAAGCACATGCTGCATCCGGATTCTCTCCATTCAAAGCCCGCTTCGATAAAAATCTCGTGAAGGCCTTCTTGTTCCGCCTCGATTTTGACGCTTTGCGAACCCGGAACGACGATCGCTCTCACGCCTTCTGCGACTTTCTGTCCTTTGATCATTTCGGCCGCCTGGCGGAGATCTGTCATGCGCGAGTTCGTGCATGAGCCGATAAAGACGTGTTCAATTGTAATGTCTTCAATTTTTTTATGAGGTTCAAGACCCATATATTCATAGGCGCGCAGCGCTTCTTTTTGATCGTCTTCCTGTGCGAATGCCTCAGGTCCCGGAATCGCTGCATCAACCGGGAGGACCATCCCCGGATTGATTCCCCATGTCACCATCGGTGAAATGTCATTTCCGTCCATTACAATTGAGCGGTCGTATTGAGCGCCGGGATCGGTTCTCAAACTTTTCCATTCTGCGACAGCCTTTTCAAATTCCTCGCCTTTTGGTGCGTATTTTTTCGATTTTACATATTCAAAAGTCGTTTCATCAGGTGCGATCAGCCCTGCCCTTGCCCCCGCTTCGATCGACATGTTGCAGACGGTCATCCGTTCGTCCATCGACATGTTTCGGAATACTTCGCCGGTATATTCAATCACATAGCCCGCGCCGAATTTGACTCCGTATTTTCCGATGATGGCAAGAATGACGTCCTTGGCGGTCACACCTTTTTGCAGCTTGCCGTCCACGCGGATTTCCAGCGTTTTAGGTTTTTTCTGCCAGAGTGTCTGTGTTGACAGAACATGTTCAACCTCGCTCGTTCCGATCCCGAATGCGAGTGCACCGAATGCCCCGTGTGTCGATGTATGACTGTCTCCGCAGACGATCGTTTTGCCAGGCAGTGTTAATCCAAGCTCCGGACCGATGACATGAACGATCCCCTGATCAACGCTTGACAGGTCGGCTAAGCGGATCCCGAACTCTTCGCAGTTCCGTTCAAGTGCGCTGACCTGCCGCTTTGCGACTTCATCTTTAATCTCAAACCGGTTCACAGTCGGAATGTTGTGGTCCATCGTAGCGAACGTATTTTCGGGCCTTCTGACTTTTCTATTTTTCTGTCGTAAGCCTTCAAAGGCCTGAGGCGAAGTGACCTCGTGTATCAAATGCAGGTCGATATATAAAAGGTCAGGCTTTCCTTCTCCTTTTTTAATGACGTGCTGATCCCAAATTTTTTCGATGATCGTTCGAGGCATCATCTTGTTTCCTCCCTCTACCAATATCCATTTTCCTTAAACGTAAGCGGTCATGATGTTTGAAATGGCATTGTCATCCGCCAATGCGGCTTTTACTTCCTCCGTGATCGACGTTGTCGTGCAATGCTCAGACCCTCTTGCGAGATCCTTCGTTCTTTTTCCTGAGCGGAGCACCTGATCGACCGCGTGTTCAACGGCTGTTGCTTCCGCTTCAAGACCGAATGACGTCCGGAGCATCATCGCAGCAGACAAAATCGCAGCAAGCGGATTGGCGATGTTTTGCCCCGCGATGTCAGGAGCTGAACCGTGCACAGGCTCATATAAATGAAGACCAGAACTTGACAGACTCGCTGACGGAAGCATGCCGAGCGATCCGGTCAGCATGGAAGCTTCATCACTTAAAATATCGCCGAACATGTTCTCTGTGACAACGATGTCAAATTGTCCGGGATTGTAGATGAGCTGCATTGCGGCATTGTCGACAAGCATATGCTCAAGCTTGACATCCGGAAAGCCTTGGGCGACTTCTTCGGCTGTTTTCCGCCAAAGTTTGCTGGATTCAAGGACGTTTGCTTTATCGACAGATGTGACTTTCCCTTTGCGCCCTTTGGCCATTCGAAAAGCTTCCCTGACAACCCTTTCGATTTCTGATTTTTGATACAGCAGCGTGTCGACGGCTTCCCGTTCACCGTCCTGATTCTCATACTGCATGCTCGGCTTTCCGAAATATAAGCCGCCCGTCAGTTCGCGAACGATGACAAAATCAACGCCTTCAATATGTTCGCTTTTTAAAGGGGATGCTTCAGCCAAGCTCTCGAACACCTTAACAGGCCGCAGATTGGCGAATAGGTCGAGCTGTTTGCGAATCCCAAGCAGCCCTTTTTCAGGTCTCAGTTCAGAAGGATTTTGATCCCATTTCGGCCCGCCAACCGCGCCGAGCAAAATGGCGTCCGCAGCTTTGCAGACAGCGACAGTTTCTTCAGGTAGCGGCACACCCGCCTCATCAATTGCCGCGCCGCCGATCAGACCGTATTCAAATTCGAACTCATGCTGATAATGTTCAGCAACGCTTTTCAGCACATCAACAGCCGCTTCCAATACTTCGGGACCAATTCCGTCACCGGGCAAAAGTGCGATTCGTTTTTTCAAATTAAACAAACTCCTTCCTTCTTAACTGTCATGATCCTACAGCTGCTTGTTTTGCCAAACCTATCGCATTCGATTGGAATACAAGATAACGGTTGACCGCGTTCAAATACGCTTTTGCAGAAGCTTCAAGGACATCCTGGGCGACTCCGCGTCCGCCTGATTCTTTTCCGTCAATGATCACCCTGACATAAACCTGTGCGAAGGCATCCTGCCCTTTGCGGTTGGATTGAATCCGGTAGTCGAGAAGCTGGACTTCTTTGTTCATGCAGCGTTTCAGCGTGTTGTAAACCGCTTCAACGCTTCCCGCTCCCGTCGCTGCTTCCTGAATGATCCGGTCGGTTTCCTGTTCCTTCAGAGAAACAGTAGCCGTCGGAACTTGCGAGGTCCCGTAGTGCACCTGAAGAGAAATAAAATCATAGCCGATTTTGCGGTCTGTCGCTTTTTCTTCGAGAATAAGGGAAATCAGATCTTCATCTGTAAATTCTTTTTTCTTCCCGGTCAGCTCTTTAAAGATTTTGAAGAACTTATTCACTTCCTCTTCCCCAAACTGGAAGCCCAAGGTTTGCAGCTTATCTTTAAAGGCGTGGCGCCCTGAATGTTTTCCGAGCACCAGCGCATCCGTTTTGACGCCGACAAGCTCTGGAGAAATGATTTCATATGTGGTTTTTTCTTTTAAGAAGCCGTCCTGGTGAATACCTGATTCATGGGCGAAAGCATTGTCGCCGACGACCGCTTTATTGCGGGGTACGGCCATTCCGGTCAGCTTGCTCACTAAATCACTTGTCCGTTTAATTTCATTCAATTGAATCGTTGATTCCGCCTGATAGAAATCTTTGCGGATATGCAATGCGACAGCGATTTCTTCAAGAGCCGCGTTCCCGGCCCTTTCGCCGATGCCGTTAATGACCGATTCCACCTGGTCCGCGCCGTTTTCAATCGCAGCCAAAGAGTTGGCGACAGCCATGCCCAAATCATCGTGGCAATGGGCTGAAAGCTGAACTTTGTCGGCGTTTGCGGCATTTTCTTTAATATAGCGGAAGATGTTTCCGTATTCGGCAGGAGTTAAATATCCCACTGTATCCGGAAGATTGATGACATCTGCACCGGCGGCGATCACTTCACTGACGATCTCGGCTAAAAACGGCAGGTCGGTCCGACATGCATCTTCGGCAGACCACTGGACGACCGGGAATCGCTCCTTGGCGTATTTCACCATTGCGACCGCCTGCTCAAGAACCTGTTCACGCGTTTTTTTCAGCTTGTATTTTAAATGGATGTCGGAAGTGGCGATAAACAAATGCAGCCTTGGCTCGGCTCCGTCTTTCAGCGCTTCCCACGCCGAATCGATATCGCCTTTCACAGAGCGTGCAAGCCCTGTGACAGAGCAGTTTTTAATCGTCCCGGCGATTTCTTTGACAGCGTTGAAATCCCCGGGGGATGAAGCGGGAAAGCCCGCTTCCATAATGTTAACCCCGAGTTTTTCGAGCTGCTGGGCAATCGCCAGCTTCTCCTGCGTATTTAAATTAACGCCCGGCGACTGTTCACCGTCACGGAGTGTTGTGTCAAAAAAATTAATTTTTCGCACCGGCTACCACCGCTTCCTTCTTCTTGCCCTGTTTGACAAACGGCATCATTTCGCGAAGCTTTCTGCCGACCACTTCAATTTCATGCTCGTTTTCGCTTGCATTAATCGCGTTGAAGCGAGGACGGTTGACTTGGTTTTCCACGATCCATTCTTTCGCGAACGTTCCGTTTTGGATGTCTTTCAATACTTCTTTCATCGACGCTTTGACGTTTTCATCAACAACGCGCGGTCCTGATACGAAGTCTCCCCATTGAGCCGTGTCGGAAATGGAGTATCTCATGCCGGCCAAGCCTTCTTCATACATCAGGTCGACGATCAGCTTCAGCTCATGCAGACACTCGAAGTATGCGAGCTCAGGCTGGTATCCCGCTTCTGTCAGCGTTTCAAAGCCGGCTTTGACAAGGGAAGTCAGTCCGCCGCACAGAACCGCCTGTTCTCCGAAAAGATCTGTTTCTGTTTCTTCTTTAAATGTCGTTTCCAGAACGCCGGCTCTCGCACCGCCGATCGCTTTTGCATAGGCCAGTGCTTTATCTTTCGCTTCACCTGTGACATCCTGATAGATCGCAAACAGTGCAGGAACGCCGGCACCCTGTTCAAATGTTCTTCTGACAAGATGTCCCGGTCCTTTAGGAGCGACAAGGAATACGTCTACATCCGCCGGCGGAACGATCTGATGGAAATGAACGTTGAAGCCGTGTGCGAAAACAAGTGAATTGCCAGCTTGGAGTTCGTCTTTAATTTCAGCTTCATATACCTTTTGCTGCTGTTCATCAGGAAGCAGCACCATGATGATGTCCGCCTGTGCCGCAGCTTCTCTGACCGTGTATACTTGATGGCCGTCTTCTTCTGCTTTTGTAAAGGATTTTCCTTTTCTGACGCCGACAATAACGTCCACTCCGCTTTCTTTCAAATTCAATGCGTGAGCATGGCCTTGTGAACCGTATCCGATAACCGCCACTTTTTTGCCTGCCAATACGTTTTCTTTGATATCACCGTTATAATAAACTTTTACCATTTCAATCTCTCCCTTTTATGTTTTATACAATAGATATTGTTTTAATAGAGGCCGGCTTTTGCTGTGTTCCCCTTGCAAATGCCGTGGTGCCTGTTCTGGCGACCTCTTTAATCCCGTATGGTTTCAACAATTCGATTAAGGCTTCAATTTTGCTTGATTCGCCTGTCACCTGAACGACGACGCTGTCTTTTGCGACATCGACGACAGAGGCTCGAAACGGCTCGATCACACCGTTTATTTCCGCCCTGCTGGAAGGAGGCGAAACGACTCTGATTAACGCCAGTTCCCTTTGGACGATTGATTGATTCGTAATATCTGTGACTTTCAACACATCAATTTGCTTATTTAATTGTTTTGTCAGCTGCTCCGTTTCTTTTTCATCTGCCACATGGACGACAAATGTGATCCTGGAGATGCCCTGTGTTTCAGTGTGGCCCACCGTAATGCTTTCAATGTTGTAATGCCGTTTTGTAAACAAACCCGTGATTCTGTTTAAGACGCCGGTCTGATTCAAAACCGTCAGCGTGATGATTCTTTTCAAGGTTTCACCCCCACCATTTCATGCAGCCCTTTTCCTGGCGCAACCATTGGAAAAACTTTTTCCGCCTGTGCTACCTGAACATCGATGACCATCGGCTCTTTCGATGTCAAAGCGGCTTCGAGCTTTTCTTCCGCTTCTTCATCAGATGTAATCCGCACACCTTTGATGCCGTAAGCTTCAGACAGTTTGATGAAGTCCGGCTGTGACGTGAATTTTGAGTGCGAATAGCGTTCATCATAAAAGATTTCCTGCCATTGCCGGACCATTCCGAGACAGCGGTTGTTCAGGACAACGACTTTAATCGGAAGATTCAGATCATGGATGACGGCGAGCTCCTGAAGCGTCATTTGAAATCCTCCGTCACCGAGAATGGAGACAACCGTTGCATCTTGATCAGCGAGCTGAGCGCCGATGGCCGCTGGAAGTCCAAATCCCATGGTTCCGAGCCCTCCTGAAGTGACCCATCTGTCAGCTTTTTGGAACGGATAAAATTGTGCGGCCCACATTTGATGCTGCCCTACATCCGTTGTCACAATCGCTTCACCTTTTGTAAAGCGGTGAATGTATTCGATCAGCTTCTGAGGTTTAAAGCCTTCTTCCTCATTCTCTTCATACCAGAGCGGATATTCGTTTTTCCAGTCCGCAAGCTGCTGTTTCCATTCATCAGAAGCGCTCGGCTTGCCGTTTTGCTTGATCAGCTCTCTGAGCACAAGCTTGCTGTCTCCGACGACAGGGATATGTGTCTCAACGTTTTTACCGATTTCAGCCGGATCAATGTCAATGTGGGCGACTTTTGCAAACTTGGCGAAATGCTTCAAATTCCCTGTCACCCTGTCGTCAAACCGGGCGCCGATGCTGATCAGCAGGTCGCATTCGTACAGCGCCATGTTGGCGGCATATGTGCCGTGCATCCCCGCCATTCCGAGAAAGAGCGGGTGATCGGCCGGGAAGCCTCCCAGACCCAAAAGCGTATGGGCGACCGGAATCTGCTGCTGTTCGACATAATTTTTTAATTCTTCTGACGCTTTTCCGTGCAAAACACCCGCACCCGCCAGAATGACCGGTTTTTTCGCTCCGCTGACCGCTTCAACAAGCTTTCTGATCTGCAAGTAATTCGGTTCTTTCGTCGGCTGATAGCCCGGAAGATGAATGTCATGGTCATAGCTGAATTCACCTTCGACGACAGCGATATCTTTCGGAATGTCGATTAAAACGGGACCCGGTCTCCCGGTTGTCGCAATGTGAAACGCTTCTTTGATGATCCTCGGCAGGTCTTCGGCATTCCGCACCTGATAGCTGTGCTTTGTAATCGGCATCGTAATTCCGATCACATCCGCTTCCTGAAAGGCATCAGAGCCGATGACCGATGTCGCCACCTGCCCCGTAAACACAACCAATGGCAATGAATCGATCATCGCGTCGGCAAGACCTGTCACAAGGTTGGTCGCGCCTGGGCCTGACGTGGCGACGACGACGCCGGGTTTTCCGGAAATTCTCGCATATCCTTCAGCTGCGTGAATGGCGCCCTGTTCATGGCGCGTCAGCACATGAAACATGCCTGACCCGTACAGCTTGTCGTAAATCGGCAGAACCGCCCCGCCCGGATAACCGTAGATTACTTCAACATTTTCCTGTTTTAAAGCCTCAATCAGCATTGACGCCCCTGCCATTGTTTGTGTACATTGGGCATTTTCTGCATCCAACTGTACATTCGTCCCCATTTTTCTTCCTCCTTATCAAGTGATGATCATCACTGTTCGTTCACAATTGTTTTGTCATTTTGCAATGTATGCTGTAAAGCATTCGTTTCCAAACTGCTTTTACAGCTAAAAAAGCCTTCCCGCCCACAATTGACGCTGCTCACCTCGCAGGCCAAAGGGGCGAAAAGGCTTTTCTTTCCGCGGTACCACCCTTGTTCACGGCTTTTTACAGCCGCCTTATGGATAATCGCTTATCCGGTTTAATAACGAGTGAACCTTCATGTGTTCACCCGGCCGGCCCTACTAAATCGAGAAAATCGTTCAGGCTGACGCTCAGAGGGGAGTTCACGGCGGATGCCATCACCGGTTCCCAGCACTCCCGGCTCTCTGCAGATGGCGTTTCCGCTGCTACTTATCCTCTTCTACGCTTATCCTATTCAGCTGACACTTAAACTTTGATCTTTGATGTTTACTTTTTCCCCTTCGCGCACGACGCGCTCGCGGAACTTTTCAAGCATCCGGTTTGTATGCACTCCCGGCTTGCCGTCTCCAATCTGTCTGCCGTCCACCTTGACAACCGCGATCACTTCGGCGGCGGTTCCGGTTAAGAACACTTCGTCCGCCGTATAAACATCATGGCGGGTAAACGGCTCTTCTTTCACTTCATAGCCAAGCTCTTCGGCAATTTCTATGATGGCATTGCGCGTAATCCCTTCCAGCGCTCCGATATAGCCCGGCGGTGTTAACAGTTTTCCGTTTTTATAAATGAATACATTATCCGCGGAACCTTCGGCCACATAGCCTTGGTCATTGAGCATGAGCGCTTCGCTGACACCCGCCATCTGCGCCTCGATTCGGACAAGAATATTATTTAAATAGTTTAGGGATTTCACTTTCGGGCTTAAGACATCGGGCCGGTTTCTTCTCGTCGGAACCGTGATGATATCAATCCCAGTTTCATATAAATGTTTCGGGAATATTGCCAATGGTTCGACAATAATAATGACACTCGGTTTTGAGCAATTGTTCGGATCGAGTCCGAGATCGCCCGCCCCTCTTGATACAACCAGGCGAATGTAAGCATCTTTAAGCCCGTTTTTTTCAACCGTTTTGAGAACGTGCTGTGTTAGTTCTTCCTGCTGAAAAGGGATTTCCAGCAAAATCGATTTTGCCGAATCATAGAGCCGGTCCATATGTTCCTTCATTCTGAAGATGTTTCCGTCGTATACCCTGATCCCTTCAAACACACCGTCCCCGTATAAAAATCCGTGATCATAGACCGATATTTTAGCGTCTTCTTTTTTAACGAGTTTGTCGTTTAGGAAGATCCACTGGTCTTTCTGGTCCCCCATGCCCTCTTGCACACCTTTCTGTTGTAAATGAACGCTTTAAACGAGTAAAAAATGATGATGCGGGAACCCGATTTCCCGCCGTCTTCCTCGGGAAAGATGAAATGTTTTCAATTGATTTGTTCTTTTGTTTGAACTCATATTACGCCCCTTTACAGGCAGTGTCAACCGTATTTTTTAAAATTATTAGACAATTTAGATTAATCAATCTACTTGTATACGCTTACATTATTGATATAAAAGGAAACGTAAAAATAAAAAACAATTTTAACTTTTTTCTTTAATCTATACACAATACACAATTCGAACAACGTTTCCTACGATTTTGTTATATTTTATGACACAAAAAATAAACACCGACCTGTTTAATCGGTGAGATTTTTTATCAATCAAGAAGTACAAACTCCATTTTTGTAAATTGTCATAAAATGTTAGAGAAATCAATATAAACGGGGGAATATGATGACAACCTTCATTTCATACAATCCGTATATTCGGATTCCAAGCTGGGATACCCGCCAGTATCCATATCCCGGGTATTTTGGATTTTCCCAGACATACGTGTATAACCCTTCCATGCATGCGGGCCAAACTGTGTTCTATCCGTTCGGCAACGTGTTGACCGGACCCATCCTCGGGGATTTCGGAATTGGTCATACCGGCGTTCCATTCATGGGAGCACACGGATTCACCGGATCGTTCGGCGGTTACAGAATGTAAGGAGGGGAGCAGCAGGCTTCCCCTCTTTAAACAACACCTTGAGCGATCATCGCATCTGCTACTTTGATAAACCCCGCGATATTGCAGCCGTCGATCAGATTCCCGGCTCTGCCATATGCAGAAGCGCACTTTTTACTGCTTCGGTAAATGTCCGTCATGATGGCGTGCAGTCTGGCATCCGTTTCTTCTGCCGTCCAGCGCCATCGCGCGCTGTTTTGCGCCATCTCCAGCGCAGAAACGGCAACACCGCCGGCATTTGCCGCTTTGGCGGGAGCGAATAAAATGCCCGCATCTAAAAACCGCCGGACAGCATCTTGATCACAAGGCATGTTCGCCCCTTCACCGATGGCTTTAACACCATTCATGATCAATGTTTCAGCTGCTTGTTCATCAATCTCATTTTGCGTTGCACAAGGAAGCGCGATATCGCACGGAACGGACCAGACACCTGAGCACCCCGGAACATAGCGTGCTTCAGGATGAGCTTTTACATATTCGCTGAGTCTTTTGTTCTCGCTTTCTTTAAGCCGTTTGACCGTATCAAGATGGATGCCGTTTTGATCATATACATACCCGTCAGAATCGCTGCAGGCTACAACTTTGGCGCCGAATGCAGCCGCTTTTTCCATGGCATAGATCGCCACATTCCCAGATCCCGAGACGACGGCGGTGCTGCCTTTAAAGCTCATCCCTTGGTCTTTCAGCATGTCTTCTACGAAATAGACAAGCCCGTAGCCTGTCGCTTCTTTACGTATCAAACTTCCCCCGTACTCAAGGCCTTTTCCTGTCAATACACCGGCATCATAACGGCTGCGGATTTTTTTATACTGTCCGAACATCCAGCCCACTTCTCTCGCCCCGACGCCAATATCCCCAGCCGGGATGTCCGTGTCAGGGCCGATATATTTGTACAGTTCATTCATGAAGCTTTGTGTAAAGCTCATGATCTCTCGGTCTGACTTGCCCTTCGGATCAAAATCTGCCCCGCCTTTACCACCGCCGATCGGAAGTCCTGTCAGCGAATTTTTAAAAATCTGCTCAAAGCCTAAAAATTTGATGATGCTGGCGTTTACCGACGGGTGAAATCGGATCCCTCCTTTGTACGGACCGATGGCACTATTGAATTGAACACGGAATCCGCGGTTCACCCGGACAATACCCTGGTCATCCACCCACGGAACCCTGAATACAATCATTCGCTCCGGCTCTGCGATCCGTTCCAAAATACGCTGCTCTATATACTTCGGATGCCTCGCGAGCACAGGGACGAGCGAATCAAATATTTCTTTTACCGCTTGAAGAAATTCGCTTTCATGACCATTTCGCTGTCGGACGGTTTCATAGGCTCTTGTCACATAATCTTTTGCCGCTTGCACATTGGTTTGTTCAGCTTTTTCAAGTACATGCACCTTTCTTCAGCCCCTTTTCTCAATCAATGTCTATCGTACATTGGAAGATTTTCTATCATGGTAAATTTTACATCTGAGAAAGGCGTTTCTTCAATCTGGAAAACAGATGAAACCGTTGCTTTTATGAGATGTTTACCAGAAAGCGAAAATAAGCGGGTACTAAGCCTTGGCGGCACTCGCCTTCAATCAGGGGCGGAACGGACTATAACCGTGAAAATGCCGGCCGCATGTTTCATTTTTTCTGCAGTCTGTATGGTTGTTTTCTCCGGTCTGACGCCATTTTTCGTTGATTGACAGATGAATATGCATCCCGGTTTTACCCCGCAAAAAAATGATGATTTCAGCATATAAAATAAAACACATAGCTCCCCGTATTTCAGGGCAACACTATGATTAAAAACGGGGTGTTGTGATGGATAAGAAATACGAAGATTTGTCAAATGTTGAGACGCAGCGAGAATTCCTTGCAGCCGAGGAATTTCCCGAAGGGGCCTATGGAGCCGCGGCGGGCAAAAACGAGCCTGTTGAAAACAAAGAAACGCCATGGCGGGAAGGTCAGCAATATTACAGCAATTTCACATATGAATTCAGAAATCTGCACCAAGGGCTGCCAAGGCAGTATCCGGGTGCACACCCAACTCATGACGAAGATGATCAAAACGAGGAATAATAATCAAAAAGAGCCGTTCTGCACGGCTCTTTTTCAATATTATTGAAGCGGTTGTTGGAAATTTTGATTTTGGTTTTGCTGCTGCTGGTTTTGCTGACCTTGTTGGCCTTGCTGTCCCTGCTGTCCTTGTTGCCCTTGCTGGTTAAAGGACTGCTGCGCCTGTTGCAGCGCTTGGCTCATTTGGTTCATCGCCTGATTTGTCTGGATGCCTTGGAGGGCTTGATTTAGCTGTTGGACAGCCTGCTGAATGCTTTGTTGAATCTGCTGATCTGTTTGCTGCATTTGCTGCTGAGATTGAGAGCTGAATTGCTGGATTTGCTGCTTTAATTGATTGATTCCCTGACTTAATTGAGAGCTCTGCTGGCCGCTTTGACCTTGCTGCTGTGAACCCATTTGAGAAACGGTTTGTTCCAGCTGGGCAAGCTGCTGCTGAATGTTCCCGAATTCTTGGGCGAATTCGGCATCCGTGATATTGGCCCCAAGCAGCTGTTCATGCTTTTGTTTTTGTTGTTGTTGTTTTTGCTTTTGCTGCTGCTGATTTTGCTGTTGTTTAGTCATACAACATCCTCCTTAAAGTTGATCACATCCTTTATCTTTGTCAATCTTGCCGAAAAAATGAAAGGGAATTTTTAGGATGTTGTTTTTTTGCAAAACAAAAGCCTCAAACTCTTGTATATCAAGGTTTGAGGCTTTCTTATGATGACGTCCCAGGAGAGATTCGAACTCCCGACCGACGGCTTAGAAGGCCGTTGCTCTATCCAGCTGAGCTACTGGGACATATTGAACTATCAGCGACAAGATTTATTATATTCGCATTGTACCAGAAAGTCAACAACTTTTTAGAATTTTTTTCATCACGAGGAAGAAAAAAATTCTTCCTCATGATGGCGTCTGAAGTTGGACATGGTTTGCCAAGCTTTCAATTTCCCGTCCGTTTGTATCGTAAAAACGGACGGACACATCGTCTTTGTCAATGCTTAGTATAGCATAAGTTTTGTCTTTCCGCACCCGCGGAAGGCGGATGCTGCCGGGGTTGATCAAGAGTTTGCCGTCCATCAGCTCACTTCCCGCGATATGGGAATGACCGAAGCAGATGATATCGGCGCCGAGCTCGGCGGCTCTATAGTAAACGTTTAACAGCGACTCTTTAATGCCATACAAGTGTCCGTGTGTGAAAAAGAGCTTGTGTGAGCCGATCGGGACGACGATTTCATCTTTAAAATCCCCGTAGAAATCGCAGTTCCCTTTTACCGTCAAGTAAGAGGCAAGGGCCGGGTGGGAAAAATCCAGCTCGGAATCTCCGCAGTGAATGCTGAGATCCACATCATTCTCATGCCGTTCTGCGATCGTTTGCAGCTCATTTTCAAGGCCGTGGCTGTCGCTGACAATCAACACCTTCATTCCGGCTCCCCCTCATCCAATAAAGCGGTCAGCTTTTTCAGCGCATCCGCCCTGTGGCTGATTTTATTTTTTTCTTCGCTTGAAAGCTCGGCCATCGTTTGATCTTTATCCTTGACGAGAAAAATCGGATCGTAGCCAAAGCCGTTGGTGCCGCGGGGCTCTTCGGTAATGTATCCTTCCACTGAGCCTTCAACCGTTTTCGTTTCCTCTCCGGGAACACATAGGGCAAGCGCACACCTGAACCTTGCCGAACGGTCTTCCTTTTCCACTCCTTCAAGCTCATTCAAAACCTTTTTTAAATTGGCGAGGTCGTTTTTCTCTTCACCGGCATAACGCGCGGAATAAACGCCCGGACTCCCGCCGAGAAAATCGACTGAAAGACCTGAATCATCCGCAATGATCATTTTGCCGGTCTCTTTAGAGATGGTTTCCGCTTTAATGATGGCGTTTTCTTCAAATGTTTGTCCGGTCTCTTCGATTTCGTCCGTATAGCCGATATCCAATAATGATTTGACATCGTAGCCTCTCGGTTCGAGCATCTCTTTGAATTCCCTGACTTTCCCTTCGTTTTTTGTGGCAATGATGACTTCCTTCATTCATATCAAGCCTTTCTCAAGTTATTGTTGAATGGACGCCGCAATATCTCCGAGCATTTCTTTTTGTTTGTCGATGAGTTCTTTGATTCCTTTTTCGGCAAGCTCCAAAAGCCCGTCCAGTTCGTTTCTGGAAAACGTCGCTTCCTCCCCTGTTCCCTGCAGTTCGACAAAGCGGCCGTCGCCTGTCATGACGACATTCATATCGACCTCTGCACTTGAATCTTCCTGATAGTTCAAATCCAGAATGAGTCCGTGTTCCTGATCAATTCCTACAGATGTGGCGGCCAGAAAATCCGTGATCGGCATCTCTTTGATTGAGCCGTCTTCTACAAGCCGTCCGACGGCCAAGGCCATCGCCGTAAAGGCTCCGGTGATCGATGCCGTCCTTGTGCCGCCGTCCGCCTGAATGACATCACAGTCGATCCAGATGGTCCGCTCACCCAGCTTCTCCAAATCAATGACTGCACGCAGGGCTCGTCCGATCAGCCTTTGGATCTCCATCGTCCGGCCGGACACTTTTCCTTTTGACGATTCCCTGATCGTCCTTTGATTCGTCGCACGGGGCAGCATGCTGTATTCCGCCGTCACCCAGCCTTTTCCTTCCCCTCTTAAAAAGGGCGGGACGCGGTCTTCTACAGAAGCGTTGCATATGACCTTTGTATCGCCGACTGTGATCAGGACCGATCCTTCGGGATGCGTGATAAAGTCAAGCTCCATCGATATGGGTCTCAGTTCATTGTTCTCTCTTCCATCGTATCTCATGTTTTACCTCCGATTATATGTACATAAACATTCCCAATCATTCCGCTTTACACACATGTATTTGAAAAGCTGAATAAAGAAAGAGGCAGCTTTATACGCTCACCTCTTTTTATATAGTATATCAAAAACCTGCGGTTAAAAACTACCTGTGTTCACCCGGCTCGGCCTTGTGACAGGCTTGGAAAGCTTTTCGCCTTCTTCATTCACAAGCTCGGCTTTGCCATTTACCGTGACGGAAACGCTCTTAATATCCGGAAGTTCGGTCAATGTCAAAACGATGCTGTTTAAAACCTCGTCTGAAATCACTTTCTTTTCGCCGTCTGCACTGCCGTAAATGGCTTCATTAAAGTCGAGGGTGACATGACCGTCTTCAATTTTCGGCTTGCTTTCAAGTTTTACGTTTCCTTGGAAATCCGACAGCAGCCCGCTTTTGAGGCTTGGGCCCTCCGTCAATTCTTTAATCGCCGCCGTCACCGGATCGCTTTCTGTGCCTGATGTGCGCTTTGTCACCGGTACATAATACTCACCTTCATCCGACTCCGCCAAATAATAAACGGTCACAGGTTCTGTCGCCGTTATATCGGTCACTCCGGCTGTCTCGATGTTAATACCGTCTTTACGGCTGAGCTCTTCTGAAAGCGGTGTGCCGTTGACAGGCATTTCTTTTAAATCATGGCCGTTCATGCGGATTTTCACTTTATCAATCGAGTTGAACTGGGTCAGTGTCCATGTGATCGCCTGAACGATTTTTTGTTCATCTTCGGCCTTATAGTTTTTAAATTCATTCGAGAAATCGGCGATCGCTGTCCCGTCTTCTTTAATATCGACATTGACGGCTGTGTCCGCCGGAAGCACGGCTCTGAATCCATTCGGCAGTATGTTTGAGACCGGGCCTCCTTCAACAAGGTATTCGAGCGATTGTTTGGCCGTTCCCTCCTTTTTTGGAAGCGGCAGCGTCTGGGCTGTCACATAACCGTTTTTATCTATCAGATAAAGCTCTCTCATGACTGTATCACTATTTTCTGCAGCTTTATGATCACCGGTCGTTTTGTCTTCTTTGTCCTCTTTCTTGTCTTCCATCTTATCCATTTGGTCTTGATTCTTCTCCTCTTTTACATATGTGATATCCTGCGGCGGATCTATTTCCTCTGAGGCCTGATCTGACTGAAATAATCCGCACCCGGAAAGAAGCAGCGCGGAAGCTGTGACTGTGACCGCGATTCCTTTCATTCCTTTTTTCAGCATACTTTTCCCTCCTAAGGCAGTTTGTACTATTATGTATACGAGCCCATTTGTGAATTAGACCGTTTTTTAAAAATTCGTTTTCATGTATGAAAGCTTGCTTTAAAAAAGAAAAACCTCTTCTTTTTCAGAACAGGTCTGCTTTAGGGAGAAGATGCAAAAAAGCTGCCGTTTGCGGCAGCTTTATTTCAGTATGCTTGTTTCATTAAGCGAGATACTTTCAACATTTTTCACTTCATATCCAAACCAATCGTTGGCGATTTTTTTAAAGCGGTCGCGTTCTCCGGTTGTTAAAAATTGATGTTCTGGCGGCAGCGGGTTTTGGTTTAACAGTCCGTTGTAGGACAAAATCGTGCTGACCTCTCTCGCCGTCTCATCCCCGGACGAAATGATGCTGACCCGCTCCCCCATATAGCGCTGAATCGGCTCTTTTAAAATCGGATAATGCGTACATCCGAGAATCAGCGTATCAATGGAGGAATCCCGGAGCGGATAAAGGGAAGATTTCACAATCTCATCGGCCGTTTCATCCAAAAATTGACCGCTTTCCACAAACGGTACGAACATGGGACAGGCCAAATTTTCCACCGTCAGATCGCTGTTCAATGAAAGCAGCGCTTCTTCGTATGCTCCGCTTTTGATCGTATTTTCCGTTCCAATGACACCGATCCGCTGATTTTCCGTCACTTTAATGGCGGTTCTGGCGCCCGGCTGCACCACACCGATGACGGGAATCGCGACCTCCCGGCTGATTTCCTCCAAAGCAATCGCCGTTGCTGTATTGCAGGCGATGACGAGCATTTTAATGTGGTGGCGGGATAACAAGTAGTTTGTCATTTCCCATGTATATGACAGGACTTCTTTTCTGTCCCGCGGTCCGTATGGACATCTCTTTGTATCTCCGAGATAAATGATGTTTTCTTTTGGCAGCTGTCTCATGATTTCTTTCGCAACGGTCAAACCGCCAACTCCCGAATCAATGACTCCTATCGGTTGATCCAACAAAATCGCCTCATTTTCTGTTCATTTCCTGCTGAAGTTTGATTAATAATTTTTCGAAATCGGCTGTCTCCTCTTCCGAAAACGCTTCTAACATGTTTTCAAGATAATCCTGTCTTTTTTGAATAACCTCCTGGATGATCCGTTCTCCTTCCGATAAAAGACGAATCCGGACAACACGCCTGTCTGACGGGTCTTTCACCCGTTCAACAAGGTTGTTTTTCTCCATTCGGTCAATTAAATCTGTCGTGGTGCTGCACGCCAGATACATTTTTTGGGATAATTCGCCGATCGTCATGTCCCCGTATTCATACAGCCACTGCAGACCGACAAACTGGGGAGGTGTAATCGTATATTGGGTAAGAATTTCTCTTCCTTTTTGCTTAATGATGCCCGCGATATGGCGGAGAGATTTCTCAATATCTGCAATGTGATTCAAAGAAGCTTTTGAATTCATGTCCTCTACCTCGCTCAACTCGTTGTTTTGTTTGCAAAACACTCGAGTCTATTTTCCTTCTTTTCTACAGAAATTGCAAGGCTTCAACATGAATATACAACTTGCGCGGGCAAAACAAATAACCGGTTCCCTTCTTATTCAAGAAGGAATACCGGCTCAATTTAGAGCTCTAGCTCACCCATTCGAAGAAGTTCAACAACAGCTTGCGAACGGCCTTTCACACCCAATTTTTGCATTGCATTGGATATGTGATTACGAACAGTCTTTTCACTTATAAAGAGCTCGCTTGCGATTTCCTTTGTTGTCTTGTCTTGAACGAGCAATTCGAACACTTCTCTTTCTCTTTTTGTTAGCAGCGGCTTTGATTGAAACTCTTTCTCCTTCAAGTATTGTAACCCTCCTTGCTAAGGTGAGAGCTGATCTGAAACGAATGGGTTTCGATATAGTCGTGATATCATATGAAGCAAACGCAAGGTCGGTGACGTTTCTGAAGGAGAAAAGGGGCCGCTTCTGCACCTATTTTTTTGGCGAAAACGATTGGCAGGCGTACAGGGTCACCCGCCTCTGGCTCCACTGGAAGTGTTTAAGGTAAGCATTTCATGATCCAGGCGATCAGCCGCCATCTTTTTGTAATATATGCATGTGATTTCTTTTTTTGAACAGCCCCGATGATTTGTGCGGCAGCCTTTTCAGGAGAAGCCGCCCAGAACAGCTTTTCTCCCTTAGCAAGTTTTGTTTGCACAAAGCCGGGCTGAATATCGGTCACATATATGTCAGCGTATCCGCGCTTGTTCATTTTTTGTCTAAGGCCTTGCAAATAATTTGAGACGAACGCTTTTGAGGCGCTGTAGATAACGGCTGATCCATTGCCTCTCAAAGCGGCAACAGATGAGATGCCGATCAAATGGCCGCTTCTGTTTTCCGTGAAATGATCCACAAACACGTTTGCACAGGAAATAAAGCCGGACACATTGACATCAATCGTTTCTCTTTCCTTTTGCGGGTCCATCTCGCTTTCCAAATAGCCGACACCTGAACAGATGAAAACCGCATCCACCCTTCCCATCTCAAAAATCAGATCGTTTAACTGCATCTTCGCACGTTCACCGTCAGCCACGTCTATCTTTTTGATATACGAATGACCCGGCAGTGCATCCCGCAATTTGACAAGCCGCTCTTTCCGTCTTGCGGCAAGTCCTAATATTACGCCTTCCGCTGACAGCCTTTCCGCCAGCGCTTTGCCGATTCCGGAGCTGGCGCCGATGATGACCGCTTTTTTCATCTCGTTCTCCTTACAGATTATTTCTCAGGAAATGAGTTAATGCCCAAGCCATTTCACTTTTTGTTCATCTGTCCAGTTTTCTGGCTTCCCTGTATCTTTTGCAATCTGCACCATGACAGCCTTTCCGGTGAAACACGGCTCACCGGCGTCATTAATCGCCAAGTAGTGAAGGGTAAGCGAGGCATTGCCGACAGCTGCCGTTTTGACGCCGATCTTTAAATTCTCGTGCAGCATCACCTGCCGAAAATAATCGCATTGCTGGCTGGCGACAACGGGAATCGTCCGGCTCTCTCCAAGACGATCCATTGTCTGAAGGTGTTTAAAATAAGAAATGCGTGCTTCTTCAAAATAAATAAACGGTGTCACATTGTTCATATGACCGAACATATCCGTTTCCGAAAAGCGGACGGACACTTCATCAAAAAAAGAAAATGACCGGCACCATTTCTCAAACGGTTCCTCAATATATTCCGGCAGCTTCAATGTTTTCCATCCCCTTTTCATCATGAAAACACCTCTTCAAACTGAAGAGGTGCGTTTTCCAATTATTCTGTGTTGTCGCTTCCAAAGAAGTTTTTAAACGCCTGCACGGTTGTATCCCTGTTTAAAGCAGCGATTGATGTCGTAAGCGGAATTCCTTTCGGACATGACTGCACACAGTTTTGCGAATTTCCGCATTCCGCCAGTCCGCCGTCTCCCATAATCGCTTCAAGCCGCTCAGACTTGTTCATCGCTCCTGTCGGATGAGTGTTGAATAAGCGTACCTGTGAAAGCGGAGCAGGTCCGATAAAGTTCGTTTTGTCATTGACGTTTGGACAAGCTTCAAGGCAAACGCCGCATGTCATGCATTTTGACAGTTCATAAGCCCACTGCCGTTTCTTTTCAGGCATTCTCGGTCCAGGACCCAAATCGTATGTGCCATCGATCGGAATCCATGCTTTAACCTTCTTCAACGAATCGAACATCCGGCTCCGGTCGACCTGAAGGTCGCGGACAACGGGGAATGTTTTCATCGGTTCGAGACGAATCGGCTGTTCAAGCTTATCGACCAGCGCAGTACACGATTGTCTCGGCTTTCCGTTAATGACCATGGAGCAAGCGCCGCATACTTCTTCAAGGCAGTTCATATCCCATGCAATCGGCGTTGTTTTTTCCCCTTTTGCATTAACCGGATTCCTTCTGATTTCCATTAAAGCGGAAATGACGTTCATGTTCGGACGGTAAGCAAGTTCAAATTCTTCCTGATAAGAGTCGGAATCTGCCGTATCCTGACGAGTGATGATAAACTTGATTGTCTTATTTTCACTCATGATTTCGCCACCTTTTTCTTCGAGTAATCCCGTTTGCGCGGCGCGATTAATGAAACATCGACATCCTCATAATGGAATTTCGGAGCTTCAGTATCGCCTGCATGTTTCGCCATTGTCGTTTTCAGCCATTCTTCATCATTTCGTTCAGGGAAATCCGGTTTGTAATGGGCTCCGCGGCTTTCGTTCCTGTTGTATGCACCGAGCGTGATCACCCTTGCCAGCTGCAGCATGTTTTTCAGCTGACGGGTAAAGACAGCGCCTTGGTTGCTCCATTTTGCCGTGTCATTAATATCGATGTTCTGATAGCGCTCCATCAGCTCCTGGATTTTTTCATCCGTCTGCAGAAGCTTGTCATTGTGGCGCACAACCGTCACATTGTCGGTCATCCACTCGCCAAGCTCTCTGTGAAGGACGTAGGCATTTTCTTTGCCGTCCATCTTCATGATGTCCGCCCATTTTTCTTCCTCTTGTTTGACATAGGCATCGTAAATAGAGGAAGATAAATCCTCGGCGGATGCTTCCAGCCCTTGTACGTATTTCACCGCATTTGGACCAGCCACCATGCCGCCGTAGATGGCGGACAAGAGCGAGTTCGCCCCGAGGCGGTTTCCTCCGTGCATGGAATAATCGCACTCTCCCGCGGCAAACAGCCCTGGAATGTTCGTCATTTGATCATAGTCAACCCATAAGCCGCCCATTGAGTAATGGACCGCAGGGAAAATTTTCATCGGCAACTTGCGCGGGTCGTCGCCCATAAATTTCTCATAGATTTCGATAATGCCGCCAAGCTTAATGTCAAGCTCTTTCGGATCTTTATGGGAAAGATCAAGGTAAACCATGTTTTCGCCGTTGATTCCGAGTTTCTGTCTGACGCAGACATCGAAAATTTCGCGTGTCGCGATATCGCGCGGGACGAGGTTTCCGTATGCCGGATATTTTTCCTCAAGGAAATACCAAGGTTTACCGTCTTTGTATGTCCAGACTCGTCCTCCTTCACCGCGCGCCGATTCGCTCATCAGCCTGAGCTTGTCGTCCCCCGGAATCGCCGTCGGGTGAATCTGGATGAATTCTCCGTTCGCGTAATACGCTCCCTGCTGATAGACGACCGAAGCCGCTGATCCCGTATTGATCATGGAGTTCGTCGATTTTCCGAAAATGATGCCCGGTCCGCCGGATGCCATGATGACGGCGTCCGAACGGAAAGAATCGATTTCCATTGTCGTTAAATTCTGAGCGACAATCCCTCGGCACTTGCCGTCATCGTCAAGCACCGCTCCAAGGAACTCCCAGCCTTCATATTTTGAAACAAGCCCTGCGACTTCATAGCGGCGAACCTGTTCATCAAGCGCATACAAAAGCTGCTGTCCTGTCGTTGCACCAGCATACGCCGTTCTGTGGTGCTGCGTTCCTCCGAAACGCCGGAAATCGAGCAGCCCTTCCGGCGTTCTGTTGAACATGACGCCCATGCGGTCGAGCAGATGGATGATCGAAGGCGCGGCTTCACACATTGCTTTGACCGGCGGCTGGTTGGCCAAAAAGTCGCCGCCGTATACCGTATCGTCAAAATGCTCCCACGGAGAGTCGCCTTCACCTTTCGTATTGACCGCACCGTTGATTCCGCCCTGCGCACATACAGAATGTGAGCGCTTTACCGGAACGATGGAAAATAATTTTACATTTGTTCCTGCTTCCGCAGCTTTAATGGTCGCCATCAGACCCGCAAGTCCTCCGCCGACAACGATGATGCTTGAATTGCTCATGCCAGCCCCACTCCCTCTAGTAATCTAGTTCTTTTACACAAATGCCAAAATCGCTCTCAGCCCTACATAGGACAGCACAACAAAGACTCCCATTGTCACAAACGTAGCGATTCGCTGCGAACGCGGAGAAACGGTAATTCCCCAAGTAACCGCAAACGACCATAAACCGTTTGAAAAGTGGAAGATTGTTGAGAGGACACCTACAATGTAAAAGCCGAGCATGATCGGGGAGCTCAAAATATCAGCCATCATGTCAAAGTTTACTTCAGCCCCCATTTGGGCGGCGATCCGCGTTTCCCAGACATGCCAGCTGACGAAAATTAACGTAATGATTCCTGTGACACGCTGCAGAACGAACATCCAGTTTCTAAAAAATCCGAATCTGCCCGCATTGCTTTTCGCTGTAAACGCTATGTACACACCATAAACGGCATGGTAAATCAGCGGAAGGAAAATCACAAAGATTTCCAAAGCGTACCTAAACGGCAGGTTTTCCATAAAATGAGCGGCATTGTTAAACGCCTCTTCTCCGCTTGCCGCAAAATGGTTGACAACTAAATGCTGAATCAAAAAAATGCCCACCGGTATAACGCCAAGCAAAGAATGCAGTCTTCGATACACAAATTCTCTGTTCCCGGCCATTGCTTAACCCCCTAGTTGAAAAGTGCCGTAAAAATGAATGGTCTCCTATCCCCCGTCCTGTTTCAAATATCGCACTTTGTTAAGTTTTTATGACAATTTCATTTTACTCCTATGAGAAATAGGCGTCAAGAAAACGCGTACATAAATTGAAATTTTCTAAAATTTAATCATATTTTTGAAAATTTTATTTTATCAAAATATAAATATATCAGATTTTTTTCTTTTCAAACGCATCTCTCCGCTGTCATCTTCCCCCCCGTTTGGGCTATAATAAACGGAGGAAAGAGGGGAGACATTGGACAATGAACAAATATGAAGCAAATTTAGCGCAATTAAAAGATCTGGAAGTCTCCGCATATGGATATGAGCTGATCAGGGAAGTGCTGCTTCCCGATATGCTGGGACAAGAGTACGCAGATATGATGTATTGGGCCGGCAAAAACTTGGCCCGCAAATTCCCGCTTGATTCATGGGAGGATATCCCTGGATTTTTTCATGATGCAGGCTGGGGAACGCTTGCGATCGTCCATTCAAAAAAGCAGGAGCTCGAATTTGAACTGGAAGGCCCTTTGGTCTCCAATCGCCTCAAATATCAGAAAGAGCCCTGCTTCCAGCTTGAAGCCGGGTTTATCGCCGAGCAGGTCCAGCTGTTGAATGAGCATATTGCCGAATCGTATGAGCAGGTAAAAAAAAGAGCCGGAAAAGTTGTGTTGACAGTCAAATGGGATATGAAAGATCCGGCATGATAATCGAAAGGCTGCATTTTCAGCAGCCTTTTTCAATAAAGCCTAAATCAACGCGCGCTTATTCAATCGGCTGTTGACAATGTCCACAGTCTTCCAACAACAATGTTATCGTCATGCAGAATCTTGATTTTTGTGTATGTGTTCCCTCGCTTTCTGTATAAATTGTTCTTCAATTTTGAGAAGCAATGTATTGCGTTTAAAAATGTCAGAGCTTAATTCGTTAATATACAGATCTTTTGCCTTATCATCATGATCGATGATGGAATTGCGCTTCAGCCTGTTTAAACGGTCGTCATCTCCAGCAATCAGCTTTGAATACAGCTTCCCTGTCTCTTCTTTGTTATTTTCTATCAATAAATTGATTTCTTCCAAATAAGCAATTGCGTTCAGAACAGACCTTTTTTGTTTATTTTTAATGGAGCCGAGCCCTTCCGCTTCTAATTCATTCAAGACATTTTGAAATATCTCGAGCCTTTTGCGGCTCTCCATATCAAACTTCACTTGCATAAAATATAAATAAAAAAACAATGCATGCAGACAGGTCAGGCTCAATTTTCCAATGGAGGCATCCTTCTCTTGCTGCAGTTCTTCCTCCAATTCCTTCAGCAAAAAATCAAATTGCTTCTCCGTTTTATATGACAGCAATTCCACGTTCAGAAAATGCAGTTTTGCATACAGGCTATTGGTTAAAATCGACAATACAGCCAATCCGTCCGTAAATAACAATGTGACTGTCCCTATTACATATGAGAACATGCCAAAATATAAAGCATATTCATGATGAGGTATAAAGTTCAGAAAGATCCATCCCGTCAAAAAGCTTGTGAGTGGACCACCCAGCAGACCCGCGACGAATTTCCCCTTTTCTTTTTGATACGTTTTTTTGTTTTTAATGGATTTACCATATAAAAAAACTGCGCCGCCAAAATATTTGTGTTTCCATCGAAATGTTATTTTCTTATTTTTAAACATGATGAACGGTCCGACTGCCAGCCATTGTACATGATGCCTGACGATGCATCCGAAAAGAACGTGCCCCAGCTCATGTACAACAATGCTGGCAATAGCTGCCACGAACACTGGACCTATTGTATGTATTAATGCAGTCATAATGTAATTCCTTTCTCCGCCCTTATTATGGTAATTGTAGCACACCCCGCCCTCGGGCAAAAAAAGAAACCCTAGAGAGAGCTCTAGGATTATTTTTATTTGGCAGCCACGCTTATTTTCGATAGTTCAAACGCATCATGAAGCGCTTCAACAGCTTTCACCATGTCGCTGTCACTGATGACGGTGGAGACTTTGATCTCGGACGTGCTCACCATTTTGACCTGGATGTTCTTCTCTGCCAGCACCGCAAACATTTCCGCGGCTACGCCCGGGTTTGAGATCATGCCGGAGCCGACGATCGACACTTTGGCGAGCCTGTTTTCCGTCTCGATCTGTTCGTAGTCGAGCGCGTCTTTGTATTCTTCAAGCACTTCTACCGTTCTGGACAGGTCTTCCGTTTTCACTGAGAAAGAAATCGACGTTTTGCTTGTGGCTGTCACCGATTGAATGATGATGTCCACGTTGATGTTCTGTTTAGCGAGCGTTGTAAAAATCGTTGACAGCGTCGTCAGGCCGCTCGCCAGGCCGCATACAGTCACGCGTGTGATCTGATCTTCAAATGCAATTCCTCTTACGATTAAATTCTGCTCCATGGATGATTCCTCCTCGATTAATGTGCCTGCTTCTTTTTCCATGCTTGAGCGCACTTCCAGCGGCACCTGATAGTTCTTTGCAAATTCGACGGCTCGCGGGTGCAGGACGCCTGCTCCAAGGTTGGCAAGCTCAAGCATTTCATCATAGGAGATTCCGGCAAGCTTCCGCGCTGTTTTCACATAGCGGGGATCGGTTGTGAAAACCCCCGGTACATCGGTGTAAATATCGCATTTATCGGCTTTCAGGGCTGCTGCGAGGGCAACGGCTGTCGTATCTGATCCGCCTCTGCCGAGCGTTGTGATTTCGCCTTCCGCTGTCGTGCCCTGGAATCCGGCGACAACGGCGATTTTCCCTTCATTCAGGCGCTCTTTCAGCTTGTCTGTATCAATGTTCGTAATCCTTGCGTTACCGTGAATATTTTCGGTTTCGATGCCGGCCTGCCAGCCTGTATATGAAACCGCATCATACCCTTTTTCCTCTAAAGCCATTGTTAATAAAGAAATCGTCACCTGCTCTCCTGTGGAAAGCAGCATATCCATTTCCCGCCGGCTCGGCTGATCTGTGATTTCCCTGGCAAGTGCGACGAGGGAATCCGTCGATTTTCCCATGGCGGAAACAACGACGACGACGTCATGCCCCCGCTTTTTTTCTTCGATGACCCGATTTGCGACATTCAAAATTTTTTCCACTGATCCGACGGAAGTTCCGCCAAATTTTTGGACGATGAGACCCATCAAATACCACCCTTTTTGTTTTCGTTCGTGCACGTTTATGTATGAAGAGGAAAGCCTTGATCTTCCGGCTTGTACGGTTTTAGCGTACAAAAAAAGCAATGAGAGAATTCCCTCATTGCTTGAATCAACAAAAACAGCCGATGATCTAAAACAACGAGATAGCTCTCCAAGAAAATGACTTTCTTGACAGCCCCACATTTGTTCAATGTAAAGCCAGCAGATAAAACGAATGGATTTTTACCCGCTTCGGCGACGCTCCCCTTTCAGCTTCCTTCTTTGAAATCCATCTTTCTCCGAAAGCCTACTCTTGAAGTTCGCACCTCTATCTTCACCATATAACACGATCTTATTATGAAATTAGTACAAATTCTATCAGATTCTTTTTAAAAATTCAACGTTATTTTTTCAAGGCCTCTATAATCAGCTGTGCGGTCTTCAGCGGAATTCCGGCACTGCGGATATCTTCGACAGTCGCTTCCTTCATTTTTCTGACGGAGCCAAAATGTTTTAACAGCAGCTTTTTCCGCTGCTCGCCGACACCCGGTATCCCGTCCAGCACCGATTGAAAAGCGCTTTTTCCCCTGAGCTGCCTGTGAAAGCTGATCGCAAACCGGTGCACTTCGTCCTGGATCCGCTGCAACAGGTAAAATTCCTGGCTGTTCCGTTCAAGCTGAACGATCTCAAGCGGATCACCGATCAAGAGGTTCGATGTTCTGTGCTTGTCGTCCTTCACCAAGCCGGCCACCGGGATGTCAAGGCCAAGCTCATTTTCAAGCACGTCGACCGCTGCTGAAACCTGTCCTTTTCCCCCGTCGATCAAAATCAAATCAGGGAGCGGCAAATTTTCTTTCAGCACCCTTGTATACCTTCTTTTAACGACCTCGCGCATTGAACCGTAGTCGTCAGGCCCTTCAACCGTCTTAATCTTATATTTCCGGTACTCTTTTTTATGCGGTTTTCCGTCGAGAAAGACGATCATGGCCGAAACCGGATCCGCTCCTTGAATATTCGAATTATCAAACGCCTCAATTCTATACGGCGTGTAGATGCCCAGCGCTTTGCCGAGCTTTTCAATCGCACCGATCGTCCGCTCTTCGTCGCGTTCGATGAGCAAAAACTTTTCTTTCAGGGCGAGCTTTGCGTTTTTATGGGCGAGAAGCAGGAGGTCTTTTTTCTGTCCCCTTTTCGGCTGGTGAACTTTCACGTCCAAAAGCTCCTCGATCATGTCCCTGTCTACGCTGTCGGGCACTAAAATTTCCTTCGGAAGGAAGTGATTGTTTTTCGAGTAGAACTGGCCGATGAATGTCAAAAATTCTTCATCCGCTTCCCTATACAGCGGAAACATGCTGACGTCTCTTTCAATCAGCTTCCCTTGCCTGATAAAAAAGACCTGTACACACATCCAGCCTTTATCATACGAATAGGCAAATACGTCGCGGTCGATCATATCGTTCATCGCCATTTTCTGCTTCTCCATCGTCGATTCGATGTGGGCAATCTGGTCGCGGTATTCCTTCGCCCGTTCAAACTGGAGGTTTTCAGATGCTTCGAGCATTTTGGCTTCAAGCTCTTTCTTGACTTCGTTATAGCCGCCTTTTAAAAAGCGTGTGATTTCTTCAGTGAGCTGCCTGTTTGTCTCTTCAGACACGTCATAGACACACGGTGCCAGGCATTGCCCGAGATGATAGTACAAACAGACGCGGTCGGGCAGCTTGGCGCATTTTCTGAGCGGGTAGAGACGGTCCAGCAGCTTTTTCGTTTCCCTTGCGGCCTGAACGTTTGGATAAGGACCGAAATAGCGGCCTTTATCTTTTTTGACTTTCCGCGTCACGATCAGCTTCGGATGGCGCTCATTGGTGATTTTGATAAACGGGTAGCTTTTATCGTCTTTCAGCATCACATTGTATTTCGGGTCGTACTTTTTGATTAAATTCATTTCCAGAATGAGAGCTTCGATGTTCGAGGATGTGACGATGTATTCAAAGTCTTCGATTTCGCTGACGAGCCGCTGTGTTTTTGCATCATGGGAGCCGCTGAAATAGGAGCGGACCCTGTTTTTTAAGATTTTCGCTTTCCCGACATAGATCACGGTCTCCTGCCGGTCTTTCATCAAGTAGCAGCCCGGCTGATCCGGAAGAAGGGCAAGCTTTTCTTTGATTGTTTTGTTCATCAAAAATCCTTCCTTATTTCGGCGTTTTTCTTCTTATAGTTTATCATGACCGACCACACGTTCGCTACAATTGGAGGAGCTGCTAAGAAAAAAGCGATCCCCTGGGAATCGCCTTTTCTCGTTCTATATTTTACAAATGCTTGTTGATCAGTTCTTCAAGCGCTTCTTTCGGTTTAAATCCGACAGATGTTTCAACCACTTCACCGTCTTTTAGTACGAGTAAAGTCGGGATGCTCATGACGCCGTATTTGCCGGCTGTTTCCTGGTTTTCGTCAACATCGATTTTGACGATTTTCAGTTTGTCTCCCATTTCTTGATCCAGCTCTTCAAGGACTGGCGCAATCATTTTGCAAGGTCCGCACCAAGGAGCCCAGAAGTCGGCAAGGACTACGCCTTCGCTTGTTTCAGTTGAAAAAGTTTGATCAGTTGCTTTTACGATAGCCATTCTTTCATTCCTCCAATTGTGAAATTATGCTTTTTAGTATAGCATCTCCCTTTGGTTCACGCTAACATAATGCTTGAATATACGTTTCCCCATCAGGCCGTGTTTTACACATGCACATATATCCCATTTTATTTGTCCGGCCGTCAAGATGTGCGATCAAAAAAGCCGGCGATCAGGCCGGCTTTTTTAAGTGCTGACACTCAGCTTTTTAAATTCTTCCGTCAAAAGCGGAACGACCTCAAACAGGTCTCCGACAATGCCGTAATCGGCGACTTTGAAGATGTCGGCTTCAGGATCTTTGTTGATGGCGACGATGATTTTGCTGTTTGACATCCCGGCAAGGTGCTGAATCGCTCCCGAAATGCCGCAGGCGATGTAAAGGTCCGGTGTGACCACCTTTCCGGTCTGGCCGATTTGCAGCGAATAGTCGCAGTAGTCCGCATCACACGCGCCTCTTGAAGCGCCTACAGCGCCGCCGAGCACATCGGCGAGCTCCTGAAGCGGCTTAAACCCGTCTGCGCTTTTCACACCGCGTCCGCCGGCAACGATGATTTTCGCTTCTGACAAGTCGACGCCTTCTGACGTTTTTTTGACGACATCGCGGATCACCGTTCTGATGTCCTGGATGCTGACTTCGGCTTTTTCAACAGCTCCGGTGCGCGCGTCATCTTTCGCGAGCGGTGCGATATTGTTCGGCCTGATCGTCGCAAAAATCATCTCGTCTTCAGAAATGATCCGTTCAAACGCTTTTCCAGAGTAGATCGGCCGTGTAAACACGGCGTTTCCGCCTGCCACCTCGACATCGATGGCATCTGAAATCAACCCTGTTCCCAAACGGGCCGCAAGCTTTGGAGACAGATCTTTTCCCATTGATGTATGGCCGATGATGAGCGCATCCGGTTTTTCTTTTTCCAGAATCGGCATCATCGCTTGTGCGAAGCCGTCCGATGTGTAGTGTTTCAGCATTGGATCCTCGGCTGTCAGCACTTTGTCGGCGCCGTAGCGGATCATATCATCCGCATGATTTGAAACGCTTTCACCGACCAGGATACCGATCACCTCTCCCCCTTCGGCAATCGTTTTTCCAGCGGCTATCGCTTCAAAGGTGACGTTTCTTAATGTGCCGTCCCGGCATTCTCCCAATACGATAACTTTTTTGCTCATATCATTTCCCCCTGTATGTTGATGACCGTGCTACTCCCCTTAAATCACTTTCGCTTCGCTTCTCAAAAGAGACACAAGATCTGCTGCCTGCTGCTTTGGCTCCCCTTCAAGAATCTTCCCGGCTTCTTTCTTCGGCGGTAAAAACCGTTCGATTGTTTTCGTTTTACTGGCGACATCGTCTTCATCCACATCGAGATCATCCAGCTCCAATTCTTCAAGCGGCTTTTTCTTCGCCTTCATGATTCCCGGAAGAGACGGATAGCGGGGCTCATTTAATCCCTGCTGAGCGGTGGCAACGATCGGCAGAGTCGTTTGCACCACCTCAAGATCGCCTTCTACATCGCGTTCTGCCTCAACATCCCTGCCGCTTACGGAAAGCTTAGTGATCGTTGTAAGGCACGGGATTCCAAGCAATTCAGCCAAGCGCGGCGCTACTTGTCCTGAGCCCCCGTCAATCGCCACATTTCCTCCGAGAATGATGTCGTATTCCTTCTCTTTCAAATAGTGAAAGAGGATGTGGGACGCCGTATATTGGTCGGCTTCTTCCAAATCGTCTTCGATATTGATCAGCACAGCTTTGTCACACCCCATCGCAAGCGCCGTCCTGAGCTCTTTTTCAGACTCCTCTTCACCGACCGTGACAACCGTAATCTCGCCGCCGTGCTGTTCCTTAAGCTGAAGCGCTTCTTCAATCGCGTATTCGTCGTACGGATTAATGATGAATTCCGCTCCGTCGGTTGCGATTTCCCCTTGTTCTATCTGAATTTTCTCCTCTGTGTCAAACGTGCGTTTCATTAAGACATAAATGTTCATGCTCTTTTCATCCCCTTTGTTTTCACGCTTGTTATTTCCCTTTAAAGTGCGGCTTCCGCTTTTCGAGGAACGCCTGAATCCCTTCCTTCGCATCTTCGGACTGGAAGACTTCGCCGAAATACTTGCCCTCAAGCTTCAGGCTGCCTTCATAAGAGTAAACTTTGCCGGTATTCAAAAGCTCGATGACATAAGCCATGGTTTGCGGACTTTTCTCCGCAAATTTTTGCGCCAGCTCTTTTCCTTTCGTTAGCACTTCAGCTTCATCGGCGGCCAAAATGGTGACAAGGCCGTAATCAAAAGCTTCTTTCCCGGTAATCGGTTCTGATGTTCCGATCATCTCAAGGGCTTTCGCTGTTCCTACGTATTTCGGAAGGCGCTGTGTGCCGGCGAATCCCGGAATGATGCCAAGGTTCAGCTCTGGAAGGCCAAGCTTGGCATTTTCCTCGGCAATCCGGATGTGACAGGCCATTGCGAGTTCAAGCCCGCCTCCGAGGGCAGCTCCATGTATGGCGGCAATAATCGGCTTTGGAAAAGACTCCACTTTTTCAAAGATTTGCTGACCCTTATCTGCAAGACCGGCAGAATCAGATCCATCCATCAATGATGTAAATTCCTTAATATCGGCACCCGCTGAGAAAAACCTTCCTTCTCCGTGAATGATGACGCTTCTGACCTGTTGATCTTCGGCAAGTTCATCAAGAGCAGCCGAAAGATCCTCAAGGACTTTTGATGAAAGCGCATTGGCCGGCGGATGCTGGATCGTAATGACAGCGACATGTCCGTCTATGGATGTTTGTAATGTTGCCATGTTTATTCCCCCTCTTTCTTCGTTTCGCTGAAGCCATGTATCAGCAATTCATGAATGCTGTCTGCCAAATGAGGCAGATCGTATTTTTGGTCATTCATCACCCAGGTTGTCACCGTTTCATCCACTGTGCCGAAAATCATCTGTTTCGCTAAGCGGACATCGAGCGATTTTTTGAATTCGCCCGCTTCTTTTCCTTCTGTGATGATGTCTTCCAAAATCATTAAGTAGCCTTTCAAAATTTCATTGATTTTCAGCCGCAGCTCGCGATGGGACTGCCTCAGCTCAAGCTGGGTGACAATCGCCAGGTGCCGGTCGCTGCTCAGCAGTTGAAAGTGCTTTTTGATGAACAAAGACAGCTTCTCTGTCGCCGAATTTTTCGCTTTCATTTCTTCGTTCATTTGCTCGATAAACTGGCCCATTTTCTCTTTAAACAGTGAGATGAGAATGTCCTCTTTGTTTTTGAAATAAAGATAGATGGTGCCGTCGGCCACACCTGCCTGCTTGGCAATCTTGGAAACCTGAGCCTGATGGTATCCGTTTTCTGCAATCACAATGACAGCTGCATCAATAATCTGCATATACTTTGGTCTCTTCTGTTTCAATTGGCTTCGTTCCTTTCACATTAATGAATGAGGATTCATTCATGATTTAATCGTAAATAAATCCGCAGGCTTTGTCAAGATCAGAACATGAAATTCCTTCTTCAGAGCCTTACATAAAAGCATGCCGCCAAAATCGACGGCAGACTCCGCTGTTCATACGTTTGCCTTTTCCTCATGGACCAGCGCTCGTCTTAAAATTTTCCCGACCGCCGTTTTCGGGAGTTCGTCCCTGAACTCATACACTTTCGGAACTTTATAGGGCGCCAGACGGGACCTGGCATATTCGTCCAATTCCTTCTCCGTTATTGTAGCATGATCTTTTAAAACAACAAAGGCTTTAACGGTTTCTCCTCTGTATTCGTCAGGGATGCCGCAGACAACGGCTTCCTGAATGGCCTCATGCTCATAGAGCACCTCTTCGATTTCGCGCGGGTAGATGTTAAACCCTCCTGCAATGATCACATCTTTCTTGCGGTCGACAATATAAAAGAAACCGTCTTTATCCATGTACCCGATGTCCCCGGTAAAAAACCATCCATCCCTGAGGGAAGCAGCGGTTTCTTCATCATTGTTCCAATAGCCTTTCATCACTTGAGGACCTTTGACGACGATTTCTCCATGCTCATAAGGCTCGAGAAAACCGGACGCATCATCCGAATAGATGGCGGCATCCGTGCCCGGCCATGGACAGCCGATGCTTCCCGCTTTATTCAGATCCCAAATAAAATTGGCATGGGTGACCGGGGATGTTTCAGATAATCCATATCCTTCAACAAGCTTTCCTCCCGTCACTTTTTCAAATTGCTGCTTGACTTCAACTGGAAGCGCGGCTGATCCGCTTAAACAGCATTTAATCGATGAAAGATCATATTGATGGATCTCGGGATGGTTCAAGAGAGCAATATAAATCGTGGGTGCGCCCGGAAATATGGTCGGCTTTTCTCTATCGATCGTCTTCAGCGCCGTACGCGCGTCAAACCTTGGCAAAAGGACCATTTCATAACCTTGCTTGATCGTGAAGTTTAAGACCGCCGTCATTCCGTATACGTGGAAAAACGGAATGATCCCGAGCACTTTTTCTTCGCCTTTTTTCAATTTGTAAAACCAGGCGGCACACATTTCCATATTGGCTAATATATTGCGGTGGGTGAGCATCACGCCTTTTGGCGTCCCTGTGGTGCCTCCGGTATACTGAAGGACGGCAATGTCGTGTGCGGGATCAATATCAATGGCTGGCGGATCGTCGGGAGCCGGGCGCTTCATGATTGTGCGAAAAAGGTGGGTCGTGTCATTTTCGAAGATTTCAACCGTCATCTGGTTCTGCTTTTTTTGGACAAACGGATACAGCAGGTTTTTAGGAAAAGGCAGATATTCTTTAATGCTTGTTGCAATGATATGCTTCAAATTTGTTAACGCTTTCATTTTATGTGCCGCCGGATACAGCACATCGAGCGTGATGATGATTTCCGCTCCGCTGTCCTGAAGCAAATGTTCAAGCTCCCTTTCTGTATAAAGAGGATTTGTCTGGACGATGATGCCTCCTGAGAAAAGCACCCCGTAATAGGCGATAACCGCCTGTGGACAGTTCGGCAGCATGATCGATACCCTGTCTCCTTTTTTCATGCCGAGGGACCATAAATAGTCTGCCATTTTTAAAGCTTCCTCGTATACCTGCCGATAGGATCGCTTCTTTCCGAGAAAGTGAATGGCTGTTTTTTCAGAAAACTGTTGGGCGGATTGCTGCAGGATGGATTGGAGCGTTTGATCATGAAACTCCAGGTCATGAGGAATTTGTTCAGGATAATGAAGCAGCCACGGTTTTTCAGTCGGCATAGGAGCCCCCCTTTAACAAATATAGTCTCAATTTCAGTATAGCAAAACAATATTCAGAAAGTAATGATTTTTTCAACTTTCAAAAAAGCCGCCCGGAAACCATGTACCGGGCGGCATTCTTCTTACATATAAAACACAATATAGATAAAGCCGATGATCATAAATATCCCTGCTGTGCAAAACAGGATTTTCGCTAATTTTTCCATGCTGATCCCCTTTAGATTCCGGAGGCTACGACAAATGACAGACCGACAGAGATGACGAATGAGATGAAGCCGACGGCGCGGTTGTCATTTTCAATCTCCTTGTCGATTTTAAAACGCGGCGTCAAAAATTCAAAAATGAAATAGCCGATGAGCAGCAGCATAAAACCAAATAATCCCCATCCCATCATTTGCAGCAGAGAATTGTGCTGACTGATCGATTTTTGCAGCACATTGGCGATGCCTAAAATTTTTCCGCCCGTGGCCATCGCCACAGCCAAGTTCCCTTTTTGAATTTGTTCCCAATTTTTATATGCGGTGACAAGCTCAAAGACAGACAAAAAGATCACCAGGCAAAGAACGGAAACACTGTAATAGGCGGCAATTTCGACGAGGTCGTTTTCCCAAAACTGTTTCATGCTTTCCAGACTCCCTTTTTTATTTTAATTCGACAATGGTGACTCCTGATCCTCCCTCTCCCGCTTCGCCGAACCGGGAGTTTTTCACATTGCGGTGGGATTTCAACAGGTCCTGAACGCCTTTTCTCAGAGCGCCTGTTCCTTTTCCATGGATGATCGACACCCTTGGATATCCGGCCAGCACCGCATCATCCAAATATTTTTCAACCCTGTGAAGCGCGTTTTCATACCGTTCTCCCCTGAGGTCGAGCTCAAGTGAGACATGATAATCCTTGCCTTTGACAGCGGCAATCGATTTTTGTTTTTCGGGCTCCGGCGCCGATTTCACAAACTCCAGATCCTTTTCCTTCACTTTCATCTTCAGGATGCCGATTTGCACATTCCATTCATCTGCACCCGTTTTTTCAAGCAGTGTCCCTTTTTGGCCAAAGGTCAAAACCTTGACTTCATCCCCCGGCTTAAAGGTGCGCTTATCCGTTGTTTTCTTCGCCGGCTTTTTCGTCTTTTCAAACGAAGGCACGGCTTCTTCAAGACGCTTTTTCGCCTCGATTAATTCATGGTCTTTAAACGCTTTATGGTCTTCTTTGATCATGCGCAGCGACTGGATGATCTCGTCTGCTTCCCGCATGGCTTCCTTGACTTTCTCGGCCGCTTTTTTCTCAGCTTCTTCATAGAGCCTGTCTTTTTGCTCCTGCCATTCGCTGAGCTGCTTCTGCAGGTCGCGGTGCAGGGCCCCGGCCTCCGTTCGGATCGCTTCGGTTTCGGCAAGCTCTGCTTCGGCGCGTTTTTTGCTGTCTTCAAGGGAGGCGATCATCGTATCGACTTCATTGTGCTCATCCGTCATCTCGGATTTGGCACGGCCGATCAAATGATCAGGCAGACCGAGGCGCTTCGAAATTTCAAAGGCATTGCTTCGGCCCGGCACACCGAGCAGCAGTTTATAGGTCGGGGACAATGTTTCAATATCAAACTCAACGCTCGCATTGATGACATCGCCGCGGTTATAGCCGTATGCTTTCAGCTCGGGATAGTGAGTCGTGGCAATCACGCGGGCGCCCGTCTGACAGACCTCGTCAAGGATGCTGATCGCAAGGGCCGCCCCCTCCTGCGGATCTGTTCCGGCCCCGAGTTCATCAAAGAGCACAAGGCTGTTTTCCGTCATGTCCTGCAATATATCGACAATGTTCACCATATGTGAAGAAAATGTACTTAAACTCTGTTCGATCGACTGTTCATCGCCGATATCGGCAAACACCTGGTCAAACACAGCGGTTTCCGAGCCTTCCCCGGCCGGCACATGCAGTCCGGACTGCGCCATAATCGTCAAGAGCCCGAGCGTTTTCAACGTCACCGTTTTCCCCCCTGTGTTAGGTCCGGTGATCACGATGGCTGTGTATTCTCCGCCGAGCTCGATATCGTTGGGAACGACCTCACCTTGGGGCAAAAGCGGATGGCGGGCTTGGATAAGGCGCACATAGCCGTCGGCATTGACAGCCGGTTTAACCGCTTTTGTCGCTTTTGCGTATTTCGCTTTGGCGAAAATAAAGTCAAGGGTTTGCAGGATGTTCACATCGTGAAAAAGCTCGTCCGTATGCTCTGCCGTTTTTTCTGTCAGCATCCGCAGAATCCGTTCGATCTCCTGTTTTTCTTTGACCTTTGCCTGGCGAAGCGAGTTGTTCATATCCACGATCACCTGTGGTTCGATAAACAGGGTCGCCCCGGAGGATGACTGATCATGCACAATTCCCCCGTAGCTTGATCTGTACTCCTGTTTCACGGGAATGACGAAGCGGTCGTTTCGAATCGTGATAATCGTGTCCGAGAGCATTTTTTGTGCGGAAGAAGACCGCAGCATCGCTTCCAGCCGGTCCCTGATTCTTGACTCAAGGGTCCTCAGCTGCGTCCTGATTCCCCGCAGTGTTTCTGACGCATGGTCAAGCACTTCTCCGTGGTCGTCGATGCAAGAATTGATGTCTTTTTCCAACTCAGAAAGCGGAATCAGCTGTTCCGCATACTGATGCAGAAAAGGGATCTCCACGCCGTCCTCAAACAAACCTTCAAGAAAATGCTTCATCTGTTTGGCGGCATATAAAAGCCCCGAAATCTCCGTAAACTCCCCAGGGCTTAACAGACTGCCGATTTCAGCTCTCCGCAACGCTTTTCTAATGTCTGTCAGGCCGCCGAACGGGGCGCTGCCTTTTAATCGCAGCACGGTCCCCGCCTCATCGACTTCTTCCTGCAGCTTACGGACTTCTTCCAGTGAAACCGAGGGCTTGAGCTCAAAAAGCATCTCCTTCCCTAAAGAAGAGGCCGCATGCTCTGCTAGCTGTTCTTTTACTTTATGAAATTCAAGTGCTGATAGCGCTTTTTGCTGCAAAATCAATTAAACCTCCTTAAGTTCGATGGCGCGACAAAAAGGCTTGGACTTCTTCAAAGGAACGGGCATTCAAGACGTTCGCTTTCCCTGTCCATCCTTTTCTCGCTGCCGTAACGCCTGTTGTCATATCATCAAGCATCGCCGTATTGTGGGCATCCGTATTAATGACCAGTGTCACCCCTGCGGCATTCGCTTTGATCAAATGTTCCATTCTCAGATCAAGCCGCGCCGGGTTGGCGTTCAGCTCCAACGCTGTATTCGTTTTTTTCGCCAGCTCGATCAGCTGGTCAATATCCACTTCATAGCCGGCTCTTTTTCCAATCAGCCGGCCCGTCGGATGGGCGATAATGTCAACGTGCTGATTCTTCAGCGCGGTTTCGAGCCGCTTCATGATGACATGCTGCGGCTGTGAAAAGCTCGAATGGATTGATGCGATGACAAGATCCATCTCGCTCAGCAGTTCATCATCATAGTCAAGCGTCCCGTCAGGCAGGATGTCCATCTCAACGCCTTTAAAAATGTGAAAATCGCTAAATTCCTTGTTCAGTTCGTCAATTTCTTTCGCCTGCATGCGCAGCCTTTCCGGGGTCAAGCCGCCTGCCACTTTTAAATATTGCGAGTGGTCGGTGATCGCCATATAACGGTACCCTTTTGCCATGCAAGCTTCAGCCATTTCCCTGATCGAAAACGCGCCGTCGCTCCACGCCGAGTGCATATGGAGGTCTCCTTTAATATCTTCCGCACAAATCAGCCCGAGATCATCGCTGTATTCCTCGACTTCTTTTCCCGTCTCCCTCAGCTCCGGCGGAATAAACGGAAGTCCGAAATGGGCGAAAAACTCTTTTTCGCTTGAAAATGTCCGGATATCACCCGTTTCGACGTTTTCGACGCCGTATTCACTGATCCTTTCGCCTCTTTCTTTGGCGAGCTGGCGCATTTTGATATTATGATCTTTTGATCCTGTAAAATGATGGAGTGTCGTTGAAAACTGTTCTTCGGTTACAAGCCGGAAATCGGCGCTGATTTCGTTTTCGAAGGAAAAAGTCAATGACACCTTTGTATCTCCGCTGGCAATGACCTCCTTGATGTTGGAAAGCTTCAAAAGCCCGTCGCGAACAAGGGCCGGATCAGTGACAGCCATAATATAGTCAAGGTCTTTCACGGTTTCCTTAGCCCGTCTTAAACTCCCTGCCCGCGAGAATTTCACGAGGCCCGGCAACCCTTTAAGCTGCTCTTCGATCACATCGGCGACGGCCAAAGCGACCGCGATCGGGTACCGTTCAGGGCGTTTTCCGGCTTCTCCCAAAGCTTGGAGGATTTTTTCTTCCGTTTTTTTCCCGAATCCGGCAAGCCCCTGAACCTTCTGCTGTTCGCAGGCTTCTTTTAAGGAAGCCGCATCACAAACGCCCAGCTCCTGATACAGCTTGGCGATCTTTTTACCGCCAAGGCCGGGAAGCTTCAACAGCGGCACAAGCCCTTCCGGAACCTCTTCTTGCAGCCGTTCAAGCGTGCCGGACACACCGTGGTCCATATATTCTTTGATAACGGCGTATGTCCCTTTGCCGATGCCGGAAAGAGACATCATATCATCAATTTCCGAGAGGCTGCGGTCATCCTGTTCAAGCGCCGCCGCGGCCTTTCTGAACGCTGATGTTTTAAACGGGTTGTCCCCTTTCAGTTCCATATATATTGCAATCGTTTCAAGCAATCTGATAACATCTTTTTTGTTCACTTTTTTCACCTCTTGTTTCCCCGTATACATCCTGTTTCAATCATACAAATTTTTGGCTGTTCCGACAACAAACAGCCGCCTTTCGACAACTCTTTCACTGAAAAAAAACTTCCCTTAAAGCAGAGAAGTTTTACAAAGACCCGTACTCATTCATCAGATTGTTGAGCATGTTTGACAGATACGGCGTTTTATGAATAATCAAATCGGCCAATACCGAGTTCGACATCATGCTTTGCAGCGCATCAATCGGCAGCAGCGCACCGATGAACAAGACGACAAACACAAATAAATAAATCTCGGCGAAACCGAGCACAGCCCCGAGAATCTGGTTGATTTGCTTAATGATCGGAATGCTTGCCACTGCGTCCAGAAATGATGCGGCAATTCTAAGCAGGATGATCGTCAGGAAAAAGAGAATCAGAAACGCGATCATGTTGTAATAGGCGCCTTCAATACTCCCGCTCACAAATGCGAGCGCCGCCTGGCCGCCTGAAAAATCCGGAGACGGAATCCAGCCGAGCTTCGGCGCAAGATCGCCGTAATAGGTTCCGGCTACAGCGATCGCGGCGATAAACGTGATCAGACGGATAAACTGTCTGATAAACCCTCTTTTCAATCCGATAAACAGACCGGACAAAAGCAAAATGATAATGATGATATCTAACATCGTGATGTTCAATCCTTTTCTTTAATTTGTCCTTTTAATCTTTCAAGCTCTTCCTTCAGCTTCAAGTAATCGTGAACCACGTTCACAGCGGTCAGAACGGCAAGCTTATTTATATCAAGATACGGATTTTTTTCATTGATTTCTCTCATTTTATCATCCACAATTGAAGCAACGTGCCTCATATGGCTCTTCGTTTCTTCGCCGACAATTGTGAAGTGCTGACCGTAGATGTCAACTGTTGTTTTTGTTTTACGACCATCAGACAACGTTTCTCCTCCATTCCACTTGTGCGAGAATCCTAGTCTATATCATAACATGATTACAGATTGAATGGAAAGACGAGCCCTCCGCTGTTATGATACACTTATAAAAATGTTGATAAAGCCTGTTTTATCAGCTGAAAAAGGAGATTGAACCGTGTCACATTCCGTTTTAAAAGTTCCCTATCCCGTTATTGAACGAATGCAGGACCACTACCGTTCTGATTTGACCTCCCAATCGGTGCAGGGAGCGGTTTTCCAGGCCAAACCCCAAGGCTGCACCATTACAGCATATCGCTCAGGAAAGGTTTTGTTCCAAGGAAAAAACGCCGAAAAAGAAGCTGAGCGCTGGGCGGCTGCGGCCGAAGCACCGGCGGAAAAAAAGCCCGCTTCCAAAAAAAGCGCCCCGTCCGTCTATCAGCCGCCTGAAGGCATCGGCTCCATGTCTGTGATCGGCTCTGATGAAGTCGGAACAGGCGATTATTTCGGTCCGATGACAGTCGCGTGCGTATACGCCGATAAAACAAAGCTTCCTCTTTTAAAAGAGCTGGGCGTCAAAGATTCAAAGCATTTAAAGGACCCGCAGATCATCCAAATCGCACGCGATTTAATCAAGACGGTCCCCTACAGCCTGCTCGTTTTAAGAAATGAAAAATACAATGAGATGCAGCAAAAAGGCATGAGCCAGGGAAAAATGAAAGCCCTCCTGCACAACCAGGCGATCACGAATCTGCTCAAAAAAATGGACGGCATACGCCCAGAGGCCATTTTGATCGACCAGTTCGCCGAGCCGGCCGTCTATTTTAAACACTTGGCAGGCAAGACCGCCATCAAAGAACGCACATATTTCAGCACAAAAGCGGAAGGCATCCACCTCTCCGTCGCCGCGGCTTCAATCATCGCCCGCTATTCATTTTTAATGGAGATGGATAAGCTGTCAAAAGAAGCCGGATTCCCGCTTCCGAAAGGCGCCGGACCGCTCGTCGACGAAGCGGCGGCAAAGCTGATCAGAAAAAAAGGCGAAACTGCCCTGCGGCAGTTTACAAAGCTGCATTTTGCGAATACGCAGAAGGCGAAGCGGATGGTTTAGCGGTGAAAAGTACTCCTGTTGTGCAGGGGTGCTTTTTTGTTCGGCGGGAGTAACCGAGAGGGAGTGGATACGGTGCCACTTATGAAGCTGACGCCTATATTGATAAGGAAAAGGTGCGTCTTCTGGTCATTAAAACAGCGGCCGCCCATCAGTATACAACATCAATGTACAAAAGATCAGTATCTGCATTTGGACTAAATACTCACGTCGTTTTCCTTCTCTCTATCGCATGATAAAATGGAATAGAAAAAGATCCCCTTTTTGTCGGATTTGAATATCAAAAAACCTTGAAAGGCAGTAGCCAATCAAGGTAGAAGAGATGAACACTATATTCATCACCTATAAGCATTAATCATCATCACCAAATAATAACTCATCCATTTCTTCTCGATCTTTTGCAATACCTTCATAAGTTTCGATCAAGTTCTTTACCATTTCAAGTGTTATTTCTCTGTTATTTTCATTAATTTTAATGCTGGCTCCCAATGATAGTAACTGTTCTATTATGTTTACTAATGATTTTAATTCTCCCGTGTCATAGTAATCACATTCAATAACAGGTTTTCCAGATTCAATTGCCTGCTTTAGTTCCTTAATAGGTTTGGACGATGTTTTTCTTAATAACGAAATGTACTTAGTAATATTTGAATCATTGAGTACTTCCACATCAATCAAGTTCATCATAATAACTCCCTTCTAAAATAAAAATCTTTAATATCTTTTATCGGTTTTCCCGGGAGACTATCCTCCATGCTATCACTATAAATGCTCGCTTGTTGTTACTGGATATACCACTTCTCCATTATCGCTTAAGTGAGGGAATTTAGAAGTACTATAACTGTGATGTCCTTGCATGGTTTTCCCTTCAAATTTAGGTCTCTTATTATTTAAAATATCTTGTGCCTGCTCTTTTGACCAATTTCTTGTCACCGTTAGGTATTTTTGTTTTTTCTTGTTTCCAAAAAACTTAACACTTTTGTCTCGCTTAGCAAAATAATGTAGATTTAAAGATATTCAGATCACCGTAATAAACGATTTTGAATAGGAATTAATCATCCTTGTTTAGTTCAGAATGTGATGTTCAAAAACTGCCTTTAAATAATCCCAAGAGCTGTCGCCAAAAGGATGACAGCAACCTCTCCCGTCTTATCATAGACGGAGCGATCTGCTTTAAGCTTTTGATTTTTCAAATTTCTCTTTCTGCATTTGTTATGTGTGACAGCCACTAAAAGCGCAAAATTCTTTTCACTTCTCCATGTTCAAAGACCTGTCAAACGGCAGGTTTTTTTGTCTATATATTTTGTCGAAACACTGTGATTTGCAGGAATATCGAAAGAGCAACAAAAAGAACGTATGATTTATGTCCTCTTTTCGGATGAATTGAAGGAATTTTTAGATGATTCCTAGAATTCCTGATTTGTTCAAAATAAAGGAGGGGTACAAAGTGAAAAAGCGTTCTTTATTTTTATCGTTATTACTTACCGCCGGCATCATTCCCGGGGTAACGGCGGGAGCCGCGAAAGACAGCGGACACGATCACACGCATGCGGCCGAAGGGACTTATATCGATTCATTACCTAAAGCGAAAACCTTTAAAGATTTGCATGGCAAAGTTCAGATTGAAAAAACGACGAAAACGAAAATACTTAATGAAAAAGGAAATGTCGTCGGACAGAAAACCTTCAAAAAGAATACAGGCAATGGAAAGTTTTCGACACAGGCGAACACAGGCAGCCAAAAGGTGAGCGTGTTGGCGGTGGCAGACGCGCAGTACCGGGCAAAATACAGCGACTGGCAGACGAGGATCGTCCAAATTGTTGAACAGGCGGATGTGATGTTCAACCGCGATCACAGCATTGATTTTGTCGTAGAGGCAGTTGCCCCTTGGACATCCTCCGGCAGCAACAGTTCTCAGATTCTATCAAACCTTCAGCGCAATTTTAGCGGGAAAAATTATAAATTCGTCGTCGGATTTACAGCCAACAGCCATTTTGACGCCGGCGGCATCGCTTATGTATACAGCGGCAAACCGGGTGGCAGCGCCTTCAGCGTCAACCTTGATCAGGGAACGGCTAATACGGCAAAAGCAGCCACACATGAGTTCTCCCATAACTTCGGGTTACACCATGATGCGCAAGGAAGCGGCATTCGCTGCATCATGAATTACGATTACGCATACACAGTCGATGTCTGGGATTCGTCGCATAACAGCCAGATTGAAAACAATAAAGCTTGGTACAAGTAAAAAAAGGGCGTCCTGCATGAAGCGGCAGGCGCCCTTTTTGCACTTTCAAAAACACCGGCCCCCAACAGGGACCGGCCGTTTTCGTATTTTATCCTCTCAGCACAGCCTGATGTGTTTCCTCCAGCGCTTTCAACACTGTGTCGTGAACTTTCGTCACTTCTTCTTCAGTAAGCGTCTGTTCAGGATTCAAATATTGCAGGCTGAAGGCGACGGATTTTTTGCCTTCTTCCATGTGCTCACCTTCATAGACGTCAAAGACGTGCACTTCCTTCAACAATGCGCCGCCGGCTTTTCGAATGACATCCTCAAGCTGGCCGCTGGCGATGTCTTTGTCTACGACCAGCGCGATATCGCGGGTGACGGACGGGTATTTCGGAATGGCCGTATACGTAATCTCCGGCACATCAACCGCGAAGAGCTCATGGAGATCAAGCTCGAATACATAAGTCTCATGGAGATCAATCTCTTTTTCAACCGATGGATGAAGCTGGCCGATGAAGCCGATTAAAGAGCCGTTGTACAGAATGTTGGCCGTTCTCCCCGGATGGAGCTCTTTTCTTTCAGACTGGACGAACTCAACGCCCTCTTTGATGCCGAGCTTGTCAAATAAGCCTTCGACTATGCCTTTTACAACAAAGAAATCGACCGGCTTTTTCTCCCCTTGCCAGAGGTTTTTGTGCCACAGACCTGTCACAGCTCCGGCGACGTGTTCTTTTTCGACCGGTTTTGTCTGTTCTTCGGCTTTTAAGAAAACCGAACCGATTTCATAAAATGCTGCTGAATCGGTTTGTCTTGCCAGGTTGTAGGATAACGAATCAAGCAGATTCGGCAGCAGGCTGTGCCTCAAGACGCTTCTTTCCTCACTCATCGGCAGTGAAAGGATCGTTTTAAACGATTTCTCCAGCGCGTATGCGGTCGCTTTTTTGTCGCTTGTCAGTGAGTAAGTGATCGCCTGAGAAAGCCCGGCTCCCTCCAGGAAGCGTCTGACTTTTCTCCGTTTTTCCTGATAAGGGGTCAATCCGCCGCTAAAGCCGGTCAGTTCAGGCAGTGATGACGGAATGTTGTCATATCCGTACAATCTTGCAACCTCTTCAATCAAATCTTCTTCGATCGTGATATCGCCTCTTCTTGAAGGGACGGTGACGATCAGCTCGCCGCCCGTTTCTTCAACGGAAAACCCGAGTCTTTGAAAAATGCGGACCATTTCCTCTTCACTGATGGACATCCCGAGAACTTTTGTGACTTTTTCAGCGGACAGGCTGATGACTCTGTCTTTCACGTCAAGGTGTTTTTCCTGAACCGTGCCCTCTAAAACGGTGCCCCCCGCATAGCGGCTGATCAGGTGTGCTGCACGTTCTGCGGCAGGGAGAACACGAGCTGGATCGATGCCTTTTTCAAAGCGGACGCTTGATTCACTGCGCAGTCCAAGATCTTTGGAAGCTTTGCGGACAGTCTGTCCGTTAAAATATGCCGCTTCCAGCAAAATCGTCACCGTATCTTCGCGGACTTCGGAATCCGCTCCCCCCATGACCCCTGCGACGGCTTGCGGAAGAGAGCCGTTTGTAATGACGAGATGGTCGGCTGATAGAGTTCTTTCTTCATCATCAAGCGTGACCATTTTTTCATTTTCCTCCGCTTTGCGGACGACGACCTCTTTTGAGCCGAAGCGGTCATAATCAAAAGCGTGCAGCGGCTGGCCGTATTCCAAGAGCACAAAGTTGGTAATGTCGACGACATTGTTGTGCGGCCTGATTCCGGCGTTGATCAGCTTCGTCTGCATCCACAGCGGGGACGGCCCGATTTTGACGTCTTTAATGATTTTCGCCGCGTATAAAGGATTGGCTTCTGGATCTTCAATTTTGACGGAAATATAGTCTGCCGCTTTTTCGGCGCCTGCTTGATAAGCCGTCTCAGGGAGCTTGACTTCGCGGCCGAGAATCGCAGCCACTTCATAAGCGACACCGAGCATATTCATGGCGTCGGCGCGGTTTGGCGTCAGTCCCAGCTCCAGCACCGCATCATCGAGCGCAAGGCTGGTGAGCGCATCCGTGCCGATCTCGGCATCGCTCGGAAATACGAAAATACCTTCCGCATATTCTTTTGGTACAAGCTTTCCTTGAATGCCGAGCTCCTCTAAAGAGCAGATCATGCCGTTTGAAGCTTCGCCGCGAAGCTTCGCTTTTTTGATTTTAAAATTGTCCGGCAAAACCGCGCCGACCGTTGCGACGGCTACTTTTTGCCCTCTGTCCACATTCGGGGCTCCGCAGATGATTTGCACCGGCTCCTCCGCGCCGATATCGACAAGACATTTATTTAATTTATCGGCGTTCGGATGCTGCTCGCGTTCGAGAACATGCCCGATGACAACACCTTTGATTCCTTCCCCTTTATATTCAACGCCTTCCACTTCAATCCCGCTTCTTGTGATCTTTTCAGCGAGAATATCCGGCGTCATTCCGTCTAAATCCACGTATTCCTGCAACCATTTATATGAAACAAACATCACGCGTCCTCCTCTTTAAGCCTGTTTAAATTGAGATAAAAATCTGACATCGTTTGTATAGAAATGGCGGATATCATCAATTCCGTACTTCAGCATCGCGATCCGCTCAACACCCATTCCAAAAGCGAAACCCTGATATTGTTTGGAATCGAAACCGGCCATTTCAAGCACGTTCGGATGCACCATTCCCGCGCCGAGGATTTCAATCCAGCCGGTCTGCTTGCAGACTGAGCAGCCTTTTCCTCCGCATTTGAAGCAGGAGACATCGACTTCGACAGACGGTTCTGTGAACGGGAAAAAGCTTGGTCGAAGTCTGATTTCGCGATCTTCGCCAAACATTTTCTTCGCTACGGTTTCAAGCGTGCCCTTCAAATCGCTCATGCTGATGTCGCGATCGACGCAAAGCCCTTCAATCTGCATAAATTGGTGGGAGTGTGTCGCATCATCATTGTCGCGGCGGTATACTTTTCCCGGACAGATGATTTTGACCGGGCCTTTCCCTTCATGCTTCTCCATCGTACGCGTCTGAACAGGAGAGGTCTGTGTTCTCATCAGCGTATCTTCGGTGATGTAAAAGCTGTCCTGCATATCCCGGGCCGGGTGCTCCTTCGGAAGGTTGAGCGCTTCAAAGTTGTAGTAGTCCGTTTCCACTTCCGGTCCTTCTTCAACTGAATACCCCATGCTGATAAACAGGTCTTCAATATCCTCGATGACGATCGTTAACGGATGGCGCGCACCCGTTTTGACCGGACTTCCCGGAAGCGTGACATCAATCGTCTGTTCTTTCAGCTTTCTTGCCACTTCTTCTTCTTCAAGACGGGCATTTTTTTCAGCGATCGCGCTTGCAATCGTCTCCCTCACTTCGTTTGCCAAAGCGCCCATTTTCGGTCTTTCTTCAGCAGACAGCTTTCCCATCCCGCGAAGCACTTCTGTAATCGGTCCTTTTTTTCCGAGATATTGAACGCGGACATCGTTGACTTCCTTTAATGATCCTGCGGCTGCGACTTTTTCAACCGCTTCTTTTTCAAGCCGTTTCAGCTCTTCCTGCATCTTAATAATTCCTCCTTTTATGTAGCTCACATTGTTTCGCTGCAATAAAAAAAGCCCCTTTCTTCATGAAAGGGACGACTTGTGGCCCGTGGTACCACCCTTTTTTAAACAAAGCGAAAAAAAGCTTTGTTACTCACTTCATTGGCATAACGGATTTGAATCCGGTTCACCTTTACACACCTTTTAAGAAAGATGTGGTCCCGGTGACAACTCAAGAGGTGAAGCGTTTTGACACCGGCCATAAAAATGCTTTCAGTCTAAGGCATTTTCTCCCTTGATGGCGGAGTGGTCAAAACAGTCCTCTGTCACTGTTTTTAAACATATTAAATTCATTATAGTGAATTCCTTTTTCTTGTGCAACCGGTTATCCGCGGAGATGGTATAACAGCACCGCTGCGGCGGCTGCCACATTCAAGGACTCCGCTTTCCCGTAAATGGGAATGTAAAGATTTCTGTCCGTCTGTGCGAGCAGTTCGGGATCAACCCCAGAACCCTCATTTCCGATCAGCAGCGCAAACGAGTCTGACGGCTCTGCTTCTTTAAATGGAACGGCATGTTGCAGCGCAGTTCCATAGACGGGGATTTGTTTTTCCTTCAACTCTTTCATCAGCCCTGAAAGCTCAGCTTTGATAATCGGAATATGAAAATGTGATCCTTGCGCAGATCTGAGCGTTTTGGCGTTATAAGGATCAACCGTCCCATGGCCGACAACCACGGCATCGATTCCCGCGGCATCGGCCGTGCGGATGATCGTTCCTAAATTGCCGGGGTCTTGGATAGCATCTGCAAGGAGCAGTTTTTCATACTGAAAAGGACCGCTGTCGGGCATTCGGCAGACTGCGGCGACAGACTGGGGAGTCTCGGTTTCTGAAATGGCAAGAAACGCGTCGCGGCTGACAAGATAGCAGGCTATATCCGGATCCAGCCCGTCCGGCATATCAGCTTCATCTAAAATGATGATTTCCTTGACAGTGCCCGGTGTTTTCAGCGCTTCTTCAAGAAGATGCTCCCCTTCTATTAAGAAAGTATTGGTTTTTGTTCGTTCTTTTTTCGTGTGAAGTTTTTTCCAATCCTTCACTTTTTGGTTTTTGGCTGATTCAATATGTTTCAAATCGGTTTGGCTCCTTTTGTTTCGCGAATAGTCACATTATATCTCATGAATGGTACATAATAAACCCGATAGTGAGGCAGAATATAGAAAACCAGAAGATGAAATGGAGTGAAAAAGATGGATTTGAATTTGCGCCATGCGGTGATTGCCAATGTATCAGGAAATTCACAGGATGAGCTTGAACATACGATTGTCGATGCGATTCAAAGCGGTGAAGAGAAAATGCTTCCCGGTTTGGGCGTATTGTTCGAGGTCATTTGGCAGAACGCATCAGAAACAGACAAAACCGAAATGCTTGAAATGTTGGAGCAAGGGTTGAAGACGAAATAAACCGGACGGCCGAACAGGCCTCCGGTTTATTTTGATCAGCCGGGAATGGAAGGCTCCATCCTTAAGGAAGGATCGCGCCAAATCTCCGTCCACTTTTTAATGGCGGCCGCCATAATCACCAATCCCAAAACGAGCATCACAATCGATAAAATGCCGTTCAACACGCTGTAGCCGCCGGCTTCTGCATTGAAGTAAACGTGTCTGATCATCCAGTACCCCGCATAATTGACGGTCACATACAAATAGGCGAGCGGAATAAGACACGTCAGCATATATCTTCGTTTATCCGCGATTTTTAAAATGACGGTCGCCCCGATGATCAGTCCGACGGATGCCATTAGCTGATTGGATACGCCAAACAGCGCCCAAATGGAGCTGATGTCCCCGGAATAAAGCAAATACCCCCACATGAAGCAGGCAAGAGCGCTTGCTATTACTGACCCCGGCAGCCAATCCGTTTTTTTGAGCGGTTTGTACACTTCACCGAAAAAGTCTTGAATCAAATAGCGGGCCACCCTTGTTCCGGCATCAATCGCCGTTAAGATAAAGACCGCCTCAAACATAATCACAAATTGAAAGAAATATGAGGCCAAATGGCTGAAAAACGGGATATCTGTAAAGATATAAGCCATGCCGACGGCGAGCGTAACAGCTCCGCCCGTTCTTCCTTCCAAATCAAGCCCGATCTCCCGGCTGAGCTCCGGCAGATGGACGGTATCCATGCCAAGCGTCCGAAAAACCTCAGGTGCGCTGTTGATCGCAAAATAATCGCCTGGCTGCAATGCAGTCGCCGCGATCAACGCCATAATCCCGACGAGACATTCGACAAGCATGGCGCCAAAGCCGACAAATTTCATATCGCTCCATTTGTCGAGCATTTTCGGCGTTGTGCCGGAACCGACAAAGGCGTGAAAGCCGGAAATGGCTCCGCAGGCAATCGTAATCGAAATAAACGGCCACACTGGTCCCGGCGAAACGGGGCCTCCCCCGCCCGTAAACTCGGTGAATGCCGGAAACGGGATCGCCGGATTCACGATGAATACACCGGCTATCAAAGCAATGAATACACCGATTTTCATAAAGCTGCTCAAATAGTCGCGCGGTGCGAGCAGCAGCCAGACAGGCAGGGCCGCTGCGAAAAACGCGTAGACCGGAAGCGCGATGGAGAGCGTTTTCATATCAAGCGTCAAGGCCTCTCCCAGCGGCGTATTGGCGACTGACGGTCCGATGAACACGCCGGCCATAAGCAGAATAAACCCGACCGTTGACGCGAGCTTCAGGTTTCCTGTCTTTTTATAAAATAAACCGACACCCATGGCGATCGGTATCGTGATCGCGACCGAGAACGTCCCCCACGGATTGCGCTCAAGCGCGTGGAGGACAACCATCGACAGTCCCGCCATCGTGATCGTAATAATAAACAGCATCGCCAGGCCCGTACAAAACCCGGCGACAGGTCCGAGTTCTTCTTTAGCGACTTCTGAAAGCGATTTACCATTCCTCCGCATCGACGCGAATAAAACGACAATATCGTGGACGGCTCCCCCGATGACCGCCCCGATCAACAGCCACAACAGCCCCGGCAAATAGCCGAACTGCGCAGCCAAAATCGGCCCGACGAGCGGCCCCGCGGCCGCGATCGCTGCAAAATGATGACCGAAAGACACCCATTTGTTTGTCGGCACATAATCTTTGCCGTCTTTTTGGAGATGGGCAGGAGTCGGTTTGTCGTCATCCACCTTCAGCACTTTCACCATCATAAACGTTCCGTACAAACGGTAGGCGATCGCCAATATACAGATGGAAGCGATCACAATCGTAATGGCATTCATCCAATTCCTCCCTCCTTGTTGTCCTTTTTAACATAGCTTATATTTTTTGTAAGCGCAATCATCTTTTTTTCAAAAAAGACCTCCCCTCATTCTTCGATTTATATAACAGTTAAAAATGGATGTTTTAGATTGACGCTTTAGCACGATCGTACTAAAATGAGGTCATGAATACAAAAACACAAAAAAGGCGACTGCAAATTATTGAAGATGCTATTCAAGTGCTTGTGGAAGAAGGTTATGCGAATGCCTCTATCGGCAATATCGCAAAAAAGGGGGGAATCAGCAAAGGGGTTGTAACGTATCATTTTCCAAATAAATTACAGCTTATGAAGGCTGTTGTGGAGCATTCCTATGGACTTGCAGCACCTTATATGGAAAAATTCATGGACGGTTTAGACAGTGCTCCGGCCACACTCCGCGCGTATATTGAATCAAATCTCAGATTCATGTATGAACATCGAAAATACGTGACCGCAATCATTGAAGTGGTTTCCAACTTACGAACAGAAAGCGGTGATCTGTTTTATCAGAATGAAGATGAATCAATATATGAGCCGCTGATTGAAATTTTTAAGTGGGGACAGGAAATAGAAGGGAGTTTCAGAGAGTTTTCCCCGCAAATTATGGCTAGAACCGTGCGAAGCGTCATCGATTCATTGGGACCCAAAATCGCAAATCATGATATATCAGATATAGAGTGCACGATATCTGAAATTGCAGATACGTTCGATTATGCAACGAGAAAAACACCTAAATTATAGGGGGGCTATCGTGATTACTGACGAATTTAAGAAAATAGACGAAAAAATTGTTGTCGTAAGGAAGCTTGAAGGTATGATCACATTATGCGTCTATGCATGCACAATCCTTGTAGTGCTTTACTTTACTTTAACATTCGGCTGGCCGAAATGGATATTGGCTGTCATCACATGTTTCGCTATAGTCTCTGTACCGTTTGAACTTTATTTTTTACCGAAGTGGAAATATGAATTTTGGCGATATCGTCTAAGTGACTTAAGCATCCAAATCCATAAAGGAATCATTTTCAAGCGAAAAATATTAGTTCCTGTGGGGAAAGTCCAGCATGTCGAAGCAAAACAAGGTCCTATTTTAAAAAAGTACAACTTATATACAGTGACGTTATCCACGGCAGCCGGCAGCCACGAAATTTTGGGATTAGCCGAAAAAACAGCCGATTCCGTACGTAAGGATATTGAAACATATGCGAGGTTAAGCGATGAACAAGTCTGAAAAATTAATAAAACATCTCCATCCCATTTCGATTCTTTATTTTATGATGAAGGCGGGCAAGGAATCTTTATCATTTATTTGGTTATACCCGCTGCTCATTTTATTGATTCATAAACAGTTAGGCAGCCAAATTCCCGCTTTGATCATCGGCGTCTTTCTCGTTATTTTTCTCATGATGGTATTGATCATGATTGGTGTATTAAGGTGGCGGGCATTCACCTACCAGATACGCGAGAAATCGATATATATAGAATATGGTTTGTTTATAGTCAAGAAAAGATGGGTGCAGCCGGACCGCATTCAGTCCATTGATTCTACGGTCCGTCTATATGACCATTTATTTTCTACACGAACTTTAACGATTGAACTTGCCGGAGGAGATGAATCCAGCAACACACTCAGTTGTATTTCAAGAGAAGAAGAACAGCGCATTCGAACGGTTTTAAATGCAGAGTCAAAAAGCAAGCCGATCGAGCATGGCGGAGCGTCAATGTTTCAATTGTATAAAAAAGATCTCATTTTACACAGTCTGCTTTCCCCTAAATTCGGGATTGTGCTTTCATTATTATCACTAGGATTATTGAAATATTTGGATATATCGAAAGAAACAGATCGATCCGCTTTATTTACTAACTTATCAAGCTGGTTCGGTTCTAACTGGATCATCGTCGTGATGGTCATCATCGTACTTCTCTCGTTTGCACTTTCATTGTTATTAACATTTGTAAGTGATTATCATTTCACATTAAAGAGGAACAGCAAAGGCGAACTCGAAATCGAACAAGGCCTGTTTGAGAAGAAAAAACGAACGATCGACGAAAACAGGATACAGGCCATTCTAATCATCGAGCATCCGCTTCACCGCCTCCTGGGATTTGCATCAATCAAAGCTGTTGTGATTCGTAATCGGCCAAATGAACAAAGCAGTAAAACGATCACCCTCCTTCCTTTTGTTAAAAAAGAAAAAGTCTGTTCCATTCTTGAAACGTATACCGGCTACCGGAAAGGCAACCATTTGCACATGCTCACAAAGGAAGCCAAACATTATTATATGGTTCTGCCATTTATAGCAGGTTGTGTTCTTGCCATACCGCTATGGATGTTTGTGCCCGGTTACTATCATTATCTGGCTGCGGTTCTGCCGCCTGGATTATTATGTCTGGGGACGATGGTATATCGAATGATTGGCTGGCATCAAAGCCGCTATTTTTTCACTTTGCAATATGGCTCCTTATCCCGCAAAACGGCACTTATTAAACGCGGGCGCATTCAATGGGCATCATTAGGCCAAACATCTGTACAAGAGAGAAAGAATTTGGCATCCATTAAGCTGGCCGTTGCTTCAGGAAAAGAAAATGTGAAGTTTTCGATAACCCACATCCCAATAGAGGATGCAACAATGATTTATCAACATGCCCTTAAAACAAGCTGAGGATGTTTCAAAACGTTTAGCACATGATAAAACCAAGTTGACAAATATGAATAATAAGAATAAAATGACATTAAACTTCACCTCCTGTCTCAATAGACGGATTTAGCGGGGATCATCTGATCTCCGCCCTTTTTTGCTTTCAGCATAACGGAACGACATAAAAATGAATGGCCATGACAAGAAGAAACGCAGCGATTCCCGTGATACGACTGCTGTTTGTTTTTACGAGCGAAGCTTTGAGATGATAAACGAGGGATGAAAACAAAAGCATGCCGATAAAGATGGCGCCTCCCTTTAAAAATGAGTTGGTAAAAGGGGAGCGATCAATCACTTCCGTCATAAACAAAAGCAAAAGGTATGCTAAAAATCCGTACATCAAAAAGCAGTGAGCAGCTGACATAAACGTCTTCATATATCCTCCTCCCCTTGTTGATCTTATTCTCCGGCATGAATGTGTAAACCTTTTTACACCTGAAAAAAACCGGCACAGCGGCCGGTTTTTTAAAATCATTGTTTCTTCAGTCTGATTACATTCCAGGAAAGTTTCGGAAGATGAGCTGTCAGTCTGCCGTCACATACTTTGGCGTCTCCGCCGCAGTGAGGGACGACATTGTTTTTGTCTTTCTCATTTGTCGCTTTATTGTCTTCGTGCTCAAGGACGATATGCTCTGTCACAGTGTATCCCTCAAAGCTTCTCATATCAGCCTCCATTTCCAGGACGCCGTCTGTCGCGCGGTTTACAGCAAACACCGTTAGTTCCTCTGCTTCTTCATTGAAAACAGAAACGGACTCCAAATACGGAACATCTGTGAAGTCTTTACTGTCATACTTCGGTGATGAAACTGCCGTCTGCAATACGGTTCCCCGGCCGTAAACAGAGGCGTGCATGAACGGATAGAAGATCGTTTGCCGCCATGCTTCACCGCCTTTGTCTGTCATGATCGGCGCGATGACATTGACGAGCTGGGCGAGGCAGGCGATTTTGACGCGGTCGGCGTGCTTCAGCATCGTGATCAGCATGCAGCCGACAAGCAGCGCATCTTCGAAGTTATAGATATCTTCGAGGAGGTGCGGCGCTTTCGCCCAGCGCTCGGCTTCTTTGTCTTTTTCATTGGAATGATACCAGACATTCCATTCATCGTAGGAAAGATGAATCGTCTTTTTGCTGCGTTTTTTCGCCTTCATATAATCACAGACAGAGACAACCGTTTTGATGAAGTGATCCATATCAAGCGATCTCGCTAAATAGTTCGGCAGGTCATTGTCGCGATTGCCGTAGTACGAATGAAGCGAAATATACTCAACATGCTCATACGTATGGTCAAGCACTGTTGTTTCCCAGTCGATGAATGTCGCCATGCCGCTTCCGGAGCTGCCGCAGGCGACAAGCTCGATCGATGGGTCCGTCCATTTCATGACTTTTGCTGCTTCAGCGGCAATCCTTCCGTATTCTTCGGCTGTCTTGTGGTCGATTTGCCACGGACCGTCCATCTCATTGCCGAGGCACCAAGTTTTGATCTTATGCGGCTCTTTATAACCGTGCGATTTTCTCAAATCGCTGTAGTAAGAACCTGACGGGTGATTGCAATATTCAACAAGATTGCGGGCCGCATCAATTCCTCTCGTACCGAGGTTGACGGCCATATTGACTTCGGCGCCGACAAGCTTCGCCCAATCCATGAATTCATTCGTACCGATCAGATTCGGTTCTGTCGTCGCCCATGCCAAATCAAGCCTTGTCGGCCGGTTTTCAACCGGACCGACGCCATCCTCCCAATTATACCCGGATACAAAGTTGCCGCCGGGGTACCTGATAAATGGAACCTTCAGCTCTTTGACCAGTTTGATGACATCCTTGCGGAAACCCGATTCATCAGCCTCAGGGTGGTCCGGTTCATAGATTCCTTCATATACCGCTCTGCCAAGATGCTCGATAAACGAACCGTATATCCGTTTGTCAATTTCTGCAACCTTCAATTCTTTGTCAATCGTCATTTTCGCCTTTTTTTCCGTCATTAAAAAATCATTCCTTTCAAATTAAATATGTTGAATCAGCCTTTGATTCCGCCTGCGGTCAGCCCTGATACAAAATACTTCTGGAAGAACAGGAATATCAAAATCACAGGCAAAATCGCCAGCACCGACCCCGAGATCAGCATGTCGTAGTTATTTCCATAAGGACTAAGCAAAGCGGACAGCCCGATTGGAAGCGTAAACATTTCTTTTGACCGTAAAACGATCAGCGGCCATAAAAAATTGTTCCAGCTGTTTAATGACTGCAGGATGACCATCGCCCCGAACGCCGGTTTCATAAGCGGCGCCATAATCCGGAAAAAAATGCCGAATTCGGTGCAGCCGTCCATTCGCGCCGAGTCAAGCAAATCTCTCGGCAGACCGAGCGCATACTGTCTGAAAAAAAATACGGCGACAGGCGACACGATAAACGGGAGTATCACACCGGCATATGTGTCGACAATGTGCAAAGAAACCGTCATTTTAAATAAAGGCAGCATTAAAATTTCGATCGGCACCATCATGATCAAGAGCACAAACACAAACATCAGGTTTTTCCCTTTAAAATCGTATACGGCAAGACCGTAGCCGACCATCGAAGAAAACAGAAGCGTCAAAACAGTTGAAATGACAACGAGGATCAGGCTGTTCGAAAACCATTTAAAATAAATGCTTCCACCGTTAAATAAATAAGTATAGTTGTCAAGGCTCAGGATGTCAGGACTCAGCTTTAAATTCAGCCCGAAGCGCAGCAGCTCCGAAGATGGCTTAAGCGAGCCGAGCACAAGGCATAAAAGCGGGAACACAAACAAAAAGCCCAAAATAGCAAACAGCAGAAATAAAGCGATTTTTGCGATGTTTAAGCCTCTGGCAGGACGCATTAATAGCCCTCCTTTTTAAATGATCCAGACAGCTTTAATGAAATAAGGCTGGCGATGAAAATAATGATCAAGAGCACGATGCCGAGCGCCGCGCCGTAGCCCATGTTGTTGTAGGCAAGCCCCTGCTGGTAAATGTATCCGACCATCGTCAGGCCGATATTGCCAGGCGAGTTGTTCTGCCACAGCACATAGCTTTCTTCAAACATCCGAAAGCCGCCGATGATGCTGATCGTCAGCACGTAGACGGTGACCGGTTTGAGGAACGGAAGCGTGATATGAAAAAACTTTTTAAACGTGCCGGCGCCGTCGATTTCCGCCGCTTCATACAACTCTTTGGGCACGTTTTGCAAGCCGGCCAAAAAGTAAAGCACATTGATGCCCATCCATCTCCACGATGCGAGCATGACCATTAAAAACATTCCGGTATGCTCATTGTTCAGCCAGTTTTGCGGTGCAGCCCCTAGCTTCGTCAAAATCGAATTCGCCAGTGATGTATCCATTTCCCCGAAAATCAGCCGGAAAATGATGCCCGCCACAATCGTTGAAGTGAGAGCCGGGATGAATAATGCGGATTTAAACACGTTTTTAAACTTCACCAGCTTCGAATCCAAAAAGACGGCAAGGATAAGCGGAACCGGTATTAAAATCAACAATGTCCAAAAGGTATATTTCATGGTGTTAAAAAGTGCAGTATAGAAAGTAGGATTGTTTAATGCTTTATAGTTCTCCACCCCGATGAAGCGGATGTCGCCGGGGAGAATGCTTTGAAAGCTCATGATGACGACGCTGATAAGCGGATAAAGAAAAAATATGCAAAAGGAGAGTACGAAAGGTGCTGTGAAAATATAGGGTGCGGCTTTTGCTGAATATAGCAAATTTCTGATCTTTCTTTTTCTCGCTACCGGCGGAAACGAATGCACTGTATCTGTTTTAACAGTCTTCAAGTTATCGCCTCGCTTTAACAGTAATGAAAGACTATGGCCCCTTCACTTCAGCGGCTGCTTTGTCCAATGCTTCTTTCGGCGTTTTACTTCCGGTTTTCAGCGCTTCATATAATACATTTTTGTTCACCAAGTCGGAAGTTTTCGCATAATCCTCGTGTAAATAAAGCGGGTTGATTTCATCTTTAATGTCAAGAAGCATCGAAAAAATATCGCTGCCGTTTTGAAAATATTTCGTGTATTGATTCGGTTTTTTCAATTCTTTAGAATCCCACACATCCCATCTGAGCGGATCGAATCCGAGCACTGTCCACAGTTTGATATTGCCTTCTTTTGATGCTTTCGCGAACTTTAAAAAGTCCTTGGCCAAATCGACGTGTTTCGCTTGTTTCGGAATGGCGGTGGCTGTGCCCCCCATGCCAGCCGACCGGTCTCCTCCTTCTTCGAAGGCAGGAAGCGGTCTGATCGCGATTTTCCCTTTTAAGTCAGGCATATAATCCAAAAACCTGCCCATATACCAGATCGGCATTAAGACGGATGCCGCCCCGCCCTGGTTCATAAATCCGTAGTATTCCTCGCTGTGATGGTTACCTCCAGGCGTGGTGATCGCGATTTTATCTTTTTCGATAAGCTCTTTCAAAAATTCAAGTGTTCTCACATTTGTTTCATTATTTAATGTCAAATTTCCGTTTTGATCAAAGTATCCTGAACCTTGCTGGGTTAGCAGCGGCAAAAAGGAATTCGGATCGGTTGTTTCGATCGTCGTCATCGGTTTGCCGACGGCTTTGACAACCTTTTTGCCCGCTTCCCTGTAATCCTCCCAGGTTTTAATGTCGTCCGGATCGACCCCGGCTTTGTTTAAAATGTCCATGTTGTAGTACATCACGGTCGTTCCGACATGCGTGCCAAGTCCATACAGCTTTTCATCCTTGCTGTAGAGGGTCAGCCTCGCTTCAACGAACTTGTCGCGCTCCTTCTCAACCAAGGAAGTTAAATCTGTCAGAGGAATATCCGATCCTTTCAAAAAATTGGAGAATCGTCCGAGTTCAATATCGGCGAGATCTGGGACGCCTTTCCCCGCCAGCAGTGAAATTGACAGGTTGTCATGCATTTGTCCATATGGATACACAACCGTATTCAGCTTAATTTTGCGCTTAGGGTATTTCTTGTTCCATTCTTTCACCATTTCTGCGTAAAACTGTTCATGGAGCCCATTAAACGTCCAAAAAGTCAGCTCGGTGGCATCCTGTGTTTGCTCAGAGGCAGGGCTTGCCCTGCACCCCGTCAAAAGCAAACTTGCGGAAAGCGTCAGCATCAGAACATATGAAAGGAACTTTTTCACGTTTTACCCCCTTTCATGGAATGGCCTCAACTCAGGTAAAAGGCCGTATTGATTGATGATTTTGAGTCCCGTATACCGATCTCTGAGGTGGTGGGCGTTCTTCAGCGCTTCATTAAGCAGATGCTGATCGACATCCAGTTCTTGAAATGATACGGGCCCGCCGATTCGCCTCATCCAGTCGGCCATTTTGTCACCGGCGGGAAGGTTTTGATAAGCAGAGGAAACGGCTTTCCCGACTTGTTCATCATCCCATGTGAGATCTTTAAGGGATCGATAAACATCGGCCAGCATAATGGCGGCGCAGCCCACTTTTGCACCGTGAAGCAACTGCCGCTTCCCATCTTCAAGCGCTTTCATTTCCAGGTAATGTGAAAGGTGATGCTCGCCGCCAGATGCCGGTCTTGAATGATCAAGCACCAGCATGACAAGGCCGGAAATAACGAGCGATTCCATCAGTTTTTCAATGCCTGCGCGCGTTTTTGCCGCAATCTCATCTATACTGGACAGACACTGTTCAAGCGCTTCTTTTGTGGCGGCGCAAGCGGCCGGACAGTGGGGCTCATCTGCAAGCAGACGGGAAATGTCCCAGTCTGCAAGCGATGTCACTTTGCCGAGCATATCGCCGAACCCCGCAGCGATCATTTTCTGCGGAGCATTTCGCAAAATCTCAAGGTCGGCAAATAATGCAAGCGGCGCAACCGTTTGAATCGTCTGCTTCTTCCCCTTCAAAATCAGCGGCGCACCGGCTGAAGTAAACCCGTCAACCGATGGCGCCGTCGGCACGGAAATAAACGGAATCCCGCGCTGGCAGGCGCAAAATCTGACGATGTCATGGATCGTGCCGGAGCCGGCGGCGATCAGCACATCCGTGTCCATCGGCACGCTGATCAGCGCACTGACCAACGTTGTTTCATCTGCCGTGACATCGCCGGCTTCATTCGCCTTCAGCTTGACCGGGACGGTTCTCACTGTGCTCTTCAGAAGATGCAGCAGCCTTTTTCCGGCGATTTGCTCAGTCGTTTCGTCGCAGATGATGGCAGCTTTTTGAAAGCCAGCCGATTTCACGTATTCCGGGAGCTCCTCGTCGACGGCATGTCCGCCAATGGCCATTTTTTCGACTGTCAGCGGATGATGAACAGATCCGCACTCGCATGAACCTAAAGTATTGTTGATATAAGAAATCAGGTCCTTCATTGAACAGTTGCCTCCTCTATTGGCCGTAATACGCGTCAGCTCCATGCTTCCGGAAAAAATGCCGATCCTGTAAAGCACTGCTGATCGGGTGAAGAGACGGATTCAGCATCAGAGAGTGATAGGCCATTTTGGCCACCTCTTCTAGAACAACGGCGTTGTGGACGGCTGTCAAAGCATCCTCCCCCCAGCAAAACGGCCCGTGGTTGTTGACGAGAACCCCCGGAACATCGCGATAATCAAGGTGCTGAAATGTTTCCGCAATCACCTTTCCCGTATTCAATTCGTATTGGCCGGAGATTTCCTCGGCGTACATCTCCCTTGTACATGGAATATCACCGTAGTAATAGTCGGCATGTGTCGTACCCAATGACGGAATATCCCTGCCGGATTGCGCCCAGCTCGTCGCCCACGGGGAATGGGTATGGACAATACCGCCTATCGTCGCAAATTGTTTGTAAAGATAAAGGTGTGTCGGTGTATCGGAAGACGGCTTCAGTTTGCCTTCTACGACCTCGCCTTCCAAGTTCAAAACGACTAAATCTTCCGCTTTTAACTCGCTGTATTTCACACCGCTCGGCTTAATAACCACCAGCCCTTTCTCGCGGTCGACGCCGCTCACATTCCCCCATGTAAATGTGACGAGGCGGTGCTCCTCAAGCTGTAAATTCGCTTTTAAAACCTGTTCTTTTAACGCTTCCAGCACAAGTTTCCCCCTCCTTTTAATGATCGTTTAGCGGACGGCCGGGCTGACGGACTGGATGTTTTTCAGTTTTTTGAGACGCTTCATGACATCGTTTTGTTTTCCGAAATACGTATACAGCGCCTTGTATTCCTCATATAGCTGATCATACAATGCGACGTTTGCCGGTATCGGTTTGTACGTATGCTCTTTGATTTTGCCCATATGTCTGACAGCATCTTCGATATGATCATACCCGCCGTTTTCGCTTCCGGCAGCAAGGGCTCCGAATATCGCAGATCCTAAAGCGGGAGCCTGCGGAGAGCCGGAAATTTTGATTTCCATGTTTGTCACATCAGCGTAGATCTGCATGATGAACGGATTTTTTTCGGCAATTCCGCCCGCGGCATACAGCTCTTCGATCGGTACGCCGCTTTGTCTGAACGTTTCAATGATAATTCTCGTGCCGTAGGCGGTCGCTTCCACCAATGCCCGGTATATGTCTTCCGGCTTTGTGGCGAGCGTCATCCCCAGCATCATTCCCGTCAAGTCCGCATCGACCAGTGTCGAACGGTTGCCGTTCCACCAGTCCAATGCAAGCAGCCCGCTTTCGCCAATGCGCAGCTTGTCGGCTTTTTCGCTCAACAGCTCAAAAATCGTGATCCCTTTTGCTTCCGCTTCTTTCATATAGGATTCCGGTACAAAGTGCTCAATCATCCAGTGAAAATGATCGCCGACACAGGACTGACCCGCTTCATAGCCGACATATCCCGGGAGAATGCCGTTTTCAACGACACCGCACATGCCCGGCACCATCCGGATATCCTCGCCGAGCAGCACATGGCAAGTGGATGTCCCCATGATCATCAGCATTTTTCCCGGTTCCGTGATTCCGACGGCCGGCACTGAAACGTGGGCGTCGACATTTGCGACGGCAACCGCCGTTCCCGGTAAAAGACCTGTTTTGGCCGCCATTTCCGCAGTCAATCCGCCAGCTTTTTCTCCAACCGAATAAATGTCTTCCGCTAATTTTTCCTGAACGATTGTTTCCAGCTTCGGATGCAAAGCCGCGAAAAAGTCGCCGGATGGATAGCCGGTCTTATTGTTCCAGATCGCTTTATAACCGGCTGTACAGTTGTTTCGTTTTCTGTTTCCGCAAAGGGTGAAGACGATCCAGTCGGCCGCTTCCATCATTTCGGCCGCCGCGTCATAAATGTCAGGCGCTTCTTCTGCGATTTGCATCACTTTCGGCACAAGCCATTCAGAAGAAATTTTCCCGCCGTATCTTTTCAGAAAATCTTCATTTCTCTCCTCTGCGATTTGATTGAGCCGGTTTGCGTGCTCCTGTGCAGCATGGTGCTTCCAAAGCTTCACATAGCTGTGAGGTTCTGCGGCGTATTCAGCCCTCATGCATAGCGGTGTCCCGGCTTCATCAACCGGCAGAATCGTGCATGCGGTAAAATCGATGCCGATGCCGATGATGTCTTCCGGAGCCGTTTTCGATTGCGCCAAAAGGCTTGGAATCGTTTCTTCCAGCACTTCAATATAGTCCGCCGGGTGCTGAAGCGCCCAGTCCCTCGGAAGCTTCCGTTTTGTTCCGGGCAGTTCATGGTCAATCACGCCGTGCGTGTACTCTTTTACAGCAGTCGCAACCTCCTCACCGGTCCTGACATCGACCAAGACAGCTCTCCCCGATAACGTTCCAAAGTCAACCCCGATTGTGTATGACATATGCTCACCCCTTAAAACATGCGAAGCCGATGTGCAGCTTCACTCCATTTGAGTTCGTTCCGCAGGTTTGGAATCGTTGTGCCGCGATTGATCAAAACTGCTTCAATACCTGACATTTCAGCCCAGTCGAGCAATTGTTCAGCGGTCAGCTGATAAGAAAGGCATGTATGATGCGCTCCACCTGCCAAAATCCAGGCCTCCGCAGACGTTCTGAGAGACGGCTCCGGCTTCCAAAGGACGCGGGCCACCGGAAGATTCGGCATATCATGCTCCACTTTTTGAGCTTCCACTTCATTAATCACGAGCCGGAAGCGCCCGCCCAAGTCGACGAGAGAGGCATTAACAGCGGAACCCGCGATTCCGTCAAACACGAGCCGGGCCGGATCATCTTTGCCACCCATTGACAGAGGATGGACTTCAATTCTCGGCTTGCTGTCGGCAATTGAAGGACATACCTCAAGCATGTGCGAGCCAAGAATCATTTCATTGCCCGGTTCAAAGTGATAAGTGTAATCTTCCATGAATGATGTCTCTTTTCCGTCTGCCATCACTTTCATCATGCGGACGAGAGCCGCCGTTTTCCAATCTCCTTCTCCTCCGAAGCCGTAGCCCTCAGCCATGAGCCTTTGGACAGCCAAACCCGGCAGCTGCTTCATGCCGTACAGATCTTCAAAGGTCGTCGTAAAGGCGGTGTAGCCGCCGCCTTCGAGAAAGCGCTTTAATCCAAGCTCAATCCGGGCCTGCTCTTTCACGGATTCACGGACGCCATCTCTTTTCGGCCAGTCGTAGAGCTCCTCATATTCGGCCAGCAGCTCGCTTAAGCTTTGTTCTGATACCGCGTCGATCTCCCGGACGAGATCGCCGATTCCATAGCCGTCAACAGTCCAGCCGAACTGAATTTGTGCTTCGATTTTATCCCCTTCCGTCACAGCAACATTGCGCATGTTGTCGCCGAAACGGGCCACTTTGATATGACGGCTTTCAATGTAAGCCACCGCAGCGCTCATCCAGCGATCGATCGACCGTTTCACATCCTCGTCTTCCCAGTAGCCGGCAATGACCTTACGCGGAATGCCCAGTCTTGTTCCGATAAAGCCATATTCGCGGTCGCCGTGGGCAGATTGATTGATATTCATGAAGTCCATATCGATTTGGTCCCATGGAATGTCCCTGTTGAACTGTGTATGAAAATGAAGGAGCGGTTTATTCAGCTCAGAAAGGCCCGGAATCCACATTTTTGCCGGTGAAAATGTGTGCATCCATGTGATGACGCCGGCGCATGTCTCATCCCTGTTAGCCTCTTCAAAGAGCTTTCTGATGCCATCAAGCGAGGTCGCAACCGCCTTGTACTTGATGTTGAACTTCAATTGGCCGTCATTTAATCCTTTGCAGATGATGTTTGAATGATCTTCAACTTCCCTTACGGCCTCTTCTCCATATAAATGCTGACTGCCCGTCACAAACCAAAATTCATGCGTTTTTGACTGAATCAAGATGTTGCCTCCTTTGCATTTAAGGTATTGTGGAACATTAGTAAACTATTAAAACGCTTACATAAACATCTGGCCAATCTATTCGGTACCGATGATGATGATTCTATATGTACGTACAATTAATAATAAAAAATGTATTTGTACGAACAAGTTTATTATATTAATAAGACCACATACTGTCAATTTAATTTCCGGTTTGTTTGGCAATTTTTTTTGACAATTCGCAAACAAAAAACGCCAAGCAGCAGAATACCGCTTGGCTCTAAGAACGATTAATACCTCGGCCACCCTTGGGAATCCCAGTACAAATCGTTGATCAGCAATTTGGAAACCCCATTGTCAAGAGCGTCATAGCCGTGTCTGACAATAATGGAGTTGTTCAGCACATCCTGATGTCCAGGTCCTTTCCAGCGTTCGTTTCCGGCGTCCAATATCGTCCCCCCGCCGTTCAGCATGTTTCGGCCGCTCTTGTCATAATAAGGCCCCGTAATATTTTTCGAACGGCCGTAGGCAATTTTATACGTGCTGTCGATCCCCTGGCAGCAACGGTCAAATGAAACGAATAAATAATAGTAGCCGTCTTTGTACGTAATGTTCGGAGCTTCAACAGCTCCGCCATTATTCGGCCTTGAAGCGATCGAATACAGCTCCCCCGTTGGCTTCATCGTATTTTTATCAAGCTTTGTCAACTTGATGCCGCTCCAAAACGAACCGAAGGAAAGCCATGGATTCCCGTCTTTATCAATCACCAAGTCTCCATCTATCGCATTATAATTGTTTGCAGAAGTCGACCTGATGACAAGCCCGTCATCGCGCCACTGGCCGGAAGCGATCCGGTCTGTTGAAGCCAGCCCGATCGCAGAAGTGTTTGAGCCGAATGAAGAAACGGAATAGTAAAGCCAATACCGCCCGTTATAGTAACTGATATCAGGCGCCCATTGATGCGCTTCGTGATTTGGTACGTACATCTTCCACCATGACAATGGAGTTGGAAAGATGCTCGGCGCTGCGCTCCATGTGATTCCGTCAGCTGATTTGATGACGCGCAGTCCGCTGCCAAGACCGGTTCCAAAGGTGTACCATGTATTCCCTTCTTTAATGATGGAAGGGTCATGAATAAAGTTGTCTCCTTTCGTATCCCAAAATGCAGCCGAAGCTGCTTGAGGCGTTGAAAAAGCCGTGATCAAACCAATCATCAAAGCCGCCGTCAAAGAAATTCCTTTCAAAACGCGCTTCACTAAACCACACTCCTATCCATCATATTGCACGACAAAAACAAACGGTCCCCCTCCCTTGTAATTTTTTGGAACATTGTTATATATGTAAGCGTTTTCTAAAATATTCTAAAAAAAGCAGACAGCTTACAAAACTGTCTGCTTAATCACCATTCAATCAAATGTAATATGTTGAACTGTTTCTTTGTCTAACCTTTTGACGACTTCGGTAATTAATTTCACCGCATTTTCATAATCATCGCGATGGAGCATAGCCGCATGTGTGTGGATATAGCGGGTCGCAATCGTAATCGACAGAGCGGGCACTCCGTTTGCTGTCAGGTGGATTGAACCCGAATCGGTTCCTCCGCCTGAAAGAGCGTCAAATTGATATGGAATCCCGGCTTCGTCCGCTACTTTTGTGACAAAATCGCGAAGCCCTTTATGCGATACCATTGAGGCATCGTACAAAATGATCTGCGGTCCTTCGCCCATTTTACTAGTCGACTCTTTTTCTGTAATTCCCGGTGTGTCCCCGGCGATTCCGACGTCAACACCAAAGGCGATATCAGGCTTGATTGTGTGTGCGGCCGTTTTTGCGCCGCGCAGTCCGACTTCTTCCTGAACGGTGCCGACACCATAGACCACATTCGGGTGATCGGCTCCTTTCAAATTTTTCAAGACGTCGATGGCAATCGCACAGCCGATGCGGTTGTCCCATGCTTTGGCAAGCAGCATTTTCTCATTGTTCATGACCGTAAATTCGAAGTAAGGCACAATTTGGTCTCCCGGAAGAACGCCCCATTCCATCGCTTCCTCACGGCTTGAAGCGCCGATATCGATGAACATGTCTTTGATGTCGACCGGTTTTTTGCGCGCGTCAGGCGACAGGACATGCGGCGGTTTTGAACCGATCACACCGGTGATGTCCCCTTTTTTGGTTACGATCGTTACGCGCTGTGCCAGCATGACCTGGGACCACCAGCCACCTACCGTTTGAAACCGGAGATAGCCTCTGTCATCTATGCGTGTCACCATAAAACCGACTTCATCAAGATGACCGGCGATCATGATTTTCGGCCCGTCAGCTTGTCCGGTTTTTTTCGCAATCAGGCTTCCCAGTCTGTCTGTCGTTACCTCGTCTGCAAACGGCTCTATGTATGACCTCATCACTTTTCTCGGTTCTTTTTCATTTGCCGGTATTCCTTTTGCATCTGTTAATTCCTTTAGCATGGCCAGTGTTTCATCGAGTTTTGCCATCAATACATTGCCTCCTTTATTAACCCTCATTACTATTATACAAAAACATGCCTTTTCAATACGGTCAATATTGCCTCAAGCTTTTTTCATAAAAAATGAAACCTTATGTTAATCGGGTCGTATATATTCAGATATACTCATTTTCTTTCAAAAGGGAGGGCTTTTTTAAATATGTTGGTGATCATGATAAGGCTCGCTTTGCTGGCGCTTTTGATTTATGCCGTATACAGGATCGTTCAGTTTTTAGGAAGTCCGGACCGGAGATTGAAAACAGCACAGGCAAAAAAACATTTTTACTTTTTTGATGAACGAAAAAACACGCGCAAAAATTTCAGATTAACCTTTAAAGGCGTGCTTTTCGAAGGAGAAAAACACATTCCGTCCAAAGACCATCCGTTGTTTATTCACACGGTTTTCGTCTGGACCGAAAGCCCTGAAGAAAAGCTCGGCGCATTTACAGCCGCGGATTTCAGCGAATTGGAAGAAAAGATTAAACAGCGCTTCCCCGACTGTAAAATCGATTGGGATTCGTCCATCCTAAAGTGGCGAAACAAACAGGCAGAGCAGCAATAGCTTCTCTGCCTGTTTAGTTAAAAGTATAAAAGCCCGTCAAAACAACGTGCGCAATCAGCAAAAGAGGAACCCCGATCTTGAAGGAAAGGTGTTTCGTCTTATGCCTGAACAGGAGCATGCCGCCCCAGACACCCAGGGAGCCGAAAACAGCCGCTGTCAGCCAGATCCGGCGTTCAGACACCCTCCATTTGTTTTTGACGGCTCTTTGCTTATCGCTTTTCATCAATAAAAAACCGTATCCGTTGATGAGGATTACGTATATCAGCAAAATCGTATTCATTTTTTGACTGCTCCTTCATGTTCTTAAGAAAGACGGGACATTCGCCGCGGAAACGCCCCCCCTGAAAGCATAAGAAAAAGGCCGAAACCGGCCTTTTTCATTATTTATTCAGTTGCGCTTTAGCAGCATCAGCAAGCTGATTGAATGCAGTAAGATCGTTTACAGCAAGGTCAGCAAGCATTTTGCGGTTCACTTCAATGCCGGACAGTTTAAGACCGTGCATTAAACGGCTGTAAGAAAGACCGTTCATACGTGCTGCAGCATTGATACGAGTGATCCAAAGTTTGCGGAAATCGCGCTTTTTCTGACGACGGTCGCGGAAAGCGTAGTTTCCTGACTTCATAACCTGCTGGTTAGCTACTTTATATAATGTATGTTTTGAACCAAAATAACCTTTTGCTAATTTGAGAACCTTTTTACGACGTTTGCGTGTAACAGTTCCGCCTTTTACTCTTGGCATTTGATTTCCCTCCTAATTATACCTTTTCCGAAATTACTTAATGTTGGCAAGCTGCTGCTTGATGCGTTTGAAATCGCCGGCGCTGACGACTGCGCTTTTGCGAAGCTTGCGTTTTTGTTTTTGAGATTTATTTGCGAACAAGTGACTTGTATATGCATGAGAACGTTTCAGTTTCCCGGAACCTGTCTTTTTAAAACGTTTCGCAGATCCGCGGTGAGTTTTCATTTTTGGCATGGATGTTTCCTCCTTAATTACTTTTCAGTTTTAGGTGCGAGCACCAGGAACATGCTGCGGCCGTCCATTTTCGGCTTCGTTTCAACAGTCGCCACTTCCGCACAGGCTTCTGAAAAACGGTCAAGCACGCGCTGTCCGATTTCTTTATGCGTGATCGCACGGCCTTTGAAACGGATGGACGCTTTCACTTTGTCCCCTTTTTGCAGGAACTTGATGGCGTTGCGAAGCTTTGTATTGAAGTCGTGTTCTTCAATACCAGGGCTCAGCCGAACTTCTTTTAAGTTAATGATTTTTTGATTTTTGCGTGCTTCTTTTTCCTTCTTCTGCTGCTCGAATCTGTACTTTCCGTAGTCCATGATCCGGCATACAGGCGGTTTTGCATTCGCTGCAACCAACACAAGGTCAAGATTTGCGCGACCCGCAATTTCCAGTGCTTCCTGGCGGGATTTGATCCCAAGCTGATCGCCATTTTGTCCGATCAAACGGACTTCACGCGCACGGATACCCTCATTAACCAATTGATCTTTGCTAATAATGAGCCACCTCCATAGAATCTTTGAATTGATTTCACAACTCATTTTGACCGTTTCTTTGCATTTCCACAGGCAAACAAAAAGTGTGGGCATAAAACACCCACACTGCGAACATCTGCATAAAAAATAAGAAATGTACGTTTAACCTGCCAACTACAAGAATGTGTCAATCAGGTGAGAAGCGGGTGCTTCTGCTTGTTGATATATATTCAATTCATTATCCATCTTACATAAACAAATCCTGCAAGTCAAGATATAAAATTTATCACAACATTTGCTATTATAACAGGCCGGTTTTGAAATAGCAACGGTGATTTTCATATTTTTCATTCTAACCGGCGATCTGGACGAACAGCGGAATCGCAAATCCGATTGTCGCCGGCTTTAAAAAGACTTCATGATGTCCCCTTCGCTTTTGTCATCCTCATATGTAAAACCGCCTGCTCTCGGAAAGGCGATCCCGGGAATCACAGCGACGAACAAAGGTGTAACCAGAAAAGCCCGTTCGTTTTTTTCTGCTCACTTCTTTTGGCTTGCCGGCTTCATTGTATTCAAAACGATTTTACCGGCACTTGCAGGATATCGGGGCCTGCTGCAGAAAAGAGGCGCTGAAATACAAAATAGCGGAAAGTGAGATCTTTTCGCACGGCAATCAATTCCAATATGTGCTAATTAGCCAATATCAATCGTATAGTGATTAATGTGAACCACATGATGAATAAAGGAGTGGCAGTCAATGAATGATGGAAGACAGCATTTTATTCCTGCTGCGGCATTCAGCTCATCCGTCAAGCGCGGTTTGCTGCCGGAAGACGCTTCTCTTGCCGCCGAAGCGCCGAGATTTGCGGATCATCCGTTTAAGCTCGCCGTTGCCTCAGGGGACCCGCACCCGGACGGATTTGTGTTATGGACGAGGCTTGCGCCTGATCCGCTCGCTGAAGACGGCTTAGGAGGGATGCCGAGCCGGAATGTCCCGGTTCGCTGGGAGGTAGCTGAAGACGAACACTTTCACCGGATCGTCAAACGAGGAACAGCAGCCGCACTCCCTGAGCTTGCCCACTCAGTTCATGTTGAAGTACACGGTTTAAAACCGGGTCGATATTACTGGTACAGATTTAAAGCAGGCCCCGAGATCAGCCGCACAGGCAGGACAAAAACAGCGCCTTCCCCATTTGAAAATCTCAAAGGCATGTCGTTTTCTCTTGCCTCATGCCAGGCATGGTATCACGGATATTTCACCGCCTATCGGCATATGGCAAAAGACCATCCGGACGTTGTCTTTTTCCTGGGCGACTATATTTACGAATATCCCATCAATGCCAAGAACCTTTACCGGGATGTCGAACTGTCGAGCGCACACAACGCCAAAACGGTCACATTAAGCCAATACCGGCTGCGGTATTCCCTCTTCAAAACAGATCCCGACCTTCAGATGATCCATGCGTTGGCGCCTTGGATCGTCACGCCGGATGACCATGAAGTGGAAAATAATTATGCCGGCCCACATTCGCAATACAATACATCACCCGAAGCGTTTCTCCGTCAGCGCGCTTCTGCCTACCAAGCATTTTATGAAAACATTCCGATCCGCGCCGCCTCGATTCCGAACGGTCCTGATATGCTGTTGTACCGGCGGTTCTGCTACGGAAATCTGGCGGAATTTAATGTCCTCGACACCCGGCAGCACCGCGACAACTATCCGGCAAATGAAGAGGAGCGGCTTGATCCAAAAAGGTCGATCCTTGGAAGCGCCCAAGAGCGGTGGCTTTTTGACGGTCTCAGCAAGTCAGATGCGATCTGGAACCTGCTGGCACAGCAAGTCGTCGTCGCGCAAATCGATCGCGACACAGGGCCCGGGGTCGAATACAGTACCGATCAGTGGGACGGATTTCCCGCCTGCCGCGACAGGCTTTTCTCCGCATACAAAGCGTACGGCATCAAAAACCCGGTCGTATTGACGGGAGATATTCACAGACATGCAGCCGCAGACTTAAAAGCCGACTTCAATGATATTCAATCTGAGACGATCGGTACTGAATTGATCACAACATCGATCGCTTCTGACGCCGACGGGTCGGAGACGGATTCTCTGGCGCCGATCTGGCTCGGAAATCCCCATGTCAAATTGTACAATGCCCAGCGGGGGTATGTCCGCTGCACGATGACCCGGTCACACATACAAGCCGACTTTCAGGTTCTTCCTTATATCACCCGGCCAGGCGCTTCAGCCTCAACATATGCCAGCTTTGTCATTGAAGCGGGCCGTCCTGGACTGGAACGAGTACTGTAATACCGTCTGCTTCATAGCAAATGAAGCAGTTTTCAGCTCTTTTGCATAGGTGCGGCTGACCGAACCATTGAACCTTCTTTCACGAAGAGATTATGTCTCGAATGAAGGCGGTCACCAAAAAACCTTGGACTCTCTATTTGCTCCAGAGCGGCCAATGTATGATGGACGGCAGCTCTCTCATTCAGCCTCTGGCGGAAAAAAGGGGGACGTCTGAGCAGCGATTGACAGCACCCGATAGGTCTGCACAGCCTTTGCCTGCTCTTCTTTCCGAATAAAAGATTGGATGAGCGACAGAAAGATAGGCTCATTCCATTTGATCACCATCGGCAAACCGAGGCGTCCCCTTGCTTTCCTTTGATACTGCGTTACATCACAATCCTAAAATCACCGCTTTCACATCCTATTTATCTATTGTAAAATAAATGAGAGAATTCTATAAACTAAAGGCAGAGGAGAAGATCATGAAAGCCGTATTTTTTGATTTAGACGATACATTGCTCTGGGATGAAAAAAGCGTCAGTACTGCATTTTCCAAAACATGTCATAAAGCCGAAGAAAAATACGGAATCAATGCGGCTGAATTTGAAGCAGCCGTCCGCCAGGCTGCGCGCGATCTTTACACGTCTTATGAAACATATCCTTACACGGTGATGATCGGCATCAACCCGTTCGAAGGACTGTGGTCGAACTTCAGCGAACCGATCAGCGAAGGGTTTCAAAAGCTCAACAAAATCGTTCCTGAATACAGAAAGAACGCCTGGACAAACGGATTAAAGGTGTTTGGCATCGACGATCCCGCCTTCGGGGAAGAACTCGGCGAATATTTTGCGGCAGTTCGCCGAAAAAGCCCTTTTGTGTATGAAGAAACATTTGCCGTTTTGGATGAGCTGAAAGGAAACGTTGAGCTTCTGTTACTGACAAACGGCGATCCGAGCCTGCAAAAAGAAAAATTGGCTGGTGTACCGGAACTTGCTCCTTATTTTAATGAAATCGTCATTTCCGGTGATTTCGGCAAAGGAAAGCCGGACCCGAGCATTTTCGAACACTGCCTCGGTCTTCTCGGCATTACAAAGGATGAAACAGTGATGGTCGGAGATAACTTGAACACCGATATTCTCGGCGCTTCAAGAGCGGGAATTCAAACCGTCTGGGTCAACCGCAAAGGCAAAGTCAATGAAACCGATGTGAAGCCGGATTATGAAATCAGTGATTTACATGAACTGTTTGACATCCTCGCCGAAAAACAGCAGTCAAGATAAACGAAAAAAGCATGACTCCGAATGGAATCATGCTTTTTTTCATGTGTTATTTTTTCGCTTCAGCGACGGCTTTTTTCACGAAATCCTCAAGTGAAACCGTTTCTGATTTTTGCTCACCGTATTTGCGGACATTGACCGCTTCATTTTCGACTTCCTGATCCCCCACGACAAGCATGTAAGGGATCTTTTGCATCTGCGCCTCACGGATTTTGTAGCCGATTTTTTCGTCGCGGCTGTCGACTTCAACGCGCAAACCTTCACGCTGCAGGCGTTCCTGCACTTTTTTTGCATAGTCGAGGTGTGCGGACGGCGACACAGGGATGACCTGGAACTGCACCGGAGCAAGCCATGTCGGCAGCGCTCCTTTATGCTCTTCAATCAAGAAGGCGACAAAGCGTTCCATTGTCGATACGACACCTCTGTGAATGACGACCGGACGGTGCGGTTTTCCGTCTTCTCCGACATATGTCAGATCGAATTTTTCAGGTAGCAGGAAGTCAAGCTGAACAGTTGACAGTGTTTCTTCTTTGCCGATTGCTGTTTTGACCTGCACATCAAGCTTCGGTCCGTAGAACGCCGCCTCGCCTTCAGCTTCGTAATAATCATGGCCGATCTCGTCCATCGCTTCCTTCAGCATCGATTGTGCTTTGTTCCACATTTCATCGTCATCATAGTACTTCTCCGTATCCTCCGGATCGCGGTAAGACAGGCGGAATGAATACTGTTCAAGACCGAAGTCTTCATACACTTCCTGAATCAGGCGGACCGTGCGGATGAATTCGTCTTTGATTTGATCAGGGCGGACGAAAATGTGGGCATCATTCAACGTCATCCCGCGGACGCGTTGCAGACCTGAAAGAGCGCCTGACATTTCATAGCGGTGCATCGTCCCGAGCTCTGCGATCCGAATCGGCAGCTCACGGTAGCTGTGAATGTCATTTTTATAAATCATCATATGGTGCGGACAGTTCATCGGACGAAGCGTCAATGTTTCATTGTCCATTTCAATCGGCGGGAACATTGTGTCCTGGTAATGATCCCAATGTCCTGATGTTTCGTAAAGCTCTTTGCTGCCAAGCACAGGCGTATAGACATGCTCATAACCGAGAGCGAGCTCTTTATCCACAATATAGCGCTCGATGACGCGTCTGATGGTCGCGCCCTTCGGCAGCCAAAGCGGCAGCCCTTGTCCGACCTTTTGTGAAATCGCAAACAGCTTCAATTCTTTGCCCAGTTTTCTATGGTCGCGCTCTTTCGCTTCTTCCAACAGCCGGAGATGCTCTTCAAGCTCGGCTTTTTTGAAGAAAGCCGTCCCATAGATGCGCTGCAGCATCTTGTTGTTGCTGTCCCCGCGCCAGTATGCTCCCGCAAGGCTCAGCAGCTTAAATTCCTTGATTTTTCCAGTCGAAGGAACATGAACACCGCGACACAGATCGAAGAATTCGCCCTGCTCATAGATCGATACCGTCTCGCCTTCCGGAATCGCGTCAAGCAGTTCCAGTTTCAAGTCATCGCCGATTGCGGCAAACCGCTCTTTCGCTTCTTCGCGGCTGACTTCTTTTCTTTCGATCGGCAGATTTTCGCCGACGATTTTTTTCATTTCCTTTTCAATCTTTGGAAGGTCTTCCGGAGTCAGCGCTTCCTCCAGATCGACGTCATAGTAGAAGCCGTTTTCGATCACCGGACCGACGCCAAGCTTGACGTTTTTATACAGTCGCTTGATCGCCTGAGCCATTAAATGCGCGGTGCTGTGGCGCATGATGTCAAGCGCTTCTTCGCTGCCTTCCGTAATGATTTCGATGGCGCCATCCTCAAGGATCGGTGCGCGCAGATCGATTTCTTTGTCGTTTAATTTTCCGGCAATCGCTTTTTTCTTTAAGCCGGGACTGATTGATGCCGCGATATCTTCTGTCGTCGTCGCTTTGGGAAACTCCTTAACCGCTCCGTCAGGAAATTTGATTTTTACCATATCTGACATCCTAGTCACTCCTTTTTTTTACAAAATAAAAAATCCCCGTCTCCCTGTGAAAGGGACGAGGATTTGATAAACGGAATTCGTGGTTCCACCCTTTTTCCCGAAAAGCGCAAAAAACCCTTGGGCGCTTTCGGCTTTAGGTTCTGTAACGGGAAGTCCCGTCAGCCATTACTTGACATTTCGTCTTTCACAACTGATGTTCAAAGGCGGTAAAAAAATGATCCTTGGTTTAAGAGACTTGCAGCCTTGGTCTCCCTCTCTGTCAAACCGGTGTTCATCTTTTCATGTCCTTATCAACACATAGATCTTTAAGTTTATACCGTATTATAAATCGTTTTTCATGCAAAATCAAGAATGCTCTTCAAAAATGTTCTCCTCAGGATGAAAGGAATCAAGTGATAAAATCCGCACCCGCTCCTGGAAAATATTTTGAATCGTCTGCACCATAGCATGCTCTCGATTCTCTGTATAAAGGTCGATTTTCCTCGGAGCTATCGATACGAGCGGCGCCAGCAGGCGGGAATCAATATACATCGGGTGTTCTCTTATGAATCGTCTGTCTATGTATTTTTTTTGTTCCCGTTCTGAAACAAATTTTAGCTCCCACAATACAAAATAATCATCATGGACAATATGAACTCGCTCAATCATCGGCTCCTTCGCCATGACATACTCTCTCAGCGACTGAATAAACGTCTGGTATTCCTGTTCCATTTTATATTCATCGATCGCCGCTTCGACATAGCCTCTCAGGCGCTCATAATATTTGCCGAGCCGAAACGTCATAAAGGAGCGGATCGACAAGACGTTTTCTTCAAGACAGATCGTTTTGAGCTCCTGGATGATGTAATGCTCACGAGGGGTATCGTCCTGATTGAGAGGCAGCCCCTCCAGTTCACCCTCCATAATGCTGTGGGCCAATTGAAGAATTTGCTGCTGCTCATCCCGATCCAAAAAGTAATAATCACCTTCAATGACCGAAAGCATATATTCATCTTCCTTGCATTCTGTAAAAAACCTCGTCAAAATCGGCTGAATAAAAGCCTGGATACTGACAGAGGAATGGGTTTTTTCAATTCCGATCTTTCCTGGCGCTTTGTGAACCTTGATATGCCGGCTTTGATCCGCATTGCGAAGCAGATGCAAAAACGCGGCTGTATCATAATCATCTTCAAATGTAATTTCGAGCATGTTTGTCCCCCCTAACAACATCTGATACATGTATATGGGCGGGACAAAAAAAATAGACTTAAAAAAAGGACTCCGTGTTCAATCAAACAGCTCCTGCACCTTTTTTCTGAACAACAAGGGAACGGTAATGAACAAAAGATAGATGGCGGCGATGATCACAATCGCGGCGATGTCTCCGGACAAGAGGCTTGACCCGAGCGCATTTAAAATAACCGTACCAGGAATGATCCCCGCGGCAGTGGCCGCCAAAAAAGCGAGAGGCTTGACTTTCGAGACGCCGGCCGCATAGCTGACCGCATCAAAATGAATCGGTGCGAGCCGCAAGAGGAGGATGCAGAAAAAACCGTTCTTTTGCAAAAGAGCCCGAAAACTTTCAAGTTTCAGAGGCGCTTTTTTCATACCGCCGCCAAGCCTGTAAGCGAGGGCGAATGATAAAAAAGCCCCGCCGGCGGCTCCAATAAACGAATATAAAGATCCGAACAGCGGACCGAATGCCAAACCGCCGCCGACGGCAAAAACCGAGGCGGGAAGCAGCAAAAACGGCCGGATCATTAATAAACCGATGTAGATCAGCGGGGCAAAAACGCCGAAGGATAAGACGGCTTCCCTGATATGGCGCGGGCTGAGATTCAAATACTTTGTATTAAACCATATTCCGGCGGCAAGAAGCGCGGTGATCACCGCCCATTTGCCCAAGCCTTTTTTTTGCATGCTCTTCATCTCCCTGTCGTCACTAACGGCGGTTTTTCCCATTCAGCCGGACGGGTGTAGCCAAATACCGCACCCTTTCCATCAGCCTTGCCGCCTTCACGTCCTCTTTTTCTCCCCTTTGGGAATATGTGAAATGATGCTTCAGCTCGTCCGGGTCAAAATTTGATGAAAAGAACGTCGGCAGCTGCCGGCTCATTCTGTGCTGAAGGATCGTGCCGAACACTTCATCCCTGACCCAGCTGGACATCGATTCTGCTCCGATGTCATCGAGCATGAGAACCGGCGTCGATTTGACCATATCGAGTTTTTCCTCCAATGACTGATCGTGAATTGCGTTTTTCAGCTCCCTGACAAATTCGGGAACATAGACAAGGATGGACGGGTGATCCTTTGCCGCAAGTTCATTGGCGATGGCCGCCAGCATAAAGGTTTTTCCAACGCCGAACTGCCCGTGGACATAAATTCCTTTTCCTTTTCCTGTCTCGTTGTAGTCATGAAAGAATTCAGTCGCCAGCTGAATCACCTTCAACCGGCTCGGGTCGTCACCGTCAATGTCGGCAAATGTGGCATCCAGAAGATCCTCCTGAATATAGATGCTTTTGATGAGCGACCGCTGTCTCTCCCTTTCATCAGCTTTTCGTTTTTCCGGACAGGTGTCATACTGGACATCGATCGTTTTCCCGTTCAGCACAAGCTTCGGATGGTATCCCTGGATCAGGTTTTTGCATTCCATTAAACTTGGGCAGTCCCCGCAGGCTTTGCTTTGCTGTGTATACTCGTAAAGCTTGTTTAAGCTTCTCTCGATCATACGATCATCCACTACAGCCTGATGCTGGTCGATAAATTGCCGAACATCTTTGTCAGAGAGAACCTTTTCTTTCATATCTTCCAGGCGTTTCTTAAAGTCAGGCCTTTTCGTCACACCTTCGAGTGCGCGTTTAATCGGCTCCATATTCGTTCACCTCACATGTTAAAGGGCGGAATGTTTCCTCAGTTTCTTCACTTCTTCAAGCAGCTTCTGCTTCTCCAGTTCAAAATCTTCCATGCTTGCCGCAGTCTGCATTGTTGGCTCAGACGAATCCTCAGCTTTGCTTTCCTTGAGCCAATCCGGCAGTTTTTCCTCTCTGATGACTTTTTTGTTCCGTGAGGTCTGCTTTTTCTTGCCTTCCGCCCACTCAAGATATTGGCGGTTTTCTGCTTTGGCGAGCTGCATGGCTTCCCTTACCGTCCGCACTTTTTTTCTGGCCCAGTGGGAAGCGATTTTTTGAATGTAGTTTTTGGAAAGCTTCATATCGGTTTTCAGCATCGCATAGTAGATCAAAACATTGATGACGCCAGGCTCCAGTTTTTGGTCAAGCATGATTTCCTCTATGATTTTCAAATCGGCTTTCGACGGCTCAGCGCCTCCCCCGATATCCTGAAGCAGCTTCCTTGGCGATACTTGTTCAAGCAGAGAGATTAAGTGATCTTCCTTCGAATTGTTGGACGGCTGTTCATTTGGATGTTCACGGAGCTTGAGAGGCTGCACTTTGTCAACAAGTTCAGGAAGCAAACCGTTTCTTTCGATTTGATACCAGTCGCTCGCCGCTTTTCTGAGCGCTTCCGATGTAATGGCATCATGCTCATCTACGGCTGACATGACAACGTTCTGCATATCGAGCGGGTCGATTCCGTATAGAAAGGCCAGTTTTTTTATCGTTTCCTTTACCTGATCTGTCAGCGCTTTTCTCGGTATAAGCGTTTCCGATAAACCGGCCAGAAACAATTGAAAATCGAATTCATCTTCAGTGACTGTGACAGACCGGCCTGTTCCCTCTTTCATGAATTCCTGTTCATCGCCAAGCTTCATCGCCTCGGCCATATCTTCTGACATCTTCCACTCATTCGGCTGAACGGATGCAAAAACTTCGTTGAACGAACGGGTAATGTCACGGGCATCTTCAGGGACTGATGCATGTACGAAATATTCTTTCAGCTGCTGATACCTCGTCTTTCCGACGCGGTTGTATAGGAACACATTCAGCATTCCGTCCTGGAAAAACTCATCCGGCCTTAAAGGCGGGATCAATTCATATATAAATAAACGTTCCTCATCTGTTTCTTTCATATATGTCTTTAACAGTCCGATTCCTTCAAGCTTTTCCTTTTCGGCGTGAATCATCTTCAGATTGGCCTGCATCGCTCCCATCAGCTGTCTGTGGGTCGAGCTTTTTCCCCATACCCTGTTTTGTTCCAGCTCTCCCCAAAGCGTAAAAAACAAGCTGAGTGAAAAGGAGCCGATTAAAGGCTGATACAATAGCGTGATAATTTGCCGGTCTAAATCCTGAAGCATGCCATAGCTTTTGACCATGTAAGGATCGACAGGAAGCAAATCTTTCCAATAATTACTCATATTTTATGTCAACCTTCCACTTTGTTTCTTGTCCTCATTTTACACCTTTTCCCGATGTTTTTGTCATGAGAAAAGAGCTGGATATATTTACAGCTCTTTACCGTTCTTTCTTTATTAAATCTTTCAGCTCGTCGATAAATACGTTGATATCTTTAAACTGACGATATACTGAAGCAAAGCGGACATATGCGACCTCATCGATTTTCGCCAAACGATCCATCACCATTTCTCCGATCATTTCGCTTTTCACTTCAGAGACGCCTTGATTTCTAAGCTCTTTTTCAATTGCAAAACAAATATCTTCAAGCTCTTTTAAAGCGACAGGCCTTTTTTCACAGGCTTTGATCAGGCCGCGGAGCATTTTCTCCCGGCTGAATTCTTCGCGTATTCCTTCTTTTTTGACGACGATCAGCGGAATTTCTTCCACTTTTTCAAATGTCGTAAACCGATAATTGCATGATTCGCATTCGCGCCTTCTGCGAATGGATCTGCCTTCGTCAACCGGGCGGGAGTCCAAAACCCTCGTCCCATTATGCTGACATGCTGGACATTTCATTTTTTCAGCTCCCTATTCAGTTGTTTGGTTTTGCCTTGGTCAGCTTTCGGTCCAGTTCCTTATAAAACGTTGAAACCATGCCGCGGCTTGAGCCAAAATCGGTCGGCAAAAACGTTTCCGTCGATACATTAAAATCGACCGCTGTTTCAAATGGACGGACGGAAACGACTGTCGCGACCACAAAAGACTTTCTCGGTTTTTTGGCTTCCGCGTTTACTTCTCCTCTTTCCTCCGACACCGAGATCACGGTGCAGCCGTCAAGCCCTTCCAGCGTGTCTAAAACAGCTTCGAGCGCCTGTTTTGCCGTCGCTTTGTAATAGCGGCTTTTCAGCTCGTCGACGGGATGGCGGTCAGATGTCTCGGCATGGGTTGAAAAAAATCCCTGAATTTTTTGCAGAACACTCATTTCCTTTGTCCCCTTTGCCTTTCTTCTCTATATTTTATTAAAAAAACAGTCCATTTCCAAGGGAAAATCAAACAGCCTGAAAATGCAGGAAAAAATCATGAAGGGAAAGAAAAAGGAGCGGATGTTCAAGCGATATCCGCTTTTTCATCCAGCTCCCTTTAAAGTGCCTGTGCTTTGGCTTTAGCCTGTTTGATTTGAACAGGCCCCATGCCTCTCGGTATTTCAATGTTCTCTCTTGTTTCCGCTTTTAACTCTTCTGCGATATAATCCGCAGCTACGTTCGGATCTAGATCTCCGCAAGTATAAACATCAATGCTGGCATACCCGTGTTCAGGAAAACTGTGAATGGTCAGGTGAGATTCGGAAATGATCACGACCCCGCTTACACCTTGCGGAGCAAACTTATGAAAAGCAACCTCACGGACCTCAGCACCTGATTTGAGTGCCGCATTTACAAACGTTTTCTCAATAAAATCCATGTCATTCAGCTTATCAAAATCGCATCCCCACAGCTCGGAGATGACGTGACGCCCCATTGTTTCCATAGCATGGACCCCCCTTAACAAGAATTAAAAAAGTGAATTTCCAAGCAACTGAACCGGTCAATTACCACGGGGGAAAGTTAGTCCGGAGAGGTCCTAACCCTTTAAGTAATGCCGAAGCGCTCACGAACTAGAAGTTCACGAAAAATAGTATACTTTGTTTGAATATTTTTTGCAAGGCGGTTTTATCAATTGGTGGTTAAGGGGTTTTTTTTATCCGTCCATGCTTTTATTTTATACAGCTGATGGATGTTTCATTCTTGAAGCGACAAATCTGACAAGGTCAACGACCCTGCAGGAGTATCCCCATTCATTGTCATACCATGCAAGCACTTTCATTTTTCTGTTTTCAAGAACCATTGTTGAAAGGCTGTCAATGACGGCGGAATATGGATTTGTGTTAAAATCCGCTGACACGAGAGGTTCATCGCATACATCAATGATGCCGGACATGGAGCCTGCCGCAGCCGTGCGGAACGCTTCATTGATATCCTCTGCCGATACATCGCATTTTACATCGGCGACAAGGTCAACGAGTGAAACATTTGAAACAGGAACACGCAAAGCCAATCCGTGCATTCTTCCTTTTAAATGCGGCATGACGAGAGACAACGCTTTCGCTGCGCCAGTCGTCGTCGGAATGATCGAAGATCCGCAGGCGCGCGCCCTTCTCAAGTCTTTGTGCGGATTGTCAATATTTTTTTGATCGTTTGTAAATGCGTGAACGGTCGTGACAAGCCCGTTTTCGATTCCGAATGCATCATCAAGCACTTTTGCCACAGGGGCAAGACAGTTTGTTGTACACGATGCATTTGAAATAATTGCGTGGCGCTCCGCATCGAATTGGTGTTCATTCACACCCATCACGATCGTAATATCTTCATTTTTACCGGGAGCCGTTAAAATGACCTTTTTTGCACCCGCTTCAAGATGAGCTTCCGCTTTTTCCTTCGAATTAAACTTGCCCGTCGCCTCGACGACAATGTCTATTCCATAATCGGCCCACGGAAGAAGCTTCGGTTCCCTTTGATTGGTGAGCATGACCTTTTTCCCGTTGACCAGCAAATGGTCTTCCCCTGCTTTGACATCCAGTTCATAGCGTCCGTGATTTGTGTCATACTTTATTAAATGAGCGAGTGTTTCCGCAGGATAGCTCGCATTGATCACCGCAATGTCAATCTGTTCATCAAGCATCGCTTTTCTAAATACCATTCTGCCGATGCGGCCGAATCCGTTTATGGCAACTTTCACCTTCATTAAACATACACCCCTTGTTTTTTATGTCATTCCACATCATGTTTTATTCAAAATAAGTATAACACATTATTTTAAATTAGCCATACCATTTATACCTTTTACAGCAAATTTACGCATCGTTGTGAAAAAGTGAACAAAAGACTAAAAAAAATCATCCTTAAAGCATATATTTCAAATACATCTTAAGTGCTACAATTTCCAACAGCGCTAAATTTTCACACGACAGAAGGCAGTGTCTTCAAGGAAGGACAAACATGAAACTGATCAAAAACGCATCTTTCATCATTTCTTTTTTAGCTGCGGCTGGCATTTCTTTTTTATTAGGGACAGAGGCCGCGTCTGCGGCAAGCGAAGATTATCCGAAACAGATGATCAGGCTGGAAAGCTCATCAGGCTTAAACATCACACCCGCCGGGAATCAGGACAACGCGCCGCTTACAACGAAACAAACGAGCGGGGAAAAAGAAGAAAGGTGGAGGCTTGATACATCTGACGGCAAACAATTCAAAATCAGAAACATGGATAACGGCAAAATTATCATTCCCGCCCATTATGCCCTGTCAGACAACAATCCCGCTGTGGTTTACTATGACAATTCACGGAAGGAAGAGTTGTGGAACATCATTGGGGCTGACAAAGATGCGAACGGGGATTTTATGACGTATAAAATCGTCAGCGCAGAAAACAACAACCTGGCACTGACACGGGACGGAAGCGGAGTGAAGCTTGGCAAATATACGGGAAGCTCCCTCCAAAAGTGGAAGCTTCCAAGCGATGGGCTCGAAGGTTTCGCCGGCTATGCGAAGGAAACGAGCGGCAGGCAGAAAACAGGCACGACCGGCGGGCTGCTCGGAAAAGTCGTCTACGTCAACAACCTGGGCGAACTGAAGGCCAATATTGAAGATTCAACACCGCGCACCGTTGTCGTCTCCAGCAATATCGGTGCTTCAGCCAAAACGGTATTGACGGTGGGCGCCAATAAAACGATTGTCGGCTCGTTTGAAAAACATAAGCTGAACAATGTTTACTTTAAAACAAAAGCGGAGTCTGGCAACGTCATTTTCAAAAACCTGGTCATTGCCCATGATCAATCGATTCACGAAAACAATGACATCCCTGTTTATATTACAGATTCGCGAAACTACTGGATTGACCATGTTACATTCCAGGGCCACAGCTATTCGGCAAACGGCCACGATCTCGACAAGCTCTTATACGTCGGCGCCAAAGCCGATTACATCACACTGTCTCACAGCATGTTCACAGACCACAGGTACGGCCTGATTCTCGGCTGGCCTCAAGATGACAAGCAGTACCACAGTATCTATAATGGATATCCGAGAATGACGATCAGCCACAATCGGTTCGAGAATCTCTACGTCAGGGCGCCCGGGTTGATGCGTTACGGTTATTTTCACGTAAAAAACAATTATATTAACAATTTCCATCTCGGCTTCACGATTACGACATTGGCCAAAATATATTCTGAAGCCAATTACTTTGGCACGGGCAACGAGAAAGGCATATTGGATGATTACGGAGACGGTGCGTTTAAAGATGTCGGGTCATACCCGGCGATAAAGGGGCAGAAATCACCCGAGACAAGCTGGAAACCTTCATCCAATTACAGCTATCGAACGATGAAGGCGGGTAATGCCAAAGCTTTTGCCGAACGGTACGCAGGTGCGCAAAATTCCGCATTGTATTACGCGAATTTCAGCCAGTTCAAGCAATATTGAACAAAAAAATGAGTGCGGTTTTCCCGCACTCATTTTGACCATCTCTCCAGAAGGTCTTGAAGCTGTTTTTCCGTGTCCTTCAGGCTGCCGCTGTTATCTATGACCGCGTCGGCCTTTTTCTTTTTTTCATCAAGGGGAAGCTGGGCTTGAATTCGACTGAGCGCCTCTTTTTCATTGAACTTGTTTCTTTTCATCAGCCGCTTTAGCTGAAGCTCTTTTGGGACCCAGACGACGATCACTTTGTCTGTCAAATGTTCAAGCCCGCTTTCATATAAAAGCGGAATATCAAGAACAACAAATTGTTCTCCGGCCGAAACGGCGTCATCGCGTTGTTTGATCATCGCTTTTCTCACTTCCGGATGGACGATCTCGTTTAATTGCACCCTTTTTTCTTCGTTCGTAAATACAAGCTCTCCGAGTTTTTTCCGATCGATATCGCCTGTCTCAAGCAGGATGCCATCGCCAAATGCCTCGACGATTTTCCAATATGCCGGCATTCCCTTTTCGACGGCTTCTTTTGCGATGACATCGGCATCAACCACTGTGATGCCGGCCTGCTGAAACATTTGCGCGACAGTGCTTTTTCCGCTGGCGATGCCTCCGGTTAAACCGATGACCAATGTCACGTGCTTAGCACCCCCTTCTTACAGTTTCCAAATTCCGATCATGATCAGCAATATACCGGGAAGGAAAGTCAGTTTATCCATCCAGTTCCATTTTGATAAAAAACGGCCTGACTTCATGCCAAAAAAGACAAATAATGAACTCATCACGGCTACGGTTATGCTCATCGGAACCGGTGAAAAACCGAGTGCCGCTGCTCCGATCCCTGCGCCAAAGGCGTCAATCGATAAAGCGAAGCCGAGCAGTACCGCTTCCATGCCGGTAATGATTCCCGATTTATCAATATCGGCGCTTGTCGGCGTTCTTAAAATATGAATGACGATTCCCAGGGATTTCAATTCAAGGTTCAACAAGGTTTTTTTCGAAATGGCAACTTCCTGCTCTTTCTCCGGCCTGAAAAATTGGTACAGCACCCAAGCGCCGATCCCCATTAAAATAACGGCGCCGAGCCTTTCCGTTACAACAACGGGGAGGAACTTCTCCAAAAGCGATCCGATCATCATAGCAGTCAGCATAACGGCGCCCGAACAAAAAGCGATGATCAATATCGCTTTAAAAGGAATTTTCAGCTTTCGCAAACCATAGGTTAATCCGACTGAAAAACTGTCCAGGCTGACGGCAAATGCCAGAAGCAAGAAAGATGCAAATATCATATCCGGTCTTCCTTTCTGTTGATGCAGCGGTGCAAGTTTTTAACCTTAGGCATATTTTTTAGGCTTCTTATATATATGAGAAAAGAAAACCATCTGTGTATTGTTCATTCTAAAAAGCAACAATACCTAAGGGTTGCACCGAAAGGATTAAACAAGGATACGACTCGATTTGCCTTTATCCGCTACTGTCATTTTTTTTGGCATTTCACACAGTAATGTGTACCTCTTCCTCCAACGACCGTTTTTTCAATTTCAGATCCGCATGTTTTACAAGGTTCACCTTTTCGTCCGTAGACGTACAGCTTGAGCTGGAACATGCCGATTTCCCCTTGTGAATTAATGTAGGATCTGACTGTGCTCCCTCCGGCTTCAACAGCTTCTTTTAACGTCTGGACGATTTCTTTATGGAGGAGAACCGTCTGTTTTTTCGTCAGCCTGCTCGCAGGTGTTTCCGGATGGATTCCCGCTCTGAACAGCGCTTCATCCACGTAAATATTCCCCAATCCGACGACCGTCCGCTGGTCGAGAAGCGCGGTTTTCACCGAGCGGTTTGTTTTCATCAAGCGCTCTCTTAAATATCCGGCTGTAAATTCGCTGCTGAACGGCTCCGGGCCGAGCTGCCTGAGCGGCAGCTCTGTCTGTTCTTCACCCGGCTTAAACAAATGCATCGTGCCAAACTTCCTGACATCCCGATAGCGCAGCTCCGTTCCGTCCGTGAACTTGAAAATGACATGCACATGTTTATCAAGGGGCTCTCCGTTTTGATGGAGACCGTACTTCCCTTCCATTCTCAAATGGGAAACCATGACGCAGTGATCAAGATGAAACAATAAAAACTTTCCTCTTCTGTCTATCGACTGAATCGTCTGACCGGCAAGAAGTCTGGCGAATTCTTCAGGTTCCGCCGGACGTTTAATGATGTTCGTCCATCTAATATCAACCGCATCTATTGTTTTTCCTTTGACAAGTCCGGCAAGAGTGCGCCGGACCGTTTCAACTTCCGGCAATTCCGGCACATGATCACTTCCTTTTTTTATTTTGCGTCATACCATGATGGGCCTGAAGAACAATCCACTTTCAACGGAACATCGAGCTCCAATGCGCTCTCCATTACTTCAGGGACCAGCTTTTCAAGCTCTTTAATCTCTTCTTCAGGCGCTTCAAAGATCAATTCATCATGCACCTGCAGCAACAATTTGGCCTGAAGGCCTTTTTCTTTCAGCTTTTTCGCCATTTGGATCATCGCTTTTTTAATAATGTCAGCGGCGCTTCCCTGGATCGGCGTATTCATCGCCGTCCGCTCGGCAAAGCTGCGGAGGTTGAAGTTCCGGCTCGTCAATTCCGGAATGTATCTTCTCCTGCTTAAAAGCGTTGTGACATAGCCTTTCTGCTTGGCTTCCTGAACGGTTTCTTCCATGTATTCCTTGACTCCCTGGAAGCTGTTGAAATAGCGTTCGATAAACGCGGCGGCTTCCTTCCTTGTAATGCCCAGGTTTTGCGAAAGCCCGTAGTCGCTGATGCCATAGACGATGCCGAAATTGACGGCTTTCGCCTGCCTTCTCATCGCCGATGTGACTTCTTCTTCAGCCACATGAAAAACATCCATCGCCGTTTTCGTGTGAACGTCCATGTCATTTGTAAAAGCTTCGATCAGGTTTTTATCCTTCGAGATGTGTGCGAGGACCCTCAGTTCGATCTGCGAATAATCCGCGGCGAACATCAGCCAGCCTTTTTGAGACGGAACAAACGCCTGCCGGATCTTCCGGCCTTCTTCAAGACGGATTGGAATATTTTGCAGGTTTGGATCTGTCGAGCTCAGCCTCCCGGTCTGTGTTAAAGCCTGATTGAAGCGCGTGTGCACCTTATGGCTGTCTTTGCGGATGACTTTTAAAAGCCCTTCAACATATGTGGACTGCAGCTTGCCGATTTGCCTGTAATGCAGGATGTCTTCGATAATGACGTGTTTGTCGCGCAGCTTTTCCAACACATCCGCCGATGTGGAATAGCCCGTTTTTGTTTTTTTGATGACAGGCAGGCCGAGTTTTTCGAACAATATCACGCCGAGCTGCTTCGGCGAGTTGATGTTAAAGGTCTCTCCAGCCGACTCATGGATTTTCTTTTCATACTCTTTTAATTTTCCTGAAAGCTCTTCACCCATTTTTTTCAGCCTGTCCACATCGACCTGGACGCCGATGGATTCCATTTCACCGAGAATATGGGCCAGCGGCATTTCGAGATCTTCAAACAGCTCGAGCTGTTCGTTCTCTTCCAATTCATCAAGCAGTTTGTCGCGGAGCAGGGAAATCGCCTTTCCTTTTCTGGCCAAATGATCGGCAAGTTCCTGTTCAGCGGGAACCGCCTGTTTGGCACCTTTTCCATAGACCGCTTCATCGGAGGATACAATGCTCAGCTGATGGGTCTTTGCAACGCTTGCGACATCATCGTACGAGTGGCCCGGATTGATGATGTAAGCCGCGAGGAGAACGTCAAATTCCGCGCCTTTCAGTTCAACCCCCTGCCAGCGCAAAGCGACCGCCGCACGCTTTACATCAAATACCCATTTCTTTTTCGAGTCGTCCTGAGCCCATTCTTTAAAACGTTCGGAAGCAATGGCCGTCTCTTTCGGGATAAAGAAAGCGCCGTTTTCATTCACGATCGAAAAACCGAGTATCGGGGCCTCGTGATAATTGTCTCCAAGCTGTTCGACAACGAATGAAGCCGGTGACGCAAACAATTCCTCAGTGATCTCATTTGTGATCTTGACGTCGAGCTCCTCGAACTGTTCCTCTTCTTTTTCTGCGGTGTCTTCCCCGAGCCTTTCAAGCAGCGAATGAAAGCCGAGGTCCTTAAAGAGCTTAATGACGGCTTCCCTGTCAAAGCCTTCATAGCCAAGGGCGTCCAATGTAATCTCAAGGGGAGCTTCAGTGGTGATCGTCGCGAGCTCTTTGCTCATCAAAGCCTGGTCTTTAAATTCCTCAAGCTTTTCTTTCAGTTTTTTTCCGCTGACCTCGTCGATTGACGATAAAAGCTTTTCGACCGTATGGAACTGCTTTAGGAGCTTAATCGCCGTTTTTTCACCGACGCCGGGAACGCCGGGAATATTGTCTGAGGCGTCGCCCATCAGTCCTTTCATGTCGATGATTTGCGGAGGTGTGAGCCCGTATTTTTCCCGGACGTGTTCAGGCGTATAATATTCAACATCTGTGATGCCTTTTTTCGTGATCGCCACCGTTGTTCCTTCCGTCGCCAGCTGTGTCAAATCTTTATCACCGGAGAAGATCTTGACCTCAAAGCCGTCTGTTTCGGCTGATTTAGCCAGCGTTCCGATGATATCGTCGGCCTCGTAATTTTCAAGCTCATACCTGGAGACCCGGTAGGCATCGAGAAGCTCCTGAATAAACGGCATTTGCTCGGAAAGTTCGGGCGGCGTTTTTTGCCGGCCTCCTTTATATTCTTTAAACGTTTTATGCCTGAACGTCGTTTTTCCCGCATCAAAAGCGACCAGCATGTGGGTCGGCTTTTCTTCTTCAAGCATTTTCATCAGGATCATCGTAAAACCGTACACGGCATTTGTATGTATTCCTTTTTCATTGCTGAGAAGAGGCAGTGCGAAAAACGCACGGTATGCCAGGCTGTTTCCGTCAACCAACACTAATTTTTTTCGTTCTGTCATCTTGATCCTCCTAAGAAGCCGTGATTTTCCAGCTTCCATTCAACTTCATACACATATTTGCTTATTTTATTTTAGCAAAGTTCATTTTGAAAGGAAAATCAGAGTCCTTTTTTTAGAAAGAAAACAAAAAAAGGGACGCGCTTGATGATCGCGTCCGTCCATATGGCTCCTTGGATGAAGGGGTTCACTAATGATCCTATCAGCCAAGTTTTAAACGTGTTTATCAAAGTTGTAAAGCCTTTGTAAAGTTTCTTTTATTCCTCACCGTTTGCAGCAGCTCGTGTTAAGCGGACCGTAAACACAGTGCCTTTTCCCCGCTCGCTTTCGACATCGATTTCTCCGTGATGCGCTTCGATCAAATGCTTGACGATGGCAAGGCCGAGACCTGTTCCCCCCGAATTCCTGCTTCTGTCTTTGTCAATCCGGTAGAACCGTTCAAAAATCCTCGGGATTTCCGAGCGCTTGATGCCGATCCCCGTATCTTTTACTTTGACCTGAACCGCATCTTCCAGCACTTCCGCATGAATCGTCACACTGCCTTTTTCCGGTGTGTATGTGATCGCATTGTTAACCAAATTCAAAAAAACCTGCTTTAGTCTGTGCGGATCTCCGGAAGCAACGGCAGGCACTGCCGGTTTTTCCAGGGTCAGCGCAATTCCTTTTTCCTCCGCTTTATTCTTTAACAGCATCTCGATCTCTTCGAGAATTTCGCCGATGTCACATTTTTGAATATTTAAGGTGAAGTTCTGCTGTTCGATTTTCGAAAGGTCCAATAGATCCTGAATGAGATTTTGCAGGCGGCCGCTTTCTTTTAAAATGATCGAGAGAAACTGCAAAAGGGTTTCCCGTTCGTTCATGGCTCCGTCCAACAGCGTCTCTGTGAATCCTTTGATCGAGGTAATTGGTGTTTTCAGCTCATGAGAAACATTCGCGACAAAGTCCTTCCTCATTTCTTCAAGCTTCTTTCTCTCCGTCATATCATGAAAAACGAGGACGATGCCTTTCCATTCATCATTGATGCCGATAATCGGAACACCGTCGACTTCAAAATATCTTCTCTCGATTTTGATCGGCAGCTTAAACATCTTGCGGACCTTTGTTTCCGTCATAAAGATTTCTTCGATGAGATTGATGATCTCTTCATGTTCAAGCACTTCATGGTAGAAGTGGTAGAGAAGCTGGTCGGCTTCTACATGGAACTGCTTTTGATAGGCCCGGTTTACAAGATGGATATAGCCTTTGCCATCGATTAAAATCAGGCCTGAATCGATATTTTCAATCACGGTTTGCAGCCGGTCCCGCTGCATTTCCTGCGCTCTTGTCATGTCCTGCAAATTTTGGGCGAGCATATTGATGGACTGGCTCAGCATCGTTTCATCTTCATTGAACGTCCTTGCTTTATAGTTTCCTTTCGCAAGCTCAATGGCAACTTGTGTCGCGGATTCAATCGGATTCGTGTATTGGGACGTAATTCTCGCCCCAAGCCCGGCAATGATTAAAAAAGCCGTTCCCAGGCTGACACCTAGAAGAATCCAAATTTTTTGATTGATATCCTGCAGAGAATCGACCGGAGAGCTGATCAGAATATAGCCTTGCAGCTCCCCCGCCTCTTTGAGCGGCTGGACATAGCGGAACACAGACTCATCACTCGGCCTGATTCTGAAGCCTCCGCCTTCGCCATCCAAATCGGTTTCAACCGCTTGTTTGATGACGGACTTGTTTGCCGCATGCTCTCCAAAATGAAAAAGAACCTGACCTTTTGTATCAATCAGTGATACATCACTGTCCAGTTCACGGCTTGCTTTCTCTAAAATTGCGCCTTGTTCAGAAGACTTAAGGTTTCCGGCATCCGTCAGCGAGGCTAGCAAGCCGGCCTCTTTTTCAATGTGGCTGCTTAATTTTGCATTGTAAGAGGAGTGGAACAAGTGAACAAGCAGAAAACCGAGTGAAGCAAATACGAGAATCAACAGCGTCAGCAGGGCAGCTAAAAGCCTGGTCCGGAATTTAATCATTCAGTTTCGGCTCCTCCATTTTGTAGCCAAGACCTCTAATCGTTTTAATGTATTCCGGTTTTTTCGTGTTTTTTTCGATTTTATCGCGAAGATGGCTGATATGGACGTCGACGATGCGCGTGTCTCCGGCAAAGTCGTAATTCCAGACAGCGTTCAAGAGAAGATCCCTTGTCAGCACCCTTCCTTTATGTTTTCCAAGATACAAAAGGAGCTCAAATTCCTTCGGCGTCAGCTCGAGACGCTCATTTTGAAAATACACTTCGTAATGTTCAGGCAGTATTTTTAGGTCGCCGATAATCAATTCACCCGCATCGATTTCTTCAGGTTCTTCGGGCTGAACAGACATCGTCTGTGTTCTTCTTAAAATCGCTTTGACCCTAGCCGTCACTTCTCTCGGGCTGAACGGCTTTGTCATATAATCGTCTGCGCCCAGCTCAAGTCCGAGCACTTTGTCAAATTCATCGTCCTTTGCGGTCAGCATCAAAATCGGATACATCAGCTTTTTCTGCCTAAGTTCCTTGCAGACTTCGATTCCGTCCATTTTCGGAAGCATCAGATCGAGCACGATCAGATCAGGCTTCTCTTCTATCGCCTTTAACAGGCCCGCCTCTCCGTCCATGGCCGTCACAACGTGGTAGCCTGACCTTTCAAGGTTATATTTAAGAAGCGTAACAATTGATTCCTCATCGTCTACAACTAATATCTTTTTGCTCATGACATGCCTCCAGGCTTCATATTTCCCCGACATCTCTATCTCTATTTTTATATGTGCGAAACGTTTTCACTCTTATTTTAACGAAAGCCTTTCTGTTCGACAATTTGATTTTTCATTGTTTTGAATAAAATCTCTTTTTTCTGCCAACATCCGGCCGTTCAATGGTGAAAAGTGAGATGACTGGTTCAAATTCCATTCAAAGACGTAAATGTCCGGGCAGATGATTATGATTAGGTATATGCTGACAGCCACTGTTTATGTCTTTCATTTTCATTTTCCATATTATGTAATCCGAAAAACAGGCAGGCTTTTTATTAAGCCTGCCTGTCTGTTTGTTTTATGAGAGTACTTTCATCACGTTTTTAACCGATTGTACGGATTGATCAAGCTGACTTTTTTCAGACTCGGTCAGATCAAGCTCAATGATCTTTTCAAGACCGTTTCCGCCGATGATCGTCGGTACGCCGAGGTATATACCGCTGTAGCCGTATTCGCCTTCAAGGAAGGCAATGGTCGGCAGCACGCGGCGCTGGTCTTTCAAGATCGCCTCAACCATCTCAGTCAGAGAAGCGGCTGGCGCATAATAGGCGCTTCCGTTTCCTAACAGGTTGACAATTTCTCCCCCGCCTTTTCTCGTCCTTTCGACAATGGCATCGATCCGGTCTTTTGGAAGAAGCGTTTCAAGCGGAACACCGCCTGCATAAGAGTAACGAACGAGCGGTACCATATCGTCGCCATGACCGCCCAGCACAAAACCGGTGATGTCTTTGACAGACAGGTTCAGCTCCTGAGCGACAAACGTTCTGAATCTTGCAGTATCCAGAATTCCGGACTGTCCGATGACCCGCTCTTTCGGAAAGCCCGATTCTTTGTATACGGCGTAAGTCATCGCATCAACAGGGTTTGTCAACACGATGATGATACAGTCAGGCGAATATTTGACAATTTCTCTGGTTACACTTCTCATAATTTTTTCGTTCGTAGCCACGAGGTCGTCCCGGCTCATTCCAGGCTTTCTTGCGATGCCCGCCGTAATGACGACAATATCAGAACCGGCCGTGTCTTCATAGTTCGCCGTCCCTTTCACATCCGCGTCAAATCCTTGGACAGGACTCGCTTCAAGCATATCGAGCGCTTTCCCTTTCGTAGGGTTCTCCAGCTGCGGAATGTCGACCAAAACGACGTCGGCCAATTCTTTTTGAGCCGTTAAGAATGCAGTTGTTGCACCTGTAAAACCCGCTCCGATGACAGATACTTTATTTCGCTTCTTTCCCATTTTTTCTACCCCTTTAATTGTTGTTTTTTTGTTATGAAACCCAGTTGCCGCTTAAGACATGTTTTTGATGAGCTCATCCCCGAACTCAGAGCATTTTACTTCTGTCGCGCCGTCCATCAGGCGGGCAAAATCGTAGGTCACGACTTTGGAAGCGATGGTTTTTTCCATCGATTGAATGATAAGGTCGGCAGCTTCATTCCAGCCTAAATGCTCAAGAAGCAGAACGCCGGAAAGGATGACCGAAGACGGGTTTACTTTGTCCAGTCCGGCATATTTAGGCGCTGTTCCGTGTGTCGCCTCAAAGATGGCATGTCCTGTTTCATAGTTGATGTTTGCTCCAGGTGCGATGCCGATTCCGCCCACTTGTGCTGCAAGGGCGTCTGAGATGTAGTCCCCGTTCAGGTTCATTGTCGCAACGACGTCAAACTCGGCCGGACGCGTCAGAATCTGCTGAAGGAAAATGTCGGCGATGCTGTCTTTAACGATGATTTTTCCGGCTGCTTCAGCTTCGCTTTGCGCTTTGTTAGCCGCGTCTTTGCCGTCTTTTTCGACGATGCGGTCGTATTCGGCCCATGTGAACACTTTATCGCCGAATTCTTTTTCAGCCACTTCATAACCCCAGTTTTTGAAGGCTCCTTCAGTGAATTTCATGATGTTTCCTTTGTGTACGAGTGTGACAGATTTGCGGCCGTGTTCAATCGCATACTCGATCGCCGCTCTGACAAGCCTTGATGTTCCCTCTTCAGAAACAGGCTTGATGCCGATGCCTGATGTTTCAGGGAAGCGGATTTTGTTGACACCCAGCTCGTTTTTCAGGAAAGAAATCAGCTTTTCAACTTCTTCAGAGCCTTTCGCATACTCGATGCCGGCGTAGATATCTTCGGTATTTTCACGGAAGATGACCATGTCTGTATCCTCAGGGCGCTTAACCGGGGATGGTACGCCAGTGAAGTAGCGGACAGGGCGCAGGCATGTAAACAAGTCAAGCTCTTGTCTGAGAGCGACGTTTAATGAACGGATTCCGCCGCCTACAGGAGTTGTTAAAGGACCTTTGATCGCGATGAGGTATTCGCGGATCGCGTCAAGCGTTTCCTCTGGAAGCCATTCACCGGTTTTGTTGTATGCTTTTTCCCCGGCGTAAACTTCTTTCCAGGTAATCTCTTTTTCGCCGTTATAAGCTTTTTCAACGGCTGCTTCCAAAACCCTGGAAGCCGCTCTCCAAATATCAGGACCGGTTCCGTCCCCTTCAATAAACGGGATGATCGGGTTGTTTGGAACGTTTAATACTCCGCCAGAGACTGTAATTTTTTCACCTTGTGCCACAATAAAACCTCCCATAATATGTAATTCATATAGAAAAACATCTGTTTCCCCCGTGAGTGCGGGGGACAAGCATGTTTTTTTCATAGATTCAATGTTTTAGAAAGAACCGTAAGAGGCCGGCCAGACGAGTCGCGGGCAAACCTCTTTACATCGGTCAGCTTCTTTCTTCAATCGGAATGAATGTCTGCATGTCAGGGCCTGTATAATCTGCGCGCGGGCGAATCAGACGGTTGTTTTCATACTGTTCAAGAATATGGGCAAGCCATCCTGATACCCTGCTGATCGCAAAAATAGGCGTGAAAAGATCATGGTCGATTCCTAAGCTATGATAAACCGATGCAGAATAAAAGTCTACGTTCGGCGGGAGCTTTTTTTGAGATGTGACGATTTGCTCAGTCCGCTCGGAAATCTCAAACCATTTGCTTTCACCGGTTAAATTCGTCAGCCGCCTGCTCATTTCCTTCAAATGTTTTGCACGCGGATCTCCCTGACGGTATACGCGGTGGCCGAAGCCCATAATCTTTTCTTTCTTTTCGAACTTGGCTTGAATATATGAATCTACATTTTCCACTTCACCAATCTCTGAAAGCATTTTCATAACAGCTTCGTTTGCTCCCCCGTGAAGCGGGCCTTTCAAGGCGCCGATTGCCGCTGTTATACCTGAGTAGACGTCAGAAAGCGTGGCTACGCATACTCTGGCCGTGAAAGTCGATGCGTTCAGTTCATGATCCGCGTGCAGGATCAAAGCTTTGTCAAACGCTTCCACTTCTATCGGCGAAGGTTCTTTTCCATTCAGCATGTAGAGAAAATTAGCGGCAAAGCCGAGTTCCGGATTTGGCTCGATCGGCTCAAGCCCTTTGCGGATTCTTGAAAATGCGGCGACAAGCGCAGGCATCTTGGCCTGTAGACGGACCGCTTTTCTGTAATTTGCATCCGAATCCATTTGATCTGCTTCTTCGTCGAACAATCCCAGTAAAGAAACGGCTGTGCGCAGTGCTGCCATCGGGTGGACTTTTCCATTTGAGTAGGATTTGAAATGATCAATTACTTCTTTGGGGATACCGGCATTCTCAGAAAGCTGTTTTTTTAGCTCGGTAAGCTCTTCCCTGTTCGGCAGCTTTAAATGCCAAAGCAGATACACAACTTCTTCAAAGCTGGCTTTTTGTGTCAAATCATCGATGTTATACCCTACATATGTAAGGGTGTCATCAATAATTGAACTCACTGATGATGTAGTGGCGACTACCCCTTCTAGGCCGCGTGTTGCTGTCATATACATCTCTCCCTTATTTAAAGATTTCCCCTTTTAAAATTAAACCAAAACCCTGGAGCAAAAACAACGCAGAATGTAAACACCACCTTTTGGCTCAAAAGAAAATGCTTACATAAAATCGTTTTTCAAATAAAACAATCGCGGTGTTTTATATACCATTCAATACTCCGATATGCTTAATGAAGATTAAGCCTATTTATATTATAAACAAATTTCAGACATTTGTTAAATGTTTAACTATAGTTTTTTTTTCTTATTTTTCCCCCCAATCGGCTTTTCTTTACAGATTTCTAGTAGTTTTACAGGCTTTATTTATATTCAATTATGTTTTTTTGAAAAAATACGATGCTGAAATTTTTTCGGTTCCGAAACGTTTTATTCTCTTATCAAACGAAAAAACCCCTTTTTTAAAGGGGTGCATTTTTTCGAGACTGTCTTGCCATGTATGCCTACGGAGTGAAATGCTGTACCGCCTGCATGACAAGATATGCGATGCCGGCGCCGATTAAAGGGCCGACCGCGACACCTTTAAATAAAGCGACGGCTAAAATCGTTCCGAACACAAGGGCGGTTGTAATATGCGGATCTTCCGCAAGCAATGTGATGCCGTTTTTGGCGATCAGCGCTACGAGGATGCCGGCGCCGAGGGCGATCCACGCATAATATGATTTCACCGCTTCACCGAGCTGCTTAAATCCGATCTCGCCTGTTGCAATCGGCACTAAAACGGCGATCGTAATCACCGTCACGCCCCAGTTGATTCCCTTGGATTGTATGGCGGGAAACAGCTTTTGGTCGAGGCCGACCAGCTTGATTAAAAGCAGGACGGATACGGCAATGATTAAAGACTGGTTTTTCGCGACTAAAGCGATCGCCAGCAAAAGTAGCAAAAATAAATTGGCTTGAGTAAACATCTGCTTTCATCTCCATTTTTTATTGACCTTTCTCATAATAACAAGACTCATGAATAAAATGAAATTAGGACACGCTTTCTGATCAGGAGGATTTTGACGTGAATCAATCCCATCTTGCAATTGCACTTCGGGCGGGCTCTGTGCTCATCCTCGCTGCGGCTATCGGAACGCTCGGCTACTACTCTTTCCCGTTAACCTATCCTTTTGTGATTGCCCTTATTCTCGCTGTCATCATCAATCCTTTTGTGGAATGGCTGGAAGAGCGGTCGGGCTTTCCGAGGGGTCTTAATGTCGCCATTGTACTGTCCGCCTTTTTGACAGCGGGGGCCGGTTTTTTAACATTGATCGTCGCCGAAATCGCCTCCGGTGCTGCTTATTTGGCCAAAATACTGCCCGCCCAGCTGAATCGGGCAGCTCTTTATGTCGAGCATTTTTTCACAAACAGAATCATGCCGCTGTACAATCAGCTTGCCGCATATTTTGACGGGCTCGAAGCCGGCCAGCAGGAATCCATCATCACGCAGATCGAACATTTGGGCAGTAAAATCGCCTCAAGCACCGCCTTATTCCTTTCTAAAATTCTTGAAACGGTGCCGCTTTTTTTCGCATTTCTGCCAAATACGGCAGCCGTGCTGATTTTTTCACTGCTGGCCACTTTTTTCATCAGCAAAGATCTTCATAAATTGAAAAAAGGAGCGCAGGCATTTTTACCAGAACGCCTGGTCTCGGGGGCAGCTGCGGTCTATGCTGAATTGAAAAAAGCACTAGCGGGATTTTTAAAGGCTCAGCTTGCACTCGTGACCATCACGATGGTTCTCGTGATGATCGGACTGTTCGTATTAAAGGTCAACCACGCGATCGCCATCGCCTTTTTGATCGCGATTGTCGATCTTCTCCCATATCTCGGGGCGGGGTCTGTGTTTGTCCCATGGATCGTCTATTTAGCGATAACCAAACAGCTGCCGTTTGCGATCGGCCTCGGGGTTTTGTACGTTGTGGTCCTGCTTTTCAGACAGCTTGCCGAACCAAAAATTTTGAGCAAATCGATCGGACTTCACCCTTTAAGCACGTTAATCGCCCTTTTTGCCGGGTTCAAGTTGTTTGGGTTTCTCGGACTGATCATGGGTCCCGCGCTTCTCGTCCTTATTCAAGCGCTCTTTACGACGGGGATTTTAAAAGACATATGGCTATTTATTATAAAAGGAGAGCAAAAATAAACGACAATCCGCATTACAGCAGGCTGCCGCACCAATAAAACTATTTGATGATTTTCACCCGCCTGCCTTCAGACATCCTTTTCAGCTTGCGGGACAAGAATGGCTTCAGACGGTTGCGTGAAGCCGGAAACAGAAGCAGCAATCCGATGATATCCGATAAAAACCCGGGCAAAAGAAGCAGCATGCCGCCAATGAAGATACAGAGCCCGTCTAAAATCGCATCTCCGGGCATCTTTCCGTATTGAAGATCGCGCTGCACCTTGTGGTATACCTCGATCCCTTGTTTTTTTGCGAGAGCTGCACCGAGAAAGCCCGTCAGGATGATCAGCAAAACGGTCGGAAGCACGCCGATCCAATTAGCCGACAATAAAAACAGACCGATTTCACTAGCGGGGAAGATGACGAGAAATAATAAGAAAAACTTCATTGCTTTCACCTCGTGTTCTTAGATAGAAGCGAACGGCCGCTCTTTTTTTGTGCACGTTTTCATAGCTTGCAAAAAAAGAAGGGAAATGGATTCCCCTTCTTTTCCGGAAAATGACAAGATATTAAAGAACGCTTGCACGTCCTCTGTAAACTGCTCCTCTGGCTGAGTCGACCGTAATTTCTTCACCTTGTTTCAAGATGGAAGTGGCATTTTCGACACCGACAATAACAGGAATGCCGAGGCTTAAGCCTACAACAGCCGCATGGCTTGTTAAGCCGCCTTCTTCCGTGATCAAAGCACCCGCTTTTTCGATCGATGCGATCATATCGCGGTCCGTGCATTTTGTCACCAATACGGCGCCGTCTTTCATTTTTTCGCTCGCGTCTTTCGCGTTTTCGGCAATGACCACTTCTCCTATCGCCGATTTACGGCCGATTCCTTGTCCTTTTGCCACCACATCACCGACAACATATACCTTCATCAAGTTCGTTGTACCGGCTTCACCGACAGCACCGGCTGTAATCACAATCAAATCGCCATGGCGGACAAGGCCTGTATCAAGCGACTTTTGCACCGCATTTTCAAGCATCTCATCCGTAGAGCTGTGATTTTGGCCGCTCGTAGCGAAAACGCCGAAGACAAGAGACAGCTTTCTTGAAACGGAGTCATTGACAGTAACGGCAACGATCGGCGCCTGCGGGCGATATTTGGAGATCATTCTCGCTGTATGGCCGCTTTCTGTAGGCGCCACAATCGCCGAAACATCGAGATTAATCGCTGTGTGTGCAACGGACTGGCCGATTGCATCGGTAATCGACATACCGACTTGTTTGCTTCTTGCAGAAAGAATTTTTTTATGGTTGAGCGCTTCTTCTGAGCGGGATGCAATATTGTGCATCGTCTGCACGGCTTCTACCGGATAATTTCCGGCTGCCGTTTCACCTGAAAGCATGATCGCATCTGTGCCGTCAAAGATCGCATTTGCGACATCGCTCGCTTCAGCGCGCGTCGGACGCGGGTTGCGCTGCATGCTGTCCAGCATCTGTGTTGCCGTGATGACAGGCTTGCCGAGCGCATTACATTTTTTGATCAGCTCTTTTTGAACGAGCGGCACCTCTTCCGCCGGGATTTCAACGCCCAAATCGCCGCGGGCAACCATCAGGCCGTCAGACACTTCCAGAATGCGGTCGATATTATCGACACCTTCCTGATTTTCGATTTTCGGGATAATTTGGATGTCTGTTGCGCGATGCTCTTCAAGCAATTCGCGGATTTCAAGAACATCTGACGGGCGGCGCACAAATGACGCAGCGATGAAATCGACGCCTTGTTCAATTCCGAAGACGATATCCTTCGCGTCCTTTTCCGTAATTCCCGGAAGGTTCACACTGACACCCGGCACATTGACGCCTTTTTTATTTTTGAGTGTTCCGCTGTTCATGACTTTCGTCAAAATTTCGCCATTGTCTGCGTTCACTTCGATGACTTCAAGACCGATCAGGCCGTCGTCAAGTAAAATGGTTGAACCTGCTGACACATCATCAATCAAACCGTCATATGTAACAGAAATTTTTTCTGTCGTCCCAATGACTTCCTCCATTGAAACGATCAGCTGTGAACCGGCTTCCAGCTCAATTGCACCATTTTCCATCGTGTGCGTGCGGATTTCCGGCCCTTTTGTATCAAGAAGAATCCCTACATCTTTTCCGAGCTTGGCGGCCGCTTCGCGGATGTTTTTGATCCTTGCGCCGTGCTCTTCAAAATCTCCGTGGGAAAAGTTGAGACGCGCCACGTTCATTCCGGCTTCCATCAGCTGAGTGAGCTTTTCCACACTTTCGCTGGCCGGACCTATTGTACAAACGATTTTAGTCTTTCTCATATTGCTTCCTCCTCGGGTTTACACTAGATTGACAGTTCTTGAGACAGGCGGTACATGCTCTGGTCAACGGTATGTTTCTGATCAAGAATTTCAATGATATCATGATGAACAAGTTTATTATTTTGAATGCCTACACAGCGTCCGCCTTTTCCTTCAAGAAGCAGTTCAACCGCAAAGGCTCCCAGCCGGCTCGCCAATACGCGGTCAGCGGCCGTCGGTGATCCCCCGCGCTGAATGTGTCCAAGAACGGATACTCTAGTTTCGAGATTTGTGGCTTCTTCGATCCGTTTGCCGAATTCAACTCCGCTTCCGACACCTTCTGCAACGATGATAATGCTGTGTTTTTTGCCGCGCTCATGTCCTCTTTGCAGTCTGGCGAGGATCTCTTCCATATCGTAGTCGGCTTCAGGAATCAGAATCGATTCCGCTCCTCCGGCCAGACCTGACCATAGTGCGATATCTCCGGCATGGCGGCCCATTACTTCGATCACATATGTACGTTCATGAGATGTCGCCGTATCCCTGATTTTGTCAATGGCGTCAATCACGGTGTTTAAGGCCGTATCAAAGCCGATCGTCAAATCTGTTCCAGGAATGTCGTTGTCGATCGTTCCCGGTACGCCGACGCAAGGAAAACCGTGTTCTGTCAGCTTCTTGGCTCCCATATAAGAACCGTCTCCGCCGATGACAACTAATCCTTCTATCCCATATTTTTTCAGGTTCGCTATGCCTTTTTCCCGTCCTTCTACCGTTTTAAACTCTGGACATCTTGCTGTATAAAGCTTTGTTCCGCCGCGGTGGATGATATCTCCGACAGAACCGAGTTCTAGCTTTTCTATTTTGCCGTTGATTAAACCTGAATAACCATTATAAATTCCGTAAACTTCCACATTATGGTATATCGCTTTCCTGACAACCGCGCGAACAGCCGCGTTCATTCCAGGGGAATCCCCGCCGCTCGTCAATACTCCGATACGCTTCATCTTTTTCACCTCTAAAACTTATATAATTTACCTTAACACGTACATTGCCGCAAAAACAATGAAAAAGGGATGTAATTTTTCTGAAAATCCCTTATAAAACCTTAATCATTATACAATTAAACAAACAGTTTTTAAATAAATTTTAAACAAACTCTTTGAAAAATCACGGCAAATGACACAATCCTTTCACTTTCTTCGCTCTCATAAAAAATAAACGTGAGCCAAAAGGCCTCACGTTTACTTATTTTACCCCAACATATTGGTTTTCAGTCGAGATTTTTCCAATTGATTTATATTTGTCATATCTTTGCTGGATTAACTCCGTTTGATCCAGTTTCAACAGGGACTTGAGCGCATCTTTCAGCACTTCATCAATATATCCGGCCTGCTTCTTCACATCGCGGTGTGCTCCGCCTCTTACTTCTTTTATAACATGATCGATAATATCTAATTCTTTCAGATCGGGAGCGGTGATTTTCATTGTTTCAGCCGCTTTTTTGGCGAGCCCTGAATCCTTCCAGAGAATCGCTGCCGCGCCTTCTGGAGAGATCACCGAATAAGTTGAGTTTTCCAGCATGAATAAGCGGTTTGCAACGCCGAGCGCAAGGGCTCCCCCGCTTCCTCCTTCGCCGATGACGATGGAGATGACGGGCACGGAGAGTCCTGCCATTTCAAAAAGGTTTTTCGCGATGGCCTCGCTTTGCCCTCTTTCTTCAGCCGCTTTTCCCGGATAAGCTCCTTTTGTATCGATAAAGCAAATGATCGGCCTGTTAAATTTATCAGCTTGATGCATCAGCCTCAGCGCTTTTCGGTATCCTTCCGGATGCGGCATCCCGAAATTGCGGCGGATGTTCTCTTTTGTATCCTTCCCCCGCTGTTGGCCGATGACGGTAACAGGAAGCCCCTTGAACTTGGCGATGCCGCCGACAATCGCTTCATCATCACCGAAATAACGATCCCCGTGGCATTCGAAAAAATCGGTAAAGAGATGTTCGATATAATCGAGCGTTGTCGGACGGTTCGGATGCCTTGCAATCTGGACTCTGTCCCAGGCTTTCAGGTTTGTATAGATATCTTCTTCAAGCCGTTCCAGACGCGCTTCAAGCTTTGTAATTTCAGCGCTTAAATCCATATCCGAATTCTGTGTAAACTTTTTCAGTTCGGCAATCTTATCGCGCAGTTCGATTACCGGCTTTTCAAATTCTAATTCTCCAGCCACTCGAGATCACCTCCAGTTTGGTGCATGCTTAAAATGCTGCCGAGCGTTTTTCTCATGTCGGCTCTGTGAACGACGGAGTCAAGCTGTCCGTGTTTCAGCAGGAATTCTGCCGTCTGAAAATCCTCGGGCAGTTCTTCACGGATCGTTTGTTCAATAATTCTTCTGCCTGCAAAGCCGATCAGGGCGCCTGGCTCGGCGAGATTGTAGTCTCCGAGGGACGCAAAGCTTGCGGACACCCCGCCTGTCGTCGGATGTGTCATCACCGAAATGATCAAGCCTTGTTCTTCGCTGAAGAGCTTCAGTGCGGAGCTTGTTTTCGCCATCTGCATCAAACTGAGAAGGCCTTCCTGCATTCTCGCTCCTCCGGAAGCTGTAAAAATGATGAAAGGAATTTTTTCTTCTCTCGCTTTTTCAATCGCCAGCGTAATTTTTTCACCGACAACAGATCCCATGCTTCCCATTCTGAAGCTTGAGTCCATTACTGCGACGACCGCCGGATGCCCGTCGATCATGCCTTTTCCGGTTACGACAGCCTCGTTTAAAGACGTCTTTTCCTTGTCTTTTTCAAGCTTCTCCAGGTAACCCGGGAATTCGAGCGGATTTTCCGAGACCATATCCTGATTAAATTCTTCAAAAGTCTGGTCGTCAACCAGGCTTTTTATACGCTGCTTCGCGTTCATTTGCAGATGATAGCCGCAGTTCATGCAGACCCTTAAGTTTTTATCGAGCTCTTTTGTGAGCATGATTTTTTTGCAGTTGGGGCATTTGGTCATAATCCCTTCCGGCACATCTTGCTTCGCCTTTTCCGCGGGAACGGAAGCGTATTTCTTTTTCTTTTTAGTGAATATATCTTTTAACAAAAGATTACCTCCCTTTTTGAAGGGTTCTTCATATATGCCTGTCCTGCTCATAGACTAGAACATCACTATACCGAAACTATTGTACTTTTTTTGTCAAACCGTGTCATCCTCAATTCGACATTTTTAATCGGCAAACGCGGAAATCAAGGTGAACGGGATCAGCGGGCGGCAATTTGATATATCAGCCTTGAGAGCGGATACAAAAGATTGAAAAAGCAGGCCGAAAAAAATTTCCCGGAAGCGTCTGACTCCCCTGGCGCATCTCCAATAAGAGGAAAAAACGCGCAGTTCATTTGAGAAACAGCGCGTGACAGCTCCCTGAAACAGGGCTGTCACGCGCTGATCAAAATGAGAAGTTTTAGTTTTCTTCGATCACTGCCAGTTTTCTTGTTTTTTCAGCGACTTCTTCAGGATCTACATCGATCCTCGCCACCCCTGTCTCCATCGCGGCTTTGGCAACAGCTTTGGCAACGGCCGGGGCGACCCTCGGATCAAATGGAGCCGGAATCACGTATTCAGGTTTCAGTTCTTCGTCGGAGACGAGCGATGCGATCGCTTCAACAGCGGCGATTTTCATCTCTTCGTTGATGTGGGTTGCGCGTACGTCAAGCGCTCCGCGGAAAATGCCCGGGAATGCGAGGACATTGTTCACCTGGTTAGGGAAATCTGAGCGGCCTGTGCCGACGACGCTTGCTCCGGCTTCATGCGCTTCGCTAGGCATAATTTCCGGATTTGGGTTGGCCATGGCGAAAATGATCGGCTGATCCGCCATGCTTTGAACCATTTCTTTTGTCAGGGCTCCTTCTACAGATACACCGATAAAAACATCCGCATCCTTGATCACGTCTTGAAGCGATCCTTCTATTCGGTTTTTATTTGTGTACTTGGCAACCTCGGCTTTTACAGCGTTCATGCCGTTCGGACGCCCTTCATAAATCGCGCCCTTTGTATCGCACATAATGATGTCGCGAACGCCAAAATGATAAAGCAGCTTGATAATGGCGATTCCGGCCGCACCGGCTCCGTTGGCCACAACTTTAACGGAGGACATCGATTTGCCTGACAGCTTAAGGGCATTGACAAGGCCTGCTACAGTAACGATTGCGGTACCGTGCTGATCATCGTGGAACACCGGAATTTTCGTTTCTTTTTTGAGGCGTTCTTCAATGACAAAGCAGTTCGGAGCCGCAATATCTTCCAGGTTGACACCGCCGAATGTCGGCTCAAGCAGCTTGACCGTTTCAACAATTTTATCCACATCCGATGTATTTAAACAAATCGGGAAAGCGTCCACACCAGCGAAGCTTTTGAAAAGCACCGCCTTTCCTTCCATGACGGGAAGGGCGGCTTCAGGGCCGATGTTGCCGAGGCCGAGCACAGCCGTCCCGTCTGATACGACTGCTACCATGTTTCCCTTCATTGTATAATCATATACTTTGCTGTTGTCATCATAAATGGCTTTGCATGGCTCCGCTACACCGGGAGAATACGCAAGGCTTAAATCATCCGCATTTCGAACCTGCACTTTTGATTTTGATTCTAATTTACCTTGGTTTACTTTGTGCATATGCAGCGCTTTTTCTTTCAATGACATATTAACAAACACTCCTTCAAGGGAATTCTGTCTAAAATTTTGCTTCGGGTCCTGCTAAGATTCTTGTAAAACGAGCAATAGAATCTTAAAAATGATAACACAATTCCCGCATTTTTTTAATCGAATATGCTCATATCGGCTGCTATCTGAGCACAACATTTCTTTCGCCGACGACGCTTTTCAGCCTGTAAAGCACGGCGTGATCGGCCGTTATGCTGTACGCCTCGGGAAGCTTCATCGTTTGTTTTTTCTTTTCGTAGTAGATGCAGACCGGTGTACCGCCTTTGTGCTCAAGCAAAATGCTGCTGATTTTTTCAAGGATTTCTTGGTTATGCTGATTTTCCTCCACTTTGATATAAACGGAAGGCTGCCTTTTGGTGTGCAGCGATTCAAGCAGGGAAACTGAGGCGACAATCAGCTGGCGCTTTTCGTTTCTTGTCTCGATGCGCCCCTCCGCAAAAACCTGCGCCCCCTCTTCCAATATCGGCGAAAGCTGTCTGAACTGCTCTGGAAAAACGACCGCTTCCATTTCCCCGCTTTCATCGCTCAATTCAAGAAAAGCCATCGTCTGTCCCGTTTTTGTCCGGATCGTTTTCATTTTGGTTAAAAGCGCGCCGAGCGCGGCTTTTTTCTGATCTGAGGCGAGAAGCTGAATGATCGGATGCGCCCCCGCCTCAGCCAATCGCTCGCGATGAACGGAAAGCGGATGGTTTGAGAAGTAGATGCCGAGCGTTTCTTTTTCGCGGGCAAGCAGGTCGACGAGCGGCATTTCTTCCGCTTCTGCATATTTCGGCTTGATGGTCAAGCCTTCATCAAGGAAGAAGCCGAGCTGGTCATTGTCCCCGGCAAATAATTCAGCATGCTCCAATGCGATGTCTATCGAAGCCAGCAATGTGGCGCGGTTTTCGCCGAATTCATCCATTGCCCCGGCGAATATTAACGCTTCGATCGTTTTCCTGTTCACGCTTTTCACAGAGGTCCTGACGCAGAAATCGAACAGGTCGGAAAATGGCTTTTCCCTTCTCGCTCTGTAAATGTCTTTCACCGCGGAAATGCCGACGCCTTTCACTGCTCTCAGGCTATAGCGGAGCGCGCCGTTTTCAACAGTGAACGGGTAGCCGCTTTTGTTGATCGAAGGCCCCAAAACGTTCAACCCTTTGCCTTTTGCTTCATAGATGTACTGGGCAAGCTTCTCCTCATTGCCAATCGCGCTCGTCAAAAGCCCGCACATAAAATACAGGGGAAAATGAGCTTTTAAATAGGCGAGCTGATAGCCGATCATGCTGTAGGCAACCGCATGGCTGCGGTTAAAACCGTAATTGGCAAATTTCACAATCAGATCGTATACCTCATTTGCTGATTGAGCGGAATATCCTTTTTTCAAACACCCATTAATAAAATGATTTCTCTCTGTATCAAGGATTTCCTTGTTTTTTTTGCCGACGGCTCTTCTGAGAAGGTCGGCTTCCCCCAGTCTGAAGCCCGCCATTTTTGATGCAATCATCATGATCTGCTCCTGATAGACAATGACTCCGTACGTGTCTTTTAAAATGTCCTTCAGATCTTCGTGCGGGTAAAATACCGGAGATTGGCCGTGCTTTCTCTTGATGTACAGCGGAATATTTTCCATCGGTCCGGGGCGGTACAGGGCGTTGACGGCGACAATATCCTCAAGGCTAGTCGGCTTCAGCCTTTTTAAGACATTTCTCATGCCGGCTGATTCGAGCTGAAAAATACCCGTTGTATCCCCTGCCGACAACAGTTGAAACGTTTGCTCATCGCGATAGGAAATATCCGAGAGATCAATCTTGATCCGTTCCTTTTTTTCAATCAGCGCCTTGATCGACTCGATGAGCGTCAAGTTGCGCAGGCCGAGAAAATCCATTTTCAAAAGTCCCAAATCTTCCAGATAGCTCATGGAATACTGTGTTAAATATACGCCGTCATGGCCCTCCTGTATCGGTATTACATTGGTCAGGGGCTCTTCGCTTAAGACGACCCCTGCCGCGTGAATCGATGTATGGCGCGGCAAACCTTCGATTTTTTGGGCCGTTTTAAATATCTCCTGCAGCTTTTTTGATTCTTTGAGTCGTTTGCCGAGCTCTGAAGAATGTTCCAGGGCTTCTTTTAATGTGACTCCCGGCTTGGAAGGAATCAGCTTCGCCAGCTGATCGGCTTCCTTCGGGCTGATGCCCATCACCCGTCCGACGTCTCTTAGCGCCGCTTTGGCGGCCAGTGTTCCAAATGTAATAATCTGGGCAACATGCATGTCGCCGTATTTATTTTTGACGTACTGAATGACTTCATCCCTTCGCGTATCCGGAAAATCGATATCTATATCAGGCATGCTGATCCGCTCGGGATTTAAAAACCGCTCGAACAGCAGCTTATGTTTGATCGGGTCCACATCTGTGATAAACAGCGTATAGGCGACAAGAGAACCGGCCGCAGATCCGCGGCCCGGGCCTGTAAAAATTCCGTTTTCGTGCGCAAATTTCATAAAATCCCAAACGATTAAGAAATAGTCGCTGAAGGCCATGTCTCGAATAACGGCAAGCTCATATTCAAGCCGCTCGGCATATTCCTGTGAAGGCGGTTCGGCAAGCCGCTTCCTAAGCCCTTCAAAGCAAAGTTCGGCTAAGTAATCGTCGGGATTCTTCCCGTCCGGCGCCGGATATTTGGGCAGACGCGTCTGGCCGAGGCTCAAATCGACGCGGCATTGCCTTGCGATCTTGATCGTGTTCTCCAATGCGTCGGGCTGGTCCTGATAAATCTCCAGCATTTCAGCTGGCGGTTTTAAATCAAGATGCTGATCGTTCTTCCCCTCCAGGTTTTCTCCGAGTTTTTCCCCCGCTTTAATCGCTTTTAAGCACGTATAGGCTGTGACATCCTCTTTCTCGATGTACCTGACGTCTCCAGAGGCGGCGATCGGAATTCCCGTTTTTGCCGACAGCTCAAGAATGCGTTCAGAAAGGAACGGGTCTGCTTTGTACGGCTGATATGACAAATAAAAGCTGCCTTCGCCAAAGATGGACTGATAGCGGAGCGCGGCCTCTTCGGCCTCTTTTGTCAGACCCTCTTTTAAAAGGGTTTCAACATAGCTTGTCTCACCTGTTGTCAGCGCGATAATGCCTTCATGATAGCTTTTGAGCCATTTTTCCTTGATGCCTGTTTTTGATTTTGACTGTAAAACACTGCTGATTTTCAGCAGATTATTGTATCCGTTATTTGTTTTCGCTAACAGAACGAGCGGATATGAAAGCTGTTCTTTTTCATCTGTCAAAACGGCTGCGGTCAGCCCGATAATCGGCTTGATGCCGCGTTTTTTGCACGCTTTGTAAAACTCCACCGCTCCGTACATGACCTCATCATCCGTCAAGGCCAGTGCGCTGTAACCCATCTCTTTCGCCTTGGCCGTGAGATCCTCTACAGATGCGGCGCTGTTTAACAAGCTGTAGCCGCTATGTACTTGCAGGTGAACAAAAGGCATTCTGTCACCCCTTCCTTTTTCGAGCCATCTCTTTTCATTATAAGATGTGAGTGAATGAGAAACAAATGTTCTTTCTTGTCTTTTCGATCATACTTGTCTCGCTTTGTCCATATCATGTTAAAAGGTGAGGTGATCGAAATGGACCCTGAACAGCCCTTTTTGCCAAACTTTATCAGTTCTTATTTTATTGCGCTCGGCGTTCTTCTCGGCGGTGCATTGATCGGCGGCATCGGCGCTTACCTGTCGGGGCAGCCGCCTTTGTCGATTATTACAAGTCTTGCCAACCGACTGAAGATCTGGGCACTGGTCGCCGCCATCGGCGGTACATTCGATGCCGTTTACAGCTTTGAAAGAGGCATCATTGAAGGCAATACAAGAGACATCGTAAAACAGCTTCTCCTGATCCTTTCGGCGATGGGAGGAGCGCAGACAGGGTTTTTGATCATCAATTGGCTCACACAGGAGCATATCTCCTCATGAGAATTCCTCCTTACTATAAAAAGCCGGGATGGCAGCGTTTTTTTGCCGGAATGATGTGCGGAGCCATCGTCAGCTGGCTCGTTTTTCTGTTTACGTACGGCACCTTTCAGGAAAAGCAGGTCGTGATGATTCGTGAGCAGAAGGAGCGCATCGAAGACTTGAATGACCAGATCACCATTTACCGGGAGGATCTCCATAAACTGAATGAAGACAATAAAAGAAGACTGTTGATTCAAAGCGTGGACGTCAAGCTGATCAACGGGAAACAATACAAGCTGTCACAGCCTGACATGATGAATTTTGAAGAGCACATTCGCGATGATATTTCAGATGTCATTACAAAGGATATCGAAAGTGTTTACCGGACAAAAGAGCTTTTAAAGCGCACGATTGAAAACAAGGAATATACGATTAACGATAAAACCTACAAAGCCAAAGTGACTGAATTGACGATCTATACGAGGCTTTCTGTGGAAATTAAAATATCTTTTTCAGAATGAAAATATGGATTTTTTTTAACTATTTAAAGACATTCGTCGCTTTTTTCCATATTTTATTTTAAACTGACAGTAAGCGATACGAAAGCTAAAAAAGGGAGGAAGGCAGAATGTACATTTACAGTTACCATCAGCTGGCAAGAGATAAAGTCAACCGGATCAAGCTCGGCTACTCGGCTTATGCGGAAACTGAAAGTCTCGCGTCCCTTATCAAAAAAGAACTGCAAGCGCAAAACATTCATGTCTACGAAGATGTGACAGATCTCGGTTCCTGGTTTATTCCCGAGTAAACCGGAGCGCATGCAGCCCGTGCCGTCCAGGCTTTCTTATCTGACGGCGTATCAATAACGCAAAAATTGCAAACGCATACAATCATACTGCAAAAAGAGGGGATCCCCCCTCTTATTTGTATTCCGTGCAAATACGCTCCAAATCAGCGATGACCAAATCGGTGTCTTTCCAGTCATAAATGGAAGCCCCTGCTGCAAGCGGATGGCCTCCGCCGTTGTATTTTTTGGCCACTTCATTGACAATCGGCCCCTTTGATCGAAGCCTTACGCGGATTTGATCGCTTTCCTCAACAAAAAACACCCAGGCCTTGATACCGGAAATATTGCCGATCGTGCTGACGAGCTGTGAGGCTTCAGACGGCGTGATATTGAACTGATTCAAAATATCCTTTGTAATAAAAACGGAAGCCACACCGTTTTCCGATAACGAGACATTTTGATAAATGTATCCGTTCAAACGCACAACATTTAATTTCGTCTCATATAATTGATCGAAAAGTTCCTGTGAAGAAAACGGATATTCGATCAGCTCGCCGGCGTATTTTAACGTCTTTTTCGTTGTGTTCGGAAAGAGAAAGCGGCCGGTATCACCGACGATGCCGGCGTAAATCAGTTCTGCTCCTTTCACGGGAAGCTTCCATCCCGCCTCTTCTTTTCCGGTCAAATACAGTTCATAAATCATTTCACTCGTTGAGCTCGCGCTTGTATCCACCCACAAAAGGTCGCCATACTGATCTTCATTCGGGTGATGGTCGATTTTGATCAGCTTGCTGCCCAACTTGTAGCGCTGATCGGAAATTCTCGCTTGATTGGCCGTATCACAAACGATGACGAGTGCATCTTCGTAAACCGAATCTTCAATCTCATCAGGGGTATATAAAAACGACAGCGATGGTTCAGGCGCTCCGACTGCAAAAATATTTTTTTCCGGATACGTTTCCTTCAGGATTTCCGTAAGGCCGCATTGAGATCCGTAGGCATCCGGGTCAGGTCTCACATGTCTATGTATGATGATAGTGTCATATAATGATATGGTTCTGATCAATTCTTTTTTCATGCCGTGCCCCTTCTTTACTTGTTTTTAACCATTAAATCATAATAAGTTGTTGGTGGAAAGTGAAAGTCATGACTTTTTATTGTAGAAAGCGGACCCGTTTATGTATACAATGGGTTTGTAAAACTTACAATGGAGGATGTCGATTATGCCGTTTTTTGTTTTTTTCATTGTGGTTTCAGCCATTTTGTATGTGTTCTACAAAGTAAAATATGTGCGCACAAAAAGGGCGGTTGAAAAGGAATACTTCTCCGCCAAATCGAGTATGAGCTTAGGCCTTTTTATCATGTTTTTCGGGATCAACCAGCTGTTTTTATACAGAGGGGCGCTCACCGCCGTGATCGGCGTCATTTTTGTGTTGACCGGACTCGGAAGCATGTGGGCCGGATATAAAGCTTATAAGCACTATGTCCCTCTCCTCGCCAAAGAAAATGAAAGGGAAAACGCCTGAGAAAAAAGAGGGACATCGGCACGTCCCTTAGCTTCTTTCCATCAGCTGAATCATCATCATCGCTTTGCCGACGAGAGCACCTTGGTGAAAGACTTCTATATCCATTTTTCCGAATTTCCTTCCGGCTTCAAGTATGTTCGGTTTAATTTCAATGACAGACTCCATTTGCACCGGCTTCAAAAAATAAATCGTCATGCTCTCGATGACAAGGTCGCCTTTTTTGTGCGAACGCAAAAAGCGGTTTGCCGCTTCGGTCAGTATAGTCGTAAATACGCCGTAGGAAATCGTCCCCAAATGATTCGTCATTTGCGGTGTAACTTCATATTGATATACAGGTGTGGGCTTGGTCTTGTCGTTTTCCGATTCCTTGAAACCGCCCGTTATGATGTCATCGAGCTTTTCACCGACCTGCGGCTGTTTTTGAATCATTTGCAACGCTTTTAAAACATCCTGTCTGCTGATCATGCCGATCAGCTTTTGGCGTTCATCGACAACAGGAAGCACTTCAATTCCTTCCCAGACCATCATCTGCGCCGCGGAAGCGACAGATGTTTTGCCGACCACCGTAATCGGATTTTTCGTCATGACTTTTTCAATCAGCACAGAGCGGTCATACCCCGCCACATCCTTTGAGGTCAAAATGCCGTGGATTCTCATCTGATCATCAACGACCGGGAAGCGGCCGTGACCCGTTTCAAAGTTTTTTTCATACCATCTTTCCAACTTTTCATGCGGTGATAAGCAGACCGTTTTTTCGAGCGGGGTCAAAATGTCTTCAACAAGCACGACTTCTTTTTTGATGAGCTGATCATAGATCGCCCTGTTGATCATCGCTGCGACGGTAAAGGTGTCATAGCTTGTCGATATAACCGGCAGCTCGAGCTTGTCAGCGAGCTCAATAATTTCCGGCTCCGTGTCAAAGCCGCCTGTTACCAAAACAGCCGCACCCGCTTCCAAGGCCTGGCGGTGCGCATCGAACCGGTTTCCGACAATCAAAAGGTTGCCGGCTCCGGTATATCTCATCATCGCATCAAGCTTCATGGCACCGATGACGAATTTATTGAGCGTTTTATGGAGCCCTGCTTTCCCGCCGAGGACATGCCCGTCAATCACATTGACTACTTCTGCATAGGTCAGCTTTTCAATGTTTTCTTTTTTCTTCTGTTCGATTCTGATCGTTCCGACTCTTTCGATCGTGCTGACATACCCTTTGTTTTCAGCTTCTTTAATCGCTCTGTAAGCCGTCCCTTCACTCACTTTCATCTCTTTGGCAATCCGTCTGACAGAGATTTTTTCGCCGACGGGTAAGGAATCGATATATTTTAAAATCTGTTCATGCTTTGTTGCCACTCGTTTCACCTTCATCCTCTGACTGCTAGATATGATTTTATTATAAATGCTTGGGCGTTTTGACCGCAATCCGGCTCAAGGCATTCAAGCAGGGGGCTCGCCATCCTCCATCAGCTTCAGCGCGTTCTCCAGCCAGGAACAATAACCATTTTCCCGCTCCAGCGCCCTTGTCAAAACCAAGTAATGGCCGAAGTGCGGAGACTGAAAGGAAACCGGATCATCCGCTTCATCTTTCAGCTCTTGAAGCCTTTCTTTTAAAAAGGCGGCTTTTTTCCTTCGTTTCAGAAGCTGGTCGGAAAAAAGGCCTCTGGCTTCATCAAGCTCCATCGAAGAGATAAAATATGCCTTTAGCATAAATTCGTCTTTCACCGTATCGGGGACAGGCTTGTAGGCTGTGAGCCACTCGTGGAGCTCGCGCTTGCCTTCCGGTGTGATGGAGTACATTTTCTTTTCCAATTTCTCCCCTTGAATCACGGTTTGAAATTCAATAAACCCCTCATCTGTCAGCTTTTTCAGCTCGGGATAAATCTGGCTGTGCTTCGCTGACCAAAACTGGCCGAGCTCAGCTTTAAAACGGCTGGTCATATCATAGCCGCTGAGGCTGCCTTTATCAAGCAATCCTAAAATCGCGTACTTCAATACCCTCATCATCATCCTCCAACACTGCTTTAATCGTCTCTCGCTCTATTTTATCATGATTGACATGTTTTGATTGACATATAAGATCAAAAGACCCCATAAATCTCTTCCCGTTGAGGTTCCATGATTCATAAAAATCATGATTTTAATCTTTTTCTAGTGATCTCCAATCAGGGTCTTTTATATCATCCTTATTTGGTTTTCGAACAAATTCAATACATCTTTCTTCACAAGCCCCAAATTCAAGAAAGTTTTTTTGCGCTTGCCTTAATGAAGGAATATTGGCACCGCCGGAAAAATCGGGATCATCGTATTGGACTTCGTCATCTTCCCAAAAACAAACAGCGCAAATGTCAAATGTGCCTGGGGGTTTTTCATCGAGGGTTTTGTAACCACAACATGGACAAGTATATTTCAATTTTCACACCCCCAATTCACATCTATTTTTGCACATTCGTTCTCACCGCACAACAATATTCATACGTAAAAACCTGAAGCGAAATGGATAAAACACTGGGTTCGTTATCAATCAAAATAAAAGCGTGAATTCATTTGCGAATCCACGCTTAAAAGCTTATTGCGATTGATCCCGTTAGAAAATCCGGTGCGGCCAGGTCTATTTTAATTCGATCGAACCGCCGACCTCAAGCACCTTTCCGACGCCGCCCGGCAGGCTGTCTGCAAAGGCGTGCGGATCCTGCTCGATCACAGGGAATGTGGAATAATGGACGGGAACGACTTGTTTCGCCCTGAGCCACTCTGCAGCAAGCTTTGCATCTTCCGGGCCCATCGTAAAATTGTCGCCGATCGGCAAAAATGCGAGATCAATATGATTCAGTTCACCGATAAGCTTCATATCTGAAAAGAGACCGGTATCCCCTGCATGAAAAATCGTCTTCCCTTCAACAGTCAAGAGAATCCCGGCAGGCATTCCCGTATAGACCAGCTTATGGCCGTCTTCTTCGGTATAAGCTGAGCCATGGAAAGCCTGGGTTAATTTCACTTTCCCAAAATCGAACTGATGAGAGCCGCCGATATGCATCGGGTGTACATTCAGCCCCTTCCAGCCGAGATAAACCGCCAGTTCATTCGGAGCTACGACAAGCGCGTTGTTACGCTTGGCGATGTCCACTGTGTCGCCGACATGGTCATTGTGGCCGTGCGTTAGAAGAATCACATCCGCTTTGACGTTTTCAGGCTTTAAATCTGTTAATGTGTTTCCTGTGATAAACGGATCAAATATGATATTATGCTTTCCCGTCTCAACTGAGATCACTGAATGGCCATGGTAAGTCACTTTCATCATATCCACCCCTAATATCTTTTTTAAAAACGGCTTAGAGAGAATGGCGGTTTATCACATTTAAGCCGCCTGTCGCCTCAATCACCGTTCCTGTAATGTAGTCTGAATCTTCGTCACAAAGAAATGCGATGATCCTCGCGATGTCTTCACCCGTTCCCGACCTGCCGATCGGTGTTTCGTTGTCAAGCGAAGCCCTCGCTTCCGAGATCGAGGCTTCCTTCATCTCCCCGACGATGTTGCCCGGGCAGACCATGTTGGCCGTAATGCCCGAGCCCGCTTCCTCGATAGCGATCGTTTTCGTCAATGAAGCAAGTCCGACTTTCGCCGCTCCAAAAGCGGAGCGGTGCAGCCAGCCGGGCGCGTGATCTGCTCCCTGAAATCCGTAGGTGATAATACGGCCGAACTTGCGGCTTCTCATGCTTGGAATGACCGCTTTAAACAGATGGAAGACAGCGCTTAGATTGCCTTCAAGCATGTTATACCATTCATCATCAGTATAATCCGCCAGCTTTTTCCGTTCAAATATGTATGGGCCGGCATTATTAATCAGCAGGTCGATTTTTCCAAACCGCTCGAGAGCAGCGTTCACCATGTGAAGCAAATCTTCCTTTTTCGTGACATCTCCCTTTACAAACTGCAGACGGTCGAGGCATGACCGCCATTCTCTTTTGAGGCGGCTGACGGCTTCTTCATCCTGCCTGTAATTGACCGTCACTGAATACCCTTTCTCCAAGAGCGCTTCGGTCACTTTACGCCCCAAACCTTTTGAGCCGGCTGTAATTAACGCATGGCGCACATCATTTCCCCCCAAGCATTGGTTCTCGGAATTCTCCATCATTGGCATGATATTCTTTTCTACTTATACTTTACTACAAAACCATGAGGATATCACATGTAGAGCATCGGCATTTTTCAAAAATGCCGCCATTAAAAAAAGCTGAAGCCGTCGATTGTTCAATCGGGCTTCAGCCTGCGCCGGCTTTTTATTGTTTGTCTTGATCTAAAAGCGGCTGTTCGTCATCATGAGCTACAAATCCGCTGAAATAGGCATCAGAAATTTGCTGGACGGTTTCTTTCTCGCCATCGGCATCAAACAAATATGCCGATTGTAACTGATCCTTTTTCATTCCTACACCCCACTTTTTCGATTCACAGCTTTATTTTGCCTTTGATCAGCATAGTTATGAATCGAAATCGGGTCATGTTAAAAATTGTTTAAAGATTGTTTTGCTTTTTGGATCGCTTCCGCCACTTTTTTAAATCCGGTTCCGCCTTCGCTCATTCTTTTCTCAACCGCATGATGGGGGTCAAGCACGATGTAAACATCTTCCTCAAAAAGCCCGCTCGCCTTTTTGAATTCTTCCATCGGCAGACCCTTCAGGAAAATGCCTTTCTCAATACAAGTATAGACAAGCTTGCCGACGACCTCATGCGCTTCTCTGAACGGCATTCCCTTTTTCGCCAGATAATCGGCAAGCTCTGTTGCATTTGAAAAGTCCTGTTCCGTCGCTTTTTTCATCATGCTTTTGTTGACCGTCATCGTTTGAATCATGCCGGCAAAGATCTCAAGGCTTCCTTCCACCGTTTGAACCGTATCAAACATGCCTTCCTTATCTTCCTGCAAATCTTTATTGTAAGCCAGCGGAAGACCTTTCATGATCGTCAGAAGCCCAAGAAGATCGCCGTATACCCGCCCGGTTTTTCCGCGGATGAGCTCAGCCATGTCGGGATTTTTTTTCTGCGGCATCATGCTGCTGCCTGTCGCATATGTGTCGTCAAGTTCGATAAACTTAAATTCCTGTGAGCACCAAAGGATGATTTCTTCGGAAAATCGCGACAAATGCATCATCAAAATGCTGCTTGCACTTAAAAACTCAAGGATGAAATCCCTGTCGCTGACCCCGTCAAGACTGTTTTCATAAATCGAATCAAAGCCGAGCAGTTCGGCCGAATATTCACGGTCAATCGGAAATGTCGTCCCTGCAAGGGCTCCGCAGCCCAGCGGCGATTTATTGATCCGTTTTAACGAGTCATTGTAGCGTTCTTTATCACGCTCAAGCATCCAAAAGTATGCTAAAAGGTGATGGGCGAAAGAAATCGGCTGAGCCCGCTGCAGATGCGTATAGCCGGGAAGAACCGTCTCCACATGTTCCTCCGCCTTCTCGACAAGCACACTTTGAAAGGCGGCAATCAGCTCGATGATATGCTCTGTATGCTGTTTTAAATACAGATGCATATCGGTCGCAACCTGGTCGTTTCGGCTTCTGGCCGTGTGAAGCTTTCCGCCGAGCGGTCCGATTTCATCGATGAGCATTTTTTCAAGATTTAAATGAATGTCTTCATAATCAACCGAAAAATCGAGTTCGTTTTTTTCCGCTTTATTTAAAAGAGATGTCAGACCTTCTTTTATTTTGGACGCTTCAGCTTCGGTTAAAATGCCGCATTTTTCAAGCATGGAAGCATGCGCGAGAGACCCGGCGATATCTTCTTTTACAAGCGCTTTGTCAAAGTGGATCGAGGCCCCGAACTCATCGACCCATTTTTCCGGTGTTTTTTGGAACCGGCCTCCCCAAAGCTTTTTCATGCTTTAATCTGCTCCTTTTTTTTGACGATGCTGTTTACTTTTGTCGGAAGTCCCCACAGTTCGATAAAACCGACTGCCGCATGATGGTCAAAAGCATCATCTTTCGTATATGTCGCCAGTTTTTCATCATAGAGAGAGTACTCGGAATGACGGCCTTCAACGATGGCATGGCCTTTAAACAGCTTGACGCGGACGACGCCTGTGACATGCTGCTGCGTTTCTTTCAGGAAAGCGAAAAGGGCATCTTTCAAAGGAGAAAACCACAGTCCGTTATAAATCACTTCCGCCATTTTTTGCTCGATCAATGGCTTAAAGTGCGCCACTTCTTTCACCAATGTCAAATCTTCCAGCTCCTTGTGCGCTTTGATCAAAGTCATCGCGCCCGGACATTCATAGACTTCACGGGACTTGATGCCGACAAGGCGGTTCTCCACATGGTCGATACGTCCCACGCCATGCTCGCCTGCCAGTTCATTCAGCTTCAAAATCAAGTCTGACAGGGAATACGGAACACCGTCGATTGATACCGGAATTCCTTGTTCAAAAGCAATTTCGATCACTTCAGGCGAATCAGGGGTTTTTTCAAGCGGCTTCGTCAAATCATACGCTCCTTCAGGAGGCGCTGCCCATGGATCTTCAAGAACGCCGCATTCATTGCTTCTGCCCCACAGGTTCTGGTCGATTGAATATGGGCTGTCAAGATTGATCGGAATCGGAATACCGTGTTTTTCTGCATATGCGATCTCTTCGTCGCGGGACCACTTCCATTCGCGGACGGGCGCAAGAACTTCCAGATCCGGATTCAACGATTTAATGGACACTTCAAAACGGACCTGGTCATTTCCTTTTCCGGTGCAGCCGTGTGCTACGGCTACGGCATTTTCCTTTTCTGCCACTTCAACCAGCTTCTTTGCGATCAGCGGTCTTGAAAGAGCTGAGACAAGCGGGTACTTCCCTTCATACAGCGTATGAGCCTGAAGGGCGATCAGAGCGAAATCCTGTGCAAATTCTTCTTTTGCATCGATGACATAAGAATGAACAGCTCCAACCTGAAGCGCTTTTTGCTGAATGAATGCCAAGTCCTTCCCTTCGCCGACGTCAAGGCAGCAGGCCACCACATCATATCCCTGCTCCTGAAGCCATTTGATCGCGACAGAGGTATCAAGCCCTCCCGAGTATGCTAAAACCACTTTTTTCTTTTGCGTCATTTTGTAAAACTCCTCTCATCTAGGTGCTCTTTTTTGTATAAAAATAAGTTTTGTCTAATAAAAATACATTTAATATGTATACACTTTAACAAGGAAGTCTCGTTTTTTCAACCTTTTTATAAAAAAAACTTCATTCATTTTTAATGAATGAAGTTCAGTTCATATTCAGCCTGTTTTGGTTGCATCAATCGGATTTTGTTGACTGCTTGTCTTTTCTCAGCTCTCTGATGACATGGGCGATTTCAGGAACAATCAGCTTTGACATCGCAAGCTTCACCGCACCGCTTGAACCAGGCGTCGCAAAAACGGCCTTGTTTTGGATAACGCCCGCCGCCGCTCTTGAAAGAATCGCGCTTGCACCGATATCCTCCGTGTAGCTGAGCATGCGGAATATTTCCCCGAAACCCGGAATCTCTTTTGAAAAGAGGGGGACAATCGATTCGATCGTCACATCCCTTGCTGCTATGCCTGTCCCGCCGTTCAGCAAAATCGCATCGATGCGGTCATCAAGGCAGCCTTCAAACACTGCCGCCTGAATGGCTTCTTTTTCGTCTTTGACAATGTCATATGAGATCACTTCATGGCCCGCTTCCTTCAAGAATTCTTTCATCAGCCGCCCGCTTTTATCCGTTTCTTCCGATCTCGTATCACTAACAGTAATGACCTTGCAGAAGACCCGGTCGGGCGCTTCTTTTTTGTGCTGCTCAACACTCATGGATGACGCCTCCTTTTTTGCATTCCTTTTTTATTATAAAGGGAAGCGATGATAAAAAAACAGCCTTCTCTCTAGAGAAGGCTGCCATTTTAAAATTACTGGGCCAATCTTACAACATCTCTTGCAATCATCACTTCTTCATTCGTCGGAATGATGATGACTTTGACAGGAGAATGCGGATAGCTGATAAACGCTTCTTTTCCGCGGACATTATTCAGTGCAGGGTCCCAATATACGCCCATGAACTCCAGTCCGTGAAGAACACGTTCTCTGACTTCAACGCTGTTTTCGCCGATGCCGGCAGTGAAAATGATCGCGTCTACACCGCTCATTCTCGCTGCATAAGAACCGATGTATTTATGAATTCTGCTTGCGAACACTTCGAGCGCTGTTTCCGCACGCTCATTGCCTTCTTTAGCCGCTTCAACGATGTCGCGCAAATCGCTTGAGAAACCGGAAACACCCAAAAGACCGCTCTTTTTGTTGAGCGTGTTCAGGACTTCGTCAGCTGTTTGTCCCGTTTTTTCCATAATGAACGGAATGAGTGCAGGGTCGATGTTTCCTGAACGCGTCCCCATCGCCACACCCGCAAGCGGAGTGAAGCCCATTGATGTATCGATTGATTTGCCGCCTTCAACAGCTGCGATGCTCGCCCCGTTTCCGAGGTGGCAGGAGATCAGGCGAAGTTCTTCAAGCGGACGGCCGAGGAGCTCTGCCGCACGTTCAGTTACATATTTATGCGATGTACCGTGGAAACCGTATTTACGGATCCCGAATTTTTCATAATATTCATATGGCAGACTGTATAAATAAGATTGTTCCGGCATCGTTTGATGGAATGCTGTATCAAAAACGGCCACGGCAGGAACATTTGGAAGAACTTCTTTAAACGCTTTGATTCCGACGATATTGGCCGGGTTATGAAGCGGCGCGAGTTCTGAAATCTCTTCGATCTCATGGATCATTTCATCCGTCAATAAAACGGAGTCGCTGAACTTTTCGCCTCCGTGAACGACGCGGTGGCCGATTCCGTCGATTTCATTTAAATCCTTGATGATGCCGAATGTGGTCAGTTTATCCAGCAGCATTTTTACGGCTACGGAATGATCCGGAATATCAGTTGTTTCACTTTTCTTTTCATCGTTGACAGAAATGGTGAAGATGCCGTTGTCCAGCCCAATTCGTTCAACTAAACCTTTTGTTAATACTTTTTCGCTGGGCATGTCGAACAGTTGAAATTTCAGTGATGAGCTTCCAGCATTGATTGCGATAATTTTGGACATAAAATGACGCTCCTTTTTACCTATAGTCCGGTGACTTTATGTTCGACCCGGATCATAAAAAATATGTATAAAATCGTTCTTAGTAAATTCAAAAAATATCTGCCTTACTCATTTAAACACTAAAGAACAATCCTTTTCAAGTCGAGATCTTGAATGATAGCGTTTTCAATGAGAAATTATTATTTTCTGAAAATAAAAACAGCCAGAGAATACCATCTCTGACTTGCTTAGTTCTTTTCCTGCCGAATCCAATTGTCGAGTTTAGCCGTCATGTTGAGCATCGCTTCTTGATTTGAAAACGACGGGATTTGAGCAAGCAGCACCTGTTTCGGCGCGATCGCCTGTTCCCCGTGCTTTTGCAGGATCAGGATGCTTTTGGCATGCGCCTCATCTTTAAAAATCGATGATGGCAGCTGGAGAACTGCATTAATATGCGCATGATCCTTTAAAAAGGTGCGCAGTTTTTCACTCTGGCTGCTTTCAAACAAATGGTTCGGAATCATGAAAAATAAATATCCGCCCGGCTTTGCGTATGTCAGGCTTTGTTCAATGAACAGATGATGTGAAAAAGAGTGTCCCTCATCGGCTTTCAGCTGGAATGCCGCAGCGCTTTCATCATCCGGATAGTATCCGACAGGAAGATCGCAGAGAACCGTATCGACCGGGTCCATAAAAATGGGCTGCAAGCTGTCCTGGTTAAACAATTCAATTTCTTTTTGCTGAAGGTTGGCCTGAACATACGCGAGCTTGATCAGTACATCGTCAATGTCTGAGCCGAAGGCTTTGCCCGCCTCATGAGAAAGCTGGTTTAAAACGGCAAGCAAAAGGTTGCCGGTGCCGACTGCCGGATCAAAAAGCGTCATCCCTTTTTTGCTCTCCATGAATTTGTTGACAAGATATCCGATAAATAAGCCGATGGTATCCGGCGTCATCTGTCTGTTCGGATGGGGAATTTCCTTCTGGCCTTTCAGTATGGCCAGCTGGAACGCTTTGCGTATCGATTCATGGCTGCATTCAAAAAAGCGGACTTTGCCGATAAGAGCCTCCAGTTTTTGTGCAGCTGCTTCAGACAATCCGCGGTTTGCATCCTCAGAAAAGTACGCCTCGCCAGCCTCTGCCAGAGCCTCTAAGTATGGAATGTCCCGATCGCCGGCAATGATGTTCGCCCCTACGTCAAGCCATTCATATATTGTTTCCACTTGATTGTTCTCCATAATGTCTCTCCTTATTAAAAAATCAGAGTCCATGAAAAGAGCTCCGGGGAGTTGATCACCTGGAGCCCTTTAAACGTTCATTTTACTTCACGAGCGATTTGGCAGCTTCAATCGCTTTTTCATAATCCGGATGATTTGTCGCTTCACTGACATATTCAGTATAGACGACTTTTCCGTTTTCATCTAAAACAAATACAGCGCGGGCAAGCAGCCTTAATTCCTTGATATAAACGCCAAACGCTTCCCCGAATGACATCTCGCGGTGATCTGACAATGTTTCCACATTTTCGATACCGTTTGCCCCGCACCAGCGTGCCTGTGCAAACGGAAGATCTGCACTGATTGTATACACTTTCACTGAACCGAGGCTTGCGGCTTCTTCATTGAAACGGCGGGTCTGTGCATCACATACCCCTGTGTCAATAGATGGGATGACAGAAATAATCGCCGGTTTGCCTTTGATATCTTGAAGTGTCACTTCTTCTAGCGAGTTGGAGAGCACCGTGAAATCTGGAGCCTGGTCTCCGACATGCACCTCTGACCCTACCAGTGTCACAGGGTTTCCTTTAAATGTAATTGAAGCCATCATCATTCCTCCTTCACTTATGTATGACTCTACTATAAAAGAGTTTAGGCCAAACTGCAAAACTTACGTTTAAAAACGAACAGAAAAAAGTTAACTGCATCAGGCAGTTAACTTTGAAGGGTTGCTATTCTTTAAAACGGTGTGTTGTTTTGCTGATTCATCTGTTGTTTTTGCTGGGCGTTTTTCTTAAACATTTGCTGAATCCGTTCAATCGTTTGCGGGGCCGCTTCCAAAATTTTGTCAACGACATGCGTATTTTCATCCAAATGCAGAATTTTGACGCCCGATGAGCCGACAATCAAAAAAGCGATCGGTGTGATTGAGACACCTCCGCCGCTGCCGCCTCCAAACGGAAGCTTCGCTTCCTTCCGCTCGCGCTCTCCGTCGCTTGCTTTTGATTCCGCTGGTTTATTGCCGCTGAACTCGCTTCCTCCCGCTGCAAACCCGAAGCCGACTTTGGAGACGGTTAAAATGACACTGCCGTCAGGTGTTTCTACAGGATCTCCGATAATGGTATTGACATCGATCATTTCTTTTAAATTTTCCATTGCGGTTTTCATCAAACCTTGAATTGGGTGTTCAGCCATATTCATTTCCTCCTATACTGATGAATCATTCTTTGTTGAACCCGACAAATGTTTAGGCAGCTTAAACAAGCCGCGCATTTTCCCTTTCCAATGAATAACGATTCTGAAAGCTGCGGTTATAGCATGTCCAAGGCGAAAATGGAATATACATGTCAGGTGCGTTTTGGAGGACGGCTGGTTAAAAGCAGGGATCACTTCATAATCGGGTTGATGATCAAAGCAAAAAAGCAGATCCAGCACAGCGATCACCCATGCCTTAACAGACCAGGCAGCACCCGTGATTATTCCGGTTAAAGCGGCATCGGAAAATCCGAGTACAGACGTCCATTCCAGTTTTGTCACATGTATTCGCTTCAAAAATCCGCGGACGATCGGCTGAAGATTGATGACCTGTTCGACCAGCTGTTTCATCTGCCTTATTTGGTCCAGCATTTCCCCGTGGCCGACTTTTCTTTTCTTTTGATCTTTTTTTAAGGCTGTTTTCGTCCGTTCTTTCACATCGATCGTCATATCGTCCGGATTGACTTTTATCAGGGGAATTTCCTTTTTGATGTGAAGAAGGCCGAATCCCGTTCGAATCTTAACTGTCAGGCGGTCATCATCAGATGAATGAAGGTATTCAACCGCCACGCGGATTTTCATGATCAAAACCGCTGCCAACAGAAGCAGCGCTCCGGCAATCCATATGTATACCATGATTTCACTTCCTCTTATACTAGGCATTATGGGAAGAAATCCGGCAAAATAAACATGGCGGCTTCAGACAGAAAAAAACCCGGCTTTAAATAGCCGGGTTTTCATCTGCTTTATTTGTTTTCCGATACAATTTTTCATGTACAACTGCTGTATCGGCTATAAAATCGTGGACACCTTGTTTTTTCGGCGAAAACGCCACTACGATATACGTGATATACAGGCTGTTGATGTAGCGGCCGATGAATTCTCTGAAGAGGATAACATCCCATGTCAGCCCCTTTTCCGGAATCAGTGACACAACCTTCAGTCCGAATACCATTTTGCCCAATGTCTGCCTAAAGTACTTTGTCATGACGGCGAAGTAGGCAAAAAACACGATAGCCGTCGTGACCGAGTATAGTGAAAACGTAAATAACCCAGATTCTTTCGGTAGATTGAGCAAGCTGAAAACAGGAGATATCACTAAGCGGTTCAAGCTGCCGACGACAATGCCGTCGAGCAGAAAAGCCCAAAATCTGATCCAAAAACCGGCATAGGCATGCTCCAACAGCGGGGCCGATTGTTGCTCAGAAGCTTCAGCGGGCGGTGTTAATTCATGATGACCTTTTTCATCATAAGTCATATCCATTTTTCGGTCCCCTCCTATTTAGCGTATAAATACATCGCTCTCGGTGCGCCTGCTTGCGAAATCGCTTCTTTAATGTTTAAGAAGTCCACTTCGCTTTTAAAGATTTTGTTGGCGCTCATAGATAAAAGCGATGAGAGGCCTGTTGATTCTTTATAGCTGACAACGGATGCGCCCGCCATGCTTTTATGGTCTTTTTTCATCGCTTTCACCACATCTTCATAGTAGCCGAGTTCATCAACGAGATTGATCTTCTTCGCCTGGCGTCCGTCGTAAACACGGCCGTCGGCGATTTTCTTCACATCGCTTTCCGACATATGGCGTCCGTCAGCGATGACATCTACAAATCCTTCGTATGCATCATCGACCATGCCCTGCATGATTTCCCGTTCTTTTTTCGTCATGTCGCGAGTCGGAGACATGATGTCTTTAAATTCTCCGCTTTTAATCGTTTCGGTTTTCAGTCCGAGTTTTTCCGCAAGTCCGCTGTAGTTCAGGCTTTCCATAATAACCCCGAGAGAGCCTGTGAGCGTATCGGGGGCTGCGTAAATTTTATCGGCTGCCGTTGAAATATAATAGCCGCCTGATGCAGCCATAGACCCCATGGAAACGTAGATCGGCTTTTTCGTTTCCTTTTTGATTTCTTCAAGCTTCTTATGTATCTCAGCGCTTTCGTATACTCCGCCTCCCGGAGAATTGACGCGCAAAATAATCCCTTTTACCGCGGAATCATCCTTTGCTTTTTCAAGCGTTTTTAAGAATGCTCTGTGATTATACCCATCAGACCCGAGCAGGCTTGAAGCACCCCCATTATCGGCGATTGTTCCATTCACTTCAAGCACGGCGATTTTGCTTGATGAGCTGCCTTGTTCAAGCACCGTTTCCTCCTGTGTGTCATTGAGTCCAAACTGCATCTTGCCGTCCTCGCCAAAGCTGTCAAATACAGACAGCACAAGACTTATAACCGCAGAAAACCCGAAAATCCCCAATGCGATTACAAGCGCGATCCATCTTTTAGGATTCATCCTTTGTTCTCCTCCTTTAACATTTAAACGCTGCATGTCTTTGTACGTATATGAAGAGAAAAAGTTCATTATGATATGGCTTCATATACAAGAAATATTTAGGACATGGTAAACTAGGGTCACTGGTCATTTTAACACAATGTGAAATGGCAGAAAAATCTAAACTTCAACAGACAAAGGGGAGAATGTTTGTGACAGACCGCCGGAACATTTATTTCTTTTACAAAAAAAGCGAAGAAACCGACGAACAGTGCAACAATCTGAAACAGCTCGCGGGAGAACACGGATTTCGCGTCGTTCATCATCATGAGGATGCCAATATTATCGCAAGCATCGGCGGTGACGGCACCTTTTTGCAGGCGGTGCGAAAAACGAATTTCAGGGATGACTGCCTTTACGTGGGTATCGCGAAAAAAGGGAAAGCTCATTTATATGCGGATTTTAATATACATGACACCGATAAAATGATTGAAGCGACAAATTCCGAACAAATCGAAGTCAGAAAATATCCGCTGATCGATGTGACAGTCGACGGAACCAACCGTTTTCAGTGCCTGAACGAAGTCTCCATTCGCTCCAGCATCATCAAAACGTTTGTCATGGATGTGTTTATTGATGATCTTCATTTTGAAACATTTCGGGGAGACGGTATGATTGTCTCTACTCCGACGGGCAGCACCGCCTATAATAAATCTGTCGAAGGTGCCGTTGTCGATCCGCTCTTGCCTTGCATACAAGTCACAGAGCTCGCATCGCTCAACAACAACACTTACCGGACGCTGGGGTCTCCGTTTATTTTAAGCGCGGACCGCAAGCTGACATTAAAAATCGTCCAGGACGGCAATGATTATCCGATCATCGGCCTTGATAACGAAGCCTTCAGCACGATGCATGTAAAAGAAGTCGAGGTCAGCCTTTCCGGCAAGGTGATCAAAACGATTAAATTAAAAGACAACTCATTCTGGGAAAAAGTAAAGCGCACTTTCCTTTAATTTTTTTAAAAAAGAGCAAGACTTCCGTCTTGCTCTTTTTGATGAAACTTATAGCGTAATTTTAACTTCTGCATTCATGCCGGGCAGCACTTTGGCGGACGGATTTTGAATCGAGATCTTCACTTGGACTTTTTCGGTGACTTTCGTATAGTCTCCGCTTGTATTGATTTGCGGAAGCATCGAAAATACCGAATTTGTCACATATCCGATCTCCTCGACTTTTCCTTCAAACGTTGCATCAGGGTCTCCATCAACTGTAATCTCCACTTTATCGCCCTTTTCGATGTCGTGCAATTCCGTTTCTTTAATATTGGCTGTAATATAAAGGTCATCCATATCAGCAGTTTGGCCGATGACATCCCCCGCGTTTACGATTTGATGATTGACGGCTGCATGTTTGACCAGTGTTCCGTCGGATAGAGCCTTGACGGATACCGACTGCTGGCCGTCTGATATTTCTCCGAGCTTGTCTCCGTCTGAAATATGATCACCTTCTTTTGCACTCCAGCCGCTTAATTTCCCTGATGCCGGAGCCGTTATTTTTGTCATGTTGGCGGAAACCTCTGCTTCATCTGTCGTGACATAATGTTGATTTTGATAATAGTAATACCCGCATACAGCGATAAGCGTTAAAAGTGCGATAATACCGATCATATTGATGATCACCAAACGTCCTTTACTCATGTTTATCCTATCTCCTTTTGTTGATTTGCTGAAGGCTCAGGCAGATGAAGCCGCTTTTGAACGAGCGATCTTCCCTTTCCGGTCGCCGCCTTTCCAATCGAAGCCGCGAGCATGATCACGCTAAGCCACAGCAGTATGGTAAACAAGTCATGATATGCACCGAGAGCTGAAGCTTTTCTGGCATTCGCAACAACCGTATAGGCCGCCATGTTTTTCGCATCACCGAGAGAGAGCCCGGTGCTGACAAAATGATGAATCATTTTTGACAATTCCAGCTGGATTTCAGGATCAGTCTCGCTGACATGGCCCCTGATCATCTCATAGTGGACGGCATTCTTCATTGAAGCAAACCAGCCGAACACCGGCGCAGCCCAGGCGCCGGCGAAATTGCGGATAAAATGAAGCGAAACCGACCGTTTTGAAGCTTGATGGATATCGCCGGCCAGCGCTGTGCCAAGCGCTCCCGACACCAATACCATACTGACGCCGCTGCCAAGCAAAAAGGCATGAAGATATAACGATTCCATCGGAACACCCGGTTGAACCGATCTCCATTCCAATCCGACGATGATCATTTCCACAGCGCCGACGCAGCCGAGCAATCCGGCGCCAACCTGATCATATAAAAGCGTGCTGAGCACGGCTGTCGCTAAAATCCCCGTGAAAAAACACATATAAAAGCGGGTGAGATTGTCAAAAGAAGCATCTGCAATATTTTCCAAAAATCCGTTTATCCCGGCAAGAGAAACAATGAGTGCAATGTGTGACACAACGGCCATGACTGTCCCGGAAACGGCTTTTGCAGACCACAGCGAACGAAACGGCACAAGCGGATCCGGGGCGCGCAAGTCTGTGATGATAAACAACGTCAAGATGATGAATCCAGCCAAAAAGAACGGCCACACATAAAAAGAGTGAACACCCGTCTTCTGCAAATTGATAAGCGGCACCGCCAACACAATCATGAGTAATGAGAGCATCAATACTCCCGTCTTATCAATCGAATGATGCTCCCGCTCTTCTGCTGTTTGTTTAGGCAAAGAAAAGAAACCGATCACCAGACAAAGGGCAGGCGAACAAATATTTAATATAAACACCCAGCGCCATGCATCCGCGCTCAATGACAGCGAACCAAACACCGCCCCGATGGCAGAGGCGCCGAACAATCCGCTGATGACGAAAAACAAAAACAAGTTGCGGATCTTGTTCGGAAACGAAATCAATTTGACAGGGAGAATCGTCAAAAATAACATCCCGGCGCTCAATCCCTGTATCACCCTTCCGGCGATAAGCGACAGCAAACCTGTTGAAAACGCGTCAATCAGTGAACCAAATAAAAATAAGGTGATGAAGGTCAAGTAGCTGTTCCTAATCCCGAACCTTCTTGAAAATATACGTCCAAGCGGAACACCGAGAGCAAAAGCAAGGTTTGACAAAATGGACGGGATCCGCATATCGTCCGGTGACAGATGCAGTCCATTTTGAATGACGACCCGGCTCAGCGTATAGGAAAGATTGAGAAAGTATTGCGGGCCAATGGCCAATATCGTTAAAACCGAAATGATAAAATATTTCGGAATGCCCATTTTTTTAGACCCTTGAATTGTCGCAGCGGATGGACCCATAAGAGCCCCTCCTTTCATTATATATTTCATAATACAAGTTGTATAATGCAAGTTATATTATACATCCTTCTTTCAATAAATCAACAGGTTTAAAAAAGAAAAAGGCTGGTGATCTTCTGATCAACAGCCTTTAGCCGATTATTTGCTCCACTTTTTAAAATCCCGATTCAGCCTGGTTAAATGAGTTTCCAACGTATTCAGCTCTTCTTTTGTCCAGTCTTGAAGAACTTCGGTGTATACATGATAGCGGGCTCTTTGCACTTTGTTCAGAGTGTCAATGCCTTCTGAAGTCATTTCGACAAGGCTGATCCGGCCGTTTTTAGGATCGGGAAAACGCCTGATGAGCTTTTTCCGTTCCAAAGCGGAAACCTGCCGGCTTGCTGTCGAAAGGTTCAGCATTAAAGTTTCCGCCAGCGAGTTGATGGCAAGAGGACTTTGCTTATCAAGCTCACTCAGCAGCAGATATTCCGAGCGGTCCAGATTTCCAAACCGCGGACTGTAAGCTGTTGTCAGACGGACCAAAAGCGCGATTTCCTTCTCGATGTTCCGGAGTGAGTCACGCCCCAAAGGATATTCCCCCTCTTGTTTGGTTATTCAGCTTTCGTTTTACGGGCGATTTCCCGTTGTCTGAGTTCAAAACGCCTGATCTTCGCTGAAGGCGTTTTCGGCAATTCTTCAATGAATTCAATCTCCCGGGGATATTTATAAGGCGCGGTCATGGCCTTCACATGATTTTGCAATTCTTTTGCGAGGCATTCGTCCCCACGGGACATATCCTTTAAGACAACGTACGCTTTGACGATCGATCCCCTAATGTCATCAGGGCTCCCGACCACCGCACATTCTTTGACCTCCGGATGCTTGATGAGCGCATCTTCGACTTCAAAGGGCCCGATCGTGTAGCCGGAACTGATAATAATGTCATCGCTGCGGCTTTCAAACCAAAAATACCCGTCTTCATCTTTCCGGCCCTTATCCCCGGTGATAAAATAATCCCCTCGTCTTTGGTGTTGCGTTCTTTCCGGATCTTGATAATATTCTTTAAACAAAGCCGGTGTGCTCAAATGCACGGCAATATCCCCCGTTTCATTCGGGGCGCAGACTTTCCCGTCCACGTTCACAATGTCAACGATGTTTCCGGGAGTCGGCTTTCCCATGCTTCCAGGCTTGATTTCCATCCCTTTCAGCACACCGACGAGCAGCGTGCTCTCCGTTTGTCCGTATCCGTCGCGCACATCCACATGAAAATGCTTTTTAAACGTGTCGATGACTTCCCTGTTTAAAGGTTCACCCGCTGAAACCGCGCTATGTACGGATGAAAGATCAAAGGTTGACAAATCATTGACCTTCGCCATAAACCTGTACTCTGTCGGAGTGCAGCACAGCACATTGATTTGATAGCGCTCCATCAGCTCCAAATAGGTTTCCGGATCGAATTTTCCATGATAGACAAATCCTGTCGCACCGCTTCCCAGTACGGCTAAAAAGGGACTCCACACCCATTTTTGCCATCCGGGTCCAGCCGTCGCCCAGACGAGGTCGTTTTCTTCGATCGCAAGCCATGCGGCAGCCGTCGTTCTTAAATGGGCATACGCCCAGCCGTGTGTATGAACGACGCCTTTCGGCTGACCTGTCGTGCCTGATGTATAGGAAATAAATGCAATATCATCCCGGGATGTATCCGCAGCTTGAAATTCCGCTCCGTTTGCTTGGTCCATTTCTTTAGAAAGATCGATCCATCCTTCTTGGCCTTCTCCGACTGAAAATGCCGTCAGCCCGCCGACAGACTCGACTTCCCGGAAAGAATCGGCAAATGACGAATAGACAATTGCCCCCTTTACACCGGCATGTTTGATTCTATATTCCAAGTCTTTTCCCCGAAGCATTTCAGAGCAAGGGATGACCACCATTCCCGCTTTTAAAATCGCCATGTAGACAGCATACGTTTCCAAAACGCGCGGCATCATCACGATCAGCTTGTCGCCTTTTTTCAGTCCCTTCCCCGTTAAAACGCTGCCGATTTTATCCGCATTTTCGATCAGATCATGATAGGTCCACGACAATTTGCGCCCTGCTTCATCTTCCCAAATGAAAGCCGTTTTATTTGAAGAAGCCTTAAACTTTTCAATTTCATCAACCGCATTGTACTTAAGCGGCGCTATCAAATCTTCTCTTCTCAACGCATACACCTCTCATCTTTTGCCGTCTTTCTATTATACATAACCCTTTATGTATTCTGAACCATTTTCCTTTTTTGCCAATATAAAAAGAGTGGGGAAAACCCCACCCATTATCCATTGCTTTTCAATTTTCAGGTTATTGTTGTGGTCCACCCATTTGCTGTTGAGCGAAAGAAACTAAACGCTTAGTGATTTCTCCTCCAACTGAACCGTTTGCACGAGAAGTAGTGTCTGCACCAAGGTTAACGCCGAATTCAGAAGCGATTTCAAACTTCATTTGGTCGATAGCTTGAGCAGCGCCAGGAACCACTAGTTGGTTAGAACTGCTTTGTCTGTTTTGTTGAGCCATGTGTTCTCACCTCCTTGTGAGTATAGATTGTGTAAAAACACATGACTTCATGCAAATAATGATTGGTAATTGTATGCAATAAAAACAGACAAAACGGTGTGCCGCTAAACAGCTTTAAAAAAAGTCGGCAAATTTATCTTTCGCTTCTTTTTTGCTGCTTAACACGATCGTTTCCGTTTTTTCGACCGCTTCTTGAATGAGCGTTTCAAAATCCGTATAGCTTTCAAAGTGCTCGATTTTTTCTTTTTTCGGGCGTGTTTTCGGCGCTGTAGGGGTAAAGATCGTGCAGCAGTCTTCATATGGACGAATGCTGATATCATACGTGTCGATTTCCTTCGCTTTTTCGATGATCTCTGTTTTATCCATTCCGATCAGCGGCCGCAAAACCGGTGTGCTCGTAACGGCATTGATGGCATACATGCTCTCCAGCGTCTGGCTTGCCACTTGCCCGAGGCTTTCTCCGGTAAAGATGGCCAGGGCATTATGCCGTTCGCGAAGCTTGTCTGCAATCTGCAGCATGAGTCTGCGCGTCGCAGTCATCGAATAGTTTTCCGGAATTTGTTTTTGAATGAGTTCCTGCGTTTTTGTAAACGGAACGATATGAAGCTTGATGTCCCCGCCGAACGCTGTGAGACGCTCGGTCAGATCAATGACTTTTTGCTTGGCCCGTTCACTAGTGTACGGCGGGCTGAAGAAGTGGACGGCTTCGATTTCAAGTCCGCGCTTCATTGCGTAGAAGCCGGCAACAGGGCTGTCAATCCCGCCCGAGATCATCAGCATCGCTTTTCCTCCGCTTCCGACAGGCAGACCTCCGGCGCCTTTTTCATCCCTGAACGTCAAATAAGTGGCATCCTCTCTGATCTCGATCCTTAAATGGATATCAGGCGAATGAACATCAACGGAGAGGCTGTCTGTATTTCGCAAAATATGACCGCCGATTTCGGCATTCATTTCATTTGTGTTTAATTCAAACTGCTTATAGGCTCTTTTAGTGGATACTTTAAATGTGTCCCCAGGCTTGTATTGCTGTTGAACAGAGGCGAGAGCCGTCTCTTTTATGCTGTCCAAGTTTGTCTCGCATTTGACGGCGAGGCTGAAGGACTGAATCCCGAACACATGCTTTAAGCGGGCGATGACGGGCTCCGCATCCTCGCCGTTTAACATCAGGGTCATTCTGTCACGGGTTGACTCGTAACGGATGTTCTTAAAATCGCGGAGGACCATTTTCATGTTCCTTTTCAGCCGGTCGACAAAAAGCCGTCTGTTCTTTCCTTTTGTTGAGATTTCACCAAAGCGGATTAAAATGTAATCGTATTTCATCTGTTTCCCTACCTCATAATTCCTTTTAATTTGTGTAAACTTTCTTTTAAGGCCGTCATAAACGGCTCGACTGTTTCTCTGCCATCGCGGTAAGTCAGGCTGACTCTGATGCTGCTTTTGGCGGCCTCGTCCCCTTTGCCCATGGCTGACAGCACCTTGCTTGGTTTATGCTGTTTTGATGAGCATGCGGATGTCGTCGATACAAAAATATCTCGTTCTTCAAGCATATGCAAGAGAACTTCAGCTTTCATTCCGGGAACGGAGAAATTAATAATATGCGGCGCACTGCCGGTTTCCGGCGTATTTAATATCACACCTTTTATCTCTTTTAGCTCTCTGATCATGTCCGATTTTGCCGCTTTCATTTCTTCTATATAATCGTCATAATCCTTTGAAGACATGTTGACGGCTTTTGCAAGCGAAACTGCGCCTGCGGTGTTTTCGGTTCCGGCTCTTCGGTTGTTTTGCTGTTCTCCGCCCGAGATTAACGGAAAAAGCGTAAGCTCCTCTTTTAGTATAAGGGCGCCGGTTCCTTTTAACCCGTGAAATTTATGGCCTGAGATCGTGCAAAGGTCAATCGCTGAACGGGTGATGTCGAGAGGAACCTTGTTGATGCCTTGAACATAATCAACATGAAAGTATGCACGGCTCTTTTCTTTAACGATTCTTCCGATTTCTTCTATCGGCTGAATGGCGCCTGTTTCATTATTGACATGCATAACGCTGACAAGAATCGTATCTTTGCGAAGCGCTTTTTCCAACTGTTCGGGTGAAACAAAGCCCTGGCCGTCAACAGGGAGATATGTGACCTCAAAATCGAACGCCTCCTTCAGCTGCTCCAATGATTCTGAGACTGAAGGGTGTTCTATGGAAGAAGTGATGATATGTTTTCCCTTATGCTGATGAGCCAGTGCCGTTCCTTTGAGCGCCATATTGTTGGCTTCTGATGCACCTGATGTAAATACGACATCATAGCGGCTGAGAGACAGAGCCGATTTGATCTGCTGTCTCGCCTCAGTCAATAATTGATCTGCTTCAACACCATGGCGGTGCAATGACGAAGGATTGCCAAAGAAGCGCTGATTTACTTGTTCATAAATTTGTAATATTTCCTGATAAGGTTTGGTTGTCGAACTGTTATCAAGATAAATCATGACCTTCTCCTTTAAAATTGAACGTTCTTTTTCATGACTGTATATGTTATCATAACAACTTGTAATTGAAAATTAAAAATAAAAGTGTTTGACTTCTCTGATTTTTAAAATATAATAGTCTTTGGACTTTTGTCATACTATATCGCAAAAACTAATTGACAGAAAATTTAAACATCGCCAGGAGGTTCTTTTTAATGAAAACTTCACTATCCGCTAAGGAAACGACTGCGATCGGGCTCATGCTCTTCGCTCTCTTTTTCGGAGCGGGAAATATGATATTTCCTCCCCAGCTTGGTCAGGCTGCGGGAGAACATGTATGGCCGGCCATCACCGGGTTCTTGCTCACAGGCGTCGGGCTGCCGCTGCTTGGGGTTATTGCGGTCGCTCTGACCGGGAGCGCAAAAGGATTGGCCGACAAAGCGCACCCGGTTTTCGGAACGATTTTAATCGTCAGCATTTATTTAACGATCGGACCGTTGTTTGCGATCCCGAGAACGGGGAACGTTTCGTATGTTATCGCTGTTGAACCTTTTTTAGGAAAACATTCATCAAATCTTTACCTGTTTATTTTTACCTTAATTTTCTTCGGTATCACATACTTTTTAGCATTAAATCCAAGCAAGCTTGTTGACCGGATCGGCAAAATATTGACACCGATATTATTGGCTGTCATCGCCATCTTAGTCATTAAAGCGTTTGTGACGCCGATGGGCAGCATTGGTTCTGTGACAGAAGCTTATCAGTCCGCACCGCTGTTCGTCGGATTTTTGGAAGGCTATAAAACAATGGATGCCATTGCATCGATCGTTTTTGGAATTGTTGTCATCAATGCGATTAAAGATCGCGGTGTGACAAACCCTAAATCAATTGCCGCTTCCTGCATCAAAGCAGGGGTTGTGGCTGCCGTCGGTCTTGGATTGGTATATGTCTCACTCGCTTATTTGGGAGCCACGAGTGTTGATACAGTGGGATCACTGGATAACGGCGGGGAAATCCTGTCGAAAGCTTCGGCGTATTTATTCGGATCACTCGGCAATGCCGTTCTCGGAATCGCGATTTTGTTCGCCTGCCTGACGACGAGTGTAGGACTTGTCTCTTCTTGCGGCGAGTACTTTTCAAAGCTGATTCCAAAGCTTTCCTATAAAACTGTCGTGATCATCGTCACTCTTTTCAGTCTTGCGATTTCCAATTTCGGTCTGACTGAAATCATTTCGTTTTCCGTGCCGATTCTTTCGGCAATTTATCCGCTTGCCATCGTCGTTGTATTGTTTTCATTTATTGACAAGCTGTTTAAAGAACGGCGCGAAGTGTATATCGGCGCCCTGATTCCGACCGGAATTTTCAGTATTATTGACGGTTTAAACGCTGCTAAAATTCCGTTAGGACCGCTTAATGACATTTTAGGCCAATACATTCCGCTCTACTCTAACGGTGTCGGCTGGGTTGTTCCGGCCCTCATCGGTGCTGTAATCGGATATATTACGACCTTTTTCATCCCTTCACAGGCCGACCGTTTAAGAAAAGTAAGCTGATGCAGACAACAACCCCCTCCGTGTGATGCGGAGGGGGTTTTGATGAGGGGAAATCGAAAAGACCGGCACTTTCTAAAAGTGCCGGTCTTTTTATTCAGTGTCGCGCGCCTCTGCTTCCAAACGGCCTACCGCTCCGGGAGACGCTTTTTCCACCGCTCTTGCGGCTAACTCGTAAGCTTCATCATACTCATAGGAGTAGAAGCGGTTCTCCGCTTCCTTCAACTGCTCAGAAAGCGCATGGTTCTGACTTCTGAAGCGGTTGCCGTACTGAATGATGCGCTCGATCATCCTTACTTTATCGACTAAATCATCTGTTTCTTGTTTCACTTCTGTGACAAGGCTCTCAGCGCCCTGTAAACGCTCGTTGACCGCCTCCATGTTGAGCGGCAGCATTTGCAGCTGCTCATTCACTTTTTGTACGGCGGAGCGGGACTGCTCTATTCTTTCTGTTATAGATGCCGGAATTCCCGGTACATTGCTTTTTTCCAAGCGCCTTGCGGTATGTGTAATCGTCTGCTTCAACTGCTGAAGGAGCTCTCTCGCCTGGAGTTCTTCTTTTCTCAGCAATTGCAGCATGTCTCTGTACTCATCATACTCCTTTTGAGCCGCTTCCAGCTGCTTTTCGATGTCCAGAAGCTCTTCCTTCAGGAGGGAGTATGCGACATGCTTCTGATCAAGCCTCTCTTTTACCTGTTCAAATTGTTTTTCTATCAGTTCAAGACGCTTTTCATACGACTGCTGCTTCTCCAGTTCACCCGTTGAAAGCCGATAGCTTTCCTTCACAAGATCGGTCTCTGCTTTTGTATCCTGCTTGTTGGTTTCAAGCTTTTCCAATGCGGCGGCCAGCTCAGGCATTTTAGCGAGGATCACCCTGCCGGCTTCGACCTCTTGTTCAAGCTGGGTGTACAACGTCTGAATCGTTTCTTCAATCATCTGCATCGTCGCAGCGGCTTCTTCCAAATTCAACTCGCTCAAAAGCGCATCTTCCGCGCGTTTCAGTTCTTTTTCAAGGTTTTCCAGTTCCTTTTCAATTTGAATATGATCGAGCTTGTAGCCTTTATCGATCATTTCCTGATAGCCGGCTTTCAGCTTCACCAGCTCGTTCGGCACCGTCTGTTTGCAGCCGGCAAGCAGCTTCGGCACGTCGTCTATATGTGATTGAAGCTCTTCAAGCAAGCGGTCCTGCGCAAGCAGCACTTTTCTTGCTTCTATGTAGTTCCCGCCGTCTGTTTCGGCTTCGAACTGTTTAATTCCTTCCCACACCGAATCAAGATCCGCCTCTATTTTCGGATAGAGATCTCCGTATAGATGGCTGTAAGCCAACAGATTTTTGCGTATTTTTGTATACTGCTCTTTAATTTCTTCAATTTCCTTGCGGTTTTGTTCTTCGCTTGAGACGAGATTGGCGATTTCCTTTAAAATCTCTTCAATATTGGATTCAGCCGCCGACAACAGGTTCTCGATGTGGGCGAGCACCTGCTTTGATTTTTGAAAGCGGTACTTGTCGGCGCAATCCTCCGCCTCAAACAGCAGCTCTTCAACTTTGGGCATGTGCGCAGTCACGATTTCATCCCATTCATTGCGCCATCTCTCAAAGAACTCTTCCGTCTGACCCGTCATCTTTAAATGCTTGATTTTTGACATTTCTTCCACAATTGAACGGTTCAGTATTTCAATTTTCCACGCTTCCAAACGGTCAATTTCTTTATATATATTTCTCCTGAATAAGTAGCCTGTAGCGAATAAGATTAAAAATAACGCCAATAAGCCGATGACAAACTCCATAATGAGCCCCCTTGCTGTTTAACTTGTTCTGTCAGGGTATGATATTTGAAATTGTATGTAAAACTAAAAGTTTAGCTATCGTTTTCATTGTTCTTATGATACCATGTAACCAACATTTTTTGAGCAGAATTTTTAATTTTTTTACATCAAAGTGACAACATCTGACTATTTTTTTACGGGGTGACATCATGCTGAAACGAGACGGTCATGTTCATTCTCCTTTTTGTCCGCACGGATCAAACGATCAATTCAGATATTATATAGAAGAATTATGCAAAAAAGGCTTCGATTCCGTTTCCTTTACGGAGCATGCTCCGCTTCCGCCCTCTTTCATCGATCCGACCCCCAAACAAGACAGCGCCATACCGATGTCCGCCCTTGAGGATTACCTTGGAATCCTCAAGCGCTTGAAGGAAGAGTATACAGGACAGATCGATATTTTGATCGGCCTGGAAGTTGACTATATCCGCGCCTTTGAGCATGAAATCAAAACGTTTCTTGATACGTACGGGTCTTTCCTTGACGACAGCATCCTTTCGGTTCATTTTTTGCCAGCGGACTCCTCACACATCTGCCTTGATTATGATGAAGATGCATTCCAAAACCTGATTGACTGTCATGGGAGCATCGAGCAGGTGTACCTAACCTATTTTCAGGAAATCTTTTCTTCCATTGTATCACCGCTCGGCACCTATAAGCCAAAACGAATCGGCCATATAACGCTGGTGAAAAAATTTGTTCAGCTCTACCCTTATTCCATGTCTGAACCTGTCCGGAGGCTGGCTTCCTCCTGTTTGGACGAAGCCGCAAAACGCGGCCTTGAGCTCGATTTTAATACAGCGGGTCTGCGCAAGCCTTATGCCGGTGACATTTATTTGGAAGAGTGGATGATCGAGGAAGCGGCGAAAAAAAACATCCCGCTTGTTTATGGGTCTGATGCCCATCAAGCTAAGGATGCCGGGTTTGGTTACGAACATTTTGAACGCCGCTTTGGCTAAATGGCGGCAATGTGCTGCTGTTCTCTGTACAAGAGGCTGATGATCCAAGTTTTCACCTCTTTATAATACGCCTGATAAAAATAAGGTTCATGAGGCTGCAGATAAAGCACTTCAGAGATATACTGAGGCTGCAGATAGGGCATCATCAAAAGGGACTTCAGCTGAATCATAAAATGAGAAAGCGGAAAACGGGAGAATTCACCGTCCTGTTTTCCTTTTTCGATGATCAGGTGGAGAATGTACTTTTCTTTTGTCAAATATGTCGACATCACTTCGCGGATCAGCGTCGAATCAATCGTCACTTCACGGTAGACGAATCGAGTTAATTGACGGTGTTCATGCTGATACGATAGAATATCAAAAACCAATTGAAGAAGGCAGTCTTTTGCATTGAGGTCCTGAAGACGCTCATGGCCGTTCTCAAGGATTTTTAAATAGACTTCATAAAAACGGGATACTAAATGCTCCATCAAACCGCCTTTTCCGTTAAAATAATAGGAGATGTGGGCCACATTGACATTCGCTGCTGCTGCAATTTCACGGACGGACGTTCCTGTGAACCCCTTTTGGTTAAACAGCGCAATAGCGGATTCGATGATCCTGTCCTTTGTGGTTAAAAAAGAGTTTGATCCCATTTTGCTTCACCCCTTCTTACTTAAAACAATTCCACTTCATCTGGGATTGTTCCTGTAAAAAGTGCTCGACAAATAGCATCACGCCAAGCGCAAAATTGGCATTTTAAAGAAAAAGCGAGGGAAATACAATGTTTCATGTCGAAAAAACAGAAGGCGGCAAAGAAAAAAAATACGAGCTGCTTCTCAAACAAATCGATGCGCTCACAGAAGGCGAAACCGATTTGATAGCGAATGTGTCGAACGCCTCCGCACTCTTGTATCACTCATTGGAAAACATCAACTGGGCCGGCTTTTATTTCGCCAAAGACGGTGAGCTTGTGCTCGGGCCATTCCAAGGGCTCCCTGCCTGTGTGCGGATTCCGGTTGGAAAAGGGGTCTGCGGCACAGCTTATGCAAACGCCCGGATCGAACGCGTTGCCGATGTCAACGCCTTCCCGGGACATATCGCATGTGATGCGGCATCACAATCCGAAATCGTGATCCCTCTTGAAATCAACGGGGAGATGGTCGGAGTGCTTGATATAGACAGCCCGATTAAAAACCGTTTCGATGAAACCGATGAACTTTACTTGAAAAAATTCACCGAAAAACTTGGAGAACGCTTAAGCGAAAAGAGCCGGTAAAACCGGCTCTTTTTTCATGAAGAAGCGTTGTAGACGCTAAGTTTGTTTTTACCGTTTCGCTTGGCATCGTACAGGGCAATATCCGCCTGTTTTACAAGAGACGCCAAGGTTTTCGGACAATTCATTGACCAACAGGATATCCCGCAGGAGATCGTGACTTGCGGATTCGTGCACTCCCTGACAAGCGCAATCAATCGGCCTGCCAGCATTTTCCCAGCATGCAAATCGGCTTTCGGAAGGTATATCGCCAGCTCTTCTCCGCCCCACCTTGCCCCGACATCCTGCTCGCGAATGTTTCGCTGAATCGCCCGGGACACTTGGATGAGAATCTCATCGCCTTTCTGGTGTCCGTAGGTGTCATTGATCTGTTTAAAATCATCAATGTCGATTAACAAAAACACTCCGCTTTGGTCAGCCTTCATGCTGTATTGAATCTTTTCATCAAGAAAGCTTCTGGAATATAGCTCTGTCAGGCGATCCGTCTGAACAAGATACTTCAGCCGATCGCGAAGCATTGAATTTGAAACGGCCAGAGTGGAATGCCGGATAAGCGTCTGGAACAGCTTGAACATCTCAAAAGTAAACGAACAGGCGTTTTTTTTCAAAACGATGACAAACCCTTTGTTTTCATTATTTTCAAGCATAGGAACACCCATTAATGAAGCATATCCGTCCTGTCCGAACAGTGTAGAGCCGTTTCCGACAAACACTCCGTTCTCTTCGGATACTTTTTCTTTAACATAGCGAATATAAGGATCTGCTGCATCCGTTTCAAAAAAGCTTGTGCTCCCTGGCAGCAAATTCTCTTCTTCCAAATGATTGTGATAAAAAAAGCCGACTTCCTCAGCCCCGAATGAGCCGATCAGCCTGTCGGACAAGTTTTTCATCATATCAGGAAGCTGTTTTGTCCTGTTCAGCTGATGGGAGGTTTCGTTGATCAGCTCCAAATTCGAAATCATATTTTTGGATTGCTCATAGAGCCGGGAATTTTCAAAGGCTGTACCTGCCGCATTCGAAATGACGCATATTTCCTCAGCCATTCCGGCAGCATCGGGTCCCGATGCTTTCAAAACACCGTAAGTCCCCTGTCTTCCTTTAATCGGAATATAAACGATTGAATCATCCTTCTGCTTCCGCTTCCCTGACAAATAAGCCTCCAATGCAAAGGGATCAGTCGTCTCATTTTGAACATCGATTTCTTTTGCAGGCAGATTGATGTATTGATCCTGATCAAAGGATAAAAAAAGGCAGTAGGTTAAATCAGGAAAAATACCCCTCAAACTCTCGAGCATCGTTTTGAGAACTTTTTCTTGATCCATCAGCCCATGAACCCGTTCCGTCTCTTTATAAATTCTTGTTTTGCGAAGCGTATCCCTATGTGTTTTTTCGAGCTCTGTACAATGTTTCAAAAACATATAAATCGATTCAGCCAGATTTTTCGGTATTTTACGATTCTTTAGACTTATAAGTTCGATATATTTACTGTTTCTTTCTATTGTTATAATGGTATAATAATCATTGATACAGCTGATTGAATCGTTACGGTCTTTCAGCTTCGCCGGCTTATGAGAAGAGGCTTGCAAAGTCAAGGAAATCGGCGAGAAAAATGACTCTGCTGCCTCTTTCAGCCAAACGACAGAGTTATTGTATGAAAGAGCCGGCTTTTTTAACAAAAATTGGAGAAGCTCCTGATGAAAAGAGAGATATAGGTCTTCAGTTTGTCTATTCATTAATATCACCCAAAAACATCCATTGAAATCTAATCTTATTTTCCTAATTATATCATAAAAACAGGACTATATCCCGGTATGTGTTTTAAATCCATTTTAAGCCTGTCCATATGTGGTTGACTTTAACCCTAGGACATTATATAATCGACTTTGTGTGAAATATTGCAGCCTTTTTGTTCTGCTTCCGTGTTTCATTTTGTTCCTTATATATAAGGTGTATCGTGTAACTCTTTGCTGCTGGAGCGAGGATACATGAAAACAAAATGGACATGGCTGAATTGAACAGATGGGTTTTATTTTCACAAAAATAAAACCAAAGGAGGAGTCACATTATGGCTCGCTATACAGGTCCAAGCTGGAAAATATCCCGCCGTTTAGGAATCTCCTTAAGCGGGACGGGTAAAGAATTAGAAAAACGTCCTTACGCGCCAGGTCCGCACGGTCCGGGACAGCGTAAAAAATTATCAGAATATGGTTTGCAATTGCAAGAAAAGCAAAAGCTTCGCCATATGTACGGTGTAAATGAGCGCCAATTCCGCAATCTTTTTGACAGAGCTGCGAAAATGGCCGGTAAACACGGTGAAAACTTCATGATTCTTCTTGAATCTCGCCTTGACAACATCGTATACCGCCTTGGCTTAGCGCGCACTCGCCGCCAAGCACGCCAATTGGTAAACCACGGTCATATTCTTGTTGACGGAAGCCGCGTTGATATTCCGTCTTACCAAGTAAAACCTGGTCAAACAATCGGCCTTCGCGAAAAATCAAAAGATCTTTCCATCGTCAAAGAAGCGGTTGAAGTGAACAACTTCGTTCCTGAATACGTAACATTTGACGCTGAAAAACTTGAGGGTACGTTCTCTCGCCTTCCAGAGCGCTCTGAGCTCCCTGCTGAAATTAACGAAGCGTTGATCGTTGAGTTCTACTCTCGTTAAAACAAATGCTCTGTAAAGAGCATCGGCAAAAACCCTAGAATCGTTGATATACCAACGATTCTAGGGTTTTTTGTTTGCTCTCTGCTTTGTGGAATATTGTATTCTCTCCCCCATTGGTTTGGGGGAAGTTTGGGAGCCGTTCCCTTTTTAAATGGAGCGGAAACCGGGGAAATCATTTATATGGAAGGAAAAATTCATTACATAAATCAGATCCGCAAGGTTTTTTTCATGTCGTGGATTCAAAAGGAAACACCAACAACCTCATTAAATTTAAAATGTCGTCGGCGTGGAAATAAAGTAAGCCCTTCTCACAGCTGGAAGGGCTTTACTCATCATAGGGTCTGTATTTTTTCGCCATTTCAATCAGAAAGGATCAATTTTAAAGCCAGATGAGATGGATACCCTGAGTGGAAATCAAGAAACAGCGATGGGTGTTATGTTGAAAAAAGTCGGAAACAAAGAAGACACTGAAATGAATACTCTCGCCGACCCTGATCGAACAACAAAATTGGCGGCACAAAAAGTTTCTAAGAAAGTGTATAGTGAAGAGGAGTTAGAAAAGCTAGAAAAGAAATATACTCTTTATAATGACACAGTGTACTGAGCTTATATAGATGGTGATATAATCGTCAAGCTAGAACCTACTTACACCGTTCCTGAAGATGTTGAAAAAAGCGAATGGGAAAGACTGGTTTGGAATTTGCAGGAGTTTATGATGCAGTTAGAGCCGGATTTGGGTACGACCTTGAGAGCTTATTGAGGAAACTATAGAGGAATTAGAAGGAAACGTTGAAAATCCGTATTCAGGATTAGAATAAAGTAAGAAACAAACATAATTTTTGTTTTCAAGGCGCCGGTTGCGGCGCCTTCTTTTCTATTTCAGTAACGACTCAAGTTTCCCCTTAGTCTTTGGTCCGTAAATGCTATCTGCCGCAATTCCCGCTCTTTTTTGAAGGGATTTGACAGCCTGCACAGTTTCATACCATAAGAGCCATTGGCCTCGAATTTAGGTAACGAGAAGCCCGCGGCAATCAGACGTTTTTGCAAGGTCTTGACTTTGGGGCCTGACGATCCTTTTTTCAAGATCGTGCCGGTGGATTTGCTCGACTGGCTTGCGGATGCTTTCTTTTCTGATACCGTTTGACCGAGCAGGCTGTCAAATTTTTTGCGTAATGCCGATAATTGACTTGAATCTCTTACCCACGGAGCCGGGCAATTTTTGTTTGTTACGTCGTAATGGCGAACGATCTTATTTGTAGACAAACCGTAACGCTTGCACAGATGGGTGACCAGTTCAGCAGTATTCTGAACTGTTTCACTGTGAATCTTGCCGTCTTTTTCGACACACATTTCAACGTCTATCGCTGTTGTATTTTCGCTCGGCTTTAAAAAACTGACATAACAGCGATTTTTGTCGTGTGCATATGTAGGTGCCCTCATTTTCAGGAATAATGTACTGATACCCCGGCTGATGTTCATTCATTTCTGCTTGAATCCCTTCATCCCAAACTGTATCTCCTGCTGCATACAACATCTTCTCCTCTTCCGCGTTCGCCTTTTGATTTGATGAATTGAATTCCCTCAAAAACCGCATCTTTTGTTAAAACCTCTACATTAGAAAACCGGTCTTTCTCTCTTCCCCAGCATCCGCTTCATTTTGGACAAGCACTTCTTTGACAGCATCATCAAAATGATCCAAATGCGGATATGTTACAATCACAGCATCCGGATTCCGAATCAAATGATCCATTGATGTCGGCAGCCTTAGCGAATTTGGAAAAGGCGGTAAGTCCCTTTCCCAGCTAACATTGGATCTATGAGAAACTTTTTGCCTGCATATTCGACGACTAGTGTAGCATTGCGAATTTGTTGAATATCCATGGTTATGATTCCTTTTCTTTGTCTTATCGATAGTTTATACTATGATCCCTTGAGATTTACATAGTTAAGATCAAGTCTTTTTTCTGTTTGACTTGATGTTTGAAAAAACGTATTTTATTTTGTGCCGGAATGTTTTAGGTCGATCGCATTTGAGAAAGGATTTGATTAGATGCTTGATCATACAGATTTGCGGATATTAGAAGAGCTTTCGAAAAACAGCCGGATGACGATGAAGGAATTGGGAGAAAAAGTTCATTTGACAGGGCAAGCTGCCGCAACCAGAGTTGCGAAATTAGAAGATAGCGGGGTGATTGAAGGCTATACCATTAAAGCGAATCAAGTGAAACTAGGGTGTTTTATCCACGCGTTTATCAATATCTACACCAAAAGCACTCATCACCAGCCTTATCTTTCATTTATCAACGCACAAGAGAAACACATCATCAACAACTATAAAATCAGCGGGGATGGCTGCTATCTGCTTGAATGCAAATTTCCATCCAATGAACATTTAGACCAATTTTTAATCGGCTTGAACAAGCATGCCAATTATAAGTTGTCGATTGTGATTAGTAAATAGTGCATCCATTCTTTGCGGGATTATATTGCTCTGCTCTTTGATATTCTTGGATCTAAATGAATGCGCGTAGAAGAATATGAATCTATTTGGTGGGGCTCGGCATTATTCGCATTCATATTTTTTCGATTAATAACATCACAATGTCGGCATTTTTAATGAATCAACACAAAAAGAAAAAGCGGGATGATCCCTGCTTTTTCGGTCCTATTTTATTAGAACGTTTCCGGGTTCGAATGTCCCGGGCTCATACGTTGCTTTATAATGTCTGCTAAAAGCCGTCTGCTTTAGAACGGCGAATTCGTGATGACAGTGCCCCCGGCATGAATTGGCCGTTTTTTTATTTTAAACGCTTCGTCTCTTCCGAATCGTTCAATTGATTAAAGCCGTCCACTGTCTGTTCGGCCTGTGTTTTTCGTACAGCTTCAAGCTGCTTTTGATAATCTTCTTTGAATTTTTCTTTCGCGGCAATAAACAAGTTCATTCTGAATTCCTCCCGACTAGAGAATGGAAACGCTTTACTTTCTATATCTATTTTTGACATTTCCTGAATGAACATACATCAAACGTTTTGATAAAAAAACCCTTGCCGTTTAAGCAAGGGTTTCAATGGATTATTTGTAAGTCAGCAGGAAGTATTTCTTTTTCCCGCGGCGAATGACGGTAAACTGGCCTTCGATGCGGTCTTCGCTGCCTAGGACGGCGCCTACGTCATTACGGCGTTCGCCGTTGATGTAGACCGCGCCGTTTGTAATGTCTTCGCGAGCCTGACGTTTTGAAGGCGAAAGTTTTGATTGGACGAGCACATCGACAAGCGGCAATTCGGCTGTCTGATCGAGTTCCAGCGAAGGTACGCCTTTAAAGCCGACCTTCACTTCCTCAGCTGTCAATTGTTTGATATCTCCGCTGAACAGTGCTTTTGAGATGTTGACAGCCTGCTCAAGTGCTTCACGACCGTGTACAAGATCGGTTACTTCTTCGGCGAGGCGCTTTTGCGCTTCGCGTTTTTCAGGCGCCGTCTCTGTTTTTTCAGCGAGATCTTCAATTTCTTCTTTGGACAAGAAAGTGAAGTATTTCAAGTATTTCACGACATCTCTGTCATCTGTGTTGATCCAGAATTGGTAGAACTCGTAGGCCGATGTTTTCTCTTTATCAAGCCAGATCGCGCCGCCTTCGGTTTTTCCGAACTTCGTGCCGTCTGCTTTTGTCACAAGCGGAATCGTCAATCCGAAAGCTTTTGCATTCTCTTCGGATTTGCGGATGAGCTCGAGGCCTGATGTGATATTACCCCACTGGTCGCTTCCGCCGATCTGCAGCTTGCATTCCTTGTTTCTGTACAAATTCAAGAAATCGAGAGACTGCAGGATCATGTAACTGAATTCAGTATAAGATATGCCCGTCTCGATTCTGGAGCTTACCGTATCTTTGGCAAGCATGTAGTTGATGCCGAAGTTTTTGCCGACATCGCGCAGGAAATCAATGACGTTCATTTGCCCGATCCAGTCGTAGTTATTCGCCATCACCGCCGGGTTGTCACCGGCTTCAAAATCAAGGAAACGCGAAAGCTGATTTTTGATTTTTTGCGACCATTCGCGGACGATTTCTTCATTGTTCAGCGTGCGCTCCGCTTTCTTTCCGCTCGGATCACCGATCAGACCCGTTGCTCCGCCTACGAGTGCAATCGGACGATGTCCGGCCAGCTGGAAGCGGCGAAGCATTAAAATCGGCAGCAGATGCCCGATATGCAAACTGTCAGCTGTCGGATCAAATCCGGAGTATAAGCTGATTTTCTCTGAATCCAGCAGTTCTCTCAAGCCTGCTTCATCGGTTTGCTGCTGAATCAGTCCCCTGAAGGACAAATCATCAAGTAAGTGTGTCATCATCATTTAGCTCCTTTTTTCCAAAAATAAAACGCCCCTTCGCAAAAACGAAGGGACGATAAAAATCGCGGTACCACCCTGCTTAAAAGAACGCATGACCGCGCTCTTTTCACTCTCATTGATAACGGAAAAGCTTCCGTTCTTCTGCTACACAAAGCCCGGGAGGCTTTTTTCGCAAAAGCGGTTCATGAGTGTAATTCAAACCATCCATATGTGCTGATTTTCACCGGCCATCAGCTCTCTAAGACAGGGAAGGATCGTTCTACTGGTCTCAGTCTTCACCTTTTAAATATTCGACTAAATCTTTTTTAACATAATATTTTTTCATTGTCAATGAGACATCAGTCTTCCATTGTGGAAAGATCCCCGGCCGGCAGGTTCAATTCCCAGGCTTTCAGGACACGCCTCATGATTTTGCCGCTTCTCGTTTTCGGCAGTTTATCCTTAAACTCGATTTCCCTTGGCGCGGCATGTGCGGCCAAGCCTTGTTTCACGAACTGCCTGATTTCTTCTTTTAACGAATCTGACGGTTCATAACCTTCTCTAAGCGCGATGAACGCTTTAATAATTTCTCCGCGGACCGGATCCGGTTTGCCGATGACACCCGCTTCGGCGACAGCTTGATGCTCGACAAGCTTGCTCTCGACTTCAAACGGGCCGACGCGCTCGCCTGATGTCATGATGACATCGTCGATCCGTCCCTGGAACCAGAAGTATCCGTCTTCATCCATGTAGGCGGAATCGCCTGACACATACCAATCACCCGGCATAAAATAGGAGCTGTATTTTTCAGGGTTGTTCCAGATCGAATGCATCATCGACGGCCAGCCTTTTTTAATGGCGAGATTCCCCATTCTGTAAGGAGGCAGTTCATTTCCCTGATTGTCGACGATCGCAGCCTCTACGCCGGGAATCGGCTTGCCCATTGATCCCGGTTTAATTTCCATGCACGGGTAATTGCAGATGAGCTGCGCTCCTGTTTCAGTCATCCACCATGTATCATGAATCCGGTTGCCGAAGACTTTATGCCCCCATCTGATGACTTCAGGATTTAACGGCTCCCCTACGCTTAAAACATGCCGTAGTGAACTCAGATTGTATTTGTTCACAAGATCGTCGCCTGCACCCATCAGCATCCGGAAAGCCGTTGGCGCGCTGTACCATACCGTCACTTCCATTTTTTCAATTGTTTCGTACCATGCCTCAGGACTGAATCTGCCGCCTACGACGACATTCGTTGCTCCATTCAGCCACGGACCGAAGATCCCGTAAACCGTTCCGGTGACCCAGCCGGGATCAGCGGTGCACCAATAGATGTCATCATCATGCAGATCAAGAACCCATTTGGCTGTTTGATAATGTTGAATCATTGCTTTGTGGACGTGGAGAACCCCTTTTGGCGCGCCGGTTGAACCCGATGTATAGTGAAGCAGCATCCCGTCTTCCTGATCCATCCATTCAATCTCAAGATCAGTGCCTGCTTCCGCCGCTTTCGCGTAATAATCGATGACAGGTCCTTCTTCCTTTACGCCTTCTCCAACGACAATGATTGATTCAAGGTCCGGAAGTTCATCGGCCGGCACCCGTTCAAGCAATTCCGGCGTCGTCACGATGACCTTCGCTCCGCTGTTTGCAAGCCTGTCTTTGACGGCACCTTCCATAAATGCTTCAAATAACGGCCCGACAATCGCTCCCAATTTGACAGCGCCGAGAAGAATAAAATAAAGCTCGGGTGATCTCGGCATAAAAACAAACACACGGTCTCCCTTTCTCACATTGGCATGCTGCTTTAAGACATTCCCGGCTTTATTGGTTTCATTTTTCATCTCTCTGAAGGTGTACTTTTCTTCGCGGACCGGATCTTTGTAGTAAAATGCCACTTTGTTTTTCAAATTTGACTCAGCGTGGCGGTCGATCGCTTCATAAGCTGCATTGATTTTTCCCGTTTTGTACCATGAAAAATGCTTTTCGGCATCCTTCCAGTCAAATGTCCGATATGTTTCATCATAGTCAGTCAAGTTGTAATTTCCCTTTTCTGCCGGCAGCGCTTTCAATTCCATGTCCATCCCCCTTTGTTCGATCATCAAATATATTATAGTATAGATTTTTTATTTTCTCAATTTTTAAAAAATACTGTTCTATCCTATGAAAACGCTTAATATTTTGGTATGTTATGTATAAAAGACTTCAACTAAGATGTAAGGCGGTGGATACGTGGAGCATCACAAAACCTATCATGCCAAAGAATTGCAGACCGAGAAAGGCGCATTGCTGATAGAAGGTCCTATCAGTCCCGAAAAGCTTGCAGACTATCAATTTCATGGCGAGCTTACAGCCTTTCGCCCATCTGAAAAACAGCACGAAGCATTGATCGAAATCGCAGGACTTCCCGAAGGAAGGATCATCATCGCTCGTTTCAATCACACCATTGTCGGCTATGTCACCTATGTTTATCCGGATCCGCTCGAAAGATGGTCAGAAGGAAATATGGAAAATTTAATTGAACTCGGCGCCATCGAGGTAATCCCTATGTTCAGGGGGCACTCCGTCGGAAAGACGCTTTTAGAGGTCAGCATGATGGATAAGCAGATGGAAAAATACATTATCATTACAACCGAGTATTACTGGCACTGGGATTTAAAAGGGACAAATATGGATGTTTGGGAATACAGAAAGATGATGGAGAAGATGATGAATGCCGGAGGGCTTGTCTGGTTTGCAACAGACGACCCGGAAATCAGTTCTCATCCCGCCAACTGTTTAATGGCCCGCATCGGAAAAGAGGTCGGTCAGGAATCGATCGAGCAGTTCGACAGGCTCAGATTCCATAATCGTTTTATGTACTAAGGGAGCAAAGGGGATGTGAATATGATTGTTGAAAAGATCATGAAAAGGGATGTTGTGACGCTTTCCAGAACAGATACGATCGAAGAAGCGATCAGGCGGATGCGGATGTTCCATATCAAGCACCTGCCTGTCATCAATGAACGAGGCACTGTCGTAGGCATCGTCACCGACAGGGATGTGAAGACGGCAGCCCCGAGCATCTTTAGTCAAGGCAGCTCCGCAGAGGAACTGCAAAAGCCTGTTGACCTGATCATGTCAAAAGAAGTGGTCACAGGACATCCGCTTGATTTCGCCGAGGAGATATCCGCTGTGTTTTTCGAACATGATATCGGCTGTCTCCCGATCGTGAAAAACGGAAAGCTCGTCGGCATCGTGACAAAGTCAGATTTGCTTCATACACTTGTTCAGCTGACAGGCGCTCATCATCCAGGGTCGCATATCGAAATTAAAACCCGTGATATCGCGCAGAGCCTCGCCGATATCAGCGCGATATTCAAAAAGCGCCAAATCGGGATTTTGAGCGTACTCGTATATCCAGGCGATGAAGAAAGTTCGAACATTCTCGTTTTTCGCGTGCAGACAATGAACCCCGCCTCCATCATAAAAGACGTGAAGTCAAAAGGGCATCAGGTGCTCTGGCCGGCTGAACAAAGGGAACAGCTATGAAGGACAGCGTGTTTATTTTCTCTCCCTCCTACCAAACCTATCAATTTCATCAAGACCATCCATTCAACCAGCTCAGAGTGTATGTGACATACGATCTTCTGGGCGCCATGGACGCATTCGAACAAGGGGAGATCATCCCTCCGCGCATGGCGTCGGAATCCGAGCTCGCACTCGTTCACACAAGCGATTACATCAGCGCCGTCAAGCTGGCCGGGGCGGGGAAACTGCCGGCCGCTGAAAGCGAAAACTACGGTCTTGGAACAGAAGATACGCCCGTATTTGCCGGCATGCATGAAGCCGCCTCTCTTTTGGTCGGAGGAACACTGACAGCCGCCGACTATGTGATGACGGGAAAAGCCAAACACGCCCTTAATCTGGGTGGCGGGCTTCACCACGGATTCAGAGGGAGAGCATCGGGTTTTTGCGTTTACAACGACAGCTCAGTCGTTATTCGCTACTTACAGAAAAAATACCACGCCAGAGTGCTATACATTGATACAGACGCCCATCACGGAGACGGTGTGCAATTCACGTTTTATGATGACCCTTCGGTCTGCACGGTATCGATTCATGAAACCGGCCGCTATCTTTTCCCAGGAACGGGCCAGGTTCAGGAACGGGGTCATGGGAAAGGTTATGGATATGCTTTTAACATCCCGCTTGATGCGTTCACTGAAGATGAATCTTTTCTGGACTCCTACCGAACGGCTGCGGCTGAAATCGCTGAATTCTTCAAACCGGATGTCATTTTGACGCAAAACGGGGCTGACGCTCATTACTATGACCCGCTCACACACTTATGCACAACGATGAGGATTTACGAAGCGATTCCAAAGCTCGCCCATGAATTGGCGCATGCCCACTGCAGCGGAAGATGGATTGCCGTCGGCGGGGGCGGCTATGATATTTGGCGGGTCGTGCCAAGGGCATGGGCAAGAATTTGGCTTGAAATGAAAGGGATCAAAGCTGAGGGGAACCTGCCTGAAAAATGGCTGAAAAGATGGGAAAAGCAAGCATCGGTCCCGCTCCCTGGAAAATGGTGTGATCCCGAAGCATTATATCCTCCGATTCCCAGAAAAGCGGAAATTACAGAAAAAAACGCGCAAACCGTAGCAAAAGCTCTTTTCCCGATTCGCTCTGCCCGGCGGATGATGTAGCCGACTGAAAGACCCGGAATTTCTTTTATCGATCGCGTAAAACATAAAACAAGCCTTGCTTGCGGCAAGGCCTTTATTTCTTTTGGTTCAGTTTTCCAATTACGATCTCGACACGCCTGTTTTCTTTCATATGGCTTTCGGTGCGGTTGTCCCTGACCGGTTTTGTATCCGCATAGCCGACGGCTGTAAACCTGGAAGAATCGAGTTTTTCTTTTTCCGTGAAGTACCCGATCACAGTGCTCGCTCTGGCTGCAGAAAGCTCCCAGTTGGAAGGAAAACGGTAAGTGGAAATCGGCCTGCTGTCTGTATGCCCCTCTACACTGATCGGATTGGACACCGTTTTGAGCAAAATGGCGATTTTATCGAGGACAGGGTAAGCCTTATCTTTGATATCCGCTTTTCCCGAATCAAAGAGCACCGCTTCCTGAAGGACAAGAATGACGCCGCGGTCATCACGTTTAGCTGTAATCGTGCCGGACAGCTGATTTTTTTCAATATAGTCATTGATTTTCTTTAACATATCATCTTCGCTTTTGGCCGCTTTTTTCGAATGACGATCATGGCTCTCCACTGTGTGCTCCGCGGCGGACTTTCCATCGGCTCTCTCCTGAAACGAACCTACGGCCGCTTTAAATTTATTTAAATCGATTTGCGACATCGAAAACAGCAGAATAAAGAACACGAGAATCAGCGTAATCAGATCCGAAAACGTGATGATCCAGTTTGACGATTTGCGGCCGGGTTCACGCTTTCTTCTCTCATGCCTAAGCTTCATGAGCCGTACCCTTTTGCTTCGTGTTTTCCGCCTGCTTTTTTCTCCACTCTTCCTTGGAGCCGAAAACGACAAGCTGGCTTTCAAGGTTGCGCGGATTTCTTCCCGATTGAATGCCGATGATGCCTTCTATCATCACCTGCTTCTTGAAGATTTCATTTTCCGTCTTTTCTTCAAGCTTCGCGGCGATCGGAATAAACAGCATGTTGGACAGAAGCGATCCGTAAAGCGTCGTCAAAAGGGCGATGGCCATGTTCGGCCCGAGAGTTTCAGGTTTGTTCAGATTTTTTAGCATCATCACAAGCCCCACGAGGGTACCGATCATTCCCCATGCAGGTGCAAACTCCCCCGCTTTTTCAAAGATTCTCCTTCCCTTTCTGTGCCTTTCTTCCATCGCTGCGATTTCGGCGTTCATCACATTGCGGATTGTCTCCTCATCCCAGCCGTCAATAGCCAAGAGAAGGCCCTTTTTTAAAAACGGATCTTTCATTTCATTCACATCAGCGTCAAGCGATAATATGCCTTGCTTGCGCGCCTGTTCGGAAAGAGTGACAAAGGTTTTGACCAGATTCCGCACATCGTCATCTTCCGAAATAAACACCTGCTTCAATACAGATGGGGCTTTTTTTAAGTCTTTTGGAGAAAAACTGATGAATACAGCTGCACATAATCCGCCCGTCACGATAAAAAAGGACGTTAAATCGATAAATGAATAAAAACCGGAAAGACCCGCTCCCGAGACAACGCCGATCACCAAAATGAAAATGCCTAAAATCAAGCCGACCGGTGTCAGATAATCAAATCGTTTCATATTTCATTCTCTCCAGCTCATGGAAAAGAAAGCAAGGCATCCGTGTCAAAAGCCCGCGGATACTTGCTTTCTTTTCTTGGTTTGTTATGTTTAAGATGTAGTTGATTGTCTTAATTCAATTCGGTGCGGAAGCTGGACAATGTGCTCTTCGACCTCTTCCTTGTTCATCAGTTTTGTCAAAAGTCTCATGGCCACTGCACCGATGTCATACGTCGGCTGCACGACTGTTGTGAGCTGCGGACGAACCATTAGTGAAAGCCTTGTATTGTCAAATCCGATGACCTCAAGATCGTCCGGAATGGAAAGACCTTTGTCCTGAGCGGCATGAATAATGCCAAGCGCCATTTCATCGGTGGCCGAAAGAATCGCCGTCGGTTTTTCATCGAGCTTCATCAGCGATTCGAGTGCTTCCATACCGGAATCGTACGTATAATCGCCTTCTGCGAGATATTCTTCTTTAAAGTCGATCCCTTGATCCTGAAGCGCTCTTTTGAAGCCTTGGAGCTTCTTGGCTTTATTGATCGGCTCCAAGAGCGGTCCTGAAACAAACGCCAAGCGCTTATGGCCTTTTTCAATCATCATGCTTGCAGCATCATATATGGCCTGTTCATAGTCGATGGCAACGGACGGCGTCTCTCCTTTCTCTTCGACAGACGCGGCAAGAACGATCGGCACCGGTGAACGCTTGAATTCTTCAACATGTTCTTCTGTAACATTCCCGCTCATAAAGACGATTCCATCGACTTGCTTTCCAAGCATCGTGTTGAGCAGGTGCAGCTCTTTGTCCATATTTTGGTCAGAGTTGCTTAAAATAATGTTGTATTTATACATTGTGGCAATATCTTCGATTCCCCGGGCAAGCTCTGAATAAAAGATGCTTGAAATATCGGGGATGATCACGCCGACGGTCGTTGTTTTCTTGCTCGCCAGTCCTCTTGCGACGGCATTTGGACGATATCCGAGGCGCTCGATTGCTTCAAGCACCTTTTTCCTCGTTGTCGGCTTCACATTCGGATTGCCGTTGACAACCCGTGAAACCGTCGCCATACTTACATTTGCTTCCCGTGCTACATCATATATTGTCACATTACTCATTTTTACCACTCCTTCAACTGGGTACACTTTTCTTATTCTATAGCATAAACATTTTCATGTAGAGAAATGTCAAAATGTAATACTTTATGTAAAATAAACAGATCACCAGTTTACATTATTTTTCATAATTGTTCAAAGCATAAGCTCTCTTCTGAAATTATACACGGTTTTACCTAATATGAAAACGTTCCCTTTATTTTTATAATTAATTTAAATAGAAAAAAACAGCTTTTTAATTAAAAATAAGAAATTTTTTCGACAATTTGCACATAAAAAAGGACCGCTGTGCGCGGTCCTAAATGAAATGAGCGGCTTATGCCTTTACTTGTACAAGCGGCTTCAATTCGTTCAGCCACTTTTCAAATGTCGGAATATCCATTTGCTGAGCGGAGTCGGATAGTGCGACTGAAGGATCAGGGTGAACCTCGGCCATTACGCCGTCAGCTCCGATCGCAAGCGCTGCTTTTGCCGTAGGGAGCAGGAGATCGCGGCGTCCTGTTGAATGAGTGACATCAACGAATACCGGAAGATGCGTTTCCTGTTTAAGAATCGGCACCGCAGAAATGTCCAGGGTGTTTCTCGTCGCCGTTTCATACGTTCTAATGCCGCGCTCGCAAAGGATGATCTGGTCATTTCCTTGAGACATGATGTACTCCGCTGCATTGATGAATTCCTTCAATGTTGCAGCAAGTCCGCGTTTTAGGAGAACAGGTTTTTTCACAGATCCGGCCGCTTTCAAGAGCTCAAAGTTTTGCATATTGCGGGCGCCGATCTGAATAACATCGATGTAATCGAGCGCCTCTTCGATATGCTGCGGATTCACGATTTCACTGATCACCGCCAGATCATATTCATCAGCAACACGCTTCAAAATCTGCAAGCCTTCAACACCGAGGCCTTGGAAATCGTACGGGCTTGTACGCGGTTTGAAGGCTCCGCCGCGCAGCAGCTTCAAGCCTTGTTTTTTAGCCGCCGCTGCTACTTCTGCGACTTGCTCATAGCTTTCAACTGCACAAGGACCGACGATGAATCTTTGCTCGCCGTCACCGATTTTTTCGCCTTTCAGGTCGACAATCGTATTTTCCGGCTTTTTCTTCCGGGAAACCAGCAGCGCTTTGCTGTGATCATCTTCCTGTAATTCAAGCCCCGCTTTGAAAATTTCTTTGAAAATATGCTGGATTGTAGAATCCTCAAACGGGCCGTCATTATTTTCAATAATGCTGTTCAGCATCGTTCTTTCCCTGACTGGATCATAGCGGTTAATCCCTTGCGCTTCCTTCGCTTTTCCAATCTCTTGGACGATCCTGCCCCTCTCGTTAATCAGCTTTAAAATCTGCAAGTTTAATTCGTTCGCCTGCTGCCTCAGCAAATCAAGTTCAGTGTTGCTCATGTTATTCATCCTTTCTTTTTGGCTTCACCCTATATGAGAATAAAAATGATTCAGGTTGATTAGGGTTAATTATAAACAATGTTTACTGAAATGTCACGAAAAAATTCTTTATTACCCAAACGCTTTTAAGCGATAAAGTATTATATGCGCTTTCATCGTTGTTGTGTAGGTTTTTGATCGAAAATTTTACAAAAAAAAAAGAATCCATGCATGATTCTTTAACTTGATTGTTTATATAATCGCTGTATCTCGGTTTCTACGGCAAAAACCCGCTGATTGAGAGCGGCGCTCTTAACATCGACGTATTCAGTAATGTTGTCCGTATAGCGCCCGATGCTTTCAATGATATTTTTTTGCAGCAGCTCCTGCCCTTTTTTCAAGTCTTTAACATCTGTTTCAAGGCGGTTCAGGCGCTGATCTACTCCGTCAAAGCGCTTGTCCATTTTATTCAGGCGCTGATCTACTCCGTCAAAGCGCTTGTCCATTTTATTCAGACGCTGGTCTACTCCGTCAAAACGCTTATCCACTTTATTCAGACGCTGGTCTACTCCGTCAAAGCGCTTGTCCATTTTATTCAGACGCTGGTCTACTCCGTCAAAGCGCTTGTCCATTTTATTCAGACACTGATCTACTCCATCAAAACGCTGGTCCATTTTATTCAGACGCTGGTCTACTCCATCAAAGCGCTTGTCCATTTTATTCAGGCGCTGGTCCATTTCATTCAGACAATGATCAATTTTGTCTAGTCGTTGATTGACTGGGTTTAGCTCTTCCTTTAGGACAGATTGAAGCATATCCTTTAATTCGCTGTTCACCACTTCACCTCCCGCTTGTTTTATTATATCGTAGTCCAACGGTACTCACTATGCATCTTGGTAAAAAGGCATTTCTAAGAGGTAAAAGGTGAAAAGACCAGTAAAAAAGACCAAAACGCTGGATGCGATTCGGTCTTTTTGATTACGATTATGTTGTATTCGGCTTCAAAAAGCCTATTGGCTGTTTGCTTCAAGCGCCGGCTCGGTAATTTGTGAATGGGAGGCATGCCATTTGACTTTGCCATCTGTAAAAATAATCGCTTGAGGGCTTTCATGCTTAATCCCGTACCGTTCAGCAATATAATTTGAGAGCGGACGGCTTTCCTGCACCTTCAGATAATAGGCGGGAATGTCTTCATGATGTTCGGCGAAAGCATTAAATTCCTCGAAGGCGCGCCTGCTGATCGGACATGTTGTGCTGTGCTTCAAAAAGACAAACGTGCCGTCCGATTCTTCAAGCCGTCTAAATTCGTCCTCTGTTTGAATGAGCTGCTTCGACATGGTGAACTCCCTTTCCGTATTTATTTCTGGACTGTGTCCGCTGGTTCTGCTTCACTTTTCATTTCGTTTTCAGCGACCTCTGCTGTTTCTTCGATTGCGGATGAAGCTTCCTCCTTCATCTCATCCGCTTTATCGGCACCCTTGCTCCGCAGATCTTTGACTTTCTCCATAAGCTGTGAGGATTGATCCGCCATGAGCTGTGAAATCGAAGATGTCTTCTCCTTTGCGAGGCTGACATATTCGGAACCTTTTTCTCTCGCTTCATTTGTCAGTCTTTCGGTTTTGTCTTTAAGAACAGCGGCCTGCTGACCGATATCGCCGCGAAGCTCTTTTCCCGACTTCGGCGCCAGAAATAAGGCCGTTGCCGCACCGATGATGCCTCCTACAAATGTCCCGATGAGAAAATCTTTAGCATTCATTCCTTCTTTACTCATTTATGATTCCTCCTTCATCTTCTTTCGCTTCCATTTATTCCAAATTTCCAAAGCTGCATTGCTCCAGCTGACAACTTGAGAAATTTTTTCACGGTTTTCTTCCGCGGCGGTTGCAACCGAATCAGACACCTGCTGTATGGAGCTGTTAAACTGTCTGACAGAAGTTCCGACTTCCTGAACTGCATCAACAACACGATTCAATTTCAACGATTTTTCCTGAATATCCTCCGCAAGACGGTTTGTTTTATGAAGGAGCTCTGTAGTTTCTGCCGTAATGCCCTTCATCTGACCTTCAAGTCCTTCTAAGGTTGAAGCGACATGTTTCAGCGTCATTTGCAGCGATTTTAGCATTTTTGATAAATAGATTACTAAAATGAAAAAAGCGATGGCAATAAGTGCGGCGCTTAAATAAAGAATAATTATCATCATATCCTCCTTAAAGCTTCCGGGCTTACAGTTGATGTTTACCCATTTGGCCAACTTGTAAACCCCTTTGTATATTTTTTTCTACACATCCGGGTGAATTCCTTTAACAATTGCTTCGTCGATATGTACAAAAAAGCAGCGGATCGACTCACACTGCCTTTTTTATCTTATGCTAAAACATTTTCATATGCTCTCAGATATTTCTGAATGTCTCCTGCACCCATAAAAATTAAGACTCCGTTTTCATGCTCTTTTAAAATGGATGTGTCATTTTCATCAATCAGCTTCGCGTGAGCGATTTTTTCCTGAAGGTCACCGATCGTCAGCTTGCCTGCATTTTCACGGGCTGATCCAAAAATGTCGCAGAGATAGACATAATCGGCTTTCTTCAGGCTTTCGGCAAATTCCTCAAGAAAAGACTGTGTCCGTGTAAAAGTGTGCGGCTGAAATACGGCGACAATGTCGCGTTCCGGATACTTTTGCCTTGCAGCTTCAATCGTCACCTTGATTTCGGTCGGGTGATGGGCATAATCGTCAATCAGCACTTGATTTCCGATGATTTTTTCGTTAAATCTCCGTTTTACGCCGCCAAAGGTTGTAAGCCCTTCTTTAATAATGTCGACATCCACTTGCTCGTAATGGCATAGGGCGATGACAGCCAAAGCGTTCAGAACGTTGTGGTTTCCGTATGCCGGTATATAGAATGTGTCATAGAATGTATTTCTGACGAAAACGTCGAAGGTTGTGCCTTCAGTGTTTTTGATGACATTTCTCGCCTGAAAGTCGTTTTCCTCGGCAAAGCCGTAGTAGACGACCGGAACGTTGGCATGGATCTTCATCAAATACTCGTCGTCACCGCAGGCGATAATTCCCTTGTTCACCTGAAGAGCCATCGTTTGGAACGCGTCGAATACATCATCGATATTGGTGAAATAGTCAGGGTGGTCAAAATCGATATTTGTCATGATGGCATAATCCGGCTGGTAGCTCAGGAAGTGCCTCCGGTATTCACAGGCTTCAAGGACGAAATACTCGCTGTTTTCGCTGCCTTTTCCCGTACCGTCTCCGATCAAATAAGATGTCGGTTTTGCTTTCTGGATCACATGGGACAGAAGTCCTGTCGTTGAAGTTTTGCCATGTGCTCCTGTTACAGCGATGCTCGTGAACTTTTTCAGATAGTCACCGAGAAATTTATGGTATCGCACGACAGGCAGTCCTTCGGCATGCGCTTTTTCGATTTCGGGATGAGTGTCGGGAAAGGCATTCCCGGCAATAACGGTCATTCCCGGCTTAATGTTTTCCGGGTCAAATGGAAAAACAGGAATGTTTCTTTCTTCCAACGCATTTTGTGTAAAAATATACTTTTCGATATCCGATCCTTGGACAGTATATCCATTATCATGGAGTATTTGGGCAAGCGGACTCATACCTGTCCCTTTTATTCCGACAAAATGATAAACAGTCATAATTGTACCTCCAACAAACGTCTATCTGCTTTCCAGTATATGACGCCTATTTCAATTTGCAACCTAAAGCCCGGCCGCATCAATTTTTATTCTTAGTGTGAACTATATTCATTATCAGGCATTTTTAAGAGTGAATAAACCCGTTACTTGAATGATTTTTTCATCCTTTCGGCAAAGCTCTTAAAAACCGATTAAAACGCCGCAAGCGGCGCTTTCATACGCGGCGCTCTAAAAAAGCGCCCATCAGCTATCATACCACGTTTAGCTGAAAAGTGAACTACTTTCTATGAGCTGTTCCAGATCTGCCTTTGTAATCAGCACTTCTCTCGGCTTGCTTCCTTTTGCTTCCGAGATCATGCCTTCGCTTTCCATCATATCGATTAATCTGGCGGCTCTGTTGTAGCCGATGCGGAAACGCCGCTGCAGGCTTGAGGTGCTGGCGCTGTTTTGTTCCACGGCAAATTCGCATGCTTCAAGAAACAGTTCGTCCTGATCAAACCCAGCCGGATTCTGTCTGATTAATTCTTCCTGTTCAAATAAATAGGACGGTTTCTGCTGCTTTCTGACATGTGAGACGACCCGGTCGATTTCATGGTCGGACACAAAGTTGCCTTGAAGGCGGACCGGTTTTCCGGACCCGTTCTCCAAGAAGAGCATATCCCCTTTTCCAAGCAGCTTTTCCGCTCCAGCCATATCGATAATCGTTCTGGAATCGACGCCGCTGGAAACGGAAAACGCGATTCTGGTTGGAATATTAGCTTTAATTAAGCCGGTGATGACGTCGACAGAAGGCCGCTGTGTCGCGATCAAAAGGTGGATGCCGCAGGCTCTGGCTTTTTGTGCGATCCGGCAGATGCTTTCCTCGACTTCATTTGGCGCAACCATCATTAAATCGGCAAGCTCATCAATTACGACGACAAGATACGGAAGCTTTTCACCCATTTTCGTGTCGCGAACCTTTTCGTTGAAGCGCTCGATTTCCCGGACACCGGAATGAGCAAATAATTCGTAGCGCCGCTCCATTTCTTCAACAACCCATTTCAAAGCAGCAGTGGCCGCTTTTGCATCTGTAATGACAGGGCTGACGAGATGCGGAATTTCATTGTACGGCGCAAGCTCAACCATCTTAGGGTCGATGAGCAGAAGCTTGACATCAGTCGGCGCCGCTTTAAACAGCAGGCTGACTAAAATCGTGTTGATACAGACGCTTTTCCCTGATCCTGTGGCGCCTGCGATCAATCCGTGAGGCATTTTTTTCAGATCGGCCACAACCGGTTTTCCGGAAATGTCGAGCCCTAGTGCCGCCGTCAGAGGGGACGGATTCGTTCTGAATTCCGAGCTGCGAACCATTTCGCGCAAATAAACCATTTTGCTATGTAAGTTGGGTACTTCGATTCCGATTGTATTCTTTCCCGGAATCGGCGCTTCGATGCGAATATCTTTCGCTGACAGGCTGAGCTTAATATCATCCGAAAGATTTGTGATTTTATTGACTTTCACTCCTGGTTCAGGATGCACTTCAAACCTCGTCACAGATGGGCCTTGTGTGACATGTACGACATTGGCTTTAACATTGAAGTTTTCAAGCGTCACATCCAAGAGCTCGCGCTGCTCGTTTATCCATACATGGTCATCCTGCTTTTGGGCAGGAGGCACATCAAGCAGAGACAGGTTCGGGAACTGATAACCGGAAGGTGTCTTCTCTTTCTGCTTATCTGTCGGAAGCATCATCACATTAAACGGCACGGCGCCTTGGCTCGGTTTTGAGGTGTGTTTTACTTCCGGTTTGTGCGGTACTGTTGGAGAATGTTCCGCTTTTTCGGCTATTGGCTGCTCATCTTGAGCCTCGCTGTCCGCATGATCAACATCTCGGGCTTGATCTTGTGCCGCGGTCTGTTCATTCTGCTCATCCGCATAGGGCTCTACGCCTTGTTCAGGTGCGGCTGATTCTTCTAGCCCGCTGGTCTGCACTTCATCCTCGAAAAACACCGCTTCCCCGGCGTATATTGCTGTTTCACCTGTCTCCGCCGGACCAGCCGATTCGGCGGACGCTTCCCGCCATTCATCTGCTGCAGGTGATTGCGCATCTTCGTAAAAGCTCCGGTTCTTTTCGGCTTCTTCTGTTAACGGGAGAGCGATATCTTCGGCTTCTTCTTCCGCGCCGACCGGTTCATCTATATCGTGCGGCACAGATTTTTCTTCGTTTCCTTCTGAATGCGGTTCTCTTCCCATGCCGTCAGGGTTCTCTTGGACACTGATTTGCGGTACAGACTGTTCTTCCGTTCCTTCTGGTTCTCCGCTTTCTGCCGGCTGTTCCATACCGGCCGGCGGTTCCTGCACGCTGATTGGCGGCTCAGGCTCAGGTTTTTCTTTCGTTCGTTCCGGCCCTGGACCGCCTTTTTCTGCACGTTTCTCCATGGGTGCATGCGGCTCCTGCATGCTGACTTGCTCCATCGTGCTTTCCTTATCGAAAAAATTCCGGCTTTTTTCAGTTGCTTTCGGGCGTAACTGCGGATCGTTTGCAAAAGGCGTTGGATCCGTTCCGGCCGGCTGCTCTGGCATTGGCGGTTTGCTTTCGGCGAAGTTCTGCTGATTTTTGATTTCTTCACTAAAAAGCGTTACACCTTTTTGCCTTTGACCGCCGTATGTATTGTTTTTGGCCAAATCATTCGGTCTGGCCCTTTTTTGCTCGTTAAAGCCATAAACCGGTGAAGGTATGACAGAGGGTCTAAACGGCTTTTTGGCCGTTTGTTCCGCTCCTTTGGCCGCATGGTTGGTCTTTGGCTGATAGGCTGAAGGCCGGCTGCTGGTGCGGCGGTTCCTTGTATGGCGCCCTTCGTTTTGTTCCCTTTGCGGGGACTTTTGGTCAGGTATGACCGGAAAGCGGAATTTTCCCTTTGGGTATTCATAAACAACTTTTGCATCCGCGATTTGCGGCATTTCTTCATTTTCTTCAAAAGACGAATCCGACATGGTTTGCTCTGTCTGGTTCGTCTGTTTTTCACTATTTTCATCATCGCCTAAAAACAGGCTGAACATTTTATTAAACCAGCTCATGAATCATCACTCTCTAACTCCCTTATATTTTTCGGGGACGATTTTTAGTATACCACTGCTTCATCAGTCAGAAAAGGACAAGGTCATCCTAATCCGTTTCGTCCGCCGAATAAAAAAACCGCTAAGTTTGGCTACCCAGCGGCTTCTTTTTACATGTATTCGAAAGTTTGTTTCATTTTATGCCGTTTTAAAATGTGAAGGCTTCCCCTGTCTGATGACTGTCATCAAGGACGAGGATTCCTTTTTCCTTCGGTGCATCGGGAAGGTTCAGTTCTTTTGCCGAGCAGATCATGCCGCTTGACGCCACACCCCGAAGCTCTGCATCTTTGATGATCATACCGCTTGGCATCACAGCTCCCACTTTGGCGACGACGACTTTCTGTCCGGCCTCGACATTCGGGGCACCGCAGACGATCTGCAATGTCTCGCTGCCGACGTTTACTTTGCAGACGCTTAATTTATCGGCGTTCGGATGTTTCTCTTTTTCCTCGACATAACCGACGACAAATTTTGGCGAAAGATCAACCGTCAGTTCATCTTTCAGACCGTTGCGGATCAATATTTCGTTCACATCCTGTACAAAGCTTTCAGAAAGAGCGATTGACCCGCTTTCCTCAAGACTTATATAGGATGAAGCGTTAAAAATGTTGTAGCCTGCCGTTTCTTTTGTGTCTTTATGAAAAATTTTGACGACATCTCCGTGGCGTTCAAAAGCGATATCTTCACGGGGAACATCTTGAAGGGCGATCAATAGCGTGTCGCCTACTCCTTCGCGGTTAAAAAAAACATTCATTGAAAAATTCCTTTCTAATCATTACTTTTTAGGGCGGTTTTTAGCGAGAATGAAAATCGGTTCGAGCTTTCCTTCTTCATATAAAAAAGAGAGCGCTGTGATCGGCACCGTGCCGTTTGCAAAAAAGCTCATCGACATTTGTCCGAGAATATCATACCCGCTGTTGTTGCGGATATCGGCGATGATCAGCACATCCTGATGAGGGACTGACACCGCAAGAGCACCCTGCGCTTTTTTTTCATATTCAGAGAGAATCGATTCATTTAAAACCCGGCTGGCATCGTAGCCGTCATTTGATCTGAAAAAGTAAAAATGGTTGCCTGCGACAACATCTTCTTTGACAACCGTGCGAAGCGAGCGGAGGTTGAACGACGCCGTCTCCCTGATTCTTTCCTTCGTCCAGCCCTCTTTTTCAAGCATGTTCTCATCAATGAGCCGATACGTATTGCCAAGATCAAGCGCATAATAAATTCTCGTCTCGGCTGTATGGTCATCGAAAATCAAGGGAATGCCGGCGCTGGACTTATCGGGGAATGACGTCGAGCGGATCACGGGATAAATCAGGCTTTCCCGGCCTTCCATCTCCTGTGACTGGCCTTTCATGGCATTGAGCGCTTCCTCCGTATAATAGACGACTTCGTCGATGGCTTCTTCTTTTTTCTGCTCCCATTTCGCGATAATGCCCGGAAGCTCAAGGGTGATGCCTTTTTTCGTGTGTTTATCCTCGATTCTCAGGCTATCTTTTTCCCTGTCAAAATGAAAGGCCCAGCTGTCATTTTGCAGGCGTTTTTTCAATATATCGGAAAGTTTCCTTGACGTCATTTTCATAGAGGAACTCTCCTTTCTGCTACTTGTTCAGAGAATCCGTCAAAAATTGCTCGATTTCCTCTTTCGTTTTTCGATCCTTGCTGACAAAGCGATTGATTTCGTTTCCGTCTTTGAATACGAGAAAGCTCGGAATTCCGAAAATGTCCCATTCAGCGCATGTGTCGATAAATTTGTCACGGTCGACATAGTAGAATGTGAACTCCGGATAGTTCGCCTCAAGCTCCGGCAAAAACGGTTCGACAAAACGGCAGTCAGGACACCAATCCGCCGAAAACATCAACAGGGACAAATCATCATTGACAGCTTTTTGCAATTCTTCATTAGACTCGATTTTTTTCAATTTACAACGCCTCCAATATATAATCTGATCATCCATTCGGATCATACCAGACAACCGGCTGTATAGCCAGACTTTTGCAACCTTCCGCAACAGATGAACGCTTCTTTATGTATCATACCCTTATGACGATTAGGCAACCTTACCTAACAGCCTACTTCATATCATTAGCATAATTTTTTTGCTTTATCAAGCCATCCTCGTTTAACATGGTGAATGAAAGGGTAAAAATATCCGTTAAGGCGCCGCAGCCATTAGCCGGGTCCGCTGCCCTATGAAAAATCAAAGTCAGGAGGAAGTTGTATGGAATTCATCGTTTATCTTGCCGGAGAAATACATAGCAACTGGCGCGAGGAAGTAAAGGAAAAGGCGAAATCTCTTAAACTGCCGATCACATTTGTAGGGCCGATGGAAAACCATGACCGTTCCGACAATATCGGCGAAGAAATTCTCGGAAAACAGGCCGATGCAATCGCTAAAGATGATGCTGCCTCCGATTTAAACAACTTTAGAACCTCAGTTTTAATGAACAAGGCGGATGTCGTCATCGCGCTTTTCGGAGAAAAATATAAACAATGGAATACAGCCATGGATGCGTCCTATGCGATCGCAAAGGGAAAACCGCTGATCATCATTCGTCCCGAGTCTCTCCACCATCCATTAAAAGAGCTGTCCAACAAAGCGAACATCACCGTTGAAACTGTAAACCAGGCGATCAAATCGCTGTCATACGTGTTCGAAAGCAAATAAAAGAAAAACCTGTGCATCTTGCACAGGTTTTAGTCGTTTTCGATGATTGACCTGACCAGGGAATCATCGCACACCTTCACCAGCTTGATGAGCAATTCTTTTGCCGCTTGATAGTCATCAACATGGATGATGGATGCTGATGTGTGGATGTACCTTGAACAGATGCCGATGACGGCTGAAGGGATGCCTTCATTTGAAATATGGACCCGCCCGGCGTCTGTTCCTCCCGGGGAAACAAAATATTGATAAGGAATGCCATTGGATTCAGCGGTATCAAGGACAAAATTCCTCATTTCGCTGTGCGTCACCATCGTCCGGTCGAAAATCCTGAGCAACGCTCCTTTTCCAAGCTGGCCAAATTGATGTTTGTCGCCGCTTGCATCATTTGCCGGGCTTGCATCCAGCGCGAAAAACAGATCCGGCTGAATCATATTGGCCGCCGTCTGGGCGCCTCTTGTTCCGACTTCTTCCTGTACGGTTGCCCCGGAGTAGAGCGTATTCGGGAGTTCTTCGCCTTGCAGCTCTTTCAGCAGTTCAATGCTTAACCCGCAGCCATAACGATTATCCCAGGCTTTCGCCAATATTTTCTTTTCATTAGCCATCGGGGTAAACGGACAGATCGGCACGATTTGCTGTCCCGGCCTGACACCGATTTTTTCGGCGTCTTCCCTGTCGTCCGCTCCGATATCAATCATCATGTTTTTAATGTCCATCGGCCGTTTTCGCTGTTCATCTGTTAAAAGGTGCGGAGGCGTGCTTGCGATCACACCTGGTATCGGCCCGTTTTCCGTATGAATTTCGACCCGTTGCGCCAAGAGAACCTGGCTCCACCATCCGCCGAGTGTTTGGAAGCGAAGCATGCCGTTGTCTGTAATCGATGTCACCATGAATCCCACTTCATCCATATGACCGGCCACCATAATTTTCGGGCCGCCTTTCCGGCCGTTTTTAACGCCGAATACGCTTCCGAGTCTGTCCTGAATGATCTCGTCTGCATATTTTTGGAGCTCTTTTTTCATGAAAGCCCGGACAAGATGTTCATTTCCGGGAGCTCCCGGAAGCTCCGTCAGCGTCTGAAAAAGCGTTTTCGTTTCCTGATTCATCAGTTTCCCTCATTTCATATGTATCTAGTTCACATTTTACATAAGTGTGCAGTATGTTTCCAGAAGAGAGCCCATTCTTAACATCAAAGGACATGTTCTGTATAATGGAAAAAAGAAGCTTTGGAGGTGCCAAAAATTATGAAATTGCGCCATTTTCTTCTCGGAGCCGGAATCGGCATCGCCGCAGCCGTCGTTGTCAAACAATATGTGATGACGCCTTATATTTCTTCAGAAAAGGCGCTCCGCATTGTCAAATCTGCTTTTAAGCAGAGAGGACCGATTGACGGCTCATGGATATATACCGTTCCAGAGTCATATACCGTAAACGGAGAAACCGTCATGGTGTATAAAACCGGCATTACCCGTTCCGTTTTTGGAGAGCTTGAGCAATATGAAGTCATGGTTGACGCTCAAACAGGAATGATCGTTGATGTGATTGACACGGCGGCATAAAAAGCTGCGGCAAAAAGGCCGCAGCTTTTTATATAGCGCGAATCGGCCGATAGACAGGATGCCACATAGCGTCCTGCACAGCCTGTATGACATCTTTCGGCTCTTCTTCTGCCACACCGTCCTGAACGGCCGCTTTGATGACCGCCGCTGCAACGGTTGCCGATACCGTCCGCAATTCCTCGACCTGCGGAAGCAACGCGGCACCGGGTCGGCCGGTATCAACCATATTCGCAATCGCTTCAGCGCTTGCGTAAAACATATTGTCGGTAATCCGCCGTGCTTTTGCAACAAGTGTGCCAAGTCCCAGCCCCGGAAAAACAAAAGCATTGTTCGCCTGGCCGATGACATATTCTGTACCGTCATATTCCACTGGATCAAACGGGCTACCGGTGGCTACAAGCGCCCGGCCTTCCGTCCATTTGATCAGGTCGATCGGCTTCGCCTCAGACAGCGGAGTCGGATTAGACATCGGAAATATCGCCGGCCTTTTGACATGAGCCGCCATTTCTTTAACAGTTTCTTCGGTGAATGCCCCAGATACGGTCGAAGTACCGATCAAAATTGTAGGCTGAACCTTTTTGACAACTTCAGCCAAATCAATCGTTTGCCCCGGTCCGTTTCGTTCAAACCCCTTGACTTCTTCGGCGAGCCTTGCATACGGCTTTTGCAGTTCCTGCAGATCGTCCATGTCGTCCGTCAGCAGTCCGTTCCGGTCCACACACCAAAAACGGCGGTAGGATTCTTCTTCTGACATCCCTTCCTTCAATAAAGCGGCACGAATCTGCTCGGCATTGCCGATACCGGCGGTACCCGCTCCAAATATGACGATTTTATGGTCTTTCAGCGGCATTTTCGATATTTTGACAGCCGCCAGCACCGCTGCAAGCGTGACAGCGCCCGTTCCTTGGATATCATCATTAAATGTGCATACCTTGTCTTGATATGTTTTTAAAATCCGGCGGGCGTTTTGCGTTCCGAAATCCTCCCAGTGCAGCAAGACACCCGGGAAAGTCTCGGTCGCAGTCTGAACATACTGTTCAATAAAGGAATCATAGCGCTCGCCCCTGATTCTAGAATGCTGGTTTCCGACATACAGCGGATCATTGAGAAGCTTTTCCTGATTCGTCCCGGCATCAATCACCACAGGCAGCACCCTGCTTGGATCAATGCCGGCTGCCGCGGTATATACGGCAAGCTTTCCGATAGAAATGGCGATGCCTCCTACACCCCAGTCCCCAATGCCGAGAATTCCTTCGGCATCTGTTGCAACAATCAACTCAATATGCCCCTTTTTGGCCGCCATGTTTTTAAAAGCCGTTTTCATGCCTTCCGGGTCATTGACAGATAAAAACAGGCCCCGCGGCTTTCTGTATTCATGGCTGTACTGCTGGATCGCCGTTCCGACAGTCGGGGTATATACGATCGGCAGCATTTCTTTCATATGATCATTCAGCAGCCTGTAAAATAAAACTTCATTCCGGTCATGAAGCGCCGTCAAATAGACGTTTTTGCTTAAGTCATCAGGCTGTGAACGGAATTGCTGATACGCCCGCTTCGCTTGCTCTTCAAGCGTCAGTACCTTCGGCGGAAGAAGCCCCGTCAGCCCCAGCGCTTTCCTTTCTTCGACAGTAAATGCAACCCCTTTGTTAAGGAAGGGGGTTGACAGGACTTCAAATCCCCTTAATTGTGTTTCGATGACTTGTTCATTCCCTTTTGTCTGGCTCACCCGTCTTCTTCCTTTCACATGTTCATTATCTATAGCATGTTTATCAATCGGGCAAACCATTCACCAAAAGCGCAAGCTTATCGTCTTTCTCTTTTCACGGATTCCGTGATATCGCCGTTTTCATCCCATTTTAAAGCTCTGTAAATGGCATCATGGTAAAAAATGTACCATGCATGTTGTTCAGCGGCTTTTTTCTGCCATGTTTGTTTTGCGGTGATCGATGTCATCGGATAATCATCATAAGCGAGCACCCACAAAGGATTCCGGTGGGCATGAGTCGGCATGATATCCGCCATATGAAGAGCCATTTCCCCCGAATCTTCGAGTGTGATGACAGAGTGGCCGTCGCTGTGGCCGCCTGTATGGTGCATTGTGATGCCTTCCAAAACCTCAAGTTTTTGTTCAAAGGTCTTCACTTGATGCTGAACCGCTTCCCAGTTTTCTTTCCAATATGTATTCTTGGAGCGGATATTCGGATTTTTCATTTCTTCCCATTCTATAGAGGATGTATATATTGCAGCATTCGGGAAAACGGAGACAAGATCATCTCCCTCATAGCGCGTCAATCCGCAGGCATGGTCAAAATGAAGATGTGTCATGAGAACAGCGTCAATATCCGCTGTTGAAAGCCCGATCGTCTGTAATGATTCGTCAATTGACGATTCCTCTGTCACACCATAGTTTCGTTTTTGTTTGTCCGTCAGTTTTCCGCGGCCGATTCCCGAATCAATCAGCAGCCTGGCCCCGTCCTTCTCCACAAGAATCGGATCTGTTCTAAGCTCAATCTGATTTTGGTCATTCGCGGCATATTTTTTCGACCAAAGCGGCTTCGGGACAACGCCGAACATGGCTCCCCCGTCCATATGTGTCACACCGCCGTTAAGCCATGTCAGCTTGATATCTCCAATGTTCAAAGTTTCCATCATCATCCCTCCTACATCTTATCGTAGCAAAAACAAATAAAAAAACAGACGGAACGGTAAGTTCGTTCGTTTTTTTAGTTTTTTTAGTCGTCCTTCCCTACCTTACTTACGACGTTCCGTTACCGTACCTTCGTTAGGTAAGTACGGTCCGGTTCGGTCCGGTTTCCGGTTTCGGGGCCGGAAAACTTTTTTAAACTTTTTTTCCTTACTAATTTTACGGTTTCCGGTACTAGTACGGTTTTACCCGTTTTTCCCTTAAAACGAAACCGGCCCGTCCTTCGGTTGGGTCGACGAAGTACTAACGGAACGGTCGTACGAAAACCGTAAACCGTAACGAAACGGAACGGTACCGGTTACCGTTTAGTAGGAAGGAAAGGAACGTTCGTTTTAGGTTAAGGAAAGTAAATTTACTTAAACTAAAAGTACCCGGCCCCGGGTTCGGGTTTCCGGTTTTTAAAAACCGTTTTTAAAAGGTAGGTACGTCCGTCCCCTTTTCCGTTTCGGCCCGACCGGGAACCGGTACCGTCGTCCTACTAACTTTTTTACCTTTTTAAAAACCGAAAAACCGGTCGGTAGTTAGGTTTGGGTAGGGACGGGCCCGGCCCGTTTTTCCTTTACTAGGTCGGGCCGTTTTTACGGTTTTTACCGGACCCGGAACGGTACTAACAAATAAAAAAAACAGACGGAATGTCTGTTTTTTTATGCTCTCCATTCAGCTTCGACTCTGTAGATCGGCTGGCCTTTGGCGGCAAATTTTTCTTCATATTCGGTCATGACGTTTCCTTCAAAGCCGCTCTGGTGCAGATCAAGGCTGACAAACGTCAAAACGAGTCCGTATTGAGAGAAGCTTGTTAGAGAATATTCAAATAGCCCGCGGTTGTCCGTTTTAAAATGGATCGCTCCCTTTGCGCCGAGGACCTGCTCATACTTTTTCAAAAACGCGTGATTGGTGAGGCGCCGCTTTTCATGGCGCTTTTTAGGCCACGGATCAGAAAAGTTCAAATAAACGCGATCGACTTCTCCTTCCGCAAAAACATCTGAAAGCATATCGGCATTGATGTTCAACAGCCTTGCATTAGGCGCTTCAGCTTGTTTTACTTTATCTACCGCGGTGACGATGACGCTCTTAAATAATTCGATGCCGATATAATTGACATCCGGGTTCTGCCGGGCCATTCCTGAAATAAACTGCCCTTTCCCGGTTCCTACTTCAATATGGATCGGATTGTCATTCCCAAAAACGGAATGCCATTTCCCTTTATATTGGGACGGTTCGCTGATGACAATATGAGAGTTTTCAGCCAAATAATCATCCGCCCAAGGCTTGTGACGCATTCGCATGTACTTACACCTCTATCTGTTATATCGTCTTACAACATACCATGAAATACAAGAGCCTCGCAAGAGCTCTTTTCAAAGCAAAAAGAACCCGACGATCGCCTTCGGGTCCTTCATGTATAAAAATAAACTTTATGAACATTTTAAACCATATACTTTTAGAATGAAGGGATGTGCCAATATTATGGGCTTAAATCGAGAAAATCAAATTCATCTATTAAAAGACATTCTCTCAGACCACCAAGCAGATTGCTCCGGTACTGTTGCCGAATGCGAACAGGTGGAACGGATCATCAAGTCTTTAATGGCGAACACAAATCTGGACGGCAATCTGAAAGGCGTCCTTGAAGATATTTATCTGTACAGCCAGAGAGGAAGATCGTCCAATTCGCTCAACGACCACATCCTGGAGCACCAAGACCGCCTCACTCAGTGGGTGGAAGAAATCGGCTCACTTTCATGAAGATCTGGCGAGCCGCTGCAACAGCAAATGCAGCTGTTCAAGCCCCTGGTTGAAGCCGTCCTGATTTCCTTTCGCCTTTTGCCAGACGGTATTCATCGCAGCTTCTGCCAAGACGTACCACGCCATTCTTAGCTTAAGATTGTCCGTTAAAGAGGCGCCGTAGCGTTCAAGCCAGCTTTCCCATTCCTGCTCTTCAACATAGTGATAAAGAAGCGGCCCCAAATCGATCGCGGGGTCCGCAATCATCGCTCCATCCCAATCGATTAAATAAAGCTGATCCTGATCTGTTAGAAGCCAATTATTATGATTGACATCGCAGTGGCAGACGACTTTTTCCCCGGACTGCACATCTTCCAGATGATGCTCCAGATAAAAAAGCGCTTGATCCAGCTGCGAAATTGGATATTGCCGGGCCTGGATAAACTGCTTTAATTGAGTGATCACAGAGATTGGCTGGAAAGGCTGTTTTCCAAGCCTTTTCAGCATGTCTAAAAGCTCTTTGGAGCTGTGGATTTTCCGAAGCATTTCAGCCACCGCCTGACTGTTCATATCCTTCGGTTTCAGCTCTCTGCCTTTGAGCCAGTGCTGTGCTGTAATCACATCCCCGTTTTCCATTCGTTTTGTCCAAACGAGCTTAGGAACAATTCCTTCCGCGGACAGGACAGCCAAAAAAGGAGAGCTGTTTCGCTTTAAAAAAAGCTGTTGTCCGTTATGTTCTGCATAATATGCGTCTCCTGTAGCTCCTCCTGCGGGGGAAATCTCCCATTCGCTACCTAGTAATTGTCCCAACCAGTTCATATCGATTTTCAACCCATCATTTCATTAAAAGATTTTAAAAGCATCTGCATCCCTTGAAGGGAGACAAACCGCCTGTATTGATCGTCTCTTTGTTTTCAAATAAAAAGACGGCTATTGAGAGTCATTTGTGCTAAACAATAGCCGTCTTTTAAATTTTAGCGCTATACGCTAAACTTCGTCAAGCAAAACTAAAAAATCCCTTTTGGTTCGTAAAGAACATACGTACCGATGCCGTTCAGCTGAAGCCATCCGCTGACCGGGACCATCTCCTGAAAAAATGTAAAAGGATCGCAGTATAACAAATAGCTTTTCCCATCCGGAAGCTTCAGCTCTTCCTTTTTCGCAAATGGACAGTGGACGACAATGATTTCATTCCAGCCGTCAATCTTTCCAATATGATACAGCCTGTAAGCGATCGCCTCTTTCGTTTCTTCCAAAAAAGAAAGGTGTTTCTTGACCTCTCCGGGTGTTCGGAGGCGAAAAGCAGGATGGGCTTTCCGCAGGGCAATCAATTTTCGCACATATTCTATATCCCCGTGAAGCGCCGCTCTTTTTTTCCAATCGAGCCGATTGATCTGATCGCTTGCTCTGTAGCTGTTTTGATTCCCCTGCTTTGTACGGCAAAACTCCTGTCCGCTATGAAGAAACGGGACACCTTGCGACAGAAGGACGATCGCGATGGAAAGCCGCTGTCTGAGCCGTTTGGTCTTTTGATCTTCCTGCAAACAGAAAGCCATCTTATCCCAAAAGGTATGGTTGTCATGAGATTCGACATAATTGATCGACTGTTGCGGCGATAAAAAGCCTGGGGAACCGGCGATTCCATCCTGAACCGCCGCTTTCTTCCGGACATCGCCCAACGCAAATCCGCGGTCTTCAAGGTGGAACGTGCTCCCCTTTACGGCATCCCTGAATCGGTCGTTGAAAAAGCCGATCCCCGGCATATTCCCCGCATTGTGGAGCGCTGCCTTTTGTCCGTCTGGAAGCGGCGTGTTCAAATCCCAGCCTTCACCGAACAGCAGCACCCCCGGTTTGACACGCTCGGCAAGCTGTTTGATCCGGCGAACCGTTTCGATGTCTAAGATGCCCATTAAATCAAAGCGAATCCCGTCGACATCATAGTCTTCCAGCCAGAAGCGGATGGAGTCGAGTATAAATTTCCTAGCCATCAGCCGCTCTGAGGCGATGTCATTTCCCACACCCGTTCCGTCAGCGGGAAAGCCGAATTCATCGTGACGGAAAAAATACCCCGGAACCGTTCTTTCAAAAGGGGAATCCTCCCTCTTGTAAACATGGTTGTATACGGCATCCATGATGACGTTCAGCCCGTTTTTGTGCAGCGCCTGGATCGCGGTTTTGAGCTCGATGATCCGCTTTTTCGGATCTTGAGGATCAAGGGAATAGCTTCCTTCAGGCACGTTAAAATGGAGGGGATTGTAACCCCAATTATATGATGTCCCCGGATCAAGCTCGTCAACCCCGGCAAAGTCGTTGAAAGGGAGGAATTCGACATGGGTGATCCCGAGTTCTTGCAAATAGGATACCCCTGTTGAGAAACCGCCGGCCGTTTCGGTATGTTCTTCTGTTAACGCTAAATATTTCCCCTTATACTGCATGCCGCTCTCATCATGAATCGAGAAATCGCGGATATGCGCTTCATAAATAACGGCATCACACGGACTTTGAAAAGCTTGAGGATCGTGCTTTTCGACTTTTAACTCGTCGGGATCAAGGACAACTCCTTTTTCACCGTTGGCCGTCACGGCCTTTGCATACGGATCGGCCGTCCTAAACCGTTCTCGATTGACATAAATGTGATACATATACATCCAGCCGTTCATATCGCCGTCGACGGTGATTTCATAAACACCTTTATGTTTTCGGACCATTTGAAGCACCGTTTTTTGCGTTCCATCGGGGCTTTGGAGTTCAAGCATAGCTGCGGAGGCACTCGGCGCCCACACTCTGAATATGGTCCGTTCTCTGGAATAAATGGCGCCCAGTGTGCCTTCGTAAAAAAAAGCTTGATCAAATTCCGCCGTTCTGATGACGGCTCCGATCTGCAGATCCGTCCATTCGCTTCCTCGGCAGCGGACTTTATGGACCCGCCCCAAAGGAACGGGTCCTTCGCTTTCCAGCACATATTTGCGGTGCTCTTTCAGTTCTCGCGTTTCCTTTATCAAAAGCCCGCTCTCCTTTCCCTGTTCATCTTCAAGCAGGAAAGGCGGGCCAAAGCAATCAGTCCGGTTTCCCGGAACCAATACGGTGATTGTGCGCATCTCATCCAGATAAGCTTCAAAAGGGCGGCTGATATTCAGCATCACAGTCTCTCCTTCATCCGGAGGATTTATGCTTTTAAGCGGAGAGATTCCGTCCCGGTTTTCACAAAAACAGGTGTTGAACCGATCAATTCTCCGTCCGCTTGGAAAAGCACTCTCTCATTGGTATGAAAATAGATGTCTTTCGTTTTAAACGAGGTGACCCCTTTTTTTCCGATATGTTTGCCAAACATCATCGCAAACAACAGCCCGGCTTTTTTCAGCGCCGGGAGATCTTCAATGATCATCACATCCAACTGCTCCTCCCGCGGATTTGCGTTTGGCGCAATCTTCATTCCTCCGCCGTAGTATGGGTGATTGGAAACAGATGCAAACCAGATTTTTTTAAACGTCCGTTGTTCAGCACCGCTTTCATAGGACAGGACAAACGGTTTGAACGTAAAAGCGGTGGCTAAGAACAACAGCGGCTGAATCAGGTGATTCAGCCGGAAAAAGAACGTCCACTTCGGCATATCAGACATTTTCTTGAGAAAACAGGCGTCAAAACCTAAACTGAGATGATTGACAAAGTAAAGTTCATGTACACTATCTTTTGTCCGGAAACCGCCGAGCGCATAAGTGCGGGTCAGCGAGTGTCCGCCCCGTTTCATTCCCTTGAATACGTCCGATTTTTTAACAGAAAATCCGCGCTTAAAGTCATTTGCCGAGCCTGCGGGTATGACGCTCAGCTGAATATCCCCCAGGCTGACCAATCCGTTCAAGACTTCGTGAATGGTGCCGTCGCCGCCGATGACGAGCAGACGTTTCAGTCTGTCATCCTGTATCGTCGATATTTGCCTCGCCAGCACTTCGGCATGTCCCTGATGCTGAGTCAAAAACGAGCGATACGATATGTTTGCTTTTTGGAGTTCTTTCTGCAATGATTTCCATACTCTGAGAGCCGCTGAGTTTCCGGCTTTCGGATTGATGATGATATACCATTCACTCATGATTCCATTCTCCATCTTCATAATATGAAATAAAACGGGGAATTAATCCAGCCATTCCTTTCTCCGCTTCGATTCCGACACTCCGTAAGACAGCAAAATTTTCGCAGCTTTCAGCTGCCGGCTTTTGATCGGGGCAAAGTTTTTCTGCTGCTTCGCCAGCCAGTCACCCCATTGTCTTCGGTCATAAATCTCGATCCCGTAGGGAGGTTCGGGATAATCGATATATGATGTTCTGCTGATGATGAATTTGCGCACCGGCAGTTCGATATCCGATCCTTTTAAGAGCTGTGAAAGGATCGAACCTGTTCTGAGAAGTTCAGTGGTCGGATTGAGAACAGACCTTTCCTTGCCTCTGACGGTTTTCTCCTTCCAAAAACGGTCTTTGGAACCGATAAAGGCGCTTTCCTTATCACCTTCAAGAAATGCCAAACAATAGATTTCAAGCGGCGTCAGGATGATGATGCTCAACTCAGCCGCCGCCTGGCTGACCTGCAAAACCGGATGATACATAATAAAATACGAATCCGGCAGCTGCTGCGCCAAAATTTGCAGAATTTTATCGCTTTTTATTTCCCGGGAAAGGCCTGATATGTCTGAAATCGTCGAGCTCGCCCATTTTAATTGAAATTGATAAAGGCGCTCTTTAAAAAAAGCAGCCAGCTCTTTTTCACCGGCGGGAATTCTGGCGATCAGATCCCCATCCATTTCCTCTTCCAAACCGTTAAACCATTGATCAACGGCTTCTTTTCCATTATTAATATCGGATAATTCTTTTTTTCTTTTTAATGAAAATGTTCTCTTTTTTCGGCTGCCATCGTTTTCTGAAGGAATACTTTCACCGCGGAAAAATCCTTCCTCTTTTTTTTCCGCCATTTCTTTCAGCGACTGCCAGCGCTGCTTTTTTAAGCGGATAAACTGATTCATATAGTGATAAGGGTCTTGCTCATATCTTGAAATGCAATCCTGAATTTTAACAATCTGTGCCATCGCTGTTCATCTCCGAATCCTGCTTTCTGATTTGCTCCCCGTTGCCGAACAGAAAAACGGCTTTATGTTCATATTTGGGAAGCCTGTCTAAATGAGTCTGAAAAAGGGTGCACTGCCGGGCAGTGAATGAAATCCCGCCTTCAAGCGGCTCCAGGCACCCGCTAAACGGAGCGGAGCCTTTCCACTTCCTGGCGACAGTCATATGCGGGTGGAAAGGCCGTTTCTCAATGTCAAAACCGGCAGCAGCCGCGGCTTGCTTGACGCGTTCCCTCAGCTGAAAAAGGGGGGCGGAATGCTCCGGTTCTACATGAAGAATCCTCGGCTCTGAAGGTTTTCCAAAGGTCCCGAGCTGTTTTAAACAGAGCGCAAAAGGAGGCGTTTCATCAGAAATAAGCGCAAGCTTCTTCTCCAGCGCGGAAAGCTGCTCCTTACCCGCTGGTCCGAGAAAGACGAGGGTAAAATGATAATCTAAAGGATGCACCCATCTATGAAAAGAAAGTTCCGGACGGCCGCTGATCGTTTGATGTAACGGCTCTGCAAGCTCAGCCGGAAAAGGGATTCCGATAAAATAATGCGGTTTTACTGGCATATGTATGACTTCCTTCCATTGATCTTCTTTACATTTTAACAAAAAACAAAGGGACTTATAACCTCTCCATTTTTCACTTTTCAATGCCTTATGATAGGATATTGAAAAAGAATGTTTTCTAGAAAGGGTGCCCAATGTGAAAGATGTGCAGAACATCGCGGAATTAATCGGGGATACGCCGCTCGTCAAATTAAACCGGGTGCAGCCTGAACACGCGGCGCAAGTTTATGTAAAGCTTGAATCCTTTAATCCAAGTGGCAGTGTGAAAGACCGGGCCGCTTATCAAATGATTCTTGATGCAGAAGAAAGAGGCCTTCTCAAACCAGGCTCTACAATCATTGAGCCGACAAGCGGAAACACGGGGATCGGGCTGGCTATGAATGCGGCCGCGAGAGGCTACAAAGCGATTCTTGTTATGCCTGATACGATGACGAAAGAACGGATCAACCTTTTAAAAGCCTATGGCGCGGAGGTCGTTCTGACTCCAGGGGACGAAAGAATGCCGGGGAGCATCAAAAAAGCGCAGGAGCTTGCAGAAGAGATCCCCGGAAGCTTTATACCGATGCAGTTTGACAATAAAGCCAACCCTGATGCGCACAGAAAAACAACAGCTTTGGAAATTGCCCGGGCAATAGAAGAAATCGGCAAACCGCTTGCGGCTTTTGTAGCAACTGCGGGGACGGGCGGAACGATAACCGGAACGGGTGAAACCCTGAAAGAGCTGTTCCCGGAAATTACCGTTCATGTGGCAGAGCCGGCCGGCTCCCCTGTTTTGTCAGGAGGCAAACCGGGCAAGCACAAACTCGTCGGGACAAGCCCCGGCTTCATTCCGAATATTTTAAATGAGGATGTCTATGACGAAATATTAAAAATTACGGATGAAGAAGCTTATGAGATGACGCGCAGATTGGCGCGTGAAGAAGGAATTCTCGTCGGACCTTCTTCAGGAGCTGCCTGCTTCGCTGCCGTTGAAACCGCAAAAAAACTGCCGCCGGGAAAAATTGTCGTCTGCATGACAGCCGACACCGGAGAACGCTACTTATCGAGCGATCTATTTTCTTTTTCTGAAGCTTGAGTGAAAACTCTCGCAGTCTAGGAAGGCCGAGAATCGGAGCGGGCTTTCACCAGCACAGAACTGCCAACGAAGGCAGGGGTTTGCCGCCACACTGAAAGCTTGATTTCTGATCAGAAATCAAGCTTTTTTATTAGGAGGAAACCGATGATTGTACGGCGGCAGCTTTCTTCGACAGGATATACATGCCTGCGATCAGCAAAAAAGACAGCGTGGATAATATGCCAAAGAACAAGTAAACATAAAGCGCGGAAGAACGCTCATAGATGAGCCCGCCCATAAATGTGCAAAACCAGTTCCCCAAACCGTTTCCGACGGCTGTATATAAACTGATCGCCGTCGCGCCTAAATGATCCGGCGCAATCTTTCTGACATACTGCAGGGCAGCGGGAATGAACAAGCCGACGGAAAATCCCTGCACGATGCATGTCGCATATACGAGCGGCAGCGAAGGCGCAGCATAATAGAATATCCAGCGGAGCGAGGAGATGAGAATGGCAAACATCAAAACTTTTTCAATCCCAAACCGCTGAATCAAACGGCTTGCTGCTTTCATGAAAGGGGCTTCACTGCCCGCCGCAATTAAAAAAGCGATCCCCACTCCCGCGAGCGTTCCGCCGATTTCCTGAATATAGATTCCGAAATAAATATTATGGGCTAAAGTAGGGCCCATCATAAAAAAAGCTGCCGTCAAAAACAGAAAATACTTCTTCAGCTTAAAGAGTTCTTTGATTCCGGCCCTCAAACTGATGTTCATCGCTTTATTTTCTTTTGGGAGCCTTGCAGAAAAGAAAGCCGACAAGATTAAAAAAACAACATACGTATAAAAAATGAGTGCCAGATGAAAGGTTTCAGCCAGATTGCCCATAAAGAAAACGGCTCCCGCAAAACCGAGCGCCCCCCACAGCCGGATTGATCCGTAGGGGACCCCGGACTTTTCAGAAAAGCCGAGTGCAATGCTGTCTGAAAGCGGAACGACAGCGCTCTGACATGCAGCCAGGAAAATCATCGCCACGATCAAGACCTCATAAGATGCGGACAGCGAAAATAGCAGTGTGAACAATGCGGTCAACAATAATGCAGTCGTCAGCAATGCGGTCGGTCTCCTCGTCAGATCGCTCATCAATCCCCAAACAGGCTGGATGAAAATCATCACGACGGGGCTGATCGACATGATCAAGCCGATTTGGCCGCCGGACAAATGGACGGCATCTTTCAAATAAACGGACAAAAGCGGATAAAACGCCCCATAGCCAAAAAAGAACAAAAAATAAAAAGAATAAAACCGTTTGTTCATATGTAAACTCTCCCTCTTAAAGAGCTTCATTCCACCTTAACTATATGCCTTATTTCCAAATCCAGCAATCCTTTATTTAAAAAGGCCGCTCCAATAATGAGCGGCCTAAATGATGTCCGTTTCATGTCAGATGTTGTGCGATCGGTTTTGCGGCCGGACGGGAAAACATCCATTTATTTTGCCAGTTCGTATATCGCCTGGGCATAAAGGGAAACTGACTGCAACAGATCATCCACTTCCATGTATTCGTCCTTTTGGTGGGCGACGTCAGGCCGGCCCGGGAAAAGCGGTCCGAACGCGACTCCGGCTTGTAAGGACCTGGCGTATGTCGCACCGCCGATCGAGATTAATTCCGCTTTCTTTCCTGTCTGCTCCTCATAAACGCGCTGAAGCGTTTGAATCAACTCATGATCTTTTGGCACATAGTGGGGCTTGCTGTCTTTAAAGCTGACAAGCTCCGTCCCTGGCATGCTCTCAAGCGCGTTTTTCACACAGCCGCTCTCCCCTGTTACCGGATAGCGGATATTGATGCCGATCTCGCCGCCTTTGCCATTTGCATAAGACAGCCGGCCGACATTTAATGTCAAATCTCCGCTGATCTGATCGGTTGCGGCAATCCCGATCTTTTTCCCTCTCGTGTCACCAGCGAAAGCATCGGTGACCGTTTCGACAAAATGGAGGCCGGCTCCATCAAGCGCCTGTGTATGTAAAAACTCTGCCAAAACAAGACCTGCGTTGACCCCGTTATCGGGTTCCATCGCGTGGGCTGATTTGCCGTGCACCTTTAAAACTGCCGTATCACCTTCCTTAAGCAGCCGTCCATCGGCATGTTTTTCCTTGACGAAAGAGGTGAAAGATTCTTCAAAATCGCTTGTGATCGGCCCGGCCAGAACAGCTTCTGCATCATCAGGCACCATGTTTAAGCGGCGGCCTGATCCGAATGACTTCAGAACCAGATCAGCTCCTGGATCAGCCGCGGGACATTTTATTTTCAAAGCCGCATCAATCAGTCCTTTTTCAGCATAAATGATCGGAAAATCAGCATCAGGCGCAAAACCGGCTGAAGGCATGTCTTCATGTTTAAAATAATGTTCCACACATCTCCAATCGCTTTCTTCATCCGTTCCAATAATGATTCTGACCCGCTTTGATAAAGGCAGATTCATTTCTTTGACGATTTTCAGCGCGTGAAACGCGGCCATTGTCGGTCCTTTGTCATCGAGCGCTCCCCTTGCGTATATCCGTCCATCTCTGATGTCGGCGGCAAACGGGTCACTCGTCCATCCGTCTCCAGGGGGGACGACATCGATATGACACAGCACTCCAATGATGTCGTCTCCTTCCCCCCATTCAATATGACCTGCATACCCATCAAGATTTTTCACCGTGAAGCCGTTTTCTTCACCTTTTTCCAAAAGCGTTGTCAAGCATTGATGGATTCCTTCTCCGAACGGCTTTTCAGGGCTTGCCGTCGCTTCATCAAGGACGCTGTTGATTTTCAAGAAATCTTGAATATCCCGGACAATCTCATTCTTTCTTTTTGATACTTCTTGTTCCCAGTTCATATTTTCGCCCTTTCTTTTAAAAGATTAACCTGAAACACTTGCAAAACCAGCTGATAACGAATAATATAGATATTGTTTTGTTACAATGTTCGTTATTGGAGGAAATGATGTTTAACATAAAAGAAAACCAAACCACTGTTAAAAAAGAAATACTTGCCGGCCTTACAACATTTTTTACGATGGTTTATATCGTCGTCGTCAATCCCGGCATTCTCTCAGGCACAGGTGTCCCTTTTGACCAGGTGTTCACCGCTACGATTATTGCCGCAGTCGTCGGAACGCTTTGGATGGCGCTGGCCGCAAACTTTCCGATCGCGATTGCGCCGGGCATGGGGCTCAACGCCTATTTTGCGGTTTCAGTCGTCGGCTCATCAAATGGCGAGATTTCGTATCAGACAGCATTCAGCGCTGTCTTCACAGCGGGTATTCTCTTTATTATCTTATCGCTAACACCGCTTAGAAAACAACTGATCGAAGCCATCCCGGCTAATTTAAAATACGGCATTACAGCGGGAATCGGCCTGTTCATCGCGTTTGTCGGCTTAAGAGGAGCGGGTATCATTACGGCAAACAAAGCGAATTTAGTCGGACTCGGCGACTTGCGCTCCCCTGAAGTGATCCTAACATTGATCGGACTCGCTTTTTCCGTCATCCTGATGGTCATGAATGTAAACGGAGCCCTGTTTTTCGGGATGGTGTTGACCGGGCTGATCGCCTTTTTCACCGGGCAGCTGAGCTTTGCCCAAGGGGTTCTGTCACTGCCCCATCTGCCGGAAAAACTGATTGTCACAAACCCTTTCGCCGCCTTCGGCGATGTCATCCATTACGGCCTCTACTCGGTTGTCTTCTCTTTTCTCTTGGTAACGATTTTTGATACGACAGGGACGATGATCGGTGTTGCCGAACAGGCGGGGCTGATGAAAAAAGGCAAGCTGCCGAACGCGAGAAAAGCGCTGCTTGCCGATTCAACAGCGACGACGATCGGCGCCATGTTCGGGACAAGCCCGACAACCGCCTATATCGAGTCATCGGCTGGAGTTGCCGCAGGCGGAAGAACGGGGCTTACATCGTTGACAGTCGCCGTCCTCTTTGGTGCGGCACTGTTTTTCAGTCCGCTTGTCAGCGCCGTCTCAGGCATTGCCGCCATTACGTCGCCGGCATTGATCATTGTCGGAAGCATGATGATCGGAGCTGTCACAAACATCCGCTGGAAAGAGCTTGATGAAGCATTCCCGGCTTTTCTCGTCATCTTGGCAATGCCACTGACATCCAGCATCGCAACAGGCATCTCGCTTGGATTTATCTCATACCCAATTGTTAAAGCGGCAAAAGGGAAATGGCGTGACATCCATCCGCTTGTCTTAGTGTTTGCGATTCTATTTTTCATACACCTCTTCTTTTTAGAAGGACATTAAACTGCGAACCCCCGTTTTTACAAACGGGGGTTTTATATCTCCTGGACGACAATGCATCCCATCTTAAAAAGAAGACGGAGCTTTGAACAATAGGCTGACGGCCAGGTTGACACAGCACCAGATGAGCCCCGGGAAAAACAGCCAATTGATACAGCTGCGCCTTGCTTCACGATAAGCGGTGCTGTCATGATCCGCCCCCAATAAATAAGAGCGTTCCATCACCTTGTCAAACTGGATGGCCACCAGATTTCGGTAAGCGGCGGCAAAAATCAAAAGGGCTATCGCTTTCAGCCAGACCGGCCCTAACAGAATCAGCGCCGTAAAAATGCTGATCAGTCGAATGAGCTGTCTTTTATAATCGGGATGGCGCAGCATCACTTTGAAAAACACTTCCCGGCAGCCATTTTGCACCGTTCGCGTTTGAAAAAGGGGCTGAGACTTTCTAAAAAACAGCCTCGGCTTTTTCGCCCTCATTGTTTTCCCGGGCTTGGGGATGGTGCCATCCTGGTTAAAAGATAAGAAAAATGCAGCCAGCTTCAGCTTGTGCTTCGTCTCAGCATCAACTTGATCGTAAAAAAGAAACAGATCCTTAAGCGAAGCCATGATGCTGTACACCGCCGCCACAGCCAGCACCAGTGCGACCCCTATAAGCACATACATAGAAGCGGATAGAACGGCGAACGAAGCGCAGATCAAAACGAGCAGCACCTCTCCCGCATGCAATAGCCGGTATTTCAAGCGGGGCGGCCTTTTGAGGTGCAGCTGTTTTAAACTAATCATGAACAGATTGATACAGAGATAGAAAAAGAAAACAGCGATACAAACTGACAGATCCATCTGCAACTTATTGATGTAAACAGGAGCACAAACCGCGATTAACAACAGCCATTTGCAAAGCTGAAGCAACAGGCAATAAACAAACCCGCATACTTTCATCTCAAAAATGACGGTTTTTTTCTGTAAAAGATACAGCTGATCCGCTTCCATCAGAAACGTCCGCACCGATCCAAACAGCGTAAAAAGCGCCGGGATCAGTAAAACCATCCCCGCATGCCATTCATGCTGCGTCACAGCTCCGCCATTCACCCATTTGATATACTGATAGACTAAAATCGCGATACCGGGCAAAACGATATACAGCCAAACCGTCCAGTCAATCACCAGGTTCAGAACGCCGAGCTGATACCGATAATCCGCCTTGAGCCTGCTTCGAAACAGTGATCGTCCATTCATAGGGCTCCACCCTTTACCGCCTCATAAAAACAATCGAGCAGCGATCCTTCCGGCAAGCCGGTCTTCACTCGGAGCTCTTCAAGCGTTCCCTGCATCACCAAGCTGCCGTTTGTAAGCAGCAAAAAGCGGTCGCAGATTTTTTCCGCGGTATCGAGAACATGTGTGCACAGGAGAATCCCCGCTCCCCGCTGTTGCTCTTCTTTCAGCATATCCAAAAAAAGCCGGTTTGCGATCGGATCAAGTCCGATAAACGGTTCGTCAATAATATATAAATCGGGCTTCATCAGAAAAGCATGGATGAGCATCAGCTTTTGCTGCATCCCTTTTGAAAATGTACCCGGATACTCATGAACGGCATGCTCCAATGAAAATTGCTCCATGAGCCGATTGGCTCTGCGATAAAAAACAGACTCGTCCTCCTGTAAAAAAGTCCCTAAAGCTGTGATGTGCTCCCAAAGGGTCAATTCATCATAAAAGCTTGGCTGCTCTGGTATGTATGCATATTTTGGTGTTTCATTCCAGTTTATCTCGCCGGTCACATGCCTAGTTAAACCGAGAATCGTTTTGATCGTCGTGCTTTTTCCCGCCCCGTTCGGACCGATTAAGCCGACAAGCTCGCCTGCTCCAACAGTAAATGCAATGTTTTCAATCGTCGGTTTCTCCTCTTCATATCCTGCTTGTTCAATATGTACTGAAAGCTTCACCGAATTCACCACCTCTGTTTTTTATTACGTATCAATCAGGAAAAAGTTTGTTTTTTTTATTAAAATGAACGTTGGTGTATGGGGATTTCCCCGCGTTTTTCGTTTTTTTCATGAATTTGGAACGGGTTTTTTGCTGGATATTTGTCTAGATCATCGTGTATAATATTTATTGATCATTTTCAGGGAAAGTGATCACAAATCGTCCATGCTGCATTTTGGAGTCGTAAGTTGTGGTAGTCAAGTCCATTCGATCATACGATAGGGAGTGGTTGTTTGAAACCTTCAACAAACCGAATGCTAACCAGGATCAAATCAGTCTACATGTTCATTCAAGAAAAAGGACTCGTTACAACCCAGGAACTGGTTGATGAATTTGGCACTACACCGAGAACAATCCAGCGTGATCTGAATGTGTTGGCATACAACGATTTAGTTCATAGCCCCAGCAGAGGCAAATGGGAAACAACAAGAAAAAAAGTAAAAATCTCCTCGTAGAAATATTCTGAAAAATAGAACATTAACGCAAAATATCATATAAGACAACCATTAAACATACAAAAAGCACCAAACGTCAAGTACGTTTGATGCTCCACTGCTTTTCATAGAATACGGGCTCTGCCAATTCTTTCAGACACTCGAATGATCAGAGTGTCTTTTGTTTTTTAATGCCTCAAGTTCGGATTCTTTCAGCTCCCTGTATTCTCCAGGCAGAAGCTTTGGATCGAGCTCGACATCCCCCATTTTCAGCCGCTTCAAAAAGATCACTTCGCGGCCGACGGCCTTCAGCATCCGCTTGACCTGATGAAACTTTCCTTCCGTGATCGTCAAAAGCAGCCGGCAGCTGTTTTCATCCTGTATCACCGCTTTGGCAGGCTTAGTCATATATCCTTCGCCGATGTCAACTCCTGTCTCAAGCTGAGCGGCAGCCTCCGGTGTCATCGGCTGATCAACATGCACTTCATATGTTTTCGGCACGTGTTTTTTAGGCGACAAAAGCTGATGCGACAGCTGCCCGTCATTGGTAAGAATCAGCAGGCCTTCCGTATCTTTGTCAAGCCGTCCGACAGGAAACGGCTCAAACCTTAAAAGCTCGGGATCGAGCAGATCAACAACCGTCTGCTGACGGCTGTCCTCCGTTGCCGAAAGCACCCCCTGGGGCTTATTCATCATCAGATAGATGAACTCCTGATAAAAGACAGGCTCACCGTACACCGTCACTTCATCCGCATCTGGATCAACCTGTGCTTTCGCATCCTTGACCATTTTGCCGTCTAATGCCACCGCGCCGTTTTTCAGCATTTTTTTGACATCTTTTCTCGAGCCGTAGCCGCTGTGCGACAGAAACTTATCCAATCTCATACAGCATGTCTCCCTTCCAGATCAAAAGAAAAGCCTGCTCATCAGGCTTTTCTTTTGAAAAAGCGATTTAGCCGCTGACCGAAGATTTTTTCCAGCAGTTTCAGCCGATAAGCCAAATACAGATAGATCGCACTGCCGGCCGCGGATGTGATGAGGATCACGATGGCGGAACGAATCGGTCCGCCTTCATAGGAAATAAATAAGCCGAGCAACGCTTGGACAACCCATAAAACAATTCCCATAACCGCCGTCAGAATCATCATCAGCAAAAGCCTTTTAAACAATTTTCGATAGGAATATCCTGCATGGCGTTTGATCATAATGAAACCGTATAGCAAGGATGCTGAATAGCCGAGGGCTGTCGCCAAAATCGAACCGTTCCCCTGAAACAGCTTGATCAAAGGAACGTTGAGCGCGATTTTGATGATGATTCCGATCAACAGGCTGACCACCGCAAATTTCTGCTTGTTCACACCCTGCAGCATCGCTGCATTGACAGTGAATAGAGAAAATAACAAGGCCAGGGGTGCATACCAGAATAGGATATTTTGTCCCATTTCAGGGTGCAGGTTGTCAGATCCATAAAAGAACGTGTACACCGGTCCTGAAAGGAGCGCCATACCGACTGATGCCGGAAGGACGATGAAAAGAATGATCTGCATCGCCTGATCAATCTGTCTGTTTAAAGCGGGAAAATTTTTGTTGGTGAAGTTTTCGGTCATCGCCGGGATCAGCGTCAGTCCGAAGGCCGTCGCAAGAGATACCGGGATCATCACCAACTTGGGAACATACAGCGTCACAATCGCCAGCATGTCCTGGCTGATGTCGCCATAGCCCGCTTCAATCATCGCCTTATTGAACGTATTCGTATCAATATACTGATAAAGCGGAATCGCCAGCCCGACAAACACGTAAGGAGCGGCATAGCAGAACAGCTCCTTAAACATCTGCGTATACGTAATATTGGATGGCGGAACGAGATTCGGCTTTAGCGCCAGCAGTGCGCCTTTCCGTTTCTGCCAGGAAAAATAAAGGGTGAAAAGCCCGGCAAACGCACCGATCAAAGCGGCGAAAGTCGCATAGCCGACAGCTACGACGAGACCGCCGTTCAATACTTTCATCACCAAATATGTGGCGGTTAAAAGAAAGACGATTCTGGCAATTTGCTCAACCACTTGTGAAACGGCTGTGGGCCCCATCATCTGATGACCTTGGAAAAATCCCCTGACAAGTGCTAATATCGGCACGACCAGTAAAGCCAGACTGACCATGCGGATGACGTAAACGACATGTTCAATCGTCAGTCCGTTGTTCTCTGCACCGCCGAGGGCCACCTGTGCAAAAAACGGAGCGGACATGTAAAGAATCGAAAAAGCAATAATGCCCGTGACGAGCATCATCGACATTCCCGCGCGCAGCATCCTTCTCGTTGTCTCGTAATCACCGATCGAATTATATTTCGACACAAACTTGGACACAGCCGCCGGAAAACCCATCGTGGCAATGCTCAAAAACATCGTGTATTGATTATAACCGTACTGGAACAGGGCACCGCCCGTGGCACCGACCATAGCTCCGAACGGAATCAAATAGATCATTCCAAGGATCCTTGAAATATAGGTACCAAGCGTTAATGTAAACGTGCCTCTTAACAGTTTGCTTGACATGTTCCCAATCACCATTTTTCTACAATAGATTCAACTTTTCTATTTTAACACACAGGTGCTTCACCTAGGTAATAATAACATGGCTAAATTTTAACAGAACTTGCTTCATCGTTTTCTAAAGGGGGCGTTATTTCGTTATAATATAAAATGAAGCGCGGATGATGATTTGTCACTTTCTGAGGCATCTCTGCATCCGGCAGGCTTTACACAAAGGAAAGTTGAGGATATGTTTATGAGTCAATTCGATTGTATTGTCATCGGCGGAGGACCTTCCGGGCTTATGGCCGCCATCGCGGCCGGTGAGCAAGGGGCCGATGTTCTCTTGATCGACAAAGGTAACAAACTCGGACGCAAGCTGGCCATTTCAGGAGGCGGACGCTGCAATGTCACCAACCGTCTTCCCGTGGATGAAATCATCCGCCATATTCCCGGAAACGGACGCTTCCTATACAGCGCTTTTTCCGAATTTAACAATGAAGACATCATCGCATTTTTCGAGCGCCTCGGTGTCAAGCTGAAGGAAGAGGACCACGGAAGAATGTTTCCCGTTTCCGACAAAGCGCAGAGCGTTGTCGACGCCCTGTTGAAAAGGCTTGAGCAGCTGCATGTGACAATCCGGACGAACGAAAGTGTCAAATCGGTCATATATAAGGATCAGAAAGCATGCGGCATCATCACAAACAACGGAGAAAACATTCCAGCCTCATCAGTCGTTGTGGCGGTTGGAGGCAAAAGCGTGCCCCATACCGGGTCGACGGGAGACGGCTATGCATGGGCTGAAAAAGCGGGCCACACGATTACAGAGCTCTTTCCGACAGAAGTTCCGGTCACATCGGCCGAGCCTTTTATTAAACAAAAAACCTTGCAGGGCTTATCATTGAGAAATGTCGCCGTCAGTGTGCTGAACAAAAAAGGAAAGCCTGTCATCACCCACAGGATGGATATGATTTTTACGCATTTTGGCCTTTCAGGCCCCGCCATTCTGCGATGCAGTCAATTTGTCGTGAAGGAATTAAAGAAACAGGAAACAGTCAGACTGAAGATCGATTTGTTCCCTGAGCTTCACGAAGAGCAGCTTTTTCAACGGATGCAAAAAGAGCTGAAAGACGCGACGAAAAAAACGCTGAAAAACGCGCTGAAATCATGGATGCAGGAAAGGTATCTGCTCTTTCTTTTCGAACGCAATCAGATCGATCCTTCTGAAACCTTTTCATCTCTTTCCAAAGACCGTTTCAGAGCGTTCGTCAAAGATTGCAAGGAGCTGACCGTCAGTGTGAACGGCACGCTTTCGCTCGATAAAGCCTTTGTGACAGGCGGCGGTGTTTCCGTAAAAGAAGTCGATCCTAAAAAAATGGCCTCCAAAAAAATGGACGGTCTCTATTTCTGCGGGGAGATTCTTGATATTCACGGATATACAGGTGGGTACAATATCACATCAGCCCTTGTCACCGGAAGGCTGGCCGGCTTGAATGCAGGCGAATTTTCAATCGCTCAAAGAAAAAAATAAAATAACCTCAACCCCTTGACAAACAAGGATTTGCGAGGCATCCGCGCCAAGATTCAGACTTGTGCCTTTTTTGAAAAGTATGTTACGGTTAAAGAGTTTTGTTTCACCTGATTGTGGGGTAATAGGAGAAGCTAGGCCAAACCTCCTGAGAGAGAATGAAATTTTTATGTGCAACTCATACTAAACATATGGATGGGAAGAAGGACGAAAAATGATTTAGAGGGTGAGGATGAATTTGAAAAATATCTCAAGCGTTTTTTGGATTGTGATTGTTATCACATCAGCAGCAGTATTATGGGGAATCGTTGCTCCGGATAACCTACAAGCGTTAACGAGTTCGATTCAAGGATATATCACGAATACACTTGGATGGTATTACTTATTGGTGGTTTCTCTATTTGTAGCGTTCAGCATCTTTTTGATCTTCAGTCCGATCGGAAAGATCAAGCTGGGGAAACCGGAAGAAAAACCTGAATTCTCTCGCTTATCTTGGTTTGCCATGCTTTTTAGCGCAGGTATGGGCATTGGTCTCGTATTTTATGGCGCGGCTGAACCGATCAGCCATTATGCCATTAGCTCTCCATCAGGTGAAACAGAAACAGCCCGGGCCTTCAGAGATTCTCTGAGGTATACATTTTTCCACTGGGGATTGCATGCATGGGCAATTTATGCGATCGTCGCTCTTTGCATCGCGTACTTTAAATTCAGAAAAGATGCGCCTGGCTTGATCAGCGCGACTCTGTTTCCGGTCTTCGGCGACAGAGTCAACGGACCGCTTGGAAAAGGGATTGACTGCATCGCTGTATTTGCAACCGTCGTCGGTGTAGCGACAAGTCTCGGAATCGGCGCCACGCAGATCAACGGCGGACTCCATTATCTATTCGGAGTACCGAACAGCTTCCAGGTGCAGCTGGCGATCATTGCAATCATCACCGTTCTGTTCTTAATTTCCTCATGGAGCGGAATCGGAAAAGGCATCAAGTACTTGAGCAATACGAACATAGTGCTGGCCGGCATCCTGATGATCTTTATGCTGTTCGTCGGACCGACGGTATTGATTATGAACTCGTTTACGGACACGCTTGGAACGTATATCTCCAACGTAGTGCAAATGAGCTTCCGCCTTGCGCCTAATGATCCGGACAGCCGTGAATGGATCAATTCATGGACGATTTTCTACTGGGCTTGGTGGATCTCCTGGTCGCCGTTTGTCGGTATTTTCATCGCCCGCGTATCAAGGGGGCGCACAATCAGGGAATTTTTGATTGCCGTCTTGTTTGCGCCTACTGTGCTGGCGTTTCTATGGTTTTCAATTTTCGGGGTTTCAGCGATGGATCTTCAGCAAAAAGGGACCTTTAACATTGCAAAACTGTCTACAGACACGATGCTGTTTGGAACATTTGACCACTACCCGCTGACTATGATTACATCTATCGTTGCCTTGGTGCTCATTGCCGTATTCTTTATCACTTCTGCAGACTCGGCAACATTTGTTCTCGGAATGCAAACGACTTACGGTTCACTGAACCCTGAAAATTCGGTCAAGATATCATGGGGCATCATCCAGTCAGCAATGGCTGCGGCGCTTCTGTATTCAGGCGGACTATCGGCGTTGCAAAACACCGCGATCCTGGCCGCTCTGCCATTTTCAATCGTGATCATCTTCATGATCGTATCGCTTTACAAATCTCTGTCCCAAGAACGGAAAGAGATTAAAAAGTCCGAACAATTTCAAAAACCGAGAAGCCCTCGGGTGAAAAAAGCATAACTGAATAACTTCAATAAAAGCCGGCTAAAGCCGGCTTTTTCTTTATCTTTGAAATGCGCTGGCGACAGGAGCAGGAAGCTTTGGGAACTTATACGATGCTTTCCGCCGTCACCGCAGTATCAGGTCTTGTGTGTACAATCATTTTGGATGTTTTTAATGGCCTATGAAGTATCATTCCAGCATATAAAGAAGATCACGCTTTCTGTACAAGCTGATGCTACTCATTTCTTTTGTTCTGAAATCATCTTTTATACTTCTCAAGTTCGACTGTTTACTACATTCTTTATTTATCATTTGCTTGAATAACACATGAAGACTTAAATTAATTTTTCTTTTTTTTACTAAATTTCCCTTAGAATTTGCCGATAAAAAAATTGGAGGAGGTGCCATTTCATAACATTCATTAAAATTGTTTAAAGGAGCGTTTAAAATGAAAAAAATCATGATCAGTTTGGCTTCATTAGCAGCCGCAATTTCTCTTTTTGTTTTCCCTAGCAGCAGCTCTGCAGCAACATACTACAGTGCTGGACCAAGCACTCCAAGTCTACTAGTTGGTGTTTATGGAAAAAATGTATGGTCTCAAAAAGCGTACTGGGATCTTAGAAACATTGACAGCATTCCTGATACAGCTGTAATAGAATCGATCAATATTCGTTATGGATTAGATTCCAATGCAGGCATGAATTTCAGTAATACCCATGTGGCTTTATTTAATGAAAAAGGTGAAGGCAAATATACGTATACTGGCAATCCAATTCCTTCTTATGGTAGTTTAATGGATTCTGGTTTAGCAAACCCTTATTTTAGAGGTCAAAAAGTGAAACAGCTATGGAGTGTTCAATACTATACTTCAAATAGTCTTCGCGGCTATATAAAGCCTAACTTGAATATTTTTTGGAAAGATCCCAGCTTAGGACATTCAGGAAGTGTCGCAATCCAATAATGATTTTTAACTAAAGGGCTGAAAATCAGCCCTTTATTCATATTTTTATCTCTCATCCGATCACGACTTTCCAGCGCCTAGTTGATCTCGTTTTCAATGTTGTCAATAATAGATTATAAAGTCTGTTATTTCCTGTATAAAATAAGTGCCGAAAAACAGTAAAGCTGTTCGCCTTGAGGGTCGCATGCGGCAGATACGTCATATTTTATATCGACCAGCTGGTCTTCGGACAGCTTTTTTAAAAATTCGTTGATTTCGTGCTGCAAATCTTTTTCGTGTTCTTCATCAAATACGGCAACCTTCAGCATACGCTCTCTCCTTTCTATATGAAAGGTATTCACGAACAGCCGAAGTTATGATCAAAAAAGAGACTGTGAGGCGCTTGGCGACGTTCGCATTGCAAAATGAAAAAGCTTCTTACCGCCAAGATAAGAAGCTAAGACCTTATGTTGTTTTCGGCTTCGTATCGCCGGTCCACTCAAGCATGCCGCCGATCATGTTTGTCACGTCAAATCCTTTGTCCTTCAGGTAGAGGCAGACGTTCTCACTGCGCTTCCCTGAGCGGCAGACAAAAATATAAGATTGATCTTTTTGAAAGATGTCGATCTTTTCCGGTATGTCACCCATCTTAATATGAACGGCTTCCGGGATCATGCCTTCGGCCACTTCTTCATCTTCCCTGACATCAATGATGTTGAGCGTTTCTCCTTTTGAAAGCTTTTCCTGCAGCTTGTCAGGTGTGATTTCTTTTACTGTCATATTTCCAGCTCCCTTTATCATGTACGTGAACATATTATAGCAAAAGTCAGGAGCGGATTTCTATCGGAGGGTGCTTTGGTTCAGCTTGTTGTCGGGAAAGATCGATTTTCCAAACGATTGGAAAGATCCGCTGCCCGCGGCGGCTCCCTCTGCCATGCCCGCTCCAACCAGACAGACCAGCATGACAGCTGAAAAGCAAATGACCTTTTTCATATGATCCCCTCCTTCACTTTGCATATTTGATTTCTTGCACAACGGGATTTCTCAAGATACAAATCACTTTTTTTGTCATCACCCGAGCACAGATAGTAATCGGCAATATCTTTTGTCAATTCGGCGACATCCACCCACAGCTTCTTACCTGCCAGGTATTCCAATGAAAATTCGATATCCAGCGGATTTCCGGTATCATACAAGGCAAAAATAAGCCTGAATTTCGCCGTATATTCTTCCTCACCATCTTCGACAGACCTGGAAAAGCCCTTTTTGCAGAGCCGGCTCGCTTCTTCGCGGCGGCCGTTTTTATACATGAGATGAGAAAGTTCGAAGATGGTGTTGATGCCAAAAACGGACCGCTTATGGAGATCAACGGCAAGCGCCTTTCGAAAATGCTCCTCCGCCAAAAGAGGCATGTTCCGATTCGCATACTTCAGTCCCATATTATGATGGATGAGTCCGATAATTCTTTCATTTTGAAGAGAAACGGCCTGATCCAATGCCCGTCGGTAGTGCTTCTCCCCCTGCTTCATGCGGAACAGGTCAAACTGGTTCGAACCGAGAATCATGTCGCATCCAATCGCTTTATCTATGTAATCGTCATGTTTGCTGAAGATGGAAAGCGCTTTTTCGGCATGGTTCATCGAACGGAAATGATCATTAATCTGATAGTAGGCGCCCGCGATTTTATAATGAAATTCCGCTTTTTCGATTTCATCTGTCAGTTTATATAGTTTGTTTTCCGCTTTCTTGTAGCAGCTGATCGCCTCAAGATAATTTTTCTCATGAAATTCGTACATGCCGGAAAAAAAGTAGAAATAGTATTGAATAACATCATCAGCATGCACAATCGTTTCCTTCTGTCGTTTGATTTCTCTGAAAAGCTCGGCAGATTCGGCAAACTGTTCGGTCATCAATTTGAACCTGTAATCGAGCAGATGAAAATAAAGCTGTAAATCTCCTTGTTTCTCCATTCCCGAAAGCAGCCTCTTAATCTCGTACTTTAAAGATACAGCTTGGAGCGCTTCATGGCGCTTGATCATGGTATACCATCGGTTCAAAAGTCCGGCCGCCTTTTCGTACGCCGTTTTCGCATCCACTTCTTGATTCATCCTTTCTTATTTTCAAAAAATGGCCATACTATTATTTCCTTTTTATAACTTTATTTTACAGAAAATGATTGTTGTTAGCAATCAATTTTCTAATCGGTCAGCTCCAGTGCTTCAGCTGGCTTTCGAGATTTTGCGCTGTCACAAGGCCCTTTTGGAACTGGCTTGGACAGGAAAGATTGTATTTTTTGATTTTCCGGTTGATGTCTTCAATCTCTTCTTCCCGTTTATTCGATTTGCTGGCTTTTTCGATTTCTTGCTTTATTTCCTTTTGCAGCTTCAGCCATTCGGGCAGATATTTGGCGTTTTTCAGCGTGCTGGAAAGCGCGTCTCCTTGAAGCGCTTCTTTTGAGAGCGGTTTGCCGAAGCCGGGCAGAGATTGAACACCGCCGTCTTGATTAAGACTGTCTTGAACAGCCTGATCGATCCAGTGAATATAGCGTTTATCATTTTCTTTGCTCATGTGTACCGCCTCCTTTCATGAAAAAACACACCCGCTTCATAAACGCAGGTGCAGTGTCACGCTTCCGCTGAGTGAGACCGCTCCGCCGGACCCGTTGCTTCCGCCTTTTTCAGGACTTGATAGGCCAGCCACATGATCGAATAACCGAGCAGGCTGACGCTGAAAAATGGAACGATTCCCGGCAGGTAGGCAAAAACGGCAAACAGCAAGGCGGTAAGCGCGATCATCGTCAAGGTATATTGCAGGTACGAAATCCCGAGAAGCAGGGAAAATTTTAAATACAACCGCTTTTTCCAGTCGAAATGGGCCAGAAGCGGAAACACATAGAACAGCATGATGACGTATAAAAACCCGAACACCATAATGACGAAACGAAGAATGTGCAAAAATAGATTTTCCGGATGAATAAATGCCAGATCAACATAAATAATCGCTCCAACGATCAATAGAATGAAGCCGATTGCGTTCGCGCGGAAAAATTCCCCGCGGTACGCCTGCCAAAACGTCCGAAAGATCGGAATGTCCGAGCGGCCCATCACCCATTTCCTTGTGACGGCAAATAAAGCGGCGGTCGCCGGCATAAATCCGAATACACCAAACCCGAAAAGTGTAAACGCAAACCACAGCAGATTGGCATAAGAAAATCTCATCACCCACTCGCAAAAGCTCAGCACTCTTCCCATGGAGACATCCTGTTCCACGTTTTTAGCCCCCTTTTCAGTGTATGGCTTGGACCTGAAGAAGCTCTCGAATGTCGATCGGCCTTTTTTCCTTGATGGAACGCCACAATCCTTCCCCGGCTGCGATCGAATAGGCGCCGGCTTCAGCCCCAGCCAGAATCTCGTAATCCCTCAAAGGGTCTTTTCCTGAAAACAGCTCCTCCATAAGCAGGGGATCTCCGCCGCCATGTCCGCCGGGCTTCTGAACGACGCGGATCGTTTCTTTCGACTCGAACAGCGGAAAATAGTCGATCGTCTGCTCATCCACTTCAAAAGGAATTCTTCCTGGAGCATGGTATTCTTTCGTTTCCAGCCTTCCTTTTGTACCGTTGATCGCAAGGCGGTAGCCTTCATACGGAGCGGAAAAAAGCAGCGAATAATTCAATATGGCACCCCCGTCATATTTCAAAACGGCGGCGTAGGTGTCTTCGATGTCGATTTCTTCATCGAATATACAAGCGTCAGGCCGGTAGCCGGAGTATAAAAGATGCTGATTGTCATCCGCTTTGATGTGGTCATCCTCGGGATCGCCGTCTTTCCATCTCATATAGTAACGGCATTTCTTTTTGACGTGACATGTCCCGCAATAACGCGGCTCCCCTTTTTCAGGGTTCATTTCACCGTCCGGTCCGTAGTAGTTCAGACCGCCGTAGGAAAAGACTTCACGGGGTTTTTGATCAAGCCACCAATTGACAAGATCGAAGTGGTGTGTGGACTTATGGACGGAAAGCCCGCCGGAGTACTTTCTCATTCTGTTCCAGCGCTTAAAATAGCTCGCTCCATGGTACGTGTCGATATACCAGTTCAGGTCAACCGATGTAATGGTGCCGAGCTTTCCTGCAAGAATCATCTCTTTAATTTTGCGGTGGAATGGATTATAGCGGTAGTTGAACGTGACGGTCACTCTGCCTTTGCTGGCCTTTTCGGCTTCCAATACAGCTCTTGCATCCCCGGCTGTTGTCACCATCGGCTTTTCAGCAATCACGTCGATATTCTTTTTTAAAGCGCCCAAAATATAGCGGGCATGTGTATCATCGCGGCCCGCAACAATCACAGCGTCAGGTTTGACTTCCTCAAGCATGGCCTCAAATCGTTCAGCGCGAAAAAAAGGTACCGGCCCAAGCTCCGGAAATCTCTTTTTGCAGACGGCTTCCCGCAGCGGATCATCATCCAAAAGCGCGGCGATCGAGTGCTTCCGTCGGTATTGCTTCAGAAGAGGCTCGATAAACATATTGATGGCGCGGCCGCTCAGCCCGCAAATCGCATATTTTTTCATTGGCACCCCTCTGTTCATTGACCTTGAAGCGTCTGAATGAGCTTCACCGCTTCAGAGGTTTTCTTTGCATAGACCGGAATAAATGCAGCCATATCCGTGTTCAGTTGAAACGTGTAGCCGTTCAAACGTTTTTCCCCTTTTTTAATGATGGCGGCATACATCTGCTCCCGGCCGTTTTTGCCGGCAGCACTGTATGGCGACCGCTCTTCTGATCGAGCCTTGAGCGGCTGAAGTCCTTCAGGATCGTAAAAAGGTTCAAACATGTCTTCTGGAACGATAAACAGATCTCCTTCTTTCGCTGCGATTTCAACAAGCAATTTTTCGGGTGAAGCCGGGAAAGCCGTAACATGCAAGCCCTCTTTCCCGGCGGCTTTCCCGATGTTCTGCTTAACTTGTTCCGGCGCATCGGAAAAGACAAAAACATCCGTCCCCGCCGCCTCGCCCTTTCCGCAGGCAGAAAGAATAAAGGCAGCGATGGCCGGCATGAATAGCCAAACAAGCTTTCTCACCTTTCTCCTCCGTCCACAAAGCGGCTGCTTCTCTCAAGCTCTGTAAGCGCCATGATCAAGGCGCCGACTCCGTGCAGATCATTGGTGCTTTTGTCGCGGCCGACATAATACTCATACGTTCCTGCTGATGTGCCGACGCAAATGTCTTTTAGCAGCAGGCCTTCCTCAAGGCTGAACTCGATTTTCTCCGCCAGAAGCCCCCTGTATCCCTTTAGCGCCTTTTTTTGATATGACGGGTCGATATAGCCCATCCGCGTCCCTTTTGCCATCACGTATATATACAGGCATGAACAGGAGCTTTCAAGCCAGTTGTCCTCCCGTCCGCCTTTATCAACGACCTGGTACCAGAGCCCTGTTTCCTCATCCTGAAAATCGGCGAGGCTTTTCACCATTTCTTGAAGCGTTGCCGTCCATTCCCGTCTTTTTTCGTGATGCTGCGGGAGGAGCTCGATCATATCGCTCAGTGCAAGGGCGTACCAGCCGATCGATCTTCCCCAAAACTCAGGGGAGCAGCCTGACTCCGGATCGGCCCACGGCATTTTTCTTTTCTCGTCCCAGGCATGGTAATACAATCCTGTCCGAGCGTCTTTTGTATGCTTTCTCATCAAATTTTCTTCGAGGACGACCATATCGTGAAGCTCCGGCTCATTGAAGGCCCGCGCGAATTTCAGGGCGAATGGTCCGCACATATACAAACCGTCAAGCCACATTTGGTAAGGGTATTTATCTTTGTGCCAAAAGCCGCCTTCTGCCGTTTGATTGAGCGTTTCAAAAAGGCCCCGCAGCTTTTTCGCCGCCTTCAGGTAGCGTTCATCTCCCGTCTCTTCATACAAAGGAAATAAGAGAAGCCCTGCTTGAATGGCATCCAGCTCATCTCTTGCGAAATAAAAGTTTCCGTACTCATCAACGAGATCATCAACGTAATCTTTTACATAATTAAAATACGTCTGTTTTCCCGTTTCATTCCAAAGATGAATAAGACCGCACAAAAACACGCCTTGATGGTAGTGCCAGCGTCCGGCGGGGGGCAGCCTGTCTACTGTATACGCTTTCATTATTGTTTTGGCTGCTTCCTCAGCGACAAAAAGCGGTGATTTTGTGGCGAGAGATTGGTTCATTTCACTCAAATCCTTTCATTCAAGAATTTTTCAGTAAATTCCTTCTTCTCCAAACTTCTTGGCCATCCTGTTCGCAAACATGACCAGCACGAGTCCCACAGCGGCTTTGAACAAACCGACAGCCGTGCTGTAGCTGAATTGCCCCTGCTTTAACCCGGCCGTATACACATACGTATCAAAGATCTCGGCTACTTCCCGGTTCGTAGCATTCAACAGCAGGTACACATGCTCAAATCCAAGCTCCAAGGTATCGCCGATTTTCAGAATCAGCAGTACGACAATCACGCTTCTGATCGCCGGCAGGGTAACATGCCACATCCTCCGCAGGCGATTGGCCCCATCCATTTTTGCCGCTTCGTAAAGCTGCGGATCGACCGCGGTCATCGCCGCCAAATAAATGATCGTCGACCATCCGGCCTCCCTCCAGATGACCTGAAGAATATACATCGGCCTGAACCAGTTTTCATTCAGCAAAAAGTTGATTTTTTCCCCGCCAAAATAGGCGATCAACTCATTAATCAGCCCTCCGTCCACCGTCAACAGGACAAATGAAAGCGAAACGACGATGACCCAGGACATAAAATGCGGAATATAAATCATCGTCTGGACAAATTTTTTAAAAAGTGCGATTCTGACTTCGTTGAGCAAAAGAGCTAAAATAATCGGAATCGGAAAAAATACGACAAGGTTTAAGAAAAACAACACCAACGTGTTCTTCAGCAGCATAAAAAAGGTCGGTTCTGTAAACAGTCTTTCAAAATGCTTAAATCCGACCCATTCGCTCCCCGTTATGCCGAGAAATGGCTGGTAATCCTGAAAGGCGATGACAATTCCCCACATCGGTACATACTTGAAAAGAAGAAAGTAAATCAATCCCGGAAGGATCATTAAATATAAATATTTTTGCTGAAGGGCTTTCTCAAAAAAACGCGTCTTTCTCTCTTTTCCGACAATCAGGGCCTTTTCCTTCCCGGTCGGAACTTGTGCAGCTTTCATAAACGGCCTCCCTTCACGGTGTTTGCTTCCACTTTAAATCAGGCCGCAAAATGCAGTCTACAATCATATCATCACATCGCCCGCTGCTTTCTTTCCAAGCTTTAAGATCTAATAAAATGAAACGTTGATTAGGAAATGATTATTGACAAATTCACACAAAAGTCGGATTAATTATATATGAGCAATTCATTTCCAGACTCGGTTGGGGGGGAATTTATGAAAAGGAAACAATATAAGTTTTACTATAAGCTGGTGACCTTCTTTTTGATTCTCAGCACCATTCCGGTCGTCATCGTCGGCTTTTTTTCCTATCAAAGATCAGCGGAGACGATTGAACAAAACGTCACAAACGAAAAGCTCCAAACCGTTGGCCAGGCGCAATTGAATATCGAACATATTTTAAAAACGGTTGATCATTCCTTCACCCATTATGTCCGTTCCTACCCTTTAATTCAGACGCTAAGCCTGAGCATCACGCCAGAACGCTTTCAGCTGTACAACCAAATCAATAAAGAATTAAACAAGCTGCAGACATTTGACACCGACTTGAGCGATATCACCTTGATCAGTGAAGAAAAAAAGTGGTATATCAACAATTCGGGGCTATACCATTTGGATCAGCGGCGGCAAGCCCTGATGATCTCGCTCTACAACTCGCTAAAAAGCCGGTCAAGCTGGGTGCTTGAAAAAAACAATGCCCTTGTCGCTACAAAGGAAGGAACAGCTGAAAACTGCCCGTACAATATCAACCTGGTCAAACAGCTTCCTTTGAACAGCATGGAAAACAAAGGTCTTGCGATCGCAAGCATTCCTTCCTGCTCGCTCGTGAAAAGAATGCCGCTCAAATCAAAAACAAGCAGCATGATGGCGCTCGATGACAACGGCCGGATTATGCTGCATCCCAAGCCCTCCATGATCGGACAATCGATCAAAAATGAAGGGTACTTCAAAAAAATCCGCAGGCTGTCAACAAAAAACGGGCAGTTTGATACAATGATCAATGATACAAATTACAACATTACATACCAGAAATCCGACTATAACAACTGGATATACATTTCTCTCACGACCATGCCTGAGCTCTATCAGCAAACCACTTCAATCGGCTGGTTCACCTTTACGATCTGCGCCATTTTGTTAGCGCTTTCATGCTTGTTTTCCTGGTTCGGATCACGCCATTTCTACAAGCCAATCAAGGTTCTTTATGAATCCGTCTCAGGCTTCACCTCAGGAACCGACTCCGGGAAAAAGCGGCCTGAAAGCGAATTCGAATTGATTGAGCGGAATATTAAAGAGATGAAAGATAGAAATCATGACCTCACGATACGGGTGAAGCAGCAGGTCTCACAATTGAGGCAGTATTTTTTGACAAGACTTTTGCTCGGCAAGCTGACGGAAGAGGAAATCAAAGAGCGCTTCTCAGGGCTCGGATTTCCCGAAGATTGGAGCCATCTCTCCATCTTTAGTTTGCAGATTGATACACTGAAAGGTACGGCATATGAAAAAAAGGATCTCGATGTCCTGCTGTTTGCGATCAACAGTCTTGCGGAACGCGCCGTGCCGCAAGAAAAGCGGCTGCCGCCAGTCGTCATCGACAAAACGCAAACAACCATCATCATCAACCGCGGCCAGTCACTCGACAGATTTCACCAATATTTAAAAACGGCCGCCGTGTCCATTCAGGAAAAAATCCATAAGGAGCTCGGACTCCATGTCAGCATCGGCATCAGCCAGCCTTTTACAAGCCTTTCCATGTCCAAGCATGCTTATCTGGAAGGTCTTGAAGCCTTAACATACAGGCTGCAATCCGGAAAGCGCGCGGTCATTTTCTTTGAGCATCTTGACCGGAACAAAGCGTTGCTGACCCAGTTTCCCAAACAGATTCAAAATGAGTTGTTTGAAGCGATTAAAGCGTGTGAAGAGGAAAAAGCAGCCGAGAAGCTCCGGCTTTTGCTGGACGCCATCTGCTCTGAGAACGCGAACCCGCATCAATGCCAGGTCGCCATTGCGAGACTGCTGAACAACTTAATCGAATATATGCACCTGCTCGGCATCGAACTGTTCGAATCGGATGGAAACAAAATGCTGTATGACGATATATTTGAGCTGACCACATTGGAAGAGATCGAAAGCTGGCTGAACAGACAGATGATCGGAAAAATGATCGAGACGCTCTCAGTCAGAGAAGAATCGCAGTACAAAAACATCTCAGAGCAAATCGTCCATATCATCCAGCAGGAGTTCGATACCGATCTGACCCTTGAATCCATCGCCGGAAGACTCCATTACAACCCGAATTATTTAAGCAGCATTTTCCGAAAAGAAATGAAGATATCATTCAGCGAATATTTATCATCATACCGTCATCATATCGCGAAAAGCTGGCTGACCGAAACGACCTTGTCCGTCAAAGAAATCTCTGAAAAACTGAAATATAAAAATCCGCAAAACTTCATCCGTTCATTCAAAAAACTGGAAGGGATCACACCCGGAAAGTACCGCGAATTGAAAAATCATTCGGCATAAATAATAACCACCCGTCATCAAGGGTGGTTATTATTTTTGATGTCCCCAATTATGCTGGACATAAGCCGCCATGGGTTTACATTTATGTTAAATGATTTAAAATAATACATGAAAAGGATACTTCCTGTTAGGAGGTCATTAAATGCCATTAGGAACTTTAATAGTTTCCATCTTAGCCGTTATCGGTACTGTATTTCTGATTATTAGAGCATTTAAAAGACAAAGATCCAATTGAGTAAGAAGGAGGATGCCTCAAAAACATCAATTGGTTATTTTAGAACCAGAACAGACTGTTCAGTAGCAGGCGAAATCGCCCCATCCTATAGAGTCAAAATTACATAAAAACAATCCCGGGGGGCCGGGATTGTCTCCTATTTCTCCGCTTTTTGAAACGCTTCTTCATACTCCTTTATCACTTGATCGCCGCCGTTTGAGCGCCATTTTTCGACCGCTTGTTCAAATTGGCTTTCATCTATCTTCCCGAGGATGAATTGATATGTGGCATCATCGATGATCTTTTGCAGTTCATCTCCCCTTTCCGATTCGGTTTGGGAGTACAGGCTCTCAGCCGGGTTTGAGACGATGATCTTTTGATTGTCTTCTGTCAGCTCTTCATATTTTGAACGAAGCGGATCTCCCGTGTTTTTCAAATAGGCTTTATCAATGCCGACAAGTGAGACAAGCGGCTGAATTTCGGCTTGCCAGTCTTTCAGGTTTTTCTCAATGCGTTTGAAATGTTGATCCCCTTCTTTTTTGTAGTGAACCCCTTCGATGCCGTATGTCATCAGGCTGTAGACATCCTCTTCTGCAATTCGGTCAAAAAAGGCTAAAATCCGTTTCAGCTCTTTCTCCGTTTTGACGCTCGTTTTCGGAAAGGCGAAGATTCCATTATGTCCGCCGGATGCCCAGACGTGTTCTTTCCCGTCAGGTCCTTTGATGCGGTTGATGATATCAAGCTCCATCTTGTCATCAACAGACTGGTCTCTTAAATTGACGGCATCGACCATGTTTCCTACATAAATGCCGGATTTCCCTTGAGAAAACAGCTCCTGCTGCTGTGTTTTGCTTGTTACCGGAAAATCCTTATTGATCAGCCCTTCGTCATACAACTTTTTCATATACTTCATGGTGTCCATATATGCTGTCGTCATGAAAGCAGGGGTAAACTTGCCGTTCTGTTCTTTCCAGTCTGTCGGCATCCCCATATATGAACCCAATGTTTTAAACGCCCCGTAAATCAGATCATTTCTGTCGGCAAATCCAATCGTATCCTGCTTTCCGTCTTGATCTGGATCATTTTCTGTAAACGCTTTGGCCGTTTTGTATAAATCATCCAATGTTTTCGGCATCTCGAGACCCAGGTTGTCGAGCCAATCTTTGCGGATGACGATCCCTTGTCTTGATAGCGGGCGCTCTCTGTAGATGCCGTAAAGCTTTCCATCGATTGATGCATTTTTATTGATGAGCTTGTTCATTTTGCTCAGATTCGGATAATCCTTTAAATAAGGGCCGACTTCCCAAAACATCCCCGATCTGAAGGCATTCATGACAGATGAATTTTTGATGTCCTGAATGGTGACCACTTTCGGCAGGTTTCCGGCGGCGAGGGCGGAATTCAAGCGGTCTTCTTTGACCGCATCAGGCACCCACATTAAATCAAGCTTTGTATTGGTGAGCTCTTCAATTTTTTTAATCGCCGTATCCTTTGGCGGCTGCTGGTGATAGAGAATCACCATCCAGCTCAAATCAAGGGGAGAATCAAGATCCACCTTCTCATCCTTTGAAGAAGCCTGGTCGGCTCCCTTCGAGCAGCCCAGCAATCCCCCCGCCAAAAGCAGCAGCATCAACATCGGGATCAGCCATTTTTTCCCCATATCGTCCCCTCCGTTTTCATCCTTTTATAGATCCTAATAACGCTCCCTTTGCAAAGTGCTTTTGAATAAACGGATATACGAGCAGCACCGGTATGGTCGCAACGACGATAACCGCCATTTTAATCGTTTGCTCCGGAGGCGGTGAAGCCGCTCCCATTTCCGTCATATCTCCCTGCATTCCGCTTGATACAATCACGATTTGCCGAAGCAGAACCTGAATCGGCCACTTCGTCGAATCATTCAAATACAGAATCGCCTGCATATACGTGTTCCAATAGGTGACGGCATAGAACAGTGAAATCGTCGCAATCGCCGGCAGGGACAGCGGCAGAATGATGCGGAAGAAAATCCCCAGATCATTGCAGCCGTCCATTTTCGCTGATTCTTCCAAACTATCCGGGATATTTTGAAAGAAATTTTTTAAAATGATCAGGTTAAAGGCATTGATGGCGGTCGGGAGAATCAGAGACCAGTAGGAATCCAAGAGTCCAAGTGTTTTGACGACGAGAAATGTCGGGATCATACCGCCGCTGAAGAGCATCGTAAAGACGACTAAAAACATCAGCACCCGTCTGCCCGCCAGCTCTCTTCTCGACAATCCGTAGGCCATCAGTGAGGAAAGAAACATGCTGACCGCCGTTCCTGCGGCCGTCACAAGAATGGAAATGATTAAGCTTCTGTAGACAATATCGGTCGAAAAAATATATTTGTACGCCTCCAGTGAAAAAGTCGTCGGGATTAAAATGAACTTTTTCGAAATCACCTCTTCCACTGTCGCAAAAGAAGCGGCTATCACATGGATAAACGGCAGTACACAAACCAGTCCAAATCCCGCTAAAAATGAATAATTCAATATGTCAAACAAACGGCTACCTGCAGAATGTCTGATCGTCATTCCACCCCTCCTTGTAAGCGCTATCAAAAAATTACGATATCGTGTCTAAAATGTAGCAAACAGAGGTGAGAGCGTCTATAATCATTTTTTAAGCAGGGGCGGGAAAACGGAGAATCGGATTATGACCTTAAGAAATGACATGTCAGGTCCCGAGAAGGTCTGACGTGTTGACTTTCGGCGTGTAGCCCAGCTCGCGGACAGCTGAGTCAATCGACCACGGCTTCTGTGGATTGTCGCTGACTGCGTAATATGTACCATACGTGATCCCGGATTCGATGGCGGCTTTAAAAATACTGATAAGGTCCGTGTGCGACAACAGTGTTTTGATTGTTCTCGGCTTTTTATGAAGCGTTTCTTTTTCGTTGTCAGCCGCTGTTCCGATCCGCAAATTGATAACGGAATGCGGAGCCTCTGAATGATGTGCAAACAAATGACCGAGGTTTTCGGAAGCCAATTTCAACAGTCCGTACAAGCTTTTGGACTGCGGGTAGTCATCTGTCTGGATCTCCCTCTCTAAAAGAGACACCCCGTCTTTTTCATAAACATCTGTGACATGGTTGCTGCTGGCAAAAATAACTTTGGGAACACCGCACTCGGCTGCCGCCCGCAAAATGCTGTACGTCGCTTTAAAGTAGATGCCGGTCATTTTCTCGAATTCATTTCGGTCAAGGAGATCGCCGGACGGCTTTACAGCCAAAAGGTTGATCAGCACGTCTGTCCGCGCCGGAATACTGTTTACCACCTGTTCATAATCTGTTGCATCACCGCGGACAAACCGGGCTGACATTGCCGATTCAGGCTTTTTCAAATCCATGACCGTCAGCTCATACCCGTCCCGTGACAGCCCCTTGGCTAAAATGCGCCCCACCGTTCCGTTTCCTCCGAAAATCATCACCTTTTTCACAGCTTTTTCATTCCTCCTGTTCAGAGCCACGTTTTTAAAAAGTCAAGCGCTTTCTGCCTCATCACAGCCGTTTCAATGTGGCCGGAATGAGAGCGGAACACTTCATAGCGTTCGCCCGCGTTTTTTTCTTTATACACAGAAGAAAGCTTTTCCTCAATGATGTCAATTCCTGTGACAGGCGTCAGTTTGTCCGCTGTCCCGACAAGGCTCAGATGCGGCCTTGGTGCGATCAGACTTTCGATTTGGGCAGTGGAGAAGTGCTTGACGAGCCCCGGAACGTAAAAATACAGATTGTGGCGGTCCAGGTTTTGCGTTTTGAGCAGTGTTTCACTGTCGACTTGGCCGCACATATCAACGCATACGCTGACCCGTTCATCCAATGCCGCCGTCCACCAGGCCATCACTCCCCCCATTGACATTCCAAGCGTTGCCATCCGGCTGCTGTCCGAATCATCCCTGGCTTCTAGATAGTCGAGAGCCCTCAGGCTGTCGTACACCATCATTCCCCACATCACCCGGCCTGTCCACAGCATTTCTTTAAACGTCTCGCTTTCCGTTTTCCCGCGCCTGTCTCCGAACGCCCAATGATCGATGGCAAGCGCTGAGAACCCAAGGGATGTGAGCTCCTCGGCATATGGCGGCGACGCTAAATATTCCGCACCTTCAAGAAGCTCTTTTTTTCCTCTCTCATAACGCCCGCCGTGGGAATGGCAATAAAGCACGGCTGGAAGCGGGCCCTTCGCATGCTTCGGCTTTGCAAAATAAGCCGGAACCGGTTCCATCCCGTTTAAGTCAAGCAAAAGCGTTTCAACCATGAATGATTCCTTTTCTTCAATCCTAAGGGTGCTGGCTTGAATGTCCCTTTTTTCCGGCAAATCGCCGAGCAATTTGAAAAGGTGTTTGCGCATATTGGTGCTCCTTTCTTTTTATCGCTTGATTCATTAATACGATTTGAAAGGGCTTTTTACCTTTTTCCAGCTGAAAACGCGAGCCTTGTTCAAAACAAAAAAGGCGGTCATAAGAAAGATAAACAACAATACCCATGGTGATGAAAAAAGGAGAAGCAGTAAAAAACATGCCGTTAAAAAAAGGCAAACCATTTGGTAAACAAGGCCGGATAGCAGCTTATAAGCAGCGGCCAGACCGCACAGCGAATGGCAGATGAAAAAGGCGTTTGCAATCGCAACCAGGGCCTCAACATTCAGAATGTGAAAAAACAAACAGACAAAAACCATCGTATGGATGCAGAATATCAATCCTAAAGCTGCAAGCGGCTGATTGCTCTTTGACCGGTACGCAAAAAACCCGCCGGCTTGCGAAGCTATAAGCCTGGCAACTCCGCCCGCAACCTGAAAATAAGCGCTCATACACAGGACAGCAGTCAGGACCGCAATCACCGGCAATGCAAAAGAACCGAACAGCGGTGTCAGCATGATCACAAGCTTCAACTGTCCGCTTTCAAAGCGCTCAGGATCAATCCATTGAACAGCCGCGGCTGTCACCAGGTAAATCACGGTTACCGTGAGACAGCTGATCATGACGGCCCGGGGAATGGTTTTCTTCCGGTCTTTCACCTCCATGCTGTAATTGCCGACGATTTCCCAGCCGACCAACGCCCAAAACAGCAAAAGCAACCCCCAGCCAAAATCGGCAAACTGAAATGTCCCTTCCACGAGCGGCCCCTCCCTGAAATGAGGAACGGATGCCACACTGCTCCCAAACAAGACGAGCGCAGCCGCCGTGGAAAAGATGAAGGAAACCATCCCGACAAACGAAAGATTAAAGCACAGGACAATCATGCAAATGATGAAAAACAAAAAACCATATCCTGCGGCGGGGATCGAAACATCGCCTGCAAGCGAATGAATATATTCGCTTGCCGTCATTAACACTGCGGCGGGTCCGAAGCTGGCAGCCATGATAAAATAAAAGACAGCAACCTTTTTGATCCGGGGACCGAACGCTTTTTCAGCCGCATAGGCGACCCCCGCATCATTCGGATGCTCAACGCTTAACCTGGCAAAGACCCAGGCAAATAAAAAGCCGATGCCCATCATCAGCAGCCACGCAAAAATCGCGTAATCCCCCGCTATCTGATGAATCATCGGCGGCAATAAAATAATCCCCGATCCTAAAATAGGCCCTGTCATTAAACCGCTTAGCAACACGGACCCAAGCTTTTTTTCTTTCATAATGAGCACAACCCTTCCAAGAAGCAATTTAAAATGATTGTAATCTTGTTTGTTTAATCAGTAAAATAGATATTATCGATTCCAAGATTCGAATTTTTCGATATTAGAAAAAAAGGAGATAGTTGAAATGGAAATCCGGCATCTGAAAACGTTCAAAACCATTGTGGAAATCGGAGGCTATACAAGAGCGGCCGATTATTTGGGCTATGCGCAATCAACCGTGACATCACACATTCAGGCGATCGAACAGGAAATCAGAAAGCCGTTGTTCTACCGGCTGGGGAAAAAAATGCTCTTGACAGAAGCGGGGAAACACCTTCTCCCTTATGCGGCGGAAATGATAGAGCTTTATGAAAAAGCGAGGCACATTCCCGAAAATGACCAGGAACCGTCGGGAAACTTAACCATCGGGGCTTCCGAGTCTTTAACCGTTTACAGATTGCCTGCGATTCTTCATGAATTTACAAGCCAATATCCGCAGGTGACGGTGACATTAAAGTCCTCAACATGCTGGCAGCTGAGGGATGAGCTGAAACAGGGTAAAATTGACATCGCTTTTCTATTGGATAAGGAGCGCAAAGAGGATGACCTTCAGATCGAAAGTCTTGTCGCAGAGCCGATGGTGTTCGTGTTTCCAAAGGGACATCCATCCGGTGAGACAGCCTTTGACGACCTGGCTTTTTCCGCGAATGAAACGTTCTTATACACGGAACACGGCTGCAGCTACAGGGACTTTTTTGAGGAATACTTGCAAAAACAAGGCGTCATAACCGATCATACGATGGAGTTTTGGAGTGTAGAGGCGATAAAACAATGCGTGATGTGCGGTTTAGGCGTCTCTCTCCTGCCATTGATCACGACGAGGACTGACATCAGCGAAGGGAAGCTTCAGGGCACAATGGTCCGCGACGCCCTTTTTTCTACACAAATGGCTTATCATAAAAACAAATGGCTGTCGCCTGCCATGACGGCTTTCCTCGAAATTGTCCGCAGGCAGGCCAAAGAATGGGCGCAAGAGTTGGCAGAAGTTTAGATGCCTTCGGTATTCATCAGGACGATTCGCCATCCATCAGGATCTTCGACTGTCACGCCTTTGTCTTTCCAATATGGATTTTCCGGCGGCACTTCTTGATATCCCATAGCAGCGAGCCTCTGCAAAATGGCCTTGATTTCATGCGAATCAGGCATGTAAAACACGAGCAAATTGTCTTTTGTCGGTGCGGGGCAGGGGCTTCCGCTGACATGGGAAGTGAACTCCAGATGGTATTTTTCATTCGGCAGGCCGAACATCACACCGTCATAACCGGCATGTCCGGAAAATTCGCCAAGCCTTTCTAATCCCAGCCCTTTTTCATAAAAATCGATGACTGCACTCATGCGGTCTGTCGGCCGTGCCATTCTGACCTGCACAGCGGAAAAATCGGCAAACTTCATGATGATCACACTCCTTTATCCATATGTTACGACTGACGCCGGCTGCTGAAACCGGCTAAAATCATGAAAAACCCTCAGACTTTGGCCTTAAAGAGGAGCCGGTTAAAAAAAGAACCATTGCGAGAAAAAAGGCTTCGGCCCTGTGAAATCCAGGGCTGAAGCCTTTTCTTTAATAAGCCGGTTAATTCGCGACTATATTCACTAGCTTTCCGGGAACAGCGATCACTTTTCTGATCGTTTTTCCTTCCAGCTGTTCTTTTACTTTGTCATTGTTTTTGGCCAGTTCTTCAAGCTCTTCTTTTCCAGCATCAGCCGGTACGTTTAACTTCGCTTTCACTTTTCCGTTCAGCTGAACGACGATTTCGATTTCATCATCGACAAGCTTTGCTTCATCATAGACAGGCCATGATTCATATGTGATCGTTCCTTCATGCCCGAGGCGGCTCCACAGCTCCTCAGCAAGGTGCGGCGCTACAGGAGAAAGCAGCTTCACAAAGCCTTCCATGTATTCCTTCGGAAGCTCGTCCGCTTTATACGCTTCATTGACAAAAACCATCAGCTGGGAAATCCCTGTATTAAAACGCAAGCCTTCAAAATGGTCTGTCACTTTCATGACTGTTTCATGGTAGACGCGCTCAAGCGTTTCACCGGCGCCTTCTTTGATCTTGCTGTTCAGCTCGCCATTGTCATCGATAAACAGACGCCATACACGGTCTAGGAAACGGCGGGCTCCGTCAAGTCCTGTCGTTGACCAGGCGATCGATGCATCGAGCGGTCCCATGAACATTTCGTACAAACGGAGCGTATCCGCGCCGTGCGTCTCGACAATTTCATCCGGGTTGACGACATTGCCTTTAGATTTGCTCATTTTCTCGTTGTTTTCGCCAAGGATCATGCCTTGGTTGTACAGCTGCTGGAACGGCTCTTTCGTCGGGACGACACCGATATCATAAAGGAATTTGTGCCAGAAGCGCGCATACAATAAATGAAGAACCGCATGCTCGGCGCCTCCGATATACATATCGACAGGAAGCCATTCCTTTAATTTTTCCGGCGAGGCGAGTTGATTCGGATTATGAGGATCGATATAGCGCAGGAAGTACCAGCAGCTGCCGGCCCACTGCGGCATTGTATTCGTTTCCCGTCTTCCTTTTTTGCCAGTCTCAGGATCTGTCACTTCCACCCACTCTTTAATGTTGGCAAGCGGGGATTCACCTGTACCGCTCGGCTTGATTTCAGACGTTTTCGGCAGCATAAGCGGGAGCTCTTCTTCAGGGACGGGTGTTGATGTGCCGTCTTCCCAATGAATGATCGGAATCGGCTCGCCCCAGTAGCGCTGACGGCTGAACAGCCAATCGCGGAGGCGGTATGTCACCTTTTTCTCACCTTTGCCGTTTTCTTCAAGCCACTCGATCATTTTTGCAATCGCAGCCGCTTTATCAAGACCGTTCAGAAAATCGGAATTGATATGTTCGCCATCTCCTGTATAGGCATCTTTCTCAACATTCCCGCCTTTAACGACTTCTTTGACGGGCAGACCGAAGGCCGCAGCAAACTCATGATCGCGTTCATCATGGGCCGGCACAGCCATGACCGCCCCGGTTCCGTATGTAGCCAGAACATAATCCGCAATCCAGACCGGAATGTTTTCTCCGTTTGCCGGATTGACCGCGTAAGCCCCTGTGAAGACGCCTGTCTTCGTTTTGGCCAGGTCTGTCCGCTCTAAATCGCTCTTTGACTGAATCTCTTCAATATAGGCATTGACTGCATCCTGCTGTTCTTTCGTCGTAATTTTTTGAACAAGCTCATGTTCGGGAGCGAGTACGGCATATGTCGCGCCAAACAGTGTATCAGGACGCGTTGTGAAAACGGTGAACGTTTCATCGCTGCCGTCGATGGCAAAATGGACGTGAGCGCCTTCAGAGCGGCCGATCCAATTCCGCTGCATTTCTTTAATGCTTTCCGGCCAGTCAAGCTCTTCAAGATCTTCAAGAAGGCGGTCGGCGTATGCCGTAATTTTCAGCATCCACTGCTTCATCGGACGGCGTTCTACGGGGTGGCCGCCGCGTTCGCTTTTTCCGTCGATGACTTCTTCGTTGGCCAGAACCGTTCCGAGCGCAGGGCACCAGTTGACAGGCACTTCATCTATGTAAGCGAGTCCTTTTTCATAAAGCTTTAAGAAAATCCACTGTGTCCACTTATAGTAGGCCGGATCTGTTGTATTCACTTCACGGTCCCAGTCGTACGAAAAACCGAGGGCCCTAATCTGGCGGCGGAAGTTGTCGATGTTCTGCTTTGTAAAGACCGCAGGATCGTTTCCTGTATCAAGCGCATATTGCTCAGCCGGAAGCCCGAATGCGTCCCAGCCCATTGGATGCAGGACATCATACCCTTGCATCCGCTTCATGCGGGACAGGATATCCGTTGCTGTATAGCCTTCGGGATGGCCGACGTGCAGCCCTGCACCTGACGGATACGGAAACATGTCCAATGCATAAAATTTCGGTTTGGATTTATCTTCAAGCGTGGCAAACGTTTTGTTGTTCAGCCAATAGTCCTGCCACTTTTTTTCGATTTTTTGATGATCAAAACTCAATTGAAAAACCTCCTTATTGTGCGTACGGCTTCGTTGTTTCAAGTATGGACGGGCCTGACAGCTTTATATTCAGATTATTCTAAAATCAAAAAAACTCTCCCATCCCCAAAAGGGACGAGAGATTTTCCCGCGGTACCACCCTTGTTAGCGTGCAGGCTGCACACTCACTTGATATCTTTAACGCAGAAATGCGGCAGCAGCTTATCACTGCTGCAACTCTGAGGCGAGTTCAGAAGCGCATTTGATTGACTTTCACCAGCCGTCAACTCTCTAAACAAAATGGGCTTCTTACTGCTCCTCTTCACCGTTCTTGCCGTAACCGTAATCTTATCTGTATTTTATAGAATTCTGTTCATAAGTGCAAGCAGGTTTGTATACAATGGGAATGTGCTGAAAAAAGGGTAAGAGTGAGGATCTTATTCATGTGGAGATTTGTTTTGCCGTTCGGAGTTCTGTACATTTGCCTGCTGTTCTCTGACAAAGTCAAAACTTCTCAATACAGCTTCACCGCCGTAGCCTGCAATAATCGATAAAATCACAAGCTGAATTCCCGAGTCGGGTTCCGCAGATAAAACAAGCAAAATAGAAGCAACCATACTGACAAGAATATCTTCAAAAAATCCAAGGTAAATGAATCGTTTCGTTGTTCTCGGTTTCTCAAGGCGCCCTCTTTTTTTAATATGCCCGAGAACCCCCATAATCCCTCCAATCAAACAAGCAACAAAAACTTGATGCAGCATCTTCATCACCTTCCTAAAGCCCTTATTTAGTCAAGCGACTTCAGGCCATCGAGCAGCCCCCCTAGACCCCTGTGCGATGATATTCGATACTACCAAACAGAAAATGTGTTCTGTCTTTGAAGAAAAAAAGCTTGTTTCTTCCATTATATGTGAAGATTTGGTTGATAATCTTGATTCCTTTGATTCATTTTCGAGTAATTACAATTACCTATTTTTTCTATGCATTGTCATTACTGTGGTGATGGGTTGGCAGCTGCTTTTCTTTCCTTCCGTATAAACATGCCGTTCCGATGCCGATCGCTAATATGGCGATCATCACCGCCAACAAAGCCTGCATGCTGAAAACATCAACCAGCACGCCGCCAAAAAGAGGCCCGATCATCCTTCCTCCTGTGGCCATGCTGTTGACAAACCCTTGGTAAAACCCTTCTTTTCCCTGCGGGGCGAGGCGGTTGGCTATCGTCGGAACCGCCGGCCACACAAGCATTTCACCTATCGTCAGCACGATCATGGCAGCAAGGAACGCCGGAAAATGTTCCGCCGCAAACAAAATGCCGTAAGCAAACATAAAAACGACAAAGCCGATCACAATCTGTTTCAACAGCGATTCGGCTACCCGTTTCACAAAGAGGCCGATCAGCGGCTGTCCAAGGACGATCAGCGCTCCGTTTACCGTCCATAACAGGCTGTACTGGCCAAGGGATATACCAAGCTCCTGTGTGTGTGAAGCGATGGTTGAGGACCACTGGGAATAGGCGATCCAAGCCAGAAGATATCCCGTACATACGATCATCAGGGCGGCAAACCGCGGCTTCACATTGACCGTATCGGCATGATCGAGAACAGATGACTGAACCGTCTTTTCCGTCCGGATATGTTTCAATCCAAAAAACGCAATCAGGAAAAACAATGCATAGAGAAGCGCATTCGCAAAAAATACATAAGTGAAAGAAAAAGAGGCGACAAGCCCTCCGAGGGCCGAACCTACGGCAACCCCCGCGTTTTGTGCCACATACACTGCGTTAAACGCTTTTCTTCCGCCTTCCGGCCAAACCGAACCGGCCATTGCATAACATGCCGGAAAAACAATGCCCGAACCAAAGCCGGCCGCTGTCAACAGAAGAATGTAAGCGGTCCAGCCGTGAAAAAAGACAAGCCCTGACAGGCAGGCAAACGTCATCACAATTCCTAAAAGAACCGTTTTAAAACCGCCGATTTTATCAAAGAGAAGTCCGCCGCACAAGTTGCCGATGACATTCGCACCGGAGTTGAGCATCAACACGAATCCGGCTGCTGTTAAAGATTTGCCCAGGTGCTGGTGAATATAAATCGTATTCAGCGGCCACAAAAAAGAAGCTCCCGTTACATTGATAAACATCCCGATGACCAAAAGCCATAATGTTCGCGGCATTGTTTTTCCTTCTTTCTAAATTTAGTTCCTCCTAGATTCTATTCGTTCTCCTTGTTTTTTTCAATTGAAGAGAATTCTGTTTTCCTCATTTAAAAAACCCCTTTGAAAAGGGGCTTTTAATATTCAGCAAAAGGATCATTTCTGTTTTTCCGCTACAAACCGCTGATGAGCGCTTTTTTCAGGTCCAGGAGCATGATGTAATTGCATCTTCTCAGGCCCGCCGCCCTCTTTGTTCCATGCGTCAACAAACTGTTTTGCCTCGGGACGTTTACCGCATCCTGCTAACGGATGATCCGGCTATTTCGCTTCAGCCGCTCCGCCGGGCTTTTTGCCTGTTTCTTTCGATTGAAGTTCTGCCAAAATCCCATTTTGAAACAAATCGATATAACGATTTTCTGCATTTAGTGACTCCGAAAAAACAGCCGCCGTTGCTTTTTTACGGGGTTGAAAATGAAAATACTGTTCGATCTCGTCCACGCTGATAATCTTTCGGCTGCCGCTGTCCGTCCCGTTTGCCCATGAGACGAAGAGCGTCATGATGACCGCCAATCCCAGCGCACCCGTCATCATGATCACTTTGATCCCCTCCTAATCAAAAAAACTCTTCCGCACTCTGCAAGAGTTTTTTCCGCTTTCCTTTAAACATCCTACATCTTGGCTGCTCCGATCCCTCATTGTTCATCAGGTCTCAGCTTTCCTTTTTTCTATCGGCTATTTTGCCATTCATTTTATGCAGGTTACAGAAATATCTAGTTAAACATTTTTTTCATAATAAGTTAAAATATGATTATCAAAACAGAAAGGAGAGGAAAAATGGAATCTTTAATGGGGATTGGATTTTTATCTATTATGTTTTCCATCGGCTATTTGCTATTTGTCTTTATTCGAAAGTTCTTTTCCAAAGAAGACAAAAGGCTTTCAAGAAAAATCTTCTATCCTTGTTTTATCGGCGGGCTTCTTCTGATGTTCATCACTGCGCCATTTACAGATCAGCAAACATATTCCGCCGCAAAAAAATCTGAAGATTTGACGGCGGAAGTGAAAGAATTAACCTCTGAAAAGTCAAATTTACAAAAAGAACAAAAGACATTAAAACAGCAGATCAAACAAGCACAAGAAAAGCTAACAGCCACTCAAACAGAGAATAAAGCGCTGAAAAAAGAAAACGAAAAACTCGCCAAAGAAAAAGACAAGCTGACAAAAGAAAAAAAATCATTGACTGAAAAACTCGCAAAAGCTGAAATCAAAAGCGGGGAGGAAAAACCGGAGCTAAAAGAAAAGAGCGCTTCCGCCGCCCCTCCGTCAAACAACAACGACAGTTCTTCGCAAAATACCGCACAAAGCAATCAAGAGTGCAAAATCAAGGGAAGCGTCAACCACATTTACCATACACCGGGAAGTACATACTACAACCGCACGAAAAACGTCGTCCAATGGTTCTGTTCAGAAAAAGAAGCCCAGGCGGCTGGATACAGGCCGCCTAAACGTTAAAAAAGCCGGCATTGCGCCGGCTTTCATTCTATAATTCTCTTCTTAATGCCGTCAGCACATTCGTTCTTGTCGCTTTGACGGCCGGATTGAGGCCGGAAAGGATCGCGACGCCTGCGCTGATGGCGGTGGCGATGATGACAAGGCTCAACGGAATATAAGAAAATGTAATGTTGAACTCTTCCCCTCCGCCTTGAGTCATGGATGTCAGAAGCGGCGGAATCATTTTGTTCACTAAAAAGCTGACGCCGTAAGAAATGACCACACCGAAAACCGATCCGATGATGCCGATATAGGCGCTTTCCATCAAAAACATTTTGCGTATCACATTCGGGCTCGCGCCGATCGCCTTCATAATGCCGATTTCCTGTGTGCGCTCTGTGACCGCCATCGTCATCGTGTTGAAAATGCCGATCGCGGAAATCAGTACGGCAATGACGCCGACGAAAATCAGGCCGATTTTAAAAGCCATGAAAAACACATTGATACTGTCAAGCTTTTTCGTCACTGAATCAACGTAGAACCCTTTGTCTTCCAAATCGCTTGTCAGCTGTCCAACATGTTCAAAGCTGTCGGCAAAGACTGACAGTGTTTTTTGAATGACACCGTCGGCTTTGTCCGTTTTCAAAAAGTCGCTGAATTGTTTTGCCATTTCATCGCTGATATACACATTCGTATCGCTTGCCCAATCATATGAAGGCTTCTTCGTCACTCCGACAACTTTAAAATCGTACGTTTTTTCTTTGCCTTCTTCCCCTGTTTTCTCATCGATTTGCGAGACCTTTAATTCAATCGTTTTGCCGAGAATATCTTGTTGATAGCCTTTTGGCTCTTTTATATCTTCCGCATTGCTGCTCATCTGCTTTTCATATTCTTCGGCTTCTTTTTTCGTCCAGAATGTCTCTCCAAAATGATAGCCGACAACAATTTCATTCGGGGATTTCGCAACCCGTCCGCGGTCCAGGTCAATATTGGCCTTTTGCTCCGCTGCCATATCGGTTATCGTAACATACGGAATTTGCTGATTGGTCCTGTCGCCTAATTTGGCTTCAACAGGTACATTCACTTGTGCACGCTCAATGATGGCCGCCACATCATCGCGGTCTGCAAACTCATTTAAATCTTTCTTTTGTACGGGCTTGTCACTCTGCCCCTCTTGACCGACAATATCGATTTTCGTCACAACCTGCTCCTTCATCAGCTGCTCGGTCAGCGATTTTTGCAGGCCAAATCCGACGGAGGAAAGCACGATTAAAAACGCGCAGGCCACAGTCGTCGCAAGGATCGTCATAAACACGCGGAGACGGTTTTTCTTCATATTTCTTCTGATGAATGTCAGCTGATCCTTAAACTTCAACAGGCTCCACTCCCTTCTCCAGCACACCATCTGCTAAATGAAATTTCGTATCGGCGATCGATGCCACTTCGTCATCATGGGTGATGATCACAAAGGTAATGCCCCGCTCCCGATTCAGCTGCTTGATAAATCCAAGGATTTCCTCTTCTGTTTCCGTGTCCAGGCTTCCCGTCGGCTCATCCGCCAAAATGATGGACGGATTTAAGATCAGCGCGCGGGCGATGCTGACGCGCTGCTGCTGCCCTCCTGAAAGCTCGTTCGGATAATGGCCGGCATGATTTTCAAGGCCGACGCGGTGCAGCATTTCGGTCACCCTTTGTTTGCGCTCCGCCGGGCGGACGCCTTTTAACGTAAGGGGCAGCTCAATGTTGTCAAATGTCGTCAGACTCGGAATGAGCTGAAAGCTTTGAAAGATAAAGCCGAAATGTGCGAGGCGGAACTCCGCCCACTCTTTTTCATTGAAGCCCGTTACATCCGTCCCGCCGATCGCGATCTTTCCCTTTGTCGGCGCAATATAGCCGGAGATTAAGTTTAAAAGCGTCGATTTTCCCGAACCGCTTCGCCCGACGATGCAGGCGATTTCTCCTTTTTGGACCGTGAGCGAGACATCCTTCAGCACTATAATTTCATTTTCCCTGCCTTTTTTTCCGACTTTAAACGAATGGTGAACATGCACTACATTGATCATATTTTGTAAATCTCCCTTCTTTGTTTTCAGCCCCGAGCTAAGTTAATCTTCCGGAAACAAACCATATAAACCGGATCAGCCGTTGAGAGTTGTGGTTGGGTGCAAATATACTGAATGAAATGCACGCCAGAAATTTACGTCCACATCGTCTGCACAATAAAACCAAATCCGAAAAAACAAAAATGAAGACAAAAGAAATCACCACATTTGCAGCCAAATTTATATATTTCCTTTTCTCGGCTCTATTTCTGCTCCTCGCTTTTAAATTGCCTACTAAGAGAACATTTTAGGAAATAAAGATGCATTAATTGTATTATTCGTTATAGTACAATTAATACATTAATGACATGCTTTCAAATTGTCAACACATTTTTCTAAGTTTCAAAAAAATAATACTTAATATGATTAAAACCCTTTGAAATCAAACAGATTAAAGATAAAAGCCGGTGAACCGTCAATGCGGATCACCAGCTTTTGATGTTATTCGTATTTGATTGGGTCTTAAGACGGCGATCGACCATCGTTATGTTTTGGCTGAGAACGACAAATCCAATTTCCTTCCGATCGCTATATTAGAACAATAGAAAATTCAAATTAACAGCAAACCCGATAACGTTGTAGAAAAACAAAGCTATTTTAAGACAAAAAGTCGCTTTAGATAAACCTGTACCAGGCGAGAATTATGCTAAATAACATAACAGTTCTTCAAAAAATCACGTAAAGATCAAGAATGCAGCAGACACCGAAAAGCAAATAAAAAAAGCCAGCATGAAGCCAGCCCGACACTCAAAATTCTATGATTCTTTTCTGGATGAGTATTAGGGCGTTGCCGTCGTTTTAACAGCCGGATTATAGTTTAAAAACATAAACCACTGAAGTACGCGAGGTAACATAACCGACAAAATTGACGTAACTCCCCCTATAGTAAACCAAAGTTATTAGTTATTCCAATAAAACCCATTCCCTTAAATTCACCTTAGTTATACAGGCCTCTATGATTTTCGAAATTAAGAACAGGACTGAATTCTATTCAAATGTTCACTCATGAAATTTTACTCTTTTCATTTACACTACTGGAATATAAATTATAATACTCTCCTTTTTTCTCAAGCAATTCACTATGGCTTCCCTGCTCAACAACTGAACCATCTTTCATAACAAAGATAACGTCAGCATCTACTATTGTTGACAATCGATGTGCAATTATAATACATGTACTTCCCATTTTCACAAAATAAGAAGCTACTTTAGCTTCGTTAACAGAATCTAATGAGCTTGTCGCTTCATCTAATAAAACAATACTGGGTTCATGGATTAAAGCCCTGGCTAATGCAATTCTTTGTCTCTGTCCTCCTGAAAGATTCATTCCCATATTTGAAATTAACGTATATTGCTTCATAGGCATTTCATTAATTTCTTTATCTATGTTTGCAATTTTTAATGATCTTATAATATCTTCATCACTTACATCAGATTTACCCATCGCTATATTTTCATAAATTGATTTGTTAAATAAATAAATATCTTGCGGCACAGCCCCCATATTTTTCCTTAGTTCTTTTTTGTTGATTTTGTCAATACTAACACCGTTATAAAGTATATCGCCGCTCGTTGGTTCGTATAAACCAAGAAGCAATTTTCCTAAGGTACTTTTGCCGGATCCTGACCTCCCGACTATAGCGACCTTTTGCCCCTGTCCTATTCTTATATTAATGTTATTTAAAACAGTTTCAGAAGTTTTTGCATAGGTGAAATCTACGTTTTTTAAAATGATATCACCTTCTAGGGAAATCGCAGGTCGCTCCTCGTTATCCTTTTCAACCCGTGCGTCAGTAATATCTTTCACCCTGTCGATATTTGTCGTGATCACCAATAAATCGTTTATCAATTGAAACATGGAAGTGGTTGTTGAAAAAAACATTGTAGTTACAGAATAAAAGGCCAGAACCTCTCCAAATGTCAACTCTTGCTTTATATACATATGAAAACCAACTAACAAAACAATAAATGGACCAATGATTTGAATCCCTTGGGAAAACGTATTATAAAAATTTAATAACTTACCTTTCTTTTTATATCTTTTTATAACATTTTTCAGTTGTTTATTCCAAGTATGAAAAATATCATTTTCAATCCCGGATAATTTGATATTAAATATACCAGTAATGGTTTCGATTTGCAGTCTTTGTATTTTGCTCCGCTCCAATATTTCGTATAAGTTTAATTCTTTTAATTTTGGTCTTATTGAAAAAGTAACTGCACTAAAGGCTATAAACAAAAGTGAAACTAATATAAAGAGAAACAAAGACTTATATGAAATATATAGTAAGATAACAATTAGAGAAACGACATCAAGAATTCCTTTTATCGCCTTTTCGGACAATAAATCTTTTATATATTCAATACTACTTAATCTGTATTGAATATCTCCCGTTGGCCTAGATTCGAAGAATTTATAAGGTACTCTTAATAAATGTCCAAAAACTTTACTAATAAGTGTAGTATCTAAAGTAGATTTTATATTAATTAAAACGCTCCCCTGCAAATACTGAAGCAAGAAAAAGATAATTAATAACGTTAAGGAAGCTGTTATTTCTAGTTCAGATATAAACCCTTTTTCCATTACATTATCGGTTAATTTTTGTATTATAATTGGAATTAACAATGTTCCCATCGCTGTTAAAAAGGATAAAACAAATAATAATATAAATGTTTTTTTGTTTTCAAGAACACTTAATAACAAAAATTTGAAAGAATGTTCTTTTTCTTCTTTTGGTTTAAAATCACTATTTGGTGAAGGCACTAATACTATTTTCGAAAATGATCTTTCAACCTCTTGCAAAGTAAAAGACCTTCTTCCTATTGCTGGATCAACAATGGTAAACTTGTTTTTCCTTACTTTTTCCAAAATGACAAAATGATCATTATTCCAGAATAAAATAGCTGGAAGGTTTATGATTTCTAGAGCTTTAGCTTCAGTTTTATATACCTTTGAATCAAAATTTAAAGTTTTAAATAAATCATGTATTTGTTTTAAATTCAGTCCGTCTCTCCCTACTTCGGCTATATCTCTTAAATCATTTAATGTGTTAAAACTGCGATGAAACCTTAAAATCATAGCAACACAGCACAAACCGCATTCTGTCTGATGAAATTGTTCAATAAAAGGAACTTTTTTCAACGTCAACCCACCATTGCCTTTTTTAATAGAATTTTCTCACTACTCCAGCCATAAGATGTTATTTAAATTTGGATTTAAATTTTTCAACATGATGTACCCATAACCTGTTAAACCAATCATTAGCCCAAACAGGTGATTATCTGGATGATTTTTATTTAAAATTACTTGTTTTATCGTATCTTCATAAATTTTCAAATAAGTATTTTTACAATATTTTTTGAGACTCAGATCATTCATAATATCAGCTGTATAATCAAGAATTAACAAGCTTCCAAGATCTCCGTGACAAAGGGTTGAATTATTTCCAAAACCTTTTTCTATTGTAGTCTCTATAGCCCTTTCTATTTCGATATCAATAAATTTATCATCATAACCGTTAGCTTTTAAAAGTATTCTATTCAATAGAATTCCAGGTGCTCCATGACACCAACCATTGCTGAACCCCTCATCTCCAATTTGAATATGCCAATTTTTATCTTTTTTTGAATATAACCCTCGTTCAAATTCCAAAGCAGACGCAACCAGTTTTAAAATGAAAGCATCTTGAATTATAGGGTATAGTTGCATCATTGTAGCTGATATACCGCTACTTCCATGAGCAAATCCAGTGTAACCTTCTGAAATCTTGCTCCAGTCTATTTTATCTTTTGTTCCTTTTAATTCTAATATTGCAATAAACCTTTTATATAACCTTCTTAATGTTTCAAGTAAAATTTCTTGTCTATCTTTTTTATCAATATTTTTATATAAAGACAAGACAACTGAAATAGCTCCACTTACCCCTGAAATAATGTCTTCTCGCTCATTCATTTCTGAAAATTCAATCAATAATTCTGTTCCCTGAATTGCTATCGAAACATATTCCTCCTCATGAATATGCCGTCCGGCGTGATAAAGTGAATAAATCATACCGCCAATACCCGAGAATCCGCCTATTTCCAATACAGTTTCTTTTTTCGTAAGCTGCAATATATCCTTTATAAGAGAACTAACCGGATTTAAAGCTTGAATAGCTGCATTTTTGTATTTGTGATTTTTGGTAATATCGTATAAATAAGCAAAAAATAATGCTATACCACTATTACCTTTATATAAGTCCGATTCTACTCCAGATATCTGTGTAAGTTGTTCTTTTTTACCATAAATCATCAACCCAAGCCAAGTATATTCTTTGCGGTTATTATATTCTCCTAGAACTGCTTTATCTATTATAAAGTCTCCAATTTTTATTAAATCTTCAATTTCAGATTGCGTATCTCTGTTTATCAAACTCCTTGTTTCTGTTTGAAAAGAAATATTGGTTAAAGCATTATCACCTTCATAATTATTATAAAGAAAACTTAAATCAATAAAGTCTAACTGCATTTCAAAATCACTGGTACTCATCTTATCAATTTTATTTTTAGCTGCTTCTAGAGGAGATTTTAATAATTTTACACCCTTAACTACCTTATCATAAGAATTTTTAATTTGTTTCGAATTAGCATTTGTGTAAAAATAAGGAATATCTCCATTTAAAAGATCCATATATTCACTTTCAAGAAAATTTTTAAGCCTCTCATGAGATTTACTTAACCCAATTCTTGACAAATAAACTTTTCTATGTATGGCGTCCTGAAGTAAGTCTGGATGATAACTAGTGTTTAATAAATTGGAATATAGATAAGTGGCCTTTATAATTAATCTGCATTGAGCATCTCTAAATGCAGTATATATATTTTCAATGAAAAGACTTTTATTATTTTGTATCCATTTATAAAGTGCTGAGAAACCTTGCTTAATATCAATTACATATTTATCAGCTCTTAATACGTTATTTTTATGTTTCGGTAAATTCTTCTGAGTAGGTAAAACTCCATAGTCTCTAACAATTTTGATTTCATCTGTACCTGCATTTTGTATAATTGAAGATTTTAATGCAGCAACTTGTTCCTCAGCACCACTTACTCCGCCAAAATCAAAGTAACCATTATCATCATTAGCGAATGTTACTCTGTTAGGCAATAAATAAATCGAACAAACAGATTGGTTAATTAACTTTTCTGCATTAACACTTGCAGATGATTCATTGGAATCAGTATTTAATTCTCCGTGAAAAATAGTTTCTATATCAATTAAAATAGGGTTATCTTTATTAGCGATTATATTTTCGTAATGAAAATCTTTGGAGTTAAATGTATACAGCAAACAAAGGAATTGTCCTATTTTATAATAATAATTTGAGGCATCCTTTAGATCATCCAGTTCTTCATAATGAATATACTCCATCCAACCGCATGCAGAGGTTGAGTAAACTTTCGCTGTCTTTAATTCTAAGTAATCTTTTATTTTCATAGAATTAAGCCATTTTATAAAATTGTTATACTTCTTTTCCAACATCATTTCCTTAGGTTTGTACACCAGCTTATATCCAGAACTAAAGGTTATTAAACTTACTGACTTTGCACCTCTATGAGAATCTCCTTGTCCCAAATCTATTTCTTCTATTTTTCCAAGCGTTCTAGAGTTGTTGAATTCTGCGTCTAACTGTTTATAATTTTCTCCTGTATTCTTAGTTATAGTGATTATAAAATTTATAACCTCAAAAGTACGTTTATCAACCAAGTTAAATAAATGGGGATAATCTAAATATAAGTAACGCAGGTAACTTTTGTCTTTTAACAAACAATCTTTAAAATATAAAAACCTCTCTTTTGTAGTGTCCCCTTTTAATTTTGACTCTTCCCGAGCTATATTTATCTCAAAGATTATAGTCTTGTAAAATATTTTATAAAGATCATTGTAAGTATTCTTAAATATACAATCAACTATATTCTGAAAATTAATAATATACTCTTGTTTTAATATTTCGTCTAGGAATACCGATATATGGTAGTTTACAAAAGGTTTTATCACTCCAATAAAGTCATAATCATAATAATTTTTCTCTATAATATTTTCAATTTTTTTATTTTCTTCTGTATTTAAAATGATATCGATCCATTCTTCAGACAAAGCTCTTTCCCTTGAAGAGTCATCCCAATGTTTCTTAAGATCCATAAAGTCCTTTTTGGTTGTTTCTATAATCACATTCTCTATGTCTGATAAAGACTCTTTTTTTTCAGGAAAAAAGGTAACCCAATAATCTAACACATCATCAAATGAGACTGTCGAATACTCCATAAAAATCGCCCTTTCTTCTTAGACTATGCCAATCTTTAAACATGAAAAACCTATAATTTATAATAAAAGAGTAATAATTAAACTAACATAGATTATATAAAACCAGTCTATTTTATAAACTTTAAGTTGTATAGGGTGAAAAAAAATGGCCCTCCATTTTTTCATAGAATTAAACTAATTATATTTGACTATCAACCCATTTTCTGTTAATATGGTGATAAAATAAGGAATAGAAGGAAGATGATAGGTGATAAAAGTTAGAAGCACTTTCTTATAAAAGTTCAATATACTAATTAAATCTCTAAAAGCGGGGTACTTTTGGAAGTGATCAATTTACTTTTAATTGAAGATGATGTATATTGGTTGGATAATATCAAGAAATTTTTAGAAGATGAATCAGATATCAAAGTAGTAGGTGAGATTATTGGAAGAAAAAATTTGAATAATTTCTTAGCATCTAATATTGATATTGATGTTATCTTATTAGATATAGAGTTAGAAGGAGACCTAGCTAACGGTATAAATACCTGCTACGATATTATGAAGAAAAAAGAAAACACGAATGTTATTATTCAAGCTTCCAACAACATGAATGCAGAGTTAATCAAAAAGGCATTTACAGCTGGTGCAATTGATTTTATATTTAAAAAAAATTATAAAGACCTACCTAATAAAGTAAGATATGCAAATAGTCCCTTTAATCCTTACAAAATATTATTATCGGAATATTCTAAACTAAAGAGGGAATCGATTCTTTCTCAACTTAGCCCTGCAGAAAAAGAATTGTATAAATTAATTTGCAAGGGTCACAGTAGAGCGAATATCAGTAAAATCCTTTTCAAATCTCCAAATACAATTAAAAAACAGATAAAAAGCATTTTTAAAAAAACAGGCTATAAAACAACACAAGAGCTTCGAGAGCATTTAAGTTGGTCAACATGGAAAAAGCATCATTAATTTAATACAAAGGAATGAAATTTACTTATCTGATTAACAAAAAACAGGCTATAGATGTTAATTGGCATAAATTTGATATAATATCAAATTTATGCCTTTTTACATTAATTTTATTGAGGACAAAAATGAAAAACCTTATTTTTCTTCAGAATATCTTTTTATAGGGCGACTATTTCGCAATTTGAGGTAAATTTTACATATAAACACCCCAACGTAGTACCAGTTGGGGTGAGCGTATTTTAACATAATCAAGTTGTTTTTTATTTACCACACGAGACTGTACCCGCGCATTCAGCTGACCAAGTACAATATTTTCCAAAATTATTGCCTAATCCTACACTCCTAGCTATGGCAGCCGATACTGCATCAGTTGTACCACCAGCAATTTCAGACATGTCTTGCTCTCTAATCTCTTCCAACAAATTACCTGAAGGATGATTTTCATTATTGTTTCTTCTTAAAATCGGATTTTTGAAATCTTTCCCCATTTTACTCACTCCTAGTTTGAGATTCGATAACGTTATCATAAATAATTTTATTTTATACTATTTAATTTTAATAGGGTGAAAAAAAATGGTCCATATTATATTAACAAATAAGCTACTCAAGAGTTTATTCTTAAAAGCCAAAACTTAACTCTTCTTATTGAATATTCTTGGAATCTCAAATCTATATTTCTCGTCTTAAAGCAGATAAAACATCCGTTCTTGTCGCTTTGATTGCAGGATTTATGCCCGATATGGCTGCGACCCCCACACATATAATCATTGCAGTGATTACAAGATTAAATGGGATATAGGAAAACGTCATCTCCATACTACCCATAGTTGCACCCTTTTCCACAGATGACAGTATTTGCGGAACGATTAAGTTAACCCCAAAACTGATCCCATAGGAAGTAATCACACCGATTATTGAACCTAAAGTGCCTATATATAAGCTCTCCAGTAAAAACATTTTTCGAATAATAGACGGGGTCGCCCCAATTGCCTTCATAATACCAATTTCCTGTGTCCTCTCAGTTACTGCCATCGTCATCGTATTAAAAATACCTATTGATGCAATGATAACTGCTACTGTGCCTACAAATATCAATCCTATTTTAAATGCATTAAAAAACACACTTATATCATCAACCATTGTTGTAACTGAACGAACATAAAAACCAGAGTCTTGTAAATCTTTTGTAACCTGCTCAACATTTTCGAATTTATTTGCATACACATTTAGTTCTTTATTAATATCTTTATTTTTATTAGCATCGATAAGAATATTCTCAAAATCCTTTTTTAATTTATCGTTTATTAAAACATCAGTATCTGACATGCCGTCCTGCTTAGGTTTTTCTTTTACACCTACAATTGTTAACTTAATTGTTTTCTCTTTTTTTTCTTTTCCTGTTTTAGGGATTTTGAATTCAACCGTTTTCCCGATTATGTTTCCTTTATAACCTTCAGGTTCTTTGATATCTGTTGGTTCCTTAGCATTTTCTAATTGTTTATTATAATTTTGTCGTTCTTTTTCAGTCCATAATTGACTCGCAAAACCATATCCAACAACAATTTCATTAACTGCATCAGGCATTCGGCCTTCTTCCAGCTTCATACTCTTTTTCTTCTCTTCTTCCATATTAGTGAATGTCAGATTAAAATCACCTTTTAGGTCATTTAACTTTATTTGTATTGGTTCAAATAAAGTTGTCCTCTCTATAATTGCTGCAATATTATCGTTCCCTTTAAATTCAGACAATTCATCAACATCGACTTCTTTTCCATTTTTTTGCCCTTTGACTGCGATTTCCGTAATAATTGTTTGACTCAAGATACTTTCTTCTGTTGATTTTTGAAGCCCAAATCCCACAGAAGCAAGAACGATTAGAAACGTACAACCTATCATAGTTGATAATATAGTCATGAAAACACGCAATCTATTTTTTTTCATATTTCTTCTAATAAATCTAAGCTGATCCTTAAACTTCAACAGGCTCCACTCCCTTCTCCAGCACACCGTCTGCTAAATGAAATTTCGTATCGGCGATCGATGCCACTTCGTCATCATGGGTGATGATCACAAAGGTAATGCCCCGCTCCCGATTCAGCTGCTTGATAAATCCAAGGATTTCCTCTTCTGTTTCCGTGTCCAGGCTTCCCGTCGGCTCATCCGCCAAAATGATGGACGGATTTAAGATCAGCGCGCGGGCGATGCTGACGCGCTGCTGCTGCCCTCCTGAAAGCTCGTTCGGATAATGGCCGGCATGATTTTCAAGGCCGACGCGGTGCAGCATTTCGGTCACCCTTTGTTTGCGCTCCGCCGGGCGGACACCTTTTAACGTAAGGGGCAGCTCAATGTTGTCAAATGTCGTCAGACTCGGAATGAGCTGAAAGCTTTGAAAGATAAAGCCGAAATGTGCGAGGCGGAACTCCGCCCACTCTTTTTCATTGAAGCCCGTTACATCCGTCCCGCCGATCGCGATCTGTCCCTTTGTCGGCGCAATATAGCCGGAGATTAAGTTTAAAAGCGTCGATTTTCCCGAACCGCTTCGCCCAACGATGCAGGCGATTTCTCCTTTTTGGACCGTGAGCGAGACATCCTTCAATACCTTAATTTCGCTTTCTCTGCCTTTTTTTCCGATTTTGAATGAGTGGTGAATGTGCTGAATGTCAATCATTTTCCCTCTCCTTTATAACAATTTTGTCTTTTTATAAATGGCAAAATAGCTGATTAAAAAGCCGATGACAGCGCCCAGGATCATGCCGAGCAGATATCCGATAATGGAATCGCCGGCGGAATAGCCCATATATCCAAAGGCGAGAACACCTAGAATAATAACCAAGATTTGAATCGGCCGATCAAGCTTCTTCCATAAGAAAAAGCTCCCGTTTCGTTCGCATGGATGTTTAATAAAGCTGACATACCCGATAAGATAAAATAGAACTCCCATTGCAGCCGGAATCAGTAAAATATATTTCGAATCCATGACCCACGAAGGATTTACGTATATAATCGGGATTAAATACTGAAAAATCGGAGAATCCACAATTGGATATCTTCCCCAAAAATGATCACTTCCTATGATGATGCCGAGATTGATAGCAGGGAGCACCACAAGTAAAACGGGCAAAATCGTTACGGAAAAAGATGTTAACAACTGGGCAAATATATTTCCCGTTAATGCTCCTGCCGCCATCACCAGAGCATACGCCATAAAGCTGATGATCATCGAGCCGACCATAAAGTGATCGAAAAATTCGACGCTTCCGGGATTTAATAGCATGATCAAAAGCTTTGACAACATGTAGCCCAGCAGCTGGGCGCCTACGATAATAGAGCTTCCCATCCAAAATTTCGTGTTAAACACCTGGCCTCGTGAATACGGCAGGCTTAACGTAAAATCCAGCAGCCCTTTGCTTCGCTCAAGCCCCACTTGGACTATCGCCAACAGCACAGCCGGCGCCCAGAAAAATTGAAGTGAACCGCCGGTTTGATAATCTAGATAAAATCGGCAATCTTTAGGATAAAAATGATCACTCAAACATCCCTGATAAGTAAAATATTCGCTTATGATTGAAATAGGAGTGCTTAAAAAGAAAAGCAAGAAAATCACAAGCAATACGGCTTGATGCTGTTTCCATTCCTTATAAAACAGCCCTCGGTCTACCATCTTCGCTTCCCTCCAAACTTCGCGATGAATACTTCCTCAAGGCTGACTGGAAGCTCGTTCCACACCTTAGGAGACAAACTTTTAAGAAACTGCTTTTTTACGTCATCTTCTTTCGGGATGAGGACTGTATAAAACACGCCCGCATGATCTAAAACAGGAATTTCCCTCTCTCTGATTTTCAAATCGACATCTTCTTCTTCAAAAGCCATCTGAATTTTGATAAAGTCGCCTTTCAGATCGTCAAGATCCATGACATTTGACAATGTATTGTCTTCGAGAAATCCGATTCGGCTGCACATCCGCTCGATATCTTCAAGCCTGTGTGATGTGATCAGGATAGCCGTATTATTCTCAGCGACTTCATCGACCATCAGCTGAAGAACGTCGTGTCTTGTCACTGCATCAATTCCGTCTGTCGGTTCATCAAGCAAAATGACGGCCGGGCGGATGGCAAACGAAAGAATGAGTGACAGCTGTTTTTTCATACCCGTTGACAGCTCCCGGTATTTTTTTGAGTCGGATATGCCGTAACGGTTCATTAATTCATTGGCATATGTAACATCAAAATCGGGATAAACATTGCGTAAAATCGCAACGAGCTGCTTGTAGTTATACTTCTCAAAATAAGGGTTCTGGACCGGCATATAAACGATATTGCGCTTCACCAACGGGTGGTCTTTAATTTTGATGCCGTCAAATAAGATCTCCCCCTGATCAGGAAGCAGGATTTGCTGAATGAGCCGAAGGAGCGTCGTTTTCCCGGACCCGTTTCTGCCGAGCAGTCCGAAAATCTCCCCTTCTTCAAGCTTAAAAGAAATATCCTTGAGCACTTGTTTTCCATCTATCGTTTTAGAAACATTCTTTACCTCAATCATTCGTCTGGCCTCCTTTCACTTCTTCGCTGATTTCCGCCATCCATTCCTGCAGCTTTTTGATATCAACTCCTGCATAATGGGCATCGATGATCAGCTGCTTTAACTGCTCTTTCATCATCGTAATCTTCCCTTCATCAAGCGTGATTTTCGCATTTTCTGAAATGTATGTCCCTCTTCCCCGCAAAGTTTCGATAATTCCTTCGCGTTCAAGCTCTTTGTAGGCTTTGCTAACCGTGTTTGGATTTGCAATGATAATGGTTGCAAGCTCTCGGACAGAAGGAAGCTTATCTCCTGGTTTCATAATCCCTTTTAAACAAAGCTCTTTCATCTGCTGAATGATCTGTTCATAGATCGGTGTCGAGCTTCTCGGATCGATTTGAATCATCTATCTCCCTTCTTTCTGTCCAATTTCAATTTTCTTCATCGTACACCAGCTCCATCCTTATTAAGAACTTACATCAGGAGTCCAAATTTCTTTATAAGCCGCTCGAAGGCAGCTGATCTTTTGTTTACAGCACATGATGCTACTAGAATTGAAGACGCTATGTATCCCTGAACTCGCGGGTCCGCCGCTCCGTTCTTACGAGATCACTCTATTTTCGGCTTGATTTGTGTGTGGATATACTCGATGGAATCGCTCGTCAGGAATTCTTGCTCCATCTTTTTCTGGACGGCAAAACTGAACACCGTAAACATAAGCAGGAATGAGCAGGCAATAGCTACCGAGACAATCAAACTCATATATTTTCCATCACTGATCAAACGTTTCATCATCAATTTTATTTTATTCATTTTGAAACTCTCCTTTTAGATGAAGAGACTGTATTGGTGTATTATAAAACATAATACACTTAATACATTAATGACATGTTTGCAGATTGTCAACATATTTTCTTAAATTCGCGTTTAAAAATTAGGTTAAAAATACTATCCAATACGGAATTCGCAATGTTCAGCAAGTATTTCTATATAATAACGACAATAAAGGATGGTTTTACCATCAGGAAAGTTGAGGGTAAAAAAAGACAGCGCCCCCCCTCAAGGGACACTGTCCGTCAGAATATCATCATGCTGCAAACGGTTTACACATGGAAAAAGCTCCGTTTGCCATCTTTTTTCTTAGTCCAAAACACGATTGCATTTCCTGTAAGAATTAAAATGAAAGAAATCACACACCAAAAACAAATGGCGTTTATAACAAAAATTTCAAGATACGTTAAATAGATAGAGAATAGCAGACCGAATAGCAGCATCGCTTTCATCAACAAAGAAAAAAGTTTTCTTCCGCTAAACATAGAGACCGCGAATAGGCACATGTAATAAAAAAATCCAAGGACTGACATTGGGATTCCGCCGATTTGGGCATATTTGCTGTTATTGACTGCTGCACAATCCCCCAGCGGACAAAAAGTACTGCTTGATAAATGCGTGAGGTAGAGATAGAGAGAAACAAGCACCCCTAAAATTGCAATGATCTGCAGCAACAACAAACGTATGTGATTAAGCATTTTCACCGGCCTTCCTTAGCATGCCATTTAGCTGGTCTTCATCCAAACCATTCAATCTCTCTTCAATGGTACCTTGTTCATTGACCAAATAAAACACAGGGAAAATTTTAAAATTCAGTTGTTTACGGATTTGAGCATTCGCCGACATAATAGGAAATTGAAATTGATGCTCCTTTTTGACTTCGGCATATTTGCCTTTATCCCCTTGGCCGATCAGTATCAGCTTTGTATCCGGATACTCGGTCTTTAATTTTTCTAAAAGAGGATATGTCTGCTGACAAACTTCACAATCGATCCGGCCGATCATCACCACAAATTTCTTACCCTTATACTCTGTTAAGGAAACCGGTTTGCCATCTACTTCTTCTCCTTTTACCAACGGAAGTTCGGCTCCTTCCTTTAATCCGCCCATATCGACAAATGTCTCAATCGCAGCCTTGGGATTGGTCACCACCCAAATACCCAGGACAGCAATCCCCAACATCACGATCAACATACCCCACTTTAAATATTTTTTCATGAGATAACCTCCGCAGTTTTCTTGATTTGGCTTTTCTGCAAGTTAGCATAATGCCCATTGAGTTCCATCAATTCAAAATGCGTACCTTGTTCAACAATTTGCCCCTTTTCAACAACAAGAATTAAGTCTGCGCGAACAACCGTGCTTAAACGATGGGCGATGACGATTCGCGTACAATCCAATTCATCAAGGTTATCATGAATTTTTTGCTCCGTTTTCGTATCCAAAGAGCTGCTCGCTTCATCCAGCAGCAAAATCCTTGGATTGTGCGCCAATGCTCTTGCTAAAGCAAGACGCTGACGCTGCCCTCCTGAAATATTCGTGCCTTCCTCTGATAGCAGTGTTTCGTACTTCATTGGAAGATTCATGATGTCTTCATGAATTTCCGCCATCTGAGCCGCACGTATCACTTCTTTTTCCGACAAGTTTTGATTATGGAAGGCAATGTTTTGAAAAACAGACCGATTGAATAGATGGATTTGCTGCGTAACCACCCCGATTTGCTGTCGCAGCTGAGATTTGTGGAGTCCGCTGATGTCCTGGCCGTCAAATAAAATCTTTCCTTGTGTCGGCTGGTAAAGTCCCAATAACAAAGATGCCAACGTGCTTTTACCCGATCCGGTTGAACCGACGATGGCCACAAATTGACCGGGCTGAATCTTGACCGAAACATTATGAATCACCTGGGGACTGTATTGATGATACCGAAATCCCACATTTTGAAGCTCTATATCGCCTTTTATTTGCGGAGGACTGATCGCCTGCTCTTCATTTTGTTCCGGTGTGGCATCAAGAATGTCCATGATGCGCCTGAAATAAGTTCCCATGAAAATCATCTGATTTGCAGTTGTGACAATATTGGTAAGCGGCATTAAGAAGCTTACTGACAATGTATAGAATGCAAACATTGAACCGAGCGTCATTTTCTGGGCGATGACTTCCTGAGTTGCAACCCACAGGACAAGAAGTGGTGCTGCGTAGCGCAGCGTTTGCAGCATGCTGTCTACGTAAGCCGTAAAGAAGCCTCTTTTGCGGGCTGCTTTCATCTGCTCTTGAAACAGACCGGACCAATGGCCGTATACACCGGGCTCTACACCTTCAGCCTTCACGACCAATATCCCTCTCAATATTTCCGCCAAATAGCTCGAAGCGCGCGTTTGGCGCAGTATCTCTTCTTGGGCATACATCTTCGTATAACGCTGGCTGATCATGAGCAAACCAACCTGTAAAATTCCGATTGCCAGAACGTACATCGTTAAATGTGCCGATTTGCTAAACATATAGAAAAGAAATAGGAACACAAGGCCGCCATCAAGAAACATTGTGACTGTGCGGGTCGATAAAATTTCCCGGACAATCATGTTGCTGTTTGCCCGCAAAATTAAATCGCCGCTGGACCGCATTTGAAAAAAATGAAACGGAAGCTGCAGCAAACGGTTAAAGAACCGGCTCATTAAATTCCAATCAAGCCGTGTTTGCAGCCATACAAGGGTTCTTGACCTGAACAATGTAAAGATAAACTGAATAACGACCAGCAAGATGATGGCAATCCCTAGTACGTTCATATAATTTGCTTCTTCGCCTGGGGTAATCACCTGATCAACCACAAACTGTACGAACATCGGAGTTGCAATGGCCAATACTTGCACCCATAGGGAGCAGGCAATAATAAAGCTTACAAGCCAAGGCTCTTGCCATAAAAAGCGAAGGTATTCGCGCCATATTCCCTTTACTTTGCGGCGTTTCAAATGTTCGGAAGGCTTCATCGTTAAGCACATTCCGGTCAAATGGTTTTCCATATCTTTCATTGGAAGGATTCGACGCCCGACAGCAGGGTCTAAAATGTGAGCTTTTTTGCCCTTTACTTTCTCCAGTACGACAAAATGATTGCCCTCCCAATGCAAAACAGCAGGAGTTTCAAGCTTATCAAGATGCTCGGGCTGCACGCGCTTTCCTTCTGCTTTTAATCCCAATGTTTCAGCCATTTTTTTTATCGTCAATAAATTGATCCCGTCCCGGCCTCCGCCTAACATATCCCTTAATTCCGTCAATGTGTATTGACATTTGTAGGAGGATAATACCATGGCAAGACAGCATAGCCCGCATTCTGACTGCTCCATCTGTTCTATGAAAGGTATACGCAAACGTTTCATCATTCCCTCCTCAATGGAGTTCCGAGTACGACGACAGGCGGCACCTTCTCAGGAGCTGCAAGACGCAATAAGCCGTATCCGATCCCTGACAGCCCCAGCATTAAGCTCGGGGTTTCCTCATTTTGAGGTATTCCGCAGCACCATCCCTTATCCATCGCTTCTTCTACGATTGCACTTCCGATTTGCATGGCATTTTTCTTCAGCTTTTCATCTTTTAAAACATCTGAAGCCAATAACAAAACTTCCAAATTGCCGAAGTCACCGTGACATTGGCAATGACTTCCGCCAAACCCTTCACGGAGCGTCGTCTGGATTGCCGTTTCAAGTTCTTCCTTCATTTTATCGTCCCGCCAGTGCTGCATTGTCATAAGCCGTCCCAGCGCTATTCCAGCCGCGCCATGGCACCATTGAACCGGATTTGTAATGCCTAGACTCTTTCGTTCTTCCCGGTAGCGAAGATCCGCCCAATTTCCCTCTTCAGGTATAAACATTGTTCGCTCATAGGAAATGGCCTGTTTGCTGCATTCAAGAAAACGCGTATCTTTTGTGGCGGTGTACAGTTCCGCCAATGCCCAAGCGATCCCTGCAGTGCCGTGAGACAAGCCGATCAGCGCCCTGCTTTTGTCAACTGGCGATGTCCAGCCGCACCCTGCCTTTTGCTCAGCTGCATTTGCAAGCAGGTGTTCGCCGCATTGAACGGCAACCTGCAGAAGCTTGTCTGACTTTGTCAAATGGTAAAGACGCAATGCCACTAGGAGTGTTCCCGCCGATCCGCCGATCAGATCAAACATTTGATCTTTTTCGATCCACTTTTCACACTCTCCGATGGCATCCGCCGCTTTCCGGATATATTTCTCTTCCTTCCATAATGCCCACAGATGGCTGTACACATAGGCAATGGAAGCATACCCGTGAAAAGCGGAGAGAGAACCGAGACCATTATACCGGTGAAGAAAGTCTTCGGCTGATTTTACCGCGGCTTCAGCTACTTCTGCATAACGCCGATCCTCGGAAATTTCCGCCAAATACGCATAAAACAACGCGACGCCAAGCACGCCGTCATATAAGGTGGCATCCAAAGGCGTAAACAGCCACCGGTCATTAAGGGAAGCGCCGATACCGATCCAGCTGACATCTTCTTTTTTGTCGCCCCAATAAGCTGCTTCCAATAACCGATCACCGATCATCATGGCCTGCTTGACAAATTCCTCAGGCGGATGCTGATGTCCAATTTTCACGTTAGAAAAATCGTTTCGGTATTGCTTAAGGTCCCAGCGCTTCAGCATCGTGGCCATCGAGGTGCGGATATACCTAATCTGTTTGGAACAGTCCTCTCTGCTGAACATCTTGATCCTAGTCAATACTCGCTCTAATACCGTAATATGATAAAAGTTCTGAATCTCCTTGCCGTCGCTGTCCCAAGCAGACAAAGAATTAATTTTCGAATAGAAGTAAGGGATGTCCCCCTGCAGCAAATCCCGTGTTTCTGAAGGTATAAGTTCCAAAAATTTATCATTTGTGTCCACTATCCGCCATAAGTAATCAAATAGCCGAACTCTGTCAAGTCCGTTTCGAAGATAATCAGGATGTAAACCGGCTTCCAGCATAGTAGAATAGGACTGTGTATGCCGAAAAATCGAACGGACTGTATCATGTTGAAAAGCCTTGACAGGCCCCTCTGAAGAAAGCAGTTCTTCCCGATGCCGCATAAATATTAAGTAAACTCGTTCAAATCCGGCAGCGATATCATCGATATAATCCTCCGGCGAAATCTCGTTCCCATTATGGCTCGGCCGATTTTTCGCCCCTTTTGAAAATCCGCTTCCTTTTACAAGCCGCATTTTGTCTGTTCTGATATTTTCGTACTTATATTTTCCCCTCGGCAGTCTTTGTCCGCCATGTCCGCCGATTCCGCTCAGTTCAATGGAACGGAATGATCCCGACTTAAATAAGGAGGCAGGCAAGATGCCGGTTCTTAATACGGACTGTGACAGTTCTTCGGAAGTTCTCTGCAAGGCGGTAAATTCGTCCTCATCCGTCGGCTGGATGTTTTGGAATAAGGATTCCAAGTCGATAAATTGCGGAAATTCTCCTGAAGCGATCATGTTTTCCATGTGCATGTCAGTCGCATACAGCATATGTAGTACCGCTATACAGCCCCCCAGCCGCTGATAAAAATGGCTTACTTGCTCAAGAGTTTCGCACTCTCTTGCTTCAGCAAATTCCTGCCAGCCGTAGCTAGTGCAGTCCATTGTATGTAAAGGTTGAAAAGATGGAGTAGCGCCTTTTTCATTCAGCCAGAATAGCAGCTGATTGAAATGAAGATCGACGCCAAGTGAACGAGGCTTATACACCAGGCGGCTGCCTGAGGCAAACTCAAAAATCATCACGCTCCGCCCATTCCGATGCAAATCACCGCTCCCTGTATTAAGGTGTGTTAGATGAGAGAAGTCTCCTGAAAAAGAATGCTGAATAGAATCATAATCAGCAAATAAACGTTCAATTCCTTCACAAATGGCATTCTTTCTCCTCATTGCCGTTTCAACCATGATGCGGGCCAGCAGAGGATATTTAGATAATAATTGAGAAATGCTTTCCTTTTTTTCAGCGTATTCAGCAATAAAATATTCAAAACGCTTTTCCGGGGTGTCTCCTTTCAGACGTCCTTCCATCCGGGCAAGATTCAATTCATAGACAAGGACGCGTTCTGCCAGAGCCAATAAGTTTTTGCATACAGCGCTGAGGATGCTCCGCCTGATGACGGATTCTTCCGCACATACCCGTCCGTATTTTATCTTCCAAATCCGGTATGTATCGGCTATGCCGGTGTTCAGCCAATCCAGAAATGGCCTAATAAAACTGATGAACATATGACTTTTCAACTCGTCATCTTCCAGGTCCACCTTGCAATTGATCGGCAAATGCTCGTTAAAAAATATGTCATCCAGCTCATCCATCCACTCGGCCTTTTGGCGGGCGGCCGGAGAATGTTTGGCGGCCAGCAGCAATTGGAAAGAACGCTTATCAAGTCCGTCATTTTGCAGACGATGTTCCATCAAACGCAAAGGTAAACCAGTCTGTTTGCACCATTTTTCCAGTTCTATTTCTTCATCGATCTTAGTATCTGCGTCATTCTCAATTGCCCTTTCATGCAAATAAAGACCCCGATTCCATGCTGCTGTCTGATCTACTGTAGACAAGCGATTTGACATTTGCCTTACCTCCCTGTCTTTTACATCATCCGTAATGACAATAGAAGACAAGGGTGAACGAATTCTCCCTTGCCCTCTATAAAAGGTTTCCATTGTTGAAAATAAAATATATATAGCGTTTGGAAAACCTTCAATTTAATCCATGCTCAACGATGCTGCCTGCTGAATACTTTGCAGCTGCTGGCATAGATATAGAATGTATAATATTTTATTAGCAGCAGACAAACACGCTGTTAGGACAATCGTCAGTGATTGTGCATGCCCAGCCGCAGCCTGCAGCTCCTGCTGCTTCTTTCAATTCTTCATCAGATAGAGTAACAACCGTATTCTTCAATTCTTCCATTTTATTCACCTCTTTTTAATTTTAGAGCATTTCTCTCAAAAAATTGGTAAAGAAGAACTTGTTTACACGAGTTTGTACTTAGCAGCAAACAAACACGCTGTTAGGGCAATCGTCAGTGATTGTGCATGCCCAGCCGCAGCCTGCAGCTCCTGCTGCTTCCTTCAATTCTTCATCAGACAAAGTGACGACTGTGTTCTTCAATTCTTCCATCTTTTCACCTCCTTTCAATTGGGATTATTACCTGTATTTCCTATTATATGAAAAGAGAGGATGATGTCAAAGGGATTTTTCAAAATAATTCAAGACTTTCAACACCCTTTTAATTTAGTAATTTTCTAGTATAATTAAACCCATTTATTAGGGGTTATTTCGGTATATTTGAATCTATTTCGCATACTCATATGAAAGAAAACGGTTTATTCAATATTCCGAAAAGAGCACAACCTTTTTCATAAAAAGTTTTTTATTATATTTATATAAAGTGGAATTTAAAAAATTTTTTAAAACCCGACTAAACTTATATAAAAACAACAAGATGGAATATTTACACTTTTTGACGCTTTTTTAACCTGAATGTAAAATAAAAAAAGATAGACTCCCATCAGAAGTCCATCTTTTTTTTATTTCGATACGCTGCCATCATGATAAATGGCGTTTTTCAATTGTTTCAAATACTGAAAGCGAATAAACAAGAAATACATGCATTGAATGAGAAGAAATGCACCAAGCACGAATGCTGATTCTTTGATGAGTGAAACACCTGCCGCTTCAAAAACATGCTCCAGTGCAGTAAGTGCAACGGCTCCATGAGTCAGCGCCACGCCAATCGGAACAAAAAACAGCAACATAAGCTGCGTTGTTATGATGTTTGACATCTCTTGTTCGGTTAAACCTAATTTTTCGATTGCCTGCAGCTGAGCCCGGTCATTTTCAAAATCAGTATATATTCTAAAGTATAAAAAGCTTCCCGCAGCAGCAAAAAACACGGCCCCAATGAATAGACCAGCAAACAAAACATGCCCCATTTGCTGTTTTATTTCGTTAAAGTACAGCGCTTTTGCCTGAAAATGATAAGCGTCATCCTTTAAGGAACTTTCCAGTTTATGCTGAATCTCCTTTGAAACCTTTTCAGTCTGCTTCCAGTCCGCGATATCATATGCATAAACTTTTCTTTCATTCTCGCCATTTCCCAGCTGCGCGTATAGATCATCAGATACAATCAGGGCCCCGTTATAGCCGGTGAATTTCAAAAGAGGCGCTGGAACGGCTTGAGATTGAATGACATGAATCTTTTTTTGACTTTCTTCAAGCGTCCATTCACTTTTTTTAGCCGCGCTCATCCCTTTGTTGAAAAGAAAAACGGCTTGGCTTCCGGCAAGATCGATGGATTGTTTATGGCTTTCGATCACTTTATTATAGTCGGAAGCCTTTAATATGGTCAGCTTATTTGAAGTGCTAACATCGGTTTCGTTTTTTATACTCATGATCGTTTTTTCATAATGTATCTTTTCTTTGTTCAGTAAACGTTCGATCATTTGAATATCGTTTTGCTGATGAGAGCCGCCCGCTGGTGATTCATATTGAATGGCAGCCTCGGGTTTATCTTCTTCCATTTGCAGCAATAATGACCTTAATCCAACAAGTGTTCCGATTGCGGTGCACGCTACCGTTGAAACGATCGTTACAATAAAGAACATCCGGGCATTATCCCTCAACCGGTAAGCCAGATCAGAGAGCGTGATCAAATTTGTTTTTTTCCAATAAAATTGTTTTTTCTTCTTTGATAATTTGATGAGGAACACACTGAGTTGTGAAAACAATAAATAAGTGGCAATAATCACAGCTATCGTTACAGGAATCATTGCAGCTAGAACCATGATTCCCCTTACAAGCAATGCAGCCGTATATCCGCCGATCAGCAGCACAACGGCCAAAACAGTCAAAAATGGGGAAACTGCCGGGTCGGGCTTTGGCTTGGCGGTTCCTTTCAACAATGAAATAATGGAACTGTTTTTTAAAATCGCGGCTGTGAAAAAAGAAATAAACAAAAATAGAGCCATGAACGAAAAAAATGTAACCCCTATGGCCTTGAGAGGCCAATAAAACCCGAGGGAATAATCAATGTCCAGCAGCTTGGAACCGAGAGCTAAAATTCCCTGCGAGAGAACAAGTCCGGCCGCAATCCCGGAAATGGTCGAAGCAAATCCAATCAGCAGGTTTTCCAAAAACACAAGAAACTTTAATTGCATATTCGTCATGCCAAACATGCTCATAATTCCAAATTCTTTTTTGCGTGTTTTTAATAAAATGCCCATTGAATACAATATAAAAAAAAATGTAAATACATAGATGATAAACTGGGCAAAATACATTCCTGTCTGTGCTCCCGAACCCAGCGTTCCGCTTTTTTCCAAGTTGAGATTTGGATGAAAGGCGAGCATCGAATAAACGAAAAAGAGCATGACAGAGAAAGCGCTGCTTAGAAAATAGCCGGCATAAAGGCGTTTATTGCGCAACACATTATTGAACACCAGTTGGCGAAAGCTCATCTTTATTTCCTCCTATAGCCGATAAAACCGTCAAAATTCGATTAAAAAACGCTTGTTGATCCTCTTCTTTATAAATTTCGTTATACAGCGTACCGTCTTTAATAAAAATGATGCGGTCGCAATAACTGGCCGCCAATGGATCATGCGTCACCATCATCATGGTCACGCGGTCCTCCCTGTTGATCTTTTTTAAAATTTCCAGCACGTCTTTTGCCGATTTAGAGTCTAAATTCCCCGTGGGCTCATCTGCTAAAATTAATTTCGGTTGATGGATAATGGCACGGGCGATCGCTGTTCTTTGCGATTGTCCGCCCGATATTTCGTACGTGCGTTTGTTTAAAATATGCCCAATCCCGAGTTTTTTCGCGATCGCGACCGCACGTTCTTCCATTTCTTTCACATCCGTTCCCTCAAGCGTGAGGGGCAGCACAATGTTCTCGATGACAGTCAACGTTTTCAAAAGATTAAAGTCTTGAAATACAAATCCCAATTCTCTCCGGCGGAATAGCGCCAATTTCTTTTTGCTGAGGTTGCGGACGTTTTCTCCATTGATCAAAACATCACCGGAATCAGGCGTATCAATAGTCGAAATCACATTTAAAAATGTCGTTTTTCCGCTTCCGGAAGGACCCATGATTCCGACAAATTCACCTTCCTTAACCGTCAGGCCAATATTGGACAATGCCTGATAAGGAACCTTACCATTGTATACTTTTGAAAGATTTTTCACCTTTAAAATATCCACTATTAACACAATCCTTCTAATCAAATTTTAATCGTTAAACCGAACGCGCGGCTGCCGATTCTTTTATGAAAGGATCGCTCTGGAAGGATCTGAACGATCCTTCTCCAGAGCTACTGAACATCACGTCGTCTAAACATGGCAAACCCGATCACAAATATAATAAGAAATGAGATAAGCGAAATGCTTAAAAAGTAAGAGTACCCGGGAAGCTCATTTCCTCCAGTTCCGGGATTGAGTGTCAAAGAAGGAAGCGACCACAGATAATACTTTCCATAAGAGCTGTTTGAAATGACCATACCTGCAATCGATGCTGCCAGACCAACACCGACCGGAACTCCAAGACTGTGAAATCGAATGCTGAGCAGCATTTGCACAGCCAAAATCGGCAAACACGTTATCCAGCACAACAAAACACTGATTGCCAGCGAATGATAAGGGATCGTCCCGATATCAACAATTTTTCCGGCAACAACCATTCCTGCGAAAAAAAACAGCATCGATATACCGACCAATAAAATATGGACAATTGTTTTGGCAACATAAATATGAACGTATTTAATCGGAAGAACAAACAAGTGTTTCCAATTGTTTTCGGAATGTTCAATTCGTGCGAGCCAAACAGCCATTACAGCAATTGATAAAGGAAGCAGCAGCATCGCGTAAAAGACGACGACCTGTCCGAGCAGTTTATCCCAAGGGACTGCATCCCCCTGCAAAAAGACTTCTTTATAGCGTACAAAGTTGAAAGCACCGAAGATAACCATGATCAAAGGTGCAATGATCATCAGCAGCCATACGTATGAACGTTTAAGTTTTAACAGCTCCATCTGCATAACATGCGTAAACTTCATAATTATCATGTCCCCCTTTCTATACATCCCTGCGGACAAACTCGCGGCATCCCGCCCATAAGCAAATGATGCCGACAATCAGGGACTGACAGATATACCACATCACATTTGTTCCTTCATTCAAGGTGATCGGCAGTGTCAAATACGGATAAACCCATGGAAGCCAATGTGTAAATGTAGACTGGACGAAAAAGATAGCTGCTACTGTGGCACAAATGGCTACACCAAGAGGAATTCCGGAATTTTTAAATCTGATGCTGAGCCAAAATTGGACTGCAAGGACTGCAAATGTTCCCAAAAGCGCAGCACCGATCGTTTTGACCAGATCATCAACCGGCACAGCGCCGGATAAATTCAACAGCATGGCGCTCGCAATCATTCCGATTCCTAAGATCACCGAGCTGATGATAATAAAAAAGAGAACAAGCGCCACTTTGACAAAATATAAATATCCCCGTTTAAACGGAAGAGAAAACATATACTTCCAGCTGTTGTTTGTGTTTTCGATTGAAACGACCATTCCGGACAGAATAGCGACAAGAATAGGCAAAATCAATAATGCCCACATCGATAAATGCTGTGCAATAAAAATCGTCCAAGGATCAGCCCCCGGTTTGACGACGCTATCGTAGCGCACAAAAAAGTTGGCGAGTTGGAGCAATACAATCAGCAAAGGAGCCAGGATGACCGGAAAAGCAATTCGGCTTTGTTTCAGCTTCATCAATTCTGCTCTCATTATGGTCCAAAACACTTACAGCGCCCCCTTTCCTCCGGTTAATTCAAGGAAGATCTCCTCCAGCGTCCGCACTTTCACAAACAGATGGGAAACTTTCAAGCCATTTTGAACCAGCAGGCTGTTAAGATCAGCCGGATCGTCTTCAAAATCCGGAATGCATAACACATCATGTCTTAAGTCAGCTTTTATTTGTTGTTCGCTGAGAAGTTCTTTCGCCTTTTTCGGATCATTTACTTTAATTTCTAAAACGGGCTTATTCTCATCTTGAAGTTTGGCTAATTTTCCGTGAAACTTTAATTTCCCCGTCTGAATAATGCCGACATGGGTCGCGACCATTTCAATTTCCGCCAGGTTATGACTGGAGATAATGACGGTAATGCCAAAATCCTCCGGCATCCTTTTGATCAGCTGACGAATCTCATGAATCCCGCTCGGATCAAGACCGTTCGTCGGTTCATCAAGGATCAGCAATTCTGGAGAACCGAGCAAAGCCAAGCCGATTCCCAAGCGCTGCTTCATTCCGAGTGAATACTGCTTCACCTGCTTATTGGCCGCTTCCTTAAGGCGGACAATGTCCAGCACTTCCTGAATGCGTTGATCTGATACGCCTAAAATTTTGCTGGACAGCTTCAGATTTTCGTACCCTGTCAAATTTCCATAGTAGGAAGGGGATTCCACCAGGGCCCCGACCTTGCTTAAAATAGCTAACCTATCCTTTGCAAAGGATTTTCCAAAGAGGCGGACCTCTCCTTCCGTCGGCTTCATTAAACCGAGCAGCATCCTGATCGTCGTCGTTTTGCCCGCGCCGTTCGGGCCCAGAAATCCAAATATTTGGCCTCTTTCAATTTCCAAATTAAGGTGATCGACTGAAACCTGCTCACCAAACTGTTTTGTCAATCCTTTTGTCTTAACCAATACTTCGTTGGAGTTCACGATTGATTTCCCCCTTTTTCTTTATTTCATCAATGATTTGAATAAATGCTGTCAATCTAAATAAATTCTTGTGATTCCCCCTTGGCAGTGAACTAAGTGTATTCATATAAGTAGTACACTTAATACAATAATGACACACAAAAGATTTGTCAACAATTTTTCCCAAAAAAAAGACCCCAATTAATGGGGCCTTTCGAATGACCTTTGCAGGATCATATTGTTTTGAAGGGTTTGCAGCTGAAGTCTTTTGCGGTAAATCTCTTCCCTTTGCTGTTCATTGGAAAACAATGAAAGCTTATTTAAATCATTTACGGCATCTTCAAGCTTCTGCTGCGCTTCGCTGTATTCTATCTCATTGTAATGTTCCTGCCTGCTTGCAGTTTCAAATTGAGATAACGCATATTCATAAGCGTCTTCGCTTCTTTGGATGTGTTCTCCGACGGATTGTCTTGTTGCCAAAGAAAACCCCTCCTTAATGGAAAAATCCATCGTGATTAGTTTGACCACTTCAGCCTTTATTCAATAAAGAAAATGATGGGGATTTGTTCAATTCGTATTTATTTGCTACAATTTTAGGATGTGCCATTTATTCTAAGGAGGTTCTTTAGATTTGCATCAGAACAACCCTTTTCCATACACGAACAGTGAAAAACGATACCATACATGGAATTATCATTTAAGGAAGCATTTCGGACATAAAGTCTTTAAGATAGCCCTTGACGGCGGGTTCGACTGTCCGAACAGGGACGGCACGGTCGCACATGGCGGATGCACATTTTGCAGTGCTGCAGGCAGCGGCGACTTTGCGGGAAACCGGGCTAATGACCTCATCACCCAATTTCATCAAATACGGGACAGAACGCACAAAAAATGGAAAGACGGCAAATATATGGCCTATTTTCAGGCGTTTACGAACACGCATGCCCCAGTCGACGTTCTTCGTGAAAAATACGAAACCGTGCTTGGCCTCGACGGTGTAGTCGGCCTTTCGATCGCCACACGGCCGGATTGCCTGCCGGATGATGTCGTCGAATATCTTGCAGAGCTGAATGAACGGACATACCTTTGGGTGGAGCTCGGGCTGCAAACCGTTCATGAACGGACGGCAGACTTGATCAACCGCGCCCATGATTTCCAATGCTATGTCGATGGCGTCAACAAACTGAGAAAACACGGAATACGCGTCTGCTCACATATTATTAACGGCCTTCCGCAGGAAGACTACGCTATGATGATGGAAACGGCTCAAGCGGTGGCAAACCTTGATGTACAAGGCATTAAAATTCATCTGCTGCACCTTTTAAAAGGAACGCCGATGGTGAAGCAATATGAAAAAGGCAAATTGACGTTTCTTTCCCAAGATGAATACGTCCAGCTTGTCTGCGACCAGCTGGAAATTCTGCCTCCGGAGATGATCATCCACAGAATCACAGGCGACGGACCGATTGAATTAATGGTCGGACCGATGTGGAGCGTCAACAAGTGGGAGGTATTGAACGCCATCAACGGTGAACTCGAAAAGCGCGGAAGCTACCAGGGAAAACGGTTTAACAAAACGAAAGAGGAAGCGATGTCATGACGCTGAAGAACATTTTGCCATACTCAAAAGAGCTGCTGAAATCAGCAGCCGGAGAAGGAGATATCGTCATTGACGCGACGATGGGAAACGGTCATGATACTTATTTTCTGGCTGAACTTGTCGGCGAAAGCGGACATGTTTATGCTTTTGACATCCAGGAATCCGCGTTGGAGAAGACCGCTGAAAGGCTTGGTCAAACATACGGGAAAAGGGTCACATTGTTTCAAAAAAGCCATGATGAGTTGATCTCCGCACTCCCGTCCGAGGCTTTTGGCCGGGTGGCGGCTGCCGTCTTTAATCTCGGCTATCTGCCGGGCGGAGACAAATCGGTCACAACGAAAAGCGAATCAACCATCTCAAGCATCAGACAGCTTTTAGAGGTTTTACAAGAAGGCGGGCTGATCGTTTTGGTCGTGTATCACGGCCATCCGGAAGGAAAGCGGGAAAAAAGCGATCTCCTTGATTTTTGCGCCTCCATTGACCAGGATGCGGCCCGCGTCCTCTGTTATCAATATTTAAATCAGCGAAATGATCCGCCGTTTATTATCGCGATTGAAAAAAAAGCTCAAATCAACCAATGATTTGGGCTTTCTGTTTGTTTTTATATTGCCGCATCTAGGAGCTTTTAATCCAGGGCATTTTTTGAATTTTACGATAGGCCCTGCCATTGATATAGAAGAAAAAGGATGTTTTGCCGCTCGCTTTGATCAGCCTTTTCGCCAGCCGGCCGATCTCCTTTTGCCCCGCGACTTTGTCATCTGACAAATAAACACCTAAAAGACCTCTGTTGATCAAGCGGTGGAAGTTTTCATGCGGAATACCGCGCAGATGCTCATCGGCCATTTGGATGAAATGTTCAAGCCTCTCCATCATCTCTGAATGTGACGGATAATATGTGCAAAAGTTCAAATCCCCGCCGATTAAATCCTCCTCTTGATCAATTAAATAATCGAGAAGGATGTGCAGCCCTTGTATGTATGGAAAATAACTGTCGCGTATTTTTCCCGCCATCGCTTTTGTAAAATCGGAATGGACCGAATAAGAGACTAGGCAAAAGATGCCGAGCGTTGAGCCTGCACATGCCGAAAACTCGTACCACTCCATTTCAGGCAAAGCGGATTTATAATTGTTAAACCATGCTTCAAGCCGCGGAACGCGTTCATGCTCAACCACGTGCTTATGGACTTGCAGATCACAGTAATAGCTGCAAAGTTCGAGGAGATGATCTTTGATGACATCATAATTTTCAATCTCAGTCAGCACATCCTGGCACGTTTTGACCAGATCGTGCAGATAGCCGCCGTCATCCTGGTCTTCTCGATACCGATAATAGTTCTTCAGTTCGGCTCCGACCGTCAATGCGTCTTTCATCGACTGATGGAGCATTGTAAAGTCATCCGGATCAAGAGAGGTGCTGCGGTCGCATAAATTGTCCAGATAGTCGCTTATCGTTTGATAGGCGGTAATAAACCGAATGGACTTGCTGATTTGTCTGCCTGAAAGAAGCGCCATAATGCCGCCCCCTTCACAGTGAAAGGTTTTGTCTCTGATGCTGGCCAGCGCCTGCAATTTCAGCTCTGGATTTTGAATATGTTCAGCTTTGGCCCGCCATTTGTCCAATTCCTGATGGACGAGCGGAAAAACCTCTCTGTAAACTTTCGCCATTAATCCAAATGGATGTTCCGGTACTGACAAAGAATGCACCTCCATTATGTGATATGTTGTTCAGCAAACGCTTTGGCCGCTTTAAAAACGTCCTCCCGTTCAGGCTCATTAAAGATTTCATGATACAAGCCCTCCCACTCCCTGTATGTCTTGTTGCGGGAAGCGAGCTGGTCAAACCATTTGAGCACCATTTTTTTGTCGACGAGCCAGTCAGTCCCCCCCTGCATGACAAGCAAAGGGATATTGAGAAAGGCGTCGGTCGGCTCCATCGCGCTTTGAATCGCTTTTAATATCTCCTGATACCATCTGACGGAAACTTTTGTGATATATAATGAATCATTGATATCCACTTCGATGACTTCTTTATTTCTCGTTGCTTTATCAGGCGTTATCCCGGATTCAAATCTGAGGGAAGGAGCCACAACATTAAGCCCTTTTGATATCACATCGAGAAATTTGTTCGGCTTCAATTGCAGCCCGAGACAAGGGGATGATAAAATGAGACCGGCAACATCGCTTTGGCGCTGTTTAAACCACTCGATCGCAATCAGACCGCCCATACTGTGCCCGAGAAGGAGTACCGGCACCTGAAAGGCTTTCGCCCGATCTATCCACTTGTCTACTTCATCAATATATTCTTGAAATGTGCGTATATGTCCTCTATCCCTCGTCGATGTTCCCTGGCCGGGGAGATCGCCCATGACGACATTGTATCCGGATGAACGCCACATCTCGGATAACCATTTATACCGGCCAGAATGCTCACAAGCACCGTGAACAATGACAATCGAGGCAACAGGTCTTTCCGCTTCCATGCACCACATGCTGGCCACCTCACGCTAGTTTTTAAAAACACTTGAAAGAAAGGATGAAACTGATGATCTACCCTTATCAAAACACCGAACCCGCTATTCATGAAACGGCCTTTATCGCCGACAATGCGTGCATCACCGGTGACGTCACCATCGGAGAGCAATCAAGCGTCTGGTTCTCCGCTGTTATCCGCGGCGATGTCGCACCGGTCCGGATTGGAAAAGGCGTAAATATTCAAGACCTTTCGTGCCTGCATCAAAGTCCAAACCGCCCCCTTTTGATCGAGGATGGTGTGACAGTCGGCCATCAGGTCACATTGCACAGCGCCGTTATACGAAAGCATGCCCTTATCGGAATGGGTTCGATTATTCTGGACGAAGCCGAGATCGGGGAAGGCGCCTTTATCGGCGCGGGCAGCCTTGTCCCGCCGGGAAAGAAGATTCCGCCGTTTCACCTTGCATTTGGCAGACCCGCAAAAGTCATTCGCCCGTTAACCGAAAGCGATCAGCAGGATATGGAAAGAATTCGCAACGAGTATGTTGAAAAAGGACAATACTACAAATCCCTGCAACAGAAAGATTAGCTTTGCTACAACTTTACCATTTTTTTAGGGATAAATTAAGCAAAAACCCTTCCGGCCGCGATCTGCGGCTTTTTTTTTCGCCACGGCAATCTTTACAATTTCTTATTATGTGCTAAACATTTGTTTTTTACAATAAATGAGAAGCAACCATTCATCTAAGGGGGTTATGACGCTGAATAAACTGATGCTTGGCATGTACAACTTTGAATGCCGGATTTTTCTCGGCATGAACAGCTTGTTCGAACAAAAAGCATTAAATCGCTTTTTTCGTTCCTCAACCCATTTAGGAGGAGCTTTATGCACCATTCTCGCTTCCCTGTCGCTCATCGTTTTCGGATCAGGAAGCATACGTCAAGCCGGAACCGCGAGCGCACTTGCGCTGTTAATCAGCCATCTGCAGGTCGTGCTCATCAAAAAGCTCTACCCGCGAAAACGTCCGTATATGACGCTGAAACAAGCACAGGTTTTGAAAGATCCGCTGAAGGATCATTCCTTTCCATCCGGACACACGACAGCCATATTTTCTGTTATAACACCGATAATCGTATTCTTTCCGATACTTGCACTTTTATTAATTCCTCTTGCCATCAGTGTCGGTCTTTCGAGAATTTATCTGGGCTTACACTACCCGTCAGATGTGCTCGCCGGCATGCTGCTTGGCGTCTCTGTCGGCATTCTGTCATCCTTTCTCATGTAACCCGTCTTTTGTTTAAGAAATCATCATCAGGAGGGAAACAATGAAAATTGCGATTTTTACAGACACGTTTACACCGGATGTGAACGGCTGTGCCAAAACGTTAAAAAGGTATACGGACTACCTTAACAGCAAAGGAATCCCGTTTAAAGTATTTGCGCCGGAAAGCACGCATGAGACACCTTTCTCAAGCGATATCCGGCGGTTTACAAGCCTTCCGTTCTTCTTATACCCCGAATGCAGAATGGCCCTTCCAAATCTCGTCCAAATCAAAGCTGAACTTCGCACGTTCAATCCTGACCTCATTCATATCGCCACACCGTTCAACATCGGCCTTGCGGGGCTGAAGCTCGCAAAAAAATGGAACATCCCCGCTGTCGCATCATATCACACCGATTTTGACCAGTACCTTTCTTATTATGATCTGCAAATGTTTTCCAATCTCTTGTGGAAGTATATGCGCTGGTTTCATAAATCTTTTCATAAAATCTTCGTTCCCTCCAATGAAACGCTGATGCAGCTAAAAGCGAAACGGTTCAGAAACCTTTCAATTTGGAGACGGGGTGTGGACTGCTCGCGGTTTCATCCGTCTTTCAAATCCGAACAGGTCCGCGAGCGCTATGGCATAAAAGAAACATACATCCTGAGCTATGTCGGCAGGCTTGCCCCTGAAAAGGACTTGGAAACGCTGCTTAAGATCGCAAGACACCCTTCATTGAGAAAAGATGTTCACTGGCTGATCGCAGGCGACGGCCCATTAAAGAAGGAGCTTGAAAAACAGGCACCGGCCAACATGACGTTTGCCGGCTATGTGGAAGGAGAAGAGCTCTCCCGCATTTACGCCAGCTCAGACCTGTTTGTGTTTCCTTCCCCGACGGAAACCTTCGGAAATTCCGCTCTTGAAGCGCTCGCCTGCGGTACACCTGTCATCGGCGCAGACTCCGGCGGCCTGAAAGATTTTATTCAAAACGGAAAAAACGGATTTCTTGCAGAGCCAAAATGTCCGGAAGCCTTCACAGAAGCCATTATGCATGTCCTCGGGAACCCTTCTTTGAAAAAACGAATGGAACAGGAAGCAAGAAACTACGCTCTTGCCCAATCGTGGGAGGCTATTTTTGAGAGCCTCCTTGCGGAATGTGAAAGCGTGCTTGCCAAATCCATTGGAGACAGAACAGCATAATAAAAAAAGTAAGTTCGTACGTACGTAACGTTAACGCCTTCTTTGAAAAAACGAATGGAACAGGAAGCAAGAAACTACGCTCTTGCCCAATCGTGGGAGGCTATTTTTGAGAGCCTCCTTGCGGAATGTGAAAGCGTGCTTGCCAAATCCATTGGAGACAGAACAGCATAATAAAAAAAAGGTTTTCGACGAATCGAAAACCTTTTTTTGCAGTTAAACAATGATGACTTCTTTCGGCTGATGGTTTAATTCTTCCGGGACATAGCGCTTTTCGACAAAAATGCTGTGCCAGATCATAAAGATAAGTACCGTCCAGATTTTACGGCTGTTGTCCGCTTTGTTGGCGCAGTGGTCTTCAAGGAGCTGAAGCACATAGTCTTTATGAATATATGCGTCTGTTTCGCTCTCTTTAATAATGCCCACGGCCCAGTCATGCATTTCGTTTTTCAACCAGTGGCGGATCGGCACAGGGAAGCCGAGCTTTTTGCGGTTCAGCACATGCTCGGGAACGATGCCTTCCGCCGCTTTTCGAAGCAGGTATTTTGTCGTGCCGTTCTTTGTTTTCAGCTCTTCCGGAATTTTTGAAGCCGCTTCAAAAACGACTTTGTCCAAAAATGGAACGCGGAGCTCCAGGGAATTGGCCATCGTCATTTTATCGGCTTTCAGCAAAATGTCCCCGCGCAGCCATGTGTGAATATCAACATACTGCATTTTATTGATTTCGCTGTAGGACTTGCTTTCTTCAAAATACGGCTTTGTCACGTCACAGTAAGAGAGGTTGCTGTCATACTGGCGAAGAAGTTTTGATTTCATACCTTCTTCAAAAATCTTCGCATTTCCGATATACCTTTTTTCAAGAGGGGTGCATCCTCTCATTAAAAAGCTTTTTCCTTTCATTCCCTCAGGCATCGCTTGGGCAACGCGGAGAAGCATTTTTTTCAAAGGCGACGGAATCCGTTCAAACGGTTTTAATGACAGCGGTTCGCGGTAAATGTTATATCCGCCGAACAGCTCATCCGCCCCTTCTCCGGAAAGGACGACCGTCACCTGTTTTTTCGCTTCCTTCGCTACAAAATACAAAGGAATCGCAGCAGGATCGGCAAGCGGATCATCCAAGTGCCAGACGATTTTAGGAAGCTCGTTCATGTATTCTTCAGGAGAAATGACGGCGCTGAAGTTTTCCAAGCCGAGTTTGTCCGCGGTTTCTTTCGCAACGTCCACTTCGCTGAAGCCTTCTTGTTCAAACCCGACCGAGAATGTTTTCAAATTCGGATGAAACTGTTTGGCCACAGACACGATAAAGGAAGAGTCAATTCCGCCTGAAAGGAATGAACCGACAGGCACATCGCTTCTCATATGGACTTTGACAGAATCAAAAATCGCGTCCCTTACTTCCTGAACAAGCTTTTCTTCTTCCGTCTGCACCGGCTTAAATTGAACTTTCCAGTATGTTTTAAATTGAAGATCTTCTCCGGGACGAATCGTAAACTGCTGACCCGGTTCCACTTTTCGCACCTTTTTGTCAAGCGTTTCAGGCTCAGGCACGAATTGGAAAGATGTATATTGCTGAAGGCCTTTTTCGTTAAATTCCAGCTCAGCACCGACAGGCATCAGGCTTTTTCGTTCTGATGCAAAATAAACATGGCCGTCCGTTTTTGTAAAATAAAGCGGCTTAATGCCAAACGGGTCGCGTGCTCCGTATAAAAGCTGTTCTTGTTTATCCCAGATTAAAAAGGCGAACATTCCCCGCAGTTTTGATGCAGCCTCCTGTTTATAATGGCGGTAGGTCGCAAGCAAAACCTCGGTATCGGAATCGGTCTGAAATTGATAGCCTTTTGAAAGAAGCTCATCTTTCAATTCTATATAGTTATAGATTTCTCCGTTAAAAATAATCCAGTAGGAATCATCTTCATATGACAGAGGCTGTCCTCCGTTTTCAACATCGATGATGCTCAGCCTTCTAAATCCGAAGCCTACATGCTCATCATGATAGTACCCATCATCGTCGGGACCGCGGTGTACAATCAATTCATTCATTTGTTTAATCAGTTCTTCCTGGCCTGCCGTCTCGGATGATGGGCGATGATTGAATACCCCTACAAATCCACACATAGTATTGCCTCCGATTTTTTAAATTTCATGCAGAGTAAGATCTGCTTCTTGATTAGACATGTATTTAAAGAAAAACGTTTCAAAAAACTTGAAAAACGAGCATATTGCCTTCATTGTTTTCAATAAAAAAACAAACATATGAAACCTGTTTTTCAAGTTTCAAAAGCGTCCCGTATTCGTCGCGAAAAAGAAAGCCGCTTGATTAAGCGGCTATGCGGTTGTTATTCTCCTAGCGCCTCTTTGCGAAGCTGATCTGCTTTATCCGTGCGCTCCCAAGGCAGATCAAGATCAAGGCGTCCAAAATGTCCGTATGCTGCCGTTTGTTTATAAATCGGACGGCGCAGGTCAAGCATCTTGATAATGCCGGCAGGTCTTAGATCAAAGTTTTTGCGAACCACTTCAATCAAAGTCTCTTCGCTCGCTTTTCCCGTACCGAATGTATCAATCGAAATCGATACCGGCTGAGCGACGCCGATCGCATAGGCAAGCTGAACCTCGCATGACTCGGCAAGTCCTGCTGCGACGATGTTTTTCGCTACATATCTGGCAGCATAAGCGGCAGATCTGTCAACTTTTGTCGCGTCTTTCCCGGAAAACGCGCCGCCTCCGTGGCGGGCATATCCGCCGTACGTGTCGACAATGATTTTCCGGCCGGTCAATCCGGCATCTCCCTGCGGACCGCCGATGACAAAACGTCCTGTTGGATTAATGAAATATTTCGTGTTTTCATCGATCAGTTCTTTTGGCACAACCGGATTAATGACATATTCTTTCAGGTTGCGCTGAATCTGCTCAAGCGTAATCTCCGGATGATGCTGTGTAGAAATCACGATTGTATCGATGCGAATCGGTTTATTGTTCTCATCATATTCAACGGTTACTTGAGTTTTTCCGTCCGGACGCAAGTATGGAAGGATTTCCTCTTTCCGAACTTCCGTCAACCGGCGGGACAATTTATGAGCAAGGGAAATCGGCAGAGGCATGAGTTCCTTTGTCTCGTTGCAGGCAAAGCCGAACATCAGGCCTTGGTCTCCGGCTCCGATCGCTTCAATTTCTGCGTCGCTCATGTCACCTTCACGCGCTTCAAGCGCCTGATCGACACCCATTGCAATATCAGGAGACTGCTCGTCTATAGATGTTAATACTGCGCATGTTTCAGCATCAAAGCCGTATTTTGCGCGAGTGTATCCTATCTCTTTAATCGTTTCGCGTACTGTCTTCGGAATATCCACGTATGTGGATGTTGTAATTTCACCGCTTACCAGCACCAAACCGGTTGTTACAGATGTTTCGCATGCGACGCGTGCATTCGGATCTTTCTTTAAAATTTCGTCTAATATACTATCCGAAATCTGATCGCAAATTTTGTCCGGATGGCCCTCTGTAACTGACTCTGAAGTAAATAACCGACGATTTTTGCTCATGTTTATATTTCCTCCTGTATATGAAGATCAGCCGTGATCTTAATGATGATACGGAACCCGTCCCTTTTACATGATATGACGCACCGGGGCATCATGACCTCTCACTTTGAAAGAATTTCCATATTTCTTATTCTTAACGAGATCCTGAGCCGATATTCCCCTTTTGCAGGCGGCCTTTCCTGATCGGCTTCCCGGCTGCATCCCTTCACGTCCTGTGAAAAACGCCCAGTACCTTCGTCCTGCTTGATACTCGGCTAAAACCTTTCACGTCCTGTGAAAAACGCCCAGTACCTTCGTCCTGAAGGCATTTTTTTTAGCAGTTTTTGTATATGGATTTATGCAATAAAAAAACCTTTTCCTATTCTCTGAGGAAAGGGTCTGGTATTGCGTGCCTTTCACTCTTATCGCTCAAGGTATTCGACACCTTGCATCAGGTTAGCACCATAGTGTTCTCAGGAACTGTTTTACATCCTTTATATAGAGAGAAACCGGTTGCTGGGCTTCATCGGGCCTGTCCCTCCGCCAGCTCGGGATAAGAGTATCCGCTCAATGAAATATCTTATCTTAAAATGGCTTGTCATGTCAATATCGGTCGAGATAAATTTGGAACAACTCTTTGAAGAAAAAACCCGAACGAAATTGCAGAAAACAGTATAGACTATAAGAGTAAATGTGTTATACTATTTCTACATTAATGTTATACACATTAAAAAACACGCAAAGGAAGGTTTTTTATGAATTCTGTAGATTTGGCGACTGACTTGCAAACATTATTAACGGGTGATAACGTCCAGTTCAATTTATCCGTTCCGCATCTTGTTGAAAAAATCCTTCACCGCAAAGAGGGGGTCTTGACATCATCAGGAGCCGTACGGGCGACGACCGGTACATATACCGGCCGTTCTCCAAAAGACAAATTCATTGTTGAGGAGGAAAGCTCAAAGGAAAAGATTGACTGGGGCGCCGTAAACCAGCCGATTTCAGAGGCCGCTTTTGAAAGGCTTTACACAAAAGTCGTCAGCTATTTAAAGGAGCGCGACGAACTGTTTGTGTTTGAAGGATTTGCGGGTGCAGATGAAAAATACCGCCTTCCGATCACTGTCGTCAACGAGTTCGCCTGGCACAACCTGTTCGCGAGACAGCTGTTCATCAGGCCTGAAGATCATCATCAAAAGCCGGCTGAAGAGCCTTTTACGATCCTTTCCGCTCCTCATTTTAAAGCCGATCCGCTCCTTGACGGTACAAGATCGGAAACATTTATCATCGTCTCATTTGAGAAGCGCACCATATTAATCGGAGGAACCGAATATGCCGGAGAAATGAAAAAATCGATTTTTTCGATTATGAATTTTCTTCTGCCGGAACGAAACATTCTGCCGATGCACTGCTCTGCGAACGTCGGCGAGGAAGGGGGAACCGCTCTCTTCTTCGGTTTGTCAGGCACCGGAAAAACGACCCTTTCGGCAGATCCGAAGCGGAGGCTGATCGGCGATGACGAACACGGCTGGTCAAGTACAGGTGTATTTAATATTGAGGGCGGATGCTACGCAAAATGCATCCATTTAAGCGAAGAAAAAGAACCGCAGATTTATAGAGCGATCCGCTTCGGCTCCGTTCTTGAAAATGTCGTCGTTGACACTGAAACCGGGGAACCGGATTACTCTGACAGCTTTTATACGGAAAATACTAGAGCCGCTTACCCGATAGAGGCGATCGACAACATTGTCAAACCGAGCATCGCGGCACACCCGCAAACCATTGTATTTCTGACGGCGGATGCGTTCGGCGTGCTTCCTCCGATCAGCAAACTGACGAAAGAACAGGCGATGTATCATTTCTTGAGCGGATATACGAGCAAGCTTGCCGGAACAGAACGCGGCATCACCTCTCCTGAAGCGACTTTTTCAACCTGCTTCGGCTCGCCATTCCTCCCGCTCCCGGCCCATGTTTATGCAGAAATGCTGGGACGCAAAATTGATGAGCACGGCGTCAGCGTATTCCTCGTCAACACAGGCTGGACCGGCGGAGGCTACGGCGTCGGAGAGAGAATGAGCCTGGCTTATACGAGAGCAATGGTTCAAGCCGCAATTGAGGGTGAACTGGATCATGCAGACATGAGAACGGACCGGATTTTCGGTCTGCATACGCCGATACACGTTCCGGGTGTTCCCGATCAGGTGCTCGAACCGGCAAAAACTTGGGCGGATGAAAAAGCGTACGAAGAAAAAGCAATTCTTTTGGCAAACGAATTTAAAAAGAACTTTAAAAAGTTTTCTAATACCGGCGATATCGAAAAAGCCGGAGGTCCTCTGATCTAAAACCAATTAGCAGCAGCGCAAGATCTTGCGCTGCTGTTGTTTGAAAATAAAGACTTTTTTCATTTTTAACAAAAGAAAGTTTTCATATGATAATATGATAAAAACATTTGTATACTTCAGGAGGACATATCGATGAAATTTGGATTGCTGCCGAGAATTATCACGGCAATTGTTCTTGGTGTTATCGTTGGAAGCTTTGCTCCGCTTTGGTTTGTCAAAACCGCCGCAACGTTCAATGACATTTTCGGAAACTTTATCAAATTTGCCATTCCTTTTATTATTATTGCTTTTATCATTCCGGGCATTGGACAAATCGGACGCGGAGCTGGAAAAATTCTTGGCCTTACAGCCGGTATCGCCTATGCGTCAACCATTATCGCGGGGCTTTTGGCCTTTCTCGTCGGCTCAAACCTGCTGCCCGCCATCATTTCCGGACATCAGCTGCAGGAATTTAAAAATCCGGAAGAAGTGCTGCAAAGCGGATTTTTCACGATTGAAATGACGCCTTTCATGAGCGTGATGAGCGCGCTGATTTTCGCTTTCATCATGGGTATCGGAATCGCCTATCTGCCTGGCAAAACATTAAAAAACGCGTTTGATGAATTTCAAACGGTTATCGAAAAGCTGATCTCGTATATCATTATTCCTTTATTGCCCGTTCATATTTTCGGCATTTTCACAAATATGACGTACGGCGGCCAGGTACAGACCATCTTATCCGTGTTTGCAAAAGTGTTTGTGATGATTATTGTGCTGCACTTCGTCATTCTCTTGTTTCAATACACGACGGCAGGCCTTGCCAATGGCAGGAACCCGTTCGCACTGTTGAAAATCGTGGCGCCTGCTTATTTTACCGCGCTTGGCACACAGTCTTCAGCCGCAACCATTCCGGTGACGCTCAGACAAGTGAGAAAAACAGGCGCCAGCCAAAAAGTGGCCGATTTTGCGGTTCCGCTTCTCGCCAATATTCATTTGTCAGGCAGTACGATCACCCTGACAAGCTGCGCAATGGGCGTCTTGATTTTAAACGGGCAGACGCCGACCTTTTCAATGATGATGCCGTTCATCTTAATGCTTGGCATCACAATGGTCGCAGCGCCGGGCGCTCCGGGGGGAGCTGTCATGGCTGCAGCCGGGCTTTTACAGTCCATGCTCGGCTTTAATGAAACAAGCGTCTCCTTAATGATCGCCCTTTATCTCGCCCAGGACAGCTTGGGCACGGCGACGAATGTCACGGGGGACGGCGCTCTTACGATGATCATTCACAGACTGACTTTCAAAAAAGGTCTTGGAAATGAAGAAGATGTACCTGCATAACTGCAGAAAAGCCAAGGACGCATTCAGCGCCTTGGCTTTTTTAATTCGTTGAATTTAAGGAAACGAGTCTATATGTTAAATGTGTGCGTCCTTCTGACCATTCAAGGCGCTCCGCATGCGCCGTTCCAGTAATGTCGCCCTTCTTTGTCTTTCTGACTTCGATCGGTACGTGAAGAGGGTACACCCGATAGCCTTCTTTTTCCAGTGTAAACAAGTTTTCCTCGACCCTTGTTTCTTTTCCTTTTGTCACAATCATCGTATTAAATTCAACTGGCATTCCCACGCGAAAGCCCCCTCCTTTATCTTTTACTTTAGTTTATCATAACTTGTCCATCACCTGCTCTTCATCCACCGCGAGAGCTCTCTGACAATCCTTCTGTTTTCCCCCGGAGGGAAGTAATGGGTGAACGCATTGAAGTACCAGGTTTCAACCGATTTCCTTCTTTTCATCAATTCCTGTTCCAGGCGGCGCGCATGTTCAATCGAGACATTTTGATCGTTCACTCCGTGAATCAAAAGGATCGGCGCATCAATATGATCGAGCTTGTCAAACGGCGTCCGCCAGGCATATGCCTGCGCCGCTTTTTCCGGCGTCCCGCCGATGACCCGCTTCATCATCCTCCGCAAATCCTTACGTTCGCGATAGGTCATGACCATATCGCTCACACCGCCCCAGGAAACAAAAGAAGCGGCGGCTGATTTCATTTCTATGGCTGTTAAAATGCCCATAATTCCGCCGCGCGAAAACCCGAATATATGAACGCGTTGTTCTTTCACAAGCTCATGCTTCTGCAGCAGACGGAATGCCGCAAACGCATCTTCCCGGTCATCCCCGGCAAAATCCTCGTTCCCCTCACCGCCTTGATTGCCCCTGTAATAGGGAGCGAGAACGACAAAGCCTTGCGAGGCAAACTGCACGATCCGCCCGGGCCTGACCATACCGACATTTTTAATCCCGCCGCGCAAATACAAAAAACCGTCGTAGCGTCCGGGCGCTGCAGGTTCCGCAAGCAGTCCCTTGACTTTCAGTCCTTGTGAAAGGTATGTAACGGAAAACAGCCGCACTTGGCCGTTCGGTGATGGGAATCTTCTTTTTTCTATCCACATTTGGTCATGTCACCTCTATTTAATCCGCAGTTGTCCCTCACACCTGTTTTGCATTTAACATAAACTATTTTATGCCGAAAACAACCGAAATTAAAGGAGGGAAATCGGTTTGAAGCGTTTCTTTTTGACCATATTATCCTTCACCGTGATGCTCTTTATCCTCGCTTCCTGCAGCGGGCAGCAATCAGAAAAAGTCCGCCTGGCGGAAGTGACCCGTTCCGTTTTTTATACGCCTTTATATATCGCCATCTCCGAAGGCTTTTTTAAAGAAGAAGGCATCGATATCGAGCTGAAAACGACCTGGGGCGGAGATAAAACAATGACTGCCCTGTTGTCAAACGGCGCAGATATCGCGCTTGTCGGATCGGAAACATCCATCTATGTGAATGCACAGGGAGCAAGCGACCCTGTCATTAATTTTGCCCAGCTTACCCAGACGGACGGAACATTTCTTGTCTCCAGGCAAAAGGCGGATGATTTCAGCTGGGATCAGCTGAAAGGTAAAACGTTCCTCGGCCAGCGGAAAGGCGGCATGCCGCAGATGGCGGGAGAATACGCCTTAAAGCAAAAAGGCATCGATCCTAAGAAAGACCTTCATTTGATCCAAACGATCGACTTTGCCAACATCGCCAACAGCTTTGCTTCCGGAACGGGAGATTATGTTCAGCTTTTCGAACCTCAGGCCTCCATTTTTGAAAAAGAAGGCATCGGCCATATTGTCGCCTCCTTCGGCAAAGAATCGGGCCGGATTCCCTACACGACTTTCATGGCAAAAGAAAGCTACTTAAAGAAGAATAAAGAAACAGCGGAAAAATTCACCCGGGCGATCTATAAAGCTCAAAAGTGGGTCAAGTCACATTCCTCAAAGGAAGCCGCGCTCAGCATTCAGGATTATTTTAAAGACACAGATCTGTCCATCATTGCATCCTCTATCGAACGATATAAAAAACAGGATTCTTTCGCACTCCATCCTGTTCTTGATGCAGAGGAATGGAATCAGCTGCAAACCATTATGGATGAAGCCGGAGAGCTGCCGAAACACATATCTCACCAAGAGCTGGTCAATACACAGATCGCCGAAAAGGTCACAAAAAATCAATAGGAGGTGGCCGCATGTCTTTTTTGCAAGTTCAGGATGTCACACATACTTATTTTTCTTTGCAAGAAAAAACCACCGCGCTGGAGAATGTCAGCATCAATGTTGAAAAAGGCGAGTTTGTCTCTTTTCTCGGTCCGAGCGGATGCGGCAAAACAACGCTGCTCTCGATCATCGCCGGCATCGTGGCGCCGACGGAAGGCCGTGTTTTATTTGAAGGGCAACAGCCTGATGAAAAAGACCGGCTGATCGGCTATATGCTTCAGCAGGATTATTTGTTCCCCTGGAAAACGATTGAAGAAAACGTCCTTATCGGCTTGCGCATCTCAAAAAAGCTCAGCCTTGAAACAAAACAGGCCGCTTTGGAGCTGTTGGAAAAGTTCGGACTTCATCAAGTGGAAAACAAGTATCCGAAAGAGCTTTCAGGGGGCATGAGACAAAGAGCCGCTCTCGCCCGCACACTCGCCGTCGATCCCGGAATCCTCCTGCTTGATGAACCCTTTTCAGCCCTTGATTATCAGACAAAGCTCAACCTTGAAGACCTGGTTTTCAACACGCTGCATACCTATCAAAAGACAGCCGTCCTTGTCACCCATGACATTGAAGAGGCGATCGCCATGAGCGATCGGATCCTGCTGTTTTCAAAGCAGCCGGGTACGGTTCATAAAACCTTTGCGATTCCCGAATCTTTACGAAAGCTGACACCGTTTGAAGCAAGGCAGGAACCGGAATTTCAGGCCATCTTTCAGGCCATATGGAAGGAGCTCAATCACCTTGAACAACACTGATTTCCTTCATCAACAGTTTTTAAAAAAGCAGCAGGCGGAAAAACGACGGGTCCGCTTTTACCAAATCGCGATATTTATCATCTTTTTCTCACTGTGGGAAACGGCAAGCCGCCTGGCATGGATCGATCCGCTCATCTTCAGCTCCCCTTCAGCCGTCTGGGGGCTTTTCCTTGAAAAAATGGGGGACGGTTCATTGCCTGGACATATCGGCGTCACGGTATTTGAAACCATTCTCGGCTTTCTTGCCGGCACCTTGCTCGGAATTTTCCTGGCCGCGCTCTTATGGTGGTTTCCAAGGCTCTCCAATATATTGGACCCCTATCTCGTCGTCTTAAATGCAATGCCAAAGGTTGCATTGGGCCCGATCCTCATCGTCGCCATCGGTCCCAGTCTCACAAGCATCATTGCGATGGGCGCCATCATCAGCGTCATTATCACGACAATCGTTGTCTACACTTCATTTCAGGAAATCGATGAAAATTATGTAAAGGTCATGAAAACGTTCGGCGCCAAAAAAAGTGAAATTTTCAAAGAAGTGATTCTTCCCGCTTCCATTCCGACGATGATTTCAACGCTGAAAGTAAACGTCGGACTGAGCTGGGTCGGTGTCATCGTCGGGGAATTTTTAGTATCAGCCCGAGGACTCGGCTATATGATCATTTACGGCTTTCAAGTTTTCAATTTCACCCTTGTCATGCTGAGCCTTCTCATCATCGCCGTGTTTGCAACGATCATGTATCAGTGCGTGGAGCTCTTGGAAAGGAAATGGATGAAGGGAAGAACTTGAAAAAAGGCCCCGCTTAACAGCGGGGCCTTTTCCTAGATCATCCCCTGCTTTTTCAGCTTTTCAAGGCTGATCGTCAGGACGGAATCTTTCATGATAAAACTATACTTTCTGTTTTTGGCCATGTCATCAGGCAGGTTCTTTAGCAAAACAGGGCCTTTCGTTTCATAGTATGTCTCCTGTTTTTCAATTTTTTCGATCTCGGCAAAATAAATATTTTTGACAATCACTTTTTCTCTGCCGAGAACTTTATATTGTCCGAGATATGTCAGCTTTCGTACATCCGCGCCTGTTTCTTCTTTCACTTCCCGCAGAGCCGCTTCTTCGGCGTTTTCGAAAGGCTCGACTTTGCCGCCCGGAAATTCGTAGCCCCTGTCCTGATGGTTTGTTAAAAGCCATTGATTTTGATAGCGGCAAATGACCCATACATGTTTGGGCTTCTGTGAAAAGGGATGCTTTTCAAATGAAAGCTGAACCGTATTGCGGTAGAAATCTTTAAATTCGTACATCATAATCCCTCAAATCCGTTTCCTTGCTTCTTCCACTCATCATATCATATATTGATTCGTTCGGTATGTTTTTTGTCGAGTTCCCGCCTTTTAATTAAAGCTAATCGATATGAGAGGGTACAAGGCGGACACACCGGGCGGCTCCCGTCTATAGGTTAATCAGCAGAATTCATGTCCGCCAGACCGTTTTCACTGATGAATGTTTTCGTTTCTTCCGTGCCGAGCCGATAGAGCATTGAATATATGTCCTTCCGCAGTTCATCCAGTTTGTCATTGGAGCTGTCATAATGGTACTCGACAGCAGGTACATGGGATCGGAAAAAGTTGACCCAATCCTCGGAATGCATCTGATCAAAATACTCTCTCAAAATGATAATGTCATCGTCTGTTGCCTTGATTTCAAACTCCCACGGGGAAGCGTCAGAGCTTTGTGAAATCATTCCATCTTGAACCGAAACAAAGTATGTCCTCTTTTCCAAAGCCAATCATCCTTTTTCGTGTTAGTATGGCCAGTTGTTTTAAAATGTTACAGCTTTCCCCGCAGTTTTTCCTTAATGATTTCAAGAATATCCACCACCACCTGCGGAACCGGGATTCCCAGTGAATGGGCGGTGCTGATGATTTGAAACGCCTCATATAAAATATAAAACATGATTGAAAAATCACGGATCGAATTATCGGTTTGCAGCAGCTGGTCAAAAAAGTGGGCAACAGATATGAGAAAAATCGTGACTAACTTTTTCGCCAGCCTTGTAAACAGCCCGTTGATTGTAAATTGATCTTTCACACATTCATTCAAGCTTTTGCTTACAAATTCAATTCCCATTAACGTGATTAAAATGAAGAAAAAATATTCGATCGCGCCAAACAAAAATCCGACGGCCGATAAGCTGACCGATAGCGAAAAGATGCCTATGCCTAAGTCCTTAAACATGCGCTTCAACATCCTTTCAAAAAAGACTTTTCATAGCTTATCCTATGAAAAAAAGCTTTGAAAGGCTTGGATGAATTGTTTGACAATTTTCAAAAGAGGCTGTAAAAAGAACGAATAACACAAAAAAAGCCGGGCATCAGCCCGGCCTTTCCGTATCATCCTAAATAAGCTTTCAGCATCCAGTTGTGCTTTTCTATCGATTGGTGGATCGCCAAAAACATATCGCCCGTCGTTTCATCATTGACTTCCTCAGCAAGCTCGATTCCGCTTTTCAGCTCGTCAGCCACCGTTGAAAAATCATCGTAAATGTTCTGCACCATTTGCTCGGCCGTCTCGCTGCCGTCCGCTTCTTTAATGGATGACAGCTCGAGGCATTCCTTCATCGTGCCCACGGGCGAGCCTTGCATGGCGAGCAGGCGTTCAGCCAAATCGTCGATATACTGTGCAGATTCCGTATAAAGCTCTTCAAATTTTTCATGCAAAGTAAAGAAATCTTTGCCTTTCACATACCAATGATAATTATGTAGCTTCACATACAGCACGGTCCAGTTAGCGACTTGTTTGTTAACCGTTGTTTTCAACTTTTCTGACATCTTGATCGTCCTCCTTTGTTTACTTTTTCTTTACCCGTTTAGGTTGTGCAGGAAACATTTCTTTTACTCTTGCTCATGATTTTCTTTCTCCCATATGGTAAACTGTTGGAAAAAGCATGCGGAGGTTGCATATGATCCTGTTCTGGATTATAGTAGGTGTTTTGATTACAGGCGCCGTGCTGGCAGTGTCGCTTGTCACTACGTCAAAAGCGTACGATTACAGGCATCAGGTCGATCCCCTGCCGAATCAGGAAGAAAAACAGACCCATCAATGATGATGGGTTTCCTCTTTTTCATCATCTCCCTGATGTTCATCCCCAGGCGAGCCGACTGTCATGTCGGCTACGGGCATCGTATGCTGATTTTTGGCCGTGACATGGACTTGGATTTTATAATGTCCGTCATCCGGAAACGATTTCTCGATGCTGTAGACTCCTTTTCCTTCATGCTTTGCTTTTTGAAGCTGGCTCTCTTCCTTGCTCCCCGCCTTCCAAGATTCAAATTCCACCTCATCTGCATCTGCCACCGGCTCGTCCCCGTAAAGCACGGTCGCCTTGATGACAGCCTTTTCATTTTTGGCGACTTGTTCAGGCGCCGAGAGCTTGGCTGTCAGCACTTTGGGATTTTCATCCGATGCCGCAGGCTTTTCCGTTTGGCCGCAGGCGGTGAGGCCAATTGCTAAAAACAAGAGAACAATCCATTTTCCCCAACGCATCCTATCACCCTTTTTGTCATGTTATGTACTACATAAACAAGTGTAGCAAAGTTCAGGGATTAATGGCATTATTTTCTTTGTGAACAAAATATGAAAAACCGGCGCCATACTCTTGGCGCCGGCTGCTTATGTTTTTAGCCAAATACTTTTAATAAATCTTCTTTGTTTTGCGAAAGCCAATAGCGCATCATGCGTTTCGCACCTTCAAGATCATGAAGCTTTGCCTGCCCGCACTGCTTTTCATTTGCGGCCGGAATAATCTCAGTCACTTCTACGGCTTCCTTAAACGTGTCCTCAAGCAAATCGACGATTTCTTCCACCTTCGGCTCACCGCTTACGACAAGGTAATAACCTGTCTGGCATCCCATCGGCGACACGTCAATAATATCAAAATGATCGTATTTTTCAGCATATGTGCGGATCGTAAATGCGAGCAAATGCTCAAGTGTATGAATTGTATCAGGCTTCATCGCCTGTTTGTTCGGCTGGCAAAAACGGATATCAAACTTGTTGACAACGCCGTCCGTCCCAACTTTGTGAACGCCGCAATGTCTGACATAAGGCGCTTTTACCGCATCATGATCCAGTTCGAAACTTTCAACTGAAGGCATATTCCTCTCTCCCTTCCATCGGTCTTTTTGTATTATATCATACTTTACCGGTCAGTTTTCAGGTGAATGCTTTTCCTTTTTGTGCGTGTTTTGCTTATATTATAATAAAGACAAAACAAAAAGGTGCTGAAACACATGAAATCACTATTCCTCTTGATTATCCGGCTCTATCAGAAATGGATATCGCCTGTTCTCCCGCCTTCCTGCCGATTTTATCCGACCTGCTCCAACTACGGCCGTGAAGCGATCGAAAAACATGGAGCGCTTAAAGGAGGCTGGCTTACCGTCAGGCGGATTCTAAAATGCCATCCTTTTCATCCCGGCGGCATTGATCCCGTGCCTGATAAAAAGCAAAAGGATTAATTCACTTCTTCATAGCCGTTGACAACAAGGTCAAGCTTTCCTGTTTCCGGATCGATAACAAGCCCGTGCACAGGAACATCTGCCGGTGTCAGCGGATGGTTTCGGATGACTTTCACACTGTCTCTGACGCTGTCTTCCACAGAGTGAAAGCTTTTCAGCCATTGCTCAAAATCAACACCGGAATATTCAAGCGTTTCGATCCGTTCTTTTGGAATTCCGCGTTCCACCACTTTTTCCAAAAAGCTCTCAGCTTTCAGCTTGCTCATTCCGCAGTCGTGATGGCCGATTACACATACTTCATCAGCGTTCAGCTCATAGACGGCGACAAGAATGCTTCGCATGATGCTTCCAAATGGATGGGCCACAAGCGCGCCGGCGCTTTTGACGATCTTCACATCCCCGTTCCGCATGTTCATGGCATGCGGCAGAAGTTCGACAAGCCTTGTATCCATACAGGAGAGGATGACCATTCTTTTATCGGGAAATTTGCTTGTTTCATATTTCTTGTAGTCTTGCCGTTCTACAAACTGCTGGTTAAATTGCAGAATATTATCCAAAAGTTTCATGATCCGATTCCTTTCTTTTCACTTTTTTAATTTTAAATATAACATATGTCTTTTCTTTTTTTCACCATTTGCCCACGATGAAATTCGTAATAATTACGTTTTATAAGAAAGGTTGCTTCGGATACCTCCACTTTCCAACACGATTTGACGAAGATTACCTCTTTTCAAATCGGAACTATTACGATACAATGATACAGGATTTATTAAATCGGAACGATTTCAGTTTTGATGTTGAGAGGAGAAATACGATGAAAAAAGCATTCGGATTAGCATCTGCATTTATTCTTGCTGCCGGATTAACCGCAGGCTGCTCAAGCAATGGAGCTTCCGGCGACCAAAAAGAAGACAACGGAAAATTGGACATTTATACAACGATATATCCGCTTGAGGATTTCACTAAAAAAATCGGCGGTGAATATGTGAACGTCAAGAGCGTTTACCCTCCTAACGTAGAGGCCCATACTTATGAGCCAAGCTCAAAAACAATGGCGGAAATTTCCGACTCCGATGCCTTTATTTATTCCGGCGTCGGTGTTGAAGGCTTCGCAGACAAAGCCGTCAATACGTTAAAGGGAAGCGACGTGAAAATCGTCAAAGCCGGGGAAGGCATTGATCTCCTGACGCATGAAGAAGAACATGGACATGAAGAAGAACACGGGCATGAAGAACATGGACATGGACATGATGAGGAGCACGAACATGCCGATGACGGACACGACCATGGAGATCATGACCCGCACGTCTGGCTCGACCCTGTACTTGCTGAAAAATTAGCGGAAAACATTAAGAATGAGCTTGTTCAACTCGATCCCGATCATCAAAAAACATTTACAAAAAACTACGAATCTCTAAAAAAAGATTTAGAACAGCTTGATCAGGAGTTTAAACAAACTGTCGACAAGGCTGACAAAAAAGAGATCCTCGTGTCTCATGCCGCATACGGCTACTGGGAAAAACGCTATGGGATTGAACAGATGAGCGTGCTCGGCCTTTCACCGACAGAGGAGCCTTCCCAAAAAGAACTTGAAAATATCGTCAAAACCGCGAAAGAACACAATATAAAATATGTTATTTTTGAAAACAATGTAAGCAGCAAAATCTCAGAGATCATTAAAAAAGAGATCGGAGCTGAGAGCCTGACGATGAAAAACCTCGAATCCGTTACAAAAGAGGATATCGAAAAAGGCGAAGATTACATCAGCATCATGAAAGAGAACTTGACTGTTTTGAAAAAGGCATTGTCAAATCAATAACAGCTTACACGCGCATGCATGTCATGCGCGTTTTTTATTGCATAAAAAAAGACCGGAGCATCCGGTCTTTTAATCCATATTGAACCTTTTCTTAAACTGTTCGACCCTTCCGCCTTTTTCGTTGAATTTTTGTCTGCCCGTGTAAAATGGATGGGTATCTGAGCTGACTTCAACTTTAATCACCGGATATGTTTTGCCGTCTTCCCACTCCGCCGTTTCAGTAGACGTTCTTGTTGAACGGCTCAAAAAACGGTATCCGCTGTTTACATCCTGAAAAATCACTTGATATGTTTTGGGATGAATATTTGGTTTCATTGACTATTCCTCCTTTTAAAGCGTAATAATTACGTTTTATTATAAACCTTCCGCTTCTTCATGTCAAAATCATACGATTGATATGACAAATTTTAAACATCCTGACAATTTTGCTGACAGACAGGAAGAATAATCTAAAAAAGGAGGTAAACAATAAAAGGAAACTGGTGTGAATGAAAGGTGGCTTTCCGGATGAATGATTTAATGTTTGCAAGAAGCCTTTTCGGAACAACGATGGGATTCCACATCATTTTTGCCTCGCTTGGCGTCGGAATTCCTTTAATGATTCTTTTGGCTGAGCTGATTTATCAAAAAACAAACGATCCCCACTATGCGATTATGGCAAAAAGATGGACAAAGGCCCAAGCCGTTTTGCTGGGGGTTGCGATCCCGACCGGAACCATTGCAGGAACACAGCTGGCGCTTCTTTGGCCGGGCTTTATGGAAGTGATCGGAAAAGTGATGTCCCTGCCTTTTCAAATTGAAATATACGCGTTTTTTATCGAGGCATTATTCATGTCAATTTATGTATACGCGGCAGACCGTCTCTCGCCTATGATGCGAATCACAGCCGTGGTCTTTATCGTGATTGGCGCCGCCGCTTCTGCCATTTTAATCACCAATGTCCACGCTTTTCAGGGAACGCCTGAAGGCTTCAAAATTGTAAACGGGGAAATTACCGATGTGCAGCCGTGGACGGCCTTTTTTAATAAAAGCTTTGCAGTAACGGCTGCTCATGTCGTTGTTTCTGCTTTTATGACAGGCGCTTTTATCATTGCGACAATCGCCGCATATAAAATGCTCCGTAATCGCGGGAACGAAAAAGTGTATATCCTGCACAGAAAAGCGCTTCTTCTCGGACTGCTCGTCGGAGGCGTGTTTTCTCTTATCACTGCCATAAGCGGACATGAATCCGCACAATACCTGCACCGTTATCAGCCTGAAAAGCTGGCGGGTGCGGAAGGGTTATTTGAAACCCAGTCCCATGCGCCCTTGGCAATCGGCGGTATAACCGATGAAGCCACACAATCGATCAAGTGGGCGATTGAAATCCCATGGGCTCTGAGCTTTTTGGCAGGTAACCGGTTTGATACCGTCGTCAAAGGTTTGAATGAATTTCCCAGAGATGAGTGGCCTCCGCTGTTCATCCATACGCTGTTTAACGGAATGGTATTAATCGGAGGGCTCTTGATCGTCTATGCTGCCTGCGGCTTTTTATGGAGAAAAGTGTTGAAAAAGGACCATTTTCCGCGCTGGATGCTCGTCTTTTTCACGACGGCAGGACCGCTCAGCCTGCTTGCGATCGAATTCGGCTGGGTGTTTGCCTGTACCGGAAGACAGCCGTGGGTGATCTATCACATGCAGAAAACGTCTGAAGTCGTGACCTCATCGGGGTCAATCGGGATTTTATTTCTTTTGTTTTTTATCGTTTATATCATTTTGGGGGCAGCGGTGGTGTTTGTTTTACAGTATTATTTTAAACGCCATCCTGTCGAAGAAGATCTCAAGGAAGCATAAACATTACGCCATAACAGAAGGGAAGTCATATGATGCAATTTGATGGGACAACAGATGCACTGCTGGCCATTTCGATCGTCTGGGGTTTCATATTCATCTACGCCGTCATGGCGTCCATGGATTTTGGAGCCGGTTTTTGGTCGATGATTTATATGAACAAAAAACAGCTGAAAGCAACGAATATTGCAAACCGCTACCTTTCTCCGACATGGGAAGTGACAAATGTCTTTATCGTCGGAATCGTCGTGGCTCTCTTCAGCTTTTTTCCCGGCGGAACTTATGTGTTGGGAACGGTGCTTTTGATTCCCGGCAGCATCATTTTGCTGCTGCTGGCGATTCGAAGCGGCTTTTTGGTTTTTTCTCACGCTGCGAAAGGGTATGAAAAAGCGTTGACATATGTTTCAGGCATCAGCGGCTTTATTATTCCCGCCGTCTTAATTCTCGTTCTTCCCGTGACTCACGGAGATTTCGTCTACCAGCAAAACGGCGCTTACCAATTGGCTTTCGCTCATTTATTGTTGAGCCCGCACGCCTACTCATTTATGGGATTTGCCATTTTCAGCACCCTGTTTTTGTCATCCTTATTGCTGGCCGATTTTTCAAACGTTGCCGGGGAAAGAGATGCTTATCAGGTTTACCGACGGAACGCTCTGATATCCGGACCGCTCGCTTTGATCATGTCTTTTTTCATTATGATGACGATGAGAACCGAAGCAAACTGGCTTTTCACAAGAATGATGAACGGCCTTCCTTGGCTGGTCCTTTCTTTTCTCTTGTTTCTGATCGCGTTTGCAGCACTGTTTTTACCCAACACCTACAATAAAGACCGGCTTGGAAAACCGCGCCTTGCCGTCATCGCTATTACCCTGCAGTATTTTACGGCAAGCTATGTGTACGGGCGCTCCCATCTGCCATACATGATCTATCCCGATGTGACGATTCAATCCGGCTTTACCGCCCCGGAAACATTCAGGGCGCTGTTTATTTCATACATTATCGGTTTTATTATTCTGTTTCCCGGCTTTTATTACTTCTGGAAATTATTCATGAAAGACAGGCGGTACATTAAACAGCACGAGTAAGTATGAACCTGAGGCAGGTGGATAAGCTAAAGGTGTACTACATTTTTAGGGGGGCTCAAAGTCCGTATGGAACAAAAAATACTGTGTGAAGTCAGCAACTGCACATACTGGGATCAAGGAAACAAATGTACGGCCGACGCCATCTATGTCGTCAGCCATGCCGAGGGCGAGAAAGCCTCAAAAAGCGAGGAAACAGATTGCAAAACATTTAAACCTGAACACCATTAAACCGAAAGGAATGAAGGAGGGCAAGGTTATGAATAAAGAGTCGCTGCTTGAGGCTTTTTATCAAGAAATCCAGGGAGCCGATGAAACATCTTTTCAAAAGGCGGCCCGCTCCTTCATGAACTTATGGGACTATGAATACGGCGGCCTTGACGATTTGCCGGAAGATGCGGATCGGCTGATCGGACAGACCGAGCATTGAGCAAAGCAAAAGAGCTGTCTTTAAAGACGGCTCTTTTGTTGTTAAAAAACCGGCTGATCGTTAGCCGGCCCAAACGAGAAGGGGATAATGTGTACATGTTCAATATACAATTTAGCAGGCTTGCAAACAAATCCCGAAAATCGATCATTCAATGGCTAAAAACCGTTTTTTATCGCTTAAAGACATCCATTTTTGATGAATGTCTTCTCAAAACATTTTCATCCACCTCAAACCCCATTCCCGGTCGTTTCGGAACTTTTATCCAGCCGTTCTCAATCTCAATTTCCGGTTTGACAATATCCTCTTCCCAATACCGTGAAGATGAGGAAATATCACCGGGAATTAAAAATTGCGGAAGGGAGCTGAGCGCAATATTATGCGCCCTGGAAATACCTGTTTCAAACATGCCGCCGCACCAGACCGGCATATGATGCTCTTTGCAAAGATCGTGGATCTTCAGCGCTTCCGTCAGACCGCCGACCCGTGAAGGCTTGATATTGATGATTTTACAGCTGCCGAGTTCGATCGCCTTTCTCGCATCATCGGCAGACCTGATGCTTTCGTCAAGGCAAACCGAAGTTTTAATATGCTTTTGAAGATGGCGATGGTCGACGATATCATCATCTGCCAGCGGCTGTTCGATCATCATCAGTTTGAATTGATCAAGCTCCTTGATGCGGCTGATATCTTTCAGGTGATAGGACGAATTTGCGTCGGCCATCAGCGGAACTCTCGGAAAATGCTTGCGGATTTCTTTTAAAAGCTCTACATCCTGTCCGGGCTGAATTTTTAATTTTATTCTTTGATATCCTTCTTTTACATATTGGGCCATTTCCTGAAGCATATCCTCAAGTGGAGCAAGTCCGACGACAACACCGGCAGCCACTTCTGCTTTGACTCCGCCCAGGGCTTCACTTAAAGATACACCCTTTTTTTGGGCGTAAATGTCCCAACATGCTGCCTCAAGTCCCGCCTTTGCCATTCGGTTGCCTTTAAACCCCCTTAAGCTTTCGGGAACTTCTGAAGGATGTGAGAAGGATTCGCGCAGCACGACAGGGATAAAAAAACTTTTTAGCATGTGGTAGCAGGTCTCAGTCGTTTCTTCTGTATACCAGGGCGATGAGAAAGCGGAGACTTCGCCCCAGCCTGTCACACCGCTTTCGTCTTCAGCCTCTATAATGATGAATTTGCGCTCTTGAATGGTCTCCAAGCTTGATTTAAAAGGTTTTTTCAAGCGCATGCCGAGGTGGTACAATGTCAGCTGTCTGATTTGAATCATGGCGATCTCCTTCTACAATTTATGTCTCATCAATTTATTTGAAGCATTGCGCGGCAATCGGTCGATAAAATGAAAAGCCTTCGGCACTTTATATGAAGCGAGTCTCTCCTTGCAAAAACGGAGCAGTTCCTGTTCATCGACAGGCTCATTCACGACGAGGTAAGCGTGAGGAACTTTCCCCCATGTCTCGTCATCGGCTCCTCTGACCCCTGCTTCCAAAACGGAAGGATGTGCAAGAAGAACCGCTTCAACTTCGGCGGGGTAAATATTTTCCCCTCCTGAAATGATTAAGTCCGAACGTCTGTCGAGAACATATAAAAATCCGTCATCGTCAAGATACCCGATGTCGCCAGTTTTAAACCAGCCTTCCTTGAAAGATGCTTCATTTGCCGCTTCATTTTTTAAATAGCCTTTCATCACAGTCGGGCCTTTGACGATGATATCCCCGTGTTCCCCCGCCCGGCATTGTGCACCGTTTTTTTCGATTCTGATGCTTGAAGCAAACAACGGTTTTCCTGCTGAGCCAAGCTTCAAGATGCTGTATTCGGGAGCGAGCGTCGCGATTTGCGAACACGTTTCCGTCATTCCGTACGATTGAACGACAGGCATCTGTTTGCTTTTGCATTCTTCAAGCAAAGCAAACGGTGCAGGCCCTCCTCCCAGCAAAAGGCATCTCAGCGATTCCGGACAGCTTTCTACACAGGCTGCAAGGCGGGAAAGCATCGTCTGAACGACCGATATGATCGTCACCCGATGCTGGTTAATCGAATGCAGAACATCTTCTGCGGCAAATTTTTGATGAAGCACAACAGTCATTCCATAGATCACAGATTTAAATAAAGCCGATAATCCGCTGATGTGAAACAGCGGCAAAGCGATCAGCCAGCGGTCATTCTCCGAGAGTCCGAGATTCAAGGCTGATGAAACGGCGCTGAAATAATGGTTGGCGAATGTTTGCATCACACCTTTCGGCCGTCCTGTCGTACCCGATGTGTACATGATGGTGGCCGGATCGTCCAAACGAATCTCCGCTGCTGTTAAAAGGGGACCGGCCTGTATGCTTTGTAGTTCATCAATGTCAACTGTGCGGAAAGAAGCATTCTCCTTGTGCTCTTTTGCAAAAGGCTGTTCCGTAATCAAAAGCTTTGCCTCGGAATGTTCGAGCTGATACATTCTTTCCGCTTTTGACAGCTTCGTATTCAGCAAAACGATTCGGGTGCCGAGAAAAATACAGGCGTGAAGGGCGATGACCATTTCAATCCGGTTTGTCAGCAGCATCGCGGCTGTATCCCCTTTTCCGATTGAACAGCTTTTGAGCTGAGCAGCCATTTTTGCCGCTTCTTGATGCAATTCCATAAAGGTGAGCTGCCGGTTGCCCTGAATGACAGCCAGCCTGTCGGGTGAGAGTTCTGCGCGCTGTTTAAGCCAATTCGGCTGGTCCATTAGCATATCATCATCTCCAAGACGTATTTCTGGTGGATAAAAGAAAACAGCTCAGTCGCACTAAGCTGTTTCTTCAATGTTCTGTTTTTACGGAAAACGCGGGAACTGCCCAAAGTCTGGACGGCGTTTTTCTTTAAACGCATCGCGGCCTTCTTTTGCTTCATCTGTTGTGTAGTAGAGGAGTGTGGCATCTCCGGCAAATTGCTGAATGCCCGCCAGTCCGTCGGTGTCTGCGTTGAACGCAGCTTTAAGAAATCTGAGTGCCGTCGGGCTTTTCTCAAGCATTTCTTCACACCATTTGATCGTTTCCTCTTCAAGCTTCTCAAGCGGAACAACCGTATTGACCAGACCCATTTCCTTTGCTTCCTGAGCATTGTATTGACGGCACAGATACCAGATTTCACGGGCTTTTTTATGGCCGACGATGCGCGCCAAATAGCCTGAACCGTATCCGGCGTCAAAGCTGCCTACTTTCGGGCCTGTTTGTCCGAAAATGGCGTTGTCCGCGGCAATTGTCAAGTCGCATACGATGTGAAGCACGTGGCCGCCGCCGATCGCATAGCCTGAGACCATCGCAACGACGGGCTTCGGTATCACACGGATCAAACGCTGCAGATCAAGCACGTTCAAACGCGGGATTTCGTCTTCTCCGACATAACCTCCATGGCCTCTGACCTTTTGGTCTCCGCCTGAACAGAACGCCTTATCTCCCGCACCGGCAAGGACGATCACACCGATGTCAGCATCATCCCTTGCATAAGCAAATGCATCGATCAGCTCTGAAACGGTCTTCGGTCGAAATGCGTTATGTACTTCAGGCCTGTTGATCGTGATTTTTGCAATACCGTTATATGTTTCATATAAAATATCTTCGTATTGACGTTCGCTTTTCCATTCTACAGTCATGGAACACGACCTCCTCATAAAATAAATTCACTTACCATTTTACCAAAAAAACCGGGCTCTTCCACATGAATCGCATGGCCTGCCCGCTCACAAACGATGAGGCGGCTGTTTGGGATGCGCCGCTCCATCTCCTGATTGATCGCGACAAACTTTTGATCAAGGCCGCCGGCGATGAGCAGAACCGGAAAATCGAGTTCGCCGAGCCTTTCCCACCAGGAAGGCTGTGCCCCGGTTCCCATGCCGATTAAGCTGCCGGCAATCCCGAGCGGATTGTTGTTCAGCCGCTCTATACGGATTTTGTTCCTTTTGGAAAAATCTAATGACCGCTGGGAAGCAAACAGAGGAATCCTTTCCCAGTATGTCACAAAAGACTCGATTCCTTCATCGATCACCCTCCGGCTGAGCCGGCCGTCCTGTTCCCTTCGTTTCTCTCTTTCAGACGCTGTCTGCAGTCCAGGCGAGCTGCTTTCCAATACCAAACCTGCGACGCGGTCGGGATGGATCATTGAAAAGGATAACGCAAGCCTTCCACCCATTGAATAGCCGATCAAAAAAACTTGCTTCAACCCCAGTCGATCAAAGATTTCCTCAAGATCAGCGACTTGCTTTTCCGTTGTGTAGCGGCTTGCCTCTCTAGGTGAATCGGTTTTGCCGTGCCCAAGCAAATCGATCTTGATGAGCCTGATGCCTCGCATATAATTGTCGATTTCATCCCATGTTTTCACACTGCCGGTAAAGCCGTGCAGAAAAACCGCTGTTTTTTCCTCAGGCAGGCCGCTGTCTTCTATTTCATAACAGACACCGTCATGTAATGTCAATTTCAAAACGGCCACTCTTCTTTCATTTGATCAAGAGCCGCATCCAGCATCCGGCGATGATGCGGCACGCGGTCATCACGCTTTGTTTTCACCTCAATAATGTCGAGCCCTGGGCGGTCGACGGCTGACAAGTAGGCGTCTTTAAAATGGGCGGGAGACTCGGGACAATGATAGCGTCCCCCATACAGCCTGGCGGCATGCTCAAATTCAAGTCCTGTCGGCGTTCCGAACAATTGCTCGAAATAGGTCTCTTCTGCAGACTGGGGCAGAAATGAGAAAATCCCTCCTCCGTCATTATTGACGAGGACGACAGTCAGCGGTATGCCGAGCGTTTTCGTGACCAAGAGGCCGTTCAAATCGTGATAAAAAGACAAATCTCCGATGATGAGTGTCACCGGCTCTTTTGTAGCGGCATATATGCCGAGTGCGGTCGATACCACTCCGTCGATTCCATTGGCCCCCCTGTTGGCAAAAATCGAAAAAGACCGGTCCTGGTTTTCGAAAAACGTATCAACATCGCGAATCGGCATGCTGTTGCCGACAAATAAAGAACTGTTTTCCGGAATGTAATGCTGAAGATGTCGGTAAACATTTCCTTCAAATGTAAGATCCTCAGCTTCAAGATTTCTTAAGTGATGGCGGAACCGTCTGTTGGCGAACTGCCATTGCTCAAGCCAGCCGCCCGGCCTTTCTTCGGAAACCGAAGCCTCTACAAAAGCGGCAAATTCCCGTTCCTCAGCCTGTACCATATGCGCGCCTTGCTGTGTCGGATCGCGCCAGCCGCCATCAGGATCAACGACGATTTGCACGATTTCGGGATTTTGCTTTAAAAGCTGAAACAGCGGCTTTGAAACCGGCATCGGCCCGAAGCGGATGACAAGCTTTGGCCTGAGAGTCCCTTTCATTCCTTCGTCTTTTAAAAGCGAGTCGTACGCATCGATGACCGTCTCCTTCGAATAGCTGCCGTTCCTTAAGTTTGAAAGCGGATCGGCCAAAATCGGATATCCCAAAGCCTTTGAAAGGGAAAGAATATGCGGGATGGCTTCGGCATGTGGAAGCTCTCCGCAAACAATCACGCCTTTTTCAGTCCCGCTGATGAATTCGCTTAGCGCTTTGAGCTCGTGTTGGTCAGCTGAGGCACGCCCGCTTACAGCAGATACGTGACGGCTGCCTTTCGCTCTTGTGAACGGTTCATCATCGAGATTCGGCATCAACGGCTCTCTCAAAGGAAAATTAATGTGCACCGGCCCAAACGGCGCTTTCACCGCTTCAGCGGCGGCGCGCCCTGCCAATGAACGAATATATGCCAGCATATCGGGATGGATATCAGGCAGAGCCGAGTCTGTGAAATATTTAACAAAGTTGCCGAATAAGAATTGCTGATCAATCGCTTGGGGCGCTCCTACTTCGCGCAGCTCATGCGGCCGATCAGCCGTTAAGACGATAAGCGGGACTCTTGCGTAATGAGCTTCAACAACCGCCGGGTAAAAATTCGCCGCTGCCGTCCCGGATGTGCAGATCAAAGTGACGGGTTTCCGTTTCGCCTTTGCCATTCCCAGAGCGAAAAACCCGGCTGACCGTTCATCAACATGAACATGGACGTTGATGTCCGGATGAGCGGCCGCCAAAATCGCGAGCGGTGTCGATCTTGACCCCGGACAGACGACCGCTTCTGTCACGCCTGCTAATGAAAGCTCATCGATAAAGTTTCCTATATATTTTGTAATCGGATTTTCAGTCAACGAATTTCGCCTCCAAGAGCAGACAGCATCGGCTTCAGTTTCATCTGCGTTTCTTCATATTCCAGTGCGGCATCGGAATCGGCGACAATCCCGCAGCCTGCAAAAAGCCTGGCTTCTTTCGATTCAATCAAACCTGATCGTATCGCAACCGCAAACTCACCATTGCCTCCCATATCAACCCATCCGGCTGGAGCGGCGTACCATCCCCGTGACATCGGTTCAATTTCCCTGATGACCTCAACCGCTTTTTGCTGCGGCGCTCCTCCGAGAGCCGGTGTGGGATGGAGCTGTCTGATCAGATCAAACAAGGATGCTTCCTCATTCATTTTGCCGACAACAGGCGTGTATAAGTGCTGTACATTTTTAGTTTTGTATAATCCGGGCTTGGCCGGTTTTTTGACATTGGTGCAGTTTGATAAAAATGCTTTGTAGATCATGTTAACGACAATATCGTGTTCAATTAAATTTTTCTCATCATTCAACAGCTCAAGACCGATCCTTCGGTCTTCCTCTTCGCTTTCGCCTCTTCTGGTCGATCCCGCAAGGCAGGTGGACAGCACCTTGTCGGCCTCTTTTTTAATCAGCCGTTCAGGCGTCGCCCCGACAAAACTTTTGCCGTTTTCCTCAATGGCGAAAATATAGCTGGTTTGCTGTTCAGACATCAGATTGGTCAGAACTTGATCAAGCTGAACAGGCCGGTCAAATGTCAAGACAATGTCTCTTGCCAGTACGACCTTATCATAATTTCCTTTTTTAATGTCCTCTGTCGCCTGATTTACCGCTCCGAGCCATTCTTGAAGGTGAAGCTCTTTCTTTCCTTTACACAAAGACTGCCGTTTCTCAGCAACTTTAAGAACTTTTTGATTGAAGAGCTGTGAAACGGCGTTTTTGGCACAGTCAAGGACAGACTGGATATCTTCTTCTGGATATTTCCATTTATTAATGGTTAGGAATGTTTCCTCTCCGGTTTGCGTCAGCATGACGGAAGGGATAAAAAAAGCGCCTTCCCCGTAGCCGTTCCAATGTCGTTCCCGTTTTTCCAGGGGATCGAAAGAAAAACCGCCGAACAAAAGCGGTCCTACTGCCGTTTGATTTCGTCTTTCACCCTCATGGAAATGATACGATGTCTCTTTTAAGCGCTCCCATTTTTCATGAATATCCCGAAAGCGGCCGGCATCCTTTCGGTCGGTGGAAATCGTGATTTCTTTTCCCCAGCCGACAAGCGTCAAGCCTCCGTCGGGGTCAGACCACAAAAACCGTTTACCGGCATACTTCTCTTCTCCATTTTTAAAAAAGGAAAGGGCATTGATGTCTTCTATTTTACTGGAATAACTTATTAAAACAGCATGGTTGACTTTTTTGACTGCATTTATTGCTTCAGGCGCTTCCCGCAGGAATGTGCGCTGCACTGCTGTCACCATGATACATTCCTCCAACATGCGTAAAATGCTTTTATAACCATACACCTGTGTACGATGTGTGTCAACAAAACGACACTTTCTGAAACAGATGCCCTTACTATTATAAACGTTATCGTCCGTTTGAAAAAGACGAGGCGTTTTTTATTTTTTGCAGATGACCCGAACGCTTTTTTCAACCCATTATATTGACACCTTTTTTAACTTTTTCTAAACTTAGTATGGACGTGTACGTATTAAAACTAAAGGAGTCAAACTTTATGCAGCATCAATCACTTTCAGGGAGTGTTTCTGAAATAAAGCCAGAAAAATGGCGCGTATGGTGGATGTTAACAAGACCGCATACACTGACAGCCGCGTTTGTCCCTGTCACACTCGGGACGGTGATGTCTCTAGAAGCAGGGCGGATTGATATATGGCTGTTTTTAGCTATGCTTTTCGCCTCCATATTAATTCAAATCGGAACGAATTTGTTTAATGAATATTTCGATTATGTCCGCGGGCTCGATAATGAAAAATCGGTCGGCATCGGGGGCGCCATCGTCCGCTACGGAATGAAGCCAAAAACGGTATTATATCTGGCCTACGGCCTTTTTCTGGCAGCCGTTTTGCTCGGGGTCTATATATGTGTTTCTTCAAGCTGGTGGCTGGCGCTCATCGGATTGATTTGCATGGCCGTCGGCTATCTTTATACAGGCGGTCCGCTTCCGATCTCATATACACCGTTCGGCGAAATCATGTCAGGCCTCTTTATGGGTATGGGCATCATCCTCATTTCCTACTATATCCAGACAGGCGGACTCACTTGGAGCGTGTTTCTGATTTCACTGCCGATTACGATTTTGGTCGGAGGAATCAACCTGTCCAACAATATTCGCGATTTGGTCGGTGATAAGGAAAACGGAAGAAAAACGCTGCCGATTTTGGCGGGAAGAAAAAATGCCGTACAGATTTTAAGCTGGGTATTCATTGTTTCTTATTTATTAATCGGACTGTACATCGTGTTCGGGATCATTTCGTTCTGGAGCTGTCTCGTTCTGTTAAGCCTGCCAAAGCCGATCAAAGCGATTAAGGAATTCAAGGTGAAAGAAAAACCGGCCGATTTGATGGTCGCCATGAAATCAACAGCGCAGACAAACACATTTTTTGGCCTTCTGCTGGCACTCGCCCTGGCCATTGAATATCTTTTCTAAAAAGAGCCTTTTATAGGCTTTTTTTTTGCTTTTTTTACAATGAAAGTTCTGTTTAAATTCGCTCATACTAAAAAGGCAGCACTTTTTAGAAATGAGGCGATATACGTGCTAACCAAAGGACAATTGGAAAGATTGAAAAATGAACTTGAAGCCGGAAAAGAACAGATTATCACCCGGTTTAAAGACAGCGACCATTTTGGCATGGATGACGCATATCCTTACAATTCAACCGGAGAGCTGTCCGCTTACGACAATCACCCCGGTGATGAGGGAACAGAGCTGTATGAACGGGGAAAAGACCTGGCCCTTTATGAACATGAAAGGGAGCATTTGCACGATATCGAGCACGCGCTGGAACTGATCGAAAAAGGGGAATACGGCCGCTGTGAAGTGTGCGGAAAGGATATTCCTTATGAAAGGCTGAACGTGCTGCCTACGGCGACAACGTGCAGCGAACATTCCTCAACAGTCTCTGTCTCAAAAGACCGTCCGATTGAAGAAGAGGTGCTGAATCCTCCGTTCGGCAATTTTGAACTTGATGAAGAGGATGAAAATGTCGCATACGATTCAGAAGACGCCTATCAGGAGGTCGAACGTTACGGAAACTCCGATACTCCGCAGGATTTGGCTGTTCCGCCGCTGTCCTACGGCCAAATGTACATGGAATATGAAGAGCCTGTCGGAAATGTCGAAGATTATGAAAACTATGCCGCAACAGATATTACAGGAAAAGAAATCACCGTCTATCCGACAAAAGAACATGAACAGTATGAAGATCTCCTTGATGAAGAAGGGATCATGACCTCATTCGGAGACCTTCCTCCAGCGGAAAAAGAGCCGTATACAGAGGATGACTAAGCCCCGGATCTTTGGGGCTTAGCATTTTGCATTAGCGGTGATGCGGTTTAATGCCCCAAATCTCTCCGGCGTATTCCTTTATCGTACGATCGCTTGAGAAATAGCCGGCATGGGCGATATTCGTCACAGCTTTTTCAGCCCAGAGCCTTTCTTTCCGGTAATCGCTCTGGATGTTTTCCTGCGCTTCAATATAGGAAGCAAAATCCTTTAAAACAAAATATTCATCATGATAAGCAAGCAGGGAATCGTAGATTTCTTCAAACTCGTCTCTCTCCCCTTCAAAAAATCCGTTGATGAGCTGATCAGCGGCCTGCCTGATTCTTGCATCGTGCTGATAGTATTCCCGCGGCCGGTATCCGCCCTTTTCACCGTAGCCGAGCACTTCATCCGCCTTTAAACCAAACGTATAAATACAATCAGAACCCACCCGTTCCAGTATTTCAATATTGGCGCCATCATGCGTGCCGATTGTCAAGGCCCCGTTAATCATGAATTTCATGTTCCCTGTTCCCGAAGCTTCTTTGCTTGCCGCTGAGATTTGTTCGCTGACGTCTGAGGCAGGAAAAATCCGCTCAGCTAATGAGACCCGGTAATTTTCTAAGAAGATGACCCTCAATGACTGTCTGACTTCAGGATCATGATTGATTTTATCGGCGACAGAATGAATCAGCTTAATGATCTTTTTGGCGTAATGATAAGCAGGCGACGCTTTCGCCCCGAAAATAAACGTTTGCGGGTATATGGAAAAGCTTGAATCATCCTTCAGCCTGTTGTAAAGATACATGATATGAAGCACATTCAAAAGCTGCCGTTTATAGGCATGCAGCCGCTTGACCTGAACATCGAAGATGCTGTCCGGATGAACGGCAAATCCCGTCGCATTTTTAATGAATCTTGCGAGAATCTGTTTTCGTTCCCTTTTCACTTTTTGAAACGCCTCAATAAAAGCGGTGTCATGGGCAAACGGCAAAAGATTATACAGGCTTTCAGGATGTTTGATCCACCGGTCTCCTATCGCTTCGGTTATGAGATCCGACAGCTGCGGATTTGCTTTTAAAAGCCACCTTCTGTGTGAAATGCCATTTGTTTTATTGTTGAATTTATATGGAAAAACATGATAAAAACCGTTCATCTCACGCTCTTTTAAGATCGCGGTATGAATGTTGGCCACACCGTTTACACTATAGCTTCCGACAATCGCGAGATGCGCCATTTTCACTTCTCCGCGGGCGATAATGGCCAGCTTTTCGATCCGCTCCCAGTCTCCCGGGTATTTTTCCCAAAGCCAGCTGCAAAAGCGTTCATTGATCTCCTCAATGATCATAAAAATCCTCGGGAGAAGCGGTTTAAATAAATCAATCCGCCACTTTTCAAGCGCCTCGGCCAGCGTCGTATGGTTCGTATATGAAATCGTATGTACCGTTACATGCCAAGCTTCTTCCCAGGTCATGCGTTCTTCATCCAGCAAAATTCTCATCAGCTCCGGTACAGCTAAAGCGGGGTGTGTGTCATTAATGTGGATCGAGACTTTTTTGTGGAGGCCGCATAGCGACCGATGGTTTTTTTTATAGCTTTTCACAATGCTTTGCAGACTGGCAGACACTAAAAAATACTGCTGTTTCAGCCGGAGCATTTTTCCCTCATCATGTGTGTCATCCGGATATAAACATTCCGTTATGGCTTCTGTTTCCCGCTTGTACTTCAAGATGTTTGTTTCCTGATGAAGAGTGCAAGGCTCGGCGTTCCACAGCCTGAGCGTGTTGACCGTCTTTGTCTCATAGCCGATGACGGGAATATCATGGGGCACGGCGGTTATCACATCAGCATTTTCATTCCAAAAACGCAGACGGCCGCCTTCCTCTGTCATCTTGACCTCACCGCCGAAATAAACGCAGACCGCTTGATCGGCATTGCGGATTTCCCAGACATACCCGTGCTTTAGCCACTGCTCCGGAAGCTCGACCTGATGGCCGTCAACGATTTTTTGTTCAAAGAAGCCGTGCTTGTAGCGAATGCCCATTCCGTGCCCGGGAAGGTCCAGCGATGCCAGCGAATCCAGAAAGCAGGCCGCAAGACGGCCCAAACCTCCGTTACCGAGCCCCGCGTCCATTTCGGTCTCTTCGATCTCATCAAGGGAAATGCCCAGATCGGAAAGCCCTCTTTCAACAACACCGCGGACGCCGAGGTTAAGCAGATTTTGGCCGAGCAGACGGCCCAGCAGAAATTCAATCGATAAGTAGTATGTTTGCTTGTTTTGATTGGTACGGCTCTTTTCATTCGTCCCGATCCAATCAGAACTGATGTATTCCCTGACCATCATGCTCAGCGTCTGGTACTGATCGAGCTTTGACGAATCGCGGAAGCTTTTCCCGCACAACCTTTCAACCCGCTTTAAAAAGCATTGTTTAAAGCTGTCTTTGCACGTGAACATGACGCATCCCCCTTTATCACCCGGTCGAATATCCGCTGATACCGCCGGGCTGATTCGGCCCAGCTCACATCCTGGGTCATCCCTTTTTGAACGATACCGTTCCACACGCCTTTTTGCCGATAAAAGAAAAGCGCCCGTTTGATCGTGTGCTTCATATCATGTGCATTAAAATGGGCAAACGTAAACCCGTTTCCTTCTCCGGTTTTCTCCTGGAAGGCCGAAACGGTGTCATTAAGGCCGCCTGTTTCCCTGACGATCGGAACCGCTCCATATTTGAGGGCGATCAGCTGCCCCAGTCCGCAAGGTTCGAATTTCGAAGGCATTAAAAACAGATCGCTCCCGGCATAAATCTTGCGGCTCCGCTGTTCGCTGAAGCCGATGTGCGCCCTGCACTGCTCCGGATAAGCATACTCCATATAACGGAAATAGTTTTCAAATTCCGTTTCTCCCGATCCTAAAACGATCAGCTGCATCTCTTCCTCTTCAAACAGTTCATGCAAAACCCTTTTGATCAAATCAATGCCTTTTTGCTTCGTGAGCCTTGTGACCATGCCGACAACCGGAATGTCCTCCCTTTCAGGGAGACCCATCATCTGCTGTAACACGGCTTTGTTTTTCCGTTTACCTGCGCGATTTTCCGCGTCATAATGATAATCGATGTCCGGATCGTACAATGGATCATAAACGGATTCATCAATTCCATTTAAAATGCCTGTGAGGACATGCCGCCTTTCGGAGAGGACGCCTTCAAGCCGCTCGCCGTAATAAGGTGTGAGGATTTCATCGCGATATGTCGGACTGACCGTTGTCACTTGATCCGCCGCAATAATCCCCCCTTTCATGTAATTGACATTCCCATAAAACTCAAGCGTTTCTGGGGTAAAATGGGAAAAATCAAGGCCGAGCAGATCGCTGACGGCCTCCTTCGGAAAAATTCCTTGAAATTGGAGATTATGAATTGTAAAAACGGTTTTCATGTTTTGATAAAAAGGCCTTTTTCCGTAGTCTTCTTTTAATAAATAATTGATCATGGCCGCATGCCAATCATGGGTATGAATCACATCAACAGCCATATCAAGCGTGTACAAAGCTTCTAAAACGGCTCGCGAAAAAAAGGCGAACCGCTCCCCGTCATCATCATGACCGTAAAGTGTATCCCGCTTAAAGTAATATTCATTGTCTATAAAATAATAAGACACGCCGTCATGCTCCAAAACTTCGATGCCGCAATACTGCCTGCGCCAGCCGACGGAAACCTCGCACTCGGCGATTTTGGCCATCCTTTTTCTGAAGCCTTCGGCAATCAAACTGTATTTGGGCATGATCACGGCCGTCTCAATCCCTAAAAGGGAAAGCTCCTTCGGCAGCGCTCCGGCTACATCGGCGAGCCCCCCGGATTTCACAAACGGCGCACACTCTGACACAGCGGATATGATCTTCAAGAGTTCATCAGCGCTCCTTGCACAGCTCCTTTTTTCAAAACGAACGGAAGGTCCAAAGTCCCCGACATTTCGATACGCTGGCCGATTTTGACGTCTTTGTCACAGATGACATTTTCTAAGCGGCAACCTTCGCCAATCTGTGTTTTTTGCATAATGATGCTGTTTTTAATTTTTGTTCCTTTGCCGACATAAACCCCCCGGAACAGGATGGAATTCTCGACTTCCCCTTCAATAACACAGCCGTCTGCAATGATCGATTGCTTCACACTGCCGGTTTTCGAATACTTCACTGGAGGTTCATTTTTCATTTTTGTAAAAACGGGGCGATCCATATGAAAAACCTGCCGCCAACACGCGGGATCAATCAGTTTCAGGCTGTGCAACAAATAGTTGTCCGGCGTATCGATAACAGCGGTATATCCCGAATGCTCATACCGGCTGACTGAAAGTGATTCCCGCTCTTTATTGACAGCTTCTGCAAACGAGTTCAGCCCTGTTTCCCGATGGCCCTCAATCAATTCTTTCAATCGTTTTTTGGCGATGACATACATATCAAGAGGCTTTCCCTCCTGGCAAATTTCAGTCAGATCACAGCCGGATTCCAGATGCCTTTTCAATACATGTTCAAAAGGAATTTGACAGACTGTATAGCTGTTTGTGATGACGGCAAATTGCTGGCTGCTTCTTTCTAAATAATCGAGATGCTCGAAAAACATCGGAAACGAGCCAAGCCCGGCCTTATCGTCATGGGGAAGTGAAGAAGGCAGAAAAAACAAACCGTCTTTTTTCCGGTGCAGATCCCACTCTTTCCCAGATCCCAAATGATCCATCAACGAACGGTACGGAGGCTTTGAAAATACCGCAACACTCCGAATTCCGGAATTGACCATGGATGAAAGGATAAAATCGATCAGCCGGTATCTCCCGGCAAACGGGACGGCTCCGATGGAACGGCAGGCCGTTAAATCCTGAAGAGACCGCTGGTTAAAAGCGGTGTCAATCATTCCCAGCATTTGTTTATTCATTGGCATCATCCGCCTCTCCCAGTTGATTAGACAACTTTATGATTTTCTATATAGTCCTCGGTGATAAGCAGAACCCCGCCACTTTTACAGCTTGCGCGAAAACCGTCAGGAATCCTCACCCCTGCCGGAACAATCGCATTTTTTATTTCAACATGGTCTCCGATTTCCGCGTCATGCATAATGACCGAATGTTCCACTTTGGAATGCCGGCCGATCTTGACCCCTTGAAAAATAACCGAGCGGCGGACTGCTCCATAAACGGCGCAGCCTTCACTGATGAGCGATTCTTTGACATCCGCCTGATCGGCGATAAACTGGGGCGGAAGGTTGGGCGCAACCGAGTAAATGCGCCAGTTCCGTTCAAACAAATCGAGCGCAGGATTGTCTCCAAGCAGATCCATGTTGGCCTGCCACAAACTCTCGACCGTCCCGACATCCTTCCAGTAGCCTTGAAACGGATAAGCGCTCAGCTTCTTTTCTTCCTGAAGCAGGGCGGGAATGATATCCTTGCCGAAATCATGGCTTGAATCAGGATTGATCTCATCTTTTTCCAACGCTTCTTCAAGCACACTCCATTTAAAAATATAGACGCCCATCGAAGCCAAATTGCTTTTCGGATATTTCGGCTTTTCCTCAAAAGATGTGATATCCAGCCGGTCGTTTGTGTGAAGAATGCCGAAACGTCCGGCCTCAGCCCAATTGACCTCAATGACAGCAATGCTGGCATCCGCCTCTTTTTCAATATGGTACTCAAGCATCTTTCCGTAATCCATTTTGTAGATGTGATCCCCGGATAAGATCAATACATGGTCAGGCTGGCGCTCTTTTAAAAAGTGGCGGTTTTCGTATATGGCGCTCGCCGTCCCTTTATACCACTTGACTTCAGATGCTTCGGCATAAGGGGATAAAATGGCGACTCCGCCGTTATTCCGGTTCAGATCCCATGTTTCGCCTATACCGATATATGAGTTCAATAAAAGCGGCTGATATTGAGTCAGGACACCGACATGATGAATGCCGGAATTTGCACAGTTGCTGAGGGCAAAATCGATGATTCTGTATTTCCCGCCAAATGGAACGGCAGGTTTTGCCACATGCTTAGTCAAATCACTCAGCCTGCTTCCTTTGCCGCCCGCCAAAAGCATGGCCACACACCGTTCTTTCATCTCTTTTTCCCCCTCTCTTTTTGACCGCCCTGAGAATCGAGATCCCAAGCGGAGGGACAGTCATGCTGATACAGTATGGCTTGCCGTGCAGGCCGTTTTTTTGTGCCTGAAGAGCCCTTCTGTTGATTTGATGTGAACCGCCGTAGGCTTGATGATCACTGTTTAAAATTTCAACGTACTCCGTTTGAAAAGGGACGCCGATCCGATATCCGTGGTAGGCGGCGGGTGTAAAATTGCAAACGGCAATCAGCGCTTCATTCGGCTTTTTTCCGTAGCGGATAAAAGAGACCACCGATTGTTCGGCATTATGGACATCAATCCATTCAAAACCTTCCGGACGATGATCATTTTCATAAAGAACCCTGCTTTTTTTATAGATGTGAAAAGCATCTTTGGCGAAGTTCCTCGCCTTTTGATGCATGTCAAAGCCGTCTAAAAACCAATCAAGCTGTCCATCATCCTTCCATTCATCAAATTGGGCGAACTCACCGCCCATAAAGAGAAGCTTTTTTCCGGGGTGGGCAATGAAAAATCCGATCAGCAGGCGGTATTGAGCGAACTTTTGCCAATAATCGCCCGGCATTTTATGAAGCAAAGACCTTTTGCCGTAAACCACTTCATCATGGGAAAACGGCAGGATGTAATTTTCAGAGTAGGCGTACATTAAGGAGAAAGAAACAAGATGATGCAGATGCTTTCTTTGTTCTGGAGAAGCTTCCATATAGGTTAAAATGTCATTCATCCAACCCATATTCCACTTATAGTTGAATCCGAGACCGCCTTCATATGTCGGATGCGTTACCTTCGGCCAGTCTGTGGAATCCTCAGCCATCATCAAAAAGTGCGGATCTTTGGCAAAAACCTGTTCATTCAAGGTTTGGATCAATTCGATCGCATAGCGGTTGGCTTCAGGCTGAGGGCGGTTTGGCCAATACAGGAGGTTTGCAACAGCATCGACTCGAAAACCATCTATATGATACATCTCGATCCAATACAACGCATTGGATATTAAAAAACTGTGAACTTCCCGCTTTCCGAGGTCAAAATTCGCGGTCCCCCATTCCCGGTTTTCCCTGTCATGCTCATGGATATATTCATATAGAGGCAGACCGTCGAATAAATACAAGCCGTGCTCATCCTTGCAGAAATGGCCGGGGACCCAATCGAGAATGACGCCGATGTCATGCTGATGGGCTTGATCGATAAAATACATGAGATCATGCGGTTTTCCATATCTGCTCGTCGGACTGTAATATCCCGTTGTCTGATAACCCCATGAACGGTCCAAAGGGTGTTCCGTCAGCGGCATCAGCTCAATATGCGTAAATCCATGCTCTTTCACATAAGGGATGATCATGTCGCTCATTTCCCGATACGTAAAAAAGCTCCCATCGGCTTTCTTTTTCCACGAACCAAAGTGAAGTTCATAGATGGAAACCGGTTTTTCATAAACTGGTTTCCGCCTTTTCTTCTTCCGCCATTGATGATCATTCCATGCGAACTCCGGAAATCGGTAAGTAACAGATGCGGTCTTCGGTCTGACTTCAGAAAGAAATGCGTAAGGATCGCATTTCAGCTTTGATTCATTTGCCGCCGTGATGATTTCATATTTGTAAAGCTCCCCTTCTTCAAGCCCGGGTATAAACAATTCCCATACTCCTTGCCGGTTCACCCTTTCCATTCGATGCGCCAAACCGACCCAGTCGTTAAACGTCCCCACGATTCGAACTTCTTTGGCATGAGGAGCCCAAACGCAGAACCTGAAGCCCTTTTGGCCGTCCTGCTCTGCCTGATGAGCGCCAAACAGCCTGTAGCCTTCGAAAAGGCGGCCCTCATGAAACAGGTGCATTTCAAATTCTGCGGCGCTCAGACGCGTCACTCCTTTCTGCCACTATATTTAAAGATTACTCATTTATTCGCAGAAAATGGCTGTTTCCTTTTTGTGAAAGCGCTTCTTTTTATTGACAAAATTCAACAATGACTTCGAATTGCAGCACATATTAAAAACCCCTGCATCAAAAAGATGCAGGGGTTTCAAGTGATGATGACCCGTACGGGATTCGAACCCGTGTTACCGCCGTGAAAGGGCGGTGTCTTAACCACTTGACCAACGGGCCTTATTGAAAATGGCGGAGAAGGAGGGATTTGAACCCTCGCGCCGCTTACGCGACCTACACCCTTAGCAGGGGCGCCTCTTCAGCCACTTGAGTACTTCTCCAGATGGCTCCACAGGCAGGATTCGAACCTGCGACCGATCGGTTAACAGCCGATAGCTCTACCACTGAGCTACTGTGGAATCATGGTGGGCCTGAATGGACTCGAACCATCGACCTCACGCTTATCAGGCGTGCGCTCTAACCAGCTGAGCTACAGGCCCATGATATGCAAATGGAGCGGGTGATGGGAATCGAACCCACGACATCAGCTTGGAAGGCTGAGGTTTTACCACTAAACTACACCCGCATTTCGCATGGGGCGATTGATGGGAATCGAACCCACGAATGCCAGAGCCACAATCTGGTGCGTTAACCACTTCGCCACAACCGCCGCAATATATAATTGTTAACAAGGTGGCTCGGGACGGAATCGAACCGCCGACACACGGATTTTCAGTCCGTTGCTCTACCAACTGAGCTACCGAGCCTTTTTAAATGGCGGTCCGGACGGGACTCGAACCCGCGACCTCCTGCGTGACAGGCAGGCATTCTAACCAACTGAACTACCGGACCATTTTGGCAATGAATTTAAATTTGGTTGCGGGGGCAGGATTTGAACCTGCGACCTTCGGGTTATGAGCCCGACGAGCTACCGAACTGCTCCACCCCGCGGCGATAAAATATGTATGGCGGAGGAAGAGGGATTCGAACCCCCGCGGGCTTTGACACCCCTGTCGGTTTTCAAGACCGATCCCTTCAGCCAGACTTGGGTATTCCTCCGTAATAAATGGTGGACCTTGTAGGACTCGAACCTACGACCGGACGGTTATGAGCCGTCTGCTCTAACCAACTGAGCTAAAGGTCCTTTAATAGCGGCGGAGGGGATCGAACCCCCGACCTCACGGGTATGAACCGTACGCTCTAGCCAGCTGAGCTACGCCGCCATGATCAATATGAATATAGAGATAACAAAGTGGAGCCTAGCGGGATCGAACCGCTGACCTCCTGCGTGCAAAGCAGGCGCTCTCCCAGCTGAGCTAAGGCCCCAAAAAGAATCGGGAAGACAGGATTCGAACCTGCGACCCCATGGTCCCAAACCATGTGCTCTACCAAGCTGAGCTACTTCCCGTTGTTATAATGGCGCGCCCGAGAGGAGTCGAACCCCTAACCTTTTGATCCGTAGTCAAACGCTCTATCCAATTGAGCTACGGGCGCATATCCTGTGTGTCTGCCAATTCCACCAACCTGGATCGGATGGTTGAAGCGGAAGACGGGATTCGAACCCGCGACCCCCACCTTGGCAAGGTGGTGTTCTACCACTGAACTACTTCCGCATAATATAATTGGCGATGCGGATGAAGGGACTCGAACCCCCACGTCTGTAAAGACACTAGAGCCTGATTCTAGCGCGTCTGCCAATTCCGCCACATCCGCATAAAAATGGTGAGCCATGAAGGACTCGAACCTTCGACCCTCTGATTAAAAGTCAGATGCTCTACCAACTGAGCTAATGGCTCTAAGACATTCTTAGATAAAAGCCGTTGATTTTCTTCTTTTCAGCAACTTTTATATTATATCATAAATTGATGGTGCCGGCAAGAGGACTTGAACCCCCAACCTACTGATTACGATTCAGTTGCTCTACCAATTGAGCTACACCGGCCCATTCAATATGAATGGTGGAGGATGACGGGCTCGAACCGCCGACCCTCTGCTTGTAAGGCAGATGCTCTCCCAGCTGAGCTAATCCTCCGCGCCGTTTTTCGATCAACTCTCGATCTGACAAGGACTATTATATATGGGAACACACCCATTTGTAAAGGCTATATTAAAAAAATTTTATTTTCAGTTTTTTTCTCAATACGAAAACCGTTTCAATGATATAGTTGATAGAAGGCCGGCTGTTCAACCTCTTCACAAATCAAACAGCATAATTTTAACGCCATCCTTTTTCTATGTATGGACGTATAGGCTCTTATAACAGGTTCTTCAAATGCTTCAGAAATTCCTGTCTTTTTGCGACCGCAAATTTATATTCCTGATGATTGTTTTAGACGGCCTTAATCCCGTTTGGTATAAGCAGCCATGTCTTTCTCTTTCAATATCCTTGAGCTCAATATTAAGCGTTTTTCCACGGGATGTAAAAATCATTGCTGCTTTTATTGATTTAATCTGCCTTCAGCTCTTTCAATGCCGCGGAACAAATTTGCCGGAATGTCCGTGATTCTTGTTTTGACAAACACATTTTATTTCCTTAAATTGATGTTTTAGCGACATTTCGGAGATCAACCTTTTGAATACTGACAATCCCAGTGTTTCAGCTTAGTTTACTTTGGAGTATATCTTCACCACTTTATCGCTTGCTATGTATTCAGCATAGATTGTTCTTCCGGCCTATATTATTTATCCGGTCCATTTAAGCTTCGTTCCTTATTGCCGCTTTTCATATTTCACTTCATATATTTAACCTCCTTTTCACCAGGCTGGGGATATTCCCCTTGGATTGTCCTTTCGTCTTTACAATATAGAAAGCTTACTGGAAAACATAGATCAGCCAAATGCTTTCTTAATTTAAAGCAAAAAAAGACCGGCTTTAAATAAGCTGGTCTTTTACGTTGCTTGGCGGCGTCAAAAATCCATACCTAGAGTCATCTGAATGGGGCTGGCAGATTGACCCCAAAGGGCTGCGGATTACCTTGAACACCCTGTATGACCGTTATCAAAAGCCGCTCTTCATTGTTGAAAATGGACTGGGCGCAGTCGATGTCGTCGAAGAGGATGGCTCGATCCAGGATGATTACAGAATCAATTATTTGCGCGATCATCTAAAAGAAGTAAGGGAAGCGATCGCAGACGGCGTCGACCTCATCGGCTACACATCATGGGGTCCGATCGACCTGGTCAGCGCCTCCACTGCGGAAATGAAAAAACGCTACGGCTATATTTATGTCGACCGGGACAATGAAGGAAAAGGGACGCTGAAGAGAACGAAGAAGAAGAGCTTTTACTGGTATAAGAATGTGATTGAAACGAATGGCGGGAGTTTATAAGATTGAGCTGTTCCCTTTGGGGGAGCAGCTTTTTTTGATTCTGTCCCTTCTCTGTAGCATGTGAAAACAATTTGCTATACACTTGACATAAAAAAGAAAAGCGCGGTGAGGTCCATGTTTAAACTGTTGCTGATTGAAGATCAGATCACACGAGTGACTGTATGCGGCCTGGCGAGAGGGTGACAAATAAGGATGGAGCGTCTAAAGATTACCGATTAAATTCCAGTACATATAATCAACTGAATACATCTTTAGACGCTCCATCATTATTTTTGTCCATTATATCAGGAAACACGTCTGATTGCCCCTTTAAAAAACCCCGTTATTCAAAACGGGGTTTAGAAAGCCTGCTGGATAAATTTATTACGAACAAACGGAATCCTCATGATCCAGTGGATAAAATAATGGCGGATCCGGTTTTGGCCATGAATGACATTGATTACACGATAGCGGTTTTGAAAAAGAATGAGAGCGGCAAGCGTGCCTAATAGAATAAACGTAACTTTTCTCATATGATCCCTCCTATAACCGTATCGTGTCTCAATTTTTTATATTTATTCAGGAGACTTCACTGACAAATGAGAGTCGTTTTTTCCGTGAAAATTTGACTGACAGGGATGTCGTGTGCCTCATGGGGAACCTTGTCGATGATCTGACAGTGGAATGCGAGAGAAGCCGTCTCTTTTGTAAATCCGGCCAAATACCTGTCATAATATCCTCCTCCATAGCCGATTCTGTACCCCCGCGGATCAAAGCATATCCCCGGAACTAGAATAAAATCGATGTCTTCGGGCGCAAGCTGCTCGGTTTTATGTACAATCGGTTCCTGCAAACCGAAGTAAACGACTTCCAATTCGCTTTCGTCTTGAAAGCGGCGGAAATGCATGTCACTTGTTTCCGGCAGACATTTCGGAATGCAAACCGTCTTCCCTTCTTTCCAGGCCCGCTCAATGATCGGCTTTGTCGCCACCTCGGGCTTTCTCGAGATCGTAAGGGCGATGACGGATGCTTCCTTCCATTGTTTTGAGCTGAAAAAAGCCTCGTGAATGGCATTTGTTTTTTGCTGATAATGCCAGTCCTCTTTCTTTTGTTAAAATAACATCTTCATATTCTTCAATTTCTTTTTGTTGTTCTATCAATCTTTCTCTTTCGTTCACTAAAATCGCCCGCTGCCGTCCCGCAATCATATCCGGCGTCTTGTTTAGCAAAAAAAATGGATTCTCCGGCGCTGAACAGCACTTGCAGTTCGATAGCTATCATAATAAAGGATGCAAGCGTTTCGGCCCGAAAGTGACGATAGATCATTTTTTCTTTTTATCCAAGCTTACCTGCTTCACTTCCAAGTTTACTCCTTTTTCGGGCAGTCCATAACGCAAGCGACTTCTATCTTGATTCATAAAGTTGATTTTAGGGAGGGATTTTCCCTAAAGGAGGATTGATTGAATTGTTACATACAAAATTTTATGATGGATTTGAGGGTGAACCTGAAATTGTCTTATCTGATGGAGAAAACAAAGTCGTGATTTGGAATGGATACTTTGAGACTTTATTAAATTCTTTATTAGATACCAACATTAAAAAAGAAGGAATAATCAAAGAGTACTTTTATCAAGAAGGATGGTATAATGACTCACCTTGGGTAATTGAAGATGTACAATTAACAATAAACCAAATGAAAAGTTTTGATGTAAGCAAACTAGATACTTCAGACGGTTTTAAAAAAGAATTAGTTGAATTAGTTAAAGAAACTATACAATTTCTCGAAAACGCCAAAAATAAAACTGTTGTTATTGAATACGATTAAAAGGCCCTTTCGAGGGCCTCTTTTTGTTATTTCAATAATGCCTCTTCTTTAATAATGCAAAACG